>NZ_BBOM01000008.1 GCF_000974485.1 Streptomyces sp. NBRC 109706 | reverse complement strand
GTCCTCGGCCACACCACCACCGACGCCATCGGCGAACACCAAACCTTCAAAGACCTCGGCTTCGACTCCCTCACCACCGTCGAACTACGCAACCGACTCAACACCACCACCGGACTACGCCTCCCCGCCACCCTCGCCTTCGACTACCCCAACCCCACCACCCTCACCAACCACCTCCTCTCACAACTCCTCCAAACACCCAACACCACCCCAAACACATCCCGCCCCACCCCCACCAACACAACACAACACAACGAACCCATCGCCATCATCGGCATGGCCTGCCGCTTCCCCGGCAACGTCACCACACCCGAACAACTCTGGAACCTCGTCGCCAACCAAACCGACGGCATGACCCCCTTCCCCACCAACCGAGGCTGGCCCAACACCCTCACCCAAACCGACAACACCCACCTCGGCGGCTTCGTCCACAACGCAGACCAATTCGACGCCACCCTCTTCGGCATCAGCCCCCGCGAAGCCCTCGCCATGGACCCCCAGCAACGACTACTGCTCGAAACCGCATGGGAAACCCTCGAAACCGCCGGAATCACCCCCACACACATCCAAGGAACCCAAACCGGCGTCTACATCGGATCCTCCACCTCCACCTACGGCACCGGCACCCAACTCCCCGAAACCTCCGACGGCCACCTCCTTACCGGCAACGCCCCCAGCATCATCTCCGGCCGCATCGCCTACACCTTCGGCCTCCAAGGCCCCGCCATCACCATCGACACCGCCTGCTCCTCCTCCCTCGTCGCACTCCACTGGGCCACCCAAGCCCTCCACACCGGCGAATGCGACCTAGCCCTCACCGGCGGCGTCACCGTCATGACCACCCCCGGCATATTCGCCGAATTCAACCGCCAAGACGGCCTCGCCACCGACGGCCACTGCAAACCCTTCGCCGCCGCAGCCGACGGCACCGGCTGGTCCGAAGGCGCCGGACTCCTCCTCCTAGAACGACTCACCGACGCCCAACGCAACGGACACCACATACTCGCGGTAATACGCGGCAGCGCCATCAACCAAGACGGCGCCTCCAACGGCCTCACCGCCCCCAACGGACCCTCCCAACAACGCGTCATCCAACAAGCCCTCACCAACGCCCACCTCACCCCCACCGACATCGACACCGTCGAAGCCCACGGCACCGGCACCCGCCTCGGCGACCCCATCGAAGCCCAAGCACTCATCGCCACCTACGGCCAAAACCGGGACAATAACAGTCCGCTGTGGCTCGGCTCCATCAAATCCAACATCGGCCACACCCAATCCGCAGCAGGCGTCGCCGGCCTGATCAAAATGGTCATGGCCATGCGCCACGGCATACTCCCGGCAACCCTGCACGTGGACGAACCCTCACCCCAGATCGACTGGTCAGCCGGCACGGTAAAACTCCTCACCGAACCACAAGAATGGCCCCAAACCGACCGACCCCGCCGCGCAGCCGTCTCCTCCTTCGGCATCAGCGGCACCAACGCCCACGTCATCCTCGAACAAGCACCGAATTCGGAGCCGACGCCCCGAAGCGTGGTCTCACCGGCACCAGGGCTGGTGCCGTGGCTGGTATCGGCAAAGACCGAAGGCGCGCTACGGGCACAGGTCGCACGGCTGCGGTCCTTCGTTGGTGAACGGCCGGAGTTGGACCCGGTGGACGTCGGCTGGTCGCTGGCCACGACGCGGGCCGCGTTGGAGCATCGGGTCGTCCTGGCCGCTGATGGGGATGTGCTCGCCACGGGCACGGCCGGCGAGGGCCGGACCGCGTTCCTCTTCACGGGGCAGGGCTCGCAACGCGCCGGCATGGGACAGGGGTTGTACGAGACCTTCCCCGTCTACGCCGAAGCCTTCGACGCGATCTGCGAACGCCTCGACGCACGACTGGAACACCCCCTCCGCGAGATCCTGACCGACGGCATTGACCTGGATCAGACGGGCTGGGCGCAGGCGGGGTTGTTCGCTCTTGAGGTGGCGCTGTTTCGGTTGGTGGAGTCCTGGGGTGTCACGCCGGATGTGTTGTTGGGGCACTCGTTGGGTGAGATCGTCGCGGCGCATGTTGCGGGGGTTCTTGATCTGGATGACGCGTGTGTGTTGGTGGCGGAGCGCGGTCGGTTGATGCAGGCGCTGCCGTCGGGTGGTGGAATGCTGGCGGTCCAGGCGAGCGAGGCGGATGTCGCCAACTCCGGTTTGGATATTGCGGCGGTGAACGGTCCCCGGTCCGTGGTGTTGTCCGGGGATGTCGCGGCGATCGAGCGGTATGCGGCGGAATGTGGGGAGCGCGGCTGGCGGTTCAATATCCTGTCGGTGTCGCATGCGTTCCATTCGGCGTTGATGGAGCCGATGCTGGACGAATTCGCCACTGTTCTGGCCGGGTTGACGTTCAACCCCGCCCGCATCCCGATCGTTTCGAACCTGACCGGTGCGGTGGCCGAGCCGGGGCTGTTGCAGGAACCGGAGTACTGGCTCAAGCAGGTCCGTGAAACCGTCCGCTTCGCCGACGGTGCTACGGCGCTGGAAGCAATGGGCGTCACGCGATACCTCGAACTGGGCCCCGACGGGGTGCTCTCCGGCATGGCCCAGGAGACCGTTGCGGAGGGCACGTTCGTCCCGTTGTTGCGCAAGGACCGGGACGAGACCGACACCGCCGTGACCGCGATCAGCCGCCTGTGGACGGTGGGCGTCGAGGTCGACTGGTCGGGTGTGTTCGCCGGCTGGGGTGGGCGGGTTGTTGAGCTGCCGACGTATGCCTTCCAGCGGGAACGGTACTGGCCCCAGCCCTCCGCAGAGTCTGAAGCGGGCGAGGGGCTGGTGGACTCCGCGTTCTGGGACGCGGTGGAGCGCGGTGACCTGGAGGAACTGGCCGGGCTTGAGTCCGCGTTGCCCGCGCTGTCCGCCTGGCGCCAGCGGCACCAGGAACGCTCCACACTCGACTCCTGGCGCTACCGCATCACCTGGCAACCACTGACCGACCTCCCCGCACCGGCCCTCTCCGGCACCTGGGTGATCGCCGGAACCGAGGACGAGGACATCTCCACCGCCCTCGCCACCGCAGGCGCCACCGTCGTCAACCTCCCCATCCACGAAATCGCCCAACTCCCCGACACAGCCGGCATCATCCTCACCCCCGAAAACTGGACCGACACCCTCACCACCATCCAGACTCTCCCCGACGTCCCGGCACCCCTCTGGGTCCTCACCCGAGGCGCCCAAGCCATCGGCCGCTCCGACCGACTGACAAACCCGGAGCTGGCCACGGTGTGGGGACTGGGACGCGTCGCGGCCCTGGAACACCCGCAGCGCTGGGGCGGGTTGGTCGACATCCCCGCCGTGTTGGACACCCGAGCTGGCGCCCGACTCGCCAGCATCCTGGCCAGCGACAGCGACGGCGAAGACCAGATCGCCATACGCAACTCCGGCGTCTACGGCCGACGCCTAGTGCGGGCAGTACCGGCGCCCGTCACCGGCACGGGATGGCAGCCCTCCGGCACCGTGCTGGTCACCGGCGGCACCGGCGCGTTGGGCACGGAAGTCGCCCGCTGGCTCGCCGGACGCGGAGTGCCACATCTGGTGCTCACCAGCCGTGGCGGCATCGCGCCGGAGGGGCTGGTTGAGGAACTGGCCGAACTCGGCGCCCGCACCACAGTCGTGGCCTGCGATGTAGCCGACCGCGACGCCCTGGCCACCGTCATCGCCGAGATCCCGAACCTAACGGGAATCGTCCACGCCGCCGGAGTCGACGAACCCGCAGCGCTCGCATGGACCACCACCGAAGCCGTAGCCAACGTACTCAGCCCCAAGGTCGACGGAACAAGACACCTGGACGAACTGACGGCAGAGCTACCACTCGACCTCTTTGTGGTGTTCTCCTCCATCTCCGCCACCTGGGGCAGCGGCACCCAAGGCGCCTACGCCGCCGGAAACACCTTCCTCGACGCCTGGGTACAGCACCGCCACGACCGCGGCCTGCCCGGCACCTCAGTGGCCTGGGGCCCCTGGGCCGGCGGCGGTATAGCGACGCGGGGCGAGGCAGCACAGGCGCTGCGTCGGCGCGGGCTGGCACCGATGGACCCCGCCCTGGCGATCCGGGCCTTGGCCCAGGCCGTCGACGGTCAGGAATCGTGCGTGACGGTCGCCGACGTCGACTGGTCGGTGTTCGCACCGGCCTTCACCTCAGTGCGTGCCAGCGCGCTCCTCTCAGATCTCCCGGAGGCGAAGGACGCGCTCAAGACCACCGCACCGAGCGGTGATTCCGCATCGGGGTTGCGCCAGCGGTTGGCGGACACCGCGACTGCGGAGCGGCGTCAGATGGTGCTGGACCTGGTGCGCGACCAGGCCGCGCAGGTGTTGGGACACACGGCGGGCGCGGAAGCGGTCGAATCCGATCGGGCGTTCCGGGACCTCGGCTTCGATTCCCTGATGGCCGTCGAACTCCGCAATCTGCTGACCGCCCACACGGGGTTGCCTCTCGCGGCCACGTTGGTCTTCGACTATCCGAGCCCAGCGGTGCTGGCCGACCATCTGTTGTCGGAACTGGTCGAGGATGTTGTCCAACAGGGCCCCGCGCTACCGGTGTTGGCCACCGGCACGGTGGTGGATGAGCCGATCGCGATCGTCGGCATGGCCTGCCGCTACCCCGGCGGAGTCACCTCACCCGAACAGCTCTGGGACCTGGTCGAGAGCGCAACGGACGGCATCACACCGTTCCCGGCCGATCGCGGCTGGCCAAGTACGGTTCCCGATGGTGTGGCGGCCTTGGGCGGATTCGTCCAGGACGCGGACAAGTTCGACGCCGATCTGTTCGGAATCTCGCCGCGTGAGGCCCTGGCCATGGATCCGCAGCAACGGCTGCTCCTGGAAACGGCCTGGGAAACCCTCGAAACCGCCGGAATGAACCCCCGCTCACTCCGAGGCCGGAGCATCGGCGTCTTCGCCGGCGCCTCCTCATCGGGATACGGCAACAACGGCGTCGCCGGCGCCGAGGGACATCTACTCTCCGGCACCGCGAACAGCGTGATCTCCGGCCGCATCGCCTACACCTTCGGCCTCGAAGGCCCAGCCGTCACCGTCGACACCGCCTGCTCCTCCTCCCTCGTCGCCCTCCACCTAGCCGCCCAAGCCCTGCGCTCGGGCGAATGCGACCTGGCACTAGCCGGCGGCGTCACCGTGATGGTCACCCCAGGCGCCTTCGCCGAATTCGACCGCCAGGACGGCCTCGCCTCCGACGGCCGCTGCAAATCCTTCGCCGCCGCAGCCGACGGCACCGGCTGGGCCGAAGGCGTCGGCCTCCTCCTCGTCGAACGACTCTCCGACGCCCAACGCAACGGACACCAGGTACTGGCCGTGGTGCGCGGCAGCGCCGTCAACCAGGACGGCGCCTCCAACGGCCTCACCGCCCCCAACGGACCCTCCCAGCAACGCGTCATCCGCCAAGCCCTGGCCAACGCCCACCTCACCGGCACCGACATCGACACCGTCGAAGCGCACGGCACCGGCACCCGCCTCGGCGACCCCATCGAAGCCCAGGCATTGCTGGCCACCTACGGCCAAGACCGGGACCAAAACAGTCCGCTGTGGCTGGGCTCGATCAAATCCAACATCGGTCATACGCAGGCGGCGGCCGGCGTCGCCGGCCTGATCAAGATGGTCATGGCCATGCGCCACGGCGTACTCCCGGCGACCCTGCATGTGGACGAGCCCTCGCCGGCGGTCGACTGGTCGACCGGCGCGGTCGCATTGCTCACCGAGGCACGGGAATGGCCCAAGGTCGACCGCCCGCGCCGCGCGGCCGTCTCCGCCTTCGGCATCAGCGGCACCAACGCCCACGTCATCCTGGAACAAGCCCCCGAACCTGAGCCCGAACCCATCGCGACCATCGCAACGCGACAAAGCCCCGGGCTACTCCCCTGGGTGGTATCGGCCAGGTCCGGCAGCACACTCCAGGCGCAGGTCGCGCGGCTGCGGTCCTTCGTTGGTGAACGGCCGGAGTTGGACGCGGTGGACGTCGGGTGGTCGCTGGCCACGACGCGGGCCGCGTTGGAGCATCGGGTCGTCCTGGCCGCTGATGGGGATGTGCTCGCCACGGGCACGGCCAGCGAGGGCCGGACCGCGTTCCTGTTCACCGGCCAGGGTGCGCAACGCGCCGGCATGGGCCTGGGGTTGTACGAGACCTTCCCCGTCTACGCCGAAGCCTTCGACGCGGTCTGCGCCCGGCTGGACATGCGACTGGAACGTCCGCTGCGCGAAGTCCTGACCGACGGCATCGATCTGGACCAGACGGGATGGGCCCAGGCCGGCCTCTTCGCCCTCGAAGTCGCCGCCTACCGCCTGGTGGAATCCTGGGGCCTGGTCCCCGATGTGCTGCTGGGCCACTCCCTGGGTGAGATCAGCGCCGCGCATGTCGCGGGGGTTCTCGATCTGGACGATGCGTGCGTACTGGTCGCGGAGCGCGGGCGGTTGATGCAGGCCCTGCCGACCGGCGGCGGAATGCTCGCCGTCCAGGCGACTGAGGACGATGTCGCCGACTCCGGTTTGGATATTGCGGCGGTGAACGGGCCCCGGTCCGTGGTGTTGTCCGGGGATGTCGCGGCGATCGAGCGATACGCGGCGGAGTGTGGGGAGCGCGGCTGGCGGTTCAATGTCCTGTCGGTGTCACATGCGTTCCACTCAGCCCTGATGGAACCAATGCTGGACGAATTCGCCACCGTTCTGGCCGGGTTGACGTTCAACCCCGCCCGCATCCCGATCGTTTCGAACCTGACCGGGGCGGTCGCCGAGCCGGGGTTGTTGCAGGAGCCGGAATACTGGCTCAAGCAGGTCCGTGAAACCGTCCGCTTCGCCGACGCCGTCACCGCGCTCGAAGCCATGGGCGTGACCCGCTACCTCGAACTGGGCCCCGATGGCGTGCTCTCCGGCATGGCGCAAGAGACCGTCGCCGACGCCACGTTCGTCCCCCTCCTTCGCAAGGACCGGGACGAGACCGACACCGCCCTGACCGCGATCAGCCGCCTGTGGACGGTGGGCGTCGAGGTCGACTGGTCGGGTGTGTTCGCCGGCTGGGGTGGGCGGGTTGTTGAGCTGCCGACGTATGCCTTCCAGCGGGAACGGTACTGGCCCCAGCCCTCCGCAGAGTCTGAAGCGGGCGAGGGGCTGGTGGACTCCGCGTTCTGGGACGCGGTGGAGCGCGGTGACCTGGAGGAACTGGCCGGGCTTGAGTCCGCGTTGCCCGCGCTGTCCGCCTGGCGCCAGCGGCACCAGGAACGCTCCACACTCGACTCCTGGCGCTACCGCATCACCTGGCAACCACTGACCGACCTCCCCGCACCGGCCCTCTCCGGCACCTGGGTGATCGCCGGAACCGAGGACGAGGACATCTCCACCGCCCTCGCCACCGCAGGCGCCACCGTCGTCAACCTCCCCATCCACGAAATCGCCCAACTCCCCGACACAGCCGGCATCATCCTCACCCCCGAAAACTGGACCGACACCCTCACCACCATCCAGACTCTCTCCGACGTCCCGGCACCCCTCTGGGTCCTCACCCGAGGCGCCCAAGCCATCGGCCGCTCCGACCGACTGACAAACCCGGAGCTGGCCACGGTGTGGGGTCTGGGTCGCGTCGCGGCCCTGGAACTCCCGCAGCGCTGGGGCGGGTTGGTCGACATCCCCGCCGTGTTGGACACCCGAGCGGGTGCCCGACTCGCCGGGATCCTGGCCAGCGACGGCGGCGGCGAGGACCAGATCGCGGTACGCAACTCCGGCGTCTACGGCCGACGGTTGGTGCGGGCGGTGCCGGCGGCCGTGGCGGGCGCGGGCTGGGGGCCTTCGGGATCGGTGTTGGTCACCGGTGGCACGGGCGCGTTGGGCGCGGAAGTCGCCCGCTGGCTCGCGGGACGCGGTGTGCCACATCTGGTGCTCACCAGCCGTGGCGGCATCGCGCCGGAGGGCCTGGTCGAGGAACTGGCCGAACTCGGCGCCCGCACCACGGTCGTGGCCTGCGATGTGGCCGACCGCGACGCCCTGGCCGAGGTGATCGCGGGTGTTCCGGAGCTGACGGGTGTGGTGCACGCTGCCGGGGTCGACAACCCCGAAGCGCTGGCATGGACCACCACCGAGGCCGTGGCCGACGTGCTGCGGCCCAAGGTCGACGGGACCAGGCACCTGGACGAACTCACCCGGGATCTCCCCCTCGATCTGTTCGTGGTGTTCTCGTCGATTTCCGCGACCTGGGGCAGCGGCACCCAAGGCGCCTACGCCGCCGGGAACACCTTCCTCGACGCCTGGGTACAGCACCGCCACGACCGCGGCCTGCCCGGCACGGCGGTGGCCTGGGGCCCCTGGGCCGGCGGCGGCATGGCGGCACAAGGCGAAGCCGAAGCCGCCCTACGCCGGCGTGGCCTCATCCCGATGGACCCCGCCCTGGCGATCCGGGCCTTGGCCCAGGCCGTCGACGGTCAGGAATCGTGCGTGACGGTCGCCGACGTCGACTGGTCGGTGTTCGCACCGGCCTTCACCTCGGTGCGGCCCAGCCCACTGCTGTCCGACCTCCCGGAGGCGGCGAACGCACTCGACACCACCGCGCCGGGTGGCGATGCCGAGTCGGAACTGCGTCAGCGGCTTATCACCGCCACCGTCGCGGAGCGGCACCCGTTGGTGCTGGACCTGGTGCGCGACCAGGCCGCCCAGGTGTTGGGACACACGGCGGGCGCGGACGCCATCGACCCCGCACGCGCCTTCCGGGACCTCGGCTTCGACTCCCTGATGGCCGTCGAACTCCGCAACCTGCTAACGCGCCAGACGGGGTTGTCGCTGTCCGCAACACTGGTCTTCGACTATCCGAGCCCAGCGGTGCTGGCCGACCATCTGTTGTCGGAACTGGTCGAGGATGTTGTTCAACAGGGCGCCGCACTACCGGTGTTGGCCACCGGCACGGTGGTGGATGAGCCGATCGCGATCGTCGGCATGGCCTGCCGCTACCCCGGCGGAGTCACCTCACCCGAACAGCTCTGGGACCTGGTCGAGAGCGCAACGGACGGCATCACGCCCTTCCCGACCGACCGTGGCTGGTCCAACGAGATACCCGATGGTGTGGCGGCCTTGGGCGGATTCGTCGAGGACGCGGACAAGTTCGACGCCGATCTGTTCGGAATCTCGCCGCGTGAGGCCCTGGCCATGGATCCGCAGCAACGGCTGCTCCTGGAAACGGCCTGGGAAACCCTCGAAACCGCCGGAATGAACCCCCGCTCACTCCGAGGCCGGAGCATCGGCGTCTTCGCCGGCGCCTCCTCATCGGGATACGGCAACAACGGCGTCGCCGGCGCCGAGGGACATCTACTCTCCGGCACCGCGAACAGTGTGATCTCCGGCCGCCTCGCCTACACATTCGGCCTCGAAGGCCCAGCCGTCACCGTCGACACCGCCTGCTCCTCCTCCCTCGTCGCCCTCCACCTAGCCGCCCAAGCCCTGCGCTCGGGCGAATGCGACCTGGCACTAGCCGGCGGCGTCACCGTGATGGTCACCCCAGGCGCCTTCGCCGAATTCGACCGCCAGGACGGCCTCGCCTCCGACGGCCGCTGCAAATCCTTCGCCGCCGCAGCCGACGGCACCGGCTGGTCCGAAGGCGTCGGCCTCCTCCTCGTCGAACGACTCTCCGACGCCCAACGCAACGGACACCAGGTACTGGCCGTGGTGCGCGGCAGCGCCGTCAACCAGGACGGCGCCTCCAACGGCCTCACCGCCCCCAACGGACCCTCCCAGCAGCGTGTCATCCGCCAAGCCCTGGCCAACGCCCACCTCACCAGTGCCGACATCGACACCGTCGAAGCGCACGGCACCGGCACCCGCCTCGGCGACCCCATCGAAGCCCAAGCACTCATCGCCACCTACGGCCAAGACCGGGACCAAAACAGTCCGCTGTGGCTGGGCTCGATCAAATCCAACATCGGCCACACCCAGGCGGCCGCCGGCGTCGCCGGCCTGATCAAGATGGTCATGGCCATGCGCCACGGCGTACTCCCGGCGACCCTGCATGTGGACGAACCCTCCCCCCAGATCGACTGGTCCGAGGGCGCGGTGAAGCTACTCACCGAGGCACGCCAATGGCCTGACGTCGACCGCCCCCGCCGCGCGGCCGTCTCCGCCTTCGGCATCAGCGGCACCAACGCCCACGTCATCCTGGAACAAGCCCCCGAACCCGAGCCCGAACCCATCGCGACCATCGCAACGCGACAAGCCCCCGGGCTACTCCCATGGGTGGTATCGGCCAAGACCGAGGCCGCGCTACGGGCGCAGGTCGATCGACTACGCTCCTTCGTGGCCGAACGTCCCGCCTTGGAGCCGGTCGACATCGGCTGGTCACTGGCCACGACCAGGGCCGGGCTTGAGCATCGCGCAATTCTTCACGGCGATGAGGAGCTGGCCGCAGGCATCGCGGCCGAGGGGCGGACCGCGTTCCTGTTCACCGGCCAGGGTGCGCAACGCGCCGGCATGGGCCTGGGGTTGTACGAGACCTTCCCCGTCTACGCCGAAGCCTTCGACGCGGTCTGCGCCCGGCTGGATACGCGGCTGGAACGACCGCTGCGCGAAGTCCTGACCGACGGCGCCGATCTGGACCAGACGGGATGGGCCCAGGCCGGCCTCTTCGCCCTCGAAGTCGCCCTCTACCGCCTGGTGGAATCCTGGGGCCTGGTCCCCGATGTGCTGCTGGGCCACTCGTTGGGCGAGATCGTCGCCGCCCATGTCGCCGGAGTCCTCGATCTCGACGACGCGTGCGTACTGGTCGCGGAGCGCGGACGCCTGATGCAGGCCCTGCCGACCGGCGGCGGAATGCTCGCCGTCCAGGCCACCGAGGCCGATGTCGCCGATTCAGGGCTTGACGTTGCGGCGGTGAACGGTCCGAACGCCGTGGTGCTTTCCGGCAGCAGCGACGCCATCGAGCGCTACGCCGCCGAATGCGCCCAGCGCGGCTGGCGGTTCACCATCCTGACCGTCTCGCACGCGTTCCACTCCGCCCTGATGGAACCGATGCTGGAGGAATTCGCTTCGGTCCTGGCCGGGTTGACGTTCAACCCCGCCCGCATCCCGATCGTCTCCAACCTGACCGGCACCACAGCCGAACCAGGCCAGATACAACAGCCCGACTACTGGCTCCAACAGGTCCGCCAAACCGTCCGCTTCGCCGACGGCGTCACCGCGCTCGAAGCCATGAACGTGACCCGCTACCTCGAACTGGGCCCCGACGGAGTCCTGTCCGGCATGGCCCAGGAGACCACCGTCACCGACGCGACCTTCGCCACCCTCCTCCGCAAGGACCGCGACGAAACCGACACCGCACTCACCGCCATCAGCCGCCTCTGGACCACCGGCATCAACGTCAACTGGCCAGCGCTGTTCGACGGTTGGGGCGGCCGGGTTGTCGAGCTACCGACCTATGCCTTCCAACGCGAACGGTACTGGCCCCAGCACCAGTTGGGGGCCGGGGACCTGGGTGCCGTAGGTCTGGCGGGTGCCCGGCATGCGTTGCTGGGTGCGGCGGTGGCGCTTGCCGAGGGCGATGCGGTGCTGCTGACCGGTCGGTTGTCGACCGGCGGGCAGCCGTGGCTGGCCGACCATGTCGTGCTGGGCCAAATCGTCGTCCCCGGCACGGCGTTGGTGGAGATGGCGTTGCGGGCCGGCCAGGAGGTTGGCTGCGGTCTGGTCCGCGAGTTGGTGTTGCAGTCGCCGTTGGTGCTGCCGGAGTCGGGCGCGGCGCAGGTTCAGGTGCGGGTCGAGGCCCCGGACGCGGCGGGCGACCGCACCATCCACATCCACGCCCGCGCCGAGGGCTCGGACGAATGGGCCCTGCACGCTTCCGGTTTCCTCGCCGCATCCGAACTCCAGGCACCCGATTTCGATCTGGCCGTATGGCCGCCGCAAGACGCTCTACCGGTGGAACTGTCCGGTTTCTACGAGGCGTTGACCGGCGCCGGCTTCGCCTACGGCCCGATGTTCCAGGGTGTGCAAGCGGCCTGGCGCGACGAGTCCGGCATCTATGCCGACGTCACGCTGCCCAACACGGACGGGGTCGAAGGGCTGGGCATCCATCCCGCGCTCCTGGACAGCGCCTTGCATCCCACCGGCCTGCTGGCCGGCGACGACGAAGCTTCCGGGCCTCGGTTGCCGTTCGCCTGGTCGGGCGTGGAGCTCTTCGCGGTCGGCGCGACGGCGTTGCGGGTGGCGATCGTCCCCGAGGGCGAAGGCGTCCAGGTGCGGGCGGCCGACGGCCTCGGCCAACCAGTCGCACGCATACGCTCGTTGATGTCCCGCACGATATCGGCGGACCAACTCACCCCAACTGAACCCACCGACGACGCGCTCTTCGCCATCGACTGGACCACCCTCACCACAACCCCCCAGACCCAACCAACCGACCTCACCACCCTCACAGCCGGCGAAGGCCCACTGGAGCAGGTGCTCGGCGACGTACTGCGCGGCGTACAGGAATGGCTGGCGGACGAGACATCCGCCCCGACCCGTCTGGCCGTGATAACCCGAGGCGCGGTCCCAGCCGCACCCCATGACGTGGTTGATCCGGTTGGCGCGGCGGTGTGGGGCCTGATCCGCTCCGCCCAGTCGGAACACCCCGACCGCATCACCCTCGTCGACAACGATCCGGCAGCCACGGAGGACGTCGACCTGGCGCTGCTCCCTGCGGTGGACGAGCCAGGGATCGCCATCCGCAACGGGCACATACTCGTCCCCCGGCTGGTCCGAGCGACGACGACCGCCGAGTCAACGGTGGCGCCGGATCCGAACGGCACCGTGTTGATCACCGGAGGCACCGGGACACTGGGCGGTCTGTTGGCCCGGCACCTGGTGACCGAACACGGCGTCCGTCACCTGTTGTTGTTGTCCCGTCGGGGTTCGGATGCTGCGGGGGTTGGGGACCTTACCGCCGAACTCGGCGCGTTGGGCGCGGATGTGCGGGTTGTGGCGTGTGATGCCGCCGACCGTGACGCTCTGGCGGCGGTGCTGGCGCGGGAGGTGCCGGTGGACGCTCCGTTGACCGGTGTCGTTCACGCTGCGGGTGTGTTGGACGACGGCGTCTTCACGGCGTTGACGCAGGAGCGTCTGGAGACGGTGTTGCGGGCGAAGGCCACCGCCGCCGTCAACCTGGACGAACTCACCCGCGACGTCGATCTGTCGATGTTTGTGCTCTACTCCTCCGTCTCCGCGACCCTTGGCACCCCGGGGCAGGGCAACTACGCGGCCGCCAACGCCTTCCTGGACGGTCTGGCCACCCGCCGCCGCGCCGAAGGACTCCCCGCACTCTCCCTCGGCTGGGGATTGTGGGAGCGGGCCAGCGGGATGACGGGGCATCTGCAGGATCGTGCGTCTCGTCTTGGCTCCGGGTTGTCGGACGAGCAGGGGCTGGCCCTGTTCGATGCCGCCTTGGGCGTGGACCGGGCCACCGTCGTGCCCATGCAGCTGGATGTGAGCGCCCTCCGCTCCTGGAACCCCACCAGCAGCCCGATCCCGGCGCTGCTACGCGGCTTCGTTCCGACCACCGTCATCCGGCGCGCCGGACGCGCCGCCGAAGGCGAACCACAACTGCTGCGGCAGTTGGCCGGCCTGTCACCGGCCGAACAACGCGCACTGTTGCAGAACATGGTGTTGGCGGAGGTGGCGCGGGTGTTGGGGCATGCGTCGGCGGACGCCATCAGCGAGCGGCAGGCGTTCAAGGACCTGGGTTTTGATTCGTTGACCGCGGTGGAGTTCCGCAACCGTCTCAACACGGTTGCCGGGCTGCGGCTGCCCGCGACGCTGGTGTTCGACTACCCGAACGTTCAGGTGCTGGTGGACCACCTGGTCAGCCTGTTGTCGGAAGCGGACCGGCCGGTCCCCGTCGCCCCCGCACGTTCAGTGGGGGTGGATGAGCCGATCGCGATTGTGGGGATGTCGTGTCGTCTGCCGGGTGGTGTGGTTTCGCCGGCTGGGTTGTGGGATCTGGTCATGGCGGGTCGGGACGGGATCACGGACTTTCCCGATGACCGTGGGTGGGAGGTGGCCTGGAGCGAGGTCTCCGGCGTGGGTGGCTTTGTCACCGGCGCGGGCGAGTTCGACGCCGCGATGTTCGGGATCTCCCCGCGTGAGGCCCTGGCCATGGACCCACAACAACGCCTCCTCCTGGAAAGCGTCTGGGAAGCCTTCGAATCCGCCGGCCTCGACCCCCACTCCCTACGCGGCTCCGCGACCGGCGTCTACGCCGGGGTGATGTACCACGACTACGCCCAAAGCCTCGGCACCGTCCCCGAAGGAGTGGAAGCGTTCCTGGGCACCGGCAACGCCGGCAGCGTCCTGTCCGGACGCGCCGCCTACACCTTCGGCCTCGAAGGCCCCGCCGTCACCGTCGACACCGCCTGCTCCTCCTCCCTGGTCGCCCTCCACCTGGCCTCACAGGCACTACGGTCGGGCGAATGCGACCTGGCGGTGGCCGGCGGCGTGACCGTGCTGTCCACCCCAGGAGTCTTCGTCGACTTCGCCCGCCAAGGCGGACTCGCCGCCGACGGCCGCTGCAAATCCTTCGCCGCCGCAGCCGACGGCACCGGCTGGTCCGAAGGCGCAGCCATCCTGGTCGTCGAACGCCTGGCCGACGCCCAACGCAACAACCACCCCATCCTCGCCATCGTCCGCGGCACCTCCGTCAACCAAGACGGCGCCTCCAACGGACTGACCGCCCCCAACGGACCCTCCCAACAACGCGTCATCCAACAAGCCCTCGCCAACGCCCACCTCACCGCCGCCGACATCGACATCGTCGAAGCCCACGGCACCGGCACCCGCCTGGGCGACCCCATCGAAGCCCAAGCACTCATCGCCACCTACGGCCAACACCGCGCCCAAAACGACGAACCCCTGTGGCTGGGCTCGATCAAATCCAACATCGGCCACACCCAAGCAGCCGCCGGAGCCGCCGGCATCATCAAAATGGTCATGTCCATGCGACACGGCATACTCCCGGCAACCCTGCACGTGGACGAACCCTCACCCCAGATCGACTGGTCAGCCGGCGCGGTAAAACTCCTCACCCACCCACGAGAATGGCCCCAAACCGACCGACCCCGCCGCGCAGCCGTCTCCTCCTTCGGCATCAGCGGCACCAACGCCCACGTCATCCTCGAACAAGCCCCCACACCCAAACCACACACCCCACGCACGACCCGGCAAGCCCCCGGCCTGGTGCCCTGGCCCATATCCGCCAAAACCCAAACCGCACTCCAAGCACAGGTCACACGACTACAAACCTTCCTCGCCGAACGACCCCAGTCGAACGCGATCGACATCGGCTTCTCACTCGCCACCACACGAGCCGCCCTGGAACACCGAATCGTCCTCACCGACACCACAGACATCCTCGCGACAGGCACGGTAACCGAAGGCCGCACCGCATTCCTCTTCACGGGGCAGGGTGCGCAACGCCCCGGTATGGGACAGGAGTTGTATGAGGCGTTCCCGGTCTACGCCGAAGCCTTCGACACGATCTGCGCACGCCTCGACACGCACCTGGAACGCCCCCTGCATGAGGTCCTGACCGACGGGGCCGACCTCGACCAGACGCTATGGGCCCAAGCCGGCCTCTTCGCCCTCGAAGTCGCCCTCTACCGCGTGGTGGAGTCCTGGGGCGTGATCCCCGACGTGCTGCTGGGCCACTCCCTCGGCGAAATCACCGCCGCCCACATCGCCGGGGTTCTGTCGTTGGATGATGCGTGCACCCTGGTGGCGGAGCGCGGAAGGTTGATGCAGGCGCTGCCGAGCGGCGGCGGAATGCTCGCCGTCCAAGCCACCGAAGCCGACGTCACCCACTCCGGCCTCGACACCGCCGCCATCAACGGCCCACAGTCCATCGTGCTCTCCGGGGACGCTGGGGCTATCGAACGCTACGCCGTCGAATGCGCCGACCAAGACCGGCGATTCACCATTCTGACGGTGTCGCACGCGTTCCACTCAGCCCTGATGGAACCCATGCTCGACGAATTCGCCGCCGTCCTGAACAACCTGACGTTCAACCCCACCCGCATCCCCATCATCTCCAACCTCACCGGAGCCATAGCCGAACCCGGCCAGATACAACAACCCGAATACTGGCTGAAGCAGGTCCGTGGGACGGTCCGCTTCGCCGACGGAGTCACCACACTCCAAACCATGGGCGTGACCCGTTACCTCGAAATCGGCCCCGACGCCGTCCTGACCGGAATGGCCCAAGAGACCATTGCCGAAGGCGTGTTCACCCCCCTCCTCCGCAAGGACCGCGACGAGACCGACACCGCACTCACCGCACTCAGCCGCCTCTGGACCACCGGCATCAACGTCAACTGGCCGGCCGTCTTCACCAACTGGGGCGGCCGCGCCGTCGAGTTGCCGACCTACGCGTTCCAGCGTGAGCGGTACTGGCCGCAGCCGAGGGTTGGCGCCGGGGACCTGGGGGCTGTCGGCCTGACGGGGGCCGAGCACGCCCTGCTGGGCGCGGCGATGACGTTGGCCGATGGTGACGGGATTGTTCTGACGGGGCTGCTGTCGGTGGCCGCTCAACCGTGGCTGGCCGATCACCGGGTGCTGGGTCGGCTTGTGGTTCCGGGTGCGGCGTTGGTGGAGATGGTGTTGCGCGCCGGGCAGGAGGCGGGCTGTGGTCTGGTCCGCGAGCTGGTTCTCCGGACGCCCCTGGTATTGCCGGAGTCCGGCGGGGTGCGGGTGCAGATTCGGGTGGCCGATGCGGACGGGGCGGGTGATCGGCCGGTCCTCGTTCATGCCCGTGCCGAGGGCACCGATGAGTGGGTGTTGCATGCGTCGGGTCTCCTCGCCGCGTCCGAACAGGGGGCCGGTGACTTCGAGTTGGACGTGTGGCCGCCGCAGGGGGCCGTCTCGGTGGATATCGACGGGTTCTACGAGGCTCTGGCTCAGGTCGGCCTCGGCTATGGGCCGGCGTTCCAGGGGGTGCGCGCGGCCTGGCGTGACGATGCGGCGGTCTACGCCGAGGTGGTGCTGCCCAGCGCGGACGGGGTGGAGAGGCTGGGTATTCATCCCGCCTTGCTCGATGCCGCGCTCCACCCGTCGGGGTTCCTCGTCGGCGATGACGCGGAGCCCGGGCCTCGGTTGCCGTTCGCCTGGTCGGGCGTGGAGCTCTTCGCGGTCGGCGCGACGGCTCTGCGGGTGGCGATCGTGCCCGAGGGCGAGAGTGTGCGCATCAGGGCGGCCGATGGCGCGGGGCAGCCGGTCGCGGTGATTCGTTCGCTGGCTTCCCGCGCGGTTTCTACGGATCAGCTGCCGTCGGCCGAGCGTGCCGACAACGCGCTGTTCGCCGTCGACTGGGCCGCCGTGTCCCCGGCGGTCGATGGGCCGCCCAGCGAGGCCGGGCTCTCCACGTTGGTGGTTGGCGACGGCCCGTTGGAGCAGGTGCTCGGCGATGTTCTGCGGGGCGTTCAGGAATGGCTGGCCGACGAAACGACATCGGGTTCCCGGCTGGCGGTGGTCACCCGTCGCGCCGTCCCGGCAGGCCAGGACGGCGCCGGCGAACCCGTCGACGTCGTCAACGCCGCCGTCTGGGGTCTTGTGCGGTCGGCGCAGTCGGAGAATCCGGATCGGATCGTGTTGGTGGACGTCGATCCGGCCGCCGACGAGACGGGCGAACCAGGTTTCGCGGCGCTGCTCGTCACCGCCGAACCCCAGTTGGCCATCCGTGACGGGCAGATACTGGTGCCCAGGCTGGCCAGGGTTTCGGGTGCGGAGCGGGTTGTGCTGTCGGATCGGGACGGCACGGTGTTGATCACCGGTGGCACGGGGACCCTGGGTGGTCTGTTGGCGCGGCATCTGGTCGCCGAGTACGGGGTGCGGCGTCTGTTGTTGTTGTCGCGTCAGGGCCCGGATGCTCCGGGGGCCGCGGAGCTGACCGCCGAGTTGGCGGCGTCGGGTGCGGATGCGCGGGTCGTGGCGTGTGACGCGGCCGACCGTGACGCTCTGGCGGCGGTCCTCGACGGTATTCCCGCCGACGCGCCCCTGACCGGTGTGGTCCATGCCGCCGGTGTGCTCGACGACGGGGTGTTCACGGCTCTCACCCCAGACCGGTTGAACAGCGTGCTGCGGGCGAAGGCGACGGCGGCGGCCCATCTGGACGAGCTGACGCGCGACGCGGATCTGGCGCTCTTTGTTCTGTACTCCTCGGTGTCGGCGACGTTCGGCACCCCGGGGCAGGCGAACTACGCGGCGGCGAACGCGTTCCTCGACGGTCTGGCCGCGCGTCGCCGCGCGGAGGGGCTGCCGGGTCTGTCGCTGGGCTGGGGCATGTGGGAGCAGGCCAGTGGCATGACCGGCCATCTGCGGGAGCGGACGGCCCGGCTCGGTCCCGGGTTGTCGAACGAGCAGGGGCTGGCGTTGTTCGATGCGGCGCTGGGTGGGGACCGTTCGGGTGTGGTGGCGATGGTGCTGGACGTGGGCGCGTTGCGGTCGTGGGGTTCCAGCGGCTCGGTGCCGGCGTTGCTGCGTGGTCTGGCTCCGGCCGTCGTCCGGCGGGCGAGCCAGGTGGCGGGCGGGGAGCCGCGGTTGCCGGGGCGGCTGGCGGGTCTGGCGTCCGAGGACCGGATCCGGCTGTTGCAGGAGACTGTTCTGGCCGAGGTGGCCCAGGTGCTCGGGCATGCGTCGGCGGATGCGATCGGTGAGCGGCAGGCGTTCAAGGATCTGGGCTTCGACTCGCTGACGGCGGTCGAGCTGCGCAACCGGCTGCAGGCCGTCACCGGGTTGCGTCTGCCGGCGACGCTGGTGTTCGACTATCCGACCTCGGCGAAGCTGGTCGAGTTCCTTGCCGAGGAGTTGCTTCCCCGGCAGGAGGTGGCCGCCACGGATCTGCTCCTGGGCAAGTTGCAGGAGATCGAGGCGGGGCTGGCGGGGACCGAGGACGCGGAGGCTCGGACGAAGCTCGTCCGGCGTTTGGAGTCCCTGGTCTCGAAGTACGGCGACGACGGCGTGGGGCAGGACGCCGGCTCTTCGGTCGTCGAGGCTCTCGACGAGGCGACGAACGAAGACCTGTTCGCGTTCATCGACCGGGAGCTGGGCGATGCGTAATCGGCACCTGTCCCGACCACGACACACAGCGAGGCCCTGATGTCAGACGAGCTGAAACTGCGGGACTATCTCAAGCGGGTGACCGCTGACCTGCACAGCACCAAGCAGCGGCTCCGGAGCATCGAGTCGGCGGAGCGTGAGCCGATCGCGATCGTGGGGATGTCGTGTCGGCTGCCGGGTGGTGTGGTCTCGCCGGCCGGGTTGTGGGATCTGGTGGTGGCCGGCGGGGACGGGATCACGGATTTTCCCGTCGATCGCGGGTGGGATGTGACCTGGGGTGGGGTGTCCGGGGTCGGTGGTTTTGTCTCGGGTGCCGGTGACTTCGACGCGGACATGTTCGGGATCTCGCCGCGTGAGGCGCTGGCGATGGATCCGCAGCAGCGGCTGCTGTTGGAGGCGTCGTGGGAGGCGTTCGAGTCGGCGGGTGTTGATCCGTTGTCGTTGCGTGGCTCGTCGACCGGTGTGTACGCGGGGCTGATGTACCACGACTACGCGCAGAGCATGAATGTGGTGCCGGAGGGCGTGGAGGCGTTTCTGGGGACCGGTAACGCCGGGAGTGTGCTGTCGGGGCGGGTGGCTTACACGTTCGGGCTTGAGGGTCCGGCGGTGACGTTGGATACGGCGTGTTCGTCGTCGTTGGTGGCGTTGCATCTGGCGGTTCGGGCGTTGCGGTCGGGTGAGTGTGATCTGGCGCTGGCCGGTGGGGTGACGGTGCTGTCGACGCCGAGTGTGTTTGTGGATTTCGCGCAGCAGGGTGGGTTGGCCGGCGATGGTCGGTGCAAGTCGTTCGCGGCGTCGGCGGATGGCACGGGGTGGGCCGAGGGCGCGGCGGTGTTGGTCGTGGAGCGGTTGTCGGACGCGCGGCGCAACGGGCACCAGGTCCTTGCCGTGGTGCGGGGCACGGCGGTGAACCAGGACGGTGCGTCGAACGGTCTGACGGCGCCGAACGGTCCTTCGCAGCAGCGGGTGATCGAGCAGGCGTTGGCCAACGCCCGGTTGACGGCTGCCGATATCGATGTGGTCGAGGCGCATGGCACGGGGACGCGGCTGGGCGACCCGATCGAGGCGCAGGCGTTGTTGGCGACCTATGGCCAGGAGCGGGGCGCGGGCGGCGAGCCGTTGTGGTTGGGGTCGATCAAGTCGAACATCGGTCATACCCAGGCGGCGGCCGGTGCCGCGGGTGTGATCAAGATGGTGCTGGCGATGCGGCACGGGCTGATGCCGGCGACGTTGCATGTGGACGAGCCGTCGCCGCAGGTGGACTGGTCGGCGGGGGCGGTGGAGCTGCTGACGGAGGCGCGGCCGTGGCCGCGGGCTGGGCAGCCTCGGCGGGCGGCGGTGTCGTCGTTCGGGATCAGTGGCACCAATGCGCATGTCGTCCTGGAGCAGGCCCCGGATGTCGAGGACGAGGCGGAGCCGGTTCGGGTGGTGCGGCCGGGGACGGTGCCGTGGCTGGTGTCGGCGAGGTCGGCGGCCGGGCTTGAGGCCCAGGTGCGGGGCCTGCGGGCGTTCACCGCCGGGCGTCCCGCGCTGGATCCGGTGGATGTGGGCTGGTCGCTGGCGACGGGGCGGGCCGCGTTGGAACATCGTGCGGTGTTGGCCGGTGCGGGCGGCGAGCGGTTGGCGTCGGGGGTGGTCGGTGGTGGCCGGTTGGCGTTGTTGTTCACCGGTCAGGGTGCGCAGCGGGTCGGCATGGGCCTGGGGTTGTATGAGCGGTTCCCGGTGTTCGCCGGCGCGTTTGACTCGGTGTGTGCGCGGTTGGACGCGCGGTTGGACCGTCCGTTGCGCGAGGTGCTGACGGATGGGGCCGGTCTGGATCAGACGGTGTGGGCGCAGGCGGGTCTGTTCGCCCTTGAGGTCGCGCTGTTCCGGCTGGTGGAGTCGTGGGGTGTCACGCCGGATGTGTTGTTGGGGCATTCGTTGGGCGAGATCGTCGCCGCGCATGTCGCCGGGGTGCTGTCGCTGGACGACGCCTGCACGCTGGTGGCCGAGCGTGGCCGGCTGATGCAGGCGCTGCCGGCGGGCGGCGGGATGGTCGCGGTGCGGGCGGGCGAGGACGAGGTCGCCGATTCGGGGCTTGATGTCGCCACCGTGAACGGCCCGCAGTCGGTGGTGCTTTCCGGGGATGTCGAGGCGGTCCGGGCGTATGTGGCGAGGTGCCTGGAGCAGGGGCGGCGGATCAGCGTGCTGTCGGTTTCGCACGCGTTCCACTCGGCGCTGATGGAGCCGATGCTCGACGAGTTCGCCGGTGTGTTGGCCGGGTTGGCGTTCCATCCGGGACGGATCCCGGTGGTCTCCAATCTGACCGGTGCCGTGGCGGAGCCTGGGCTGTTGCAGCGGCCGGAGTACTGGCTGGAGCAGGTGCGGCGGACCGTGCGGTTCGGTGACGGCGTCGCGGCGTTGGACGCCCTGGGCGTGACGCGGTGTCTGGAACTGGGCCCGGACGGGGTGCTGTCCGGGATCGCGCGGGAGACCACGGCGGAGGCCGTCCTGGTGCCGATGCTGCGCAGGGACCGGGACGAGGCGGCCAGCGCGGTGGAGGCCGTCGGCCGCCTGTGGACGGTCGGTGTCGAGGTCGACTGGTCGGCGGTGTTCGCCGGTTGGGGCGGTCGGGTCGTCGAGCTGCCGACCTACGCGTTCCAGCGGGAGCGGTACTGGCCCGAGCCGACGACGGAAGGGCCGGGCGGCGCCGATGCCACGGACTCGGCGTTCTGGGACGCGGTGGAACGCGGCGATCTGCGGGAGTTGGCCGGTCTTGAGGCCGCGCTGCCGGCGTTGACGTCCTGGCGGCGGCAGCGGCGGGAGCAGGCCGCCGTGGACTCGTGGCGCTACCAGATCGTGTGGAAGCCCCTCGCCGGGCAGGCCACGGCCTCGCTGTCGGGCACCTGGGTGGTGCCCGGGCGCGGGGACGAGGACGTGGTCGCGGCGCTGGGCGCCGGCGGTGCGACGGTGGTGCGGGTGCCGGTCGAGGAGGTGGCCTCGGTCCCTGATGTCGCCGGTGTGGTGCTGGTCGCGGACGGTTGGTCGGATGTGTTGGACACGGTGCGGGCGTTGGCCGAGGTGTCGGCGCCGCTGTGGGTGCTGACGCGGGGTGCGGTGTCGGTGGGTGCGACGGACCGGTTGACGGATCCGTCGCCGGCCACGGCGTGGGGTCTTGGCCGGGTCGCCGCGCTGGAGTTGCCGCATCGGTGGGGCGGTCTTGTCGATCTGCCGGCGCGGTGGACGGAGCAGACGTCCGCCCGGCTCGTCGGCGTGCTGGCGAGCGGCGCGGAGGACCAGGTCGCGCTGCGCGGTCCCGTTGTCTACGGGCGTCGGCTGGTGCGGGCGACTCCGGCGCGTGGGACCGGTGTCGAGTGGCGTCCCGCCGGGACGGTTCTGGTCACCGGTGGGACCGGCGCGTTGGGCGTGGTGGTGGCCCGCTGGCTGGCGGGGCGCGGGGCGCCGCATCTGGTGCTGACCAGCCGCCGGGGGGTCGCCCCCGAGGGGCTGGTGGAGGAGCTGGCGGCGCTGGGCACCCGGGTCAGCGTGGTCGCGTGCGATGTCGCCGACCGGGATGCCCTCGCGGCGGTGATCGCGGGCGTTCCGGAGCGGTGGCCGCTCACCGGTGTGGTCCACGCGGCCGGGGTCGACGATCCCGAGGCGTTGGAGCGGACCAGCAGGGACGCGATGGCCGGGGTGCTGCGGAGCAAGGTCGAGGGCACGGTTCTGTTGGACGAGCTGACGCGGGATCTGCCGCTGGAGCAGTTCGTGGTGTTCTCGTCGATCGCGGCGACCTGGGGCGGTGGCGGTCAGGGCGCCTATGCGGCGGGCAACGCGTTCCTCGACGCATGGGCGGAGTCCCGCCGGGACCGGGGTTTGCCCGGCGTGTCGATCGCCTGGGGGCCGTGGGCCGGGGCGGGCATGGCCGCCGAGGGGGAGGCCGAACGGCTGCTGCGCCGGCAGGGGTTGGCGCCGCTGGACCCCGAGCTGGCGGTGCGTGCGCTGGCGCAGGCGATCGAGCAGCGGCAGCCGAGTGTGACCGTCGCCGACGTGGACTGGCCCCGGTTCGCGGCCGCCTTCACCCTGGTGCGGCCGAGTTCGCTGCTGTCGGACCTTCCGGAGGCGGTCGAGACCCCGACCGCCGGCGGGGAGGGGAACGAGGGCTCGGGGGACGGCGCCGAGCTTCGGGAGCTGCTGGCCGGCCTTCCGATCGCCGAGCGTCAGCGGGTCCTGGTGGATCTGGTGCTGTCGGCGGTCGCGACCGTCATGCAGCATCCCGATCCGCGGGCGATCGATCCCGGGCGGGCGTTCAAGGATCTCGGTTTCACCTCGCTCACCGCCGTGGAGCTGCGCGATCTGCTGGCCGCACGCACCGGGCTGCGGCTGCCCGCCACGCTGGTGTTCGACTATCCGATGCCGCTGGCGCTGGCGCAGTATCTGATCGGACAGCTGCTCGGCGAGGCCGACCGCTCCCCCACGACGACGTCCACGCCCGTGGACACCGGGGAGCCGATCGCGATCGTGGGCATGGCCTGCCGCTACCCCGGCGGTGTGATGTCGCCGGAGGAGCTGTGGCGGTTGGTCGCCACCGGCGAGGACGGCATCGCGCCGTTCCCGACCGACCGTGGCTGGCCGAGCGTCGCCCCCGGCGACATCGTGCAACTGGGCGGGTTTATGCGGGGCGTGGCGGACTTCGACGCCGACCTGTTCGGGATCTCGCCGCGTGAGGCCCTGGCGATGGATCCGCAGCAGCGGCTGCTGCTGGAGGCCGCCTGGGAGACGTTCGAGTCGGCCGGCCTGGATCCCCGGTCGTTGCGGGGCCGGAGCGTCGGCGTGTTCGCCGGCGCGGCCTCGTCCGGGTACGGGGCCACGGGTGTGCCCGGCGCCGAGGGGCATCTGATCACCGGCACAGCGGGCAGCGTCATCTCGGGCCGGGTCTCCTACACCTTCGGCCTTGAGGGCCCGGCGGTGACGGTGGACACGGCGTGCTCGTCGTCGCTGGTGGCCATGCATCTGGCCAACCAGGCCCTGCACACCGGCGAGTGCGATCTCGCGTTGGCCGGCGGGGTCACGGTCATGGTCACGCCGGGTGCGTTTGTCGAGTTCGGCCAGCAGGACGGCCTGGCCTCCGACGGGCAGTGCAAGTCGTTCGCGGCCGCGGCCGACGGCACGGGCTGGTCCGAGGGCGTCGGCCTGGTGCTGCTGGAGCGGCTTTCGGACGCGCAACGCAATGGGCACCAGGTGCTGGCCGTGGTGCGTGGCAGCGCGGTGAACCAGGATGGCGCGTCCAATGGCCTGTCGGCGCCGAACGGCCCCTCGCAGCAGCGCGTCATCCAACAGGCCCTGGCCAACGCCCGGTTGACGACGGCGGATGTGGACGCCGTGGAGGCGCATGGGACGGGGACGCGGCTCGGTGATCCGATCGAGGCGCAGGCGCTGCTGGCGACCTATGGGCAGGGGCGGGGTGAGGGTGGCGAGCCGCTGTGGCTGGGGTCGGTGAAGTCCAATATCGGGCACACCCAGTCCGCCGCCGGTGTGGCGGGTGTGATCAAGATGGTGTTGGCGTTGCGGCATGGGGTGTTGCCGGCGACGTTGCATGTGGATGAGCCGTCGCCGCAGGTGGACTGGTCGGCGGGTGCGGTGTCGTTGTTGACGGGGGCTCGGGAGTGGCCCGAGGTGGACCGGCCTCGGCGGGCGGGGGTGTCTTCGTTTGGGATCAGTGGGACCAACGCACATGTGATCTTGGAGCAGGGCCCGGATGTTGCGGCCGTTGGTGGGGGCGGTGCTGTTGGGGGTGTGACGGCGTGGGTGGTGTCGGCGAAGTCGGAGGGGGCGTTGCGGGGGCAGTTGGAGCGGTTGCGGTCGTTTGTGGCCGAGAGGCCTGAGTTGAGTCCTGTGGATGTGGGGTGGTCGTTGGCGATGGGGCGGGCTGGGTTGGAGCATCGTGCGGTGGTGGTGGGTGCGGGGCGGGATGAGTTGTTGGCGGGGTTGTCGGGGGCTTCTTCGGTGGCGGCGGGTTCGGGTGGTGTGGTGTGGGTGTTTCCTGGTCAGGGTTCGCAGTGGGTGGGGATGGCGCGGGGGTTGTGGGAGTCCTCTGAGGTCTTTCGGGAGCGGCTGATCGAGTGCGAGGCGGCGTTGGCGCCGTTTGTGGACTGGTCGTTGACCGGGGTGCTGCTCGACGGTGATGACGGTGTGGTGCGGGTTGATGTGGTGCAGCCGGTGTTGTGGGCGGTGATGGTGTCGTTGGCCGAGGTGTGGCGGTCGGTGGGGGTGGTGCCTTCGGCGGTGGTGGGGCATTCGCAGGGCGAGATCGCGGCGGCGTGTGTGGGGGGTTGGTTGTCGCTTGGGGACGCTGCGCGGGTGGTGGCCTTGCGGTCGCGGGCGTTGGTGGCGGTTGCGGGTGGGGGTGGGATGGTGTCGGTGGCCGCCGGCCGGGAGACCGTCGACGACCTGACTGCGGGCAGTCCTGGGCTTTCCGTTGCGGCGGTGAACGGGCCGTCGTCCACGGTGGTTTCGGGCGAGGTGGAGGCCCTGGAGGCACTGCTGGTCGCGTGCGAGCGGCGCGGGATCCGTGCCCGCCGCATCGCCGTGGACTACGCCTCGCACTCGGCACAGATGGAGCAGCTGCGTGAGCGGATCCTCACCGACCTCGCCCCTGTTTCCCCGTCCGTCGGCCGGATTCCGATGCTCTCCACGTTGACCGGCGCCCCGGTCGACGGCGGCTTGGGCGCCGGGTACTGGTTCGACAACCTGCGTTCCACCGTTCGGTTCGAGGACGCCATCCGCACTCTGCTGGGACAGGGCGCGCGCACCTTTATCGAGGTCTCCGCCCACCCCGTACTGACGGTCGGTATCGAGGAGACCGCCCAGGCGTCCGACACCCGCGCCGCCGTCCTGGGCACGCTGCGCCGTGACGAGGGTGGGATGCGCCGCCTGCTGGCCTCACTCGGAGAGGCATGGCAGGCCGGGGTCGGGGTGGACTGGTCCACCGTCCTGACCGGCCGTCGGGTTCCGTTGCCGACCTATGCCTTCCAGCATCAGCGCTACTGGCTGGAGGCCCCGGCTCCCGGCACCGTGCAGGAGGTGGATGCGGTCGAGTCCCGGTTCTGGGACGCGGTCGAGCGTGAAGACCTCGGCGAACTCGCCGACACCCTGCAACTCTCCGACGCCCCACAGCTGTTGGGTTCGGTGGTGCCGGCGTTGGCGTCCTGGCGGCGGGAACGACGTCAACGTTCCGTTATCGATGCCTGGCGCTACCGGGTGGTGTGGAAGCCACTGCAGACACCGCCCCCAGCGTCGCTTGAGGGGACCTGGTTGGTGGCCGGCGGCGTCGACGAGGATGTGGTCACGGCGCTGGCCGAGGCGGGCGCCCGGACGGTGATCCTCCCGACCGACGCGGCCTGGGATCGCGCCGGCCTTGTGGAGCGGATCACCGCCCTGCCCGAGGTGCGCGGTGTGGTGGCGATGCCCGCCGACAGCACGGGGGTGGTGGATCGACTCGCGGCCCTGGTGGAGTTGGTGCGGGCGCTGGGCGATGCCGAGGTGGACGCGCCGTTGTGGCTGCTCACCCGGGGCGCGATATCGGTGGGCGCCTCCGACCGCCTCACCGACCCGACGGCGGCGGCGCTATGGGGTCTGGGCCGGGTGGCCGCCCTGGAGTATCCACGCCGCTGGGGCGGCATGATCGACCTGCCCACCCAACTCGACGCCCGCACGGCCGCACGACTGGCCGGAATCCTCACCGCCCAGGACGACGGTGGCGGGGAGGACCAGATCGCGGTACGCGGTTCCGGCCTCTACGGCCGACGGATGGTCCGCGCCCTACCGACCACCGTCGAGCCCGAACCATGGCAACCGTCCGGCACGGTCCTGATCACCGGCGGCACCGGCGCCTTGGGCACGGTAGTAGCCCGCTGGCTGGCCAGCCGCGGGGTACCGCATCTGGTCCTGACCAGCCGCTCCGGGACAGCACCCGACGGACTCGTCACCGAGCTGGAAACGCTGGGCACCCAGGTCACCGTGACCGCCTGCGATGTCACCGACCGCACCACCCTCGCCACCGTCATCGCCGACATCCCCGAGCAATGGCCACTACACGGCATCGTCCACGCCGCCGGCATCGGCGACGCACAACTACTCGAACACACCGACCGGGACGACATCGCCGCGACGCTGAGCGCCAAGGTCGAGGGTGCCGTGCATCTGGACGAGTTGACGGCGGGGCTGCCGCTGGAGCTTTTCCTGGTGTTCTCCTCGGGCGCCGCCATATGGGGCAGCGCCGGTCAGGGCGCCTACGCCGCCGGCAACGCGTTCCTGGACGCCTGGATCCAGCACCGCCACGACAGGGGCCTGCCCGGCACCTCCATCGCCTGGGGCCCCTGGGATGACGCGGGTATGGCCGTTCAGGGCGAGACGCAGCAGATTCTCCGCCGACGCGGCTTCACCCCGATGGACCCGGCATTGGCCGTCCGCGCCCTTGCCACCGCCGTCGACGCGGCGGAACCGGCCCTGACCGTCGCCGATATCGACTGGTCGGCTTTCGCGGCCTCCTTCACCGCGGTCCGCCCCAGCCCCCTGCTCGCCGATCTCCCCGAGGCCGCGCCCACGGCGGCGGACCCGGACCGCGCCGACGGCGGCGGCACCTCGGAGCTGCTGCGACAACTCGCCCACGTACCGCCCGCGCAACAGCGAAACCTGCTGCTGGATGTGGTCCGCGACCAGGCCGCCGCGGTGTTGGGGCACTCCGGCGCGCAGGCCGTGGAGCCGGACCGGGCGTTCCGCGATCTGGGCTTCGACTCCCTCATGGCCGTCGATATGCGGAACCGTCTCCAGAGCGCCACCGGCCTGTCCCTGCCCACCACCCTGGTGTTCGACTACCCGACCTCGTCCGTGCTGGTCGATCTGCTTCTGAGCCGGCTCTCCGACCAGGACCTCGAAGCCCCCACACCCTCCGCCGCCAGTTCGACGACGGTGGTCGGTGTCGACGAGCCGATCGCGATCGTCGGCATGGCCTGCCGCTATCCCGGCGCCGTCACCTCACCGCAGCAGCTGTGGGAGCTGGTCGAAAGCGCCACCGACGGCATCACGTCCTTCCCGACGGACCGGGGCTGGCCGGCCCAGGCAGCCGGCTGGGGAGGATTTATCGACAGTGTCACGGACTTCGACGCCGACCTCTTCGGCATCAGTCCCCGTGAGGCGTTGGCCATGGACCCCCAGCAGCGTCTCCTTCTGGAAACCGCCTGGGAAACCCTCGAATCCGCCGGCATCACCCCCCAGGCGCTGCGCGGAAGCCGCACCGGCGTCTTTGTCGGCGGCGGCACCTCCGGATACGGCACCGGCATGCGACTCCCCCAGGGCGCCGAGGGGCATCTCCTCACGGGCAATGCCACCAGCGTGATGTCGGGCCGCCTCGCCTATGTCTTCGGCCTCGAAGGCCCGGCCGTGACGGTGGACACCGCCTGTTCGTCGTCCCTGGTGGCGCTGCATCTGGCCGCGCAGGCACTACGCGCCACGGAGTGCGAGCTGGCCCTTGTCGGCGGTGTCACCGTCATGACCAACGCCGGGGTCTTCGCCGAGTTCGACCGACAGGGCGGACTGGCGGCGGACGGCCGCTGCAAGGCGTTCGCCGCCTCGTCCGACGGGATGGGCTGGGGCGAGGGCGCCGGGCTCCTCCTCGTCGAACGGCTCTCCGACGCCCAACGCAACGGTCACCAGATCCTGGCCGTGATGCGCGGCAGCGCCATCAACCAGGACGGCGCGTCCAACGGCCTCAGCGCGCCCAACGGGCCCTCCCAACAACGCGTCATCCAGCAGGCGTTGACCAACGCGCGGCTCGCGCCGGGGGACATCGACACGGTCGAGGCCCATGGCACGGGCACCCGCCTGGGCGACCCCATCGAGGCCCAGGCGCTGCTCGCCACCTATGGCCAGAACCGGGATGAGCGGGAGCCGCTGTGGATCGGCTCCGTCAAGTCGAATATCGCCCACACCCAGGCCGCGGCGGGGGTCGCGGGCGTCATCAAGATGGTGATGGCCCTGCGGAATGGCACCCTGCCGGCCACTCTCCATGTCGACGCCCCCACCCCCCAGGTCGACTGGACGGCGGGCGCGGTGCGGCTCCTCACCGAATCCCGGCCCTGGCCCCGGCTCGACCGGCCGCGACGGGCGGGCGTCTCCTCGTTCGGCATCAGCGGCACCAACGCCCATGTGATTCTGGAACAGGCCCCGGAGCCGGAGCCCGTAGCGACCGTTCCGGCCCGGCGGGCGCCGGGGTTGGTGCCGTGGGTGGTGTCGGCGAAGTCCGATGCCGCGCTGCGGGCGCAGGTCGCGCGGTTGCGGTCGTTTGTCGCCGAGCGGCCGGCGTTGGACGCGGTGGATGTGGGGTGGTCGTTGGCGACGACGCGGGCCGCGTTGGAGCATCGGGTCGTGCTGGCGGGTGATGGGGATGTGCTGGCCACGGGTGTGGCGGGTGAGGGTCGGACGGCGTTCCTGTTTACGGGTCAGGGTGCGCAACGCGCCGGCATGGGCCTGGGGTTGTACGAGGCGTTCCCGGTGTTCGCCGAGGCGTTTGACGCGGTGTGTGCGCGGTTGGATATGCGGTGGGAGCGTCCGCTGCGCGAGGTTCTGACCGATGGTGTTGGCCTTGACGAGACGGGGTGGGCGCAGGCGGGCCTGTTCGCTCTCGAAGTCGCCGTGTTCCGGTTGGTGGAGTCCTGGGGGGTGGTCCCGGATGTGTTGCTGGGGCACTCGTTGGGTGAGATCGTGGCCGCCCATGCCGCGGGGGTCCTTGATCTGGACGATGCGTGTGTGCTGGTCGCGGAGCGCGGCCGGCTGATGCAGGCGTTGCCGTCCGGTGGCGGGATGGTGGCGGTCCAGGCCACCGAGGCGGATGTCGCCGGCTCGGGGCTGGACCTCGCCGCTGTCAATGGTCCGAACTCCGTGGTGCTCTCCGGTACCAGCGAGGCGATCGAGCGCTACGCCGCCGAATGCGCCAGCCGGGGCCGGCGGTTCAACGTTCTGACCGTCTCGCATGCGTTCCATTCGGCCCTGATGGAACCGATGCTGGACGAATTCGCTTCGGTCCTGAACAACCTCACGTTCAACCCCGCCCGCATTCCGATCGTTTCGAACCTGACCGGCACCGTCGCCGAGCCAGGCCAGCTGCAGCAGCCCGAGTACTGGCTCAGGCAGGTCCGTGAAACGGTCCGGTTCGCCGACGGCGTCACCGCGCTCGAAGCCATGGGCGTGACCCGTTATCTCGAACTCGGCCCCGACGGCGTGCTGTCCGGCATGGCGCAGACCACCGTCGCCGACGCCACGTTCGCCCCCCTCCTCCGCAAGGACCGGGACGAGACCGACACCGCCGTCACCGCGCTCGGCCGGCTGTGGACGGCCGGCGTCAATGTCAACTGGCCCGGGCTGTACGAGGGTTGGGGCGGGCGGATCGTCCAGCTGCCGACCTATGCGTTCCAGCGGGAGCGTTACTGGCCGGAGCCGGTCGCCGAGGCCGCCGGCGGCGATGGGACGGAGTCCGTCTTCTGGGACGCGGTGGAACGCGAGGACCTGGAACAGCTCGCCGTCGAGCTGGAGTTGCCGGAGGTCCCGGCCGCGCTCGGCGAGGTGTTGCCGGTCCTGTCGTCGTGGCGGCGCCAGCGCCGGGAGCGGTCGGTCGTGGATGCGTGGCGGTACCGGATCGTCTGGAAGCCGCTCGCCGATGTCTCCTCCCCCACCGGGCTCGCCGGCACCTGGCTGCTGGTCACCTCGACGGATGTCCCGTCGGCCGATATCGCCGCCGCCCTGACCGGGGCCGGCGCCACCGTGCGGAGCCTGTCGGTCGACGCGGCCTCGCCGAGCCGGCCGGAGCTGGCGCGGTCGCTTGAGTCGGTCGCCGCCGAGGCCGGGGACCTGGCCGGGGTGCTGTTGGCCGCCGACGCTTTCGACGGCCGGGTGGGCGACGGCGGGGTGCCGGCGCCGCTCGCGGTCGCGTTGGCGCTGGTGCAGGCGTCCCACGATGCCGGCGACGCCGTCCCGTTGTGGGTGGCGACCCGGGGTGCGGTGTCGATCGGGCGGTCGGATCCGCTGCGGAGCCCGGGCCAGGCGGCCGTCTGGGGGCTCGGCCGGGTCGCGGCGCTTGAACTTCCGCAGCGCTGGGGCGGCCTGGTCGATCTGCCGGCCGAGCTGGATGCCAGGGCCGGGGCGCGGCTGGCCGGGCTGCTCGCCGGTGGGGTCGAGGACCAGATGGCGGTGCGCGGTTCCGGCGGGTACGGGCGGCGGCTGGCCCGGGCCGTGCCGGCGGGGCGGACCGGGGCGGAGTGGAGTCCTTCGGGAACGGTGCTGGTCACGGGTGGCACCGGCGCGTTGGGTTCCCTGGTGGCCCGCTGGCTGGCGGGCCGGGGCGTGCCGCATCTGGTGTTGACCAGCCGCACCGGGGTGGCGCCCGAGGGGCTGGTCGACGAACTGGCCGCACTCGGCACCCGTGCGACGGTCGTCGCGTGCGATGTCGCCGACCGGGACGCCCTCGCCGAGGTGATCGCCGGCGTTCCGGACCGGTGGCCGCTGACCGGCGTCGTGCACACCGCCGGCGTCTCGAACGCGATGGTGTTGCACCAGCACACCGGGGAAGCGCTCGCCGAGGTGACCCGCGCCAAGGTCACCGGCGTGATCAACCTCGACGAGCTAACCGCCGGGCTGCCGATCGATCTGTTTGTGGTGTTCTCGTCGGTCGCGGCGACCTGGGGCAGCGGCGGGCAGGCGGCGTATGCGGCGGCCAACGCGTTCCTGGACGCATGGGTGGAACGCCGGCGCGGCCGTGGGCTGCCGGGGACTTCGGTGGCCTGGGGTCCGTGGGCGGACGGCGGCATGGCGACCCTGGACGGGCTGTCGGACGTCATGCGTCGACGCGGGCTGATCCCGATCGCCCCGGACCTGGCGATCCAGGCCCTGGCCCAGGCGGTCGACGCACGGGAGTCGCATCTGACGGTCGCCGATGTGGACTGGGCCACCTTTGCGCCGGGTTTCGCCTCGTTCCGGCCCAGTCCGCTGCTGGCGGACCAGTTGGGCGGCGACGCTGCCCCGGTGTCGGCTCCGGGTGGGGGGCCCGAGGCGGGCTGGCGGCAGGAGTTGCTGTCGGCCCCCGCCGAGGGGCGGTCGCAGCTGTTGCTGGGGCTGGTGCGGGAGCTGGCCGCCGCCGTGCTCGGGCACGCGGGCGCGGAGGCCGTCGAGCCCGACCGGGCGTTCCGTGACCTCGGGTTCGATTCGCTGACGGCGGTCGAGTTGTACAACCTCCTGGTCGCGCATACCGGGTTGACGCTTTCGGCGACGCTGGTGTTCGACTATCCGACGCCGCAGGCGCTGGCGCGGCATCTGGCGGAGCAGCTGACCGGGGTGGACGCCGGTGCCGGCGTCGACGTGCCGGCGTCACGGGCGGCGGTGGACGAGCCGTTGGCCATCGTGGGGATGGCCTGCCGGTTCCCGGGTGGCACGGTGACGCCGGAGGGGCTGTGGGATCTGGTCGTCGGAGGGCGGGACGCCATGGCGCCCGTTCCGGCCGACCGGGGTTGGCCCGCCGAGGTGTTCGGGTCCCGCACGCCGGTCGGCGGGTTTGTCGACGACGCGGCGGAGTTCGACGCCGGCCTGTTCGGGATCTCGCCGCGTGAGGCGTTGACGATGGACCCGCAGCAGCGGCTGCTGCTGGAGGCGGCGTGGGAGACGTTCGAGTCGGCCGGTCTTGACCCGCGGTCGTTGCGCGGGCGCGGTGTCGGGGTGTTCGCGGGGACCAACGGCCAGGACTATATGCATCTGTTGGCCGCCTCGGGTGAGCAGGGCGACGGTCATGCGGCGGTCGGGAACGCGGCGGCGGTGCTGTCGGGGCGGGTCGCGTACGCGTTCGGTCTTGAGGGTCCCGCGGTGACGGTGGACACGGCGTGTTCGTCGTCGCTGGTCGCGCTGCACTGGGCGGGGCAGGCGCTGCGGGCCGGGGAGTGTGAGCTGGCGCTGGTCGGTGGGGTGACGGTGATGGCGACGCCGGGCGCGTTCGTGGAGTTCGACCGGCAGGACGGGCTGGCCTCCGACGGTCGCTGCAAGGCGTTCGCGGCGGCGGCCGACGGCACCGGCTGGGGCGAGGGGGTCGGCCTGCTGCTGGTGGAACGGCTCTCGGACGCCCGGCGCAGCGGGCGTCAGGTCCTGGCGGTGGTGCGCGGCAGCGCGGTGAACCAGGACGGCGCGTCGAACGGTCTGACGGCGCCGAACGGGCCCTCGCAGCAGCGGGTGATCCGGCAGGCGTTGGCCAGCGCCCGGCTGACGGCGGCGGAGATCGACGCGGTGGAGGCGCATGGCACGGGCACCCGGCTCGGTGACCCCATCGAGGCCCAGGCATTGCTGGCCACCTATGGTCAGGACCGGGCGGTGGGCGAGCCGTTGTGGCTGGGCTCGATCAAGTCGAATATCGGGCACACCCAGGCGGCGGCCGGGGTCGCCGGCGTCATCAAGATGGTGCTGGCGATGCGGCACGGGGTGCTGCCCGCGACGCTGCATGTGGACGAGCCCTCGCCGCAGGTGGACTGGTCGGCCGGGGCGGTGGAGCTGCTGACGGAGAACCGCGCCTGGCCCAGGGCGGATCGTCCGCGCCGGGCGGGGGTCTCCTCGTTCGGGATCGGGGGCACCAACGCGCACATCGTCCTGGAGGAGGCCCCCGCATCGGCCCCGGTGGCCGAACGGCCGGGGGCGGCAGGACCGGCGGTGGTGCCGTGGGTGCTGTCGGCGAGGTCGGCCGCGGGGCTGCAGGCCGGCATCGCACGGCTGCGGTCGTTTGTGGCCGAGCGGCCGGCGTTGGACGCGGTGGATGTGGCGTGGTCGCTGGCCACGACCAGGGCCGCGTTGGAGCATCGGGCGGTGCTGGCCGGCGACGCGGTGCTCGCCACGGGGGTGGTGGGCGAGGGCCGCACCGCGTTCCTGTTCACCGGTCAGGGCTCGCAGCGCGCCGGGATGGGCCTCGACCTGTATGAACGGTTCCCGGTGTTCGCCGAGGCGTTCGACGCGGTCTGTGCCCGGCTCGACATGCGGCTGGAGCGTCCGCTGCGGGAGGTCCTGGCCGACGGTGCCGAGCTGGACCGGACGGGATGGGCGCAGGTGGCCCTGTTCGCCCTGGAGGTGGCGCTGTTCCGCCTGGTCGAGTCCTGGGGGGTGGTCCCCGATGTGCTGTTGGGGCACTCGTTGGGTGAGATCGTCGCCGCGCATGTCGCCGGGGTGCTGTCGCTGGACGACGCGTGCGTGCTGGTCGCCGAGCGTGGCCGGCTGATGCAGGCGTTGCCCGCCGGGGGTGGCATGGTCGCCGTGCAGGCCAGCGAGATGGAGGTGGGCGGCTCGGGGTTGGACATGGCCGCCGTGAACGGTCCCCGGTCGGTGGTGCTCTCCGGCGAGCGGGAGGCGGTCGAGCGCTATGCGTTCGAATGCGCGGCGCGCGGCCGTCGGGTCAACCTGCTGACGGTGTCGCACGCGTTCCACTCGGCGTTGATGGAGCCGATGCTGGACGAGTTCGCGAGCGTTCTGGCCGGGTTGACGTTCAACCCGGCTCGGATTCCGATCGTTTCGAACCTGACCGGCGCGGTGGCCGAGCCCGGGGTGTTGCAGGATCCCGCGTACTGGCTCCGGCAGGTCCGTGGGACGGTCAGGTTCGCCGACGGCGCCGCGACGCTGGAGGCGATGGGCGTGACCCGGTATGTGGAGCTGGGTCCGGACGGGGTGCTGTCCGCCATGGCGCGGGAGACCGTCGACGACGCGGTGTTCGTGCCGGTGCTGCGCAAGGACCGCGACGATGCGTCGGCCGCGCTGGGGGCGGCGAGCCGGCTGTGGGCGGTCGGGGTCGGGATCGACTGGTCGAGGGTGTTCGCCGGCTGGGGTGGCCGCGCCGTTCCGCTGCCGACGTATGCCTTCCAACGGGCGAGGTACTGGCCGGAGTTGTCGACGCGGGCGGCGGCCGACGGGGTGGTGGACGCCGCGTTCTGGGATGCCGTGGAGCGCGGGGACGCGGCGGAGCTGCCCGGTCTTGAGTCGGCGCTTCCCGCGCTGTCCGAGTGGCGGAAGCGTCAGCGGCGGCGTTCCGTCCTGGACTCCTGGCGCTACCGGATCGTCTGGCGGCCGGTCACCGATCCGCCGGCCGCCGCGCGCGTCCCCGGCACCTGGCTGCTCGTCACCTCGGGTGGCGAGCCGGGGACCGGGCCGGCGGCGGCTCTGACGGAGTCCGGCGCGTCCGTGGTGAGCCTGCCGATCGACGGCGCGGACGGGACGCGGGATCTGGTGGAACGGCTCAAGCAGGCGCTGGTCGGAGCCGACGGGCTGGCCGGCGTCGTGTCGCTGGCGGCGCTCGGCGCCGGCGACGAACAGGCCGGCGTCGCCGGGACCTTGGAGCTGTCCCGGGCGCTCGGTGCGGCCGGTGTCGATGCGCCGCTGTGGTGCGTCACCTCGGGCGCGGTGTCGACGGGCCCGGCGGACCCGGTGCGGAACGCGGGGCAGGCGGCGGTATGGGGTCTGGGCCGGGCGATGGACCGCGACGAGGCGATCCGCTGGGGTGGGCTGATCGATCTGCCCGAGGAGCCGGCGGCACCCGACTGGCCCCGGTTTGTCGCCGCGCTGCTGTCCGGGCCCGATCAGCTGGCGATCCGCGACGGGCAGGTGCGGGTGCCCAGGCTGGTGCCCGAGGCGCCGGGCCCGGTGGCCGACGGTGAGCCGGGCTGGCCCGGATCGGGCACCGTGCTGGTGGCCGGCGGCCTGGGCACGGTCGGCGCTGGCGCGGCCCGCTGGCTCGCCGAACAGGGCGTCGGGCACCTGCTGTTGACCGGCCGGGACGGCTCGGCGGCGCCGGGCGCGGCCGAGCTGGTCGCCGATCTGACCGAACGCGGCGCGCGGGTGACGGTCGCCGCCTGCGATCCGGCGGACCGTGCCGCCGTGGCGAAGCTTCTCGCGGGGATCCCCGCCGACGAGCCGTTGACCGCGCTGCTGTACGCGCCGGAGTTCGACTCGGACGCCGCGCCTTCGGCGTTGACGCCCGCCGGGGTCGAGGAGCTGGGGCAGGTTCTGTCCGGGGCGCGGCATCTGCATGAGCTGACGGTCGATCTCGCTCCCTCGGCGTTTGTGCTGCTGGGCTCGGCCGGCGGGGTCTGGGGCGACGCCGGGCGGGCCGCCGGCTCTGCCGCCGGCGCCTATCTCGACGCGCTGGCCGCCTCCCGGCGGGCACGGGGCGCGGCGGCGGTCTCGGTGGCTTGGGGGCCGTGGGCGGACGGGGCGCTGTCCGATCCGGCGGAGGCGGAGCGGCTGCGGGCCAGTGGCCTGCGGGCGATGCCGCCGGAGCTGGCGGCCGCCGTCCTGGGCGGGTTGCCGGCTCGGCCGGGCGCCGGGCTGGTCGTCGCCGACGTCAACTGGCCGCGGTTCGCCGCCGTCTACACGGCGGACCGGGACCGGCGCCTGCTGGCCGATCTGCCCGAGGTGCGGCGGCTGCGGGGCATCGGCGGGGCGGCGGACGGCGGCGAGGGAGCCGACGACTTCCGTCAGCGGCTGGTGGCGCTGCCGCCCGCCGAGCGGCATCGGGCGGCCGTTCAGCTGGTGCGGGCGCATACGGCCGCCGTGCTGTCCTATCCCGATGTGGAGGCCGTCGAGCCGGAGCAGGAGTTCCTCAATCTGGGCATGAGTTCCCTGACGGCGGTGGAGCTGCGGGACGCGCTTCAGGTCGCGACCGGCGCCTCGTTGAGCGGCGCGAGCGTGTTCGAGCACACGACGCCGGCCGCGTTGGCCACCCATCTGTTGCGGACGCTGCTCGGTCCGGACGCCGACGAGGCGGGGGCAGGCGCCGAGGCCGAGTCGCGGGGCGGCGGGATCCTGCGGTCGCTGCTGCGGGAGGCCGGGCGGGAGGGCCGGCTGGAGAAGTTCATGGAGTTCCTGATGGAGGCGGCGAGTTTCCGGCCCCGGTTCGAGGAGCCCGCCGAGCTGTTGACGCCGCCCAAGCCGGTGTTCCTCGCCCGGGGCGAAGCGCGGGTGCGGATCGTCGGCCAGTGCGGTATCTCGGCGGTGGCCGGGGCGCATGAGTTCGCCCGGTTCGCCCTGCCGTTCCGTGGGCAGCGCGATGTGGTGGCGCTGCCGGTGCCCGGCTACCGGGACGGCGAGCAGCTGCCGGCCGGCCCGGACGCGGCGCTGGGCTGGCAGGCCGAGGCGCTGCTGGCGGCCGTGGGCGACAACCCGTTTGTGATCGTCGGGCATTCGGGCGGTGGCCTGTTCGCGCATGCGCTCGCCTACCGGCTGGAACAGCTGGGCGTGGTCCCGGCGGGTGTCGTCCTCGTCGACTCCTATCCGCTGGACCAGCCGGTGCACGAGGAGTGGATGAACGAGTTCAACGACGGCATGTTCGAGCGGGAGGATCTGTATGTGCCGATGAACGACGTCCGGCTGACGGCGCAGGCGTGGTACGGCCTGATGTTCGCGCAGTTCCAGCCTCGGGAGATCCAGGCGCCGACGCTGCTGGTGCGGGCGTCGGAGCCGATCGGCGAGTGGAACCGCGAGGGCGACTGGCGCGCCTCGTGGCGGCTGCCCCACACGGCGGTCGATGTGCCGGGCAACCACCTCACCCTGATGCGGGAGCACGGCGAGACGACGGCCAGGGCCGTCGACCGGTGGCTGGAGGGGCTTGGCTGAACGCGGTCGGCGGCGGGGCCTCCGCCCCGCCGCCGGAATGCCGGAACGAGGCCAGCCGGTCAGCCGGAGAACGCGACCCGCAGGGGGAGTTCGCTGAGGCCGAGGACGAAGTTGAAGCGGGTGTGCCAGCGCGGGGTGTCCGTGGCCAGCTCGATGGTCCCGTAGCGGCGCAGCAGTTCGGTGAGGGCGATGGAGACCTCCGCCTTGCCGAGCATGGCGGCGATGCAGGCGTGCGGTCCTGAGCCGAAGGCGAGCGACCGCACCCCGGTGCGGCGGACGTCGAGACGGTCCGGATCGTCGAATCTGGCCGGGTCGCGGTGGGCGGATCCGGTGATGCCCAGCACCGCGGAGCCGGCGGGGATGACGGTGCCGTCGAGCGCCAGATCGCCGTTCAGCTGCCGGGCGATGATCTGCACCGTGGCGTTGTACCGGGCCAGTTCCTCGAACGCGGGCTCGATCAGCTCGGGTTGGTCGCGGAGGATCCGCAGCTGGTCGGGGTGGGTGAGCAGCGCGTGGACGGCGTTCCCGATGACGTTGAGCGTGGTCTCGTGCCCCGCGTTGAAGAGCAGCAGCACCTGGGCGATGACGTCCTCGTCGCTCAGCCCGTCGCCGTTGTCGTCCTTCCGCATCAGCATGGTGAGCACATCGTCGCGCGGATGGCTGCGGCGCAGCTCCATCTGCTCCTGGATATAGGCGCTGAACTGCGGTTCCGCCGTGTTCATCGCGATGCGCATCTGGGGGGTGATCAGCGGGTCGACGATATTGGCGATGGCGTTGGTCCACTCCAGGCAGCGCCAGGCGTCCTCGATGGGGATGCCGAGCAGCCCGCAGATGACGGCGATCGGCACCGGCGTGGCGAACTGGCTGATCAGATCGATCTCGCCCTCGCCCATCTCGTCGATCAGGCCGCTGACGATCCGGTGGATCTCCGGCCGCAGCCGCTCGACGGCGTTGGGGGTGAGCGCCCGGGCCACCAGGCGGCGCAGCCGCCGGTGCTCCTCGCCGCTCTTGACCACCATCCACCGCCGCATGCTGCGCATGGCGGGGGCGTCCCGGCCGCCGCGCAGGGCGGCGAACATGGCGTCCTCGGGAGTGGCCGACGAGGTCTGCGGTGCCCGCAGGAACGCCTCGACATCGGCATAGCGGGCGAGTGTCCAGAAACCCTGCGGTGAATGATGGATCGGCTCTGTTTCGCGGAGTCGCCGATAGTATTCGTACCGGTCGTTCATCAGGGCCGGGTCGGTCAGATCGAAAAGCACTCGGGGCTTATCCACTATCGCCCAACCAATCCCATCGAAAGCAGCGGCAAAAGCCTATTGGTGGGCCGGGCCGCGTCAACCCCTATACCTACCCCTAGAGGCCCGCGATCCTTCACCGGACCAGCAGGGGTTGGTCCTGGCGTCCGGCGGTGACTAGCCTGCCGGAATCGGGGTCCTGCAAATGAGGCCCCGGGCAAGCGTCAGCTGGCCACCGCGTCGCCCGCAGAAATGGGGTTCCCTTCAGATGGTGGACGACGGAACGCTGCGTGAATATCTGAAGCTGGTCACCGCGGATCTGCACCAGACCAAGCAGCGGCTGCGCGAGGCCGAAAAAGGCAATCGGGAGCCAATCGCCATCGTCGGCATGAGCTGCCGCTTTCCCGGCGGGGTGCGCACGCCCGAGGATCTGTGGCGGCTCGTCCTTTCCGGGACCGACGCGATCGGCCCGTTCCCCGACGACCGTGGCTGGCAGCTCCCCCCTCGGTCCGACACCGCCCCCGACGCCGACTACGCGCGCGAGGGCGGCTTCGTCGACGAGGCGACGCGGTTCGACGCGGCGTTCTTCGATATCTCGCCGCGCGAGGCCCTGGCGATGGATCCGCAGCAACGGCTGCTGCTGCAGACGTCCTGGGAGGCCGTGGAGGCCGCCGGCATCGCCCCCTCGTCGCTGCGGGGCAGCCGCACCGGCGTGTTCGTCGGGGCCAACGACCAGCACTACACGTCCCTGTTGGGCGCCGAGCAGGGCAACGAGGGCTATCTGCTGACCGGTGGCGCGACGGCCGTGATCTCCGGCCGGGTCGCCTACACGCTGGGCCTTGAGGGGCCGGCGGTCACCGTGGACACGGCCTGCTCGTCGTCGCTGGTCGCCCTGCATCTGGCGTGCCAGTCGCTGCGGCGCGGCGAGAGCACCCTGGCGCTCGCCGGCGGGGTGACGGTGATGGCCACGCCCGGGGTGTTCGCTGAGTTCAGCCGGCAGCGCGGGCTGGCCGCCGACGGCCGCTGCAAGTCGTTCGCGGCGGCCGCGGACGGCACCGGCTGGTCCGAGGGCGTCGGCGTGCTGGTGGTGGAGCGGCTGTCGGACGCGCTGCGGCTGAACCATCCGGTGCTCGCCGTCGTGCGCGGCTCGGCGGTGAACCAGGACGGCGCGTCCAACGGGCTGACCGCCCCCAACGGCCCCTCGCAGCAGCGGGTGATCCTGCAGGCCCTGGCCGAGGCGCGGCTGACGCCGGACCAGGTCGACGCCGTCGAGGCGCACGGCACCGGGACGCCGCTCGGCGACCCCATCGAGGCCCAGTCGCTGATCGCGGCCTACGGGCAGGACCGGCCGGCGGACCGGCCGCTGTGGATCGGCTCGGTCAAGTCCAATATCGGGCATGTGCAGGCCGCCGCCGGCGTCGCCTCGGTGATCAAGACCGTCCTCGCGCTGCGGCACGGCGTGCTGCCGCCGACGCTGCATGTCGACGAGCCGACGCCGCATGTCGACTGGACCGCCGGCGCGGTGGGCCTGCTCACCGAGGCCCGCGAGCTGCCGCCGACCGGCGATCCGCACCGGATGGGCGTCTCCTCGTTCGGGCTGAGCGGCACCAACGCCCATCTGATCCTTGAGCAGCCGCCCGCGCCCGAGGCCGCCGAGGCCCCGGCCGGCGGGCGCACGCCGGCCGGGGTGCCGCTGCCGTTCCCGATCAGTGCCAGGACGGCGACCGCGCTGCCGGGGCAGGCCGCCGGGCTGCGGGCGCTGGTGGAGTCCGAACCCGGCCTCGACCTGGCGGCGTTGGGCCATGCGCTGGCGACGACCCGCGCCGCGCTGCCGCATCGGGCCGTGCTGACCGCGGCCGACCGTGACGAACTGCTCGCCGCCCTCACCGCCGTCGAACAGGGCGCCGAGAGCGGCCTGGTCCGGTACGGGGTGGCCCGCCGGACGCGGCCCGCGGCGAAACTCGCGATGCTGTTCACCGGGCAGGGCGCGCAGCGGGCCGGCATGGGCCGCGAACTGTACGCCGCCGAACCGGTGTTCGCCCGGGCGCTCGACGAGGTGTGCGCGGGCCTTGACCCGCATCTGGGGCGCCCGCTGCGCGAGGTGCTGTTCGCCGATGCCGGTACGCCCGAGGCCGAGCTGCTGGATCGCACCGAGTACGCCCAGGTCGGGCTGTTCGCGCTGGAGGTCGCGCTCTACCGGCTGTTCGAGCACCGGGGGGTGCGGCCCGACTATCTGCTGGGCCACTCCGTCGGCGAGTTGGCCGCCGCCCTCGTGGCCGGGGTGTGGTCGCTGCCCGACGCCTGCCGGCTGGTCGCCGCCAGGGGCCGGCTGATGCAGCGGATGACCGACGACGGCGCGATGCTCGCCGTCCGGGCCACCGAGGACGAGGTCGACGCCGCGCTCGCCGGGCTGACCGGCCGGGTCGGGATCGCCGCCGTCAACGGGCCGACGTCGGTGGTCGTCTCGGGGGACCGCGACGCCGTCGACCAACTGGCCGCCCGGTGGCGGGAACAGGACGTGCGGACCCGGCGCCTGCGGGTGTCGCACGCGTTCCACTCGGCCCATATGGACCCGATGCTGGACGAGTTCCGCGCGATCGCCGCCGCGCTGACCTATGCGCGCCCGACCATCCCGATCGTCGCCGACCTCACCGGCGACGCGGTCGATCCCGATCTGCTCACCGACCCGGAGTACTGGGTCCGTCAGGTCCGGGAGGCGGTCAGGTTCGCCGACGGCGTCGCCTGGCTCGACGGGCAGGGCGTGGCCCGCTATCTCGAACTCGGCCCGGACGGCGTGCTGTCCGCCATGGCCGAGGAATCGCTCACGCACCGCGCCGAACCCGCCGTGGTGGTACCGGCGTTGCGCGGCGCGCTCGGCGAACCGGCAGCCGCGACCGCCGCGTTGGCGGAGCTGCACGCCAGCGGGCTGACCCCCGACTGGGCGGCCGTGTTCGCCGGAGTCCCCGGAGGCTCCGCCCGGCCCGTCGCCCTGCCCACCTACGCCTTCGAGACGGTGCGCTACTGGCCGCGCCTCGCCGGGGCGGCCGGGGATGTGACGGCGGCCGGGCTCGGCGTCACCCGACATCCGCTGCTGGGCGCCGGCGTCAGCGTCGCCGAGGGCGACGAACTGCTGTTCTTCGGCTGGCTCTCCACCGGCCGGCCGCAGTGGTCGGCCGACCACACGGTGCTGGGGCGCCCGGTGCTGCCGGGCACCGCGCTGGTCGAACTGGCGATCCGCGCCGGCGACCAGGTCGGCTGTGGCCATGTCGAGGAGCTGCTGCTCCAGACGCCGCTGGCGCTGCCCGAGCGGGGCGGCGTCCAGGTGCAGGTGGCCGTCGGCGCGGCCGACGGGACGGGGCGGCGGAGCCTGACCGTCCACGCGCGGCCCGACGCCCCGGGCGACGAGGGCTGGCCCGACCGGGAGTGGACCCGGCACGCCAGCGGTTTCCTGACCCCGCAGCCGCCCAACGGCCCCGCGGGGGACGGCGATTGGGCACGGCAGTGGCCGCCGGCCGACGCCGTCGAGGTGCCGGTGGACGGCCTCTACCAACTGCTGGGCGCCGCCGGTCTCGCATACGGCCCGGCGTTCCGTGGCATCCGGAGCGTGTGGCGGCGCGGCGGGGAGATCTTCGCCGAGGTGGGCCTGCCGGAGTCGGAGGCGTCCCAGGCGCGCGCCTACGGCGTCCACCCGGCGCTGCTGGACGCCGCGCTCCAGGCCCAGGCCGGCGCGGGCGCCGACGGGGCGACCGCAGGGGTGCCGTTCTCCTTCGCCGGGGTGACGCTCACGGCCTCGGGCGCGGCCGCGCTGCGGGTGCGGCTCACGCCCGGGGACGGCGGTGGTGTCGCCATCGCGGCCACGGACCCGAGCGGCGATCCGGTGCTCTCGATCGAGCGGTTGGACGTCCGCCCGGTGGCGGCCGAGCCGGAGCCGGCCGGCCAGGTCGAGGGGCTGTGCCGGCTCGCCTGGCATCCACTGCCCACGGGTCCGGTCGCGGACGCGGTGCCGGCCGGGCCGGCCGTGGACGCCGCCGGCCTCGGCGCGCTGCTCGCCGACGGCTCCCCGCCCGGGACCGTGGTGCTGCGCGTCCATGACCCGGCGGCCGTCGAAGGGGGCGACGAACCGGCCCGGGTGCGGGCCCTCACCGGGCGGGTGTTGGGCGCGCTCCAGCGGTGGCTGGCCGACGAACGGTGCGCCGGGGCGCGGCTGGTGCTGCTCACCCGGAACGCGGTGCTCGCCGTCCCCGGCGACCGGGCCCCGGATGCGGCGGCCGCGGCGGTCTGGGGGCTGGTGCGGGCCGCGCAGTCCGAGGAGCCCGGCCGTCTCCTGCTGGTGGACACCGACGAGGACGAGGTGCCGTGGGCGTCGATCGCGGCGGCGGTCGCCGCCGGCGAGCCGGGGATCGCCGTGCGCGCGGGCGCGCCGTTCGGCGCCCGGCTGGTGCGGGCCGCGCGGCGGGACGGGCTGCCGGTGCCGGCGGACGCCGCGGCCTGGCGGCTGGACACCCGGCAGGCCGGCACCCTGGACAACCTCCGGCTCGCGCCGGTCGATCCGGCGCCGGCGCTGGGCCCGGGACAGGTACGGATCGCGGTGCGGGCCGCCGGGGTGAACTTCCGCGATGTGCTGCACGCGCTCGGCATGTATCCGGGCGATGTGGTGCTGGGCGGCGAGGCGGCCGGCGTCGTCCTGGAGACCGGCCCCGAGGTCACGGATCTTGCGCCCGGCGACCGGGTGATGGGCCTGTGCACGGGCGCGTTCGGCCCGGTCGCGGTGACCGACCGCCGGCTGCTGGTCCCGATGCCCGCGGAGTGGACGTTCGCTGAGGCGGCGGCGGTGCCGATCGCCTATGCCACCGCGTACTACGGGCTGGTCGACCTGGGCGGGCTGCGGGCCGGGGAGGCCGTGCTGGTGCATGCCGCCGCCGGCGGCGTCGGCACCGCCGCCGTCCAACTCGCCCGCCAGCTGGGCGCCGAGGTCTTCGCGACCGCCGGCCCCGGCAAATGGGCGGCCGTGCGGGCGATGGGCGTCGCCGATGACCATCTCGCGTCGTCACGTGACCTGGGCTTCGAGGCGAGCTTCGCCGCCGTCACCTCGGGGCGCGGCGTGGATGTGGTGCTCGACGCGCTGGCCGGCGAGTTCGTCGACGCGTCGCTGCGGCTGCTGCCGCGCGGCGGCCGGTTCGTCGAGATGGGCAAGACCGACCTGCGGGACGCCGACGAGGTCGCCGCCGCCCATCCCGGCGTCCGCTACCGGGCGTTCGACCTGTGGGAGGCGGGCCCGGAGCGCATCGGGGAGATCCTGAGGGAACTGCTGGCGCTGTTCCGGGCCGGCGCGCTGCGGCTGCCGCCGATCCGGGCGTTCGACGTGCGGCAGGCGCCGGAGGCGTTCCGCCATGTCAGCCAGGCGCGCCATATCGGCAAGGTCGTTCTCACCGTTCCGCGTCCGCTCGACCGGGACGGCACCGTCCTGGTCACCGGCGGCACCGGTGGTCTCGGCGCGGTCCTGACCCGGCATCTGGTTGCCGCCCATGGCGTCGGCCGGCTCGTCCTGCTGAGCCGGAGCGGCCCCGCCGGCGCGGGCGCCGGGGAGTTGCGCGCCGAACTGGGCGCGCTGGGCGCCGAGGTGGAGATCGTGGCCGGCGACGCGGCCGACCGGGACACGGTCGCCGCCGTGCTGGACGCGATCCCCGCCGACCGTCCGCTGACCGCCGTCTTCCACACCGCCGGTGTCCTGGACGACGCCACCCTCGCGGCGCTGACGCCCGGCCGCCTCGACACCGTGCTGCGGCCCAAGGCCGACGCGGCGCTCCTGCTGGACGAGTTGACCCGCCGGCACGATCTGGCGGCCTTTGTGCTGTTCTCCTCGGTCGCCGGGACGCTCGGCGCCGCGGGGCAGGGCAACTACGCGGCGGCCAACGCCCTTCTCGACGCCCTGGCCCAGGCCCGGCACGCCGCCGGCCGGCCGGGCCTGGCGCTGGCCTGGGGCGCCTGGGACGGCACCGCCGGCATGGCGGCCCGGCTCACGGCGACGGACCGCGAACGCATCGCCCGTTCCGGTTTCCCGCCGTTGACCGTCGAGCACGGGCTGGCGCTGCTGGACGCGGCGCTGGCCGCGCCGCATCCGGCGCTGGTGCCGACCGGACTCGACATCGGGGCCCTGACGGCCGCCGGAGCGTTGCCGCCGCTGCTGACCGGTCTGGTGCGCGGCGGCGCCCGCCGGGCGGTCCGCGACGCCGCGCCGGCCGAAGGGGCCGCCTCCGCCCACCGGTTGGTGGCGCTCGGCCCGCGGGAACGCGCGCGGTTTCTGCTCGATCTGGTCCGGTCGGCGGCGGCCGCCGTGCTCGGCTTCCCCGGGCCGCAGGCGGTCGAGGCCGACCGGGCGTTCAAGGAGCTGGGCTTCGACTCGTTGACGTCCGTCGAGCTGCGCAACCGGCTGGCCGCCGCCACCGGGCTGCGGCTGTCGGCCACGCTGGTCTTCGACCATCCGACGGCGCGGCTGCTCGCCGAGATGCTGGGCCGGGCCGTGGTGGGCGACGACGCGGAGGTCGTCGCCCCGGCGGAGCCGGCGGACGCGCCGACCGCGGGCGTCGACGATCCGATCGCGATCATCGGGATGAGCTGCCGACTGCCGGGCTCAGCCAACTCCCCCGAGGCGCTGTGGCGGATCGTCAGCGAGGGCGTCGACGCCATCGCGCCGTTCCCGACCGACCGGGGCTGGCAGCTCGACGCCGTCTATGCCTCCGACGACGCCCGGGACGGCCGGGGTCACGCCTTCGAGGGCGGGTTCATCGACGGGATGGCGGACTTCGACGCCGCGTTCTTCGGGATCAGCCCGCGTGAGGCGCTGGCCATGGACCCGCAGCAGCGGCTGCTGCTTGAGGCCGCCTGGGAGACGGTCGAACATGCCGGGATCGCGCCGGGATCGCTCGCCGGCAGCGCCACCGGCGTCTATGTGGGCGCGGCGACCACCGGCTATGGCGCGGGGCCGCTCGACATTCCCGAGGGGACGGGCCCGCATCTGTTCCTCGGCACCTCCTCCAGCGTCGCCTCCGGCCGGATCTCCTATGTGCTGGGCCTTGAGGGCCCGACGTTGACGGTCGACACCGCCTGCTCCTCCTCGCTGGTGGCCCTGCACATGGCGGCCGAGGCGCTGCGCCGGGGCGAGTGTTCGCTGGCCCTGGTCGGCGGCGTCACGGTCCTGACCACGCCCAGCATGTTCACCCAGGGCAGCGAGGGCGGCGCGGTCGCCGCCGACGGCCGCTGCAAGGTGTTCTCCGCCGACGCCGACGGCACCGGCTGGGGCGAGGGCGTCGGGATGCTGCTGACCGAGCGGCTGTCCGAGGCGCGGCGCAACGGCCACCGGGTGCTGGCGGTGCTGCGCGGCTCGGCCGTCAACCACGACGGGGCCAGCAACGGGCTGACCGCGCCGAGCGGCCGGGCCCAACAGCGGGTGATCCGGCAGGCGTTGCGCGGCGCGGGCCTGGCCGCCCACCAGGTGGACGTCGTGGAGGCGCACGGCACCGGCACCGCGCTGGGCGACCCGATCGAGGGTCAGGCGCTGCTGGCCACCTACGGCCGGGAGCGGCCCGTGGAGCGGCCGCTGTGGATCGGCTCGGTGAAGTCCAACATCGGCCATGTCCAGTGCGCCGCCGGGGTCGCCGGCGTCATCAAGATGGTGCAGGCGCTGCGGCACGAGCTGCTGCCGGCGACGCTGCACGCCGCCGAGGCGACACCGCATGTGGACTGGTCGTCGGGGACGATGCGGCTGCTGACCGAGCCCGTGCCGTGGCCGCGCGACGGGGTGGTGCGCCGGGCCGGCGTCTCGTCGTTCGGGATGAGCGGCACCAATGCCCACGTCATCATCGAGGAGGCCCCGGCCGAACCGCGGGTGCCCGCAGTCGTCGGGCCGGCGCCCGTCCCGGTGGTCGCCGACGCGCCGCTGCCCTGGGTGCTGTCCGGCCGGACCGAGCCGGCGCTGCGCGCCCAGGCGGAACGGCTGCGCGCGCGGCTGGAGGAGCGGCCGGAGCTGGCCACCCCCGAGGCGGTGCCGCTGATCGCCCGCGCCCTGGCCACCGGACGGACCCCGTTCCGGCACCGCGCGGTGCTGCTCGGTCCCGAACCGGGGCGCTACCGCGAGCAGTTGGAGGGGCTGGCCGGCGCCTACGGTGTGAAGGGGCTGGTGCGGGGGGAGGCCGGGGCCGGCGGACCGGTCGCCTTTGTCTTCCCCGGGCAGGGCTCCCAGTGGCCGGGGATGGCCACCGGACTGCTGCGGGACGTCCCGGTGTTCCGTGACGCGCTGCGGGAGTGTTCGGCGGCGCTCGCCGGGCATGTCGACTGGTCGCTCGAGGATGTGCTGCTCGGCGTCGACGGCGCCCCCTCGCTGGACCGGCTCGATGTGGTGCAGCCCGTCCTGTTCGCGGTGATGGTGGCGCTGACCGCGCTGTGGCGGGCGCACGGCATCGTGCCGGAGGCCGTCGTCGGGCACAGCCAGGGCGAGATAGCGGCGGCCCATGTCGCCGGCGCCCTGTCCCTGGCGGACGCGGCGCGGATCGTCGTCGTCCGCAGCCGGCTGCTGGCCTCCGTCCACAGCGACGGCGCGATGCTGACGGTCACCCTGCCCGTCGACGAGCTGACCGCGCGGATGGCGCGCTGGCCCGGCCGGCTGCATCTGGCGGCCGTCAACGGGCCCAGGGCCACCGTGCTGTCCGGCGATCCGGCGGCGGTCGACGAACTGGCCGCCGCGCTCACCGCCGACGAGATCGCCAGCCGCCGGATGCTGATCACCGGCACCGCCCACTCCCCCGAGGTCGAGCGGCTGCGCGACGAGGCGTTGACGGCGCTCGCCGGGATCACCCCGCGCGCGGCCGCGATCCCGCTGTACTCGACCGTCGACGGCGGCCCGGTCGACGGTGCGGCGCTCGACCAGGAGCACTGGTACCGCAACATGCGCCAGCCGGTGCGGTTCGCCGACGCGGTCGACGCCATGCTGCGCGACGGGTTCCGCGCCTTTGTCGAGCCCAGCCCCTATCCGTCGCTGACCGCCAACATCGAGGATCTGGCCGACGCCGTCGGCGTCGAGGACACGGTGGTGGTCAGCACGCTGCGCCGGGGCAGCGGCGGGCCGGAACGGTTCCGGGAGGCGCTGGCGACCGCGTTCGCCCGGGGGCTCGTGCCCGACTGGGACACCGTGCTGCCGCCCCCGGGGGCCGCCGCCGAACTCCCCGAGCTGCCCGGCTATCCGTTCCAACGCCGCCGCTACTGGCTGGAGTCGGCCACGCCCGTCGCCACGGCGGCCGGGTCCGGCGTTCCCGATCCGGCGGACGAACGGTTCTGGACCGCGGTCGCCGGCGGCGATCCGGTGGCGCTGGCCGACGCGCTGGACGTGTCCGACCCGGGACAGCGCGAACTCCTCGCGGGGGCGGCCGACGCGCTGCCCGTGCTGTCGGCGTGGCGGGCCGAACGCGGCGACCGATCCACGGTGGACGCCTGGCGCTACCGGATCGCGTGGCGCCGCAGGGCCCGCCTGCCGGAGCCGATCCTCACCGGCCGCTGGCTGCTCGTCGCCCCCGCGCACGACCCCGACGATCTCGCTGGCCGCTGCGCCCGGGCACTGGCCGAACGGGGCGTCGCCCGGGTGCTGACGGTGACCTGGGGCGACGACGACCCGCACGGCGCGGGACTGGCCGCCAGGATCGAGGACGCGCTGGCCGAGGCCGCCGCGGGTGGCGACGGCCGGGTCGACGGGCTGCTGTCGCTGCTCGGCCCGGACACCCGCCCTGGCCCCGACGGGGTCGCGGTCGGGGTCGCCGCCACCCTGGCGCTGGTCCAGGCCGTCGAAGCCCTCGATCTGGCCGCCCCCCTGTGGCTGGCGACCCGGGGTGCGGTCTCCGTCGGCCCGGCCGATCCGCTGTCGGACCCGGCGCAGGCCGGGGTGTGGGGCCTCGGCCTGGTCACGGGGTTGGAACTCCCGTCCCGCTGGGGCGGGTTGGTGGATCTGCCGGCGGAGTGGGACGAGCGGGCCGCCGACCGGCTGGTGGGCGCGCTGGCCGGGCTGGACGACGAGGACCAGATCGCGGTGCGCCCCGCCGGGGTGTTCGCCCGCCGGATGGTCCGCGCGCCCCTGGGCGAAGCGCCGCGCGGCGGCTCCTGGCGGCCGACCGGCACCGCGCTGGTCACCGGCGGCACCGGCGCTCTCGGCGGGCATATCGCGCGCTGGCTGGCCGAGTTGGGCGCGCCCCGTATCGTGCTGACCTCGCGCAGCGGCCCGCTGGCGCCGGGCGCCGCCGAGCTGGCCGCCGAGTTGACGGAGGCCGGCGCCGAGGTCCTGGTCGAGTCCTGCGATGTGAGCGACCGCGAGGCGCTGCGGGCGCTGCTCGCCGCGCTGCCCGAGGGGCCGCCCGTCACCACCGTCGTCCATGCCGCCGGCGTGGCCCAGTCCACGCCGATCGCGCTGACCACGGCCGACGAACTGGCCCGGGTGGTCGCCGCGAAGGTCGACGGGGCGCGACACCTCGACGAACTGCTCGGCGACGGCCTTGAGGCGTTTGTGCTGTTCTCCTCGGGATCGGCCGTCTGGGGCGGCGCCGGCCAGGCCGCCTACGCGGCGGCCAACGCGCATCTTGACGCGCTGGCCGTGGCGCGCCGCCAACGCGGGCGGGTCGCCACCTCGGTGTCCTGGGGCGGCTGGGACGGCGGCGGCATGGCCGACGCCGGCGCCATCGAACTCCTGGGCCGGCGCGGGCTGCGCCTGATGGCGCCACAGCTCGCGCTCGTCGCGCTCGGCCAGGCCCTGGCCCACGACGAGACGCTGCTCACCGTCACCGACATGGACTGGGCCCGCTTCGCCCCCGGCTACACCGCCGCCAGGCCGCGCCCACTCATCGGCGAACTCCCCGAGGTGGTACGGGCTTTGGCCGACGGCGCGGGCGAGGACGAGCCGGCGGACGACGCGGCGGGCTCGGAGCTCGGCCGGCGGCTCGCGGCGCTGCCCGCGGGGGAACGCCGCTCGCTGCTGCTCACCCTGGTGCGCACCGAGGCCGCCGCCGCGCTCGGCCACGCCGGGCCGGCGGACATCGAACCGGGGCGCGCCTTCCGGGACCTCGGGTTCGACTCGCTGACCGCCGTCGACATCCGCAACCGGCTGCGTTCCGCGACCGGCCTGCGGCTGCCCACCACCATCGCGTTCGACCATCCCACGCCCAACGCGCTGACCGACTTCCTCGCCGAGCGGCTTCTGGGCCGGCCGGCGGACGCCGACACGCCCGCCGTGCGGGCGCCGGCCGGGGCCTGGGCCGCCGACGAGCCGATCGCCATCGTCGGCATGGCCTGCCGGTTCCCCGGCGGCGTCCGATCGCCCGACGACCTGTGGGAACTGGTGCTCAACGGCCGGGACGCGATCACCCCGTTCCCCGACGACCGGGGCTGGGATCTCGAAGCGCTCTACGATCCGGAACTGCGGCAGGCCGGCAGCTCCTATGTCCGCGAGGGCGGATTCCTCGACGACGCGGGGGACTTCGACGCCGAGTTCTTCGGGATCAGCCCGCGCGAGGCGATGACGATGGACCCGCAGCAGCGGGTGCTGCTGGAGACCGCCTGGGAGGCGCTGGAGAACGCCAGGATCGACCCTTCGGGGCTGCTCCGCAGCAGCACCGGGGTGTTTGTCGGCACCTCGTTCCAGGGCTACGGCCTGGGCGGCGCCGACTCGTTGGGCACCGCCGAGGGGTTCTTCCTCGCCGGCACGGGGACGGCCGCCGTGTCCGGGCGGCTGTCCTACAGCCTCGGCCTTGAGGGCCCGGCCGTCACCGTCGACACCGCGTGTTCGTCGTCGCTGGTCGCCCTGCATCTGGCCGCCCAGGCGCTGCGGCAGGGCGAGTGCTCCCTGGCGCTGGCCGGCGGTGTCACGGTGCTGCCGACGCCGGTGTCGTTCACCGAGTTCAGCCGCCAGCGGGGCCTGGCGCCCGACGGCCGCTGCAAGCCGTTCGCCGCCGCCGCCGACGGCACCGGCTGGGGCGAGGGCGTCGGCGTCGTCACGCTGCAGCGGCTGTCCACCGCGCTGGCCGAGGGCCGCCGGGTGCTGGCCGTGGTCGCCGGCTCCGCCGTCAACCAGGACGGCGCGAGCAACGGCATGACGGCGCCCAACGGCCCGTCGCAGCGCCGCGTCATCGCCGCCGCGCTGGCCGCCGCCCGGGTGGACGCCGCCGATGTCGACTTCGTGGAGGCGCACGGCACCGGGACGCCGCTGGGCGACCCCATCGAGGCGCAGGCGCTGATGGCCGTCTACGGGGAGCGCGGGGCGGCCGACGCCCCGCTGTGGATCGGCTCGGTCAAGTCGAACATCGGGCACACCCAGAGCGCCGCCGGGATCGCCGGCGTCATCAAGGCCGTGCTGGCGCTGCGGCACGGCGTGCTGCCGCCCACCCTGCATGTCGACGAGCCGACGCCGCATGTGGACTGGTCCCCCGGCACGGTCGCGCTGCTCACCGAGGCACGGGAATGGCCGGACACCGGCCGGGTCCGTCGGGCGGGCGTCTCGTCGTTCGGCGGCAGCGGAACCAACGCGCACGCCATCATCGAGCAGGCGCCGAAAGCCCCGCCGCGCGAACCCGCGGAAGCCGCGTCGGCCCCCGCGCCCTGGCTGCTGTCCGCGCGCACCGAGGGCGCGTTGCGGGCGCAGGCCGCGCGGCTGCGGTCCCTGGTGGCGGACCGCCCGGAGCTGGAACCGGCCGATATCGCCTGGTCGTTGGCCACCACCAGGACCGCGTTCGAGCACCGGGCGGTGCTGCTCGACGGCGGCCGCGAGGCGCCGACCGCTCTGGCCGCTCTCGCCGCCGGGGGCCTGCCCGCCGGCGTGGTCCGTGGCCGGGCCGTCGAGGGCCGCACCGCCTTTGTCTTCCCCGGCCAGGGTTCGCAGTGGCTGGGCATGGGCGGCCCGCTGCTGGCGGCCGAAGCCGTCTTCGCCGAGACGGCCGCCGCCTGCGACGAGGCGTTCGCCCGTTACACCGACTGGTCGGTGCTCGACGTGCTGCGCGGCACCGAGGGAGCGGCGTCCCTGGAACGTGACGACGTCATCCAGGTCTCGCTGTTCACGGTGATGGTGTCGCTGGCCGCGCTGTGGCGCTCCTGGGGCGTCGAACCGGACGCCGTGCTCGGCCATTCGCAGGGCGAGATCGCCGCCGCCCATGTCGCGGGCGCCCTCTCCCTGGACGACGCGGCGCTGGTGGTGGCCCGGCGCGCCGAACTCCTCCCGGGCATCGCCGGCCGGGGCGGCATGCTGTCGGTGGCGCTGCCGCTCCCCGAGATCGAGAAGCGCATCGCCGCCTGGGACGGCCGGCTCTGCGTCGGCGCGCGCAACGCGCCACACGCGAACGTCGTCAGCGGCGACAGCGACGCGCTCGCCGCGTTCGCCGCCGACTGCGCCGCCGAACGGATCCGCGCCAGACCGGTGCGGATCGGCTACGCCTCGCACTCGCCGCATGTCGAGGAGCTGGCCGAGCCGCTGCGCGCCGCCCTGGCTGGCGTCGAACCGCGCGCCGGCACCGTCCCGTTCTTCTCCAGCGTGACCGGCGACTGGATCGACACCACCACGCTGGACGGCGCCTACTGGTACGACAACCTGCGGCGGTGCGTCGGGTTCGAGCCCGCCGTGCGGGGCCTGGCCGAGCAGGGCTACCGGCACTTCGTCGAGATCAGTCCGCATCCGACGCTCACCATGGGCGTCCAGGAGACCCTGGAGGGGATCGACAACGCCGGCGTCGCCTGGCCGCCGCCGGTGGCGTCGCTGCGCCAGGGCAAGGGCGACGCGGCCCGCATGCTCGCCTCGGCGGCCGAGGCGCACGCGTCCGGGGTCCGGGTCGACTGGGGCGCCGTGCTGGGCGGCCGAGGCGCGCGCGCCGTCGACCTGCCGACGTATCCGTTCCAGTCGGAGCGGTACTGGATGAGTTCGGCCGTGGCGGCGCCCGGCGCCGACCCGGCGGGCGCGGGCCTCGACGCCACCGAGCACCCGATTCTCACGGCGGCGGCTCCGGTCGCCGGCACCGATATCGTGCTGCTGACCGGCCGGTTGTCGACGCGGACCCATCCGTGGCTCGCCGACCACGCCGTCCTGGGCCAGGTGCTGGTGCCGGGGACCGCGTTTGTCGAGTTGGCCGCGACCGTGGGCGGGCAGGTGGGCTGCGGGTTCGTCGAGGAGCTGACCCTCGGCGGTCCGCTGATCCTCACCGGCTCCGACGCCGTCCGCGTCCAGGCCATCGTCCAGCCGCCGGACGACACCGGGCGGCGGTCCCTCGGCATCTACTCCCGGCCCGACGACGGCACGCGGGACGCGGGCGGGGCGGCGGACGACTGGACGCCGCACGCCACCGCGACGCTCGCGCCCACGACGCCCGAACCGGCCCCGGAGCCAGGGGACCTGACGCGGTGGCCGCCGGCCGGCGCCACCGAGATCGACCTCGGCGGCTTCTACGACGACCTCGCCGCCCTCGGCTACCGCTACGGGCCGGCGTTCCAGGCCATGCGCGGCGCCTGGCACCGCGACGGGGCGGTGTACGCCGAGGTCGCGTTCGCCCCCGACACCTCGGAGGAGCGGGACGCGGCCGGCTTCGCCGTCCATCCGGCCCTGTTGGACGCGGCGCTGCACGGTATCGGCCTGCTGCGTTCGCTGCGCGAGGGCGGCGAACCGGCCCGGGCCGAGCTGCCGTTCTCCTGGCGCGGCGTGCGGCTGCTGCGGCACGGCGTCGGCGCGCTGCGGGTCCGGCTGACGACGGAGGGCGCCGACGGCGTCGCCGTGACGGTGGCCGCCGCGGACGGCGCGCCGGTCGGCACGGTGGACGCGATCGTCGCCCGGCCGGTGCCCGACGACTTCGGCGCGGCGCCGGATCCGGCAGGCAACGCGCTGTTCCGGGTCGACTGGGTCGAGGTGGCGGGCGCCCCGGCGCCGGGCGAGGCGTCCTGGGCGCTGTTCGGCCCCGACCCGCTGGGCCTGGGCGACCGGCTCAGGGCCGCCGGCGCCCGGATCGTCCCTGGCGCCGACGAGGGCGACGCCGGCACGGCCCGGGCCCTGGCACCGCTGGCCGCAGGCGACGGGCCGGCGGGCCCGGGCGGCGTGGCGCACCGGGCGCTGCGGCTGGTGCGCCGCTGGCTCGCCGACGAGCGGCGCGCGGACGACCGCCTCACGATCGTCACCCGGGGCGCCGTCGCGGTCGACGGGTACGCGGGCGGGGACATCACGGATCTGGCGTCGGCCGCCGCCTGGGGGCTGATCCGCTCGGCGCAGGCCGAACACCCGGGCCGGTTCGTCCTGGTGGACGTCGACGACGATCCCGCGTCCCTCGCCGCGCTCGCCGAGGCGCCGGGCGGCGAGGAGCCGCAGCTGGCGCTGCGCGCCGGCCGGGCGCACGCGCCGCGCCTGGTGCGGGCCGAGCCGCCGAAACCGGTGGACGTCGATGCCGAGGGCACGACCCTGATCACCGGCGGCACCGGCACCATCGGCTCGGCGCTCGCCCGGCATCTGGCCGCCGCGCACGGCGTGCGCCGGCTGCTGCTGACCAGCCGGCGCGGCCCGCGCTCCCCCGGCGCCGCCGAACTGGTCGCCGAACTCGCCGCGTTCGGCTGCGAGGCGAGCGTCGTGGCCTGCGATATCGGCGAACGGGACGAGGTCGCCCGGCTGCTGGCCGGCATCCCGGCCGACCGACCACTGCGCGCCGTGGTGCACGCCGCCGGCACGGTCGACGACGGCATGGTGACCGATCTGGACGCCGACCGGCTGGACCGGGTGCTGCACGCCAAGGCGAACGGCGCGCTGCACCTGCACGAGCTGACCCGGCATCTGGAACTGTCCACTTTTGTGCTGTTCTCCTCGGCGTCGGCGACGTTCGGCGCCGTCGGGCAGGCCAACTACGCGGCGGCGAACGCGTATCTGGACGCCCTCGCCCAGCACCGTCGCGCCGGCGGCCTGGCCGGGGTCTCCATGGCGTGGGGCCCGTGGGCCGAGGCGAGCGGCATGACAAGCCGGCTCACCGACGCCGACATCAGGCGCGTCAAGCGGCTGGGGCTGACGCCGATGGCCACGGCGGACGGCATGGCACTCTTCGACGCGGCGCGCGGCGCCACCACCGCGGGGACCGTCCCGATGCTGCTGGACGTCGGGGCGCTGCGCACCCGATCCGAGGCGGTGCCGCCGCTGTTGCGCGATCTGGTCCGGCCGGGCCGGACATCCCCGGTGGCGGCCGGCGACAACGGGGCGGGGCTGCGTCGCCGTCTCGCCGAACTCGACGAGGCCGAGCGCCATGAGCTGGTCCTGGACCTGGTCCGTTCCCAACTCGCCGCCGTCCTCGGCCACTCAGGACCCGAGGCGGTCCGCACGGACCGGGGTTTCCTGGAGATCGGGGTCGACTCCCTCACCGGCGTCGAACTGCGCAACCGGCTCGCCGCCCTGACCGGCCTCCGGCTGCTGGCCACCATGGTGTTCGACCACCCCAACCCGGTCGCCCTGACCCGGCACCTCCTCGGCGAGCTGGCCCCCGAGCCGGTGTCGGCGTCCGAGCGCGCCCTTGAGGAACTGGACCGGCTGGCGGACGTCCTGGGCGCCGTGGACGCCGACGACGCCGACCGGGCCCGGGTCGGCGGCCGGCTGCGGGAGCTGCTGGCCCGGTGGAACGAGGGGAAGCAACGGGCCGACGACGCCGTCGACCTCGAAACGGCGACCGCCGAGGAGCTGTTCCAGATCCTCGACGAGTCGCACTGAGCCGCCGGGAACACGACATGGCCAATGAGGAAGAGCTGCTGCGCTATCTGCGGCAGGCGACCATCGACCTGCGCGAGGCCCGCCAGGACCTCAGGGAGCTGGACGAGCGCGTCCATGAGCCCATCGCCATCGTCGGCATGGCCTGCCGCTACCCGGGCGGTGTCGCCTCGCCTGACGATCTGTGGCGGCTGGTCGACAGCCGGGGCGAGGGCATGTCCACCTTCCCGACCGACCGGGGCTGGGAGCTGGGCGGGCTGGCGGCCGACCGGCCGCGTCAGGCCGGGTTCCTGCACGACGCCGGCCGGTTCGACGCGGCGTTCTTCGGTATCTCCCCGCGTGAGGCGCTGGCGACGGACCCCCAGCAGCGCCTGCTGCTGGAGACCTCCTGGGAGGCGATGGAGTCCGCCGGCATCGACGCGACGACGCTGCACGGCAGCCGCACCGGCGTCTATGTCGGGCAGATGTACCACGACTATCTGGTCGGGGACATCGCCATGCCGGCCGGCAGCGAGGCGTATCTGGCCACCGGCACGGCCGGCAGCGCCGCCTCGGGACGCGTCGCCTACTCCTTCGGCCTTGAGGGGCCGGCGGTCACCGTCGACACGGCCTGCTCCTCCTCGCTGGTGACGCTGCATCTGGCGTGCCAGGCGCTGCGGGCCGGCGAGTGCGATATGGCGCTGGCCGGCGGCGTCACCGTCATGGCGACGCCCGATGTGTTCGGGGCGTTCGGCGTCGAGCAGGGCCTCGCCCCTGACGGCCGCTGCAAGTCGTTCGCCGCGGCGGCCGACGGGATGGGCTGGTCCGAGGGCGTCGGCATGCTGCTGCTGGAGCGGCTTTCGGACGCGCGGCGCGACGGCCACCGGGTGCTGGCCGTGGTGCGCGGCAGCGCGGTCAACCAGGACGGCGCGTCCAGCGGGTTGACCGCGCCGAACGGGCCCTCGCAACAGCGGGTGATCCGGGAGGCGTTGGCCGGCGCCCGGCTGACGCCGGTGGATGTGGACGCCGTGGAGGCCCATGGCACCGGCACCCGGCTCGGCGACCCGATCGAGGCCCAGGCGCTGCTGGCCACCTACGGCCAGGACCGGGAGTCGGGCGAGCCGTTGTGGCTGGGCTCGATCAAGTCGAACATCGCCCATACCCAGGCGGCCGCCGGCGTCGCCGGCGTCATCAAGATGGTGCTGGCGATGCGGCACGGGGTGCTGCCCGCGACGCTGCATGTGGACGAGCCGTCGCCCCAGGTGGACTGGTCGGCGGGCGCGGTGGAGCTGTTGACGGAGGCACGTCCCTGGCCCGAGGTGGACCGGCCGCGCCGGGCTGCGGTCTCCTCGTTCGGGATCAGCGGCACCAACGCGCATGTGATCATCGAGCAGGCGCCGGCGGAGCCCGTGGCCGAGGCGCCGACGGACGCCGGGCCGGTGCGTCATCCGGTGCCCTGGGCGGTGTCGGCGAAGTCCGAGGCCGCGCTCCGGGCGGGCATCGCGCGGCTGCGCGCGTTCGTGGCCGAGCGGCCCGAGCTGGATCCGGTGGATGTCGGCTGGTCACTGGCCACCACCCGCGCCGAGTTGGAGCACCGCGCCGTGCTCGCCGGTGACGCGGTGCTGGCATCCGGCGTCGCCGGCGACGGCGGTCGGCTGGCGGTGCTGTTCACCGGTCAGGGATCGCAGCGGCCCGGTATGGGCCTGGAGCTGTATGACGCGTTCCCGGCCTATGCGGAAGCCTTCGACGCGGTGGCGGCCCGGCTGGACGCCCGGTTGGCACGTCCGCTGCGCGAGGTCCTGACCGATGGCGCGGGTTTGGATCAGACGGGGTGGGCGCAGGCCGGCCTGTTCGCTCTCGAAGTCGCCGCGTTCCGCCTGGTGGAGTCCTGGGGCGTGGTCCCCGATGTGCTGTTGGGCCACTCGCTGGGCGAGATCACGGCCGCCCATGTCGCCGGGGTCCTCGATCTGGACGACGCGTGTGTGTTGGTCGCCGAACGCGGCCGGCTGATGCAGGCGTTGCCGTCCGGGGGCGGGATGCTCGCCGTCCAGGCCACCGAGGAGGATGTCGCCGACTCGGGCCTGGATCTCGCCGCCGTCAACGGGCCGCGTTCCGTGGTGCTCTCCGGCCCCGTCGACGCCGTCGAGCGCTACGCGGCCGCATGCGCCGAACACGGCCGGCGGTGCAACGTCCTGTCCGTCTCGCACGCGTTCCACTCCGCCCTGATGGAACCGATGCTGGACCAATTCCGAAGCGTTCTGGCCGAGTTGACGTTCCACCCCGGCCGGATCCCGATCGTTTCGAACCTGACCGGCGCCGTCGCCGAACCGGGGCTGTTGCAGGAGCCTGAGTACTGGCTGCGGCAGATCCGCCGGCCCGTGCGCTTCGCCGACGGCGTCACCGCGCTGCGCGCCACGGGCGTGACCCGTTACCTCGAACTCGGCCCGGACGGCGTCCTGTGCGGGATGGCGCAGGAGACGGTCTCCGACGGGGTGTTCGCGCCGCTGCTCCGCAGGGACCGTGACGAGGCCGGGACCGCCCTGGCCGCGATCGGCCGGCTGTGGACGGCCGGCGCCGATATCGAGCTGGCGAAGGTGTTCACCGGACGGACCGGTCGGGTCGTGGACCTGCCGACCTACGCGTTCCAGCACCAGCTGTACTGGCCGAAGCCGCCGGCGGGCGCCGTCGGGGACTCCTGGCGGTACGCCGTGGTGTGGAAGCCGGCGGCGCCCGCCCCGGGCACGCCGGCGCTGAGCGGCACCTGGCTGGCGCTGCTGCCCGAGGCGCCGAAGCGTCCCGAGGTGGTCGCCGGCGCCCTGCGGGCCCTGACCGAGGCGGGAGCGCAGGTCGTCTCGGTGCCGACGGACGGCGCCGATCTCGGCGAGCGGCTGGCCGACGCGCATGTGGAGTGCGGCGGACAGCCGGCCGGGGTGCTCTCCTTCGCCGGGCTGGCTCCCGGCGCGGACGCGGGCGATCCCGCCGTGCCGCCCCCGTCGGTCACCGGCATGCTGGCCACCCTGGAGGCGCTGCGGTTCGGCGGCATCAGGGCCCCCGTCTGGTGGATCACCTCCGGCGCGGTCGCCGTCGACGACGGCGAGACGGTCGACGCCGACCAGGCACAGAGCTGGGGCCTCGGCCGGGTCGCCGGGCTTGAACTCCCCGAGTCCTGGGGCGGTTTGATCGATATCGACGATGCCGACGCGGCCGAACGGCTCGCCGGGGTGCTGGCCTCGGGCGTCGAGGACCAGGTGGCGTTGCGGGCGGCCGGCGGCCATGTCCGGCGGCTGGCACGCGCCGGCGGCGCCCCCGCCGGGGAGTGGCGAGGACGCGGCACGGTGCTGATCACCGGCGGCACCGGGGGTCTTGGCGGCGAGGTCGCGCGCTGGCTGGCGAGGTCGGGCGTCGAACGGCTGGTCCTGGTCTCCCGGCGGGGCCCGGCCGCACCGGGCGCCGACCGGCTGGTGGCGGAGCTGGAGGACGCCGGCGCGACGGTGTCCGTTCTCGCCGGCGATATCGGCGACCGCGCCTTTGTCCGCTCGGTCGTCGACGGCCACCCCCTGACGGGCGTGGTGCACGCGGCCGGCGCCGGCGATCCGACTCCGCTGGACACGTCGGGCCCCAAGGACTTCGCGCGGGTGATGGCCGCGAAGGTCGACGGCGCGCGCCGGCTGGACGAGGCACTGGGCGACACGCCCCTGGACTTCTTCGTACTGTTCTCCTCGATCGCCGGGGTCTGGGGCAGCGGCGGCCAGGGCGCCTACGCGGCGGCGAACGCGTATCTGGACGCGCTGGTCACCAACCGGCGGGCCCGGGGTGCCGTCGCGACCTCGGTCTCCTGGGGGCCCTGGGCCGGCGAGGGCATGGCCGGCGGGGCGGAGGCGTCGGAGTATCTGCGGCGTCGCGGACTGCGGGCGATGGCACCGGAGTCGGCGGTCCGCTGCCTCGGCCCGGCGCTGCTCGCCGGCGACGGCTGCGTCACGGTCGCCGACGTCGACTGGGCCACCTTTCTCCCGGCGTTCAGCGCCACCGGGGAACGCCCCCTGATGCGGGACATCCCCGAGGTCGCACAGCTGACGGCGGCCGCCACGGCACCGGACGGCGCGCTCGCCGCCGAGCTGCGCGACCGGCTCGCCGCCCTGACCGGCGACGAACGGGAGACGGCGCTGGTCGGCCTCGTCCAGGAACACGCCGCCGCCGTGCTGGGCCACCCGAGCCCGGATGCCGTGGGCGCCGACAAGGCGTTCCGCGATCTCGGGTTCGACTCCCTCACCGCCGTCGAACTGCGCAACCGGCTGGCGTCCGTGACCGGGCTCGACCTGCCGGCGACGCTGCTCTTCGACTACCCGAGCGCGCGTGCCGTCGCCGAGCAGCTGCGGGACGAGATGTTCCCGGACGGCGGCGCGGAGTTGGACGAGGAACGCGCGGCGGCCGTCCGCCGGGCCCTCAGGGAGATCCCGTTGTCCCGGCTGGCCGACGCCGGCCTCATCGCCCCGCTGCTGCGGCTCGCCGAGGACGACCGGCGGGACGAAGCGAAGGACCCCGCCCCGGCGGCCCCCGACATCCAGGATTCGATCGACTCGATGGACGGCGAGAGCCTGCTCAGGCTCGCTCTCGGCGGCCTGGAGTCGGATGGACAGACAGACCGAGGAGAATGACATGGCCGCCGCCTCCATAGAGGACTACGTCAAGGCGCTGCGTACTTCTCTGAAGGAGACAGAACGGCTGCGGGCGGAGAACCGCGACCTCACCGCGGCGGCGCGCGAGCCCATCGCGATCGTCTCCATGGCCTGCCGCTACCCCGGCGGGGTGCGGTCGCCCGAGGAGCTGTGGGATCTGGTGGCCGCCGACGCGGACGCCATCTCCCCGTTCCCCACCGACCGTGGCTGGCAACTCGACGCCGCCACCACGGCGGACGAGGCCGCGTCCGGTGGATTCCTCGACGCCGTCGCCCAGTTCGACTCCGGTTTCTTCGATATCTCGCCGCGCGAGGCGCTGGCCATGGACCCCCAGCAGCGGCTGCTGCTGGAGACCTCCTGGGAGGCGTTCGAGCACGCCGGGATCCTGCCGCCCCGGCTGAAGGGCAGCCGCACCGGCGTCTTCATCGGCGCGGCCCCGTCCGGCTACGGCATGGGCCTGCGGCCGACGGACGCCGGGCAGGCATATGCCCTGGCCGGCGGCGCGACCAGCGTGCTGTCCGGCCGGGTCTCCTACACCTTCGGCCTGGTCGGGCCGGCCGTCACCGTCGACACGGCCTGCTCCTCGTCGCTGGTCGCCATGCATCTGGCCGCGCAGGCGCTGCGCGCCGGCGAGTGTTCGCTGGCGCTGGCCGGCGGCGTCACCGTCATCGCCACCCCCGATGTGTTCGGGGCGTTCAGCGTCGAGCAGGGCCTGGCCGCCGACGGCCGCTGCAAGTCGTTCGCCGCCGCCGCCGACGGGACCGGCTGGGCCGAGGGCGTCGGCCTGGTGCTGCTGGAGCGGCTGTCCGACGCCCGGCGCAACGGACACCGGGTCCTCGCGGTGCTGCGGGGCAGCGCCATCAACCAGGACGGCGCCAGCAACGGACTGACCGCGCCCAACGGCCCGTCCCAGCAGCGGGTGATCCGCCAGGCCCTGGCCAGCGCCCGGCTGACGCCGGCGGATGTCGATGTGGTGGAGGCGCACGGCACCGGCACCCGGCTCGGCGACCCGATCGAGGCCCAGGCGCTGCTGGCGACCTACGGCCAGAACCGGGAGTCGGGCGAGCCGTTGTGGCTGGGCTCGATCAAGTCCAACATCGGCCACACCCAGTCGGCCGCCGGTGTCGCGGGCGTCATCAAGATGGTGATGGCCATGCGGCGCGGGGTGCTGCCCGCGACCTCGCATGTGGACGAGCCGACGCCGCAGGTCAAATGGGACTCCGGCGCGGTGGAACTGCTGACCGAGGCACGGGAGTGGCCCACGGCTGACCGGCCACGACGGGCCGGCGTCTCCTCGTTCGGCATCAGCGGCACCAACGCGCACCTGATTCTCGAGCAGGCGCCGGAGGCCGACGCGCCGGAGCCCGCGGTCGTCGTTCCGCCCCGGAAGGCACCGGGGCCGGTGCCCTGGCCGGTGTCGGCGAAGTCCGAGGCGGCGCTGCGGGCCCAGATCGCACGGCTGCGGTCCTTTGTCGCCGAACGGCCGGAGCTGGACGCGGTCGATGTGGGCTGGTCGTTGGCGACCACCCGGGCCGGCCTGGAGCATCGCGCGGTGCTGGCCGGGGACGCGACCCTCGCCACGGGTGTCGCCGAGGGGGGCAGGACCGCGTTCCTGTTCACCGGCCAGGGTGCCCAACGCGCCGGCATGGGCCTGGAGTTGTACGAGACGTTCCCGGTCTTCGCCGAGGCTTTCGACGCGGTCCGCACCCGGCTGGACGCCCGCTCGGCACGTCCACTGCGCGATGTGCTGGCCGACGGGGACGCCCTCAACCAGACGGCATGGGCGCAGGCCGGCCTGTTCGCCCTCGAAGTCGCCCTCTACCGGCTGGTCGAGTCCTGGGGGGTGACACCAGACCTGCTGCTGGGCCACTCGCTGGGCGAGATCACGGCCGCCCATGTCGCCGGGGTCCTCGATCTGGACGACGCCTGCACCCTGGTCGCCGAACGCGGCCGGCTGATGCAGGCGCTGCCCGCCGGCGGCGGGATGCTCGCCGTCCAGGCCACCGAGGCCGATGTTGCCGACTCGGGACTCGACCTCGCCGCCGTCAACGGCCCTGACTCCGTGGTGCTCTCCGGCCCCGTCGACGCCATCCAGCGCTATGCGGCCGCATGCGCCGAACACGGCCGGCGGTGCACCGTCCTGCCGGTATCGCACGCGTTCCACTCCGCCCTGATGGAACCGATGCTGGACCAATTCCGAAACGTCCTGGCCGGGTTGACGTTCCACCCCGCCCGCATCCCGATCGTTTCGAACCTGACCGGCGCCGTCGCCGAACCGGGGCAGCTCCAGGACCCGGAGTACTGGCTCCGGCAGATCCGCCAGCCCGTGCGCTTCGCCGACGGCGTCGAGGCGCTCGACGACCTGGGGGTGACCCGCTTTGTCGAACTGGGCCCCGACGGGGTGCTGTCCGGCATGGCCCAGGACATCGCCCTCGACGCGGCGTTCGTCCCCGTCCTGCGCAAGGACCGGGACGAGACCGACACCGCGCTGACCGCGATCGGCCGGCTGTGGACGGCCGGTGTCGACATCGACTGGACGGCGGTGTTCGACGGCTGGGGCGGCCGGGTCGTCGACCTGCCGACCTACGCCTTCCAACACGAACGGTACTGGCCGGAGGACGCGAGGCAACCGGTCGGCGGCGACACGATGGACGCCGCGTTCTGGGACGCCGTCGAACGTGAGGACCTGGAGCAGCTGGCCGGCCTCGAATCGGCGCTGCCCGCGCTGTCGGCATGGTGGCGGCAGCGCAGGGAACGGTCCACGCTCGACTCCTGGCGCTACCGCATCGCCTGGAAACCGTTCGGCGAACTGCCCACCGAGGCGGCGCTCGACGGCACCTGGCTCCTCGTCGCCTCGGGACCGGCCGACGACTTCGCCACCCGGCTGCGCGCCGCCGGGGCACGGGTGGTGGAACTGCCCGTCGACGAGAACGATCTCGACCACGAACGACTCGCCGACCGGATCCGCGACGCCCTCGACGACGGAGCCCCCGCCGGAGTCCTCTCGCTGACCTGCCTCACCGACCGGGCCCTGCCGGGAACGGTGCTGCCCCTGGGCGTCGCGCTGAGCGTCGCGCTGGTCAAGGCCATCAACGCGCTCGACCTCACGGCACCGCTGTGGACGGTGACCTCGGGCGCGGTCAGCGTCGGCCGGTCGGACCGGCTGGAACACCCCTGGCGGGCACAGCTGTGGGGCCTGGGCCGGGTGGTCGGCCTCGAACTGCCGGAGCTGTGGGGCGGACTGGTCGACGTGCCGGGGACCCTCGACGCCGCCGCCGGCGCACGGCTGACCGCCGTCCTGGCGGCGGGCGTCGAGGACCAGGTGGCCGTCCGGGGCTCAGGCGTCTACGCCCGCCGGCTGGTGCGGGCCGGCGGCGCCGTGAGTGGTGCGGACGGCGCGTGGCGCGGCCGGGGAACCGTGCTGGTCACGGGCGGAACCGGTGCGCTCGGCACCGAGGTGGCCCGCTGGCTGGCACGGTCGGGAGTGGAGCATCTGCTGCTTCTGTCCCGACGCGGCCCCGACGCACCGGGAGCCGACCAACTGGTCGCCGAACTCGCGGAGTTGGGCGCGACAGCAACGGTACTGGCCGGCGATGTCACCGACCGGGAGTTCCTGCAGCGGGCACTGGCGGAGATCCCGGCCGAAACGCCGCTCTCCGGAGTCGTGCACGCGGCGGGCGCCGGCGATATGACCCCTCTCGACAGCGCCGACATCCACGACTTCGCGCAGGTCATGACCGCCAAGGTCAGCGGCGCGATCTGCCTGGACCAGGTACTGGCGGACACGCCGCTGGACTTCTTTGTGCTCTTCTCCTCGATCGCCGGGGTGTGGGGCAGCGGCGGCCAGTCGGCCTATGCGGCGGCGAACTCCTATCTGGACGCGCTGGCCGTCGTCCGGCGGGCCAGGGGCGCCACCGCCACGGCCGTGTCCTGGGGCGCCTGGGCCGGCGCCGGCATGGCCGGCGGGCCCGAGATGGCGGCCCTGCTCAGGCGGCGCGGCCTGCGCGTGATGCCCCCGGAGCTGGCCGTCGCCGCACTGGGACAGGCGCTCCAGGCCGACGACACCTGTGTGACGGTGGCCGACGTCGACTGGGCCGCCTTCGTCCCGGCCTTCACCGCCAGCCGCCCACGCCCCCTCATCGCCGACATCCCCGAGGCCAGGCCGATTCTCGAAGCTGCCGAAGCCGCCCAGTCGGCGAAGCCCGGCGACGCCTCACCGCTCGCGGCCACGCTGGCCACCCGCCCCGAAACCGAACAACACCGGCTGCTGCTCGACCTCGTCCGCCACGAAATTGCCGGCGTCCTCGGCTACCGGGGCGAAACCGATATCGCGGCGGACGCCTCGTTCAAGAGCCTCGGCTTCGACTCGCTCACCGCCGTCGAACTCCGCAACCGCCTCAGCACCGAAACGGGACTCCGGCTACCGTCGGGCCTCGCCTTCGACTACCCCACGCCGCAGGCCCTTGCCGCACGGCTGCGCACCGAACTGCTCGGCGCCCGGCCGTCCGGCGACTCGCCCGCCACCACCACGGCGGCCACCGGCGACGACCCGATCGCCATCGTCGCCATGAGCTGCCGCTATCCGGGCCAGGTCGCCTCGCCCGAGGACCTGTGGCGGCTGGTCGCCGACGGCGTCGACGCGGTGACCGACCTCCCCACCGACCGAGGCTGGCCACAGGCCACCCCGTCCGACCCGGCCTCCTGGGCCGGCGGCTTCCTCACCCACGCGCCGGACTTCGACAACGACCTGTTCGCCATCTCACCGCGCGAAGCCTTCGCCATGGACCCGCAGCAGCGGCTGCTCCTCGAAGTGTCATGGGAAGCGTTCGAACGCGCCGGAATCCCGCCCCGAGCGGCACACGGCAGCCGCACCGGGGTGTTCGTCGGCACCAGCGGCCAGGACTATGTCGGCATCCTCGGCGGTGGCGACCAGGACGCCGAAGGCCACCGAGGCACCGGCAACTCGGCCTCGGTCCTCTCCGGCCGCATCGCCTACACCTTCGGCCTTGAGGGCCCGGCGTTGACGGTGGACACCGCGTGCTCCTCGTCGCTGGTGGCCCTGCATCTGGCGGCGCAGGCGCTCCAACAGGGAGAGTGCGATCTCGCCCTGGTCGGCGGCGCGACGGTGATGGCCACCCCGACCGCGTTCGCGGACTTCTCCCGACACCTCGGCCTGGCGGGCGATGGCCGGTGCAAGTCGTTCGCGGCTGCGGCGGACGGGACCGGGTGGTCCGAGGGTGTGGGTGTGCTGTTGGTGGAGCGGCTGTCGGACGCGCGGCGCAACGGGCATGAGGTTCTTGCGGTGGTGCGGGGTTCGGCGGTGAATCAGGACGGCGCGTCGAACGGTCTGACGGCGCCGAACGGTCCTTCTCAACAGCGGGTGATCCGGCAGGCGTTGGCCAATGCGCGGTTGACCGGTGCCGATGTGGATGTGGTCGAGGCGCACGGCACGGGCACCCGGCTTGGTGACCCGATCGAGGCGGAGGCGCTGCTGGCCACCTACGGCCAGGAGCGCGGTGAGGACGGCGAGCCGCTGTGGCTGGGCTCGATCAAGTCCAACATCGGCCACGCCCAGGCGGCCGCCGGCATCGCGGGTGTGATCAAGATGGTGCTGGCGTTGCGGCAGGGGGTGTTGCCGGAGACCCTGCATGTGGATGAGCCCTCGCCCGGGGTGGACTGGTCGGCGGGCGCGGTGTCGTTGTTGACGGAGACGCGTTCCTGGCCCGAGGTGGATCGGCCTCGGCGGGCGGCGGTGTCGTCGTTCGGAATGAGCGGCACGAATGCGCATGTGATTTTGGAGGAGGCGCCTGGGCTTGAGTCTGAGCCGGTTACCGAATCCACGGTTGGTTGGTCGGGGTTGGTGCCGTGGGTGGTGTCGGCGAGGTCGGCGGTGGGGGTGCGGGGGCAGGTTGCGCGGTTGCGGTCGTTTGTGGACGGGCGGCCGGAGTTGGATGCGGTGGATGTGGGGTGGTCCCTGGCCACGACGCGGGCGGCGTTGGAGCACCGGGTGGTGCTTGATGGTGATGGGGAGTTGGCGTCGGGCGTGGCTGGGGAGGGTCGGGTCGCGTTTTTGTTCACGGGGCAGGGTTCGCAGCGGGCGGGGATGGGGTTGGGGTTGTATGAGGCGTTCCCGGTGTTCGCCGAGGCCTTTGACGCGGTGTGTGCCCGGTTGGACATGCGGGGGGAGCGTCCGCTGCGTCAGGTTCTGACCGACGGCGTTGACCTGGATCAGACGGGGTGGGCGCAGGCCGGCCTGTTCGCCCTCGAAGTCGCGCTGTTTCGGTTGGTGGAGTCCTGGGGTGTCACGCCGGATGTGTTGTTGGGGCACTCGTTGGGTGAGATCGTCGCGGCGCATGTTGCGGGGGTTCTTGATCTGGATGACGCGTGTGTGTTGGTGGCGGAGCGGGGGCGGTTGATGCAGGCGCTGCCGTCGGGTGGCGGGATGCTGGCGGTCCAGGCGAGTGAGGCGGATGTCGCCGACTCTGGTTTGGATGTTGCGGCGGTGAATGGGCCTCGTTCGGTGGTGTTGTCGGGGGATGTGGCGGCGGTTGAGCGGTATGCGGCGGAGTGTGGGGAGCGGGGTTGGCGGTTCAATGTGTTGTCGGTGTCACATGCGTTCCATTCGGCGTTGATGGAGCCGATGCTGGACGAATTCGCCACTGTTCTGGCCGGGTTGACGTTCAACCCGGCGCGGATTCCGATCGTTTCGAACCTGACCGGGGTGGTGGCCGAGCCGGGGTTGTTGCAGGAACCGGAGTACTGGCTCAAGCAGGTCCGTGAAACCGTCCGCTTCGCCGACGGTGCTACGGCGCTGGAAGCAATGGGCGTCACGCGATACCTCGAACTGGGCCCCGATGGCGTGCTCTCCGGTATGGCCCAGGAGACCGTTGCCGATGCCACGTTCGCTCCGCTGTTGCGTAAGGAGCACGAGGAGACCGATACCGCCGTTATCGCCATCAGTCGCCTGTGGACGGCCGGTGTCGACATCAACTGGTCGGCGGTTTTTGCTGGTTGGGGTGGACGGGTTGTTGATCTGCCGACCTATGCCTTCCAGCGGCAACGCTTCTGGCCCGAGTTCTCGATGGCGACCAACACCGGCGGGGGCCTGGTCGACTCCGCGTTCTGGGATGCGGTGGAGCGTGGGGATCTGGAGGAGTTGGCCGGTCTTGAGTCGGCGTTGCCTGCCCTGTCCGCCTGGCGGCGGCGTCACCAGGAACGTTCCACACTCGACTCCTGGCGATACCAGATCACTTGGAGGCCGTTGACGGGGTTGGTTCCGGCGGTGTTGTCGGGTGTGTGGGCGGTGGTGGGTTTGGAGGATGTGGAGGTGTCGGCGGCGTTGTCGGCTGCCGGGGCGACGGTGGTGGGGGTTGCGGCGGAGGAGGTGGCGGGTCTGCCTGAGGTGGCGGGTGTGGTGTTGGTGGCGTCGGGGTGGGTGGAGACGTTGGGGGTGGTGCAGGCGTTGGGTGCGGTGTCGGCGCCGTTGTGGGTGGTGACGCGGGGTGCGGTGTCGATCGGGCGGTCGGATCGGTTGACGGATCCGGAGTTGGCGGTGGTGTGGGGTCTGGGTCGGGTCGCGGCGTTGGAGTTCCCGGGGCGTTGGGGTGGGTTGGTTGATGTTCCGGTCGGGTTGGACGCGCGGGCGGGTGCCCGGTTGGTCGGTGTCCTGGCCGGTGCGGGTGATGGTGGTGAGGATCAGGTCGCGGTGCGGGGGTCTGGTGTGTACGGGCGGCGGTTGGTGCGGGCGGTGCCGGCGGCCGTGGCGGGCGCGGGCTGGGGGCCTTCGGGATCGGTGTTGGTCACCGGTGGCACGGGCGCGTTGGGCGCGGAAGTCGCCCGCTGGCTCGCGGGACGCGGTGTGCCACATCTGGTGCTCACCAGCCGTGGCGGCATCGCGCCGGAGGGGCTGGTCGAGGAACTGGCCGAACTCGGCGCCCGCACCACGGTCGTTGCCTGCGATGTAGCCGACCGCGACGCCCTGGCCGAGGTGATCGCGGGTGTTCCGGATCTGACGGGTGTGGTGCACGCGGCCGGGGTCGACAACCCCGAAGCGCTGGCATGGACCACCACCGAGGCCGTGGCCGACGTGCTGCGGCCCAAGGTCGACGGGACCAGGCACCTGGACGAACTCACCCGGGATCTCCCCCTCGATCTGTTTGTGGTGTTCTCGTCGATTTCCGCGACCTGGGGTAGTGGCACCCAGGGGGCCTACGCCGCCGGTAACGCGTTCCTGGATGCCTGGGTGCAGCACCGCCACGACCGTGGCCTGCCGGGCACGGCGGTGGCCTGGGGCCCCTGGGCCGGCGGCGGAATGGCCGCCCAAGGCGAAGCCGAACAGGAGTTGCGCCGACGCGGGTTGGCACCGATCGACCCCACCCTCGCCATCCAGGCCTTGGCTCAGGCCGTCGACGGCCAGGAGTCGCATGTCACGGTCGCCGACGTCGACTGGTCCGTCTTCGCACCGGCCTTCACCTCGGCCCGTCCCAGCCCGCTGCTGTCCGAACTCCCGGAAGCCGCCGACACCCTCCAGAGCACCGCGCCGGGCGGCGATGCCGAGTCGGAGCTGCGTCAACGGCTTGTCACGGCCACCGTCGCGCAGCGGCACCCGATGGTGCTGGACCTGGTCCGCGCCCAGGCCGCCGTGGTGCTGGGGCACACCGCAGGCGCGGACGCCATCGAACCGGGACGGGCGTTCCGCGACCTGGGCTTCGACTCCCTGATGGCCGTCGAACTGCGCAACCTGCTCACCACCCACACCGGGCTCCCCCTCCCGGCCACCCTGGTCTTCGACCACCCCAACCCGACCGCACTGACCGACCACCTCCTGCCGCAGCTGATCGGAGACGCCCAGCAGAACACCGGGCTACCGGTGTTGGCCACCGGCACGGCGGTGGATGAGCCGATCGCCATCGTCGGCATGGCCTGCCGCTACCCCGGCGGAGTCACCACACCGGAGCAGCTCTGGGAGCTGGTCGAGAGCGCAACGGACGGCATCACCCCCTTCCCGACGGATCGCGGCTGGCCGGCCGGCATGACCGAGGTCGGCGGCGGCCTGGGCGGATTCGTCCATGACGCGGACGAGTTCGACGCCGACCTGTTCGGCATCTCACCGCGCGAGGCCCTGGCCATGGACCCACAGCAACGGCTGCTGCTGGAAACAGCCTGGGAGACCTTCGAGTCTGCGGGGCTGGACCCACGTTCCCTGCATGGCGAGCCGGTCGGGGTATTCGCCGGCGCCTCCCCGTCCGGCTATGGCACCGGAGTGGTGGGGGCCGACGGTCATCTGCTGACCGGTACGGCAAGCAGCGTGATCTCGGGGCGGATCGCCTACACATTCGGCCTTGAGGGCCCTGCGGTCACCGTCGATACCGCCTGCTCGTCGTCGCTGGTCGCCCTGCACTGGGCGTCGCAGGCGTTGCGGTCTGGCGAGTGCAGCCTGGCGCTGGCCGGTGGTGTGACGGTGATGGTCACCTCGGGCGCGGTCGCGGAATTTGACCGTCAGGACGGGCTCGCCTCCGATGGTCGCTGCAAGTCCTTCGCCGCTGCGGCGGACGGGACCGGCTGGGCCGAGGGTGTCGGCATGCTGCTGGTGGAACGACTGTCCGATGCCCAGCGCAACGGACACCGGGTGCTGGCGGTGGTGCGCGGCAGCGCGGTCAACCAGGACGGCGCCTCCAACGGCCTCACCGCCCCCAACGGACCCTCCCAACAACGCGTCATCCGCCAGGCCCTGGCCAACGCCCACCTCACCAGCGCGGACATCGACACCGTGGAAGCGCACGGGACGGGCACCCGTCTTGGCGACCCGATCGAAGCCCAGGCATTGCTGGCCACCTACGGTCAAGACCGGGCGGCGGGCGAACCGTTGTGGCTGGGCTCGATCAAATCCAACATCGGTCATACGCAGGCGGCGGCCGGCGTCGCCGGCCTGATCAAGATGGTCATGGCCATGCGCCACGGCGTACTCCCGGCGACGCTGCATGTGGACGAACCCTCGCCGGCGGTCGACTGGTCGACCGGCGCGGTCGCATTGCTCACCGAGGCACGGGAATGGCCCGAGGCGGACCGGCCCCGCCGCGCGGCGGTGTCGTCGTTCGGTATCAGCGGCACCAACGCCCATGTGATCCTGGAACAAGCCCCCCAACCTGAGCCCGAACCCATCGCGACCATCACAACGCGACAAGCCCCCGGGCTAGTCCCATGGGTGGTATCGGCCAAGACCGAGGCCGCGCTACGGGCGCAGGTGGCACAGCTGCGATCCTTCGCCGCCGAACGGCCCGCCTTGGAGCCGGTCGACATCGGCTGGTCACTGGCCACGACCAGAGCCACGTTGGAACATCGCGCGGTGCTGGCCGGCGATGAGGAGCTGGCCGCAGGCATCGCGGCCGAGGGGCGGACCGCGTTCCTGTTCACCGGCCAGGGTGCGCAACGCGCCGGCATGGGCCTGGGGTTGTACGAGACCTTCCCCGTCTACGCCGAAGCCTTCGACGCGGTCTGCGCCCGACTGGACATGCGACTGGAACGACCGCTGCGCGAAGTCCTGACCGACGGCGCCGATCTGGACCAGACGGGATGGGCCCAGGCCGGCCTCTTCGCCCTCGAAGTCGCCGCCTACCGCCTGGTGGAGTCCTGGGGCCTGGTCCCCGATGTGCTGCTGGGCCACTCGTTGGGCGAGATCGTCGCCGCCCATGTCGCGGGGGTGTTGTCGCTGGACGATGCGTGCATTCTGGTGGCGGAGCGCGGACGCCTGATGCAGGCGCTGCCGACCGGCGGCGGAATGCTCGCCGTCCAGGCCACCGAGGCCGACGTCGCCGAGTCCGGCCTGGACATCGCCGCCGTCAACGGCCCGAACTCCGTGGTCCTCTCCGGCAGCAGCGACGCCATCGAGCGCTACGCCGCCGAATGCGCCAGCCAGGGCCGGCGGTTCACCATCCTGACCGTCTCACATGCGTTCCACTCCGCCCTGATGGAACCCATGCTGGAGGAATTCGCCTCGGTCCTGACCGGGTTGACGTTCAACCCCGCCCGCATCCCCATCGTCTCCAACCTGACCGGCACCACAGCCGAACCAGGCCAGATACAACAACCCGACTACTGGCTCCAACAGGTCCGCCAAACCGTCCGCTTCGCCGACGGCGTCACCGCGCTCGAAGCCATGAACGTGACCCGCTACCTCGAACTGGGCCCCGACGGAGTCCTGTCCGGCATGGCCCAGGAAACCACCGTCACCGACGCGACCTTCGCCACCCTCCTCCGCAAGGACCGCAACGAACCCGACACCACCCTCACCGCCATCAGCCGCCTCTGGACAGCAGGCGCCGACGTCAACTGGGCCTCGATATTCGACGGTTGGGGCGGCCGGATTGTCGAGCTACCGACCTATGCCTTCCAGCGGGAACGGTACTGGCCGGAGCTTGCGGTGCCGGCCAGTACCGGCGAGGGGCTGGTGGACTCCGCGTTCTGGGATGCGGTGGAGCGCGAGGATCTGGCGGAACTGGCCGGTCTTGAGTCGGCGTTGCCCGCGCTGGCCGCCTGGCGCCAGCGTCACCGGGAGCGGTCGACGCTGGGCTCATGGCGGTACCAGATCAACTGGAAGCCGTTGGACGGCTTGTCCTCGTCGGCGCTGACCGGCGTATGGGCGGTGGTGGGTTCGGAGGACGCGGAGGTGTCGGCCGCGCTGTCCGCCGCTGGCGCCACCGTGGTCAATGTCCCGGCCGAGGACGTGTCTTCTCTGCCCGAGGTCGTGGGCGTGGTGCTGTCCGCCTCCGGGTGGGCCGAGACGTTGACGGTGGTGCAGGCCCTGGGTGAGGTGTCGGCGCCGCTGTGGGTGGTGACGCGGGGCGCGGTGTCGATCGGTCGCTCGGACCGGCTGGCCGATCCGGAGCAGTCCACGGTGTGGGGCCTGGGCCGCGTCGCCGCGCTGGAGTTCCCGGGGCGCTGGGGCGGACTCATCGACGTCCCGGCCGAGTTGGACGCCCGAGCCGGCGCCCGGCTCGCCGGCATCCTGGCCGGCGGTGGCGGCGAGGACCAGATCGCGGTGCGCAGCTCCGGGGTCTACGGCCGACGGTTGGCTCGGGCGGTGCCGGCGGCGGTCACCGGCGCGGGTTGGGGGCCCTCCGGCACCGTGCTGATCACCGGCGGCACGGGCGCCTTGGGCGCGGAGGTGGCCCGCTGGCTTGCCGGACGTGGTGCGCCACATCTCGTTCTGACCAGCCGTCGAGGCATCGCGCCGGAGGGTCTGGTCGAGGAACTGGCCGAACTCGGCGCCCGCACCACGGTCGTGGCCTGCGATGTGGCCGACCGCGACACTCTGACCAGCGTCATCGCCGATATCCCGGAGCTGACGGGAATCGTCCACGCGGCCGGCGTCGACAACCCCGAAACGCTGGCGTGGACCACCACCGAGGCCGTGGCCGACGTGCTGCGGGCCAAGGTCGACGGAACGAGGCATCTGGACGAGCTGACGGCGGGGCTGTCGCTGGATCTGTTTGTGGTGTTCTCCTCAATCTCCGCCACCTGGGGCAGCGGCACCCAAGGCGCCTACGCCGCCGGAAACACCTTCCTCGACGCCTGGGTACAGCACCGCCACGACCGTGGCCTGCCGGGCACGGCGGTGGCCTGGGGCCCCTGGGCCGGCGGCGGCATGGCCGCCCAAGGCGAAGCCGAAGCCGCCCTACGCCGGCGTGGCCTCATCCCGATGGACCCCACCCTCGCCATCCAGGCACTGGCCCAGGCCGTCGACGGCCGCGAGCCCCATGTCACGGTCGCCGACGTCGACTGGTCCGTCTTCGCGCCGGCCTTCACCTCGGCCCGCCCCAGCCCGCTGCTGTCCGACCTCCCGGAGGCAACGGACACCCTCCAGACCACCGCGCCAAACGACGATGCCGGGTCGGAGTTGCGACTGCAACTCCTGGACTCTCCCATCTCGGAACGAGCCCGCATTCTGCTGGACCTGGTACGTGACCAGGCCGCCGTGGTGCTGGGGCATACGGCGGGTGCGGACGCCATCGAGCCGGGACGGGCGTTCCGGGACCTGGGGTTCGACTCGCTGATGGCGGTCGAGCTGCGCAACCTGCTCACCGCGCACACCGGGCTGACGCTGCCCGCGACGCTGGTCTTCGACTACCCCAACCCGACCGTCCTCAGCGACTTTCTGCTGTCGCAGTTCCTGGGCACCGCGCAGCCGGCGAGCCTGCTGCCGGCCCGGGTGAGCACCGCCACCACCGACGAGCCGATCGCGATCGTGGGCATGGCCTGCCGCTACCCCGGCGGGGTCACCTCACCGGAGCAGCTGTGGGACCTGGTCAGCGACGGCGGCGACGGCATCACCCCCTTCCCTGACGACCGTGGCTGGCCTACCGGGATACTCGATGGCACGGCCTCTTTGGGTGGGTTTGTCCAGGACGCGGACGAGTTTGACGCCGGCCTGTTCGGGATCTCGCCGCGTGAGGCCCTGGCCATGGATCCGCAGCAGCGGCTGCTGCTGGAAGCGGCCTGGGAAACCCTCGAATCCGCCGGGATGAACCCCCGCTCGCTCCGAGGCCGCAGTGTCGGCGTCTTCGCTGGCGCGTCCCCCTCCGGATACGGTGGCAACGGTGTCGCCGGCGCCGAGGGACATCTGCTGACCGGCACGGCGAACAGCGTGATCTCCGGCCGCCTCGCCTACACATTCGGCCTTGAGGGCCCGGCGGTGACCGTCGACACCGCCTGTTCGTCATCCCTGGTCGCTCTGCATCTGGCCGCCCAGGCCCTGCGGTCGGGCGAGTGTGAGCTGGCGTTGGCCGGTGGCGTCACGGTGATGGTCACCCCGGGCGCCTTCGCCGAGTTCGACCGTCAGGACGGTCTGGCCTCCGACGGCCGCTGCAAGTCCTTCGCGGCCGCCGCCGACGGCACCGGCTGGGCCGAGGGCGTCGGCCTCCTCCTCGTCGAACGACTCTCCGATGCCCAGCGCAACGGACACCAGGTGCTGGCGGTGATGCGCGGCAGCGCCGTCAACCAGGACGGCGCCTCCAACGGCCTCACGGCCCCGAACGGTCCCTCCCAGCAGCGGGTGATCCGCCAGGCCCTGGCCAACGCCCACCTCACCGGCGCCGATATCGACACCGTCGAAGCGCACGGGACGGGCACCCGCCTCGGCGACCCGATCGAAGCCCAGGCGCTCCTGGCCACCTACGGCCAAGACCGGGACCAGAACAGTCCGTTGTGGCTGGGTTCGATCAAATCCAATATCGGCCACACCCAGGCGGCCGCCGGAGCGGCCGGCGTGATCAAGATGGTGATGGCCCTGCGGCATGGCCTGATGCCCGCCACCCTGCATGTGGACGAGCCATCGCCCCAGGTCGACTGGTCGGCCGGCGCGGTCGCGTTGCTCACCGAGGCGCGGGAATGGCCCGAGGCGGACCGGCCCCGCCGCGCGGCGGTGTCGTCGTTCGGTATCAGCGGCACCAACGCCCATGTGATCCTGGAACAAGCCCCCGAACCTGAGCCCGAACCCATCGCGACCATCGCGACGCGACAAGCCCCCGCACTGGTGCCATGGGTGGTGTCCGCCAAGATCGAGGCCGCGCTACGGGCCCAGGTTTCGCAGTTGCGATCCTTTGCCGCCGAACGTCCGGCGCTGGACGCCATCGATATCGCCTGGTCGTTGGCGACCACGCGCGCCGCTCTTGAGCACCGGACGGTGCTGGCCGACGACGGGGATGTGCTGGCCGCGGGTGTCGCTACCGAGGGGCGGACCGCGTTCCTGTTCACCGGCCAGGGTGCGCAACGCGCCGGCATGGGCCTGGGGTTGTACGAGACCTTCCCCGTCTACGCCGAAGCCTTCGACGCGGTCTGCGCCCGACTGGACATGCGACTGGAACGACCGCTGCGCGAGGTCCTGACCGACGGCGCCGATCTGGACCAGACGGGGTGGGCGCAGGCCGGCCTCTTCGCCCTCGAAGTCGCCGCGTTCCGTCTGGTGGAGTCCTGGGGCATCACGCCGGATGTGTTGTTGGGCCACTCATTGGGCGAGATCGTCGCCGCCCATGTCGCCGGAGTCCTCGATCTGGACGACGCATGCACCCTGGTCGCGGAACGCGGACGCCTGATGCAGGCCCTGCCGACCGGCGGCGGAATGCTCGCCGTCCAGGCCACCGAAGCCGACGTCGCCGAGTCCGGCTTGGACCTCGCCGCCGTCAACGGCCCGAACTCCGTGGTGCTTTCCGGCAGCAGCGACGCCATCGAGCGCTACGCCGCCGAATGCGCCCAGCGCGGCTGGCGGTTCACCATCCTGACCGTCTCGCACGCGTTCCACTCCGCCCTCATGGAACCGATGCTGGACGAATTCGCCTCGGTCCTAGCCAGGCTGACGTTCAACCCCGCCGACATCCCCATCGTCTCCAACCTGACCGGCGCCATAGCCGAACCCGGCCAGATACAACAGCCCGACTACTGGCTGAAGCAGGTCCGTGGGACGGTCCGCTTCGCCGACGCCCTCACCACACTCGAAGCCATGGGCGTGACCCGCTACCTCGAACTCGGCCCCGACGGAGTCCTCTCCGGCATGGCCCAAGAGACCACCGCCGCCGACGCGACCTTCGCCACCCTCCTCCGCAAGGACCGCGACGAACCCGACACCACCCTCACCGCCATCAGCCGCCTCTGGACAGCAGGCGCCGACGTCAACTGGGCCTCGATATTCGACGGTTGGGGCGGGCGGGTGGTCGAGCTACCGACCTATGCCTTCCAACGCGAACGGTACTGGGCTCAGTCGAATGTGATCGCCGGGGATGCGGGTGCGCTCGGCATCGAGGGCACGGGCCATGCGTTGCTGGGTTCCGTGGTGGCACTGGCCGACAGTGACGGGATACTGCTGACCGGTCGGTTGTCTACGGGCGGGCAGCCGTGGCTGGCCGACCACGTGGTGCTGGGCCAAATCGTCGTCCCCGGCACGGCGTTGGTGGAGATGGCGTTGCGGGCCGGCCAGGAGGTTGGCTGCGGTCTGGTCCGCGAGTTGGTGTTGCAGTCGCCGTTGGTGTTGCCGGAGTCGGGCGCGGCGCAGGTTCAGGTGCGGGTCGAGGCCCCGGACGCGGCGGGCGACCGCCCCATCCACATCCACGCCCGCGCCGAGGGCTCGGACGAATGGGCCCTGCACGCTTCCGGTTTCCTCGCCGCATCCGAACTCCAGGCACCCGATTTCGATATGGCCGTATGGCCGCCGCAAGACGCTCTACCGGTGGAACTGTCCGGTTTCTACGAGGCGTTGACCGGCGCCGGCTTCGCCTACGGCCCGATGTTCCAGGGTGTGCAAGCGGCCTGGCGCGACGAGTCCGGCATCTATGCCGACGTCACGCTGCCCAACACGGACGGGGTCGAAGGGCTGGGCATCCATCCCGCGCTCCTGGACAGCGCCTTGCATCCCACCGGCCTGCTGGCCGGCGACGACGAAGCCTCCGGGCCTCGGTTGCCGTTCGCCTGGTCGGGCGTGCAGCTCTTCGCGGTCGGCGCGACGGCGTTGCGGGTGGCGATCGTCCCCGAGGGCGAAGGCGTCCAGGTGCGGGCGGCCGACGGCCTCGGCCAACCAGTCGCACGCATACGCTCGTTGATGTCCCGCACGATATCGGCGGACCAACTCACCCCAACCGGACCCACCGACGACGCACTCTTCGCCATCGACTGGACCACCCTCACCACAACCCCCCAGACCCAACCAACCGACCTCACCACCCTCACGACCGGCGAAGGCCCACTGGAACAGGTACTCGGCGACCTACTGCGCCAGATGCAGGAGTGGTTGGCGAACGAGGACTCGGTTGGCTCCCGTCTGGCCGTGGTGACCCGAGGGGCCGTCCCCGCCACCCCCGACGACGCGGTCGATGAGGTGAGCGCGGCGGTATGGGGCCTGGTGCGCTCCGCCCAGTCGGAACATCCGGACCGCATCATCCTCGTGGACACCGACCCCACGACCGACAACCTGGACCTAGCGCTCCTGGCCGGTGGTGACGAGCCGGGGATCGCCATCCGCAACGGCCAGTTGCTGGTCCCGCGACTGGTACGAGTGACGGCCGCCACGGAGCCAGCGGTGTCACCGAACCCGGACGGCACCGTACTCATCACCGGCGGCACCGGCACCCTCGGCGGCCTCCTCGCCCGCCACCTCGCCGCCCAACACGGCGTGCAGCACCTGTTGTTGCTCTCCCGCCAAGGCCCCAACGCTCCAGGCGCACCCGACCTGGTCGCCGAACTGGAGAAACTGGGCGCACAGACACGGGTCGTCGCCTGCGACGCCGCCGACCGCGACGCCCTCGCGGCCGTCCTGGCCGACATCCCCACCCGGACACCCCTCACCGGCGTCATCCACGCCGCCGGCGTACTCGATGACGGCATCTTCACCGCCCTCACCCCCCAACGGCTCAACACCGTCCTCCGCGCCAAGGCCACCGCCGCCGTCAACCTGCACGAACTCACCCACGACACCGACCTGTCGATGTTCGTTCTCTACTCCTCCGTCGCCGCAACCTTCGGCACCCCGGGACAGGCCAACTACGCGGCCGCCAACGCCTACCTCGACGCCCTCGCCACCCGCCGCCGCACCGAAGGACTCCCCGCACTCTCCCTCGGCTGGGGCCTGTGGGAGCAGGCCAGCGGGATGACGGGGCATCTGCAGGATCGTGTGTCCCGTCTCGGTCCTGGTCTGTCGGACGCACAGGGCCTGGCCCTGTTCGACGCGGCGCTGGGCGTGGACCGGGCCACCGTCGTGCCGATGCTGCTGGACGTCGGCGCCCTGCGGTCCTGGGGTTCGGCCAGCCCGATCCCGGCGCTGTTGCGTGGTTTTGTGCCGGCCGCCGTGGTCCGGCGGGCCGGGCGCGCGGCGGGGGGCGAGCCGCAGCTGCTGCGGCAGTTGGCAGGACTGTCGCCGGCCGAGCGGCGCACGCTGCTGCAGGAGATGGTCCTGACCGAGGTGGCCCAGGTCCTGGGCCACACCTCCGCCGACGCCATCGGGGAGCGGCAGGCGTTCAAGGACCTGGGCTTCGACTCCCTGACCGCCGTCGAACTGCGCAACCAGCTCAATGCCGCCACCGGGCTGCGGCTGCCCGCGACGCTGGTGTTCGACTACCCCAACGTTCAGGTGCTCGCCGGTCATCTGGCCGATCTGTTGTCGGGCGCCGACGAGCCGGCCGTGGCGGCACCGCGCCGCCCGGCGCCGGCTGCGGCGGACGAGCCGATCGCGATCGTCGGCATGTCCTGCCGACTGCCGGGCGGTGTGGTCTCGCCGGCCGGGTTGTGGGACCTGGTCGTGGCCGGCGAGGACGGGATGACGGACTTCCCGGACGATCGCTGGTGGGAGGTGGCCTGGAGCGGGGTGTCCGGCGTGGGTGGCTTTGTCACCGGCGCGGGCGAGTTCGACGCGGGACTGTTCGGGATCTCGCCGCGTGAGGCGCAGGCCATGGACCCGCAGCAGCGGCTGCTGCTGGAAGGCGTCTGGGAGGCGTTCGAATCCGCCGGTCTCGACCCGTTGTCGCTGCGCGGCTCCGCGACCGGCGTCTACGCGGGCGTGATGTACCACGAGTACGCACAGAGTCTGGGCGTCGCGCCGGAGGGCGTGGACGCGTTTCTGGGCACCGGTAACGCGGGAAGTGTGCTGTCCGGTCGGGCGGCCTATGTCTTCGGTCTTGAGGGCCCGGCGGTCACGGTCGATACGGCCTGCTCCTCCTCCCTGGTGGCGTTGCATCTGGCGTCGCAGGCGTTGCGGTCGGGTGAGTGCGATCTGGCGGTGGCCGGCGGCGTGACCGTGCTGTCCACCCCGGGAGTCTTTGTCGACTTCGCCCGCCAGGGCGGGCTGGCCGCCGACGGCCGCTGCAAGTCCTTCGCCGCCGCGGCCGACGGCACCGGCTGGTCCGAAGGCGCGGCCATCCTGGTGGTGGAACGTCTCTCCGACGCGCGACGCAACAACCACCCCGTTCTCGCCGTCGTCCGGGGCAGCGCCGTCAACCAGGACGGTGCGTCCAACGGCCTGACCGCGCCGAACGGGCCCTCCCAGCAACGCGTCATCCACCAGGCCCTGGCCAACGCCCAACTCACCGGCGCCGATATCGACATCGTCGAGGCCCATGGCACCGGCACCCGTCTCGGTGACCCGATCGAGGCGCAGGCGCTGCTGGCGACCTATGGCCAGGAGCGGGGCGAGAACGAGGAGCCGCTGTGGCTGGGGTCGATCAAGTCGAACATCGGCCATACCCAGGCGGCGGCCGGTGCGACGGGCGTGATCAAGATGATCATGGCTCTGCGGCATGGGCTGATGCCGGCGACGCTGCATGTGGACGCGCCCTCGCCGCAGGTGGACTGGGCAGAGGGCGCGGTGGAGTTGCTGACCGAGGCACGGGACTGGCCGCAGGCCGACCGGCCGCGCCGCGCGGCGGTGTCGTCGTTCGGGATCAGCGGCACCAATGCCCATGTCATCCTCGAACAGGCCCCCGAGCCCGAGCCCGTTGTGGTCGTGGCGACGCGGCAGGCGCCAAAGCTGGTGCCCTGGCTGGTGTCGGCGAAGTCCGAGGCCGCGTTGCAGCCCCAGATCGAACGGCTGCGGTCCTTTGTCGCCGACCGCCCGGAGCTGGCTCCGGTGGATGTCGGCTGGTCGTTGGCCACCACCCGAGCCGCTTTGGAGCATCGAGCCGTCCTGGCCACGGGCGGGGATGTGCTTGCCACGGGTGCCGCCGCCGATGGCCGCACCGCGTTCCTGTTCACCGGTCAGGGCTCGCAACGCGCCGGCATGGGCCTGGGGTTGTACGAGGCGTTCCCGGTCTACGCCGATGCTTTTGACGCGGTCTGCGCTCGTCTTGACGCGCGACTGGAACGCCCCCTCCGCGAGGTCCTGACGGATGGCATTGACCTCGACCTAACGGGCTGGGCGCAGGCCGGCCTGTTCGCGCTCGAAGTCGCGCTGTTCCGGCTGGTCGAGTCCTGGGGCCTGGTTCCCGACGTGCTGCTGGGGCACTCGCTGGGTGAGATCGTCGCCGCGCATGTCGCCGGGGTGCTGTCGCTGGACGATGCGTGTGTGCTGGTCGCGGAACGCGGCCGGCTGATGCAGGCGCTACCGAGCGGCGGCGTAATGCTCGCCGTCCAGGCCACCGAGGCCGACGTCGCCGACTCGGGCCTTGACATCGCCGCTGTCAACGGCCCCCGTTCCGTGGTCCTCTCCGGCCCCGTCGAGGCCATCGACCGCTACGCCGTCGAATGTGCGAGGCAGGACCGGCGGTTCAACGTTCTGACGGTCTCGCATGCGTTCCACTCGGCGTTGATGGAGCCGATGCTGGACGAGTTCGCCTCGGTATTGACCGGGTTGACGTTTAACCCCGCCCGGATTCCGATCGTTTCAAACCTGACGGGTGCGGTGGCCGAGCCGGGGTTGTTGCAGGAGCCGGAGTACTGGCTCAAGCAGGTCCGTGAAACGGTCCGCTTCGCCGACGGCGCCGGGGCGCTGGAGGCGATGGGCGTCACGCGGTACCTCGAACTGGGCCCCGACGGGGTGCTCTCCGGCATGGCACAGGAGACCGTCGCAGAAGGCGTGTTCACCCCCCTCCTCCGCAAGGACCACGAGGAGACCGACAGCGCCGTCACCGCCGTCGGCCGACTGTGGACGGTGGGTGTCGATATCGACTGGCCGGCGGTGTTCGCCGGCTGGGGCGGCCGGGCCGTCGAGCTGCCGACATATGCGTTCCAGCGCGAACGGTACTGGCCACGGCCGAACCTGGGCAGCGGGGACCTGGGCTCGGTCGGCCTGGCGGGCGCCGGCCACGCCCTGCTGGGCGCGGCGGTAGCGCTGGCCGACGGTGACGCGGTGGTGCTGACCGGCCGGTTGTCGCTCGGCGCCCAGCCGTGGCTGGCCGACCATGTCGTGCTGGGTCAAATCGTCGTCCCTGGTGCGGCGTTGGTGGAGATGGTGCTGCGGGCCGGTCAGGAGGTCGGCTGCGGACAGGTCCGCGAGTTGGTGTTGCACGCACCGCTTGGGCTGCCGGAGTCCGGCGGGGTGCAGGTGCAGGTCCGGGTCGAGGCCCCGAACGCCTCGGACGACCGCCCGGTGCATATCCACGCCCGCACCGAGGGCACCGACGCATGGATCCTGCACGCCTCGGGCTTCCTCGCCCCGTCCGAGCCCCAGGCCCCGTCGTTCGATCTGTCGGTGTGGCCGCCGGAGGGCGCGGTCGCGGTGGATGTCGACGGGTTCTATGACGTCCTCGCTGGCGGTGGCTTCGGGTATGGCCCGGTGTTCCAGGGGGTACGGGGGGTCTGGCGTGATGCGTCCGGGGTCTATGCCGAGGTCGCCCTGCCGGAGTCGGACCGGGAGCGGGTCGACGCCTTCGGGATCCACCCGGCCCTGCTCGACGCCGCGCTCCACCCATCCGGTCTTGTCCTCGACGACGCCGGACCCGTCGCCGGGCCACGGCTTCCCTTCGCCTGGACCGGAGTGGAACTCTTCGCCGTCGGCGCGACGGTGCTGCGCGTGGCGATCCGTCCCGAAGGCGAAGGCGTCATCGTCGAAGCCGCCGACGCCACCGGCGCACCGGTGGCGAGCGTTCGTTCCCTGATGTTGCGCGCCATAGCGGCCGATCAGCTCCCCTCCGCCACCGAACGCGGCGGCGATGAGGCGCTGTTCGCGGTGGAGTGGACCGCACTGCCACCCGGCACCGGCTCCGTCGGTGAGGCGGAGTTCACCGTCCTTCCGGTCTGGACCGGCCCGGTGGAGCAGGTACTGGGTGCGGTACTGCGCGATGTGCAGGAATGGCTGGCGGACGAGGAACGCCCCCAAACCTCCCGTCTGGCGGTGGTGACCCGAGGTGCCATGCCTGCGGGTCCCGGTGCGGTGGTCGACGAGGTGGGCGCGGCGGTATGGGGCCTGGTGCGCTCCGCCCAGTCCGAACACCCCGACCGAATCGTGCTGGTCGACGCCGACCCCACGACCCCCGATGACCTGGACCTGACGCTGCTGGACGGAGTGGACGAACCCCAACTCGCCATCCGCGACGGCGCATTGCTGGCACCCCGACTCACCCGAGCCACGGGGCGTGGACTGGAACTCCCCTCCGGGACCTGGCATCTGCTGCCGGGCACAGATGGGACTCTGGAGTCCCTGCGTATCGAGGCCGTGGACACCCCACCCCTGGAGGCCGGTCAGATACGGGTCGCCATCCGGGCGGCCGGGGTCAACTTCCGCGACGTCCTCATCGGCCTGGGCATGTACCCAGAACCCGGCGTCATGGGCTCCGAAGCCGCAGGCATCGTGCTCGAAGTCGGTCCCGACGTTGACGATCTCGCACCAGGAGACCGGGTCTTCGGATTCTTCGACGGCGCCTTCGCCGCCGAAGCGGTAAGCGATCGTCGTTTGCTGGTGCGGGTACCGGAGGGCTGGTCGTGGGCGGAGGCGGCGTCGCTGCCGTTGGTGTTCGCCACCGCCTGGTACGGCCTGCGGGATCTGGGCGGAGTCAGCCAGGGCGAATCGGTACTCATCCATGCCGCCGCCGGCGGCGTCGGCATGGCCGCCGTACAACTGGCCCGGCACTGGGGCCTGGAGGTCTACGCCACCGCCAGCCCCAGCAAATGGCCCACCGTGACCAACAACGGCGTCGACCCGACACACATCGCCTCCTCCCGCGACCTCGCCTTCGAAGACCACATCCGCACGGCGACGGACGGCCGGGGTGTGGATGTGGTGCTGAACTCCCTGGCCGGTGAGTTCCTGGACGCCTCCCTACGCCTCCTGGCGCCCGGCGGCCGGTTCATCGAAATGGGCAAGACCGACATCCGCACCGGCCTAGATGTCCCCTACCACGCCTTCGACCTCTCCGACGCCGGCCCCACCCGCATGGGCCACATCCTCACCCAAGTCGTCGCACTCTTCGAACAAGGCATCCTCACCCCCCTCCCCCTCACCGTCTGGGATGTCCGCGAAGCCATTTCCGCCTGGCGCCACATGGCCCAGGCCAAACACATCGGCAAGAACGTCCTCACCCTCCCCACCCCCCTCAACCCCCACGGCACCATCCTCATCACCGGCGGCACCGGCACCCTCGGCACCCTCCTCGCCCGCCACCTGGTCACCCAACACAACGCCCGCAACCTCCTGCTCCTCTCCCGCCAAGGCCCCAACGCCCCCGGCGCACCCGAACTCACCGCCGAACTACAAGAACTAGGCGCACAAGCACAGGTCATCGCCTGCGACGCCGCCGACCGCGATGCTCTCGCGGCCGTCCTGGCCGACATCCCCACCCAGGCACCCCTCACCGGCGTCATCCACGCCGCCGGCGTACTCGACGACGGCATCTTCACCGCGCTCACCCCCCAACGGCTCAACACCGTCCTCCGCGCCAAGGCCACCGCGGCCACCAACCTGCACGAACTCACCCACGACACCGACCTGTCGATGTTTGTGCTGTATTCCTCGGTATCGGCCACCTTCGGCACCCCGGGGCAGGCCAACTACTCAGCCGCCAACGCCTACCTCGACGCCCTCGCCACCCGCCGCCGCACCGAAGGACTCCCCGCACTCTCCCTCGGCTGGGGTTTGTGGGAGCAGGCCAGTGCGATGACCGGCGGACTCGCCGGGGCCGACCGGTCGCGTGCCACCAGCGCCGGCGCCGCCCTCACCACCCAACAGGGCCTCGCCCTCTTCGACACCGCCCTCACCCACCCCACCCCCCACCTCGTCCCCGTCAACCTCGACCTCACCGCGATCCAGTCCCTCGACACCGATATCCCTCCGCTGCTGCGTGGGCTGCTGCGCCGTCCGGTCCGGCGGGCCGTCGGCGGCGCGGCGCAGGTCGGGCCCTCGCTGGCGGAGCAACTGGCCGGGATGTCGGCGCAGCAGCGGGACGTGGCGCTGCTGGAGCTGGTGGTGGCCTCCTCGGCCGTCATCCTCGGGCATGCCTCGCCCGAGGCGATCGGGCCGGACCGGCCGTTCAAGGATCTCGGGTTCGACTCCCTGACCGCCGTCGAGCTGCGCAACCGGCTCAACGCGGCCACCGGGCTCCGGTTGCCGGCCATGCTGGTCTTCGACTACCCGACGCCGGCCTCGTTGGCCGACCATCTGCGAGACGAGCTCGTTCCGCCGGACAGGACGCCGGCCGAGACGCTGCTGGACGAGTTGACGCGGATGGAGGGCGAGCTTGCCGGGCTGACGGCCGGGGAGCTCGAACTGACCGCCGGCGAACGGGCGATGGTCCGTTCACGGCTGGAGGTCATGCTTGAGCGGGTGCGGGGCGGGGAGCGGCGGCCGGTCGCGACCGACGACCGGGATCTGGAGAGCGCCACGGCGGACACCATCTTCGCGTTGATCGACGAGGAGTTGGAAGGCTGAGGCCCCGCGTCGATCGGCGCCCGCCGATAGGGGGCGGGCGATCACGGTAGGGGTTGTCGTCCGTACCCTCCGCCGCTGAAGATGATCTCCGGGCGATCACTGGAATGCGCCCGGAGATCAGGCGACAGGACGGCGAGGGGGGTTGGCGGATGACGATCGCGCAGGACGACCCCGGCCTGTGGATCCGCCGCGACCGCCCCGTGCCGGGCAGCGACATCCGGCCACTTCGTCTGCGCTGTCTGCCGCCTACCGGTGGCTCCGCGAGTTTCCCTGTCCGCGCCATATTCGGACAAGCCGACCGGTAACACCCCTTAAAGGGCTGTCCGTTCTGCCCGGCTCGTCTGTGTGGAACCTGTGGGAAACCCAAGGAATGCTATGCGTTACCTCGTGTTCATTGCGTGCCGCCGCACCACGGTGGCAGGATTCTGGCAGCTCCCGGGGCACGTGGATGCGGGCCCAACTCTCTGCGGTGAAACCTCATATCGCTGCAGGTCGCGGTATCCGGTAACTGCCGTCGTGCGGGCCACCAGCACGATGCGTCAGGTTCGGAGAGAGGAGGGGCGGCCACTGGTGAGCTAACGGGGAGAGTGTGTCTATGGTGCCGGTCGAATGGGACGCCGAACTGGCGGTACTACGTGCCTCCCTCGCCCAGTGTTTCGGCGGCAACGGCGGGTCGGTCGTCATCCGTGGCCCGGTCGGGGTCGGCAAGACCGAGCTGCTGCGCAGTCTGGCGCGCGAGGCGGCCGCAGCGGGCGTCGCCTATGTCGGGGCCACCGGATCGCAGGCCGAGCAGTCCATCCCCATGGGCGCCATGACACAGATCTTCGCCGGGTTGGAACTGCCGGACGAGGAGGCCGGGCGGGTCCAACGGCTGTTGGAGGCCGGCGCGCTCACGTCGATGCTGCACGACAGCGACGACGGGTCGATAGCCCAGGTCGTCATGCCCGTTCTGCACGGTCTGACCGGCATCCTGCTGGCCGTGGCGGAACGGGTGCCGCTGCTGATCGGTGTCGACGACGCGCACTTCGTCGACGCGGCCTCGCTGCAGTGCCTGCGCTATCTGGTGCGGCGGATCGACCGGGCGCGGGTCCTCGTCGTGCTCAGCGACACCACCACCGTCCGACCGACGCAGCCGATGATCTGGGCCGAGCTGCTCAGCCAGCCGCACCGCCAGCTGATCCGCCTCAACATGCTGTCGCCGGTGGGGGTCGCCACGGTGCTTCGGGCCGAGGCAGTCGATCTGGAGGACAACACGCCGGCGGCGCTCTACGAGGCGACCGGTGGAAGTCCGTTGCTGCTGATGGCGTTGGTCGAGGAGATCAAGGCCGCGCAGGCGCGCCGGCGGGCCGGTCATCCCGAGACGTCGATCCCGGCTTCCGGGCATGCCTTCGGGCAGGCCGTGCTGAACTGCCTGGTGCGCAGCGACCCCAGCCTGCTGCCGTTGGTGCGTGCCGTGGCCGCGTTGGACGAGGCGGTGTCCGTCGCGTTTCTCGCCGAGCTGTTGGACTGGACGACGCCGGCCACCGACTGGGCCGTCAACGCGGCGACGGAGGCGGGGCTGGTCGCGAACGGCCGGCTGCGTCATCAGCGGGCCCGCGAGGTGGTGCTCGATCTGATGAGCCCGCAGGAGCGCGCCGCGTTGCACGCCAGGATCGCCGAGCTGCTGGACCGGGCCGGCGCCACGCCGGTGCGGGTCGCGCGGCACTGGGTCGCGGCGCGGCAGTCCATGCCGCCCGGGTCGGTGCCGGTGCTGCTGAAGGCGGCCGAGCAGGCGTTGACGGAGGACGACGGTGGTCTGGCGCTCGACTGCCTGCGGCTGGCCGACCGTGAGGACACCGATACGGGTTCCCGGGTCGGCATCGAGGCGCTGCTGGTGCGCGCGAAGTGGCGGCTGGATCCCGTGTTCGCGGAGAGCCATGTGGACAGGCTGCTCGACGCGTCCGGATCGGGGCGGCTGTCCGCCGAGGAGTCGCTGGCGTTGATCGCCCCGCTGGAGTGGTACGGCCGGCCGGCCGAGGCGGTGTCGGTGCTGGCCCGGGTCGAGGAGTCGACGGCGGCGACGGAGGGGGCGGCCGAGGGGCACGAGCTGGCCGGGCATCTCCACAGCGCCCGGATGGCGCTGGCGCACTGGTATCCGGGCGTGGTCGAGCCGGTGAAGGAGCCGCCGGCGGCCTCGCTGGCGCGCCCCGTCACCACCGTCAAGTTGCGGACGCTGGCGGCGGGCATCGTCCAGACGGTGCACGCGTCCGGATACACCGACGAGGCGGTGGCCGACGCCAAGGCGCTGCTGCAGAGCTGCCGCCTGGACGGCCGCACCCTCTATCCCGTGCTGATCGCCCTGGAGACGCTGATCTACGCGGACTGCCTGGACGCGGCGGCGTCCTGGTGCGATCGGCTGTTGGACGAGGTGCGGCAGCGGTCGGCGCCCACCTGGTTGGCCGCACTCTCCGGGCTGCGGGCTATGGTGAGCCATCGCCAGGGTGCGCTGACGGAAGCCGAGCGGCATGCCCGCGACGCGCTTCGGCAGATCCCGCCCAAGGGTCTTGGCGTGCTCATCGGTATTCCGCTGTCCGTCCTGGTCATGACCGCGACCCGGGCGGGTGAGAAGGAGCAGGCGCTCAGCCATCTGAACATGGCGGTGCCGGAGGCCATGTTCCAGACCACGATCGGGCTGCACTACCGGCGGGCCCGTGGCTACTACTACCTGGCGTGTGGCAGTCACGAGGCCGCGATCGAGGACTTCGAGGCCTGTGGCGAGCTGATGCGGCGCTGGGGTCCCGACCTGCCGGGGCTGGTGCCCTGGCGCACCGATCTGGCCGCGGCCCGGCTGGCCGGCGGGTTCTCCGCCGGCACCCTGGCCGCCGACCAGCTGGCGCGGCTGGGCACCCGGAACACCCGCACCCGGGGGATCACGCTGCGCGTGCTGGCCGCGTCCAGCGAGCTGCGCGGCCGGCCGCCGATCCTGCGGGAGGCCGTCGAGCTGTTGCAGGCCAGCGGTGACCAGTTGGAGTTGGCCGACGCGCTGGCGGAGCTGAGCAACGCGCAGCACGCGCTCGGCGAGTACACCCGCGCCCGCGTCATCGGCCGGCGGGCGCAGCAGCTGGCCAGCCAGATCATGGTGACCATGCCGGAGCAGCACCATCCGCTCGCCGAGGCGGTCCCGTCGATCGCCCCGCTCACGGACGATCCGGCGATCTTCGAGCTGAGCGACGCCGAGCGCCGGGTCGCCTCGCTGGCGGCGCAGGGCTGCACCAACCGGCAGATCGCCAGAAAGCTGTTTGTGACGGTGAGCACCGTCGAGCAGCATCTGACGCGGGTGTACCGCAAGTTGGAGATCAACAGTCGTTCGGACCTGCCGACCAGCCTGCTGTCGTGGGTGGGCCACCCGTCCTGAGAGCGGTCGCGGTAGGGGTAGGGGTGTCCAGTAGGGGGCGACCGTCACTAGGGTCTGGCCGCTGGGAATGTCAGAGCGAGGCTGGGTTAGGAGCTGGCGCGGATGCGGCCGACTGAGAGGCAGCTGCGCGCGCAGCTGGCCTTCTTCCATGACTTCATCCGGATCCAGGGGGCACAGGGCGACCCGTACGCCAAGGTGCTGGGCGTTCCGGACAACCCTTATCCGCACTACGAGGAGGCCAGGGCCAGAGGCCGGCTCCATCGGAGCACGCTCGGCTCCTGGGTGACCGCCGACCACGGACTCGCGAACCAGATCCTGCGGGATCGACGCGTCGGGGTGCGGAAGGCGAACGGTGAGAAGAACCCGGAGTTCATCGCCTTCGACAACTCGATGCTCGGCGTCGACCCGCCGGACCACACCCGGCTGCGTCGTATCGCGGCCCCGACGCTCAACCACCGGATGGCGGACGGCTGGCGGTCCCGCGTCCAGGAGATCTGCGACCGGCTGATCGACGACATCCTGGCCGAGGACGGGCCGTTCGACTTCATGACCGCCTTCGCGCAGCGGCTGCCCGTCGCGGTGATCGCCGATCTGGTGGGCATCCCCGAGCGTTCGCGCGCCGACTTCCACCGCATCAGCCGGCGGATGGTGCCGCTGCTGGAGGGTGTGGTCACCTATGAGCAGACGCAGAGCACCGAGGCCGCGATCAAGGAGATCACGGAACTTCTCGTCGACATCATCGCGGAACGCAAGGCCGAGCCCAGGGACGACATGATCAGCCGGCTGCTGCCGCTGGTCGACGACGGCAGCATGACCATGGCCGAGCTGGTGCCGATGGTGACCTTTGTGCCGCTGGCCGGCAGCGAGACCACCGTCAATCTGATCGGCAACGGGATCCTGGCGCTGCTGACCCACCCGGAGCAGTGGCGGCTGCTGGCCGAGCGGCCCGAACTGGCCGCCGGCGCCGCCGAGGAGACGCTGCGCTATGACGCGCCGGTGCAGCAGTACCGGCGTTTCGCCCATGAGGAGATCGAGCTCGCCGGCTGGAAGGTGCCGGTCGACGGGGAGCTGACGATCCTCGCGGGCGGGGCGAACCGCGATCCCCAGGTCTTCCCCGATCCGAACACCTTCGACATCACGCGCGCCGTCGGCGCCGACACGCTGGCGTTCTCGGCGGGCATCCACTACTGCATGGGGGCCTCGTTGGCGAAGGCGGAGGCGGAGATCGCGTTCGCCACCCTGGTGCGGCGGATTCCGCGGCTGCGCCGGGCGGGCCCGATTAGGCGCGGTGGTTCGTTCATCATCCGGGGCATGGCGGAGTTCCCACTCGCGACCCGCTGACCCCTCCCCATCCGGCAAGCCCCGCGGCGCCCCGCCGACGCAACGGCATGCGCCGGCGAGGCGGTCGCCGAGGAGCCCGGAGCGGCGCGGGCTCGTCGGCGACACCTCAACGAATTGCATATTTCTGCAATTTCATAGACGATGATCCAGCCGGGGAGTCCCGGACGGATCTCAGGGACTCCCCAGGGATCTCAGCGAATCAGGGAGGGCACCGCGTGTCGGTTCCGCTGTACCAGGCCAAGGCCGAGTTCTTCCGGATGCTCGGACATCCGGTGCGGATACGGGTGCTGGAGCTTCTGCAGGAGGGGCCGACCTCGGTGCGGGATCTGCTGGCGGCGATCGAGGTGGAGCCGGCGGCGCTGTCCCAGCAGCTGGCGGTGCTGCGACGCTCCGGCATCGTCACCTCGCGCCGCGAGGGCACCACGGTGGTGTACGCGCTGGCCGGCGGGGATGTCGCCGATCTGATGCGCGCCGCGCGCCGCATCCTGACGGAGATGCTCGCCGGCCGGAACGAACTCCTGGCCGAACTGCGGGAGTCGGAGGTCGCCGAGCGATGAGCCACACCTCCCCGACCCGGTCCCCCGCGGGCCGGGTCCTTTCGCTGTTGCCCACCCGTTCCGATGTCGCGGAGATGCGACGCTCCCCGCGCCGCGACTTCCTCGCCGGGCTCACGGTCGCCATCGTGGCGCTGCCGCTGGCGCTCGGCTTCGGCGTCTCCTCGGGGCTCGGCGCCGAGGCGGGGCTCGCCACCGCCGTGGTGGCGGGTGCGCTGGCCGCCGTCTTCGGCGGATCCAATCTCCAGGTGTCGGGGCCGACCGGCGCGATGACCGTCGTCCTCGTCCCGATCGCGGCACGGTACGGGCCCGGCGGCGTGATGACGGTCGGGCTCGTCGCCGGCGTCCTGCTGATGCTGCTGGCCATGGCACGGGCCGGCAAGTACATGCGATACGTTCCGGCGCCGGTCATCGAGGGCTTCACGCTCGGCATCGCCGGCGTCATCGGCCTCCAACAGGTGCCGGGCGCCCTCGGTGTCGAGACGCCCGAGGGCGAGCAGATCCTCGTGGTGACCTGGCGCGCCGTCGAGGAGTTCGCCCGCTCGCCGAACGGGACGGCCGTCGGACTGGCCGTGGGCGTGGCCGTGGTGATGCTCGTCGGGGCACGCTGGCGGCCCACCGTTCCGTTCTCCATCGTCGCCGTGATCGCGGCCACGGTCGTCGCCCAGGTGTTCCATCTGGACGCCGCGCCGCCCATCGGCGATCTGCCCGCCGGGCTGCCCGCGCCCTCGCTCGGGTTCCTCGACCTGGGCGCCCTCGGCACGCTGCTGCCCTCGGCGGTGGCGGTGGCCGCGCTCGCGGCGCTTGAATCGCTGCTGTCCGCCTCGGTCGCCGACGGGATGACGGTCGGCCAGAAACACGATCCGGACCGGGAGTTGTTCGGGCAGGGCCTGGCGAACGTCGCGGTCCCGCTGTTCGGCGGCGTGCCCGCCACCGGCGCGATCGCCCGCACCGCCGTCAATGTCCGCGCCGGCGCCTCCTCCCGGCTCGCCGCGCTCACCCACGCCGCCGTTCTCGCCGCGATCGTCTTCGCGGCCGCGCCGCTCGTCTCAAGGATTCCGCTGGCCGCGCTCGCCGGGGTGCTGCTGGCCACCGCGATCCGCATGGTCGAGATCGGCTCGGTGCGGGCCATGGCGCGTGCCACCCGCTCCGACGCGATCGTGCTGGCCCTGACGGCCGCCGCGACCCTCGCTCTCGACCTGGTCGCCGCCGTGATCATCGGCCTGGTGGTGGCGGGGGTGCTCGCGCTGCGCGCGGTCGCCACCGAGGCCAGGCTGGACGAGGTGCCGCTGGACCGTGGCGACCACAGCGCCGAGGAACACGCCCTGCTCGCCGAGCACATCGTCGCCTACCGCATCGACGGCCCACTGTTCTTCGCCGCCGCCCATCGTTTCCTCCTGGAGCTCAGCGAGGTCGCCGACGTCCGGGTGATCATCCTGCGGATGTCCCGGGTGACCACCATGGACGCCACCGGCGCGCTGGTGCTCAAGGACGCCATGGACAAGCTGGAACGCCGTGGCATCACCGTCCTGCTGTCGGGGATACGCCCCGGACAGCACCAGGTCCTCGAATCCGTCGGGGCGTTGGATGCCCTGCCCGACCAGCGGCGCGCCTACCCCACCACCCACCAAGCCATCCGAGCCGCCCGCGACCACCTCACCCACACCGGCCTCCTCCCCACCAACCCCGCCACCTGACCGTTCCCGGGAAGCCCACCTCGTCCGGTGAAAGCCAGCGGCCCCCGCGTCCGGTGGGGACGGCGGGGGCCGGTGCGGTGGTGGGGGAGGTCAGCTGGCGGGGGTGCCGACCACGTCGGCGTACTGCTCAAGCCATTCGTCGACGCCGGCGGCCGGGTCGTCCGGGTGCTGGTTGACCACCAGGTCCTCCAGCGCGCCGTACTCCTCGTCGGAGAGCTGGATGCTCTCGATCCACTCGGCGACCTCGGGGAAGTCCTCGGCGAAGCCGCCCCTGCCCAGGAAGTGCAGGGCCTCGGTCTCGCCGAGCGCGCCCTCCGGGTCCTCCAGGTCACGCACGTTGTACTCGGCGTTCGCCCAGAACGGACGCCAGAGCGTGACGACGATCTCCTCCTGCCCGTCGATCGCGTTGCTCAGCTCGGTGAGCATCGTCGAGGTGGAGGACGTGGCGAGGGAGAAGCCCGCGTCGTCCAGACCGTAGGTCGGGAACACGCTGTCCTGGGTGGCCTCGGTCAGGCCGGCGCCGGGCTCGATGCCCACGATGCGGCCGTCGAGCTGGTCCACGTAGTCGGGCAGTTCGGCGATCGAGGTGATCTCGCTGTACTCGGGCACGGCGAAGGTGAGGACCGCGCTGTCGTAGTAGGCGCCGATGTCCTCGACCCGGTCCCCGTACTGCTCCATGTAGGAGGCGTGGGTGACCTCGGGCCAGGCCGACGGGTACATGTCGACATCGCCCTCGGCGAGCGCGGTGTAGAGCACGCCGGCCTCGCTGATCTCCTCGTGCTCGACCGTGTAGCCGGCCTCCTCGAGGATGTGCTCCAGCAGGTAGGCGGTGCTCAGACCGTCCGTCCAGGACGGGATATAGCCGAGGGTGATGGTGCCACCCCCGCCGGAGCCACCGTCGCCACCGCCGTTGTCGTCGTCGTCCGAATCGCCGCAGGCGGCCAACGACAGGCCGAGCGCGGTGACAACGGCCACGGCCGCCAGCTGACGACGCCGAGAGGTGGGGGTTTTCATGAGATCTCTTCTCTTCTCGACAATAAAGGGCAAGATGAAGCAACAACGGATAACAAGGGGGAGTTTTCAGGCCGCTGGAACGGCCTGCGAGTCCTTCTGCTCGGCCGCCGCCCGCTGGGCCGCCTTACGGCGACGACGCACCAGAGCGCTGAGTGAGCGCCCCGTGGGCTGCCCGATGGCGGCGGTGCTCCGGTCCAGGAAGATGGCCAGGATCACGATCGCCAGGCCGGCCTCGAAGCCGAGCGAGACATTGACGCGGGCCAGCGACTCGACCACGATCTTCCCGAGCCCGTCCGCTCCGACGAAGCCGGCCATGACGGCCATGGACAGGGCGAGCATGATCACCTGGTTGACGCCGGCCATGATCGTCGGCAGCCCGAGGGGCAGTTGGATACCGCGCAGGATCTGCCACGGCGTGCCGCCGAAGGCCTCCCCCGCCTCCACGGTCTCCTTGTCCACCTGCCGGATGCCCAGCTCGGTGAGCCGGACGCCCGGGGCCATCGAGAACACGATGGTGGCCACCACGCCGGGGGCGTAGCCGATGCTGAAGAAGATCACCACGGGCACCAGGTACACCAGCGCCGGCATGGTCTGCATGAAGTCCAGCACCGGCCGGACGACGGCGCTCACCGTGTTGTTGCGGGCGGCGAGGACACCGATGGGGATGGCGATGATCACCGCGATCAGGGTCGCGATGATCACCATCGCGAGGGTCTGCATGGCCGGCTCCCAGAGCTCCATGCTGACGATGAGGCCCATGCCCAGCAGCGCGAACACGGCGAACCTGAGCGAGCGGATGCCCGCCGCCAGGACCGCGAAGAGAATGACGACGATCAGCGACGGCAGCGTCAACAGCCAGTCGCTCAGGCCCTCGACCAGGAACTCCAGGGAGTCCTTGATGCTGTCCAGCACCACGGACAGGTTGTCCTTGATCCACCGGATACCGGTGTCCACGCGGTCCCCGAGGGGCAGATGCGGCAGCGAGTCCATCATCAGTTGCCTCCGGCGGTGGTCTCAAGGGCGGCGTCGGCGTCGTTGTCGCCGGGCTCCTCCGAGCTGGGCGGAGTCAAGGCGCTGAGCAGCGTCACCCGGGGGATGATGCCGACCAACGCCTCGGCCTCGTTCACCACGGCCAGCGGCGCGCGGGTCGCGGCGGCGTGCTGGAACAGGTCGGCCAGGAAGTCGTCGGGGCTGACCTGGGCGACGCCCTCGCTCCGCAGCGGCAGCGTCTCGCTGCCAGCGCGCACGGCGTCGGCGACGTCCTCCTCCCAGACCACGCCCCGCACCCGGCGGTCGTTGCCGACCACGAGCAGGGCCTGGGTCTGGTGCTCGCGCATCAGCCGGTGCGCGGCCTTGGGGCCGGTGTTGGGGCCGGCCACCGCGACGGGGCGTTCCATCACCACGCCGGCGGTGAGCACCCGGGTGCGGTCCACATCGGCCACGAACTGGGAGACGTAGTCGTTGGCCGGCTCGTTGAGGATCTCCTCGGCGCTGCCGACCTGGACGATCCGCCCGTCGCGCATCATGGCGATCCGCTCGCCCAGGCGCATGGCCTCGTTGAGGTCGTGGGTGATGAAGAGGATCGTCTTGCCCAGCTCGGACTGCAGTTCGAGCAGCTGGTCCTGCATCTCCTTGCGGATCAGCGGGTCGAGGGCGCTGAACGCCTCGTCCATCAGCATGATGTCGGTGCCGGCGGCCAGGGCGCGGGCCAGGCCGACCCGCTGGCGCATACCGCCGGACAGCTCGTCCGGCATATAGCCGCCCCAGCCCTTGAGCCCGACCATGGCCAGGGCCTCGTCGGCGGTCTTCTCCCGGTCGGCCTTGTTCACTCCGCGCAGCTGGAGGGCGTAGGCGGCGTTCTCGCCGACGGTGCGGTGCGGCAGCAGCGCGAAGTGCTGGAACACCATGCTCACCTTGTTACGTCTCACCTCCCGCAGCCCGGCCGGGGACAGGTGGGTGACGTCCTCGCCGTCGATCCGCAGGGTGCCGTCCGTCGGCTCGAGTAGACCGTTGATCATGCGGATCAGGGTCGATTTGCCGGAGCCGGACAGGCCCATGACGACGAAGATCTCGCCGGCTCGGACGTCGAACGTGGCGTCGATGACCGCTGCCGTCAGCCCCTCACGGCGAAGTTGAGCGCGGTCGGCGCCCTCGGCCAGCATGCGCACGCCACGGCGTGGTTTGCGGCCGAAAATCTTGGTCAGGCCAGTCGCTTCTATGACGGGCACGATGCTCCCGGGTCGGGGTCATGGACAGCCACACCTCGCGTATCACACGCCGGGCGGCGATGTCGCGGGCACTCAAACCGGTGACCGGCGGGCGCGGCGACGCCGTCTACCCTTACATGAGCCATGCATGAGTTGCACATTGTGGGGTTTCGAGGCCGTAACGATCGACCCCCCGCGCGGCGAGGCGGGCACGCGGAACCGGACCGGCGGCGAACGCGGCCGACGGCCCTGGGCTGGCCAGGGTACTCCGACGTCCACCCCTCGTTACCGACAGGTCCATGACACTTACCCGGCCCGGGCCGGGGTCGCGGCGCCTACCGTTTGCGCAGCCACGCCGGCTCCTCGGCCGGGCCGTGGATGGGGACCCTGGCCAGGTAGCCGACCAGGAAGAAGCCCAGCACCCCGGCGACCAGGGTCGTGATGCCGGCCGGGGTGAGCCAGCCGGACAGCCGGTCGGGCAACCGGCCGTCGTCCAGCGCCAGTCCGGTCGCCGTGCCCAGGATGCCGACAAAGGTGAGCAGCCCCGGGATCCAGCCGAACCGGTGGATCGACAGCCCGCCCATCAGGCAACCGATCAGCAGCGGAACGAGGATGGCGAGACCGGCCACCGCCACCCCGGCGATCAGCAGCCCCCACACCAGGTTCCAGCGCGGGTCGTCGTCCGGAACGTCGCCGTCGAAGAGCCCACCCAGTCCCAACCCCGCCAACACCAGCACCGCGCCCACCCCGAAGCCGACGAGGATCACCACCGTCAGTCGCTTCTCCCACCGCCGGATGAAGTCGAAGCTGAAGCGGTAGGGGTTCGACGAGCGGTTGGCACCACGGCCGCGTGTGGACATGAAAGTGACTCTAGGAACCCAGTGGGCGCCGCGTTAATAGACGTCCAGGCATTGTGTCGGGGCCGTGACCGCCCCATCCGACCCCAAAGCAGGCCCTCGCCCCACAAACCGGAACAGAGGCGACACCCCCGGCCACCGAGCGGCGGCCAGGACGTCACTGAGTGTCGTCACGGCGGGAGCGCCCGGCAGTAGTATCTGGCGGGTGAGCGAGAAGGTTACGCTGCGGGATGTCGCCGCACACGCGGGTGTGTCGCGGGCGACGGCGTCTTTGGTGCTCCGGGGCACCGGGCGGGTGGCGCCCCGGACCCGGGAGCGCGTTCTCGCGTCCATGGCCGAACTCGGCTATATCTACGACCAGGTGGCCGCCTCGCTGCGCACCCGGCACGCCCGGGTGGTCGGTGTGGTGGTGACCAACATCGGCAACCCCAACCTCGCCGAGGTCATCCTGGGCCTTGAGGCCGAGTTCCGGCAGGCCGGCTATCTCCCGCTGTTGACGGTCACCCGCGATGACGCCGCACAACAGGACGAGGCCGTGGCCGCTCTCCAGGAGCACAAGATCGCCGGGCTGGCGATGGTCCCGGCCAGCGGCACCGACCCGGCGCTCACCGAGCGGTTGACGGCGAGCGGCCTCGGCCATGTCTTTGTCACCCGCTATGTCGAGGGCGCCCGGACCAGCTTCGTCGGCACCGACGACATCCGCGGCGGCGAACTCGCCGGTCAGCACCTCGTCGAGCACGGCTGCCGAAGGCTGGCCTATCTGGGCGGGCCGGCGTGGATGCTGTCACGGCACGAGCGGCTGTCCGGGGTGCGCCGGGCCGCTGAGTCCTCGGGCGGTCAGGTCGAGGAGTTGATCGATCTGCCGAGCGAGACCAGCGGCGGCGGCGGTCTCGCGGCCGGCCGCGAACTGCTGGACCGCGGGGAGTTGCCCGACGGCGTCGTCTGCCACAGCGACAGCGTCGCCTTCGGCCTCTACCGGGCGCTGCGCGAACGCGGCGTCGGCGGCGAGGGGGTGCGGGTGATCGGTTACGACGACATCCCCGGGGCCGCCCTCTGGGAGCCGCCCCTGACCAGCATCGCCGTGCACGGCCGACGCCTCGGACAACGCGCGGCCCGGCTGCTGCTCGACCGGATGACGGACCCCTACGCCGCCCCCGTCGTGCACCGTTCCGAGCCGGAGCTGGCCATCCGCGAATCCTGCGGCTGCCGCACCCCTTGACATCACCGAGGGTGAAGTATTTTATGCTGTCGACTTGCTAGATCGATCTAGCAGCACAGACGGTTACTGCTAGATCGATCTAGCACATCGCGTCGAAGGTCTTGCGATCCGAGGGTCTGCGAAGGAGCAGCAATGAAGCGTCGTACATGGCTGAGGCTCGCCTCGGGCGGTCTGGTGAGTCTGCCGCTCGCCGGATGCGGCCTCGATCTCATGGCCTCGTCCGGGGACAACCTGACCATCTACGGCGCCAGGCCCGAGGCCATCACGGAGGGGGTCATCGCGGCGTTCGAGGAGAGCCATCCGCACTGGCGGGGCAAGGTGCGCGTGCTCACCATGGGCGCTCAGGACGTGCTCGCCCGGATCGGCGCCGAGAAGGCCAGGCCGCAGGCCGACATCTGGTGGGGCGGCACTCCGCAGCAGTTCGAACAGGCCGTGGCCGACGAGTTGTTGACGCCGGCCGCCCGCGATGTGGTCGAGGCGATCCCGGCGGAGTTCCGTGGCGAGGACAACCTGTGGCTCGGCGAGATGCGGGTGGTCCAGATGATCTTCTACAACCCCGAGATGCTCACCCCCGACCAGGCGCCGCGGGACTGGGACGATCTGATCCGTCCCGAGCACCGGGGCAACATCCTGATCCGCGATGTGGCGTCCTCGGGCACGATGCGCGGCATCTTCTGCGCGATGATCTGGCGCGAGGGCCAGCCCGACGGCGATCCGGGCCCCGGCTACGAGTGGTTGCGCCAGCTGGACGCCAACACCAAGGCGTACACGGCCAATCCGACCGACCTCTATCTGCGGGTGAACCGTCAGGAGGCGGCGATCAGCGTCTGGAACCTCCAGGACACGCTGGTCCAGCGCGATCTCGGCATGGCGATGGAGCCGGTGATCCCCTCCTCGGGTGCCCCGATGCTGATGGACGGCGTGGGCAAGGTCCGCGGTGGCCCCAACAGCAAGGGCGCTGACGAGTTTCTTCGCTTTCTGCTCAGCAGCGATGTACAGCAGGGCCTGGCCGACGACTTCTTCCAGTACCCCACGATTCCGCTTGAGCGCACGCCGCAGTGGCTGGCCGATCTCGAAGTGACGGAGATGCCGGTGGACTGGGACGAGGTCAACCGGCATCAGGACGAGTGGTTCGAGTACTGGGCCGAGAACATCCAGGGCCGGGGCTGATGAGTCCCGCCCCGCACCACGGGCCCCCGGCGCCCGTCCGCTCGCGGCCGCCGTTCCCCGTTCCCGTCCGCTCGGGGCCGGCACCGGCAACGGCCTCCGCACAGACCACGGTTCACCGACGCGCAGACGTCGTCACACCCACTCCGGAGCACGCATGATTCCCGTCCGACTCGACCATGTCACCAAGGTGTACGGGGAGGGTTCCCCACCGATCTCGATGGATCTGACCATCGCCGCCGGCGAGTTCTTCACGCTGCTCGGCCCGTCAGGGTGCGGCAAGTCGACCATGCTGCGGATCATCGCCGGCTTCGTCCAACCCACCAGCGGGCGGGTGCTGTTCGGCGATCGCGATCTGACCCGGATTCCCCCCAACAAGCGGGACACCAGCATGGTGTTCCAGAACTACGCGCTCTTCCCACATCTTTCGGTGGCGCAGAACGTCGCCTACGGGCTGACCGTTCGCAAGGTGGGCAAGCAGGAGAAGGCGGACCGGGTGACGCGGGCCCTGGCCGATGTGGGGCTGACGGGGTATCAGGACCGCAGGATCAACGAGCTGTCCGGTGGCCAGCAGCAGCGGGTCGCGCTGGCCAGGGCGGTCGTCGTGTCCCCTTCCGTCCTGCTGCTGGACGAGCCGCTGTCCAACCTCGACGCCAAGCTGCGGGAGGAGACCCGCGCCCAGATCCGCCGGGTGCAGGGCGACGCGGGCATCACCGGCGTGTATGTGACCCATGACCAGGCCGAGGCGATGGCGATGAGCGACCGGATCGCGGTGCTGGACGCGGGCCGGGTGCATCAGGTGGACACCCCTCGGGAGATCTACCACCGTCCGTCGACCGCCTTTGTGGCCCGTTTCATCGGACGCAGCAATGTGCTCCCTGTCGAGGTGGCGGAGGTGGCCGAACGGGAGGTCACCGTCGCGTTGCCGGGTGGTGCGAAAGTGACGGTGTCCCGGCGTGCGGATCTGGAGCTGGCCGTCGGCGACCGCAGCTCCGTCTCGCTGCGTCCGGAGACCCTGCGTTTTGTCCCCGAGGACGAGGGGGTGCTGCGCGGCACGGTGGCGCGTCTGGAGTTCAACGGGGCCACCAGCTCCTATGATGTGACCGTGGGCGGGCACACCGTCCATGTCACCACCCCCGACCAGTCCGCGGGTCCTCGTCCCGGCGACGAGGTATCGCTCGCCTGTGAGGCGCCCAGGGCCTGGCTGGTGACGGCATGACGATCGTCGACTCCTCCCCCACCTCGCCCTCTTCGCCCCCTTCGTCGCCTCGCGCGTCCGGTTCGGGCCGGCGGCGGTCCCGGCGGATCTCGGTCGCCAACGACCGGTTCGTCTATGTGCTGGCCGCGCCGGTGGTGTTCGTTCTGCTGCTGTTCGTGGTGGTGCCGATGGCCGCCACGGCGGTGACCAGCGTCAGCGGTGACGGGCCGGGTGAGAACTACAGCTCCTTCCTGTCCGGCGCCTCGCGGGACGCGCTGCTGATGTCGGTCGGGATCTCGGTCGGCTCGGTCCTGACCTGTGGGATCGTCGGCACGCTGCTGGCGGTGCTGTTGTCCAGGTTCGACTTTCCCGGGCGTCGGCCGCTGGAGATCTTCGCGATTCTGCCGATGGCACTGCCGCCGCTGATCGGGGCGGTCTCGTTCGTGCTGCTGTACAGCGAGACCGGGATCGTGCCGCGCACCCTGGCGTCGTGGTTCGGTATCGCGCCGGCCTCGGTGGCGGTCAGTGGCGTGGCCGGGGTGCTGGTCGTCCACACCTTCACGATGTATCCGTTCTTCTTTCTGACGGTGCGGGCCGGTCTGGCGGGGCTCGACTCCTCGTTGGAGGCGGCGGCGGCCAATCTCGGGGCTGGCCGGGCGCGGGTGTGGGGCACGGTGATCCTGCCGATGCTGACGCCGGCGCTGGTCTCGGGCGCGTTGTTGACGTTCATGATGTCGATGGCGTCGTTCACCGCTCCCCAGCTGTACGACGTGCAGACGTTGACCATGCGGATCGTCTCCACCCGGACGTCGGGCAACAGCGAACTGGCCGCGACGCAGGTCACGGTGCTCTCCGTGGTGTCGATCATGTTCCTGGTCGCGATGCGCTGGTACCAGGGGCGGCGGAGTCATCACAGCATGTCGCGTGGGGTGCAGCGGGACCGGGCGGTGAGTCGGGGGCCAGCGCGTTATGCCGCGCTGTTGGGCAGCGCGGTGTTGAGCCTGGTGCTGATGGCGCCGGTGCTGGTGATCGTCCTGGTGTCGTTCTCCGTCGACGGTGCCTGGACCACCCAGGTGCTGCCGCCCGACTACACCTTTGAGAACTTCCGGAAGATCTTCTCCGAACACGACAGTCTGCTGCCGATCTCGGTCAGTGTGCAGATGAGCCTGTTGGCCACCTGTGGTGCGATTCTGATCGGTGCGGCCGCGGCCTGGGTGATCGCCCGGTGGCCGACGCGGGGCAGGACCGTGCTGGACATCATGATCATGTTGCCGTGGGCGCTGCCCGGCACGGTGATCGGTGTCAACCTGGTGCAGGGCTTCAACGAGCCCTCCGTCACCAACCTCGGACTGCCGCTGGTCGGCACCCTGTTGATCCTTCCGGTGGCCTATTTCGTGCGGTATGTGCCGCTGGTGTTCCGTTCCACCTCGGCGTCCCTGGACCAGATCGACCCCTCCCTGGAGGAGGCGGCCAGGAACCTGGGTGCCTCGCCGCTGCGGGTACTGCGGACGGTGACCTTCCCGCTGGTCGCGAAGGGCGTCATCGCCGGCGCGCTGCTGGCGTTCGTGGACGGCGTCGGCGAGTACGTGGCCTCCGTGGTGATCTACCCGGCGGGCTACGCGCCGATCTCCGTGGAGATCTACAACCGCATCTACTCCTCGGAGTTCGGCACGGCCGCGGCCTACGGCACGTTCCAGATCGTCCTCATCTTCCTGGTGCTGGCGATCTCGAACCTGATCGAGTCCGGTCGGCGCGGCAGGCGCGGATCCGGGGCCACCACCGCCTCCCTGACGGCGGCTCCCACCGGGTGAGGACCGGTCCGGGGGACACCACATCGACCATGAAGTTGACGAAGGCGGAAGACGCATGACGTGCCGTTTCACGGCAGGACGAGTACCGGCTACCGGGCTGACCGAGCTGTTCGGGACGGTGCCGCGATGGCGGCGGTGGCTGGAGGTGGAGGCGGCGCTGGCACACTGCCAGGCCACGGCGGGGCTGATCCCGGCGGAGGCCGCGACCGCCATCGTCGACGCCTGCCGGGTCGAACGGCTGGATCTGGACCGGGTCCGCGCGGACGTGGTGCGGATGAGTCATCCGTTGATGCCGCTGATCACGGAGCTGAGCAGGGTCGTGGGCGATCCGCACGGCGGCTGGGTGCACTGGGGTGCCACCACCCAGAACATCACCCAGACCGGGGATGTGCTGGTGTTGCGCGACGCGCACGATCTGCTGCTCGACACCCTCGCGCGGATCCTGGGTTCGCTGGCGGATCTCGCCGAACGGGGCGCCGACCTTCCGATGGCGGGCCGCACCCACGGCCAGCACGCGGTGCCGATCACCTTCGGTCTGAAGGTGGCGAGTTGGATCGACGAGATCGATCGGCATGTCGAGCGGCTGTGGCAGCTGCGTCCCCGGCTGACCATGGCGATCCTGGGCGGCGCGGCGGGCACGTTCGCGTCCTTCGGCGACCGGGGGCCCGAGCTCCAGGCGGCGGTGGCCGACCGGCTGGGGTTGACGCCGATGGCCGTCCCGTCCCGCGCGGTGACGGACCATCTCGCGGAGTTCGTCTGTGTGCTCGGGCTGCTCGCCGGGAGCTGTGGACGGATCGCCAGGGAGGTCTACGCACTGATGTCGACCGAGCTGGGCGAGGTGGAGGAGCCCGTTCCCAGCGGAACGGTCGGCAGTTCCACCATGCCGCAGAAGCGCAATCCGCAGCTGTCCCAGGACGTGCTGGGCATCACCGCCGAGATCCGGGCCCTGGTGCCGCTGGCGCTGGAGTCGATGCACAACGAGCACGAGGCCGACCATCTCCCCAGCGCCCTGTTCGAGACGCTGGCGCGGGCCTGTGTCCTGACCGGCGACAGCCTGACGCGCGTCGAGGTGATCGTCTCGGGGCTGCGGCTGAACCCCGGCCGCATGCGCGCCAATATCGATCTGTCCGACGGCATGATCACGGCTGAGGCGCTGATGCTGGAGCTGGGCCGGCTGATGGGGCGCCAGGAGGCGCATCATGTGGTCTACGAGGCGGCGCAGTCGGCGGCCTCCGAGGGCCGGTCCTTCCCCGAGCTGCTGGCGGCCGATCCCCGGATCGTGGCCCGGCTCGACGCGGACACCATCGACGCGCTGCTGCGCCCCGACCGCCACACCGGGGCGTCGGCCGCGACGGCCCGCGCCGCCGCCGCGGCCGCCCGCCGGACCGCGTCCGGGACGCGGGCCCGCCTGGCGGGGCCGGGGGTGTAAACGTCACCGGGACGGCAGGAAGCTGCCGTCCCCGCCCGGGCCGGAACCGTCGGGCCGCCCGGGCCGTCTCACCGGCCGTCGGTCCCGCACGCGAAGTGGCGTGCGGGGTAGGGCTGTTCGGGGGGACAAGAGTGACAGACGAAGCTGTCGGCGAGCCGGCGAGGGACGAGAGTCCGGCGGAGGCACCGGTGTCGGACCGCCCGGCCAGGCGGCGGGCGCCGCTCGTCATCGGCCTGCTGCTGGCCTTTCTGGCCGGCTCCGGTGGCACCTGGTTGCTCACCGGGGACGAGAGCGCGGAGCCGGATGTCGTCCTCGACCCGGCACGGGAGCTGGACGAGCTGCCCTTCCCCGACGCCGACGCACTGGGCTACGCCGACGGTCCGGAAGCGTTCTGCGCCGCCGTCACCGAGGTGATGACAGCGCGCAACTACCTCTTCCTGGAGGCCGAGGAGAGCGGGGACGGCATCAGCTGCGCCTACATCACTCCGGTATCCAGCCTGGAGGAAAGCGGCTCCAACGACGTGCACGCCTCCCTGTTCGCCGTCCGGGGCGACACGGCCCGCGACCGCTACGAGGCGCTGCTGCGGAACGTCGATCAGCAGCACGAGCTGGGCTCACCGGTCGCCTTCGGTCCGCTGCTCGCGTTCCCGGCCGGCGAGGCCGGATGGGCCAGCCATGTGGAGCCCGAGTACCGTCCGGGGGGCGAGGTCCACGCCTCCTTCCGATCGGAGGACACCACCTACCAACTGACCATCAGCGGCTGGCAGTACCTCAACGGCGAGCCGTCCGGCGGGCTCTTCGAATCGGACGGGCTGGCGGAGGCCGCCGATATCGTGACCGCGCTCGGCGGCGGCGAAACCCCACGCCCTCCGCTGGTCAGCCCCTTCGCTGGCGAGGAGTACCCGGGTCTCGGGCAGTTCGACAACCCGACCCTCGCCCTGGAGGACGAGAACCGGTGCGACGCGCTGACGGAGGTGCTGGAAGCCGAACGCCCGTTGGAGTGGGGAGGCGGGAACGGCCCGGTCGACCCCGACGACACCATTGGGTTCTCGTGCTGGTACGACCCCCCTTCGAGAGTCCACGAGGCGAGCAGCACCGAGGAGATCCTGCGGGTGCACGTCAACGTCGCCCCGTATCTGCTGAACCCGAGAAGGCAGCCTCGGGAGATCTGGCTGAACGCCAGGCTGGCGGACGAGTTGGACTGGTTCGGCACCACGCTCTGGGCACCGCCCGTCGAATCACCCGGCTATCTGATCACCCGCGAGAACGGCTACACCGGGGAGTCCATGGTCCAGGCCCGCTACTTCGCCGGCGACGATGTGGTGACCATCGAGATCAAGGCACACCACGACGACCGGGACTACACCATCGTCCGCGAATCGGAGATGGTCGAGACCCTGGGGCTGGTGTTGGGCGCGCTGGAGGGCTGATGCCGGTCACGTTGCCGGTCGGGGGCGACGAGTTCACCAGGGAGTTCGGGGGGAACGGCCACCCGGTTCGACCGGGACGGGAAGTTCCGCTTGCTAGAGGCTCACTACAGCGTCGGTCCTGACATGGTCCATGGCGAGATCGGCGGACACGTCCCTGACGACCAGAATCTCGTCGCGATGACGGAGGAAAGCGCGGTGGAGGCACTGAGCCGGGCGCCGGCGGCGATGTCCGACTGAGCCGGCCCCCCGACCCCCGTCCCCGGCTGGTGTGAATCACTCGGCGGGTGGGGAAGGCTTGTCCGAGCTGACAGGTACAGGTGGGGGTCGGGGGGCAGGGGCGGTGCTCCGTGCGCCCTCTCCCGTGGTACGGGAAAGGGTGTGGATGAGGCACTTCCGGCTGCTCGTGCTCGGCAACGGCATATCCGCGTACGGCAGTTACCTCAACATGGTGGCGCTCAACGTCTTTGTCTACGACGTCACGGGAAGCGCGCTGGCCGCCGGGCTCTTCATGGCGGTGCGGCTGGGCACCAGCGTCGGCGCCGGCTTTGTCGCCGGGCGTCTGGTCTCGGCCTATGACCGCAAACGGCTGATCGTCGGCGCCGATCTCTGTCAGGCCACGGCGCTGCTGGCGCTGCTGCTGGCGCCGGACGCGAGCCGGGTGGTCCTGCTGTACGGGCTCGCCGTGATCACCGGGAGTTGTTCGACGCTCTCCCAGGTGGCCCTGCGCAGCAGCATCCCGGTGATCGTGGGGGCCGAGCATCGGACGCGGGCCAACAGCTGGCTGGTGACGGGCCGTTCGTTCGCCATGATCGCGGGCTTCTCCTCGGCGGGTGTGGTGGTCGCGCAGCTGGGCTACTCGGCGGCGTTCGTCCTGAACGTGAGCACGTTCGTGGTGTCGGCGTCGGTCCTGCTGGCGCTGCCGATCCGCACCAGGGCCCTGGCCGAGGAGAAGAAGGGCGGGGACGAGGAGGCGGACGGCGCGCGCTGGTCCGTCCGGCTGCTGCTGGCGACCGCGCCGGTGCTGATGGCGATGATCGCGCTGCGGGCGGTGGACGGTCTCGGGTCCTCGTCGCACAATGTCGCGCTGCCGGTCTACTCCAGTGCGCTGGACCCGGACCATCCGGCCACGTTCATCAGCCAGTTCTGGGCGACCTGGGCGGTGGGGGTCATCATCGCCCAGCAGGTGCTCGTCCGCGTCACCTCGCGGAGCGGACGCACCCCGGGCGAGCGGGCGTTCGCGGTCGGCTCGATCGTGATGTCGGCGGCGTTCATCCTGGTGTTCAGCGGACTGCCGACCGTGCCCACGCTCGCCGTCGCGCTGGTCGCCGGCGCGGCGGACGGGGTCACCGAGGTCATCTACGTGTCCCGGCTGCAGGCCGTCCCCGACGAGCGGCGCGGGCGGCTCTTCGGGCTCTCCGCCTCCGCCGAGAACGCCGGGTTCGGGCTGGGAATGCTGGTCAGCGGCTCGCTGTTGGAGGCGTTCTCGCCGCTGACGGTGGTCGCCGCCCTGCACGGACTGGCCATCGTGCTGTGTTCCGCCCTGCTGATCGTGCTGGTGGTGCGCCGCCCACCGCCGCCCGAGGAGGAGAGACCCGGGCGGGGCGGCGGTTCGGTTCGGGAGGGGAGCAGCTGATGGGTGACAACGGGCTCGACACACGGATCGCGGTGATCGGAACGGCCTTTCGGCTGCCGGGCGCCGACACACCGGAGGCGCTGTGGCGGCTGGTCCTGGCCGGCGAGAACCGCTTCACCCGGTTCACGGACGCCGAGTTACGCGCGGCGGGCGTGCCCGAGGAGTTATATCAACGCGACGACTTCGTGGGCATCTCCGCCGTTCTGGACGGCATCGACGGTTTCGATGCCCGGCACTTCGGGATGACGGCCCGCGAGGCTGCGCTGACGGATCCCCAGCAGCGCCTGTTCCTCGAGTGCGCGCAACACGCCCTGGAGAACGCCGGGCACCCCGACGAGCGGGACGGCAGCCGGATCGGGGTCTTCGCCAGCGCCGGCTACCACCTCTACCAGCTGCAGACGTATCTGCGGAACAACGTGCTGCCCAACGAGAACATCGGCGACTGGCTGGCCGGCCTCCAGGTGCTGGTGGGGAACCTCACCGACTTCAACGCGACCCGGGTCGCCTACCGTCTCGATCTGACCGGTCCGGCCGTCAATGTGCAGACGGCGTGTTCCAGTTCGCTGGTGGGGGTGCAGCTGGCCGCCCAGTCCCTGCTGACGGGCGACTGCGATATCGCCCTCGCCGGCGCGACCGCCGTCCATGTGCCGCAGGTCCTCGGCTACCACCATGTGAAGGGCTCGATCCTCTCCAGAACGGGCCGGCTCCGCGCGTTCGACGCGGCAGCGAACGGAACCGTCGGCGGCACCGGGGTGATCGCCGTGGTGCTGAAACGTCTGGACCGCGCCCTGGCCGACGGCGACACCGTGCACGGCGTCATCAGGGGCTGGGGCATCGGCAACGACGGGGCCGACAAGAGGGCGTATGCCGCGCCCAGCGCACGGGGTCAACAGACCGCGATCCGCCGGGCGTTGGACCAGGCGGGGGTCGGGGCCGACACCATCGGCTATCTGGAGACCCACGGCACCGGCACCCTCAAGGGCGACCCCATCGAGCTGGCGGGCGCCACCGCCGCGTACCGGGAGGACACCGACCGCACCGGCTACTGCGCGCTGGGCGCCGTCAAGGCCAATATCGGGCACCTGGACGTGGCCTCGGGCCTCGCCGGCCTGGTCAAGGCGCTGTTGGTGCTCCAGCACGGCGTGCTCCCGCCGATCGCCGGCTTCGAGGAGCCCAATCCGCTGTTGGAGCTGGACGCCAGCCCGTTCTATGTGCCGCGCTCCCCGCTCCCCTGGCCGGAGACCGGGACGCCCCGGCGGGCGGGGGTCACCTCGCTCGGGGTCGGCGGCACCAATGTGCACCTGGTCCTGGAGCAGGCGCCCGCCCCCGTGCCACGGGTCGCCTCGGTGGCGCCGCCCGATGTGCTGCTGGTCTCGGCGAGCCACCCGGAGGCGCTGGCCGACAACGCCCGTTCGCTGCGGGACGCGTTACGCACCAGGGCCGATCTGCCGCTGGCCGACCTCGTCACGACCACGGCCCTGGGCCGCTCCCACGGCCGCCACCGGATCGCGCTGCGCGGCGACACCCCGGCGGCGCTGGCGGACGCCGTCGACGCCTGGCTCGCCGGCCCCCGTTCGGCGCCCGCGCCGGGGGACGAACCGGCCCGCGTCGTCTTCCAGTTCACCGGGCAGGGCGCCCTCCGCCCGGGCGCGGCGGCCGAGTTGTACGAGCGGTTCGCCGTGGTGCGGGAGGTGCTGGACGCCTGCGACGAGCGGCACCGCCGGATCACCGGGGAACCGCTGCTGACCGGGCTGTTGGCCGGCGCCGATCCGTCGGCGGTGTGGCCGACGGAGACGGGGCAGCCGGCGCTCTTCGCGCTGCAGTGCGCCCTGGTCCGGCTCTGGGCGGAGGCCGGCGTCACCCCGGGGGCCGTGACCGGGCACAGCGTCGGGGCCTATGCCGCGCTCCATGCGGCCGGGGCGCTCTCGCTCGCCGACGGCCTCGAACTCGTCACGGCCCGGGGCCGGTTGACGCGTCAGCACTGTCCGCCCGGCGCGATGGTGGCCGTCGCGCTGGACCGGGAGGCGGCCCTCGCGTGGGCGGCGCCGCCGCTGGAGCTGGCCGCGACCAACGGCGCCGGCTCCCAGGTGCTGGCCGGGCCGGTGGCCGAGGTGGACCGGCTCTGCGCCCGGCTCGACGAACGCGACGTGCCGCACCGGCGGCTCGCCGTCGACCGGGCGTTCCACACCGCCCTGGTGGAGCCGATGCTGGACGCGTTCGGCGCGGTGCTGGAGCGGACGCCGTTCGCGCCGGTCGGCGTCCCGTTCATCAGCGCCGTCGACGGCCGGACCCTGCCGGCCGGCTGGCGCCCGGACCGGGACCATCTGTTGCGTCATGCCCGCCAACCGGTGCGCTATGACGAGGCGTTGCGGGCCGTCCGCGACCAACGGCCGGCCGTGCTGCTGGAGATCGGTCCCGGTGGCACGCTCACCGGTCTGGCCAGGGGCCTGCCGGCCGTCCCCTCGCTGCGTCGGGGCGCGGGGCTGACCACCCTCTTCGGCGCGGCGGCGGCCCTGCACCGCGCGGGGGTCGACGTCCGCTGGGAGCCGTTTCTGGCCGGTACCGGGGGGCGGCGCGTCCCGCTGCCCGGCTACCGCTTCCAGCACCGATCCCACTGGATCGGGGCCCCACCCAGGCCCCCGAAACCGGCCACTCCCCCGGCACCGGCCAGTCCCCGGGCATCCCGTTCGACGGCGAGAGAGGAACGCACCATGACAGAGGACCGCGACAGAACCGCACTCAAGATCCTGGACGGCATCCTGGATGTGCTGGCCCGGAGCCTGGGCGAGGCCCCTGGGTCGGTGCCGGCCGACAGCACCTTCTTCGAACTGGGCGCGGACTCCCTGCTGATGATCAATGTACTGCGGGAGATCGAGCAGGAGCACCGGGTCAAGGTCACCATGCGGGAGCTGTTCGAGGAAACGGGCACCTCCCGGCGGCTCGCCGACCTGATCGCCACCCGACTGCCGACGGCCCAGGCCCAGGCCCCGGTCGAACCGCCGATACCGGCACCGGCCCCGGTCGCACCACCCATACCGGCACCGGTCTCGGCCGCACCACCCATACCGGCACCGTCCCCGGTCGAGCCGATCGCCGAACCCGCCAGGACCGTCCATGACGCCGACGACGCCGACGACGCCGCGTTGGCCACCCGACAGGAGCTGCGGGAGCTGGCGCTCCGAGTCCAGCAGATGTCGCAGATACAGGTTCAGATGATGACCCAGCTCAGCCAGTTACTCGCGCTGCAGAACAGCAGCACGGCTGCCAGGGCGGACGACGGGGTGGCCAGGTGAGCGGCCGGATGACCGAACCGGAGAGCCTGACCGCCGCCCTGGACCGGGATCTGGCGGCCATGGCGGGACTCGCCCGAACCATCGCCGAACAGCTGGACACCGGAACGGCCGAACCGGCGCACCCGCCGCGCGCCCACGGTCCACGCGTGGAGATCACCCCCGACAGCGGGATGGTGCGGGCCGCCTCGCCCCGCACCCAGCAGCAGCATCTCGACGATCTGGTGCGCCGCTACACCGCCAGGACCGCCGCCTCCAAACGGCTCGCCCAGCGCCACCGGCGTCGACTCGCCGACAGCAGGGCCGTGGTCGGCTTCCGAGGATCGACCAAGGAGATGCTCTACCCGGTGGCGGCCCGACGGGCCGCCGGGGCCCGGATCGAGGACATCGACGGCAATGCCTACACCGATATCACCATGGGCTTCGGGGTGCTCCTCTTCGGCCATGACCCGGACTTCGTGCGGGAGGCCGTGAACGAACACCTCTCCCATGGCATCCGGCTCGGCCCGCGCAGCGTCGAGACCGGCGAGACCGCCGAACTGCTCGCCGAACTCACCGGGTTGGAGCGGGTGGCCTTCGCCAACTCGGGCACCGAGGCCAACGCGGCCGCGATCCGGCTGGCCCGCGCCGCCACCGGCCGGGACCGGATCGTCACCTTCCAGGGCGCCTATCACGGCCACGCCGACCAGGTGTTGGGCCGGGTCGCCGGCCGGGGCACCGAGCAGCGGACCGTACCCGTCTCCCGTGGCATCCCGGAGAGCGCCGTCGCCGAACTGACCGTGCTCACCTATGGCAGCGAGGAGTCGCTGCACGCGATCGAACGGGACGCGCACCGGATCGCGGCGGTCGTCGTCGAACCGGTGCAGAGCCGCAACCCCGCGCTCCAACCGGTGGAGTTCGTGCGCCGACTGCGCGAACTGACCAGCCGGCACGGCATCGTGCTGCTCTTCGACGAGATGCTGACCGGTTTCCGCCCGGCGCTCCGGGGCGCGCAGGAGCTGTACGGCGTCACCCCCGACCTCGCCACCTATGGCAAGCTGCTCGGCGGCGGCTTCCCCATCGGCGCGATAGCGGGCCGCACCGACATCCTGGACGGCGTCGACGGCGGGTACTGGACCTATGGCGACGACAGCGCCCCGCCCGCCGACACCACCTTCTTCGGCGGCACCTATCTCCAGCACCCGGTGTCGATGACGGCGGCCCGCGCCGTGCTCACCCATCTCAAGGAGCGCGGCCCGGGGCTTCAGGAGCGGCTGAACGCCAGGACGACGGAGCTTGGCACCGCGCTCAACGGCTTCTTCGAGGCCGAGGAGTTCCCGCTGCGGATGCGCTGGTTCGGCTCCCAGTTCCGGTTCGAGCACCACGCAGACATGGAACTCCTCTACTACCACCTGATGTTGCGCGGGGTGCATGTCTGGGAGTGGCGCAACTTCTTCCTTTCCACCGCGCACTCCGACGGCGATATCGAGCAGGTGGCCGAAGCGGTGCGGGATTCGCTGCGGGAACTCAGGGCGGCCGGCTTCTTCCCCACCGACCGCGCCGCCCCGGCCACTTCCAGGCCGGTTGCCCCGAAGCCGGCCGCGACCGCTGAGGTCGCCACCACGGCCGCCGAGCCCCGCAGCGCCGACTTCGGGCTCTACTTCTTCGGCGACTACCCGGAGAACGACACCGGGAACGATGCCGGGAGCGATGCCGGGAGCGATGCCGAGTACGAGGACGCCGCCCCGAAGGACGGCCGCTACGAACTCCTGATGGAGGCGGCCCGGTTCGGCGACCGGAACGGATTCCGTTCGCTGTGGATGCCCGAACGCCATTTCAACTCCTTCGGCGGCCTCTTCCCCAACCCCGCCGTGCTCGCCGCCGCCCTGTCCCGCGAGACCGAGCGGATCAGGCTCAACGCCGGCTCGGTCGTCCTGCCGCTGCACGACCCGATCCGGGTGGCGGAGGAGTGGTCCATGGTGGACAACCTCTCCGGCGGACGGATCGGCCTCGGGGTGGCCAGCGGCTGGAACGCCGACGACTTCGTCTTCTTCCCCGACCGCTACGGCCGGCACAAGGAGGAGCTGTACGAGCAGCTGGCGCAGGTCCGGGCCCTGTGGCGGGGCGAGGCGCTGCGCCGCAGGACCGGGGACGGCGAGCGCGAGATCCGGCTCTTCCCGCGCCCGGTCCAGCCGGCGCCGCCCTGCTACACGGCGGTCGTCGGCAACCCGGAGTCCTATGAGCGTGCCGCCGAGCACGATCTGGGCATCGTCACCAATCTGATGACGCAGACCGTCGACCAGCTGCGGGAGAACATCGCGCGCTACCGGGCCGCCAGGGCCCGGCACGGGCTGGATCCGGCCGCCGGGCGGGTGGCCGTCCTGCTGCACACCTATCTGGGCGCGGACCACGACACGGCCCGTGCCGAGGCGTACCGGCCGATGGCCCGCTATATGCGGGCCTCCCTCGCCCTGTTCAGCGGCGTCACCAACAGCCTGGGCGTCACCACCGATCTGCGGTCCCTCAGCGAGGACGATCTGGAGGTCGTGTTCCAGCGGGCCTATGGCCGCTACTGCGACCAACGCGCGCTGATCGGCGATGTGGAATCGGCACTGCCGGTGGCCCAGGCGGTGGCCGACGCGGGCGCCGACGAGATCGTGGCGCTGGTCGACTTCGGCGTGACCCCGGACCAACTCCGCGCCGGGCTCCCCCGGTTGGACGAACTCCGCCGCCGCCACCTGGACCGGAGGCCGCCCGTGGCCGAGGCACCGCTCTCCCCGGGACAGGAACGGATCTGGTTCCTGGAGCGGCTGCTCCCCGGCCGCACCGCCTACAACGAGGTGACGGCGATCCGACTGCGCGGCCCCCTGGACACCGGGGCGCTGCACGCGGCACTGCGCCGACTGGTCGAACGTCACGAAGGGCTGCGCACCGTCTTCCGCCCGGCGGGCGAGTCCGCCGTCCAACGCGTGCTGGACGCGGTGGATCCCGACTTCGCCGTGGTGGACGGCGGCGGACGCCCCGAGGCCGCCGTCCGGGAGACGCTGGCGACGGAGAGCGCCCGCCGCTTCGACCTGGAGGCGGGACCACTGTTCGTCAGCCGCCTGGTGCGCACCGGCGCCGACGAGCAGGTGCTGGTCATGTCCTTCCACCACATCGTGGTGGACGCCGCGTCCGCCACCGTGCTGAGCCGGGACCTCTCCGCGTTCTACCGGGCCGAGCGCGACGGCACACCGGCCGGACTGCCCGCCCTCACCTGGAGTTACGCCGACTACGCGCGGCAGCGACAGGCGGCCGACGACGGCGGGGGCGAGGGCGAGGGCGCGCGGGATCTGGCGCACTGGCTGCGCACGCTCGGCGGCGAGCTGCCCGTCCTCGAACTGCCGACCGACCGGCCCAGGCCCGCCCGGATGTCCTCCGAGGGACGCGCCGTCTTCCACCATCTCGACTCCGAAGTCTCCTCTGCCGTACGGGAGTTGGCGCGGCGCCAGCGGGCCACCCCGTTTATGGCGCTGGTGGCCGGCTGGGCGGCGATGCTGCACCGGGTCACCGGCCAGGAGGATGTGATCGTCGGGGTGCCCGTATCGGACCGGCCGAGGGAGGCCGCCGATCTGGTCGGCTTCTTTGTCAACACCCTCGCGCTGCGGGTCGATCTCTCCGGCGATCCCGGGTTCGCGACGCTGCTGGAGCGGGTGCGCGGGATCGCCCTGGACGCCTATGACCACGCGGGGACCCCGTTCGAGCGGGTGGTGCGCGAGCTGGCGCCGCCGCGCGGGACGGACCGGACGCCGATCTTCCAGACCCTCGCGGAGTTCCAGTCGGCGGAACCGTTCCGCTTCGACCTCCCCGGCGTCGAGGCCGTCCCTCTGGACGCCGGCCCCGACAAGGCGCTGACCGATCTGACGGTCTATTTCACGGACGGTCCCGACGGCGTCCGCTGCCATCTGGAGTACAACGCGGACCTGTTCGACGCCGGCACCGTCGACGATTTCTTCGCCGTCTTCCGGGATCTGCTCGCCGCCGCGACGGCCGCCCCCGACGCCCCTCTCTCCGGCCTCTCCCACCCCGTGCCCCCATCGCCGGCGACGGCGACCGTGGCGGAGGGCGACGAGGTACCGGAGAGCTGGGAGCGGGGCCCGGTGCGCCCCGTCCCCGACACCACCGTCCACGCCTGGGTCGCCCGACAGGCGGCGGAACGTCCCGGGCATCCGGCGCTGCTGTCGGAGGAAGCCACCCTGAGCTACGGGGAGTTGGAGGCACGGGCGGAACGGCTGGCCGCCGCGCTCGGCCGGCAGGGATCAGGCGGAGTGGTGGCGATCTGGCTGCCCCGCTCGGCCGATCTGGTCGTGGCGCTCCTCGCGGTGCTGAAGGCCGGCGCCGCCTATGTGCCGCTCGACCCGTCGCTCGGCACCGCCCGCGCGGCCCAGGTGATCGCGGAGAGCCAGGCACGTGCGGTGATCAGCGACCCGGCCGGCGCCGCCGCGCTGCGGCTGCCCGCCTCGGTGCCCGTGCTGGCACCCGACGCACCCGCCCCCGCCGCAGGCGCCCGGCCGCCGGCCGACGGAACGGACGGCGACTCCCCGGCCTCCGTCATCTACACCTCGGGCAGCACCGGGGTGCCCAAGGGCGTGGTGCTCACCCACCGGGGCCTCGTCGACCTCTGCGCCTGGCACCACCGGCGTTTCGCGTTCACCGCCGACGACCGGAGCGCCGTGGTCTGCGGCCAGAGCTTCGACGCCTCCCTGCTGGAGATCTGGCCCGCGCTGACGGCCGGCGGAACGCTGGTCCTCGCCGGGGAGACCGTCCGCAGGGATCCGCTCGCGCTGGCCCGCTGGTACACGGAGCGGAAGATCGCGTTCAGCATCCTGCCGACGGCACTCGGCGAGCAGCTGCTCCGACTGCCGGTGGCGGACCAACCCCCACTGCGCCACCTGCTGTTGGGCGGCGAGGCGATGCGGGTACGGCCCAGGCCCGAGGCCGGCTACGAGACGGTCAACGTCTATGGCCCGACCGAGGTGACGGTGCTCTGCCTCGGCGGGGCGGTGACGCCGCACCGGGACGACGCCGCCGAGGAGCCGATCGCGCTCGGACGACCGGCGGACAACGCCCGGGTGCGCGTGGTGGACGAGTCGAACAAGCCGGTCCGCGTCGGCGCCGTCGGCGAACTGCTGGTCTCAGGGCCCGGGTTGGCGGCGGGCTATCTGCACAGGCCCGATCTCACGGCGGAACGCTTCACGACCGAAACCGGATCCCGTTACTACCGGACCGGCGATCTGGTGCGCTGGACCACGGACGGCCGACTCGTCTTTGTCGGCCGAACCGACGATCAGGTGAAGATCCGTGGCTTCCGGGTCGAGCCGGAGGAGGTGGCCCAGGTCATCGGCCGCCTGGACGGGGTGCGCCGGGCCGCCGTGGTGGGCCGGCAGAGGGAGAGCGGCGAGACCGTTCTGGACGCCTATGCCGTCCCCATCGCCCCCGTCGCCCCCGTCGCCCCCGTCGACGACGGCGAACGGCGGGCCTGGGCCGGCCAGTTGGCACGCCAGCTGGCCGACCGGCTACCCGAGTACCTGGTGCCGCGCGCCTGGGCCGTCCTCGACGAACTCCCGCTGACGGCCAACGGCAAGCTGGACCGGGCACAGCTCCCGCCGGCCACTCTCCGCGTCTCCCTGGACCAGCCGGCCGCCCCGGCGCGGCAACACCACGCCCGGCTGCGGGAGTTGTGGGCGGCCGAGTTCGATCTCGACCCCTCGGCGATCGACCCCGACGTCTCGCTCTTCGATCTGGGCGGGCACTCGATCACGGCGATGCGCCTGGTCAACCGCTTCCGGGAGGAGTTCGGCGTCGAGTATCCGCTCTCCCACCTCTACCAGGAACCCACGCTGCGGGCGGTGACGGAGTTCCTGACCGACACCGGGCCCGCACGTTCCAGGCGGGTGGAACGGGAGGGGCCGGTCAGCGAACAGCAGGGCAGGTTCGCCACCCTCCACTCCCGGCACGGCAAGCCCCAGGTCCTCAATGTGGCGCTACAGCTCACCCTGGACGGCGAGTTGGACCCCGAGGCGCTGCGCACCGCGCTCAGCGAACTGACGGTCCGTCATGAGGCGCTGCGCACCCGGCTGGTGCGGGACGACACCGACGCCGGCTCCTGGCGGCAGGAGGTGCTGGAACCGGAACCCCTGGAGGTGCCCCTCCTCGACCTCGCCTCGCTGCCGGCGGCGGAGCAGGCGGCCGAGGTGCGGCGCCTCGCCCTGACGGCCGCCGACACCCCGCTCGACCCGCTCGAAGGGCGGGTCATCGCCCCCCAGCTGCTGCGCCTCGGCCCCGCCAGGTGGGTCCTGCTGCTGGTGCTGCACCACTGCACCTGCGACGGGTGGGGAGTGAGCGTGCTGCTGAAGGACCTCGCCACGCTCTACCGCGCGGCCGCCGCCGGCACGAAGGACCACGGACTGCCGCCCCAGCTTGCGCAACCGGTGGAGTACGCACGCTGGCAGGCCGAACACATCCGGGCGACGAGTCCACGCCGCACCGAGTACTGGCTGGAGGAGTTGGCCGACGCCCCCTTTGTTCCGGACCTGCCGCTGGACCGGCCCAGGCCGAAGGCCCTCAGCGGCCGGGGCGGCATCGTCGAGTTCATAGTCCCCGCCGAGGTCCGCGCGCAGGTGGAACGGCTGGCCGCCCGGCGGGCCACCACCCCCTTCGTGGTGACGGCGGCCGCGCTCGGCCGACTGCTGACCGAGAAGGCCAAGCAGTCGGACGTGCTGCTGAACGTCTCCTACGCCGGCCGGGTCAACCACACGTTCGAATCACTGGTGGGCTGCACAGCCAGCGCCTTCGCCCTGCGGGTGCGCGACGCCCGAGAGGGCTCGTTCACCGCGTTGACCGACCGCGTCGGCCGCGCCGCCATCCTGAGCATGGAACACGCCATGCAACCCCGCCGAGTGGCCCCCGCCCTGCGGGAACGCCGGGGCGTGACCATGCCGGAGACCCTGCCGATCGGCCTCGCCTACGAGAGTTCACTCGACACCGGGATCGACCTGCCAGGGGTGACCACGACCGTGGACGACATCGCCCCGGCCGCCTCCCGGGCGGAGTTCATCCTGATCCTGAGCCCGATCGACGACATCCTGAAGGGAGCCGTGGAGTACTCGGCCGACCTCTGGAACCGCGAGACGATCGAGTCCTGGGCCGCCGAGTACGTGGCACTGCTCCGAGCCGAACTCGAAGCAGCACTCGCCGAGGACGCCCCCCACTGACAGCCGCCGATCAGGACGCGGGGACCCGAATGCTGGTCCCCGCGTCCCTGGCGTCCAGCGCCTCCCGGATGGCCGGGTCCTGGGCGAAGGTGGTGAGGGGGGCCCAGCGGGCGTTGGGGTTGGTGTCCTCGGTGGTGTCGGGGACGGTGTTGTAGGTTCCGCCGTCGAGGATCCACAGTTCGCCGGTGTTGTCGGTGCCGGTGGGACGCACGGTCCAGGCGTGGGTGATGTCGGCGAGGAGTCCGGTCTGGCCGGCCAGGGCCAGTCGTCCGGTGAGGGCGAGGTCGCCGTGGTGGGGGACGGGGGCGCCGGGGAGTCGGTCGTCGGCGAGGAGGACGTAGCCGTTGCGGGTGGTGGCCAGCACGAGGACCTGGGTGTTCGTCATGGGGTTGTCTCTCTTTGTCAGATGTAGGCGGCGTCGGGTCGGGAGCCGTTGATGAGGATGGGGAGTCTGTGTCGTCGGGTGGCGGCGACCAGGGCGTGGTGGATGACGGGGGTGGGTTCGTGGAGTTCGGCGAGGGGGAGCCAACCGGCGCCGGGTGGGAGGTATTTGTTGGCGTCGCGTGGCAGGTTGGGCAGTTGGCCGCCGTCCAGGACGTAGGCGAGGGAGGTGGGGGTGCCGGTGTGGTCGGTGACGACGGTGACGGCATACGCCTCGCTGACGGGGCGGTCGTAGCCGGTGGCCTCACGGAAGGTCTCGCGTGCGGTGAGGACGATGCAGCGCCCCGGCGGCACCGTGCCGGAGGGTAGGACCCAGCCGTCCCGGCCCTGCACCATCAGGAGGTGCCCGTCCAGGGTGGTCGACAGCACGCTGAAGGAAATGGGCAGAGTTGTGCTCATGAAGTGACCTGTCCCAGCGGTCTAGTTGGGGGCCATGAGGTAGCCGGAGAGTGCCGTGATCAGGCACATCAGCCCGACGAAGGTGGGCCCGAACGCGCGGTCCAGAAAGCCGGCGGCCGTCCCGGCGGGCGGGTGCGGCGGGTCCTCGTCCTCATGCCGCCGTCGCACCGCCCGCCAGTGCTTCTCCGCCCGGGCGAGGAACAGGTCGTGCTCGGGCTGTTCCTGGACATGGTGGATCGCCCACACGGCAACGGGCTGTTGATCGTTGTCGAAGAGCGGGGAGCGGGCCTCGCAGGTCAGGCACTCCACGCCGAAGATCCCCTCGGGCGCGCCGGCCCCGTGCTCGTCGGTGAGCACCCAGTCGGCACTCCGGATGATCGCGTCGCCGCTCACGCCGCCTCACCGGCCTCGAACCGGTAGACCCGCGTGACATGCTCCCGATAGACCCGGTGCCCGGGGTGCAGGCCGAGGTGCGAGACGGCCCACTCCGCACCGTCCTCCGCGTCCTCCCCCCTCGGCCCGAACCCCCCACACACGGAACACTCCATAACAAACGAAGCGCCCGCGTCCACATCCACGGCGAGCTCCCCAACCATCACGGCAACTCACCACTCTTCACCCTGTAGTTGACCTCACTGGCCGCGTTCCGCGCCCGCAGCCGAGCCAACAGCACGGCATGCGGATCAGCCACCGACTCCAACTGCTCGTCGTCAACATCCGGCTGGTCACCGGGTGGCGGATCGGCTTCTTGAGGGAGCGTCATGCGCGTCTCACCAACTCGTTTCTCTGTGCTGATCGGTCTGCTGGCTGGTTGGTCGCCTCCACCGATGGCGAGGCACTACACAGAGTGGCTGCGCGGATGCGGTCCCCGCGGCGTCTTGTAGGACGTCATTTCGACGTCATCAAAGACGTCATTTAGGTGTCATTGGACGCCCGTTGTGGCTATCGTTCTCGTATGAGCACACCGAACGCAGCGCTGAAGGCGGTCCGGATGGGCCTTCTGATGAGTCAGGACGACCTGGCGCGGGCTCTGCGGGACGCGGGGGCGCCGGGGGCTTCCAAGCGGCTGGTTCAGCGCTGGGAGGCGGGCGACATTCGGACACCCCGCCCGCTGCACGCCCGGGCGCTGGAGAAGGTAACGGGCGCGCCCATCGAGGCCCTGGGGTTCGCAACACCCGTGCCGCTCGCGCGGATCAGCGACGACGGGCGAGGCGGTCACGATGTGGAGAGTCCCGAGGCGCAGCCCCAGGCCATCCTGCCGAGGTCGGCTCCTCAGTCCTCCACGGCACAGGTGCGCGGGAACTTCTCCGGGATCTGGCTGTCCCGTTACGAGTACTTCAGCTCGGGCCGCGACAGGCGGTACGTCGGGCAGCACTACGTTGTCGTGCTCCAGCATGGCGACGCGTTGACGGTCCGGAGCCTTCCGGACTCTTCGGACTCCACGTTGTCGATCGACCTCAAGGTGGACGGCGGGGTGGTCACCGGCACCTGGTCGGAACAGACGTCCACGGAAAGCTACTACTCCGGCGCCCGATACCACGGCGCCATACAGCTTCTGGTCGATCCGACGGGGCGCAGGATGTCCGGAAAGTGGATCGGATTCGGTAAGGAATTCGATGTGAACACCGGCCCCTGGGATCTGATTTTCCAGGATGCCTCCACATCGCGCGCCACCATGCGGTCCTTCAACCAGCCGCCACCCGAGCCGTCTTCGGACCAGTAAGAACATTGCCCCATTTCGGAGCATCGGGCGGGGGTCAGAGGAAGGCGTGGCCCTCGCCCCGGTAGGTGGGGGCCTCGGCGACGACGTGGTCGCCGTCCACCAGGTGGAAGGTCCGGACGTGGTCGGCCAGTTCGCCCGCCTTGGCGTGGCGGAACCAGACGCGGTCGCCGATGCGCAGTCGGCGGGCGGCGTCGCCGAGCAGGGGGGTTTGGACCTCGCCGGCGCCCTCCGTGGCGCGGAAGCGGAGGCCGGCGGGGAAGACGGGGAGGGGGAGGCGGTCGGGGCCGGGAGGGCCCGACGCGGTCCAGCCGCCGCCGAGGACGGTGGCGACCTCGGGCGCGGGGCGGCGCACCACGGGCAGTGCGAAGTAGGCGGCGGGGCGCGGCCGGAACGCGCGGTAGGCGTCGAAGAGGGCGGGGCCGTAGAGGCCGGAGCCGGCGGCGATCTCCGTCACGGCCGGCTCGGCGGCCGTTCGTTCGACGCTGCCGGTGCCGCCGCCGTTGACGAATTCGAGGTCGGCGACCGCGCGGACGGCGGCGACCACTTCGGCTCGGCGTTCGCGGAGTTCCGCCCCCGAGGCGTGCTGCATCGCGCGGACGGCGAGGCCGCGCAGGGGGGCGCCGGGTGGGGCGTTGCCGACGCCGGCCGTCTGGGATTCGTAGGCCATCAGGCCGACGAGCCGGAACTCGGGGGTGTCGGCGATCGCGCGGGCCAGGGAGAGGGCGGCGGCGGGGGTGCGGACGGGGGAACGGCGGGCGCCGATATGGACGCGGTCGCCGAACAGGCGCAGTGCGGCGTCGAGTTCGAGGCAGAGCCGCAGCGGACGGGTGGCGGAGGGGTGGGCGGCCTCGCGGAGGAAGGCCAGGTGTTCGACGGAGTCGACCATCAGCGTGATCCGGCGGGCCAGCAGTTCGTCGTCGGCGAGGCGACGCAGGGCGGCGCGGTCGGCCGTGGGGTAGCCGACGACCACGTCGTCGATGCCGGTCTCGGGGTCGGCGGCGAGCCAGTTGGCCTCGGGCAGGGTGAAGGCGAGGACACCCCGGAAGCCGCGTCGGTTCAGGACGCGTTCGGTCAGGGCGCGGCAGCGCAGCGATTTGCTGGCCAGCCGGATCGGTTTGCCGAGCGCGCGGTGGGCGAGGTCGGCGGCGTTGGCGTCGTAGGCGGCCAGATCGACGACGGCGAACGGCGGTTCGAGGGCGGCCGTGGCGCGTTCCAGCCGTTCCCGGGTCTCGTCAGCGACGGTCCCCTGCGGCATATTGACGGGTGCGCTCACCTGGGCCTCCGATCGTCTCCGGCCATCGACAGCGGTCCGGCCGGGTGCCGACCACCGTAACGGTGTCGGGGCCGGGTGGAACCCCCGGTGCGGCGCGGGACATTCGAGAGGGAGCGGGAGATGGCGGCTGCGATCGCGTGGCGGAACTGGTCGGGGACGGTGAGCGCGCGCCCGGCGCGGGTGGAACGTCCCGGCTCGGTCGAGGAGTTGTCCGACGCGGTGCGGCGGGCCGTCGGTGCGGGGCTGCGGGTCAAGGCGGCGGGCAGCGGGCACTCGTTCACGGGGGTGGCGGTGACCGACGGGGTGCTGCTGCGGATGGACGCGCTGGACGCGCCGGTGCGGATCGACGGACGATCGGGGCTGGTCACCGTCGAGGCGGGGATGCCGCTGCACCGGCTGAACTCCGTGCTGGCCGCGCACGGTCTGGCCATGACGAACCTGGGCGATATCGACCGGCAGACGGTGTCGGGGGCGATCTCCACCGGCACTCATGGCACGGGGGCGCGTTCGGGCGCGCTGGCGGCGCAGGTGCGGGCGCTGGAACTGGTGCTGGCCGACGGTTCGGTGGTGCGGTGCTCGGCGGAGGAGCGGCCGGAGCTGTTCGCCGCCGCCCGGGTCGGGCTCGGCGCGCTGGGGGTCATCGCGAGCGTCACTCTCCAGTGCGAGCCGGCGTTTGTCCTGCACGCCGCCGAGGGGCCGATGCGGCTGCCGGACGTGCTGGGCGGTCTGGACGAACTCCTGGCGGACAACGAGCACTTCGAGTTCTACTGGTTTCCGCACACCGATCTCGCGCTCACCAAGCGCAACAACCGGCTGCCGGCGGGCGAGCGGCCCCGGCCGCTGGGCCGGGCCAGGGCCTGGTTCGACGACGAGTTGCTGTCCAACACGCTGTTCGAGGCGGTCTGTCGGCTGGGCTCGGCGGTGCCGGCGGTGATACCCCGGCTCAATGCGCTCAGCGGCCGGGCGCTGTCCGCCCGCTCCTACAGCCAGGAGTCGCACCGGGTGTTTGTCTCGCCGCGCCGCGTCGTGTTCCGCGAGATGGAGTACGCGGTGCCCAGGGAGGCGGTGACGGAGGTGGTGCGGGCGATCCACGACTGGGTGGCGGACAGCGGGGAGCGGATCGTCTTCCCGGTGGAGGTGCGCTTCGCGCCGGCCGACGATATCTGGCTCTCGACGGCCCACCGGCGGGACACCGCCTATGTGGCGGTGCACCAGTACCACCGGCTGCCGTACGAGCGGTACTTCCGCGCGGTCGCGGCGATCGCCGACGCGGTGGGCGGCCGGCCGCACTGGGGCAAGCTGCACTGGCTGGACGCCGAGGCCCTGCGCGGCCGCTATCCGCGTTTTGACGACTTCCGTGCCGTTCGCGACCGGGTCGACCCGGCCGGTGTCTTCGCCAACCCCTATCTCGACCGGGTTCTGGGACCGGTCGGGACGCGGGGCGTCAGCGGGGGCTGACGTAGTCGCCGCTGATGGCGAGGCCGGCGCGGTGCATCCGGATGGCGATCAGCGGGATACGGGGTTGCAGCAGCCGCTCGGAGGGGGCGGCGACGGCGATGGCGGCGATCGGGGTGCGGGCGTGGTCGCGGATCACCACGCCGACGGCCGACACGTCCTCGGCGCTCTCGCCGTGGTTGGTGGCGTAGCCGACGCGGGCGACGGTGGCGAGATGGCGTTCGATGTCCTCCAGGCTGGCCAGGGTGCGGCCGGTGAGGGTCTGCACCCCGCGTGGATAGAGGGAGCGGACCTGTTCCGGCGGCAGGGCGGCGAGGATCGCCTTGCCGGCGGAGGTGGAGTGCGCCGGCAGGACCATGCCGATCCGGAGCCCGACCCGCAGCGGCTGGGCGCTCTCGACGCCGTCGACGAACCGGGCGCCGTTTCCTTCGAGCACCACCAGGTGGACGGTCTCCCCGGTGTCCTCGGAGAGTGCCCTGAGGTGGGGTTTGGCGACCTGCCGCAGGTCGAGGCGGCCCAGGGCGCGCAGTCCGGCGTCGGCCAGCGCGGGCCCCGGGCGGTAGACATGGCCGCCGGCGCGGATGGCGAAGCCACGGAAGGTGAGCGTGGACAGCAGCCGGTGGGCGGTCGATCGGGCGACGCCCAGCAGCTCGGCGGCCTCGTAGACGCGGAGTTCGCCCTGCTCCCCCAGGGCGTGGATCAGCCGCAGGGCGTTGTCCACGGAGGTGAGGCTGTAGGGCGGTGGGGGCTCCGCGGCGGTGCCGTCCCCCGCGTCGGGCGAGGGGGGCGGCCCCTTGGCGGAGGGCTGGCGGCCAGGCGTCGCTGACACGTCACTCCTGTCGGTTGACGAGGTCCTTGTCATAGGCGGCGACCTTCTTGTAGCCGTCCGAGATCGCCGCCATCTCCTCGGTGCTGATGACGTCCTCGATGCGGTCGAAGGGACGGTCGCCGGTGCGCTCGTACACCTCCTTGAGGATCGTATCCGGCGGCCTGACCCGGTTGGTGGTGACCACCGAGGTGGTGGCCGGGAGGCGTTCGGCCTCGTAGTGGCGCAGCGCGGCGCGCGGGTCGCCGGGGTTGTTCGTGAGGGCCCGGCGGAGGGCGTGGGCGTCGAGTACGGCCTGCCCGGCGCCGTTGGAGCCGCGGGGCACCATGGGGTGGGCGGCGTCGCCGAGGAGGGTGACGGCGCCGAACGTCCAGCGGGGCAGGGGGTCCTGGTCGACCATCGGGTATTCCAGGATGGTGTCGGCGCCCTGGATCAGGCCCGGGACGTCGAGCCAGTCGAAGCGCCAGTCGGCGAAGACGTCGATGAAGTCGTCGAGGCGTCCGGAGCGGGTCCAGTCGCGGCTGACCCGCTGCGGGCGTTCCACCTCGGCGACCCAGTTGACCAGTTGGTTGCCCGACTCGTCGGCGTCGCGGACCGGGTAGACGACCATCTTCCCGGAGGCGAGCCAGCCGGCGCGCACCATGCTGGCGCCGGTGAGGAACGAGGGCCAGGGGGTGACGCCCCGCCACATGGTGATGCCGGAGTAACGGGGTTCGCCCTCGTCGGGGTAGAACTGCGCGCGGACGGCCGAGTGGATGCCGTCGCAGGCGACGACGACATCGGCGCGTTCGGTGCTGGTGGCGCCGGTTGCGGCGTCCGTCACGGTGACCTGGACATGGTCCTCGCGGTCGGCGACGGCGGTGACGCGGCGGCCCAGTTCGACGGCGCCATCGCCGAGGCGTTCGCGGACGGCGGCCAGCAGGCCGAGTTGGGCGTCGCCCCGGTGGATGGATATCTGGGGCTGGGTGTAGCCGGCGTGGCGGCCGACCGGTTCGCGGTAGACGAGTTGGCCGAAGCGGTTGAAGAAGACCGATTCGCGGGTCTCGACGCCGGCGGCCTCCAGGCCGTCGGCGACGTCGAGCCGGGCGAGGCCGCGCACCGCGTGCGGCAGCAGGTTGATCCCGGCGCCGATCGGCTGGATGCGCGGTACCGCTTCCAGGACGCGGCAGGGGATGCCGGCCTGGTGGAGTTCGAGGGCGAGGGTGAGTCCCCCGATGCCCGCGCCGACCACGAGAACGTTCATGGGTGGTGCCTTTCTTGGTCGCGACCACGGTGACGGTCCTCCGTGCCGCGCGCTGTCGGGGGCCACCGGGTGGTGGCCTTGTCCCCGGGTGGGGGTGCGTGGCCGGTTGGCGTCGCCACCCGCCCGCTCGCGGCGGGAAGTGGCCTGCCAGGCTGGTCTGCTGATCCTGATTCTGCCTTGCGGAACGGGCGGGTTGGCCCCGTCCGGCCCGGGATCTCAGCTGTTGCAGCAGTAGATCGGCTTCTGACAGTACGGCCCCGAACCCCGGCGTCCGGCTAGCGGAAAGCCAGATTCGTCATAGAAGAATCCTGATGGCAGAAACGCCCAGCATGTCGTGGCTCACTTATGTTGCTTGCACCTCGCACCAATCCATTGCGGTGCGTGACGATGGAGGTGCTCAACGGTGAACGACACAGCGGTCGTGGCCCGTACCGGCCCGGATTCCGCCCGGCGGCGGGTCGCGGTGGTGACCGGAGGCGGCCGAGGGATCGGCAGCACCCTGGTGCGCGCCCTCGCCGAGCAGTCCACCCGGGTGGTGATAGCCGATGTGGCCGACGAGGGGCAGCTGCTGGCGAAGGAGCTGACCGCCGCCGGACACGAGGTGGTGTTCCACCCGACGGACGTGGCCGACGAGTCCTCCGTCGAGGCACTGGCCGCGCTGTGCCGGGACCGGTTCGGCCGGCTGGACGTGCTGGTCAACAACGCGAGCATCTACCGGGGCCTTGGCGCCAAGCGCCCGTTCACCGAGATCACTCCCGCCGAATGGGAGCGGGTGCTGCGGGTGAACGTCACCGGCGTGTGGCTGGTGACCCGGGGCCTGGTGACGCTGCTGCGTGAGAGCGGCGGCGGCCGGGTGATCAACATCGCCTCCTCCACGGTGCACATGGGGGTGCCGGGCTTCGCGCACTATGTGGCGTCCAAGGGCGCGGTCATCGCCCTGACCAGGAGCCTGGCCAACGAGGTCGGGCGGGACGGCATCACCGTGAACGCCATCGCCCCCGGGCTGGTGGCGAACGAGTCCTCGCTGGAGCTGAGCGGCGCCGAGTACGTGCCGGCGGCGGCCGCCCGACGCGCCATCCCCCGCGACATGAACCCGGACGACCTGGTGGGGACCGTGCTCTTCCTGGCCTCCGGGGGATCCGACTTCATCACCGGTCAGACGCTCGTCGTCGACGGTGGCGTGGTCTTCAGCTGACCACCGCCCGACCACCACACCACCGACCGGAGCGCCGGCACACGCAGGTGAGGAGCGCGAGCCATGACACTGACCGTCTTCGACAAGAGCACCCACGAGGAGCTTGGCTCCGTCCGGGAGGACGATCCGACGACCACGGCCGACGCCGTCGGCGCCGTGGCGGAGGCCTTCCGCCGGGGACCCTGGCGGCGGGACGCCCGGCTGCGGCAGTCGGTGCTGGCGGCCTGGGCTGACGCCCTGGCCCGGCACACCGACGAGCTGGTCGGACTGCTGCTGCGGGAGACGGGCAAGGTCCGCGCCGAATGCGAGCGCGAGCTGGACTTCACGGTGGACGCGCTCCGGTTCAACGCCGGGATGGCGCGCCTGGTGAGCGGGTCGAGCCATGAGCTGTCCGACGGCTCCGCCGGCCATCTGATCCGCGAGCCGGCCGGACCCGCGGCGTTTGTCGTGCCGTGGAACTGGCCGCTGTTCCTGCTGTTCCGCGATCTGGCGCCGGCGCTGGCCGCCGGGGTCACCGCCGTGCTGAAGCCGGCGCCGCTGACCCCGCTGGCCACCGCGCGGGCGCTGGAACTGCTCCCCGCCGAGGCGCCGGAGGACGTGGTGCGGATGGTGGTGGGCGGCGCCGAGGTGGGGCGGGCGCTGAGCGAGGACCCCCGGATCAGGGTGGTCGCGTTCACCGGTTCGACGGCGGTCGGCCGCCAGGTCGCCACCAGCGCGGTCGCCCGGTTCGCCAAGCCGGTGCTGGAGCTGGGCGGCAAGGGCGCCAGCGTCGTCCTGGACGACGCCGATGTGCCGGCCGCGGTCTCCGCCTGTGTGGCGAACGCGTTTGTCACCGCCGGCCAGATGTGTATGGCCAACTCCCGGATCCTGGTGCAACGCCCCCTGTACCAGCGGGTGTTGGACGCGGTGTGCGAGCGGGTCGAGGCGCTGCGGGTGGGCCATCCCGACGCGCCGGGCACCGATCTGGGCGCGCTGATCTCGGCCGAGCAGGCCGAGCGGGTGTCGGGCTATCTCGAACTGGCCGCATCCGACGGCAGCCTGCGGCTGGGCGGCGGTCGGGTGCGCTGCGACGGGCTGGCCGGCGCGTTCCTCAGGCCGGCGGTGATCGCGGGCGAGCGGGTGCACCCCCGGCTCCGGCGGGAGGAGATCTTCGGCCCGGTGGTGACCGTCGAGGCGTTCGACCGGGACGAGGACGGCGTGGCACTGGCCAACGAGACGGAGTACGGGCTGGCCGCCGCCGTGTGGACCGGGCGCCACGACCGGGCCTGGCGGGCGGCGCGGGAGCTGGAGTTCGGCACGGTCTGGGTCAACCGCTACAACCGGACGTTCGCCGAGGTGCCGTCCGGCGGCGCCAAGCACTCGGGGATGGGCCGCACCCGGGGCTTCGAGGGTGTCCACGAGTTCACCGAGCTCAAGCACGTCAACTGGGGCATCGACTGACCACCGGCGGCGCCCGGGCGCCGCCCTCCCCGCCACAGCCGAGGCGACACCCCCGCAACCGTCTTCCCAACCGGACGCCGCACTCAACGATGGAGTTCTCATGCGACGTGTTCCTCTTCTTGTGCTCGCCACCGGCCTCGCCGTTGGACTGACCGCGTGCGGCTCGTCGGGCTCCTCGGGCTCCGCTGGTTCCGGGGGCGACACCAACGGTGACGGGCTGCGCGAGGTCACCGTGGGAGTGATCCCGATCCTCGACGTGGCCCCGCTGTACCTGGGCGAGGCGGAGGGAGTCTTCGCCGAGCACGGGCTGACCCTCGACTTCAAGTCCGCTCAGGGCGGCGCCGCGATCGTGCCCGGCGTGGTCAGCGGCGAGTACGACTTCGGCTACTCCAATGTCACCTCCCTGATGCTGGCCCAGGAGCAGGGCCTCGACCTGCGGGTGGTGAGCGCCGGAGCGTCGTCGACCGGCGACCCCGCCGACGACTTCGGCTCGATCGTGGTGCCGGAGGGCAGCGACATCACCTCCGTCGCCGACCTGCCGGGCCGGACGGTGGCCATCAACACGCTCAACAACATCAACGACACGCTGATCCGCGAGGCGGTGGACCAGGCCGGCGGCGACTCCTCGCGGATCGAGTTCGTCGAGCTGGCGCACTCCGACATGGTGGCCGCCCTGGAGACCGGGCAGGTCGACGTGGCCTGGGAGGTCGAGCCGTTCCTCACCATCGCCCGTCAGGGCGGCGCGGTCGACCTCTGGTCGCTGTACGCGGAGGCCACCGACGACCTGACCGTGGCGACGTACTTCGCCTCGGCAAGCGTGGTGGAGAACGATCCGGAGCTGGTCGAGGCGTTCGCCGCGGCGGCGGCCGAATCGTTCGCCCACGCCACCGAGAACCCGGACGCGACCCGCGCGGTGCTGTCCGAGTACACCGAGATCGACCCGGCGCTCTACGACGAGCTGACGCTGCCGGCCTTCCCCACCGAGATCAACCGGGCGTCGGTGGAGTACCTCGCCGAACTCGGCGACAAGTGGGGCCTGTTCGACCAAGACGGAATCGACCTGGACACGCTCCTGCCATGAGGCGCCGCGCGGCCCCGTCCACGGACACCGCCGCGCCAGGGCTCGGGACGGCCCGGAAGGAAGGAGAGAACAATGAGACAGCACATTCTGAGGACGGCGGTGGCCGCCGGCGTTCTGCTCTGCGTCAGCGCCTGCGGAGCCTCGACGGGGCCGGAGGCCTCGGGAGGCGACGGCGAGGGCTCGGACGGCGTCATCCGGATCGGTGAGACGGACGGGGTGCCGTCGGCGTTCCTCCGGTTCGGCGTCCAGCAGGGCGTCTTCGAGGAGCACGGCATCGAGCTGGAGATCGACGCCTCGGCGGGCGGCGCTGCCGCGATACCCGCGCTGGTCGGCGGCAATCTGGACATCGCCGGCTCCAACGTGGTCAGCGGCCTGCTGGCCGCCGAGCGGGGCCTGCCGCTGCGGATGATCGCGCCCGGCACCTTCGCCACCGACGACCCCACGTCCGACTTCTCGGCGGTACTGGCCGCCGAGGGCTCCGGCATCGAGTCGGCCGAGGATCTGGCCGGCGCCTCGATCGCGGTGAACACGCTGGAGAACATCGGCGACATCACCATCGAGGCGGCGCTGGAGGAACGCGGCGTCGACACCTCGGGCGTCGAGTTCGTCGAACTCGGCTTCCCCGACATGCTGCCGGCGCTGGCCAACGGGCAGATCGACGCGGCCTGGGTCATCGAGCCGTTCCTGACGATGGGCCTCGACGACGGACTCACCCCGGTGCTGTGGCCCTATGTGGAGTCCAAGGAGGGCCTGCAGATCGGCTCCTACCTCACCACCCAGGAGTTCGCCGAGCGCGATCCGGAGGCGGTGGCGGCCTTCCAGGCGGCGATCGCCGACACGGCGCGGCTGGTCACCGAGGACCCGGACGCGTTCCGGCGGGCGCTGCCCGAGATCGAGGAGCTGGATCCGGCCATCGCCGACACCATGGTGCTGCCCGGGTTCCACAGCGAGGTCGACGAGGCGTCCCTGGAGTTCCTGGCGGACCGGATGGTGCGCAGCGGTTTCGTCGACGGCGAGATCGACCTCGACGCCCTCCTCGGCCGCTGAACCGGCACGGGCTTCGTCATGACCCAGATGACCGCGCTGACCCAGATGACCGCGCTGACCGAGACGGCTGTGCCGGCTGAGACGGCCGTGGTGCGCGAGGCGCCCGGGGACGCGCTGCTGGTGGTGGTCGACGTGCAGAACGACTTCTGCCACCCGGCCGGCACCATGGCCGCCGCGGGCCGCGAACTGACCGCCGTGCACCGGGCCGTCGACCGGATCGAGGTGCTGGTCGACGCCGCCCGCACGGCCGGCGTCCCGGTGGTCTTCGTCCGCACCGAGCACGGGCCCGAGCTGGACTCGGCCGCCTGGCGGCACCGGCTCGCCCCGGGGATCGGCCCCGGGTCCGAGCCGGCCGCGCCGAACTGCCGGCGCGGCGGCTGGGGTGCCGGGTTCTACCGGGTGACGCCACGACCCGGCGAATGGGTCGCGGTCAAACACCGCTACAGCGCGTTCACCGGTCCCGGCTTCGCCGAGCGGTTGGCCGGGTACGGGCGGCGGTCGCTGCTGTTCTGCGGCGTCACCACCGATGTCTGTGTGGAGAGTTCGCTGCGCTCGGCGGTCGACCACGACTATCTGGCGACGGTCGTCGAGGACGCGTGCGCCGCCTACACCGAGGCGGAACACGACGCCGCCGTCGCGGTCATCGGACGGAGCTTCGGACGGTCCTTCACCACCGACGCGTTGGTCGGCCGGTGGCGGACACCCGTGGACCACGGCCGGGCGCCGAAGACAAGGGACAAGGAGAGAAGGGGTGAAACGTGATGGCTGAGCCCTGTACCACCCACGGGCCCTTTACCACCCACCATCCGAACCACGTCGAGACAAGCGAGCGCCGCCCATGACCACCACCGTCGCTGATCCGGCGCCGGCCCGCCCGAGGGGTGCCGTCCGGCGCGGGCGCCCGGCGCGTCCACCGCACCGAGGGCTGCTGGGCCTCGGCGGGGTGGCCACCCTGGCCGCCGTCGTCGAACTGCTGCCACGCCTGGGCCTGGTCGACTCCCGGTTCATGCCGCCGTTCTCCGAGATGATGTCCGCGCTGTCCGACCGGGTGCGCACCGGCGACTTCTGGCGGGCCCTCGGGGACACCGTGACCACCTGGGGCATCGGTCTTGCGATCGCCGTGCTGGCGGGCACCCTGCTCGGCATGGTCATCGGCTCGGTCGGCTGGCTGCGGGAGGCCACCGCCTCACTGATCGAGTTCCTGCGGCCGATCCCCTCGGTCGCGCTGATCCCGCTGGCCGTGCTGCTGTACGGCACGGGCCGTGAGGCGACGCTGCTGCTGGTGATCTACGCCAGCTTCTGGCAGGTGCTGCTGCAGGTGCTGGCCGGCGTGCGGGACATCGACCCGGTCGCCAGGGACACCGCCAGGTCGTACCGGTTCCGGCGGCTCACCACGGCCACGCGGCTGGCCTGGCCCACCACGCTGCCGTACGCGGTGGTCGGCTTCCGGCTGGCCGCCAGCGTGGCGCTGATCCTCACCGTGACCGGCGAGTTGATCATCGGCACGGACGGCATCGGCCGGCTGATCGCCGTGGCCCAGACCTCGGGCGCGGTGGCCTCCATGTACGCCCTGATCATCGTCACCGGCCTGTTGGGCGTCGCCGTGAACCTCCTGGCGCGGCTGGTGGAACGCCGTCTGCTGCGCTGGCACCCCTCCGTGCGACAGGAGTCCGCCTCATGACCGCCGCCTTTTCCTCCCGTTCCCCCCGTTCCCCCCGTTCTCCTGGTTCCTCCGGTACGTCCCCGGCCGCGCGCCGGGGCCGGGGGGTGCTGGCCGTGGGCCGTTCGCTGCTGGTGGCGCTCGGGCTGCCGGCGGTGCTGGTCGCCGTCTGGTGGGTGGTGTCCGAGGACTTCAACAGCTTCTACTTCCCGCCACTGCGCGAGATCCTGGAGGTGTTCCGCCCCACCTGGTTCGAGGGCCGGATCACCAGCGAGCTGCTGCCCTCGCTCGGCCGGCTGTCCGCCGGCTACGCGCTGGCCGTGCTGCTCGGCATCGCCATCGGCGTCCCGATCGGCTCCTCGGCCCGGCTCCGGGCGTTTGTCGAACCGGTGTTGGAGTTCTTCCGCGCCATTCCGCCGCCGGTGCTGGTGCCGGTCCTGATGCTGTTCTTCGGCATCGGCACCTCGATGAAGATCGTGGTGATCGCCACCGGGGCGCTGTGGCCGATCCTGCTCAACACGGTGGAGGGCGTGCGCGGCATCGACCCGCTGCTGCGGGACACCGCGCGCACCTACCGGCTGCGTCCGCTGACCCGGCTGCGCACCGTGATCCTGCGCGGCGCCAGCCCGCAGATCTTCACCGGGGCCCGTCAGGCGCTGTCCATCGCGCTGATCCTGATGGTGATCTCCGAGATGTTCGCCGCCAACAACGGGCTCGGCTTCACCATCATCCAGTTCCAGCGCAGCTTCGCCCTGCCGCAGATGTGGACCGGGATCCTGCTGCTCGGACTGGTCGGCGTCCTGCTGTCCCTGCTCTTCCGCTCCGTCGAACACGTCGTGCTGGCCTGGTACCGGGGACAGCGCCAGTCGCAACGAGGAGGTTCCCGATGACCACCACCACCGACCGTCCCACCGTCCGCACCGACCTGCTGCGGGTGACCGGGCTGCACAAGGTGTACGAGTCCTCCACCGGCTCGACCGAGGCGATCCGCGATCTCACCTTCTCCGTCGCGGACGGGGAGATGGTGTGCATCGTCGGCCCCTCGGGGGCGGGCAAGACCACCCTGCTGCGCTGTATCGCGGGCCTGCTGCCCCCGACGGGGGGCGAGGTCGTGCTGGAGGACAAGGCGATCTCAGGGCCCCCGGAGGGCATGGCCGTCGTCTTCCAGGACTACGCCCGCAGCCTCTTCCCCTGGCTGACGGTGGCGCAGAACGTCGATCTGCCGCTGCGGGAGAAGGGGTTGGGCAAGGCGGAGCGGCGCCGGCTGGTCGACGAGTCGTTGGAGGCCGTCGGCCTGGCCGATGTGCCGGGCTCCTACCCGTGGCAGCTGTCCGGCGGCATGCAGCAGCGCGTCGCCATCGCCCGCGCGGTGGCCTACGAGCCGGACATCCTGCTGATGGACGAGCCGTTCGCCGCCGTCGACGCCCAGACCAGGGCCGATCTGGAGGATCTGGTCCGGCAGCTGTGGCACCGGCTGGGGATCACGCTGCTGTTCGTCACCCATGACATCGACGAGGCCATCTATCTGGGCCAGCGGGTGCTGGTCCTCTCCGGACGGCCCACCGTGATCATGGAGGACGTCGCCGTCGATCTGCCGGACGAGCGCGAGCAGTTGGGCACCCGCAATCTGCCGCGGTTCGCCGAACTGCGCACCCACGTCCATGAACTGGTGCAGAAGGCCAAGCGGGGCCACCGCCCCGACGAGCCGAACGACCTGACGAAGGGAGCGTCCCGATGACCGTCGACGAACAGCCCCCGGGACACGGTTCGGTCGCCAACGCCATGACGGCGGGCGACAGTCCCGAACTCGACCAGCTCTACCGGGACTTCGCGGCGGAGAACCTGGTTCCGCTGTGGACCCAGCTCGGCGATCTGATGCCGATGCATCCGGCGCCGGCTGCCAGGCCCCATGTGTGGCGCTGGAACGCCCTGTACCCGCTGGCCCGGCGGGCCGGCGATCTGGTGCCGGTCGGCCGGGGCGGGGAACGCCGCGCCATCGCGCTGGCCAACCCGGGGCTCGCCGGCAACGCCTACGCGACACCCACCCTCTGGGCCGCCATCCAGTACCTCGGCCCGCGCGAGACCGCGCCCGAACACCGGCACGCGCAGAACGCGTTCCGCTTCGTGGTGGAGGGCGAGGGCGTGTGGACGGTCGTCAACGGGGACCCGGTGCGGATGAGCCGAGGCGACTTCCTGCTCACCCCCGGCTGGCACTTCCACGGCCACCACAACGAGACCGACCGGCCGATGGCCTGGCTGGACGGCCTGGACATCCCGTTCTCGCACTACACCGACGTCGGCTTCTTCGAGTTCGGCTCCGACCGGGTCACCGACTACGCCACGCCCACCTACTCGCGCGGCGAACGGCTCTGGTGCCACCCGGGGTTGCGGCCGCTCTCCGGGCTCGCCGACACCGTCTCGTCCCCCATCGGCGCCTACCGCTGGGAGCACACCGACCGCGCCCTGACCGAGCAGCTGCTGCTGGAGGAGGAGGGGCAGCCGGCCACCGTCGAGCAGGGGCACGCCGCGATCCGCTATGTGAACCCGACCACGGGCGGCGATGTGATGCCCACCATCAGGGCCGAGTTCCACCGGCTGCGCCCCGGCGTCGCGACCGCGACCCGCCGGGAGGTCGGCTCCAGCGTCTTCCAGGCGTTCGACGGCCGGGGCCGGGTGCTGCTCGACGGCACCCCGCACGAGCTGGGCACCGGCGACCTGTTCGTGGTGCCGTCCTGGGTGCCGTTCTCCATCGAGGCCGAGACCGGCTTCGACCTGTTCCGTTTCTCCGACGCTCCGATCATGGAGCGTCTGCACTTCGCCCGCACCCATATCGAGGGAGACGCCCGATGAGGCTGGCCACCATCCGACTGCCGCAGGGCGGCACCGCCGCCGCCCGTGTGACCGGGGACACCGCGACGGAACTGGGGTACGCGGACGTCGGCGCCCTGCTGACCGCCGACGGCCTCGCGGACGCCCGCACCGCCGAGGGGCCGGTCCACGCGCTGGCCGATGTCCCGTTGGCGCCGGTGGTGCCCCGGCCGGGGAAGATCCTGTGCGTCGGGCTCAACTACCGCACCCACATACTGGAGATGGGCCGCGAACTGCCGTCGGCGCCCACCGTCTTCAGCAAGTACCCGGAGGCGCTGGTCGGCCCGCGCGACCCGGTCGTCATCCCGCCGGAGTCCCAGCAGGTCGACTGGGAGGGCGAGTTGGCGGTGGTGGTCGGCACCACGGTGCGGCGCGCCGACCGGGCGGCGGCCGAGGCGGCCATCGCCGGGTACTCGGTGCTCAACGACGTGACCATGCGGGACTGGCAGTACCGCACCCTGCAGTGGCTGCCGGGCAAGTCCTTCGAGTCGACCACCCCGTTCGGCCCGGTGCTGGTCACCCCCGACGAGTTCACCCTCGGCGGGGCGCTGGTCACGGCCGTGGACGGGGTGGAGGTGCAGCGCACCACCACGGACGATCTGGTCTTCGACCCGGCCGAGTTGATCTCCTATCTCTCCACCGTGATGACGCTGCGCCCCGGCGACGTGATCGCCACCGGCACCCCCGGCGGCGTCGGCCACGCCCGGCAGCCGGCCCGCTATCTGACGCCCGGCCAGATGCTCACCACCACCGTGGAGGGGATCGGCACCCTCGCCAACCGGGTGGTGGCCGAGGCCCTGCCCCTGGACACCCCGGCCGAACCCGAGGTGTCCCGGACATGACGGGCGGCGATCTGGCGGGGGCGCGGGCCGCGCTGCGGGACCGCCAGGGCTCGGGCGCCAGATACGACGCGCCGAACGCGCCGCATGCCGAGCTGGCCTGGGCCAGGGCCGGCACGGCGTTCTTCGCCCGCGCCCTCGGCGCGCTGCCCGACCGGGAGTTGGCGGGCCCCAGCCTGCTGCCCGGCTGGAGCCGCGCCGCGCTGGTGGCCCATGTCGGCTACAACGCGCGCGCCCTGACGCGGCTCTGCGAGTGGAGCAGGACGGGCGTCGAGCGGCCGATGTACGCCTCGGCCGACCAGCGGGCCGGGGAGATCGCGCTGGGCGCCTCGCTTCCGGCCCGGGCGCTGCGCTCCCTGTTCGCCCACTCGGGGGTGCATCTCGACGTGGAGTGGCGGGATCTGCCCGAGGCGGCCTGGGACGCGCCGGTGGTGACGGCGCAGGGCCGTACCGTGCCGGCGCGGGAGACGGCGTGGATGCGGACCCGTGAGGTGTGGGTGCACGCCGTCGACCTGGGCGTCGGCGCCCGGTTCGCCGAGCTGCCGCCGGCGCTGCTGGACCGGCTGGCGGACGATGTGCTGGCCGCCTGGCGGCGCCGGGGCGAGGCGCCGCCGCCGACCCTGCTGCCGACCGACCGGGACACCCGTCCCGAGGTCGGCGCGGGGGCGGGGCCCGCGGTCAGCGGCCGGATGAGCGATCTGGTCCGCTGGCTGACCGGCCGGGGCGCCCACCGGCTCGAAACGGACGGCCCGCTGCCGGAGTTGCCCCGCTGGCTGTAGCCGGGGAGCCGCGGGTCCGCCGCCGGCGCGGTGGGTGCCGGCGGTGGGCCGGGCCGGCCCGGCCGGGCGTCCGCTCCACACGAGGTGGCCGCGCGTAGACGCCCGAATTGTTTACCCGCCCGTCACAGTGCGGGACCGGCCGGTGGGTAACGATGACAGTGCCCCAGACTGTCATGCACACGACATAGAGAGGTTCGCGTGCGTCCCTTACGACTTCTGCTCACCCTGGTCCTGGCCGCGATCACCGCGCTGACATTCGCCCCGTCGGCCCAGGCGGCCGACGGGAAGTATGTCGCGCTCGGCGACTCCTACACCGTCGCCGTCGGCACCGAGACCTATGACGACCCGGACCACGAGTGCCGTCGAGGCCCGCTCTCCTACACCCGGGTATGGGCCGCCGCCCACCCGGAGTTCGAGTTCGTGGAAGCGGCCTGCTCCGGCGACACCACCGCCGAACTGGTCGCCAACCAGGTCCCCCTCCTCACCCCGGACACCACGCTGGTGACCCTCCAGATCGGCGGCAACGACGTCGGGTTCGTCGATGTCCTCACCAACTGCATCCTCACCATCGACGACCAGGACTGCATCGACGGCGCCGCGCTGGCCGAGCAGGCGGCCCACGCCTACCTCTCCCCCGCGCTCGCCGACGCCTACGCGGCCGTGCGGGCGGCGGCGCCCTCGGCCCAGGTGATCGTCGTCGGCTACCCCCGGCTCTACACGATCCAGGGCAGCTGCGGCATCTTCGGGCTGAGCGACCGTGAACGCACCGCCCTCAACAACGCGGCCGACACGTTGGCCGAGATCATGTCGGGCCGGGCGGCCGAGGCCGGCTTCACCTTCCTCGACGCCAGGCCGGTGTTCGACCCGCACACCATCTGCTCGGACGGGCCCGAGTGGCTCACCAGCCTGGTGTGGTCCAACATCCGGGAGTCCTACCACCCGAACGCGACCGGCCACCGGGACGGCTACGCCGCCGCGCTGACCGCCATCACCGGCTGACCCCACCGAGCACCGCGCGACGGCGTCCGGCACCCCGCGTGCCGGACGCCGTTCCGTGCCCGGGTCAACGGGGGCCGGGCAGGGCCCGGGACGCGTCCTCGGGCGTCTGGCCGGTGAGCAGCTGGGAGGCGGCCAACTCGCGGTAGAGCCCGTCGCCGGCGACCAGTTCGGCATGGGTGCCGACGGCCCTGACCCGGCCCAGCTCCATCACCACGATGCGGTCGGCCCCGGTGACCGTGGAGAGCCGGTGCGCGATGACGATCACCGTGCAGGTGCGGGAGACCGCCTCGACCGCCTCGCGCAGCGCCTGTTCGTTCCTGGCGTCCAGCTGCGCGGTCGCCTCGTCGAGCAGCAGCACCTGGGGGCGGCGCAGCAGGGCCCTGGCAATCGCCAGCCGTTGCCGTTCGCCGCCGGAGAGCGCCACGCCCCGGGTGCCGACCTCGGTGGCCAGGCCGTCGGGCAGGCGCGCCAGCAGGGTGTCGAGCCGGGTGACCCGCAGCACTTCGGCCACCTCGTTCCCGGTCGCGTCGGGGGCCGCGTACCGCAGGTTGGCCTCCAGGGTCCCGGCCAGCACCGGGGAGTCCTGCTCCACATAGGCGATGCGGCGGCGCAGTTCGGCGCGGCCGAGGGTGGAGATGTCCCGGCCGCCGATCAGGATCGTGCCGGCGTCCGGCTCGTAGAACCGCTGGAGCAGCGCGAAGGTGGTGGTCTTGCCCGCCCCCGACAGGCCGACCAGCGCCGTTTGGCCGCCGGCCGGCGCGCTCCAGCTCACCCCGTTCAGGCCGGTGCCGCGCCCCGGGTAGCCGAAGGCGATCTCCCGCAGCTCGACGGCCAGGGCGGCGGCCGGCGGAGGCGAGGGCGCGGCGGCGTCCACGGCGGTGTCGTCGACGTCCTCCTCGATCGGGAGCGCGGCGACCTGCTCGATCCGGCCCACCGCGCCCAGCCCCTGCTGGAGGGTGCCGAGCCCGGCCACCAGCGCGCCCAACGGGCTGGCCAGGTAGAAGACATAGAGCAGAAAGGCGATCAGCGAGGGGGTGTCCAGATCGCCCGAGGCGACCAGGGCGCCGCCGACGCCCAGCACCGCCAGGAACGCGCCCTGGATCGCCACTCCGGTCAACACGCTGGCCCAGGCCGCGTACCTGGCGCCGGAGAGCCCGGCGCGGTACGCCTCGTCGATGGCGGCCTCGGCGGTGGCGGTCTCGCGGGCCTCGGCGCCGTTGGCCTTCACCGTGCGGGCGGCGCCCAGGACCCGGTCGAGCGCGGCGCCGACCGCGCCGACCGCGCCCTGGGCGCGGGCCACCGCCTGCCGGATGCGGGGCAGCACCAGCGTCAACAGGACGGCGACGGTGGCCAGGACGCCGACCGTGACGGCCAGCAGGCCCGGGTGCACCACGCCCATCAGCACCAGGGCGCCGGCCACGGTCAGCGTTCCGTTGGCGACGTTGACCAGGCCGTCGGTGGCGGCGCTCTGCACCAGGGTGCTGTCCGAGGTGACGCGGGCGACCAGGTCGCCGGGGGCGTGGCGGTCCAGTTCGGGGACGCGGAGCCGGATCAGCCGGTGCACCAGGTCGGTCCTCACCTGTCGCACCACGCGCTGGGCGGTGCGCTGTTGCCACCAGGACTGAAGGCCCGTCAGGGTGGCGCCGGCGACCACCAGGACGGCGAGGGCCAGGACCGGCGCCAGCACGCCGCCGTCACCGCCGAGGGACTCCAGCACGGCGCGGGCGAGGAGGGGTTGGGCCAGTCCGGCGGCACCGGCCGCCAGCACCAGCAGCAGGCTGGCCAGGAGCACCAGCCGGTGGGGGGCCGCGTAGGCGAGCAGGGTCCGCAGCGGGGCGGAGGGCGGGTCGGGGGCGGTGTCGGCGCTGTCGGCGGTGTTCTCCGCGGCGGCCGACGGGTCGGTGCCCGGGGGCGGCGTCGGGGGTGAGGGATCGACGGTCGGGGAGGCCGTGGCCATGAGGGGTTCCCTGACTGCTCGGAGGGTGGGGGTGTTTCGGGTCGGCGGGGTCCGGTCGGCGGGGGTTCCGGTCGGCGGGGGTGCGGGGCGGTCAGCGCGTGGCCGGCGCGGGGGCGTGGACGGCGGCGACGCGCTCCAGGTGGTCGGCCGCCGAGGCGGCGCCGCCGGCGGCCCGCAGGGCGCGGGCCGCTTCGCGGGCCGCCGCCCGGTGGCCGGCCGCCGGGTCGAGCACGGTCTCCAGGGCGGCGCCGAGGCCGCTCGCGGTGACCCGGCCGAAGCGGACCCGCACGCCGACGCCCGCTTCGACCACCTGCCCGGCCACGATCGGCTGGTCGTCCCTGATCGGCGCCACCACCAGCGGGACGCCGTGCCACAGCGACTCGCAGACGGTGTTGTGCCCGCCGTGGCTCACCACCGCCGACACCCTCTTCAGCAGGGCGAGTTGCGGCACCCGGGGGCGGACCAGCACGTTCGGTGGCAGCTCGGTTCCGGCCAGCAGGCCGCCGGGGTCGGCCAGCACGCCGGCCAGCCGGCCCCGGGCCGCGCCCAGCGCCGTCAGCGCCTCCCGGAGGAAGCGCTCGCCCACGTCGGTGTTGGCGGTGCCGAGGCTCACCAGGACCAGGGGCAGGTCGGTGGCCAGCCGGTCCCAGGGGAAGTCGTCCCCCTCGGGCCGGTCGGCCACGACCGGCCCGACCAGTTCGATCCCGGGGCCAGGCAGCGGCCGGTCGCCGACCAGCACGCCGCTGGTGAACGCGAGGGAGCCGTGCGGCGAGAACCGGGGGTCACCGGTCGCGCCGGGGTCGCCGATCTCGGCCCGCAGTCGGCCGAGCAGATCCCGGAGCCAGGCGGCCACCTTGGGCATCCCGGCCAGCGGGTCGACCAGTTCGGCCGAGGTGCTGACGGTGGTCACCCAGGGGACGCCGGCGGCCTCGGCGACCAGCGCGCCGGCCAGGGCGTGCTGGTCGGAGACGACCAGATCGGGCCGGAACCCGTCCAGTGCGGCCCGCACGCCGGGCGCCATGGTGCGGGCCAACGGCACGAACAGGTCGCGCCACAGCAGCCGGAAGGCGGCCGGCCCGGTGAGCTCGGGCGGGCGGGAGACGTCGGGCATCGGGCATGCGTACACCGGGTCGTCCGAGCCGCTGAGCGCCCGGATCTGTTCGGCGTGCCCGGCCCAGGCCACCTGGTGGCCGCGCCGGCGCAGTTCGGCGGCAACGCCGACGAGCGGGTTGATGTGTCCGACCAGTGGCGGGACCACCAGCAGGAGACGGCTCACGCCCCCACCCCCGCCAGCGCGTGTTCCAGGACCCAGTCCAGCACCAGGGCGCGGGTCTCGTCGGTCCGCTCCACCAGCACCGAGTGGCCCTGGTCGGGGAGGACCACGGTGCGGCAGCCGGGCAGCGCGGCGGAGAGGGTGGGCACCTGGGCGGCCAGGCCGGATTCGTCGCCGAAGATCGCCAGCAGCGGGCAGCCGATGGCGGTCAGGCTGTCGTCGACGACCCGGCTGCGGGGCACGTCGTCGGCGAGGGTGGTGGTGGCGAGGATGCGGGAGGCCACCCGGGAGAGCCGGGCGGTGTGGGCGCCGTGGTTGGCGGCGATCCAGCCGATGACCTCCTCCTGGGCGAGCCGGCGGCGGGCGTCGGCGAGCCCTTCGGCCATGTGCCGGGTCCACTCGGAAACGGGCGGCTCCGCCTCGATCATGGTCGCGCTGGCCACCCGCTCGGGGTGCCAGGCGGCGAAGGCGGTGGCGATGGTGCCGCCGAAGGAGTTGCCGACCACATGGGCCGGGCGCCGCTCGCCCAGGGCGTCGAGCAGGCCGGCCAGATCGCCGACGAAGTCCTCCAACCGGTAGCCGGTGCGGGGGCGTTCGCTGCGGCCGTGGCCGCGCAGGTCGTACATGATGACGTCGATCCCGGCCCTGGCGAAGGCGGGGCCGAGCGTGAAGTAGTAGCTGGCGAGGGAGTCGGTCAGCAGACCGTGGACGAAGACGACCAGCGGCGACTCGCCGTGCGCGCCCTCGGGGCGGCTGGCGGGCAGCCGCTGGACGTGGGTGGTGATCTCACCGGTGGGAATCCTGGTCATGGTTCAGCTCCCCGTGGTCTCGGCCGGGACGGTGTTCAGTGAGGTGACCACGTGGTCCACCAGTTGGCCGACGGTCAGGGCGATGATCTCGTCCAGTTCCAGATCGGCGATGAACTCGGCGAAGTTGACGCGGTCGCCGTAGGTGTCGCGCAGCGCGCCGGAGAGGGTGACGAGGTCGACGCTCTCCAGCTCCAGGTCGTCGTGGAAGCTGGTGTCGCGGGTGATCTCGGCGTCCTCCAGCGCGTACTCGGCGAGGAGTTCGCGCAGCAGCCGGCTGATCTCGGCCAGCACGCCCTCGGGGGAGGTGGCGGGGCCGTCGCTCTGTTCGGTGGCCGGGGTGGCCGGGGTGAGGGTCATTGGGGCGCGCTCCTGATCTCGATGGGTGCCGGCTCGTCGGCGCCGACGGTCCAGGCCACGACGTAGTGCCGCTCGGGGAGTCCCGGCGGGTTGCTGACGCGCCGTACCCGTACCGCGTAGGGCGTGGCGCGATGGGTGAGGCGCAGCAGTTCGGGCTCCGCCGCGACGACCCGGAAGTCGGCCGGTCGGCCGCGCAGTCCGGTGCCGCGCGCCTTGGCGACGGCTTCCTTGGCGGCCCAGAAGCGGGTGAACCACTCGTCCGCCTCCCCCGGGTGCCGCTCGACCAGCTCGTCCAGCAGGGCCAGCTCCTCGGGGTCGCAGGCCGTCTCCACGGTGCTCCGGGGGCGGGGCGCGATCTCCTCGATGTCGATGCCGCAGGGGCCGCGTCGGGCGATGGCGACGCCGGCCTCGGCACGGTGGGCGAGGGAGACGGTCAACTCCCCCGGGGCGCGGCCGTGAACACCGTGGACGACGGGCCGGCCGGCGGGGTCGTTGTCCAGCGCGATCTCGGCCGGGTAGATCTCCCCCGCGCCCTCGGCCCACAGCAGGCCGCGCACCGCGTCCTTGGCCGCGATGCGTCCCAGGAGCCACTGGCGGGTGCGGGCCGGCGGAAGCGTCCGGTAGGTCTCCCGTTCGGCGCCGCCGAGCACGTTGCGCATCAGCAGTTCCCTGGTCGCCGGGTCGCGCCACCGCTCGTGGACCAGGGTCCAGCCCTCGGGTCGGGCGGTGGACAGGGTGTGGGATCCGGGCCAGCGGTCCATCGCGCGGATGCCGGGGTCGGTGTCGAACCTGCGGTCCGCCCAGCCGGTGACCTGGGCCCAGACCCGTCCGGCGCGGACGAGTTGGACGTCGGCGACGAGGGTGGTGTCGTCGAGGTCGGTGATCCGCACCAGGCATTCCACCGGCTCGCCGGCCTCCGGGTGGGGGCCGTGGAAGGAGACCTCCGCCATGCCGACGGGCAGGACGGTGGTCCGTTCGGTCTGGGTGGCCATGATCCAGTAGCCGAGGATCTGGCCGGCGTTGTCGAGCAGCGCGCCGGGTGCCTCGGGGGTGGTGATGATGCCGCGCACATGGCGTGCGCCGATGGCGGTCAGCGCGGTGACGCCCTGGAAGCGCGGGCCGTGGAACATCCAGCGTTCGGTGTAGAGCTGTTCGGCCGTCAGCTCGGGCGTGCGTTCGCCGGCCGGGTCGAAGCGCCACACGGACGGCGGCGCCGGGTAGGCGGATCCGACGAGTGCCTGCGCCCGGGCGTGGCCGGTGAGCCGCACCTCGAACCGGTCGTCGGCCAGCCGTACGGTCTCGACGGGGATCTCCCGCGCCGGTTCGGCCTCGATCCAGCGGGTCATCCGCGCCTGGGAGAGCGCGGTCAGCCGGCGGCCGGGCGCCAGGCCTTCGGCGATCAGCCCGATGTGGTGGAGCACCGTGGTGGCCGGGACGACGGGCCAACGGTCGCCGATATCGGGCCATCCCGGGCGCTGCCGGAAGAAGGTGTGGTCGGCCAGGTAGGGCATCTCGCGCAGCCCGACCCGCAGCGTCGGCGGGGTGGACGGCGGTCGTGGGGGTGGTGGCGCCGGCGCGGGACGGGGCGGCGCGACGGCGGCGGCCGTGGCGCGGGCGCCGATGAGGGCGGCGGCGCTGTCGGCCGTCTCGGTCAGCAGCGCGCTCAGTTCGGCGGCGATCGGGTGTGCGGCGCGCAGCGCGCCCAGCCGTCCGAGGGCGCCGTCGCCCGACGGTCCGACGAGGTCGGCCAGGGCGCCGCGGGCCCGCTGGTCCAGGGTGACCAGGGCGCCGCCGAGTTCGAGCCGCACGGGGGCCGGGCGGGTGGTACGGGGCGCGCCGGACGCTCCGGCCGCTCCTCGGGCGGTGGCGCGGTCGGTCAGCGGGGTCACGTCGGGCCGGCCGCCGTTGACCCAGAGCGCGGTGGCCACGTGCCGGGCCTGGGCCAGGCAGTCGCGGGCGGCGTTGTGGGCGGAGACCACGACGCGTTCCTCGTCCGCCAGGGTGTCGTCGATCAGCGAGCCCAGCTGTCCGGGGCCGACCTGGACGAAGGCCCGCACGCCCGAACGGTGCAGCTCGGTGGCCAACTTCCGGAACCTGACCGGCTCCAGCAGATGCCGCACGAACAGCTCGCGGACCGCCGCCGGCTCCTCGGGGAAGGGGGCGGCGGTGGTCGCCGACCACACCGGCACGGAAGGCCGTCGCAGGGTGTACCGCTCGGCGGCGCGGCGGATCGGGCCCAGGTAGGGGGCGAGCATCGGGGTGTGGAAGCCGGAGCGGAACGGCAGCAGCCGGCCGATGACGCCCTGTTTGCGCAGCCGTTCGACCAGCTCGGTGACGGCGGGCTCGGGGCCGCAGACCATGGACTGCTGGCGCGCGTTGTCGTGGGAGAGGACGATGTCGTCGCGTCCCGCCAGCTCCTCCTGGACCCGGTCGGCGGACAGGCCGAGCGCGGCGAAGACCAGTCCCGGGACGCGGAGCGAGTCCGGGTCGAAGGAGGCGAGGAAGGCGTCGACCTCCTCCGGGGTGTGGATGCCGCCGCAGGCCATCGCCGTCCACTCGCCGAGGCTGTGCCCGGCCACGGCGTCGGGCACCACCCGCAGCCGGCGCAGCACCGTGTCGAGGGTGCGGCCGAGTTGGAAGACGGCGGCGCCGTGCCGGCCGACGTCGCCGACCTCGACGTCGGTGGGGGTGGCCGGCAGCCCGAACCAGTCGGTCAGCTCCTCGGACCTGGCCTGGAACTCGGCTTCGAGCCCGGGGAAGACAAAGGCCGTACGGCCTCCGGCCGCGCCGAGCAGCGGGCGCGGCGCGAACCAGACGTCGCCCCGTCCGCGCCAGGGGCCGCCCTTGGCGACGGCCTTTCTGGCCAGCAGCAGCCGGCGCGCGTCGGGGGCCACGATCCCCACCCGGGCAGGGCCGGCGCCCGCCGCCGGCTGGTCGAGCCCCGCGCCGAGCACGGTCGCGTCGTCGGCGGCCAGCAGGTCGCCGAGCGCCTCGGGCCCGTCGGCGGCCAGCCACAGCGTCCGTTCCGGCTCGGCGACCACCCGGGCGCGGGGGCCCGCCGGGCCGGCGACGGCCGGGCGGGACGCGGCCTGTTCCAGCACGGCGTGCGCGTTGATGCCGCCGAAGCCGAAGGCGTTCACCCCGGCGCGGCGTGGCGCCCCGGTGGTCGTCTCGTCCCAGGGCGCGGCCTCGGCCAGCGGCCGGAACCGGGTTGCGGCCAGCGCGGGGTGGGGTTCCTCGCAGTGCAGGGTGGGGGGCAGGGTCCGGTGGTGGAGGGCGAGCGCGGCCTTGACCAGGCCGGCGATCCCGGCGGCCGGCATGGTGTGGCCGATCATCGACTTGACCGAGCCGATCGCCGCCCTGGCGCCCCGGCCGTCGCCGGTGCCGAACACCTCGGCCAGGGTGGCCAGTTCGGCGGAGTCGCCGGCCGGGGTGGCGGTGCCGTGCGCCTCCAGCAGGCCGAGGGCGTCGGGGGTCCGGGGGTCGAGTCCCGCGGCCTGCCAGGCCAGCCGCACCGCGCGGGCCTGCCCGCCCGGGTCGGGGTTGAGCAGGCTGGCCGAGCGGCCGTCGCTGGCCACCCCGGTGCCACGGATCACGGCGTAGACCCGGTCGCCGTCGCGCTCGGCGTCGGCGAGGCGCTTGAGCACGACCACCCCGGTGCCCTCGCCGATGAGCACGCCGTCGGCGGCCCGGTCGAAGGGGCGGATGCGCTGGCTTCGGGAGAGCGCGCCCAGCTGGCTGAAGACGCTCCACAGGGTGATGTCGTGGCAGTGGTGGACGCCGCCGGCCAGCATCAGATCGCAGGCGCCGGCGTCGAGTTCGCGCACCGCGTGGTCCACGGCGATCAGCGACGAGGCGCAGGCCGCGTCCACGGTGTAGGCGGGGCCGCGCAGATCGAGTCGGTTGGCGACCCGGGAGGCCGCCAGGTTGGGCACCAGGCCGATCGCGGACTCGGGCCGCTCGGGGCCCAGCCGTTCGACGAACGCCTCCCGGATCCCGGCCAGCCGTTCCCCTGACAGCTCAGGGATCAACTCGCTGAGCGTGCGGATGAGTTGACCGGCCGTTCGGACCCGCTGGTCGAGGCGGGCCAGCCCCGGCGTCAGATAGCCGCCCCGGCCCAGGACCACGCCCACCCGGGAGCGGTCGCCCGGCAGCGTGTCGGGGCCGCCGGCATCCTCGATCGACCGGTGCGCCACCTGGAGCGCGATCAGCTGGTCGGGCTCGGTGGCCGGCACCGAGTTCGGCATCACGCCCAGGGCGGCGGCGTCGACGACCGCCCCGTCGTCCACGAACCCGCCGCGCCGGCAGTAGACCCGGTCGGCGCGACCGGCGGCGTCCGGCGCGTAGAACTCCGGGTCCCAGCGCCCCGGGGGGATCTCGGTGACGGAGTCGACGCCGTTGCTGATGTTGTGCCAGTAGGTGTCCAGATCGGGGGCGCCGGGGAACAGCACGGACATGCCCACGATCGCGACCGGCGTGCGGTGCGGCACGGCGCTCACCACCCCGAGGCCGTGTAGACCACCGCGTGCTGGGTGGGTGAGCCCCAGGCCAGCTCCCGCAGCAGGCTCAGCGGCCCTTCCTCCGGGTCGATCAGGCTGATGCCGCGCTCGGCGTAGGAGCGGGCCAGCTCGGGGGTCACCATGCCGCCGCCGAGGTCGTCGGCCGCCCAGGGGCCCCAGTGCACGGTCAGCCCGCGCCGGCCCTCGCCCGACCAGGCGCGGCCCAGCTCCTGGAGGGCGTCGTTGGCCGCCGCGTAGTCGCTCTGGCCCCGGTTGCCGAGGGCGCCGGCGATGCTGCCGAAGAGGACCAGGAAACGCGGCTGCCCGGGCAGCGTCTCCAGCGCGGCGAGCAGGGTCCTGGCGCCGTCCACCTTGGTGGCGAACACCCGGCGGAACGACTCGGGCGTCTTCTCCGCGACGAGCCGGTCCTCGATGACGCCCGCCGCGTACACCACTCCGTCGAGCCGGCCGTGTTCGGCCTGGACGTCCTTGACGACGGCGCGGACGGCCTCCTCGTCCAGGACGTCAAGCGAGCGGTAGCGCGCGGTGGCGCCCAGCCGCTCGGCCTCGGCGAGGGTGGCGCGCACCTCCCGCTCGGCGAGCAGCGCGCCGACGGCCCGTTCGATCTCGGCCGGGCTCCTCAGCCCCTGGGCGAGGAACGCGGACCGCAGTTCGGCCCTGGTCGCGGCGCCCGCGGTGGCGGGGCTCTCCTCGCCCTCGGGCGCCGGGGTGCGCCCGACGATCTCCAGCTGGCAGCCGGCGGCCGCAGCGACGGCCCGGGTGAAGGTGGCGGTGATGCCGCGCGCCCCGCCGACCAGCAGCAGCACCGAGGAGCGGTCCAGGTCGAGCGCGGCGGCCTCGGCGGTGCCGTCGCCGGCGGGGCCGGCGCCCCTGGCCGCGACGGCGCCGAGTTCGGCGGGCGCCAGCTCGGGGGCCCGGCGCGCGCCGGGCTCGGCCAGCACCACGGGGGCCCGTTCGACGGCGCCGAGTTCGGCCGTCACCAGCTCGGCGACCCGCCCGGCCGGGGCATCGCCCGGCACCTGGAGCAGGGTGGCGCCCAGCGACGGGTACTCGCGGTCCAGCGAGCGGAAGAACCCGCGCAGGCCGCTGGCGGCGCCCCGCCGTTCGACGGCGAGCAGCCGCGCCGGGCCGGCGGCGAGGAGTTCCTTGATGCCGGGGAAGGCGTCGGGCAGCGAGAACTCCGCGTCCGCCCAGGGGCCGAGGTGGACAACGGTGACCGGGGTGTCGCCGGCCGGCGCCGGATCGTTGACGACGGTGACGCCGAGGGCGGCGAGCCGGTCGGTGAGCACGGCGGCCAACGGGCCCTCGCCGACCAGCAGGACGCGGGCGCCGGCGGGCGGGGCGTCGGTGCCTTCGGTGGACAGCTCGCGTTCGACGAACTCCAGCCGCTGGGGCGCCACCCCGGCGGGCACGGCGGACGCGACGGGGGCGGCCGGGACGGCCGGGGTGGCGACCGCGCCGGCCAGCAGCTCGGCCAGAGCGGCGGCGGTACGCGCCGTACCCAACCGGTCCACATCCGCGCCACCGTCCGCCGGCAGACCCAGCCGAGTCGCCAACTCCCCCGCGATCTCCACCCGCTTGATCGAATCGATCGACAGATCCGCCTCCAGATCCAACCCCGGCTCGATCATCTCCGGTGGGTAGCCCGTGCGTTCGGCGACCACCGACAGCACGGCGTCCAACACCGACTCCCGGGAGTGCGCAGCCACGGGGGCGGCCGGGACGGCCGGGGTGGCGACCGCGCCGGCCAGCAGCTCGGCCAGAGCGGCGGCGGTACGCGCCGTACCCAACCGGTCCACATCCGCGCCGCCATCCGCCGGCAGACCCAGCCGAGTCGCCAACTCCCCCGCGATCTCCACCCGCTTGATCGAATCGATCGACAGATCCGCCTCCAGATCCAACCCCGGCTCGATCATCTCCAACGGATAACCGGTCCGCTCCGACACCACCGCCAACACCGCGTCCAACACCGACTCCCGGGCAGGCGCTCCGGACGCGGTGGCGGGCGCGGGCCGAACCACCGGGCTCGGGGCGGGGGCCAGGGCGACGGGCACCTGCGGTGCGGCCGGCGCCACGGCGAGGGGGGCGACGTGCACGGGGGCGCCCTGGGCCTGGAGGTAGCTGAGCAGCACGTCCCGCTGGGCGCTGACCATCTCCCGGCTGCCGCGCAGGAATTCGGCGATCAGGGCGTCCGAGCCGGTGGGTCCGGCTCCTGCTCCGAGGGGTGAGGGCTGGGACACAAGAGGCTCCGTAAGGGCACGAGGGGGTTGCAGGGCGCCGGGCAGCGGGCTGCCGTCGGCGTGCCGGACCAGCCAGCCGTTCACCGTCCAGCGGGGCGTCACCGGGCGCGGCGCGGTCGCGGGGTCGAGGGCGTCCCGGCCGCGGAAGAGTCGTTCGGTGCGCAGGTCCACGCCGGCGACGGCGAGTTGGGCCAGCGCGTGGAGGAGGCCCGACAGTCCGGCGCGCCGCCCGCCGTCGAGGGTGACGGTCCGGTGCGGGCGGTCGCCGAGGATCTCGTCCACCAGCCGGCCGAGCACCCGGCCGGGGCCGACTTCGAGGAAGACCCGCACGCCGGCGGCGTACATGTCCTCGATCTGGTCGACGAAGCGGACGGGGGCGCCGAGTTGGCCGGCGAGCGCGGCGCGCACGGCGGCGGCGTCCTCCGGGTAGGGGCGGCCGGTCTCGTTGGACCAGACGGGGAACCGTGCCCGGCCCACCGGGACCCGCGACAGATGGCGGGCGAACACCTCGCCGGCCCCACCGACCAGCGGGCTGTGGAAGGCGCAGGCCACCGTCAGCGACCTGGAGCTGAGCCCGGCCTCGCGGAGCGCGGCCACCGCCCGGTGCACGGCGTCCGTCGGGCCCGAGATCACCGTCTGCCGGGGCCCATTGTGGTTGGCGACGGTCACGCCGTGGCCTTCGGCCCCTTCGAGCCCCGCCAGCACCGCCTGGACCTCGGCGGCGCCCGCCTTGACGGCCGCCATGGTGCCGGGGTCGCCGTCCTGGACCTGCCCCAGGACGGCGTCGGCCCGCGCGGCGCTGGCGGTCAGCATGTCCTCGGGGCTCAACACCCCGGCGACGCCGAGCGCCACCAGCTCGCCATAGCTGTGGCCGGCCGCCGCGCGCGGGGTCACCCCCAGTGAGTCGAGCAGTTCGGCGGCGGCCAACTCCACGATGCCCAGGGCTGGTTGGGCGACGGAGGTATCGGTGATCGCGGCCAGTTGACGTTCTCTGGTCGCCTCGTCGAAGGCGGCCGGCGGGTAGAGGGCGTCCGCCCACCGGGAGCCCAGTTGCAGGGAGCGCTGGAACTCGGGGAAGGCGACCAGCAGTTCGGCGAGCATCCCGTGGCGCTGGGAGCCCTGCCCGGGGAAGAGGAACGCCAACTCGCCGCTGCCGGCCGCCTCCTGATCCCGCGCCTCGCCGACCTGATCGCCGGCATGTTCACCGGCCTGGTAGAGGCCGTCGGCCGGGGCGTGCTCCCCCTCGGCGGCGCGGCGCAGCAGTTCGGTGAGCCGGTCGAGGTCGCCCGCGACCAGGGCGATCCGGACGGGCTCGCCACGCGAGGCCGCCGCGTCCGCCCGACGCCCCGCGTGGCGCGCGAGGTCGCGCAGCCGCCAGCCCTCGCCACGCCCGGCGAGCTGGCCGAGCGCGGTGACCGCGCGCACCGCCGCCCGGGGCGTCGCGCCCCGGAAGACGAACAGCTCGTCCGGCCACACGTCGAAGCCGTGGGCGGTGGGCGGCTGGTCGTAACCGCGCAGCACCACATGGAAGTTGGTGCCGCCGAAGCCGAAGGCGCTGACCCCGGCGACCCGGCGCGCCGGCTCGGCCGCCCACGGCTGGGGGCGGGTGTGGAAGGCGAACGGGCTGCGCTCGGCGTCCCATGCCTCGTTGGGCCGGTTGACGTGCAGCGTCGGCGGGCGCACCCCGTGGTGGAGCGAGAGGGCCGTCTTGACCAGACCGGCGAGGCCGGCGGCGCATTTGGTGTGCCCGATCTGCGACTTGACCGAGCCGACGACGCAGCCGCCGGGACGCGCGCCCGCCTCCTCGAAGAGCGAGGTGAGGGTGGCCAGTTCGGTGCGGTCTCCAACCTCGGTGCCGGTGCCATGCGCCTCGACCAGCCCCACCTCGGCGGGTGACACCCGCGCGTTGCGGTAGGCCCGGGTGAGCGCCGCCCGCTGGCCCTCCGGGCGCGGCGCGGTCAGGCCCAGGGCACGGCCGTCGCTGGCGCTGCCCACGCCGTCGATGACGGCGTAGACCCGGTCGCCGTCCCGCTCGGCGTCCTCAAGGCGCTTGAGCACCACGCAGGCCACGCCCTCGCCGAGCGCGATGCCGTCGGCTCCGCTGTCGAACGTGGCGGAGCGTCCTGAGGGGGAGAGCGCGTGCACCGAGGAGAAGAGCAGGTAGTCGTTGATGCCGTTGTGCAGGTCGGCGCCGCCGCACAGGACCAGGTCGCTGGTGCCGGCGCGCAGTTCCTTGCAGGCCACGTCGACGGCGGCCAGCGAGGAGGCGCAGGCAGCGTCCACCGTGTAGTTGGCGCCGCCCAGGTCGAACCGGTTGGCTATCCGTCCGGCGATGACATTGGCCAGCACCCCGGGGAAGGAGTCCTCGGTCAGCCGGGGCAGTTGCTCGTCGAGCCCGGGCGGGACGGTGCCGGTGTAGGCGGGCAGCACCGCGCGCAGCACTCCGGCGTTGGACAGGTCGCTGCCGGCCTCGGCGCCGAAGACCACCGAGGTGCGGGCGTGGTCGTGGTCGCGCCCCTCGTACCCGGCGTCGTCCAGGGCCCGTCTGGCGGCTTCCAGGGCGAGCAGCTGCACGGGTTCGACGCTGGCCAGGGAGGCCGGCGGGATGCCGTACCGCAGCGGGTCGAAGGGGATGTCCGGCAGGAAACCGCCCCATTTGGACGGGGTGCGCTCGCCGGCGCCGTCCGGCGCGTAGTAGCGCTCCGGGTCCCAGCGCTCCACGGGGACCTCGGTGACGCTGTCGCGGCCTGCCAGGACGTTGGACCAGAAGGCGGTCAGGTCCTCCGCGCCGGGGAACATCCCCGCCATGCCGACCACCGCGACCCGCAGCGGCGCCGGTGGCTCCGGGATGGCGGCGGCGGGGAACAGCTCCTCGTTCCCGCGCAGCCGACCCGCCTGACGGCCGGCCAGCCGCGCCGCGCCCTCGCTCACCGCGTGGTGCAGCCGGGCCACCGAGGTGACCTCCCGTCGCAGCGTGAGGACGTCGCCGGCCATGAACATGCCCTCGGCCAGCTGCCGTTCCTCGTCCACCGCGCGCAGTTCGTGGCCGACCCGCTCCACGCCCTTGCTGGCCAGCCGCAGCCGGCCGACGTTGAACTGCTCCAGCCGCTCCCATACCTCGCGCTCCTCGACCCCGTCCGCGCGCAGCCGCTCGCGCAGCCGGCCGAACTCGTCGGCGAACGCGCTGCGGGCGCAGCGGGTGGCGTGCCCGGGGGCGGTGCGCAGCAGGTCGGTACCGGTGGCCTCGACGACCTGCCGTTGGAAGAGCGGCTGCACGGCGCCGGCCGTCACCGCCTCCTCGGTGAACAGGTAGGCGGTGCCCATCAGCAGGCCGACGGAGACGCCGGCCCTGGTGAGCGGCGCCGCCAGGGCGGCCGCCATCGCGGCGGAGCGCTCGTCGTGGATGCCGCCGGCCAGCAGGACGGTCAGCTCGTCGCCCGGCGCGGACGCGAGGTGTTCCAGCAGGACGGCGAGCTGTGCCTCCCACAGCGCGAAGCTGTGGCGAGGGCCGATATGGCCGCCGCACTCGGCGCCCTCGAAGACGAACCTGCGCGCCCCGGCGGCCAGGAACTGCCGCAGCAACCCGGGCGAGGGAACGTGGAGGAACGCGGCGATGCCGGCCTCTTCCAGCGCCGCGGCCTGGGACGGGCGGCCGCCGGCGATGATCGCGTGGGAGGGCGCCAACTCCCGTACCACGGCGAGCTGTCCGGTGCGGGTGGCCTCGTCGGCGAAGCCGAGGATGCCCACGCCCCAGGGCCGCCCGCCCAGGGCGTCGCGGGTCCTGGTCAGCAGTTCGCGGGTGTGCTCGGGGCTGGACAGGGCCAGCGCGAGGAACGGCAGGCCGCCGCCGTCGGCGACCTCGGCGGCGAACTCGGCGCGGTCGCTGACCCGGGTCATCGGCCCCTGGACGAGGGGCAGTTCGGTGCCCAGGGAACGGGCGCCCGGCGCGCCGGGGCGCAGCGCGTCGGCCGCGGCGTCGTCGCGCACGGCGTCGGCGACGGCGGCCCTGACGCCGCGCACCACGGCCCTCAGGGTGGGCCAGCGGCGGGCGAACTCGGCCGCCAGGAAGGCGTCCTGACCGGCCGGCAGCAGATCGCCGCCGGGTGCGAGCCGGGCGGCCAGCTCCGCCTCGTCGGCGGGCTCGGGGCCCTGGCGGCCGCGCCGGGTGGAGAGCACCCGCTGGCCGAACCAGGCGACCGACTCCGTGCCGTCGCTGGCGCCCAGCGCCTCGACGGCGTCGGCGGGCACCTCCGCCTCGGCCAGCAGGGCGAGTTGGGTGTCCAGCACGACGCCGGCGGCGCCGCCGACCAGGGCGGCGGCCGCGGTGCCGGGGCCGATGCCGCCGGCGGCCCAGATCGGAGCCCGGTCCGCCAGGGCGGCGATGAGCTGTTGGAGCAGCACGAAGCTGCTCAGCTCCGACGCCCGTCCGCCGGCCTCGGCGCCCCGCGCCACCAGCCCGAACGCGCCCCGCGCGAGGGCGCGTTCGGCGCCGGCGAGGTCGACCACCTCGACCAGCACCCGCCGGCCGGGGAAGTCAACGGGCGAGCGGTCCTGGTCGGCGAGCAGCACGGTCCGGACGAGGTCGGGAAGATCGTCGGGCGCCAGGGGGAATCCCGGCCTGACACGGACCGCGAAGGGGCGTTTCGCCCAGCGGCAGGTCGTGCTCAGGGCTCGGGCGGCGCCGGGTGCGTCGTGGTCGGGCAGCTCCAGCACGCCGAGGGCGCCGGCCCGGACGGCGGCGGCCGTCAGCCGGGGAGCGGGGCGGTGGAGGGGGTTCACCGCGAGAACGAGCGGTACCGGGGACGGGGAGGGTGGGGCGCCGAACTCCGGGGATCGCATGACACTCCAGATGTCGCGAGAGGAGAACCAGCAGGGGGACGACGGAATTACACGCGCGTAGACCCGGACGGTCAACCACCCAGCGAGAAAGGCACGTTACCCACTGTTGAACATGTCGTCGCACGGCCGGGCGGCACCTCCCCGCGACGAGGGGGTTCTTCGGGGTGTCACATGTGATCAACACGGACCACACGGGAATGACATGCATATGTAATGCGATGGTCGGCCGAAAACCGACGTCCGGATGCACGGTCTCGGCCTCCCGGACCGGCGTCTCGCGGGACCTCCCCGGGCCGCCGGGAGCCGGGCACGTCTCGTGAGCGTCCCCTCCCGCGCGCGGGCCGACGCCCGCCCCGGGTTCAGCCCGTTCCAGTCAGCCCGCCCCGGCTCAGCGTGCTCCGGCGAACGTGGCGCCGGCCAGCTCCCGTACCGCGTCGCGGCCGGCGCGGTTGGCGCCGACGGTGGACTGGGAGGGGCCGAAGCCGATCAGATGGACGCGCGGTTCGGCCGCGACCCGGGTGCCGCGCATCGTGATGCCGCCGCGCGCGTTGCGCAGCCCCAAGGGGTCGAGATGCCGCAGCGCCGCCTTGAACCCGGTGGCCCACAGGATGGCGTCGAGCGGGGTGAACGAGCCGTCGGCCTCGCGCACCCCCCGTGGTTCGACGGCGGTGAACATGGGGCGCCGCGCCAGGGCGCCCCGCTCCTTCGCGGCCAGCGCGTAGGACGTCCAGATGAGCCCCGTGTAGGAGACGACGCTGCCGGTGACATTGCCGGCCTCCACATCGGCGCGGACCCGCTCGATGGTTCTGCGTCCCTCCTCCTCGGGGCGGAACTCGGCGTCGAGGAAGACGGGTTCGCGGCGGGTGTACCAGTAGGTGGTGGCCGTCCGGGAGATCTCCTCCAGCTGCTGGATCGCGGAGATCCCGCCGCCCACCACCGCGACCCGGGAACCGGCCAGCTCGTCGGCCGACACATAGTCCCGGGTGTGCAACTGCCGGCCCAGGAAGGTCTCCTGGCCCGGGTAACGCGGCAGCACCGGGTTGTTCCAGGTGCCGGTGGCGTTGACGACCGCCCTGACGCGCCAGCGGCCGGCGTCCGACTCGACCAGCAGATCGCCGTGCGGGTCGGCGTCCGCCCTGGTGACGGCGGTGACATTGACCGGGCGGAGGATCGGCGGCTCCGTCGCCTTCTCGAAGTCCTCGAAGTAACGGGGCACGGCGGCGCGGCTGGTCTCGGCGGGGTCGATCGGGGGCCGTGGGAAGCCCGGCAGATCGAAGATCCCGTTGACCGTCGCCATCCGCAGCGATTCCCAGCGGTGCCGCCAGGCGCCGCCGGCGCCGGCCTCGGCGTCCAGCACGACAAAGGTGCGGGCCGCCGCCGGATCGGTCAGGGCGCTGGCGAAGCCCCGTCGTTTGAGGTGGTAGCCGGCCGAGAGACCGGCCTGGCCCGCACCGATGACCAGCACCGTGGCGCGGCGTTCGGCGGTGGACACGGCGGTCAGCCGAACTGGACCGACCGCTTGGCCAGTCCCATCCAGAAGCCGTCGATGACGCTGCGCTGGCTGGTCAGCTCGCCGGCGGCGTCGGCCGCGCCCATGGTGACGAACAGCGGCGCGAAGTGCTCGGTGCGCGGGTGGGCGAGGGTTCCCGACGGGGAGGCGTGGGCGAAGTCCAGCAGTGCGTCGGCGTCTCCGGCGTCGAGGGCCCGGCGGCCCCAGTCGTCGAAGTCGGCCGACCAGGCGGGGATGCCGCCCTCCTGGAGCGCGGCCAGGTTGTGGGTGAAGAAGCCGGAGCCGATGATCAGGACGCCCTGGTCGCGCAGCGGCGCGAGGCGGCGGCCGACGTCCATCAGCCGCTCGGGATCGAGGGTGGGCAGGGACATCTGCAGGACCGGGACATCGGCCTCCGGATACATCTCCACCAGCGGGACATAGGCCCCGTGGTCGAGCCCCCGATCCGGCACATCCTGTACCGGAAGCCCGGGGGAACGGAGCAACTTGCGGATGTCGGCGGCCAGTTCGGGGGCGCCGGGCGGGGCGTAGCGCACCTGGTAGTACCGCTCGGGGAAGCCCCGGAAGTCGTAGACGAGCGGCATCGGCCGGGTGGCGCCGAGAGCGAGGGGGGCCTCCTCCCAGTGCGCGGAGACCATCAGGATGGCGGTGGGCCGGGCCAGGGTGCCCGCCCAGGCGGCGAGCTGGTCGGGCCAGAGCGCGTCGTCCGCCAGCGGTGGCGCACCATGGGAGAGGTAGAGCGCGGGCATCCGTTCGGGATGAGGTGCGAGCGACACGGGGACCTCTCCTGTCTCCTCAGAAACTCATTGAAGGTTCAACTTCTTGGTGTCCAGGGTACCGCGCGGCGGGAGCGTGCGGAACGGTGGGCGGTCAGAGGTCGGCGGCCAGCCGGGCCAGGGTGTCGGCGACGGGCTCGGCGCGCGCCTGACGGTAGCCGGTGCCGGCCCACAGATGGATCAGATCGGTGTCCCCCGCGGCGGTGGCGGCTCGGCGCAGCGGGCCGGTGAGGTGGTGCAGGGCGGGATAGCCCAGCGGCGCGGCCGGGCCGTACCGCTCGATGAAACGGTTGCGCAGGGCGCGCGCGGGGCGCCCGGTGAAGGCGCGGGTGCGCACAGTCCCGGTGAAGGCCGGATCGGCGAGCGCGGCCCGGTGCGGCGCGGACGCGCCGCTCTCCTCGGTACGCAGCAGCACGGTGCCGACCGCGGCGGCCTCGGCGCCGGCGCGGAGCGCGGCGGCCACATCGGCCGGGGTGGCCAGCCCGCCGGTGGCGATCAGCGGCAGCTCCGTCACGCGGCGGACGGCGGCGACGAGATCGGGCAGCGGGATCTCGGCGACCGGCCGTCCCGGGGTGAGGGTGGCGGAGTGGCCGCCGGCGGCGGCCGCCTGGACGATCAGCCCGTCGACGCCGATCCCGGCCGCCGCCCCGGCCTCGGCGGGCGAGGTGACCGTCCCCAGCACGATGCTGCCGGCCGCCCGCAGCGCCGCCACCACGCCGGGCTCGGGCAGGCCAAAGGTGAAGGAGACGACGGGCACCGGGTCGGCGAGCAGCAGCTCGATCTTGGCGGCCCAGTGATCGTCGTCCTCGTTGACGGGCGCGGCGGGCAGGCTCAGCCCGTGCCGCTCCGCCTCGGGGCGCAGCAGCTCGGCATAGGCCAGATGGTCCGCCGCGGAGACCGGCACCGGGTTGGGGGCGAAGAGGTTGACACCGAACGGGAGGCCCGCCGCGCGGACGCCGGTGAGCTGGGCGGCGAGGGCGTCCGGGGTCCGGTAGCCGGCGGCGAGAAAGCCGAGGCCGCCGGCGCGGGCGGTGGCCAGCACCAGCTCGGGGGTGCTGGGCCCGCCCGCCATCGGGGCGGCGACCAACGGCAGGGTGCGGCCGAGTCGGTGGAGGAGGGGCATGGCGGCGGCTCCTGGGGCACGGGCGGGCGGTCGTGATGCTGCGAGTGTGCCGGATCGGCCGCCGCCGGACACGACCTGGCCCCTCACTCCCGCCCGAGCGCGCGGAAGAGGAAGCCGAACTCGGCCGGCTCCACCGCCAGGTGGTAGCGCGGCAGCGGGGCGGGGCCACAGGACTGGCTGCCGATGCCGTGCTGTCCGTGGTCAAGGTTGACCCAGACGGTGTCGCCCGGGGTGAGGTCGACGGTGTGCTCGGCGGCGGCGAGCTGTTCGCTGGTCCAGCGCCGCGCGGTGAACCAGAACGGCTCGGCGCCGGCCTCGATCCGCAGCCCCGTGCCGGCCTCGTCGCGCAGCTCGGCCCAGCGCACGTCGGCGCGGGCGCCGTTCTCCTGCGGGCGGACATAGGGCGTCCCCAACTCGTCCACGGTCGCGGCGAACCGGCCCATCCTGGACGCCTCCCCGGTGTCGGGGTAGGACTCGTCGGGGCCGCCGCCGTACCAGGTGGCCCGGCCGAACGCCGCCGGCAGGCCGAGTCGGACGCCGAGCCTGGGCAGCGGGCAGGCCCAGTCGCCCTCGGGACGGACGGAGACCGTCAGCCGCAGCGCGTCCTCGGCGTCGGCGGTCCAGCGGTAGACGGTGCTCAAAGCCAGGTCGAGGGAGAGCGGGGCGACCCTGGTGCGGACCGTCAGCGCGTCCCCGGTCAGCTCGACGGCGTCCGTGCGGTGCCGCATCCGGTGCAGCCCGTGCTTCTCCCACACCACGCTGATCTGGGCGTCCTTCTCCCAGTGCATGCCCCGGTCGTTGTCGGTCGGGGCGCGGAAGACGTCCAGCCGGGGGCCGTCGCTCAGCGGCAGTCCGGCCAGCGCGGTGAGCCGGCCGCTGCCGGCGTCGAAGGTCGCCGGACCGAGCGCGATCCGCTCGCCGTCCCGGCGCGGCGCCGCCAGCGGGCCGCGCGCGGGGGTGGGGGCCGGCCGGGGCACCGCCGTCAGCTGGCCCCAGGCCACCTCGTGGCCCGCGTCGGCCCAGGCGGTGTCGGTGGCCAGCAGGGCGCGCACCGTGAGGACGGCCTCGCCGGCGGGGGCTTCGGCCGGCGCCGGGGGCGGCGCCAGCTCGGTGGACTCGCCCGGGGCCAACGGGGGGACGTCCAGCTCGCCGTGTGCGATCTCCCGCCCCTCCACGGCATAGCTCCAGGTGAAGGCGAGGTGGCCGAGGTCGGCGAAGTCATGGCCGTTGCGGATGGTCACCGTGCCGCCGGCCGCGTTGCCGGCGATCAGGACCGGCTCGATGACCTTCTTGTACTCCAGCAGCCCGGGCGAGGGGGTGCGGTCGGGGAAGAGCAGTCCGTCGCAGACGAAGTTGCCGTCGTGCACCTCCTCGCCGAAGTCGCCGCCGTAGCCGAAGTAGGTCCTGCCGTCGTCGGTGCGAGTGGCCAGGCCGTGGTCGATCCACTCCCAGACGAAGCCGCCCTGCAGCCGTTCGTAGGTTTCGAACAGCCGCTGGTAGTCGGCGAGTCCGCCGGGGCCGTTGCCCATCGCGTGGGCGTACTCGATCTGGAGGAACGGCAACGAACGGCGGTGCGCTTCCCGTCGCGGATCGGCCAGCGGCTCCTCCTCGCGGCGGCCGATGCGTTCCACCTCGTCGTGCGGGGCGTACATCCGGGAGTAGATATCGCTGTCCGGGTAGTCGGCGTCGTTCTCGTAGTGCACCGGGCGGGACGGGTCCCGCTCCCTGACCCAGGCGGCCATCGTGGAGAGCCCTTCGCCCCTGCCGCATTCGTTGCCCAGCGACCAGATCACCACCGAGGGACGGTTCTTGTCGCGTTCGACCATCCGCCGCACCCGGTCGAGCAGGGCCGGGTTCCACCGGGGGTCGGCCACCGGGTTGCCGCGCCAGTCGGGCATCCAGCAGAAGCCGTGGGTCTCCAGATCGCCCTCGTCGATGACCCACAGGCCCAGTTCGTCACAGAGGTCGAGAAACGCCGGGTGCGGGGGATAGTGGCTGGTGCGCACGGCGTTGATGTTGTGCCGCTTCATCAGCAGCACGTCCTCGCGCATGGTCTCCGGGTCCAGGGCGCGGCCCGTCTCCGGATGGAACTCGTGCCGGTTGACGCCACGGAAGAGGATCCGCCGGCCGTTGACCTTCAGCAGTCCGTCCTCGATCCGCACGGTGCGGAAGCCGATGCGTAGTTCGATCCGTTCGCCCTCGGTGCGGAGTTGGCCGGTGTAGAGGCGTGGGGTCTCGGCGGACCAGGGGTGGACGGGAACGGTGGCGGGTTCGCCGGTGGCCAGGTCGAGGCCGAGTTCGGGGACGAGGACGCGGCCGGGTGCGTCGCTGTCGACGCGGAGGGTGCCCTGGCCGGTGGTGTGGTCGTAGTCGGCGTGGACGAAGTGGTCGGTGGGCGCGCCCTGGGGGCGGTGGAGGAGGGTGACGTCCCGGAAGATGCCGGGCAGCCACCACATGTCCTGGTCCTCCAGATAGCTGCCGGCCGACCACTGGTGGACCCGGACGGCCAGCACGTTGCCGGCGGGGCGCAGCAGGTGTCCGACGGCGAACTCGTGGGGCAGCCGGCTGCCCTGGAAGGTGCCCAGTTCGGTGCCGTTGAGCCAGACCCGGGCGCAGGAGTCCACCCCGTCGAAGCGCAGCACGCTCTCGCCGCCGTCCGGCCACTCGTCCGGCAGATCGAAGACGCGACGGTGGTCCCCGGTCGGGTTCTCCGTCGGAACGCGGGGCGGGTCCACGGGGAACAGATAGGCGACGCCGGTGTAGGCGGGGGCGCCATGGCCCTGGAGCACCCAGTGGCCCGGCACCGTGATCCGGTCCCATCCGGCGGTGACGGACGGGTCGTCACGGGGGAACGCGGGCCCGGTGCCGTCGGCGGTCGGGGCGAGCCGGAAGTCCCAGTCGCCGTTGAGGGAGTGGCGGGCGGCGTCCGAGGTGGACCACCAGCTCCGGGCGGGGAGGACGCCGGGGGCCGGGGTGGGGTTCTCGGGGTACGGCAGGGCGTCGAAGGACGCCTCGCCCTGGGGCCGGTGGTGCATGTTCTCCCTCTTCCCGGCGCGGGGCGTGCGCGCACGTTGGCTTCTCGCCAAAATCTATGTGCCCCCCGATGCCCTGTCCAGGGCGCCGATCCCCCGGCGGCTCCGGCCAGTTGCTGTTGCACTGGAAAGCAATAGGCCAAAAGCTGTTGAAAGCTGTTCAGTCAGTTGCGTTTCCGCAACGGTCCTTCCGGTGGCCTGCCACGGCTGTTGACCCCGCCCCGCCCAGGGCCAAGAATCCCGGCCCGGGCGGCTCGCCCAACGCCCCGGGAGGGGCGTCCGAGAGAGGGAGCGACATGTCCCCAGCCTTGAGATCCCGCCGCTTCCGCGCGGCCACCGCGAGTGGGGCGCTCTGCGCCCTGCTGGTCGCCGGATGCGGCGGCGGCTCGTCGAACGAGGGCGGCGACGGCGCGAGCGCGACCGACACCATCGTCGTGTTCAGCGGCGCCTCGACCGACTTCCAGGCCAACTTCAACCCGTACTCCCCCACCAAGCTGGAGGGCGCGGGCACGATCTTCGAGCCGCTGTTCTTCCTGAACACCGCACGCCAGGAGGACCCCGTCCCGCTGCTGGGCACCGAGTACTCCTGGAACGAGGACGGGACCGAGCTGTCGATCTCGCTCCGCGAGGGCGTGGAGTGGTCCGACGGCGAGGAGTTCACCGCCGACGACGTGAAGTTCACCTTCGACATGCTGCGCGAGTACGACGCGATCAACAGCATCGGCTTCGACGGCGAGACCACCGTCGTCGATCCGGCCACGGTGACGGTCGCCTTCGACGCGCCCGCCTATATGGACGTCGCCAACCTGCTCGGCCGGACCTGGATCGTCCCCGAACACATCTGGGGCGGCATCGAGGACCCGACCACCGACACCATGACGGAGCCCGTCGGCACCGGCGCCTACACGCTCGACGAGTTCAAGCCACAGGCGTTCACCCTGGTCGCCAACCCCGGTCACTGGGGCGGCGAACCGGCCGTGCGGACCATCCGATCGGTGTCGCTCTCCGGCAACCAGGCGGGGGCCGACGCGGTCAGCGCGGGCGAGGTCGACTGGCTGACCAGCCCGATCCCCAGCCTGGACCGGGTGGAGGAGGTCTACCCCGGCTACGAGGCGCTGATCGCCAACACCTTCCAGGTGGTGCTGGGCGCCTGCGCCAGTGAGGAGATGGGCTGCGAGGGACCGCAGACCGAACCGGCCGTGCGGCAGGCGATCTACTACGCGATGCACCGCGACCACATCAACGCGCTGGCGTTCCAGCACATCGGCGCCCCGATGTCGCCCGGCTTCGGACTGCCCGAGCGCGACTATGTCTCGGCCGACCTGGAGAACCAGGTCACCCCCATGGAGTCCCATCCCGAACATGCCACCGCGATCCTGGAGGAGGCCGGCTGGCAGCGTGACGGCGACTTCTACGAGAAGAACGGCGAACGGCTCTCCGTCTCCGTCCGGGTGGTATCCGGCTGGACGGACTACATCGCCACCCTGCAGACGTTGACCGAGCAACTGGCCGAGGTGGGCGTCGAGTTGATCGTGGACCAGTCCTCCTGGAACGAGTGGTCCGACGCCAAGAGCCGGGGCGACTACCAGCTCATCATCGACTCCCTCTCCCCGGGGCCCACCGCCGACCCCTACTGGCAGTACGCCTACTTCTTCTCGGAGATCAACACCGCCCCGGTCGGCGAGACCGCCAACACCAACTTCGCGCGCTATGTCAACCCCGACGTGGAGCAGGCGATCGACGAGCTGAGCCACCTCGACCCGACCGACGAACAGGCGCGTCAGCCGCACCTCGACGTCATCCAGACCACCGTCGAACGGGACATGCCCTATATCCCGGTCCTGCTGAACGGCACGGTCAGCGTCTGGCAGTCGGAGAAGTTCACCGGCTGGCCCGCCGAGGACGATCTCTATGCCTTCCCGGCCCTGTGGCAGAGCCCGGACGCCAGCCAGATCCTCAAGAACCTCACGCCGGCCGACGGGTCCTGACCGATCGGGAGAGGTGTCGGACACGGCCTAGAGTCGTGGGATGCGCATCGTCTCGCTGCTCCCGGCGGCCACCGATATCGTCGCCGAACTCGGGCTCGCCGCACGGCTGGTGGGCCGCACCCACGAATGCGACTGGCCGGCCGACCAGCTTGAGGGGGTGCCCGTGGTGACGGCCGCCGATCTCGACCAGGACAGGCTCAGCAGCCGGGAGATCTCCGACGCGGTCGGCGGCTCCGCGCACTCGGGGTCGTCCCTCTACACCCTGGACACCGACGCGCTCGCGGCGCTGCGCCCCGAAGTGGTGCTCACCCAGGACCTGTGCGAGGTGTGCGCGGTCTCCTACGCCCCGGTGAGCCGGGCCGTCCGGCTGCTGGACGCGGAGACCCGGGTGCTGAGCCTGGAACCCCGCACGCTGGACGATGTGTTGACGAATCTGGTCACGGTCGGCGAGCTGCTGGGCGTGCGGGAGACGGCCGAGCGGCGACGGGGCGAGCTGCTCGACCGGCTCGCCGCGGTCCGTGCCGCGGTCGCCGGCCGGCCGCGGCCCCGGGTGGTGGCGGTGGAATGGCTCGACCCGCTCTGGCCGGCCGGGCACTGGGTGCCCGAACAGATCACGGCCGCCGGCGGCGAACCGCTGCTGGCCGAACCGGGCGCGCACACCCGGCCGATGACCTGGGAGGCGGTGCGCGCCGCCGCGCCCGAGGTGCTGCTGGTGCTGCCCTGCGGCTTCCCGCCCGAACGGACCCTGGCCGAGGCCGAGTTGCTGACCGGCCTGCCGGGCTGGGCGGCGCTGCCGGCCGTGCGGGCCGGGCGCGTCTGGGTGCTCGACGGCCCCGCGTACTTCAACCGGCCGGGGCCCCGGGTGGTCAGGGGCGCCGAGGTGTTGGCCCGGCTGCTGCACGGGGCGCGGGTCGGCGCCCCGGTGACGGCGGACGAGGCGCGCCCGTTCCCGTGAACGCCGCCCCGGGCCCGAACCACCGGCGGGCCGGGCGGAGTTGGTGCGCGCGTCGACGTCGAGGGGGTTCCGGACGGCGGCCGCCATCATCCGATCGGCCGATGGCGGCCCTGGCCGGTCGGGGGATGTGCCGACCGGGGCGGCGGCGAAAGGCTCGACCTATGACGATCATCGAAGTCGACGGGCTGCGGAAGGTCTACGACGGCCGCGCCGTCGTGGACGGGGTCAGCTTCACCGTCGCTGAGGGGGAGGTCTTCGGCGTCCTCGGCCCCAACGGGGCGGGGAAGACGACGACCGTCGAATGCGTGTCCGGTCTTCGGGTGCCGGACGGCGGGCAGGTGCGGGTGGCCGGGCTCGATCCGGTCTCCCAGCACCAGGAGGTCACCGAACTCCTCGGCGTGCAGCTCCAGTCCAGCGAACTCCAGGCCAAGCTGACCGTGCGCGAGGCGCTGGAACTGCACAGCGCCTTCTACCGGCGGCCGGCGGACTGGCGGGCGCTCGCCGAACGGCTCGGCCTCACCGACCGGCTGAAGGTCCGCTTCGGCGCGCTCTCCGGCGGCCAGCGGCAGCGGCTCTTCATCGCGTTGGCGCTGCTGGGCGACCCGCGTGTGGTGGTGCTGGACGAGTTGACGACCGGGCTCGACCCCCATGCCCGCCGCGCCACCTGGGAGTTGGTGGAGGAGATCAGAAACGGCGGCGTGACGGTGGTGCTGGTCACCCATGTGATGGAGGAGGCGCAGCGGCTCTGCGACCGGGTCGCCGTGATCGACCGGGGCCGGATCACCGCCGTGGACAGCCCGGCCGGGCTGATCAGGAGCCGCCCGGGCACCGTCGTCATCACCTTCTACCCGTCCCGGGCGCCGGACGCCGACGAGCTGACCGAACTGGCCGCGCTGCCCGGCACGGTCGGCGTCAGCGGAACGGGCCGGAAGGACGACGGCGGCGGCCGGATCGAACTGCGTGGCACCGACGACACCTCGCACGCGCTGTTCTCGCTGCTGGCGCGGCGCCAGATCACCGCGGGACAGCTGCGCATCACCGAGTCCACCCTGGACGACGCCTATCTGGAGCTGACCGACGACCAGAGCGCCGACGGCAGCCCGGGCGCCGACGGCCGGAACGCGGGCGACAAGGAAACGGAGGCGCGGCGATGAGCGCGTCAACAGCCCTGCTGCGGTCCGAGGTCCGGCTCTTCGGGCGCGAGCCGGCGAGCGTCTTCTGGATCCTGTTCTTCCCCGCCCTGCTGCTCGGCGTGCTCGGCCTGATCCCCGCGTTCCGCGACGTGAGCGAGGATCTGGACGGCCGCCGGGTGATCGATCTCTATGTGCCGATCGCGCTGCTGACCTCGATGGTCCTCGCGAGCCTGCAGGCGATGCCGGTGGTCCTCAGCGGCTACCGCGAGCGCGGCATCCTGCGGCGGCTGCACGCCACCCCGGCGCGGCCGAGCGCGCTGCTCGGCGCCCAACTCGTGGTGCACGCGGTGGCCGTGCTGATCTCCGGGATCCTGGTGATCGCCCTGGGCCGGCTGGTGTTCGACGTGCCGCTGCCGCGCGAGGTGCCGGGCTACGCACTGGTCGTGCTGTTGGCCGTGTCGGCCGCGCTGGCCACGGGCGCGCTGGTCAGCGCCCTGGCCAGGACCGTCAAGGCGGCGCAGGCGCTGGGGATGACGCTGTTCTTCCCGATGCTCTTCGCCTCCGGGGTCTATGTGCCGATCACGGTGCTGCCGGACGCCGTGCAGTGGGCGGTGGCCTGGACACCTTTCGGCGCCGCGTCCCTGGCGCTGGACGAAGCCGCTGTCGGAGACTGGCCGTCCTGGCCGTATCTTGGGGTGCTGGTGGCCTGGACCGTGCTGGCCACCTCGGCGGCGGCCCGCTGGTTCCGCTGGGAGTGAGCCGGCGGTGCGCCGGGAGTGAGGGGAGGGCGGCCGTGCGGAACGAGAGCGTCGCGGAGGGCGAGAGCGCCCCGCGGGTGAGCGGTGGCGCCTTCTTCCGCTGGGGCCCGTTTCCGCTCCTGGCGCTCGGCGCCCTCCTGGCGTGGCTGAGCGCTGACTCCCTGATGACGGCCACCGAACGGTGGTTGGTCTGGCCGCTGGGCGCGCTGACCCTGGCCGAGCAGATCCGCTGGTCGCTGCGGAGCCGCCGGGCGGGGACGTCGGCGTCCGGCGGCGCGTTCCACTACACCGTGCGCAGTGTGCTGGCGGCGGCCCTGACCTGGCTGAACCCGCTCTTCGCCGTCTATGCCACGCTCGGCTACTTCGACGCGCACCAGCTGCTGCCGCCCCGGTGGGCGCGGGTGGGGCTGATCGCCACGGCCGTGACCATGGCCGGTTCCCAGTCGGGCGGGCTGCCGCCGGACGGTTGGCTGGGCTGGGTGCTGTTCGGCGCGCTGTTGGCCGTGCACATCGGGCTGCTGCTGATCCTGAGCCGGCTCACCCTGAAGGACGCCGAACGCACCCGGGCCAACGAGGCCACCATCGTCGAACTCGGCCGCGCCAACGCTCGGTTGGCGCAGACACTGGACGAGAACGCCGGGCTGCACGCCCAGTTGCTGGTGCAGGCCAGGGAGGCGGGAGTGCTGGACGAACGCCGCCGGCTGGCGGCGGAGATCCACGACACCCTGGCCCAGGGGCTGGCCGGGATCGTCACCCAGCTGGAGGCCGCCGTCGAGGCACGGCCGGCGGAGAAGGACCAGCGCATCGAGCGGGCCGCCGCCCTGGCCCGTGACGCGCTCGCCGAGGCGCGCCGTTCGGTGCACGATCTCGGCCCCGTCGCGCTCGACCAGGATCCGCTGCCCAGCGCGCTGGCCAAGACCACGGCGGAGTGGTCACGGGAGGCGGGCGTGCCGGCCGCGTTCTCCGTCACCGGTCCGGCCGAGCCGCTGCACCCCGAGGTGGCCGCCACGCTGCTGCGGATCGCGCAGGAGGCGCTGACCAATGTGGAGCGCCACGCCGGGGCCTCCCGGGTGGGGGTGACCCTGTCCTATATGGACGACGAGGTCAGCCTGGATGTACGGGACGACGGTCGGGGGTTCGTCCCGCCGAGCCCGGCCGCCGAGTCGGCCGGGCAGGTCCCAGGACACGGCTTCGGGCTGCACGGCATGCGGTCCCGCGCCGCGCGGCTGGCCGGTGCGGTCGCCGTCGAGACGGAGCCGGGCGGCGGCACCGCCGTCTCGGCCCGGGTCCCGTTGGTGCGCCGTGGCTGAGCGGACGGCGCCGATCACCGTGCTGATCGTGGACGACCACCCCGTGGTGCGGGACGGGCTGCGCGGCATCCTCGGCTCGGTGCCGGGGTTCACCGTGCTGGGCGAGGCCGCCGACGGACCCGCCGGGGTCGAGCTGGCCGAACGGCTCCGGCCCGACGTGGTGCTGATGGACCTGCGGATGCCGGGCGGCGGCGGGGTGGCGGCCATCGCTGCGATCACCGCGCGCGGGCTGCCGTGCCGGGTCCTGGTGCTCACCACCTACGACAGCGACGCCGACACGCTGCCCGCCATCGAGGCGGGCGCCACCGGCTATCTGCTGAAGGACGCGCCGCGCGAGGAGCTGTTCGCCGCCGTGCGGGCCTCGGCCGAGGGCCGCACGGTGCTCTCCCCCGCGGTCGCCTCCCGGCTGATGCACCAGATGCGCAACCCCAGGGGCCCGGCCGAACGGCGGCCGTTGAGCGCCAGGGAACGCGAGGTCCTGATGCTGGTGGCCAGGGGCACGCCGAACCGGGAGATCGCGCGGCGGCTCTTCATCAGCGAGGCCACCGTCAAGACGCATCTGGCACACCTCTACGCCAAGCTCGACGCGAACGACCGGGCCGCCGCCGTCGCCACCGCCTACGAGCGGGGCATCCTCGGCTTACCCGCCGGGGACGAACGGGACGAGGGCCGACACCCCACGGACGAGGGATGACCGACGCGGTGTCGTCCTCGGCGGCCGGCACCGCTCCGGGACCGCCGGATCTCCCGGCCGCCGCCGGCCCGCCGGGGCCGGTTGACCTTCGAGTCGGGTCGAAGGTCTAACGTCGCGGCGTGAGCACGATGCTGATCTCCCAACTGGCCGAGCGCTCCGGCGTACCGGCCACCACGCTGCGGTTCTACGAGTCCTCGGGGCTGCTGACCGCCGAGCGGACCCCGGCCGGCTACCGCCGCTACGGTGCCGAGGCGATGGAACGCCTGGCGTTCATCGGCGCCGCCAAACGCCTGGGGCTCGCGCTCGACGAGATCGCCGAACTGCTGGCCGTGTGGGAGTCGGGAGCCTGCGCGGAGGTGAAGGCCGACCTCAGGCCCCGGGTCGCGGCACGGATCGCGGAGGCCGAGGGGCGCGCGGCGGAGTTGGCCGCGTTTGTCGCCGCGCTGCACCGGGCGCTGGCCCAACTGGACGCGCTGCCCGACCGGAGCGAACGGTGCGATCCCGGCTGCACCTTTCTTGCCACCGCCCCGGCGGCCGCCCCCGAGCCGCGCGCGGCCGTGCCGGTGGCCTGCTCGCTGACCGGCGCGGAGGCCAAGGACCGGGCCCGGCGGTGGCGTGATCTGCTGGCCGGGGCCGAACGCGAGCCGATCGAGGGCGGGTTGCGCCTGCTGCTGCCCGCCGGCGCCGCGGGGGATCTCGCCACGCTGGCCGCCGCCGAGCAGCGGTGCTGCCCGTTCTTCGACTTCCTCCTGCGCCTCGACGGGCCGAAGCTGCGCCTTGAGGTCACCGCGCCGGCGGAGGCCGAGGAACAGCTCGCCGCGCTCTTCGGTCCGCCGCCCACCTTCCCCGCCTTCCCCGCCTAGAGGAGCGCGTCATGTCACCGTCATCCGGCCTGGTCGCGGGCATGGAACGGCATCAGGTCGCGGTCTATGTGGGGGCGTTGGCCGCCGGCGCGCTGGTGGGCCTGGCCGCGCCGGACGCGGGGCCAGGACTGGAACACGCCATCAACCCGGTGCTGGCCGCGCTGTTGTATGTGACGTTCCTCCAGGTGCCGGCCGCCGAGCTGGTCCGTTCGCTGCGGGCCGGCCGGTTTCTGGCCGCCGCGCTGGTGGTCGACTTTGTCGCCGTCCCCCTGGTGGTCGCGGCGATGTTCGTCTTCCTGCCCGACGACCGGGCGCTTCGGCTCGGGGTGCTGCTGGTGCTGCTCGCCCCCTGTGTGGACTATGTGATCGTCTTCAGCGGGCTGGCCGGGGGCAGCAGCCAGCGGCTGTTGGCGGCCACCCCGCTGCTGCTGCTCGCCCAGATGCTGCTGCTGCCCGGTTTCCTCTTCCTGTTCCTGGGCTCGGAGCTGGCGGATGTGGTCGAGGCCGGCCCGTTTGTCGAGGCGTTCGTCGTCCTGATCGCGATTCCGCTGGCCCTGGCCTGGCTCACCCAGGCGTGGGCGGCCGCCCGTCCGGTCGGTCGGCGGACGGTGGACGCGCTGGGCGTGGCCATGGTGCCGCTGATGGCGGCCACGCTGCTGACCGTGGTCGCCTCCCAGGTACCCAAACTCGACGAGAGCCTTGCCGACGTGGCCGCCGTGGTGCCGTTCTACGCGCTGTTCCTGGTGGTGATGGCCCCGGTCGGGGTCGGCGTCGCCCGACTGTTCCGGCTGGCGCCGGCGGACGGGCGGGCCGTCGTCTTCACCGGCGCGACCCGTAACTCCCTGGTTGTGCTGCCGCTCGCGCTGGCGCTGCCCGACGCGTTCGCCATCGCCGCCGTGGTGGTGGTCACCCAGACGCTGGTCGAGGTGGTCGGCATGGTGGTCTATGTCCGGGCCGTCCCCCGGCTGCTGCCCCTGCGCCGCTGACCGGCCGGGCGGCTCAGGTGCGCGCGGCGGCGGCGCGCTCGTGCACCACCGTGGCGAAGTTCGCCGCCAACCGCCGTGCCGCGCGGGCGGATTCCGGCTCGCGCGTCTCGGCCTCGGCCCGCAGGGCGCCCAGTTCCAAGCCGTCGTCGGCGAGCGCGGCCACGTTCCAGTGGGCCAGCCGCTCGGCGCCGACCTCCGGGTGGAACTGCACTCCCCAGGCGCTCTCGCCCAGCCGGAAGGCCTGCACCGGACAGCGCCGGCTCTCCGCCAGATGGACCGCCCCGGTCGGGAGCACGGTGATCTGGTCCCGGTGGTTCTGGATCACGGGGAAGGCGTCGGGGAGCGAACGCAGCAGCCGGTCGTCGTCGGCCTCGGGGCGTCGGGTGACCCGGTGGGAGCCGCGTTCGGGGATGCCGTGGTCTCCCTCCACCGTGCCGCCATGGGCGGCGGCCAGCAGTTGGGCGCCCAGGCAGATGCCGAGCAGCGGCACGCCGTCGGCCACGGCCCGGCGGGCGAGCCGCCGTTCGCCGGCCAGCCAGGGGCGCCGGGCGTCGTCGTCGGGCAGGAACCCGCCGCCGAGCAGCACCACGGCGTCATAGCCCTCCGGGGTGTCGGGCGCGTGGGGGCCCTCGACCTGGACGAGGTCGAGCCCGTCCGCCGGCAGCCAGCTCAACAGCCGCCCTCCGCCGCTCTGTTCCTGGTTGCGGACCAGCAGCACACGGGGCGCGGAAACGGTCTGCGGGGCCACGGGCCCACCGCCTTCCTTGGTAGTCCTCGGTTCGGACGAACGGGGCCGCCGGGGCGGCCCGGCGCCCGAACACGACGCGTCCGGGCGTGAGTTGGGATTCTCCCCCGGACCGGCCCCGGGCGGGCCGGAGACCGCGCCTGGCGTGCGAGCGCTCACTATACGATCGAGGGATGCCTTCCCCAGACGCGGCGAGACCGCGCCTCACCGGGCCGCGCCCCGAGGTGTCCCGGTCGGTCGTGTGGACGCGCCGCCTCGCCGTCCCGGCCCTGCTGCTCGCCGCGATGAACCTGCGTCCCACGGTCACCAGCCTCGGCCCGGTGCTGGAGGAGACCAGGGCCGGTCTCGGGATGAGCGCAGGGCTCGCCGGGCTGCTCACCGCGATGCCCGCGGCCTGTTTCGCCCTGGTCGGCTTCGCCGCCCCGCCGCTGGCCCGCCGCCGGGGTCCCGATCCGGTGGTGCTGGCGGGCATGCTGGTGCTGGTGGCCGGCCTGGCGCTGCGCCCGCTGGCCGGCAACAGCGCGGTCTTCATCGCGCTCAGCGTGGTCGCGCTGGCGGGCATCGCGGTCACCAACGTGCTGCTGCCGGTCGTCGTCAAGGAGCGGTTCCCGGCTCGGGTCGGCGCGATGACCGGCGCCTACTCGATGGCGCTCAACGTCGGCGCCTCGTCCGCCGCCGCCGTCACCGTCCCGCTGGCGGACAGCCTCGGCGACTGGCGGGTCGGCCTCGGCTCCTGGGCGCTGCTGGCGGTCCTCGCGCTGCCGCCCTGGCTGGCGCTGGCCCGCGACCGGGCCACCACCGGCACGGCCACGGGCCCGTCCGCACCGAAGGACCCGCAGCGGGCCGCACCGCCGGAGGCACCGCGGGACGGGGCGCCGGCGCGCACCCGGCTGAGCCGGTCCCCGACGGCCTGGGCGCTCGCCGTCTACTTCGGTCTCCAGGCCACCGCCGCCTATGTGATCATCGGCTGGCTGCCGCAGATCTACCGGGACGCCGGGCTCTCCGCCGAGAGCGCCGGACTGCTCTTCGCGCTTACCTCGGTGCTCGGCATTCCGCTGTCCTTCGCGCTCGGCACCGTCGCCGGCCGGCTGTCGGGACAGGGCGGCATCGCCGTGGCGCTGGGGCTCTTCGGGCTGGCCGGCTATGCCGGGCTCTGGGCGGCCCCGGCGACCGCGCCCTGGCTGTGGGCCTGTCTGCTGGGCGTGGCCAACTGCTCGTTCCCGCTCGCCCTCACCATGATCGCGCTGCGCGGCAGGGACGGCGGAACGGTGGTCCGGCTGTCGGCCTTCACCCAGGGCATGGGCTATCTTCTGTCGATCCCCGGACCGCTCCTGGTGGGCGTGCTCTACGGTCACAGTGACGGCTGGCGGTTGCCGCTGGCGGTGATGGCGCTGCTGATGCTGCTCCAGATCGCCGCCGGGGTGTTCGCCGGCCGCGACCGGCAGATCGACTGAACGGCCGATCGACCGACCGGCGGCGTACCGTTCACCGTTCCACTCGTCCCACCTGTTCCACCCGCCCCGGCGGAAACACCAGGGGATGCCCGAGCGTTGGGAGATCACGCGGGTGTGGGGGCATCCCACGACGACAAGAGGGAGACATCATGGCGAAGCTGTACGACATCCCGTTGCGGACGCTCGAAGGGGAGGACAGCTCGCTCGACGCGTTCCGGGGCAAGCTGCTCCTGGTCGTCAATGTGGCGTCCCGCTGCGGGTTGACGCCGCAGTACGCCGGGCTCGAAAAGCTGCAACAGCGGTACGCGGAGCGGGGTTTCACCGTGCTCGGCTTCCCCTGCAACCAGTTCGCCGGTCAGGAGCCGGGATCGGCCGAGGAGATCCGCACGTTCTGCTCAGCGACCTACGGGGTGACGTTCCCGATGTTCGAGCGGATCGAGGTCAGGGGCTCGGACCAGCACCCGCTCTACGCGGAGCTGACCGCCACGGCCGACGCCAAGGGCGAGGCCGGCGACGTCCAGTGGAACTTCGAGAAGTTCCTGGTGTCCCCCGAGGGCGAGACGGTGGGGCGGTTCCGGCCGCGCACCGAGCCGGAGGGCGAGGAGCTGGTGGCGGCCATCGAGGCGCACCTCCCCGGCTGAGCCGCCCATGGCCCCGCGTGCCGCCCGTGCGAGGCGGGACGCGGGGCCGGCCCGGTGTCGGGCGCGGTCGGTCAGCAGTAGAGGTTGCCGCCCGGGTCGACGCCGAGGATGCCGGTGAGCCGGTGGAAGATGTCCACCCGGCTCTGCACCTGGCCCGGGTTGCCACCGTTGCACTCGATCGAGCCGTTGATGGCGCGAATGGTCTCGCCGAAGCCGACCTGGTTGACGATCGCGTCATGCGCGGTCATGGTGCCGGGTCCGCTCTGGGTGTTCCAGTACCAGAGCGCGGTGCGCCAGGCGACGGCCGAGTCGTTCTGCACCAGCCACGGGTTGCCCAGCAGATCGATGCCGAGGGCGTCGCCCGCGGCCTTGTAGTTGAAGTTCCAGCTCAGCTGGATCGGGCCCCGGCCGTAGTAGGCGTCCTGGCCCGCGGGGCAGCCATAGGGCTGGCTCCAGTCGCAGTAGTGCGGGTAGTTGTCTGTGTTCTGCTCCACCACATGCACCAGGCCGCCGGTCTCGTGGCTGACGTTGGCGAGGAACGCCGCGGCCTCCCGGCGGGCGATGGTCTCGCCGCCGGCGTTGGCGAAGTCGGGGTAGGAGCTGAGCGCGGCGGTCAGGCCCTGGTACGTGTAGAACGGGTTCCGGTTCGGGAACATCTCGTTGAACTGCGCCTCGGAGACGGGGAACGCCTGGGCCGACGGATCGTCGGCGGCGGCCGTCGCCGACGCGGCGGGGAGCGCGTTCGCCAGTCCGGCCAGCATCATGGCGACGGCCAGCAGGCCGACGGTGCGGAGGGTACGCCGCCATCTGTTAAGCATGCCCATGTCAATCCTTCCTGGGGTGATGCGGAGTCACGCGGGGGGAACCAAGAGTGATTGAAGAAGTCGGGCAACGGAGTGTCAAGGGTTTGGTCTGTACCAATCCCGGGCGGGCCGCCGGCCATGTCCCGAACCGCCGACCGAACCGCCGGCCGTCCGCCCGCCGTTGGGGCGGCGGGCGGATCGGCGACGGTCAGACGTAGGCGCCGGTCAGCATCTCGATGTAGTGTCCTGCCGGGTCCAGGAAGTAGACGCCGCGCCCGCCGTGGTCGTTGTTGATCTCGCCGGAACGGGTCCGCCGGGGATCGGCCCAGTGCTCGATGTTCCGCTCCCGGATGCGGGCATAGGTGCGGTCGAACTGCTCCTCGTCCACCTGGAACGCGTAGTGCTGCGGCTGGATCTCCTCGACGGGCGGCTCGGCGAACTGGAACAACACCCCTTCTTCGAGGCGGAGGTTGACGAACGGGCCCCAGGACGGCGCATCCTCCAGCTCGAACAACTCCCGAAAGAACCGGGCGGATTCCTCGCGGTCACGGCTGGCGACAATGGTGTGGTTGAAGGCTGCGGGCATGCGGGAACTCCCTCGGTGCGAATGATGATGTGGTGGGTGCGCGAGGCGCGGCCGGGTCGGCCGGGGACGCCGTCGGCCAGGAGATCAGGAGAGGGGCGGGCGGGGAACGGTCCTGGCCGGGCGGGACGAGGCGCTACTCCCCCGGCTCCGGGCGCGGTTCGGGAAACCGCTCGGCGATCTCGGGGAACGCGACGGCGCCCCCGCCGGCGAGGCGGCGGTCCGGCGCGGGACGGAGGGCGAGGCGCTGGGGGCGCGACTCCCGGAACCGGGCGCCACCGTCGGAGCCGCCCTCGGGGGCGGTGGTGGCGTCACGTCCGCGCACGGCTCTGCGATTCGCTCACGGAGCCGGGAACGCGTGTCGATCGACTGGTTGCCGAACGCTCTCAGGCGTTCGTGGGATGTCAGCAAGATCATCCTGATGCTTCGGCGCCTCCATGCCCACGGCGGTCTCCTGGCCGGGTGCACGCGACGCTGGGGGCATTTGTAGCCAACACCTCGCCGCACTGTCAACCGCCCCCGGCCGCCGCTCGATCAGTCGGCGCCCCCCACCACCGCGCGGGCGCGTTCCCTGGCCAGGACGATCGGCGCGGTCGAGCCGCTGAACTTGGAGCCGGCGAGCGCCCCGTCATAGAGCAGTTCCACGACGGCGGCCCGCCCCGCCGGGTCGGGCACCCCGGCGGCGGTCAGCTCGTCGGTGAGCATCGTCCGCAGCCAGGCACGGTGCCGGGCGACCGAACGGGCCACCGGATGGTCGGGGTCGGGGAACTCGGTGGCCGCGTTCAGATAGAGACAGCCCCGGTACCCCCGGCCGGGGGCGCCCCGTTCGGCCAGGTCGAAGAGCGTCAACAGCCGTGCCACCGGCCCCTCCACCCGGTCGGCGGCGCTGCTCCAGGCGGCCCGGTCCAGGGCGTCGCGCCGATCCAGATAGGCCACCACCAGACCGTCCTTGGAGCCGTACGCGTGGTAGAGGCTGGCCCGCGCGACCTCGGCCTCGGCGATCAGCCGTTCGATGCCGACCGCCCTGATGCCCTCCAGCAGGAACAGCCGCTCCGCCGCGGCCATCAGACGTTCCGCCGGCAGCCCCCTGTCGGGGCGGCGGGTGACGGACGAGGACGTGGGGGGCGTCGATGGGGAAGCCATGGGGCAAGAATAGATGCAGACCGATCGGTCTATCCGTTAGAGTCCCCGGCATGACGCACTCCCCGCTGGTCCGACGCCTCCACGTCGACCTCCAGCGTGTGCAGAGCGCCGCCTGTCGCCCGGGCGGCGCCCGGCGCTGACCCGCGCGCCCGTCTCTCCGGGCCGCGCCCGCGTTCTCATCGGCCGCGCCCGTTTCCGGCCACCGCGCCGACGTTTCGCCGCCGCACCCGATCCGCCGCACCCCAACCAGCCGTGTCGCGGCCCCCGTTCGCGCCCCGCACCGGGGCCCGCCGGTGCTGCCGACCCCCGGGCGCGCCATAAACCCCCTACCGGACACCGGTCCTGACGGCACGTCAGGCCCGTGCCTGCCCCATTCACGAGGAAGGGAACACCCCATGCCGCTCTACCTGTTCGAGGTCACCACCGGCCGTCCCGACCGGGCCGCCGAGGCGATCGACGCGCTCGGCGCCGTGGTCGCGCGCGCCGGCGGCGAGATCGTCGAGGCACAGGTGACCCGGGGCGCGGAACGCGTCTTCCTGGTGGCCGAGGCGGCCACCGCCGACGTCGTCGCCGGCGCCGTCCGCGCCGCCCGACTCCCGGCCGGGGCAATGGTGTCGGGGCCCGACCCGGTGCGGCTGGTGGGCGCGGAACTCGCCGAGGTGAAGGCGGCGCGCCCGGAGGCCGGCTATCTGGTCGAGTGGGATCTGCCGGCCGATCTCGACATGGAGAGCTATCTGGCCCGCAAGAAGGCGAACGCGCCCCGCTATGCCGAGGTCCCCGAGGTGAGCTTTCTGCGCACCTATGTGCGCGAGGACATGGTCAAGTGCCTCTGTTTCTACGACGCCCCCGGCGAGGCGGACGTGCTGCGGGCCCGGGAGGCCGTGTCGACGCCGGTGGACCGGCTGCACGCGCTGGCGCCGACCGAGGGGGAACGATGAGCACCGCGCCGCGAACAGCCGGGACAGCCGTCGAGCCGCTGCGCTCCTGGTTCGCCGAGCGCGCCCCCGCGCTCGACTCGGGTGCCGACGACACCAGGGCCGGGCTGCGCTGGCTCGGCGAGCGCGGCCTGTTGGCCGAGGCGGCCCCGGACGGCGGCGAGGCCCCGTTGACCAGCGGCGTCCGGCTGGTGGAGGAGGTGTCGGCCTGCTGCCTCAGCTCAGGATTCTCGCTCTGGGCGCAGCTGATGGCCCACACCTATCTCCGGATCGGCCGGCCCGGCGCGTTCGCCGGCGGTTGGGCGGCGCGGCTGCGGGCCGGGGACGGCGTCGGCTGCACCGCGCTGGCGCCGGCGCTGCGCGATGTCGCCGGTCTTGAGCCGGTGCCGGTGCGGGCGCGGCGGGAGCCCGGCGGGCTGCGGCTGGACGGGCCGGTGCGCTGGGCCTCCAACCTCTTCCCCGGGGCGCTGCTGATCCTCCCGGTGCGTCTCGACGACGACCGGCGGGCCGTCGTCGGGCTGACCACGGACACCCCCGGGGTGCGGGCCCACGAGCCGCCGAGGCTGCTGGCGCTCGGCGCCACCGCCTCGTCCGCGCTCACCCTGGAGGGGGTGCGGGTGCCGGCCGATGCGGTGCTCGCCGACGAACTGCCGGCCTTTGTCGGCCGGGTGCGGCCCACCTTCCTGCTGCTGCAGAGCGCCTTCTGCGTCGGGCTGGCCGGCGCCGCGCTGCGGGCCGCCGACGGGCGGCTGACCGGCGCGAACGCCACCCTCGCCGAGGACGCGACGGCCGCCGAAGCCGCCCACGCGAGCGCGCGTTCCCGGCTGCACGCGCTGGCCGCCGCGCCGCACCTGGCCGACCGGCCGACGCTGCTGCGGCTGCGGCTGGACGCCGCACACGCCGCCGGCCTCGCGACCCGCCTGGAGTCGACCGTGCTGGGCGGCGCCGGCTTCGCCGTCGGCAGCGCGACCAACCGGCGACTGCGCGAGGCCGCCTTTCTGCCCATCCAGTCACCGACGGAAGGACAACTCCGGTGGGAACTGTCGCAGTTCGACTGACCGGCGCGATCAAGCGCCATGGCCGCGCGCCGGCCGCCAGGGCCGTGCTCGACGGTCTTGATCTGACGGTGGACCGGGACGAGTTCCTGGTCGTCGTGGGCCCCAGCGGCAGCGGGAAGTCCACCCTGCTGCGGGTGCTGGCCGGCCTGGAGCCGTTGGACGCCGGCCGGCTGGAGCGGCCCGCCGGCGACGGCGTGGCCGGGCCCCGGCCACCCACCGGGGTGGTCTTCCAACAGCCCCTGCTGCTGCCCTGGTTGACGGTCCGTCAGAACATTCGGCTCGGGCAGCGTTACCGCGCCAACCGGGGGCGGTTCGACGCCGGCGCGGCCGAGGAGCTGCTGGCCAGATTCGGGCTGACCGCGCTCGGCGACGCCTATCCCGACCAGCTCTCCGGCGGTCAGGCGCAGCGGGTCGCGGTGGCCAGGGCGGTCGCGGTGCGACCGGATGTGCTGCTGTTGGACGAGCCGTTCAGCGCGCTCGACCCGTCCACCCGCGCCGCGCTCCAGGACTGGCTGCGCGAGATCGTCGCGGCGCTGCGGCTGACCGTCGTCCTGGTGACCCACGATGTGGACGAGGCGCTCTATCTGGGCGACCGGATCGCGCTGCTCGACGGTTCGGGGCGGGTGGCCGACAGCTGGCGGCACCAGCCGCCGGCCGACCGGGCCGAGGTGGGCGATCTCCCGCTGCGCGCCCGGGTGTTGGCCGGTTACCGCACGGATGTGGTCGGGGCCGACACGAGCGGGGTGGCGGCCCGATGATCCACCTTCCCGGCACCGAGCCGACCCGGCGCGGTCTGCTGCGCGGCGCGGCGTCCCTGGGCGCCGCCACCCTGGTGGGTGGCGCCGGCGTGGCCGCCGCCGCCGATCTGGCCCGGCACGGCGGCGCCGGCGGGCGGCGCCCCGACGGGCCGCTGCGCATCGGCTATCTGCCCATCACCGACGCCTCCCCGCTGCTGCTGGCCCACGGCCGGGGCCTGTTCGACGACGCCGGCGTCCCGGTGGCCCGGCCCGTGCTCTTCCGGAGCTGGGCCTCGCTGGCCGAGGCGTTCACCACCCGACAGGTGGATGTGGTCCATCTGTTGATGCCGCTGGCGGTGCAGCTGCGCTACCGGCTGGGCGCCGATGTCAAGGTGCTGGCCTGGAACCACACCAACGGCAGCGCGCTCACCGTGGCGCCGTCCGTGCGCGGCGTGGAGGAGCTGGCGGGCACCAGCGTGGCCATCCCCTACTGGTGGTCCATCCACAACATCGTGCTCCAGGAGATGCTGCGCGGCGCGGGCCTGCGCCCCGTCATCCGCCGTGACCCGTCGCGCGCCGACGGCACGGTGCGGCTGGTGGTGATGAGCCCGGCCGACATGCTGCCCGCGCTGCATGTGGGCACCATCGGCGGCTATATCGTGGCCGATCCGTTCAACGCGGCCGCCGAGGCCAGGGGCGTGGGGCGGGTCCTGCGGTTCGTCGGGGACGTCTGGCGTGACCACGCCTGCTGTGCCGTGCTCAGCCACGGCTCGCTGATCGACGGTCGACCCGAGCGGATCCAGGGCGTGTTGCACGCGCTGAGCCAGGCCCAGCGGTGGGCCGGCGAGCACCGCGAGGAGACGGCGACGCTGCTGTCGACCGGCGGCTATCTGCCGCAGCCGCTGCCCGCCATCACCAGGGCGCTGACCTATCCCGCGGCGCCCTATGCCGAGTCCGGCGCGCTACGCCGCCCCGACTGGCACGGCGAGCGCATCGACTTCCGGCCGTTCCCCTTCCCCGGCTTCACGGAGCGGCTGATCGAGGCGATGCGCACCACCCGGGTGGACGGGGACACCGGCTTCCTGGACTCCCTCGACCCATCGGCCGTCCATGGCGATCTGGTGGACGACCGGTTCGTCCGGCGTGCGCTCGACGCGCTGGGCGGTCCCGAAACCTTCGGCCTGCCGGCCGAGTTGACCCGTATCGAAGAGGTGAACCCCGCGTGAGCGAGATCCCTTCCCAGGCCCCTCCGGTGGCGGTGGCGGACCGCGCCGCGCCGGCGGGCGAGGCGCGCCGGACACCGGGGGCGCGCTGGCTGCCCCCGGTGGCGGCGATCGTGGTCGCCGTGGCGGTGTGGTGGCTGGTCACCGATGTACTGGTCGGCGACGATCCGCTGCTGTCGTCCTTCGCCCCGCAGCACGCGGTCCCGGCGATCGGGGACCTGGCGAGCCGGGGGGTGCTCTGGGAGGACATCGGCGCGAGCCTGTCCCGGCTGCTGGTCGGCCTGTTGCTGGCCGTGGTGGTGGGCTGGCCGGTGGGGCTGCTGGTGGGCCTCTCGTCGACGGCGGAGCGGGCCACCCGGCCGGTCTTCCAGTTCCTCCGGATGATCTCGCCGCTCTCCTGGGCGCCGGTTGCGGTGGCCGTGTTCGGGGTGGGCGGCCCGCCGGTGATCTTCCTGGTGGCGGCCGCCACGGTCTGGCCGGTGGTGATCAACACGGCCGCCGGGGTCAGGGCGGTCGACCCCGGGCATCTGCTGGTGGCCCGTTCGCTGGGCGCGAGCCGTCCCGAGGTGGTGGTCAGCGTGGTGCTGCCGGCCATCAGGGGCCATGTGCTGACGGGGCTGCGGCTGGCCCTCGGGGTCGCCTGGGTGGTCCTGGTGCCGGCGGAGATGCTGGGCGTGGCCTCCGGGCTCGGCTACCAGATCCTCAACGCGCGCGATCAGCTGGCCTATGACCAGCTGATGGCGGTGATCCTGGTCATCGGACTGTTGGGCTATCTGCTGGACTCCCTCGCCCAGCGGCTGCTCACCCCGCGCCGAAGGAACGGGGCCGCCGGCAACTGATTTCACCATCCCAAACCCCGCTTTCCCGTTATCGCGAAACTCTTTCTTCCAACTTTCTCGACGCTTTCTCGGCGCTTTCTTAATCCTCTGACGATGACCAGCTGGTAACCGTTCCGGAACGGGCCCCCGCTCGATTGGATTTCCCCTGATCCATTCACTATGTTCGAGTCCGCAAACCGATCCGACTCATAGGGATAACGGGGGAAATAGCTGTGCGCATACGACTGATCGCACCGGTGGCCGCTGTCGCGTTCGCCATGTTGCTCACCGGCTGCGACGACGACGAGGGTGGTTCGGGGCTCGGCGGGGGCGGCCCCGAACTGCCCGACTTCGACGCGGGCGATCTCGATCTGGAGACCACCGGCGGTTTCGGGGGACCGGACGAGGACGCCCCCGCCGACGGGCCGGCGGACGGGCCGCCGCAGATCGAGGGCAACGAGGACTGGTACGCCCGTTGGGAGTCCAACGGCATCGTTCTCTACACCACGACGACCGGCGTCCTGTACACCAACGCCCAGTCGGGCGAGGTCTGCCGGCAGCAGGCCGGCATCGCCGGCGGTCTCGACTGGGAGCCGGTGCTCTTCACCTGCGAGCAGATCGGGACCAAGCACGTCAATCTGCGGCTGTCCGGTGACACGGTGACCCTCGAATGGGACGCGGGACACGAGAGCCTGCAGAAGGTCGAAAGCCTCGCGGGCCAGAGCGTGGATCTCAACGCCCTCCCGTAGGGATTACCTCGGCCGGCCGGAAAAGCCGACCGAGCCGAAACGGCGCTTTCCCCCGACATGGGTCGGGGGAAAGCGCCGTTCGGTGCCTGCGCAGGGAAATCGGTGGTCAGTGCGAGGTGGGCGCGGGGACGGGTGCCTCGGTGTCCAGATCGGGCTGACCGCCGGCCCCGGTGACGCCGGGGTCGGTGGGCGGCCGGCGCACCAGGAAGGACAGCGCCACCGCGACCAGCGCCAGACCCACCCCGTAGAGGAAGGCGTCGCTGATCCCGGACGCCTGGGCGGCGACCGGATCGAGCCCGTCCTCGGCGGACCTGGTGGCGCCCCTGGTCATCACGGTGATGAACAGGGCCGTCCCGGCGGCGCCGGCGAGCTGCTGCAGCGTGTTGAGGATGGCGCTGCCATGGGAGTAGAGGTCGGCCGGCAGCGAACCGAGCGACGAGGTCATCAGCGGCGTCATCAGCATTCCGAGGCCGGCGCTGAGCACGACATGCACCAGGATGGCCAGCCAGGTGGCGCTGGTGGTGTCCAGCAGCTGCATCAGGCCGAGGGACAGCGTGACGGTCAGGACACCGGGGATCACCAGCGGACGCGGCCCGAGACGGTCGTAGAAGCGGCCCGAGATCGGGGCGATCAGGCCCATCACCAGGCCGCCGGGCAGCAGGACCAGGCCGGTCTGGAGCGTCGTCAGGTCCCGGACGTTCTGCAGGTAGATCGGCAGCAGGATCAGCGTGCCGAAGAGCGCGCCCATGGACACCAGCAGCATCAGCAGGCCGATGGAGAACGAGCGGGTGCGGAACGGGCGCAGGTCGAGCAGGGGCTGACGGTCGGCGTCGCGCTGGAGTTGCAGCTGGCGGGCGGTGAACGCGGCGAGCGCGAGGGCGCCGATGACGATCGGCACCACCGGGGGTATCGGGGTGTCGCTCTCGGCGGCCTCCCCGATGCTGCTCAGCCCGTAGACCAGGCCGCCGAAGGCGACGGCCGACAGCACGATCGACACCACGTCGAACTGGACCCTGGTCGGGGTGGTGATGTTGGTGATCTTCACCGTGCCGATGACCAGCGCGACGGCGGCGACGGGCAGCACGAAGAGGAAGATCCAGCGCCAGCTGAAGCCCTCCAGGATCAGCCCGGAGAAGCTGGGGCCGACGGCGGGCGCCACCGCGATGACGATGGAGATCAGCCCCATGGTGCGGCCACGGCGGGAGGCCGGCACAAAGGTCAGCACGGTCGTGATCAGCAGCGGGAGCATCACCGCCGTGCCGGCGGCCTGCACGATCCGGCCGGCCAGCAGCACGGGGAAGCCCGGCGCGGCGGCCGACAGGGCGGTGCCGACGGTGAACAGCGACATCGAGGTGACGAAGACCGCGCGGGTGGAGAACCGCTTGAGGATCAGGCCGGTGGTGGGGATCACCACGGCCATGGTCAGCATGAACCCGGTGGTCAGCCACTGCCCGGTGGCATAGGGGATCTCCAGGTCCTCCATCAGGCGGGGCAGGGCCACCCCCATGACGGTCTCGTTGAGGATCATCACGAACGAGGCGGCCAGCAGCACCCCGATCACGAGGACGACCGCGGGGGACATCGAATCGTCGGCCTTGTCCAGGTCCGGGCCGGGCTGCTGCGGGACGGGTTCCATAGGGGTCCTTGGTGCGGAAGACGGCGGGCAGCCGTGTGGACTCGGACTCGGCCGAGCGAATGCGGGCACGGGAAGGCACACTTGGGACCCCCCGGCGGGAAAGCTTACGTCCTCGCTGTCAGCGACTGTCAAACATGGCGGCTGCTATCGTCCCGGCATGGAAACGGGACGCGGGCCGGGGTTACGGGCCATCACGCGGGCCATCGCACGCGACGAGGTCCGCGCGCGGATCAGCCGCACCGCCGAGGAGTTGTTTCTCACCCGGGGCTATGACGAGACCACCGTCGACCAGATCTCCGCCGGCGTCGGAATGTCCCAGCGCAGCTTCTTCCGCTATTTCGCGTCCAAGGAGGACATCGTCCTCGACAACTACGACCGGCTCGGCCACGATCTGCTGGCCCGGCTCTCCGCCCGTCCCGAGACGGAGAGCGACTGGGTCGCGCTGCGCCGGGCCTTCGATGTGGTGACCGAGCAGCTGGCCGATCCCGAGGTGCGGGGTCATGGCACGGCCGTGCAACGGCTGGTCGACTCCACGCCCGGACTGTTGGCGCCCTACCTGCAGCGGCTCGACGGCATCCAGCAGCGGATGACCGGGCGGCTCGCCGAACGGGCCGCCGCCCGGGGCCGGGCCGCCGACCCGGTGGTGCTGCGCGCAACGGTCGGCGCCGCGTTCGCCTGTCTCCAGGCCGCCATCTCGCACGCCTGCGGGAACGAGCCCGGCGCGCTGGCCGATCTGCTGGACTCCGCGATGGACTCGGTGCGCGGCGCCGAGGTCGTGACAGCCGAGGTCGTGACATGAGGCGGGCCCGGGTCGAAGGCCCGGGCCCGCCATGTCGCGCTGTGCCGGCTCACCCCAGGACGCGGCTCCCGCCGAAGGTCACCACCAGGCTGCCGTCGTCGGCGAAGGACCAGTCCAGCTCCCCGGCGTAGGAGGAGCAGGCGGGGCCGTTGTCCCCGGACCAGAACTGGTTGGAGTCGTCGACGTCCCCGATGGTGCGGTCGTTGGATCCGCTGTCGCAGGACACGTTGTCGCGGAACACCGAGGAACCGCCGTCGAAGTTGAAGTTGCGCTCGGCGCTGCCGATGCTGACGTTCCCCGAGACGTCCATCGTCCCGGTGTTGCGGTTGAACGTGAAGCCGTGCTTCCCGTTGTCGTAGGCGATGTTGTCGCGGATGGTGTGGTCGACGCCGATGTCCTCGCCGCCGAGCTTGTAGCCGTTGCGGTCGCCGTTGCCCGCCTGGGACCCGTCGCTGAGGGTGCCGTTCTCGTAGGCGAGGGAGTTCTCGATGGTCACCGCCCCGATGGCGCCGGTGTCCGACTTGGTGTAGAGGTCGTAGCCGTCGTCGATGTTGTTGTGCGACACGGTGTAGCGGAAGACGTTGCCGGGGCCGACCGTGAGCTTGGGGGCGAAGCCGTCGGCGTCCTCGCCGTCGGAGTCGACGTTGTCATGCGATTCGGCGCTCAGGATCAGGTTGTTGGCCGGCCACTCGCTCTCCGGGGTGTCGGAGGTCGCGCGGGAGAGCTGGAGCCCGGAGTCCCGGTTGAAGCGGGTCACCGTGCGCTCGATGATGTTGTCGCTGCCGGAGACGAAGATGCCGTTGTCGCCGGCGTGTTCCACGACGATGCCGTAGATGTGCCAGTAGGAGGCGTTGACGGCGAGTCCACGGGCGGCCGAATCCTCCTCCTGGGCGGAGAAGTTCAGCACCGGGGTCTCGTCCTGGTAGGCGGTCAGCGTGGTGCGGGCGCTCGCCGTGCCGTCGTTGCCGGCCTCCAGGGTGACGGTCTCCGCGAACGCGTAGGTGCCGCCGTGCAGATAGATCGTCCCGCCGGCGGAGACGCGGTCGATCGCCGAGGTGAGCGTCGTGGGGTCCGCTTCGGTGCCGGCCGCCTCGTCCGTGCCGTCGGGCGCGACATGGAGGGTGTCCTCCGCCGTTCCGACGGCCGAGTCGTCGGCGCCCGCCGTGGTGGTGCCGAGCGTCCAGGCGGCCAGCACGCCGGTCAGCGACGCGGCGACAACCGCCGCGTGGCGACGACGGGTTCCTCGGGTTCCTCGGGTTCCTCGGGAGGCACGGTGTGGTGACATGGGTTCAACTCTCCTGACCGGCAACCGAAGTGGGGGTACTCCGCCGGGCCGGCGGGGTGGGCGGGGGTCCCGTCCCCGCCCGTTCGGGCCGTATGCAGGGGAAGCGTAGGGGCGAGAAACAGAACAATTCAGCGCGGTACGCGGACAATACCGCGCACCCCCGGCCGGGGGCCGTGACTCAGCCGCCGAGGGTGACCACCCGCGCCCAGGAAGGCGGCGGGTCGGGACGGTACCGCGGTTCCTCGTCGTCCCAGGGCCTGGCCGGCGGCTGCCTGGGGAAGAGCCCGACCACCGTGCGACAGGGCGGCCGGCGACCGGGCCAGGCCGTCTGCCCGTCGGTGAGCACCACGACCACATCGGGGCGCGGCGCCGCCCGGAGCGCCCGGGCGAACCCCGTGCGCAGATCGGTACCGCCGCCGCCCACCAGCGGGATCTCCTCCGCCTGGCAGAGCCGGTGCACGACCGAGGCCGCCGCGTCGCACGGCAGCACCCGCACCAGATCCCGGCGTCCGCCCAACGCCCGGACGATCGCGGTCACTTCGAGGAGGGCGCTGCCCAACTCGGTGTCACTGACCGAGCCCGAGGTGTCGACGACCACGCTGACCTGCGGCGGCCGGCGCCGCAGCGCCGGCAGCAGCACCCCGGGCACCCCGGCGGCGCGCCGGGCGGGCCGGCCGTAGCTGTGGTCGTCGCCGGCCCCGGCGCCGGAGACCGCCGACCGGACGGCGGCGCCCAGCAGTTGACGCCAGGGCTGCGGCGGATGGCACACCTCCTCGGCCCACCGGCGCCAGCCCCTCGGGGCGTTTCCCGGACGCCCGGAGATGCCGCGGGCCACCCGGAACCGGATGACGTCCCGCTCCTCGGCGCTGAGTCCATGGGCACCGTCGGGACCGAGGTCCCAGGCGCGGGCCAGTCCGTCGGCGCCGCTGCCGCACTCCAGCCAGGCCAGGGCCAGGGTGCGGGGACCGAGCCGGAACTGACGCAGGTAGTCCTCCATCAGCTCCCCTTCGCGCAGCCCCAACAGGGCCGGGTGGACGGCGTCCTCGGGGCGGACGAGACCGTCGCCGAACAGGTCGTCGTTGAGTTCGCAGTCGGCGGCGATATTGATCCGCAGCCGCTCGCCGGGGCCCCTCAGCCCGCGTTCCGCCGCCACCCGGTCGCCGCGCCCGTGGTGGTCGCGCAGCAGATGCGACACCTCGTGCACCCACACGCCGGCCAGCTCCTCCTCCGGGGTGGCAGCCACAAAGGCCGGCGAGACATAGACCCGCCAGTGCGGGTCGACGGCCATCGTCGGCACCTGGCGCGACTCCACCACATGCAGCGCGAACAGCGCGGTGGCCAGATAGGGCCGGACGCGGGCGGCGTGCAGCCGGGCGGCGTAGAGCTTGTCGAGGTCCAGCGCCTCCGGCGCCCGCCCGCTCATCGGCCCGCCCGGCCGGCGGTCACGGTCCTGGCCGCCGCCCGGTCGGCCGCGCGGTCCGCTCGCCGGGAGAGGGACACCACGCCGGCGAGCCGTTCGATCGACTCGGGCACCTCCCAGTCCTCACGGCGCAATGTGGCCAGCGTGGTCGCCGGCACCACCACCAGATCGGGGGCGCCCGTCTCCACCGCCCGGACCAGCAACGCCCATGCGGCGTCCCAGCGTTGACGTTCGGGACGGCCACGGACGGCGGCCACCACGCCGTCGAGCGCGGCCTGCCGCAGATCGCCCCGCTCGGGCAGCTCGGCGCCGGCCGGGTCGGCGAGCAGCGTCTCGGGGTCGGGGAGGTCCATCCGGTCCACACCGGCCAGCAGCTCAAGTCCGGGGCCGTCCCCCACCGTTCCCCTGACCAGCTCGGAGAGCGCGTCCCTGGTGGCGTCGGCCGCGGTGGCGAAGGCGATCAGCCGCAGCGTCATCTCCCAGCTGCGCGGGGAGGGCCAGGGCCCGCCGCGCTGGGTCTCGGTGGTGGGCAGCCGGTGCACCAGACCGGGCCGGGCGGCGAGCAGCCCGCAGACGGCGCGGCGGGCGAAGTCGACGGCGGCCGGCAGCCGTTCGGGATCGAGCCGGGGCAGGGTCGCCGTCGGCCAGGTGCCGCCCAGGCCCCGGACCACCACCTCGTGGTCATGGGTCCAGCGGAGGTGGACAAACCGGTTGGCGAGCGGCGCGCTCAGCTCCCAGCCGTCGGCCGCCGACGACCTGGGGTTGGCGGCGGCGACGATCCGCACCTCGGGCGGCAGCCGCAGCGAGCCGATCCGCCGCTCCAGCACCAGCCGCAGCAGCGCCGCCTGCACGGCGGGGGTCGCGGTGGACAGCTCGTCGAGAAAGAGCAGTCCGCGCCCCGCCCCGACCATGCGCACCGCCCAGTCGGGCGGGGCCATCGGCACGCCCTGTTCCGCCGGATCGTCGCCGACGATCGGCAGCCCCGCGAAGTCGGACGGCTCGTGCACGCTGGCGATCACGGTGGTCAACGGCAGGTCGAGGGCGGCGGCGAGCTGGGTGAGGGCGGCGGTCTTGCCGATGCCGGGCTCGCCCCAGAGCAGCACCGGCAGATCGGCTGCCACCGCCAGGGTCAGGGCCTCAAGCCTGACATCGGGACGCGGTTCGGTCGCGGTATCCCGCAGCAGGGCCAACAACTGGTCGGCCACCTGGAGTTGGGGCGACGAGGACGGAACGGACGCAGCGGACACGGACTGTTGGGACATGGGCTCTTGAGGCATGGGTGATCACCTGGGGTGGGTGCGGGCCGCTCGCGCGGCAGACGTACGAAGGAAGGCTCAGCGCGCGAGGGCGTGCCGGGGGTGGGAACGGTGCTCGGGCGAACGGCGTCGCCTCGGCGGCGGGGCGAGAACACGGGCCCGGTCGGGCTCGGCGAGGCCGGCCCGGAACAGGCCACGGACGATCCGGCGCCGCTGGTCATGGACCAGGGCGTCCCGCAGCGGTCCATCGGGCAGCGTCGCTGCCGGGCCGAGCAGGCCCTCGACGACGGCCCAGGCACCGGCGGTGTCGCCGTGGTCGAGGCGTTCGCCGACATCGGCCAGCGTCTCGGGGCTGCTGCGGTACGCGGCGTCGATGGCCCGCAGGCAGGGCAGGGGCGTGCCGGTCAGCGCGGCCAGCAGCTCCTCCCGCGCCAGCTCGGCGGGATCGTGGTCCAGGGCGGCCAACTCGCCGTCCACCAGCGCGATCCGGTGCCGGGCGCCTCGGCAGTCCACCCGGAGCGTTCCGGGCTCGGCCGGTGGCGTGGCGGGCGGCGCCGACGGGCCCGTTCGGGGCCCGCCCAGGGCCGAGGCGACCAGCGGATGCAGTCGATCGGCCTCGATCAGTCCGGCCGCCAGCAGCTCCAGATCCGGGAGCGGCCTGGTCGCCGCCTCGGGCAGGACCGGCAGCGTCGCGCGGTCGCCGGTGGCCGGCATCGGCTCGATCCTGACGGCCGGGCTCCCGCCGCCGCCGTCGTCAGGCCCGGTCAGCGTCAGCAGCAGCCGACGCCGCCCGGTCAGCCGCACCGTGACGGCGCCGCTGGTCCTTCCCTCGGCGCGGAGCAGCAGCGCGGCCTCGGCCGCCCAGCGGTCCGCCGCCGGACGGTCGGGCCAGGAACGAATCCGCAGCTCGTCGGCCCGGTGCGCGTCCCAGAGATGGCGGTGCAGATCCAGCCGGAACCTGCGCCGGGGACGGGCCCCGGGGTGGGACCCGTCCAGCACGGTCAGGCTGATCCGCTGCCCGGCGGCGGCCAGGACCGGTGGGGTCCTGACGGCCAGGCACAGCGGGCGGCCGTCCCGTCCGGTGACGGGGTAACGGGCGAGCGCGATGGTCAGGCCGGGGCGGAGCAGCCCGTCGGGGGCGATCCGTGGCATATGCCAGCGCAGCAGGTCGGGGGCGAGCCGCCGCAGATCGGCGCGGACCAGGGCGGCGAACTCCCGGCCATGGGCGCGGCCCAGGGAGCGGAGGTTGAGGTCGACGTCGAAACGCGCGGCGGCACAGGCGCCGGCCCAGTCCCCGGCCTGGCGGCGGGCGGTCGCGGTCTCGATCATGGCGGGCGGCACGGCGTAGGCACGCACGCGCTGCCACAGGGAAAGGCGGGGATTCTCGCTCGCGGGTCGGTTGAGCATCAGCGCTCACCTTGCGCGGACGAGACCCCCAATCCGGTACGGGAATAAGTCGTCATCCCGGGGAGCGTACCCGCCGGGACGCCCGCCGCGCCAGTGACCAACTCGGCCCGGCCGACGGGACGTTCCGGCGGGCGGTGGCTCAGGCGGCGGCTCAGGCGAGGCCGCCGTTGGTGTAGAGGGTCTGCCCGTTGACCCAGCGGGCCGGTCCGGCGAGAAAGGCCACCGACTCGGCGATGTCCTCCGGCTCGCCGAGGCGTTCCAGTGGGACGGCGTTCGCCAGTCCGTCGATGGTCTTCTGGTCCTTGCCGTCGAGAAAGAGCGGCGTCGCGGTGGGCCCGGGGGCCACCACGTTGACGGTGATGTCCCGGCCGCGCAGTTCCCGCGCCAGGATCAGGGTCATGCCCTCGACGGCGGCCTTGCTCGCCACATAGCCGGCGTAGTTTGGGAACTGGGTGCGGTGCACGCTGGAGGAGAAGTTGATGATCGCGCCGCCGCGCCTGAGCCGGCGGGCGGCCTGCTGGGAGACGACGAACGCGCCCCGGATATTGGTGCGGTGCATCCGGTCGAGATCGTCGAGATCGAGGTCGACCACGGGCGCCAGCAGCATGATGCCGGCGGTGTTCACCAGGACGTCGAGGCCCCCGAAGGCCGCCTCGACGTCGTCGAACGCGGCCCGCATGGCCGCCTCGTCCGCGATGTCGCCGCCGACGGCGAGGGCCCGGCCGCCGGCCGAGGTGATCTCCTCGACCACGCTGTCCGCCCGGCCCTTGTTGCCGGCGTAGTGCACGCCGACGGCCATGCCGTCCCGTGCCAGCCGCCGGGCGCAGGCGCGGCCGATGCCACCGGATCCGCCGGTGACAAGCGCGACGCGGGGGCCGTTGTCGGTGCCGCTGTTCATGCAGGTTCTTCCCTTCGTACGGGGGTCACCCCTGGAGCATGGCCCGCCCCGGCGGCGCCGGGCAGGTGGGACACGCGTGGGCACGGTCACGGCCTCGCCCACGGGCCCCGGCTACCGTCCGGCGAGCCGGTATGACAGAATCCCGGCAAGGTCACGAGTGACAGCGATCTGGGCCCCGGCCCGCTGTCCGGCAACCCTCCGTCGCGGCGGGGTGCCCCGGGTGATGACCGGGCCGTGGACAGCAGGGTCCACGGCAAGTGCGGCCATTTGGAGTTCTCGTGCGTCAGCGAATGTTCTAGAGCCGCATCGGCTCCCCCTCTCGCCTGCCATTTTCGGTCGCGGCCGTGTCGTGACCGTTCACTCCGTCGGGTCCTGTCCGGAGATCTCGCCATGCCCACCTGTACTGCCCCCCTGTCTTCTGCCGTCAACTCCGCTCCCCTGTCGGCCGACGCCGATCCGCATGCCGTGCTCAGCGCCGCCGTGACGGCGCCGGTCGCCGGCGGTGGTGAGATCGGCTATGCCGCCCTGGACTACGCGGCCAGCGCCCCGGTGCTGCGTCGGGTCTGGGACGAGGTCGCCGGCTACGCCCCGCTCTACGGCAGCGTGCATCGGGGCGCCGGCCATCTCTCGCGGCTCTCCACCGAGTTGTTCGAGCGCAGCCGGGCCACGGTCGCCGGTTTCCTGGGCTGCCGCACGGACGACCAGCTGTGGTTCACCCGGTCCACGACCGACTCGTTGAACCTGCTCGCCGCCGCACTGCCCGCCGGCACCCGGGTCTTCGTCTTCGAGACCGAGCACCACGCGGCGCTGTTGCCCTGGGCCCGGCACGGCCATGCCGTGACCTGTCTGCCGACGCCGGAGACACCCGAGTCGGCGGTGCGGGCGGTGGAGTCGGCGCTGGCCGGGGCGCCCGAGGGGCCCAAGCTGCTCTGTGTCACCGGCGCCTCCAATGTCACCGGCGAGTTGTGGCCGGTGGCGGAGCTGACCGCCGTGGCGCACCGGCTCGGCGCCCGCATCGTGCTGGACGCGGCCCAGCTGGTGCCGCATCGGCCGGTCAGCGTCGCCGACCTCGACGTGGACTGGGTGGCGTTCTCCGGGCACAAGCTGTACGCGCCGTTCGGCGCCGGGGTGCTCGCCGGCCGGGCGGACTGGCTGGCCGCCGCGCCGCCCTATCTGGCGGGCGGCGGCGCCACCCGGGTGGTCTCGCGCGACCCCCACGAGGGCCTGCGCGTGGAGTGGGCGGACGGCGAGGCGCGGCACGAGGCCGGCTCGCCCAATGTGATCGGCGCCTTCGCCATCGCCGCCGCCTGCCGGGCGCTGACGGAAGGGCCCGGCTACGACGGTCTGGTGGCGCGCGAGCGGGAGCTCCTGGGGACGCTGCGCGCGGGCCTGGGGCGGCTGCCGGCGGTGACCGAACTGTCGCTGTTCGGCGGCAGGTCGGAGCGGGTCGCGGTGGTGTCGTTCACGGTGGACGGCTGGGACAGCGCCGAGTTGGCGCGGGCGCTCTCCGACCGCTACGGGATCGGGGTCCGCTCGGGAATGTTCTGTGCCCAGCCGTTGGTGCGGCGGCTGCTGCGCTCCGAAGGGCCGGCCGACGACTGCGGGGGCGCGCTCCAGGCGGTGCGGGCGAGCTTCGGCGCCGGCACCCCGGACGAGCATGTCCAGCGGCTGCTCGACGCGCTGGCCGATCTGACGGGCCGCCCCCGGGGCTGAGGTCTTCCGCCGGAGAGGGCCCGTCAGCCCGCCAGCGGGACGGGGGGCCCGCCGCCGGCGGCGCGGCGGAACGCGTTGTCAAGGAGCCGGGCGAGCGCGGCCAGGGGGGTGTTGGCGCGGTCGGTGCGCCAGATCAGGCCCAGTTGGGACGGCTCGTCGAGCCCGTCGACCGGGAGATAGCGCACATCGCCCCGAGTGGCGCGTTCGGCCAGTGGCCGGCAGACCAGCATGGCGTGCTCCCCGGCGGCGACCAGCGCCAGGCCCTCCTGGACGGTGCTGATCCCGGTGGAGGAGCGGATCGCGGCGCCCGCCGGGGTGGTGCGGGGCACCCGGGCGACCCGCCAGTAGTCGGGGGCGTCGCCGACCGGATGCAGCACGTCCAGGCCGGACAGCTCCTCGACCCCGGCCCGGCCGACGGCGGCCAGCGGATGGGCGGAGGCGACGGCCAGCAGCCTGTCCTGCGGCGGGAAGCAGAAGCCGACGGTCAACTCGGCCTCCCGCACGGGCAGTTCGACGACCGCCGCGTCGATTCGGCCGTCGAGCACGGCGGAGAAGGGCGAGCCGAGGGGGATCTCGCTGAGCGCCATGGCCACCCCGTGGCGGGCCCGAAGCTGCCGGAACGCCTCGGTGACCTCCTCGTAGACGCTGCCGTGGAACCCGATGCGCAGCTGGCGCAGGGCGCCCCGGCTGGCGCGTTCCCTGGCCCGGGTGAAGACGGCCGTCATGGTCTCGTACGCCGGGCGCACCTCGTCGACGAACTGGGCGCCGAACGGGGTGAGCGCCACCCGGCGGCTGGTGCGGTCGACCAGGCGTACCCCGACGCGTCGTTCCAGGGCGGCCACCAGCTGGCTGACCCGGCTCTGGGAGCAGCCCAGCCGGGTGGCCGTCCGGCCGAAGTGCAGTTCGTCGGCGAGCGCGAGCAGGCACTCGATCTCCTGGACCTGCACCTGGTTCATCGCGCCTCCCCGAGCCGGCCCGTGGATCAGCCTAGGCCCTGTCCTGGCGATCGAAGGGCCCGCCGGGTCAGCCGAGGGCCAGCGCCGTCAGGGCGAGGGCCAGGACGCTGCCGCCGCCGACGGCCAGCAGCGGCAGTCGGTCGAGCAGCCGCAGGTCCCACTCGTCGCCGGTGCCGGCGGCCAGGCGGAGCGCCGGGGTGATGGCGCGGCCCAGCGCGAAGCCGAGGCCGACCAGGAGCGCGACCGTCGGATCGTTGGCGCAGAGCACGGCGACCGCGACGACATAGGGCAGGCTCGCGGAGACATAGGTCCGCACCCCGGTGCCCAGCTCGAAGCCGAACTGGAGGGCGCCGCGCACCAGATCGCGTTGCAGCACGTCCTGGGGCACCTGCCGCGCGTTCTGCGGCAGCCGCACGCTGATCCAGCCCGCGTCCCTGGCCACGCCGAGCAGCGCGACGCCGACGGCCGTCCAGGTCCGCCCGGTCTCGGGAACAGGCGAGAACAGCCCGGAGACAAGCCAGAGCACTCCGGCGGAGAGCAGTCCGCCGAGGAACAGCCCCACCGTGAAGACCCCCAGTACGGTGGTCTGTCGATGTACCGCCCGCCAACCTGGCGAGGCAAGCGCATGCGCGCTGTTACGCGTTCAAACGGAGCCGGAGAGCGAGTAGCCGGCGAGTCCGCCGATCACCGCCCAGGTCAGCAGCGGGGCGTAGAAGGACGCGGCCACGGCGGCGCAGACCAGCGCGAACACCGGCACGGCCGGATCCGTCAGCCGTCCGCGCCAACCGGGTCGGGTCGCGCCCGCTTGAACGTCGCCCACCTACGCTCCGCCGGTGAGGGCACGCCAGGTCTGTTGGCCGATGATGGCGTCGGCGGTGAGGCCGCTGGCGCGTTGGAACGCGCGGGTCGCCTCGGTGGTCAGCGGCCCGAAGGAGCCGTCCACCTCGATGGGGTGGCCGTGCTTGACGAGTTGCCGCTGGGCCGCGCGCACCGCCTCGCCCGTGTCGCCCTGCCGGACGGTGACGACCAGCCAGGGCCAGGTGGCCGAGTCGACGATCCCGGTGGGTTCGAGGGCGGCCGACTCCTGGTAGTCGCGGACGGCGGCCTCGGTGTTCGGGCCGAAGATGCCGTCCGGGTCGGTGGCGAACCCGTGCTCGGTGACCAGGTGTTGGACGGTGTACACGTCGGGGCCGCGGGAGCCGTTGCGGACGGTGGGCCAGGTGACGGTGCCCTCGCAGCCGCAGTCGGTGGTCCAGCGGCAGATGGACCGCACCCAGCCGGAGCCGGAGTTGAAGTAGCCGTCGTGGCAGCGGCGTTCGATGCCGCAGCCGCAGGCGCCGCACGCGCCGCTGAACCGCCACAGCCAGCCGTCGTAGGTGCCGGAGTAGCACTGGTTGGGGCGCAGCGTCCAGGTGACGCCGTCGTTCTTGTGGAAGCCCTCGTACTCGCCGCTGGTCTCGCAGGAGGCGACATGCACGATGCTGGGGCCGCAGCCGGGCGAGCAGTCGTGTTCCGAGGCGTAGGAGGGGCAGTCCCCGGTCCAGATGTCGTAGCCGTCGGCGTAGGCCTCGCGGGCGGCGGAGAAGACGCCGAGCGCGGCGAAGCCGACGACGGTGGCGCCCTGCACGACGGTGCGGCGGCTGGGCGTGAGCCGGGGCAGTCCCCGGCTCTCCCGGCGCTGGGCCGGCCGGGCGTCGCCGTCGGCGCGGCGGAGTTGGGGGACCTGGTCGAGGCTGGTCATCAGGCGCTCCTCGGCTGGCTGGGGCGGGGTTGCGGTTCGGGGAGCAGATCGTCCAACGCGGCGGCGGAACCGAGCGGTTCGGAACGGACCACCCGTCCGCCGGCGCCGACGAGGACGGCGAACGGGGTGGCGATCGCGTCATAGGCGGTGAAGAGGTCGGGCCGGTGGTCGGTGACGGGCACCTCGGTGCCGGCGCCGGCGGGCGCCGCGCCCGCGTAGACCGCGCGCACCCGCAGCGCCTCGGCCGCCGGGCCGCCGGCGAACTCGTCGGCCCTGGCCAGCACTTCGGCGCAGGTGCGGCATTCGGCGCTGAGGAAGAGCAGCAGCGTGTCCTGGCCCTCGGCGAGCAGATCGTCGGCGTGCGGGGCGGGGCTGCCGGGGGTGACGCCGAGCTGGCCGGTGGAGCGCGCCACTCCGCCCTTGGCCAGTTGGTGGACCTGCCGCACCAGGCCCGACACCACGAGGGCGAGCAGGGCGACGGCGATCCAGGAGACGAGGACGGCGCTGGTCACGAAGTCCACGCGGGGTGGCCCCCTTTCCTGGGTTTCCTGGGTTCCGTGGGTTCCGTAATTTCCGTGGGCTCCGTGGGTTCACGGAGTTTCGGGGGTGCCGAGCGTTTCGGGGGTGCCGCGGGGGCCGTCGGCCGCGCCATGGCGGAGGGCAGCACCCAGAGCAGGGCGGCGAAGGTGAGCGCCGCGAGGGCCGAGGTGGTGGTCTCGGCCGCGCCGTCGGGCGGGCTGGCCCGGCCCGCCACCAGCGCGGCGCCGCCGAACGCCAACACGGCGAACGTCCAGGCCCGGCCGACGATCCAGTTGCTCATCGGCACCTCGGCGCGGGAGCAGCCGCAGGGGCCGCCGCGTCCGGTGGCGAGGGTGTGTCGCGCGTAGAGCGCGTAGCAGACGAAGAGGGCGCCGGAGGCGGCCAGCGCCGTGGCGAGCCCGAGTCGGTGCCGGCCGATCAGGGCGGCGGCGAGCCCGACGCCCAGCAGCCCCTCGGCCAGGGTGGCGGCCCGGGCGGCGAGCGGCACGGCGCGGGCCGGCAGCACCCGGTGGGCGCGCAGCGCGTCGGGGAGCGCGGCCGGCCGGCTCAGATGGGCGGCGCAGCCGGCGAACAGGACCAGCAGAAGCACCCCGCTGGCCACGGCGCCGAGGAGGGTGCTCACCCGGTCCTCACTCCTCGACCCGCAGGTCGAGCCCGTCGACGATACCGGGAACCCGGTCGACCACGGTGTCGGCCAGCGGCACGATGGTGGCCCAGGCGCGGGCCCCGTTGAGGACGAAGAACGGGCGGCCGTCGGAGAGGGTGTCGCGGAAGAGTTCGCCGGCGGGCACCGAGGCGCCCTGCCAGGGCGGCAGTTGGGCGCCGTGCTCGCGGGTGCGGCGGCTCATCTCGATCAGGCCGAGCCCCGGCACCTCCTTGACCACGGTGGCGGGCCGCGCCCAGCGGCTGCCGGTGTCCTGGTCGGGTGTCAGGGTGACGCCGTCGTCGTGTTCGGCGAGGCCGAGGGTGCGCAGCAGCAGCAACACATCGGTCAGCGCGGCCCGGTAGAGGCGGGTGACCAGGCTGTGCCGGCGTCCCTGCCAGACCACCAGGGTCGGGCTCTCCACCTGCTGGGCCTGCGGGTCGTACTCGCTGGTGGTGACGGTCCGCAGGGTGCCGCCCTGGAAGGAGAGTTCGGAGTCGAAGGCGGTGACGCCGAGGGACCCGGCGACCGCGTCGGCGAGCCCGAGGGGGCCCGAGGTGAACTCGTGCAGGCGCCCTTCGGTGACCACTTCGACGACCGAGGTGGCCGGCCGGCTGAGGTCGAGGTCGCCCCCGAGGTGGTAGGCCACGCCGTCCAGCGCGCGGTGTTCGACAACTGCGGATGGCGCCACGCCGTTCCTCCCGAGAGTGGTGAACCCTGAGCACGCCTTAACGAACGTTCACCCTACCCGCTCGACGTGTCAGTGTACAGACAAGACGAGCGGGGTCAGGCCCTGACCACCACCGGCGCCTCGCCCCGGGGCAGCACCTCGCCGATCACCGGATACCCGGGCACCTCGCCGGCCAGCAGCAACCCACCCGAGGTCTGCGCGTCGGCCAACAACAGCCGCTCGCCGTCAGGGGTGTTGCCGAAGTCGACATGGGACTCCACCCAGCCGAGGTTCCGGCGGGTGCCGCCGCTGACGAACCCGTCCGCCAGGGCCGCGCGGGCGTCCGCGAGATAGGGCACCGCCGCCGCGTCGACGGCCAGGGTCACCCCGGAGGCGCGGGCCATCTTGTAGGCGTGCCCCAGCAGTCCGAAGCCGGTGACATCGGTGCCCGCCCTGATCCCGGCGTCGACGGCGGCCAGCGAGGCGTCCCGGTTGAGCGCCGCCATCACCTCCACCGCCTCGGGGAAGACCGTGCCGGTCGTCTTGTGCCGGGCGTTCAACACCCCGCTGCCCAGCGGCTTGGTGAGGGTCAGCGGGCGCCCCGGCTCCGCCGCGTCCTGCCGCAGCATCCGGTCGGGGTGCACCATCCCGACCACGGACATCCCGTACTTGGGCTCGGGATCGGTGACGCTGTGGCCGCCGGAGACCTGGCAGCCGGCGGCGTGCGCCACGTCCCGTCCGCCCCTGAGCACCTCGGCCGCCAGCTCCATCGGCAGCGTCTCCCTGGGCCAGGCCAGCAGGTTGACGGCCGCCCACGGGGTGCCGCCCATGGCGTAGACGTCGGAGAGCGCGTTGGCCGCCGCGATCCGCCCCCAGTCGTAGGGGTCGTCGACCACCGGCGTGAAGAAGTCGGCCGTGGTGACGATGGCCCGCTCCGCGTCCAGCCGCACCACGGCGGCATCGTCCCCGCCGCCGTCGAGCCCCACCAGCAGCGGGGCCGCCGGGCTCACCGGCGGGCCGCCGGTACGGGCCAACGTGGCCACCAGATCGTCGAGTTCACCCGGGGGGATCTTGCAGGCGCAGCCGCCACCACCGGCGAACTGGGTCAGTCGCAGCTCGGTCATCGCCGGAACCTACCCGGAAAACCACCGGTTGGTACAGGGCAGTTGAGGATCTAGACTGCCCGGCGGAGGCGGGCGGGCGCCTGGTGGCCCCCTCGGTCTTCAACACCGATGCGGTCGGGTACCCCGGCCGGGTAGGTTCGATTCCTATGCGCCTCCGCCAGACCACCCCGTTCGAGAGCGACCGTTGACGGACCCCAGACGACGCGTGCCACGCACCGACGCGCTGCTGGCCGAGCCCCGACTCGCCGCCGCCGCCCGGCGGTTGGGCCGCGCGCTGGTGCGTCGCACGGTCACCGAGACGCTGGCCCTGGTGCGGGCCGGCGCGCTGGCGCCGGAGGCGGCGGCCGAAGCGGCGCTGGCCGCGCTGCCGCCCACCGCCGCCGCGCTGCTGCCGGTGCTCAACGCCACCGGCGTGATCGTCCACACCAACCTCGGCCGGGCGCCGCTCTCCCCCGCCGCCCGCGACGCCCTGCTGGCCGCCGCCGGCACCACCGACGTCGAGTTCGACCTGGCCACCGGGCGCCGGGCGCGCCGGGGCACCAGCGCCCTGGCCGCCGTCGCCGAGGCCGTGCCGGAGGCCGAGGCGGTACACCTCACCAACAACAACGCGGCGGCCCTGGTGCTGGCCGCGACCGCCCTCGCCCAGGGCCGCGACATCGTCGTGAGCCGGGGCGAACTGGTGGAGATCGGCGACGGCTTCCGGCTGCCCGACCTGCTGCGCAGCACCGGCGCCCGGCTGCACGAGGTCGGCACCACCAACCGCACCCACCTCGCCGACTACGCGGCCGCCCTCGGCCCCGACACCGGCTTTGTCCTCAAGATCCACCCGTCCAACTTCACCACCACCGGTTTTGTCTCCTCGGTGCCCGTCGCACAACTGGCCACGCTGGCTGCCCCGGTGGTGCACGACATCGGCTCCGGACTGCTGCGGCCCCATCCGACGCTGCCCGACGAACCGGACGCGGCGACCTCGCTGGCCGACGGCGCCGCCCTGGTCACCGCCAGCGGCGACAAGCTGCTCGGCGGCCCCCAGGCCGGGCTGCTGCTCGGCCGCGCCGATCTCGTCGGCCGCCTCAGGGCCCATCCGCTGGCCCGCGCGCTGCGCGTCGACAAGCTCACCCTGGCCGCGCTCGAAGCCACCGTCCGAGGCCCGGAACCGCCCGTCCGACAGGCCCTGTCGGCCCGGCTCGACGAGCTTCGGGAGCGCGCCGGGCGGCTGGCCGGGGCGCTGCGCGACAAGGACGTCGAGGCCGAGGGACGGCCGAGCGAGGCGCGGGTCGGCGGCGGCGGCGCGCCGGACGTGGTGCTGCCCAGCGCCGCCGTCGCCCTGCCCGCCGCGTTCGCCGCGCCGCTGCGCGCCGGCCGCCCGGCCGTCGTCGGCCGGCTGCACGAGGACCGGCTCCTCCTCGATCTGCGGACGGTGCCGGCCGACGAGGACGAGGCGCTACTGGCGGCCGTCCTCGCCGTCGCCGTCGCCCCGGCCGCCGGCTGAGCCGGTGCCGGCCTCCCCGGAAGACGCCGCGCCGGCGGCCGAGTCCTTTGTGATCGCCACCGCGGGGCATGTGGACCACGGCAAGTCGACCCTGCTGCGCGCCCTCACCGGCACCGACCCCGACCGGCTCGCCGAGGAGCGGCGCCGTGGACTGACCCTCGATCTGGGCTTTGTCTGGACCACCGCGCCCAGCGGCCGCACGCTGGCCTTTGTCGACGTCCCCGGGCACCACCGCTATCTGGCCACCGCGTTCGCCGGCGTCGCGACCGCGCCCGCCGCGCTGCTGGTGGTCTCGGCCGACGAGGGCCCGCGCCCGGGCACCGAGGAACACCTGGCCGCCCTCGACGCGTTCGGGGTACGCGCCGGACTGCTGGTGGTGACCAGGGCGGATCTGGCCGACCCGGCCGCCGCGCTCGCCGATGCGCGGGCGCTGACCGCCGGCACCGGCCTCGCCGACGCCCCCGCGCTCGCGGTGAGCGCCCGCACCGGCCAGGGCCTCGACGCGCTCCGGCACCGACTCGACGCCCTGGCGTCCGCCCATCGGGCGCCGGACGCCGAAGCGCCGGTGCGCCTCTGGCTGGACCGGGCGTTCACCGTCGCCGGCGCCGGCACCGTGGTGACGGGCACCCTCACCGCCGGCACGCTCGCCGTGGGCGACACCCTGGAGCTCGCCCCGGCCGGCACGACGGCCGGGGTACGCGGCCTGCACTCCCTGGGCCGGCGCGTCACCCGGGTGCGGGGGCCGGCCAGGGTCGCCGTCAACCTCCGCAATATCGCCGCCGCTTCGGTGCGCCGGGGGCATGCCCTGGTGACCCCGGACCGCTGGTGGCGCACCGATACCGTGGACGTCCGGCTGCGACGCGGTCCCGCACCACCCGACGGCCGGCCCGGCCCCGCGCGCCGGCTGCCCGCCGAACCGCTGGTGCACTGCGGCACCGCGGGGACCAGCGCCCGGCTCCGCCCGCTGGGCGACCGGCACGCGCGGCTCACCCTCCGCGCCCCGCTCGATCTGCGGGTCGGGGACCGGCTGCTGCTGCGCGACCCCGGATCGCGCCTGCTGCTGGGCGCCACCGTGCTCGATGTGGACCCGCCCGCGCTCCGCCGCCGGGGCGCGGCCGCCGCCAGGGCCGGGCAGCTGGCCCGGCTCACCGACCCGGCCGACACCGCCGCCAGGCTGCGCGCCGAGGGATTCGCCCGCCGCGACCGGCTCACCGCGATGGGCTACCCGGCACAGGTGCCGACGGCGGAGCGGGCCGGACCCTATCTGCTCGACCCCGAGCGGCTGAGGGAACTGCGGGCCGCGCTCGGCTCCGAGGTCGACGCGCGGGCCGCCGCCCGACCGGCCGACCCCGGACTGCCGACGACCGTGGCCAGGCAGCGACTTGAGCTGCCGGACGACCTTCCCCTGGCCGCGCTGCTCGACGACGGCCTGACCCTGCGGGACGGCCGGATCTACCGCGCCGGGGACGCCGAGCGGTTGCCGGCGCCGGTGGCCGCCGCCCTGGACCGGCTGCTCGCCGAGCTGGCCGGGGCCCCGTTCGACGCGCCGACCCGGGGGCGGCTCGACGCGCTCGGCCTGACCGCCGACGCGCTCGCCCTGCTGGTGCGGCGCGGCCGGCTGGAGCGGATCGGCCCGCTCCATCTCCCCAGCGGCGCCAAGGCCGAGGCCGCCGCCCGACTCCGGGCGCTGCCCCAGCCGTTCACCGTCGGCGACGCCGCCAGGGCGCTGGGCACCAGCCGCCGGGTCGCGGTGCCGCTGCTGGAGGCCCTGGACGCCGAGGGCGCCACCCGCCGCGACGCCGAAGGCCGCCGCACCACCCCGGCCCGCCGGGCCGGCTGAGGGAGGACCCGGCGCGCGGATCGCCCGCGCCGGTCACCGGCCCGGGCCGTAGCGGGCGCCGGCGCGCTCGGCGAGGGTGCGGCGGCAGATCTTGCCGGTGGGGCCGTAGGGCATCGCCTGGACCGGAAGGAGATGTTCGGGCAGTTTCCGCTTCTCCAGGCCGCGTTGGCGCAGCAGAAAGGCATTGAGCTCGGCCAGCGTCGGCGGGGGCGCGCCGGGGGCCGTCCGGACGCAGGCGCAGAGGCGTTCGCCGAGGTCGGGGTCGGGAACGGCCACACAGGCCGCCTCGGCGACCGCCGGATGGGCGCCGAGTTCGCGTTCCACCTCGGCCGGGCTGATGGTGTAACCGCCGCGCAGCACCACGTTCCTGATCCGGCCCAGCAGGACCAGCCGCCCGCGTGCGTCCAGCAGGCCACGGTCGCCGGTGCGCACCCAGCCGTCGGCGGTGCGGTAGCGGGCGTCGAGTTCGGGGGCCCCGACATAGCAGAGCGGCGTCATGGGCCCCCGGGCCAGGATCTCGCCCGGCTCGCCCGGCGGCAGCGGCCGGCCGTCCCGGTCGGCGATCCTGATCTCGGCGACCGAGGGGTCGGGGACCCCGACACAGCCCGCGTCACCGGCCTCCGTATGGCAGTTGACCCCGTCCGAGGACCCATAGACGGTGATCACCGGCCGGTCGAAGCGGGCGCCGCAGACCCGGGCCGTCTCCTGGGGCAGATCGGCACCGCTGGAGACGAGCGCGGTCACCGAGCTGACGTCCTCGTCGGCGTCCCGTGGCGTGTCGGCGATCCGACGCAGCATCGTCGGTACGGCGAACACCAGCGTCGGCCGGTGCGCGGTGACCATCGCCAGGGCCTGGCGCGGCTCGAAGGCGCGCTGGACGAGCAGCGTGCCGCCGAGCGCGGCCAGCGTGACGATCCCGCAGGAGCCGAACGACGAGGCCAGCGGGACCAGCACCAGATGGCGGCGCGGCCCGTCGCCTGGGGCGAGGGCGGCCAGGTAGTTGGCCCGGCCGCCGGCCATCGCGTGATGGGCGTAGGCGACCATCTTGGGCTCGGCCTCCGAGCCCGAGGAGACCAGCAGCCGGGCCGGCGCGGTGGGATCCACCTCGACCGGCCGCCAGTCCCGCCGTGGCTGGGCGCCCAGCCACCGGGCCCCGGGACGGTCCGGCATCGGGCTGAACACCGTTTCCAGATCGGGGAGTTGGTCATGGAGCGCGATATCGGACGCGTCGGCGAAGACCGCGGCGCGGGCGCGGGAACGGCCCAGCAGCGTCAGGGTGTCCCGACGTCCGCCGCCCGGCGGGTAGGGCAGGGCGACGGCGCCGATGGCGTAGACGGCGAGCTCGGCGGCGACCGCGTGCCGGCCGTTGGGCAGGCGGAGCGCGATCACGTCCCCGGCGCCGAGCCCCGCCTCGGTGAACAGGGCGCAGATCCGGCGGACCTCGGCGTCCAGGGCGGCGAAATCGAGGCCGCCGCCCGGCGGATCGCCGCTCTCCACCAGCGCCTGCCGTCGGGGGTGGGCGCGGGCGGTGGCGTGGAACAGGCCGTACAGATCCCGGTCGGGGCACCAGCCGCGCGCCACCCAGGAGGCGCGGGTCGCCGGCGGGACATGGTCGGGGAACGGGACACCGTTGCGCGAGGTCAGGACGGGGGTGGTCGGTGGGGGGCTCATGAGAAGGTCCAGGGGGTCAGGGGACGGGCGCAGCCGTCCGGCGGCGCGGGGGCGACGGCCGCGCGGAAGGCCGGGTCGTGGGCCAGCGCGGCGAGATCGGTCCTGACCTCGGTGGCCGGGATCCGGGCCTCGCCGAGCCGGTCCAGCCATTCCTTGGTGGTCAGGGCGCGGAACCGGGCCGCGACCGCGTCGGGGGTGGTGCCCGAGGCGGCCGTGACGCGGGCCAGTTCGGCGGTCCGGCGCGCGTCGGCCCCGGTCAGGCAGAGCAGTCCGTCGGCGGTGGTCAACGGGAGGTCGAGCGGCGTCCAGCGGGCGCGGGCCGCCGGGCGCTCCACCAGCCAGGCGGCGGAGTACAGCGAGGACTCGACGCGCGCGCCCCTTCCGGTGTCGGCGCGCCGCAGCAGCGCCGCCAACACGCCGTAGGCGCAGAGCAGTCCGCCCAGCACATCGGTGAGCGTCAGCAGCGAGGGCGCCGGCGGCTCGGGCGCGGGGCGGAGCGCGGCGGCGAGGCCGCTGTGGACCTGTGCGAGGTAGTCGGTTCCGATGGGCGGCCGTGCGGCACCGAACGCGTCCCCGAATCCGGAAGCCCCCGCATGGACGAGATGCGGCGCCACGGGCCAGAGGTCGGCCGCCGCCAGGCCGAGGCGTTCGGCGCGGCCCGGCGCCCAGTTGTGGAGGAACACATCGGCGCCGGCGGCGTGTTCGCGCACCGCGCGCCGGCCGGCCTCGGTGCCCAGATCGGCCTCGTGGACCGCCTTGCCCTCGTTGAGCGCCAGAAAGCGCGCCGAACACTCCCCGACCAGCGGCGGCAGCCCGCGCATCGGATCGCCGCCCGGCGGCTCGATCCGGACCACCTCGGCGCCGAGCAGCCGCAGCACATGCCCGGCGAGCGGCCCCTGGACCCGGCGGGTGGCCTCCACCACCCGCAGCCCGGCCAGCGGCGCCGGCCCGGCGGCCGGTGGAACGGGCTTGCTCGGCAGGGGTGTTGGCGCCGGGGTGATCCGCACCGGGGCCGGCGGGTGGCCCGGGCGCGGCTCGGCGGTGAGCGCCGCCAGGCTGACGCCGGTGGCGGTGGCCGCCTCGGTCAGCGCCGCGAGCGGCCGCCGGGCCGCGGCCTCGCGCAGCGCGGCGGGCAGCGGGCAGACGGCGGTGGCGAACCGCTGTTGGAACGGCGCCCAGCCCCGCCCGGCGAGCGGCGGCCGGACGCCGAGGCGGCGCCAGAACTCCCGCCAGGCGACCGGGTCCAGGGTCTCGATCTCGATCGGGACGCCGTCGGCCGACACCAGGGTCGCGCCGCCCCGGAGGTCGGCGGCCGGCTCGACCGCCGGCTCGTCGGGCGCGGTGGCGGCGGCGAGGTACTGGGTGAGGGAGAGCAGCGCGCCCTCGGCGACGGAGGTGGTGACCCGGTCGATCGCCAGCCCGCGCCGGCGCGCGAGCAGCGCGGCGCAGACGCCCTGGGCGGCGAGGACGCCCGCCACGGTGGCGGCGTAGTCGACGGCCAGGGGACGCGGCCGGCCATGGGCCCTGCCGTGCACCTGCATGATCCCGCAGGCCGCCTGGACGGCCCGCTCGTCCGGCAGCGGGAGGGCGACCGGGCCGGCCCAGTCGATATCGCGCGCCACGGCCCCGAGCGCGGCGGCGGGCAACGCCGGCGCGCCGAGCAGGCGCCCCGCGACCCGTTCGGCCACCGGAACGGTGGCCTCGCCGGCGCGCTGTCGGATGGGCGGGGGCGGGAAAGGCAAGGAGGTGTCCTCTCGTCTCGTCGTCTCGTCGTGCGGGCGCGGTGGGGCGCGGGCGTTCTACGGCGCGGGCGCTGTGCGGCGCGCGCCGACGGCGCCTCCACCGGGCGGCCGCGCCCCTCATCGTGCGGAAGCGCGCCGGGAGTTGGCCGCGCAACCGACCAGATGCACCCTTACGGGTGATGGGCTCGCTCACCGAAGCGGACGCGAAGGGGGACGGCGGGAGGGACGGGGGCGGCGTCAGCCGGCGGAGAGCCGCAGCTCCCCGGCCAGGACCTCGCAGCGGACATCGCCCGACTCGAAGGTGAAGTCGACCCGACGGCGTCCGTTGCCCGGCTCCGACACCTCGTGGACCGCCAGCACCGTCTCGCCGAGGTGCGCGGCGAAGGGCGTCTTCTCGTCCGCCCGGGCCACCTCGACGCGGCCCCACTCCCCCGCGTCATGGCCCTCGTGCGGAACGCCGTCCGCGACGATCAGGCACCAGTCGGAGCCGGCGGTGACCAGGGTGGCGTCCCCCTCGGCGTCGATCAGCCACACGTCGATCGGGCCCGACACCTCCGTGCCCCCGTGGTGCCGGGACACGACGACGCCGGCCAACCGCCGCCCCGCGAGGCGGTGCGGACCGACCCCCGCGCCATGAACGGGGCACACGACTGATTCACCGGACTCCACCCGACGACCGTACCTCCGCCGACGGCCCCGGCCACCCGTCAGGTCACCCCGACCTGGTCGTTCCCACGGTTGTCCCGGGGGTTGTCCGCGCGGTTGTCGGGGGGAGCGTCCAGGTTGTCGGCGACCCGCTCCAGCAGGCGCAACAGGGTTGCGTACTCGTCCGGTGCGAGGCCCGCCGCCACGCGGGCCCTGAACCCGCCGACCCGCTCGGCGACTTCGGCGTGTCGGGCCCGGCCCTCCTCGGTGAGCGCGAGGGCGCCGTCGCCGGACGGCATCACCCAGCCGCGCGCGACGAGTTGGTCGACCAGGGGGCGGACGGTTGGCTCGCGCGCGGAGCGGAACGGCGCAAGCGCCTCGTCGAGCCCTTCGACGTCGAGGGGGCCACGGGCGAGGGTGGTGCACAGCTGCCAGTGCCGTCGGCCGAGGCCGTCCTCGGCCAGCAGCTCGTCGAACCGCTCCTCGATCCGCCGGTCGATGTGTTTGAGCCAGTACCCCAGGGGGCGCCGGGCGTTGGTGGAGGGGTCGTCTGTCATGGTCCTCGTCTCCCGTCCCTCAATAGATGCACTTTTACATGAAGTTGTAAGCTAACACTCATGGAAGCGGAACAGGAAAGGGCCCTGGTCGCGATCGAGCGCGCCATGATCGCCATCCGGCGGAGCCAGACGCGCCGCGCGCTCGGCCGGCTCGACCGGGATCTCGGCGCGGACGCGGTCGATCCGACGACCTTCGGCGTGCTGGACGCGGTGGAGGGGATCGGGCGGCCCGCCACGGTGGGCGAGGTGGCCGCCGCGCTCGGCGTCGACCAGCCACGGGCGAGCCGGCTGGTGGCCCGCGCGGTCGACGACGGGCTGCTGCTGCGGCTGGCCGACCAGCGCGACGGCCGGCGCACCCCGGTGGCGCTCACCGATCGGGCCAGGGCCCGCCTCGACCGGGTGCACCGCTTCCGTCAGGCGGCCTTCGCACGCGCGACGGCCGACTGGCCCGACGCGGACCGCGTCACGTTCGCCCGGTTGCTCGGCTCGTTCGTCGACGCGCTCTCCACCGTCACCGAGCCACCCGACCGGCGGTGACGGACGCGCGGGCCGGCCCGGCGCGCGGCACAGTGGATCGCGCGACCGCCCTCTCCGGGAGCCCCCGACCGAACGCAGGGAGCCCATGTCCTCCTCCGCCACCGACCCGACGGCTCGTTACTCCGCGCTCTGCCCGCACACCCATCTGTTCCGGGGCGGGAGACTGCGCATCAGGGAACTCCCCGACCCGGCCGGCTACGCGGCGGCGCCACGGCCCCTGGACCTGGTGCTGCGGATGTCCGACGGCACGGCCGTGGACGCGGAGTTGCTGTTCTCCGCGACCGGCGATGCGATGCTGGCGGTCACCGCCCACACCACGGCGGCCGGCACCGCGCTGCCGGAACGGAACTGGTCGGTCCGGGAGTTCAGGACGGCGCCCGCCAGCTCGTCGAACGACGTGGAACTGGTGGTCGGCGCGCGCCTCGACTGAACGCCCGGGCACCCCTGAAACGTTCGGACGGGGTTCGGGTGGGGAGAGAAAGCGAAGAAGAAGGGGAGAAAGAACGATCGCCGGCGGAGGAAGAAGGCCCAAGTCGGGGTAGCTACCGCAGGATGGGGAAATGAGGCTGGCGAGGGGGGCCGTGTAGCGGTCCCGTGGATGCGCCGGGGAGATCCCGAGCACCGGACGGCACGAGGGAGTACCGCAGGAGCATGGCAAGCCCCTTCCGACTGCGCACGGTCGAACTAGTGGGACGAGACGGCGAGTTGGCCGCCCTGTCGGGGGCGCTGCGGGAGGCGCGCGAGGGGCGGGGCGGCATCGTCTTCGTCGCCGGCGAGCCGGGCATCGGCAAGACCCGGCTGGTGGCCCAGGCCCTCGACGAGGCGGGGGACGAGGGCATGACGGTGCTCCGTGGCCGGTGCACCACCATCGGCCCCGCCGTCCCGTTCCGGCCGCTCACCGAGGCGTTGCTGTCGCTCACCAGGTCGGGCGAGGAGCCGCCGGCCGAGGTGCTCGGCCCCTATCTGCCGGTGCTGGGACGGCTGGTGCCCGAATGGTCGACGGGCGCCGACTGCGACGATTCGCCCGTGGTGCTGGCCGAGGCGGTGCTGCGTCTCGCCGCGGCGCGCGGCCGCCGACAGGGCTGTCTGCTGGTGATCGACGATCTGCACGACGCGGATCCGGAGACCCTCGCGGTGACGGAGTATCTGGCCGCCAACCTGGCGACCCAGCCGGTCGTCGTCCTCGCCACGGTGCGTTCGGCGCCGTCCGCCGCCTACGAGTTGGCGACCGCAGTCGCCCAGCGCCGGGAGGGCGGGCTGCTGCCGCTGGGCCGGCTCAACGCGGCCGAGGTGCACGCGTTCACCGCCTCCTGCCTGGGCAGCTCGCCGGCGGCGCTGCCCCGCGAGGTGTCGGCCGAGGTCTATGCCGATTCGCATGGAGTCCCGTTCGTGGCCGAGGAGTTGATCCGTGGCATGCTCGCCGCCGGCCGGCTGGCGAGGACGGCGGACGACGGCTGGGAGCTGGTCAGCACCGAGCGGCCCGGGGTGCCGGTCACCCTGGTGCGGGTCGTGGAGGAGCGGGCGGCGCGGCTCGGCCCCGGCGGGGTGCGGGCGCTCTCCGTGGCCGCCGTGCTCGGCCGCTCGTTCCCGCTGTCGGTGCTGCGGCACTGCGCGGGCCTCGACGAGGGCCTGCTGCGGGAGCGGGTGCGCGCCGCGCTGGCCGAGGGCCTGCTGCAGCCGGACGAGGAACGCGGCCCCGACTGGTACGCGTTCGCCCATCCGCTGGCGGAGGAGGCGCTGCTCTCGCTGCTGAGCCCGGCGGACCGGGCCGATCTCTCGACCCGCGCGGCGGACGCGGTGGACCGGCTCTATCCGGGGCTGCCCGGCACCTGGTGCCTGCTGGCGGCGCGGCTGCGCCGGCACGCGGGCGACCGGCCGACCGCCGCCGGGCACTATCTGGAGGTGGCCCGCCGGGCGCTGGCCCGCAGCGGCCCCGGCAGCGCCATCACGGTGATCGACGAGGCCCAACTGATGCTGGGGGACGCCCCGTTCGCGCCGGTGCGCGGCGGGGTGCACCGGGAGCTGCTGGAGACGCTGCTGCTCGCGCTGGCCGACGACGGGCAGTTCGACCGCGCCGTCGAGCTGGCCGACCGGCTGCGGCGCGCCGATCTGGACGCGGAGCCGGCCGAGGACACCGATGTGTCCCGCCGGGTGGGGCTGCATGTGCGGCTGGCCTGGGCCGCCGAGGTCGCCGGGCGCTGGCAGGAGGGCCTGGCACAGGTCGCGGCGGCCAGGGCGCTGCTGCCGGCGGCCGCGACCGAACGGGACACCGCGGGACTGGACGCGGTGGAGGCGTATCTGACGGTGTCCGACACCGCGCCCGACCGGATCGAGCGCAGCGAGCGGCTGGCGCGGCGGGCCATCGAGGGCGCGCGGCAGCTGTCGGATCCGGCACTGGCCTGTCAGGCGTGGTACGCGGTGGGCGCCGCCAGCCGGGGCCGTTCGCTGACCGAGTCGGACCGCAGCTTCCGGCAGACGCTGCGGATCGCCTCGGAGCACGATCTGATGGGGTGGCGCGCGCATGGCCTGTTCGGGCTCGGCAGCAACGCCTGGCTGGCCGAGGGCGCCACGGACTCCCTCACCTACGCCTGGCACGAGGCGCTGCGCACCGGCTGTGTCAGCCTGGCGCACTACGCGGGTGAACTGCTGGCGCTGGACGCGGCGCTGCGCTCCGATTTCGCGCGGGCCGAGGCGCTGGTGGCCGGGTCGCTCGACGAAACCCGGCGGCTGCGGCTGCACTCGGTGACGCGGTATCTGCTGATGGTGCGGGCCGTGGTCGCGGCGCACCAGGGCAACCGTCCCGGTCTGCGGACGGCGCTCGCCGAGTTCCGGGCGCACGGCGGCGCCGAGTCCATGGAGGCGCCGCTGGCGCTCGGCCTGGGCGAGCTGTTCTGCGCGCTGCTGGAGGAGGACCGGGCGCAGGCGCGGGAGTTGGCGGCGACGCTGTCCGCGATGGCCAGCGCCGACGAGGGGAGCTTCTTCCATCTGACCGGGCCGCACGGTCTGGTGCTGCTGCTTGAGGTGCTGGACGGGCGGGCCGGTCGCGCCGAATGCGAGCGGCTGGGCGCCGGCCAGGCCGGACGGCTGCGCTGGAACCGGCAGTTCGGCGGTCTCGCGGAGGCGGTGCTGGCCGGCCGGGAGGGGTGCCCGGAGCGGGCGGAGGCCGCGCTGCGGGCCGCGCAGGCGAGCGCGGAGCCGTTCCCGACGGCCCGCTATCTGGGGCTGCGGCTGGTCGCCGAGGCGGCGCTCGCCGACGGCTGGGGCGAGCCGCGACGCTGGCTGGCCGAGGCGGAGGAGTACTTCCACCGGGCCGGGGTGATCGCGGTCGCCGGCGCCTGCCGGTCCCAACTGCGGGGCGTGGGCGTGGTGGTGCGGCAGCGCCGCGCGGGCACCGACGGGATTCCCGAGAGGCTGCGGGCGATGGGGCTCACCGCCCGCGAGTACGACGTGTTCCGGCTGCTCGTCGACCGGTTGGGCAACAAGGCGCTGGGGGCCAGGCTGCATCTCTCGGTCCGCACGGTGGAGAAGCATGTGGCGAGCCTGTTGAGCAAGACCGGCACCCGGGATCGGGACCAGCTCTGCGACTTCGCCGCCGACTTCATGTCGACCCCCAAGTGACGGCCGGTGCCGTCACGGTCTGTCGTCACGGCCTGTCGCCACCGTTGCCGTCACGTTCTGTCGTCCCGGGGTTGAGGCGCGGTCCGGGCCCCGGGGGTGACCCGGACCGCGCGTTCGGGTGGGTCAGCCGATGTTCATGTTGATGCTGACCGATGTGGTGCCGGCGACCGCGCTGAGATCGGCCACCACCACGGCACCGACGGTGGCGCCGGTGAGAATCGCCAACCGGAGTCTCGCCTTGCCTGCCTCCACGCGCGAGGGGGTCCCTTCCTGCTCCTGCGGTTCCGACCGGTCGTCGACCGGCTCGTTCCACTGCTCGCCTGCCACGCTGTTCACGCTCCTTTTTCTGGGGCCTTCTCGGGTGCTTGGCGATGGTCTGCTGGTCCGGTGGTCCACCGGCTGGTCTGTGGGGCCCCGGCCCGGGTGCGCTCGTCGGGTCGCAGCAGCAGCACGGACGGCACCCGGGTGCCGTGGGCCAGCCGCAGCAGCCCGTAGCCCACGCCGGCGAGGCCGGTCAGCAGCCCGGGGGTGGCGACATGGTCGGGGGTGCCGCACCGGGGGCCGTGCCGCTCGACCTGCCGCAGCAGCCGGGTGATCGCCGGATGCGCCGGCGGGCCGTCGGCGCCGTACCACTCCACGAGCGGTTCCAGAACGCCGAGTTCGCCGTGGCACAGGGAGTGGTCGGCCAGCGGCGCGCGGTCGGCGAGCCGGGCGATATGGGTGCCACGGGCGGCCCGGTCGTCGCCGCCGGCGGCGGCGAGCCCGGCGAGCCCGGAGCACCAGCTCGGGTCGTCGGGCGCGGGCGCGGCCTTTCTGACCCGGCCCAGCGCCAGCGCGACGCCGGCGCGTCCAAACAGGAGGCCGGGTTCGGTCGGCTGGTCGATCCTGGCGCACCGCGCGACCAGCGCGCGGTGCAGCTCGGCGGCCGCGTCGAGGCCGCTCTCGGCGTGCACGGCCCCGGCGGCCAGCGCCGCGCCGGCGAGCCCTTCGGCGATATCGGCGCGCTCACCGGCCGCGCCGGCGGCGGCCAGCGCGCTGAGCGCCTCGGGCAGCGCGGCCGCCAGCTCGGCGCTGTCCAGCAGGCCGGCCAACCGGGCCGTGGCATAGGCGAGGCCGCCCACGCCGAGGAAGCCGCCGGGGCCGACCGTGGCGGCCAGCTCCGGATGGGCGGCCAACAGCCGCAGCGTCGCGGGCAGCGGGCCGACCACGGCCTGCGCCGCCGCCTCCGCGTAGCGGGCCCGGCCGGTGGCGCGGCCCAGTTCGGCGAGGAAGAGCGCGGTGCCCGGATAGCCGTCGGCGAGGGCGGCGCCCTGCGGGTGGAGAAGCCAGCGGTCGCCCAGCTGGTGGAGGCCGATCCAGTTGACGCGGCCCTCGCCGGCGTCGGCCAGCTCCAGCAGCCGGTCCCCGACGGCGGCGGCGAGCGCGAGCGCCAACTCGGGCCCCGGGTCCGTGGGCGGCTCGGGCCCGGCCGGCGCGGCGGGGACGGCGGCGCGGTGCTCGGGGGCCGGCGTCAGGGTCGCCAGTGACGCGGTGAGCAGCCACTCCTGGTGGCGCAGATCGGCCTCGCCCAGGCGAAGCCACTTGGCGCGGACCGCGTCGAGCCCCGTGGTCGGCAGCGGCCCGGCGGCCCGTCCCCTGGAGTCGTGGACGGTGGGCGAGCCGGGGGTCATGGTGAAGAGCGGGATGTCGCCGTCGAGCAGATCGTCCAGCTCGTGCCGGGCCAGCGCCTGGGCCAGCGGGCGGCCCGTGTCCTCGAAGAGCGCGGCGAACGCCCGGCGCCGGCCGGCGAGATCCCGCAGCGCCGCCGGCCGGCTGGCCTCGGCGAGGACCAGCGCGTACTCCTGACTCGGCCGCGCGACCAGCCGCGCCCGCTCCCCGGCGAACCGGCTCAACAGGCCGCCGGGCGCGGCCAGTTCGGCGGCGTGCGCGGCCAGCGCGCGATAGGCGGAGCGGAAGCCGTGCCGCAGCGCGGCGCCATGGGCGGCGGGATCGACGGGTGCCACGGCTCCGGGGGCGGCCGCGAGGAACGGGCGGTTGGGGCCGCCGGGCCAGGGCAGCCGGCGGTGGCACAGCCGCATCTGGTCGGTGCCCGGGCGGTACCAGGCGGGCAGTTCGTCCGGGGAGAGCTGCCCGGCCCGCCCGCCGACGGCGGAGCTGTCCACCGCGCCGTGCTCGCCGAGGACGGGCTGCGGCAGCACCGCCGTGCGGAGCACGGACGCCGCCAGCGCCCCGCCGGCCGGATCGGGTCCCCCGTCGGTGCGGGACGGCAGGGCGGGGTGGAGCAGGGTCTCCACATCCACCACCACGGGGTGCGCCCCGGAGGCGATGACGTTCTCGGCGTGGATGTCGACCGCGTCCAGGGCGTAGAGCAGGGCGAGTTGGGCGCCCATCCGGGCGTAGAAGTCGGGAACCCCGGCGGGCGGATCGCACGGTGCGGCGGCCACGTACTCGGCCCAGCCGTAGCCGGCGCACGGCAGCAGCCGGACGGCGCGTGGCGCCAGCGCCGGCCGCTGGTGGGCGAACCAGGCGAGTAACTCGTTCCAGCGGGCGTGCAGCCCCAGCGGCCTCGGTTTGTAGACCAGCCGCCGCCCGTCGCGGAACTCAAGGAGCGCCACGGTCCTGGCCGCGCCGTGCGCGTCGCCGAGGCCGAAGCCGGCCCGGACCAGCGGCCCGGGCTGGGTGCCGTCCAGCAGGGTGGTGGTGAGCGCCGGCCGGTCGGCGCGCAGCCGGCGCACCAGCTCCGCGGCCGCAGCCACCACATCCAGGCAGCGCTGGCCCAACAACCGTGCCAGCACGGGGTGTTGACGGAGCAGCGCGCCCAGTGCCGGGCGGGCGGCGAGGGCGCGCATCGCCGCGTCGAACCGTTCCCCCGGGTCGGTGCCGGTCAGGGTGCCGACGCGGCGGGCCGTCTGGAGCCAGTCGACCAGGGTGCGGCCGGCGAGCCTGGTCAGCTCGGCGGCCAGCCAGCGCCGCGCCCCCGACCAGATCGCCCGGACATCCGCCGCCGCCCCTGGACGGCGCGCGACGACGGCGGTGAACCTGACGTCGGCGGCGGTCAGCAGCGGCCACAGCGGATGCAGCAGCCGGCCCTCCGGGCCCTGGCCCGGCACGGTGCGCAGCCGCCGACCCGGCGGGTGCGCCTCCGCCGGGGCCAGGGTGAGCGCGTGCTCCACCAGCCGCGCCCACGCGGGCGGCCGCCCGTCGGCGCCGGCCTCCTCCTCCGCCAGGGCGGGCAGCCACCAGGCCGTCGACGCGGCGGCCGTCGGCCGGGCGGCTGGCGGGGCGGTGACTGGGTGCATAGGACGACTCTTTCAGAACGGCCGGGCGCGGTCATGGGTGGAAGTCCCCCAGTTTTGCGTCCTGTCGACCCGGTCGGTCCCCACACCCGGCCGCCCGCCCCGTCCCCGGGAGGGTGTGGGTAGTCCGAGGGCCGCCGTGCGGGGAATGTGGGGGGCGCCTCCCCATGTGCGCGCCGGGTGCGGCTGGCACGGTCGAGTCATGGACGGGGACGTCACCATCACCACTTTCGGAGAACTGTCGGTGCGGGACGGCGGCGGGGTGCCGGTACCGCTCGGTGGCCCCAAGTCCCGGCTGCTGCTCGCCCTGTTGCTGAGCCGGGCCGGCGACGTGTTCCCGGTGGAAGAGCTGGTCGACGAGCTGTGGCCCGGCCGGCCGCCGGCCACCGCGCGGCGCAACCTCCAGGTGTATGTGTCGCGGCTGCGGGGGACACTCGGGGACCGGCTGACGCACACCCAGGGCGGCTACCGGCTGCGGCTCGGCCCCGCCGAATGCGATCTGGTGCGGTTCGCCGAGGCCGCGCGGGAGGGCCGGCGGCTGGCGCGCGAGGGCGATCCGGCGGCGGCCGGACCGCTCGGCGACGCCGTCGCGCTCTGGCGCGGCCGCCCCCTGGCCGAATGCGGGCGGCTGCCGTCCCTGGCCGCGTCGATGGAGCGCCTGGACGAGATGTTCCTGGGCGTCCTGGAGGAGTGGGCCGAGATCGAGGGGGAACGCGGCCGGCACCGGCTGGTGCGCGAGCGGCTGCGGGACCACGCGCCGGCGCATCCGCTGCGGGAACGGCTCGCCGCCGCCTGGATGCGGTCGCTGGCCGAGAGCGGCCGGACGAGCGAGGCGCTGGCGCACTACGAGACGGTGCGGATCGCCCTGGCGCGGGAGTCGGGGGCGACCCCGGGTCCGGTGCTGACCGGGCTGCGGAGTCAGCTGGTCGACCCGCCGGCGCACGCGCGCGGCATCGGCAACCATCTGCCGCACTCACGTGGCGTCGGCAACCAACTGCCCCGTGAGCCACCGGACTTCGTGGGCCGGGCGGTCGAGACGCGCCGGGCGCTCGCCGCGTTCCACGACGCGGAGCGCGCCGGGGGCGACTGTGTGCTGCTGGTGACGGGCCCGGTGGGCGTCGGCGCCTCGACGTTCGCGGTGCGGGTCGGGCACCGGCTCGCCGGCTCCTTCCCCGACGGGCTGCTGCGCGTCGAACTCGGCGACCGGCCGCTGGGCACGGTGCTGGACGAGCTGCTGGCCGCGGCGGGCCTGCCGGCGGAGCGTTCCACCGCCGGGGCGCTGGCCCGATGGCGGACCTGGCTCGCCGGGCACCGGCCGCTGCTGGTGCTGGAGAACGCGGTGTCGGCCTCGACGGCCGAGACGCTGCTGCCCGGCTCGGGGCGCGGCGCCGCGCTGGTGACCAGCCACTTTCGGCTGAGCGGCCTGCCGGGCGTGGTGCGGGTGCCGCTGGCCCCGCTGGACGAGGCGGACGGCGTCGCACTGCTGGGCCGCATCGTCGGGCCGGCCAGGATCGACGCCGACCGGCCGGCGGCGGAACGGATCGTGCGGGCCTGCGAGGGGCTGCCGCTGGCGATCCGGATCGCCGGCGGCAAGCTGGACTCGCTGCCGGGGCTGCGGCCGGCCGAGTACGCCGACCGGCTGGCCGCCGCGCCCTCGCCGCTGGACGAGTTGGCCGTCGGCGAGCTGACGCTGCGCGCCGCGTACGAAACGTTCTGGCGGACCCTGCCGCCGGAGCGCCGCGCGGCCTGTCGGCGTCTCGCGGAGCTCGCCCCGCCGCTGCGGCCCGAGCAAGTCGCCGCCGGTGCCGAGGAGTTGGTGGAATGCGGGCTGCTGACGCCACCCACCGGCGCGGTCGGCGCGCGGTTCGCCAGCTATGGGATGTCCGCGTTCGTCCGCGAGTTCGCGCGGCACTCCCGGCCGGCGCGCGGCGCCGTGCCGGAGTCCGCCTGACCAGGACACGCCGCCGCCGGGACCGTTCCCGCCGAGGGCGCCGCCGTCCGTGCCCGAGAGGGCCGACCCGCCGGCGGGCGACCGTCCACGCGGGTCATCGGGCCGGTGACCTCGGCGGACGCGCCGGCGGGTTCCGTGGGTCGCGGCCGGTCCGGGCCCCAGAGTGTGGGGCAGTAGCCGGCGCACGGAAGGGAGAACACCACCACGTGACCCCCGCCGACCACCCCACCGCCGCCCTTGGCGACCCCCAGCTCCTGGTCATCTTCGGCGCCACCGGAGACCTGGCCCGACGCAATCTCTTCCCCGGACTCTTCCGGCTCCACCTGGCCGGGCTGCTGCCCGACGACTTCCGGGTGATCGGCTCGGGACGCCACTCCCCCGGCACCGACGAGGAGTTCAGAGACGATCTCGGCGCGGCCGTCCGCACCCACGCCGGGGAGATCTACGACGAGGCCCGCTGGAACGCGTTCGCCCGGCATATCGGCTTTGTCGTCTCGTCGGCCGACGACGCGGCGGAGCTGGCCACCGCCGTCCGGCACGCCCAACGGGAGGCCGGCGACCGCTGCCGGACCCTGCTCTACCTGTCCGTCCCCCCGTCCATCGCCGAGGCGATGGTGCGGATGCTCGGCGACTCCGGCATCGCCGAGGGCGCCTCGCTCATCATGGAGAAGCCGTTCGGCAGGGACCTGGCCAGCGCCCGCTCCCTGGACGCGACCATCGCCGGGATCGTCCCGGAGGAACGGGTCTTCCGCATCGACCACTTCCTCGGCCTGGAGGCCGTGCGCGGCCTGCTCGCCCTGCGCTTCGCCGGCGGCGTCCTCGCCCCGCTGTGGAACCGGGACCATATCGCCTCCGTCCAGATCGACGTGCCGGAGGAGATCGGCCTGGAGGGACGCGCCGGCTTCATGGAGTCCACCGGCACCTTCCGCGACATGGTCTCCACCCATCTGTGCCAGCTCCTGGGCATCGTCGCCATCGAACCGCCGGCCAGGATCGCCGCCGACGAGCTGCGCGCCGAGAAGCTGAAGGTCTACCGGGCGCTGCGGCCCTTCGACCCGGCGGAGACCGTCTTCGGCCAGTTCGAGGGCTATCGGGACGAGGACGGCGTGGCGGACGACTCCCGGGTGGAGACCTTTGTCGCGCTGCGCGCCTGGGTGGACAACTGGCGCTGGCAGGGCGTGCCGTTCCTGCTGCGCACCGGCAAGGCGCTGGGCGGCTCCCGCTGGACCGTCACCATTGCCTTCCGCGAACCGCCGCTGACGCTCTTCGAGCGGGCCCCCGAGGACCCCGACCGGCCGACGGACGCCGACCGCCCCGACGAGCTGTCGTTGGAGCTGAGCGACACCCCGACGGCAACGCTGTATGTCCGCGCCAAGGCGCCGGGCGCCGAACTCCGGGTCGGCCGGGCCGCGTTCACGCTGCGCCTGGACGACGCCTTCCCGGACGCCGAACCTCTCGAAGCCTACGAGAAGTTGCTGCTGGACGCGCTGCGCGGGGACCAGACCCTGTTCACCGGATCCGCCGAGATCGAACGGCTGTGGGAGGTGTGCGATCCGGTGCTGCGCGACCCACCCGAACCGCTGCCCTACCCCGCCGGCTCCTGGGGCCCACCGGCGGCCCTCGAACTGCCCGGCCCACCCGGATGGGCGGTGCCCGGACGATGAAGCCGCTCGACCCGCCCTATCTGCCGATCGCCGAACACGGTCTGATCGGCGACATGCGCACCGCCGCCCTGGTCGGCACCGACGGCAGGATCGACTGGTTCTGCGCGCCCCGCTTCGACTCCCCCAGCGTCTTCGGCGCCCTGCTCGACCCCGCCAAGGGCGGCCACTGGCTGATCGAACCCCGCTGCGAGGTGGCGTCCCGGCAGCAGTTCTACTTCCCCGACACCAACATCCTGATCACCCGGATGCTCACCGAGGACGGCATGTTGGAGGTCCAGGACTTCATGCCGGTCCGCAAGGAGCGCGACCCGGACCACCGGCAGCGGCTGGTGCGCCGCGTGGTGAGCGTCCGGGGCGGGATGGACATGCGGATCGAGGTGGCGCCCCGGATGGACTACGGACGCGGCCGGCACCGCACGGAGCAGCAGCCCCACGGCGTCAGGTTCATCGGCCACGGGCTGGCGCTGTCGCTGCTCAGCAGCACCCCGCTGCACGTCCAGGACCAGGACGCCTGGGGCGAGTTCACCCTCACCGAGGGCCAGTCGGCGCTCTTCGTCCTGGACACGGCCGGCGGCACCGCGCCCGGCGGGCTCGACGAGCGGGTCGCCGAGGAACTGTTCGAGGCCACCGTCTTCTTCTGGCGCCGCTGGATCGGCCAGTCCTCCTACGCCGGCCGCTGGCGGGAGACCGTCCACCGCTCCGCGCTCACCCTCAAGCTGCTCACCCACGAACCCAGCGGCGCGGTGGTCGCCGCACCGACGCTCGGCCTGCCGGAACTGCTCGGCGGGGAACGCAACTGGGACTACCGGCACGTCTGGATCAGGGACGCCGCGTTCTCCCTCTACGCCCTGTTGCGGCTCGGCTTCACCAACGAGGCCGGCGCCTTCATGGGCTGGCTGACCCGCTGTCTGCGCTCCACCACCGAGAGCGGCGTCGGACCGCTGCGCGTGATGTACAGCATCGACGGCGACCCCTGCCTCCCCGAGGAGGAACTGGACCACCTCGCCGGCTACTGCGGCTCCCGACCGGTGCGCACCGGGAACAGCGCCGCCGACCAGCTCCAGCTGGACATCTACGGCGAACTCGTCGACAGCGTCTATCTGTTCAACAAATACGGCACCGGCATCTCGCACGACAGCTGGACGGACCTCTGCGGGGTCCTCGAATGGCTGCTGCGGAACTGGGACCAGCCCGACGAAAGCATCTGGGAGACCCGCGCCGGCAAGCAGAACCACACCTACTCGCGGGTGATGTCCTGGGTGGCCGTCGAACGCATGGTCAGAATGGCCCGCCAACGCGGCCTCCCCGGCGACCTCGGACGGTGGATGGCCGAACGCGACCGGATCTACGCCCAGGTGATGGAACGCGGCTGGGACGCGGCGGCCGGCACCTTTGTGCAACGGCTGCTCGACGACGGCCGACGCACCGAACAGCCGCTGCTCGACGCCTCGTTGCTGCTGATGCCCATGGTCAAACTGATCTCCCCGACCGACCCGCGTTTCCGCTCCACCCTGACCGCCATCACCGACAACCTGGTCGCCGACAGCCTGGTCTTCCGCTACGACCCCGCCCTCGCCCCCGACGGACTCGGCGGCGCCGAGGGCACCTTCTCCATCTGCTCCTTCTGGTGGGTCGAGGCACTGACCAGAACCGGCCAGATCGAACAGGCCAGACTCGCCCTGGAGAAGACCTTCACCTACGCCAACCACGTGGGCCAGTACGCGGAACAGATCAGCCTCACCGGCGAGCACCTGGGCAACTTTCCGCAGGCGTTCACCCATCTCGCCCTGATCAGCGCGGCGGCCAACCTCGACCGCGCCATGGGCTGACCCGCACGGCGGGGCGTCATCGGTCTCCCCCGGGCCGACGCCCCGTCGGCCCCGGCCCCCGCGGCGCTGAAGTACCGTACGGCCCTGGGCGTTCCAGGAACGCCCCGCCGCCCCGCCGACGCGGAACTGACCGCGCGCCGACCGGCGTCTCACCACCGCGACGGACGCCGGTGAAAGGCGTTCGCTCCCGCCAGCCACAGGGGGACCGACGGACATGTCACAGCAGCCACCACAGCATCCGGTGTCGCCGTACGCGCCGACCCAGCCAGCCGGGTTCGGCCCACCGACCCCGCCCGCCGGGCCACGGAGGGGCGGCCCCGGCGACCCGCGCCGCTCCCGTCTGTTCCTGATCCTGACGGTCGCGTTCCTGCTGATCGTCGGCGGAGCCTTCGCCCGCGTCCTGCTGATGGGCGACGACGATGACGGCGGCAACGACGACCCCGGCGAGGTGCTGGAGGACCCGGCGGGCCCCACCGAGGGCACCCTCGCCTGGGACCTGCCGTCCCCCGGCGTCAGCGCCGAGGACCTGATGCTCTCCGCGAGCGGCACCTGGTTCACCGAGAACACCGTGGTCCGACTGATGGACACCGCCGTCGTCGCCCACGATCTGGCCTCCGGCGAGGAGGTCTGGACCTTCCCGGTGGAACGGCTGGGCGGCGACAGCGAGTGCCTGGCCTCGCCGCACGCCGACCAGAACCGCATCGCCGTGCTCCAGGGCCGCGACTGCGAGGCGCTGACCGTCCTGGACATCACCACCGGCGAGGAGATCACCACCTTCGACGTCGAACTCCCCGTCTCCCCGGGACGGGACGAGGCGCCGGCGCTGCTCGGCGACACCGTCGCGATCGGCTCCGGGATCCAGCTGGGCTCGGCCGCCTACCGGGTCGGCGACGGAACCGAACTGTGGCGCCACAGCGTGCTCGACGACCCGTGCGCCGACATCTCCTACCAGGTCCTGGACGAGACGCTGGTGGCCCTCACCCGCTGCGGCGGCCAGGAGGCGACGGACGGCGGCGAGGTCCGCGGCCTCGACGAGGAGGGGCGCGAGCTGTGGTCCTGGGCCTACGGGCCCGAGCACGAGGGCGAGCCCATCGAGGTCAACGCCGTCCTGTCGGCCGACCCGCTGGTCGTGCACGCCGCCGTCGGCGAGGAGCGAGAGGCGCGCCTGTTCGTCGTCCACGACAACCACACCGGCATCGCGCACACCCTCGACTACAGCAGCGACCGCTATGTCGCCCCCTGCGTCTGGCGCACCTGCGACGTGGCCGTGGTCGCCGACGGACGGCTGGCCCTGGTGTCCACGACGCGGACGACGCCCACCGTGGTGACCTTCGACCTGGCCACCGGGCAGTCCCTGTACGAGACCGAACCGGTCGGGGAACACGACGACATCCGGCCCTTCGGCAGCCACGACGGCGCCGTGCTCGCCTACCAGCCGGCGGTGGGCGCGCAGCCGGGCGCGGTCGTCACCATCGATCCGGAGACCGGAGAGGCGACGCCGATGATGACGCTCGACCCCGAGGCCGCCCCGCTGGAGGCCGCCCTGGCCGGCAACGAGGCCGTCTCCCCCAACCTGCTGCTGCACCAGGTCCAGCCGCTGTGGGACGCGGCGTCCGGCACCTTCGTGCTCAGCAACGAGATGTTCCACTCCGGCGGCGCCAACCCCCCGGCGCTGCTCGTCTACCAGTAGTCCTCCGACGGTGGTGCCCGCCCGCCCGCTCCCGGGCGGGCGGGCACCGACGCGTCAGGCGGGGCTGCCGGTGACCTGGGAGCCCGAGCGGGTCAGGGTGTACTCGACGGTCTCGCCGCTCCAGAAGTGGAACGTCAGACCGACCGTCGACCCATCGTCGACCTCGGCGAAGAAGTCCGAGGTCAGGGAGATGGTGCCGGCGTCGTAGTCCGGCTCGAAGGCCGCGCCGAACTCCTTGAAGGACGTCCAGTCGTGCGGCCCGGCGTTGCCGCCGTCCGCGTACACCGCCTCCATGGTGGCCAGTTGGTCACCCCGGAAGGCGGTCGGGATGTCCAGCCCCTCGGTGCTGCCCGAGGCCGCGTCGAGGGACGGCGCCTCGTAGGTGATCACATGCAGATCCCAGTCCACACCGGCGGAGAACTCCAGCGTCAGCGTGGCGTTGACGCCGTACTCCTGGGAGCCCGTCAGCCGCACCAGGGTCTCGGCGGCCAGCGTCAACGCGTCCCCGTCCAGCGTGTAGTCCACCCCCTCGACCAGCGGCTCCGCGCCGTGCGCCACCGAGGTCAGGGTGGTGCCGTTGAGGTTCAGCCCGACGGTGGCCGGGGCCGGGTCGGCGCCGCGCTCGACATAGACCTGGTCGGTGGTGGCGGTGCCGGAACGGCCCTCCCAGCTCGACGCGATCTGCCCGAACAGCGCCGGATCGCTCCACTCGAACGAAGTCCGCCCCAGATGCTGCCCGTTGTCCCACAGCATGGTCGTGACCTGGTGCTCCCGCGCCTCGGCGCCGAACGCCTCGAAGAACTTCAGCTTCTCGCCCTGCTGGACGGTGCCGGTGTGCCGGTCGAAGCCGAGCAGCCCGTACTCGCCGAGGATCACCGGGATGCCCCGGGCCACGAACGTCTGGTGGACACGGTCGAAGGCGCCGGTCAGATCCGCCTCCGTCTCCTCGTCGAACCTGGTGTAGCCGGCGACATTCACGCTGAACGGCCAGAAGCCGTAGTAGTGCACCGTGGCGGCCAGGTTGGGGTCGTCCAACTCGTCGAAGGTCGCCGCTAGTTCGTCCAGCCTGGGCTGGTCGGACGAGGTGTGCAGGGTGGGCAGCACCAGCAGCCGGTCGGCGTTGCCGCCGCCCGAGTCCCGCACCAGCGCGTGGAAGACGGTGTTCAGCTCGTGCAGCAGCTCGGCGTCCTGCGCCTCGCCGGAAGACCCCTCGAAGAAGGGCTCGTTGATGCTCTCGAAGAGCAGCAGCTCCGGCGCGTCGCGGAACGCCCCGGCGATCTGCTCCCAGGTGGCGGTGTACTGCGCCAGCACCTCGTCATGCCGGGTGGGCAGGTCCATCACCCACTGCCACGAGTCGTGGTGCACGTTGATCAGGACATAGAGCCCCTCGTCCACGGCCCAGCCCACGACCTCCTGGACGCGCTCCAGATACTCGGGGTCGATGGTGTAGTCGGGGCCGGCGCCCTGGTGCTGGCCCCAGGTCACCGGAATCCGGACGCTGTTGAAGCCCTCGGCCTTGATGGCGCCGAAGAGTTCGGGCTCGACCCGGGGATTCCCCCAGGAGGTCTCGTCGTCGCCGGTGGCGTCGAGGGTGTTGCCCAGGTTCCAGCCGGGCTGCATCGCCGCCACCACGTCCTGCGCGGCGGTGGCCCCCGGACCGGCGGGCGCCCCTGAGGCGTCCGGCGCCGAGGCAAGGGAGGCGGAGGGCAGGGCCGCCAGCCCGAAAACGGTCAGAAGGAGAGTCAGAACGGTCAGCAAAGCTCGTGAGCGGCTCTTCATGCGAGCCCTTCCGTTGGCGAACTGTGGGGGTCCCGGCGGCAACGGGAACCAACGCACGGGAGCGCTCCCATGCCGCCATGTCCGACGGATGCTAGCTGTCGAACGACGTTCGCATAACCGTCCCGCCGAGCCCGGTCGGCGGGACGGCGCCAGCGCGCCCGGTTGGCATTTCGAGCGGTCATCGGGAAGGCTCGCCCCATGGTCTCGGTAGTGCAGAATGTGGCGATCGACTGTGCGGACGCCTTTGAACTGGCCCGTTTCTGGAGCGAGGTGACCGGCCGCCCGCTGCACCCGGACGACAAGCCGGGTGACCGCGAGGTCCAGGTACTGCTCCCGGAGGGCCCGCTGCTGTACTTCAACCAGGTGCCGGAGCCCAAGACGGTCAAGAACCGGATCCATCTCTGCCTGCGCCCGGAGACCTCCCGCGACCAGGAGGTGGCACGACTGCTGGGCCTCGGCGCCACCTTTGTCGCCGACCACCGCAACCCCGACGGCACCGGCTGGGCCGTCCTCGCCGACCCCGAGGGCAACGAGTTCTGCGTCCTGCGCAGCGCATCCGACCGTGCGGCGACGCCGCAGCCCTGACACGGCCGTTGCGCCGCCGTACGGAAGCCCCGTCCATGCGCCACGGGGGCAACGCATGGACGGGGCCGGACCCTCGTCAGGGCTTGAGAGAGTGTTGATCCGGGTTGGGGACGAGAGGCCACCGCGTCATCCGGTGCGAGGCATTCCGATACGGGGGTGTCCGTGGTGCCCGGCTCAACTGGTCTGACAGAACTCGGCGGCTGCTTCCTCCGAGGTCGTCTCCTCGCTGGCCGGCTCATCCTCCACCGGGGCAGCGTTCAGAATGCGAATGAGCTTCTTCAGGTGGTTCCCCCGACACGCACCCAGCTCGATCATGGCCGAGTCATTATGGTCCAACCCTGCATCCAGGTAACGGGAATCGACGCCGACATCCGTCAACGTGATTCCATGCCGACGCACGGCTTTCTCCATCTCGGCGACCAGCTGAAGAGGGTCCGCGTCATCGAACTTCAGGTCGATTTCATCGTTGCGTAGGTAGATCATCATCGGGTGACTCCCTGGTGGTTCGGTGCGTCGGCGAACGGTGTCAACGATGAATCGGAGTGAAGACCCTTTGCAGCGGCGGACCGCTCGCGGCCCCCGCCCTTCGGCAGGACCATCGCGCCTCCCCCGCCGGGGAAGGTCGCGCCCAGGTAGACACCGATTCGCCCCTTGGTCGTGTCGTTAACTTGTGTTCCGACAGCCGGGAGTTCACCGCTGGTGCCACTCATGACTGCCTGTCTCTCCTTTGCTTGGCAGGTGGTCCATGCCCCCGGGCCGTCTGGCCACGGTTGCGGAGGTGCGGCCTTTGCCCGCCCCAAAAGCTTCGCGGGCCTCGGCGGAGTTGGGCACAGCGAACGGGGAACCCCACAAGGGGCTTTGGGGAACCCCGTTGCGAGGCACCGCTACTCTGGGGGAGGTCACCGCAGCCCCTGCCAGGTGGGACATGGACAACCGCACAGCCAAGCGAGCCAACTACCCGTTGACGATTCCCGATGCCCTGTTGCAGAGCGAACCGATGCAACGAGCCTGCGCAACACGCGACTTCGCCGAGATCTTCCGGCTCGTGAACCGTCGCACGGGCACGAGCCAGGCCGACATGGCGGCAGCCATCGGCAAGATGACGAGTTCACGGGTGAGCGATATCATCCGGGGCACGCGGGGGATTCGCGGGACACATGTGATCGAACGTATTGCCGATGCGTTCGGTATCCCTGGGGAAATGCTCGGCGTTTCGGCCCAGGCATGGGAGAGTTCCCCGGCGGGGAGTCCGGACGGGGGAGACATCCTCTATGTTGACAAGAGCCGAGAGGCAGCAGGCTCTCACGACACGGCGCCGACCACGGAGGAAGAACTCTCCCCTGAACTGCCTGAGATGCTCTTGGCTTCAGTTTGGATTGAAGGCAAGGAACAGGTCGTGGCAATCAGGCGTAGAGACCTATCGGCCGGTGCAGCGAGCCTTATGGCTGCCAGCACATCCGACAACAGCCAAATGTCATCCGTGGCACGTGGCCGGAGTGGCGGTATCGAGGTCCACAAGGATTCCAAGCCGAGTGTTCCCGGGTTTGGGCAGGCTGGCCTGCCGACTATGCCTGGGCCGCCAGATCTTGGGATTTCACCGTTCGAGGGGATGACGCTCCAACAGAGTGGCGAACATCTGCTGAAAACCTTCCTTCACCTTGATGACGAGATGGGAGGAGACAGCCTGTACTTGCCGCTCTCTCGTTACGTGGCACGTATGGCTGTCAGTGTGCGTGAGAACGCCAAGGATGGTTTGCAGGCGTTCGGTCAACTGAATCAGATGGCGGGTTGGTTGGCTCTGGATGCGAGCAGTCATGCCGCAGCACACCGACATTTTGACATGGCGGTCGGTGTCGGGGCTGAAGTGCGGGACCATGGTTTGAAGGCGAGTGCTTTAGCTTATAGGAGCTTGCAAGAGACCTACCGAGGTGAACATTCCGCTGCCCTCACACTGGCGCAAGAGGCTGTCACCCTTCAGCATGAGAACTTGTCCCCGCTGACCCGGACCATGCTTGGCACAAGACTCGCCCGCGCACACGCAGGGCTAGGTGATAAGGCGGCCTGCCTAAAATCTCTAGAGTCCATGCGGAATGATTACCAACAGGCTGGGAGCCATGAAGAACCTCAGTATGTGTCATACGTGGATTCTATCGAGGTCGCAGCACAAGAGGGAGCCTGCTATCTCGACCTCGGCATGACTCAGCACGCGGTCACCTCGCTAACCAGCGCCATTGGCCTACTTAGCATTCACGCCCCGAATAGAGTGCGCGACAGAGTTCACTACCTTTCCCGTTTGGCAAAATGCTATACCCTTGATGGGGAGATCGAGGAAGCTTGTAGAACTGGGAGCTACGCCCTCAAACTGAGTGGCACCATCGGTTCGGCACGTGTTACCGAGCGGCTGGGGGAACTCGCAAAATCCCTCACCCCTCATGCCCGTGTTGCGAGCGTGGTCGATTTTCAGGAGCAGTATCGCATGGCCACCCAGGGATAAATCAAGGGCCTAGCGCGGAGACGCATCGAGGATAGCGCTGCACAATGCCTCAACGTTCATAAGATCGGGTAGGACCAGGTCAGCGCCGCACTTTTCCAAAGCCTGGGCGGAGCTACTTCCCGTTGCCACGCCGATCGCGAATGCTCCCGCATCGTGTGCGCCCTTGATGTCGTGGGGCGTGTCGCCAATGACGAAGGCCCGCCTACCCGGAAACGGAGCAGCGTACCTCTTCTCTGCCCTCTCGCGAGCTAGTTGAACAAGGATGGCGCGGTCACTTCCGTCGTCGCCGTAGCCGCCGACTTCAAAATCGATGCCCCGAGAGAGTGCAAATGCGTCGAGCTTCGCCCTAGCTATAGGTTTGATGTTCCCTGTCACCAAGGATTGCACCACACGCCGGTTTCGCAGCGCAGAGATCGCCTCAGCCGCCCCGGACAGAGCCTGCCCGGACTCCTTCATTCGGTCTTCGAGTTGTCGAGCGGCTAGCCTGAGAGCGGAGTAAAATCTCGAAACAGTGGCCGGCGAAACCTCAACACCGTTCAGTTCCAGGGTCTCGACAATAATGGCGTTCTCTGTACGCCCAGCCATAGAGGCCAATCGATCGAGCGGATATCCGATAGTCGATTCGAAGGCTTTCTCGTAGATGGCGCGACTGACGCCGCTGATGCTGACAAGGGTATGGTCAACATCCCACAGGACAAGTGCTGAATAGCGCTGACTTTTCGACACCGGAGCATCGTCTCACGCCGGGTTGCCGCGAGGTAAGCCCTTCACCTCAACGGCCTGGCTACCACGGCCTCCAGACCGGTCCGGCGAGACGTCCCACAGTGGGCCGTCGACCTCCATCACAGAGTGTCATCGGAAGCCAAGCCCCGTTCGCGCTTTTTATGATTCACTGGGAGAACTGTTCACGCACAATTCGATTCTGCCAATGTGGCCGGATGAGCAGAGCAAGGAGGACGCAGCCCGCCCCGACCATGAGTTCGGGTCGAGATTCAATGAATCCCGCAACCCACTCAATGGGATAAATCGCTGCGGCAGCACCGTAATAGACCTGGAGAGGCGTTCTCGCCTTGCACCTGCCATTCCATTCGATCTCGCCACTCCGGGCAGCTCGGCTGCTCTTCTTGTGCAGGAATCCGAAGAGCAGCGCGATGCCATATTCAAGCGGCCATGAGGGATTTCAAAGAGCATGTGAGCGACTCCCGTCAAGCCGCCCGTGAATATTCCAACAACACGTAAGAAAAAATCTCGGCCTGCCATGTCACAACCCATGGAACCCGTACAGGTTCCGGGCTGCTATGCGCTTGTGGTCTTCAAGCCCTTGACCACGGGGGTCACCCCCCACCTGGTACGGGGGTTGCTCACGCGATGATGCGCCTGTTCCGACAACAGCGACTGCTGACATGGTCCTCTTTTCCCGACCAGTGACGACGAGACCACAATCGGGCTGCTTCGGGGATCACGCACCGGATTCACGAAGGCGCGCCGGGCGCGCATGCCCCGGCATCGTGCGCTCAGCTCGGGGGCTCGGGGTCGGCGAGGAGAGTCCGTTCTCCTTGCCTCTCCTATACATATAGCTCGGTGGGGGGCTTGCGGCAAGGCCGGGGGTGTGGCGCAAAATCGTCGGCCAAGGCCATCACCTGCGGAAATGGGGCACGACGTGCGTGTGTTGTCGACATATGGGCCGGCGGGGCCGTCCGTCTCGGAGGGGTCGCGGTGACCGGGCGTCATGTGCGGGATCTCGGGGAGGTCGACGAGTCGCTGGTCGCGGTGGTCGGCGGCAAGGGCGCGCAGTTGGGCGCGTTGTCGCGGATCGAGGGCGTCCGGGTGCCGGCCGGTTTCTGTGTGACGACGGACGCCTTCCGGCGGATCGTGGCGGCGGCGCCCTCGTTCGACGATCAGCTCGATCGGCTGGCGCGGCTGGATCCGGACGACCGGGAGGCGATCGCCGCGCTCAGCGCGCGGATCCGCCGGACGGTCGAGGGGGTCGGCGTCCCCGACGATGTCGCGGCGGCGATCACCGCCGCTTCGGGTCGGCTCGGCGAGGGGGCCGCCTGTGCCGTCCGGTCCAGCGCGACGGCGGAGGATCTGCCGACGGCCTCCTTCGCCGGGCAGCAGGACAGCTATCTGAACATCGTGGGGCCGAAGGCGATCCTCCGGCATGTCAGCCGGTGTTGGGCCTCGCTGTTCACCGAGCGGGCCGTGATTTACCGTCAGCGGATGGGCATCGACCACCGGGCGGTGTGGATGGCCGTGGTGGTGCAGCGGATGGTCCGACCGGACGCCGCCGGCGTCCTGTTCACGGCCGATCCGGTCACGGGCAACCGGAGGGTCGCCAAAGTGGACGCGGTCCTCGGCCTGGGCGAGGCGCTGGTCTCCGGGCAGACGAACCCGGATGTCCTCACGGTGCGCGACGGGGTGGTCGTCGACCGGACGATCGCCGTCAAGGAGCGTGCCGTCCGGGCCCTGCCGGCCGGCGGCACCGGGGAGGTGGCGGTCGAGGCGGGGCGGCAGCGGCGGCCGGCGTTGACGGACGAGCAGGCCGTCGAGCTGGTGCGGCTCGGGCGGCGGATCGAGGCGCGTTTCGGCCGTCCGCAGGACATCGAGTGGTGCCTGGCGGACGACGGCTTCCGGATCGTGCAGAGCCGGCCGATCACGACGCTGTTCCCCGTTCCCGAGGCCGACGACGAGGAGAACCGCGTCTATGTCTCCGTCGGGCACGGGCAGATGATGACCGACCCCATGCGGCCGCTGGGGCTCTCGGTGTGGCGGCTGACGGCCATGGTGCCGATGCACGAGGCGGGCGGGAGGCTGTTCGTCGATGTCACCGAGCGCCTGGCCTCCCCCACGGGCCGGGCCGCCCTGCTGGAGGTCATGGGGCGCGGCGATCCGCTGGTCAGGGACGCCCTGGAGACGGTCGTCGACCGCGAGGACTTCGTCCTGCAGGTCCCGGACGAGGAGCCGGGCGGCCCGCCGGCCGGCGCGGCTCCCGCGCCGATCGAGACGGATCCGGCGATCGTCGCCGAGCTGATCGAACGCGGCGCGGCGTCCGTCGCCGCGTTGGAGCGGGACATCGGGACGAAGAGCGGGCCGGCGCTCTTCGACTTCCTGCTGGCGGCGTTCGATGAGCATCGACGCGTCCTCACCGACCCGTTGAGCCTGCGGGTGATCATGGCGGGGATGGAGGCCACCTGGTGGCTCAACGACCGGCTGTGGGAGTGGCTGGGCGAGAAGAACGCGGCCGACACCCTGACGTTGTCGGCCCCCGACAACGTCACCTCCGAGATGGGGCTGGCGCTGCTCGATGTCGCGGATGTGATCCGCCCGCGCCCCGAGGTGGTGGCCTTCCTGCGGTCGGTCGTCGAAGAGGGCTTCCCGGACGAGGACTTCCGGAGCGGCGACTTCCGGGACGGCGCGTTTCTCGACGCGTTGGCGAGGATCCCGGGCGGGGCGGAGGCGCGGGACGCCGTCGCCGGCTATCTCGACCGGTACGGCATGCGCTGCGCCGGCGAGATCGACATCACCAGGCCACGGTGGTGCGAGCGGCCCACCACCCTGGTGCCGGCCATCCTCGACAACGTGCGCAACTTCGCTCCCGGGGCCGCCGAGCGGCGCTTCGCTGAAGGGCGGCGGAAGGCGGAGCGGAAGGAGGCGGAGGTGCTGGCCCGGCTGCGGGCGCTGCCGGACGGGGACCGGAAGGCCGACGAGACCAAGCGGATGATCGACCGGGTCAGAACCTTCATCGGCTACCGGGAGTATCCGAAGTACGGCATCGTCAGCCGCTATCTCGTCTACAAGCGGGCCCTGTTGGCGGAGGCCGACCGGCTGGTGGGGGCCGGCGTGCTCGCCGGGCGGGAGGACGTCTTCTCGCTCACCTTCCAGGAGTTCCACGAGGTGGTGCGGTCGCAACGGGCGGACGAGGGGCTGATCCGGCGGCGCGAGGAGGCGTTCCGGTCGTACCACGCGCTCACCCCGCCCCGGGTGCTCACCTCGGACGGTGAGGCCCTGAGCGGGGCGTACCGGCGGGACGACGCGCCGGCCGGCGCGCTGCTCGGCCTGCCGGTCTCCGGCGGGACCGTGGAGGGCAGGGCGCGGGTGGTCCTCGACCTGGCCCGGGCCGATCTGGCGGCGGGCGACATCCTGGTCACCACCTTCACCGACCCCAGCTGGTCACCGCTGTTCCTCGGCATCGCGGGGCTGGTCACCGAGGTCGGCGGCCTGATGACCCATGGCGCGGTCATCGCCAGGGAGTACGGTCTGCCGGCGGTGCTGAGCGTGGCCGGGGCCACCCGGCTGATCAGGGACGGGCAGCGGATCCGCGTGCACGGCACCGACGGGTATGTCGAGCTGCTGTGACCGGCCGGCCGTTCAGGCACGGGGGCGGCGGCCGGCGAAGAGCGTACGGTCGGCGCCGCCCTCCTCCCGGACGGTGACCACCTCGAACCCGGCGTCGCCCAACAGCCGTTGCCAGTCGGCGACGGCGAAAAGACCGGTGCGATGCGCCTCGTGCGCCAACTCGACGGTGCCGTCGGCGGCGCGCAGGGTGAACGTGTACTCCGTCGTGACCGTGGTCTCCCCGGGGCCCGGTGGGTGGCTCCACTCCAGATAGCGGGCGCCGCTGCCGTCGGGCGCGTCGCTGCCGCCGCAGTCGGTGCCCGGCTCGAAGGTGTCGGCGACATGGTCGGGGAAGAACGCGGCGACGCCGCCGGGGCGGCAGTGCGCGTAGGCCGTGCGGAAGGCGGCGGCCAGATCGTCCAGGGTGGTCATGTAGTCGATGGCGTCATGCACCAGCACCGCGTCGAAGGTGCGGCCGAGCCGCAACTCCCGCATATCGCCCAGCAGATGCTCGACATCCGGGTTCAACGCGCGGGAGACGGCCAGCATCTCGGGCGCGAGGTCGACCAGGGTCATCGTCCACCGTTCGCGGAGGTGGTGGGCCAGATGCCCGCCGCCGCTGCCCAGTTCGAGCACGTCGCGCACCGGGCGCTCCGCCAGGGCGAACAGTTCGGCGGTGCTGCGGGCGTCGTCCTCGTACACCTCGGCCGGGGAGATCAGCGGCCACCAGCGGGCCAGTGCGCCGTACATCAGGGACACTCCCGGGTCCGGGGCCGAAGGGCCCGTCCCTGACGCCGTCACAACCGTTCTCCTCGCCTTGCCCGTTTCCCGTCGGGCGGCATCGTAGCCCGCCGTCGGGGACGGGTGAGTAGGCTGCCGGCGGACGAGAGGAGAGACCGCGTGAACCATCGCACGGTGCGGTACTTCGATCTCGACGCGCTGCCGCCGCAGGCCGCCGCCGTGCTGGGCGTGATGGTCCTGGTCCTCCTGGCCGTGGTGTTCCGGACGCTGATCCGGCTGGGCCCGAAGCGACGCCCGGATCCGGACGCGCCACGGCGGGCGGCGAGCCGACGCCGTCAAGCGGCGCTGCGCAAACGCCGGTTGACGCTCCAGGACCGCGCGGCCAGGCGCCGACGCGGCTGATCGTTCCGGTGAAAACCTGTTGCCGCTCCCCTGGGCCAGGGCGTCACAATGAGTCATCAAACGTTGTCAGGGGGATAACGCCATGGAGTACACCGAGCTGCCCGGTGCCCGGATCCCGATCAGGATGTGGGCCGATCCGGCCGACGTCGACGAGGGAGCGATGCGGCAGCTGCGCAACGTCACCACCCTGCCCTGGGTCAAGGGCCTGGCCGTGATGCCGGACGTGCACTACGGCAAGGGCGCCACCGTCGGCTCCGTGATCGCCATGCACGGCGCGGTCTGCCCGGCGGCGGTTGGCGTCGACATCGGATGCGGGATGAGCGCGGTGCGCACCTCGCTCACGCAGGAGGATCTGCCGGGGGATCTGTCGCGGTTGCGGTCGAAGATCGAGGCGGCCATTCCGGTCGGGCGGGGGATGCACGACGAGCCGCTGGATCCGGCGCGGTTGCACGGTTTTCCGACGGCGGGGTGGGACGCGTTCTGGGAGCGGTTCGACGGGGTGGCGGACGCGGTGGCCTTCCGGCGGGAGCGGGCGGGGCGGCAGATGGGCTCGCTCGGCTCGGGGAACCACTTCGTCGAGGTCTGCCTGGACACCGAGGGCGCGGTGTGGCTGATGCTGCACTCGGGCTCCCGCAACATCGGCAAGGAGCTGGCCGAGTTCCATATCGGCGAGGCCCAACGGCTGCCGCACAACAAGGGGTTGGTGGACAGGGACCTCGCGGTCTTTGTCGCCGACACGCCCCAGATGGCGGCCTACCGGCACGATCTGTTCTGGGCGCAGGAGTACGCCAGGCTCAACCGGGCGCTGATGATGACGCTGCTCCAGGACGTGGTGCGGCGGGAGTTCAGCAGGGCCAAGCCGACGTTCGAGACGATGATCAGCTGTCACCACAACTATGTGGCCGAGGAGCGCTATGACGGGATGGACCTGCTGGTGACCCGTAAGGGCGCCATTCGGGCCGGGTCCGGGGAGTTCGGCATCGTGCCCGGGTCGATGGGCACCAGGTCCTATATCGTCAAGGGCCTTGGCAACGTGGCCTCCTTCCAGTCCGCCTCGCATGGCGCGGGGCGGCGGATGAGCCGGGCGGCGGCCAAGCGGCGCTTCACCACCAGGGATCTGGAGGCGCAGACGGCCGGCGTGGAGTGCCGGAAGGACTCCGGCGTGGTGGACGAGATCCCGAGCGCGTACAAGCCGATCGAGCAGGTCATCGCGCGGCAGCGGGATCTGGTCGAGGTGGTGGCCGAGTTGAAGCAGGTGGTCTGCGTCAAGGGCTGAGACGCGGCCCGCCCCGTGCTGTCGGCGGACGACGGCACGGGGCGGGCCCTGTTCGGTTGCTGGTCAGGAGCCTCGTCGGGCCCCGGTCAGTCGAGCAAGCCGGCCAGATCGCTGATGGCGATCCGCACCATCTGCGAGACGACCGTCGGCAGCCCGCCGGGCGCGGCCGCCGCGTCGTGGGCCGAGTGGTCGGAGTGCGCGTGGTGCTGGTCGGCGCTCGGGTTGTACGCGGCCTGGGTGGCCTCGTACGCCTCGGCGACCTCGCCGGCGCTCATGGTCCGTCCGTCGCCGAAGGTCACCTGCCCGTTGCCGCCGTCGAAGACGACATCGGAGCAGGAGAAGAAGTTTTCCTGGCTGTCGGAACGGATCCAGTGCACGAAGACGATGTGCTCGCCGGAGCGGTTCGGCAGCTGGACGTTCCAGTAGTAGTGGCCGCCGTCCGTGCCGACGCCGCCGCGCTGCGGCGGGTTGGTGACGCTGCTGATCTGCTCCAGGTCGCCCCAGCCGAGCTGCTGGTTCGGGGACCAGCCGTTGCGGGTGATGTAGACGTTGAACTCACCCGGGTGGTGGGCCCAGTTGCTGTGCTGCAGCTCGATGTTGGCGCCGGAGGAGAGATGCGTCTTCGGCCAGTCGTTGCGCGGGGCGTTGTACGCGTTGAAGTCGAACGGGCCCCGGTTGCCGGCGCTGCAGAGCGTCCCGTCCTGGATGTATCCCGTGGTGCGGCCGCCGGCGTTGGAGTCGAGCACGGCGAACCAGTTGTAGAGCGGCCCGGTGCCGCCCTGCTGGACCGCCGAGGCGCAGGCCGGGTTGGCCGGCATCTGGGTGCTGCTGTTCTCGCGCAGGTCGAGATAGCAGAGGTAGGTACGCGAGCCCGGCAGGGTGGTGGCGCCATGGGCCGCCGCGGGGGTGGGCAGCGAGGCCATCACCAGGGCGATCAGGGCCGTTCCCAGGATGCTGAGGAAGCGGAACTTTCCGGTCGCTCTCGGTCTCCGACCGGCGGATACATGAGACACGGGGGTACTCCTTCGTCAGACGAGTCGTCTCCGGCGAAGGGCGTGGCGCACCGGAGGTCGTCACCCTCGGAATCGGTGCACGGCGGCCCGTCGCCGGTGCTACGGCATGCGCATGGGAGCGCTCCCGCAGGCAAGGTAGCGCCGCTTACGGGAGTCGGTAAGTGGGTGTGCCGGCCTTCTCTCGTCCCGACCGATCACTTTCGGCCATCGAACGGCGCCCGTTCGATCACGTTCGGCGCCCGTCCGGGCACGGGGCGCCAGGGGCCGCCCCCGGCGCGCCCCAACACCCCCTGCCCGCCCGGCGGATGGCCCGGCCCGGGGTGGCACCCGCCCGACAGGATGCGCATGGGCCGAGATGACCGGTCATCGGGGTACGGATGAGGGCAGGGACCGTGCACGGATTGCCAAGAAACTGTCACCTGCGGTCGGTGCCTTTCCATGGGGCGCTCGGGCGGACCGCGGGAGCGGGTGGGCCTCGCAGGCCACCGGGGCCTCCGGTATCTCTGCCGTCCCCGGTGTCTCCGGCACCTCAGGGGACCGGCTTTCATCGCGGGGGATCAGATCCCGCATGTCTGCTTCCGCGCCATGTCCGTTTCCGGAGCGGATCCCCGTGGTAATTGAGAACGCCGCCCCGGCAGGGCATCTGAATCCTTGACCGGATCGAGCGCCTGGACCCACCCGTCCGCTCCCCTCCCCGGTCCCGGAGTCCACCGGCCCCCTGGACCACCGCGCGCCGGTCCTGGCAGTTGCGCCCACCGCCCGGGGGCGGTGCGGCGGCTTTCGGCTCACCCGGTGCGGGGCGCGTCGGTGCTCCTGGCCGGGGGCGGGCGACGGAAGGATGGGCGGACGCGGCCGGCCGGGCCGGGGCGGGCCCCGCCTCCGGCGGCCGACGCGGCACAGGACAGGAGTGGTTCCCCTTGACAGCGCACTCGGCGACACTGGCGATCGACGAGACCGTACGGGCGCGCCGGGCGGCCGGGTTGGCGACGCTCCATCTGGGCTTCGGCGAGGCCGGACTGCCGGTCGCCCCCGGGCTCACCGAGGTGCTCGCCGCCTCGGCCGGCCGCAACTCCTATGGCCCGGTGGTCGGTTCGCCGGAGGCCAGGGAGGCGGCGGCCGGCTGGTTCGGCCGGCGTGGGTTGGCCACCGAGCCCGAGCAGGTGGTGTTCGCGCCGGGCAGCAAACCCCTGCTCTTCGCGCTGCTGGCCGCGTTGGAGGGGGATGTGGTCCTGCCCCGTCCCTCCTGGGTCTCCTACGCCGCGCAGGCCGCCCTGTTGGGCCGGCGGGTGATCGAGGTGCCCATCCCCGCCGACGCCGGTGGCATCCCGGCGCCCGAGCTGTTGGAGCTGTCCCTGCGCCGCGCCGAGGCGGCCGGCGCACGCCCGGGGGTGCTGGTCCTGACCGTGCCGGACAACCCCACCGGCACCGTCGCCGACGAACAGCGGATCGCGTCCGTCATGTCCGTGGCGGCGCGTCGGGGTCTGACGGTGATCAGCGACGAGATCTACGCCGAGTTGGGCCATCACGGTCCGGTGCCGAGCCCGGCCGCGCTCGGCTGGGAACGGACCGTGGTCACCGGCGGGTTGAGCAAGTCCCTCGCGGTGGGCGGCTGGCGCGTCGGCTTCGCCCGGCTGCCGTCCGGCGCCTGGGGGCGGCGCCTGGGCGAGCGGCTGACCGGGATCGCCAGCGAGATCTGGTCCAGCCTGGCCGCGCCGATGCAGGCGGTGGCCGTCCACGCGCTGCGTGAACCGCCGGAGATCACCGCCTATCTGGGGCGGGCGCGGCAGTTGCACGCGCGGGTGGCCGAAGCGGCGTACACCCGGCTGGTGGCCGCCGGCGCGCGCTGCCGTCCGCCCCGGGGCGGCTTCTATCTCTACCCGGACTTCGCCCCGGTCGGCCGGCCGCTCCGGGCGCGCGGCATCACCACCGGCGCGGCGTTGGCCAACGCCCTGCTCGGTACGCACGGCGTCGCCACACTGCCGGGCAACGCGTTCGGCGATCCCGCGTCGACGCTGACCCTGCGGATCGCGACCGGGCTGCTGTACGGGGAGACGGAACGGGACCGGCTCGCCGCGCTGGCGGCGCCGGAGCCGGAGCGGCTGCCGTGGATCGAGGCGGCGCTGCGGCACCTCGGCGACGCGCTGACCGCCGTCACGGCGAAGCCGGGGACGGCGGGGACGGCGGCGGCGGGGACGGAGCCGGCGCCCGCCGCGCGCGCCGGCGATGTGGTCCACGACTGACCGGGCGCGCCCCCGCCGGAGGGACGACGGGGCCCGCCGCACCGTGGTGCGGCGGGCCCGGGACCGAGCGGTGGCCGTCGACGTGCCGTCAGGCGTCGGCGAGGACGCAGGCTCCCTCGTTGAGGGTGAAGACGCTCGGCGTCGAGTTGTTCCCACCGTGGCTGGCGACGAACCCGAGGGCGACGCTGGCCCCGGGGGCGATCGTCTCGTTGTGGGCCTCGCCCTGGGCCGTCACGGTGCTGCCCGAGGTGCTGAACGCGGCGCCCCAGCCGGAGATCAGCCCCTGGCCGGCGGCGAGTTCGAAGGAGAGCGACCAGCCGGTGAGCGGCTCCTCGCCGGTGTTGGTGACGGTGATGTCCGCCGTCAGCCCGGTGCCCCAGGTCTGGGCGTCGACGCTGACCGCGCAGGTGCTGGCGGCCGCCGGGCCCTCGAACGAGAGGCGGTGCAGCCCGCCGGGCAGGTCGTTGACGGTGTACAGCTCGCCGTCCACGGTGGCGGCGATCGACGTCACCTGGGTGGAGGTCTGGCCGATGTTGCCGATCTCGGCGGCGTCGTAGCCGCCGTTGCCGTCGGCGCGGATGCCGAAGACCCTGGACGAGCAGTAGTCGACGGCGATATAGGTGCCGCCCGCCAGGTCGGCGTACTCGGCGCCCCGGTAGACCTGGCCGCCGATGACGGCGCAGTTGCCGCCGGTCAGCGGGTAGGTGTAGATCGGGTCGGTGAGCTCGGACGCGTCGGGGCACTGCTCCGGGTCGAACTCGGTCAGGCCCTCGCGGCAGGACCAGCCGAGGTTGGCGCCACCCTGCCCGGGGGCCAGGTGGTTGATCTCCTCATAGCCGCCCTGACCGACATCGGCGATCCAGAGCGAGCCGTCGGCCGGGTCGAAGGAGAACTTCCAGGGGTTGCGCACCCCGTAGGTCCAGATCTCCTCGCGGGCCCCCTCGACGCCGACAAACGGATTGTCCGACGGCACGCAGTAGTTGAGGTCCCCACAGCTGTCGCTCACATCGAGGCGCAGGATCTTGCCCAGCAGCGTGTCCAGGCGCTGCCCGGAGGAGAACGGGTCGCCCGAGCCGCCGCCGTCGCCGATGGCCCAGTACAGATAGCCGTCCGGGCCGAAGACGATCTGGCCGCCGTTGTGGTTGTCGAACTCGGCGTGTTCCTGGGTGAGCAGCACGTCGAGGGAGGAGTCGTCGAGCCCGTAGCGGGCCAGGGTCACATCGCCGTCCGGCAGTGCGGTGTAGGAGAGGTACAGCACCTGGCTCTCGGTGAAGTCGGGCGCCGGCGCGATACCGAGCAGCCCGCTCTCGTTGCCGGAGGGGTCCACCACCTCCGAGATGTCGAGGATGGGGGTCGTTTCGAGCCCGGTGTCCGGGTGGTAGGCGCGGACGGTGCCGAGCTTCTCCGTGATCAGCAGCCGGCCGGTGCCGTCGTCCGGTGCTATCAGGCTGGTGGGGCGGCGCAGCCCGGAGGCGACCTGGGTGCTGAGCGCGGTCAGGTCCTCCAACGGTACGGCGGCGGTTTCGACGGGGGCCTCCGCCGGCGCCGCCTCCTGGGCGGTGCCGGACGGCATGGACGCTGAGGCGGTCAGCGGGGCGAGCAGCGCGAGTGGGAGCGCTACCATCAACGGTCCCAACCAACGACGTCTCTTCATTTGCGGCTCCAGAGGTGAGGGGGGGTGGTTCCCCTGGTTTCGTGGGGGTTGCGGAGTGCCTTGGCTCCTTGGAACTCCTCGAACAGGGGAGAGCGGACTGAGCGCAACTCCGGCCCTTGGCCGGTCAAATTCGCATAGTTTAAGGGGAGTTGTGCCTAGTTTTCGCCAGCGGCCGCATATCGGTTGCGGCTGGCGAGACGGTATCCGCTCCCCACCCCCCGACGCCAGATCGCGTACCGGAACTTCGTTCCCATGAGTGATCCCGTAACGCGCCCGCGCTCCCATGGAGCGCCGTTTTGTGCCTTTCAGAAGACGCCGCAGGGGCGCCCGGCGGGAGACCCGCCGAGCGCCCCTGCGCACGGTCTTCGTTTTCCTTATGTCCCGGGGGTGCCGGCCGTCCTGGCGATCCCGGTGGTGTCGGTTTTCCCGGTGTGCCGGTTCTCCCGAAAGCCGCCTCAGTCGGTCGCCGCGGCCGGCGAGGTCGACGGGCCGTCCTCCGTGCCCGCCGCGCCCCTACGGGCCTTCAACTCCAGCCAGACGGCCAGCGCGAGCAGGATCACCGCGACGCCGCCGAGACCCAGCGGGATCACCGTGCGGACCAGCCAGAGCAGGTTCGCCGCCGAATCGGCGTCGTCGGCCCGCTCCTTGGTGCCCTCCTCGGTCCCCTCCACGGACATGGCGTTGACCGGGGCCAGCGTCACCGGCCCCTCGGGGCCCTCCGTCTGCGCCACGATGGCCTGTTCCAGCGTGCCGTTGAGGACCGCGCCCGTCTCGGAGTCGACCCAGGCGGTGCGCTGGGTGGTGGCCGCGTAGGTGAGCGGCACCATGTCCGGCAGCAGCTCCAGCATCGCCGGGTCGAACTGCTGCTGCTCCGGCGGCAGACTCTGGGCGACGCCGGCCAGGACCTCCTTGGGCAGCGCCTCGGGGAACCGCGCCTGGATGGCCGGGTCGGCGACGGGGCCCTCGTGGTTGATCACGAAGACATAGGCGTCGCGCCCCTCGACATCCTCGGTGCGGTCATAGACCGCCGGCGCCTCGCTGCCGGTCGTGGGGTCCCAGAAGGTGTAGTCCTGCTCCTTCGGGTCCAGCGGCCAGGAGATCACCAGACCCTGGTGCTCCTCGGCCTCGGAGCCCTCGGGGGCGGGCCGGTCCTCCAGGTCCTTGCGGTCGACGGCCCAGCGGTGGCTGGTGGTGGAGAGCTCGGAGTCGTCCGGGCCCTTGATGACAACATCGTCACTGATGACGGCGGTGCCCCCGTCGGTGTCCACGACCTTGACGTGGCGGTCCAGGGTCACCGGTATGTCGTTGAGGAAGGCGTTGGCCAGATCCCCGGCCTCCAGCGCCTGGGCGTTGAGCATCGACGCGGTGCCGGTGTACTCGAAGACGCTGTCGGTATCGTCCGGAAGCTGGTGCACGCTCGGGTAGACCACGACTCGCGTCACCACCGAGGCGGCCACCAGGACGGCGGCCGATCCAGACAGAATCCAAGTGCTTCTTCGCATGGGCATCTCCCGACTACGCGCACACGGCTTTGTGCGACGGCTGAGACAACCTATGGATCCGCGAGGTAGCCCGTCAATGGGCATATGGCCCCTGTTCACGGGCGGAGTGGGGCCCGTTCCAACTCGCGGGTAACCCGTGAGTGACCCGTCGGTAACCCGTGGATGGTGTCGCGGGCGGGTGAGCACCTGGTCACACGCCTGGGCGCGATGTTCACCCCCGTTAAGGTATTCGACGAACTTGAGCCTTTCGGACCGGATTTGGTCTCGTACGAAAGGTTCTTTGTCGTTATCAAGGAGTTGTATGCCTGAGGACCACAGGGGTCGGACATCCCCGGAAACCGTGACGGCGGCGGCGAGCGGCACCTGGCGGCTGGGGGATCTGACCATCAACCGTCTCGGGTTCGGATCGATGCGGTTGACCGGTCGGTCCGCGTTCGCCGCCGGGTCCACCAGCGACCGCGAGCGGTCGATCGCCGTGCTGCGGCGGGCGGTCGAGTTGGGCGTCAACCACATCGACACGGCCAGTTTCTACTTCTCCGCCCTGCGGTCCGCCAACGAGCTGATCAACAGTGCGCTGGCGCCCTACCCGGACGATCTGGTGCTGGCCACCAAGGTCTGGCCGGGGCGCGACGCCTCCGGCGAGTGGTGGTGGGCGACGCCGGAGCAGTTGCGGGGGCAGGTGGAGGAGAACCTGCGCCAGTTGGGGCGCGACCATCTGGACGTGGTCAACCTTCGGGTGCCACCGAGCGTCGGGACCGGCTCGATCGCCGACCACTTCGGCGCCCTGGCCGAACTCAGGGAGGCCGGGCTCATCCGGCACCTCGGCGTCTCCCATGTCCGGCCGGCGCAGCTGGCCGAGGCGCGCGCCATCGCGCCCGTGGTCTGTGTGCAGAACCCCTACGGTCTGGAGGCGTCGGCCGCGCAGGAGGAGGTGCTGCGCGCCAGCGGCGAGGCGGGTATCGCCTTCGTCCCCTACTTCGCCATCGCCGGTGCGGGGCGGGAACAGGGCGCGGTCGCCGCCGAACACGAGACGGTGCGCGAGGTGGCCCGTGCCCACGGCGCGACGCCGGCGCAGGTGCGACTGGCCTGGACGTTGGGCCGGGGGCCGCATGTGCTGGCGATACCCGGCACGGGAAACCCGGACCACCTGACGGAGAACGTCGCCGCCGGCGCGCTGCGCCTCACCGAGGAGGAGACGGCGGCCCTGAACGGAGCCCGCTCGGGCGGATGACCCGAGGCGCGGGCCCGCCGGCGGCGCCGGCCGGGTACGGCGGGTGGGTCAGGCGCGCCAGTAGCCGAGGGCGTGGACGCGGCGTTTGGGGAGGCCGGACTCCTTCTTGAGGAAGGCGGCCAGGGTGCGGGTGGTGGCGGTGTCGCAGGCGATCCACGCATAGGCGGTGGCCGGGTCGTCACCGAGCAGTGCGGGCAGCTCCGCCTTGACCCTGGCGATCAGCCCCGCGTCGCCGTCCGCCCTCGGCACCCGGCGGAGGTCGTGGCGGGCGGGGTCGACGCGGAACGGCAGTTCTCCGTCGGCCGGGTGGGGCGTCTCGAACCAGAGGGTGGCGGGGGTGTCGGGGTAGGCGTCGAGCAGGGAGTTGATCGCGGGGAGCGACGCCGGGTCGCCGACCAACAGCAGTCGGTCGGGCGCGGGTTCGGGGCGCGGGAAGCCGGTGCCCTGGAGGGTGGCGTCGACGGTGTCGCCGGGGACGGCGGCCCGGGCCCAGTCGCTGGCGGTGCCCTGATGCAGGGCGAACTCCAGCGTGAAGGTGCCCGAGGCGGGGTCGGGGTCGGGGTCGACGAGGGTGAACGCGCGCTGGTGCGGCTTGCCGGCACGCTCGAACCACAGCCGGACCCACATCGTCGGATGCGGTGGCACCTCGGCGAGCAGCCCGCCATCGGTCAGTCGCAGCCGGTGGTAGCGGTCGCTGACGCGCTCGACCTGGGTGACCGTGAACGTGAAGTCCTTGCCGCGCATCAGCTTGAGCACGGCGCCTTCCCAACCGTGGGCCATCCGCGGTCCTCTCTTCCGGGGGCGCGTTCCCGACGTCGGAACGGTCCGTGCGTCTGGCACCCCAACTGCCGTTTAGATTAGGGCAGCCTAACCTAACGCCGGGGCGGCAGCGGGTCGGTGAGGGCGGAGAGCATCGCCAACGCGCAGACCGCCGTCTCCTCGGGCGAGAGATCACGGGCTATCCGCCAGCCCAGGACATCGCCGAGCGCCAGCTCGCGGGCCCCGAAGCGCACCGCTGACGGGGTGAGTAGATAGGGCCGCCCGTCGTCGACATGGAGACGGACGCCGTCCGCACCCCGGTAGAAGCTGACCGTGCGGGGTGCGGCGGACGGTATCCACAGGCGCGCCTTCTCCCGCCAGGGATCGATGAGCCAGGCCAGCGGGCCGGGGTGTTGGTCCCAGCGGCTCAGCGTGAACCACTGCCACCCGTCCCCGTCGCGCAGCACCCCGCGCCGGATGCCGAGCGTTGTCGGCAGGCGCAGCTCGAAGCGGTGGGCACCCCAGGCGGCCTCCCGGCGGAGCCCGCCCGGCCCCCGCCGCCGCCAACGGTCCAGCCGAACCTCGTCGAGGCCGGCGGATCGCGCACGGGCGGCGCGCGCCCGCAGGCCCCGGACATAGAAACGCACCGAGAGCGGCAACGCCGTCGCCAGCCACAGGCCGACAGCCACCGCGTAGACCACCCAGGAGAGAAAGATCCCCCCACCCAGCAGGAGGAGAACCCCCCAGAACGCCCCGGCGCCGCCGAACCCTCGGCGCAGCGCCCAACCGACCATCGCCATCGAACCCCCTGCCCCTCTTGCCCCCTTGGCCCACATCGTAGGGGCGGGCACTGACAGCGGCGGCCGGGCGGTCAGGCCGAGGTGGTCGAGCCGGGGCGCACGATCATCAGGACGACGACCACCGCCCAGAGCAGGTTGAAGATCCCGGTGATCATGGCCAACCGACGGGCGGCGCGTGCCGGTTCGTCGGCGTCGGAGGCGGCCGGTTCGAGGAGCCGTTCCTGCGCGGGGAGGATGGCGCCGGCGAGCAGCACGGCCGCGATGGTGGTCAGGATCAGCGAGGCGATCAGCCAGGCGTCGGTGAGCACCCCGAGCTGCGCGCCGGTGGCGATCCCGAAGACCGGCACGGTGACGCCGACGACGGTGTAGGCGCGGCATATCCGGTGCAGCAGCGCGCCGCCGCCCCGGCCCTCGCCCGCCGGCTCCGCCCGGGCCTGGCCGGCGGCCGGGGCGCGCACGAAGCGGGGGAACATCGAGGCGGCGACGGCGATCGGTCCGATCGCGAGGATCGCCGCCAGGACATGCAGGGACAGCAGGAGCTTGGTCACCGGGAAGCCTCTCCACGGGTTGCTGAATACATTGGCTGCCAATAGATAGCACGCCTACGCTTTCGATAGGTAGACTGCCTACTCATGAAGTCAGACGCGGTACGAGGACATCTGGACGGGCTGCTGCTCGCCGTGCTGGAGCCCGGGCCCCTGCACGGGTACGCGATCATCACCGCCGTCCAACAGCGCAGCGGGGGCGTGCTCGACCTGCGCACCGGCACGATCTATCCCGCACTCCAACGGCTGGAACGGCTCGGCTTGCTCAGCAGCGACTGGGAGTCGGCGGGCGGACGTCGGCGCCGTCGATACGCCCTGACGGACGCGGGACGGAGCGCGCTGGCCGGGGAACGGGACAGCTGGCGCGCCTTCACCTCGGCGATCGACGCGGTGCTCAACCCGGCGCGGCCGCTCGGGACCACCGGATGAACGGCGGGCTGGCGGCCGAGGAGTTCGTCGAACGGCAGGTCGCCGAGCTGGCCGAGGCCCTGTACGGCCCGGCGCGCGTCAGGTCCCGGCTGTTGCGCGAGGCGCACGAAGGGCTCAGCGAGACGGTGGCGGCGTACACCGCCGCCGGGCTGCCCCCTGAGCGTGCCACCCGGGAGGCGGTGGCGGAGTTCGGGAGCCCGGCCGAGCTGGCGCCCGCCTACCAGCGGGAGTTGACCATCGCCCAGGCGCGGCACACCGCGCGGGCGCTGATGCTGGTCGCGCCCTACCTGCTGCTGTGTTGGTACCTGGTCGGCGACGCGGTCGCCGACGGGGGCGCGGCGCGGCTGGTGGCCGTCTCGTCGGCGGGCGTGGCGGGAGTCGTGGCGCTGCTCGCCGGGGGGACGTTGGCCGCGACCGGTGTGCTCTCCCGCTGGCTGCCCACGCCCCGCCGGCTGCCGGGGACGGTCGCCTGGGCGGGCACCGCGGTGAGCGTGTCCATGGCGGTCGCCACGTTGACGCTGGCGCTGGCCGCGCTGGTGGCGGCGAACTGGCCGCTGCTCGCGCTCACCGGTGGACTCACGGCGCTGTCCCACGCCACGGTCGCGGGCTCCGCCCGCACCTGCCGCCGCTGCGCCCGACTGACGGCGACCGCCTGACCGGCCGCGTCAACGGGGGACGGGCTCGGTCGCGACGGGGTTGCCCGCACGACCCGGGGCGGTGACCGATCTTTGCGGACAGACGGGACGGGGCACGCCGACGAGGTCCGCCGCGGGTCGACGTCGTTACCTGCGGCTGAGGAACGGAGCCCCGCGAGGCCCCGGGGCGCGGCGCTGCGCCGACCGGAAACCGTACCGGCACCCCGCCGACGGGCCGCCAGCGAGGGCAAGGGGCGCGGAGCGGAGCGGGCCGGGAGTCGCTACCGGCACCCGCCAACCGGCCGGTCCCGGCGGGCGCCGGCGTTCATCCGTGGCGGGTCGCCGGCCGGGGGATGCCGTCGAGCCCCCCGGCGGGGACCCGCTGAAGCGGGGTCCCGCCGGGGGGGTGGTCAGGAGGCCACGCAGGCGCCGATTCTGGGGGCCGACCAGTCTCCGCCGGCCATGACCGTGAAGCCGAAGCTCGTGGACTGTCCCGGCGAGAGGTTTCCGTTGCCGTTGGGCCGCATGGTCATGACGTTGCCGGTGCTGTCCCAACTCGGCGTGCCGTTCCAGGTGGTGGAGATCCGCTGCGCGGAGCCAACCGTGACGGTCACCGTCCAGCCGCTGATCGGCGCGTCGCCGGCGCGGACGGTCACCTGTCCGTTGAACCGGTCGCCCCAGCGGTCGGTCTCCTGGTAGGTCACCGTGCAGGACCCGTCACCCGGCTCGCCGGGGCCGCCGGGGTCGCCGCCGCCCGGGGTGCCGCCGAGCGCGTCGAGCACCGCGTCATAGGCCGGCTTCTTGTTGTAGTTGCCGTCGAAGAGCAACGGGGTGCCGCCGGCCCGCCAGGAGTACTTGTCGGTCACGCCCCAGACGGTGATCCCCGTGCAACGGGAGATCGCCAGGCAGGCGTTGACCACGGTGCGGTAGCTGTTGGCCTGTGCGGTGCCCGAGCCCTCGATGTCCAGTTCGGTGATCTGCACGTCCACGCCCAGCGCGGCGAACCGCTGGAGGTTCTGCTGGTAGTCGCCCGGCACCGGCGACTGGCTGTTGAAGTGGGACTGGAAGCCGACGCAGTCGATGGGCACGCCGCGCTGCTTGAAGTCGGCGACCATGGCGTAGACGGCGTTGCTCTTCGCGTTGATGCCGTCGGTGTTGTAGTCGTTGTAGCAGAGGGTGGCATTGGGGTCGGCGGCGCGCGCGGCGCGGAACGCCTCCTCGATATAGCCGTTGCCCAGGCGCTGTTGGAAGGGCGAGTTGCGGCGGGCTCCGCTGGAGCCGTCCTCGAACGCCTCGTTGACCACGTCCCAGGAGTCGATCTGGCCCCGGTAGCGGCCCATCACCTGCGAGATGTGGTTGTTCATCGCGGTGCGCAGCTGGTCGGTGCCCAGATTGCCGACCCAGCCGGGGAGTTGGGAGTGCCAGACCAGGGTGTGGCCGCGTAGCGACATGCCCTGAGCGCGCGCGTGGTCGGCGATCCGGTCGGCGTTGCCGAAGGTGAACTGCCCCTGGTTGGGCTGGAGCGCGTCCCACTTCATCTCGTTCTCGGCCGTGATGCTGTTGAACTCACGGTTGAGGGTGGCGGTGTAGTCGGACTCGGAGAGCCGGTTGGCGGCGACGGCGGTGCCGAAGTACCGGCCCTGTTCGGCCGCCGCGGCGCCCAGCGTGCCGGCGGCGTGGGCGGTGCCGGACAGGGCGACCAGTCCGGTGGCCGAGAGCAGGACGACGGCACAGCCGGCGATCGCCCGGCGGGCGGCCAGCCGCCAGCGCGAAGGTCTCTGCTCGTGTGCGAACTCGTTGATCATCGCGGTCCCTTCGTCATGGCCGGACGGGCGGACGCGCCGTCCGGAGGGGCGGGATCTGCCGCGGCTCTCAGGGCAGCGCGTCGGGTCTCCCGAACCGGGCGGAGAGCGACGGTGCCATGGCGGTCGGCAACGATCGTGGGAGTAATATGCGCCCGCCCCGAGGGGCCGTCAAGAGAAGTCCCCGAAAATTTCCGGATCAACTTCGGGCGCTGCAAACCCAGTTGACCGGCGTTGATCCAGAGGAACCGTTTTCTGTCGACGGGATCTGTACCAAAATATTTCGGAGCGTCACCGCAAGCTTTTCGGAAAGCGTGATCGATCAAGAAAGACCCCGCGTCCCGCCGTCTCTCGACGACGGAACACGGGGCGCCTGGCCGCGGGGGGGGGGCGGCTGGGTGGGGCTCAGCCCGCAGGGGCCAGCAGCGCGGCGACCGCCTGGGCCGACTCCGGATGGCGGGCCACCAGCTCGCCGGCGGAGTCGGCGGGATCGGCGGCGGGCAGCGACCGCCACTCCCCCGCCACCCCGAGCAGGGTGGCCACGGAGGAGCAGGACTCCGGGTGCGCGGCCAGCAGTTCGGCGACGGCGCGGTTCACCGGCGTCGCCGACGCCTCCTCGGCCGCCGGCTCCGCCCCCGCCGGGGCGTCCCAGGGCGGCGTCCAGCCGTCCAGCTCGGCGAGGCCGCCGGGGAAGGTACGGCCGGCCTCCCGCACCAGCACGGGCACCAGCTCGCCGGCCTCCTTGCGCAGCGTGCTGATCAGCTGGGGCAGCCACGGCAGCAGCGTGGCGTCCGGCAGCCGGGCGAACGCCTTGGACAGCAGTTCCACCACGAACGGGGCCAGGGTGGGGACCGCCTCAAGGGCCTGGATGAACCCGCTCAGATAGCGCGGGAACGCGGGCACGACCAGCGGGTTGGCGAGGAGTTCGTCGCACCGGGCGCGCAGCTCGGCCTGCGAGATCAGCTCAAGCCGGGCCATCGCGGCCCAGTGCAGGGCCACCTTGTCCGGCGCGCTGGGGTGCGACTGCCGTACCGCCAGCTCCAGTTGGGTGCGCTCGCAGCCGAGCGAGAGCGCGAAGCTCTCCATCCCGAAGAGGAAGCCCAGCATGGCGCCGACCTGCCGGGGCCCGGCCTCCTCGTCGGCGAACGCGGTCGGCAGCAGCGTGCAGTAGTGCGCGTAACCGCCGGTGACAAACGCCTCCGACCAGGCGGGCGGCCCGTCCTCGGTGCCCCGGTAGTGCGCCAGCAGCCGACGGATACCGCGCAGCACCCGGGGCGCCCCGTCCACGGTGCGTTCGGCGGCCAGCAGCTCGACCGCCCGGTTGCCGAGGTCGTTTCCGAGCCGTGGGCTGTCCAGATAGAGCAGCGCCTCCTCCACCGCGTCCAGCGCGGTGGCCGCCGTGGCGTCGGGGGCCCGCACGGCCTCCCGCAGCCGCCGCTCCAGCACCTGCTCGATGGTGACGCCCTCGTAGCCGATCTGCACCAGGGCCCGCTGGTCGCGGCCGAGCGTGAGATCCCAGCTCTCCTGGATGGACCGCTCCCCCAGCGTGCGGGCGCCCATGATCGGGCGGACCACGTCCCCGAGCAGGCGGCGCAGCATCCACAGCAGATCGGAGCAGGGCGCCAACTCCGGGTGCTGCCGCAGATCGAGCAGCGCCCGTTGCTTGGTGCGCGCGGTGAGGTTGAGGCCGAGCGGCGCCAACCGGTCCAGCACGTCCCTGGCCAGCGGCGGCAGCGCGTCATAGCCGACGGAGCCGACCCGGTCGCCGCCGAGCAGGATCTCGCAGAGCCGACGCACATCGCGCCGCCCGGGGACGCGGTCCTTCTCGATGCAGGTGACGGCCGCGTCCTCGAAGTCGTACGGCGTCGGCCGGGCCCGGCCCCGCATCCCGGCCAGCAGGATGGAGGTCTCGAAGACGGCGATCGCGTCCGCCGTGCTGGCGAGGTAGTGGTTGCGGCGGGCCAGCCGGACGATGTCCACACACCAGCCGAGCAGTTCGTCCTCGTCGAGGAGATGGGGCTCGGGCGGGGCCTGGAGAAAGCCCGACAGCTGGTCGGTGACGGGGGCCCCACCGGCGGCGGGCGCCGCCCTGGTGGTGCCCGTGGCCTTGGTGGCACGCTTCTTCGTGGTCTTGCGGCCTTCGAGCCGGAACGGCTTGAGCCGGGTTCGGCCGATCGTCCGCCGCCAGCTCGCCGCCGCGATGGACACCGCGCCCGGGGCGAGACCGAACTGGGCCTCGATGGCGGAGTGGCTGGACGGGATCAGCCCGTACCGCCAGGCGGTCTCCGTGCGGGGGGAGATCGGGAACGGCTCGGCCTCGGAGGCCAGGCCGAACTCCTCCACTCGGCTGGCCGCGTGGAAGGCGCCACAGACATAGAGGCAGCGCTCGGGGTCGGCGCCCGAGGTGGCCAGGTGCTCCCGCATCCGCGTCCACATATAGCGCTCGCGGTCCTCGTCGACGGCCTGCCGGGCGTGGTCCTGCGGGCGCAGCCGCCGGAAGAGGCTGCCGATCATCACCATCACCTGGCGGTAGGTGGTGTAGTCGGCGCCGGCCAGCGGCTGTTCGACGTACTGGTCCCACCACTCGGACCAGTGCCTGACCTTGCCGTGGTGCAGGAGGTACGCCTCCAGCTCGGCGAACCCCGGCCGCAGAGCGCCGATCTCGATGCCGACGGCGTCGCCGTGCAGCTCCCCCTCGCCGTCCGGGTCCCCCTCCCCGGCCTCCGCCGGGGGCGTGGGCTCCTCGGCCTCCGGGGCCGGGCGGTTCCACTGGAAGACATGGTCGGTCGAGCGGTCCACCAACACCAGCTCCACGCCCGGGGTCCCCAGCGCATAGGCGATGGCCTGGTACTCGGCGGAGGCCTCGGTGATCGGCGCCACCACGCTCAGCGGCGCCCACCGGGCCGGGAAGCCGTCGATCTCGGTGGCGAACGCCTGGAGCGCGACGGGGAGTTGGCAGTTGTGCAGCTCGTCGATGAGGGGCCGCAGATCCTCGCACAGCTCCAGATAGACGACCTGGGGCTGCTTCTCGCGCAGCCGGCGCACCATGGCCAGCGCCGACGCGGGCGAGTGGTGGCAGACCGGGAAGATCTCCAACTCCTCGCGCAGCGCCCGGTCGACGTCGTCGACCATGCCGGCCAGGATGTCGGGCACTGCGTCCCCGTGGCCGGCGAAGGCCTCGGCGGCGTCGCGCAGCCGCTCGCCCAGCGCGACAAACGGGCCGGTGGGCTCCGTGTCCACCCCGTCCTCGCCTCCGTCGGTGCGTTCCTTGACGATCTCGACGATCTCGCTCACGAGAGGGTCGCTATCGCCTCGCGGCCACCGTTGAGGAAGTCCTCCCAGGGGCCGCCCTTGTCCTTCTCGCCGCGCGGCTCCACCACGCCGTGCCAGAACTTGTTGAGGATGGCCAGATCCTCGGGGCTGCGCCGGGCCAGCGAGCTGACCAGGGAGCCCGCCAGGGTGCCGGCGCCCAGGACCCGGTCGCCGAAGAACTGGCTGTGCAGGATGGCGTCCTCCAGGACGCCGATCTGCTCGGCGGTGGAGAGCGCCGACTCCAGCTTCTCGTCGTCGCTGGTGGCCGAGGCGGAGGCGGCGCGCAGATCGGCGAAGCTCTGCAGCAGGATGTCCAGCAGCGAGGGCGGCACTTCGAGATCGATCTGGTGGCGGCGCAGCAGCTCGCTGGTGCGGAAGCGGACGATCTCCGCCTCGCTGCGCTTGTTGGTGACCACCGGGATGCGGACGAAGTTGAACCGCCGCTTGAGCGCGGACGACAGGTCGTTGACGCCCCGGTCGCGGCTGTTGGCGGTGGCGATGATCGAGAACCCGGGCTGGGCGAAGACGATGTTCTCGGGGATCTCACCGTCTCCGTCGCCCAGCTCGGGGATGGAGACGTACTTCTCGGAGAGGATCGAGATCAGCGCGTCCTGGACGTCGCTGGTCGCCCTGGTCAGCTCCTCGAAGCGGCCGATGACGCCGCGTTCCATCGCCGTCATGATCGGCGAGGGGATCATCGACTCCCTGGACTGGCCCTTGGCGATCACCATGGACACGTTCCAGGCGTACTTGATGTGGTCCTCGGTGGTGCCGGCGGTGCCCTGGACGACCAGCGTCGAGTTCCGCGAGATGGCCGCCGAAAGCAGCTCGGCCAGCCAGCTCTTGCCCGTGCCGGGATCGCCGATCAGCAGCAGCCCTCGGTCCGAGGCCAGGGTGACGATGGCGCGTTCGACGAACGCCCGGTCGCCGAACCACTTCTGGGAGATCTCCCGCTCCAGTCCGTCGGCGCGCTCGGAGCCGAGGACGAACAGGCGGACCATGCGCGGGCTGAGCCGCCAGGAGAAGGGCTTGGGCCCGTCGTCGACGGACTCCAACCAGTCCAGCTCCTCGGCGTACTTGGCCTCGGCGGGGGCGCGGAGCATGTTGTCGGTCATCGTCGTCTCCTAGGCGAGAAAGTTCTTGAGTTCGAACACGAGCTTGCGGATATGGCCGGATATCACCGGGGTGCCCAGATCCTTGAGGCGCTGCCGGAACGTCGGGTTGACGCTGCCGCGTCCCGAGCTGTTGACGGAGCCGACCGGGATCAGCCGCACCCCGGAGCGGTGCACCGACTGGAAGTCGGTGAGCAGCGCCGGGTTGTCGTAGAAGTCGGAGATCCACACCAGCACCGTGTTGCCCGGCTCGGCGATCTTCCGCCGGGCCACCTCCATCGCGACCGTGCCGTTGGTGCCGCCGCCCAGCCGGGTGCGGAGCAGCACCTCGAACGGGTCGTGCACCCAGGGGGTGAGGTCGAGCGCGCGGGTGTCGTAGGCGACCAGGTGCACATCGACCTTGGGCAGCCCGGCGAAGATCGAGGCCAGGATGGTGCAGTTGACCATCGCGTCGACCATGGAACCCGACTGGTCGACCACCACGATCAGCCGGGACGGGGTGGTCCGCCGCGCGGTGTGCCGGTAGAACAGCTGGTCCACATAGAGCCGTTCGTCCTCCGGGCTCCAGTTGGTGAGGTTCTTCCAGATGGTGCGTTGGAGATCCAGGTTGCGGAAGACGCGTTTGGGCGGGACGGACCGGTCGATGCTGCCGACCGTGGTCCGCTCGACCTGGGTGCGCAGCACCTCGGCGACCTCGTCGACGAATCGGCGGATCAGGGCCTTGGCGCTGGCCAGCGCGACGCCCGAGAGGTTGTCCTTGTCGCGGAGCAGCTGCTCGATCAGCGACATGCTGGGGGTGAGCCTGGCGGCCCGCGCCGGGTCGGCCAGCACCTCGCGCAGCTGCATCCGTTTGATCAGGTCGGCCTCAAGGCCAGCGATGATGCCGCCGAGACCGCCGGCCTCGCCGGGCGCGGCGCCGCCGATGGCGCCCCGCAGCCAGGCCGCGTCCTGCTGCCAGCTGGCCAGCTGGCCGGCCGTCACCGAACCGTTGCCGGTGGCGAAGGTGTTGAGCAGCAGCTTGGAGACCAGGGCGGCGCGGCGCACCGACAGCTCCGGGTCCTCGGGGTCCGCCGGGGTCGCCCGGTCCTCGGGGTCGGCCGGCGAATCCGCCTTCTCGGGGAGCACCTGGCGGAAGGCGTCCGCCAGCTCGGGGAAGCGCTGCACCAGGTTGTCCACGGAGACGCCCGGGTCCAGCAGGGCGGGCGGCAGCCCGATATCGTCGACGACGGCGACGCTGGCCTGTTCCAGGCTCGGCTGTTCGCCGGCGTCGAAGACGCGGGCCAGCATCCGCCAGTAGAGGACCTGACGGCGGTTCTCGGCGGCCGTGACGGCGGCCTCGTGCGCGCCGTCGGCCCCGGTCGGGGGGTTCTCTGCCTGGGTCATGAGCGCAGCAACCGTCCCGCCCGCTCGCGCAGCACGGCGACCGCGTCGCCGTTCCTGGCCTCGGCCTTGGCGATCTTGGGATCGGTCGGGCCGAGCGCCCAGTCGCCGTTGTGCGCCTCGACCTGCTTGCGCTTGACGGTGGCGCGCACCGCGAGCGGGCGCAGCGACCAGCCGCCGTCCCAGCCGAGCAGCCCTATCAACTCCGTCGAAGCGGCCACGAGTTGACGAGTCAACGGGCCGCTGCTCGGCAGCTGTTCGAGGGCCAGCGGAAGCTGCTGCCCGTCGAGGTGAAGGGTGTCGCCCTTGATGGTGTATCCCTCCAGCAGCACCGGCTCCGCCAGCCGCACCGGATGGCGGTCCAGCGGCGGGACGGGCGAGGCGAGCGCGCCCGGGAGCCCGGCCCTGGCGGTGACGAACGGATCGGCCGGCTCGCCGGCGCGGGCCCGGTCGTCGTGCCAGCGCAGATCGCCGGAGGCAAGCAGCGGCAGCTCGGCGATCTCCAGCGCGCGGCGCTCGGCGAGCGCCGCCAGCAGCACCGGACAGCGCCCCAGCACGCGCCAGACGGCGGGGCCGACGATGGTGTCGACCTTGGCCGCGCCGACGCCGACCCGCACCAGCCGCGTCTGCGTCTCGCCGGCCTGCTCCAGCAGGGCGTGCACCACGACCTGCACGCTGGTGCCGTGTTCGTGGATCTCGGTGCCCAGCGGCAGCAGCCGGCCGGAGACCGTCGTCGCCTCGGTGGCCTCCGGATCCCATGGTCCCGGCTGGGAGAGCAGCAGGGCCCTGGCCCACAGATCGGCCCAGCGGCGGACGGGCAGCCGCTCGGCCGTGGCCAGCGGGGCGAGGGCGTGCAGCTCGGCGGCGAGGCCGTCGACCAGGACGGCCAGCCGGCGGGTCGCCGGGGCGTCCCACAGGGCCTCGACCGTCGGGTCGGCCGAGGAGACCAGATCGTCCCCGACCCCGCGCCAGCCGACCAGGGCCAGCTCCCGCAGCCAGGAACGGGCGCCGGCCAGCCGGGGCTCGGACTGCCACACGCCGTCCGCCGTCTCCGGCCATGGCTCCCTGGCGCGGCCCAACGCCGCGTCGAGGGAGGCGAGTCGGGCGTCGTGCAGGGCGCCGAGCAGGGCGGTCCTGGCGCCGGCCACGGCGGCGAGATGCTCGTCCGTCGCGGAGCCGACGGCGGTCTTCTCGACCGCCTCGGCGACGGCCGGGCCGAGCGGCGAGGCGGCGACGGCCCCGGCCAGCACCCGCAGTGCGGCGGCGCGGTCGGCGCCCAGCCGGGCGAAGCCCTCGACCAGGGCCTCGTCGCAGCCGGTCACCACCGCCATGGCCTCGTCGGCGCCGGCGGGCTCCTGGCCCAGCAGCTCGGCGAGTTGGATACCGAACATCAGCCGGCCACCGCCCCCGTCGCCGGGAACCACGCCATCTCCGGCAGCGGCGCCTTGCTGTCCGCCCGTTCCAGATAGGCGAGATGGCGCAGGAAGCGGCTGAAGACCCCGCCGACCGGAGCGCCGGCCGGCGCGGTCCGCAGCCCGGCGAGCACGCCGCCGTCCTCGCCGACCTCGACCCCGAGATAGCGGGCGACCCGCTCCACGCCGTACTGGATCTCGGCCTCCTTGACCAGCGCCTGGAGATGCTTGCACGCGTAGCCGTGGCTGCCGCCGCAGGGACGGTTGTTGTTGGTGCCGCAGCTGAGGGCGTGGCTGTCGGCGGCGATCGCCGAGACATAGACCCGGGCGATGTCCGAGCCGCTCGACACCACGCCCTGCAGCCGTCCCTCGGCCAGCTCGACGAAGGGGACCTTCGCCAACTTGCGGGACCGTACGGGCTCGACCACCCGCACCGTGCCGCGTTCCTCCCACGCGGTTGTGTCCGCGTTCACGATCATCGACCTCCAGCTCACACCTGCGCCTCAACGGGAGGACCACCCGGGAGACGGCATGCCCGACACCGCGACCGACGTGCGGGAGGACAGGGTTGACCGCCTCGAACGAAAGCCCTTCGGCCTCGTTCGGTGATCCGGAAGACAGCATGGTGCACGCCACTGACAATCGCTGCCGAGCCCGCCGCGCCCGACCGGCCTACGGCCCCGAATCCGCCTGGGCCGCGGGCCGTTCGGCGGGGGCCGCGGCGATCCGAACGAGAACACGACCGGTACCCACCCGTGACATGAGCGCGCTGATCTGGGGGTTCGGCAACCATAGAATCACCAGCCGTAGGGGTGCGGACACAACGAAAGACGGGGGATGCTCATGCGTCGGGTGCGGAGGGGACCGAGACGCGCGACCGCGCTGGCCGCCGGTCTGCTGGCGGTCACGCTGGTCGGCTGCGGCACGTCGGACGCCGACGGGGAACCGGGCAAGACCGGGGAGTCGCCCCGGGGTGACACCTCGGAGGACACGGACGAGCCGGACGAGCCGGACGAGCCGGACGAGGAACAGCCCGACGAAGAGGGCGGCGAGGGCGACGACGAGGAGGCAGGAGGTGTCGGCGCGCTGCCGGACGAGTACGACTTCACGCCCAACCCTGACCGGCTGCCGACCGACGCGACGGAGGCCCGCGCCCTCACCGAGGGCGCCCAGGTGGACCCGGAGATCTGGTGGCCGGGGCTGACCCCGGACGACCCGCCCGAAGTCGCCGCCACCTGGACGGTGTTGGGCGACGACTGCACCTGGTCGCGCGCGGAGCTGCCGGACGGGGTGCTCGACTCGCTCACCCGCCGCTACCAGCTGCCGCCCGCCGACGGCCTCGGGCAGGTGCTGGCGACGGTCACCGTCTCGGCGCACCGCGACGACGCCGGAGCCGACGCGGAGATGGCCGCGACGCTGGACGAGAGCTACCGCTGCCCCGACCAGGAACTCGGCGACGGGCAGCGGCTGTCCGGGCTGATGTCGCTGGAGTACCCGGAGGAGGAGGTGCTGAACGCGGACGCCTCGCTCTTCGAGATGGGTCAGTGGCGCGGTCCCGACAGCCCGGTGCCCTACTCCTATCTGTGGGTGAAGTCCCGCATCGGCCCGGTCACCGCCTCCGTCGCCGTCAAGGGCGGCCCCGGGCACGACGACATGGAGCTGATGCGGATGGCGGCCGAGGGCCTGGCCCGGGTGCTGTACCAGATCGAGCTGGAGCTGACATGACGCGGGACGGCGTGGGCCGGTCGGGCGCGGTGGTGGGGGGCGGCGCCTGATGCGGCCCCTGCGTCCCGGCGATCCCGCGTGGGTCGGCCGCTACCGGTGCGTGGGTCGGCTGGGTGCCGGCGGAATGGGCACCGTGCTGCTGGGGCGCGGCACCGACGGCACGCTGGTCGCGATCAAGCTGATCCGTTCGGAGTTCGCCGACGAGCCGTCGTTCCGGCGCCGGTTCCGGCGCGAGGTGGCGGCGGCCCGTCAGGTCGTCAACCGCTGGGCGGTGCCGGTGGTGGCGGCCGACACGGAGGCCGAGGCGCCGTGGCTCGCCACGGAGTTCGTGCCGGGTCCCGCGCTCGACGCGACGGTCGCGGCGACCGGGCCGCTGCCCGAGCGGAGCGTGCGGACGCTCGGCCTGCGGCTGGCCGAGGCGCTGGACGCGGTGCACGCCGCCGGTCTGGTGCACCGCGATGTCAAGCCGGGCAATGTGCTGCTCGCGCCGGACGGGCCCCGGCTGATCGACTTCGGCATCGCCAGGGCCCTGGACGACACCGTGCTCACCGCGACGGACGCGGTGATCGGCTCGCCCGGGTTCCTCTCCCCCGAACAGGCCGGCGGCCGGTCGGTGGGGCCGGCGAGCGATGTGTTCTCGCTGGGCTGTGTGCTGGCCTTCGCCGCCACCGGACGCCGTCCTTTCGGCGGCGGCCCGGTGGCCTCGGTGCTCTACCGCACCGTGCACAACGAGCCCGACCTCGGCCAACTGTCCGGCACACTGCGGGAGTTGCTGGAGCGCTGTCTGGCCAAGGAGCCCTCGGTGCGGCCCGGCACCGGGGCGCTTCAAGCCGCCTGGCGCGATGCCGGCGCGACCGCCGGCGGCTGGCTGCCGGGGCCGGTCACCCATCTGATAGCCGAGCGTTCGGCGGGCATGCTGGCGCTGCCGCCGATCGAGCCGACGCAGGTGCCGCACGGCGCGGTGGACAGCCTGGAGACCACCAGCGCGCCCAGGAGCGAGACGCCCTACCCGCCGTCGGGCTCGTTCGGGCCGCCCAGCCAGGCGCCCGGCAGGACCCGGCGCCGGGCGTTGCTCGGGCTGCTCGGCACGGGCCTCGGACTGGCCGGGATCAGCGGCGGGGTGCTGTGGTGGAACGGCAGGAACGCCTCGGACACGGGCGGCGGCGAGGACCCGGCGCCGGAGCTGACCGCGTTGACGGTCGCCTTCCAGGCCGACCTCTCCGGCCCGCTCGCCGAGGCGGCCGACGCCCAACTGCGCGGCGCCGAGGTCGCGGTGGCCCGGCACAACGCGGACGACCGGCGGTCCTTCGACCTGGTGCTGCGCTCCGTCGACGACGCCGGCTCGGCAGACGAGGCGGTACGGGTCGCGGAACGGCTCGCCGCCGACGACGCGGTGGTCGCGGTGGTCGCCGCGACCTCCCCCGCGGCCACCAGGGCGCTGATGGACCCCTACACCAGGGTCCGCAAGTCGGTGGTCACCGTGACGGACGGCGCCGGCGGAAACCTCAACGCCGTCTACACGATGGCCCGTCCGATCGACGCCCTGCAACTTCGGCCGATCGTCACGCTGTTGACCTCGGGAACGGTGGAGGGCCCGGTGGTGCTGGTGGACGACGGCAGCGAGTACGGCTGGGAGATCACCCGCAGCGCCAGGACGGGGCTGCTGGGCGGCGGCCCCGAGGTGATCCCGGAGCGCGCCGAGGGTGGGGAGGCCGAACTGCGGGACGCCGTACGCCGGATCGTCGGCCACCTCCCGGGCGCCGTGCTGTTCGGGGGCGGCTGGGAGTCGGCGGCGGTGTTCGCCGGCCTGCTCGCCGAGGCCGGCTACCGGGGGCCCTGTCTGGGCACCCAGGCGATGCACGATCCACGGTTCGTCGAGTCGGCCGGCCCGGCCGCCGACGGCTGGCTGGTGGTCTCCACGGTGACGGATCCGCTGGCCGCCCCGTCCGCCGCCGAGTTCGCCCAGGTCTTCGAGGAGCACCATGGCGAGCCGCCGCCGCCGTACGCGGCCGAGGGCTATGACGTGATCGAGGTCCTGGCGCGCTGCGTCGAAGGTTTGGACACGGCCTCGGTGGATCATCGGGACATCGTCGAGGTGCTGCGGCTGACCGCCCATCAGGGTGTGGCCAAGGAGTACGCGTTCGAGGAGGAGAACGGCTTTTTCGTCGGGGAGGGCGTCTTCTTCTACCGGGTGGAGGACGGCGCGTTCCGCTTTCTCGGCTCCGATGTCCCGGACGAGTTCTGACCGCGATCTCCCCACCGGGGAGCGCCAGTTGGGAGTTAAGCGCACCATGAGACGACCTCTGCTGTCCGTTCCGACGTCCCGTCGTGGCCTCTTCGGCCTGGCCGGTCTGGCGCTGGTCGCCACGGCCTGTGGCGGCGATTCGGACACACCCGACGAGCGGCCCACCACCCCGGGCAGCCCGCTGTGGGTCTTCGCCCCGCACGGCGTCGCCTCGGCGGCGCCGGCGGTCCAGGTCGGCGACACCGTCTATGTGGCACGCAACGGGGCCTCGGTGTACGCGATCTCCGCGCGGGACGGCTCCTCCCGGTGGGAGTCGCCCACCGGGACGAGCGCCAGCCGCCCGGCGTTGGTCGACGATCTCCTGGTCACCGGGCTCGGCGGCGGCGATCTGGTGGCGCTCGACACCGCCGGGGGCGAGGAGCGCTGGCGGGTGCCGACCTCGGGGATGGGCGTGATGGCGGCGCCGGCCGTGGCCGACGGCACCGCGTTCGTCGGCGGCCTGGACGGGGTGGTGCGCGCCGTCGCGGTGGCCGACGGCGCCGAGCTGTGGACGGTGACCACCGGGGGACAGTTCTTCGCCGACCCCCAACTCCGGGACGGCGCGGTGCATCTGGGCGGCAGCGACGGACTGCTGACGGCCTGGGAGGTCGCCGACGGGGCGGAACGCTGGTCGTTCGACACCGGCGAGGGCATGGTCTCCACGGCCGCGTTCGTCGGCGATCTGGTGTGCGTCGGCACCGCCGGCGGCCGGGTGCACGCGGTGGACGCGCGCTCCGGGGAGCCGGGGTGGACGTCCGATGTGTCGGGGCAGGTGATCGATCCCGTGGCCGCCGAGGGGCTGGTACTGGCGCCGTGCCCCTCCGGACGGCGCCTGCACGCCCTGGACGGGGAGAGCGGCGAGGAGCGCTGGCAGGCGACGGTGTCCGGCGAGCTGCTGCCGGTCGCCGTGCGGGGCGACACCGTCTACTACCCGGCCGAGCCGGGCCTGTTGGTGGCGGCCGAGCTGGCCACCGGGACGGTGCGCTGGGAGTTCGAGATCGGCGCGGCCGAGGCCCCGGGCGAGAGCGTGCTGAACCTGGCGGTCTCGAACGACACCCTCTATCTGGGCACCGACCAGGCCACCGCCATCGCCCTCACCACCTGAACTCGGCCCGCCTCACACCGGCTCACACCGCCTCACACCGGCTCCAGCACGATCGGGTTGCTGAGCGCGGCCATGGCCCCCGAGGGATGGCGCACCTCGACGCGGATGAACTCCGCGCCGTCCGGCGGGATACGGGCCATCGACTCGCCGACGCCCGATGCCGGCAGCGACCCGCGGTGCGCCTCGCCCCGCGCGGTGTGGAAGGCGATCGTGCCGTCGGGCACGCCGCGCACCTCGGCGCGCACGGTGACCGGCCGCGTCCCGACGGCCAGCCGCTCGCCGATGCCGACGGCGGACCGACCGAGGGCACGGGCCGTGAACGTCAGCTCGACCGAGGTGGATTCGGCGATCCAGCTGCGGCCCTCCCGGAGGCCGGCGAGGATCGCCTCGGCGGTCAGCTCCTCGGCGCACACCACGGTGTGCGGGACGCCGAGTTGGTCCGGCAGATGGGCGTCGCTGTTGCCCATCGCGGGCCGCCACCGCCCCCGGGGCACGTCCTCGGCGAGGGCGCGCGCCCAGTCGGCGAGCGCCGCCTCGTTGTCGGCGTTCCACGGGCGGTCGGAGGACCAGAGCCCGTTCCACACCTCGACGACGTCGAAGCCCGGGTAGGGATGGCGCAGGGTGCCGGTGGGGTAGGGCGCGTGCGGGTGGGCGGCCACGGTCAGCCCGCCGGCGTCCGTGACCTCCCGCCGGCGCCGCGCGAGCGTCCCGTCGCCTGCGCCGTGCCGCCAGTCGATCAGCCGGCCGGGCGGAAGGCCCAGCGCCAGCCAGTGGCCGTCGTCGGTGGTGACCTCCTCGCCGAGGATCACCAGCAGATCGTCGGCGGCGAGCCTGCCCCAGGGGGCGTGCGCGGCGGCGGTGTTGTGCTCGGTGGTCGCGAGGAAGTCCAGGCCGAGGGCGCGGGCGTCGGCGGCGATCCGCTCGGGCGTCAGGGTGCCGTCCGAGTGCGTCGAGTGCACGTGGCAGTCGCCCCGATACCAGCGCGACCAGGCGTTTCTCCGGGTCATGCCGGGGCAACGTCCCCCACCCGCCGTGCGTTCCCCGCCGGGGGAGAACTCAGTGGACGATGGAGACGATCCGGGCGGCGGCCGCCGCGAGCGTCCGGTCGCCCGTGACGCGGGCGCGGGCGAGGGCCGTGGCCGGGTCGACGGACCGGGTGCAGAGCCGCCAGGCGGTCTCCGCGTCCCATTCCACGGTGGCCGCCGGCCGGCCGGTGGGCGGCGGGGCCAGGGACCAGCCCCGGCCGGTGGCGGTCACGGTCCATACGCCGCCGGCGGGCCCCGGCACCCGCACGCCCAGCTGACTGCCGGCGGGCGCCCGATGGTCGCGGAGGGTATGCGGCAGCGCGCGGAACAGGGTGTCCAACACGACGGCCAGCACGGCAGGTTCGGGATCCGTCGGCCGGCCGACGGCATGCCGGATCTGCTGCCGGTGCGTCCAGTACTCGGTGAGTTCCCTGGCGCAGTCCAACCAGGCGGGCGCCGGATCGGCGCCCGCCCAGGAGACGGCGACGGCCGGCGCCCGGGGATCGGCCCGCCGGAACCGGGCGACGACGCGGGGCGCGGCGCGCTCCAGGGCGTCGACCAGCGCGCTCGGGGCGAGGTCGGCGTGGGCGTCGATCCACTCCTGGTTGGCCCGGTGGATCCATGCCTCCAACGACTCGCCGGGGGCGCGGACCCGGGCCAGCGGTCGCCCTTCGAGGTCGTGTCCGAGACGGCCCTGGAGATCGCCGAGCAGATGCGCGGCGAGATCCCGCACCGTCCACCCCGGCACCGCGGGGGCCCGCCAGTCGGCGGCCGGCAGCGCGCGCAACATGCGGCACAGCTCGGCCAGTTCGGGTGCCAGCAGGGGACGGGCGTCGACGGGCGGTCCCAGCCAGGGCAGTTCCACTCCGTCTGCGGTCGGGGCATCCATGACGGCAGCCTGCCAGCCCCCCGACGGGCCGGGCCAGCCGAATAACGGGCCCACCGAACGGGCCGGTCGAGCGGTCGCCTCGTTTCGGGTGCCCTCATGGCGGGCCGAGCGCGCGTTCGCCAGGTGTGACGATGCCGCTCTCGTAGGCGAAGATCACGGCCTGGGTGCGGTTGCGGGCGCCGAGCTTGGCCAGGACGTTGCTGACATGGGTCTTGACGGTCTCCATGCCGACGGTGAGGTGGTCGGCGATCTGCGGGTTGGAGAGGCCGGAGGCCATCAGCCGCAGAATGTCCGTCTCGCGGCCGGTGAGCGGGGCCGGGAGCCGGGGGCGGCCGGCGGGGGCGGCGCGTGCGCCGACCAGTCCGCGCACGGCGTCGGGGAAGAGGAGGGTGTCGCCGGCGGCGACCAGCCGGACGGCCTGCGCGATCTGCCGAACCGGGGCACGTTTGAGCAGGAAGCCGTCCGCGCCGGCGCGCAGCGCGTCATAGATGTAGTCGTCGCTCTCGAAGGTGGTGATGACGATGATCTTCGGCGGGTCGTCGGCGGCGCGCAGCCGGCGGGTGGCCTCGATGCCGTCCATGCGGGGCATCCGGACGTCCATCAGGACGACATCGGGGCGCAGCCGCTCGACGAGCGGCAGCGACTCGGCACCGTCCGCCGCCTCGCCGACCACGGTCAGATCGGGCTGGGCGGACAACAGGGCGTGCAGCCCGGTGCGGGTCAGCTCGTCGTCGTCGACGAGCAGCAGGGTCAGCGGCTCGCCGGTCATGAGACGGGCCGCAGGGGGATGCGCGCGGCGAGCCGCCAGCGCTCCTTCCTGGCGTCGCGGCCGGCGGTGAACTCGCCGCGCAGCAGCCGCACTCGCTCGCCCAGGCCGGTGAGCCCGCGCCCACCGCGTGGCCTCGGCGCACGGGGGATGCGCCGCTCGGGCAGCGGATTGCTCAGCTCGATGGCGAGCCAGTCGTCGGCGGCGGTGACCCGCAGGGTGACGGGCGCGTGGCGGGCGTGGCGCAGGGCGTTGGTCAGGCCCTCCTGCACTATCCGGTAGGCCTCGCGGGAGACGGCGGCGGGCAGCCGGGTGAGATCGCCCTCCGCACGGGCGTCTATGTCGGTGCCCGTGTGGCGCAGGCGGTCCAGCAGCGGCGCGAGATCGGCGAGGGTGTGCTCGGGGGTGGTGGGGGCACGGCCCTCGCGCAGCACGCCGAGGACATGGTCGAGATCGTCCAGGGCGCTGCGGCTGGACTCCTCTATGGCGGTGAGCGCCCGCCGGGCCGCCGCCGGATCGGTCTCCAGCAGTTGGCCCGCCACGGCCGCCTGGACGGTGGCAGCGGTGAGGGTGTGGCCGACGGAGTCGTGCAGCTCGCGCGCCAGCAGGTTGCGCTGTTCCAACTCGCGTATCTGCGTTTCGAGGGCGGCGAACCGTTCGTCCGGGTCGTGGCCCAGCAGCGCGGGGGCCGCGCGGCGCAGCAGTCGGGTGGCCGCGGCGCTCGACAGCGCGCCCAGCAGGAGGGCCGTGGCGGAGACGGGCGGCGTCCACGCCCCGGCGGGCCCGGCGGCGATATGGACCGAGAGGTTGAAGAACGTGATGTCGTCCCCGCCGCCTATCCAGACGCCGGTGAACACCAGGGCGCTGGTGACACAGACCAGGGTGCCGGCGAACAGCGCCCAGCCGACGGCCTGGTGCAGAACGAGCCAGGCCGTCGTGCGGATCCCCGCCGACCAGGCGGAGCCGGCCCGGGGCAGCGGAGCGGGGAGGCCGGTGTTCAACAGGCGGTTGGCCAACCGGACATGCAGGCGCCGGACGGCGGGCAGGGCGCCGGCGGCCACGGTCAGCAGCGCGAGCAGCACGACGAAGGCCGCCCAGCGGGTGGCCCTCGCCCAGTCGCCCGGGGCGAGGGCGGCCACGAACGCGACGGCCACGGCCGGGAGGCCGAAGGCCGCCCCCGCCATGGCCAGGGCCCAGCCCCGGTAGGTGTCGGCCCGCCGGAGCGGGCGCAGAAGAATCCGCACACCGGGAAGTATCGCAGTGGGCTCTGACAACTACCTCCCCCGGTGGGCCATTTCCTCTCTCCCCCGATCGGGGGAGAGAAATTCCCTCCCGGCCGTGATGTGCCGGTAGGGGCCGTTGGGCGAGAGTTTCGGCATGCTCGAACTGATCGATATCGGAAAGGTCTATCGGGACGGCAGACACGCCGTTTCCGGAATGACACTGCGTCTGGGCCCCGGAGTGCTGGGGCTGCTCGGCCCCAACGGCGCCGGCAAGTCATCGCTGATGCGGATATGTGCCACCGTCACCCGGCCCAGCAGCGGTTCCCTGCTGTTCGACGGCGCGGACGCCGTCGCCCAGCCGGAGCCGTTGCGGCGCGCGCTCGGTTATCTGCCGCAGGATTTCGGCGTCCATCCGCAGCTGAACGCCTGGGAGTTCCTTTCCTATCTGGCCGCGGCGAAAGGGCTTTCGGCCCGTTCGGCGCGGGCACGTATCGGGGAACTCCTGGAGACGGTGAATCTCACCGACGCCGCCCGGCGGCCGCTGGGCGGCTATTCCGGCGGAATGCTGCGCCGGGTCGGCATCGCGCAGAGTCTGCTCGCCGATCCCCGGGTGCTGGTGGTGGACGAGCCGACCGCCGGGCTCGACCCCGAGGAGCGGGTGCGGTTCCGCAATCTGCTCAGCGATCTGGCGGCCGACCGGGCGGTGTTGCTCTCCACCCATATCGTCTCCGATATCGAGTCGGTGGCCTCGGACATCGCCGTGATGGTCGGCGGTCGGCTGGTGCGTCGGGGCTCGCCGGGCGAGTTGCTGCGCGAGATGTCGGGCCGGGTGTGGGAGTTGACGATCGCACCCGAGCAGGTGCCGATGGTCAGGACCCGGCATCTGGTGAGCCGGATGCTCCGCACGGACGCCGGGGTGCGGCTGCGGGTGCTGGCCGACGGGGCGCCGTCCTTCGACGCACGACCGGTCGAACCGGGCCTTGAGGATGTCTATCTGGCCGTCGTCGGCTCGACGGGCACGCCCGGGGAGCTGCCGTGAGGGGGGCGTCGGGCCGGCTGGCCTTCGCGGACTTCCTGGACCGGGTGCGGCGGCCCGCTTACGCGGTAACGCTGGCCGGGGCGGTCGCGCTCGGCTGTCTGGCGGTGCCGTCGGTCGACAGCCGCTGGGTGATCATGCAGCTGGGCGACTATCGGGGCCTCTACAACAGCCACTACGTCGGGATGGCCACGGCGCTGGCCGGGACGCTCTGGCTGACGTTCGGCGGCTTCTATGTGGCGCGCAACGGCGTGGCCAGGGACGAGTCCTCGGGCGTGGGTCAGCTGCTGGCGGCGACGCCGCTGAGTCGGTGGCGCTATCTGGCGTCGAAGTTCCTGAGCAATGTGCTGCTGCTCGGTTCCATGGCCGTCGTCCTGGCGGGCACCGCCGTGGTCATGCAGCTGGCGCGCGCGGAGGACCGGACACTCGAACCGGTGCCGCTGCTGCTGCCGTTCCTGGTGCTGACCCTGCCGATGGTGGTGGTGACCGCGGCGGCGGCCGTGCTGTTCGAGACGACGCCGGTGCTGCGATCGGGCCTGGGCAACGGCATCTGGTTCTTCGTCTGGCTGCTGCTGGTGGTGGGCGGTCAGAGTCCGTCGGCGCCACTGGGCGGCACCGGGGTGCACGAGGTCGCGGCCTCGATGGGCGACGAGCTGGCGGGGCAGGGGATGTCGCTGTCCGGTGGGGACTTCAGCCTGGGCCTCACCATGGTGGAGGAACCGCTGCGGACCTTTGTCTGGAGCGGTTTCACGCCGGACGGCTGGTTCCTCGCCGGGCGGCTGGCGGTGACACTGCTCGCGCTGCCGCTGGCCCTGCTGCCGGCGCTGTGGTTCCACCGTTTCGATCCGGCCAGGTCGGGGCGGGCGTCGTCGCGCACCGCGCCGAAGGCCACCGCCGTGGCGTCGCTCACGCCCGAGCCGCCGCGGGGCCCGGCCGCCCCCGCCGGTCCCCCGCGTACCCCCGCGGCCTTCGGCCGGCCGCTGCCTCGGCTGTTCGTCGGGGAGTCGCGGTTGCTGGCGCATGGCCCGCTGTGGTGGTGGGCCGGTGTCGCGGTGGTCTCGCTGGCCGCGCTGGTCGCCCCGCTCGACTCGGTCAGCCGGATCGTGCTGCCGCTCGCCTGGCTGTGGCCGCTGCTGGTGTGGTCGCGGCTGGGGGCGCAGCGCCACGAGCACGGCGTCGCCGTGCTGTTGGACGCCTGCCCCTCCGTGGTGCGGCGGACCCTGGCGGAGTGGTGCGCCGGCCTCGCCCTGACGGCGGCGACGGGACTGACCGCGCTGGTCCGGCTGGTGGCGGCGGGCGACGGGGCCGGGGTCGCCGCCTGGGTGGGCGGGGTGCTGTTCGTGCCGTCCCTGGCGCTCGCGCTGGGCACCCTCAGCCGCACCCGCCGCGCGTTCCAGGCCGTCTACCTGCCGGTCTGGTACATGACGGCCAACGGTCTGCCGCTGCTCGACTTCATGGGCGCGGTGCGGGACGACGGGCGCCCGGCGGGGCCGCATCCGGCCGTCTTCGTGGGGATCGCCCTGCTGCTGCTCGCCATTGTTCTGCTCACCGGTGCCGCCCGACAGCGCGCCGACTCGGAGAAGGGGTTCCGCCGATGACCGCCGTTCCGCTCCTGGACACGCCCGACGCCGCCCCGACGCCGTCCGACAGGGCGAGGCGCAGGGGGTTGGTGGCCTTCTTCGCCATCGCCTTCGGCGGCGGCTGGCTGTGGGTGCTGGGCGCCAACGCCCTGGGCCAGTCCCTGGTCAATCCCCTGGTGCAGCTGCCGTTCGCCTTCATGCCCGCGCTGGGCGCGATCGTGGCGCGGCGCTGGGTGACCCGGGAGGGCTTCGCGGACGCGGGGCTCGGGCTGCGGCTGCGCGGCGCCTGGCCCTACTATGTCGCGGCCTGGCTGGGCCCGTTGGCGATCACGGCCGGTGCGGCGGGCACGGCCGTGCTGCTGGGGCTGTGGGACGGTGATCTCGCCCCGTTGCGCGATGCCCTGCCGGGCGTCCCCTGGTGGCTGACGGTCCTGCTGCTGGTGAGTGTGATGCCGCTGTTGGCGCCGGTCTACTGGGGCGAGGAGTTCGGCTGGACCAGCTATCTGCGGCCGCGGATCGGCGGCGGTCAGCTCCGTTCGATCACGGTGACCGGGCTGATCTGGGCCGTGTGGCACTATCCGCTGGCGTTTGTCGGCTATGTGGAGTTCGGCAACGTCGGCGCCGGTCTGCTGGTCTGGACGGTCTCGTTCCTGCTGCAGGAGATGCTGCTGGCCTGGCTGTTCATCCGCAGCGGCAGCATATGGACGGCGGCGCTGGCGCACGCGGGCAACAACATGGTGCTGTCACTGCTGCTCGCCGTTCTGATGGAGGACCCGGACGGCGGCGACGGGCTCGGCGCGACCACGCTGACCTGGCTGCCGATCGTCCCCATGGCGGTACTCTGCGGCTGGCTGCTGTGGCGTGGCGCGTTCCGGGGCGGGGCGAGGAAGTCCCCCCGCCGCCATGCCCGTTAGGGGTCCGGCGGCGAGGGGGGCGGCACGGCACGTTTCAGGCGGCGCCTCCAGGCGGCACGTTTCAGGCGGCGCGGCCGTGGGCGACCCGGGAGCGGCGGGCCACCGAGTCGAGCATCACGGCCACCGCCAGGACCAGACCGGTGATGATGAAGCGGAACGACGAGTCCAGGTCCAGCAGCGTCAGCCCGTTGGAGATGGACTGGATCACCAGGATGCCGAGCAGCGCGGCGAACGCGCTGCCCCGGCCGCCGAAGAGGCTGGTGCCGCCGATCACGGCGGCGGCGATCGCGTTGAGGTTGATATCGCCGCCGCCGCTGGACTGGTTGGCCGCCGCCAGCCGGGCGGCGGCCACCATGCCGCCGAGCGCGGCCAGCGAGGAGCAGAGCACGAACACCGAGGTGTAGACGCGTCCCACATTGATGCCGGCCCGGCGGGCGGCCTCCGCGTTGCCGCCGACGGCGAACACCGAACGTCCCCAGGAGGTGCGGGTGAGCGCGTAGTTGAGCACCAGCACCAGGGCGACAAAGCTGACGAAGAGCCAGCCGACGCCCCGGGCCCGGTTGAGATACCAGGCGGCGAAGCCGAGCCCCGCCAGCACGCTGGCGCTGCGCGCCACCAGCAGCGTGGTGGAGCGGGCGGAGAGTCCCGCGGCGCGCCGGGTCCTCGCCAGGCCGTAGCCGGTGGCGAAGAGCCAGCCGGCGGCGACCACCACCAGGAGATAGGACAACCACTCGGGTACGAAGGCGAGTTGCGCGAAGTGCACCAGATCGGAGTCGAACGGCAGATTGATCGCGCCGGTGTCGCCGAGCAGCCAGAGCTGGAGGCCGAGGAAGCTGAGCAGCCCGGCCAGGGTGGCCACGAAGCTGGGCACGCCGAGCCGGGTGACCATCTGGGCGTAGAGCCAGCCGATCACCGCGCCGGCGCCGATCGCCGCCGCCATGGACAGGGGCAGCGGCCAGCCCTCCCGGACGAAGGTGACGGCGGTGAGCGCGGCGGCCAGGCCACTGACCGAGCCGACCGAGAGGTCGATCTGCCCGACCAGCAGCACACAGACCACGCCCAGCGCGATGATGCCGACGGACGCGCTCTCCATCAGCAGGTTCACCAGGTTGGCGCTGGAGAGGAAGACGGAGTTCAGGGACTGGAAGACGACCGCGATCACCACCAGGCCCAGGACGATCGGCAGCGCGCCGAGGTCGCCGGAGCGGATCCGGTCCCAGATGCCGGTCAGCACCGGCCTGATGCCCTCGCCCTTGCGCAGCCGTTCGTCCAACAGGTCGAGCGGCGCCGCCTCCTGGGCGGCCTTGACGTCACTCATCGCCCGGTCGCTCCCTTCGGTTTCTGCGGCGGGACACCACGTTGTCGCTCGCCCCGATCATGGCCGCGACGATCTCCTCGGACGAGGCGGTCGCGGCGTCGAAGACGCCGTTGTTGCGGCCGAGCCGCAGCACCACGACCCGGTCGGCGACGGCGCGGACGTCCTCCATGTTGTGGCTGATCATGATCACGCCCAGGCCGCGTTCCCGAAGGCGTTCGATCAGATTGAGCACTTCGGCGGTCTGGGCCACGCCCAGCGCGGCCGTCGGCTCGTCCAGGACGATCACCTTGGGGTCGCCGAGCAGCGAGCGGGCGATGGCCACGGTCTGCCGTTGCCCGCCGGAGAGCGAGGCGACCGGGACCCGCACCGTGGGGATCTTCGCGGACAGCTGCCGCAGCAGCTCCCAGGACCTGATCTCCATGGTGACCTCGTCCAGCCGGCCGGGGCGCAACTCCCGGCCGAGGAAGAGGTTCTGGATCACATTGAGGTTCTCGCAGAGCGCCAAGTCCTGGAAGACCGTCGCGATACCGAGGTCGTGCGCGTCGGCCGGGCTGGTGATGGTCACCTCCCGCTCGTCGAAGGCGATCGATCCGCTGTCCGCGCGGTGGACGCCGGCGAGCACCTTGACCAGCGTCGACTTGCCGGCGCCGTTGTCGCCGACCACGGCGACCACCTCGCCGGCGGCGACATCGAGATCCACCTCGGTGAGCGCGGCGACGGCTCCGAAGTTCTTACTGATGGCGCGCAGCGCCAGGATCGGCCGGGTCGCCGTGGCGGGCGCCCCGCTCGCGGGGTGCTGGGCCGTCATCACTCCTCCCAGACGATGCCGGCCTCGGTGCAGGCATCCGCGTACTCGGCGGTGCACACCTCGGAGGCGTCCATCTGGTCGGATTCGGCCAGCACCTCGGGCAGGTTCTCCAGGGTCACCACGGTGGGTTCGAAGAGCTGCGACGGGGTGTCGAACAGCTCGACCTCCCCCTCGGGGGTCTCGCCCTGGACGAACTGCCAGGCCACCTCGGCCGCCGCCTCGGCGACGATCTTGATGGGCTTGGAGATGGTGTTGTACTGGTAGCCGGCGACGATGCGTTGGGCGGCGGCCACCTCGAAGTCGTTCCCGGTGACAGGCGGGATCGAGGCGCCGGCGGCCTGGAAGGCGGCGATGGAGGCGCCACCGGTGCCGTCGTTGGCCGCGACCACGCCGGCTATCGCGTCGTCGAACCTGTTGATCTGGCCCGCCACCCAGTCCTGCGCTTCGGCCGGCTGCCAGCCGGGGGTGTCGAACTCGGCCAGCAGCTCGTAGCCGCTGTCGTCGATCGCGTTGTGGATGCCCTGCTTGATCAGGCCGGCGGCGGCGTCCGTCGGGGAGCCGTTGACCTGGAGCAGCCCGCCCTCGGCGCCGGTCTCGTCGAGATGGTCGACCAGCGACTGGCCGATGCTCTCGCCGATCGCCTCGTTGTCGAAGGATATGTAGTAGTCCGCCGGGGTGCTGGAGATCGGCCGGTCGTAGGCGATCACCGGCACGCCCTGGGAGCGGGCGGCGTTCACGATGCTGGCCGAGGCGTCGGAGTCGACGGGATCGATCACGATCACGTCGGCGCCCTGCGCCAGCGCCGAGTTGGCCTGTTCCTGCTGGCGGGAGGCGTCGGCGTTGGCGTTCTGGTAGATGACGTCGCAGCCGGCGCAGAGCTCCTGGATCTTCGCCTCGAAGAGCGGAGCGTCGTACATCTCGTAGCGGGGCGAGGCGATGTCGGGCATCAGGAACGCGATCTTGGCGTTGTCGCCGCCACCGCCGCCACCACCCTCCTCCGACTCGGACGAGCAGGCGGTTGCCGTGGTCACGGCGAAGACGGCGGTGAGGGAGAGGGCGAGGAATCGTCGGCTCACGGTGCTTTCCTTTCAGGCCAGCAGTATGCGGTTGAGCGACAGGAGGGAGGCGGGCCTGGACGGGTCGTCGGGCAGCCGGAGTTCGGTGACCGCGACATTGTCGAGACGGGGGAAGATCCGCCGGTACTCGGCGACCGGCAGGCCCAGGAGTGCGCACAGCGCCAGGCGGAGCCCGGTGCTGTGCGCCACGACCAACACGGTGCTCTCCGGGTGCCGTTCGGCGACCGAGCGCAGCGCGGCGCTGACCCGCGCCGCGGCCTCGACCGGCGGTTCGGCCCCGGGGAACGGATGCGCCACCGGATCCGCGAGGAACCGGCGCACGCGCTCGGGATCGGCCTCGGCCCTGGTACGTCCCTCCAGTTCGCCGAAGTCCACCTCCCGCAGTTCGGGTACCCGTTGGAGTTCGACGCCGACCGCCCGGGCGGCGGGCTCGGCGGTGCGCACGGCGCGGCGCAGCGCGGAGCTGACCACCGCGTCCACGCCGGCGGCCCTGGCGCCGGCGGCCAGCGTCCCGACCTGCCGCAGTCCGCGTTCGGTGAGATCGGGGTCGCTGCGCGAGCCGGCGTAGCGGTTCTCCCGGTGCCAGACGGTCTCGGCGTGCCGGGCCAGCAGCAGCCGGCCCTTCATGACGCCGCCAGCACGGCCGGGTTGGCGCAGTTCAGCGGGGGTTCGCCGCGCAGCCAGCGCCCCGCCTCGGCCGCGACCAGTCGCGCGGCGCGGCGCGCGACGGCGCGGCTGGCGCCGGCCAGGTGCGGGGTGAGCACCACGTTCGGGGCGCGGCGCAACGGGTGGTCGGCGGCGAGGGGTTCGTCGTCGTAGACGTCGAGTCCGGCGGCGAAGAGCTGCCCGTCGGCGAGCGCCCCGGCCAGCGCGGTGTAGTCGAGCAGGGCGCCGCGCGCGCAGTTGACCAGCACCGAGCCCCTGGGCATCGCGGCGAGTTCGGCGGCGCCGATCAACCCCCTGGTCTCGTCGGTGAGTCGGGCGTGCAGCGACACCACGTCGGAGTTGGCGAGGAGTTCGTCCAACGGCACCGCCCCGGTGCCGTCGGGCAGGGTCGACGGATCGGCGTAGGGGTCGGCGATCAGCACCCGCGCGCCGAGCGCGACCAGTGCCCTGGCGACCCGGGCGCCGATGGCGCCGCAGCCGACCAGGCCCACGGTGCTCCCCGAGATCTCCAACCCGGTGGCCTGATAGGCGTAGAGCTTGCTGTCCCAGCGGCCGGCGCGCATGCTGTCGTGTGCCTCCGGCACGCGGCGCATCGCGGCCAGCATCAGCGCGAGGGTGTGCTCGGCGGTCGATTCGGCGTTGCGCCCGGGGGCGTAGGTGACCCGGACGCCGTGCCGGGTGGCGGCGGCCAGATCGGCGTTGACGGGGCCGCCCCGGCAGACCGCGAACAGCTCCAGATCGGGGCTGGCGGCGAGGACGCGTTCGGTGAGCGGGCCCATCTGTGTCAGGCAGACCCGTGCGCCGGCCAGCGCCTCGATCATCTCCTCCTCGGAGCCCGACGCCTCGTCCACCTCGGCGACCGGGCCGAACGGCACATGGGGCCAAGGGAGTTCCAGCTCGCGTACCTGCCAGGCCGAGGCGCCGCCGGCCTCGTGCAGCGCGTCGACCAGCAGCCGGTTCAGCACGAAGTCGTCGCCGGCGACCAGCGCGGGGATCGGTTGGTTCACGGTCGGTTGGTTTCCTCTCCTGGGAGTGGCTGCCCGTTGGTTCGGTGTTCTGTTTCTGCCCCGGAGGTCAACCCGGGTGCTCGGCGAGGCGCGGATCGAGCCAGTCGCGGGCGGCGAGGGCTTCGACGAAGGCGTGGTAGCCGGGCAGCAGCGCGGCGGTGCGTTCGGGGTCGGGCTGCAGGGTGCGGCGCACCCGCACCAGGCGTCGGGCGGCGAGCGGGATGTCGCCGGAGACGGCGCCGGCGGCGAGCACCGCCATGCCGAGCGCCGGCTCGGGGTTCTCCGGCAGCCAGACGGGGACGCCGAGCATGTCGCAGCGCAGCTGGTTCCACCAGTCGTTGCGGGCCCCGCCGCCGGTGAAGGCGACCGGGCCCCCCACATCGGCGCCGGCCTGCGCGAGCAGCGCGAACGAAAGCCGCTCGACATGGGCGACCCCGGTGAGGACGGCGGCGAACACGGTGGGCGCGTCCCCGTCCGACGCCAGCGGTCCTTCGCCCAGGAAACCGCGCGCGGTCGACAGTACAAAGGGGAAGCGTTCGCCCTCGCCGACCAGCGGATAGCAGACGGGGACCTCGGTCACCCGGGCGGCGGCGCTGGTCAGCTCGGCCAGGGCGGCTTCGTCGGCGTCGGGGAAGAGCGCGCGGATCGCGCCGGCGCCGGTGCTGGACGCGCCGCCCGGCAGCCACAGATCGCCGTGCGGCGCCCGATGCGAGTAGACGGCGCCCGTCGGGTCGTGGGGCAGCGCCGCGCTGACGCCCTTGAACGCCAGGGTGGTGCCGAGGACCGCGTTCCACTGCCCGATGTCCAGTGCGCCGGCGGCGAGTTGGGCCGCGCAGCCGTCCGTCATGCCGGCGATCACCGGGGTGCCGACCGGCAGTCCGGTGAGCGCGGCGGCCTCGGCGGCGACGGTGCCCAGGACGCTGCCGGGCCGGACCACCTCGGGCAACGCCGCCGGGTCGAGGCGCAGCGCGTCCAGGATCTCCGTCGGCCAGCCGCCGGCGATCAGGTCGTAACCGGTCTTCAGCGCATGGCTGGAATCGCTGGCGACGGGGCGGCCGACGAGCCGGGCGGCGATCACATCCGGCTGGTGCGTCAGTCGCGCGCCGCCGGTCAACAGGCCGGCGTCCCGCCACCACAGCAGCTTGGGCAGCGCCCAGGCCGGCTGCATCCGGTAGCCGAGGCGCGACCAGAGGGCGGCGCCCGCCTCCTGGGCCTCGGCGGCCAACGCCCCGGCGCGGGTGTCGTCGTACATCATCCCCGCGGTGCGGGGGGTGCCGTCGGCGTCGGTGAGCAGCACCGTTCCGGAGGTGGCGCAGACGGCGAGCGCGCCGACGGGCCGGCCGGCCAGGTTCGCGGTCAGCTCGGCCAGCGCCTCGACGGTCCCCCGCCACCAGTCGGCCGGATCCTGCTCGTGTCGCGGCCCGCTCCGCCGGCCGGTCAACGGCCGGGAGGCGGCGGCGATCTGCCGTCCCTCCTCGTCGACGGCCAGCGCGCGCACGCTCTGGGTACCCAGGTCGACGCCGATCCACAGCGGCTCAGTCATGGGTCCGCCAATCGCTCCACCGGGCGGCGGCCAGTTCCCTGGTGGCCAGGAACTCGGCGTGCTCACGGTCGTGCAGGGCGCGGGTCGCGGGCTCCGGTTCGAACCGCCGGCGGGTGCGGACCAGCGCCTCGGCGGCGGTGGTGAGGTCGGGATGGTCGCCGAGCAGGGTCAGCGCGAAGAGCAGCGCGCCCTTCGCCCCGACCTGGGTGTCCTCGGTGCACACGGCGGGAACTCCCGTGATATCGGCGATCAGTTGACACCACAGCTCGCTGGCGGCGCCGCCCCCGCACAGGGCCAGCTCCACCGGCCGGTGCGGCGCCGCCGCCAGGCAGTCCCTGATGACATGGGCCAGCCCTTCCAGCACGGCGCGGGCCAGATGTTCCCTGCGGTGGGCGAAGAGCATGCCGGTGACCAGTCCGCTGGCCGCCGGGTCCAGAAAGGGTGCCCGCTCCCCCGCCGGGGAGAGGTAGGGCAGCACCCGCAGGCCCTCGGCGCCCGGTGGGGCCAGCGCGGCCAGCGCGGAGAGTTCGGCGTGGTCGGCCAGGCCCAGCAGGTCGACCAGCCAGTCCAGCACGCCGGTTCCGGCCAGCGTCGGGTAGGCGCGCATCAGCAGGCCCGGCATCCCGAAGTCCAGGGTGAGGCCCGAGGGTTCACCGTCCGGGTCGGGGGCGTCGATCATCGTCTCGGTGCAGAGCGTGGTGCCCAGCACACAGGTGGCCTGTCCCGGGGTGGTGGTGCCGGTGCCGAGCGCGGTGGAGACGATGTCGTAGGGCGCGAGCACCACGGGGGTGCCGGCCGGGACGCCGAGTTGTTCGGCGACGTCCCCGGTGACCTCGGCCATCCGCTGGTCGCCGGTCAGCAGCGGGGGGAGCAGGGCGCGACGGTGGGTCAGCCCGTACCGGTCGAGCAGTTGGTCCGAGTAGGCCCGGGTGCGCAGGTCGAGCCAGGGCGCCGACGCCTCGGACGCCTCGATGCCCAGCACCCCGGTGAGCCGTAGGAAGAGCCAGCCGCCGCAGGTCAGCACGGCGTGCGCGCGGTCCAGGGTCGCGGGTTCCTCGACGTCCAGGGCCCGCAGGATCGCGTTGGGGAGGCCGGCGTTGGTGAGCGAGGCGTTGATCCGGAAGGCCGACTCCAGGGTGCCGTCCGCGCCCCAGCCGCGCACCACGTCGGCGGCGCGGGCGTCGTTCCAGAGGACGGCGGGGCGTACCGGACGGTGGGCCTCGTCGACCAGCCAGGCGCCGTCGCCCTGAGCGGTGAGGGCCAGAAACCGTACCGGCCGTGCCACCTGACGGACCGCCTCGCGCACGGTGTCGACGACCGCCCGCCAGACCTCGTCCATGTCCTGCTCGGCCAGTCCGCGCCGGGGGTGGTGTACCGCGGTGTCCCTTCTGGTCACCGCGAGTTCCCGTCCTTCGGCGTCGAACACCACCGCCTTGATCACGGTGGTGCCGGCGTCCACGCACACCGCGATCGGTTCGTCCAGAGTCACCTGCCGCGCCCCTTCCTGGCCTCGCCCGAAGTGAGGCGTATTACAGGCAGGGGCTCAGAAATTTCGCAACTTTTAACATTGATCTTGGTCGCCCGGCGCGAGTCGATTTGCGAATTCGCAGGTGGGGACGGGTGTTGACCGGATGGGACCATCCGCACATCGGGTTTGACTTCACATGACTTCGCAGTCACCGCACCATCGACAGCGCGGATCAGGCGCCGCGTACCACATCGACCCGGGCGCCGCGCGCCCGAAGCCCACGGACCGTCAGATCGGGGGTGCGGTCGTCCACCACCACCCGGTCGAGGTCGGCTATGCCGACCAGCCGGTGCTGTGCCCTGCGGTCGAACTTGGTGTGGTCGATCAGCGCGACCGTCCGCGCCGCCGAGGCGATCAGCGCCCGCCGGGTGATCATCGTGCCCAGCGACTGGAGGTAGCAGAACCCGTCCGCGACCGCCGTGGTGGAGAGGAAGAGCACATCGGGGCGCAGCTCCGCGGCGGCCTCGGCGGTGGCGCGGCCGAGGAAGGAGTCGTAGGAGGCGTCATAGCGGCCGCCGAGGCCGATCAGCTCGATGCCCGGCTGGGCGGCCAACGCCCGGATCACCGGCAGGAAGTGGGTGACCACCGTCAACGGGGCGCGCTGCGGCAGCAGCCGCGCCAGCATCAGCGAGGTGGTGCTGTCGTCCAGCGCGACCACCTGCCCCGACTCCACCTCGGTGGCCAACACCTCACGCGCGATCGCCGACTTGGCCTCCACCTGCGCCTGCATCCGGTGTTCCAGATCACCGTGGAAGGTGGTGGTCGGCGCGCTCGTCGCGCCGCCGCGCACCTTGTGCAGGAAGCCGCGCTTCTCCAGCTCGTCCAGATCCCGGTGGACCGTCATGATGCTGACGCCGTACTCCCTGGCCAGCACGTCGACGCGCACAAACCCGGCCTCGGCGACCTGCCGCCGCATGGCCACCCGGCGCAACTCGGGATTGCGGCGCGCGCCGTCCGCGGCGAAGGGATCACTGACCACGCCCCCCAGCATCGCACGCCGCCCCGGGCGGCCGGTTGACGCGGCATCGGCACCGGGCCCGCTCCCGGCTCTATGTGCGATTCCCGCATCGGAGGGCGCCCGCCTCCCCACCGCACCGCACCCCCGGATCCGCACAGAGTAATCGTGCAACGACCCAACGTGACCACATGCTCTATCGTGCTGCTCCGGAAGACCGCCGGGGAGATCCGGGAAGCAACGCAGGGAAGGCGGGGGCGAGATGCGCGCCGTCGTGATGGAGAAGTTCGGTGGCCCCGAGGTGCTGCGCCTGGCCGAGGTGCCGGATCTGGAGCCACGGGTCGCACACGAGGTGCTCAGGGTGACCAGGGCCGGCGTCAACTGGGCCGATGTGCACACCAGAACGGACTCCTATCTGGCGCCGATGACCCTGCCCTGTGTGCCGGGCAACGAGGTGGTGGGCCGGGCCCCCGACGGTCGCAGGCTGCTCGCGCTCACCCGGGGCGGCGGATACGCGGAACAGGCCCACGCGCACCGGCGGGTGTCCTGGGAGATCCCCGACGACATCAGCGACGACCAGGCGCTTCCGCTGGCGCTCCAGGGGCAGGCGGCCTGGCATCTGCTCTTCACCGTGGCCGGCGTGCGGCCCGGCGAGAGCGTGCTGATCCCGGCGGCGGCCGGCGGGGTCGGCTCGATGGCGGTGCAGCTGGCGCACGCGGCCGGCGCCCGGGTGGTGGCCCTCGCCAGCACCGAGGAGAAGCGTCAACTCGCCCTTGACCTGGGCGCGGCCGCCGCCGTCGACTCCACCGCGGAAGAGCTCGCCGACCGCGTCGTCGAGGCGGCCGGCGGCCCGGTCCAGGCCGCCCTGGAGATGACCGGCGGCCGGGTGCTGCGCCAGACGCTGGGCGCGCTGGCACCGCGGGGGCGGGTCGCGGTCTACGGCTATGTCGGCGGCCGGCTGACCGATCTGCCGACCCGGCTGCTGCTGGAGAAGTCGATCACCGTCTCCGGCTTCTGGCTGCCCCATCTCTACGGGGACCGCGCCGCGTTGTCCGCCGGCGTCGAGGCGTTGTTCGGCGCGGTCCGCACCGGCGCGCTCCGCCCGGTGACCGGCGGGCTCTACCCGCTGGCCGAGGCGGCGGCCGCGCACAGCGCCCTGGCCAGCCGCACGCACCTGGGCAAACTCGCCCTCAACACGGCGGCCTGAGGCCCCGCCCCCGGGCGGGTGGGTTCGGGGGCGGGGCGGTCCCGATCAGACGCCCTTGACGGTGAAGCCGGCCCGGAGCAGCGAGTCGTCCCTGGAGGAGGGCCCGACCAGCAGCTCGAAGGCGCCGGGCTCCACGGTGCGGCGGCCCTTCGCGTCCACCAGGGTGCAGTCGGCGACCGGGAGTTCGAGGGAGAGCACGGTGGACTCCCCCGGCCGGAGGGACACCTGGCGGTAGCCCTTCAGCTCCTTCTCGGCCCAGGTCACCGAGGTGACGGTGTCGCTCACATAGAGCTGGACCGTCTCCAGCACCGGCCGGGAGCCGGTGTTGCGGACGGTGACCCGCGCGCGCACCGTCTCGTGGCTCTCCAGGACCGGCGTCAGCACCTCCAACTCGTCGTACTCGACGGTGGTGTAGCTCAGGCCCTCGCCGAACGCGAACGCCGGGCTCTGCGTCAGATCCGCGTAACGGGTGCCGTGCTGGCCGCGCACCTGGTTGTAGTAGGTGGGCTGCTGGCCGACGTGCCGGGCGAAGGAGACGGGCAGCCGGCCGGTGGGCTCGATCAGGCCGAGCGCCAGCTCGGCGACGGCGCGACCGCCGCGCATCCCCGGGTTGGCGGCGTAGATCAGCGCCGAGGCCCCCAGCGCCGAGTCGGGCAGCACCAGCGGCTTGGAGCTGATCAGCACCACCACCATGGGCTTGCCCGTCGCGGCCAGCGCGTCGAGCAACGCGACCTGGCCGCCGACGAGTTCCAGGGTGGCCGTGGAGCGGCCCTCGCCGATCAGCTCGATCCGGTCGCCGACGACGGCCACCACATAGTCGGCGGCCTCGGCGGCGGCGACGGCCTCGGCGATCAGCCGTTCGTCGGGCTCGGCCGGGATCACCACATCGGGGCGGGGCTGCCCGTCGGGGAAGAACGCGCCCTCCGGGTCGGCGCCGACGCTCAGGATCTCGGCGCCGGTCGCGTGGGTGATCGTCCAGTCGGCCGGGGCCTGGTCGCGGAAGCCGTCCAGCACGGTCTGGATCATCGTGCGCGGGTGTCCCTCGGGCAGCCAGTCGGTCTGCCCGGAGGCGCCGGCCCAGTCGCCGAGTTGGGCGTGCGGATCGTCCGCGTTGGGGCCGATCACGGCCACCGTGCGGGGCCGGCCGTCCGACGGGGCGAGGGCGCGGCCCGCCTCGTCGGCGGTGAGCCCACCGGCCAGCGGCAGGACGCCGTCGTTGCGGAGCAGCACCAGCGAGCGGCGGGCCACGTCGAGGTTGACGGCGGCGTGCGCGTCGATCCCGATGACCTCGGCCTGGCGGGCCGGCTCGGGGTGGCGCGGGTTCTCGAAGAGGCCCAGCTCGAACTTGAGGGTCAGGATGCGGGCGACGGCCGCGTCAATGTCGGCCTCGTCCAGCAGCCCTTCGGCCACCGCCCGCTGGGCGCCGTCGAAGAACTGCGGGGTGGTCATCACCATGTCGTTGCCGGCGCGCACCGCGGCCGCGGCGGCCTGGGTGTGGTCGGCGTAGACATGCTGCTCCCAGACCATCCGGCCGACGTTGTCCCAGTCGGTGATCAGCGTGCCGGTGTAGTCCCACTCGCCGCGCAGCACATCGTTGAGGAGCCAGTCGTTGACGGTGATCGGCACGCCGTCGATGGACTGGTAGCCGAGCATGAAGGTGCGGCAGCCCTCGCGTGCGACGCGTTCGAAGGGTGGCAGGAACCAGGAGCGGAGCTTGCGCTGGCTGAGGTCGGCCTCGCTGGCGTCGCGTCCGCCCTGGGTCTCCGAGTAGCCGGCGAAGTGCTTGGCGCAGGCCAGGATCGCGGTGGGGTCGGTCAGCCCGTCGCCCTGGTAGCCGCGGACCATCGCTGAGGCGAACTCGCCGATCAGGAACGGGTCCTCGCCGAAGGTCTCGCTGACCCGGCCCCACCGCAGGTCGCGGGTGATGCACAGCACCGGCGAGAACGTCCAGTGGATGCCGGTCGCGGCGACCTCGACGGCGGTGGCCCGGGCGGCCTTCTCGATCAGGGCCGGGTCCCAGGTGGCGGCCATCCCCAGCTGGGTGGGGAAGATCGTCGCGCCTTCCCAGAAGGAGTGCCCGTGGATACAGTCCTCGGCGACCAGCAGCGGAATGCGCAGCCGGGTCTGCCGGACCAGCTCGGCGGCCTCCAGCACCCGTTCCGGGGAGACATGCAGGATCGAGCCGACGTGCATCTCCTCGACATGCTCCCGCACGCCGTCCTTGGCGTTGAGCTGCAGCATCTGCCCGACCTTCTCCGGCAGGGTCATCCGGCCGAGGAGGTCGGCGACGCGCTCGGCGACAGGCAGCGCGGGGTCGAGGTAGGGCAGAGGGGAGTTCACGGGGTTCCTTTCCCGGGGCGAAGCAGACGGGGCACTCAGGCGCGCGGGTTCGCCACGCGGACGGGTGGGTACAGCCACCGGGCGGTGTACCCGCCCCGCGTCCGCCCGGGCGAGGGACCGCCTCGCGTGGTGTGTCGGGCAGGACGCACGGTGACTCCGGTTCGCTGAAGAGGAAGCTGATGAGGAAATCTGGCTGGTGAGAGCGCTACCGAAGAAACGCTAGCACTGAAAACTTCCGTATGGAGGTTTTGCCGGTTCCGGGACTACTCTGCCCCCATGGATGAGCCGGCAGGGACCTCGAACGGATCGTCGCGCCGAGGCCCTTACGCCAAGGGCATCGAACGTCGCCGCGAGATTCTGGCCCGGGCGATCGAGGTCTTCACCGAGCGTGGCGCGCAGCGGACGTCGCTGCGGGCGATCGGTGACGCCATCGGGGTGTCCCATGCCGCGCTGCGGCACTACTTCGACTCCAGGGAACAACTCCTGCTTGAGGTCTACAAGTTCGCCGAGCAGCGCAGCGAGGAGGAGGATCCGGAGCCGGCCGGCGGTTCGGTGGTCGGCGTGATGACCCACGCGGCCCGCCGCAACCGGGCGGTGCCGGGGCTGGTCCAGCTGTACTCGACGCTGGTGGCCGGCGCGCTGGAGGACGACCACGAGGAGTCCAGGGAGTACTTCGCCACCCGCTTCGAACGACTCAGGCAGCGGCTGGCCGAGCAGGTGGCGGCCGACCAGTCGCGGGGCGACATCCGCGCCGACATCGCCCCCGAGGCCGCGGCGGCGCTGGTGATCGCGGCCTCCGACGGCCTGCAGATCCAGTGGCTGCTCGATCCGGAGATCGACATCGAGGAGACGCTGCGCCAGCTGGAGCTGCTGCTCGCCCCGAAGCCGTAGGTTCCGGTTCCCGGCCCGGGCGCCAACCCCCTTCCGATTGGCGGGGGTTGCCTGGATGCTGAGCCTGGCAACAAGGGACCCACCCGTCACTACAAGGAGGAAACCGATGCCCCCACCACCGGTTACCCGACGTACCGCCCTGACTCTTCTCGCCGCCACCGCCGGCAGCCTGCCATTTGTCGCCTCGGGCGCGCACGCCTCGGGCACGCGCGCCCCGGCACCGCTGGCCGACCCCACGCGGTTCTATCTCGGTTCCGTGCAGCACGAGATCGGCGTGGCCAGCGCCGACCCCACCTCGGGAGCGCTGTCCGTGGACGCGCTGATCCCCGGCACCCGTTCGTCGTTCCTGGCGGTGTCGCCCACGGTCAACGCCCTGTACTCCGTCATCGGCGACGACGGCGGGCGGCTGGACGCCTTCGCGCTGGACGCGGACGGCGCCGTCCTGGGCGAGCTGGGCAGCACCTCGGGGCTCGGCGACGGGCCGTGCCATGTCAGCGTCCACCCGGCCGGCGGCCACGCCTTCTCCGCCAACTACAACGACGGCACGGTGGCCGTGGTCGCGCTGGCGCCGGACGGCACCCCCGGGGAGGTGACCCAGGTCGTACAGCACACCGGCTCGGGTCCCCACCCGGGCCGGCAGGAGGGACCGCACGCGCACCAGGTGCTGCCCGACGCCACCGGCGAACGGCTCTTCGCCGTCGACCTGGGCACCGACTCCGTCTTCGTCTACGCCTTCGACGCGGAGGCCGGCCAACTCACCCAGGAGCACGAGGCGAAGCTGCCGCCCGGCTCAGGGCCGCGCCATCTGGCCTTCCATCCGGGCGGGCAAACCGCCTATGTGCTGGGCGAGTTGGACTCGACCCTGACCGCCTGCGGCTACGACCCCGACAGCGGCGCCCTCACCCCCGGCGCCGTGGTCCCGCTGCTCCCCGACGGCACCTCACCGGACGGCAACTCGGCCGCCGAGGTGCTGGTCAGCTCCGACGGCCGGTTCGTCTACGCCTCCAACCGGGGCCATGACTCCATCGCGGTCTTCGCCGTCGACGGCGCGGACGAGGCGGAGCCGCGCCTGGTCGGCCACTTCGACAGCGGCGGGGCGACCCCCCGTCACATAGCGCTGGACGCCGACGAGTCGCGTCTCTATGTCGCCAACCAGAGCACCGGATCGGTGGTGGTCCTGGACCGGGACCCGGACGAGGGCACCCTGACCCCCACCGGCGCGACGCTCGACTTCCCCGGCGTGGAATGCGTCCTGCCGGCCGTCACCGCGTGACGGCACGTCACTGAACGGGGTCGGGGCCCCGATCCGCCGGTCGGGGCCCCGAGTCCGTCGAGTCCTTCGCGGGTCAGCCCGCGGTGATCTCGTAGGAGTGTCCGGCGCTGGCCCGGATCTCCACCACCCCGTCCCTGGCGGCCAGCGTGGTCACCCCGCCGCCCGTCCGGTCGGTGACCGAACAGCCGCCGGCCACCAGCGCGCCACGCACCCGCAGCACGCCGTCACGACCGGCGGTGAGCAGGGCACTCGTCGGCCGCCCGTCCGCCCAGTCGATGTCCACGGTGACGTCGCCGACCGCGCGCAGCCCCGTCACCGACCCGTCGGGCCAGCTCCCCGGCAGCGCGGGCAGCAGTTCCACCTCGCCGTGGTGGCTCTGCAGCAGCATCTCCGCCACGCCCGAGGTGGCGCCGAAGTTCCCGTCGATCTGGAACGGCGGGTGGGTGTCCCACAGGTTGGGCAGCGTCGACTCCCGCAGCTGCTGGGCCAGCATGGTGTGCGCGTGGTCGCCGTCGCCGAGCCGCGCCCAGAAGTTGATCTTCCATGCCTTGCTCCAGCCGGTGCCGCCGTCGCCCCTGGCGTTCAACGAGACCTCGGCCGCAGCCGCCTCCGGGCTGCCCGGGGTGATCCGGTTGCCCGGGTGCAGCGCGTAGAGGTGGGAGACATGGCGGTGATCGTTGTTCGGATCGTCCAGGTCCTCCTTCCACTCCTGCAGCTGCCCCCAGGAGCCGATCCGCAGCCCCGGGTCCAACCCGTCGAGGGCGGCGGCCAGTTGCTGGCGCAGCTCCGGGTCGGTGCCCAGGATCTCGGCCGCCTCCAGGGTGGAGGTGAACGCCTCGTGGACGATCTGCTGGGACATCGCGGCGCCGGCGGTGAAGTCGCCGTGCTCGGGCGAGTAGCTGGGGCTGACCACCAGCAGCCCGTCCCTGGGGTCGGTGTGCAGATTGTCCAGCCAGAACTCCGACACCTCCTTGAGGACCGGATAGGCCGTGCCGGCCAGGAAGTCGGTGTCCTGGGTGAAGCGGTAGTGGTCCCACAGATGCCGGCTGAGCCAGGCGCCGGCCTCGGGGAACCAGAACGAGGTGGCCCAGTCGTGGAGCCCGGTGAAGCCGTACGGGTTGGTCTCGTTGCCGACCACCCAGCCGCGCGACTCGAAGATCTGCCGGGCGGACTCACGTCCGGGGGCGCGGAGCGCGTCGATGAACTCGTGCAGCGGCCCGGCCGTCTCGAAGAGGTTGGTGACATGGGCCGGCCAGTAGTTCATCTGCAGGTTGATGTTGACGTGGTAGTCGGCCGACCACGGCGGCGCGGTCGACTCGTTCCACACCCCCTGCAGGTTCGCCGGCAGCGATCCCGGGCGGGAGGAGGCGATCAGCAGATAGCGGCCATAGGCGAAGAACAGCGCCTCCAGCGCCTTGTCCCGCGCGGAGTCGCCGCCGCCGTACCCCGCCAGCAGGGCGTCCGTGGGCACATCCGCCGGCATCTGCTGCCCGATGTCGAGTGCCACCCTGTCGAACAGCGCGCTGTAGTCGGCGACATGGGCGTCGCGCAGCTGCTGGTAGCTCTGCTGGGCGGCGGCGTCAACGGCCGAGGTCACCGCGTCGTGCGGGTCGTCGCCCCGGTACTCGGGATAGCTGTCGGCGTAGTCGGTGCCGGCGGACAGCACGAACCAGGCCGCGTCAGCGCCGGAGACGGTGACGCCGTTCCCGTCCTCACCACGGCTGCCGCCCTCGGTCAGCACCTGGACCTGCGCCTCGTAGACCAGCCCGTTGTCCTGGAGGGCACCGCGCACGGTGATCCGTCCGTTCGCCGCGCTCACCTGGGCGCCCTGGTGCGGCCCGTCGTAGGACAGGGTGAACGAGACCCGTCCGCCCTGGTCGGCGGCGATCCGCCCGACGATCACACCGGCCGGGTAGGAGGCGAAGTACTCCCTGGTGTGCTGGGCGCCGCCGGCCGAGTAGCCGACCCTGGAGACGGCCTCGGCGATGCTCAGTTCGCGGCGGTAACCGTCCGGGTTCTGCGGGGTGTCGGGGAACGCGAGGGTGAGCTCGCCGAAGGTCTGGTAGGCGCCGAACCCGGTCTTGCCCTGTCCGAGCCTGGCCGCCACCTCCTCGGGCGTGGCACGGCCGTTCGCGTCCAGTTGCCGCTGGACGTCCTCGATCGCGCCCGGCCTCGGCTCGCGCCAGTTGCCGAAGTCGTAGCCGGGCGAGCCGGGGCCGCCCGTCCACAGGGTCTTCTCGTTGAACTGCAGCCGCTCGGCGGCCGCGCCGCCGTAGATCGCCGCGCCCAGCGCGCCGTTGCCGATCGGCAGCGTCTCGCTCTCCCACTCGTTCGCCGGCGCGTCGTACCAGAGCGTCAACTCCGGTGACGGCGCCGCGTTCACCGCCGCACCGCCACTCCCCGCGCCGCCCGTCGCCTTCGCCGACGCCACGGACACACCTCCCACGGCCATTGCCGCCGCACCTCCCATCGCCGTCCTGATGGCGTTCCTACGGGTGATCCCTTGCCTCATCGTGGGCCTCCTGGGGCCAACATGCATGACGGATGCCAGGGCCTGAGCCAGGCTAGACATCCAATGAAAACTCGGCAAGAGAACCGGCAGAGACCGAGAAAACCACCAACGAGCCCGATCTGGCGAGCAGTACATGGGATGTCCCCCGAGGACTGCGGGCCCGACACCCCGCAGCAACCCCGACGCTGAGCACCCCCCGGCGGCGCGCTGCTCGCCCTCCGCACGGAAACTGCAACGTTTCTGTCCGGACTCCCCCCGCACAATCAACGCGACGGGCCATGTTCCGCCCGGAATTCGAGCAGAGCGGGGGAAGAGAGGAACGATGCCAGATATCACCATCGTGGGAATGACCAGACTGGCCATGACGATGCCGGTCGAGGTGTTTCCACTGCCGTACCACGCGTATCGCCGGCCGTCCTGGATGCGGTGCGCCGTGGTCGGCGGCTCGGTCAATGTGGGAAGTGCGCTGAAGAGCCTGGGCAGCGATCCCAGGATCTGCACCCTGGTCGGCACGGACGAGGCGGGAGAGGTCATTCGCGCCACACTGCGCCGGCACGGGCTGGAGGGGCGCGGCGTGGTGGACACACCGGAGTCGGCGAAGACGGTGATCCTCGTCGAGCCCGACGGGCGGGTGGCCAGAAGCGCCTCGGCCTCGGGGGTGGCCCAGGAGTACCCGATGGAGCGGTTCATCGAACAGTCCGTGGACGCCGATCTGGCGGTCATCTCCAGCACCCCGTTCGGCGAGCCGTTCCTGCACACCGCGAAGAACCTGCTGGGTCTGCCGGTCGCCGTCGACCTCCATGTGGCGGCGGATCTGACCGATCCCGGGCAGCGCCCCTGGTTCGAAGCGGCCGACGTGCTCTTCTGCAGCCACGAGCGGCTGCGGCTCCCGCCCGCCGAGTGGATTGGCGAGGTGCTCGGCCGCTACCCGGGCTGCCAGTTGGCCGCCGTCGGGCGGGGCGAGCAAGGCTGCGTCATGGGGCTGCGCGACGGGCGCCTGGTGGAGATCGACGCCGTCACCCCGCGCCCCGTGCGCAGCACCGACGGGGCCGGCGACGCGCTGTTCGCCTCCTTCCTGCACGGTTGGCTCTCGGCGGGTGAACCGGTGGAGGCGCTGGAGTCGGCCGTGCTGTTCGCCGGTTGGAAGATCGGCGCGGAGACGGCGACCGAAGGGTTCCTGACCGGCGGGGAGTTGGCCGCGCTGCGGAGGGTCTACCCGCTGCGCACCAGGGTCAGCTCCTGGCTGCCGGGACGCGACGGCGGCTGAGCCGCCCGGGCGGGGCCGCGCGCCCCGCCGTGCGACGGCCGGGCGCGCGGTACCCCGCGCGGCCGGCCGGTCGTCAGTCCGGCTCGGCCAGCCCGCGAGCCACCCGCTCCGCATCGGGCACGGCGCCGACCTCGGCGTACACCTCCTCGGCCCGCGCCAGATGCGCCCGGGCCGTCTCGTCGTCCCCCGACGCCGCCGCCACCTCGGCCAACGCCTCGTGCACCCGTCCTGCCTCGAAGACCTGACCGACCTCGCCCAGGTGCTCCAACGTCTCCAGCAGCTGGGCACGCGCCGCCGCCGGCTGCCCGGCCCGAAGGCATGCCTCCCCCATCAGGCGCCGAACGATCAGGAGATGGACGGAGGGCGGGGCCTCGCCCAGCGTCGCCAGCGCGGTGCCGAGCAGGTCCAGCGCCCGCCGATGGTCTCCCCGCAGGCTCGCCAGCTCCCCCAGCCGCGCCCGACCGCGCGCCGCCCCCCAGTGATCGGCCGCCTCGCCGCGGATCTCGACCGCCTCGGTGAAACAGGCGGCGGCCCCTTCCAGATCGCCCAGCCGGCGGTGGGTGAGGCCGGCCTGGTGCAAGACGTTCCCCTCGCCCCGACGGTCGCCCAGGGCGCGGCGCAGCTCCCGTGCCTCGTCGAACACGGCCAGGGCCTCCCTGTGGCGTCCGCCCTCGCGCAGGGCGATGCCGAGCCCCATCCGCAGCCTGGCCTCGCCCAGCAGGTGCCCGAGTCGCGCGGCGGCGGCGGCGCCCCGTTCCTGGCTGATGATCCAGTCGTGATAGACGCGCAGGTAGGAGAACAACGGCCACATCGCGTCCGCGAGTTGCCAGACCGCGTCGTCGTACTCCCTTTCCACGGCGAGGCGTTGGGTCGCGATGAGATTGGTGTGTTCGGTGGTGAACCAGGCGATTCCCGAGGCGGTGTCGGGGAATTCCCTGGGGCTTTCCGGCGGATGGACATAGTGCGGCTCCGGCCGCTTGCGAAGAGGAGAGACGACGGCGTCCGCCGCGTTGGCGGTGGCCAGATAGTGGTCGATCACGCGCCGCTCCGTCTCCGCGCGCAGTGCCGGCGAGTCCTGCGCCTCGGCGCGCGACTGCGCGTGCCGCTGGATCAGGTCGTGGAACCGGTAGCGGCCGGCCGGGGCCGCCGTCAACAGGTTTGCCTCGACCAGCGTGGCCAACGAGCCGCCCGGATCCTCGACCGGCGGGCCCGCCTGGGCGACCGCCAGCGCCAGCTCCGTCTCGAACTCCGGCCCGGGATGGGCCCCCAGCCGACGGTAGAGCCGCCCGGCCTCCGCTGGCAGTGCGTCATGGAACTGGTCCAGGCTGGTGTTCATGGAAACCTCCTCGGGTGCGTCGGCGGCCGCCGTGTGCGGGCTGATCACCAGACTCGCGGCGGTGGCGACGCTCCACCCCGGTCGGCTCGCCAGCAGCGCGGCCCCCACACAGACCGCCAGGGGAAAACGGCCGTACGCCGTCACCAGCTCACGGGCGGCGGCGGCGTGCGCGGCGACCCGTTCCTGACCGACGATGCGGCCGAGCAGTTCGAGGGCGGAGCCGGTGTCCAGCGGCCCGAGCGGAAACATCTCGGCACCGTCCAGCGCCAGCGAGGTGAGCCGCCACCGGCTGGTCACCAGGCAGACGCTGCCCGGCGAGACCGGTATCAGCGGGCGCACCTGGGCCGCCGACATCGCGTTGTCGCACAGCACCGCCAGCCGCCGGTCCGCGGTGACCGTCCGGAACAGCGCGGTCTGCCCGGCCAGATCGCCGGGGATCGACTCGGGCGCCACACCCAGCGCCTGCAGGAAACGGGGCAGGACGGTGCTGATCTCGATCGGTTCGTGTATGCGATGGCCCCGCAGGTCGACAAAGAGCTGCCCGTCCGGGAGGCGCGCGATGCGTCGGTGCAGCCAGGCCAGGGCCAACGAGGTCTTCCCGACACCGGGCGGGCCGCTGATCATCACCACCCCTGGCACACCCTCCGAGTCGGCTCGCTCGAAGACCGCGTCCAGCCTGGCCAGCTGCTCCGCGCGGCCGGTGAAATGCCGTGGCCGTGGCGGCAGCTGTCGCGGCGTCCGGGGGGCGGGGGCCGGTTGGTGGCCGAAGTACACATCGCCGTGGATGGTCGCCGCCTGCACGCTGTTGCCACTGTTCGTGCCGGACTGGTCGTTGTGGGCGGCTGCCGCCGCCCCGGCTGCCCGGCCCTCGGAATCTCGCACTCGTGCCCCCCAGAGTGTCCGTGTGATCAACCCCGCGCGCACCGACGCCGACTCCGGCACGGCACATCACATCGCCCGGTACCTCCTCGTCCACCGTGTGAGGCCCGGTTGATGTTGCCATTTCACACCCTCCACCAAGCATTGAGGCTGAGTGGATGCCGTGTTACGGCACATATGAGCCTCCTCTGCGCCCCCGCGGAGCCTGGCACCGCCGCCTGGGCGGCGCGGACCGACCCCCGGCACGGCCCCGAGGAGAGAGGTGGACAAAGCGGCCTTCGCCCGGATATCCGCACCATCGCGGAGAGTTGGCATCGCCCGGAAGCGGGACGGGCGTCGGCGGATCCCGCGGCGGGGCCGGGGGCCCCGTCGCCCGCCGCCCCTCGCATCCCACGGATCTCGTACTCGCAACCACACCAGCGCCCCCAGGCGGCCGGCCCGCTCGCCCCTGCGGCGACTTACCACTTCCGTCAGCGATGGCCTAAAAGGACTTTCGCACAGCAGAGCGCCGGTCAACCAGAGGGCATGCCCCGCCACGCCCCGTCGAAGGGGCGTCGAGCCGTTGACAACTCCCGCTTGTCAGCCCGCCGTTGACGCGGGGACGAGACGGGTGACGACGCGCAGCCGAGGGCTGGCCGCGCGGAGACCGTCGACCAGGGCGTCGCCGGCGCGCTCCAGGGCCTCGTCGTCCATGGGCCCCAGCGCGTCCAGGACGAAGAGCGCGCGGGTGGTGGTGTCGGTGAGCTGGGTCCGCGTGCACTGGCGCCAGTTCCACCGGCGGCAGGTGACGCCGACGCCGTCGCGCCAGACCACCTCTCCCGGATCGGGCGACTCCACCACGGACTCGCCGTTCGCCGTGGTGTCGAAGGTCTCGTCGCCGGTGGCCCGCACCAGCCGGGGCGCGCCCCGGTAGTGGTCGAGATCCTCCCCACCGAGCGGCACCACATGGGCGATGGAGACGGCGTTGTAGATGTCCGTGAGGCGGTTGACGCGGGGCAGCCCGGTGGCCAGCCGGCGCAGCAGCGCGTCCGCGCTGGGACGGGTGCGCTTGGGCTTGGCGCCGGCGGCCCGGAACGCCTCGTGCCAGGCCACGAGATGCGGGTGCTCGCCGTGCGGGGTGTCGGCGAACCGCGCCCTGGCCTCGTTCTCGGCCCCGGCGAGCAGCCGCTCGCTGATCTCGTCGCTGGGGCCGGGGAGCAGCCCGTCCGCGGCGATCAGCAACGCCCGGTAGTCGGGGCGGAGCGCGCCGATCTCGGGAGCCACCGTCGCGGTGGCCAGCCAGGCCGCCAGATCCTCGGGGGCCTTGAGGTCGTCGGGATCGAGGGTGGTAGCGGACACGTCACTCCCTGTGCGGCTGGTCGAAGGCGGCGCCAGTCTAACGACGGGCCGCCCCTGGAAGGCCGGGGTGCCCGCTGGCCGGACGGGCCGGCGCGCGAGGAAGCGGTTCGACGGGGGCCCGGCGGGGTGGCTAGGCTGCCTCCCGTGTCCAGCCCGGAGTCGTCCAGACGCTAGCCACCGTCCCCCGGTGGCTTCCCGTCGTCCCACACCACCGCCGCGCCCGTCAGCCGGGCGCCGGGCGGCCCGTGCCCGACCCCTGCCACCGGATCGCGAACTCCTGGGGTTTCCCCGGGGTTTCTCTCGCCCTCGGGCCTTCCCGCCCCTGGGCCGCTCTCGCGCGGTGGCCGCCTGACGGTCTCTCTCCGGCTCCTTCCGGCTCTTTCCAGCTCTCTCCAGCTCGACGTTGCTCCGTTCCCGCCGGAACGCTCCGCTGCCCGGTTCGCCGGTCGCCGTGTCGATTCTCCGTGTCGATCCACGATGTGGTTGTGGAGTGTTGTCGTGCCATTCGCTGTTTTCCTGCTGGGCCTCGCGGTCTTCGCCCAGGGGACGTCCGAGTTCATGTTGGCCGGTCTTGTCCCGGAGATCGCCGCCGACCTGGACGTGTCCGTATCCGCCGCCGGCTCGCTGACCTCGGCGTTCGCCGTCGGAATGATCGTGGGGGCGCCCGCGATGGCCCTGCTGAGCCTGCGCTGGTCGCGGCGCGCGGCGCTGTGGGGCTTTCTCGCGGTCTTTCTGCTGAGCCATGTGCTGGGGGCGTTGACCACCAGCTATCCGCTGCTGTTGGCCACCCGGGTCGTCGGGGCCCTGGCCAACGCCGGTTTTCTGGCGGTGGCGCTGGTCGCCGCGACCGCGATGGTGGCCCCGGACGCCAAGGCGCGGGCCACCGCCGTGCTGTTGGGCGGGGTCACCTCCGCCTGTGTGGTGGGGGTCCCCTGCGGTGCGCTGCTGGGCCAACTCTGGGGCTGGCGCGCCGCGTTCTGGGCCGTCGCCTTGGTGTCGGTGCCCGCGCTGCTCGCCATTCCCCGCTCCGTGCCGGCCGGTGCGCCGGAAAGCGTGACGGGGGCGGGCGGCGGCGCCCGTGCCGAACTGCGCGCCCTGCGGCGCCCGGCGCTGCTGCTGGTGCTGGCGCTGGGCGCGCTGGTGAACGGTGCCACGTTCTGTGCCTTCACCTATCTGGCGCCGCTGGCCACCGAGGTCGGCAGCCTGGCGGATGCCTGGGTGCCCGGCGTGCTGGCGCTGTTCGGCCTGGGGTCCTTCGTCGGGGTGACGATCGCCGGGCGGCTGGCCGACACCCGGTCCGGTGCGCTGCTGCTGATCGGTGGTCCCGCCCTGCTGCTGGGCTGGGGAACGCTGGCCCTGACCGCCGGTGAGCCGGCGGCGTTGCTCGTTCTGGCCTTCGTCCAGGGCGCGTTGTCCTTCGCCGTGGGCTCGACGCTGATCTCGATGGTGCTCTACGCCGCGACCGACGCGCCCCGGCTGGCCGGCGGGTTCGCCACCGCGGCGTTCAACGTCGGTGCGGCGCTGGGCCCTTGGGCCGGTGGGCTGGCCCTCGACGCCGGTCTCGGCTATCGGGCGCCGGCCTGGCTGAGCGTGTCGCTGGTGGCGGGCGCCCTGGTCGTCGGCTTGTCCGCCGGCGGCCTGCGGCAACCCGGACCCAAGCCGCTGCGGAGGTGAGCCGACCCGCCCCCGCGAGGAGGCACGGCCGCCGGTGGACCATGATGGTTTCCGGGGGTCGACGGGCGAGACGGGGGCGCGATGGTCGAGGTCAACTGGCGGGCCGGGCGCACCGTACGCGAACTCCGCGCCCGGGCCGACGCGTTGCTCTTCGCGGCCGAGGCCGTGACGCGGGATCGCGCCTGGGCGGGTGCCGAGGCGCGGGCCGCGTTGACGCCGCTGGTGGCCGAACTGGTACAGGCGGAGTTGGACCGCATCCCCGTGTCGCGGCTGCGCGAGGTGACCTCCGGCCGGCTGCGGATCGGCGCCTTCGAGGACGCCGGCCTCGACACGGTCGGCCGGATCGCCGAGGCCACCGAGTACCGGCTCCGGCGGATTCCCGGAGTCGGTGAACAGACGGCGCGGCATGCCAAGGCCGCCGCACGACAGATCGCGGGCGCCGCGGAGGAGACGGTGACCGTCCGGCTCGACATCGAGCGAGGGGACGATCCCCGCCACACGGCCCTGGTGGTCGCCTTGGGCCGGCTGGTCGCCGCCGGCCCCGAGCTGGCTCGCACGGTGGAGACGGCGGAACGGGTGGCGCGCGAGGTGAGCGCGCTGCTGGCCGACACGCGCCCGGCGTCCGGCCGGTTGCGCATGCTGGTGGCCGGTCGCCGGGGGCGTGCCTCGGCGCGCGAGGCGCTCCCTCGGCTGGCCGAGACCCTGCGGGAGGCCCAGGAGCGGGACGTGCCGACGCTGCTCGCGCAAGCCTCGGCCGACCTGCTGCGCGAGCCGCCGTCCGAGGCCGCGGCGTGGCTGGACTTCGCCTCCCGGGCGGCCGAGTACCACACCGTGCTCGGGGAGCTGTCCTCCGCTTCGGGCGCCTGGGAGGGAGCCGAGGGCTTCCTCCCAGGCGAAGTGGTCGCACAGGTCCGCCGGCAGCCCCTGGACGACACACATCGTCGAGTGGCGCTGCGCGGTTACCAGAGCTTCGGCGCCAGGTTCGCGTTGGCACGGCGACGCGCGATTCTCGGCGACGAGATGGGACTGGGCAAGACGGTGCAGGCTGTCGCGGTGCTCGCCCATCTGCGCGCCGAGGGGGCGCGGCACTTCCTGGTGGTGGTGCCGGCGAGCGTGCTGGTGAACTGGATACGGGAGATCGAGGAGCGCAGCACGCTTCCTGCCTTCCGGCTGCACGGCCAGGAGCGCGAGGCGAGCCGCGCGGAGTGGGCCGAGCACGGCGGAGTCGCCGTCACCACCTTCGACGGGCTGCGCGCGCTGCCAGGCCCCGACGCGCCGGGACCGGAGGTGGCCATGCTGGTGCTGGACGAGGCTCATTTCGTCAAGAACCGTGGCACCCAACGGTCGTTGGCCGTCGCCGGCTGGACGGAACGGGTGGACCGGGTGCTGTTTCTGACCGGGACCCCCATGGAGAACCGCGTGGAGGAGTTCCGCGAACTGGTGCGCTATCTGCGTCCCGAACTGGTGGAGGAGGTCCACCATCGCAAGGCCGTCGCGGGTGCACGGGCGTTCCGCCGCTCCGTGGCGCCTGTCTATCTGCGGCGGAACCAGCGGGATGTACTCACGGAACTGCCCGAGTTGGTGCGGGTGGACGAGTGGGAGGAGTTCTCGCCGGGGGATCTGGCGGCCTATCGGGCAGCCGTGGCCCAGGGCAACTTCATGGCGATGCGGCGAGCGGGCTACGCCGCCCCGGCCACCTCGGCGAAACTGGGGCGGCTGCGGGAGATCGTCGCCGAAGCCGCGGCCAACGGACTGAAGGTGCTGGTGTTCTCCTTCTTCCGGGATGTGCTGAGAACCGTGGGAGACGCGCTGGAGCCCGCCCCGCTCGGCCCGGTCGACGGGCGGCTCGGCGCGGCCGCGCGGCAGGAACTGGTGGACCGGTTCGCCGCCGTCGACGGGCACGCGGTGCTGCTGTGCCAGATCCAGGCCGGCGGCGTGGGGCTCAACGCGCAGGCCGCTTCCGTGGTGATCCTCTGTGAGCCGCAGGTGAAGCCGACGTGGGAGAGCCAGGCCGTGGCCCGCGCCCACCGGATGGGCCAGGTTCGCCGTGTCCAGGTGCACCGACTGCTGGCAACCGACAGCGTGGACCAGCGCATGCTGGCGCTGCTCGCCCGCAAGGAGCGTCTGTTCGACGCGTATGCCCGACGCAGCGCCACCGCGGCCTCCGCCGACGAAGCGGTCGATCTCTCGGACGCCGCCCTGGCCCGCCGCATCGTGGAGGACGAGCAGCGCCGCCTTGCCACGACCGGCCCCGAGCCGGCGGCGAGCGAGGCCACAGGCCCGGCCGATCCGGCCGGCCAGGACGGCCAGGACGGCAGCGACGGCAGCGACGGCAGCGACGGCAGCGACGGCAGCGACGGCGAGGGCTACGGGACCGGCGCGGAGACCGACAAGCGGGCGCCGCGTCATTAGCCCGCGCCGCCCAGTGGGGCGGACAGGGGTGTCAGCCATCGATCCGACCTCCGTTCACGGACGCGCCAGGGAGGCTCGCCCAGATCTGACCCACATCGTACGAGCCGTCACTGACAGTGACGACCGCCCGGGAGCGCCACCGGGGAGGGAGCGGGGCGCGCTCGCGGCGTCGGTGGATGTGCGCCGGGGGCGCGTCGATGACTGCCGCGCGCCGCCGGTGAGTTGGCCGATTTTCGTCGGCCCGCTCGGGCCGTCGGCCCAGCTGCCGCAGGCGGGCGGCTCGGAAAGCGGGGGTGGCCGGACGCGGCCACAACCCCCGGGCCCCGGTTGGCCGGTGCAACGATCCGCGACGCCCAGGCGAACACGTAGGCGAACGGAAGAGGCACTGTTCGCTTCCCTGTCGCACATCTCGCGGAGCCCCATCGGCCGCCATACCGGAATGCACGGTAACTGGCCACCGAGAGGCGATGGCGGCGGCGAAATAGCCGGACGGCTGTCAGACCCAAACCATAAAGTAGCCGACGCATCACCCAGGGCGACCAAGTCGGCTGCTGTCGACGCCTGTTCGCCGTGCCGTTTCCCGTCCCTTCCGGAAGAGGCGATGCCATGCGTCCCCCCGAACCACCGATCCCGTACCGCGCTCCCGCACCGGAGAGGAGCGGCCGATGAGAGCACGCCGCAAAGCGTCGGAGGATCTTGGCCCCGAGGTCGAGGTGTCCGAATCCGAACGGGAGCTGTTCGGCGGCCAGCTCGTCTATGACACCTCCTGGGCGCGGCACGAGGGCGAGCGCTTCCAGTTGGATCTGCGCACCATGGTCCGTCAGATGCCGCGTCTGGTGGGCCGCGCGGTCGGCCTCGCCTGGCGGGCCGACCGGAGCGCCACCGTCCGGGTCGCGTTGGCCGAGCTGACATCCGGCGTCTGTCAGGCCCTTGGCCTGCTGGGGGTCAACTGGCTGTTGACCAGGCTGCTGGCCGGCGGCGAGATCACCGACCGGCTGCGCGACGCCCTGCCCGTCGCCGTGCTGCTGGCCTGTGTGGCCGGGCTGGGCGCGCTCTGCGGCGCGCTGTCGACCATGCTCACCGGCCCTCTGGAGCCCAAGGTCGAACGGCTCGCGAGGGAACGCTATCTGGAGCGGGCCTACCAGGTGGAGATGTCGGCCATGGAGGACGACGACTTCCATCGGCTGCTGGAGTCGGCCCAGTACGGGGCGACTTCGGCGCGCAACATGATCCGTCACAGCGTCTCCGTCGTCGGTGCGCTGTTGTCCCTGCTGGCCGCGGCCACCGTGCTGACCGCCCTGCATCCGGCCCTGCTGCCGATGCTGGCCCTGATCGTGCTGCCGCGCGCCTGGGCCACCCTGAGCGTGGCGCGTCGTCGCTACCGCAGCTTCCACCGCTGGGTGCAACACGGCAGGGCGGCCGGCATGTTGAGCCGGCTGGTGACGGACACCGACGCGGCGCCGGAGATCCGGGTGCACGGCGTGGGGCCCTATCTGCTGCGGCACTTCCGTGGCATGTCGATCAGCCAGGAGAACGAGCAGGCCCGGCTCGCCCGGCTGGCGGCGCGCACCGAGGTGCTGGCCGCCCTCTGCACGGGCATCGCCACCCTGGGCACCTATCTGCTGTTGGCCGGGCTGCTCTGGACCGGCACGATGGCGCTGGCCGCCGCCGGCACGGCGGTGTTGGCCATCCGCAGCGGCACGGGAAACCTGGACAGCCTGGTGCGGCAGATCAACTATCTGCACGAGGAGTCGCTGTATGTGGGCGATCTTGATCGGCTGATGCGGGAGTCCGAGCATCGCAGGATGCCCGAGGGCGGCCGGCCCCTGCCCCGGAAGGTGCGGGAGATCAGCTTCGAGCGGGTGACCTTCCACTACCCGGGAGGCTCGGGAGAGCCCGTGCTACGGGACGTGTCACTCACCATGCCGATGGACCGTGGCGCGGTGGTGGCCCTGGTCGGGGAGAACGGCTCGGGCAAGAGCACCCTGGCCAAGCTGCTCTGCGGGCTCTACCTGCCGCAGAGCGGCACGATCCGCTGGAACGACATCGACGTGGCCGAGCTGGACCGCCAGGCGGTCTTCCGGCACTGCTCCATCGTGCACCAGGACCACTACCGCTGGCCGATGACCGCCCGGGTGAACACCACCATCTCCCGGACGGAAGTCCCGGTGGACGAGGGGAGGTTGGCGCAGTCCGCCGGCCATGCCGGCATCGAGGAGATGATCGCGGGGCTGCCCGGGGGCTGGGGCACACTGCTCTCCCGGACCTTCCAGGGCGGCCATCAGCTCTCCGGCGGGCAGTGGCAGCGGTTGGGCATCGCCAGGGCGCACTATCGCGACGCTCCGCTGCTGGTGGTGGACGAACCGACGGCGGCGCTGGACGCGCGGGCGGAGCAGCGGGTCTTCGAGCAGATCAGATCGCTCGCCGACCAGGGCGAGACGGTCGTGCTGATCACCCATCGGATGGCCTCGGTGCGCCACGCCGATGTGGTGCATGTGCTGCACGAGGGCCGACTCGTGGAGTCCGGCACCCCCGAGGAGCTGCTGTCCCGGCCGGAGGGCGGGCACTTCCGGGAGTTGCACGATCTCCAGGCCGCCCAGTTCCGCCCGGTGCCGTCGCCACGGGGCGACGCCGAGCCGGCGGCGGATGGGCTGACCGGAGCGGTGGAGCATGGGGGGACCGGCTAGCCGAAGCGGCCACCCCGGGCGGGACCGCCCGGGGTGGCCGGCGGCGGCAGGGGCTACCCGCTCCGGCTCAGATGCCCAACAGGTCGACCAGATCGTCCGCGTGGTCTTCCTCCTCCTCCAGGATGGACTCCAGCAGCCGCCTGGTGGTGGGGTCCTCGTTGCCGAGCCAGCGGATGATCTCCTGATAGGTGGAGATCACGATGCGCTCGGCCAGGAGGTTGTCCTTGAGCATCTTCTCCAGGTCGCCGTCGCGGGGCGCGGTGTAGTCGGTGGTGGCGCGCTGGGCCAGGGTGGCGGGGTCGAAGTCCGGGTCGCCGCCGAGCTGCGAGACGCGCTCGGCCGCGCGCAGCGCGTGGTCCATCTCCTCCTTCGCGTGCTCGGTGAACTCGGCGGACACCTGGGCCCGGTCGATCCCGGTGGCGGCGATGGCGTGTCGGGTGTAACGCAACCAGCACACTACTTCGGTAGCTACGACATCGTTGAGCACCCCGATGACCCGGTCGTGGTTGAGGCCGTAGGTGTCGGTCACCGGTCCGGCCTCCATCCGCGCCCTGGCCTCGTCGCGAATCCTGGTCACATCGAGGACGAAGTCGTCGGTGGTGGTCATGGGGAGGTCTCCTTTGTGCGGCGAGCTGGGCGACGGCGCTTCCGGTGGGCGCGAGCGCCTCGGTTCCGGACAGTAGGCAGCCGCCCGGTTGCCGACCGATCGGCACACGCCGTACCGGTTGAGCCCGACTCCAATGGCGCAGCGCGGGGCCTTCGCCCCCCGGGGAGGTCAGCCGGCGGGGGCCGGCTGGTCCCGGGGGCACCAGACGGTCCCCCGGCCGGCGTACCGGCCGTGCGCCAGCTCCGTACCGCAGCGCGGGCAGTCCCCGTGCGTCACGTCCCGGTGCCCGGTCAGCCAGGAGCGCCGAGCCGGCACGTGTCCGGCCCGGACGGAGACGCGCAGCACCTGGTGCAACGACCGGCCGAGCCGGCCGCGTTGCTCCCCGCTCAGCTGGTTGGCGCGCCGGCCAGGATGCAGCCGGGCGTGCCAGAGGATCTCGTCGGAGAGCAGATTGCCGAGACCGGCGATGGCGGACTGGTCCAGCAGTGCGGCCTTGAGCTGACGGGGACGCCCGGAGAGCGCGTCCGTCAGCTGCTCCCGGCTGATGCCGAGGGCGTCGGGCCCCTGGTCGGCGAGCAGCCGGTCCACATCGCCCGGGGTGGGGGCGAGCCAGATGCCGCGCAGCTTGCGCTGGTCGCGGAAGCGGAGCTGCCGGTCGTCGTCCAGGCCGAACAGCACCCGGTCGTGCGGTTCGGGGGCCTCGTCCGCCGGGGCGCAGACCAGTTTCCCGGTCATCCCGAAGTGCAGGAGCAGCGCTGGCCCGTCGGTGTGCATGATCAGCCACTTGCCGTGGCGGCGCGGCTCGGTGACCAGGCGCCCGGCGACGGCGTCCCGCAGCCGCCGGGCGGTGAGCCCGCCGCGCAGTACCCCGGAGTCCCGCACCTCGACACGGGTGACGCGATGCCCCGGCCCACAGTCGGCCAGGACCCGCCGATACGCCTCGACATCCGACAGTTCGGGCATAGGCCCAGGCTACGACGCCTCCGCCGTCCCGGCACGGCCAGGGATCCCCCCCCCGGCAGTGCGGAGCCCCGCCCGTGCCCTCGGCGCCGTAAACGGCGTGGCGAGGAGGGCCGGCTGCCCTTCCCCGACGCCTCGTTCCGGCTGGTCGTCAGCCGCCATACGGCCTATGACCCGGCAGAGTTGCGCCGGGTGCTGACGGCGGACGGGGTGTTTGTCACCCAGCAGGTCGGGGGTCGGGATCTGGAGGAGGTGAACGAGGCCCTGGGCGCCCCGCCCCACACCTATCGGGACTTCTCCCTGGCCTCCGCCGTGGCGGAGCTGGAGCGCGGCGGCTTCGCGATCGACTGGCGGCAGGAGGCGCGGGTCGAGGACCGTATCGCGGACATCGCCGCGCTGGTGTTGTTTCTGCGCATCACCCCCTGGCATGTACCGGACTTCGATGTCGATCGGTACGCTGAGCAACTGGACGCGCTGCATCGGCGGATGGACAACCGCGCCCCACTGCACGTCAGTTGCCACCGTTTCGCCCTGGTCGCCCGCCCCCTCCCGGAGCCCGCCGCCCGACCGGCGAGCATCTGAGTCCGAGGCCATGGGCCTTCCGGCCGCACCGCGCCCACAACTGGCGACACATCCGTCAAACGGCGACAGAGATGTCACACCTGGACGCCAACTCACCATGTTGGCAGACAACTCTCCGTAGCTGTCCGGTAACTCATCGAGTTGCCGGACAGCGGCCGCCGCGCCCCCTGCGCACGCCGCACCGCCCGGGTAGCGTGGCATCGCGGGGTCGGGCGCCGCCCCCGGGTCGATCGACGCTCACCCTGGGATGGACGATGGCACGCGACACCCAACGCCGGTTGGCGGAGGCACTGGACGCCTGGCGGCAGGCCCGGGATTTCCGGGCGGCCGGCCGCACCACGCGGGCCGGGCTGGCCTACCAGCGGGGGATCAACGCCTTTCTGCTGTACCGCAACGTGTCCCGGCGCGAGGAGGAGGAGCGGAACGTCCTGCCGCGCACGGACCACACCCCCGTGCTCTACGCGCTGGGCGCCATCGGCCGCGAGGGTGTGCCGGCGATCGAGGCCGCCAGATCCCGCAGGTTCGCCATGGCACACGCCCGCACCGCGCTGGCGGCCGCGCATCTGGCCGATCCGGGCGGCGGCGTTCCGGAGGCCGTCGGCCCGCTGCTCTCCGGGCCCTTCCCCGTGCTGCCCCGCCTCGACCCCGCCGACGAGGAGCCGGTGCCGGCCGACGAACGGATCGCCGGGGCGGCCTCGTCGCGACTGTTGATGGCCCGTCTGATGGTCACCTATCCAAGGGTGTTGACGCACGAACGCGACCGGTGGCCGGTGGCACCGGACGAGCCGATGCCGTTCATCCGGGAGCGGCGCCGCTTCCGGTCCGCCGTGCTGCCCGGCTGCCAGGGGCTCGACCGGCACGCGGAGATCCGCCGGCTGGCCGCGGACGGGGTGCGCCTCTACACGAAGTTGGCGCGGGCGATCCCGCGCTACCAGGTCGCCCTGGACCGCGCCACCGACGAGCAGCGGGCGATCCGGCGGGGCCTCGAACAGGGCTGAGAGGGACGGGAACTCCCACCCCACGCGTTTCAGGAACCACGGGGCGCCGGGTTGACGTCCATCAGACGTCGCCTCGTTCGATCCATCGGCGGACGGATCGAACGGGACGCCAACTCTCCGCTCCTCGACCCGGGTCATGGCCCGGGTCGAGGGCGGGGAGCGTGGCCGGGATCCCTCAGTCCGTCGGGATCCGCAGGAAGGTCACGGAGTACGGCGGGAAGGTGTGGACGAAGGTGTTGTCCACCCCGTCCAGCGTCGAGGTCTCCGGCTGGATGGGCCGCTCGGTGCGGGTGTTCACCGCCTCCGGATCGCCCCGCAGCAGCGTCAGCTCGGCGCTGGCCCCGACCTGGACGTCGGCGCCCAGATCGATCGTCGTACGGGCGGCGTCCTGCTGGGCGTTGACCACCTTGACGATCAGCTCGCCGGTCTCCAGGTCGCGGGTCACCACCTGGCGGAACGGCTCGGCGACCGCGTCGTCGGTGAAGCTGCCCCACTCCTGGCCGTCGAGCAGCAGCGTGACCTGGCGGCCGCGCACCTGGATCTCGATGTCATAGGCGCGGCCGGTCTCGATCGTGGTGCCGTTCTGGATGAGTGTGCTCTTCGCGCCCCCGTCGGCCCGTTCCACGGCGGACACGGTGTTGCCCCAGCCGCCCAGGTTCCACCAGTAGTGGTTTCCGGTGCCCCGGACGCCGAAGGCGATCAGAAAGCCCTCGTCGCCGGCCTGTTTGGTGGCGGTGACGCTGAGGTCGTAGTCGTGCCAGCCGGGGTCGCCCGCGGTGACCAGCGCGTCCTCGGCGGCGGTGTCGTGCTGGACATAGGCGCCATCCTGGACGGCCCAACTCCCGTTGCCGTTCCCGCTCCAGCGTTCGGCGCCGGCGGAGAAGTCCTCCGTGAACAGGGTCTCGCCATCGGCCGATGTGACCGTCACATCGTCGTAGGCGGCACTGGTCAGCCAGGTGCCGAGGCCCACCGCACCGGTGATCGGTTCGAGTGGCACGGGGGTGCCGCTGGCCTCGCTCGGCACCACCTGGTGGCCCCGGTTGGTGCTGAACAGCCTCTGCACCTCGTAGCTGGCGGACGGCCAGGACTCGCGGTTGTCGAACCAGATCAGGTCGGGATGCCACTGGTGGTTGGTCTCGTGCGCGAAGAGCGGGGCGTAGGAGGCCATCTTCACGACGTCGGCGTTCCGTTCGACGCCGGTGAGGAAGGACGCCTCGGCGAGGGCGTTGTAGAAGGTGTTGTCCTGGGAGGCGTACTCCCCCAGGAAGACGTCCGGGCCCTCGCGGTCATAGGAGTCGTAGCGGTCGTTGTTCTCCAGGAACCAGGCGGGCGAGTTGTAGAAGTGCTCGTCCACCAGCTCGACCCCGCCCTCGGTGTTGAGGCGCCAGAGATGGTCGAAGAGCGGACCGCTCGATCCCGGGCCCGAGTTGCTCACCACCGTGATCCCGGGGTGCTCGGCCTCGATCGCCGCGCGGAACTGCTCGAAGTTGGCGTAGAACTCCTCGGCCAGGTTCTCCTCGTTGCCGACGGCCACATGGGTGAGGCCGAACGGTTCGGGGTGCCCCATCTCGGCGCGCAGCGCGCCCCATTCGGAGTCGGCCGGGCCGTTGGCGAACTCGATCAGGTCCAGGGCGTCCTGGATATGCCGCCGCAGCAGCTCCGGGTCGTCGGTGTGGTGGTTCTCGCCGCAACCGGTGACCAGCGCCGGCAGCACGGGCAGCGGCAGGGCGCCGATGTCCTCGCTGAACTGGAAGTACTCGTAGTAGCCCAGGCCGTAGGACTGGTTGTAGCCCCAGAAGTTGTGGTTGGTCGGCCGTTCCTCGACCGGGCCGACGGTCTCCTTCCACTGGAAGGAACGCTCCCGCGGGAAGTCCGGTGCCTCGTACGCCTCGTGGCTGCCGGTGTTGACGATGCAGCCGCCGGGGAAGCGGACAAAGCTGGGCTCCAGATCGGCGACCCGTTGGGCGAGGTCGGGGCGGAGGCCGTTCTCCCGGCCGAGGTAGGTGTCCCGGGGGAAGAGCGAGACCATGTCGAGCGCCACGCTGCCTGCGCCGCCGGCGGTGACGACGATCTCGCCCGCGTCGGTGGTCCCGGTGGCGTTCAGGGTGCCCGAGTAGCGGGCCCAGCCGTCGCCGGCGATCTCGACGGTCAACGGGTCGGCGAGGTCCGCCCCCTGGTCGTCGCGCAACCGGACGGTCAGGGGGGTGAGCGACTGGTCGGTGCGGGCCCAGACGGAGAAGTCGTAGGCGGCGCCCGCGTCCAGGGCGATGCCGCCCCAGCCGGCGTTCGCCAGACCGTAGCCGTCGCCGGCCGACGCGCCGTCGCCGTTGAGGTCGAGCCGCAGATAGCCGCGGTTGTTCTCGTTCAGCCGGCCGTCGTCGTCCACGGCCAGGGCCGTTCCGGTGGCGCCGGCCGACACCTCACGCCAGGCGGTCAGGGGGGTGAACGAGGCGTGGTCGGCCTGGTTGTACTCGAACGAGCGGTTCTGGACGAGTTCGGCGTAGAGGCCGCCGTCCGCCGCCTGGTTGATGTCCTCGAAGAAGACGCCGTACAGGGTGTCGTCGATGGTCGGCCCCGCCCCGCCGGCGTCGACGGAGAGGGTGTAGTCGGTCTCCGCCGCCGCCGGATCGGCGACGGTGGGCGGAGCGACGACGAGTACGCCGGCGATCAGGGCGCCGGCGGTGAGACCCGTCCTGAGTCTCCTGGTTGACATGCGGTCTCCTGAAGGTGGGGGCCCTCTGGCTTCTGGTCTCGCGCACAAGTGGCCATCCGACACCCTTCGTTCGACATATCGGACGCTGCTCAGCCACTCGAACGGACCATAGGGGCACCCCCGCACCCCGTCAACACCTCGCGCCGACCCCGGAATTGCGGACGTGACACCCCGGGCCGAGCACGGACCGCAAGCGCACCCGCCGGGTGCGTGACCGGGGTTCGCGGCGGCTGGCAGGCATTAAAGAAGCGTTAAGATTGCCGGATTCTGGCAATGAATTCTCGACCCCCGAGATGGCACTATCTGATTACCAGCAGGAAGCAGCGACAAGGGAGCGGGCCTCCCGGAGATGGTTGCCTGGAGCCGGCATGACGGCACCGCGCGACCACTGACGGTCAGGGCCCGGCCGGACGATCGGCGGAAACGTCGAGGCCGGGCACCGTTCCCCTCGCTGCGGGCGGTTCCCGGGCCGTGCTGGGGGGCCGGTCCGGGAACCGCCGCTGGTACCGCCGTCGGGGGACGGCGGTCACGGGGGGCGTGGGTGGGTGAGGTGGCCCAACGGGGGGCGGGCCTGGGTGCGTTGGCTGTCGAAGCGTGACCGGAGTGTGGTCGGGGTGAGCGGGGGGAGAGCCCCACCCACGACCTGGGGGGCCGGTGACGTGGGCAGCCGACGGCGACGAGCACGAGGTGGGGGCCTCGGATCGTCCGCCCGGGCCGGCCGGGCCACCTCAACGCACCCCCGTGGGACGGGAGTTCGAGCGGCCTTCCGTCCCACGGGGCGTGCCACACGCCGGGGCGGAGGGGCGTGCTACAACTCCCGCTCGGGCCAGCCGAGCAGCCGGGCGCCGATGACGGCGGTCTGCAGGGTGTAACGCTGGATGGGGTCGGCCGGATCGGCGCCGGTCAGGGTCGCTATCCGTTTGAGCCGATAGGTGAACGCCCGCACGCTCAGGGCGAGTTGACGGGCGGCCTCGGCCGAGACACAGCCGGCGTCGAAATAGGCGTCCAGGGTGCGCACCAGTGGCCCGGCGCCGCCCCTGGCCTCGCGCAACGGGCCCAGCACGGTACGCACCAGATCGGCCATGGCGTGCTGGTTCCTGGTGAGCACCGGGAAGACCAACAGCTCGGAGGCCCTGAGCACTTCCGGCTGGAGCCCCATCCGCTCCGCCAACTCCAGTGCGCTCAGCGCCTCCTCGTAGGACTGGACCACGCCGCCCGGGCCCGGATGGGCGCGCCCGATCGCGACCCGACAACTCCCCTCGAACGACAGAGCGATCCTGGCCTGTTCGGCGAAGTACTCCACCACATCCGGATGGTGGCCCGGCACCACACAGACCAGCCGACCGTCCTTGGTGGTGAGCAGCACCCGCCGCTGACCGAACCTCGCGGCCAGCGCCGTCTCCACCCTTCGGGTCAACGGATGGGTGTCGTCGTGCGGTTGGCCGCTCTCCGCCACCGCTACGGTGTGGGTGTGCGCCAGTTGCAACCCGAAGCGCTCCGCGCGAGCCGAGAGATCACCCAGATCACTCCGGCCGTGCAGCAGGTCGTCGATGAACTCACGCCTGGCGGCCTCGTCCCGGCGCACCGCGACCAGCTGGGCCCGTTCGTATCCCTCGGCCAACGCGTCCACCGCCTGCTCGGCGGCGGCCAGCACGCATGCCGCCGCCGTACGCACCTGGCGCGCGCCCGGCGCCTCCGCGACGCCGGGAAGGTCGAGCCAGAACGCGCGGGTGGCCACCAGATGGCCGCGGATCAACTCGCGCAGCCCAAGACCCTCCCGCGCCGCGCGCTCCCCCAACTCCCTGCGCTCGTCCACCTCAGGCCGGGTGAGACGCCGGCCGGTGACGGACACCTCGGCCAGAATCTCCGCATAGGCGTCCAGATAGTGAGCCGGTATCACGCGATGTGCCACGGAGTTGACGCCCTTCCTCGCCCCTGCCCTCATCGGGGCGCGCTGGCGCACCCAGCCTACGCAGCGGCACCCGCGCCGGTCCCCCGGGGCCCCGGCGGCGCGCGCCGCCGGACGCGCGCCCTACTGCGCTCCCGGTGAGCGGGCCGACACTCGACCGGGGTCGCCCCTGCGGCCCCGACGAGCAGGACCGACACGGACGAGTGGGAGATACTTGGCGATGCGTAACCGCACACACCTGTCATGGACGGGCACCCCATGGGCCTGGGTGCGCGCCGCGCACCCCGTTCCGGTGCTGGTGGTCACCGGGCTCACGGTCTGTCTGGCCGTCAGCTTCGGGCACTCGGCGCACGGCACGGCCCTGGTCACCGGCGCGGTCCTGGCGGGCCAGCTGTCGGTCGGCTGGCTGAACGACCTGGTGGACGCCGCGCGCGACGCACGCGTCGGGCGGGTGGCCAAGCCCGTGGCCCAGGGGCGGCTGGCCCCGACCGCGGTGGTGGGCATGGTGGTGGGTTCGGCCCTGCTGGCGATAGCGCTCTCCCTGCCCGGCGGCTGGCCGGCGGTCGTCGCCCACCTGCTGGCGTTGGTGTCGGCGTGGCTCTACGACCTGGGCGTCAAGGCGACGGCCTGGTCGGTGCTGCCCTATCTGGTGTCCTTCGGACTGCTGCCGACCTTTGTGGTGCTCTCGCTGCCGGGCGCCCCGCTGCCACCGCTGTGGCTGGTGGCCCTGGGCGCGCTGCTGGGCTGCGCGGCACACTTCGTCAACACGCTGCCCGATCTGGCGGACGACGCGAAGGTCGGCGTGCGCGGCCTGCCCCACCGGCTGGGCGCGAACGGCAGCCGGGTGGTGACGGCCGTGGCGCTGCTGGCCTCGGCGCTGCTGCTGGTCGGTCCGCTCCAGCTGGGCGGTGACCTGCGGCTGCTCGTCCTCCTGGTGGCCGCGCTCGCGGCCGGCGTCGGCCTCTTCTTCGGGCGCCGGGCCGGGGACACCAGGGTGGCGTTCCAGACGGTGCTGCTGGTGGCGACGCTCGACATGGCGCTGCTGCTGACGGCGGGCCTCTCGATGGGTTCCACCGCCTGACCCGTCGGGCGGCCGACGCCGGGCGCCGGCCGCCCCGTTCACCCCTTGACGGCGCCCTGCATGATCCCGCCGACGATCTGCCGGCCGAAGACGACAAACATCACCAGCAGCGGCAACGTTCCCAGCAGCGCGCCCGCCATGATCACCGACTGGTCCCGCACATAGCCGGCGCTCAGCCGGGTGAGGGCCACCGGCACCGTGAGGTTGGAGTCGTCCAGGGCGATATAGGGCCAGAAGAAGTCGTTCCATGCCTGCACAAAAGTGATCATGAAGAGTACGGCCATGGCCGGTCTGGCGACCGGCAGCACCACGCTCCAGAAGATGCGCAGCGAATGGGCCCCGTCCACCCGCGCGGCCTCCACCAGCTCGTCCGGCAGCGCGTTGCCCAGATACTGCCGCATGAAGAACACGCCGACCGCGCTGACCAGGGTCGGGAAGATCACCGCCGGCAGGGAGCCGCCCCAACCCAGCTCGCTCATCATCATGAACAGGGGGACGACGCCCAGTTGGGGCGGGATCATCATCGTCCCGATCACCAGCATCAGCAGCGCGTTGCGCCCCCGGAACCGCAACTTGGCGAAGGCGAAGCCCGCCAGGGTGGCGAACAGCACGGTCGAGGTGGCGATGGCCCCGGCCACGATCAGGCTGTTGGCCATCGCCTGGCCGAGCCCCGCGTCCTGCCAGGCCGTCCGCAGATTGGTGAACAGGTTCGGCCCGGGCAGAAACGGCGGCGGGCTCTGCGTCACCCGGGTGTTGTCAGTGGAGGCTGCCACCATGGTCCAGTAGAGCGGAAAGAGCGACAGCAGGGCGGCCAGCCCGAGCAGCACATAGGCCACCGGTCCGGCATGGTGCTGCCGCCCGGCACCGGGGCGGAGAAACCAACGGCGGTCCGCGCGTTCCTCGGGGGCGACGGTGTCAGTGGTCACGGGATCCACGCTCCTGGTCAGGCTCGGCGGGACAGGACGCGCCACAGCACCCGGTGCAGCACGAAGAGGAGGATCAACAACAGGAACATCGCCCAGGCGACCGTGGCGGCCCGGCCCATCTGGTAGTTGCGCCACCCCTCCTCGTAGAGGAGCAGCCCCAGCGTCTGGTACTGGTTCTCCGCTCCGCCGGTGATCCCGTTGACCCCTTGGCCGAAGATCAGCGGCTCACCGAAGAGTTGGGTGGCGCCGATGGTGGAGAGCACGATGGTGAAGACGATGGTGGGCCGGATACCGGGAACGGTGACCTTGGTGAACTGCTGCCAACGGGAGGCCCCGTCGATCGCTGCGGCCTCGTAACGGTCCCTCGGGATGGCCTGCATCGCGGCCAGATAGAGCAGCGCGTTGTAGCCGGTCCAACGCCAGATCACCATGCTGGAAATGGCGAACTGCGCCGGCCACTTCTGGCTCTCCCAGTCGATATGGTCGAACCCGAACAGGCTGAGCCCCCAGTTGATCATTCCGAAGTCACGCTCGAACAACATGGTGAAGACCAACGCGGCGGCCCCCACCGAGGTGGCATAGGGCGCCAACGCCGCCACCCGGAAGAACGCGGAGCCGCGCAGCCGGTAGTTGAGCAGATGCGCCAGCCCCAGCGCCATCAGCAACTGCGGCACGGTGGAGAGCACCCCGATGGTGATGGTGTTGGCCAGCGCGTTCCAGAAACGGTCGTCCTGCCAGAGCGCGGTGTAGTTGTCCAGCGCCAACCAGTCCATCTGATCCTGAGTGGCCAACTCGACCCGGTGCAGGGAGACCCAGAGCGTGTAGATCAACGGATAGGCACTGAACGCGGCGAAGATGACAAAGAACGGCGTGATGAACGCGTAGGGCGCCGCCCCGAGATCAAGACGGTGCAGCAGATTGCGCCATCGCTGCCCCCTGCCGGGGGCAACCGAGGTGGAACTGGCCACGGTGAGCTTCCTTCCCATACACGAACCCAAAGGGACGGACAGAACGGATCGGACACAGCCCTCGAACGGACCGCGGCCACACGGACACGACGACACGGGAACCGCCGTGAATCACAACCCCAGGACGAACCCCGCCGGGGGCCAGCGGCCGGAACGGTTGGCCTGGCCGGCCCACGTCGGTGGCAAGCGCCGACACCCACTGCCGGAGCCAGCACCACGAACGGCCGCCCCCGAAGCCCCAGGCAAGCCAGGGACCCAACCACCGCCCCACACACCACCCGCTACCCCCAGCCCGCCGACACGGCCAACACCGCACCGCGCCCAGCCCCGCCCGGCCCAGCTAGCCAACCCGCCCACACAGCCCAGGGGCATAACCACCGCCCCACGCACAAACCCGCCCCCTCCCGCATCCCTCATCCCGCCCACCGACGAGGCCAACGCGCCACATCAACCCCACCCCAGCCGGCCAAGCCAACGCACCCGCACGGGCCAAGCCAGGGGCCCAACCACCGCCCCGCCCACCGCCCGACCGGCCAGCCCCAGCCCGCCGACACGGCCAACACCGCACCGCGCCCGACCCCGCCCAGCTAGCCAACCCACCCGCACAGGCCAGAGGCCCAACCACCGCCCCACACACAAACCCGCCCCCTCCCGCATCCCTCATCCCGCCCACCGACAAGGCCAACGGGCCTCCCCGGACCCGGCCCGGACCCGACAACCGCACTGCCCCCGCCCCATCCACAACAGGCCCCATCCACCACAGGCCACATCCGACCAACCCGCATCCCGCCCGGCCCGGCCGGCCAGGCCACCGCATCCCGCCCAGGGCGCCCGGCCCGGTCCGGCCAACTCCCGACCGCGTCCAGCCCGCCACGCGAGATCCGTCCGAGCCGGCCCCACCCCCAAAGCTGCCGGGGCCGGCCGGCCAGGCCACCGTCCCCGGCCCGGCCGGCCGCCCGGGCCGCGCGCAGCGCGGCCGGCGGGCGGCCCCGCCCAAGCCCCGGCGGCAAGCCGCTAGCCGACCGCTCGGGAGATGTTCTCCTCCGTCGCCTCCCAGGCCTCCTCCGCACTTCTGCCCTGGGACTCGATCAGCTGCAGCCCCTGCCCGAACGCGTCCTTGATGGTGCCGTCCTTCCGGCCCAGCACCTGCTCGTCCGGGATCTCCTGGGCCGCCGCGCCGAAGATCTCGCCGATCGGGGCGTCGTTGAAGTACGTCGCCGTCGCCCCCGTCACCTCCTCGGACTCGATGGCCTCGGCCGAGGACGGGAAGTTGCCCAACTCCTGGAAGATGTACTGCTGTTGTTCGGGCGCGGTGAGCCAGGCGACCAGTTCGGCGGCCTCGTCACGGACCGGGCTGTCCTCCACCACGGAGAGGAAGGAGCCGCCCCAGTTGGCGCCCTGCGGGGCCCGCGCGATGTCCCAGTTGCCGGCGTTCTGTTCGCCCGCCTTCTCGCTGATGTGGGCGAGCATCCAGGCCGGGCAGACGGCGGTGGCGAAGGTGCTGTTGGCCAGCCCCGGGTCCCATTCGGGCTGGTACTGGCGCAGCGCCGCCGTCATTCCCGAGGACGCGGCTTGGGTGGCCAGCTCCCAGGCCTCGGTGACCACCGGGTTGTCCTGGTAGATCAGATCGCCCTCGGCGTTGTAGAACTGCTCGGACGCGCCGTAGACCATCGCGTTGAAGAGGCCGGTCGAGCTGTCCATATAGGAGAGGTCGGGGTCGGCCGAGTTGGCCATGAACTGCTCGCCCACCTCGACATAGCGCGCCCAGTCGCCCTCCCAGAGGGCAGCCACCTCCTCCCGGTCGGTGGGCAGTCCCGCCTGTTCGAACATGTCCCTGCGGTAGCAGACGGCCATCGGACCGATATCGGTGCCGAGGCCGAGGACCTGTCCGTCCGGGGTGGTCATCTGGTTGAGCTTCCACGGCAGGAAGTGGTCGGTTCCGGCGGTGCCGGAGAGGTCGGCGAAGTTGTCGGCCTGGGTGTCGACGATCTCCTTGGCCCGGCCGATCTCGATGCCCTGGATGTCCTTGAGCCCGCTGCCGGCGGCCAGATGGGTCTGGAGCGCGGTGTAGTAGGTCTGCTCGTCGCCGGCGACCTCGACCTCGACCCGGACGCCGGGGTTCTCGTCCATGTACCGCTCGAAGAGTCCGGTCTCCTCGAAGCCCATCACCCCGAAGAGGCCGACGGTGATGGTGACGGAGCCGTCGTCGGAGCGACCGCCTCCGGTGCTGTCGCCGCCGCCCGAGCAGCCCGCGAGCAACACCAGGGAGAGGGCCGCGGCGGCCGTGGCCGCGCGTCGTGTTCGGAAGGGTTTCCAGGTGGTGCCCATGACGTCCTCCTTGCGCCGTGCCGGTCTCCGCCGGCACGACCACGCGGCGCCGGGCGGATGGTGCGGGTGGTGCGCGGGCTGACGCGGGACATGACGCGTCGGCCCGAAAGGTCCGTTGGGATCGTTCCCACTTCGCGTGGGAGCGATCCCACGGCTGTGAAAGACTGTCCGCGTTCCGCGTCGGTGATGTCAAGGAGGAGAGAGCAAACTCCTGATGAGTGAGTGTGGTTGACCCCCGTCGGCCGACGGGGGCGCCGGGCCCTGCCCGCCGCGGGGCCGGTGGCCCGGCCGACCGGTTCACGAACTGCCGAGAGGGAGACCGATGCCATGGCTGGCAGTCGACGCCCCACCATCAAGACCGTGGCCGCGCGCGCGGGCGTGGGAAGGACCACCGTCTCCCGGGTGTTGAACGGATCGCCCCTGGTCAGCGACCGGGCCAGGAAGGCGGTCGAGGAGGCCATCGCCGAACTCGGCTATGTGCCCAACTCGCTGGCCCGCGGCCTGGTGCGCAGCCGGGCGGACTCCATCGCGCTGGTCATCCCCGAGTCGGAGAGCCGGCTGGGCGCCGAGCCTTACTTTCCCGCCGTGATCCGGGGCGTGAGCCGGGCGTTGGCCGGCACGCCGATGCAGCTGCTGCTCACCCTGGTCCGGGACCAGCTCGAACTCGACCGGTTGGTCGATGTGTTGACGGAGCGTCGGGTGGACGGGGTGCTGCTGGTCTCGGTGCACCGCCACGATCCACTGCCCGAACTGCTGGAACGGCTCGAACTGCCAACGGTGTTGGCCGGCCGCAGGTCGTCCGACGAGCCGCTGGTGCACGCGCACTCGGACAATGTGGGCGGCGCCTCGGCGGCCGTCGCCCACCTGTGGGAGCGCGGCCACCGCACCGTCTGCACCATCGCCGGGCCCCCGGACATGGAGGTCGCCGAGGCACGGCTGCGCGGCTGGCGGGCCGGCCTCACCACGGCTGGAGTGACGCCCGGTCAGGAGTTGGTGGCACGGGGGGACTTCACCGAACGGGGCGGCCGGCTGGCGATGGGCGAACTGCTCGACCGGCACCCGGCGTTGGACGCGGTGCTGGCCGCCTCGGACGTGATGGCCGCCGGCGCGCTGGCCGAACTGCGGGCGCGGGGGCGCCGGGTGCCGGACGATGTGGCGCTGGTCGGCTTCGACGATTCGATCGTCGCCCGCCACACCGACCCGCCGCTCACCTCGGTCCGGCAGCGGGTGGAGGAACTGGGTCGCACCATCGCGGAGTTGCTGCTCATGGAGATAAGGGAGCCGGGCCGGGCGCCGCGTCGCACCGTGCTGCCGACGGAGCTGGTGATCCGCGAGTCCAGCTGACGGGAGCCCGGCCGACGGTAGTCCAGCCGACGCGGGTCCGGCCGGCGCGCCGCCCGGCCCGGCGGCACGGATCCGGTCACTCGTCGGCCAGCACCGGCTCGCCCGCCGGGCGGGTGGGCAGCACGGTGCGGACATAGTCCTCGGTGGTGAGGTCCATTCCGACATCGCGCTGGGCGCGTTCGGAGAGGGTCAGCCGGTGTTCCAGCAGCTCGTGGTAGATCTGCGCGGTGTCGATGCCCTCGCGCAGCTCGCGGGGCACGCCGCGCACGGCCGGGCGGAAGACGTCCCGTACCCAGCGGTGGGCCAGGACCTCGGGCCTGGCGCCGAGCGGGTCGCCCGGGGCGTAGTCGTCCTGGCCTGCCATCCAGGTCTCCAGGTCGTTGAGGAGGCTGCGCGCCTGGTTCTCCTCGGCGTCCAGGCCGGTGAGCCGCAGCAGCTGGCGCTGGTGGTGGCCGGCGTCGACCACCTTGGGCAGGAAGGTGACATGGTCGCCGTCCGGGGAGCGCTGGATCTGCATCTCCGCCACGTCGAAGCCGAGTTCGTTGAGCCTGCGGATGCGTCGGTCGATGTAGTGCTTCTTGTGCCGTGGGTAGACCGAGGTGCGCGTCAGCTCGTGCCACAGCTCGCCGTAGCGGGTGACGATCTCCTCGCCGAAGAGCACGGGGTCGACGGACGGGTGGAGGGAGCCGCCGGCCTCCAGGTCCATCAGCTCGCCGGCGATGTTGACCCGCGCGACCTCCAGGTCGTACTCCCGCTGTCCCCGGCTGAGCGTCGGCTGGATCTGCCCGGTCTCGGCGTCCACCAGATAGGCGGCGTAGGCACCGGCGTCGCGTCGGAAGAGGGTGTTGGAGAGCGAGCAGTCGCCCCAGGCGAAGCCGTCCAGATGGAGCCGGACCAGCAGCACGGCCAGCGCGTCGAGCAGTCGCTTGATGGTGGTCGGACGCATGGTCGTCTCGAACATGGAGCGGTAGGGCAGCGAGCCCTTGAGCTGTCGGGTGATGAGGACCGGCTCCAGCGGGCCGCCGAGGGCGTCGGTGCGGCCGGTCACCACGGCGACCGGGTCGACGGCCGGCACGGCCAGCCGGTCCAGGTCCCGCAGCAGGCCGTACTCGCGCACGGCGGCCCACTCCCCCACCTCCTTGACCGCGAAGACCTCGCCGCCGGCCCGGGCGAACCGGACGACATGGCGGGAGATGCCCCGGGGCAGCGACACCAGATGCTCCTCGGGCCAGTCCACCAGGGACACGTCCCAGGGCAGGTCGAGGAGGGTGGTGGGGTGCTCCGGGTCGGTGGCGGTGATCTGGAGTTCCATGCCCCCAGTCTGCGCCATCGACCCGGACGGGGAGTGGGCGCCGGGGGCTTACCAGATGTCGGCGACCCACTCGGGGTGGTCGACGAAGGGGTTCCGGTTGTGCTGGAAGTCCTCGAAGATCACGTCGTTGCGGGCGATCTCGGCGGCGTCCGGCGGGTCCTGCTCGTGCCACTCCAGCAGGGTGGAGAGCCGGCCGAGGTAGGGCACGGAACCGTTGCCCGTGGTGTTGTTGACCTCCAGGTCGGCGAAGCCGTCGCCGCCCTCCCAGCGGATGGCCATATAGAAGGCCATCCGGGCTATGTCGCCCTTGACCTCGTCCCTGGGCTCCCAGGAGTCGGAGTCGGTGTAGTTGCCGGGGGCGCGGGGGACCTCGGTGCCGCCCTCGTCGAAGTCCTTGTTGCCCCGGTCGCTGTTCACCTGCACATCGCTGGGCCGCAGGTGGTGCAGGTCGGTGCCGGGCCCGGGTGCGGTGCCGAAGCCGCCGTGCGACTGGGGCCAGACGTGTTCGCGGTTCCACTGGCCGACGCTGCCGCCGTGGTTGTCGGCGGAGCGGGAGATGCCGGTGTAGAGGAGGATCACGCTGTCGGGGTCGGCCGGGTCGCGGTCGGTGACCTTGAGGGCGTCCCAGACCTGGGAGTAGCTGAGCCGGGTGGCGTCGGTGCTGATGATGTCGTGCAGCGCCGCGCGGAGCGGCTGGCCGGTCTTGCCGAAGGCGTCCGCGTAGTAGGTGGCGTCGTCGAAGTCCGCCGCCGACACCTGGGACGGCGCGGTGTGCTGGGCGACCTCCTGCGAGACATAGGACCGGTCGGCGGCGGTGGCCTGGGTCAGGGGGATGGTGACGGCCGTGGCCAGGGCGGCGGCGGCCAGTGCGCGCGCGGCGTGGGTGGAACGCATGTGGGGGACCTCTCGCTGGTGATAGCCAGGGGTTGGCGCGGTGACTCCCGCCGGGGCGGGAGGGGACGCGGAATCGGGCGCCCGCGTCTCCGTTGACGTTGGCATGGACATTCAGACAACGGGATTCTTCCCGCGTAGCGCGGTTTACGCGCGTCATTCGGGGTTTCGGCGTGTCCATGGGCTTGCCAGCGCCGCGAGTCGTTCATATACACGGAACAAGTCCCCCCATATGAACCGGAGTTGATGTCGATGTCTGGCAGGTTCCGCAGGTTCCGCAGGTCCCGCAGGTTTCTCAGGTCCCGCCGGACCACCGCCCTCGCGCTGGGCGCGGTCGGCGCCGCGCTGGTCGCCGTCGTCGCCGTCCCCGTGGCGACCGCCGGGGAGCCGGCCGCCGCCGCGGTGATCGAGGTGGGCAACGCCAACGAGCTGCGCGCCGCGCTGACCTCGGTGGGGCCCGGCGACACCATCCAGCTGGCCGCCGGGGTCTACTCGGGCGTCTTCCGCGCCACCACCCCGGGCACGGCGGGCGCCCCCATCACGCTCACCGGCCCCGCCGACGCCCAGCTCAGGTCGAACGGCGGCGGCTACGGTCTGCATCTGGACGGGGCCTCGCACTGGAACCTGCGGGGCTTCACCGTCACCGGCGGCCAGAAGGGCATCGTCACCGACGCCGCCGACGAGGTGCATATCGACTCGGTCACCGTGCACGGGCTGACCATGGAGGCCGTCCACTTCCGGAACTCCAGCTCGAACGGCTCGCTGACCAACTCCACCATCTACGACACCGGCAACGACGGCCGGGGCATGGGCGAGGGCGTCTATGTCGGCAGCGCCGGCGGGACGGGCGACCGCAGCGACAACATCCTGATCCGGGGCAACACCCTGGGACCGGGCATCGGCGGCGAGAACATCGACATCAAGGAGGGCACCAGCGGCGCCCGGATCATCGACAACACCTTCGACGGCAGCGGTCTGACCGGCGCCAACTACGACGATTCCTGGGTCGACATCAAGGGCAACGATGTCCTCGTCGAGGGCAACACCGGCGTCAACACCACCAACGACGGGTTCCAGGTGCACACCGTCCAGAACGGCTGGGGCTGCCGCGCGGTGTTCCGCGACAACCACTCCGATCTGACCGGCGCCTCGGGGCCCGACCGGCTGGCGATCAACGTCACCAACTACGACCCGGCCGACTGCCCCGTCACCGTCGCCGGCAGCAACACCGTGACCGGCGGCAACGGCCTGGTCAACGGCGGGGTGCCGATCACGGACTGAGCCCGGGCGCCGCCGGTCGGGTGACGGTCCCACGCCCGGGGCGGCGGACGGGATAGGCAGGGCCCATGTCCGAGATGTCATGGGCCGCCGTCTGGGGCCTGGTCGCCGGCTCGGCCCTGTTGCTGGGCGCGGGGCTCGGCTACGGGGTGCGGGTGCCGCGCTGGCTGATCGCCTCGGCGATGGCGCTGGGCTCCGGGGTGCTGCTGTCGGCCGCGGCCTTCGAGCTGTTGGACGAGGCGTTCCGGCAGTCGGGGCTCGCGCCCGTGGTGCTGGGCACGCTGCTGGGCGCCCTCGCCTACACCGCCGGCAACGTCGCGCTGGCCGGTCGCGGCGCCCGGCACCGTAAGCGCTCGGGACACTCCCCCCGCCAACGCCAGCCGTCGGAGGCCCAACAGGCGGGCTCCGGGCTGGCGTTGGCGCTGGGAGCGCTGCTCGACGGGGTGCCGGAGTCGGCGGTGATCGGGGTGAGCCTGCTGGACGGCGGCGCGGTGTCCCTGGTGACGGTGGTGGCGGTGTTCCTGGGCAATCTGCCGGAGGGGCTGTCCAGCGCGGCCGGGATGCGGCGCGCCGGCCGGGGGGCCGGCTATGTGTTCGGGGTCTGGGGTGGGATCGCCGCCGTCAGCTCGGCCTCGGCGCTGTTGGGGTACGCGGTGCTGGGCGACTTCCCCGACTCGGTGGTGGCCGCGGTGACGGCGCTGGCCGCCGGGGCGATTCTGACCATGGTCGCGGACACCATGATCCCGGAGGCGTTCGACGACGCCCATGCGGCGGTCGGGCTGATCCTGGTGTGCGGCTTCCTGCTGACCTTCACGCTGGCGCACGGCTGACCCCGGGCACCGCCTGCACCGGCGAACCATCCGTGCTGGCTACGCTGGCTACGCTGACGGAACATGATCGACGAGGATCGGATCGCGCGCTGGTCCGATCGAGGAGGACCCGTGGCAGCCGCCCCCACCCACACCCTCGTGGACAACCGCACCCTGCCCGCCGTGGGCTTCGGAACCTATCCGTTGGACGACACCGAGGCCGAGCGTTCGGTGGCCGACGCGCTCCGGCTGGGCTATCGACTCATCGACACGGCGGTGAACTACCGCAACGAGACGGGCGTCGGGCGCGGCGTCGCCGCCTCCGGGGTGCCCCGCGAGGAGGTGGTGCTCACCTCGAAGCTGCCGGGCCGCCACCATGGCTACGAGGAGACGCTGGCCTCGTTCGAGGAGTCCGTCGCCCGCCTCGGCGTCGACTATCTGGACCTGTACCTGATCCACTGGCCCAATCCCAGCGTTGGGAAATACCTGGAATCCTGGCGGGCCCTGGTCAAGCTCAGGGACCAGGGTCTGGTGCGCTCGATCGGGGTCTCCAACTTCACCCCGGCGCAACTGGAGCAGCTGGAACGGGAGACCGGCGTGCTGCCGGCCGTCAACCAGATCGAGTTGCATCCGCTGTTTCCGCAGGTCGAAGCGCGTACGTTCCATGCCGAACGCGGGATTGTGACGGAGAGTTGGAGCCCGCTGGGCCGGGGCAGCACGCTGTTGAAGGACGAGCGGATCGGGGAGATCGCCCGGGCCCACGGGGTGAGTCCCGCTCAGGTGATCCTGCGTTGGCACATCCAGCTGGCCGCGGTGCCGATTCCGAAGTCGGCCGACCAGGAGCGCCGACGTGGCAACCTGGATATCTTCGGATTCTCGCTCAGCGCCGAGGAGATGACCGCCGTCGCCGACCGCCCACACCGGCGGCTCGGCGGCGATCCTGACCACCACGAGGAGATGTGAGTCGTCGACGGCGCAGCACCACCGGGTGTCGCGGGGCGCGGGAATACCGCGCCGCCGCCCGGGGGGCGCGGGAGCGTGGCCGATCCCGGCCGGGCCCATCCGGTCGGGAAGCATTCCACTACGGGAGTTGATGAGATGGCTGAGCAGGCCCAGATCGGTGTCACGGGGTTGGCGGTGATGGGACGCAATCTGGCCCGCAACTTCGCCCGCCGTGGTCACACGGTGGCGGTGCACAACCGGACCGCCACCAAGACGCGGGAGTTGGTGAAGGAGTTCGGCCACGAGGGCGCGTTCGTCCCGGCGGAGTCGGCGGCGGAGTTCGTCGCCTCGCTGGAGCGGCCCCGGCGGATCGTGGTGATGGTGAAGGCGGGCGCGCCCACCGACGCGGTGATCGACGAGTTCGCCGAGCTGCTGGAGCCCGGCGACATGATCATGGACGGCGGCAACGCGCACTACGAGGACACCCGCCGTCGGGAGGCGGCGCTGCGCGAGCGGGGGCTGCACTTCGTCGGCTGTGGCATCTCCGGCGGGGAGGAGGGCGCGCTGCTGGGCCCGAGCATCATGCCGGGTGGTTCCAAGGAATCCTACGAGGCCCTGGGTCCGCTGCTGGAAAGCATCTCCGCGCAGGTGGACGGCGAGCCCTGCTGTGCGCACATCGGCCCCGACGGGGCCGGGCACTTCGTCAAGATGGTGCACAACGGCATCGAGTACGCCGACATGCAGCTGATCGCAGAGGCCTACGACCTGCTGCGGCGGGTCGCCGGCTACGAGCCGGCCAGGATCGCCGAGGTGTTCCGCACCTGGAACGAGGGCCGGCTTGACTCGTATCTGATCGAGATCACCGCCCAGGTGCTGGCGCATGTGGACGCGGAGACCGGCAAGCCCTTCGTGGACATCGTCGCCGACCGCGCCGAGCAGAAGGGCACCGGGCGGTGGACGGTGCAGACCGCGCTGGACCTGGGGGTCCCGGTCTCCGGGATCGCCGAGGCGGTCTTCGCCCGGGGGCTGTCCGGGCACGCCGAGCTGCGCGCGGCGGCCCGCGAGCTGCCGGGGCCCACCGTTCCCGAGCTGCACCCGGACGATGCGGCGCGCTTCGCCGACCAGGTCGAACAGGCCCTGTACGCCTCGAAGATCGTGGCCTACGCCCAGGGCTGGCAGCTGATCCAGAGCGGCAGCGAGGAGTACGGCTGGGACATCGACCGGGCCTCGGTGGCCGCGATCTGGCGGGGCGGCTGCATCATCAGGGCGCGGTTCCTCAACGGCATCAGGCGCGCCTACACGGAGGGCGGGGCGCCGGTCACCCTGCTGGCCGACGAGCTGTTCGCCGAGGCGTTGGCCTCGGCGCAGAACGCCTGGCGGCATGTGGTCGCGCGGGCGACCGAGCTGGGCGTTCCGGCGCCCGGGTTCTCCGCCGCGCTCGCCTACTACGACGCGCTGCGTGCCGAGCGGCTGCCGGCCGCCCTGATCCAGGGGCAGCGGGACTACTTTGGGGCGCACACCTATCTGCGCACCGACCGGGAGGGCGCGTTCCACACCCTGTGGGGCGGGGACCGCTCGGAGCGCCCGGCCTGATCGGGTAGGCCCACCGGGCGAAAACCGGGGGACCAGAAAAACGGTGGGGCGGTCCTGACCGAGGTCAGGACCGCCCCACCTTCCCTGGGAGTTGTGGTCTGAATGCCCCCCGCGGCTAGTCGCCCCTGGTCAGTCGCACCGTGTCGCGGTACCAGGCGCCGCTCTCCTTGACGGTGCGCCGCTGGGTCTCGTAGTCGACGCGGACGATGCCGAACCGCTTGGCGTAGCCCTCGGCCCACTCGAAGTTGTCGAACAGCGACCAGGCGAAGTAGCCGCGCACATCGGCGCCGGCGGCACGCGCCTCGGCGACGGCCGCCAGGTGCTGGGCGAAATAGCTGGTGCGGTCGGCGTCGGGAACGCTGCCGTCCTCGGCGACCTGGTCGTCGAACGCGGCACCGTTCTCGGTGACCACCGTCGGCACGCCGTAGTCACGCTGGATGCGGAGCAGCAGCTTGGTGAGTCCCGAGGGGACGATCTCCCAGTCCATCGCGGTGCGCGGCAGGCCGAAGGGCACCTGACGCACCACCGGCTGGCCGTCCGCGTCGTGCGTCGCGCCCTGCTCGTCGGTGCCGGAGAACTGGTGGCTGCTGTAGTAGTTGACCCCCAGCACGTCCAGCGGCGCCGAGATGATCTCCAGATCGCCGTCCCGCACCGGGAGCGTGACGCCCCGGGCGGGTAGCTCGGCGAGCAGGTCCTCCGGGTAACGGCCGTGCACCAGGGCGTCGAGGTAGAGCCGGGTGCCCAGCGCGTCGGAGCGGCGCGCCGCCTCCTTGTCCGCCTCGCTGTCGGTCGCGGCGCTGCCGTGGCCGAGGTTGAGCACGATGCCCAGGTTCAGCTCGTTGGTGGCCCTGGCGCGGATGCGCTGGGCGGCCAGGCCGTGTCCGAGCAGCAGATGGTGGACCGCGTGCAGGGCGTCGCCGAAGTCCTTGCGGCCCGGCGCGTGGATGCCCTCGTGGTAGCCGAGCATGGCGGAGCACCAGGGCTCGTTGAGGGTGGTCCAGTTGGTCACCCGGTCGCCCAGCGCCTCGTAGGTCAGCTCGGCGTACTCGGCGAACCGGTATGCGGTGTCCCGCTCCGGCCAGCCGCCGGCGTCCTCCAACTCCTGGGGGAGATCCCAGTGGTAGAGGGTGGCCCAGGGGGTGAGGCCCCGCTCCAGCAGGGTGTCGACCAGCCGGTCGTAGAACGCGATGCCCTTGGGGTTGATCGGGCCCTTGCCACCGGGCTGGATCCGGGGCCAGGCCAGCGAGAAGCGGTAGGCGTCCACGCCGAGGTCGGCGATCAGCCCCACGTCCTCGGGCATCAGCCGGTAGTGGTCGCAGGCCGTGTCCCCGTTGTCGGCGTTCACCACGGCGCCGGGGACCCGGCAGAACGTGTCCCAGATGGACGGGGTCCGGCCGTCGGCTTCGGTGGCGCCCTCGATCTGGTACGACGAGGTGGCGACGCCCCAGGTGAAGTTCTCCGCCAGTTCCGGGATGGCCCGTGGCGGCCCCGCCGGGGCGGTCGTTGTCGCTTGAGAAGTCATGACACTCCTGATCGCTTCTGATCGCTCCTGGTCAGTGCTCGGCATGGAGCCAGCAGGCCACCGTCCGGCCCGCGTCGCCCCGGATGGGGCCGAGCACGGGGACCTTCTGGTCGCATGCCTCGAAGACCTTGGGGCAGCGAGGGTGGAAGGCGCAGCCACTGGGCATCGCCGTGAGGTCGGGGGGCGAGCCCGGGATGCCGGTCAGCTCCCTGCGCGGGCCGTGCAACGCCGGGAAGGAGTGCAACAGTCCGTGGCTGTAGGGGTGGTGAGCGGTGTGGTAGATCTCCTTGGCCTTCGCCTCCTCCACGATGCGCCCGCCGTACATGATGGCGATCCGGTCGGAGAACTCGATCAGCAGCGAGATGTCGTGGGTGATGAACACCACCGAGAAGTCCAACTCGTTCCGCAGCCGGGTGAGTTGCTTCAGGATCTGCCGCTGCATCACCACGTCGAGGGCGGTGGTCGGCTCGTCCAGGATGACGATCTCCGGGTCGAGGGCCAGCGCCATGGCGATCATCACCCGTTGCCGCATCCCGCCGGAGAGCTGGTGCGGGAAGCTGCTCAGCCGGTCGGCGGAGATCCCGACCAGGGAGAGCAACGAGGCGGCGCGTTCCACCCGTTGGGACTTGCTCATCTCCGGCCGGTGCGCCCTGATCACGTCGGTGAGCTGGGAGCGCACCGTGTGCACCGGGTTGAGGGAGTTCATCGCGCCCTGGAACACCAGCGAGATCTCCGACCAGCGGAAGGCTCGCAGCTGCTCGGATTCGAGCGACAGGATGTCGATGCTGGCGCCCTCCCGCGGGTGGTAGCGGACCTCGCCGCCCGTGATGACGCCGGGCGGGGGCAGCAGCCGGGTGACCCCGTAGGCAAGCGTCGACTTGCCGGAGCCCGACTCCCCTGCCAGGCCGAGCACCTCGCCACGGTGCAGGGTGAGATTGATGTCGCGCACGGCGCGCACGGCCTTCTCGCCCAGCCCGTAGTTGACGTTCAGCCCTTTGATCTCCAGGACGGGTGCGGTGCTGCTCATGCCGGGGTGTCCTTCCGGGTGGTGCCGTCCGGCGCTTGTTCGGGTGGCGGCGCGGCGGGCGTCGGCACCTTCGCGAGGGAGGCGCCGGGCGGGGCGACCTGGGCCGGGGCGGGGGCCTCGTCGCGGAGCACGGGGGTGAACCCGATACGCATCTTGACCACCCGGTTGGCCTTGTCGTTGCGCAGCCTGGGGTTGATGAACTCGTCGATGCCGAAGTTGATCAGCGCGAGCGCGGTGCCGAGCAGCGCGATGCAGAGGCCCGCCGGCACGAACCACCACCAGGCGTCCTGTGCCAGCGCCTGGTTGCTCTGTGCCCAGAAGAGGACGGTGCCCCAGTTCCACTCGGAGATGTCGGCGATGCCGATGAACGCCAGGGTGATGTTGGAGAGCACCGCGTAGATCACCGTGCCGATGAAGCCGGAGGCGATCACCGGGGTGAGGTTGGGCAGCAGCTCGAAGACGATGATCCGGGGCGTGGTCTCGCCGGTCGCGCGGGCCGCCTGGACATAGTCCCGGTTGCGCAGCGACAGGGTCTGCGCCCGCAGCACCCGCGCGCCCCAGGCCCAGGACGTCAACCCGATCACCAGCGCGATGGTCAGGTCGTTGGTGTCCGGCAGGAAGCTGGTGACGATGATGATCAGCGGCAGCCCGGGGATCACCAGGAAGACGTTGCTGAACGAGGAGAGCACATCGTCGCCCGCGCCGCCCAGATAGCCGGCGGTCACCCCGATCAACACGCCCAGCACGCTGGCCAGGATCGCCGCGACGAAGCCCACCACCAGCACGCCCCTGGTGCCGACCAGGATCTGGGAGAAGATGTCCTGCCCGGTCTGGGTGGTGCCGAAGGGATGGTCCCAGGACGGCGACTCCATGATGCTGTCGCTGCGGGCCGACGGGTCGTAGGGCGCGAGCGCCTCGCCGAAGATCGCCAGCAGGATGAAGACGCCCAGGATGGAGATGCCGACGAGGGTCTTGCCGTTGCGCAGGAAGCGCAGCCGGTCACGGCGCTTGGGCGCGGACGGCTCCGGCGCCGTGGCGACGGCCGAGTCGGTGGCTTGCAGGGCCATGGCGTCAGGCCTCCCTTCGGGTACGCGGGTCGAGCAGCAGATAGATGAGGTCCGCCAGGAGGTTGGCCGCCAGCACCGCGAGGGTGATGATCAGGAACACACCCTGCATCAGCGGATAGTCCTTGGCACCGACGCCCTGGAAGAGGATGAAGCCGATGCCCGGATAGGAGAACACCTGCTCCACCAGCAGGGTGCCGCCCACGATGAAGCCCAGGGACAGCGCGAAGTTGGAGATGCTGGGCAGGATCGCGTTCCTGGCCGCGTAGGAGAACATCACCCGCCGCTCGGGCAGGCCCTTGGCCTGCGCGACCAGCACGTAGTCCTCGGCGGACACCGAGACCATCATGTTCCGCATGCCGAGGATCCAGCCGGCGATGGCGCTGATGATGATGGTGACGGCCGGCATGATGCCGTGGTAGATGGCGCTGGAGATGAACGGCCAGTCGAAGGCCGGCACCAGACCGTTGTCATAGCCGCCGGACGCCGGGAAGATCGACCACTGCACGGCGAAGAGCGCGATGGCGATCAGGCCGAGCCAGAAGTACGGAATGGCCGACAGGAAGGTGGTGACCGGCAGCATGTTGTCCAGCCAGGAACCACGCCGCCAACCCGCGTAGATGCCGATCGCCGTGCCGAGCAGGAAGCTGAGGACGGTGGTCAGACCCATCAGGCAGAGCGTCCACCAGATGCTCTGTCCGATGATGTCACTGACGCCGGACGGGAAGAAGGTGAAGGACGTGCCGAGGTCACCGTTGAAGAGGTTGCCCCAGTAGTCGAAGTACTGCTGCAGGAGGGAGGACTCGTTGTCCAACCCGAAGAGCGTGCGCAGCGAGTCGATCGCCTTGCTGTCCAACTGGCCCTGGTAGCGCGAGATCAGCGACTGCACCGGGTCACCCGGCATCAGCCGGGGGATGAAGAAGTTGATCGTGATGGCGGCCCAGGCCGTGAAGAGATAGAAGCCGAGGCGCTGAATCAGGTATTTCACGCCGACGCCTCCTGAGGCGCGGGACGTTCGTCCGTCTCCGGGGCGTAGAGCCAGCAGGCGGCCCACTGGCCGTCCGACAGATCGAAGCGCGGCGGCGTATCCGTGCTGCACCGGGCCATCGCCTTGGGACAGCGCGGGTGGAAGCGGCAGCCGCTGGGCGGCGAGATCAGGCTCGGCGGTTCGCCGGCGGTCTCGCTCTCCTCTTCCTCCTCGACGACCTCGCCGCCCGACGGGTCGACCGTGACGGGCTTGACCGCCGCGATCCGGTCGGGGTCGGGCGCGGATGAGGTGAGGAGCTGGGTGTAGGGGTGGGCGGGCCGCTGGGTGACGGTCTCGCTGTCGCCGCCCTCCACGATCCGACCGGCGTACATCACCAGCGTCTCGTCGGCGAAGTAGCGCGCCGAGGCGATGTCGTGGGTGATGTAGAGGATCGCCAGGTTCAGGCGCTCCTTGAGGTCACGCAGCAGGTTCAGGATGCCCAGCCGGATGGACACGTCGAGCATGGAGACCGGCTCGTCCGCGAGCAGCACGGAGGGGTCGGCGGCCATGGCGCGGGCGATCGCCACACGCTGCCGCTGGCCGCCGGAGAGCTCGTGGGGGAAGGAGTCGACATAGCGCTCCGGCGGGCTGAGGTGCACCCGCTCCAGCAGCGCCTTCAGGGCCTGCTCCAGGTCCTGGGAGGTCTTGCCCGCCCGGCCGTGGATCCGCAGCGCCCGGGTCAGGTGGTAACGCACGGTGTGCGTCGGGTTGAGGGACCCGAAGGGGTCCTGGAAGATCATCTGGACCTGGCGGCAGTACGCGCGGAAGGCCCGGCCCTTGCTGACGGTCGTGCGCTCGCCCTTGAGCAGCAGTTCGCCCGACGTGGTCGGGTACAGCTGGGCCAACAGTCGGGCGATAGTGGACTTGCCCGAGCCGGACTCGCCCACCACGGCGGTGACGGAGCCGCGGCGGAGCTTGATGGAGACATCGTCCACCGCGTGCACGACCGGACGGTTGCGGTCGGCGAAGCTACGCAGTGTGCGGCGAACCCGGAAGTGCTTGCTGATGGACCGGGCTTCGAGGACTACTTCCCCAACGGGTGGCGCACTGGTCGCTTGACGGGGTGGATCGGGGGTCTTGGACATCACGGTGTTCCTGTCGTACGTCGGCGAAGGCGCCCGCCCCCACCGCCTGGGGCGTGGGGGTGGATTCGCGGTGAGGGCGGGCGGGCGTGAGTGACCTGGCTGCCGGGATCAGCCGTTGGCCGATTCGAGGTTGAGCACGACTTCGAGGGCGTTCCGCTGGGTGGGCTGCGGCGGAGCGTACGGGTTCTCCTCCGAGGGCCAGCCGACCCAGCTCTGGGTGCTGTACTCGGCGCCGACGGGGGCGGCGACGGTCGGGATCATCGGCACCTCCTCGACGAAGATGCGCTGCAGCTCGTTCATCGCCTCGGTACGGGCCTCCTCGTCGGAGGCGTTGGCGTACTCCTGCAGCGCCTCGGTCGCGGCCTCGCTCTGGAAGCGACCGAAGTTACCGCCGCCGGAGGCCTCGCCGATCGGCTTGTAGAGGTTGCCGTCCATGACGTGCTGGTAGGTGTCGTACGGGGTGGCGCCACCGTTGGTCCAGTGCAGGGTGGCGTCGAAGCCGCCCGCGTCCACCGAGTTGCGCCAGCCGTCGGCGGTCGCGGTCTCGACGGAGGCGTCGATGCCGATCTCGGCGAGGTTGTCCGAGATCACCGACAGCGCGGTCAGGTAGTCCGACCAACCGGCCGGGTCCACCAGGGACATGCTGACGGCGTCGCCCTCGGGGGTCTTCAGGGTGTCCCCGTCGAAGGTGTAGCCGTTGTCCTCCAGCAGGGCCCTGGCGCCCTCGACGTCACGCTCGTGGACGACGCCCACGTACTCCGGCGCGAGGTAGGACTCACCGGCGGGCAGCGCGAGACCCGTGGGGCTCTCGACCACCGGGAACGCGCCGGCGTGACCCTGCTCGTGGATGGCCTGCCGGTCGATGACCATGTTCATGGCCTGACGCAGCACGACATCGTCGAAGGGCTCGCGCTCGGTGTTGATCCACAGACCGTGGATGCCGAGACCGGTGGGGAACCACAGGTTGAAGTTGTCCGGGTCGTGGGAGAGGTAGACGTCCTCGTAGTTCGGGATAAAGACGTAGGACCACTCGCATTCGCCGTTGGCCAGGGCCGTGGTCGCCGCGTTGTTGTCGTTGTAGCCGGAGTAACGCAGCTCCTCGACCTCGGGCAGGTCCTGCCAGTACTCGTCGCGCCGGGTCAGGGTGATGGTCTGCGGGGTGAACGTCTTCAGCTCGTAGGGACCGCTGCCCACGGGCTCCTGGTTCTCAAAGGTCTCCGGGTTGTCGACCTGCGACCAGACGTGCTCGGGAACGATGTAGGTCTGGTAGAGCTTGACCTGGTTCACAAACTGCGAGGACGAGAAGGTCAGCGTGACCTGGTTGCCGTCCTGGGTGATCTCCTCGAACGGGATCGCGCTGAGGTTCAGACCCGGGGTGTCCTTCAGCAACTGGAAGGTGTACGCCACGTCCTCGGCGTCCAGGACCTCACCGTCGGACCAGGTAGCGCCCTCGCGGACGGTCAGGACCAGCTCGGTGAACTCCTCGTTCCAGGACCACTCCTCGGCGAGCCAGGGCTTGCCCTCCTCCTCGGGAGCGATGCCGTTGGTCATCACCAGCGGTTCGTAGAGCATGGCGCGGTAGCCGAGCGAGGCGCCGGCCGAGGTCTCCAGCAGCGGGTTGCTGTTGTTGGCCTGCGCACCGTTCGGCATACAGACGTTGAGCACGCCGGTGCCGCCACCGCTGTTGTTGTTCGACCCCTTGTTGCTGTTCGCGTCGGAACACGCGGAGATCAGGGAGAGCGACAGCACAAGGCCGGTGGCTATGGTGATACTTCTGCGGGTTCTACGGGATCGTGATTGGACTCTCACGGCTTTGCTCCCAGGGTGATCAATTCATTGTTGTGAGTGATGCGTTGTGAAAGAAGCGGGGGGACCGGGTCACCCCGGTGCGGAGGACCGAATGACCAGTTCGGTGGGCAGCACGACGGGTTCCGGCTCCAACGGGGTGGTGCCGCTGAGGTGGTCGAGCATCCGCCGGGCCGCCGCCTCCCCGATCGCCTGCATGGGCTGGCGGACGGTGGTCAGCGAGGGCTCGGTGAAAGCGGCGATCGGTATGTCGTCGAAGCCGATGACGGCGACGTCGTCGGGCACCCGACGACCGGCGGCGCGCAGCGCGTGGAGGGCACCGGTGGCACTCAGGTCGTTGTGGCAGAAGACGGAGTCGAACTCCTGGCCGTCGGCCAGCGCGTACTCGATCACGCTCTGCCCGCAACGGACGGTGAAGTCCCCTTCGAAGGTGCGGGACTCGGGCTGGGCCACGCCGTGTTCGGCCAGCACGTCGGCGAAACCGGAGAGCCGGTCCTGGACGCAGCCGAACTGGGCGGGCCCGGTGATGACCAACGGCGCGCGTCGTCCGGAGGCCAGCAGGTGGTGGGCCGCGGAGGCGCCTCCGGCCAAGTTGGTGGTGGCGACGGAGGGGAAGTCGGCGCCCTGGCCACGATCGTCCACGAGCACCAGCGGCAGGCCCTGATGGTGCAGGGCGGCTATCGAACCCCGGGTGTTCTCCGGTTCGATCACCAGGACCCCGTCGAAGGCCCGGGCGGATACCTGGCTGGTGAACTGGGCCATCGACTCCTCACCTCGGTTACAGGTGAAGAGCAACAGCCCGAAGCCGGCGGCCTCCAGGGTGTCGGCCGCGCCCTGGAGCACCTCCCCCACCCAGGGCCAGGTGAGCGAGGGCACCAGCATGGCCAGGGTGCGGCTGTTTCCCCTGGCCAGGCCCACGGCTCGGGAGGACGGCACATACCCGAGCTCGGCGATGACGGTACGCACCCGTTCCGCCGTCTCGGAGTCCACCTCGCCCTTGCCGTTGAGCACGCGCGAGACGGTGGTCTTGCTGACCGCAGCGTTTCGGGCGACATCGGCGATGGTGACACGCATGGAGGGGCTCCTCGGCAAAGCTGAGCGGGGGGCTGCCACGCGTGGGCGCGGCGGCAGCGCCGACACCGGTTCCGGAACCGGTTCCGGCGATGTTGCGTGGGAGTTAATCGTCTTGTCTCACTGGCGTCAATAGGTCGCACCAAACTCTTTTGATGGGCCCTCAGCGCCAGTTATGTGTGCAAGGGATGAACAGAGAAATCGTTGCACCAGCTCTGACCAGTACGGCGAGCTTCATGGTCACGTAACCATGCCGTTTCCCCGGCACGTCGGCCATCCGACGGACTCCGCCACCGGTCGCGGCCCTGTCAACGCCGGACCGGCTGCCTCCGCTGGCAGCGTGCCAGCCCGGGAGCGCGTCCACCAGGGTTAGGGAACGAGATGCAGATTGGTTACAAACTGGCCGCTGAGGCGTTCGGGCCGGCGGAACTCGTCCGACAGTCGGTGCTCGCCGAGCGGGCCGGCTTCGACTTCGTGGAGATCAGCGACCATTTCCACCCATGGCTCGACGTCCAGGGCCACTCTCCCTTCGCCTGGGCGGTGCTGGGCAGCATCGCCGCACGCACCGAGCGGATCGGGCTCGCCACCGGCGTGACCTGCCCGACCCTGCGCTATCACCCGGCGGTCATCGCCCAGGCCGCCGCCACCCTCGCGTTGCTCTCGGACGGCCGCTTCACCCTGGGCATCGGGTCCGGCGAGCGGCTGAACGAACATGTGGTGGGCCTGGAGTTCCCCGACTCCGTGCGGGTGCGGCACCAGATGCTCCGGGAGGCGCTGGAGATCATCGGCCTGCTCTGGCAGGGCGGTTACCGCTCCTACGAGGGACAGCATCTGCGCCTTGAGGACGCCAGGGTCTTCGACCTGCCGCCGACTCCCCCGCCGGTCGCGGTGGCGGCCGGCGGCTCGGACGCGGCCCGGATCGCGGCCGAGTTGGGCACCGGCCTGTTCGCCACCGAGCCCAGGGCCGATCTGGTGGACGCCTACCGCGAGGCGGGCGGCGACGGCCCCCGCTATGCCGAGCTGCCGGTGTCCTTCGCGGCCGACGAACAGACGGCGGCACGCGCCGCGTTGACCACCAACCGCTGGGCGCTGACCGGCTGGAAGGTGATGAGCGAGCTCCCCAACCCGGTGAACTTCGAGGCGGCCACCACCACGGTCAGGGAGGACGACATCCTGGAGCAGTTCGCTTGCGGAAACAAGCTGAACCGCTATCTGGAGGTCGCCCAACCCTTTGTCGACGCCGGCTTCGACCGACTCGTGCTGATGAACGCGGGACCCGACCCCGACGCGTTCGTCGACTTCTACCGACACGAACTCGAACCCGCCCTCCGCGCGCTCACCCCGGGCGGCTGACCCCCGGGGCACCGCCCTGCGCTCAGTGCCCGGTGTCCGTGCGCCACAACACCTCGCCGTCGGCGTCCCTGATCAGCACATCGCCGTCGGCGGCGACCACCAGGACCGCGCCGCTCGCGCCCTCGGTCGGCGTGGACCACAGGGCCTCACCGGCCGCGTCGACCAGGACCAGCCGGCCGTCCTCCCAGAACTCGGCCCGGCCGGAAAGGCCCTCGGTGTAGCCCGCCGCCCAGACGATCTCCTCCCGCTCGTCGCGCACCCGCAGGTCCCCGTCCGCCTCGTAGCGCAGGCGGGCCTTGCCCGAGCTGATCACATCGCCCCGGCGCAGCACCTCGGGGGCCGACACCTCGCGGTCGACCGGCGGGGCGTCGTCCGGCGCGATCTCGCCGGCGGCGAGCCGTCGCAGCGCGCTGCGCGAGGGTGTGAAGGCGTAGACCGCGCCCTCGGTGCGGACGAACTGGCGCAGCGTCAGTGTCGTCATCTCGTCGTCCGCCGAGCCATGGACCGGGAAGGACACCTCGTCGTCCCGGCCGATCACGGCGTCCCTGCCGACCCGGCCCGGGCGTTCGGGGAAGGCGTCGGCGTCGATCCAGTTGCGCTGGACGAACTCGAACTGGGCCGACAGGTCCGACTGGTAGGAGACGAAGATCAGGCCGCGCGGGGCGTCCGGCCCGTGCTCGGGACCGCCCGTGGGATCGAACCGCTCGCCGTAGGGCACGCCCCTGCGCATGATCCGCCGGCCGTCCAGGGCGCCGGCGAGCGGGACCGGTTCCGGATCCTCGGGGCGGGCCAGCAGCCCATCGCGCGGATTGCTCTTGCGAAGGTGGGCACAGAGCGGGACGATCCGGCCGTGCTGATCATCGGCATAGGCGATGTCGTTGTCCGACTCCGTCTCCGGATCGGTGTGCGGATCGGCGTCGGGATGCTTGTTGACCGGCGCGCCCGAGCGCCAGCGGCCCATCAGCCGCGCCGCCAGCCATTCGCTGGTGGCCTCCGGCGGCACCGCCTTCCGCTCCTTGAGCCGGGCGAGTTGGTCGGAGATCTGCCCCCACCAGCCGGGCACGTCCTGGGCGAGGCGGCGCACCACATGGAACGAGCCGTCCCGCATCCACTCCGGTAGCTCGGGCGTCAGCCGATGGTCCACCGGATACCCGACGACCAACTCGCCGGCCGGGATGATCCGGGTGCCCGGCTTGCCCAGCTGGTGGTCGGGGTCGTCCGGATCGGGCTCGTCGAAGTCGGCGACGCCCGGCTGGCTGATGCCGTCCTTGAAGCCGAAGTGCTCCCGCCCCCTGAGGGAGCCGGCCAGCGTGCCGGCCGGCTGCTCGAAGGCGACGGCCAGCCCGTGCTCCTCGGCCTCGGCGCGCTCCTGGGCCAGCGCCCGCTCCAGCTCCCGCTCCCCGTCGGCGGCCAGGGTGAGCACGGCGTGCACCGGGCTGTGGTGTGCCGCGCCGAAGAGCCAGTGCTCGGGGGCGTTGACGCCGACATCGCCCAGCAGTTCGCCGCGTAGGGCCGCGCCGCGCTGGAAGGCCTCCTGGGTGGTGCCCCGGGGAACGTCCCGGTACGGCTGGCCGCCGATCAGCTCGACGATCCCGGCGTGGGTGAGGCTCACGGACCGCCAGAGCGCGTGGTGTCGCTCGGGGTCGAGCCCGGAACGGGCCTGCCGGGCGCGGCTGAAGGCGAGGTTGAACTCGGCGACCTCCCTGGTGGTGGCGATCCGGGGCACCAGCCGCTCCAGCCAGCCGCGGGCGCCGGCCTGGTCGCCGAAGGTGAGCAGCAGCAGATGGACATGGTCCTTCTTGAAGCCGGCGAGGATGTCGCCCTGGATCTCGGTGCTCCGCCGCAGCGGCAGCGCGGCCGGCTCCTCGGGCGCCGGCTGCTCGGGGATCCGGCCGGTGGCGGCCGTGGGAGGAGCGGCGGACGGGGCGGTGTCGGCGGGCTCGGACGGGTGCGGCATCGGCTCTCCGGCGGTACGGCTCGGGAACGGCGGAGGGAATTCCCCGCGCGTCCGGAAGCTACCGAGCGGGCGACCGGAATAGGCCATTCCGCGACGGGGACCACCCCTTCGGGTGGACCGCGTCGACCGGGGATGACGCCGGGCGGCACCGGTGACCGGAAACCACGGGGCGTCCGGGGTTTTCCGTCCGGCCGTCCCGGTTACTCGGTGCGCGGGTCGACCGGACCCCGGAGCAGCGGGACACGCGGCACGAAGGGGCAGCCCTTCACCGTCCGCCGGCGCCGGGGCCGGCCGCCGGCAGGCGATCCGACACCCGACCCAGGCACGCGACCAGGAAAGACGGTGAACCAGCAGATGCGTATCGCGTTTCTCACCGCGCCCGAGGGCGTCGAGCAGGTGGAGCTGACCTCGCCGTGGCAGGCGGTCGCCAGCACCGGTGAGACACCGCAGCTGATCTCCACCCGTCCCGGGGAGGTGCGGGCCTTCGACCATCTGGACAAGGCCGAAACCTTTCCCGTGGACAGCACGGTCTCCGACACCTCGCCCGAGGAGTTCGAGGCGCTGGTGCTGCCCGGCGGGGTGGCCAATCCGGACGCGCTGCGCACCGACCCGGCGGCGGTGGCCTTCGTCCGCGCGTTCTTCGAGGCGGACAAGCCGGTCGCGGCGATCTGTCACGCGCCGTGGACCATGATCGAGGCCGATGTGGTGCGCGACCGCACCCTGACCTCCTGGCCCAGCCTGCGCACCGACCTGCGGAACGCCGGCGCGACGTGGGTGGACGAGCCGGTCCAGGTCTGCCATGCCGCGCCGGGGCCGCTGGTGACCAGCCGTAAGCCGGATGACCTGCCGCAATTCAACGAGGCGATGCTGCGCGAGTTCGGCCGGGTCGCCGCCTGACCCACCGCCGACGAGCCGGAGGGCGTCATGAATCTCGGATTTCTCACCCCACTGCTGCACCAGCCGGGCCCCTGGGCCTCCGTGTACTTCAACACCTCGGAGATCGCCGAGGACGCCGTGGAACAGCTGCACCTGCAGGCGCGTGCCGCTGGCGACCAGCTGGCCGCGCAGGGCGCCGACCAGGCCACCTGCCGGGCGGTGTACGAGACACTGTCCGATCTCGACCGGGAGGAGGCGGGCCACGCCGTCTTCGCCAGCGGGGGTCGGGTCGTGCTGGACGTGCCCCTGACCGCTGCCCCGCCGTCGCCGCCGATCAGCGAATGGGCGCCGCTCCCCCGACTGGGGCCGATGCTGGACTTCGGCGAGCGCCGGCCGCCGACCCTGATCGCCACGATCGACCGGAAGGGCGCCGACGTCAGCTTCCACGGCTCGCACGGCAGAACCCACCCGGTGGACGAGGTGCGGGGCCAGGACTGGCCGATCCACCGCACCGGCAAGGCCGACTGGTCGGAGCGGCACTTCCAGCTCTCCGTCGAGAACACCTGGGAGGAGAACGCCGCGCTGATCGCCAAGGCGCTGGCGGACGACGCGGCCGCCAAGGGCGCCGAACTGCTGGTGCTGGCCGGCGACGCCAGGGAGCGTCGCGCGGTGCACGACAAGCTGCCGCAGCCGTTGCGCGCGATCACCGTGGAGACCGAGCACGGTGCCAGGGCGGCCGGATCGGACGCCGGCCTGCTCGCGGCGAGCGTCGACGACGCGCGGATCAGGACCGGCGAACGGCACACCGCCGACCTGCTGGACCGTTTCCTGGCCGGCCGGGTGGCGACCGACGAGCGTGAGGTGGACGCGGTTGAGGGCGTGCCGGCCCTGGTGGACGCGGCGCGCGAGCACCGGATCGACACCCTGCTGGTGCGTCTGGGCGGCCCGGACCTGCACCGCGACGTATGGGTCGGCGACGATCCCGACCAGCTCTCGGCGCGCCGCTCGGAGTCCAAGTACCTGGGGGATCCGTCCCCGGTGGCGGCGCGGGCCGACGACGCGCTGTTGCGTTCGGTGGCGGCGACGGACGCCGAGGTGGTGGTGCTGGTCGACGAGTCGGCCGAGCTGCCCGCCGGCGGCATGGGCGCGCTGCTGCGCTGGCCCTACCGCGACGGGGTGCCGGACGGCGGCCACCGGCCGCCCGGCTGACCGCGGAGCGGACGGGTGCCCGCGACGGGCCCGTTAGGACGGGTGCGGCGCGGGTACCCGGCAGCGCGAGCGGCACCAGGACCAGGCGGGCCCAACCCCGGGAGGCAGGCGCATGACCACCGCAGACCAGTACCTGGCCGAACTGGGACAACAGCTGAGGGTGGACTCGATCCGCGCCACCTCGGCCGCCGGTTCCGGGCATGCCACGTCGTCGATGTCGGCGGCCGATCTGATGGCCGTGCTGCTGGCCCGTCATCTGCGGTACGACTTCGACTGGCCCGAACACCCGGGCAACGACCGGCTGATCCTCTCCAAGGGCCACGCCTCGCCGCTGCTGTACGCCGCCTACCGGGCGGCCGGCGCGATCAGCGACGAGGAGCTGCTGACGTTCCGCAAGCTGGGCAGCCGGCTGGAGGGCCATCCGACGCCACGGCTGCCCTGGGTCGACGTGGCCACCGGATCGCTCGGGCAGGGACTGCCGATCGGGGTGGGCGTGGCCCTGGCCGGGGAGCGGCTGGGGGAGATGAAGTCCCGGGTGTGGGTGCTGTGCGGCGACAGCGAGCTGGCGGAGGGATCCGTCTGGGAGGCGTTCGAGCACGCCGGGTACGAGCGGCTGGCCAGCCTCACCGCGATCCTGGACATCAACCGTCTCGGCCAGCGGGGGCCGACGCGCCACGAGTGGGATCTGGACGCCTACGCCCACCGGGCGCGGGCCTTCGGCTGGCACACGGTGGAGGTGGACGGCCACGATCCGGCGGCGATCGACGCCGCCTACACCGAGGCCGAGGGGGTCAGCGACCGGCCCACGGCGATCCTGGCGCGCACCATGAAGGGGCGCGGGGTGCGGTCCGTCCAGGATCTGGAGGGCAAGCACGGCAAGCCGGTGCCCGACGAGGCGGAGGCCATCGAGGAGTTGGGCGGCCGGCGCGAGCTGCGGGTGGATGTGCGGCGCCCGCCGGCGACCACGGTGCCCCGGCCGGCCGGCGGCATCGACATCGAACTGCCGCGCTACGCGGTGGGGGACGAGGTGGCGACGCGGAACGCCTACGGCGAGGCGCTGGCGGCGCTCGGCGCGGCACTGCCCACGGTGGTGGCGCTGGACGGCGAGGTCAGCGACTCGACCAGGTCGGAGTTCTTCGCCAAGCGGCATCCGGACCGGTTCTTCGAGTTCTATATCGCGGAGCAGGAGCTGGTGGCCGGCGCCGTCGGGATGGCGGTGCGCGGCTGGCTGCCCTACGCCTCCACCTTCGCCGCGTTTCTGACCAGGGCGCACGACTTCCTGCGGATGGCGACGGTGAGCGGCGCGGACATCTGTCTGTCCGGTTCGCACGCCGGCGTGGCGATCGGCGAGGACGGCCCGTCCCAGATGGGCCTTGAGGATCTGGCGATGTTCCGTTCGCTGCACGACTCCACCGTGCTCTACCCGTGCGACGCCAACCAGACCGCCCAGCTCGTCGCCGAGATGGCCGAGGAGAGCGGGCTGCGCTATCTGCGCACCTCGCGCGGTGCCGATCCGGTGATCTACGACGCGGACGAACGTTTCCCGGTGGGCGGCAGCAAGCTGCTGCGCTCCTCGCCCGACGACCGGCTGACGGTGGTGGCGGCCGGGGTGACCGTGCACGAGGCGCTGCGCGCGGCCGACGAGTTGGCGGCCGAGGGCGTGCCGGTCGCGGTGATCGATCTGTACTCGGTCAAGCCGGTGGACGCGGCGGCGCTCCGCGAGGCCGCCGAGCGCACCGGCTGTCTGCTGACGGTGGAGGACCACCGGCCGGCCGGTGGTCTGGGCGACGCGGTGCTGGACGCGTTCCGGGACGGTCGCGAGGTGCCCAGGCTGGTGCGGCTGGCCGTCGAGACACTGCCGGGCTCGGCCACTCCCGAGGAGCAGCTGCGGGCCGCCGGGATCGACAGCGGTGCCATCGCGACGGCCGCGCGCCGCTATCTGGCCGGCTACGGCGCCTGACGCGCCGGGGGCCGGGCGGCGAGCAACTGTTCGGCGGTCTCGATGAGTTCGGGCATCCTGGCCAGGGTCGACCGGGCGCGGTGCCGCAGGTCGGCCGGGGTGCGCAGGCCGAGGTCGGCCAGCAGCCCGGTGAAGGCGGGGGTGTGCCGGTCGCGTTCGGCCGGGGTGGCGTCGGCGTCCAGGATGATGTGGCACCGGGCGGCCGTGGCCAGCAGCCAGAACACCACCTCCCGGTGGTGGCCGGCGCGGATCAGCCGCAGCGTCCCGTCGATGGCGACGGGCCGCGCGTCCCGGGTGATATCGGAGCTGAAGGGGTAGGGGGTGCGGGCCAGGGCCGCGGTCGCGTCGAAGGTCTCGGCCAGCGCGTGGAGATGGTGCTCGGCCCGCTCGGCCGTCAACTCGGCGCAGCCCAGCGGGTCGAGCAGCGCCGGGTAGGCGTGTGCGAGACCGTGTTCGGCGAGCAGTTCCCTGGTGCGCAGATAGCGCAGCCGGACGGTGGGGTTGCGCAGCCCGGCGACCAGCAGCACATGGGTGGTGACGCCGGTGGGGAAGAGCCAGCCCATGACCTGCCGGGGCCAGGGCGCCGAGGGGTCGAGGCCGGCGAGCCCCCGCTCCACCCGGGTGCGCGCCTCCCCGTAGCGGCGCCGCACCCAGGCGGGCTCGGCGAAGCGGGCCGCGACGTCGCGACGGAGCCTGCCGAGGTGTCCGGTGGGGTCGGCGATCACGGTGTCGGTGCGGAACGGGCCGGCCAGATGGTAGGCGGACAGCACGGCCTCGGGCGAGGCGAGCGCGGACCAGGGCACCGGGCTGATCTCGATCAGGGCGCCCCGATGGCGGAACTTGCCGGGCTTGGCCGGCGGTTCGGGGAGGGTCGTCACCACCATCACATCGGTGTCCGAGCCCAGCGGCACCTCGGCCTCGTCGGGCAGGCCGACGGTGGAGCCGCTGAAGTAGGCGCCGGCGAACCAGCTCTCCCCAGCGGCCCGCGTCGCCACCCAGTGCCGAGCCGCCGCCCGCGCCTCCCCGACTCTCATGCCCCCATGATGGGGGCTCAGTGCTCCTCGTCGAAACGAGCCGCGGCCAGGTAGTCCGGCTTGGGGTCGAGCGCGGCGGCCAACCGGAAGTGGCGCAGCGCCTCGTCCCCGCGCGCCGCGCGCTGGAGCGTGCGCGCCAGCGCGAAGTGTGCGTAGGCGTTGTCCGGCTCGCGCTCCAGGATCAGCTGGAACTCCAGCTCGGCATTGCGCAGTTGGGCGCCGAGGAAGAAGGCGCGGGCGCGCAGCAGCCGGGCGGAGGTGTTCTCCGGGTAGGCGCTGATCAGCGGGTCGAGCAGCTTGAGCGCGCCACGCGGGTCGTTCGCGTCGAGCAGCTGCTCGGCGGCGCGGTAGGCGATGACATGGGTGGCGGGTGAGGTGTCGGACACAGGCCCTCCTCCTGGCTGATGACGGCGGGGCGGGCGACGTCGGCCCCCGGGGAGCTCCCTGGGGCGAACGCGGCGTGTGTGCCAGGTATTCCCCGCCGGGCCGGGGCGGGGTGCGGCGGGCGGGGGCCCCTCGGCCGAGAGCGAGACAGGCGCTACGCTGAGCGATCGTGGCAGAGAACGAGCCCCTCCCCCGCCGTCGCCGTCTGTTGATCCTCGCCATCTGCTGCATGAGTCTGCTCATCGTCAGTCTGGATGTGACGGCGCTCAATGTGGCGCTGCCCGAGCTGGGGCGCGAGCTGGACGCGGATGTCTCGGGGCTGCAGTGGACGATCGACGTCTACACCGTGGTGCTGGCGTCCTTTCTGATGCTCTCCGGGTCGATGGCCGACCGGGTGGGGCGACGCCGGGTGTTCCGGGTGGGCCTCGTGGTCTTCACCAGCGGTTCGGTGCTGTGCGCGCTGGCCCCCGGGCTCGGCTGGCTGATCGCGTTCCGGGCGGCGCAGGCGATCGGCGGCTCGATGCTGAATCCGGTGGCGATGTCGATCATCACCAACACCTTCACCGACCGGCGGGAGCTGGCGAGGGCGATCGGCGCCTGGGGCGGGGTGGTGGGGCTCTCGATGGCGATCGGGCCGATCGTGGGCGGGGCACTGGTGCACTCCTTCGGGTGGCGGGCGATCTTCTGGCTCAATCTGCCGATCGGGCTGGCCGCGCTGATCCTGACCACCCGCTTCGTCCCCGAGTCGCGCGCCCCCAGGCCCCGGCGGCTGGACCCGGTGGGTCAGCTGCTGGTCATCGTGCTGCTCGGCTCGCTGACCTTCGGCATCATCGAGGGTGGCCGCAGCGGCTGGGCGTCTCCCCTGCTGGTCGGCGGTCTGGTGATCGCGGCGGCCGCGCTGGCCGGGCTGGTGTGGTACGAGCCGCGCCGTCGGGAGCCGCTGGTGGAGTTGGACTTCTTCCGCAGCGTGCCGTTCAGCGGGGCGTTTGTGATCGCCATCGCCGCGTTCGCCGCGCTGGCGGGGTTCCTCTTTCTCAACACCCTCTACCTGCAGGACGAACGGGGGCTCTCGCCGTTGGAGGCGGGGCTCTGTCTGCTGCCGATGGCCGGCGTCACGCTGATTTTCTCGCCGCTGTCGGGGCAGTTGGTCGGCTGGATCGGCCCCCGGGGGCCGTTGGTGGTGGCGGGGGTGGCGATCGCCTTCAGCGGGGTGCTGCTGTCCGAAATCGATGCCGACACCCCGCTGGCGTTGTTGTTCACCGGCTATGTGGTCTTCGGGATCGGCTTCGGTCTGGTGAACGCGCCCATCACCCATACGGCGGTGACGGGGATGCCGCGTTCCCAGGCGGGGGTCGCCGCCGGGATCGCGTCGACCGGTCGGCAGGTGGGCTCGGCGTTGGGCGTGGCGGTGGTGGGCACCGTGCTGGCTGCGGGGTCGCGGACGGCGGGCTGGTGGGTGATCGGCGGCTGCGGCGGGCTGGTGCTGCTGCTGGGCGCGGCCACCACGGGGGCCCGCGCCCGCCGCACCACCGAGCGCGCCTGCGCGAAGTTCCCCGAGGGGGATCGGCCCGGGTAGTCCCGGCCCCCGGCCGCCTCCGCGCGGTCGTTCAGCGCGCCTCGGCCTCCCTGGCGACGCGCTCAAGGCGCTCGCGGTAGGCGGCCCACCAGTCGGCGTCGACCGGCGGCAGGTTGTCGTTGCCCGCCTGGAGGCCGGCCGCTCCGTCTATCCCCTCGCGGAGGATGTCGGCGTGCCCGGCGTGCCGTTGGAGATCGGCGATCACATGGACCAGGATCTGGTGGAGCGTCACCTCGCGGCGTGCCTCGGCCCACCAGGGCACCCGCCCGACCGCGTCCAGCGGCAGCGCGGCGATGGTGGCGTCCGCGTGGGCCCAGGCCGTGTGGGCGAGGGCGAGGATATCGGCGCGCGACTCCTCCGCCGTGGCCCACATGTCGTGGTTGGGCTCGCCCTCGGCCCCCACCCAGGCCGGCGCGTCCGGGCAGGGGCGGCCGAAGACCTGCCCGAAGTAGTCGAGTTCGACGCCGGCGGCGTGTTTGAGCAGCCCCAGCAGATTGCTGCCGGTGGCGGTGTGCGGCCGTCTGGCGTCGTACTCGCCGAGCCCTTCGAGCTTCCACACCAGCGCGTCGCGGGCGCTCCGGAGATATCGCTGAAGGTCGGCCTTGGCCTTGCTCTCGTCCATGCCCGGAAGTCTCGCACCCGCCACTGACAACGCCGGGCTCAGCCGGTGAGCGGCGCCGTGGTACCGCGCGGGACGAACCGGGCGGCGGGCGACCAGCGGGGCGTCACCGGGCGTCCGTCGATCAGTTCGAGCACCGATTCGGCGACCGAGACGCCGAACTGGTGCACGTCCACGCTCATGGTGGAGAGCGCGGGCGAGGCCAGACGGCACATCGTGGAGTCGTCCCAGGCCAACAGCGAGAGCTGCGAGGGCACTTCGATCCCGGCCGCCTTGGCGGCGCCGAGACCGGCGACGGCCATCACATCGTTGTCGTAGATGATCGCGGTCGGCCGTTCCTGACGTCGCAGCAGCTGCTCGGTCAGCTCGACGCCGGCCTCCGCCGAGTAGTCGCCCTCCAGCAGCACCGGCTCGATGCCCGCCGCCCGACAGCCGTCGGTCAGCGCCGCCGTGCGCGCCCTGGTGTGGACCAGGGCGCCCGGCCCGGTGACCCGGGCGATCCGCCGGTGGCCCAGCTCCAGCAGCCGGGCCAGGGCCTCCCGCACCGGGCCCGTGCTGTCGGTGACAACGGCCGGGGTGTCGGGGCCGCCGTCCCAGGCGCCCGCCATGATGGCGGGCAGCCCGAGTCCGGCGAGCACATCGGGGCGCCGGTCGCCGACGGTCAGGTTGACCACGACGACCGCCTCGACGAGATCGCGCTCCGCCCACCGCCGGTGGGTGGCGATCTCCTCGTCATGGGTGGCGACGACATGGAGCAGCACCGAGAGGCGACGCTCGGCCAGCGTCTCCTCGATGCCGGCGATGAACTCCATGAAGAACGGCTCGACCCCGAGCAGTCTCGCCGGCCTGGCCAGGACCAGGCCGACGGCCTCTGAACGGCCCACTCAGCCCTGCACCGCCGCGTGCAGGGAGTTGACACCGCGCAGCACCAGCGGCCCGGTCAACTCGGCGGGATCGACCTCGGCGTCGGTCCGCACCGTGAAGGTGTGGCTCTCGCCGGCGAGCAACGTCACCAGCGCGTCGTCCACCACGGCGTCGGGGGCGACCCGGTCGGCGAGCAGGGTGATGTCCCTGGCGAAGGCCCCGGCCCGCACCTCGACCTGGTATCCACCGGGCACGGGGGTCACGGTGGCGGTAAGCGCCTCGGGGTCGTAGGCCAGATCGCGGTCCTCCTCGAACAGATGGAAGCCCCTGATCTCCTCCGCGGTCGCCACCAGTACCTCCCGTCGTGCGTCAGCGGGCTTCAACAGGGCGTCGGCCAGCTCGATCTCGGCGTTCGAGCGGGCGGCGACGCCGAGGGGAATGGTAGCGGCCTCGCGCACCTCGCCGTCGAACGCAACACGCTCCAGCCGGAGTTCGCCCTCCCACCGCTCGTCGGTGTCGTTCACGGCGACCAACACCGTGCGCTCCCCGCGAGGTTGGACGGTGAGCAGCCTCGGCGCGTAGGCGTTCCTGAGGCCGTACCAGAGCGGCTTGACGCGCTCGTCGCCGTCCACGGCGGCCCAGGAGGTGACCGGCCAGCAGTCGTTGAGCTGCCAGACCAGCGAACCGGCGGTGCGCGGCCAGTGGGAGCGGAAGTGCTCGATGCCGAAGGCCACCGCGCGGGCCTGGTTGAGGGAGGTGGCCCAGTGCCAGTCCTCGAAGGTGTCGGTGTCCGGCAGGTGCGGGGCCATGCCCCGGTCCAGCTTGCCGTTGCCGTCGTCGGCCTTCTGGTGGAGCAGGAACCCGGGCGAGGTGGCGGTGAGCGGCCGTTCGGTGATCCAGTCGGTGAGGGTGGCCCAGGTGGGCGGGCCCTGGAAGCCGAACTCGGAGCAGAACCTGGGGGTGTGGTCCCGGTAGGTGGTGTAGTCCACCCGGTTCCACACCTCCCACTCGTGGCGGGTGCCGTGGTCCTGGTCGTTGGGGTGCAGTTCGGTGGGCGCGTAGCCGGGGCTCATCGGGCTGCCCGCCGAGTAGGCGCGGGTGGGGTCGAGTTCGGCGAGCACCCGGGGGAAGAGGTCGTTGTAGTAGCCCAGGCCCCAGGTGCGGCCCCGCAGCTCCTCCTGCCACCCCCAGTCCATATAGCCCCAGAGGTTCTCGTTGCCGCCGTTCCACACCGCGAGCGAGGCGTGCGGGGTGAGCCGGGCGACGTTCTCCCTGGCCTCGGCCTCGAACTCGTCCCAGAGTTCCGGCTCTTCGGCGTAGGTGGAGCAGGCCAGCGGGAAGTCCTGCCAGACCAGGACGCCGCGCTCGTCGCAGACGTCGTAGAAGTCCTCGGTCTCGTAGATGCCGCCGCCCCAGATGCGCAGCATGTTCATGTGCGCGCCCACGGCCTGGTCCACCCGGCGCTCAAGGCGCTCGCGGGTGATCCGGGTCAGGAAGTGGTCGTCCGGGATCCAGTTGGCGCCCTTGGCGAAGATCCGCTTGCCGTTGACCACGAAGGTGAACGGGGTGCCCTGCTCGTCCGGGGTGGTGTCCAGGGTGATGGTGCGGAAGCCGACGCGGCGCTCGTAGGAGTCCAGGGACTCGTCGCCGGCGGTCAGGGCGACCGTCAGCTCGTACAGCGGCTGTTCGCCGTAGCCGGCCGGCCACCAGAGCGCGACGTCGGGGATCTCGACGGTCGCGGTGGCGGTGGCGGCGTCGGCCGGCACCGTGACGTCGACGGTGCGGCCGGCGACGGTGGCGGTCAGGGTCAGCTCCGCCGGGGCGCCCAGCCCCGACCGCTCGATGTCCGCGTGCACCTCGACCCGGCCCACGCCCCGGTCGTCGACGGTGACCAGCGGACGGACCCGGGCCAACCTGGCGGTGCGCCAGCGCTCCAGGCGCACCGGCTTCCAGATGCCGGCGGTCTGCAGGTCGGGGCCCCAGTCCCAGCCGAAGCTGCAGGCCATCTTGCGGACGGCGTTGAACGGGTGCGGGTAGACGTGCGGGCGCGGGCCGAGGCGCTGCTCGGCCTCCTCGGCGTAGGCGAGGGCGGAGCGGAAGGTGACCACCAGCTCGGCCGGGCCGCCGTCGAGCAGTTCGCGTACGTCGAAGCGGTAGCCGCGGAACATGTTGGCCGTGGAGCCCAGTTCGTGTCCGCCCCAGGCGATGGTGGCCACGGTGTCAAGACCGTCGAAGACCAGATCCACCCGCTCGTCGGCCGCCGCCGCCTCGGCGTGCACGGTGGTGGCATAGCGCCAGTCGGTGCGGTGCGCCCAGACCAGGTCCTCCTCGACGCGGTCGAGGTAGGGGTTCTCGATCAGTCCCGCGGTCAGCAGGTCGGTGTGCGCGCTGCCCGGCACCTGGGCCGGCACCGTGCGGTCGGCGATGTGGTCCGGCACCGGACCGGCGATCGCCTTGAGATGCCAACCATCGTGCAGGGCATGGCGGATCATCGTGATTACTCCCCAGAGATTACCGGCTTACGACCTCATGATTGTTATGCCGCCGAATTAAGTAAGTCAACAGACAACTTCCCTCTCGCAGGCCCCAGCTGGGCTTTTGTCACAGGTGGTAGGCGTGTCACCCATCAGAGGGCCACGGACGTGAGTGACCCAGGTCACATATTGAAACGTAAGAGGACCAAGGGGCCCGTCACGAAAGGTGACATGACCCCGGTCCCGGGCCGCCCCTCGCCGCGCGTGGCGGAAGGGGCGGCCCGGTGCCGCTCAGGGCTGTTCGGCCCTCGGCCCCGCGCCCTGCAGGGGGACGGAGACGGGCCGGTCGAACTCGTACCAGGAGCCGCTGGCATGGTCGTAGCCACGCCCCAGGTCCTGGCTGGTGATGGCGCCCGGCGAGTCCGCCAACGAGCGCCCGCGCTCGTCGGGGTTGGGCGCCGCCTTGGCCAACAGCTTGGTGTAGGAGTGCCTCGGGTTGAGGATGACCTCGTCCGAGGGACCGCGCTCCACCACCCGCCCCCGGTACATCACCAGGATCTCGTCGGAGAAGTGCCGGGCGGTGGCCAGGTCATGGGTGATGTAGAGCACCGCCAGGTTGTCCTCCCGCTGCAGCCTGGCCAGCAGGTTGAGCACGCCGAGCCGGATCGAGACGTCCAGCATGGACACCGGCTCGTCCGCGATCACCACCTGCGCCCCCGGGGCCAACGCCCGCGCGATGGCGACGCGTTGCCGCTGGCCACCGGACAGCTCGTGCGGCCGGCGGGGCGCCATCTCGGACGCCGGGGTCAGGTTGACCCGTTCCAGCAGCTGCTCGACCTGTCGCCTGGTCTCCTCCCGCCCCCTGGCCTTGCCGTGCAGCCGCAGCGGACGCGCCAGATGGTGCTCGATGCTGTGGAACGGGTTCAGCGAGGCGAACGGGTCCTGGAAGACCATCTGCACATGGTCGCGGTAGTCGCGGTCGCGGACCGGACTGCCGTCGTCCTGGGTGGCGATGATCCGTCCGCCGGTGGGTCGCTCCAACCGGGCGATGGTCTTGGCCACCGTCGACTTGCCCGACCCCGACTCCCCCACCAGGGCCACGGTGCGCCCGGGGGTGAGGGTGAAGGAGACATGGTTCACCGCGCGCAGCGTGGACCGCCGCAGTCCTGAACGGATCGGGTAGTCCTTGACCAGGTCGCGGACCTCAAGTGCGGTCATGGCTGCGCCCTTTCGTTCGCGTCGTTCCCGCTCGCCACCGCCGGGCCGTCCCCGTGGGCGGACGCGCCGCTGCGGATGAAGGAGCCCCGCTCGCCCGTCAGGCTCGGGAAGGATTCGAGCAGTTGACGGGTGTAGGCGTGCCGTGGCCGCTCGTAGATCTCCTCGGCCGGCCCGTACTCGACGATCTCCCCGGCGCGCATCACCGCGATGCGGTCGGTGAGTTCGAGGAGCAACGGCAGGTCGTGGGTGATGAAGACGACCGCGAAGCCCAGCTCGTCACGGAGCCTGATGATCTCCCGCAGGATGCCGCGCTGTACCACCACGTCCAGCGCGGTGGTGGGCTCGTCCATGATCATCACCTGCGGGTCCAGCAGCATCGCCATCGCGATCATGACCCGCTGCCGCATTCCGCCGGAGAGCTCGTGCGGGAAGGAGTCGAGCCGCTGGGGATCGACGCCCACCAGGGTGAGCACCTCGGCGCACCTGGCCCGCCTGGCCTCCTTGGACATCTCGGGACGGTGCGTGGTGAGCACGTCGTCCAGCTGCTCGTGGATGGAGATCACCGGGTTGAGCGAGTTCATCGCGCCCTGGAACACCATCGAGAGCTTGGACCAGCGGAAGACCCGCAGCTCCTCGTTCTGCAGCGAGAGCAGATCGATGTCCTGGCCCGACCTGTCGTGGAAGGTGACGGTGCCATCGGTGACCTCGGCCGGGGGCCGGTGCAGCCGGTTGATGGCATAGGCCAGGGTGGTCTTGCCACAGCCCGACTCGCCGGCCAGGCCCAGGATCTCCCCCCTGGTCAGGGTGAGCGAGACATCCTTGACCGCGTGGACCGGGCGGTCCGTCTGGTAGACCACGTTGAGGCCGCGCACGGTGAGCACCGGCTCGCCATGTGCGTCGGCGGGCGCCTCCTCGGGCTCGGCGTCCCGCTTGACGACCGATTCGGCGACGTCTCCGACCGCCTTGACCTTGCGGGCGATCCGCAGCTTCGGGTTGATGATCTCGTCGATGCTGAAGTTGATCAGCGCAAGACCACAGCCGAACAGTGCGATCAACAGCCCGGGCGGCACGAACCACCACCAGGCCTCGTACTGCAGCGCGAAGCCGTTCTGGGCGTAGTAGAGCATGGTGCCCAGCGTGTGGCTGTTGGAGGCGCCCAGGCCGAGGAAGGAGAGGCCCGCCTCGGCCAGGATGGCCGCGATCACCGCGAAGACGAACTGCGAGGCCAGCAGCGGCAGCAGGTTCGGCAGGATCTCGACGGAGACGATCCGCCAGCGGCGCTCGCCGGCGACTCGGGCCGCGGCCACATAGTCACGGTTGCGCAGTGACAGCGTCTGGGCACGCAGCACCCGGGCCGCCGCCGCCCAGCCGGTGACCGCGAGCACCAGCGCGACGGTCCACCAGCCTCGGTCCTCCGCCGGCACGAAGCCGGCGATGACGATCACCAGCGGCAGTCCCGGAATCACCAGCATCACGTTGCTGAAGAGGGAGAATCCCTCGTCCACGATGCCGCCGACATAGCCGCCGATGATGCCGAAGACGGCGGAGAGCAGGGTGGCCAGCACCCCCACCAGGAGGCCGATCTGCAGCGATCCCCGGGTGGAGTGCGTCAGTTGGGCCAGCACGTCCTGACCGGTCTGGGTGGTACCCAGCCAGTACTCGCCGCTGGGCGGCTGCTGACCGATGGGGTTGATGGCGTTGGGGTTCGGGAAGAACGCCGGGCCGACGATGCCGAACAGGGCGATGCCGAGCACCAGGAAGAGTCCCACGCCGAGCCGGGCCGACCAGCTCGGCAGCAGGGCTCGCAGACCGCTCTTGGCACGTCGCGGTGCCGCGGCGATCGGATCGGGGGTGCTCCCGGTGAGCGGCGCGCTCTCTTCGGCGCCGCCGGGGAGCGGGCTGAGTTGGGTCACGATGCCGGCTCCTGATCAGTTCTCGACTCGGGTACGGGGGTCGATGACGCCGTACAGCAGGTCCACGACCAGGTTGGCGGCCAGCACGGCCACCGTGATCACCAGGAAGATCCCCTGCATCAGGGCGTAGTCGCTGTTCTGCACCGCCTGGAGCAGCTGCGAGCCGATGCCCGGATAGGAGAAGACCTGCTCGGTGATGATCGAGCCGGAGACCACGAAGCCCAGCGAGATCGCGAATCCGGCCACCGAGGGCAGGACCGCGTTCCGCGCCGCGTACCTGGTCATGATCCGGCTGTTGCGCAGACCCTTGGCCTGTGCGGTGAGGATGTAGTCCTCGGAGATAGTCGACACCATCATGTTCCGCATGCCCAGCAGCCAGCCGCCGACGGAGGAGACCACGATGGTCAGCGCCGGCAGGGTGCCGTGTTCGATGACCGAGCTGATGAACTCGTAGTTCCAACCGGTGCTGAGCGCCACGTCGTAGCCGTGGTGCCGGGGGAACCAGCCCAGGTTGGTGGAGAAGATCAGCACGAAGATCAGGGCCAGCCAGAAGTAGGGCACCGCGGAGAGCACGGTGGTGGCCGGGACCAGCGCGTCGAGGCGGGAGCCCCGCTTCCAGCCCACCACCGTGCCGAGCACCACGCCCAGCACGAACGACAGCAGCGTCGCGATACCCACCAATCCGATCGTCCAGAGCAGGGACTGCCCGATGACGTCGGTGACCTGCGCGGGGAAGGCACTGGTGGCAACGCCCAGTTCGCCCCTGGCCAGGTTCCCCAGATAGGAGAAGTACTGGTTCCACAGGGGTTCGCCGGAGTTGCCGCCGAGCAGCACCTCATAGGACTCGCGCACCTCGGGCCCGACCTGGCCGCCACGCTGCTGGAGCTTGCCCAGCAGCGCGTCGACCGGGTTGCCCGGCATCATTCGCGGAATAAAGAAGTTCAGGGTCAACGCCGCCCAGAGGGCGACGAGGTAGAACCCGAGCTTCCGGGCGTAGTACCTCATAGGGCAGCGTCACTCACCCGCGGGCTTCAGGCTGCGGTAGATCTCCGCCTGGTCCGGGCGGCTCCACACCGCCGGGAACGCGTAGAGGTTGACGTCCGTCGGCCAACCGGAGAACTTCCCGGAGTTGAACTGGCTGGTGGTGCCACCGACCAGCAGCGGGATGTACGGCATGTCCCGCTCGATGTTGCTCTGGATGGTGTTGTAGAACTCCTGCCGCGCCTCCTGGCCGTCCTCGGGGTTGAGCTCCGACAGCGCCTCGATCGCCGCGTCCACCTCGGGGTTGGCGTAACGGGACCAGTTGGGGTTCGCGCTCTCGCCGACCGGCTTGGTGCTCTGGCTGTGGAAGAACTGGTAGTAGATGTAGTACGGGTCGGGCGAGGCACCCGGGTAGAGCGAGTCGATGGCCAGCTCGAAGTTGCCGGTGTTGCGAGCGTCGGTGACCTCGTTCCAGGACGCCTGGCTGACGTTCAGCTTGATACCGGCCTCGGTCAGCTGCTCCGACATGGTGTTGACGGCGGTGATGTAGTCGGTCCAGCCGGCCACCACCCGGACGCTCATCTCGACCTTGACGCCGTCCTTGGCGTAGATCCCGTCGCCGCCCTTCACATAGCCGGCGCCCTCCAGGATCTCCTCGGCCTGCGCGAAGTCCGGGCTCATGTTCGCGGTGCGGTTCTCCAACTCGGCGGAGACATAGGCGGCGTCCCGCTCGGGCAGCGCGAATCCGGGCGATATCTCGCTGGCGGTGTCCTGGAAGGCGAGGGAGTTGAGGGTCTCCCGGTCCAGGGCGTGGAAGATCGCCTGCCGGACGGCCGGGTCGGTCTGCGGCCCCTCACAGCCCAGCTCGGGGTTGGCGCAGGTCACCAGCACCATCTGGTTCATCGGGATGGTGATCGACTTGTAACCCTCGTGGTTCGCCTCGAAGTTGGCGATGTCGGGCACGGGGCCCGTCTGCCAGTCGATCTCACCCGCGGCCAGCGCGTCGGCGCCGGCCTGGTTACCGGAGAGGGCGACATAACGAATGTTCTTCAGCTGCGGCTCGCCGTCCCAGTAGTCGGGGTTGGCGCTGATGGTGAACGCCTGCGGCTTGAAGTCGCTGAGCACGAAGGGGCCGGTGCCGACCGGTTCGGCCATGATGTCGGTCTCGGGCGTTTCGATACCGGACCAGATGTGCTCGGGCACGATCGGTGACTTGCCGAGCAGCTGCGGGGCGTCCATATAGGCGGGGGTCTCGAAGCTGACGACCACATGGGACTCGTCGACGACCTCTGTCGCACCGTCAAAACCGAAGCTGTTGAAGGCCGGAGTCTCCCGGACCAGGTCGAAGGTGAAGGCGACGTCCTCGGCGTCGAAGTCCTCGCCGTCCGACCACTTCACGCCCTCGCGCAGGGTGATGCTCAGCTCGGTGCCGTCTTCGTTCCACTCGTACTCGGTGCCCAACCGCCCGGCCGGGTCGTCCTGTCGGGCGTTGTTGAAGAAGAAGAGCGGCTCGTAGATGCTGCCGATTCCCTCGATCGCCTCCGGCGAGTACGGGTTGTAGTTGCGCTGCCAGTCATCGGCCAGACCCGTGTAGACGATCAACGTGTCGGGGTCGGTTGACGATCCGCCACTCGATCCACCACAACCGACCGCCAGCAGACCGATCGTGACCGTCCCGATCGCCGCGGTACGCCCGCGCCGCCACCTTGCGTGCAAGGACATTCTTGTTCCTCTCTTTGCCTGCCCCTTCGTTGGGGCATGGGCGGAGTCACCCAGGGGTATGTGATTGTTAAGCCGCCGAATTAACAAAGTCAACCCTCCAGTGACACGAACAGACAACGACATGCGTGCACCCCACCGAACACGCCCCGCGCATGCGTGAGCACCCGACGCCATCGCGTCGGGGGAGTCTCCTCCGCCTCAGCCGTCTCACTGGCCAAATGCTTCATCAGCCAAATAAACTAAGAGTCGCGCAGCGTTACACACGCAACGCATATCGAAGTTGCGAACTGCCGTGCGTGATGCGGAGGATTCAGTGAGCGGACCAGCCGGAGCGACCCCCCATGCCAGCAGCAGGGCAGCCGTCCTCGACGTGATCCGGGCCGCCGGCACCATCAGCAGGGTCGGGCTTGTGAAGGCCACGGGGTTCACCGGTGCCACCATCTCCACCGTGGTGCGGAGGCTGATCGACGACGGCCTGGTCCTGGAGTCCGGGCGGGCGGAGTCCACCGGGGGCAAGCGCCGGGTACTGCTCCAGCTCAACCAGTCCTCCCGGTTCGCCGTCGGCGTGCATCTCGACCATGCTGGCATCACCTATGTGCTGACCAACCTGGGGGGTTCGGTGGTCGCCCGGATGTCCCGGGCGGGCTTGGGCACCGACGATCCGCCCGTGATCATGGACCGCATGGCCACGGAGGTCGACGCGTTGATCGACGGAGCCGGCATCGACCGCAGCAGGATACTGGGCCTCGGACTCGTCGCTCCCGGCCCCATGAACCAGAGCAGTGGGATGCGGCTCAGCCCGCCGACGATGCGTCACTGGGAAGACTACCCACTGACCAGAGTGCTGGAGGACGCCACCCGTCTTCCGGTGGTGCTGGACAACGACGCCACCGCCGCCGCGCTCGGCGAACACTGGTCGGGCGACGTCGGCGGAACGTCCACGTTCGCCGCCCTCTATATGGGCACCGGAATCGGTTCCGGCCTGATGGTCAACGGCATCACCTACCGGGGCGCCAGCGGAAACGCCGGCGAGATCGGTCATATCTGTCTCGATATCAACGGTCCCCTCTGCTGGTGCGGGGCGCGCGGCTGCACGGAGATCCTGGCCGGGCCGGGGGCCGTGGTCGCCGCCGCCAGGACCGACGCCCGGCTCAGCCGCTCGGCCGGGCTCACCGAGTCCCCCGAACGGCCGCGCTGGCTCGCCGACTTCGCCGCGATCACCCGCGCCGCGCTGCGCGGCGACGGCCGCGCCAAGGACCTGCTGGAGGACTCCGCCCGGCATCTGGCCGTGGCCACCCGCACCCTGGCCAATGTGATGGATCTCGAACAGCTGGTGCTGACCGGGCCCAGCCTGGCCATCGCCGGCTCGATCTATCTGCCCGTGGTCCAGGAGGAGCTGAACCGCTCCTTCTTCTCCCGTGCCACCCACTCCATCACGGTGCGCCTGTCCCGCTCCGCCGCCACCGCCCCGGCCATCGGCGCCGCCGCGCTGGTGCTCCAGTCCGAGCTGGTGCCGCTGCGCGAGGGCTCCAGGCTGCCGGATAACCTGGGCGACGCCGAGCCGCACGGCCACCCGGTGAGCCGCTGACCCGCCGGGAGCGCGGGGAGCGCACGTCGTGCACGCTCCGCACCCTTGGGGGGCGCACTACGCGAAGTAAAGAAATATCGCGGTATCTCTCCACTAACGGGTTAATTTCCCTCCGTTGACACATGACGGAACCGCGGTCCGGGGACACAACCGTTCGTCCAGGCGATCCCCGATGAACTGGAGCGCCCACGTGGCTCCCTCCGAAACCGTTTACCACTGCCCCTTCGACTTCGCCGAGGGGCTGGCGTTCGATCCGTCGCTCAGGCGACTGATGACCGAGGCGCCCGTCGCCCGCATCACCATGCCCTACGGCGAGGGCACGGCCTGGCTGGTCACCCGCTACGAGGACGTCCGACTGGTCACCACGGACCGCCGGTTCAGCCGCGCCGCGGTGGCCGGCCGGAACTTCCCCCGGATGACCCCGGAGCCCATCGTCCAGTCCGAATCGATCAACCTGCTGGATCCGCCGGTCAGCAGCCGACTCCGTCGGCTGGTCGCCCAGGCGTTCACCGCCCCCAAGGTGGAGCGGATGAAGCCGGCCACCCAACGCATCGTGGACGGGCTGCTCGACGAGATGGCGGACCACGGGCCGCCGGCCGATCTCGTCGCACATCTCTCCACCCGGCTCCCGCTCACCACCATCTGCGAGGTCCTCGACATTCCCGAGGACGACCGCCCCGAGCTGCGCCGCCGGGCGATGGCGATGATGGCCATCGGCCCGTCCACCAGGGAGACCGCGATCCAGGCCAAGGCCGAGCTGCGCGGCTACTTCCAGGAGCTCACCCAGCGCCGCAGGGCCGAGCCCGGCGACGACCTGATCAGCTCGCTGGCCACCGCCAGGGACGGCGACGAGCGCCTGGGGCCCGACGAGTTGGCGGTGATGGCCATGGTTCTCATGATGACCGGCCACGACACCAGCACCTACCAGCTCAGCAACATCACCTACACCCTGCTCACCCAGGAGGAGCAGCTGGCCAAGCTGCGGGCGCACCCGGAGAAGCTGCCCGACGCGCTGGAGGAGCTGCTGCGCTTCATCCCGTTCCGCAAGGGCGTCGGCATTCCCCGGATCGCGCTGGAGGACGTCCGGATCGGCGATGTCACGATCCGGGCCAACGACACGGTGCACGTGTCCTATCTGGCGGCCAACCGCGACCCCGAACGCTTCGAGCGGCCGGACGAGCTGGATCTGGACCGGGCGCCGACGCCGCATATGACCTTCGGCTGGGGGGCCCACCACTGCATCGGCTCGCCGCTGGCGGTGATGGAGCTGCAGCTCGCCATCGGCACCCTGCTGGCCCGGTTCCCGCGCCTGCGCCTGGCCGTGCCGGCCGAGGATGTCCGATGGAACGACGAGTCCATCTGGCGCTATCCGTATGAGCTACCGGTCGCTTGGTGACCGGTACCACCACTGAGACTGCCATCGAGGCCGCACCGGGCGCTCCGTCGTCCGGGCGCGGCAAGGGGAGGGGATCATGGCCATTCTGTGCAGGCCCGCCATCGCGGTACCGGAGAACGTTCTCACCCTGGAGGAGACACTGGAGCTGGCGCGCACCATGCACGCCGACCATCCACAACTCCCCCTGGCCCTGCGGCTGATCGAGAACACCGGGGTCCGCACGCGACATATCGTGCAGCCGATCGAGGAAACGCTCCGTCATCCGGGCTTCGAGGCGAGGAACGTCGTCTACGAGGCGGAGGCCAAACGCCGGGTGCCCCAGGTGGTGTACCGGGCGCTCGACCACGCGGGGCTCGGGGTACGCGACATCGACCTGATCGTCTATGTCTCGTGCACGGGCTTCATGATGCCCTCGCTGACCGCCTGGCTGATCAACACGCTGGGCTTCCGCCCGGAAACACGGCAGTTGCCCATCGCCCAGCTGGGCTGCGCCGCCGGCGGCGCGGCGATCAACCGGGCGCACGACTTCTGCCAGGCGTATCCGGGGTCCAACGCTTTGATCGTGGCCTGCGAGTTCTGCTCGCTGTGCTACCAGCCGACCGATCTGGGCGTGGGGCAGCTGCTGTCCAACGGCCTCTTCGGCGACGCGGTGGCCGCCGCCGTGGTGCGCGGGCAGGGCGGCAGCGGGGTGCGTCTCGAACGCAACGGATCGCATCTGGTGCCGGACACGGAGGACTGGATCTCCTACGCCGTCCGCGCCACCGGGTTCCACTTCCAGCTGGACAAACGCGTCCCCACCACCATGAAGATGCTGGCCCCGGCGCTGCGCACGCTGGCCACCGCGCACGAGTGGGACGTCTCGGGTCTCGACTTCCATATCGTGCACGCCGGCGGTCCCCGCATTCTGGACGATCTCTGCCACTTCCTCGACGTGGCCCCGGAGATGTTCAGATTCAGCCGGGCCACCCTCACCGAACGGGGCAACATCGCCAGCTGTGTGGTCTTCGACGCCCTGGAGCGGCTTTTCGCCCATGGCGGCGTCGCCGAGGACGCGCGGGGTCAGATCGCCGGCTTCGGCCCCGGGATCACCGCCGAGATGGCGCTGGGGAGTTGGGTGACCGAGGACCGCCCGGCGACCGTGGGACAGCAGGGCAGGAGGGCGGAGCCAGGGGCCAGGGTCGGCTGAGGCGGCGGCGCTACCGCGCGCCGTGGGCGGCGAGGTAGCGGGCCGCCACCTCGGTGTGGGTGACAAAGGCCAGTGTGGTCGGCTCGGTGAGCACCAGCCACTCGGTGGCCTCGGGGGTCGGTCTGGACGGCGGCAGGGTGTCCTGCTCGCGCGGGGGCAGCAGCGTGAAGACATTGAGGTTGCGCTCGGTGCTCACCACCTCGTGGAGCACGATCCCGTCGGCGCGCGCGGTCAGCCCGGTCTCCTCCCACAACTCACGGGCGGCGGCCTGCCGCCAGTCCTCACCGATCTCCATGAAGCCGCCGGGCAGGGCCAGTTCGCCTCGACAGGGCTCGATGTCCCGGCGCACCACCACCAGTCCGTGCGCACCGTCGCTGCCGCCGCTCAGCACGACCGGCAACAGCGCGACGGCCACGGGCAGCGGGTTGGCCCAGAGGGTCTCGCCACAGCCGGGGCAGTCTCTGGGCCAACCGGCCACCGCCGCGTAGCCGGCGCCGCAGTAGGGACAGTGCGTCACGGTCCGCCCGTGTGTATAGGTCATGAGGGGAGTTCTCCGCCTTTCCGCTCTCCCGGGAGAGGCTAACGCGTCCCGGCCCCGTCTCAGGGTTTACGGCCCACGCCGCCGATCAGGTCGAGGCCGTCCGCCGGTTCCTCACGGAACGGTTCGGGGCGCCAGCGGGGGCAGGGCACGATGCCCGGCGCGACGATGTCGAGACCGTCGAAGAAGGCGGCGATCTCCTCGCGGCTGCGCAGGTGGTAGGGAACGGCGCCGCTGCGGTTGTAGTGGCCCTGGGCCTCGGCGAAGGCCGGGGAGCGTCCGTACGCCCCGTCGTTGGCCGAGAGATGGCTGCCGCTCGGCAGACCGTCCATCAGCGTGCGCACGATGCCGCGCGCCCGCCGGTGGCCGTCGACATGGCCCAGCACCCCGCAGAGGATCAGGCCGACCGGGCGGCTGAGGTCCAGGAAGTCGGCCGCCGCCGCCAACACCCGCTCGGGTTCCCGGAGATCGGCGTGCAGATAGTGGGTCGCCCCGCGCGGGCCGCTGGTCAGCAGCGCCCTGGCGTGGGCGATGACCAGCGGGTCGTTGTCCACATAGACGATCCGGGCCTGGGGCGCGAACCGTTGGGCGATCTGGTGGGTGTTCTCCACGGTGGGCAGCCCGGTGCCGATGTCGACGAACTGGGTGATGCCCGCCTCGCCGATCAGATAGCGGATGCTCCGCCCCAGGAACTCCCGGGAGGCGCGGGCCACATGGAGAACATCGGGGAAGATCTCCCGGTACTGCTCGCCGGCCGTGCGGTCCACCTCGTAGTTGTCACGTCCACCGAGCCAGTAGTTCCAGATCCGAGCCGAATGCGGCACCGTCGTGTCGATCAGGGGTGCGTCTTCGGTCACGGCGCGGTTCTCCTGGTGGTGCCATGGGCTGCGGTGCGAGGGTCGGGCGGGGGTTGTGCTCCGGGTCGTTCAGCGGGCCCGTCCGAGCCGGGAGTGCGCGACGAAGAACGGTGTGACGGATGGTGTGGGCTGCGGGAAGCGGAGACACATAACAGGAACGCATCATAGAGGTGCGATATCGATGCGTCGACAAAGTGCTCAGGACTGACCTCCCGTCACACCATGCACAGGAGGTCACTCAGATCACAGCGTGCGGGCGGCACCTGACGGAGGGTCAGCCGCTCGGGGTGGTCAGCACCTCGGCCAGGTCGTAGTTGACCGGCTCCTCCAGCTGGGCGTAGGTGCATTCGCGGGGTTCGCGGTCCGGGCGCCAGCGGCGGAAGCGGGTGGTGTGCCGGAAGCGGTCGCCCTGCATATGGTCGTAGGCCACCTCGAGGACGCGCTCGGGGCGCAGCGGCAGCCAGGAGAGGTCCTTGCCGGCGTTCCAGCGGCTGGGCCCGCCGGGCAGCCGGCTCTTCTCGTGCGCCTCGTCGCGGGCCCAGCGTGCCCAGGGGTGGCCGGCCACGGAGTCCATCAGCAGCGGTTCGAGCTCGGCCATCAGCTCGGCCCGCCGGGCGGCGGTGAACGAGGCGCTTACGCCGACGTGTTGGAGCACGCCGTCCGCGTCATAGAGGCCCAGCAGCAGGGAGCCGACGACCGGGCCGCTCTTGTGGTGCCGCAGGCCGGCCACCACACAGTCGGCGGTGCGTTCGTGTTTGATCTTGACCATGGTGCGTTCGCCGGGGCGGTAGGGCTGGTCGAGGTGTTTGGCGACCACGCCGTCGAGCCCGGCGCCCTCGTAGCGCTGGTACCAGTCCCTGGCGACGGCCAGCTCGGTGGTGGCCGGGGCGAGGAACAGCGGCGATCCCGCGTCGGCCAGCGCGACGCGCAGCGCCTCCCGGCGCTCGGCGAGCGGCGCGGCCAGCAGGGACCGCTCGCCCAGGGCCAGCAGGTCGAAGGCGACAAAGCCGGCGGGATGGCGCTCGGCGAGCATCCGCACCCGGGAGTCGGCGGGGTGGATCCGCTCCAGCAGCGCGTCGAAGTCCAGCCGTCCTTCCCGGGCGATGACGATCTCGCCGTCCAGCACACAGCGCTCCGGGAGCCGGGCCAGCAGGCCGTCGGCCAGCTCGGGGAAGTACCGGGTGAGCGGCTTGGTGGAGCGGCTGTGCAGCTCGATCTCGTCGCCGTCGCGGAAGACGATGGCGCGGAAGCCGTCCCATTTCGCCTCGTAGTGCAGGCCGGGCGGAATCCTGGCGGCCGGCTTGGCGAGCATGGGCTTGACGGGGGGCATCACGGGCAGCTCCATGCTGCGGATTGTCCCCGTGCCCCGGCCCGGGCGGCCGGTGTTGTACGGCCGTCCGGGCGAGCGCCGCCTCCCGGCCGGCCGGGAGGCCGTCGGCTAGCCGGTGACGAACTCCGTGAGGATGGCCTGCACCTCGTAGATGTCGACGCCCTTGGTGAAGGTCTTCTTCAGCGGGGTGGTGCTGCTGGAGATCCAGATCTTCAACTCGGCGTCCAGATCGAAGTGGCCGGCCGTCTCCACCGAGAAGTGCGAGATGCTTTTGTACGGGATGGAGTGGTACTCGACCTTCTTGCCCGTGACGCCCTGCTTGTCCACCAGGATCAGCCTGCGGTCGGTGAACAGCAGGGTGTCGCGGATCAACAGGAAGGCGGCGCGGAGCTGTTCGCCCCGGCCGAGGAGGCGGGCGTACTCCTGCTGGGCCTTCGCCGGATCGATACTGTGCGCGTTGCCGAACAGCGCCATGGACGGCCCCCCTGGGTGACGTGGCGTGACGAATCCTCGTGTTCCGCACTGTACCCCCGGCCACTGACAGCGCAGCGGGGGATGGGCGGGGGCCGGCCATCCGTCGTATCCGCCTCGTGGCTCCCCCGGTCGACCGACGCCCGGTGCGAGGGTGCGGGTGGGAGGTTCTTCCGTGGCAGATCATCCGGTGCTCGGCTATCTCGTCTGGGCGGTCCTGTTCGGGGCGCTCTTCGGCTACGAGGCCCTGACCCTGGCCCGGCCGGAGGCCGGCCTGCCCACCCTGAGCGATGCCCTGGACGCCGTGATGCGCTACCCGGTGGGCCGCTGGGTGCTGTTCGCGGTGTGGCTGTGGTTCGGGTGGCACACCTTTGTGCGCGGCTGGCACTTCCTGCTGCGCGGCCCGGTGGAGTGAGGATCCCGATGCGGCCCCCGACGGCGCTGGTGCTCAGCATGACCACGGTCGGCTATCTGCTGCTGATGGCCACGTTGGCCCTCGGCCTGCGGCTGCGCCGCGCCGGGGCGCCGGCCGAGACGGGGCGGCGGGGGCGGCCGGCGCTGCTGCGGCGGATCGCCGGCACGGTGCTCGGCGGCTGGGCGCTGCTGGTGGTGGTGCTGGTCGGCTACTACGTGGGGTTGGCGGGACTCGGCGGCGGGTTCCTGCGGGACGGGCTCACCGGGAGCGCCGCGCTGCTGGCGGTCGCGCTGCCGCTCTTCGCCCTCGCGTCCTGGCTCGCCGAGCGGCGCCGCCGGCGACCCGCCTCCCGACGGAACCGGCGCCGGGACCGGGACCGCTTCCGTTGAGGCCGCCCCGGCCGCCCGGACTGCGGCCCGGCGGACCCGGCCCTACCGTGGACCCATGGGCGAGGCGCTGGAACTGACGGTCGGCGAACGCACGGTGCGCCTGTCGAATCCGGACAAGGTGTACTTCCCCGAGCGCGGCTACACCAAGCTGGACGTGGCACGTTACTTCCAGTCGGTGGCCGACGGGGCGCTGCGGGCCCTCCGGGAGCGGCCCACCACCCTCCAGCGCTTCCCCGACGGAATCGGCGGCGAGTCGTTCTTCCAGAAACGCGCGCCGAAGAACCGTCCGGACTGGATCCCGACCGGTCGGATCTCGTTCCCCAGCGGTCGGCACGCGGACGAGTTCTGTCCGACCGAGCCGGCCGCCGTGCTGTGGGCGGCGAACCTCGGCTGTCTGACCTTCCACCCCTGGCCGGTGCGGCGCGACGACACCGAGCACCCCGACGAACTGCGGATCGACCTGGACCCGCAGCCGGGCACCGACTACGCGGACGCCGTCCGGGCCGCGCTGGAACTGCGCGAACTGCTCGACGAGTTGGGGCTGCGCGGCTGGCCGAAGACCTCGGGCGGCCGGGGCATCCACGTCTTTGTGCCGATCGTGCCGGAGTGGACGTTCCCCCAGGTGCGGCGGGCGGCGATCGCGGTGGGCCGGGAGCTTTCACGGCGGGCCCCCGAGCGGGTCACCACCGCGTGGTGGAAGGAGGAGCGCGGCGAGCGGATCTTCGTCGACTACAACCAGATGGCCAGGGACCGCACCATCGCCAGCGCCTACTCGGTGCGGGCGCGCGAGAACGCCACCGTCTCGGCGCCGCTCACCTGGGACGAGGTGCCGGACGCCCGGCCCGAGGACTTCGATCTGCGGACCATGCCCGCCCGCTACGCCGAGGTCGGCGACCGGCACGCGGAGATGGCCGAGCATCCGTGCCGGCTTGAGGCGGTGCTGGAGCTGGCCGAGCGGGACGAACGGGAGCACGGCCTCGGCGACCTGCCCTATCCGCCCGACCATCCCAAGGCGGCCGGCGAGCCCAAGCGGGTGCAGCCGAGCCGCGCGCGCCGGGAGGGCTGAGCCCGGGCGTCACGGCTTGCGGGCCACCCCACCGGCCTGGCCGACCTCGCCCGGCTTCTGGCCGGCCGAGGCGAAGTCGGGGCGCCAGCGCGGCACCGACACCACACCGGGGTCGACGAGTTCGAGGCCGTCGAAGTAGCCGGTGATCTCGTCCATGGTGCGCAGCCGGTAGGGGATGGCGCCCGAGGCGTTGTAGGCGGCCTGGGCCTCGCAGTAGGTGGCGTCGATGTCGGTGCCCTCGTTGATGGAGACATAGCTGCCGGGGGCGAGCCCGTCCATCAGCCGGCGCACCAGCGACCTGGCCTCCGGATAGGTCTCGATATGGCCGAGGATGCCGCTGAGGATCAGGCCGACGGGCTGTTCCAGGTCCAGATCCTCGCCGGCGGCGGCGACGATCCGCTCGGGATCGTGCAGATCGGCCTCGACATACTCGGTGTGCCCGTTCGGCGTCGAGGTCAGCAGCGCGTTGGCGTGCATCAGCACCAGCGGGTCGTTGTCGACATAGACGATCCGGGCCTCGGGGTTGACGCGCTGGGCCACCTGGTGGGTGTTGTCCACGGTGGGCAGTCCGGTGCCGACGTCGAGGAACTGCCAGACGCCCGCGTCGCGGGCCATATAGCGGATGGAGCGGACCAGGAACTGCCGGGAGGCGCGGGCGATGTCCACGATGCCGGGGAACGCCTCCCGGTACTGGTCCCCCGCGATCCGGTCCACTTCGTAGTTGTCGCTGCCCCCTAGCCAGTAGTTCCAGATCCGGGCCGAATGCGGCACCGAGGTGTCGATCTTGGACACCGGCACGGGCCGGGGGGTTGACGCGTCGTCTGTCACGGGCGTTTCTCCTACGGTGTGTCGGGCCTGCCAGGGGCCAACGTAACCGCAACGGCGGGCCCGTGCGGCCAGGCTCACCACGCCGTGCCCCGTTCCGGGAGCGCGAAGCGGCGAGCCGGGCCGGCCGGAGGCACCCGGCCCCCCACGGGTCAGGCGATCCGGCCCAGTTCGGCGGCGTGCACCGGATGGCCCAGCGGCTCGCCGGCCGTGTAGCGGACCAGCTCGTCCAGCACCACATCGGCGAGCCGGTACAGCTCGGTGCCCTGGGCGCCCGCGATATGCGGGGTGAGCCAGACGTTGTCCAGCTCCCAGAGCGGCGAGTCGGCGGGCAGCGGCTCGGGCTCGGTCACATCGAGGATGGCGTCGATCCGGCCGCTGACCAGCTCGGGCGTCAGCGCGTCATGGTCGATCAGCGCGCCGCGCGCGGTGTTGATCAGGATCGCGCCGTCCCGCAGCAGGGCAAGCCGCTCGGCGTTCAGCATGTGACGGGTCTCGGCGATGGCGGGCGCGTGCAGGCTCACCAGATCGCTCTCCCGCAGCAGCTCCTCCAGCGGCAGCAGGGTGGCGCCCAGCTCGGCGGCCTCCGCCTCGCTGAGGTAGGGGTCGGCGATGGCCACGTCGAGGGAGAACGGCCGCAGCGCCTCGGCGACCAGGCGGCCGATCCGGGAGGCGCCGACCAGTCCGACGCGCCGCTGGTGGTTGCCGATGCGCGGGAAGGCGCGGAGCACATCGACCCGGTCGCGCCGCTCGCGGAGGTGGACCGTGCCGGCCGGCACGCCCTTGAGGGTGAGCAGGATCATCGCCAGGGTGTACTCGGCGACCGGCTGGGCGTTGGCCTGCGCGGCCGTGGACACCTGGACGCCGCGTTCCCAACAGGCCGGCGAGAGATGCCCCTTGACGGAGCCGGCGGCGTGCAGCACGGCGCGCAGCCGGGGGGCGGCGGCGAGCGCCGCCTCGTCCACGGCGGGCGACCCCCAGCCGGTGATCAGCACCTCAACCTCGGCGAGTCGGGCGAGCGACGCGGGCGACGTGAAGTCGGTGAGCACCCGCTCCTCGCCCAGGTCGGCCAGCTCCCGCAGGCGGGACCACTGGGGCGGCGAGAACAACCGGTCCGGCAGGTCGGCGATCATGGCGAGAGCGGCCTGGGGGCGTGGACGCTGCACAAACTCCTCCGGAGGTGGGACGGTCGAGGTGGGGCGGCGGTAAGCGGTTACTCCAAACTCGTGCATGGTATGCGACGTGGCCGCTGGTCAGCTCGGCGCGGGCCCCCCGGGGCCCGTCGACCAGCCGTCGGGGGCATGGGCGAGCACGGTGTCCAGGGCCCGTTCGACCTCGGCGGACGAGAGGTCGGCGCGGGCGGTGAGCCGCAGCCGGGAGACGCCGTCCGGCACCGAGGGCGGCCGGAAGCACCCCACGGCGACGCCGGCGTCCCGGCAGTCCCCGGCCCACCGCACCGCCGCCTCGGGCGTCGGGGCGCGCACCGCGAGCACGGCCGCCGCCGGGCGGGCCACCGGCAGCCCGGCGGCGGCGAGCCCGTCGTGCAGCGCGCCCGCCACCCAGCGGGCGCGCGCGGCCAGCTCCGGCCGCCGGCGCAGCAGCCGCAGCGCGGCCAGCGCGGCGCCCGCGGCCGGCGGCGCGAGGCCGGTGTCGAAGATCAACGTCCGCGCGGTGTTGACCAGATGCCGGATCACCCGGGCGGGGCCGAGCACCGCGCCGCCCTGACCGCCCAACGCCTTGGACAGGGTCAGGGTGACCACCACATCGGGCGCGCCCGCCAGGCCGGCGGCGGCCACCGTGCCGCGCCCGCCGGGGCCGAGCACGCCCAGGCCATGGGCGTCGTCCACCACCAGGGCCGCGCCGTGCGCGCGGCAGGCGCGGAGCAACGCCGGCAGGTCGGCGGCGTCCCCGTCCACCGAGAACACCGCGTCGGTCACGGCCAGCGCGGGGCCCGGATGGGCGGCGAGCGCGGCGTCGACGGCTTCGGTGCCGGCGTGCGGGACCACCGTGGTGGTGGCGCGGGCGAGCCGGCAACCGTCGATCAACGAGGCGTGGTTGCCGGCATCCGAGACGATCAGCGCCTCGCGGGGCGCGAGCGCGGTGAGCACGGCGAGGTTGGCGGCATAGCCGGAGGCGAACACCAGCGCCGCCTCCGCGCCGCAGAACGCGGCCAGCTCGGCTTCCAGTCGGGCGTGCAGCTCGGTGGATCCGGTGACCAGCCGGGAGCCGGTCGCGCCGGCGCCCCAGCGCCGGGCGGCATCGGCGGCGGCCCCGGTCACCTCGGGGTGCCGGGCCAGGCCGAGATAGTCGTTGCCGGCCAGATCGAGCACGGCGGCGTCGGCGGCCCTGGGCCGCAGCGTCCGGGTCAGCCCGGCCTTCGCGCGGCGGCCGGCGGCCTCGTCCAGTCGGTCGAAGACCTGCTCGGGTAGCTGACCTGACACGGCGCGCCGTCCCTCGCCTTGCTGTTGGCTGTCTGTTGTCGACTGCCAATAAAACTAGTGCCCTTCGCGGCCGGGGAACATGTGGTGATGGACACAGGACGGTCAACGGTCTTGTGGGGTTCCTCCGTGGCCCCGCCACCCCCCGGTGCGTCAGGATCGGCGTCATGGACCTGTTGGACGGGCTGGTGGAGAAGGGGCTGCGCCGCGAGCGGCCCACCCGCGACGAGGCGTTGGCCGTGCTGGCGACGTCCGACGAGGAGCTGTTGGACGTGGTGGCGGCGGCCGGCCGGGTGCGCCGCCACTGGTTCGGGCGGCGGGTGAAGCTCAACTATCTGGTGAACCTCAAGTCGGGCCGCTGCCCGGAGGACTGTTTCTACTGCTCCCAGCGGCTGGGCTCAGAGGCCGATGTGCTCAAGTACACCTGGCTGAAGCCGGCGGAGGCCGCCGAGGCCGCCGCCGCCGGGGTGGCCGGCGGCGCCAAGCGGGTCTGCCTGGTGGCCAGCGGCCGGGGGCCGACCGACCGGGACGTGGAACGGGTCTCCCGCACCATCGAGGCGGTCAGGGAGCAGCATCCGGAGGTGGAGGTCTGCGCCTGCCTGGGACTGCTCTCCACGGGGCAGGCCGAACGGCTGCGGAAGGCGGGCGCGGACGCCTACAACCACAACCTCAACACCTCGGAGGCCACCTACGGGGATATCTGCACCACCCATGAGTTCAGCGACCGGGTGGCGACGGTCAAGGAGGCACAGTCTGCCGGCCTTTCGGCCTGCTCGGGGCTGATCGCGGGCATGGGCGAGACCGACGAGGATCTGGTCGACGTGGTGTTCGCGCTGCGCGATCTCGATCCCGACTCGGTGCCGGTCAACTTCCTGATCCCGTTCGACGGCACCCCGCTCGCCGGGACCTGGCATCTCACCCCGCGTCGGGCGCTGCGGATCCTGGCCATGGTGCGGTTCGTCTGCCCGGACGTGGAGGTGCGGCTCGCCGGCGGCCGGGAGGTACAGCTGCGCTCGTTGCAGCCGCTGGCCCTGCATCTGGTCAACTCCATCTTCCTGGGCGACTATCTGACCAGCGAGGGGCAGGCCGGCCAGGCCGACCTGGAGATGATCACGGACGCGGGCTTCGAGGTGGAGGGCGCCGAGACGGACACCCTGCCCGAGCACCGGGACGGTCTGGTCACGGTGCGCCGCAGGGGCGCCGGCACGGAACTACCGCCCAATGCCTGACCGGTTGACGGCCCCGTCGACGGACCGGACGGCCACGCTCTCGCCGGCCGGGGTACTCGCGCTGGACCGGGAGCATGTCTGGCACCCCTATGGGCCGATGCCGGGCCGGACCGCGCCGCTGCTGGTCGAGTCCGCCTCGGGCGTGCGGCTGCGGCTGGCCGAACCGGCCTTCGGACAGCGTGAGTTGGTCGACGGGATGGCCTCCTGGTGGTCGGCGGTGCACGGCTACCGGCATCCGGTGCTCGACGCGGCGGCCCGGGATCAGCTGGGTCGGATGAGCCATGTGATGTTCGGCGGGCTGACCCACCGCCCCGCGGTGGCGCTGGCCACCCGGCTGGCCGAGCTGGCCCCCGGCGATCTGCGGCATGTCTTTCTGGCCGACTCGGGCTCGGTCGCCGTCGAGGTCGCGCTCAAGATGTGTCTGCAGTACTGGCGTTCGGTCGGCCGCCCCGCCAAACGGCGGCTGCTCACCTGGCGCGGCGGCTACCACGGCGACACCTGGCATGCCATGTCGGTCTGCGATCCCGAGGGCGGGATGCACCAACTCTGGGCCGGGACGCTGCCCGAGCAGCTGTTCGCCGATGCCCCGCCGCCCGGCTTCGACGCCCCGCCCGACCCCACGTACGCGGCCGGGCTGCGGGCGCTGATAGCCGACCACGCCGACGAGTTGGCGGCCGTGGTGGTGGAGCCGGTGGTCCAGGGCGCCGGCGGGATGGCGTTCCACTCCCCCGCCTATCTGCGGGTGCTGCGGGAGGCATGCGACGAGCACGGGGTGCTGCTGGTGGCGGACGAGATCGCCACCGGCTTCGGCCGCACGGGGCGGCTCTTCGCCACCGAACACGCAGGCATCGTGCCCGATGTGCTCTGCCTCGGCAAGGCATTGACGGGTGGTTACCTGACGTTGGCGGCGACACTGTGCACACCGCGCATTGCCGAGGGGATCTCCCGTGGCGAGGTGCCGGTGCTGGCCCACGGCCCCACGTTCATGGGGAACCCGCTCGCCGCCGCCGTCGCGCTGGCCTCGATCGATCTCCTGTTGACGGGCGACTGGGCCGCCGAGGTGGCCCGGATCGAACGCGGACTGCGCGCCGGCCTCGCCCCGGCGCGGGCGCTGCCCGGGGTCGGGGACGTGCGGGTGCTGGGCGCGATCGGGGTGATCCAGCTGGATCATCCGGTCGATCTGCCGGCCGCCACCGAGGCCGCGGTCCGCGAGGGCGTCTGGCTGCGCCCGTTCCGCGATCTGATCTACACCATGCCGCCCTATGTCACCGACGACGCGGACCTGGCCCGGATCTGCGCCGGCGCGCTGGCCGCCGCCAGGGCGGGCTGACCGGTGGGCGTGGGTGGCGAACGACCGGGCCGGGGCCGGGTGTTGGTGATCACCGGAACGGGCACCGAGGTGGGCAAGACGGTGGTCACCGCAGCGGTGGCGGCGCGGGCGCTGGCGGACGCACAGCGGGTCGCGGTGCTCAAGCCGGCGCAGACCGGGCTCCCGGCCGGGGCCCCCGGCGACGCGGCCGAGGCCGCGCGGCTCGCCGGGCGGCTCACCATCAGCGAACTGGCCCGCTACCCGGACCCGTTGGCGCCGGCCACCGCCGCCGCCCGGGCCGGCCTGCCACCCGTCACACCGGCCGAAGTCGCCAAGGCCGCCGAGGAGTTGGCGGACCAGCACGATCTGGTGCTGATCGAGGGCGCCGGCGGGCTGCTGGTGCGCTTCGACGCGCTGGGCGGCACCCTGGCCGACGCGGCCGTTCTGCTGGCGGCCCCGGTACTGGTGGTCGTGGAGGCCGGCCTCGGCACCCTCAACCTGACGGCGCTGACCGCCGAGGCGTTGCGCGCCCGCGCGCTGCCGCTCGCCGGCCTGGTGATCGGCCGCTGGCCGGCCACCCCTGACCTCGCGGCCCGCTGCAACCTCGCCGACCTGCCGAACGTCGCGGACGCCCCGCTGCTCGGCGCGATCCCCGAGGGCGCGGGGGCGCTGCCGCCGGAGACGTTCAGAACCGCGTCGGTGCACTGGCTGGCCCCGGCCCTCGGCGGCCGACTCGACCCGACGACGCTCACCGGCACGCCCTGAGCCCCGCCGCCCACCCCTGCCGACCGAAGGCGTCCGTCACTCCCCGACCGGGCAGAACGGATGCCCGGTCGGATCGTTGAGAACGCGCCAACGCCCCTCGTCGGGCTGGTGATCGGGCCTGCTCGCCCCCAGCCGGAGCAGCCGGCTCTCGGCTTCGTCGAGATCGTCGACGGCGAAGTCGAGGTGGCACTGCTGGGGAACGGCCTGCCCGGACCAGCGGGGCGGGCGGTAGTCGTCGACCCGTTGGAAGCCGATGAGGAGTCCGTCCGCACCGAGCAGACCGGCGAAGTCGGCACCGGATCGCGGATGCGGTTCGAGGCCGGTGGCCCGCTGGTAGAACGCGGCCAGCGCCAGCGGATCGGCGCAGTCGAGGGTGATCGCGCGCAGTCTCATCGTCGCCGCCATGTCGCCCCCGGACCGATCACCGGTGCTCATCACCCGGCACCTCCCGCTCTGTGCGAAGCCTTGATCGAAAGTTGTCGAAAGCTGGGGGCCGCAGGTCCTGGTCCAGCGCCGCGTTCAGGGTGCGGCGGCCGATTCCGGCCATCAGTGGGTTGTCGGCGGAGTGGGCCAGAAAGACCAGCGCCAGCGCCAGCGCCCAACCGCGTGCCCGTGCCCAGGTGTTGTCGTCGGCGCGGCCGTAGGCGCGCCGGAACACCGCGCGTCCCGGTGCGGGCAGCAGCATCCAGGCCACCGCCAGATCGGTGGCCGGGTCCCCGGCGGTGATATCGCCGAAGTCGATCACGGCGGCCACCGCGCCGTGATCGACCAGGATGTTCGCCGGATGAAGATCCCCGTGCAGCCACACCGGAGGTCCGTCCCAGGCGGGCACGGCGGTGACGCTCTGCCACACCCGCAACGCGGTGGCCCGTTCGACGGGGTCGGCCACCTGCGGCAGTTGGGCCAGCACCCGGGCGGTCCGGCCGGCGAGCGGGATCCCGCGCGAGGGGTTGGCGGGCGCGTCGCCCGGCGCCGGCAGGTGCAGGGCCGCCAGGAACCCGCCGAGGACGCGCCCGGCCGCGCCCGGATCGGCCGGCGGCGTCCGGGCCGCGATCTCGCCCGGCAGGAACGGCAACACGCTCCAGGCCCAGGGATATCCGTGCCCCGGCCGCCCGATGCGCACCGGCGCCGGAACGGGCAGCGGCAGCCGTTGGGCGAGCCCGGGCAGCCAGCGCTGTTCGTGCACCACAAGACCGGCGGACGCGGCCCGCCTGGGCAGGCGCACCAGATGATCGCGGCCCAGCCGGCAGACCAGGTTGTCCCAACCGTTGGCCAACACCTCGATGTCGAGTTCGGCCAGATCGGGATGCTGGTCGGCCAGCAGCCGACGCACCAGCTCCACGGAGACCGACACCTCGGCGGACGGCATGTCGTTGGCGTTCACCGCGCAAGCGTAGTGCTGCGCGGGCCGGGCGCCGTGCGGAACAACCCAGCGCCGCACAAACCATGGGCCGCCCGAGCCCGGCGCCGCGCGGAGCCGTACCCGGCGCCAAGCGAGCACAGCGCCAAGCGAACCCGGGCGACCCAACCCCGGGCGACACGGAACCGTGCCCGGGGCCTCAGGCCAGTTCGGTGACCAACTCCTCGATCTCGTCCAGGTGTTCGGACAGGGCCGGATCGGGGCTGCCCGTCCAGGCGCCGTGCAGATCGGGGCGATGGCGCGTCACATGGACGGCGAAGGCCGCCAGTTGGTCCCTGGCGTTGCGGGCCTCGTCGATCGGCTCGCCCACCGCACGGCGCGCGGCCAGCGCGAGATCGATCCGTTCCCGCAGCCAGAGCGGCGCCAGTTGGCCGCGCCGGACCGCGTCGGCCGGATCGGCGCCGGCCAACCGGGCCAGCCGCTCGGCCTGTTGGCGCTGCCCATGGCGCTCGGCCATGGCCTCGAACCGGGTCCACTCCCGGCCCATCGAGCCCAGGCGCTCGCCCCAGCTCTCCACCCGGACCAGCCGCAGCGCCCGCGCCGTCTCGCGCAGCAGCGCCGTGGCGCCCGCCGGATCCTCGGCGGCGGACCGCGCCTCGGCGGCCAGCCGGCGGGCCTCTCCGCGCCAGTGCTCGCGGCGGGCGGCGACCACCACCGGATCGAATCTGACCGCGGTGGCGAAGGCGGTGAACTCCCCGATCAGCCCGTCGTCGGCCAGCCCGGAACGGCCGCCGTACGCCTTGTCCAGGCCGTGCAACCAGCGGGTGTCGGCGGCCACGCGCTCGGCGACCAGCGCGGGGCCGCCGGCCAGCGCGGCGCGCAACTCCTCGGCGGTGAAGGCGAGCCAGCCGAGGTCCAGTGTCTGCGCCCGCCCGGAGGCGGCCCACCAGTCCACCAGCGCGGACTGGCACTCGGCGACGGCTGCCGCCGCGGTCTCCGACGGCCGCTCGTAGACCGGCAGCACATCGATATCCGAGAGCGGCCAGGGCTCGTCCCGCCCCAGACTGCCGCCGACGATCACCCCGCGCACCCCGGGTATCGCGCACAGCAGGGATACCGCCTCGGCCGCCCGCTCGTCCAGCAGGGCCCGCCACCGTGGGGACACCGACGTGGCCAACGACACCGACGCAGACATCAACCGCTCCCGTTTCCGGGGGCCGACGCCGGCCCCGCTGACCTGGGCGCTCGTCCGACAGGCGATACCCCATTGCCGTCGCATATCGTCCCATGCGACCGTTCCTTTATCGCTCAATCACACATTCTTTGACCTTGCCCACCAGAGCCCGTCAGAGCCACCCAACGACCCCCAGAGTTCAACGCCAGTCGTCACCGTCGCGCCCAGGGCATCCGCACGCCGCCGGCACCGCAGACCAGAAAGACAGCCAACTCCCATGCCACAAGCGGCAGTCGACCCCCGAGTCCGGCGCTGGCGCGCCGCGCTGTTCGCCCTCTTCCTGACCCCCGGTTTCGCGCTGGCCTCCTGGGTGACCCGGACCCCCGCCATCAGGGACGCCGTGGACACCTCCACGGCCGGGATGGGGTTGATCCTCTTCGGCCTCTCCATCGGCTCGATGCTGGGCGTCCTCTCGTCCGGCGCCCTGGTGGCCAGGAACGGCGGCCGCTGGGTGGCGACGCTGGGCGGTTCGTCGATCGCGCTCGGCCTCACCGTGCTGGCCGTCGGCGTCGGAATGGGCACCGGCCCGGTGGTCTTCCTCGGCCTCGCCTTCTTCGGCTGCGGCACCGGCCTCCAGGAGATAGCCGTCAACGTCGAGGGCGCCGCCGTCGAACGGGTCATGGAACGGCCGGTGATGCCGGCCCTGCACGGCTGCTTCAGCGGCGGAACGGTCCTGGGTGCCGCCGTCGGCATCGGCCTGACCGCGATCGACTTCCCGGTGATGTGGCATCTGCTGCTGGTCATGCTGCTGGTGGCCGCCGGCGTGCTGTGGGCCAGGGAACGGATGCCCGTCGACACCGGCCGGGACGAGCCCGGCTCCGACGGCTCGCGGGCCGGCGGCCTCCGGACCCGGATGGCCGTCTGGCGCGAGCACCGGGTGATCCTGCTGGGCCTGATCGTGCTGGGTATGGCGCTGGCCGAGGGCTCGGCCAACGACTGGCTGCCGCTGATCATGGTCGACGGCTACGACCTAGACGAGGTCGCGGGCTCCGTGGTGTTCACCGTCTTCGCCGCGTCGATGACGGTGGGCCGGTTCAGCGGCCAGTTCTTCCTCACCCGCTTCGGGCGGGTCCCGGTGATGCGGGTGAGCGCCGGATTCGCCGTGGCCGGCATCCTCGGCGTGGTCTTCGCGCCGGCCCCCGCGCTGGCCGCGATCGCCGTGCTCTTCTGGGGACTCGGCGCCTCCCTGGGCTTCCCGGTGGCGATCTCGGCGGCCGGCGACGATCCGGCGGGCGCGGCGGCCCGCGTCAGCGCCGTGGCCACCACGGGCTACTTCGCGTTCCTGGTGGGACCGCCCGCGTTGGGCTTCCTCGGCGAGGAGTTCGGGCTGCGCAACGCGATGATCGCGGTGCTGCTGATGGTCCTGGTCGCCGGATCCGTCGCCCACGCGGTCCGCCCCACCTCCCGCGCCCGCTCCACCCCCGTCACCGAACACCGCGGGCCCCGCGCGGGCGGCGACGACGGCTCGGGCGGCCACACGGACGCGACCGACGGCAGCCCACGCGCCTCGGACGACCAGTAACGCGTCGGGCAACTGCCGCCACCCCCTTGCCGGTTCGGGCGAGCGCCGGCTTCGCGCCATCGGTATTCGTCCGCCCGGGCCGCGCCGCACGTTCGGTGCCGCTCCGCAGGATCCTCGCCGTCTGTCGGTGGCCGTCTCTTGCCCGGTGGGCGTTCGGGTGCCTAGGATCCCCGTCAGGTTTGCCAGTCGAATCGATTCGACGCGTTCGACAGACGGTCCCGAGGGAGGGCACGTGGTGGTCACCATCAAGGACGTGGCGCGGCACGCGGGTGTCGCGCCCAGCACGGTGTCCTATGTGCTCAGCGGCTCGCGCAAGATCTCGGACGAGACCGCCGACGCGGTCCGCGCCGCGATCGCCGAGCTGGGGTACCACCCCCGCGCCTCGGCGCGGACGCTGCGGCGGTCCCGCAGCGAGGTGCTGGTGCTGGCGGTGCCGAGGGAGCCGGGCAAGTACCGGGCGGTGGACGGACGGTTCGCCGTGGACATCAGCGATGTGGCCCGTGGCCATGGCTACGACGTGCTGATGATGACCGACCCGGACGGCGTCCAGGGGTTGCAGCGGATCGCCCGCAGCGGGCTCGCCGACGGCGCCGTGCTGATGGCGGTGCGCGAGGAGGACCCCCGGATCGGGACGCTGCGGGAGCTCGGGTTCCCGACCGCGATGGTCGGCCATGGCTCCGAGCGGGACGAGGACCAGCCGCCCTGGGTGGATCTGGACTGGCGGGCGGCGGTCGCGCTCGCGGTGCGCGAGGCGGTGTCCGCCGGGCATCGGCGCATCCTCTTCTGGGCGTCCGCCGATCACGAGTTCCAGGCCAGGCGCGGCTACGCCCTGCGCGGCCGGGCCGGGGCCGAGGTCGCCGCGCGGGCGACCGGGGCCGAGGTGCTGGTGCGCCGCTCGTCCAACGATCCCGGGGTGCTGCGCGCCCGGTTGCGGGAGGCGCTGACCTCGGTGCCCCGGCCCACCGCGCTGCTGGTCCAGCATCTGATTCCGCTGTCGACGCTCCTGGACGAGGTCGCGGCGCTGGGGCTGCGGGTCCCGGACGATCTGGCGGTGGTGCTGGTCGGCAGCCTGCCGGACGAGCCGGGGCCGCTGTCGGCTCCGCTGCCGCGCATCGATCTGCCGGTCGGGCAGATGGCGGACGCCGTGGTGCGGCTGGTGGTCGCGGCGATCGACCCGCCGTCGGGCGAGCCGTCGCCCCGGCACCAGCTGATCGCGCCGCGGATGGCCGAGGGGCCGGCCCTCGCCCCGCCGGGCGCGGCGCCCGACTGAGCGGGGCCGAGAACGCGACACGAGCCGCACGCACCGTGAACGAAAGCGCGGGACATCATGCAACGTAGAACCGGGCGCACCCCGTCGTCCGTCGCCGTTCTGGCCGTGGCCACCGCCACGCTGGCGGCGGGCCTCGGCGGGTGCGCGGCCGAACCCGACCCCGGCACGGTGACGGTGCTCAACTCGGCCACCGACACCGCCGAACACGAGGCGAACCAGGAGTTTTTCGAACGCTGCGCCGAGCCGTTGGGCCTGGAGATCGAGCAGATCAGTGTGCCCGCCGACCAGGTCGCCTCCAAGGCGCTGCGGATGGCCTCGTCGGACTCGCTGACCGACATCCTGGAGTTGGACGGTTCGGAGCTGCCGCAGTTCGCCGAGACCGGCGGGCTGCGCCCGATCGAGGAGGTCGGGGTCGGCGCCGAGCGGTTCTCGGAGAGTTCGATCGAGCTTGGTTCCTACGACGGGACGCGCTACGGGGTGGCCCGTTCGGTGAACTCCCTGGCGTTGATCTACAACACCGGGTTGTTGGCCGAGGCGGGGCTCGAACCGCCCACCACCTGGGACGAGTTGCGGGAGACCGCGGCGGCGCTGACGGTGGGCGACACCTATGGCATGGCCTTCAGCGCCAGCCCCAACGCGGACGGCGTCTACCAGTTCCTGCCGTTCTTCTGGTCGGCGGGCGGCGACGAGGCGCGGTTGGACGAGGGGGCCGGGGCCTCGGCGCTCCAGCTGTGGAAGGACCTGGTGGACGCGGGGTCGAGTTCGCGTTCGGTCGTCAACTGGAACCAGCAGGACGTCAACGACCAGTTCCTGTCGGGCCGGGCCGCCATGATGATCAACGGCCCCTGGCAGGTGCCCGTGCTCAGCGCGCAGGACGAGGTGGACTGGGCGGTGGCGAGCATTCCGGTGCCCGAGGCGGGCCTGGATCCGGTGCCGCCGATCGGCGGCACGGTGATGACGGTGCCCAGGAACGACGATCCGGAGCGGGAGCGGAACGCCGGCCGGATTCTGGAGTGCCTCAACTCCGAGGAGAACCAGCTGGCCTGGGGTGAGCGGGTGAACAACGTGCCGACCGACATACATGCGGCGGCGACCTACCGGGAGCAGAATCCGGAGCTGGCGCCGTTCGCCGATCTGGTGGAGACCGCCCGGTCGCGCACGGCGCGGGTCGGGACGCGTTGGCCGGTGATCGGCGACGCGCTGTCCGGCGCGTTCCAGTCGGTGCTGACCGGACGCGCCTCCCCCGAGGAGGCCCTGCGGCAGGCCCAGCGGCAGGCGGGGGGCGACGAGTGAGCGCGGTGACGAGCCGGCGGGCGCGCCGGGGCGCGGCGCGGCGCCGGCTGTACCAGTGGCTGTTCGTGCTGCCGGCGTTGCTCTATCTGCTGGCGTTCTTCGGCTATCCGCTGGTGCGGAACGTGCTGATGAGCTTCCAGGAGTTCACGCCGACGACGTACTTCACCGGCGAGTCCCCGTTCAACGGGCTGGAGAACTGGCGGGCGGTCTTCGACAACCCGCTGCTGGGGGACGCGTTCTGGCAGACGATCCTGTTCACGGTCGGGTCGTTGGTGGGGCAGTTCACCATCGGTCTCGCGCTCGCGGTGTTCTTCTCCCGGCGCTTCCGGCTCTCCGGGGTGATCCGGGCGGTGCTGCTGCTGCCGTGGCTGGTGCCCATGGTGGTGTCGGCGGTGGTCTGGCGGCGGATCATGGACGAGGACCACGGGGTGCTCAACAGCTTCCTTGAGCTGGTGGGCCTCTCGTCGGACGGGGTGCCCTGGCTCTCCTCCCCCAGCGTGGCGCTGCTGTCGGCGATCCTGGTCAACATCTGGATCGGCATACCGTTCAACATGGTGATCCTCTACGGCGGTCTGCAGGAGATCCCGCGCGAGCTGTACGAGGCGGCGTCGCTGGACGGGGCCGGGCCCTGGCGGACGTTCCGCAGCGTGACGCTGCCGATGCTGCGTCCGGTGGTGACGGTGGTGCTGGTGCTGGGCTTCATGTCCACCGTCAAGATCCTGGATCTGATCCTGGCGCTGACCGGCGGCGGCCCGGCCGACTCCACCCAGACCCTGGGCACCCTCACCTACCAACTGTCGTTCATGCAGCTCGACTTCGGCCAGGGCGCCGTGGTGGGCAATGTCCTGATCCTGATCAGTGCCGTCTTCGCCCTGCTCTATCTGCGGGTCAACCGCTCGGACGTCGGACGAGGAAGGTGAGGCGGCGATGAGACAGTCGCAGCGGGAGACGACCGCGGCGGGCGCCCGGCGGTGGGGGAACACCGCGCTGGCGCTGCTGATCCTGGCCGTGATGCTGTTCCCGGTGTACTGGATGGTCAGCACGGCGCTGCAGCCCCATTCGAGCATCGCCTCGGTGGATCTGATCCCGACCTCGCCGAGTTTCGACAACTTCCGGGCGGCGTTGGACACCCAGGGCGGTTCGCTGGTCACCAGTCTGGTGGTGGCGCTGGGCGCGGTGGTGGTCTGTCTGGCGCTGGCCGCGCCGGCGGCCTACGGGCTGGCGCAGTTCGGGCTGCGCGGCGGCCGGGGCATCGTCTTCGGCACCCTGATCACCCAGATGGTGCCGGGGATCGTGGTGGCCAACGCGCTCTACAGCGCCTATGCGGAGCTGGGGCTGGTCAACTCCTATCTGGGGCTGATCCTGGCGGACGCCTCGTTGGGGCTGCCGTTCGCGATCGTGCTGCTGCGGGCGTTCATGGTGTCCATCCCGAGCGAGGTGGTGGAGGCGGCCATGGTGGACGGCGCCAACCGGTTCACCGCCTTTGTCCGTATCGTGTTGCCGATGAGCAGGAACGCGCTGATCACCTCGGGTCTTTTCGCGTTCCTCTTCGCCTGGGCCGACTTCATCTTCGCGTTGACGCTGAACACCACGGACGACGTCAAGCCGGTGACGCTGGGGATCTACCAGTTCATCGGGGCGCATGTGAGCGACTGGGGCGCCGTGATGGCCACCGCCGTGTTGTCGGCGATCCCCGCGGCGATACTGCTGGTCGTCGCGCAGAAGTACATCGCCGCCGGGATCGCCGGTGGCTCCATCAAGTGACGGCCGCGCGACGACCGGCCATACGCACACCGCACGACAAGGGTCTGGAACACCGATGACGAGTGCAGAGACGACAGCCTTTCCCGAGTTCCCCGAGTCTCCTGAGTTTCCCGAGTTTCCCCGTGGCTTCGCCTTCGGCGCCGCGACCGCGAGCTACCAGGTCGAGGGCGCCCATGACGTGGGCGGTCGCGGCCCCTCCATCTGGGACACCTACTGCCGCCAGCCGGGCAAGGTGGCCGGTGGCGCGACCGGCGACGTGGCCTGCGACCACTACCACCGCTACCGGGAGGACGTGGCGCTGCTGCGCGAACTCGGCGTGGACGACTACCGGTTCTCGATCGCCTGGCCGAGGATCCAGCCGACCGGCACCGGGCCGGCCAACGCCGAGGGGCTGGCCTTCTACGACCGGCTGGTGGACGAGCTGCTGGCGGCCGGGGTGCGCCCGGCGGCCACGCTCTACCACTGGGACCTGCCGCAGGCCCTGGAGGATCTGGGCGGCTGGCGGGTGCGGGACACCGCCGAGCGGTTCGGGGAGTACACCGCGCTGGTGGCCGAGCGGTTCGGCGACCGGATCGGCCGCTGGATCACGTTGAACGAGCCGTTCTGCGCGTCGTTCGTCGGCTATGCCATCGGCCGGCACGCGCCCGGCGCGCAGGAGGGGCGGGGCGCGCTGGCGGCGGCCCACCATCTGCTGGTCGGCCACGGTCTCTCGGTGCGGGCGCTGCGGGCGGCGGGGAAGAGCGAGGTGGGCATCACGCTCAACCCGGACCGGCTGCTGCCGGCCAGCGACACGGCGGAGGATCTGGCGGCGGTGCGGCGCGCGGACACCCTGCACAACGCGGTGTGGTTCGACCCGCTGTTCGCCGGCCGCTATCCGGAGCACGAGGCGGAGACCTGGGGCGAGTTGGCGGACGGCTCCTACCGTGCGGACGGGGATCTGGAGCTGATCGGCGCGCCGCTGGACTTCGTCGGCGTCAACTACTACCGGCCGATCACCATCACCGCGGCGCCGCACCGGGAGCCGGATCCCGCCCGGCGCACCGCCGTGGACATCGGCGCGGTGGAGACCTGGCGGGACGATGTGCGGCACACCACGATGGGCTGGCCGGTGGTGCCGGAGGCGTTCACCGAGCTGCTGGTCGAGCTGGTCGCGCGCTACCCGGGGCTGCCGCCGCTGTACATCACCGAGAACGGCTCGGCCGAGGCGGACACGGTGGCCGAGGACGGCCAGGTGCACGACGCGGACCGGGTGGCCTATCTGCGGGACCATCTCACCGCCCTGGCGGAGGCCGTGCGGGCGGGCGTGGACGTGCGGGGCTACTACGTCTGGTCGTTGCTCGACAACTTCGAGTGGGCCTTCGGCTACGACAAGCGCTTCGGCATCGTCCGCGTGGACTACGACACCTTGGAGCGGCTGCCCAAGGACAGCTACCGCTGGTACCAGGGCATGATCCGCGACCACCGGCGGGCCCACGCCGACGGGGCCGGTCATCAGGAAGCCGGAGACGGCCAACAGGAAGAGGAGACCCGAACACCGTGAAGTTCACCGACGGTTACTGGCTGATCAGGGACGGCGTGCGGGCCACGTTCGCCACCCGGGTCGCCGAAGCGCGGATCGAGGACGACCGGCTGACCCTGTACGGCTCGGTGCGCCCGGGGGCGGGCGCCCCGAGCCGGGGCGACACCCTCAACAGCCCGCTGCTGACGGTGGAGTGCTTCTCGCCTGCCGAGGGCGTGATAGGGGTGCGCGCCACCCACCACGCCGGAGCGGTCGACCGGGGGCCGCACTTCGCGTTGGGCGCGGCCGAGGGCCACAGCGCCAAGACGCGCGCCGCCGGCGGCATCGTGGAACTCAGCAGCGGGCCGCTGGCGTTGCGGGTGGACACCGAGGAGCCCTGGCGGCTGGACTTCACGGCCGAGGGCCGCACCCTCACCTCGGCGGGGAAGCGCGGCACCGGCTATGTCACGGACGCGGAGCACCATCACTCGGTCGCCCAGCTCTCCCTGGGGGTGGGCGAGTTGGTCTACGGCCTCGGCGAGCGATTCACTCCGTTCACCAAGAACGGCCAGACCGTGGACATCTGGCAGGCGGACGGCGGCACGGCGAGCGAACAGGCGTACAAGAACGTCCCGTTCTATCTCACCAACCGTGGCTATGGCGTCTTTGTCAACCATCCGGGCCTGGTCTCCTACGAGATCGCCTCGGAGGCCGTCGGGCAGGTGCAGTTCAGCGTCGAGGACCAGGCGCTGGAGTACTACGTGATCTACGGGCCCTCGCCCAAGGAGATCCTGGACCGGTACACCGCGTTGACCGGCCGCCCCGCGCTGCCGCCGGCGTGGTCGTTCGGCCTGTGGCTGTCCACGTCGTTCACCACCGACTACGACGAGGGCACCGTCAACCGCTTCGTGGACGGCATGGCGGAGCGGGACATCCCGTTGAGCGTCTTCCACTTCGACTGCTTCTGGATGCGGCAGTACCAGTGGTGCGACTTCGTCTGGGACCCGGACGTCTTCCCGGACCCGGAGGGGATGCTGCGCCGACTGCGGGAGCGCGGGCTGCGGATCTCGGTGTGGCTCAACCCGTATATCGCGCAGAAGTCGCCGCTGTTCGACGAGGGCCGTCGGCTCGGCTATCTGGTGCGCCGGGCCAACGGGGACATCTGGCAGTGGGACATGTGGCAGGCCGGCATGGCGCTGGTGGACTTCACCAACCCGGACGCCGGGGAGTGGTACGCCGGGAAGCTGCGCGCGCTGCTGGACCAGGGCGTGGACTGCTTCAAGACGGACTTCGGGGAGCGGGTGCCCACCGATGTGGTGTGGCACGACGGCTCGGATCCGGAGCGGATGCACAACTACTACACCCAGCTCTACAACGACACGGTCTTCCGGGTGCTGAAGGAGAAGCGCGGCGAGGGCGAGGCGGTGCTGTTCGCCCGCTCCGCCACGACCGGCGGACAGCAGTTCCCGGTGCACTGGGGCGGCGACTGCGAGTCGACGTTCGAGGCGATGGCCGAATCGCTGCGCGGCGGGCTCTCGCTGGGGCTGAGCGGCTTCGGCTTCTGGAGCCATGACATCGGCGGCTTCGAGGGCACCCCGACACCCGCGGTCTTCAAGCGCTGGGTGCAGTTCGGGCTGCTGTCCTCGCACAGCAGGCTGCACGGCAGCGGCTCCTACCGGGTGCCGTGGAACTACGACGACGAGGCCGTCGAGGTCACCAGGGACTTCACCCGGCTCAAGCACCGGCTGATGCCGTACCTCTACCGGGCCGGCGAGCAGGCCAGGGAGCAGGGCACGCCGGTGATGCGCGCGATGGTGCTGGAGTTCCCCGACGATCCGGCCTGCCATCCGCTGGACCGCCAGTACATGCTGGGCGACGATCTGCTGGTCGCGCCGGTGTTCAACGAGGACGGGCTGGCCGAGTACTACGTGCCCGAGGGGCGTTGGACGCATCTGCTGACCGGCGCCGAGGTCACGGGGCCCGGCTGGCGCCGGGAACGGTTCGGCTTCGACAGCCTGCCGCTGCTGGCCAGGCCCGGCTCGGTGATCCCGTTCGCCGCCGAGAGCGACCGGGTGGACGGCGACTGGGCGGACGGGGTGACTCTGCGGGTGCACGCCCCCGTCGACGGCGCCGAGGTGGTCACCCGGGTGCCGGCCCCCGACGGGGGCGCGGGGGCTACCTTCCGCACCCGCCGCAGGGGCACCGAGCTGACGGTGACGGCGGACGGGGCCGTGGGGCCCTGGTCGGTGGTGCTGGCCGGGCCCGAGGGGTACGCGGAGCCGGTGCGGGCCGCCGCCGGCACCGGGACGCTGACCCTGTCGGTGACCGACTGACGCCGGCTGACCTGGCTGACCGCCGACTGACCGCCGGCTTCCCGTGCGGGCCGGGCCTTTCCGGGGCCCGGCCCGCACGGTGCTATCCGGCCCGGTCCGCGTCGATGCGGTCCAGCAGCGGCGGGGTCCAGTGTCGGCCGTAGGCAGCACGCAGCTCGGGGAGCCGCCAGTCCTCGCCGGTGGCCCGCCCCCGGCAACTCGGGCTCCCACAGCGGCAGTCCATGGTCCACTCCGGCACCCCGGTGAGGGTGGCGTAGTCCAGCGTCAGCTCCTCGTCGGCCGCGATGTCCCGGCGGGCCACCACGGTGCAGGCGTCCCGATGCCAGAGGGTGGGCGCGCAGGAGTGGTTGCCGAACCGCACGGGGTGGTCGTCGGGGAGCAGCAGATGCTGGTCGGGGCCGACGGAGAGGCTGTTGTGGTGCGTCAGGGTGGCCAGTTCGGCGGTGTCGATCAGCCGGCCGCCCAGCCGCAGCACCACCGCCCCGGCCGGGATCGGCGCGCGGGCGAAGAGCCCGCTGCCCTCGATCGGCGAGGGCCGCACCTCGGCGGCCGGGCTGAGCCAGCAGCTGGTGGGGACGTCCTCGGTTCGCATGGGTGCGCTCCGTTCTCTCGGGTGGTCGCGGGCGGTCGCGGGTGGTCGCGGGTGGTATTCGGGGGACGGTCACGGTGGCCGTTCGGTCCGGCTTGGGGGGTTTCAGGCGCCCGGCGCCGGGAACCCGCCAGTGCCGAGGTGATAAGAGATGGCGGAACCAGCCAGGACGACCTTGGAGACCGAGCCCACCCAGCCGACCGGGGGCGGCCGCCCCGGCCGGGAGCGGACGCTCCCGCCGGAGGAACACACGCCGCAACGCGCCATCGGGTCCGTCCCGGAACGCGCCGTGTTCGGTGATCAGCTCCCGGAGACGGACTGACGGGCGAGGAGGCGAGGCGGGATGACCACCCAGACCGAACGCACGGCGCGGGCGCTGCTCGACCGCTGTGGGCAGACCTATGCGGCGCAGGCCGGCATCCGGCTTCGCGACACCCCGGCGCCGCTCTATCAGACGCTGGTGCTGGCCCATCTGCTGTCGGCCCGGATCAGGGCCGATGTGGCGGTGGCCGCCGCGCGGGCGCTCTTCGACGCGGGGATGCGCACCCCGCGCGCGATGGCCGACGCCAGCTGGCAGCAGCGGGTCGACGCGCTGGGGGTGGGCCACTACCGCCGCTACGACGAGCGGACCGCGACCCAACTCGGCGACGGCGCACGGCTGTTGCTGGACCGCTACGGCGGTGACCTGCGGCGGCTGCGGGACGAGGCGCCCCGGCGGCTGCGGGAGTTCCCCGGCATCGGCCCGACGGGCGTGGACATCTTCCTGCGGGAGGCGCAGGCCGTCTGGCCGGAGTACGCCCCCTATATCGACGGCCGGGCCAAGGAGGGTGCGGGCCGCGTGGGCCTGCCCCGCTCCGCCAAGGGCCTGTCCGGCCTGGTGCGGCGCGGCGAGGTGCCCCGGCTGACGGCCGGGCTGGTCCGGGTCTCCCTGGACAGGGGCCTCGCCCGGGACGTGAAAGAGCTGGCCCACGCCTGACCATCGCACGACCGGTCCTGGAGGCGGATCATGACGGACGCCGAGGCTTTCGAGATGGACGCGCTGTGGTCGGACTTCCACAGCGCGGTGAACATGACGTCGCAGGAGTTGGCCGCCTGGCTGCGGGTGAGCAGCGCGGGCGAGGACGCCGAGCGGCTCCCCGAACGGGCGGGCCCGGAACGGGGCCGCGGGGTGCTGTCCATCCTGCGGAAGCGGCAGATGGACCTCACCGACGCGGATATCGACCTGATGCGCGAGGTGGTGGAGACCGTCAGCAGCGAACGGGAGGCCGGGCCCCGGGAGACCCGCCCCGAGCCGGACTGGCGCTATCAGCTGATGTCCCTGGGCCACGACCCGCTGCGGGCCGGCTGACCCACCCCCGGGACGGCCGGGCGGGCGGCCTGGTCAACCGTCGGCCGGCCTGGCCTCCCCCAGCGGCCGCGCGCCACGCCGGCGGCGGGGTTGCGGCACCGGCCGGGCGAGTGGCCGCCACCAGGGCGCGCTCGGCAGCTCGCCCGACGGCTCGAAGGACTCCCCCGGGCGGGGTGCCGCCAGCGGCACCCCGCTCTCCTCCGCCGCGGCGACCGTGCGCTCCGCCGGCTCCTCCCAGGCGTGCGGGCCGAGGTTGAACGTGCCCCAGTGGATGGGCAGCAGCACCCCGGGGTCCTGGCCGGCCGCGAGATCGAGATGGGCGCGCACGCCCTCCTCGGGGGTCATATGGATATCCGGCCAGAACCGCTCGCTGTAGGCGCCTATCTGCATCATGGTGGCGTCGAACGGGCCGTGCTCCCGGCCGGTGCCGGCGAAGCCGGGGAAGTAGCCGGTGTCGCCGCTGTGGAAGATCCGGTGCTCGGGGCCGGCGACCACCCAGGACGCCCAGAGCGTCTGGAAGCGTCCGAACAGGCCCCGGCCGCAGAAGTGTTGACCGGGCTCGGCGGTCAGCGTCAGCGAGCCGACCCGGGTCGACTCGTGCCAGTCCAGCTCGACGATCCGGGCGGCCGGCACCCCCCAGTGCTCCAGATGGGCGCCGACGCCGAGGGGGACGGCGAAGACCGCGTCGCCCGCCGTCAGCGCCCGCACAGTGGGCAGATCCAGATGGTCGTAGTGGTCGTGGGAGATGATCACCGCGTCCACCGGGCCTATCCGGTCGAGCGCGACCGGCGAGGGATGCAACCGGCGCGGTCCCGCGAAGGAGAACGGCGAGCAGCGCTCCCCGAAGACCGGATCGAAGAGCACCCGATGGCCGTCGATCTCGGCCAGCACGCTGGCATGGCCCAGCCAGGTCAGCCGGAGCCCCGAGGCGGGCGGGGCGGTGGAGTCAAGCCACTCGGGGCGGGCCAGCGGCGGTTGCTGGGCGGGGCGGCGGCGCGACCGGTCGGCGGAGCGGGCCATGGCCCACACCAGCTGCGGTATCTGCCGGGGGCCGGCCATGGCCACCGGGCGGTCGTTGTGGAAGGCGCCGTCCCGGTACTGCGGGGAGCGTTGGATACGGGCCAGCCGCTCGCCCGCCGGCGGGGCGCCGAAGGCGGCCGGGCGCAGCCGGGTGAGCGGCGAGGAGACGGAACGGGACGCTGGCTCTGGCACGGGAACCTCCGGAACACGTGTACGGAGCAACCCTAGTTGATGCCTCTGACATTCCCGGGGGCCGTCCTGGCGCCACGGCGGGCCCCTGGGGACCGGCTGGCGGACCGTACTTGGTTTCTCGCCGCCCTGGTCAGATAGTAGGGGGCATGGGTTTCTCCACCGTGGTCGTGATGGGTGTATCGGGTGTGGGCAAGACCACCGTGGCGCGGCCGTTGGCCGGCCGTCTCGGGGTGCCCTTCGCCGAGGCGGACGACTTCCACTCCGAGGCGAACGTCGCCAAGATGTCGTCCGGTGTCCCCCTGACCGACGACGACCGTCTCCCGTGGCTGCGCTCCATAGGCGTCTGGCTGGGCGAGCGGGCGCGCACCGGGGAGCGGGGCGTGGTGACCTGCTCGGCGCTCAAGCGGAAGTACCGCGATCTGCTGCGCGCGGCCGACCCGGACGTCTTCTTCCTGCATCTGTCCGGCTCGACGGAGCTGGTCGGCGAGCGCATCGAGCGCCGCACCGACCACTTCATGCCGCCCTCGTTGCTGCGCACCCAGCTGGCCGCTCTTGAGCCGCTGGCCGACGACGAGCGCGGCCTGGTCCTCGATGTGGCACCGGGCCCCGAGCGCTTGGTGACGATGGCCGTGGAGGCGCTGACCACCGCCGACGGCTGACCGGGCCGGAGAACGTTGACGCCCGCGTGGCGCGGCCCCGGGTGCAGCGGGGCGCGCCACGCGGGCGGACGGGCGCCTCGTGTCAGTCGCCGGTGCTGAAGGCGGCGTCGAACGAGGCGGTGGGCGGGGGATAGTCGTAGGCGCGCAGCCGGGCCAGCGCCTCGGGCGCACCGGCCAGCCGGTCCATGCCGGCGTCCTCCCACTCCACGGAGATCGGGCCCTGGTAGTCGATGGCCCGCAGCATCCGGAAGACGTCCTCCCACTTGACGTCGCCGTGCCCGGCCGAGACGAAGTCCCAGCCGCGCCTCGGGTCGCCCCACGGCAGATGCGAGCCCAGGCGTCCGTTGCGGCCGTCGAGCCGCCGACGGGCCTCCTTGCAGTCCACGTGGTAGATCCGGTCGCGGAAGTCGTAGAGGAAGCCGACCGGGTCGAGGTCCTGCCAGACGAAGTGGCTGGGGTCGAAGTTCAGCCCGAACGCCGGTCGGTTGTCGACCGCGTCCAGGGCCTGCTTGGTCGTCCAGTAGTCGTAGGCGATCTCGCTCGGGTGCACCTCGTGCGCGAACCGGACACCCTCGGCGTCGAAGACGTCCAGGATGGGGTTCCACCGGTTGGCGAAGTCCTCGTAGCCACGCTCGATCATGCCGGGCGGGACCGGCGGGAACATGGCGACCAGATGCCAGATGGAGGAGCCGGTGAAACCGATCACGGTGTCCACGCCGAAGGCGGCGGCGGCCCTGGCGGTGTCGGCCATCTCCTTGGCCGCCCTGGTGCGGACGCCCTCGGGCTCGCCGTCGCCCCAGATGCGCGACGGCAGGATGCCCTGGTGGCGCTCGTCGATGGGGTGGTCGCAGACGCCCTGCCCCACCATGTGGTTGGAGATCGCCCAGCACTCCAGGCCGTACTTCTTCAGCAGGGCCCGCCGGCCGGCCACATAGTCGGGCTCCTTGAGGGCCCGGTCCACCTCGAAGTGGTCGCCCCAACAGGCCAGTTCGAGACCGTCGTAGCCGAAGTCACGGGCCAGTCGGCAGACCTCCTCCAGCGGCAGGTCAGCCCACTGGCCGGTGAACAGGGTGAACTTGCGGGACATGGGGTGAGTTTCCTTCCGTTGCGCTGACTCACTCGACAATCTGCACGGGAGTGTGGACGGCGTTCTTCTCCGCACTCTCCTCGATCGCCGAGAGAACCCGCTGCACCTGGAGACCGTCGGCGAACGACGGCTCCGGGTCGGTTCCTTCCGCGATGGCGAACACCAGGTCCCTGGCCTGGTGGGCGAAGGTGTGCTCGTAGCCGAGGCCGTGTCCGGCGGGCCACCAGCCCTCCAGATAGGGGTGGTCCGGCTCGGTGACCAGGATGCGACGGAAGCCGCCCTCGGTCGCCGGCTGGGTGTTGTCGTAGAACTCCAGCTCGTTGAGCCGTTCCAGGTCGAAGGCCAACGAGCCGTCCGACCCGTTGAGTTCGATCCTGAGCGCGTTCTTGCGGCCGGTGGCGAACCGGCTGACCTCGAAGGAAGCCAGCGCCCCCGAGGCCAGCCGGCCGGTGAAGAGGGCCGCGTCGTCCACGGTGACCTGGCCGAGGCGGCCGCTGCCGTCGGGCAGCTCGCGCTCCTTGACGAAGGTCTCCGTGGCGGCCGAGATCCCGGTGATCAGCTCGCCGGAGAGATGCTGGGCGAGATCGACGATATGGGCGCCGAGGTCGCCCAGCGCGCCGGAGCCGGCCGTCTCCTTGCGGAGCCGCCAGACCAGCTTCAGCTCCGGATCGGCCCCCCAGTCCTGCAGGTAGACCGCGCGCACATGGCGCAGGGTGCCGATCCGGCCGTCGGCGATCATCTTGCGGGCCTGCGCCAACGCCGGCACCCGCCGGTAGTTGAAGCCGACCATCGCCAACTGGCCGCGTTCCCTGGCCGCCTTGGCGGCGGCGACCATGGCCTCGGCCTCCGCCACGGTGTTGGCCAGGGGCTTCTCGCAGAGCACGTGCTTGCCGGCTTCCAGCGCGGCGATGGCGATCTCCGCGTGGCTGTCGCCCGGCGAGCAGATGTCGACCAGCTGGATGTCGTCCCTGGCGATCAGCGCACGCCAGTCGGTTTCGGCCGACGCCCAACCGAGGCGGTCGGCAGCGGCGTTGACGGCCGCCTGGTCACGGCCGCACACGGCGGCCATGACCGGCGAGAGAGGCAGGTCGAAGGCCCGCCCGACGGTGCGCCAACCCTGCGAGTGCGCGGCGCCCATGAAGGCATAGCCGACCATGCCCACGCCGAGGGTAGGTGCGGAGGTGGAGTACGGCATGTAGATCCCTGTCAGTTGAATCCGGTCGGCAGATACTGCTCGACGTTGTCCTTGGTGACCACTGCGGAGTAGAGGGTGATCGAGGAGGGGATCTCGAACTCGGCGAGTCCGCTGACACCCTTCGCCTGCCCGACCGCGCGCGCCAGGTCGATGGCGGAGGCGGCCATGGTCGGCGGGTAGAGCACGGTGGCCTTGATGACTCCGTTGTCGGCCTTGATCTGCTCCATCGCGTGCAGGGAGCCGGCACCGCCCACCATGAAGAACTCGTCCCGGCCCGCCTGGTCGATGGCGCGCTCGGCACCCACGCCCTGGTCGTCGTCATGGTTCCATATCGCGTGGAACTCGGGCTGGGCCTGGAGCAGGCCCGCCATGACGCTCTGCCCGGACTCGACGGTGAAGTCGGCGGCCTGGCGGGCCACCTTCTCGATGTTGGAGTAGTTGGCCAGCGCGTCGTCGAAGCCCTGGGTGCGCTGCACGGTGAGTTCGAGGTTGTCGGGCCCGGACAGCTCGACGACCTTGGCGTTCGGGACGTCCTTGAGCCGCTCGCCGATGTAGTGGCCGGCGTTGAGACCCATGCCGTAGTTGTCGCCGCCGACCCAACACCGGTACGCCTGCGGCGTGTCGAAGACGCGGTCGAGGTTGATCACCGGGATGCCGGCGTTCATCGCCGAGAGCGCGGCCTGGGTGAGCGAACGCCCGTCGGCCGGCAGCACCACCAGCACGTCGACCCCGCTGTTGATCAGCGACTCGATCTGGCCGATCTGCTGCGCGGTGTCGTTGGAGCCCTCGGTGATCTCCAGGGTGACGTCCTCGTACTCGTCGGCGCGCCGACGGGCCTCCTCGTTGATGGCGTTGAGCCACCCGTGGTCGGCCTGCGGGCCGGCGAAGCCGATGGTGACGGCGGGGCCCGGCTCGTCGGTGTTGGCCGCCTGGTTGGCGGTGCCCGAGTCGTTGTCGTCGTCATTGCTCTCGTTGCTGGTGCACCCGGCGAGGAACACCCCGGCGCCGGCGGCGGCGCCACCGAAGAGAAGACCTCTCCGGCCCATTCCGTTCATCTTCATCAGTAAAAATAACCTTCCATGCGGATGAGGGTGGTTGAAGTTCTTTCCGACTGGTCTATGTCTGCTGGCTGGCGGAGCGGCGCTGGAGCAGCACGGCGGCCACGATGATGGCGCCGGTGGCGATCTGCTGGAAGGCGCTCTCCAGGTTGTTCAGGACGAACAGGTTGGTGATGGTGGTGAAGACCAGCACCCCCAGCACGGAGCCGATGATCGTGCCCCGACCACCGGTGAGTAGGGTGCCGCCGATGATCGCGGCGGCGATCGAGTTGAGTTCGTAGAGGTTGCCGTTGGTGTTCTGGCCGGAGCCGGAGAGGACCACCAACATGAAGGCGGCGATGCCACAGCACAGTCCGGAGAGTGCGTAGAGCAGCAGCCGCTGGCGCTTGACCGCGATGCCGGCCAGCCTGGCGGCCTCGGGGTTGCCGCCGATGGCGACCGTGCGGCGGCCGAAGGTGGTGCGGTTGAGCAGCACCCAGCCGAGCACCGCGACCACCGCGAACATGATCACCAGCGGCGGGACGCCGAGGATGTAGGAGTCGCGCCGGCCCAGTTCGAGCACCGAGTCCACGGTGACCATCTGGGTGGAGCCGTCGGTGATCTCCAGGGCCAGGCCGCGCGCCGAGACCATCATGGCCAGGGTGGCGACGAAGGGCACCATCGGCCCGTAGGAGATCAGCACCCCGTTGACGAGTCCGCAGCCCAGGCCGACCGCCAGGGCACAGAAGATGATGCCGCCGATCCCGAAGTCCTGGGTGGCGACCGTGGTGCACCACACCGAGGCCAACGCCACGATGGCGCCGACGGAGAGATCGATCCCGCCACCGATCATCACAAAGGTCATGCCGACCGTGACCACACCGATCACGGACGCCTGCACCAGCACCAGTTGCAGGTTGCTGGTGGTCAGGAACTTGTCCCCCTGGGTGAATCCGCCGATCAGGCAGAGCACGGCCAGCACGGCGAGCAGCGAGACGGTGTGCAGGTCGAGCAACTTGCCCAGGACCAGCTTGGGCCGACCGTTGGAGGCGGCATCGCCCCGCGGCTTCTTCGGGGGCGGCCCCGGTGGCGACGCCTTGTCGAGCGAGGCGGTCGAGGCCGGTTCTTGGGTGGCGCCAGTGGTCACGCCTGGCTCCCTTCCATCACGAGATCGAGAACCCGGTGCTCGTCTAGCTCCCGGGCGGGTGCGCTGTGCACCACCTGGCCCTCCCGCATCACCAGCACCCGGTCGGCGAGCCCCAGCACCTCGGGTATCTCGCTGGAGACCAGCAGGACGGCGACACCGTCGTCGGCCAGGCGGCGGATCAGGGCGTACAACTCGGCCCTGGCTCCGACATCGACGCCACGGGTGGGCTCGTCGAGCAGCAGGACCTTGCAGCGGCGCAGCAGCCAGCGGGCCAGTACGGCCTTCTGCTGGTTGCCGCCGGAGAGAGTGCGGATGCGCGCGTCGGGGTTGTTGGGGCGCAGCGACAGGTCCTGGGTGCTGGCGTAGGCCTCGCGCCGCTCCCTGGACCGGTCCAGCCAGCCGCCCTTGGAGAAGCTGGGCAGCGAGGAGACGGAGACGTTGCGCGCCACCGACTCCAGCAGGAAGAGCCCCTGGGCCTTGCGCTCCTCGGGGGCGAGGCCGAGCCCGGCCTTCACCGCGGAGGTCACGCTGCCCGGCCGCAGTCGCTTGCCGTCCACCAGCACCCGGCCGGTGCTGGGCGGCCTGGCGCCGTAGATGGTCTCCAGGATCTCGGACCGTCCCGAGCCGACGAGGCCGGCGAGGCCGACGATCTCGCCGGGCCGCAGGGTGAGGTCGAGCGATGCGAACTCGCCCTTCCTGGACAGCTCCTCGGCGACCAGCACCGGCTCGCTCCCCGTCGGGTCGAAGGGCACGGCGCGGCGCGGGAAGTCGTACTCGACGTCGCGTCCCGTCATCAGGGCGACGATGTCCTTGGTCGCGGTCTCCTTCGCCGACAGGCCACGGGCGACGGCCCTGCCGTCCTTGAGCACGGTGACCCGGTCCCCGATCCGGCGGATCTCCTCCAGCCGGTGCGAGATATAGACGACGGCGACGTTCTGCGCGGTGAGGTTCTCCACGATCCGGAAGAGGTTGTTGACCTCGTCCGGGTCCAGCACCGCCGACGGCTCGTCCATGACGATCAGTTGGGTCTCGTGGGACAGCGCCCTGGCCATGCTGACGATCTGCTGTCCGGCGGACGACAGGTCGCCGACGATGGTGTCGGGGTGGATCTCGCCGTGTCCCAGCCGCGCCAGCAGCTCGGCGGTGCGCTCCCTGGCGACGGCGCGGCGGACGAAGCCGGCGGTCGAGGTCTCATGCCCCAGATGCACGTTCTCCGCCACCGAGAGGTGCGTCACCAGGTCGAGTTCCTGGTAGATGGTGGCGATCCCCAACCGCATGGCGGAGACCGGGTTGTTGAGGGTGACGTCCTCCCCCTTCCAGCCGATCCGGCCGGTGTCCGGCTGGTGCGCGCCGGCGATCACCTTGATCAGGGTGGACTTGCCGGCGCCGTTCTGGCCCAGCAGGCAGTGCACCTCACCCGGCGCCACGTCCAGGTCCACTCCGTCGAGGGCGCGCACGCCGGGAAAGGACTTGGTGATGCCGGTGAGAGTGAGGATCGGTGGTGGCGCGCTTGCCATGGCTGGTCTCCTGGGCAACTGTGCCGATGCGCGGACATGCGGGGGTAGGGCGGGGGCGGTGCGGTGATACGCCGGTTGTCCGGGGAGGCTGGAGCGAGCCCCGGTAGGGCCGGTTCGGTTCGGTCGCTACGGCTTCACGTCAGGTATCAGGTAGGGGTGTAGCTGAAGAGGTGGTCGCTGATCAGGCGCGCGGCGCCGGTCACGCCGGCGACGGGGCCCAGTTCACCGAGAACGATGGGCAGGTTGCCCGTGGCCAGCGGCAGCGACTGCCGGTAGACCTGGGTGCGGATGCTGGCGAGCAGCGTGTGGCCGAGACCGGTCACCCCGCCGCCGATCACCACGAGTGCGGGATTGAAGAAGCTGACCAGGGCGGCGATCACCTGTCCGGTGCGGGCGCCGCCCTGTCGGATGAGGTCCAACGAGGCCACGTCGCCGGCCGAGGCCGCGGCGGCCACGTCGGACGCGGTGAGACCGCCGGCCGCGGAGAGCCGGGTGGCCAGCTCGACGGATCGACCGTCCCTGGCCGCCTGTTCGGCGTCCCTGGCCAGGGCCGCGCCGCCGAAGTACGCCTCCAGGCAGCCTCGGTTGCCACAGGGGCACTGCCGTCCGTCGGCCTCCACCTGGATGTGCCCGATGTCGCCGGCGCTGCCGGTGGCACCACGGTGCACCTTGCCGTCGGCGACCACACCGCAGCCGATGCCGGTGCCGATCTTGACGCAGATGAAGTCCTGTACCGAGTGGGCGACTCCGGCGTGCCGCTCCCCCAGGGCCATCAGGTTCACGTCGTTGTCCACCATGACGGGACAGCCGAGTTCCTGGCTGAGCACCTCACGGATGGGGAAGCCGTCCCAGCCGGGCATGATCGGGGGTGCCACCGGCACCCCGTCGGGGAAGCGCACCGGCCCCGGGACGCCGATCCCGGCGCCGTCGAAGTGCTCGGCCAGGCCCGCGTCGCGCAGCTTCTGCGCCATCGACAGGACCTGCTCGCAGACCGCGACCGGCCCCTCGCGGACGTCCATCCGCTCGGTGAGATGGCCGAGGATCTCCAACTCCGGTCCGGTGACCGCCACATCGAGGGAGGTGGCGCCGATGTCCACGCCCAGGAACCGCAGTTCGGGCGCGAGCCGGACATTGTGCGAACGTCGACCGCCACGGGAGGCGGCGAAGCCGTCGCCGACCACCATGCCGGTCCCCAACAGGCGGTCGATCTCCACCGCCAGCTTCGACCTGGACAGTTCGATCTGGTCGCCCAGTTGAGCCCGGGAACTCGGCCCCGCGTCGCGCAACAGCCGTAGCAACCGCGCCTGGTGCGCGTTCGCGGGCCGAGCCGTCATGCGCCTCACGCTGCCCCTCCCGCCACCGTCGGCATCGATCCCCGACACGAGGTCCATGCCGGGCTTGCCGTGGGAATGTAGCAGTGGCGGGGCCGGCTGGGAAGAAGTTCCGCATGGATCGCTTGAACTTTCTCCTCGGTGAGGACAAAGATTCCCGAGGCGCCCCTCTGACCTGCTAAAACGTCCACCCCTTCAACGCCTGGACAGCGGCACCCCAGGCGGCAACGGTGAGATAACGGCGAGATAACGGGCAACGGGAGGCCGCGTCGGGCCCGTTTCGGGACGCCTCCGCGACCCGGTCGCGCCGCACGGAACGTCTCCTCCTCCCGTCTTCTCCACGTCCACTCAACGCCCGTTCACCCGACCGGGGGAAGCCCTTCTCCTGGCCCACCTTGCCCGGTCGGAGCGCCGCAGCGAGCCGGGGAACGACCAGGCAGGGGTGTGCACGGTCCGCCCCCTGGGCAGCCGAGAGAAAGACCGCCGTAAACTCGCCTCAGGGAACTGAAGATCGAAGCGGGAAGAGCAGGTTCCCACGCGTATCCCAGACCGCGATCGACACCCCTGCCATTCGGGAATGCTGCCTATGCCACTCACCAGAGCGTCAAAGATGCTCCGCCCCCTGCGAGACCGGCAACGCCCGGCGCCCTCGCCGAGACCCCCGCTGATCCGGGAGCTGCTGCTCGTCGGGGCGCTCTATCTGGCGTACAAACTGGGAAGGCGCGCGGCCAACGGCCAGTTCGACGACGCCTATGCCAACGCCGAACGCGTCTGGGATCTGGAGCGCTTCCTGCGACTGCCCAGCGAGGCCGCCGTTCAGGATCTGGTACTGCACAGCGAGGCATTGATCAGGTTCATAAACGTCTACTACGCGACGGTGCATTTTCCGGCCACGGTGGTCTTTCTCATCTGGATGTACTGGCGCCGTCCGGGCTTCTACGTCTGGATACGGTGGACGATCACCTGGCTGACCGGTGCCGCCCTGGTGCTCCATCTGCTGGTCCCGCTCGCCCCGCCCCGGCTCTTCCGGCCGCTGCGGATGATCGACACCGGCCTGGAGTACGGCCCGGCCGTCTACGACAAACCCGACCCCAACTCGATGGCCAACCAGTTCGCCGCGATGCCGTCCCTCCATGTGGGCTGGGCGGTGCTGATCGCCGTCGGGCTGATCGTGGCCACCCGCAGCCGACTGCGCTGGCTCTGGCTGCTGCATCCGTTGATCACCGCGCTCGCCGTGGTGGCCACCGCCCACCACTACTGGATGGACGGGCTGGTCGCCTGCGCGATCCTCGGCACGGTGCTCTACTTCCTCAGGCCACCGCTGCGCGCCGCCGCGTCGGCCGCACGGGCCGCCGCCCCGGCGAGCAACAGAAGGGTGCCGACCACCGAGGTGACCGATCCGGCCCGGACGCCCGAGGTCGGCGCCGTCGGGAGCGTGGGCGACGGGGACCGGGAGATCGCCACCCTCCGGAAAAAACAGGAACTCGCGGCCCCGGAGGCCGGGCTCGCCCCCAAGGACCACTGAAAGCGCCATTGTTCGACCGCCGGCCGCGTGTCCCCCTGGTTTCATCGGGATCTCCCTCGGGATCTCCCGTCGGGATCTTGAACGGCGCCGCCGGCGGTCGGCCGGCGCGCCTTTCGCTCCCTTGCCGCACCGATTGTCCGCCCCATATCGTTGGGGCCAACTGCCCTGTCCGCACGTGGAAATGACGCGGTGCCAGGGGTCTCGTCGGGGAGGGAACAGCAGATGTCCGGACGTGGGCGCCACCGCCGCTACCGACCCAGCGCGGTGTCCCGCGCCTCGTTGACCGTCACGGCGGGCGGCGCGGGTCTGGCACTTCCACTGGTCAACGCGAGCGGGGCGGGCGCGGCCCCGTTGGAGACCTGGGAACAGGTCGCCGAGTGCGAGAGCAGCGGCGTCTGGGACATCAACACCGGCAACGGCTATTTCGGCGGCTTACAGTTCCAGCAGAGCACCTGGGAGGAGTACGGCGGCACGGCGTATGCCGCGCGCGCAGACCTCGCCACCAGGGACCAGCAGATCGCCGTCGCCGAAGAGGTGCTGCAGGGGCAGGGCCCCGGGGCCTGGCCCACCTGCTCGGTGCGGGCCGGTCTCGACCGGGGCGGCCCGCGGCCGGCCATCTCGCCGGCCACGGGCACGGACCGGGACGCGGAGCGGGACACGGACAGCGATGCCGCCGAGGAGGCGGAGGCCGAGCCGGTGCGGCAGGCAGCGGCGGCGACGACGACCGACGCCCCGGAGCGCCACGAGGTGGTCAGCGGTGACACCCTCTCCGAGATCGCCGAGACCCACCGTGTCTCCGGCGGTTGGCAGTCGCTCTACGACCTCAACCGGGGCACGGTGGGCGGCGATCCCAACCTGATCTTCCCGGGCCAGCGGCTGGAACTGCGCGCCTCCCAGGAGCAGCCCGCCGAACAGCCCGAACCAGAACCCGAGCCTGAACCGGAACCAGAGCCGGAGCCGGAGCCGGAGCCCGAGCCGGAGCCGGAGCCGGAGCCCGAGCCCGAACCGGAGCCCGTCGAGGAGCCGCAGGGTGAGCGCGCCGAGGATCCGGCGCCAGCCGCCGCCGCGTACCACTCCCCCGTCGACGCCGGCACCGGCACCGCGTACCACGCCTCCGGCGGCTCCTGGTCCCTCGGCTACCACACCGGCGTCGACTTCCCCGTCTCCACCGGCACCACGGTGAAGTCGGTGACGGACGGTCAGGTCGTCTCGGCCGGCTGGTCCGGATCGTTCGGCTACGAGGTCATCGTGCGCCACGGGGACGGCCACTACAGCCAGTACGCCCATCTCTCCGCGATCTCGGTGTCGGAGGGGCAGCCGGTGAGCGCCGGGCAGCGGGTGGGCCGCGCCGGCTCCACGGGCAACTCCTCAGGCCCGCACCTGCACTTCGAGATCCGCACCGGCGAGGCGTTCGGCACCGATGTGGACCCGGTCGCATACCTCAGGAACAACGGCGTCACCCTCTGAGCGGCGTCGAGTCTCGGCCAGAATCCGGCCTCGCGGCCCGCCGGCGACGCGCGGGACGCCGCCCGGCGGTGTCCCGCGAGGCGTCGCGGCCTGTTTCGAAGAAGACCGAAGAAGTTTGCGACCGTTCGAACTCGGCCATATCGCACGGGCTTTGAACGATCCGCTTCGCCTTCTCCACGAGGGCGAACGCCCCCGGAGCGCGCGGAACCCGCGCGTGTCGGGCGGGTGTGACGCGTCCGTCAATCGGGACAGATGCTCCAGTACCCGCCCAACAGGAGGAGGTTGACCTTCCGTTTCCTTCCCTGAACTGGCGCGGGGTCAGTAGTCTCATCCGTCGGGGCCATTTAGCGCATATGCAGGGGACATTGGAGACGTCAATGGAACGACCCACCTGGGCACCACAGGGCATTGATCTGTCCGTGCCGAGCGTGTCGCGCATGTACGACTATTACCTCGGCGGCTCGCACAATTTCGAGGTCGACCGCGTCGTGGCCCGCAGGGCGGTGGAGGTGTTTCCCGGCCTCCCCAAGATCATGCAGGCCAATCGCGCGTTCATGCGTCGGGCGGTGCGCTACGCGGTGGCCGAGGGCATCACCCAATTCCTCGACATCGGCTCAGGAATACCCACCCATGGCAACGTCCACGAAGTCGCCCAACAGGCGTGCCCCGAGGCCGACGTGCTCTATGTGGACAACGATCCGGTCGCCGTCGCCCACAGCCGCGCGGTGCTGGAAAACGTCCCCCGCACCGACATCGTCGCCGCGGACTTCCGGCAACCCGAGGCCATCCTGCACAGCGAGGAGGCCGCACGACTGCTCGACTTCGGCAAGCCGGTGGCCCTGCTCCTGGTCGCGCTGCTGCACTTCCTGGACGACGAGGAGAAGCCGCTGGAGAAGGTCGCCACCCTCCGCGACGCGCTGGCCCCCGGCAGCCTTCTGATCCTCACCCACGCCTCCGTCGACAACGGCCCCGTGACCGCCGACCAGGGCGACGAGCTGACCGAGGTGTACCGCGGGAACGGCTCCGATCTGGTGATGCGCGGCGAGTCCGAGGTGGCCCGTTTCTTCGACGGCTTCGAGCTGGTCGATCCCGGCCTGGTCCCCCTGGGCCACTGGCGGCCCGAGGACGCGATCGAGGACGAGGACCCGCTGGCGTTCAGCGGCATCGCCGGGGTGGGGCGCACGGCGTGACCGACTCCCCGCACACCCCCACCCCCACGCCCTCCCTGCCGCCGGACGGGCTGCGGCGCTTCGCCACCATCTGGTGCCGCGCGGTCTATCCGGCCACCACCACCTCCATGACCAAGCGGGAGTTCGAGGGCCTGCTGACGGCCCTCGCCGAACGCCTGGCCAGGGCGTTGCGCGCCCAGCCCTTCGACCCCAGCCCCGGGGTCTTCGTCGGCGAGGCGCTGGTCGCCGCGCACTGCACCGCGCCCGAGGCGCTGCCCAGGGTGCTGGGCGTGGTCGACGCCTATCTGCTCCTGTACTGCGCCGATATCGCCGCCCTCGGCCAGGAGGAGGCGCGCAGCCGGTGCGCCCGCCTCCAGCACGCGATCTCCGCCGGCTTCGCGCGCGCCCTCCAGGAACGCACCCGCAGCGAGCAGGAATCGCTGTCGGTGGCCGCCCTGACCGCCCAGACCGAGATCGCCAACGCCCTCCACGAGAGCGAGACGCGGTTCCGCGCCGTCTTCAGGGACGCCGCGCTCGGCATCGGCATCGCCGATATCCACGGCAACATCATCGACACCAACGACTCCTTCGCCCGGATGATGGGCGGCCAGTCCACCCCGCCGCAGGTCCGCAACGTGCTGGACTGGACCCATCCCGAGGACTCGCCCGAGATGTGGCGGATGCAGCGGGAGCTGATGCGCGGCGAACGCGAGCACTACCAGGTGGAGAAGCCCTACAGCCGCAGCGACGGCACCGTGCTGTGGACCAATCTGACGGTGTCCCTGCTGCGCGACGCCGAGGGCGACCCGCGCTACATGCTGGCGATGATGGAGGACGTGTCCGAGCGTCGGCTGCTCAACCTCCGGCTGCGCTACCAGGCCACCCATGACGCGCTCACCGATCTGCCCAACCGGTCGATGTTCTTCGAGAAGCTGGAACAGGCCCTGGCCGCTGGCTCGCAGCAGAGCCGGGTGGGCCTCTGCTATCTGGATCTGGACGGTTTCAAGGCGGTCAACGACAGCCTGGGGCACGCGGTGGGCGACCAGCTGCTGATCGCGGTGGCCGAACGCCTCCAGGCGTGCGCGGCCGGCCCCGGCCAGATGCTGGCCAGGATCGGCGGCGACGAGTTCGTGGCGCTGATCATCGACCCGCCGACCAGCGACGCGGTGGCCGAGCTGGCGCGCCGCGCGCTGGCCTCGCTGGCCACGCCGGTCACGGTCGGCGACCGGGAGCTGATGGTGCGGGCCAGCATCGGCGTGGTGGAGGGGCCCACGCGGAACCTCACCTCGGCCGAGGTGCTGCGCAGCGCCGACATCACCATGTACCGGGCCAAGGCCGAGGGCGGCAACCGTTACGCGTTGGCCGATCCGGACTCCGACGCCCGGGCGATCAGCCGCCACCACCTCACCCACCATCTGCCGGCGGCCCTCAAGGGCTGCGAGTTCTTCATCGAGTACCAGCCACTGGTGAAGATGGAGGACGGCAGCCTGGAGGGCGCCGAGGCCCTGGTGCGCTGGAGCCACCCCAGGCACGGGGTGCTCGGCCCGGACCGGTTCATCCCGCTCGCCGAACACACCGGGCTGATCGTGCCGTTGGGCCGCTGGGTGCTGCAGGAGGCGGTCCGGCAGGCGTGCAAATGGCAGGTGCGCGGCATCGGCGGCCCCCGTCCGCTGCGGGTGAACGTCAATCTCTCGCCCCGTCAGCTGCACCATCCCGAGCTGGTGGAGGACACCGTCGCGGTGCTGGAGGAGGCGGGCCTGCCGCCGAGCGCGCTCTGCCTCGAAGTGACCGAGACGGCGATGATCCGGGCCGACGAGCATGAGCTGCGGCCGCTGCGGCAGCTGGCCGAGCTGGGCGTGGGGATCGCCCTCGACGACTTCGGCACCGGATACTCCAACCTCGCCAATCTGCGCCGACTGCCCGCCAGCACACTGAAGTTGGACCGCTCCTTCACCCAGGGCCTGCAGCGCACCCCGGCCGATCCGGTGGATCTCAAGATCGTGGAGGGCATCGTGTCGCTGGCGCACGCGCTGCGCCTCTCGGTCACCGTGGAGGGCGTGGAGACCTCCACCCAGGCCGAGCAGCTGCGCGATCTCGGCTGCGATTCGGCGCAGGGCTGGTACTACGCCAGGCCGGGCCCGCCGGAGCGGCTGCCCGAGGCGGTCTGAGCGCGACGCCCCCACGGCCCGGAACGCCCCGGGCCATGGGGGCACGTTCAGCTTTCGATCACCAGCCGGCGCGGCCGGCGGGCGCGGGGCGGTGGCAGCCGCAGCGGGCCGGCGCCCGGGGTGATCGAGCCCAGCACGGCGGCCTCCGCCGCGCCCGTCGCCGCCGGCACGTTCCCCGGCAGCCCGTGCAGGGTGAGAAAGCCCAACAGCGCGAACAGCAGCGCCTCCTTGGCGTCCGACGGCAGCCCCAGCTCGTCGGTCGGGCGCACCTCGGCGGGCGCCGCCAGGGCGCGCAGCCGGGCGAGCAGCGTCGGGTTGCGCACCCCGCCGCCCGAGACCAGCAGCTCCGTCAGCCCGAGTCCCGCGGCGGCCTCGGCAACCAGCACGGCGGTCAACTCCGTGACGGTGGCGACCAGATCGTCGGGCGCGATCGGCTCGGCCGGCAGCCGGTCCCGGAGATAGCCGGCGTGGAACAGCTCCTTCCCCGTGGATCTGGGCGGCGGCAGCCGGTAGTAGGGCTCGGCCAACAGCCGGGCCAGCAGCGCGGGATCGACCCGCCCGCGGGCGGCGGCGGCACCGTCGACGTCCATCCGCAGCGCGCCGCCGCTGGTCTCCACCACGGCGGCGTCGATCAGCGCGTTGGCCGGGCCCACGTCATAGGCGACCAGCCGGCCGGCGGTGTCCCGCGCGGTGATGTTGGCGATCCCGCCCAGATTGACAACGCCCCGGCCGGCGCCGCCGGGTCCGCCCCCTTCGCCGTCGCCGTCGCCGCCGAGCAGCAGCAGGGCGTCGAGCAGCGGCACCAGCGGGGCGCCCTGTCCGCCCTTGGCGATGTCCCGGGTGCGGAAGTCGGAGACCACGGGCAGCCCGGTGGCCTCCGCGATCCAGCCGGCGGCGCCCAGCTGCAGGGTGCCCAGCGCCCGCGCGCCGCTGGTCCAGTGGAAGACGGTCTGGCCGTGCGAGGCGACCAGATCGGTGGCGCCACCGGCCAGCTCGGCATCGGCGCTGGCCGCGACCCGGCCGAAGAACTGGCCCAGCCAGGTGTCGAGTCGGCAGACCCGCTCCAGCGTGGTTTCCGCCGGCGGAAGGCTCTCGGTCAGCGCCTCGCGCAGCTCGGGCGGCAGCGGCACGCCGAGCATCCCGAGGGGCCGCACCACCACCCGCTCGTCCGGCGCCTCGCCTGGCTCGGGCGCGAACGAGAGATCGGCGACGACCGCGTCCACCGCGTCATGGGAGGTGCCGCTGAGCAGACCGATCACCCGAAGCGCCCCGAGGGCGGGCCGCCCGGGGGAACCCGCAGTCGAAAACACTGTGAGATCGCCCGTTGTCGGCTCGGTAGGATAAGTGAAGTCCATGAAAGTGATCCGTCACCCTCCGTGACCCGTCACTGCCTGCTCATTCCTCTCACCATTGGAGCATCCGAGGATGGCCCGACACCTCATCACCAGTGCGTTGCCCTATATCAACGGGATCAAGCACCTGGGGAACATGGTCGGCTCGATGCTCCCCGCCGATGTCTACGCCCGCTATCTACGGCAACGCGGACACGAGGTGCTCTATATCTGCGCCACCGACGAGCACGGCACACCCGCCGAGCTGGCGGCCCAGGCGGCGGGGCTGCCGGTGGACGAGTTCTGCACCCAGCAGCACCAGGCCCAGAAGGCGATCTACGACGGCTACGGCCTGAAGTTCGACTACTTCGGGCGCACCTCGTCCGCGCAGAACATCGAGATCACCCAGCACTTCGCCCGACGCCTGGCGGAGAACGGCTTCATCGAGGAACGCACCACCCGCCAGGTCTACTCGATCAGCGACGGCCGTTTCCTGCCCGACCGCTATATCGTCGGCACCTGCCCGTACTGCGCCTACGAGGCGGCGCGCGGCGACCAGTGCGAGAACTGCACCCGGGTGCTCGACCCCACGGATCTGCTGGACGCCCGCTCGGCCGTCAGCGGCAGCACGGACCTGGAGGTGCGGGAGACCAAGCACCTGTTCCTGCTCCAGTCCAAGCTGGAGCCCGAGGTCGACGCCTTTGTCGAGCGCCATGGCGCCGAGTGGCCGACGCTGGCCTCCTCCATCGCCAGGAAGTGGCTGACGGAGGGCCTGCACGACCGTTCCATCACCAGGGACCTGGCGTGGGGCGTCCCGGTGCCGGCCGATGTCTGGCCCGAACTGGCCGCCGAGGGCAAGGTGTTCTACGTCTGGTTCGACGCCCCGATCGGCTATATCGGCGCCACCAAGGAGTGGGCCGACGCGGCCGGCGAGGGCGAGTCGCGGGACTGGCGCTCCTGGTGGTACGAGGCGGACGACACCGTCCGGTACACGGAGTTCATGGCCAAGGACAATGTGCCGTTCCACACCGTGATGTTCCCCGCCACCCAGCTGGGCACCAGGGAGCCGTGGAAGCAGGTCGACTACGTCAAGGCGCTCAACTGGCTCACCTACTACGGCGGCAAGTTCTCCACCTCGCAGAACCGCGGCATCTTCACCGACCAGGCGCTGGAGCTGCTGCCCGCCGACTACTGGCGGTACTTCCTGATGGCGTCGGCGCCGGAGTCGGACGATTCGGCGTTCTCCTGGGAGCTGTTCTCCTCCACGGTCAACAAGGATCTCGCCGACACCCTGGGCAACTTCGTCAACCGGGTGCTGTCGTTCTCCCGCAAGCGGTTCGGGGACGAGGTGCCCGCCGGGCACGAGCCGGGCGAGGCGGAGCGGGCGCTGGGCGAGGAGGTCGCCGGGCTGCTGGCCGAGTACGAACAGCAGCTGGAGGCACTGCAGTTCCGCAAGGCGGCGTTCGCGCTGCGCGCGCTGTGGAGCGCGGGCAACGTCTATCTGGAGTCGAAGGCCCCCTGGAAGGAGATCAAGGCCGATCCGGACGCCGCGGCGCTGACGCTGCGCACCGCCATCAACCTGATCCATCTCTACGCGGTGGTCTCCGAGCCGTTCATCCCGTTCACCTCGGCCGCCATCCGCGAGGTCTTCACGCCGACGGACGCGGACGCCAGGGCCCGGCTCGACACCGACTGGGTGACCGCCGACGCGGCCCGCGCCCTGGACACGGTGGCGGCCGGCACCCCGTTCACCGTGCCGCCGGTGCTCTTCACCAAGCTCACCGACGACGATCTGGCCGCCTACCGCGAACGGTTCGGCGGCGAGGAGGGCTGAGCCGAGGGCCCCGCCTCCGCCGGCGTCAGGATCGATCCGTCGGCGGGGGCTGGGCCTCGTCGCCCTCGCGGGTGGCGATCAGATGGCGCACCAGCGCGACCAGCACCCGGGTGGCCGACGCCGCCTTCCGCGCGTCACAGCTGACGACGGGCACCCGGGCGTCGAGGTCCAGGGCCGTCCGCACCTCGTCGGAGGTGTAACGGACGGCGTGGTCGAACTCGTTGACCGCGACCACGAAGCCGACGCCCCGGCGCTCGAAGAAGTCCACCGCGGGGAAGCTGTGTTCGAGCCGGCGGGTGTCGGCCAGCACCACGGCGCCCAACGCCCCGTGGCACAGCTCGTCCCAGACGAACCAGAACCGCTCCTGGCCGGGGGTGCCGAACAGATAGAGCACATGCTGGTTGTCCAGCGTGATCCGGCCGAAGTCCATTGCCACCGTGGTGGTGGTCTTGCGCTCGACCCCGGTCAGGCTGTCGGTCTCGGCGCTGAGCTGGGTGAGCAGTTCCTCCGTGCTCAACGGCTCGATCTCGCTGACCGCCCCGACCAGGGTGGTCTTGCCCACGCCGAAGCCGCCGGCGACCAGGATCTTGGCCGTGGTGGGAAAGGGCTCAGAGCCGTTCGCGGAGTCCACGCAGCACCGCCTCCAACAGTTCTCGGTCGGTCGGGGATGCGCCGGTCGCGGCCGGCGCGTCGACGGTCACCGCGCCACAGGCCAGCAGGTCGCCCAGCAGCACCTTGGTCACGGTGGCCGGCAGCCGCACCTGGGCGGCGATCTCGGCGACCGAGATCGGCCCCGAGCACAGCTTCAGCACCTGGTGGTGCTCGGGCCCCGGCGCCTCCCGGCGCACCGCCCGCCCGGTCGCCATCACCAGGGTCATCAGATCCAGGCGCACCGGGGGCCTGGTGCGACCGTCGCTCGCGGTGTACGGGCGCATCAGCCGCCCGGCGTCCTCGTCGAGCCACGCGCCGCACGGGTGTCCGACCACCGGATCAGTACCCGGCCGGCAGGCGCAGCGGGGTCTCCAGGACGGAGCGGACGCTCTTCACCAGCAGCGTCAACTCATAGCCCAGCACGGCCACATCGGCCCTGCGGTCGGCCAGCGCGGCCAGCACGGACCCCTGGCCGGCGCTGGCCACCGAGAGCAGCGCCGACTCCCACTCCACCACCACCTGCCGCACCTCGCCACCCTCGGCGAATCGGGCGCCGGCGCCCCTGGCCAGGGCGTGCAGCCCGGAGGCGAGCGCGGCCAGCTGCTCGGCGGCGTCCCGCTCCAGCCCGTGTGCGGCCTTCACCAGGCCGTCCGTCGACAGCAGCAACGCGCTGCGGGCATGTGGGACCCGCTCGACGAGGCCGGTCAACAGCCAGCCGAGATCGGGCTGTTGACCCCTGGGGGGATCGCTCGCCATGATCACCTTCATCTCCTTGGGCAGGCGGGAGCGGACGGACGGGTGCCGCGAGGGCGGCGATACGGACGGCGACGCCCGGGGCTCAGCGGCCCTCGGACTCCTCGGCCAGGCTGGCGCCGCGCCGGAACGCGGCCATCAGGCCGGGGTCGGGCGGCTGCACCTCCTCGTCGACCGGCGCCGGGCGCAGCGGGGCGGCGTCCCGCAGCTGCGGGACCAGATGCTGCTGACGACGGCGGCGCGGCAACGGCGGCCGATGGTCCCGGCCGGCGGCGGACGCCTCGACGGGACGCGGGGCGGCCGACGCGGCGGTCGACGGGGCGGCCGTCTTCGCGGGCGCCGGCACGGGTGGCTTGGTGGGCGCCTTCGCCGTGGCCGTCTTGTCCGTCTTGGCCGTCTTGGCGGGCGCGTTGGCGGGCGCGGGCTGCTCCGGTGACGCGGCGGGGGCGGCCGGGGCGGCGGGAGCCGGGGCCGGGGCGATGGAGGGGACGGCGGGGAGCGGCGCCGGCGGCCTGGACTCGGCCCCGCTGGGCGTGGAGGGGAAACGGGGGGCGGTGCCCCAGCGCGGCCCCATGGTCTGCCCCGGTGTGAAGTGCCCCTCGGACTCGTCGCCCAACAGCTCGTGCGGCAGGACCAGGACCGCCTGGACTCCGCCGTAGATGTTGCTCTGCAGCCGGACCCCGATCTGGTGCCGCCTGGCCAGCGTGGCGACGACGAAGAGGCCGACCCTGCCCTCCTCCAGCAGCGCGCTCACGGGATGGCGTTCGGTGCCGCCGAGCACGGCGTTCATCCGCCCCTGCTCGGCCGGTGTCATGCCGAGGCCGCGGTCCTCCACCTCGATGGCGAGGCCGGCCGTGACCCGTTCGACGCGGAGCAGCACATGGGTCTGGGGGGCCGAGAACTCCGTCGCGTTCTCGACCAGTTCGGCCAGCAGATGCACCACGTCGGCGACCGCGTGACCGCGCACCGTGCCCTCGACGGGCGGCACCAGCTTGACCCGGGAGTACTGCTCGACCTCCGCGATACAGGAGCGCAGCACCTCGGACATCCGCACCGGGCGGCTCCACTGCCGACGCGAGATGGCGCCGCCGAGCACCGCGAGGTTCTCCGCGTGGCGGCGGATCCGGGTGGCGAGATGGTCCAGGTGGAAGAGCCCCTTGAGCAGCTCGGGGTCCTCCACATCGTGCTCCAACTCGTCCAGATACTCGATCTGTCGGTGCACGAAGGACTGCATCCGGCGCGCCAGGTTGACGAAGACCTCGACGCGTTCGTCGGCGACGGCGCGGTCGTCGGCCAGCGCCACCGCCTGGGCGACGGCGGTCTCCGCGGCGTACCGGCTGGCCGCGATCTCGTGGCGGAGCAGATCGAGCGGCTGATCGCCGGGCTCGCTCGGCGGCGGACCCTCGGGCGGCCTGATCCGCTCGCCGCGCTCCACCTGGTCCAGCAGCGCCTGCAACTCCACCCGCCCCCTGGCCGCCTGGCGGCGCAGCCCGTGCAGCCGGGTGGCCTGGGAGGCGGCCTCGGCCCCCGCCAGCATGGCGGCCACCGCGAGCACCGCGCCGACCAGCAGGGTCGCCCCGCAGAGCACCGCCCAGAGCGCGGCATCGCCGGCACGACCGTCGGCGGGCGGGCGGCTCTGTAAGACAATGCCGACGGCCAGGGCCGCGACCAACGCGACCGCCGAGGCGGGGAACAGGGCCAGGCAGAGCAGCCGGCGCCGGAACCCCGGCTCCCGAAGCGCCGAGCCGCGACCGTGCTGCCGGCCGTGGCGGGCGGTGCGGGGCACCTGGCGTAGCTGTTCTGGCATGGCTGTCCTTATCCGGCCGGTCAAGTCTGCGGAAGCCACGCTATGGGTCAACAGGCAGGCGAACAGGCATAGTTCCGGCAATCGCCACCCCTCGCCAGCTCCCATCGAGTGAATATGACCAACCGACTTGACCGTGGCACGCCTGATGTCTCCTTCGAGGGACGGCGCTACGGGTCGGCCAGCCCGGAGACGCGCACGGTGATATTCAGCCGCCCCACCACGCCGAGCGCCGGCGGCCCGCTGCCGGGCAGGGTGCGTGGCACCCCGTGGTACGCCAGCCGCGCCGGACCGCCGAAGACGAACGCGTCGCCGCAGCGCAGCGTCACGTCCGTCCAGGGGCGGCCCCGGCTCTCCGCCGTGCCGAAGCGGAAGACGCACGCGTCGCCCAGGCTGAACGAGACCACGGGCGCGGGCGACCGCTCGTCGCTGTCCCGATGCATGCCCATCCGGGCATCGGGCCCGTAGTGGTTGACCAGCGCCACATCGAACGCGCCGGCGGGCGGCGCCTCCTCGGGCAGTCCGGCGGCGACCGCCTCGCCGGCCCACTCCCCCAGCCAGCGGGGGAACGGCTTCACCGGCGCCCCGTCCCCGTCGACCACCGTGCGGGCATAGCCGTAGGCGTACCAGTGCCAGCCGAGGCTGAGCTGGCGCACCGACATCGGCCCGGACGGCGTGCGGACCGTGCGCAGCCCCGCGGGCGGCCGGGCCCACTCCCGGCAGGCGGCCAACAGGGCACGCTGCCGCCCCTCGTCCAGCCAGCCGGGAAGATGCACGGCACCCGGCGCGACCAGGCGGGCGGCCAGCGGGAACAACGCGCCGTCGAGGCCGGCGTCCGAATCACTCATGCCCCCATCATGCGGACCGGCACTGACAATTCCGGCCGGCCCAAGGGGTGACATAGGGTCGCGAGGGGCCGCGCCCCGGCCCCGATCGTAAGGAGGCTCGATGACCGAACCGTCAACCGAACCTGCGCTCGACGCCATACGCAACTTCCGCGATGTCGGTGGCCTGCCCACCACGGACGGCCGGGTGGTGCGCCACGGCCGCCTGTTCCGCAGCGGGCACCTGGCCCACGCCACCGAGACCGACCAGGCGTTCCTCAACTCCCTCGGCCTGCACACCGTCTTCGACTTCCGTAACGCGGCCGACCAGGCGTTGGACGGGCACGATGTGCCGCTGCCCGGCGTGCGCCACGTCAACATCCCGCTGAGCGACCCCGCGGCCGGCGGCGCCTTCTGGGAGCTGGTGCGCCGGGGCGAGGTGAAGCGGCTGCGCCGGGCGCTCGCCGAGGGGCAGGGCGTCCGCCAGATGTGCGACAGCTACCGCGAGATCATCCGCACCCGCACCGAGGAGCAGGGCCGGGTGCTGCGCGCGCTCGCCGCGGGCGACGTCCCCGCGCTGCTGCACTGCGCGGCGGGCAAGGACCGCGCCGGGCTGACGGTCGCGGTGGTACTGCTCGCGGTGGGCGTGAGCCGCGAGACCATCGCCGAGGACTATCTCAAGTCCAACGCCGCGCACCGCCGTTACCGACTCCGGCGCGCGAGCTCGGGCGAGGAGAGGGAACTGACGGCGCTCGACCAGGAGATCCAGGAGCTGCTGGCGCCGATGTTCGACGCCAGGATCGAGTATCTGACGACGGCCTTCGACACCATCGACCGGGACTGGGGCGGCACCGACGCCTATCTGACCACCGCCCTCGGCCTCACCCCCACCCACCGCGCCCGCCTCGGAACCCACCTGCTCACCCCCGCGGTTCCCCTGCCGAACGACGACCACCGGACGGGCGGACGCGTCCCCGGGTAAGCGCCGGCCCCGGGCACCGGAAACCGGCCGGTCGGCCCGGCGGCGGGCGCCGGCTGGCTCAGAGACGGCGGGCGTAGCCGGATCGTGGTCCTGTCGGGCTGGCGGAAGCCGGCGGCAGAGTGCTGGAAGCACGCCGGCACGGCGCGATCCCGTGTGCGGTGGCCGGCTCGGCGCCTCGGGCGCGGGCGGGCGGCCGGCCGCGCTACCTTCGGGACGCGCGACGGTCACTGCCGGCCAGCCGTCGGGCGAACGGTGCCGGAGAACGCCCGGCCCCCGTCGGGCCCGGCGGTCGAAAACCGGAGACGACCGCGCAGCCGTGCGCAGCGCACCTCGCACCGGCCGACGTCCGGCAGCGGTCGCCGGCCACCCACCCGCCGTCGCCGCCGTGGCCCGGCGCCGGATGGCTACTTGCTGCGGATCACCACGAAGTCGGCCAGCGCCAGGAGTTCGTCCCGGGTCGGGTCGGGCAGCGGCACATCGGCCAGGGCGTCGACCGCGATGTCGTACTGGCGTCTGGCCTCGTCGGCGGTCCAGCGGCGGCCGCCTGCCTCCTCGATCAGCTCGGCCCTGGCCGCGAACTCGCCCTCGTCGAAGTCCTCGAACTCCCGCTGCGACTTCTTCGCGTCGGCCATCAGCAGCGCGGTCAGCCGCCGCGCCGCCGGCCCTTCGGCGGCCATCGCCGCGACCACCGGCAGCGACTTCTTGCGCTGTCTGAGGTCGCTCCAGGTCAGCTTGCCGGTGCTGTTCGGATCGCCCCAGATGCCCAGCAGATCGTCCACCGCCTGGAAGGCGAGGCCCAGATGCCGGCCGAAGGAGTCCAGCGCGTCGGCCGTCCGGTCGTCCGCGCCGCCCAGTACCGCGCCGATGGACGCGGCACACGCGAGCAGGGCGCCCGTTTTGTTGCCCTCCATGGCCAGACACTCGTCGACGGTGACCTGTTCCCGGTGCTCGAAGGCGATGTCCTGGGCCTGGCCGTCGATCAACTGCCGGCTGGCGACGGCCAGTCGGCGGGCGGCGCGCACCGCGTTGACGTCGGTGCCCTCCAGGATGATCTCGCTGGCCAGCGCGAAGAGCGCGTCGCCCACCAGGATCGCCTGGGAGGGACCGTGCACCTTCCACACGGTGTCCCGGTGACGACGCTGCTCGTCGCCGTCCATCAGATCGTCGTGCAGCAGCGAGAAGTTGTGGACCAGCTCGACGGCCACCGCGCCCGGCACGCCCACGGCCGGATCGGCGCCGGCCGCCTCCGCCGAGAGCAGCGCCAGCGCGGGGCGCACGGCCTTGCCGCTGTCGCCCTCGGAAGGCCGACCCGCCGCGTCGATCCACCCGAAGTGGTAGGCCGCCACGGTGTCCATGGGCGAGGCCAGCCGGTCGACGGCGACGCGCAGCGCGGGAGTCACCAGCGCCCGGGAGCGTTCCAGCAGGTCGGGGACGATATCGGGCAGGTGGTCACGAAGGGGGGCGGCCGGGTTCACACGGGCTCCTTAGCCGGTCGGTGGGCGGTGGACTCTCCCTCGGCCGCGGCGCGTGCCGCGGCGAGACCACTGCGCACCGCGCCTTCCATCGTGGCCGGCCAGCCGGTGGCCGTCCACGCCCCGGCAAGAAACAGACCCGGGACGCCGGTGACGGGGCCGGGCCGCAACCGGCCGACGCCCGGCGTGGGCGCGAAGGTCGCGGTGCGCTCCCGGGTGACGAAGAAGTCGAGCAGCCGGGCCTCGGCCGCCCTGGGCAACAGGCGGCTGAGCGCCGGCAGATAACGCTTGCGCAGCACCTCGGCCGGCTGCTGGATCTCCTCGGTGACCGCGGACTGGGAGATCACCAGGTACTGCCCGTGGCGCGCCGCCGGCAGCGCGTTGAGGCCGGCGGGGCCGGTGCGGTCGAAGACCCACTGGATCGGGCTGTTGACGGCGGCGACAAAGGGCAGCCGCAGCACCGGACGGTCGTAGATGACATGCACGTTGAGAATCGGTGCGCTGTCGATGCGCAGCAGCCGGTCCGCGTCCGGCAGGGACCCCGGCGGCAGCAGCCGGTGGGCGGCCTGCTGGGGGACGGCGAGCACCACGATGTCGGCGTCCAGCTCCTGGTCGGGGCGGTGGCCGTCGCCCTGCCCCGGCCTGGTGCTGATCGCGAGGCGCCAGCCGCCGCCGGGGGCGGTGCGCAGGGCCCTGGCCCTGGTGGTCAGCAACGTGCGGACGCCGGCCCGGTCCAGCGCCGCGCCGGCCAGCTCGTCGTGGAGGGTGCCGAGCGGCACCATGGGCACGCCGATGTCGGCGGCGGCCGGCCTGCTCAACAGCCCGGTGCGGAACACCTTGGCGGCCAGGCCGAGGGAGACGTCCTCCGCCCTGGCGTTGAGGGTGGCGACGCCCACCAGGTCCCAGAGTCCGGCGATGCTCGCCGGGCTCTGCCGCCTGGCGCGCAGCCAGTCGGCGAAGCTCAGCTCGTCGAGCGCGGGATCGGCCGGGTCGAGCCGGCCGAGGGCCAGCGCGGCGCGGGCCACGCCGGCGCGCTCCCCGAGCGTCAGATGCGGATAGCGGGCCAGCCCGCCGGCCAGGTGCAGCGGCACCGGCAGCGCCGACCGGGTGAGGCGGCCGAGGACGCCGCGTTCGGCGTCCACCACGGGGACGTCGAGCCGGCGCTGCACGGGCGCCAGTTGGGCGCCGCCGATCCGGTCGAGCAACCCCTGGTAGGCGGTGCAGCAGCGGAGGTAGACGTGTTGCCCGTTGTCCACGGTCAGCTCGCCCACCGCGGACTCGCGGCGGAAGGAGAAGGCGAGGCCGCCCAGTCGCGGCCTGGTCTCCAGCAGGGTGACGCGGCGCCCCTGGGCCGCCAGGGCCAGGGCGGCGGTGATCCCGGCGAGCCCGCCGCCCACCACCAGGGCGCGGCGCCCCGGGGCGCTCATGGCCGCTCCCTGAGCGCGGCCCTGCGGGCGTCGAGCCCGGCCAGGCCACGGACGGCGACCAGGGCCTTCTGGGCGGTCGGCAATGCGACCCGGCCGCGCAGCACGGCCTCCGGATCGGCGGCGATACGGTCGAGCAGCCGGTGGTAGATGCCGGCCATGGCGGCGACGCAGGCGCCGGAGCGGCGGTCCAGCATGGGCAACAGCCGGAATCCGTCGGCGAACAGCTCCCTGGCGCGGCGCACCTGGAAGCGCACCAGGCCGGCGAAGTCGGCGTCCTCGCGAGGCGGATGGTGGTGGGCGCCGTCGGTGAGGCCGAACTTCCGCAGCTCCTCGTCGGGGAGATAGCTCCGCCCGTGTCCCGCGTCCTCCCTGATGTCGCGGAGGATGTTGGTGAGTTGCAGGGCGAGCCCCAGGGTGTCGGCGTACTCGGGGGCGCGGTCCGCGTCGCGCGCGCCCGGCTGGGTGCCGAAGACACCGAGGGAGAGGCGGCCGACCGCGCCCGCGACGCATCGGCAGTAGGAGCGCAGCTCCTCCCAGGTCTCGTAGCGGCGCCCCCGGACGTCCATCAGCACGCCGTCGATCAGCTCGTCGAGGGCGCTCAGCGGGATGGGGTAGCGGCGCGCGGTGTCGGCGAGGGCGACGGCGACCGGGTCGGTGGCGTCCTCGGCGATCTCGTCGGCCTTGATCCTGGCCAGCAGCTCGCGGGTCTCGCGCAGCCGGTCCTCCTTGGCCGGGACCGGGAGCGGGCCGTCGCCGATGTCGTCGACCCGGCGGGAGAAGGCGTACAGCGCGGAGAGCGCCCGCCGCCTCGGCGTCGCCAGCAGTCGGATGCCATAGGCGAAGTTCTTGGCCTGCTGGCCGGTGACGGTCTCGCAGTACTGGTAGGCGGCCTCTACGGCAGGGGACGTCGGTGGGCTCTTGGTCACGGGCTGTCGAGCCTCACGTTCCTCGTCGCAGTGCGGTTGCCGCCGCGAAGACCAGGCGGCCCTTGCTGGCGCGTGGGGGGCCGGCCAGCACGTCGTACCCGGCGTCGGCGATGGCGCGGGCCGCCGCGTAGCCGCCGCCGAGAAATCCGGCGAGCAGCAGCCGCAGCCGCCCGTGGACGCTGCCCACCAGGGGGGCGCCCTCGTCCAGCAGCCTACGTGCCCTTTCGGTCTGGTAGGCGACCAGGGTGCGGACCGAGGCGTTGGCGCTGGGGGCGAGAAGATCGTTCTCACTCACCCGAAATCTTCGCATGGCGGTTGCGGGAAGGTAGACGCGTCCCTGTGCCAGGTCCTCGGCGACATCCTGCAGATGCTCGACCAGCTGGAGCCCGGTGCATATGGCGTCGGAGCGGCGCACCCGCTCGGGCGTCGCCGTGTCGGTGATGGCCAGCACCAGGCGGCCGACGGGGTTGGCGGACAGCTCGCAGTAGTCGAGGAGTTGGCGCTGCGTCTCGTAGCGGCGGACGTGCTGGTCGAGCCGGTTGGCCTCGATCAGGGCGCGGAACGGCTCCGGGGTGAGGCCGGCGCGTCGGAGGGTGGGGACCAGCCGGACGAGCAGCGGGTGCCGGGGGCCGGGGCCCCGGTCGGCGAAGGCGCGGCCGAGGTCGGCCTCCAGCGCCTCCAGCAGGGCCAGCCGGTCCGAGGACTGCTCCCGGTCGACGCCGAGCAGGGTGGCGTCGGCGCCGCCCGGCGGCAGATCGCCGTCGCCGATGTCGTCCACCAGTCGGGCATAGCCGTAGACGGCCATCAGATCGTCCCGCCAGGCGCGGGGGAGGAAGCGCGGAGCGACCGGGAAGTTCTCGTGAGCGGCCTTGGCCAGCACCGCCGCCGAGGCCTGGTCGGCCGTCGCGGTCACCGGGCCCAGCCCGTCATCACCATTGCCGTCATGCTCGTATTTCTACCTTGATATGCGACGAATCCGCGTCCGGACACGCTACCCCGACCACTGCCCGAGGACGGCCGGTCACGGCCGGTCCCCACCGGCCACCCGGCCGCCCACGCCTACTTGTTGGTCTCCTCCTCGTAGGCCTTGAGCACCTGGTCGGTGGGGCCGTCCATCATCAACTTGCCGTGCTCAAGCCAGAGGACCCGGTCGCAGGTGTCCCTGATCGTCTTGTTGTTGTGGCTGACCAGGAAGACGGTGCCGGCGTGCGCGCGCATCTCCCGGATCCGCTCCTCGGAACGGCGCCGGAACTTCTTGTCGCCGGTGGCCAACGCCTCGTCGACCATCAACACGTCGTGGTCCTTGGCGGCGGCGATGGAGAACCGCAACCGCGCCTGCATACCGGACGAGTAGGTCCGCATCGGCAGGGTTATGAAGTCGCCCTTGTCCTGGATGCCGGAGAACTCGACGATGCCCTCGTACCGCTCGCGCACCTGGTCCCTGGTCATGCCCATCGCCAGGCCGCCGAGGATGACGTTGCGCTCGCCGGTGAGATCGTTCATCAGGGCGGCGTTGACGCCGAGCAACGAGGGCTGTCCGTCGGTGTACACCCTGCCGGTCTCCGGCGGCAGCAGGCCGGCGATGGCGCGCAACAGGGTGGACTTGCCGGAGCCGTTGGAGCCGATCAGGCCGATGGCCTCGCCCCGGTAGGCCACGAAGCTGACGCCGCGCACCGCGTGCACCTCGCGGAAGCGGGTGTTGGGCTCGCGCCTGATGATCCGGCGGAGCGCGGCGGTGGCGTTGCCGCGCTTGGCGGCGCCGTTGACGCGGTAGACGATGTGCAGATCGTCGGCGATCACGGTGGGGACGCGCCCGTCGTCGACCACCCTGATGGGGGCGGGAATGTTCCAGTCAGCCACGGCCGTACCGCTCCTCCGCCTTCCAGAAATACAGGAATCCCCCGATGCCGACCACCACTGCCCAACCGACGGCGAACAGCCAGGTGGCCAGCATGCTGTCATCGTAGAGGCCGTCGATCAACGCGTTGCGCATCAGGTCCATGTAGACGGCGGCCGGATTGGCCTCCAGCACCTCTCCCAGCCAGGGGGGACCGTCCGCCCGCTCCACCATGTATCCGAGCGGGAACATCACGCCCGAGGCGTACATCCAGGTGCGCAGGACGAAGGGCATCAGCTGGGCGAGGTCGGGAGTCGAGGAGCCCAGCCTGGCCATGATCATGGCGAGGCCGAGGTTGAAGACCAGTTGCAACAGCAACACCGGGGCCACCAGGAACCAGGTCCACCTCGGGAAGTGCCCGAAACTGACCACGATGACCACCAACACGATCATCGAGTAGAGCAGTTGCTGAAGTTGTTGCAGCGAGAACGAGATCGGCAGCGAGGCCCGGGGAAAGTGCAGTGCGCGGACCAGGCCGAGGTTGCCGGAGATCGACTTGACCCCGGAGAGCACCGACTGCTGGGTGAAGGTGAAGACGAACACCCCGGTGACCAGGAACGGGATGTACTCGTGGTTCGTCATATCGGCACGAGCGCCCAACAGCAGGCCGAAGATCAGGAAGTAGACCAAGGCGTTGAGCAGCGGGGTGAAGACCTGCCAGAGCTGGCCGAGCTTCGCCTGGCTGTACTGGGCCATCAACTTCGCCTGGGAGAAGGCGAGGATGAAGTAGCGACGGCCCCACAACTGCCGGATGTACTGCGGCAGTGAGGGCCGGGCACCGCTGACGGACAGACCATGACGGGCCGCGAGTTCGGCCAGTGGCAGATCGCGGGGGGACGCACTGTCGTGCGTGGTCTCACTCACCTTGAAACTTTCGTCCTCGCAGGGCACAGGGCGGCTGGGGCCGCGCGAACGCTCGGCCCCAGGATGGTCTCAGACCCGAGCTTGTCAGATAACAGGAGGTCGTCCCAGCCGGGTCAGGCGCCATACCGTACGCCAACGCATCGCCCTCCGTTGACCACACGAGGTGCGCCAGCCCTCGGCGAAGCCGGCGAACCAGGCCCGCAGCGCCGGCCACGACGGCCGCCTGAGCAGGGTGAGCAGCAGCCAGACCCCCAGATAGACCGGGATCAGCGGCAACGGGAGGTTACGGCGCGCGAGCCAGACCCGGTTTCTGGCGACCATCCGGTGGTACATCGCGTGCCGTGAGGGCGCCGTGGTCGGATGGTGCAGCAGGAGATCGGCGCGGTAGTCGATGGCCCAGCCGGCGTCCAGGGCGCGCCAGGCGAGATCGGTCTCCTCGTGCGCGTAGAAGAAGTTCTCCGGAAGTCCACCAACTTTTTGGAAAACCGCGGTGCGCACCGCGTTGGCACCGCCGAGGAAAGTGGTGACCCTGGAGGAGCGCATCGGGTCCGAGGCGCGCAACCGGGGAACGTGGCGACGCTGCGTGACTCCCGTGTCGGGATCGGCGATCCGGAAGCTGATGATGCCCAGCCGGGGATCGGCGGCGAACGCCTCCCGAACCAGCTCGGCCGTTTCTTTGTCCGGAAGCAGTCCGTCATCGTCCAGAAACAGCAACACATCGACATCGGCGCCGGCGGCGCCGAAGGCCTCGATGCCCACATTGCGCCCACCGGGAATGCCCAGGTTCTCCGGGAGCTCGATGCCGCGCACGCCCTCCGGAAGCTCGGGCAGCCGGGCGCCGTTGCCCACGACCACCACCTCGATCGGGTCGCCGCGCTGCCCGGCCACCGAGTCCAGCAGGGCGCGCAGCTCCTTCGGCCGGTCCCCCATGGTCAGCACCACGGCGCCGACCGTGAGCCGCCCGGCGTCCCCCGCGCTCACCGCAGCCTGCTGGAGGCGAGGATGGACACCAGGTGCAGCAGGGTCTGCACGATGGCGATGCCGGCCAGCAGCGCGACCCCGAGACGGGTGAAGAACAGCTCGCCGCCGATCACGTCCAGGATGGCCACGGCCAGGATCAGCAGCGACGCCTCCACCCCGCCTACCAGTCGGTGGAACTTCAGCGCCGCAGCGGCCCTGCGCGCCACCGCGAGCCCCGAGGAACGCGGCGTGGCCGCCTCGTCCTTCACGGCGGGCAGCCCGCTGCGGGCCCGGGCCACATCGACCAGATCCGTCTCGGCCTTGATCAGGATCGCGCCCAGCGCGGCCAGCGAGCCGAGGAAGGCCCAGAACCAGTTGGCGGACGCCTCGTGCTGACCGAGGACATCGGCGGCCCGCAGCCCGAAGCCCACCAGCAGCGCGGCCTCGGAGAGGTAGTGGCCGATCCGGTCCAGATAGACGCCGGTGATCGAGGTCTGGCCGCGCCAGCGGGCGACCTCGCCGTCCACGCAGTCCAGCAGCAGGTAGAGCTGGATCAGCAGCGCGGCCAGCACCGCCCCGACCAGGCCCGGGATCAGCAGCGCCGCGCCGGCGGCGACCCCGGCGAGAACCATCAGATAGGTGAGCTGGTTGGGCGTGACGCGGGTGTTCACCAGATGCCTGGTCCACCGCAGGGAGATCTCCCGCATGTACAGGCGACCGGCCCAGTGCTCCCCGCTGCGCCGGTCCTTGACGCCGGCGGGGTGCACCACGGGACGGAGTTCAGCTACCGATGGCTTTGACATAGTCCGCGTACGCGTCCCTGATTTCGTCGGTGGTCAGATCGAGGTGTTCGAGGATGGTGTAACGGCCCGGCCTGGTCTGCGGCGCGAAGGCGACGGCGGTGACGAACTCGTCGGTGCTGAAGCCGATCTCGTCCGGCCGCACCGGCAGCCCGTGGCGCCGCAGCACGGCGGCGATCAGCCCACAGCTCTCGCTCTCGCCCCGCAGATGCATGGCGAACGCCGCGCCCAGGCCGACCTGTTCGCCGTGCGGCGCCGAGCGCCGGGGGTAGAGGATGTCCAGCGCGTGCGAGATCTCGTGGCAGGCGCCCGAGGACGGCCGGGTGTGGCCGGCGATGCTCATGGCGATGCCGGAGAGCACCAACGCCTCGGCGAGCACCGTCAGAAAGCGGTCGTCGGAGCAGTCCCCCGGGTGTCGGAGCACGGCCTCCCCGGCCTGCCGCGCCATGGCGGCGGCGAGACCGTCGATCTGCTCGCCCGTCTCGCGGTGGGACAGCTCCCAGTCCGCGATGGCGGAGATGTTGGAGACGGCGTCCCCGATGCCGGAGCGCACATAGCGCACCGGCGCCTGGTGGATCACCTCCAGGTCGACCACCAGCGCGATGGGCGCTGGCACGCCGTAGGACCCGCGCCCCGCGTCGTTGTCGAGGATGGAGACCGGCGAACAGATGCCGTCGTGCGCCAGGTTGGTGGCGACCGCGACCATCGGCAGGCCGACCCGCGCCGAGGCGTACTTGGCGGCGTCGATGATCTTGCCTCCGCCGAGGCCGACGACGGCGTCGTAGTGGCCCGAACGCATGGCGTCGGCCAGCTGCACGGCGGCGTCGATGGTGCCGCCGCCGACCTCGTACCAGTCGGCGCCGGGCAGTGCGGGGGTCAGGCGCTCGCGGAGCGCGGCGCCCGACCCCTTGCTGATCGCGACGGCCAGCCGGCCGGAGGAGGAGATCCGCTGGTCGGCCAGGAGCCCCGCCAGTTTGTCCAGGGCCCCGGCGGCGATGTCGACCGAGACGGGGGACGGGATGAGGCGGGTCAGTACCGGCACGCGATCTCCCTTCCCCTGGCGAGGTCTTCGTGGTTGTCGATCTCGACCCAGCTGACCTCGCCGATCGGGGCGGTGTCGATACGGAAGCCGCGGTGCACCAGCTCCTGGTACCCGTCCTCGTAGTAGAGCTGGGGGTCGCGCTCATAGGTGGTGCGCAGCGCGTCGGCCAGCTCGGCGGCGGCCTCTGGCTCGATCAGGGTGACCCCGATGTACTCGCCGCTGGCCTCGGCCGGCTCCATCAGCTTGGTGATCCGCCGCACGCCCTTCTCCGGGTCGGCGACGACCTTCATCTCCTCGTCGGCCAGCGACTTGACCGTGTCCAGGGCGAGGATGATCCGCCGCCCCTCGCCACGCGCGGCCAGCAGGGTGCGCTCGACGGACGGCGGGTGCACGGTGTCGCCGTTGGCGAGGATCACGCCCTCGGCGATCGCCTCCCTGGCGCACCACAGGGAGTAGGCGTTGTTCCACTCCTCGGCCTTGTCGTTGTCGATCAGGGTGAGCTTCACGCCGTACTGGCGCTCCAGCTCGGCCCTGCGCTCGTAGACGGCCTCCTTGCGGTAGCCCACCACGATGGCGGCCTCGGCCAGACCCACCTCGGCGAAGTTGGCGAGGGTGAGGTCGAGGACGGTCTTGCTGTCCTCGCCGTCCTCGTTGACCACCGGCACCAGCGCCTTGGGCAGGGTGTCGGTGTAGGGGCGAAGACGCCGTCCGGCGCCGGCGGCCAGCACGAGGCCGATCATGCGGGTTCTCCTGTTTCGTCGTGTACGGCCGGTGCCTGGGAGGAGATCCAGAAACGGATGCTCTCCCCCAGCACCAGGAGCGCGACGACCCCGGCAAGGGCCGCGAGCGCGATGGTGAAGCCCTGTCCGCCGGCCCAGAGGGCACAGGCGACCGTGACCACCAGGACGCGCCCCTCGTGTCCGCCGGTGGCCATGACCAGCCAGCGGGGAGGCGCCCCGGCACCGCCTCGGAGGCGGTACACCGTGTCGTAGTGATGGTAGGCGCTCGCCGCCACCAGGCAGAAAGCCGCCGGCAACGCACCGTTCACCTCGCTGTGGGCGGCGAGGAGGAGGACGGTCAGATACTCGCCGGCGCGGAAGAGCGGCGGGAGCAGCCAGTCGAGCGCGCCGCGCAGCGGGCGGGCGGCGGCCCGGCCGGCGCAGAGCGCGTAGCCGACGGCGCCCAGCACGGCGAGCCAACTGCCCTCGCCGACCAGCGGCGGCAGCGTCACCCCCAGCAGGACCAGGCCGAGCAGCGCCCACACCGGCGCCGGCAGCGCCCTGGCCAGCGCCGGCAGGGGCCGGCCGAGCGCGCCCGCCAGCGGCCCGTTGTCCGCCAGACCGGCGAGCGCGGCCGGCGCCGAGGAAGCCGTGCCGCCCCGCGCCCGCAGCGAGCGCAGCAGCCGGCCGGCCGTGGTGTAGCAGGCGGCGAAGGCGCTGGCGACCAGCAGCACGGTGAAGGTGGTCCTGGGGTTGGTGCAGGCGATCAACACCGCGATCAGCAGCCAGCGTTCGCCGATCGGCAGCACGATCATCCGGCGCGCCCAGACCGTCCAGCCGATCCGGTCGAGCCGCCCGGAGATGGCGCTGGCGCCGCCGCCCGAAGGGCTTGGCGGATGGGCCTCGTTATAGGCGAAGTCGACGATATGGCGGCAGGTCATCAGCACCATCGCGCCCAGCGCCAACGCCCAGACATCGTCCCCCGACCTGGCCGCGCCCAGCGCCAGGCCGGCGTAGAACGCGTACTCCTTGGCGCGGTCGAACGTGGCGTCCAACCACGCGCCGAGGGTGGAGTAGCGCAGCGCGTACCTGGCCAACTGGCCGTCGGCGCAGTCCAGCACGAAGGAGGCGAGGAGCAACAGGCCGGCGGCGACGAAGCCGAGGCGGTCGCCGGTGGCCGCGCAGCCGGCCGCGATCAGCGCGGTGACCAGCGAGGCGGTGGTGACCTGGTTGGGGGTGAGGCCGCGCCGGGCGCACCAGCGGGCCAGATAGCGGGAGTAGGGGCTCACCAGGTGGGTGGTGACAAAGCCGTCGCGGGACTTGACGGCGCCGCGCAGCCGAACGGCCTCCTCGTCGACCGAGGCGACCCGCTCGGCGGCCTCGGCGCGGGCGCGTTCGCCGGTGGGCACCTCGGCGACCAGCGTGCCCAGCTCGGGGCGGTGCGGCTCGGCGCCCTCGGCGGCGAGCAGCGCGGCCAGCCGCCCGGCCTCGGGCGGGGCGGCCAGCGGGCCGCCGGCCTGCGCCGCGCTGTCGCCGAGGGCGGCGACGGCGGCGGCCAGGGCGGGCCTGGCCGGTCCCGTGGCGGTGACGGCGCCGGGGATGGCCGAGGTGGGGAACCTGGGGTCCGTGAGCCCGAGGCGGAGGCTGTGCCGATGGCCGACGAAGCGGGGATCGACGACGGCGACCCGCTCACCGGCCGGGGCCTCGGCGAGGGCCCGGGCCAACTCGGCTGGCCGCTCGGCCACGGTGACGGAGAAGCCCAACGCCCGAAGATCTTCCTCCAGCGGTGATCCGGCAACGGGCGGACCGGTGAGGATGGCGCTCGACAGCTGACTCACTCCTTGCAGCAACTCCGCGCTCTGCGGCGGCATGTCGGCAGAGATTATCTGATGACCACCGCGCGGCAAGAACGGCGTTGGGGTGTGGAAACCCCCGGTTCATTTCCGGTGTCGCGTCGACACCGAAGGTGACCCTACGCGACGCCTCTGACACCGAGCGAAGTCGCGCTGTCGGTGGCAGGGATTAGGCTGCGGCCATGACCTGGCTGATAACCGGCGGCGCCGGATACATAGGCGCTCATGTCGTGCACGCGATGATCGCGGGCGGGGAGCGCGTCGTGGTGCTGGACGATCTCTCCGCGGGGGTCGCCGAGCGGCTGCCGGCTGAGGTGCCGGTGGTGCGGGCCTCGGTGCTGGACGGTGCGGCGGTGGCCGGGGCGCTCGCCGCGCACGGGGTCACGGGCGTGGTGCATCTGGCCGCCCGCAAGCGGGTTCCCGAGTCGGTCGCCGAGCCGCTGCTCTACTACCGGGAGAACGTCGGCGGTCTGGTCACCCTGTTGGAGGCGATGGCGGTTGCCGGGGTGCGGCGGCTGGTCTTCTCCTCCTCCGCCGCGGTCTACGGCTCGCCCGACGTTCCGCTGGTCACGGAGGAGACGCCCTGCCGGCCGGTCAATCCCTATGGCGAGACGAAGCTGGCCGGCGAGTGGCTGGTGCGGGCCGCCGGCCTGGCCCGGGGGATGCGGACGGTCTGTCTGCGCTATTTCAACGTGGCGGGCGCGGCCAGGCCCGAGTGGGCGGATCGGGGCGCGGCCAATGTCATCCCGCTGTTCTTCGAGCGGATCAGCGCGGGGCTGCCGCCGGTGATCCTCGGCGGCGACTATCCGACCCCCGACGGCACCTGTGTCCGCGACTACGTGCATGTGGCGGATCTGGCCGAGGCGCATCTGGCGGCGGCCAGATCCCTGGAGCGGGCCGCGCCCGACGGTCCCGCCGGCGATCTGACGGTGAACATCGGCACCGGGCAGGGGGTTTCGGTGCGGGAGTTGGCCGATCTCGTGGGCGAGGTGACGGGGCGGCCGGAGCTGGCGCCGGTCGTCGCCGAGCGGCGGGCGGGGGATCCGGCCCGGGTGGTCGCCTCCGCCGAGTTGGCGGCGCGACAACTGGGCTTCACCGCCCGGCACGGGCTGCGCGAGATGGTGGCCTCGGCCTGGGAGGGGTGGTGCCGCCAGGCAGACACTCCCTGACGGTCCGCCGGCACCCGGCACCCGGCACCGCCCGTCCGGCAGCCGACGTCCGGCATCGTCGCAGGTCGCGCCCACCCTCCGCCCGTTGGGCAAACCCGCAGGTCAGAGCACATGACAACGGTGTTCAGTGCAGCGTTGCCCGATACCCCCTCCCCGTAGTTCACTGTGGGGGAAGTCGACCAAGGAGGGGTGGGCACACATGGGCGCGGGGCATCACCACGGCCACGGCGGGGGGCCGTCGGGCGGCGGCGGAACGCAGGGGGCCGCCTACCGGGGGCGGCTGTGGATCGCGCTGGGCATCGCGGGGCTGCTGCTGGTGGCCGAGCTGATCGGCGCCGCGATCACCGGCTCGCTGGCGCTGCTCGCGGACGCGGGGCATGTGGCGACGGACGCGGTGGGCATCGGGATGGCGCTGGTCGCGATCCACTTCGCCAACCGCCCCAGCACCGGCGAGCGGCGCACGTTCGGGCTGGCGCGGATGGAGATCCTCGCCGCGCTGCTCAACTGCCTGCTGCTCTTCGGTGTCGGCGGCTACATCCTGATGGAGTCCATCGACCAGCTGCGGGAGCCGAGCGAGGTGCCGGGCGCGACCACGCTGGTGTTCGGTGTCGTCGGCCTGGCTCTCAACTGCGTCTCGTTGGCGCTGCTGATGCGGGGCCAACGGGAGAGCCTGAACGTGCGCGGCGCCTTCCTTGAGGTGTTGGCGGACGCGCTGGGTTCGCTGGCGGTGATCGTGGCGGCGCTGGTGATCATGATCACCGGTTGGCAGCGGGCGGATCCGGTCGCCTCGTTGCTGATCGCGCTGCTGATCGTGCCGCGCACGGTCAAGCTGGCCAAGGAGGCCGTGGACGTGCTGCTGGAGACGGCACCCAAGGACCTGCGGGTGGCCGAGGTGCGTGAGCACATCCTGGGGCTGCCGGGCGTCGAGGGTGTGCACGATCTCCATGTGTGGACGATCACCTCAGGGATGCCCGTCCTCTCGGCCCATGTCGTGGTCAGCCGCGAGGTGCTGGACGAGGTGGGGCACGAGCGCACGCTGCACGAGCTGCAGCGCTGTCTGGGCGATCACTTCGCGGTGGAGCACTGCACCTTCCAACTCGAACCCTCGGGCCACAAGGCACACGAGGTCGGCCTCTGCCACTGAAGCCTCCGACCGCTCCGACCGGGCACGACGCGCGCGTGCGGCACACTGGTACGGGGCCAGGGGCATCCCGAGGCCCGCATCCGGGAGTGAGGAACTGGTGGCCATGTCCCACCGCGCAGCCGTGTCGACCGAGCCGATCCTGCTCGAACTCGTCGACGAGGACGGCCACACCGTCGGGACGGCGGAGAAGCTCTCCGCCCACCAGGCGCCCGGTCGGCTGCACCGCGCGTTCTCGGTGTTCCTCCTCGACGACGCGGGTCGGCTGTTGCTGCAGCGCCGCGCGCTCGGCAAGTACCACTCCCCCGGCGTGTGGTCGAACACCTGCTGTGGCCATCCGCTCCCCGGCGAGGCGCCGTTCCTGGCGGCGGCCCGCCGGACGTTCGAGGAGCTGGGCGCGGCGCCGAGCCTGCTGCGGGAGGCCGGCACCGTGCGGTACAACCACCCCGATCCGGTCTCAGGGCTGGTGGAGCAGGAGTACAACCACCTCTTCGCCGGGGTGGTGCGGCAGCCGCTGCGGCCCGATCCGGAGGAGATCGCCGAGACGGCCTTCGTCACCCCGGGCGAGCTGGCCGGGCTACGGGCCGGGAGCGCGTTCTCCGCCTGGTTCGGCACCGTGCTGGACGCCGCCGGGCCGGCGGTCAGGGAGCTGGCCGGGGCGGCGGGCTGGTAGTCGGCCAGCCGGTGGGGCGGTCCAGCGGGAGCACGGCCCAGATCACCTTGCCGCCGCCGGCGGTGGCCCGCACTCCGCAGGAGCCGCCGGCCTCCTGGGCGGTGGCCTGCACCAGGAGCAGCCCGCGCCCTCCGGTGCGCTGTCGCTCGGGGGACGCGGCCAGCGCGTGCGGGCGGTAGGGGTGGCCGTCCTCGACCCGGACCCAGACCCAGTACGGATCGACGGTCACCTCGACGCCGATCTCGGGGGTGAGCAGGGCCGCGTGCCGCACAGCGTTGGTGACCAGCTCGGAGAGGATCAGCATCAGTCCGTGGGTCCGCTCGTCCGTGAGCGGTGCGGATCGTCGACGCAGCAGATCGCGAACGGCGTGCCGGGCCTGGGGCACCGAGCTGTCGGTGGGGGGAAGGGTGAAGCGCCAGGTGCCCTGCCAGGCCGGGGTCGGCAGGGCTTGGGCGGGGTGCGGCGGCGCGTCCGATGACCTGTCCATGATGTTCGACACGGGCCCCTCTCCTGGGGTATCGGGGTGCTTCGGGGAACGGTCCTGGCCAACCACGCACGCTTCCCGACGGGGGCCGGGTGCGGATGGCCTTGCTCTGTCGAGTGTTGGCATGTGCCAGCGCTACATGACCGGGTGAACGAAACTCGCGAGGAACAAGGCGGAGTTCGACCAATTTGCTTCGCTTAAGACAGAGTTGACATGCCTACCGACCGTTCACCCCGGGCGCAACGTTTCGCTCCGCCGCGCCCGGCTCAACCGCCGGGGCCGAGCGTCCGCTCCGTGCCCGCCTTGGGTGGCGACGGACGGCGATGGCATGATCATCACATTCGCGACGGGTCGAGAGACCCCCGACCAGGAGGCCGCCATGGCGCAGAGCCCGATGCGCGTGTTCGTGGGCAACCAGCAGGTGCACTGCCCCTTCTGCCGCTACCACCTCTTCAACGAGCGGGAGATCAAGCTCAACAGCACCGGGATGAGCTTCTTCGGCCTGGACTGGGCGAACAAGTCGGCGACCGGCCTGATCTGCGCGCAGTGCGGCCATGTCCAGATGTTCCTCGACCCTCAGATCCGCTACGAGGCCGCCTGAGCCGGAGCGGTGAGCGACGCCCCACGGGGCTCACCCGTCCGGGCGGGCGCGTGGTGGTGAACCCCCGGGGAATCGACGCACCGGCGCGAGCGCCGGTGCGAGGGCGCCTCTGTGTCGCGAATATACGGAAGTTGAGAAATCTGACTGCGGGTGGGCGACCACCTGGTACCTTTCGGTACAGGCAGCCCCATACATGCCTACTATCACGATGTATATGAATTACCCCGAACCATAAGGAATAGGGCAGAGTCCACTTCCAGGCACCATTTCGGTGAGTGTTCGAGACGTATCAGGGGCAAGGTCATCCCGACCCATTTCCTGGACGTTGGAGTGCTGCTGTCATGGCTCTTCCGCAAGGCCCCCTGGAGCATCGCTACCGGGGGGAGCATCCGGTGCGGACCCTCGCCTACCTCTTCCGGGACGACCGCCTCCGGATCCTGGTCGCCGTCTTGGCGTTCATCGTCAAGCACAGCCCGGTGTGGCTGCTGCCTCTGGTCACCGCCAACATCATCGACATCGTGGTGGAGCGCCGTCCCATCGAGGAGTTGGGCACCAACACCCTGGTGTTGCTGGTGGTCCTGATGCTCAACTACCCCACGCACCTGCTCTATGTCCGGTGCATGCACGGCAGCGTGCGCCGCGTGGGCACCAAGCTGCGCTCCGCGCTCTGCCGCCGCATGCAGGAACTCTCGATCGGCTATCACTCCCGGGTCAGCGCGAGCGCCCTCCAGACCAAGGTGATCCGGGATGTGGAGAACATCGAGGTGTCCTCCCAGCAGAGCGCCGACACCGGGCTCGCCGCCATCATCACCCTGGTCGGCGGGCTCGCGGTGATCGCGGTGCGGGTGCCGTCGGCGCTGCCCGCCTTTGTGATCATCGTGCCGGCCGCCGCCCTGCTGGTGCGCCGGCTGCGCACCCGACTGCGCACCAGGAACGCGCAGTTCCGCAAGGAGGTGGAGCAACTCTCCACCCGGGTCGGCGAGATGACCAGCCTGATCCCCGTCACCCGGGCGCACGGCCTGGAGCGCACGGCCCTGGGCCGGGTGGACAACTCGCTGAGCCAGGTGCTCCGTTCCGGCATACGGCTGGACCTGTTGAACGGACACTTCGGCGCGCTCGCCTGGATTCTGCTCAACGCCATCGGCATCGGTTTCCTCGCCGGCGCCGCGACCGTCTCGTACTATGCCTGGCTGCCGATCACCGCGGGCGATGTGGTGATGCTGAGCACCTTCTTCACCACCCTGACCGGTTCCATGACGATGCTGATGGGTCTTGCCCCCATCATCAGCAAGGGCCTTGAGTCCGTCCGCTCGGCCGGCGAGGTGCTCCAGGCCCCCGACCTGGAGGTCAACGCGGGCAAGACCCAGGTCGAGGCGGTCAAGGGGCAACTGCGCTTCGAGAACGTCACCTACCGCTACGAGGGGGACGGCCCCGCGGCCGTGGTGGACTTCGATCTCACCGTGCCGCCCGGGGAGACGATCGCCCTGGTGGGGGCGTCGGGGGCCGGCAAGTCCACGGTGCTCAACCTGCTGATCGGCTTCATCAGGCCGGTCTCGGGGCGGATCCTGCTGGACGGCGCCGACATGAGCACGCTCGACCTCCGCAGCTACCGCCGCTTCCTGTCGGTGGTCCCCCAGGAGTCGGTGCTCTTCGAGGGCACCATCTCGGAGAACGTCGGCTACGGCATGCCGGATGTGAAGGCCGCGCAGGTCCGGGCGGCGCTGCGGGACGCCAACGCCCTGGAGTTCGTCGAGCGGCTGCCCGAAGGGCTCGACACGGTCGTCGGCGAGCGCGGCGCCCGCCTCTCCGGAGGGCAGCGCCAACGCATCGCCATCGCCCGGGCATTGATCCGCGACCCCCGGGTGCTGGTGCTCGACGAGGCCACCTCCGCCCTTGACACCCGTTCGGAGGCGTTGGTGCAGGACGCGATGGACCGGCTGATGCGCGGGCGGACGGTCTTCGTCGTGGCCCACCGCCTGTCCACGGTCCGCAACGCCGACCGGATCGTGGTCATGGAGCACGGCCGGATCTCGGAGATCGGCGGCCACGCCGATCTGCTCCGGCGTGGCGGCGCCTACGCCCGGCTGCAGGCCGGTCAGATCACCTGACCCGCCCGCGCCGGGCGGCGCAGGGGAGGGCCGGGCCCCGCAGCCTCAGCGGGGCCCGGTCTCCGTCAACTCCCCCTCCTCCAGGGCCAGCCAGCGGGTGATGCCCAGTCCCCGGAGGAACGGCAGGTCGTGGCTGGCGACCAACAGGGCGCCCCGGAAGGAGTTGAGCGCCGAGGTCAGCTGCCGCGCGCTGGCCAGGTCCAGGTTGTTGGTCGGCTCGTCCAGCAGCAGCAGCTGCGGCGCGGGCTCGGCCAACATCAACGCGGCCAGCGTGGCCCGGAACCGCTCGCCCCCGGAGAGGGTGTCCACCCGCTGGTCGGGCGTTTCCTTCCGGAAGAGGAAGCGCGCCAGCTGGGAGCGCACCTGCTGCGGCCGGGCCGTGGGCGCCAGGGCGTGGACGTTGTCGGCGATGCTCAGTCCGCCGTCGAGCACGTCGAGGCGTTGCGGCAGATAGCGCAGCGGCACATGGGCGACTGCCTCGCCGGCCACCGGCTCCAGCAGGCCGGCGACGGTGTTCAACAGGGTGCTCTTGCCCGCCCCGTTGGTGCCGACCAGGGCGATCCGCTCGGGGCCAAGCACCTCGACGTCCGCCCGCGCGCCGTTGCGCAGCCGAAGCTCCCGCAGGGTCAGCACTCGACGGCGGCCCGGCACGGCGGTGCCCGGCAGGTCGACGCGGATCTCGTCATCGTCCCTGATCGCCGACTCCGCCTCGGTGAGGCGTTCCCTGGCCTCGGCCAGCCGCTCCTCGTGCAGGATGCGGTGTTTGCCGGCCGAGACCTCGGCGGCGCGCTTTCTGGCGCCCGCGACGATCTTGGGCAGCCCGGCGGTCTCCCCCGCCTTCTTGCCCGCCCTGGCCCGCGCGGTCAGCTTCTCGTGGGCCTCGATCAACTCCCGCTTCTGCCGGCGGACATCGGCCTCGGCCGCCCGCACCGTCCGCTCGGCCGCCTCCTGTTCGACGGCCAGCGCCTCCTCGTAGGCGGAGAGGGTGCCGCCGTAGCGGATCACCCGCCCCTCCCGCAGATCGGCGATCTGGTCCACCCGTTCCAGCAGCTCACGGTCGTGGCTGACCACGACCAGCACGCCGCGCCAGGATCTGATCGCCTCGTAGAGACGTTCCCTGGCCCGCAGGTCCAGGTTGTTGGTGGGCTCGTCCAGCAGCAGCACGTCCGGGCCGCTCAGCAGCAGTCCGGCGAGCCGCAGCAGCACCGACTCGCCGCCGGAGATCTGTCCCACCGGGCGGTCCAGTTCGATGTGCGCCAGGCCGAGTTGGTCGAGGGTGGCGCGGGTGCGCTCCTCGATGTCCCAGTCGTCGCCTACCGCGGCGAAGTGCTCCTCGGCCGCGTCGCCGCCCTCGATGGCGTGCAGCGCCGCCCGGGTGCGGTCGATACCGAGGACCTGGTCGACGCGGAGCGCGGTGTCCAACGGGAGGTGCTGCGCCAGATAGCCGATCTCCCCCTCGACGCGCACCGATCCGGAGAGCGGGGCGAGTTCGCCGGCGATCAGCTTGAGCAGGGTGGACTTGCCGGTGCCGTTGAGACCGATGAGGCCGGTGCGGCCCGGGCCGATGGCCAGGTCGAGGCCGTCGAAGAGCCGACTGCCGTCGGGCCAGTCGAAGGTCAGCCGGTGGCAGGAGATATGGGTGGTGCCGGGATGAGACATAGGGCCTCCTCATGTGTGGGGATATCGCTGGATATCGGGCGACACAGGGAGACACCGGGCCCGGATCGGGCACCGAGTTGACGAGGAAGAACGACGAGGGGAGAGCGATGCCGTTGGCTTCCGAGGTCATCCGCGCGGCGTGGCACTCGTGCTACCGCGTGAGACGCGGCGGATGGCACGGGCCGATGGGCTCGCGGTGTCATGACCTCAGATACGCAACGGAACCCCCGACGCCGACAACAGAGACGCTGATGAGTTTACGAGGGCCGTCGGGCCGGGGCAAGCGACTACCGCCCCGGCCCGGCCCCTCGGTGGCCGGGCCGGCCGCGCCGCTTCCGGGCGCGGCCGACCAGGTCAGTCCTGGCGCGCCGCGCGGGCCTCTATCCTGGCCCGCCGGGCGGCCAGCCGCTCGTCGAAGACCCGGGCCTCGGCGTCCAGGCCCCCCAGGAAGGTGCCCAGCTCGTCCTGGGCCTTCAGCCCCTCGGGGCTGAGCCCCGTGATCTCCATCACCTTGAGGTAGCGGAGCACAGGCTGGATCACGTCATCGTGGTGGATGCGCAGGTTGTAGATGCCGCCGATGGCCATCCGGGCGGCGGCCCGCTCGAAGCCGGGGATGCCGTGGCCCGGCATCCGGAAGTCGACCACCACGTCGCGCACGGCCCGCATGGTCTGGTCCGGCGCGATCTCGAAGGCCGCGCGGAGCAGGTTGCGGTAGAAGACCATGTGCAGGTTCTCGTCGGTGGCGATCCGGGCCAGCAGCCGGTCGCAGAGGGGGTCTCCCGACTCGTGGCCGGTGTTCCGGTGCGATATACGGGTGGCCAGTTCCTGGAAGGCTACATAGGCGACGGAGTGCAGCATGGAGTGCGCGTTGTCGGACTCGAAGCCCTCCGACATATGGGCCATCCGGAAGTTCTCCAGCTGGACCGGGTCGACCGCACGCGTGGTGAGGAGATAGTCACGCAGCACGATGCCGTGCCGCCCCTCCTCCGCCGTCCAGCGGTGCACCCAGGTGCCCCAGGCGCCCTCCCGACCGAAGATCGAGGCGATCTCGTGGTGGTAGCTGGGCAGGTTGTCCTCGGTCAGCAGGTTGACCACCAGCGCCGTACGGCCGACGTCGGTGACCTTCGACTGGTCGAGCGACCAGGGCTCGCCGCCCATCGGACCGTCGAAGTCACGGCCCTGGCTCCAGGGCACGTACTCGTGCGGCATCCAGTCCTTGGCCACCTTGAGGTGGCGGTTCAACTCGGTCTCGACGACCTCCTCCAACGCGTAAATCAATCGGGCGTCGGTCCAGTCGCCAGATCTGCCGGTGGGGTGGGCTGAGTCGAGCGTCACATGATCTCCCGCGCGCATTCCAGAACTACTTACGACACCGTAGGTTACGGCACCGTAGGTTGTTACTCGTGGGTCTGGCAAGCGACTGCGGGCCAATTCACAAGGAAGGCGGCCGGGGCCATCTGGCCCCGGCCGCCCGGGAAACCGCTATCTCTCCCGCCGCGCAAGGAAGTTGTCAGCGACCGCCGCGATCGGGGTTGACCAACCCGGCGCGTCGCAGCGCGTCCGCCATCGCGCTGTTGGCCGGCGGAGCCGCGCCCTTGCGCTGGCCCCCACCGCCACCACCGCGCTGCCCACCGCCGCCACCGCCGCCGCGCTGGCCACCGCCGCGCGGGGCGCCGCCCCTGCGGTCCCGCTGCCGGGGGGCCGCGCCGCGCTCGGCGCGCTCGCCGCCCTGGCCGCCGGAGCGGCCCGCCGGGGCGGCCTCGTCGTCGAGGCGCAACGTCAACGAGATCCGCTTGCGCGGGACATCGACATCCAGCACCTTCACCGTGACGATGTCCCCCGGCTTGACGACCTCGCGCGGATCGGAGACGAACTTCCGCGACATGGCCGACACATGGACCAGCCCGTCCTGGTGCACGCCGACGTCGACAAAGGCGCCGAACGCGGCGACGTTGGACACCACGCCCTCCAGGACCATGCCGGGCGTCAGGTCCTTCAGCGCCTCGACGCCCTCCTTGAAGCGCGCGGTGCGGAAGGCGGGACGCGGGTCCCGCCCCGGCTTCTCCAACTCCCCGATGATGTCGCTGACGGTGGGCAGGCCGAACGTGTCGTCCACGAAGTCGGCCGGCCGCAGGGCGCGCAGGGCCGAGGCGTTGCCCAGCAGCGCGGCGACCTCGCCGCCCGTGGCCTTGACCATCCGCCGCACCACCGGATACGCCTCCGGGTGCACCGCCGAGGCGTCCAGCGGATCGTCGCCGTCGCGGACCCGCAGAAAGCCCGCGCACTGCTCGAACGCCTTGGGGCCGAGCCTGGGCACCTGCTTCAGCGCCTTGCGGCCGGTGAACGGCCCATGGGTGTCACGGTGGGTGACGATGTTCTCCGCGAGGGTGGCGCCGATGCCGGAGACCCTGGCCAACAGCGGCACCGACGCCGTGTTGACGTCCACGCCCACGCCGTTGACGCAGTCCTCGACGACCGCGTCCAGCGAGCGGGAGAGCTTCACCTCGGAGAGGTCATGCTGGTACTGACCGACACCGATCGATCTGGGATCGATCTTGACCAACTCGGCCAGTGGGTCCTGGAGACGGCGGGCGATGGACACGGCGCCCCGGAGCGAGACATCCAGCTCGGGCAGCTCCTGGGCGGCGAACGCGGAGGCCGAGTACACCGAGGCGCCGGCCTCGGAGACCACCATGCGGGTCAGCCGGGACTCACCGACCCTGGCGATCAACTCGCCCGCCAGCTTGTCCGTCTCCCGGGACGCGGTGCCGTTGCCGATGGCGATCAGCTCGACGCCGTGCTCCGCGACCAGGGCGGCCAGCCGGTCCAACGCGTCCGCCCAACGGCGTTGCGGAGCATGCGGGTAGATGGTGTCGGTGGCCGCGACCTTGCCCGTGGCGTCGACGACGGCGACCTTGACGCCGGTGCGCAGGCCCGGGTCGAGCCCCATGGTGGCGCGGGTGCCGGCGGGGGCGGCCAGCAGCAGATCCCGGAGATTGGCGGCGAAGACGGCCACCGCCTCGTCCTCGGCCTCGGTACGCAGCCGGGTGCGCAGATCGATGCCGAGGTGGACCAGGATGCGGGTGCGCCAGGCCCAGCGGACCGTCTCGGCGAGCCAGGCATCGGCCGGCCGGCCACGGTCGGCCACGCCGAAGCGGTGGGCGATGGCCCGCTCGAACGCCGAGGGGCCGGTGTCGTCGGCGCCCGCCTCCGGCTCCAGCGTCAGCTCAAGGATGTCCTCCTTCTCGCCCCGGAACATGGCCAGCACCCGGTGCGACGGCAGTTCGGCGAACGGCTCGGCGAAGTCGAAGTAGTCGGCGAACTTGGCGCCTGCCTCCTCCTTGCCGTCCCTGACCCGGGACACCAACCGCCCGCCGCGCCACATGCGTTCCCGCAGCTCACCGAGGAGGTCGGCGTCCTCGCCGAAGCGCTCGGTGAGGATGGCGCGGGCGCCGGCGAGGGCCGCGTCGGCGTCCGCGACGCCGCGCTCGGCGTCGACAAAGGCCGCGGCGGCGGCCGGCGGCGGCACCGTCGGATCGGCGAGCAGCCCGTCCGCCAGCGGTTCGAGGCCCGCCTCGCGGGCGATCCCCGCCTTGGTGCGCCGCTTGGGCTTGTAGGGGAGGTAGATGTCCTCCAGCCTGGCTTTGGTGTCGGCGGCGTCGATCCGCGCGGCAAGGGCCTCGTCCAGCTTGCCCTGGGAGCGGATGGACTCCAGGATCGCCTCCCGGCGTTCGGCCAACTCCCGTAGATAGCGGAGCCGTTCCTCCAGGGCGCGCAGCTGGGTGTCGTCCAGGGTGCCGGTGACCTCCTTGCGGTAGCGGGCGATGAACGGCACCGTCGAGCCGCCGTCGAGCAGTTCGACGGCCGCCCGCACCTGTCCTTCCCGGACGCCCAGCTCCTCGGCGATCCTGCCCTCGATGGACCGGCCTGCGACAGGCTCGTTCACGATCACGCTCCGCTTCCCCGGCGCGCCCTGCGCCGCGCTGTGCATTGTGGCAGGAGGCACCGACAGTCGGGCGGTCAGGCACGCGCGGCCCGGCCGCTTTCCGCCGTGGGGAAGCCGGTACCGGAACGCCGACGAGCGGCGCGCGCCCCCTGGAGTACGGGCGTTCCGCGCACTACGCTCGACGACGGCGGGGCCGCCGGTCGGCCGGGCCGGATCACGCCGTGACACGGCTGACCTCCCCAGCTCAGCGCCCCGGCCAGCAATCTGAGGGTCCGTCAACTCCATCACTCCATCGAGTGATATGAACGGCACACGTGCAGCTGAATTCTTTGCGGACTGCCACGCGAGAGGGGCAGGGTGCGAGACATAACGCAGCGCAGTCACTCCCTGACTCCCGTGCGGCAACCGAAGGGTTCACAATGCTTACCAGCGAGGAAACAGACACCCAACGTCGCGGTCACAGCTGGCTGTTGACCGCCCGGCGGGAGGATCTCGCCCGGTTCCGACGGCTGGCCTCGCTGGCGATGCGCGAATGGGGGCAACCGCCCCGGGTCACCGAGGTGGTGCTGCACGGCGTCACCGAGCTGCTGTCCAATGTCGCCCGCCATGTCCCGGACCCACGTTGCCGGTTGGAGCTGGCGCTGGACGGGGACGCGGTGCGGGTGACCGTGCGGGACCGGTCGGGGGTGTTGCCCACGATCACCCTGCCGGACTGGACGGCCGAGGCGGGCCGTGGCCTCTGGCTGCTGCGGGAGATGGCGGACGATCTCGGGTTCGAGCCCGTCGAGGACGGCAAGCGCGTCTGGGTCACGGTGCGCGGCGACGACACCGGACACCTCTGAACACCTCGGTAGACGCCGGTAGACGCCGGTAGACGCTGGCGGACGCCGGCAGGACGCCCGCAGACAGCAGCCGCCCCTGAAGCGGAAGCGCGCGGCCGGGGCGCGCGGCCCGCGCCACGCGCCCCGCAGCGGTTCGCCGTCAGGACGCGTCCATGTCCCCCGTCTCCGGTGTGCCATCGGCGAGCCCGTAGCGCAGGTACACCGTGCCCTTGGGGCTGGCCAACGGCGGTTCGAGGAGGGTGACGTTGGTCGGCACCGCGCCACCGTCGAAGACCTTCTTCCCGACGCCCAGCACGATCGGGTGCACCCAGAGGTCGAGGCGGTCGAAAAGCTTCTCGCGCAGAAGCGTCTGCACCAGGTTCAGGCTTCCGACGACCTTCACATGCTCGTGCCGCTCACGCAGCTCGCGCACCGCGCCGGCCAGGTCGGGGCCGAGCTGCGTGGAGCCGGCCCAGGAGAGATCGGGCTTGCCGCGCGAGGCCACGTACTTCGGGATGCGGTTGAAGAGCGCGGCGATCTCGGCGTCCTCGCCGCCCTCCTGGTGCGGCCAGTAGCCGGCGAAGATGTCATAGGTCCGCCGGCCGAGCAGGAGGGCGTCCGTGTCCTCGTACGCGGCGCCGACCTGCGCCCCCGCGACCTCGTCCAGCAGGGGCGCCTGCCAGCCGCCGAACGCGAAGCCGCCCTCCGGGTCCTCCTCGGGACCGCCGGGCGCCTGCCCGACGAAGTCGAGGGTGGTGAACAGGTCGATGTGGATGAGGCCCATGCCCTACTCCCGTTGATTCGCTTGTCTCGTCGGGAGGTAGACCGGCGAACCTCGGCGAACTCATCGCTCCCCGGGCACCCGGTTTTCGCACTCGTCGACCGACGCGACTAAGGCGACTCCCTGGTGCCGCCCCGGGCCAGGAAGTCGGCCAGGGGCAGGGTCGCCGCGCCCACCGTGACCGCGTCGGGGCCGAGTCGGCCGAGTTCGATGGTGCTGCGGCCCGCCGGGTGCGGCAGTGCGTAGGCGTCGGCGGCGCGCCGGACCTCGGGGAGCAGCCGGGGGCCGAGGAGGAGGCCGGCCCAGCCGCCCACCACGATGCGTTCGGGGTTGAAGAGGTTGATCAGATCGGATATCCCGGCGCCCAGGTACTCGGCGGCCTCGGCCAACAGCCCCGCCGCCCGCTCGTCGCCGGCCTCGGCCGCCGCCAACAGGGCGCCGAGGGCCGCCTCGTGATCCGTTTCGTCCACCTCGCCGCCGGCCTCGGCCCACCGTTCGAGCAGTGCGTGCGCCCCCACATAGGCCTCCAGGCAGCCGGAGGCCCCGCAGCGGCAGCGGCGACCGGCCAGGCGCAGGGTGACATGGCCGAACTCCCCGGCGGCGCTGCCCGTTCCACCATAGGGTTCGCCTCCGGTGACGATGCACGCCCCGACGCCCGAACCCCACAGCACGATCACCGCGTCCTGGCTGCCCCGGCCCGCGCCGTACCACATCTCGGCCTGCCCGAAGGTGCGGGCGCCGTTGGCCACCCGGAAGGGAACGGTGGCCGGCAGATCGACCGCCTCGCGCAGCAGGGACTCCAGCGGCACGGCGTCCCAGCCCACCGTCGGGCTGTGCACCACGGCGCCGACGGTGCGGTCGTGTTCGACGATTCCCGGCACCCCGACGCCGACCCCGAGCAGCAGGTCGGCCGGGACGCCGGAGGCGGTCAGCACGGCGGCGACCCCGTCGCCGATGTGCCGCACGACCGTCCGCACATCGTGACCGGCGTCGGTGAGGGGGTACTCCGTCCTGGCCAACTCGCCCAGGGCGACATCGAACAGCTCGACGCGGACCCGGGTCTCCCCGACGTCGACGCCGATCAACCGGCCGCAGTCCGGGGCGACCCGCAGCAGGGTGCGGGGCCGCCCGCCGTCGGAGTCCACCGAGCCGGCCTCGGCCAGCAGGCCGTCGGCGAGCAGGCCGCCGGTCACATTGCTCACCGTGCCGGAGCTGAGACCGATGGCCTGCCCCAACTCATGGCGGCTCAGGGGGCCGTGAAAATAGAGTTGGCGCAGCAGCGACGCGCGGTTGGCGCGCCGCAGGTCGCGCACGGTCTGTTTCTTCACCTCAGCCATGTGTTCCTCCGCTGAGTCAACCTACCGGTGCGGACCCGGCCGAGGTGCACTTCGGCCTCCCGCTTAACTCAGGTCACATCGGCGGCGGCCCCTTTCCCTTTCCCTTCCCCTTCCCTGCTCTCCCGTTCGGCGCGGGCCGCCATGTGGGGCGGTGCGCCGCCGAGCGCCGCGATGTCCAGGTCTCCGTCCCGCTCCGCCATCCGCCCGACCAGGCGGGCCGCCGCCACCGCGCCGGCCAACGGTTCGTCGACGGCGGCCGTCGCAAGGGCCAGGTCCTTCGCCAGGGCGGCCACCGTGAAGTCCGCCGCGTCATAGGCACCCGAGCCCGAGGAGAGCCGCCGACGCTTGCCCGCCACCAGCGGGCCGAACGCGCCCTTCTGGAGAACGTCGAGCACGTCCTCGCGGGCCAGGCCGAGGCCGGCGCCGAGCCGGACCGCGTCATGCAGCCCGCTCGCCGCGATCCCGAGCGCGAGGTTGGCGACCAGCTTGAGCGCGGACGCATCGCCCACCGGACCCACGAGTCGCCGGCTGCCCGCGTGCGACCAGGGCAGCAGCACCGGCTCGGCGGCCAGCGCGTCCTCCGCCGTGCCGCCGACGAACACCCGCAGGCTGCCCGACCGCACCGCCGGCACCGAGCCGGCCACCGGCGCCTCCAGATAGCGCAGCCCCGCACCGCGCACCTCGTGCGCCAACCGACGGGACTCGTCAGGGGCGAGGGTGGTCACATTGATCACCAGGGTGCCGGGCGCGGCGCCGGCCGTGACGCCCGCCGGGCCGAGGAGCACGGACCGCGCGGCCCCGCCGTCGAAGACGGCGACGACGACGGCCTCCGCTTCGCGGGCCGCGTCCGCCGCCGTGCGGGCGGCGCCGAGCCCGGGCAGCTCACGGGGCGTCCGATTCCAACCCGTGACGTCATGGCCGTGGGCGGCCAGGGACTCGGCGAGGGCCGCCCCCAGCCGGCCGAGGCCGCATACCGCCAGCCTCACGACGCCGACTCGGGGAGCACCGCGAACGCCTCCACCTCAAGCAGCAGCCTGGGGTCGAACAGGGCGGCCACCTGCACGGCGGTGCTGGCGGGCGGACGTTCGACGTCCACCTGCGCGTCGCGTGCGGCGCGCACGGCCGGCAGAAAGGCGATGTCCGTGACGTAGTAGGTGAGTTTGACGACATCGTCGAACGTGGCGCCGGCCGCCGTCAGGCAGCGGCGCAGGTTGTCGAACACCTGCCGGCTCTGCGCCGCCGGATCGCCGACGCCGACCACCTCGCCCCGTTCGTCCAGCGCGACCTGTCCGGAGAGCGCCACCAGCCGCCCCGTCCCGATGACCACCTGGGTATAGCCCCGACCAGGGGCGACGCCCGCCGGGGCGGCGATATGCGTGAGCTTCGTTTCCCTCATGGCGCCATCCTCCGCACCCCTCGACCGATCACACCAGCGCATATCCCGCAGGGCAGCCATGCGCACGGCGCATGGCCACGGGCCTAGGGTGAGCGGTCATGGAGATCACCGCCCTCCGTTCCTTCCGGGAGGTCCACCGCACAGGCTCGATCACCGCCGCGGCGCGGGTGCTCGGCTACACCCAGTCCGCGCTCTCCCGGCAACTCGCCTCGCTGGAGAGCCGGCTTGGCAGCCCGCTGCTGCGGCGGCACGCCCGTGGGGTGCGGCTGACCCCGGCGGGCGAGGTCCTGTTGGCGCACGCCACCGCGATCCTCCAGCGCGTCGACCAGGCGGAACGCGATGTCCGCGCCTCCCGCGAGCAGCCCGTCTCCAGCCTGCGGATCGGCTCCGTGCCCAGCGCGGTGGCGTCGCTCCTGCCCCGGGCGCTGACCGCGTTCACCGCCGAAGTGCCCCTGGTGCGGGTGACGTTCAGCGAGGATGTCACGCCCCGGCTGCTTCCCCGGCTCCTCGACGGTGAGCTGGACTGCGCGGTGGTCACGAGCTATCCGCCGGGGCTGCCCGCGCACGCCGACCTCGGCGTGACGCATCTGCTGGACGATCCGCTCGTCTGTGTCCTGCCCGGGGACCATCCGGCGGCGGCCCGGGAGATCGTGCCGCTCGCCGAACTGGCCGAGGAGACCTGGGTGGAGGACTACGAGGGCGCCGCCTCCGCCCTCGCCATGGCCTGCGCCCGGGCGGGGTTCGCCCCGCGCATCGACATCGAGTGCGGCGGCTGGCTCGGCAAGCAGGCGTTTGTCGCCGAGGGACACGGCGTGATGCTGGCGCCCCGGCTGCTCGTCCCTGCGCTCCGCCCCGATGTGGTGGTCCGGCCGCTCGTCGATCCCCCGCAGCGCAGCGTGTATGCCGCGACCGGCCGGCGGGCGGCATCGTCGGGGGCGCCGACGGACCCCTTCGTCCGCGCGCTGACCAGGGCCGCGAGGACGGGCGACCGCACCTGAGGCGGCACCGTCCCGGCGGCCGGCGGAACTGCCGGCCCCACCCCCCTTGGGAGCGCCGGGAGAACGCTGGGAGAGCGCTCTCTGAGTGTGTTATAAAGGCCACCATGAGCGATCGTCCGGCCAAGGGGTCCCCGACGCTGGAGGACGTGGCTCGGGAGGCGGGCGTCTCCCGGGCCACGGTCTCCCGCGTGATCAACGGCATTCGCAACGTCGACCCCAGCATCCAGGACGTGGTCCGCCAGGCGATCGCGACCACCGGCTATGTCCCCAACCGCGCCGCGCGTTCGCTGGTCACCAAGCGTGCCGGCTCGGTGGCGCTGGTGGTCTCCGGCGCCGGCGAGGACGAGCCGGCGGACGAGGGCCCCGAAGCGCCGTTCCGGGGCCAGCTGTTGGCCGACCCGTTCTTCGGCCGGATCACCACCGGAGTGGTCGGCTTCCTGCGCCGCCGGAGCATGCACCCGGTGCTGATGCTCGCGGACTCGACGGACGCCAGGAGACAGGTGGTCAGCTATCTGCGCCAGGGGCACGCCGACGGCGCGTTGCTGGTCTCCATCCACGCCCAGGACCCGCTGCCCGAGCTGCTGGTCGGCGCCGGGCTGCCCTGTGTGCTCTTCGCCAGACCCCCCAAGCCCATCCCGATCAGCTATGTGGACGTCGCACACCGGGACGGCGGGCGGCTGGCCGCCGACCATCTGGTGGCGAAGGGGTGTCAGCACATCGCCAGCATCACCGGCCCCCTCGACGTGTTGGCCAGTCAGGACCGACTGGCCGGATTCCGGGATGCGATGGCCCGTCACGGGCACCCCTATGTCCCCACCGTGGAGGGCAACTTTACGCAGGAGAGCGGCGAGCAGGCGATGACCAAGCTGCTGGCCGAGCAGCCGGGGATCGACGGCCTGTTCGCGGCCAACGACCTGATGGCCCAGGGGGCGTTGCACGTGCTGCGCGAGCACGGCCGCCGGGTGCCGAGGGACGTGGCGGTGGTCGGCTTCGACGACAGCAGCGCCGCCGTGTCCAGCCGTCCCGCGCTGACCACGGTGCGGCAGCCGATCGAGGAGATGGCCGCCGAGATGACGCGGCTCCTTCTGGACCGGGTGGACCAGCCCGACCGCCGTCTGACCTCGGTGATCTTCGAGCCGACCCTGGTCGTGCGGCAGTCCGCCTGAGCCGTCGGCGAGGTCGGGACTTCTCGATCCGGAACCTTGCACGGGCGTTGACACACCTCGGCGCGGGGGCCAGTCTCTTTCGGGAGAGCGCTCTCCCTCCCTTTCGGTCGTTCCGCGCACCCGGACGAGTGCCACGGCCACCCCCGCGCTAAGGAGAAGTTGTGCTGCACAGGAAAGAGACGTCGAAGCGGACGTCAAGGTCCCGTCGAGGACGGCCCGTCGCGGTCGTCGGTGCCGTGCTGGCCCTGCTCGGCGGTGTCTTCACGGTGGCGAACCAGACCGCGACCGCCTCCCCATCGGACGCCGGGGAAGCCGGATCCGATGTCGGCCTCACCGCCGCCAGCGTGGTCGAGGTGACCGGCGGAAACGGCAGCTGGGAACTGACCGTGGACGGTGCGCCCTACACCGTCGAGGGTCTGACCTGGGGCCCGCCGGCCGACCAGGCCGCCAACTACATGCCGGACCTGGCCTCCATGGGCGTCAACACCACCCGTACCTGGGGCACCGACGCGAGCAGCGAGCCGCTGTTCGACGCCGCCGCCGCCAACGGCATCCGGGTGATCGCCGGCTTCTGGCTCCAGCCCGGCGGTGGTCCCGGCAGCGGTGGCTGTGTGGACTACGTCAACGACTGGGACTACAAGGGCGAACAGCTCGAAGCCATGAACATCTGGGTGGACGCCTACAAGGACCACCCCGCCGTGCTGATGTGGAGCGTCGGCAACGAGTCCGTGCTCGGCCTGCAGAACTGCTACGAGGGCGCGGAGCTGGAGGCCCAGCGGATCGCCTACGCGGAGTTCATCAACATCGCCGCGCTGGAGATCAAGGCGCTGGACTCCAACCACCCGGTGACCTCCACCGACGCCTGGACCGGCGCCTGGGAGTACTACGACGCGTACTCGCCCGACCTGGACCTGTTCCAGATCAACTCCTACGACGCGGTCTGCGACATCCAGCAGACCTGGATCGACGAGGGCTACGACCGCCCCTACATCCTCACCGAGGGCGGTCCCGCCGGTGAGTGGGAGGTCGACGACGACATCAACGGCGTTCCGCTGGAGCCCACCGATGTCGCCAAGGCCGAGGGCTACCAGGCCGCCTGGGACTGCCTGATGGACCACGAGGGTGTCGCCCTGGGCGCCACGCTCTTCCACTACGGCCTGGAGTACGACTTCGGCGGCGTGTGGTTCAACCTGCTGCCCGGTGGCGACAAGCGGCTGTCCTACTACGCCGTCTCCGAGCTGTTCGGCGGCGAGGCGCCTTCCAACACCCCGCCGGTGATCACCGACTTCGGGGTCGACGGCGACGCCACCTCCGTCCCGGCCGGCGGCGAGTTCACCGTGAGCGCCTCCGTCAACGACCCGGACGGCGACGCGATCGACTACGAGGTGCTGCTCAACAGCAAGTACATCGACGAGGGCGGCGCGTTGGAGACCGCCGAGTTCTCCGCGAACGGCGACGGCAGCTTCACCGTCACCGCGCCCACCCGTCCGGGCGTGTGGAAGGTGTACCTGGCGGCCAGGGACGGCCAGGGCCACCTGGGCATCGACACCGCCTCGGTGCGGGTCGTCGCCCCGCCGGTCGACGGCACCAACGTCGCGCTGGGCGCCCCCACCACCGCCTCCACCTTCCAGGAATACGGGGACGGCGCGCCGCACCTCCCCGAGCACGCCACGGACGGCGACCCGACCACCCGTTGGGCCAGCGAGTGGGCGGACCCGCAGTGGCTGGTCGTCGACCTGGGCTCCACCACCTCGATCGACACCGTCCAGCTCCACTGGGAGACCTCCTTCGCCCGGGCCTACGAGGTCCAGGTCTCGGAGAACGGCCAGGACTGGAGCACGATCCACGCCGAGACCGCCGGCGTCGGCGGGGTCGAGACCGTGGACGTGGACGCCTCCGGGCGCTACGTCCGGATGCTGGGCACCGAACGGGGCACCGGCTGGGCCTACTCGCTCTTCGAGTTCGGGGTGTACTCCTCCTGAGGCCCGACTGAACCGTCTTTCCTCCCCAGGAACGGCCCCGGCGCTCCATGCCGGGGCCGTTCCGCCGTCCGGCTAGGGTTTCGAACGGACCGGGGATGCGGACAACGGAAAGGGACATCGCGGTGAAGGTGCTGATCGCTGGCGGGGCCGGCTTTATCGGGAGCACGATCGCGTCGGCCTGTCTGGACGCCGGGATCGCACCGGTGCTGCTGGACAACCTGACGACCGGACGGCGGGAGTTCACGACCGGCCGGACGTTCTACGAGGGCGATATCGCGGACGGCGCCCTGGTGGACCGGGTCTTCGCCGAGCATCCCGACATCGGGGCCGTCATCCACTGCGCGGCGCTGATCGTGGTGCCCGACTCGGTGGCCGATCCACTGGGGTACTACCGGGCCAATGTCGCCAAGAGCCTGGACTTCGTGGGCCATCTGCTGCGCAACGGCTGCCACCGGTTGGTCTTCAGCTCCTCCGCCTCCATCTACCGGGCCGGCGACGACCTCACCGTCGACGAGGACTCCCCGCTCGCCCCGGTCAGCCCCTATGCCCGCACCAAGGTGGTCTGCGAGGGGATGTTCGCCGATATCGCGGCCGGCACCCGGCTGCGGGTGTTGTCGCTGCGCTACTTCAACCCGGTCGGCGCCGATCCCCGGCTCCGCACCGGCCTTCAACTCCCCCGGCCCAGCCATGCGTTGGGTCAGCTGATCCTTGCCGACCAGGACGGGGTCCCGTTCCGGATCACGGGCACGGACTACCCCACCCGCGACGGCTCCGGCATCCGGGACTACATCCATGTCTGGGATCTGGCCACCGCCCATCTGGCGGCGCTGCGCTCCTTCGACGGGCTGTTCCGGGACGGGACCACCGCGACCGCGATCAACCTGGGCACCGGACGTGGCACCACCGTGCGCGAACTGCTGGCCGCCTACCGGGAGGTGACGGGCCGTCCGATCGGCGCGGTGGAGGCACCACGCCGTCCCGGCGATGTGGTCGGCGCCTATACCCGCACCGACCGGGCCCACCAACTGCTGGGCTGGCGCGCGGAGTTCTCCCTGACCGACGGCATCGGCCACGCACTCGACTGGGCCGCGGTGCGGGCCCGGACACTGGGCGAGGACGACCGGGGCTAGGGCACATCGCGTTCTAGTCCGAAACCGCCCTGATCAGCGCGGCGTTGGCGTCCAGTTCGGCGCGGGGACGCGCCCGCCAGTCCGCCGAGATCCGGAACGGATCGCCGGCGAACCGGGGGAAGACATGCAGATGGAGATGGAAGACCTCCTGGAACGCGGCCTCGCCGTCGGCCAGGAAGAAGTTGACGCCCTCGCAGCGGAGCCCGGATCGCCTCAGCGCGCCCGCCAGTTGGTGGGCGCGCCGCCAGATCGCCGTGCCGGTGGCCGTGTCCAGGTCGGCCAGGCCGACGACATGGGCCCGGGGGATCACCAACAGGTGTCCTGGGGTGACGGGTTGCAGGTCCATCAGCGCCAGCACCGTCCCGTCCTGGTACACCACACTGGCCTCGGCCTCGCCGCGCACGATGGCGCAGAACACGCAGGGCTGCTCGTTCACCCGGGCGACCCTAGCCGGCACTCCCCCTGGACCGCACCCGAATAGCGGTGGGCCCAGGGGGTGTTGGCGGGGGCTCAGCCGGTGGGGCGGCGGCCGGTCAGGACCGTCGCCTCCCAGTCGTCGCAGATGGCCACCCGGGGGGTCAGACCGTGTGCCGCCATGGTCGCGGCCACCTCGGCGCGCTGCCGTCGGCCGGTCTCCACCAGCAGACTCCCGCCGGGGGCAAGCCAGTCGGGGGCGTCGGCGATCACCCGGCGGAGCACGGCGAGGCCGTCCGAGCCGCCGTCGAGCGCGGTGAGCGGCTCGTGCGACCGTGCCTCGGCGGGCAGCAGCGGGACGGCGGCCGAGGGGACATAGGGCGCGTTGGCCACCAGAACGTCGACTCGGCCGCGCAGCCGGGCCGGCAGCGGTTGGTAGAGATCGCCCCGGTAGACCCGGCCGGCCGGGCCCAGATTGGCGCGGGCACAGCGCACGGCGCGGGCGTCCAGATCGGCGGCGTGCAACTCGACGTCGGGCAGCGCCGCGAGCAGCGCGGCGCCGACCGCGCCCGAGCCGCAGCACAGGTCGACGACCACGGCCGCGCGCGGGGCCAGCGCGAGGGCCTGGCGCACCAGGAACTCGGTGCGCCGGCGCGGCACGAAGACGCCGGGCCGCACCACCACGCGCAGGCCGTGGAACTCGGCCCAGCCCAGGACGTGTTCCAGGGGCAGGCCGGCTTCGCGGCGGGTCACCAGGGTGTCGAGTGCGGCCGGATCGTCCCCGGCCTCGGCGACCAACAGGGCCGCCTCGTCCTCGGCGAAGACACAGCCGGCGGCCCGCAGCCGGTCGACGATCCCGGGCGGGGACGGCGCGGCCGCGGACGAGACAGGGACGGGAGTGGTGGGGTGAGTGGTACTGACGGAAGGGAGCATGCGGGGCCTCTCACGCACAGGGCGCTCCCCCGGGCCCCGTCGCCTATGGCGTGACGGCTCCGGAACCCCGGAAGGGGAGCGGCCGAGCTGACCTGACGGTGATCGGGCTCACCTCCTTCGTCCATCGTTCCTCCACCGGCACGCGCTACGGCGTGCGGGCGATCACGCGCGCCATCCTAACCGAACCGCGCCGGCTGGCCGCCGCTCGGCAGGAGGGGAATGCCGCTGCCGCGAGCCCGCCCAGGCTCGCGGCAGCGGCGGTTGGGATCGGCACCGGATCCGATCCCAGCTCGGTGTCCCGGCTCAGTTGCTCGGCAGGTAGAAGATGCCGTCGTTGAGCCCGGGGCCGGCCGGGCCACCCAGGTCGTTGATGACGTGGTTGATGATCCCGAGCTGGCCGAGGGAGACGATCACCATGCTGGTGAAGTCGATCCCGCCGCCCTCCGGGGTGGAGATCGCCCGTTCGGTGGTGATGGTCGCGTCCTCCAGCATCAGGCTGTAGACGCCGAGGCCGTAGGCGGTGTGGTTGGTGACGTTGTCGGCCACCACATAGGCGGTCCAGCCGAGTTCGTCGCCGTTCATCCAGGCGGCCTGGTTCGGCGGGTCGTAGGGCAGCTCGCACTGGTAGAAGTAGGTGCGCCCGTTGTCGCCGTTCCAGATGACCTGGTGTTCCTGGTAGTGCTCGACGAAGAGGCCGTAGCCGGTCACGTCGTCGCCGTTGATGACCAGTCCGTTGAGGGCCGGGTTGACGTCCCAGCCGACGCCCTCGCCGTGGTCGCCGCGCCACAGCCAGACATGGTCGATCAGGGTGTCGTGGCTGTGCACCACCACGCTGCGGTCCGCGCTGCCGGCGCCGGCGCCGCCGATCCGGGCGAACACGTCGTGCAGATGGATGGGGTTGTCCTGGTGGCGGGTCGTGGAGCCCTCGTCGCCGACCTCCAGCAGGGTCTCCGAGCCGCCGGGGCCCGCGTCGATCAGGATGCCGGCGACCTGCACACCGTCCACGTCCGCGATCTTGACGGCGTTGATGCCGCCCTCGGGGATCAGGGTGGCCAGGCCGATGCCGAGCACGATGGTGTTGGGGTTGTTGACCTCGATGGTCTCGGTGATGTGGTAGATCCCCGGGGTGATCAGCAGGTGCTTGCCGGCGGCCAGCGCGGCGTTGATGCTGGCGGCGTCGTCGCCCTCCTGGGCGACATGGAACTCGCTCAGCGGGATGGAGGTGCCGGGCGTCGGGCCGTTGCTCCAGCTGGTGCCCCTGGCGTCGGTGCGGATCGCGGGCACGAAGACGGCGTAGTCGGAGCCGTCCAGGTAGAGGTACGGCTTCTCCTTGACCTTCGGCGCGCTGTCCACGACGGTGTGCGAGGGGTTGGGGAAGTGGTGCGGCGGGGCGCCGTCCACGCCGACAAAGACCATGTTCCACACCGAGCCGGCCCATTCGCCCAGCTCGCTGTTGCGGGTCAGCCACTGCTGCTGGGAGCCGGAGACGACCCGGTCCACCTTGGAGTCGGCCATGAAGCCACCGCTGGCCCAGCCGTCGTAGCCGTTCCACAGCGGCATCTCGCCACGGATGTGCACCCGGCGGATGGGCGCGGCCTGGGAGACGGCGTAACGGTTGTAACCGTCCCAGGGGGTGACGGACAGGTTCTCGGCGGAGCGCCAGAAGTTGTGGGTGGCGTTGCCGTCGAACCAGTCGGCCTCGACGCGGACCCACCCGGTGATGTTGACGTCGTCGGGCGACTGCCCGAGGCCCGCCACATGGGTGTAGTAGCCGATGTTGACGTCGAGGTCCTGGTAGTTGCCGGGCTTGAAGAGGAACGCGAACCGGCCGGAGCCGAACTGGGCGGTCTCCTGCTGCTGGAACGCGGCGTTCAGGGTGGCCTGGATGTCCCCGATGGACATCGAGGGGTCGAACACCGTGACGTTCGGGCCGAGGACGGGGTCGGCCTGGGTGATGGGGGTGCCGGCGGCGAGAGTGGCGGGACGCCTGGCCGGGCCCTGGGGCGTGGAGGAGCCGTTGGCCAGCGCATGGGTCGCGGCGGCTGAGGTGACCACCGTGGCGGCCAGTCCGGCCAGGGTGGCCCGCCGGGTCAGCCCGTTGGGGCGACGGTGCTTGGGGGCGTCGGATGACTGGGGGGATGGCACGGGATCTCCTTGTTCCTCCCGGCCGTCGCCGGCCGGGCTGCTGGTGGGGGGCTGGGGAGAATTGGGAGAACTGGGGGAATTAGGGAGAATGGTGACGGAGAGGGGACGGAGAGCGCTCTCGTGGGGGGTTCAGCCGACCCGGCCCGCTGCCGGGTCGGCCATCGAAGGGAAGGTCAGGGGCCTGGCCTCAGGCCCGTTGGGGGTCAGGGAAGCACGTGGTCCTCGGTGAGGGCGGCTCCGTACTCGGGGTTGAACTGGTCGTAGCCCCGGGTGTCGCACTGGAGGCCCTGGTTGATGCAGTGGGACACCATCGCTTCGAGCGTGGCCTCGTCCCAGTTGTTGAAGAAGTCGTAGTGGAACGAGTAGGCCGGGCCACTGGCCAACCGCACCTGTGAGGTGTCACCGTCCACCGGGAACGCCATCTTGAACTCGATCATCGGCACGGCCACCGGGTGGCTGTCCGGGCAGACGTTCTGGTTGTTCTCCACCACCGTGTAGGCCATGTGGTCCTGGTGGTTGGGCGAGTCCAGATGCCGTCCGTCCCAGCAACTCGGCGCCTGGTAGCGCACGTTCAGCTGGGAGCCCGCCGGGCAGTTCGTCGGGAACTCCACGTTCTCGTAGTCGTCGCCGCACTCCCAGCCCTTGACGTAGCCGGGGTGGTTGCCGAACTCCTCGGCGGTCTGCATCGGGTTGCCGACGACATAGCGCAGGCCGGTGGGGAAGGCACGCACCGAGGTGTGGTCCCTGACACCGGACTTGTAGTAGATGACCTGGGGCCCGCGCGGGCGGATCTCCTCGTCACCGTTGTACATGGTCGGCATCCAGTACGCCGACAGGTCTGCCGGAACAGCGCAGCTGCTCGTCCCCTCGTTCAACGACTCCTCGTCGCTGTACGCGTCGGTGGTGTCGTTGCCCATGAACGAGTGGTTGTGCGAGGCGCCGGGCATCCCCGGGAAGACGATGGGGTCGTTGTCGCCGGTGTGGGTCACCGAACAGTTCGCCTGGAACTCCCGGTGTTCACGGAAGGGCGCGTCGGGGTTGGGCTCGATGCCCTCGACCGGCTCGTCCACCGGGATCCACTCACCGGGCGGCGCCGCCATCATCATCTGCTGGTGGGTCTGGTGGTTGGAGTGGTCGACCGCGACCGACTCCGGGGCGGCTTCCCCGGCCGGTGCGGCTGCGGCTCCCATGGTGCCCAACCCCGCCGCGACGAGCGCGAGCGCTGCCGCCGCGATTGTGCCGGACATCAGGGTGGTTCTACGTACCATGCGGACCTCCGAGTCGCTTGGTAACGGGAGAGCGCTCTCCCATCGGCAGTGTTGCGTCGATGATGAGAACGTGTCAATGCTCGGTGAACGGACAGGAAGAACCGGAACTTTCCCGGAACCGACGGGGCGGGCGAACCGGGCGGGGCGCGGCGGGTTCACGGCGGGATGGGCGCTGACGCGGACGCCGGGGCGGGCGTTGAATCCTGGCGCGGGCGTCGGGAAACGTTTCCGAGGTGCGCCGATCGGGTCGGCCGGATCGGTCACGGGGCTATAGTCGACGGATGCACTTCCAGATCTACGGCTGATTCACGGCCGACCGGCCGGGGCCAGAGCCTGTGCCCCGCCCCGTCGCGCGAACCGTTGAGCACGCCCCCCGCCCGAGGCGGCCGCGGGCGCTCGTTCGCGCACCCCACCGCCAACCTGCCGTGATCTGCCCCGAGATGAGTGATGTCCCATGGCACGCCGCCACCCTGCCCATATCGCGATGATCGGTGTCCCCGCCGTCAGCCATGTGCTGCCCAGCCTCGCGGTCATCCGCGAGCTGGTGGACCGGGGCCACCGCGTGACCTACGCCAACGATCCGGCCGTCGCGGAGCTGGTGAAGTCCACCGGCGCCGGCTTGGTACCCGTCCGGTCCACGCTTCCGGTGGCCGACAACCGCTGGCCGGAGGATCCGATCGAGGCGATGGGCGTCTTCCTGGACGACGCGATCCAGGCGCTGCCCCAGTTGCGGGCGGCCTATGACCCCGATCCCGCCGATCTCTATCTGTACGACATCGGCGCCTATGGCGCGCGGGTGCTCGCCGAGACCCAGGGTCGGCGACTGCTCCAGCTGTCGCCGACCTATGTGGCCTGGCGGGGCTACGAGGAGGAGGTCGCCGCCCAGCTCTGGCGGCTGCCGGGCGCGGACGCCTACCGCGCCAGGTTCACCGACTGGCTCGTCGAGGCCGGCGCGACCACCACGGACATGGACGCGTTCTCCGGCCGGCCGCCCCGGGCGTTGGCCCTGGTGCCCAGCGCCATGCAGCCGAACCTGGACCGGGTGGACGAGCGGGTGATCACCTTTGTCGGCCCCTGCTTCGGCGACCGTTCCGCCGACGGGGACTGGCGTCGCCCGGCCGACGCGGAACGGGTGCTGCTGATCTCGCTTGGCTCGGCCTTCACCCGCCAGCCGGAGTTCTATCGGCGGTGCCTCGCCGCCTTCGGTGACCTGCCGGGCTGGCATGTGGTGCTCGGGATCGGCAAGTACATCGCCCCCGAGGAGCTGGGGCCGATCCCGGGCAATGTCGAAGTCCATTCCTGGGTACCGCAGTTGCGCGTCCTGGAGCAGGCCGACGCGTTTGTCACCCATGCGGGGATGGGCGGCAGCGGCGAGGGGCTGTTCACGGGGGTCCCGATGATCGCCGTCCCGCAGGCCGCCGAGCAGTTCGCCAACGCCGACCGACTGGTCGAGCTGGGCGTGGCCCGCCGGCTGGACACCGAGGAGGCCACGGTGGACCGGCTGCGCGAGGCACTGCTCGCGCTGTCGGGCGACCCCGGGGTCGCCCGACGCTCGGCCGAGCTGCGCGCCCGGGCCCTGGCCGAGGGCGGCACCCCACGGGCGGCCGATCTGGTCGAGCGGCTGCTGGACTGACCGGACGGCCAGGGCCGGCGCGCGCGGGTTGGCGCGCGTGCCGGCCCTGGCCTGACGTGTCCCATCGGCCGGGGTTGCGGCCGATGGGTCCGTTTACACCAGGTTCACGGCGTGGGGAGTGCAATGCTCCTATGAGTTCCATTGCGTTCCACGCTGATGGCCGGCCCACGGACTCGCGCGGGGGTCGGCGAGAGATCCTTCGGTCGTTTCGTCCGCCTGAGTTCGTGCCCGGCTGCGTGCCCCCGGGCGATCGTCACCCCGGGTGGCGGCTCGGCGCCTCGCCGTCGGCCGGCGGTGGGGGTGCGGCGGCGATCACGGAGTCGAGGAGGGTGCGGGAGGTTCGCAGCTCCTCGATGGTGCGGGTGATGCGGTCGCTCTCCTCGCGCAGCCTGGTGCCCAGGTCCGAGCAGACGGGCACCAGGCGGTCGCCGTCGTCGGAGCGGATACAGGGCAACACCTCGGCGATCAGGGAGGTGTTGAGTCCGGCGGCCAGCAGACAGCGGATGCGGCGCACCTTCTCGACGTCCGGCTCCCGATAGACGCGATAGCCGCTCGGCAGTCGTTCCGGTGCCAGCAAGCCCTGCTGTTCGTAATAGCGGAGCAGCCGCTCATGGACCCCCGTGCGCCGGACCATCTCCTTCATCCGCATGCCGGCCGTCCCCTCCGTGTGCGATGCGCGCCGCGCGACCTGACTCTGACACCGATGTCGGAGTTTAGCGTCGGCGAACGCTCAGGCGTTCAGGCAGGAGCGGACCGCTGCGACCAGCCGGGTCGCGCGGGCGTCGCCGTGGCCGACCATGCGGTTGGCCACATAGGCGAAGCCCACCCCGTGGGTGTCGTCGCCGAAGGCGAACTGGCCGCCGGCGCCGTCGTTGCCGAAGCTCCGTTCGCTCAACATCGGCCGGAAGGAGGAGTTCAGCAGATAGCCGGAGCCCCAGCGGGCCCCGGAGTCAAAGCCCAGCCAGCCCTTCCCGGCGGAGACCTCGCGGACGGCGTCCGTCACGGTGTCCCTGCTGAGCAGCCGCTCCCCGTCGCCGATGCCGGAGACGGCCGCCGCGTAGACACCGGCGAGGCCGGTCGCCGAGGCGGTGGCGCCCGCGCCGGGCAACTCCATGGCCAGCAGTGCCGGATCGTTCCAGCCGTGCGGCTCGTCGAGGCCGGGGAAGACCAGCGCGCCGTTCATCGTCACGATGCGGGTGAGCAGATGCTCGGGGCCGGGCATCGGGGGGCGCCCCTCGGCCTCGACAAGGCGGGCGCGGGCGTCCCACTCCTCGGGCGGCAGCCCGATCCAGGCCCGCAGGCCCAACGGGTCCCCGATCGCGCGGCGGAAGAAGACACCCGGGGTGTCGCCGGTGATCCGGCGGATGACCTCGCCGATCAGAAAGCCGAAAACATGGCCGTGGTACTCGTAGGCGGTATCGGGCTCCCAGAGGGGTCGCTGCTCCTCGATGGCCCGGACCACCGGGGCCCAGGCGGCGATCCGGTCGAAGTCGGGCGAGGCGTCCAGGGCTGGCAGGCCCGCCCGGTGGGCCAGGACCATGCGGCAGGTGATGGACTCCTTGCCGGCCTGGGCGAATTCCGGCCAGTAGCGGCTCACCGGCGCGTCCAGATCGAGCCGGCCGCGCTGGGCGAGGAGATGTGCGCAGAGGCTCACCAGACCCTTGGCGCAGGAGAAGACGGGAACGGCGGTGTCCCCGGTCCAGGCCCGCCCGGTGCGGCGGTCGGCGATGCCGTCCCACAGCTCGACGGTCTTGCGTCCGTCGACGAACACCGTGACGGCCGCGCCGAGTTCGTCGAAGTCGGCGAAGTTCCGGGCGAAGACATCGGCGACCGGCCCCCAGCCTTCGTCCACCCATCCGTTCCGTTCGTCCATCGCCGTTCGCCCTCCCACAAGCCGGTGGTTCCGCCCGCGCCACGGGGGCACCCCCCGCGTCACAGGATGATCAACCGGGCCACCATACGGACGAGTGTGGTCAGCCGCGAGGGGGTTTCGGCCCCGGCCGTCCGGTCGGCGGCGCTGACCGTCTCGTCCAGCGCCGTCGACGTCCAGAACCCGCGCCGGCCGCAACGCGGCGAGATCGTCGACCAGTTCGCGGGGGTAGTTCGGACGGTAGCGGTCGTACCGCTCGGCGATGGCGCCGAAGGAGCCGGCCCGCTCGCGGTCATGGTGCAGTTCCCGGGGTGCGTTCGGCATTCGGCCATCTTCCCGGCCGGGCCATCAGTGGGAAAGGGCTCCCTGGAAGCGGAGTTCGCCGAGGTGGGCCTGGTAGAGGTAGGCGAGGGGGCCGCCGCCGGCGTAGTCGCCCACGGAGTCGAAGGCCAGATCCCTGGCCACGCCCCGGTACTGGCTGGCTCTCAGCCGGGCGAAGAGATCGGCGCGGTTCAGCGTGTCGTTCCGCTCCACCGCGCTCCGCATGGCGCCGACCAGCATCCGGGCCGCGTCATAGCCCTCGGCGGCGTAGGGGTCCGGATCCCAGCCGAAGCGTTCGCGGTGGGCGCGGCCGAAGTCCCGGGCGCGTGGATCGCGGCGCGGGTCGGTGTAGGTGGCGAGGAAGAACCAGTCGTCGGGGGGCTGGCCGGTATGGCGGAAGTACGGTGCGCCGATGGCCCGTTCGGTCGCGAGCCCGACGCCGTCGAAGCCCGCGTCCCGTAACGCCCGGGCCAGCCGGCCCGCGCCGTCCGCGTAGCCGCACCAGACCACGGCGTCCACCTCGTCCGCCAGGAGTTCGTCGGCGAGCGCGGTGAAGTCGACCTGTTCGGCGTCCAGTTGGCGCGGGTACAGCTCGAACCGCTCGCGGTCCATGGTGCCGTTGACGACCCGGGTGGTCTGGCCGCTGTAGTCGCCGGCGGAGAGATCGTCGAGCAGGGCGACCCGGGCGGCGCCGCGCCCCAGCAGGAAGTCGCCCACCGCCAACCCGGCCAGCGCGGTGCTCGGCCTGGCGTGCAGCAGGGTGGGGCAGGTCTCGCGATCCACCAGGCTGCTCACCGAGAGGGCCAGCAGCGGGAGTTCGGCCTCGCCATAGATCTCGGCGACGGCCGGCAGCACCTCCTCATGGGTGGGGCCGATCACCGCCACCACCCGGGGATCGTCCGCCAACTCGCGGGCCACGCCTGCGGCCAGCTCGCCGTCGCCGGCGTCGTCGAGCGTCCGGACGGCCAGGGTGAAGGGCAGATTGCCCATCCGGTTCAGCTCGTCGACGGCCATGTTGAGGCCGCGCTGCTGACCGTTGCCGAACGAGGCGTGCTCGCCGCTGAGGTCGGCGTGCAGTCCGATGGTGTACGTGGTGGCGCCGGCGGCCGCCGACGGGCCGTCGGCGCGCTGGTGCCGGATCAGCAGCCCCGCGCCCCAGCCGACCGCCGCCAGCGCCCCCGCGCCGCCGAGCAACCGCAGGGTGCGGCGGCGGCCGGGCGACGCCTCCCCGGCGGGTGGGCGGTCCGCCGGATCCGGCGGACCGGGGACGGCGGAGGCCCCCAACGGTAAGGCGCCGCCGGGAGGTTGCCCGACCGGCGGGCGATCGTTCAGGAGGCTCCCGGGCGAGAGGCTTTCGTTCGGTAAGTGATCGGCCGGGAGGCGTTCGGCTGGGTGGTGGTCGCCCGAGGAGCCGGTCGGCAGCCGGGGGAAGCCGCCGTCGGGCGGCTCGCCGGCGGCGAACGGCTCATGGGAGGCGGGGCGCGGCAACGGCGCCGCATAGCGGGCGGCGACCTCCCGGGCCAGCCGGCCCGGCAGCCAGCCGGCGCCGGTGGGCGCGGCCAGCTCGCGGCGGAGGTCGGCGGCCGAGGGGCGGGGACGCGGGTCCTTGTGCAGACATGCCTGGACGACCTCCAGCAGCCCGCGCGGCACATCAGCGAGATCGGCCGGCTCGTAGGCCGCACGCCGCAACAGCTCGCGCGGGGTGCCGTCGCCGAACGGGCCCCGGCCGGTGGCGGCCAGCGTCAGCAGACAGCCGAGGGCGAAGACATCGCTCGGCGGGCCGAGCGAGGCGGGGCCGCCGACGGCCTGTTCGGGCGAGAGATAGCCGGGGGGCCCTATCCGGGTGCCGGAACCGCCGAAGCCGGTGAGCCGTGGCCCGTCGAGCGTCAACTGCACATGCCCCGGCCGCAGATCACGATGCGTCAGGCCGCCCAGATGCACCGCGTGCAGCGCCTCGGCGAGCAGCGCGCCCAGGGCGGCGACGGTGCGCGGCGGCAGCGGGCCGTGGGCGGCGACGGCCTCCGTCAGGGTGGGGCCGGCGACATAGGGATACGCGGCCCAGACCGTGCCGCCGGCGGTGTCGGCGGCGGCCACCGTGACCAGCCGGCGGGCGCGGACATGGCGGGCGGTGGCCACATCCGCCTCGAACCGGGCGCGGAACGCCGGATCGGAAGCGTAGGCCGGGCGGATCACCTTGAGCGCGACGGGATCGCCGCCGAGCGAACGGGCCAGATAGACCACGCCGCTGCGGCCCTCGCCCAGCCGGCGTAACAGCAGATAGCCCCCGATGCGGCGCGGATCGTCCGCCGTCAACTCCCGCATGACGTAAAGCTCTTCCCCGTCGGCGTGGCCACGCCCCGCAACGCGCCGGCGTCCCCCACGTGCCTGTGTCGACGCACCGTCCCTCCCCGGTTCCTCGTCCTCTGCACCTTAGCGTGCCCCGGCCACCACCGGGAGTGTTCGCGCTTTCGGGGTGAAATCCGGCGTGATCGGGGGTAACGGGTGCCTTCGCGCGTGCCGGCGGGTGCGCCGGTCAAGACTGCTGGCATGAACTCCTTGACGAAGGCCGAGTACCCGGCCGACCCCGGCTATCTGGACACCGCCTCCCATGGACTGCTGCCGGCCGACGCCGCCGCCGCGCTGCGGGCGGCAGTGGACGGCATGGCGTGCGGTCGGCTGGACCAGCCGGGGTACTTCGGCGCGGTGGAGGCGGCGCGGCGGACGTTCGCCGGTCTGGTGGATCTGCCACCCGATCGAGTGACGGTCGGCAGTTCGGTCTCCGCGCATGTCGGGTTGATCGCCCAGTCGTTGCCGGCGGGCACCGAAGTGCTCTGCGCCGAGGGCGAGTTCAGCTCGCTGGTCACCCCGTTCGCGTTCCGGCCCGGGCTGCGGCTGCGGCAGGTGCCGCTGGCCGGACTCGCCGAGGCGGTCGGCCCGGGTACGGGGCTGGTCGCGGTCTCCTCGATCCAGTCGGCGGACGGCGCGCCCGCGGAACTGGCGGCGATCGCCGAGGCCGCCGGACGGCACGGGGCGGCGACGCTGGTGGACACCACCCAGTCCACCGGCTGGCTGCCGCTGGACGCGGGCGAGTTCGACTACACGGTGTGCGGGGCGTTCAAGTGGTTGCTATGCCCGCGCGGGGCATCCTTTCTGACGGTTCCGCCGGGCGGCGGCCCGCTGGTGCCGCTCTCCCCCAGTTGGGCGGCAGCCGTCGATCCGGCGAGCAGCGTGCTCGGTGTGGTCGAGGAACTGGCCCCCGACGCACGACGGTTCGACACCAGCCCGGCGTTCCTCCCCTATGTGGGCGCGGCCCGTTCGCTGGCGTTGGTGGCGCGGCTGGGGCAGGGGGCCATCGGCGACCACGATCTGGCGCTGGCCGCCCGGTTCCGGGCCGAACTTGCGGAGTGGGGCCGGCCGGCCGGTTTCGAGGGCTCACCGATCGTGGCCGTGCCCGAGACGCCGGGCGCCGCCGAGGCGTTGGCCGCCGCCGGGGTGCGGGTGACCAGGCGCGCGGGGCGGCTGCGGTTCGCGTTCCACTTCTACAACACGGAGGACGAGGTGGACGCGGCGCTGGCCGCGTTGCGCGACGCCGGCTGAGCCGACCGCCGCTTGAGCCGCCGGCAGGCCGCGCGGTCAGGCCGCGGCAAGCGCCTCGCGGCAGAGCCGGTCGGCCGCGCGGGTGGTCTCCGGGAGCCGAACGCCCCTGGTCAGATGCAGGGTGTGGGCGCAGGCATCGTCCAGCGTGGTGCGGTGTCCCGGCGAGACATAGACCGGTTTGACGCCGTCCCTGGTGCGCAGCGCCCGGCCCACCTCCTCGTCCCCGTCGAGCAGCGGCGTGAACGCGCCCCGGTGCGGCGGGGGTTGGGTGTGCGCGAAGGTGAACGGGTTCTTGGCGACGCCGATGGTCGGCTGGGGGCACCTCCCGGACGAAGTCTGGGGGAGGCGCGGATGAGCCAGCCCGTAGCCGTCGCAGACCACCAGGTCGGGGGCGCGGCGCAGCCGGCCGAGGGCGTCGAGCACGGCCGGCAGCTCGCGGAAGGCCAGCAGCCCGGGGACACAGGGGAATGCCACCGGGCCCACCGCCGTGGCCCGTTCGACGACCTCCAGGGTGATCGCGTGCAGGGCCACGGCCGCCGCCGCGACCAGGTTCCGCGCGTCGTCGTAGGCGACGTCGACGCCGACCACCGTGCCCGGCTCCCCGGGCCCGGGGCCCGAGGAGTCGTAGACGGCCAGGGACCGGAGCCGTCGCTGGATGGCGACGGCCTCGGCCTCGGTGGTCGGCGTGGTGTGCGAACGGACCACGCGCGGCGGTATCACGACGGGCTGCGGACGCGCGCTCAGCCCAGATCGATCTCCGGGTAGAGCGGGTGCCCGGCCAGCAGATCGGCGGCGCGGCCGGCGACCTCCTTGGCGACGCCTTCGGCGAGCACATAGGTGGCCTTGGAGGGCTTGCCGCTCTTGGCCGTCCCCGGGGTGGTGCGGCGCAGCACGCTGTCGATCAGCTCGGCGACCTCGTCCATCCCGTCCGTGGTGAGACCACGGGTGGTGAGCGCCGGGGTGCCGAGGCGGATACCGGAGGTGTACCAGGCGCCGTTGGGGTCACGCGGGATGGCGTTGCGGTTGGTGACAATGCCGGCGTCCAGCAGGGCGCCCTCGGCCTGCCGGCCGGTGAGGCCGTAGCCGGAGACGTCCAGCAGCGCGAGGTGGTTGTCGGTGCCGCCGGTGACCAGTCGGGCGCCGCGCCGCACCAGGCCCTCGGCCAGCGCCTGCGCGTTCTCCACCACCCGCTGGGCGTAGTCCTGGAACTCGGGCTGCCTGGCCTCGGCGAGCGCGACGGCCTTGGCGGCCATCACATGCGGCAGCGGACCGCCCAGCACCATCGGGCAACCCCGGTCGACCTGGTCGGCGAGCGAGTCGTCGCAGAGCACCATCCCGCCGCGCGGGCCGCGCAGCGACTTGTGGGTGGTGGTGGTGACGATCTGTGCGTGCGGCACCGGGTCGAAGTCGCCGGTGAGGACCTTGCCGGCGACCAGACCGGCGAAGTGCGCCATGTCGACCATCAGCGTGGCGCCGACCTCGTCGGCGATCTCCCGCATGATGCGGAAGTTGACCCGGCGCGGGTAGGCGGAGTAGCCGGCGATCAGGATCAGCGGACGGAACTCACGCGCGGCGGCGCGCACCGCGTCGTAGTCCAGCAGCCCGGTCTCCGGGTCCGTGCCGTAGCTGCGCTGGTGGAACATCTTGCCGGAGATATTGGGGCGGAAGCCGTGGGTGAGATGGCCGCCGGCGTCCAGCGACATGCCCAGCATCCGCTGCTCGCCGAGCGACTTGCGCAGCTTCTCCCAGTCCTCCTCCGTCAGATCGTTGACCTGCCGGACGCCGGCCTGCTCCAGCGCGGGCAGCTCGACCCGCTGGGCGAGGACGGCCCAGAACGCGACGAGGTTGGCGTCGATGCCGGAGTGCGGCTGGACATAGGCGTGTTGGGCGCCGAACAGCTCACGGGCGTGCTCGGCGGCGATAGCCTCGACGGTGTCGACATTGCGACAGCCGGCGTAGAAACGGCGGCCGATGGTGCCTTCGGCGTACTTGTCGCTGAACCAGTTGCCCATGGCCGCCAGCACGGCGGGGGACGCGTAGTTCTCGCTGGCGATCAGCTTGAGCGAGGCGCGCTGATCCTCGATCTCGGCGCCGATGGCGTCGGCGATCCGGGGCTCGACGGCACGAACGACGTCGATGTTGGACCGGAACGCGATGGACTCGGTGGTGCGGGACGGACTCTCCGCGGACACTCAGGGCCTCCTTGACCAGACGTCGCGATGGCCCAGGCGCACGGCTTCTCATCGCATCGCTGAGGCCGCTCCCTGATGGTTTCGTCCATCCTGACGCGCCAGTCACGGCCCGGCAGGGAGCCTAACATCGCGCACTGTCAGGCCGGCGATCGCCGGTGATCGCCGGTGACCGGGATCCGGGCATCGGGTGTCCCTCCGGGTGCGGGACGTGGACGGCTGGGGCACGGTGGATTCCAGCCGCCGCGCCAGCTCCCGACTCCCCGGAGGTCGCCATGTCCGCCCATATCTACCGCGTGACGGAGATCGTCGGTTCCTCGTCGGAGGGCGTGGACGCCGCCATCCACAACGCGATCGAACGGGCCTCACGCACGCTGCGCCAACTCGACTGGTTCGAGGTGACCCAGGTCCGCGGCCATATCGAGGACGGCCGGATCGAGCACTACCAGGTCGGCCTGAAGGTCGGCTTCCGCCTGGAATCCGACGACTGACGCCTTGCCGGCGTAATGCCGCCGGCGGGGCCGGGAACCCTCCGGTCGCCGGTCCGGGGCCGGAGGGTTCCCGGCCTGGGGCGCCGCGTTCGACGGGTCAGCTCGGGAGGAGTTCGGCACGGGTCGGTGGGTCCGCGCCCTCGCGGGTACAGGTGAGGGCGGCGGCGTGGACGCAGCGTTCGAGCAGAGCGGTGAGGGGGGCGGGGTCAACGGGGTCGAGGGAGTCGACGGGGACGTTGCCTCGCTCAACGAGGGCGTCCAGCAACGCGGCCTGGAACGCGTCTCCGGCGCCCACCGTGTCGACCACCTGCACCTCGGGGGCCGGCACCGAGACGCGATGCCCGGCGGTCAGCGCGAAGGCACCGCGCTCCCCCAGCGTCACCACCACCAGTTCGGGGCCGAAGGCCAGCAGCGTTCGGGCGGCCTCCTCGGCGGTGTGGTCGGGGTAGAGCCAGCCCAGGTCCTCGTCGCTGGCCTTGAGCACGTGGACGACGCCGGCCAGCTGTTCGGCCCGGTGCCGGTAGTCGGCCCGGTCGGGGCGGACGGCGGGGCGAACGTTGAGGTCGGCGGCCACCAGCCGGCCGGCCGCGCGTTCCCGGCGGCAGAGGTCCAGTACCCGGGAGGCACCGGGTTCGACCGCGACGGCCAGCGAGCCCGTGTGCAGCACTGCGGTGTCGGCCGGCAGCGGGAACTCCGACGGCGCCCAGGCGGTGAGGAAGTCGTAGTCGGCGGAGCCGTCCGCCCCGAGGTAGGCGAGCGCGACGGTCGTTCTGGCGGGTTCGGCGGTGGCCAGCCGGCGAACCTCGACTCCGATGCCGCCCAGGTGGGCGTCGACGAGCGCGCCGGGCGGGTCGTCGCCCCAGCTGGTCAGCAGGGTGACGGGGCGGCCGAGGCGGTGCAGACCGACCGCGACGTTGGCCGGGCTCCCGCCGGGGACCGCGCGCGCCTGGCGTTCTCCCGTGCGCCACAGCAGGTCCACCAGGGCCTCTCCCACGACGGCGACCCGAACTCCCACCGTTTCACGCTCCCTTCGGCCGCCCCCCGGGCGAGCGCGGCTACGCCATCCTGCGGGCGCCGCGCCGTCGGCGGCAACCGGGGCGGCGTTCCGGGCGGCGCGGGAGGGGGAAACGGGCGCCCGCGCGGACCGACGAGCGTCAACCTGGGTTGACAGGCGGGCCGCTTGTCAACCATGGTTGACGCCATGGCTGAGATCGACCTCTCCCCCGTCACCGAGGCGCCCGACCCGCTCCGTGCACTGCGCCTGGCCGCCGAGGCCCGGGCCGAGCTGGAACGCGCCGAGGCCGTGCTGGTGCGGCGGGCCCGCAACGACGGCGCCAGCTGGGCCGCCATCGCCGCCGCGCTCGGCGTCACCCGGCAGGCCGTGCACAAGAAGCACGGCGGGCGCCGCCTGCTGCGCCGCGCCGACTAGGGCCTGCTCTCTTGGCCAGTCCCCGAACGACCTCCCCGACGGCCGCCGCTCGGCCATGACGTGTTCCGTTTCCGGCCGCTCGGCCGGGCAGCCTTCCGGAGGTATCCGATGCCCCTGACCGCGACCGCGCTCGACGCCCTGGTCCGGAAGACCGCGCGGGAGACCGCGCCCGAGGGCCCGGGGCCGGTGGCGGTGGGCGCCGTGCTGGGCGACGAGACCGCCCTGTGCGGAGCCGACCCCACCGCGCTCTTCGAGATCGGCTCGGTGAGCAAGACGTTCACCGCCCTGGCACTCGCCCGGCTCGTCGTGCGCGGCGCCCTCGACTGGGAGCGGCCCCTGGCCACGCTGCTGCCGCCGGAGGCCGAGGTGCCCGAACGGGACGGCCGGGCCGTCACCCTCGGGCAGCTCGCCTGCCACACCTCGGGCCTGCCCCGACTGCCGCGCGGCCTGCTGCCACGCGCCCCCTGGGACGCGTCCGACCCCTATGCCCGCTGCCAGGAGCCGGCGCTGCTCGAGGAGTTGGCGCGCACCCGGCTGAAGTCGACGCCGGGGCGGCGGTTCCGTTACTCCAGCTTCGGCGCAGGACTGCTCGGCCTCGCGCTCGCCCGGCACACGGGCGGCGGCTACGACGCGTTGATCCAGCGGGAGATCTGCGCCCCGCTCGGACTGCGCGACACCCGCGTCGCGTTGGACGAGGAACGGTCCGCGCGACTGGTGCCCGGCCACTCCTACCGGGGCCGGCCACGCCCCAACTGGGATCTGGCGGATCTGGCCGGGGCCGGCGGGCTGCATTCGACACCGGCCGATATGCTCCGCTTCGCGGTGGCTCAACTGGGCGACACCTCAGGGGAGTTGGCCGAGGCGATCGCCCTCACCCACACCACCGGTGCGCGCGTCCACCGGGCGCACACGGCCCATCCCGGCCTCTATGGCACCCGTCTGCCGGCGTCGGCTGGGCGGCACGCGGTGCTGTTCCACAACGGCAGGACGGCCGGCTACCACACCCTGTTGGCGCTGGCCCCGGCGCGCCAGGCCGCGGTCGTGCTGCTCAGCGCCAGGGCCCGCTCCGTCGACCGGGCGGGCTTCGGCCTCCTCACCCGCCTGGCCTGCGCCTGAGCCCCGAAGTCCCCCGGCCGAAGCCGGAACGGGCCCGGCGTCAACCCGGTTGACGTGTGGTCAAGGTCGCGGCGCGCCCAGCGGTACCGGGGTACCTTCGTGGCGCGGCAGACGGCTTGACGGCACGGCCGGCGGCGGTACCGACCGGCCTTACCCGAGGGAGTGACGTGGCGACGGGTTTCACCGTGGACATAGCCGGCGCGGACGGCATGCGGACGGCGGAGTGGACGGTCGGCGAGGAGTTCCTGGTCAGGCCCAACCGGCGGGGTGCGGACGCCGAGCCGGCCGCCCGGGTCAGGCTGCTCACCGCCGACGGTCGGGAGGCGGTGCCGGAGGCGGCCCTGGCGATGGCGTCCCGGCCGGTGACCGTCGCCGAGGTGGAGGAGCGGCTGAGCCTCAAGGGCGGTGGTGATCCGCATCCGGTGCTGTCGCTGACCTGCCCCGACGGCAGCCCGATGGCCACCGTGGTGCCCGAGGAGCGGGTGCCCTGGCCGCAGCACTTCCATGTCACCGACGAACACGACCGGCCGCTGGCCGAGATCACCCACACGCCGTCCCGGTTCGGCCGGCGCTGTTCCTGGCGGATCGATCTGGCCGAGGGGGGCGATCCGATCATCGGCCGTCGGGGTTCGCTGCGCGGCTGGTTGGTCTTTGTGCTGGCCTTCCCGCTCTGGCTGACGATCTTCCTGGGCTGTCTGCTGCTCACGCTGCTGACGTTCGGCCATGTCGCGGAGATGGTGGTCTGGGGCTGCCCGCGCAGCGTGACCTGGCGTCGACGGGGCGGCCTCGCCGGGGGGCGGGCGTTGACCTTCGGTCATCTGCGGACGGACTACCACCACGATCCGACACTGCTCGATCCACGGATCGCCTATGCGCAGGCGGCGCTGCACTATTTCGACACCATGCATCACGACTGAGCGTGCCGGTGCCCCGGGGACATGCTGTCCGTCCCCGGGGGCACCGACTCTTTACAAGCGGCCTCGGCCAACCGCGTCAACGACCGTGGTCAACCGCGAAGAGGCCGCGGTAGGACCGCTTCCGTCATTCGCCGGCCTGGAGCGCCGCCCAGCTCAGCGGTCCGACGACGCCGTCGACGCCGAGCCCCCGGCTCGTCTGGTAGTCCCGCACCGCCTGGGTGGTGAGCGGGCCGAAGGAGCCGTCGATCGAGACGGTCCGGCCCAACGCGGCGGTCAGCGCCCGTTGCAGCCGTTTCACCGCCTCGCCGCTGCTGCCCTCGCGCAGGGTGGGGGTGCTGCCCGCGGAGAGCAGCGCGGTCCAGGTCTTGGGGCCGACGACGCCGTCGGCGGCCAGTCCCTTGGCGCTCTGGAAGCCGCGCACCGCGGCCTGGGTGGCCGGGCCGAACTGCCCGTCGGCGGCGCCGGCGTCCTGCCCGTTGTTGTTGAGCAGATGCTGGAGCGCCACCACCTGGGGCCCGCTCGAACCGTTGCTCAGCGTCGAGTAGGACGGGAAGTCGAGCCCGGGGTTGCCGGGGTTGCCCGGGTCGCCGCCGACCAGCTGCATGTAGTAGTTCCAGTCCCAGTGCGGGCCCGGGTCGGTGTGGTCGTTGCCCGGCACCTCATGGTGTCCGACGATGTGCTGCCGGTTCTTGGGGATGCCGTAGCGGTTGGCGAGGTGGCTGGTGAGCGCGGCGGAGGAACGGTACATCGCGTCCGTGAACCACGACGGCTCGTCCACCCACCCCTCGTGCTCCAGGCCGATGCTGTAGGCGTTGCCGGAACGGGCGTGCCAGGCGGTGTCCCGGTCCCGCACCGTCTGGGTGATCTCGCCGTCCGAGGAGCGGATCACATAGTGGGCGCTGACATTGGATGACGGGTTCTGGAACCAGCTGATGGAGCCGGCGTAGGAACCCTGGGTGACATGGATGACGACCGTGTTGATGGACTGGGTGCGGCCGGTGTTGTAGTTGGAGGAGTGCGCCGGCACCCAACGGGCCGCCGGATAGTCCTCGCTGAGGACGCCCAGGTCCACGTCGGCGTACTCACCGCGTTCGGGGTCGACCGACTGAGCGTCGACCTCGACCGTCTCGCCACCGTCGACGACCGCTTCGATACCGTCGCGGAGCAGGTCATAGACCGCGTCGGCATAGAAACGGGCGCCGGTCTCCTCGGCCGCGCCGCCGTAGCGGGCGACCGCCGGGTACCAGGCGTCCAGGTCGGCACGCTCGTCGGCGGAGAGGCCGACCTCGTCCGCATACGCGCGTAGAACTGCTGCGCCACCATGGATGTTCGCCGTGGTGTTCTGGCTCAACTCGTCGGCGCTCAGGCCCGTTTCATCGGCCGCTGTGCGCAGGGTCCGGTGGGTCGGATTGTCCACCAGGTGCATCACGCCGAACCCTCGGGCGTGACTGGGCAGTCCGTCGTGGTCATTGAGGCGGGTCTCGCCATAGCCGACCGCGACCAGCAGATCCCTGGGGACCTCGTACTCCGTCGCGGCCTCGCCGAACGCGGCGTTGACCGGGTCGGCGACAGCGGCGGTGTCATCGGCCAGCGCTGGCTGCGCGGCGACGAGCAGGCCGGCGAGGGTCAAGCCCGCCAGGACCGAAGTGCCGTACCGTCTGTGTGGGGCAGATCGTCTGAACACGCTTCTCCGTTCGCAGTTGCCTGGATGGCGCCCAAAGGGGTCGGGCGCCCGCGGCGCCCCCCAGCCTTCAGCGTGGGCCATGACCATGTCAACGTCTTGACGCTTACGGCGCGCCGCGTCAACTCGGGCGCATGCGTTCTTTCTGACCCAACGTCGGTTCTTTCTCGCCTCACCGAAACCGACCGCGCCACATACTGGCGGTCGGCACGGCGAAGGACCGTCGCCCGGGGACCCCGGCGAGAAGGAGCCAACGGTGGACCAGGAACCGAACGCGATCCCGCACGCGGATGTCAGCATCGGCAGGGACGGGGTGCCCGTCGCCACCTACGCGTGGCCCCCCGAGCACGGCGGACGCCCGCACGCGGTGGTGCAGCTGGTGCACGGAGCGGCCGAACACGCCCTGCGCTACGACCGGTTCGCCAGGGAGCTCACCGCGCACGGCTATGCCGTGGTGGCCTCGGACAACCGTGGCCACGGCGCCACCGCACGGCACACCGGCGGCTTCGGGGTGGTCGGCGCCTCGGGCTGGCGCGCCGTGGTGGCCGACCTGCGCCGGGTGGGCGACGCGGCCAGGGCGGCCAACCCCGGGGTGCCCCTGGTGATGCTCGGCCACAGCATGGGCTCCCAGCTCGCCCGCGACTTCGCCCAGGAGCACGGCGAGACGCTGAGCGGCCTGATCCTCTCCGGCACCTTCCGCTCGCTCCCCGGCTGCGAGCCGGCCGGCGCCGCGACGCGGCTGCAGGGCGAGATCGAGGAGCACGGCCGGGACGCGCCCTCCTCGTTCGTGCCCGACCTCTTCGCCTCCTTCAACGACCCCTACCCCCACCGCACCGGCTTCGAGTGGCTGAGCCGGGACACCGCCGAGGTGGACGCCTATGTGGCCGACGAGCGCTGCGGCTTCCCGTTCAGCGCCGGTCTCTCGCTGGACTGGGTGCTGGGGGTGCGGAAGATCAACGCGCCGGACCAGCAGGCCCGGGTGCCACGCGATCTGCCGGTCCATCTGGCGGTGGGCGAACAGGACCCCTGCCACGGCGGAATGACCCTGGTCTACGAGCTGTTGGAGGACTTCCGCTACCACGGCACCCGCCAACTGACCTGGCGGGCCTACCCGGACGCCCGGCACGAGATCCTCAACGAGACCAACCGGGCCGAGGTCCAGGCCGATCTGCTGACCTGGCTCGACGACCACCGCTAGGCCGACCGCCCCTGGGGACGACCGCCGTTGGGGTGGCCCCCTTACCCACCCACGGCGGACGATCACCCTTGGGGACCGATCACATTCGGCCTGTTGTGGCCGCCTCACGCACCGGTGGCGCGTCAACTACCGTCCGTCGTGCGAGGATGCGCTCCTGATCACCGCAGGCGAGGGCCTGTTGACCCATGGCGAGGGAGAGCGAGACGGCATGGCCGAGAACGAGGACGTCACCAGTCACGAGGTGGACGTCAACGTGCCCAGCGTGGCGCGCATATATGACTACGCGTTGGGCGGCAAGGACAACTACGCCGTGGACCGGGAGGCGTTCGACCAGCTGGAGCAGACCGCTCCCAGCACCCGGCCGCTGGCGATCAACAACCGTCGTTTTCTGCAACGAGCCGTGCGCATCCTGGCGGAGGAGTACGGCATACGGCAGTTCATCGATCACGGATCAGGTCTGCCGACCCAGGACAACGTGCACCAGATATCCCAGCGGATCGACCCGGACGCCCGGGTCATCTACATCGACAACGACCCGATCGTGCTGGCCCACGGCCGCGCGCTGTTGGAGGAGAACACCAACACGGCCGTGATCCAGGCCGACTTCCGGGACACCGACGGCATCTTCGACCACCAGGACGTGCAGCGCCTGATCAACTTCGACGAGCCGGTGGCCGCGCTCTTCGTCTCGGTGCTGCACTGCATCTCGGACGAGGACGACCCGACCGCGCTGGTGCGCGAGGTGACCCGCCGACTGCCGTCGGGAAGCTTCCTGGTGATCAACCAACTGGTCAGCGACGACGCGGAGTTGCGCGACTCGATCAGCACCTTCATGGCCGAGTCCACCCAGGGCAACTGGGGCCGGGTGCGGCAACAGGCCGATGTGCGGCGGTACTTCGAGGGCCTGGACATCCTGGACCCCGGGCTGGTCGAGATCAGCACCTGGCGGCCGGACAGCGACCTCGGCCCCAAGCAACAGACCGAGGAGTGGATCGAGTTCGGCGGAGTGGCCCGCAAGCCCTGAGCTTTGGCCGCACAACGCAGGGGCGCCGCCCGGGAGTTCGAACCCGGGGCGGCGCCCGTCGCGTTACCGGGAACGACGGCTCAGCCGTCCGCGTCCTCCAGGCCCTGCGAAACCAGCACCCGATCCAGGGTGTCGGGCGTCCTGCCGTGCGGCTCGGCCGTGGCGCAGAGGCTGTCCATCACGGCCAGGTAGTCCTCGACGTCCTCCCGCTTGTCCAGATAGAGCGCGCTGTTGAGCTGCTCCAGATAGACGATGTCGGGCAGATCCGGTTCGAGGAAGCGCAGGATGGTGACCGGGCCTCCGGCGGCGGCCAGCCCGCCGAGCCGGAACGGCGCGATCTGCAGCGTCACATTGGGCCGTTCGGCCATCTCCCGCAGATGCCTGATCTGGATGCGCATCGCCGCGGGACCACCCATCGGCCTGGTCAACGCGGCCTCGTCCACCACCGCCCAGAGCTTGGGCGCGTGCTCACGCAACAGCAGGTCCTGACGCCGCATCCGCAGCTCGACCCGGCGGTCCACCTGCCGGTCCGTGGCCCTCGGGTTGCCGAGACGGATACAGGCCCGCGCGTAGTCGGGCGTCTGCAGCAGACCGGGCACGAACTGGACCTCGTAGGTCCTGATGATCGAGGCGGCCTCCTCAAGGCCGATCATCGTCTCGAACCAACTCGGCAGCACATCCCCGTACTTCTGCCACCAGCCCGGGGTGCTCGCCTGCCGGGCCAGGGCCAGGAACTGCTCACGCTGCGTCTTGTCGGTGACGCCGTAGAGCGTCAACAGATCGGCGATATCGCGTTCCTTGGCCGAGACCCGGCCCAACTCAAGACGGCTTATCTTGGCGTGGGAGCCACGGATCGACTCGCCGGCCGCCTCCCTGCTGATCCCACAGCCCTCACGGAGTCGGCGCAGATGAGTGCCGAGCACGATCCGCAGAACCGTCGGCCCGCCCCTTGGGTGAGAGAGCAGATCCCTCACCGAAGGAGTGCGGCCTGCCTGAGCTGACGCCATGTGAGTGTCCCCTGAGTGTTGAATTAGCGCTCAAGTGTCGCACTGTTCGGACGAGCCGTACAGTCGCACCACTCGCACTCAGGGTGATACGCGCCGCAGGTCAGACGATCAGGTCGTCGAAGTCCCCGTCGCGGGCGCCCTGAACGAAGGCGGTCATCTCCGCCTGGGTGTAGATGAGGGCCGGGCCCTCGGGGTCACGCGAGTTGCGCATCGCGACACCGCCGTCCGGCAGGGCCGCCACCTCGACGCAGTTTCCGTTCGGGTTGGAGCGCCCGCTCTTCCGCCAGGTCACACCAGCGATCCGACCGGCCGACACACCGTTCACAAACTCCGGCATCCGCACTCCCTGCATAGTCGTCGTGCATGCCACCGCACACCGTGGGGTGGTGTACGGCCTGAGGGGATACTGCCCCAACTCCCCACGTTCTTGCATCCGTTCTTGCATTTGTTCACTGCATCTGTTCTTGCGTTCGTTCTTTCAGATGTACTTGCAGCGATACTCTGAGTCCCCCAGGATGGACTCAGCGGAGTCACCGCCAGGGTCTTGTCGGACACCCGCGGAGGTCGTTATGTCAGCTTCCCCCTATGCCACGATGGCGCCGCACGCCGGCGTCGCACGGCGAGCCGTCTCCGCGGAGGTAGCCGGTTTCGCGACGTTCCCGCTGGCGGGTGAGCCCGGCGCACCCCGCGTGGCGCGCGCCCACACCCGCGCCACGCTCGCGGAGTGGGGCCTCGACGAGCTGGCGGGCGACACCAGCGTGGTGGTCTCCGAGCTGGTGACCAACGCGCTGCGCTACGGCCTCCCCAAGGACACCACGCCCCGCCCCCTGCCGCCGGCCAGCGCGGATCAGCCGCTGCTGCTGAGCCTGGTGCACTGTGAAAGCTCAGTGCTGTGCGCGGTGTTCGACCCGGGCCATGAGGTGCCCGCCGTCCAGGATCCGTCGCTCTGTCAGGAGTCGGGGCGCGGGCTCCAGGTGTTGGACGCGCTGTCGCGGAGCTGGGGCTGGACCACGCCGGATCGGCACGGCAAGGCCGTCTGGGCGCTGTTGGCCTCGCAGGACGCGCCGGAGTCCGCGCTGACCGGCCCACGGTGGGAGCCGCTCAGCCGTCTGCTGTTACTCCTGGAACTGCTCAGCGGCCCCTCGTGGCTCAAGGCCCTCGGCGCCACCTCGCGTTCCCTCTCCCCCAGCCCCAACTAGCCTCCCTGGCCGGGGAACAGTCGGCAGAGGGCGTCGAGAGCGGCGGGAAACGCGTGCTCGGGCGGCGCCCCGTAGCCGACCACCAGCCCATCGACGGCCGGCCCACGGTAGTCGGGGTGGCGATAGAGGGCCAGGCCGGCGAGGCCGATACCCCGGCGGCCGGCCCGCCGCACCACGGTCTCCTCCTCGCCGGACGGCAGCCGCAGCAGGGCGTGCAACCCGGCCGCGATGCCGCTCACCTCGACCTCGGGGGCGCGTTCCGCCAGCGCGGCCACCAGCCGGTCGCGCCGCAGCCGGTAACGCTGCCGGCTCTGGCGAACATGACGGTCGTAGCCGCCGGAGCCGAGCAGATCGGCCAGTGTCAGCTGGTCGACGCAGCCCACCGTCAGCTCCCAGGCGCCCTTGGCCGCCAACACATCCCCCACCAGCCACTCGGGCAGCACCATCCAGCCGATCCGCAGCCCCGGGCTCAGGCTCTTGCTGACCGAGCCGACATAGGCCACCCGCTCGGGATCGAGCCCCTGCACGGCGCCGACGGGCTGCCGGTCGTAGCGGTACTCGCCGTCGTAGTCGTCCTCGATCAGCAGCCCGTCCGTGGCACGCGCCCAGTCGATCACCGCCGACCGGCGCTCGGGGTGCAGCGCGACGCCCATCGGAAACTGATGCGCCGGCGTGAGCAACACCGTGCGCGCCCCCGTCGCCGCCAGATCGCCGACCCGGGCGCCGCCCTCGTCCAGCTCCAACGGAAGGGTGGACAACCCGGCCTCCGCCCACCGTGCCCGCTGGGTGAACAGCGCATAGCCCTCCACCGCCAGCGGCGTCGGACGCACGGCGGCCAACAGGCGCAGCGCCTGGTCGACGCCCGAGCAGACGACGATCCGCTCGGCGTCGGCGTGCACCCCGCGCGCCCGGGCCAGATAGTCGGCGAGTTCACGGCGCAGCGGCAGCTGGCCCCGGGGGTCGCCCAGCCCCAGCGCCTGGCTGGGCGCCGCGGTCAACGCCCGCCGGGCGGCCGCCAGCCAGGCGGCGCGCGGGAACGAGGCGGTGTCGGGGCGCCCGGGCATCAGATCATGCGCCCGGCGCGCGACGCCGCCGGCGGGCGCGGGCCGGGCCCGTTCGGCGGCGGGCGCGACGACGCGCGGCGCGACCCGGGTCGCCGAGCCAGGGCGCGCCACCAGCCAGCCCTCGGCGATCAGCTCGGCATAGGCCCCGGCCACGGTGTTCCGCGCGATCCCGAGATCCACGGCCAGCGACCGGTACGACGGCAGCCGGCTCCCGGGCGCCAGCCGTCCGGCCCTGATGGCCTCCCGCAACGCCCGCATCAACCCGGCCCGCGTCCCACCGCCCCCCGCACCCGCTGAACCCCGCGCCAGCTCCACATGCAGATCCAAGCCGGCCCTGACCGGGAAAGTGACCCCTTCATCCACACCACAAGTCCACCACACCCCTGGGCCACCGTGGCGAACAGCACCCACCGAACCTTGATATGGTTGACCCCGTCGCGCCGGCCAACGGCCCGCGCACACCACTCGTCCGGGTGGCGGAATGGCAGACGCGCTAGCTTGAGGTGCTAGTGCCCTCTTATGGGCGTGGGGGTTCAAGTCCCCCCTCGGACACGACCAGTACACCCACGCGTGGTGCTGGCCGGGACTCGGCCAGCACCTCTTGTTTTTCGTGGTCGTAGGTCAACCGTAGTCCCAGGTGGCGGTACACCTCCGCCTTGTCCGCCGGGTCGGCTCGGCGCAGGGCGTCGACAAGGTCGTGGATCTCCTGGCGGGTCATCCGCCGCGCGATGCCGGTGGGAGTTCCGATCTGTTTGAGGCGGGTTTCGGTCGCGAGGCGTTCGGTTTGGACCTCTCGGCTCCAGGCCGCGACGAGAGCCGGGGCGGCTCCGGCTTCGAGTGCGGCGCCGTGCCGGGCGAGCTTGCGGTCGCAGCCGGCTCGTCGGTGACGTTGCAGACCAGGGCGAGGGCCCGGTGGCCGGCGTCGGTGAGTTCCTTCACGGCGGCGGTGACGGCCGTCTCGTCGGTGTCGGCGAGGGCAGTGGCCCGTCCGGTGCCGCCGGCGGTGCCGGTGACGAAGGCGGTCGTGCCGCGGAAGTCCTAGGTGACCGTCACGGGTGTTCTCCGATCGGGGTGCGGGTCGCACGGGGGCCGGGTCAGGAGGCGGCTTCGATGGTGATGCGTGTCGCCTGGCCGAGCTGGTCGGCGCTGACGTCGAGGTGGCCGAGGACCAGCAGATCCGGGGAGGGGGCAGGCCCGTCCTGGTAGAAGAGGGCGAGGTTGCCCCAGGGCGCGTAGTAGGCGATGTCGCCGGCCTTCGCGGCGGCCGGTTCGGGAGCCCCGTCGGTGTTCAGCTTGCGGGGCAGGTCGGCGACCCGCTCCGTGTCGTGGAAGTCCTCCAGGTCCAGGGTGAGCGGCAGCAGCTCGGCGAGGTCGCGGGCGGCGGGGCTGTCGTTCAGGACGGCGTCGACGGGGCGTCCGTCGAGGGTGACCCGGATGTTCTTGGGTGTACTCCTTCCGGAGGGGGACGCCGACGGCGGCTGCTGCCTTCCAGAAGCCGCAGAGGACGAGGCGGCCGGGGCGGTGTCCGGTGTTCCGCTGGAGCAGGCGGTGCCGGCCAGCAGCAGGGCGGCTGCCGGCACTTGGTACTGGAACCGCTACCCGGGGGTGCACTGCGACATCGAGTCGCACGTCTACCTGCCGATGCTCGACGAGACCGGCTACGTACCGGAGTGGAAGTACGCCCCCGGGGAGGAGATCCGCCGACACGCGGTCCGGATCGCGCGGAAGTTCGACCTCTACTCGGACGCTCTGTTCTCCACCGGGGTCGCTTCGCTGACCTGGGACGAGGCCACGGAGACGTGGACCGTGGCCACCGATCGCGGCGACGCGTTCCGGGCCACATACGTCGTCAACGCCACCGGCACCCTCACCGAGCCGAAGCTCCCCGGCATTCCCGGCATCGAGAGCTTCCGGGGCCATACGTTCCACACCTCACGATGGGACTACGCCTACACGGGCGGCACCGCCGAGGGGGGCATGACCGGCCTCGCGGACAAGCGCGTGGGCGTGGTCGGCACCGGAGCCACCGGCGTACAGGCCATTCCCATGCTGGCCAGGGATTCCGCGCACCTCTACGTCTTCCAGCGGACCCCCTCCTCCGTGGACGTGCGGGCCAACCGCCGCACCGCACCGGAGGATGTCGGCGCGGACCGTGAGGGCTGGGCACGCGAGCGCCGCGAGAACTACCTCCGTATCGTCTCCGGCGAGCCGGTCGACAGGGATCTCGTGGCGGACCGGTGGACAGCCTCGGCGGCACTGCTGGAGAAGCTGCTGCCCAGCTTCCGCCGCCGAGGCGACCGAAGAACCTTCGAGGCCGCCTACGAGGACGCCGACGCCGCCAAGATGAACGAGCTCCGGGCCCGCGTCGAGCGGAGCGTCGCCGACCGGGAGACCGCGGAGAAGCTCAAACCCTGGTACCGCTACGCCTGCAAGCGGCCCGCGTTCTCCGACGCGTACTATCCGGCGTTCAACCGCGCGAACGTCACCCTGGTCGACACCGCCGACACCCACGGCATCGAGCGCGCCACCGAGAACGGTGTGGTGGTCGGCGGTTCCGTCATCGAACTCGACTGTCTGATCTTCGCCACGGGATTCTTCGTCGGGTCCTCCGGCGTGCACTCCGGAAGACTCCCTGTCCACGGCCGGGGCGGCACCCGACTCCTGGACGCCTGGGCCCAGCACGGCCCGCGCACCCTGCACGGCTTCACCATCAACGGCTTCCCGAACCTGATCCAGATGGGTTCCTTCCAGAACGCCAGCAGCGTCAACTTCACCCACATCCTGGACGAACAGGCCGTCCATGCCGGCGCTCTCGTCGCGGCGGCCGAGGCCAAGGGCGCCCTCATCGAGCCGTCCCGCGCGACCGAGGACACCTGGATCGCCGTCCTCGCCCGGGACGCCCCCGACCACGAGTGGTTCCATGCCGAGTGCACCCCCGGCTACTACAACCGCGAGGGGCACGGGCGGCCGAACGGCCCGACCGCCTACCCCCACGGCGCCGTCGCCTTCCACCAACTCCTGGCACGGTGGCGCGAGGAGTCGATGGGTGAGGTCCTCCAACCCCGGACCACGGCTCGGCCCTGACGGACGCCGACCCGTTCAGCGACGGCGGAACGGACATCCGCTTCTGCCAGCCTCGTCCCACGGCCGCAGCAACACAACAGGCCCTGGGCCCCGGGACGTTCCGGGGTCCGGGGCCTGCGGAGAACTCAGCCGGTGTGTGTCACACCGGCCTCGCGGAGCGAGACGGATCGCTCGTCAGGAGCCGCGGGGTTCGTCGTGGGACTATCGCCAGGGGCGTCGGTGGCCGGCGGTGCCCCGGCCCGGCGGGTCAACCACCGGTCCACCACGAGGTGGAGGAGGAACCCGGCGAGCCCCCAGGCCAGGATCGTCAGAAGGTTCCCGGTGAGGCCGAACCCGTCGAAGTAGACCAGGGAGCGGACGGTGTCCACAGCTGCGGGCAGAGGAAGCACGTCCTGAAGGGTCTGGAAGAGGTTGGGCACCATGTAGACCGACAGTCCTCCCCCGGAAGCCGGAACACCGGCCAGCATGAGAACCACCACGATGGGGACCACGGCGGCGATGCCGAACACACGGGTGAAGACCCCGGCGGCCAACGAGACGCAGAAGACGGTGAGCGCGCCGAAGCCGATCAGCTGCCAGGCGGGCCCGTTGATCGCGCCGATCAGTACGTCGAAGAGGAACCACAGCCACAGCGCGATGCCGACCGCCCACCCACCGAGCAGGGGCAGGAACTGGCGCAGCCGGGTCAGCTCCGGGGCCCCGCCGCGCAGGACCGTCACCATCAGGAAGCCCGCCATGATCCAGGACATGCCGGCGTACAGGCTGTTGCTGCCCTGGGTGTCGTCGCCGGTGAGCGGTCGCACGTCGGTCGTCTCCAACGGGATCTCCTGTCCGGCGGCGACCTGCTGGAACATCGCCTGGACAGCGCTCTGTTGTGCGGCGCCGGCCGCCGACGAGGTGAGCAGCGTCGCCTCGTCCCCCGGCGCCTCGGGCAGCGCGTAGACGGCGACGACGTCCTGCTCCAGCAGCCTGTCGGTCTCCTCCGCGACCGAGGTACCACCGCGCAGGTCGAGTGTGCCGCCGAGCTGTGGTTCCAGGGCGGCGACCATCCGGTCGGCCTCCTCCGCGGTGGAGCCCACCACCACGACCGGCAGGTCGTGCACCTCCGGCTTGTGCAACGAGAGACTCATCAGGCCGACCACGGCCACCAGGATGGACAGCGGGAACGCAACCACCGTGACACAGCGGAAGCGCAGAGATCGCGCGGGGCTACCGGCGAGCGCGGGGAGGGGAGTCCCCGGGCTGGTGACGGGGGGTGCGCCGGGGATGGTGTGCCCCGACCGGCGCTCCCTCAGCAGGGACAGCAGGAGCGCGGCGACGATCCAGCAGGCGAGCGTCACCAGATGACCGGCGAGACCGCGCCCGTCGAAGTAGAGCACCGAGCGCAGCGCCTCGCCGGCGGCCGGCAGGGGAAGCACGCCGTGCAGGAACGAGAAGAACGAGGGCATGGAATGGATGGACAGCGCGAGGTTGGAGGCCGGCATACCGAGGCTGACCCACAGGAACATGCCCAGCAGAACGGCCAGCGGCCCCAGCAGCTTGGTGAACAGCACCTGGGTGAGGCCGACCGCGCCGGTCGCCAGGACGCCGATCCCCAGGAACGTGAGGTAGTGGCCGTCCACGGCGCCGACCACGGGCCCGAGGACGGCCCAGATGACGGTGCTCGTGGCGACGGACCAGCCGAGCAGCAACGGCAGGAACCGCCGCAGCGACAGCAGGAACGGGAGCGACGTCACCATGGTGCTCAGCGGGACGTAGCCGGCGAGCATCATGCCCATCGCGGCGAAGAGCACCGCCGTGCCGGACAGATCGCCGTCGGGCAGCACGGCGGCGTCCTCGACGACGACGTCCCAACCGTTCCCGGCCGCGACCGGGGCGAGAACCTGTTGCACCGCGGTCGCCTGCGAGGCGCCGGCGGCGGTGGCTATGGAGAGCGTGGCGGCGTCTCCCCCGCCGTCGGGAACGCGCAGGGCACCGGCGATATCGCGGTCTCGCAGCAGGTCGAGGGCCTCCTCCTCGGAGGCGACCTGACGGGCGTCCACGGCGCCCTGGGGATCCGCGTTCAGCTCGGTGACCACCGCTTCCGCCTCGGGGCCCGCGCCCACGACGGCGACCGGCATGTCCTTGGGGGTCGCCGAGTGCATGGTGCCGACATAGGTCGCGTACATCATCGTGACCATGAGGAACGGCATGACGAAGAGGGCCACATAGCGGGCGATCCGCGCCCTGCGGTCCTCCCCCTCGGCTTCTGTCCCGGGGCCCTGGGCGGGCGGGTCGACGGTTGGTGACTCCACAGGCTGCTCCTGGATCAGGAATCGGGTCGGTGAAGGCGCTGTGGGGCGACTCTGTCGCCGTCGACGGCGGGCAGGGTCCTGCGGACCACCCCGTAAGTCGCACGCCTTAGAGATAATGTAAGGCACTCGACTTACGAAGCGGTCTCTGGGTTAGGTTGATCACATCGCGAGGCACATCATGCGGGGAGAACGACAGAACAGATGGCCAGATCGGAAGCGGCGAGAACAGCACTGCTCGACGCGGCGGAGCGGCTGTTCGCCCGGGCCGGGATCGCCAAGGTGTCTGACCGCAAGGTGGCGGAGGTCGCGGGGAACACCAACCACTCGGCCGTCAGCTACTACTTCGGGGGGCGAAGAGGACTCCTGCGCGCGCTGCTCACCCGCCATCTGTCAGGCCTGGAGGAAGACCGTCAGACGATGTTCGAGCGGGCGGACTCCCTCCTGGGAGACGTGCGCAGTCTGGTCGTCCCGGTGACCAACGCCTTGGCGGAGCTGCCTCAGCCATCCGTCCGGGCCCGCTTCGTCAACCAGGCGCTGCACGACCCGGTCGGCGTGGCGCTGCTCCACCAGAGCGCGGACATCGCGCCCGCCTCGACACGCATCATGCGGTCGGTGGCGTCCCGCCTCGCCCACCTCGACCCGACCATCGTCCGGGGCAGGGCCGCACTGATGACCCACATCATCGTCTCGGCCTGCGCGGACGCGGAGGAGCAAGCCGAACGAGACGAGACGACCCCGCGATGGCACGAGACGGGAGACTTCCTCTCCGACGCCATCACCGGCATGTTGCTGGCTCCCGTGAGCCGACGAGCGACCACCACCGACTCCCCGGGCCGGGACAGCGCTGTCACCCCCTGACGCATCGTCCGCCGCCGTGCCAGTTCCCGCGAGGCACGGGTGGTTCGAGGAAGAAGCTTCACGCCGAACGCCGGCGGGACGAGGGGGCCGCTCGGGTGGCGACGTGAGGACGTAGGTCGAGCCGGCGGAGAAGCTGGGCGTTGAGGGCGACGACGACGGTCGACGCGGACATGAGGATCGCGCCGACGCCCATGGGCAGCACAAACCCGACCGGCGCGAGGACGCCCGCGGCCAGGGGGACGGAGATCAGGTTGTATCCGGCGGCCCACCACAGGTTCTGCCTCATCTTGCGGTAAGACGCACGCGAGAGTTCGATGACGGAGAGCACCGAGCGGGGATCGGAGGAGGCGAGAATGACTCCGGCGGAGCCGATGGCCACGTCGGTGCCCGCGCCGATGGCGATGCCGACGTCGGCCCGGGTCAGCGCGGGAGCGTCATTGACACCATCGCCGACCATCGCGACCTTTCTGCCCTCCGACCGGAGTTCGGCGACCTTGGCGGCCTTGTCCTCGGGGCGCACTCCGGCGAGAACCCGGTCGATGCCAAGCTCGGACGCGACGGCGTCGGCGACGGCCCGGGCATCGCCGGTGATCATCACGACCTCCGCACCGGCCACGTGCAGCCCTTCCACCGCCTCGCGGGATTCCGGGCGGATCTCGTCCGCCAGCCGCAGCGCCCCGACCACGTGGCCATCGGCGAGCACGTGCAGGATGATCGCGCCCTCGGCCCGCCACTGATCGGCGATCGCCAACTCGGGCTGTCCCCGCTGTTCGAGCAGGTAGGGTCCGCCGACCTCGATCACGCCGCCCTCCACAGTGGCCTTGACACCGACCGCCGGGGAGGAGGAAAAGTCCCGCGCGGGCGCCACCGTCAGATCGCGGATGCGGGCGGCGCCGGCAACGGCTTTGGCGAGGGGGTGTTCGCTGCCGGACTCGGCCGCGGCGGCCAGAGCCAGCACCTCGTTCCTGTCCCGATCGCCAACCGGGTGGATCGCGGTGACGGTGGGCTCGCCCAGGGTCAGGGTGCCGGTCTTGTCGAGGAGCACCGCGTCGACGGTGCGCATGGACTCCAGGGCGAGGCGGTCCTTGACCAGGACACCGCTTCGGGCGGCTCGTTCGGTGGCGATGGAGACCACGAGGGGGATGGCCAGCCCGAGGGCGTGCGGGCAGGCGATCACCAGGACGGTGATGGTGCGCACCACGGCGTCACCGGGCAGACCGACCAGCGACCAGACAACGGCCGTGACCGCAGCCGCGACGAGGGCGAACCAGAACAGCCAGGCCGCGGCGGTGTCGGCGATCCGCTGGGCGCGGGAAGAGGATGCCTGGGCGTCGGCGACGAGCTTCCGGATGCCGGCCAGCGCGGTATCGTCGCCGGTGGCGGTGATCCGAACGCGGAGCCCGGAGTCGGTGGCGACGGTCCCGGCAACCACGGTGGCGCCCTTCTCGCGGCGTACGGTCCTGGATTCGCCGGTCACCATCGACTCGTCCATCGAGGCCGCCCCGTCGACGATCGTCCCGTCGGCGGGCACGGCCGATCCCGGACGGACGACGGCGACATCGCCGACGAGCAGATCGCCCGGCGCCACCTTCACGACCTCGTCGCCACTGACCTTCTCGGCCTGATCGGGCAGGAGGGCCGAGAGCGAGTCGAGGGCGGAAGTGCTCCGAGCCAGGGATCGCATCTCGATCCAGTGGCCCAGGAGCATGATGACGACCAGCAGTGCGAGTTCCCACCAGAAGTTCAGCTCGTGCTCGAACAGGCGCAGGCTGGCCCCCCACGAGGAGGCGAAGGCCACCGTGATCGCCAGGCCGACCAGCAGCATCATGCCGGGCCAGCGGGAGCGGACCTCCGAAACAGCTCCGGTCAGGAACGGCCAGCCGCCCCAGAGATAGACGACCGTTCCCAGCACCGGCGAGACCCACCGCACCCACTCGGCGTCGGGCAGGTGATAGCCGATGAGATGCGCGAACATCTCGTTGAACCCGACCACGGGCACGGCCAGGATCAGCATGATCCAGAAGAGACGCCGGAACCGCTCCACATGATCCCCCTGCCCACCGTGGCCGCCATGACCGCTGTGCTGGTCGTGGCCATGACGCGAGGCGGGGGCGTGGTGGCCGCCGTGGCCCACATGATCCATGGGGTGGTGGTCCCCGTGCTTGTTCATCGTGTCCTCGTCTCTCCTGGTGCGGGACAGTCGCCGGGACGGAGCAGCCCGGACCGCCGCCGGTCGGCCAGCCCTCAGGTCACGCTCGGCCGGCGCACCGGCGCGACTCTCGTGGCCGATTGACGCGTGGCGCCGGTGACGCCGGCAGAGTCCGCGATCCAATGATCGGGGAACCTGCCGACGCCACCCAGAGCCGACACCATGGAGTGGCGTCATAAATGAGCACGCTCGCCAGGGCCATGATCACGAGTGGTGCGATGTCGCATCATCCGATCGACGGCCTCTCCCGGTCCGTGCGCACCGTGGGCCGCTGAAGCTTTCGCTCCTGCTCGCCGACACGACGCGAAGCGGGTGCCGGGCCCCTGACGACCTACGAGGAGAACCGCACGATGAAGGCATTCGTCATCGACCGCTACCGGGCCGCGCCGCGTGAGGCGGACGTGGCCGAGCCCGTCGTCGGGGACCACGACGTTCTGATCGAAGTGAAGAGCGCGAGTGTCAATCAGATCGATCTGCGGATCGCCGAGGGTGAGTTCAAGCAGATCCTGCCGTACCGGTTGCCGCTGGTGCTCGGCAGCGACCTGGCGGGGGTCGTCCTCGCCGTAGGGCCGGCCGTCCGGAGCTTCGCACCGGGCGACGAGGTGTTCGCCAAACCGGACGTACGCCAGCTGGGCACCTTCGCGGAGCGCGTCGCGGTGGCCGAGGCGGACCTCGCGATCAAGCCCGCGTCCGCCAGCATGACGGAGGCGGCCTCGCTGCCCCTGGTCGCGCTGTGCGCCTGGCAGGCGCTCGTGGAGCGCGGCCGGGTACGGCCCGGGCAGAAGGTGCTCATCCACGCGGGCGCGGGCGGCGTGGGTTCCCTCGCGATCCAGCTCGCGAAGCACCTCGGCGCGACCGTCGCCACAACCGTGGGCGCGCCCCAAGCCGACCGGGCGCGTGAACGTGGTGCGGACATCGTCGTGGACTACCGAACCGAGGACTTCACGGACCTCCTGCGCGACTACGACCTGGTGTTGGACAGCCTGGGCGGAAAGAACCTTGAGGGATCGCTTCGGGTGCTCCGGCCCGGTGGCAAGGCGATCGGAATCACCGGCCCCCCGACCCCGGAGTTCGCGCGCGAAATGGACGTCAGCCTCGTGCCCCGACTCGCTGTCAGGGGGATCAGCCACCGCGCCCGCCGGATGGCCCGTCGTTTGGACGTGAGATACGAGTTTCTCTTCACGCACTCCAGTGGAGAGCAGTTGGCGAAGATCGCGGAGCTGGTCGACGGGGGAGCACTACGGCCTGTGGTAGGCCAGGTCTTCCCGTTCCATCGGACCCCGGACGCGCTGGTGGCCCTGGAGAAGGGCGGAACTCACGGCAAGATCGTCGTCAACCGTGAGTGAGGGGTCGCGCGCGGGTTGTCCGTTACGGCCCTGGCGGTCGTCGAGCACACCCGTTCCACTCGACATCACAGGCGGCCGGGACCCGCTGCGGGACCCGACCGCTTGTCACGCCGGCCGACACGGCACGAAGCGCGCGGTGTGCCCCACCGTTTCCTGGGGCCGGTATGGGAGAGGCTCGTGTGCCCGCCTCGCGCTGAGGAGGGATCAGCCCAGTTGCGGGTAGAGCGCTTCGACGGGAGCGCTCAGCCCTGCCTTGACCCGCACGGAGCCCTCGTCGGCCAGCACCTCGTACTCCCCCGCCTCGATGGCGTCGAACACCACCCGCACGAGGTCGCCCGGCGCCGTTTTCGGCCCTTCGACGTGTGCCGCCATGGCGGTGTCGACCCACCCGACATGCACGCCGACGACGTGCACTCCCTGCGGAGTCAGTTCGAGCCGCAGCGAGTTGGTCGCCGACCACAGCGCCGCCTTCGACGCGCTGTAGACCCCGGCGACGGCGAGCCAGCTCAGCAGCGAGTGGATGTCGACGATCACCGACCCGGTCTTGGCCGTCAGGACCGGTGCGAACTTCCGGGCGAGAAAGACCGGGCCGAAGAAGTTGGTCTCCATGTTCGCCCTGATCTCCGCCTCGCTCAGCGAGAGGAGACTTTCGCTGGCAGGAGACACGCCGGCGTTGTTGATGAGCACGGTGACATCGGGCGCGGCGGCAACGGCCGCGTCGATGGACGCGGAGTCGGTGACGTCGAGCGGGAGCGGGACGATCCGCTCGTCATCCCATGTGCGGGGGTTTCTGGCGGTCGCGTAGACCTTGGCGGCGCCACGGTCAAGGGCGCTGTGGACGAAGTGGGTTCCGATGCCGCCGTTGGCTCCTGTGACGAGAACGACGGCTCCGCTGAGCGAGGGCATCTTTGGGTTCCTTCTCTGATGAGCGGCGTGTTACCGGTCGGTCGGGGTGGTGGGAGACGGGGTCGATCCGCACGACGGCAAGGCCGAAACGCTCGGCCCCCGGGATGGGTTCAGGGAAGGGGGAGAGCCGGGTAGTCGGTGTAGCCGGCCTCACCACCGCTGTAGAGCGTGGTGGGATCCAGCTCGTTCAGCGGAGCGTCGAGGCGCAGCCGCTCGACGATGTCGGGGTTGGCCAGTGCGAACCTGCCCAAGGGGGCGATGTCGGCCAAGCCGGCGTCGATGTCGTCGGCGATCCCGTCCCGGGTGCGGCCGTAACGAACCACGAGCACGGCGGTCGGCCACATGTCCCGGAGAGTGCGGAGCAACTCGTCGTCGCCGACGTGGTGAAGGTGAAGGTAGGCGAGATTCAGCGTGGCGAGCCCACCGACGAGATGCCGGTACTGGGCGCGTACGCTCCCTGTGTCGCCCTCGTCGATCCCTCCCAGTGGCATCGCGGGAGACAACCGGATTCCCACCCTGTCGGGGCCGATCTCCTCGGCCACCGCACGCGCGACCTCGATCACGAACCGCGAGCGGTTCTCCACCGAACCGCCGTAGGAGTCGGTGCGGTGGTTGACGTTCGGGGACAGGAACTGGTGCAGGAGGTATCCGTTGGCTCCGTGGATCTCCACCCCGTCGGCGCCGGCGGCTGTCGCGGACGCCGCGGCGCCACGGAACGCGTCGATGGTGGACTGGATGTCCTGGCCGCTGAGTTCCCGCGGGACCGGTGTCCGCCGGGGCCCGGTCGGGGTCATCACGTCCTGGTCGGCGGAGATCGCCGACGGAGCCACCGGCTGCCGGTGATGTGGAGTGTTGTCGGGGTGCGATATCCGGCCGACATGCATCAGCTGAATGAACAACGCCCCACCGCCGGCGTGTACGGCCTGGGCGACCTCTCGCCACCCTTCGACGTGTGCCGCTGTGTGGATGCCCGGCGTGTTCAGGTATCCCTGTCCGTCCTCCGAGGGCTGCGTCCCTTCGGAGATGAGGAGCCCGAGCGATGCGCGCTGCCCGTAGTAGGTCGCGGCCAGCGGGCCGGGCGAGCCGTCCGGGTTTGCCCGGCCGCGGGTCATCGGGGCCAGCGCGAGCCGATGTGGGAGCTTCACGCGGCCGAGGGTGAACGGCTGCCAGAGCGACGACCTGGTCATGACCTTCGTGTCCTTTGTCTGGATGCATGGGAGAGCGATGACCGCTGCGCTGGTGCGGAGCGGAAACGTCCCAGCTTCTGCGTGGGAAAATGTCACGAGAAAGCTGAGCCCCACCGGAAGTGGCCACACTCAAAACTGAGCCTGGTCAGATTCTATTCCCTCGAAGGACACACCATGCCTCTCGCACCCCAGCCCCCCGGACGGCGCGAGCGGAACAAGCGGCAGAAGCTCGAACGCATCACCGCCGCCGCCCGAGAGCTCTTCGCCGAGCGGGGGATCGACGAGGTGACCACCCAGGAGATCGCGGACAAGGCCGATGTCGGCACGGGCACGCTCTTTCTCTACGCCAAAACCAAGGCCGAGCTGCTCCTGCTCGTACAGAACTCCCGCTACGTCGAGTCCCTGGAACGTGGCCGGGCGCGCGCCGAAGATGTGACTGACGCGTTGGACGCCGTGCTGGCGATCGTCCGCCCGATCGTGGAATGCAATCGCACGCAGGTCAACAACGGCCGCGCCTACCTACGAGAGATCATCTTCGGCGACCCCACGGATCTCCATCATCGCGAGGCGCTGGACATCATCGGGCGAACGGAGACCGCCATCACGGCCGTCCTGCGGCGGAAAGCGGGGATCCACGAGGACGAGGCTTCGACGCTGGCGCACGTCGTATCCGCCGTCATGTTCGTCAGCCTGGCGTCGACGGTCCATGTCGAGTTGACCGTCGACGACATCGAGCGGGACATTCGCAAGCAGATCGGCGCTATCCTGCCTCGCTGATGCCGCCATCGGGGCGGCCCTCAACCGGCCGCTCGCGTTCGCCCCCCTTCGGCGAAGCCGGCGCCACCCGAGTGAACTCCACATCGCCCTGGTCCACGCGCTCTTCGATCTCGTCGACGAGCACCGCCCGGACGCGGCGCCGTGATTCACGCGCGAGAGGAACGACTCCCAACGGCTCACCGATCGGCACGTGCTCCTCCCCCCACTGCTGCAACGCGATGAGCACGAGCTTCAGCTCCTCCCCCGCCGGGGTGAGCGCATAGGCGAAACGAGTACGCTGGCCGGGCTCGCGGTAGGCGACCTTCCGCAGGACCCCGTGCTCGACAAGACCGGCGAGACGCGCACTCAACACGTCGGTGGCGATCCCGAGTCGATCACGGAACTCGGCGAACGTACGCCGGCCGAAGAACGCCTCCCGCAGCAGGAGGAAGCTCCAGGGGTCACTGAGCACACCGAGACAACGCGTGATCGCACACGAACTGTCCAGGGCTTCGGCGAGCGCTCTTGACCGAGAAGGCATGATGAGAGCCTACTCTGGCTTGCCACGACCAAGCCAGGGACGCTTCAAGCTCCCCCAACGCCCCGAGCACCGTAACCGTTCGACCTCCGCCGCCAGCTTCCTACGCCCGTTTCGCTCCATCCTCCTCGGCGTTCCCGGCGGGGTCGACAGCTCGCGGTCGGATACGGACAGGTTCTCGTTCCTCGGATCCGGACCGCACGCCGACGGAGAGCGCGGCAGCCACGGCGCAGAGCGCCGCGCCGCCCCACCAGGCGTACATGTACGTGCCGAACGCGTCACGGATGAGTCCGGCTCCGAGCGCCGCCACGGCGGCTCCCAGTTGGTGGGAGGCGAAGACCCAGCCGAAGACGATCGTCCCGTGGTCTCCGAAGAGCTGCCGGCACAGAACCGCGGTGGGAGGAACCGTGGCCACCCAGTCCAGGCCGTACAACACGATGAACACCACCATGCCGGGATGCACGGAATCCGAGAGAAGCCACGGCAACGAGACCAGACCGGCCCCGCGGAAGACGTAGTAGCCGGCGAGCAGCTTGCGAGGGTCGTACTTGTCGGTGAGCCAGCCGGACGCGACTGTTCCTGCGATATCGAAGACGCCGACAGCGGCGAGCAGGCCGGCGGCGGTGGTTGTCGACATGCCGTGGTCATGGGCGGACGGAATGAAGTGAATACCAATCAGTCCGTTGGTGGTGGCACCACAGATCGCGAAGGCTACGGCGAGCCCCCAGAAGGAGCGGTGCCGTACGGCGAAGACCAGTCCTCCGAGTGCGCGCCTGGTCGCGCCTCCGCTGGCCGGAAGCGGTGCCGCATAGGTTTCGTCCGCACCGTAGGGACGCACGCCTCTGTCCTCGGGACGGTCACGCATCACCAGCCACACGACGGGCACCACCAGCAGTGCGGCGCCCGCTACCGCCAGCGAGGCCGATCGCCACCCGGAGCTCTCGGCCAGATGAGCCACCACGGGGAGGAAGACGAGCTGTCCGGTGGCCGATCCGGCGGTGAGAACACCCATCACCAGCCCCCGACGGGTGTGGAACCACCGGTTGGTGACGGTCGCGGCGAGGACCAGGGCCATGGCGCCGGTCCCCAGCCCGATCAGCAGCCCCCAGAAGAGGAGCAGCTGCCATGACGCGGTCATGAAGACGCTGCCACCGGCGCCCAGGGCCACCAGCGACAGAGCGGCCGCGACGACCTGCCGCACACCGAAGCGGTCCATGAGCGCGGCGGCGAACGGTGCCGTCAGGCCGTAGAGAACGAGGTTGATGCTCACAGCCAGCGACATCACGCTGGTCGACCAGCCGAACTCGTCGTTCAACGGCACCATCAGCGCACCCGGGGCGGCACGGAAACCAGCGGCCCCGATCAGCGCCAGGAACGTGACGGCGGCCACCGCCCACGCCGGATGAAGACCGCGTCGCCCACCCCTTCGAACTCGCCCCGACCGCTCGTCAGGAAGTGACACCCCTCACGCCTTCCTGATCCGCGGCTGTCCATGCCGAAGGCGGCAAGACATGACCGAGTGGGTGATCGGCTCCAGCGCCGCCGCGCGTCTCGTCACAACGGGTTCCACTGCTCGGAGTAGATCGGGCAGAGCACGCTGGGCGCTCCGCCGGACCAGAGGGCGAGAGGGAGAAAGGCCGCCGCGGCCCAAGAAGGAACCACGCCTACCGAGCCAGTGCGGCGACGTGGACCACGGCCCAAGGGGCGTCACCGTATGGACCTGGGTTGGGTCACGAGAAGCGTGCTGGACGCAGTGGCGAGGACGCGTCCGTCGCGATCACGGATGTCGGCGTCCGTGAAACCGGCACCGCGCCCCCTGCGGATGGCCCAGCCGTGGGCGGTGACCATGCCCGTGTCGGCGGTGATCGGCCGCAGGAAGGACACCTTGATCTCCAGAGTCGTGTAACCGACTCCCGGGGGAAGGGTGGTGTGGAAGGCACAGCCGCAGGCCGTGTCGAGGACGGTGGCGAAGAAGCCGCCATGGACGGACCCGATGGGGTTGTAGTGGGACTCGTCGGGCTCGGCAGTGAACACGACATCGCCCTCGTCGACGTTCACGATCCTCAGCCCGAAGAGGCTGCTGATCGGCGGATCGGGCAGAACCCCCGCCTGGATCTGTCGCAACTGCTCAAGCCCGGAGAGCGCGAAGAGTCTTTCGCGGTCGGGCTCCGGTGCCTGATAGCTGATGGTCTTCGTTCGGGCCGCTCGGCCGCTGGTGGAGGTCATCGCTCGCGGACGGTCAGGCGACCGGTACGACGGGAGCATCGACAAGCGCCGCGGCGCCGCCCTGGAGCCCGTCCAGCGATGCCGCGTTCGCTTCGTGAGGAACGCCGAGGAGGGGCGCGCTGACCTCGCTCAGCCGCTCGTACCCGTCGGTGCCGAGTTCGACATCGAGTGCGCCGAGGTAGTCATCGAGCTGAGCGAGGTTCCGCGGGCCGATGATCGGGACGGAGGATGTCGCCAGGCGCCGGGAGCGCTCGTTGACCCAGGCCACCGCGACCTGCGCGGGGGGCGCCCCGACCTGATCCGCGATGTCGATCACGGAGTCGACGACGGCGGTCTTCTGCTCGGTGGACTCGGTGTGTACCAGGCGGTTCCAGTCCGTCAGCCGTCCCTTCTCGCTGTGCCGGTACTTGCCGGTGAGGAGTCCGCCGCCCAGCGGTGACCACAGGGTCACGCCGAGCCCGAGGGCCTCGGCCGCGGGCAGCAGCTCCCGGTCCGCGGTGCGCTCGACCAGGCTGTACTCGATCTGGATGCCGGTTACGGGAGCCCAGCCGGAGAGATCGGCGATCGCCGCGGCGCGGGATACCCGCCAGGCCGGGAAGTTCGAGAACGCCGCGTGGAGGATCTTGCCCTGGGACACCAGGTCGTCCAGCCCGCGCAGGAGTTCCTCGACGGGGGTGAGCGCGTCGGGGTAGTGCACCCACAGGATGTCGATGTAGTCGGTGTTCAGCCGTCCGAGGCTGGCCTCGACGGAAGTACGCAGATTCTTGCGGCTGTTGCCGGTGCGCGAGAGGCCGCCTCCAGGGTGGGCGCCGACCGTGGACTTCGTCGCCAGCACCAGGTCGTCGCGGTCGGCGTGGATGAACTCGCCCACGAGCTGCTCCGACTGGCCGCCCTGATAGACATCGGCCGTGTCGATGAAGTTCCCGCCCGCCTCCACGAACCGCTCGAAGATGGCCTTCGCCTCCTCGCGCTCCGCACCCACGCCCCACCCGGTACCGAAGTTCCCCGTACCCAGCGCGTACTGCGAGACACGCAGCCCAGAACGACGACCGAAAGTGGTGTAGCGCATGCGGAAAGGTCCCCTCAGACGGAACGGCAGCCAGCTTGGCAACCCCAAGCTAGCCAGCTAAGTTTGGCATGGCAAGCCAGCTGTAGCACGAGGGCCGAATTCGACGCGTCGTCAACGGCGTGCACGGGAGACCGTGGCCAATCGCTCGCTTCCTGTCGCCCCAACCTCACTCACCCCAGAACGCGCCGCGGCCACCCGGCCCTCCTCGCGCTCCCGTACCGGGCCCCGGACCTCCGTACCCCTTCTCCCGTCGTGGTCAGTAGCACCGGACGGCGAAGATCGCCGGTGGGGTGTCGCCGTGGGAGGCCAGCACCTCGACGGAGAGTTCGTCGGTGTCGACGGGCGGGTCGAAGGTGAGGGTGTCGCGGGTCTGGTGGTTGTCCGTGCGTTCGGCGACGACGCGCTCGCCGGCGCGCACGAGGTAGTGGCGGACGCAGAACGGCATCGCCCGCTCGGGGTGGCCCCACAGGACGGACTCCATGGGGTGGTCGAAGTCGGTGTCGAAGCTCAGTTCCAGGCGGGTGAGGCGCCGGGGGGCGTCCCAGCGCAGGCGGACGGTGGGCCGGTCGTCATCGACGTCCGCCGCCCAGGCGTTGGGCTGGGCGGTGGGGCGCGCGTGGCCGTTGCCGAGGCTCGCCGCCGGCCAGGCGCGCAACGGCGGGTCGATCGACAACGCCAGGTTGCGCCCGCCCGGCCGTCGTTCGGGGGTCCAGAACTCGACCCGCGGTCGGCCGACAGCGGGGTCCGCCTCCTGGGTCGAGGTGTGCGTGACGGAGAGCAGGCCGGTGACGCGGTGGCTGGTGGTGCGCACGGACACGTCGTCGTTCCGCCTCAGGACGACGAAGGCGTAGCGGGGAGCGTCGATCGACGCCGGGACGTCGAGCGTGATCCGCTGCCCCTCGCCCGCGCCGAGGTCGAAGTCCCGGGCGGCGAGCACCACATCGGGGGTGTAGTCGTCGGGCCGGTTCCCGGTGCGGATCTCCACGCGCAGCGTGGTGGGCGCGGCCACGTCGACGGTGAGCGTCAGCCGCGGTACCCGGCCGGGGGCCAGCGGCAGCAGTTGGGCGCGCGAGTGGTCCAGCGGCACCGCGGGAGAGTCGGCCGGCATGGTGGCCAGGTTCAGCTCGCTCGAAGCCGTCAGCGTGGCCTGCCGGGCAAGGTCGTCCGGAGCGTCGAGCCGCAGTCCGGGGATGTGCTGCCCGGTGCGCAGGAGTTCACGTTGGAGGGCGCGCATCCGCTCGGGGTGGACCAGGTCGGCGGGGAGCAGACCGTCCCGGGCGCACCACGCGGCGGCCAGGCCGACCGCCTGCCCGATCTGGGCGCAGGTGGCCATGACGCGGGTGGAGGCGAAGGCGACATGGGTCACGCTGATGATCCGCCCGGCCAACAGGAGGTTGGGCACATCGCGGCTGACCGTGCAGCGGTAGGGGATCTGGTAGACCCCGCGCGCGTGCAGGTGGCTGCTGCCCTCGTGTGCGCTGTACACGCCATCGGCCGGGTGCAGGTCGAGCGACCAGCCGCCGGAGGCGACGGCGTCCTCGTGGGTGCGCTGTTCCACGATGTCCTGCTGACGGAGCATGTGAAGGCCCTCGAACCGGCGGCTCTCGCGCTTGCCGGGGATCAGCCCGACCCAGTCCAGGGTCAGCGTCTCGGCCTCGGGGAACGCGCCCGAGTTCTTCAGGTGGTTCCAGACGCCGTAGACGATCTTCCACAGTTCCCACTTGATCCGCTCGGTGTCGTGCACGGTGTCGAGCCGGCCGCCGTACTCGATCCACCACAGTCGGCAGCCCTGCACGGTGGTGTCGAAGCTGCGCCACCTGGGGATCTCGGTGATGTCGTCCAGCGCGTAGCCGGGCGGGGTGAACCGCACGGGCACCCCGACGTCCTTGGTGTAGAAGTAGATCGAATGCCCCAGCAGCGCGCCGTAGGACTCCTCGGGGGCGAAGAGCTCGCCGAACTCCTCCCGTCCCTCGGCGCCCATGCGGTACGCGGCCCCGGCGAGGAAGCCGAGCACGCCGTCGCCGGAGGCGTCGCAGAAGACCGGCGCCGCCAGTTCGTACCGGGTGGAGTCCTGGGCGCAGAAGGCGGTGACGGAGCCGATCCGCTCGCCCTCCTTGGTGACGCCGGTCGCGGCGGTGTTCAGCAGCAGGGTGATGTTCGGCTCGGCAACGACCTTCTCCAGCAGGACGGTGTCGAAGAGCACGGCGTTGCCCTCGGGATTGCGGAAGGTGTTCTCGACAAGGATCTCGTCGAGGACCCCGCCCTCACGGGCCCACCGGTTGTTGTTGGACAACTGCGCGCTGGCGCCCAGCGCCCAGAGCCGTATCTCGCTGGAGGCGTTGCCGCCGAGCACGGGCCGGTCCTGGACCAGGACGACGCGGGCGCCGGCCCGGGCGGCGGTCACGGCCGCGCACGTCCCGGCCAACCCCCCTCCGACGATCACCGTGTCGGCCTGGAGGTGTTCGGTGCGGAACGCGCGGTGGTCGGTGGCGGGTGCCACGGTCAGCGGGTCGCGTGGTGAACTCATGGGCTTTTCGGGCTCCTTGGGGTGGGCCGCCACGGGGCGGCCGACGGACAATCCTGGCCGGTGCGGGGGCTCAGCTCCAGCGGAGCCCGGCGGGCCAGCGGAGTTGGACGCCGCGCCGGACGAGAAGCGCCTGGTACTCGTCGAGCAGCGCGGTGTCGGCGTGCACGGCGTGCGGCTCGGTGCCGCGGTCGAGGCAGAACGCCGCCAGGGCGCCGGCGGCCTCGCCGATCGACCACTCGACGGGGTGGAGCCGGTAACAACCGTTGGTGATCTGGGTCGTTCCGATGTTCTTGGCGGCGGGCAGCAGGTTCCGCACCCGCCGTGGCAGCAGCGCGCCGAGCGGGATCTCGAACGGCTGCGGCCGGTCGCCCGGGTGACGGCCGCTGACGGTGGAGGCGTGCCGGTCGATCCAGAAGTAGTGGCCCACGCCCACGCTGTCGGGGTAGGTCGCGGCGCCCCGGTCGCCGCGTATCCGCAGTGAGACCTCCTGCTCGGTGATCGTCTTCTTCGCCAGGACACGGCGGGACTCGCGGATGTAGGGGTGCATGGCGTAGCCGTCCTCGGTGCCGGCGACATCAGCCCGCAGCCGCAGGCCGGGCCAGCCGGTGCCGCCGTCGGGCCTGGGCGCCTCCGTCTGGAGCCAGTACAGCACCGACCTGCTCAGCTCCTTGGCCTGCCGCCAGTGGTCGGCCGCGTCCTGGACGCCGAAGAGCGGCCCGCCGGCGTAGTCGTTCATGGGCCAGTTCACGACGGTGATGTCGCTGCGGTAGAAGTCGGGGCGGAACTGCCGGCGGGCGGCGATCCTGCGGTAGGTCCACAGGTCGGGGGTGGTGCCCATGTTGCGGTGGTCGGGGTCCACGGCGGACGGGTCGTCGTCGGGGTTGGGCGACATCCGCCACACCAGCCGGGGCCGGCCCTCGGCGTCAAGGCCGTCCTCCCAGCCCAGCATCAGCTTGTGGTCCATCTGGTGCGGGCGCCAGTCACGGAACCGCGCGTAGTCGTCCGGCCGGTCGATGGTGTGGTCCTCGCCGTCGAGGTGGTCGACCGCGAAGCACCAGGTGACGCACTGCATGTCGGTGGGGTCGGCGGTCTCGGCCGCGCTCGGCTCGCCCGTCATCTCCCGGGACTCGCGCCCGGATACGTGCTCGACGCCGCCGAGCGCCAGCACGTCGCCCAGCTCGGTCGCGTCGAGCACATACGGCGCGGTGATGTCGGTGGCCGTGCCGTCGGCGGACACCACCCGCACGCCCGTGACGCGGTCGCCGTCGGACTCGACCTGCTCGGGTGTCGTCTCCCGCAGCACGGTGAGGTGGCCGGAGACCACATACGGCAGGAGCAGTTCGTCGATGAGCGCCACGGCGACGCGGGGGTCCGTGCTGATCGGGCTGACCCAGGCGGCGCCCGGGTTGAGGTGCGGGGCGGCGCGCGCGGTGTCGGTGAGCGGGAACCGGTCGCGGTAGATGCCGCGCAGGCCGTCGCGGAAGGTCCGGTAGGAGCGGTTGGCGCCGTCCTTCTCGATGAACAGGTGCTCGTCGGTGGGGACGAGTTGGCTGGTGAGCTGTCCGCCGAGCCAGCGCGTCGATTCGGTGATCACCACCCGGCGTCCCGCCTGGAGAGCGGCCAGGGCGGCGGAAACACCGCCCAGTCCTCCGCCGAGAATGGCGACGTCTGCCCGGATCTCCACGTGCATCACCCTTCGTTTTGTTTCATTTGGCTTCGTTCGGATTCATTGGCGTTCGGCTTCACTGACACCGGTCGGACAACCGTGCGCACCGCCTCTCACGGAAGGGGTGACATCGCGGCTGCCGAATGCTATAACAGCAACATTCAAGCAGCAACGTGCTATAAAAGCGACACTTTGGCGCCAACTCCCGTTCCCTGACTGGACGGGCCCCGCAGCGAGACGCCATCTGGAGCGCCGCAGTCAAGGAGGACCGCACGCATGAAGCCCCTAGTCCGCATACGGACGCCCAGAGCCGTCGCCGCCGCGACGACGCTGGCGGTCGCGTTCACCCTCACCTCCTGTTCCGGCAGCGACGAGGGGTCGTCCGCCGACGGGCCTGTCCAGCTCCGGATGACGACCTGGAGCGGCAACGAGGAGCACCAGGCCGTCCTTCAGGAGATCGCCGACGCCTATGTCGAGGCCCATCCCGACCGGGTCAGCGGCGTGGAGTTCGACGCGATCACCGACGGCACCTATGTGAGCGCCGTCACCACGCAGATCGCGGGCGGCGACGCCCCCGACCTCATGTGGATCACCGAGTCCTACGCCGAGGAGTTCGTCTCCAGCGGCGTGCTGACCGACCTCGGCCCCGTGTTCGCCGGGACCGAGGGCTATGACGTCGAAGACCTCGTGCCGTCCGCGACCGAGCTGTGGCGGGACGGCGAGGCGCTCTACGCCTACCCGTTCTCCACCAGCCCGTTCGGCGTCTATGTCAACGCCGATCTGCTCGCCGCGGCAGGACAGCCGGACCCGCGCGAGCTGATCGCCGGCGGCGGGTGGACCTGGGACCGCCTCGCCGAGGTCGCGTCCGCGACTGCCGAGGGTGAGGGAGTCGCCGGCATCCAGCTGAGCGTCGACGACCCGTACGCGCTGCCCAACGGCGCCATCACGCCGCTCGGTCTGGCCTGGGGGGCCAGGCCCTGGAGCGAGGACGGCACGACATGCGCGTACACCAGCCCGGAGAGCGTCGCCTTCTTCGAGTGGTACCACGCGCAGGTCTACGACCACCGCGCGTTCCCCGCGGTCGGTGAGACGGTCGACTTCGCCTCCGGCCAGGCGGCCTTCCGCATCGGCCAGTTGAGCCTGTCCGCCGGGCTCGGCGACGCCTTCGAGTGGGACTTCGTGCCGCTGCCCGAAGGGCCGGCCGGCACCGTCCCGGTGATGGGCCAGGCCGGGATCGGCGTCCTCGCCAACGGCGACCACCCCGAAGTGGCGGCCGACTTCCTCGCTTACTTCACCAACCCGGAGAACGCGGCGAAGCTCGCGCGGTTCTTCCCCCCGCCGCGCGAGTCGCTGCTCACCGTCGAGACGCTGCGGGCGGCGGCGCCGACGCTCACCGAGGAGCAACTCCAGGAGACCCTGATCGACCCGGCGCGCACGGCGACGACCAAGGTCGGCCACCCACGTCTGAGCGCGATGGCCGACACCATCCGGGCGTCGATGGACTCCCTGTGGTCCCCGGAAGCGGACGTCGAGGCGGTCCTGGCCGACGTCTGCTCGTCGATCGAGCCCTCACTCGGCGAATGAGGAGGCGTGACACGCCCGGGACGGCCGGGGCAGGACCGCGTCGGTCCGCCTCCCGCCGGCTGGCGCGGAACGACGCGGCGGTCGGCCTGGCGTTCGTGGCGCCGGCGGTCGTCGGGGTGATCGGGCTCGGGCTCGTGCCGTTCGGGTATGTCGTCTGGTACGCGTTCCATCAGTGGAACCCGCTGCTGGGCGAGTTCAGCTGGATCGGGCTCGACAACTTCGACCGGCTGCTCGGCGACGACGTCGTCTGGGGGGCGCTGCTGACGACCCTCACCTTCACGGCGCTGTTGATGGTGCTGAACATCAGCCTCGCGCTGCTCCTGGCCGTGCTCCTGAACCAACGGCTGCGCGGCATCACAACGTTCCGCGCGCTGTTCTTCTCGCCGGTGATCGTGTCGGCGGTGGCCTGGGTGCTGATCTGGGGCTATCTCGTCGCGGACAACGGCGGCGTCAACGGCGCGCTGGCGCTGGTCGGGATCGACGGGCCGAACTGGCTGCGCGACCCGGACTGGGCGCTGATCACCGTCGTCGTCATCCAGGTCTTCAAGGGCGTCGGGATGAACATGATCCTCTTCCTCGCCGCGCTCCAGGGCGTGCCGGGCGAGCTGAGGGAGGCGGCCCGACTCGACGGCGCCGGCGTCTGGCGCACCTTCCGATCCGTGACGCTGCCGCTCATCACGCCGACGATTCTGCTCGTCTCGATCATCACCATGATCGCGGCGATGGACGTGTTCGTCCCCATCCAGGTCCTCACCTCGGGCGGCCCGGGTCGGGAGACGACGGTCATCTCCTATCTCCTCTACCAGACGGCCTTCCGGCAGAACGACTTCGGCTACGCGGCCGCGATCGGCGTGCTGCTGTTCGCCGTCACCCTGGCCCTCACGATGGTGCAGTGGAAGTGGCGTCGCAGGTGGGTGCACGATGAGGTCTGAAAAGGTCGTACCCCGCCGCCGGGGCCGCGCCCCCTGGAGCGCGGTCGCGTCGAAGGCGACGCTCTACCTGCTGCTGACCGTCCTGTCGATTCCGTTCGTCTACCCGACGGTCTGGATGGTCCTCGCCGCGTTCAAGCCCTCGCACGAGATCTTCGCCACCCCGCCGACGCTCCTGCCGAAGGAGTGGACACTGGACGGGGTCTCGAAGATCTTCACAGCCACCCCGTTCGCGCGGCAGTACGTCAACTCGCTGTATATCGCGGTCATCGTGACGGCCGTGTCCATCGTGGTGTGCGCGCTGGCCGGCTACGCGTTCGCACGCATCCGCTTCCCGTTCCGCAACGGCCTGTTCCTCGTGCTGGTCTCGGCGCTGATGGTCCCGGGTGAGGTCACCATCATCCCGATCTTCCGCTGGGTCTCCGAACTCGGCTGGATGGACACCCACTGGCCGCTGATCATCGTGCCGATCTTCGGTCCGCAGTGCGTGGTGGGGGTCTTCATCTTCCGGCAGTTCTTCCTCTCCCTCCCCGTGGAGTTGGAGGAGGCCGCCCGGCTCGACGGACTCGGCCGGCTCGGGATCTTCGCGCGCATCGCGTTCCCCCTCGCCGGCCCGGCGATCGCCGCCGTCGCGATCATGAAGTTCCTCAACTCGTTCAACATGTACTTCGAACCGCTCATCTTCCTGCGCAGTGAGGAACGGTTCACCGTCGGACTCGGCCTCACCCAGTTCCAGGACGTCTATGGCGAGCCGATGTACAGCACGCAGATCGGCGCCACCGCGCTCACCGTCATTCCCATTCTCATCGTGTTCCTGTTCGCACAGCGTCAGTTCGTAGAAGGACTCGCCCGTACCGGCGTCAAGGGCTGAAGCGCCTCCGCGCTCCTCACGAGACTCATTCGAGGTCAAAGATGACTCACGAACACCGCCTACCCGTCCCCCCGCTTGTGACCCGCCGCACCCTGCTGCTCGGAGCCGGCGCCACGGCGCTGGCCGCGACCGTGCCCCTGGTGAACGCGCCCCCGGCGCACGCCGCCCTGGCCACCGTCCCCCCGCTGCCCGCCGAACCCGACCGCTCGCTGTTCGCGCCGCACGAGCAGATCTTCGCCGGCTATCTGAAGATCCTCGCGCCGATGGCGAACGACATCGTCACCGACGGCTCCGAGCGGCACGGCTGGATGGCCGGCGGCTGGTGGCGCACGCCGAGCGAGCCGTTCAACGCCCGCGTCATGGAACATGTCGCGACCCTCGCGTGGTTCCTCGCCAACGACCGGCCCTGGAACCCGTATTACGGGAACGCCGCCCTGCGGGCGCGGCTTGAGGCCGCCGTCGACTACTACCTGGGTCTCCAGCACGCCGACGGGTCGTTCCCCGAGTACTCGGCGACCGAACACGGCCTCGCGCCCACCGGCTTCGGCACCGTGGCGCTGGCCCGGGCCCTCGTGGAGATGCGCGACGCCGGCACCGAGCACGCCCGGCGGGTGCGGATGCGCGAGGCGATCGCCGCGTCGTCGGCCTGGCTGCTGGACACCTCCCACTCGGCGCCGTGGAGCGACCCGATCGGCTACGCCAACCAGACGGCCGCCGGGCTGGCCGGCGCGGCCGCCGCCGCCGAGGCGCTTGAGGACGCCGCGCTGCTGGCGACCGTGCGCGAGCGCGTCGTGCTGCTCGGCCAGCGCGGGCAGTCGCCGGGCGGCTGGTTCTACGAGGCCAGGGGGTTCGACTCCGGGTACAACGCCAACGTCCAACTGCCCGACCTGGGCGAGCTGCACGACAGGATCGGCGGCACCGCACTGGAGTCGCAGGTCGGCCAATGGGTCGACTTCTTCCAGTACACGACCGTGCGCGAGCCGGGCGCCGGCGGCTTCATCCGGATGGCGGCCGCCTCCTCGCGCACCGTCTCCGGCACACCGCTGCTCGACACGACGCCCGACACCTCGGACAGCCGGGCGTTCGCCAGCCGGTTCCTGGACACGCAGCCCAAGCTCGCCGCGTTCCTCACCTCCCGCGAGGAGCGCACCGCCGAGCGGGCAGCCTGGGCGGCGGCCACGGCGCCCGTGCCGGCCAGGGCGAAGCAGGACACCTCGCCCCGGCTGTGGATGCACATCTCCCGCGCACCCCAGGGGCCGACCCAGGCGCAGAAGGACGCCGCCTTCGGCCTGCTCTCGCACCTGCGGTCCGCGCGCTGGACCCGGCTGCGGTCAACTCCCGTGCTGGACACGCGCTTCGTGTTCGTGCGCCGGCCCCGCTACTACGCGGGGGCGCTCTTCGGCCAGCGGGCCAGCGCCCGGGTCAGCCACGGCCTCCAACTGCTGTGGCATCCGGCGATGGGCACCCTCGCGGTGGGACTCAACAACGGCGCCGGCGACGAGTTCTGGGCGACCGTGCTCGACACGGGCGACGACGACGCCCGGCAGTCGACGACGGCGGCCAGCCTCACGCCGACGTTCCTGACCACGGCCGAGGCGACGATTCCCGACGCCGAGGTCGACGCGATCAGCGGCGACTTCCGCATCCGGCAGACCGCCTCGCACGTCGATGTGGTGACCACCACGACGTTCACCGACACCGGGCTTTGCCGCGCGGTCACCGCCGGTGGCGCCGCGACCGAGATGGTCCCGCTCGTCCTCCAGCCCGACGACGCGCTGGCGTTCGCCGGGAGCGGCACGCCGGTCGTCTACAACACCGAGGCGAGCGCGAACGCGACCGGGTTCACGATCACCCGGGCCGGCGTGACCGCGACGTTCTCCTGGGGCACGGCGCGCTCGACGACGCTCACGCCGACCAGCCGCACCTTCTTCGCCGACGGGGCCAGGCGCCAGCACGTGCTCCGGGTGGCCCACCCGGGGACGCTCACCGTCGCCGTCGATTTCTCCGGATGACCCGTTCGGTGCTATAACAGCGACGTGTTGCCAGCCCAGCCCAACCGGTCCCTGATGGACGGAATCGCCTGCCTCCAGGCCCTGGTCAGCAGCGAGCGCCCGCTGGGCACCCGCGAGCTGGCGAGGCTCCTGGGGCTGGAGCCGACCCGCGTCAACCGCCTCCTGCGCACCCTGGCGGCGATGCGGCTCGCCGAGCAGGTGGAGGGCCGCAAGTACCGGCCGGGCACCGGCATCCATGTGCTGGCGGCACAGAGCCTGCACGGTTCGGGGCTGATCGACCGGGCCCTGCGCCACCTGCGCGGCCTGCACGACTTCGGCCACGCGGTCGCGCTCGGCGTGCTCTGGCGCGACCAGGTCAGCTACCTCTACCACGTCGGCACCCGCGATCCCGAGGCCCATATGCTCCAGGGCACCTCATGGCCGGCCGCCTCCTCGGGCCTCGGGATCGCCCTGCTCGCGCACGAGCCCGACGAGCAGGTGCGCGAGGTGTACGCCCCCACCGACGACTCGCTGTTCCAACTGAGTTCCCCGCGCCCCCCGTTGGACGGGGCGGACGGCCTCCTCGCCACCCTGAGGCGCACCCGCGAGCAGGGCTACGCGCTCATCGGGACCGAGCCGGGAATGAGCACCGTCGCCGTCACCATCGGCCACCCGCCGTACGCCGCGCTCGGCATCTCGGGAGCGCTGACCGACGACGAGGTCCCGGCCCTGCTCGCGGCGTTGAGGAGCGCGGCCAAGGAGATCGACGGAGGCGCCGAACGGAACGGTGGACAGCCGTGACCCGTTCCGTGGGGGGCCTCCCCCGATCCGGCCATCGGCGAGGGAACCACAGGTCAGGGGCTTGAAGGCGTGGTCTCCTGGGTTACCGTGCGAGCCCTTCAGGACACCCCGTCAGACCTGTTCCGACCCCCGGTTTCTCGCCGGCCGACGGCCCTCACCCGCGCCGGGTAAACGATCGCCGCGATCGCCGCGATCTCCGCGATACGGGCGTCGCTGGGCGTCACCGGGGAGTCGACTGACGACGGCGAACTGAACGTCCCGGTGGTCTGACAGCACGCCATCCATCGGGTGTGCCCCCAGGGACATCACCGCGTGTGGTCTCCGCCGAGATCGGCCGCCGACACTCCCGCCGATACCGGACGTCCTCTGCACGGGCCCGATTCAGCAGCGCCTGCGCCACGTCAGATGGGCTCGGCCGCGCGCCTTGATCGCGTGAGCCCACCCACGGCCCGCTTCCACGAGGGCTCCCGAAGGCGCTCCACCTCCTTCATTGAATCGTTTTTGTCCGACCTCTTGTCACGAAATCCCTGGAGTGCCATGGTGTGCTCTGACAAAGTCGAACTGCCTTCTACATTGTAGAAGCGAAGGATCAGCGAGGATCATGGCTGTCGAAGAGGACAGGTCCGAACCCACCGGGGGCACCCGGGCCGGGGCGGTCAGGAGCCCGATTCAGACCATCGACCGGGTGACGGCGCTGCTGGAGTGCCTGGCCGGCGCCGGCCCCGCAGGGATAGGGCTGTCCCAAGCGACCGACGCGGTCGGCCTGCGAGCCTCCACCGGACGCACGCTGCTCTCGGCCCTGGTGATGCACGGCCTCGTCGCGCAGATCGAGTCCACCCGCCGCTATGTGCTCGGCCCCCGGTTCTTCGAGCTGAACCGCACCTACACGCTCCAGAACGACCTGGGAGCTGTCGCCGCCCCCGTGCTGCGGGACCTGTGGGAGACCAGCCGCGAGACCGTGCAGCTCGCCACGCTCCAGCACGGTCGACGGGTGGACGTCAGCGTGCTGGTCGGCCCCCAGCTGCTGAACGTCAACCCGACGACGATGCGTTCGGCCCCCGAGCCCGTCGGGCCGTTGATCCACACCGCCGCCGGGAAGGTGCTGCTGGCCGGGCTCCCGGACATCGAGCGGGATCGGCTGCTGTCCTCCGGCCACGCCGAGTTCGATCGGGCAGGGGTGTTGGGCGAGTTGGCGGCGGTGGCCCGGGACGGGTACGCCACCAACCACGACGAGGAGGTCGCCGGGGTCTGCGGGATCGCCGCCCCGGTGCGCGACCACAACGGGCGGGTCGTCGCCGCGCTGTGCCTTGGCTATCCGTCGGCCCGTCGCACGCCGGAGCACGAGCGCCGGCTGCGGGAGGCGACGATCGCCTCGGCCGCCGAGCTGTCCCGGCTGGTGGGCGCGCCCACGGGCGCCGACCGTGGGGAGGCCCCAGGTGCGTGAGGAGTTGGACGTGCTGGTCGTCGGCGGCGGCCCGGCCGGGATCTGTGCCGCGATCCAGTCGGCCACGCTCGGCGCACGCACCGGGCTGGTCGAGAAGAACGGCGCGCTGGGCGGCACGACGACCGTCGCCGGAGTCGCGCTGCCCGGACTCTTCCACGCCTGGGGACAACAGATCATCACGGGCGTCGGCTGGCGGCTGGTGCGCGAGGCGGTGACGGTCGGCGGGACGAAGCTGCCCGACTTCTCCCGCTGGGATCTGCCGCACTACCGGCTTCAGGTCCCGGTGAGCGCGCCGGTCTACGCCGCCCTCGCGGACCGCGCGGTGCTCGGGTCGGGCGCCGAGCTGCTGCTGCACACCATGGTGGCCGCCGTCTCCTGGACCGGGTCGCGGTGGCGGGTGGTGCTCTGCGGCAAGGAGGGGCTGCGCGAGATCAGCGCGGCCCGCGTCGTGGACTGCACCGGCGACGCCGACGTGGTGGCGTTGGCCGGCCTGCCGAGATCGCGCAATCCGGAGCGGCAGCCCGGCACGTTGATGGTGCGGTTCGGCGGCTACGACCACCGCTCCCTGGACGGGATAGACCTCGACGCGCTCGACCTGGCCTATGACGCCGCGCTCGTGGACGGCACGCTGCGCGCCGACGACTTCCAGTCCGCCTCCCGCCCGCTGCGGAAGCTGCTGCGCCACCGGGGCGAGAACGCGATTCATGTCACGGGGGTGGACGGCGGCACGAGTCGCACCAGGACCGAGGCCGAACTCGCAGGGCGCCGCGCGCTGTTGCGGATCTTCCGGTTCCTGCGGGCGCAGCCGGGGCTGGAGCGGCTGTCCATCGAGTCCTGGGCGGTGGAGACCGGCATCCGGGAGACTTACACCATCGACGGCGTCGAACGGGTGACCGTCGACGACTACCGGACCGGCCGGCTGTGGGACGACGCCGTCTCCTACAGCTTCTACCCCATCGACGTGCACCGTTCCGACGGCGACGGGATCGACATCCGTCCCCTCGACTACGGCGTGCTGCCCACCATCCCGCTGGGCGCGATGGTGCCCAGGGACGCGCCGGGATCGCTGTTGGTCGCCGGCCGTGCGGTCTCCGGTGACCAGGAGGCGAACTCGGCCTACCGCGTACAGGCGTCCTGCATGGCGATGGGGCAGGCGGCCGGGACGGTCGCCGCACTGTCGGTGCGGGACGGCACCGCCGTACGGGACGTGCCCCTCCCCACGATCCACCGCACGCTGCGCGACACCGGCGCCACCGTCCCCGGCGACGTCACCGTCCCCCCGCCACCCCCAGGACCAGCAGGGCCCGCGCCCGGCGGTCCGTCCCAGGAACCCCCGGCCCCGCCGGTGAAGGAGGAAACATGAGCCCCAACCACATGGCCCGTCGGCACCGCCCGGCCCGGGCCGGGCTGGCGGCCGGGTTGACCACCCTGCTCGCCCTGTCCGGCTGCGGCTTCGTCAACACCGGTGACGGTGACGGCGATGCCGCGACGCTGACCACGTACACCAGCCCCGAGCAGAACACGGGACTGGCGGACCTGTACGCGGCGTACGAGGAGCAGGAGGGCGTGACCGTGGACGCCTCCCACGCGGCAGCCGAGGAGCTCAACCAGCAGCTGCGCGTCCAACTGACCTCCGGCACAGCGCCCGACATCATCCGGGTCTCGCCGGGGTACTCCAGCCCCGTCTCGGCCGGGGTGCTCGGCGAGGCGGACGAGCTGGCCGACCTGTCCGACTCCGAATGGGCGAGCCGACTCGACGAGTCCACGGGCGTGTTGGCGGGAGACGGGGAGCGCACCGTCGCCTACCCGGTCGGACGCAACGCGATCGTCGCCGCCTACAACAAGGAGGTGTTCGAGGAGCTGTCGCTGGAGGTCCCCACCACCTGGAGCGAGTTGCTCGCCGTCTGCGAGGAGCTTGAGGCCGCGGGGAAGACCCCGATCGCGGCCGGGCTCTCCGGAGGGGTCTACCTCCAGTTCTTCGTCTACGCACTGGCCGGCACCCTGGTCCACGCCGAGCAGCCGGACCTCGACGAGCGGATGCGCGCCGGCGAGACGAGCTTCGCCGACGAGGCGGCCTGGACCGAGGTCTTCGAGAAGCTGACCGAACTGAACGAGTACTTCACGCCCGACGCGCTCGGCGTCCCGGCCGACCAGGCGCAGCAGGCGCTGGCCAGGGGCGAGGCCGGGATGACCCTGCTGGTCTCGGCCGGACTGCCGCAGCTGTACGACTACGCGGCCGAGGGCTCGGACGCCTTCGAGGTGTTCGCCCTGCCGGCCAACGACGACCCCGACGCGACGGTGCTGCCCACCGCGCCCGACTTCCTCGCCGTGAACGCCGCCTCGCCCCGGGTGGACGAGGCGCGGACCTTCCTCGATTTCCTCGCCGAGCCGGAGAACATCGAGGCCTACGCCAACACTTTGGGCGTGCTGCCCGGCCTCGGCGAGACCGCCCAGGCGGCGGACTCGCCGCTGGCCCCGGTGCTGCCGCTGGTCGACGCGGGCCGCACCGCGCCCTACGCCAACTATCTGTGGCCCAACGGCGACACCCAGCAGACGCTGCTCCAGTCGGGGCAGCAGCTGCTCGCCGGGGAGATCGGCATTCCGGCGCTGCTGGACGAGTTGGACGAACAGTACGCGAAGGGGACCAGGTGACCGCGCCGCCCCTCCCCGCCCGCGCCGGCCGGCGGCGACGCGTCGGGGTGCGCGGGGCGCCCTGGCTGTTCGTGGTGCCGGCCCTGCTGGTCTACGGCGTCGTGGTGCTCTACCCGACGGCCGCCGGTGGACTGTACGCGTTCACCGACTGGACCGGCCGGGCCGGCGATGCGAACTTCGTCGGCCTGGACAACTTCCGCCGCCTGTTCAACACGGAGTCCGCGCGTTCCGCGCTGGTCAACACCCTGACGATCGCGGCGGCCTGCACCATCGTCCAGACCGCCGCCGGGCTCGGCCTGGCGCTGGCGCTGAACACCCGGCTACGCAGTCGGAACGTCCTGCGCACCCTGTTCTTCGCCTCGGCGCTGCTGCCGCCGGTGATCATCGGCTTTCTGTGGCAGTACGTGCTCACACCGACCGGCCCGCTGAACACGGCGCTGTCCGATGTGGGCCTCGGGGCGCTGCGCCAGAACTGGCTCGGGGACGGCTCGGTGGCCCTGTGGTCGGTGATCGGCGTGATCATCTGGCAGAACGCCGGACTGACGATGGTGATCTACCTCGCCGGGCTCCAGGGCATCCCACCCGAGGTGCACGAGGCCGCCGCCATCGACGGCGCCGGGCCGTGGCAGCGGTTCCGTTCCGTCACGCTGCCCCTGCTGCTGCCCGCGACGACGATCGCGCTTTCGCTCACGCTGATCGGGAGCCTCAAGCTGTTCGACCAGGTCTTCGCCATGACCGGCGGCGGGCCCGGCTACGCCACCGAGACGCTGTCGGTGGTGATGTACAAGGAGGCGTTCGTCTCGGGCGAGTTCGGCTACAGCGCGGCGATCGCCCTGGTGCTTACCATGATCGTGTTCGCCTTCGCCATGATCCAGCTGCGGACGCTGCGCCGATTCGAGGTGGACTCATGAGCGGCGGACTTCTGGGCGGCGGACTTCTTGGCGCCCGACGCGGACGTGGACCGCGAGCGGTGCTGGGCGAGTTGGCCATGATCGCGGTCGGCGTGCTGTTCGCCTTCCCCTTCTACGTCTTCCTCAGCATCTCGCTCAAGACACCGGACGAGGTCGCCTCCGACCCGCTGGGCCCACCGTCCGGGCTGCATCTGGACAACTACACCACCGCCTGGCGCGAGGCGGAGTTGGGCCAGGCGCTGTTCAACTCGACCGTGGTCGCGGCGATCAGCGTGGCGCTGCTGATCGCGCTGGGCTCGCTGGCCGCGTACACCATCGCCCGGCGCGCCGGGCGGCTCAGTTACACGACCTATGTGCTGTTCCTGCTGGGCATCATGATTCCGCTCCAGCTGGGCATGGTGCCGCTCTACCAACTGATGCGGGACATCGACCTGCTCCAGACCTACACCTCGTTGATCATCTTCAACGTGGGCACCCAGCTGCCGATGACGGTGTTCCTCTACGCCGGCTTCACCCGGGCGCTGCCCCGCGAGTACGAGGAGGCGGCGTATGTGGACGGCGCCGGCACCCTGCGGACGTTCCTCGGGGTCGTCTTCCCGCTGCTGCGCCCCGTCACCGGCACTGTGGTGATCATCTCGTCGATCAACGTGTGGAACGAGTTCCTGACACCGCTGCTCTACGTCGGCGGCAGCTCCCAACAGACGCTCCCGGTGGCCATCTTCGCCTTCCGTGGCGAGTTCAGCACCAACTGGGGCGTGATCTTCGCCGGCATGGTCCTCGCGATTCTGCCGATCCTGCTCGTCTACTTCCTCCTCCAGAAGTCGATCATCAAGGGCTTCGCCTCCGGGCTCAAGGGCTGAAAGGACACCGATGACGATGGCCGAACCCACCTCACCGAGACCCACCTCACCGAGAATGACCCGTCGCACCCTGCTGCTGGGGGCCGGCGCGGGAACGCTTGTGACCGCCGCGGGGCTGGCCGGTCCGAGCGCGTTCGCCGCCTCCCCGCCCGCCGACGCCTCAGGACTGCCGCCGATCGCGCCCCTCCCGGCCGGCTCGCTCGACCGGTCCCTCTTCAGCCACCCCGAACAGCGGCTCGCCCCCTACCTGGTGACGCTCGCCCCCATGGTCAACGAGATCGTCGACGACGGGGCCGAGCGGCACGGCTGGATGGCGGGCGGCTGGTGGCGGACGCCGGTCGAACCGTTCAACGCCCGTATCCAGGAGCATGTCCGCACCCTCGCCTGGTTCGCCACCACCGAACGCGACTGGAACCCCTACCACGGCGATCCCGCGCTGCTGGCCCGGCTGGACGCCGCCATCCGCTACTACCTCTCCCTTCAGCACGAGGAGGGGTTCTGGTCCGAGTTCGAGCCGACCGAACGCTCCCGCGCGGCCACCGCCTTCGCCCTCGGCTATCTCTCCAAGACCCTGGAGGACCTGCGGCGCGCCGACCGGCTCCCCGGGACCAGGGACGAGATCAGCGCGGCGCTGCACCGCGCCATGACCTGGTTCCTCGACCCGGCCAACGAGGGCGTGTGGCAGCCGGGGTCCATCGAGTTCGTCAACCAGCCGATGGCCGGCCTCGCCGGCGCGACCCTCGCCCTGCGCCTGGATCCCGACCCCGGGCTCGCGACCCGACTCCGGGAGAGGACAGCGGACATCGTCGCCAGGGGCCAGAGCCCGGCCGGCTACTTCTACGAGCCGCGCGGCATGGACATCGCCTACAACCTCAACGTCACGCTCTCCGAGATCGTCGAGATACTGGACCACACCGAGGCGCCCGAACTGGTCGGCACGGTCGAGCGGTTCGCCGACTGGCTGGGCTACAACCTGGTCCGCGAACCCGACGGCGCCGGCTACATCGCCAACACGGCCGGATCCGCCCGCACCCCCATGTACTACCTGGACGATGTCACCGACGAGCCCCAACAGCGCGATCTGGGCTCGTGGTTCACCCCGCTGGTGCCGGCGATGGCCGCGTTCTACCCGACGGACGAGGACCGGGCGGCGCAACGCGAGGCATGGGCGGCGGAGACCGCGCCCGTGCCGGAGCAGGAGCGCGGGGCGACCAACCCGCGCATCCTGGTCAACATCCCCTACGGCGAGCGGTATCCGACCTGTGCGGCCAAGGCCGCCGCCGTCGCCGCACTGCCCTATCTGGCGTCGGACCGGTTCACCGAGCTGCGACGCGATCCGCGCGGCGAGGACTACCTGTTCGTGCGGCGTCCGGGCTACTACACCATGGCCCACTACGGGCCCAACGCGACCCCCCTGGTCCGCTCCGGCCTCTCCCTGATCTGGCATCCCGAGGCCGGCACCCTCATCCACGGCGGACACAACAGCAACGAGGACTGCTGGGCCACCGTGCTGCCCGGCGGCGGCACCGACGCCGCCGCCGACCTCACCGTCGCCTACTTCGACGGGGACCCGGCGGACGGCGTCGCACTCGATCCCGAACAGGTCGCGACCGCCGACGAGTTGGGCCTGACCTGGCGCAGCCCGCAGGGCAATGTCACGGGCGCCGCCGTACTCGACGACGCCTCGATCACCCGGCGCCTCGACGTCGTCAGCGAGGCCACCGAGCAGGTGCCCCTGCTGCTGCGGCGGGGAGACCGGCTCACCTGGACCGGCGGCCCGGGCCGGGTCGAGATCGGCGACACCGTCACGGCGCGCGGCCTGCGCCTGCGCCGGGGCCGCGTCACCCTCGACGTCCACTGGGGGGACCAGCTGGAGGCGACCGTCAGCGATCTGGACCGCACCTACTTCGCCGACGCCCGCGGCCGGGCCCATGTGCTGCGGGTGGCCCACCCGCCGACCGCCGTCTTCCGCTACCGCCTGTCGTGAACGTCGTCCTGGGCGGGCTGACCGTCGAGCACACCGCCGAGCCGGTCGGGGTCGATGTGGTGCCCCGGTTCGGCTGGCTGGTCACCGACCCCGACGAGAACCCGGTCACGCCCACGGCGTACCGGCTCGTGGTGAGCGACCGGGACGGCGTGCGCTGGGACACCGGCCGGGTGACGAGCGACCGCACCACCGAGGTGGAGTACAGCGGGCCACCGCTGGCCTCGTTGCGCCGCCACCGCTGGTCGGTGACGGCGTGGGCGGGCGGTCGACGGCTCACCGCCGCCTCGGAGTTCGTCACCGGTGTGCTGGACGGCGACTGGCGGGGCGCGCGGTGGCTGGCCGGCTCGGACGAGGCGGCCCCGCTGCTGCGCCACGTCTTCGAGCTGCCCTTCGCCCCGGTGGAGGCGCATCTGGTGGTGGCCGCCGGGGGCTACGCCCGGGTGCTGCTCGACGGCGAACCGGTCGAACCTTCCCTGCTCAGCCCGGGGTTCACCGACTACGACGTGCGGGTCCAGTATGTGGTGACCGATGTGACGGCACGTCTCGGCGCCGGTCGGCACACCCTGGGCGTGGAGCTGGGGCGCGGCTTCTACGGCATGGCGCGGCGCAACACCTGGGACTGGCACACCGCGCCCTGGCACGGCGCGCCCCGCCTCCGGCTGCTGCTCCTCGCCCGGGACGCGTCGGGGGGCGAGCACACCGTGGTCAGCTCCCGGTCCTGGCGCACCGTCGGCGGTCCGACACGCGCCGACGACCTGTACGCCGGCGAGGACTTCGACGTCCGCCACGACCAACCCGGCTTCGCCGGGGTCGGGTTCGTCGAGGACGCGGCGTGGCGGCCGGCACGCGTGGTCGCGGGGCCGCGCGGGCAGTTGGTCAACCAGCGTCAGCCGCCGATCGGCGTCACCGATGTCCTCGCCCCCGAGTCCGTCGCCGAACTCGGTCCCGGGCACTGGGTGTTCTCCTTCCCTCGGGTTCTTGCCGGTTGGACGCGACTGGAGCTGCCCGCCGACCCGGAGCGCGGTCCGACCACAGTGGAGCTGTCGCACGGCGAACTGCTCCGTCCGGACGGCACGGTGCGCGCCGAGGACGACCGCGGCTACTACGACGGCCGGTTCCAGACCCACCGGGTCACCGTCGACCGGCGGGCGCTGAACTGGCGGCCGCGCTTCAGTTACCAGGGCTTCCAGCATGTCGAGGTGCGCGCCCCCGGCCTCGGCGCGCCGCCCGTGCTCACGGCGGAGGCCGCGCACACCCTGGTCCGTCGCACCGGCCAGTTCGTCTGCTCCGACCCGCTGTTGAACCGGCTGCACGAGCTGACCTGCCGCACCGTCCTCAACAACCTGCACCATCTGCCCACCGACACTCCGGCCTACGAGAAGAACGGCTGGACGGGCGACGGGATGCTGGGCACCGAGTTGTTCCTCCTCAACTTCGACGCCCACGAGTTGGTCGCGAAATGGCTCACGGACGTGGCCGACTCACGGCACGGCTCCGGCGCCCCGGCGGTCATCGCACCGTTCGGCGGCTGGCGGATGGACTGGTCGCCCGCGCCCACCTGGCACTCGGCGCTGGTGCTCGGCCCGTGGTGGCTGCACCGCTACACCGGTGATCGAAGGATCGTCCACGAGCTGTGGGACGACATGACCTCCTACGTCGAGTTCGAACTGGCCCGCAGGGTCGAGGGCCTGGCCGACACCACCCTGGGCGACTGGGTGAGCCCGGACACCGACCCTGAGGGCGGCAACCCGCCCGAGGACCGGCGGATCGCGGCGACCGCGTTTCTGCACGCCATGACGCTCGCCCTGGCCTCGATGGCCCCGGTCGCCGACCGGCCGGCCGAGGCCGGCCGGTGGTGGCGGGAGGCGGCCCGGGTACGGACCGCGTTCCGGCGGGCGTTCGTCGTCGCCGAGCCTTCGGACCCCGAGGCGCCGGTCGTCGCCGGCCAGGGGGACACCGGGTTCCGGCAGTCCCACCATGTGCTGGCGCTGGCGCTGCGACTGCTGCCGCCCGGGACGGCGAGGCGCGCGGCCGACGCGCTGGCCGGCGACATCCGCGCCCGCGGCGGGCATCTGGCCACCGGCGCGCTGGCGACCAAGTTCCTGCTGCCCGTGCTCACCGAGTACGGATACCTCCAGCTGGCGCACGACGTCGCCACCCGTACCACGTACCCGAGTTGGGGCTACTGGGTCACCCGCGGCGCGACCACACTGTGGGAACACTGGCGCGAGGAGTCCCGATCCCGAGGCCACTACTTCCTGGGCACGCTCGACGACTGGCTCTTCCACACGCTGGCCGGGCTGCGCCCGACCGAACCGGGCTGGGGCCGCGCGGCCCACGCCGAGCCGAGACTGCCCGACGGCGTCGACTGGGTCAGAGCCTCGGTGCGCACACCCTACGGCCTACTCCACTCGACGACGCACCGGCCGCCCCCCACCGACTCCCGACCGACCTGACCCGTGGCCGCCCACAACGCGCCTGGCAGGCTGGTTCAGAGGGGACGGGTCATGATGACGCTCCGGTGTGTCTTCCCCGGCCACCGGATCACGTCGCGTTGCTCGAAACCCCAGGCGGAGTAGAGGCGGACCAGGTGGCCGGCCAACTGTGCGGTGTCCAGCCCGATGGAGGTGGCCCCCTCACGCGAGGCCCAGGCGAAGCCCTCGTCGCGCAGGTGACGGGCGAGGCATTCTCCTCTCCGTCGAGGGTCGGCTGCGAGCTGGTTCAGCCACACGCGTCGCGGCAGTCGGGCTTCCGTAGTGAGTCGCTGGAGAGCTTCCTCCGGGGGAGGGAGAGCGTCATGGTCGCGACCACGCCCTCCTCGCGCAGCGCGCCCCGGGAGGCTTCCGCCGAAGCCCTCCGCAACGTGGTGGCGACATCCTGGTCGACGGCGGTGAAGTTCAGCCCGCGGTCGCCGAGTTCAGCATACGCCCGGTGGACGAGTTCCGTCACCCGCGGCGCGTCGGCGGGCTCGAACGGCCGGATGGTGACGGGCTTCTCCGTGCCGTGATGCTGACGGTCGGGTGCGCCCAACCGGCCGGGGCGTTCCAGGTTCGTCATCCGGTCGGCAACCGCAGAGCGAGGTCCTCCTCGGTGGCCGTGGTGCGCAGGGAGCCTCGGCCGCGGGCGTTGTAGACGACGACGTCGAGTCGTTGCCCGTAGTCGCGAAGGACGTCGACGGCCTCGTCGCGCAGGACATCGCTGTCCACGGCGATGCCGCACTGTTCGAACTGCTCGATCCAGTCGTCCCGCATGGGCCCCTCGTCGAAGCCGGTCAGCTCCTCGACCTCGGGCCCGTGCCCGGCGATGAGCAGCCTGCGCACGCCGGACCACATGGCGGCGCCGTAGCACATGACGCAGGTCTGCCAGTTGACGACGAGTTCCAGCGCGGGCCCTTTCGGGGCGCCCAGGTCCCAGGTGCCAAGTCCGGCCTGGGCCAGGGACAGGGCCACGACCTCGGCGTGGGCCGAGGAGAGGCCGGAGGCCAGGACCAGGTTGACGCCGGCCGCCCGCAGTCGGCCGGTCCCGGTCTCGACGACGAGAGCGGCGAAGGGACCGCCCGTGCCCTCCCGGTGGTTGCGGGCGGCAAGGCGGTTGACGAGGCCAACGCGGTCCTCGTCGGTGGGCAGGGTGTCGGGGACGTCGGCCAGTTCGGCGCTCACCCATGCGGGGAGACGGACATCGAAATGGGTGGGCAGGGCTCGGGACATGGTGATCCTCAAGGGGCGGCGGAAGGACACGGAGGGTGACGCCTCTGGAACCGGCCAACGCGGGGTCCCTCTCAGAACCGGCGCGAGGTGGCGGGCTCAGCCGTCTGGTCGACCGTGAGCGACGTGCCCCCTGCTCCAGGCATCCCGACGGGCGCTGCGCCGCAGATCGGTACACCAAGGGAAAGGTTCGCGCACCGCAGCCTCCTCACCCGTCACAGCGGCCGTTCCTGCCGTTGAAGTCCTCGCCCAGTGTGCCACGGCCCCGTCGATGACCGGCGGGCGCGGACGGTGAAGGGTGGCCACGGGCATGGAACGTCCCAGGTCCGCGGGCCGACCTCGTCGGAGTCGCCGGCGCCGGCGCCGACCCGCATGCGCCTGGCGAACTACTTCGCCGGCACCCCGCGGGGACCGGGGAACATCGATGTCACCCGGTCCCGCGCGCGAACCTCTGTGCTCGGGGCCGGTACCGGTGCCGTTCTTCACCTCGTCGAGGATCAGCGGGCTCGGCCGAGTCCGGGCCGGAGAAAATCGAAGAAAAACGGAGGAAAACGGAGGAAAACGGAGGAAAGGGGCCGCCTTCCGGCGCCCCGGGGGCCGGGCGCCGGACGACGCGGCCGACCTTCTACGGTGTGGTGGCGGTTACGGTCCACAACTGGTTGGACCCGGAGTTCGGCGTCCAGACGGACACCGGGGTGCCGTCTTCCGTTGCCTGGCCCGGGACTTCGAGAACCTGTCCGGTGTCCGCGTTCACAAAGGTCCACGTGCCGCTGCCGGTGGTCGACATGATCCACTCGGCGGCGATGTCACGGTCGACGGAGTCGGGCTCCAGGATCAGCTCGTCGTCGCGCACGACCAACCGTCCGTCGGCGGCCTCGTTGGTCAGCACATAGCGCTGCCGGTTGTCGGTGCCCTCGGTTACCTTGGTCACCTGCCACGCCTGGGCGGCATCCGCCGGGTCGGTGGTTGCGATGACCGTCCCGGTGCCGTCCTCGGAGACGGCCAGGGACCTGCTGCTCTGGACGCCCGTGAGCTGGTAGTCCTGTCCCGGCTGGATCAGGGCGGCATCCGGAGCGACCCCGGAGACGCCCTCGGCGACAAAGGTGGTCACGGACTCGGCCGGCACCGTGAACGACACCTGCCGGTCGTCCACCGGGATGGCGTCCTGCCGGACCAGGGCGCCGGTGGCGTCCGTGACCACGGGGGTGACGGTGGCATCGTCCTCGACCCCGGCGAACTTCGACAGGTCGACCGTGACGGTACGCGTGGTGGTGGCGTCGTTGACATGGACGACGGTGGCGCCGTCCCCCGACGCGGAGATCGCCGCGACACCGGTGGGATCGTCGGTCCTGATCAGCCGGTCCCCCGGCTGGATGAACTGCGTGAAGTTCCGCGCCGTGTCGAATTTGGTGTTGGTCCGGATCGGGCAGGTCTCCAGGGTGTCCTCGCTGGTGCACTCGAACGGGATCTGGATGGTTCCCCAGTTCCCGCCCTCCGGTGACTCACCGCCCGGCGCCATGTTGTCGTAGTCCTCGACGGGCTGCCAGAAGACCCAGGCACTCGGCTCCAGCAGCCGAAGATCGTCGACGATGTGACGGGCGAGGCCGAGCCCCGGGGACATGTCCTCGAAGTCCTGCCCGTTGCCCCAGTCGCCGTCGACCTCGCTCATCCACAGCGGCTTGTCGGCGCCCTTGGCCAGGTCGCGAACCGTGGTGCGGCCGTCGGTGCCGTAGGTGTGGACGTTCATCTGGTCCACGAGGTCGCGTACTTCCTCGGGGTACTCCTGCCAGTTCTCGGCGAATCGGCGGGGATTTGTCTCGTCCATCGCGGAGATGAGGGCGTCGGTGTCGGCGCCCTCCAGTTCCGCCGCCAGGGCGAGGATCACCTGCTGCTGGAGGGCCGGGCCCATGTGGGCGCCTTCCTGGCGGCCCCCCTCCGGCTCGCCGTCCGGGCCCAGCCGCGTCGACCAGTAGTCGGTGTTCGGCTCGTTGAACGGGTCGAGGGTGGCGATGTCGATGTCGTGCGCTTCCTCCAGGCGCTCCACCACGCCGACGAGGTACCGGACGAAGTCGGTCACCGCGTCGGTGCGGAGCTGGTCGTCGTTGGCGTCGAAGCCGCCGGAGACGTATCCGCTGACGGTCATGAACCAGGGCGGCGAGTTGCTGAACGCCTCCCAGTGGTCGATGTCCTCCCTGATCCGGTCCACCCACCAACGCTGGGTCGCGTCGGCGTCCGGGTTCCAGTGCGCGGGATCATCGGCGTTCCACCAGTCGGTGTCCTCGCGCGTGGTGCCCTCCGGGGCCTGCCACCACCCCTCGACGGCGGCGCCGCGGCGCAGGTAGTCGGCGACGTCCGGGGCGTTGCCGCCTCCGATGTTGTAGCGGGCGATGTTCAGCGCGAGGCCCTCGTCCCCGAAGACCAGATCGGCCAACTCCTCACGTATCTCGTCCGGATAGTCACCGGTCGCGTTCGCGAACCAGACCAGGCTGGTGCCCCAGCCCTCGAACTCCTGGCCCTGGTAGGAAGGATCGGGGGTGACGGTCACCGCGGCGGACGCCTCGGCGGCCCCCGCGCCCGGCACGGCGGCCAGGGCTCCTCCGGACGCCAGAACCGCGGCCGTGGCCACGGCCGCGGCGAGCCGGGACTTCCTGTTGGATCGCTTTCTCATGTCTTCCTCTCATCACTCCGGCGCCGTCGCGGTGGACGACGGCGATATGCGGGGATCGGCCGGCACACGACGCGTGCGTTCTCGCGCGGCGGGCTTCGCGGTGGCTCGTCCACCCTGTTCGGGCGACCCACCCGGTCCAGCGGGTGGCCGGGACGGCCCCCGGAGGCGAAAGCGCCCCCGTTCGCGGCCGTTTTCTCGGCGAGGTCGACGCACCGACCGAGACGCCGAACAATCACGCGGGTGCGACGTCACCGGTTTCGGCGGGCGCCACCGCCGGCATCCGCCCGGTCCCTGGGGTCCCTCCCATCGGTCGGGCCTCGCCTGTGCCTCTCCGGCACGGGCCTGGTCGAGAGGACACCTTGGGCGCGGGATCTCGTCATTGAGTAATCCGATCTCCTGACGGCGATTCCCCGAAGGGGAGAAAATCGGGACGCGGCCGTCCGGCTGACGTCGCGGAGTCTTGGTGCCACCGGAACCCGACATTGAGTAGGACGCTGGGGATCCTTCGTCAGGCACCCGGAAGTATTGCTTCGAGCATGTGAATCAGATTCTTTTGCCTGTCCGGTCCCCGCCGGTCGGTCGCGCTGTGACCGCACGACGTGAGAAGGGGAGGCCGGGGCAGGATGGACGTCGTCCACGAGCGATGCGCCGGGATCGACATCGGCAAGGCGGACGTGAAGGTATGCGTCCGCCTCCCAGGACCGGGCAAGCGGCGGCGCAAGGAGATCCGCACGTTCTCCACCATGACCCGAGACCTGCTGGCCATGCGGGACTGGCTGATCGCTGAAGGCGTCACCGTGGTCGGTATGGAAGCCACCGGCTCGTACTGGAAGCCGGTGTTCTACCTGTTGGAGAACGACATCGAGACGTGGCTGCTCAACGCCCGCCACATGAAGAACGTCCCCGGCCGCAAGACGGACGTCGCCGACTCCGAGTGGATCTGCCGGATGGTCGAGCACGGCCTGGTCCGCCCCAGCTTCGTCCCCCCGCCGGCCATCCGGCAGTTGCGGGACCTGACCCGCTACCGCACCGAGGTCATCCGCGAGCGCACCCGCGAGGCCCAGCGGTTGGAGAAGCTGCTGGAAGACGCCGGCATCAAGCTCTCCGCGGTCGTCTCCGACCTGCTGGGCAAGTCCGCCCGCGCCATGCTCGAAGCCCTGATCGCCGGGGAACGCAACCCGCTGGTCCTCGCAGAGATGGCCAAGGCCAGCATGCGCGCCAAGCGGGAGATCCTCGCCCACGCCCTGACCGGCAACTTCACCAGCCACCACGCCTTCCTCGCCCGCACGATGCTGGACCGCATCGACGCCGTCACCGCCACCGAGACCCGGCTGAGCGAGGAGATCGCCCGCCAGCTGGCCCCCTTCCGGCGGCAGATCGAGCTGCTGACCACCATCCCCGGGGTCAGCACGAAGTCGGCCGAGGTGATCCTCGCCGAGATCGGCGCCGACATGAACCGGTTTCCCAGCGCCGCCCATCTCGCGTCGTGGGCAGGGATGTGTCCGGGTAACCACGAGTCCGCCGGCAAGCACACCTCCGGCAAGTCCCGCCCCGGCGACCCGTGGCTGAAGGGCGCGCTCGGGCTGGCCGCGACTGCCGCGGCTCGCAGCAAGGACACCTACCTCGCCGCCCGCTACAAACGCATCGCGCTCCGCCGCGGGAAGAAGCGGGCTCTGGTCGCCGTCGGCCACACCATCCTGACCTCGGTCTGGCACATGCTGACCGACGACGTCGGCTACCACGACCTCGGAGGCGACTACTTCATCCAACGCACCGGCCGGGCCAGGCAGACCCGCCGCCTGGTCAGCCAGCTCAACCAGCTGGGCTACCAAGTCTCACTCCAATCCACGGAACCGGTCTGAGCTGCGGGAACGGGTGATTTTCGAATCAGGGCTCCTTCAAGGTGTGGCCCCGTCAGAAGGCAGGGCCACACGAGCAAGCGGTGGGGCGCCGGAGCGTGGTGTGGGGAAGTGGAGCACCGGCCGCAGCTGGAGGGGACATACATGTTTGCGTAAACATGAAGCGCCGATGTCCGCCAGTATGAGGAGATCTGGCTTCCGGTCAAGCCCCCGCGCAACAGAAGAGCCCACGAAGCAACGAGATCCCGCAAAACACAACGTCCGTTCTGACGTGCCGTCCAACGCCGGCTGGTCCGGGGTGGGTGAAACGCCCATGAACCCCAACTGCGGGCGGGCGACGAGGCCATGACCCGCGAGCCGCCCGCTGTCGCTGGTCACACCGTGCCCGAGGCTCCCCGCAGCACTCCCGCCGGATGCTCCGGCCCGGGCGGTGCGGAACACCGCCCCAACGGGAAGCAGTTGACCGAACGGCTGACGATCCCCTGCACGCCCACATGACGCGCCCCCGAAGTCGGTGACCACCACTACCGGTTGGGCGAGAACCGGCACGACGACGACAACGACTTCCGCCACGCCTCCGGGTACCGGTCCAGCGACCCGGTGACCCGGTGACCCGGAACTCCACGCAGCCAATATCGAGCAGCCCAAGGCCATTGGCGACGAGCCCGAACAGCAGAATCCGATGTAACCGTGACAGAAACCTCGCCTCCGCCGGGGTACTCGCAGCGAGCCCTATCGGTCCACAACACCTCGATGTCGCACGCGATTTCGCCACCGTCCCCTTGACGCGCCGCAGCCCTCAGAGGTAAACAAATTCGCAACCATCGCGATGTTTACGCAAACACCCCGCTGTTCTCCCCCGTCTCCGCCCGACGCGGGGACATCGATCCGTGACGATGAGGAGACGCCCATGACGGCGGCGCAGTCGACGGTGGCCAAGAGGCGCGGGAGGACGTCTTCCGAGCCGCCCCCGCGCCGACGCGGACGCGGACGCTGGACCGGCTGGGGGTTCATGGGGCCGTTCATGATCGTGTTCGCGCTGGTCTTTCTCGCGCCGATCGCCTATTCCCTCTATCTCAGCCTCTACCGCGACCAGTTGGTGGGCGGCACCTCGTTCGTCGGGCTGGAGAACTACCAGCGCGTCTTCGGGGATGAACGCTTCTGGGAGTCCTTCTCCAGGGTGGCGCTCTTTCTCGCCGTGCAGGTGCCGATCATGCTGTTCATCGCCCTGCTGGTGGCGTTGGCCATCGACAGCGGGCGGCTCTACGGCCGGAACTTCTTCCGCATCGCGATTTTCCTGCCCTATGCGGTGCCGGCCGTCGTCGCCACGCTGATGTGGGGCTTTCTCTATGGGACCCGCTTCGGTCTGGTGGGCAACATCAACGACGCCTTCGGGATCGAGTTGCCCGATCCGCTCTCTCCTGATCTGGTGCTCGCCTCCATCGGCAACATCGTCACCTGGGAGTTCGTCGGCTACAACATGCTGATCTTCTACTCGGCGCTGCGGGTGATCCCGCACTCCCTCTACGAGGCGGCCGAGGTGGATGGCGCGGGGCAGCTGCGGGTGATCACGGCGATCAAACTCCCGGCGATCCGGGGGGCGTTGGTCATCGCCACCGTTTTCTCGATCATCGGCAGCTTCCAGCTCTTCAACGAGCCCAGCATCCTCCAGAACCTGGCGCCCAACGCCATCACCACCGACTACACGCCCAACCTCTTCACCTACTCCCTCGCCTTCTCCGGCCAGCAGCACAACTACGCCGCGACAGTGGCGATCGTGATGGGGGTCATCACCATGGCCATCGCCTACGCCGTACAACTCCGCGGCACACGGGCGGAGGACGGCCGATGAGCGGACCGTCGTCCCTGCGCGCGCCGCGTCGCCCCGCGGGTTCTTCCTCCGTTCGTCTCAGGACTCGCCCGCGACAGCGTGACCGTCCGCGTGGAAGCGTTCTTCTCACGGTGCTCACCGGGCTGGTCCTGCTCTACAGCCTCGTGCCGCTCGCCTGGCTGGTCATCAACTCCACCAAGACGCAGGGCTCCCTGCTGGACTCCTTCGGTCTGTGGTTCAGCGGGGACTTCGCGTTCTTCGAGAACATCGCCGACACCCTCACCTATGACGACGGGGTGTTCACCCGCTGGCTGCTGAACACCGTGCTGTATGTCGTCCTGGGGGCGGGCGGGGCGACGGCCCTGGCCGTGCTGGGCGGCTATGCCCTGGCCAAGTTCGACTTCCCGGGCAGGCGGGCGGTCTTCGCCGTCGTCATCGGCGCCGTCGCGGTGCCCGGCACGGCGCTTGCGGTGCCGACCTTCCTGATGTTCAGCGAGATGGGCCTGACCAACACGCCCTGGGCCGTGATCATCCCCTCGTTGATCTCGCCGTTCGGCCTCTACCTCATGTGGGTCTTCTCCAGCCAGGCGATCCCCTCCGAGCTGCTGGAGGCGGCGCGCATCGACGGCGCGAGCGAGCTGCGCACCTTCCTCCAGGTCTGCCTCCCGCTGCTGGCCCCCGGCATCGTGACCGTCTCGCTCTTCACCATGGTCGCCACCTGGAACAACTACTTCCTGCCGCTGATCATGATCAAGGACCCGGACTGGTATCCGCTGACCCTCGGCCTGAACGCCTGGAACGCCCAGGCGGCCACGGCCGGCGGCGAGGCCGTCTTCCACCTGGTGATCACCGGCTCCCTCCTCAGCATCGTGCCGCTGGTCTGCGCCTTCCTTCTGCTCCAGCGCTACTGGCAGTCCGGGCTCGCCGCCGGAAGCGTCAAGGAGTAGCCGCCCGGAAAGAAGGCACCTTCCCCCCTCCCCCACGAACCCCCGCGAACCACTGCGGACCCCCGTGAACTCCCGCGAAGCGACGAAATGAGATGAGTTTTATGCTCACCAAGCAGTTGACCGGCGGTCGGGCGATACGCGGCGTCGCGCTCGCCTGCGCGTTGTCCCTCGGGCTGCTTGCCTGTGGCGGCTCGGACGACAACGCCGCGCCCGGCACGCCCGAGGATGTCGAGGCCGCCCTGGCCGAGGGCGGGAAGATCACGGTCTGGGCCTGGGAGCCCACGCTTGAGCAGGTCGCCGCCGACTTCGAGGACGAGCATCCCGGCGTCGAGGTCGATCTGGTGAACGCCGGCACGGGCAACGAGCAGTACACCGCGTTGCAGAACGCCATGGGCGCCGACTCCGGGGTGCCGGACGTGGCACAGATCGAGTACTTCGCCCTGGGCCAGTTCACCATCGCCGACCGGTTGTTGGACCTCTCCGGCCTGGGCGCTTCGGAGCTCTCCGGGACCTTCACCTCGGGGCCATGGGACGCGGTCCGGGCGGGCGGCGGCATCCACGGACTGCCGATGGACTCCGGGCCGATGGCCCTCTTCTACAACCAGGACGTCTTCGAGGAGCACGGGGTCGAGGTACCGACCACGTGGGAGGAGTATGTCGAGGCGGCACGGGCTCTGCGAGCGGCCGATCCGGGTACCTACATCACCAGCGACACCGGTGAGTCCGGACTGACCACCAGCCTGATCTGGCAGGCCGGCGGACAGCCCTACACCGTGGACGGCACCGAGGTCGGCATCGACTTCACCGACGGCGGCACCCGCACCTACGCGGAACTGTGGCAGCAACTCATCGACGAGGAGCTGCTGGCGCCGATCAACGGCTGGACCGACGAGTGGTACCAGGGACTCGGGGACGGCACCATCGCCACCCTGGTCACGGGCGCCTGGATGCCCGCCAACTTCGTCTCCGGCGTGCCCAACGCCTCCGGCTCCTGGCGGGTCGCCCCCATGCCCCAGTGGGAGGAGGGCGGCCAGGACACCGCCGAGAACGGCGGCAGCTCCCTGACAGTCCCGTCGCAAGGCCGCAACCACGAACTGGCCTACGCCTTCGTCGAATACGCCAACACCGGGCCGGGCGCGGCGACCCGGGTGGCCAACGGCGCCTTCCCGGCCACCAACAGCGAGCTGCGGTCCGAGGAGTTCCTGAACACCGAGATCGAGTACTTCGGCGGCCAACAGGCCAACCTCGTCTTCGCCGAATCGGCGGCGAACGTGGTGCCCGACTGGTCCTACCTCCCGTTCCAGGCCTACGCCAACTCGATCTTCAACGACACCGTCGGCCAGTCCTATGTCTCCGACACCCCCCTGACCGAGAGCCTTGCCGCCTGGCAGGAGGCATCCCGCAACTACGCGGAGGACCAGGGCTTCACCCTCACCGACTGACCACGTCCCCCTCCCACCCCCGAGGTCGGGAGTGGTTCGCAGCCGCTCCCGACCTCCTCGATCCACTCACCGACGAGCACCATGCCCCCACGGCCCCGGACGAGGGGGCAATCGACGCGTCCTGACGAGTCCGCTGACGGCGGCTCGGGGGAGCGAGCGAACGGCCAGCTGTCGCCGGGTGGTACCGCACAGATGTGTCCGCGCGGGCAAGCGTCGGGGGTGTCAGAGCCGTAGCGTGGTGAACAAGGTGGTCCCGTGTACCGTGTCCGCTGCCTGCCGGTCGGTCTCGGTGAACCCGACCTTGGCCAGGACTCTGCGAGAAGCGGTGTTCCAGTCCCAGACGGTGGCCCACAGACGTTCGTACCCGGACGATCGCGCCCATTCCAGAACCGCCGACGAAGCCTCGGTCGCGTATCCCTGACGCCAGACTCGGCGTAGCAGCTCGAATGCCAGTTCCGGTTCTCCTACCGCTCCTCGCCGGCTGTCGACCAGCCCGCAATAGCCGATGACGTCACGGGACGCCTTCCGTTCGACCGCCAGCAGCCCGGTCGACCACACCGGGTCGGTGCGGATCGAGTCCTCGAGTTCCGCGACCGTGGGGTGTCCGTCCACGTCGATTCGGCGGTGCGGCGGCCCTCGTGGATCACGTTCGGTCCACAGTTCACGCTGGACGGCGGCCTCGTCCACCCGCCAGGGTCTGAGCAGCAGCCGACTCGTCTCAAGGAGAACCCCGCCGCCCGGCGCGCCCACAGTCATGACGGCAACCATCTCACGGGCGAACAAGCCGTCGTTCGTAGACGCTCGATATGCGCGACGACCGGGATCCAGTTCCGAGCCCACGGCAGTACGGATGTGGGTCCGTACCCGTGTGCCATGCCGGTGTCCCTGCTCAGGGCATCCGCGCGGTGCTCCGCCTTCCCGTCTCATCCGCCGGGGACCGGACGCGGGCGAGGGCCGTCGTAGGAGGCCAGCGGGCGGATCAGGGCGTTGTGGGCGAGCTGTTCGGTGATGTGGGCGGTCCAGCCGGTGATGCGGCTCATCACGAAGATCGGGGTGAACGTCGGGATGTCGAAGCCCATGAGGTGGTAGGCGAGGCCGGCCGGGTAGTCGAGGTTCGGGTGGATGCCCTTGCGGCTGATCACGGCGTGCCGCAGCGCGGCGTGCAGGGTGGCCAGCCGGGTCGTCCCGGGGTCGGTGGCGCGGGCCACCAGGCGGTCGAGTGCCTCCTGCATGATCGGGACCCGGGAGTCGCCGTCGCGGTAGACGCGGTGCCCGAAGCCCATGATTCTCCGCCGGGCGGCGAGGGCCCCGTCCAGCCATTCCTCGGCCCGCCGTGCGTCGCCGATCTCCCGCAGCATGTGCATCACGGCCTCGTTGGCGCCGCCGTGCAACGTCCCCTTGAGGGCGCCGACGGCGGCGGTGACGGCGCTGTAGAGGTCGGAGAGGGTGGAGGTGACGACGCGGGCGGTGAACGTCGAGGCGTTGAAGCTGTGTTCGGCGTACAGCACCAGGGAGATCTCGAAGCAGCGGACGACCTCCGGGTCGGGCACGCCGCCGAAGCACATGTGGAAGAAGTTCTCCGCGTAGCCGAGGCCGGGGTCAGGGGGGATCGGATCGAGGCCCCGGCGGCGGCGCTGGTCCGCCGCCACCACCGTGGGCAGCCTGGCCAGCAGGGTGAGGGACCTGGCGTGGTTGGCGGCGGGGCTGCCGTCGTCCTCGGTGGGGTCCTCGGCGCCGAGGAAGCTGACGGCGGTGCGCAGCACGTCCATCGGGTGGCAGGTCTCGGGCAGTCGGGCGAGCAGTTCCAGGGTGGTGCGGTCCAGCGGGCGCAGGGCCCGTTCGCGGGCCTGGAACTCGCCCAGCTGGGCGGGGCCGGGCAGTTCGCCGTGCCAGAGGAGGTAGGCGACCTCCTCGAAGGACTGGCGGGCGGCCAGCTCCTGCACCGGGTAGCCGCGGTAGGTGAGTGAGTTGGTCTCCTGGATCACGGTGGAGATCTCGGTGGTGTCGACGACGACACCGGCGAGGCCGCGGCGGATCTCGGGCGTGGCGGTGGTCATGGGCGGATGCCTCCGTAGCGTCAGGTGCCGGGTGGCAGGGTGAAGTTGTGGACGGAGGAGTCAAAGGCGGCGTATCCGTCGTAGCCGAGCAGTTCGTAGAGGCGGGAGCGGGTCTGCATCCGGGGCAGCAGGGACTCCTGGGTGCCTTCCGTGGCGAGGGTGCGCAGTCCGTCCTCGACCGCGCCCAGGGCGAGGCGCAGCAGCGTGACGGGGTAGAGGGCGATGTTGTAGCCGAGGTTCTGCAGGGTGGCCGCGTCCAGCAGGGGTGTCCTGCCGAACTCGGTGAGGTTGGCCAGCAGTGGCACGTCGATCGCCGCGCGGAACGCCTCGTACTCGGCAGGGTCGGCAAGGGCCTCGGGGAAGATCGCGTCGGCGCCCGCCTCGACATACGCCTTCGCACGGTCGATCGCCGCCTGAAGTCCCTCGACGGAGCGCGCGTCCGTCCGCGCCATGAGGAGGAAGTCGGGGTCGCGGCGGGCGTCGACGGCCGCCCTGAGCCGACGGACCATCTCCGCGCGGGGCGCGATGGTCTTGCCGTCGAGGTGGCCGCAGCGCTTGGGGTTGACCTGGTCCTCCAGGTGCAGGCCGGCCAAGCCGGCGTCCTCCATCAGCTGCACCGTGCGGGCGACGTTCAGCGGCTCGCCGAAGCCGGTGTCCGCGTCGACGAGAACGGGCAGGTCGGTGACCCGGGTCGTCTGCTGGGCCCGGCCGGCGACCTCGACGGAGGTGGTCAGGCCGATGTCGGGCAGGCCCAGGTCGGCGGCGAGGACGGCGCCCGAGAGGTAGACAGCGTCGAAGCCGGTGTCCTGGATGAGCCGCGCGGACAGCGGGTTGATCGCCCCGGGAACGCGCAACAGCCGGCCGGAGGCGAGCTGTTCGCGGAACGCGCGGCGGCGTTCGGTGGGCGTGGTGCGGGTGTGCGGCATCAGAACAGGCCCTTCGGGAGCTGGGCGTCGCGTTCCGCGACGGCGTCGGTGTCCACGGTCGGGAAGAGCCCGTCGAGTTCGACGGCGGTCGACTCGGCCAGGTTCGCCGCGGTGTTCAGGAACGTGTCCTGGTCGGCCGGGGCGACGATGCCCTCCGTGAGGGTGCGGAACTTGGCCTGGTAGGCGGGCCGGTCGAACGGGCGGGCGCCGGCCGGGTGGGCGTCGGCGACCGCGAGTTCGTCCTCGACGACCGTGCCGTCGTCGAGGGTGATCACCACGCGACCGCCGAAGGCGCGGCGCTCCGGGTCGGGGTCGTGGTAGCGGCGGGTCCACTCCGGGTCCTCGACGGTGGTGATCCGCCGCCACAGCTCCACGGTCGCCGGGCGGCGGGCCCGCTCGGGGGCGTAGGAGCGCTCGTGGTGCCAGCTCCCGTCCTCCAGGGCGACGGCGAGGATGTAGGGCACCGAGTGGTCGAGGGTCTCCCGGCTGGCCGTGGGGTCGTACTTCTGCGGGTCGTTGGCGCCGGAGCCGATCACCCGGTGGGTGTGGTGGCTGGTGTGCAGGACGATCGAACGCACCCGGTCCGGCGGGCCGGTCCGCTCGCGCAGCCGGCGGGCCAGGTCGATGACCGCCTGGGCCTGGTACTCGGCGGAGTGTTCCTTGGTGTAGGTGTCGAGGATCGCGCGGCGCGGTTCGCCCGGCTCGGGCAGCGACACCCGGTAGTCGGAAGCGGGCCCGTCCAGCATCCAGGCCAGAAAGCCGTCCTCGCCCTCGTAGATCGGGGAGGGCGAGGTCTCGCCGCGCATCGCGCGGTCCACCGCCTCGATCGCGGCCTTGCCGGCGAAGCCCGGGGCGTATGCCTTCCAGCTGGAGATCTCGCCCTTGCGGGACTGGCGGGTCGCGGTGGTGGTGTGCACGGCCTGCTGGACCGCCTGGTACACCGTTTCGGTCGGCAGCCGCAGCAGCGCGCCGAGGCCGCAGGCGGTGGCCGCGCCGAGGTGGGCGACATGGTCGACGCGGTGCTCGTGCAGGCAGATGCCGCGCACCAGCGCCACCTGGATCTCGTACGCGGCGACGATGCCCCGCAGCAGGTCGGCCCCGGTGCGGCCGGTGTGCTGGGCCACGGCGAGCAGCGGCGGAATGTTGTCGCCGGGGTGGGAGTAGTCGGCGGCGAGGTAGGTGTCGTGGAAGTCCAGTTCGCGCACCGCCGTTCCGTTGGCCCATGCCGCCCACTCGGGCGAGGCCCTGGCGTCGGAGCCGAAGACGGAGGCGCCCCGAGCGGCGGCCGGGTGGGCGGCGGCCTGTGCGCGGGCGACTGCGACCGGGCGGCGCGTCAGGGAGGCCACGGCCACCGCGGCGTTGTCGACCACCCGGTTGGCGGCCATCGCGGCGCTGTCTGCGTCCAGTTCCTCGACTTCCCGGGCTTCCCCGGCTTCCCCGGCGCTCGTGGCCACGGAGGCGAGCCGCCAGGCGAGCTGCTGCTCGCGGGGAAGGTGGTCGCTGCTGGGGTGGACGCGGACACGGTGCTCGATCACGGGACTCCTCGCGGTTGCGGAACGGCCCTCTCTGCGCCGTCACGATCGACACTGGCCCACCGGGCGGCCGCCTCGCCACCGCGCCAACCTGTGGAATCCGTACAGCATCGCGGTGCGAACCTGCGAATTCTGCGAACGAAGCGAATGCTAAATTCGCAACCGGCTCCCGAGGATTCGCGAGAGGGGAGGTGTACGCCATGGCCCGACGAGCGGCGGGACCGAAGATCTACGCCCATGCGAGGCTGCGCCGGCTGCGCCGCGAGCACGGCATGAACCAGGTGGACATGGCGGGCGCCCTGGGCATCTCCACCAGCTACGCCAACCAACTGGAGCAGAGCCAGCGCCCGTTGACGGCCTCCGTGCTGCTGCGGATCGCCGAGGTCTTCGGCGTGGACGCCGCGTTCTTCTCCGGGGCGGACGAGGAGCGGCTCGCCGCCGACCTGCGGGACGCGCTGGCCGACGAGGCGTGCGGTGTTCCGCTGCCCGGCGGCGAGGAGATCGCCGAGGCCGCCCGGGACCACCCGGAGGTGGCCCGGGCCCTGGTCGCCCTGCACCGCCGCTACCGCGACGCGGCCGAGCAGGCCGCCGCCCTGGGCTCCCCCGGCGGGACGCCCCTGCCCCCGGCCGAGCCGCACGACGAGGTGCGGGACTTCTTCTACGCGCACCACAACCACTTCCCACCGCTGGACGCCGAGGCCGAACGGACCGCCGAGGCCCTGGGTCTCCGCGCGGGCAGGGCGGCCGACCCGCTCACGTCGCTCCTCGCGGAACGCCACCGCGTCCGCGTCGTCCGGGCCGCCCCCGGCCGCGCGGACGACGCCCGACGCTTCACGCCCGAGGCCGGGTTGCTGTTTCTCTCGCCCTGGCTCAGCGACGGCCAGCGTGCCTTCCAACTCGCCACCCAGCTGGCCCTGTTGGAACACGGGCCGGTCCTGGACCAACTCGCCGCCGGCGCCACGGGGCTGACCTCGCCCGAGTCGCTGGCGCTGGCCCGCATCGGCCTGGCGAACTACTTCGCCGGCGCGCTGCTGATGCCGTACGCGGCCTTCCACGCCGCCGCCGAGGAGGTGCGCTACGACATCGAGCTGCTTTCGGCGCGCTTCGGCGTCGGCTTCGAGACCGTCTGCCACCGGCTGAGCACCCTGCAGCGGACCGGGCGGCGGGGCGTGCCGTTCTCCTTCCTGCGGGTCGACCGGGCCGGCAATATCTCCAAGCGCCAGTCGGCGAGCGACTTCCACTTCTCCCGGCTCGGCGGCACCTGCCCGCTGTGGACGGTCTACGAGGCGTTCTCCGCGCCCGGCCGCATCCTCACCCAGGTCGCCGAGATGCCGGACGGCAAGCGGTACTTCTGGGTCGCGCGGACCATCACCCGGGGCGGCTTCGGGCACCACGCCCCGCGCGCCGAGTTCGCCGTCGCCCTGGGCTGCGAGCTGCGCCACGCGCACCGGCTCGTCTACGCCGAGGGCGTCGCCCTGGACGATCCGCGTGCCGCCACCCCGATCGGCCTCGGCTGCCGCATCTGCGAACGCCGGGACTGCGCCCAACGCGCCCGCCCACCGGCCGGCGGACGGTTGGCCATCGACCCGGACCGACGCACCTATGTGCCCTATCCGGTGGAACGCACCGACCGGTTCTGACGGGCCGCGCCATGGACGCCGCCGAGGCCGAACGGGCCGGCCCGGTCTCGCGGTTGGTCGAACGGCGCCCACCGCACTTCGGGCACGCCTGAAAGCACCGGGTCCACCCGTTTCTCCCGTCCGGGGAAATACGGATTCCAGGCGGCGCCTCTCAAGCCGGTTCCAGCGCGCCCAGGTTGTGTGGGGCGGCCAACAACCGCCCCACACATCCGAATTACGTCGGTTTAAGCCCGGAGGGCACCCCAGCCGAACCCCCGGACATGAAATAGGGGTTTCCACGGCGCGCGTGAGACATATTCAGCTGGTATACCTGGGGCGGTAAACGCCTGTGCCGCGGGGAAGCCGGTGAGAGTCCGGCACGGTCCCGCCACTGTGACTGGAGCATGACTCCAGGAGTCAGGTCGCCGCCCACAGGCATCACGACGAAGCCCACGAGGATGGAGCTGACGCGTCATGTCCACCCCCGCTGTCCTGTCACAGCATCCCGCCCGACATCGGCACGACCGGACACCCAGGTCCGCAGCGCGAGGTGCCAGGGGCTGAACCCCTTCACCATCACGGCTCCCGGCCGCGTTCCGCCGCCCGGGGCCACTCGTCGCATCACGCGGGTTCCCGCGTTCTCCCTCTTCGGAGGCTCTCCCCCGACATTCGCCCAACCCCCTGGGGCGCGCCGGCCTGCCGTGCCGACCGCCTCTGGGCCGCACCGGCGGAGCCACGGGGTGACGACCGCTGTGTCAGGGCGCGCTCGAACGCGCGCCCACGCGTCGGCCGACCGTAACGACGGTACGGGCGAGGACAGGACTTCATCATCATGAAACGCACCACCCCGGCGGATACGCCGCTGCTGGACATCTTTCATCTCTACGACACCACGCTGCGCGACGGCGCACAGCGCGAGGGAATCTCCTATTCCGTCGCGGACAAACTGGAGGCCGCCCGCCTCATCGACTCCCTCGGCGTGGGATTCATCGAGGCGGGATGGCCGGGCGCGATGCCCAAGGACACGGAGTTCTTCCGGTGCGCCGAACGGGAGTTGTCCCTGCGGCACGCCGCGCTCGTCGCCTTCGGCAGCACCAGAAAACCGGCGACACGGGTCGACCTGGACCCCCAGGTGCGTGCCCTTCTCGACTCGCGGGCGCCGGTCGTCACCCTCGTCGCCAAGTCGGACGCGCGGCACGTGGAACGGGCGCTGCGCACCGATGTGGCGGAGAACCGCGCGATGGTGGCGGACACGGTCCGGTTCCTCGTCGGCGAGGGCCGCCGGGTCTTCCTGGACGCCGAGCACTTCTTCGACGGCTACGCCCACGACCCCGACACCGCCCTGGGCGTCCTCGACAGCGCGGCGGGCGCCGGCGCCGAGGTGATGGTGCTGTGCGACACCAACGGCGGCCGGCTGCCCGACGCGCTGGGCGCCACCGTGGCCGAGGTCATCGCCCGCACGGGCCTGCGCGTGGGCATCCACTGCCAGGACGACACCGGCTGCGCCGTCGCCAACACCCTCGCCGCCGTACGGGCCGGCGCCTCCCATGTGCAGTGCACGGCCAACGGGTACGGGGAGCGCGCCGGCAACGCGGACCTCTTCGCGGTGATCGGGAACCTCGCCACCAAGCTGGGGATGCCGGTGCTGCCCGAGGGCCGGTTGTCCGAACTCTCCCGCGTCGCACGGGCGTTGGCGGCGCTGGCCGATCTGCCGGAGGACCCGCACCAGCCCTATGTGGGACGGTCGGCGTTCGCCCACAAGGCGGGGCTGCACGCCAGCGCCGTCAAGGTCGATCCGGCGCTCTACAACCATCTGGATCCGGTGGCGGTCGGCAACGAGACGCGCGTCCTGGTCTCCGAGATGTCGGGGCGGGCGAGCCTGGAGCTGAAGGCCCTGGAGCTGGGCGTGGATCTGGCCGGCGCGCCGGAGGCGCTGACCCGGGCGGTGCGGAGCGTGAAGTCGCTGGAGGCGGAGGGCTGGTCCTTCGAGGCGGCCGACGCCTCCCTGGCGCTGCTGCTGCGCCGGGAGTTGGCGGCGGAGGGGCACCGGGCACCGGAACCGTTCCTCGTCGTCTCCCACCGGGTGGTCTCGGAGCGCGGGGACGACGGCGCCGTGGTGTCGGAGGCGACGGTGCGGCTGAGCGTCGACGGCGGTCCGGTCACCGCCTCGGCGCGGGCCGAGGGACCGGTAGAGGCCCTGGACCTGGCGCTGCGCGCCGCGCTGCGGCCGCACCTCCCCTGGATCGAAGGACTGGAGCCGACCCGCTACACGGTCCGGGTGCTGCGAGACGTCTCGGGCACCGGCTCCCGGACCCGCGTGCTGGCGACCAGCAGCCGGGGAGCGGAGGAGTGGACGACGGTCGGCGTGCACGCCAGCCTCGTCGAGGCCGCACTGCTGGCGCTCGGCGACGCCCTGGCGTTCGGCGCGTCGAGGAGCACCCCGACGGAAGCGCCCGCATCCCCCGCGGCGCCGCCCGTCCCGGTGACCGCCGACACGGGAGCGCCGCGCTAGATGCGCGGTCCCGACGGTGCGACCGCCCGGGCCGGAAGGGCCCGGGCGGTCCGCTCAGCGCTCTGTCTCGATCAGGTCGAGTGCCGCACCGACGACGCTGTCCGTGTCGATCCCGTGGTGCCGGTACACCTCGTCGATCGAGCCGGACTGACCGAAGTCGGTGACCCCCAGGGAAACGAGGGGAACGCGCCGGACGGTGGCGAGAAAGGCCAGGGTGTGGGGATGCCCGTCGACCAGGGTCACCATCGGGGCGGCCCGGTGAGCGGGAAGGAGCCGGTCCAGAATCCAGTCCTCGGCGCGGTCCAGACCGCTGCGGCCCCGCGTGGCGCGGAAGAGCAGGTCGGCGCTGGTCACGCACACGACGTCCGCGTCGTGGCCGAGATCGGCCAGCCGCTCCCCGGCCTGGATCGCCTCCGTCACCAGCGCGCCCATCGCCACCAGGGTGACGGCCGGGCGGCCCGCGTGCCGCAGCACGTATCCGCCGGCGGTCGCCTGACGGCGGCGCCGCTCCCGCGCGGCCGGGTCGGTGGGCACGGCCGCCAGGGACTGGTCGACCGGGCGGGTGGACAGTCGCAGGTAGGCCGACTCCCCGCCCGGCCTGCCGAGCCGGGAGAGCGCCGCCCGCAGGCACCACTCGGTGTCGATGGCGAACGCCGGCTCGTAGCTGACGCAGCCGGGTTGCTCGATGCCGAGCGAGGGGGTGGTGATCGACTGGTGGGCGCCGCCCTCGGGGGCCAGCGACACGCCGGACGGAGTGCCGACCAGGATCGACTGGCCGCCGGCGTAGATGCCGAAGGACCACGGCTCCAACGCCCGGTTGACGAACGGGTCGTAGAGCACACCGATGGGAAACAACGGTCGACCCCAACGGCTCCAGGTGGCACCCAGCTCACCGAGCAGGCCGACGAGGTTGGTCTCGGCGATGCCCAACTCGACGTGCTGCCCGGCGGGGCTCTCCCGCCAGTGCAGCAGTGTCTCCCGATCGTCGGTGAACCAGTCGCGGCGGTCCGTGGGCGACCACACCCCGACCTTGTTGAGCCAACCTCCCAGATTGGTGGAGGAAGTGACATCCGGGCTCGCCGTGACGATGCGCCGTGCGACCTCGGGAGCGCTGCGCGTGAGTTCCAACAGCGCTCTTCCGAGGGCCTGTTGCGTGTTGCCGAGCCCGGTCGGCGCGGTTCGTCCGCTGTCCGGCGGCACGGTCGGCGGAGCCACCGGGGGGAAGGCGGGCCGGCGCAGCCGTTCCGCCGTCGCCGCGCACAGCCGCGCCTCAGGCGTCCCCTCGGGGAAAGGGGCCCAGGGGTCGTCGAGGTCCGTCCCCAGGTCCTGGGCCAGCTGCTTCATCTGCTCGGCGGTCAACAAGCCGGAGTGGTTCTGTGGATGGCCTTCGACGGGGAGCCCGTAGCCCTTGACCGTATAGGCCAGGATCACGGTCGGCCGGGTGTCGTCCACGGCCCGGAACGCGCGCAGCAGCGAGGCCATGTCATGGCCACCGAGATCACGCACGGCCCGGAGCAGCGTCGCATCGTCCAGTTCGTCCACCAGGCGGGCCAGTCCCCGGGGATCCGCTCCCGCGTCCTCCTGCCCGGCGCCGCCATCGCTCCCGTCCCCGGCGGGCAGCCGGTGCCGCAGCTCCTCGGCCGGGCAGCGCAGCAGGCGCTGATACTCGGCGTTGCCCATGCCGTCCAGGCGCGCCCGCAGCGCGGCCCCACCGGGCCGACCGAACAACTCCGCCAGCAGGCTGCCGTACTTGAGGGTCAGCACCTGCCAACCGGCGGCGGCGAACATCCCCTCCAGGCTGGCCGGGGTCGAGCCCGGCACCACCCGGTCCAGCGACTGACGGTTGAGATCCACCACCCAGACGACCTCGCCCAGCCCGGCCACCAACGGGTCGCGCAGCGCCTCCCAAACAGCGCCCTCGTCCAACTCCGCGTCGCCCAGCAGGGAATACTGCCGCCCGCCGGGGGCCGGCTCGCCGAACCGGTCCCGCACCAGGCGGTGGGCGAGCGCCCCCCACAGCGGCGCGGTGGCGCCGATGCCCACCGAACCCGTCGAGTAGTCCACGGTGTCGGGGTCCTTGGTGCGGCTGGGATAGCTCTGGAGCCCGCCGAACGCCCGCAGTGTCGTCAGCCGCTCCGCCGGGAGTTCGCCGAGCAGGTAGTTCACCGCGTGCAACACCGGGGAGGCGTGGGGCTTGACCGAAACCCGGTCCTGGGCGGTCAACTGACCGAACCAGAGGGCCGTCAGCAGGGACGTCATCGACGCGCTGGACGCCTGGTGCCCACCGACCTTGAGGCCGGACGGGTTGCTCCTGACCCGGTTGGCGTGGTCGACGATCGCCGTCGAAAGCCACCTGACGCGGCGCTCGACCGAGTCGAGCAACCGCGGCGTGAGCCCCGTGGTGTCCCCGCCCCCGCTCGTGTCCCACCGTTCGGACAACGTCATCCCGCGCGCCTCCCGCGATCATCGTGCGATGTGTCTTCGCGCAGCAACGTGACAGGTGCGACGGAACCCGCGCAATCGGCGCCCCCGCCACTTACCAGAGTGCTCAGCTCCCCCCGGAGAAGCGGCAGTTCCCATGAGCAATGTGAGCAATGTGAGCAAGGAACGACACCTCGACGCCACCGACGCCCGCATCCTCAGGGCCCTCAACCACGAGCCCAGGGCGACGGTGCTGGCCCTCGCCCAACGCCTCGGACTCTCGCGCAACACCGTCCAGGCCCGCATGACCAGACTCGAACGCGAGGGAGTGCTCCGGCCGTTCGAATGCCGCATCGACCCCGCCGCCCTGGGCTACCCGCTGACGGCCTTTGTCACGGCGGAGGTCGAGCAACGCCGACTGACCGAGGTGGGTGTGGCCCTCACCAGGATCACGGAGGTCACCGAGATCATCGGGCTCAGCGGCGACATGGACCTCCTCATCCGTGTCATCGCCTCCGACGCCGAGGACCTCTACCGGGTGGCGGGCCACATCCTGGCGTGCCCGGGGGTGCTCCGCACCCGCACCTCGCTCGCCATGCGCGAGCTGCTCCCCCTGCGCCTCACCCAGGTCCTGGACGTGCTCGCCGACGACGGACGCCATTAGAACGACGCGACGCCGGGCTCGCGTTGAGGAGACGCGGAGACACGGCGCGGTGCGCCGGCCGGCCGGCACCAAAAGGCGACGCGCGGGACGGGCGTTCCGTCGCGGACGAGGCCAGCCGTCGGACCCCTTCAGCCGGCCGAGCGGGACGGTCCGGGGAAGAGCGTCGCGGTTCCCGTGACGGACAGCCCGGTCCGGTCCCCGACTTCGGTTCGACGAACGACAGTTGCTCGGGGCGCAGCAGGACGGAGCCCGTTCCCTCGGCGGCCGGCGCCTGATGCAGCGGAACCCGGCCCAGCGGCGTGGTCGACCTCACCTATGCGGCGGGGTTCGTGGGCAGGAGCCGGGCGAGCCAGTCGGTGCGGGTTCGGCGGGCCGCGGCCGAGATGTGTGCCTGCGGGTACAGGGCGTCGAATCCGTGGAAGCCTCCTGCCCAGACGTGGAGTTCGGCCTGGCCGCCGGCCGCCCAGATGCGGGTGGCGTAGTCGGTGTCCTCGTCGCGGAAGACCTCGGCGGAGCCGGTGTCGATGTAGGTGGTCGGCAGGCCAGCGAGGTCGTCGGCAAGGGCGGGTGAGACGTATGCGGGTACCTCGTCGTCGGCGAGGTCGCCGAGGAGGCAGCGCCATCCGAATCCGTTCATCTCGCGGGTCCAGACGCCGGGCCCGTTCGAGTACTGGAGACTGGAGACGGTGGTGTTGCGGTGGTCGAGCATGGGGCCTATCAGGACTTGGGCGGCGATCGTCGGGGTGCCGAGGTCGCGGGCCAGCAGGGTGACGCCGGCGGCGAGGCCGCCGCCCGCGCTGGCGCCCGCGACGATGATCCGGGCGGGGTCGATGCCCAGTTCGGCAGCGTGGTCGGCGATCCAGAGCAGCCCTTGGTAGCAGTCGTTGACCGGGACGGCGCCGGTGGACTCGGGCGCGAGCCGGTAGTCGACGGAGACCACGACGGCGCCGAACTCGTCGAGCCACTCCAGCGGGATGTCGATCTGTGAGAAGCGGTCGCCCATGACCATCCCGCCGCCGTGCATCCAGTAGACGCAGGGTGCGGCAGCGGTGCGATCGCTGTTCGCTGGGCTGAAGACGGACAAGGGGGTCGGGGTGCCGTCCGGACCCGCGACGGTGACCTCGCGCCGGTCGATAGCGCGACCTTCGAGGAGGGGTTCGACGGGCATCGAGGAGAAGGGGCGTACCTGCGCCAGCACTTCCGGGCTGAGCTGGGACATCAGCGGCATATCGGCCAGGAGTTCCCGCAGCTCGGGGTCGACGGAGGGGCGTGCTGTGGTCATGGTCGTTGCCTCTCGTGAGTGGCGGTGGGACAGTCGGGCGAAACAGGGGTGTGGAGCGCGGGTGTTCGGCGGGTCAGAGGGCGGATTTGCCGCGAACCGGAACGTGGTCGGTGTACTCGGGGTCCTTGGCGAGCAGCGGGGCGATCCGCGCCGTGATGGCCCGGGCGTCCTCGCTGGCGAAGACGCGGTGGTGGTCCTCCTCGCTGGTCCAGCCCTCGGCGACGTGGACGACGTCGAGGTCGGACGCGGAGCGGGAGACGAGGTAGACGAGGCAGTACTCGCTCGCGCCGGGGCTGCCCTCGTCCAGTCCGGTCAACAGCAGGTCGACGAGCTGGTCGCCCATACCGGGCCTGGCGGTCAGGGTGGCACCGAAGCCGTAGTTGGCAATCATGGATCCCTCTCATCCTCCTCAGTGATGGAGTGCGGTGGTTCCATTCAAGCTGGTTGAACTGCGGAAACGTTAGACCGATACTCGTTCGAACTTGCACGATCCTCGCGACTTTGGGAACCGCAGCGCGGAATGGTGCTGCAATGGACTGATGTGCCTCAAAGAACTCCGCACCCTGCTGGCCCGCCATGCGCGGCCCGACTGGACCACCGCCGTCGACGGCGTCCTCATCTCCAAGGTCGACCGCCCTGATCCGCCGGCGCCTTCGATGTCCGGCACACTCCTGGCGGTCATCGCCCAGGGCGCCAAACGCCTCGCCCTCGGGGAGAGGGTGTTCGAGTACGGACCCGGGCAGTACCTGGTCGCCTCCGTCGACCTGCCTGTCACAGGGCAGTTCACCCAGGCCGACCCCAAGCAGCCGGCGCTGGGGTTCGGTCTCCTCCTGGAACCGTCCGCCGTTGCCGAGCTGCTGCTTGAGGCCGGGCCAGGAGGCGCCCCCCGGAGCAGCGGGGGCGCGCCGTCGGGGATCGCCGTCAGTGATGCCCCGGCCGCGCTGCTGGACGCGGTGGTCAGGCTGTTGCGCCTGCTCGACGAACCCCGCGACCGGGCCGTACTGGCCCCGCTGGTCAAGCGCGAGATCCTGTGGCGCCTGATCACCGGCGAGCAGGGCGCGACGATCCGCCAGCTCGGCCTGGCCGACAGCAGCCTCAGCCACATCTCGCGGGCCGTGCGCTGGATCCGCGAGCACTACGCACAGCCCTTCCGCGTCGAGGACGTGGCGCGGCAGACCGGCATGGGCGTCTCCGCCTTCTACCGCAACTTCCAAGCGGTGACCGCGATGAGCCCCATCCAATTCCAGAAGCAGATCCGGCTCCAGGAGGCCCGGCTGCTGCTCGCCACCCACCCCGGAGACGTCACCGGAGTCGGCCACCGCGTCGGCTACGACAACCCGTCGCAGTTCAGCCGGGAGTACCGCCGCCAGTTCGGCGCGCCCCCCAGCCAGGACGCCGCCCGCCTGCGTCAGGCCGTGCGTGCACCGGCAGGTCTCCTGCCCTGAGCCGGGTGGGATCTACTGGAGGATCGTGCAAGGAATCGCGAGGATAGCTCTACTGTCTCCGCAGGTCAGAACGCTTCAATGGGATCACCGGTTCTCCCGTGGAGCAGGAAAATGCCTGCCCACCCGTATGGATCCCACCACGTCGCAAAGGGGCACAATATGAAGACCGTTCTGATCACTGGCACCTCATCCGGGTACGGGCGGGAGACCGCCCTCTACTTCCACTCGCAGGGGTGGAACGTCATCGCCACGATGCGGACGCCGCGTCCAGGGGTTCTTCCCGAGTCGGACCGGCTCCGCGTCATCGAGCTCGACGTGACCAGGCCCGAGAGCATCACCGCCGCCTTCGAGGCCGAAAGCCCCATCGATGTCCTGGTCAACAACGCGGGCGTGCCCTCGATCAGCGTGTTCGAGGGCACCCCCATGGCCCGAGTGCGGGAGGTCTTCGAGACCAACACGTTCGGCGTGATGGCGATGACGCAGGCGGTGCTGCCCCAGTTCCGCGAACGTGGCTCCGGCGTGGTGGTCAACGTGACCTCCAGCGTGGTGCTGGGGCACATGCCGCTCTCGGCCGTCTACAAGGCGAGCAAGATGGCCATCGAGGGGTTCACCGCATCCCTGGCACTCGAGCTCCTGCCGTTCGGTGTGCGGGCAAAGACGGTCCAGCCGGGCGCCTGCCTGACGACGAACTTCGCCGCCAACGCGACGAAGGGCACCTCGCTGGACGAGCTGGTCCCGGCGCCCTACGCGCCATGGGCGAAGAAGGCCATGGGCGACTTCACGGGACAGGACCTCTTCACCAAGGAGAGCGACGTCGCCGAAACAGTGTGGCGAGCCGCGCACGACACGACCGGCCAGCTGCGATTCCCCGCCGGCCCCGACGCGGTCTCGCTCTCCCAGGCGAAGTGATCGGCCAGCAGGCAAGGTCACGCCGCACTGGCACAAGGAGCCGGCCCCGCGCCCACGCACCGGGCCGGCTCGCCGTCAGGCGCTCACCCCGGTGAACGGGAATCTGACCAACGACGAGAAGCCGGACCGGTTCGCCCTGGGCCACGGTCACCGCCGGGCGCCTCGGTCACAGGGGCGGGCGCGGGGATCCCTCCGCCCCGCTGACGCCGTCGCCGAGGGGGTCGACCGTTTCGCCATCGCGGGCGCGATCCGCCCCGGCATGGAGGGAGTTGCCGACGGTCCGCTCGATTGGTGTCAGCAGCAGAGCGCGCGGCGGGGGGAGTTGCCGCTCGGCGGCCGGGGGTGGGGATCGCCGGTAAAATGATCTTGGGCCGCGCCCAAGAGCGCGCGTCTCCTTTCTCCTCGGAATCCGGGGAGGTTTGGTGAGATCACGCTGAGCTGATCAGCCGACACTGTCGCGTGACTCTTTGTCTTTCTGTTGGATGAAGATGACGTATCGGTCGGTGAAGATATTCGAAGGAAAATCGGCGGCGTTCTCCTCTTCGGCCGTATGCCCTTCCGTTTCGATCACGGATAGCCAGGGCCGGGAAACGGAGAGGAGTGACCGGACGGCGCGCCCTCGCCTTATGCGGCCGCGCGTGGGGACACCCGCCTCTAGCGTTCCGGGAGTCGGGACCAGAAGTGGTCGACGATGTTCTCCAGATAGCGCTCTCCGGCTTCGCCGGCCGTGGGGCCGGCTCGACTGAGGGTGGCGGCGGCGAGGTTCTGGTACTCCTGGTGCATCGTGCGCAGGGGGTCCCGCAGCGTTCGCCGGTCCAGGGAGACCAGCTTGGCGATGGCGCCGATATGCGCCTGCCAGCGGCTGGACACGGCCTCGGCGAGCAGGTGGGCGAGTTCCTCCTCATAGCCGGTGGCGGCGATGAGGTCCCTCGGGGAGAGCTCCAGGACCCGGCCGAGGACGGCGGCCTGTGTCTGGTCGCCGGTCCATTGGCCGCTCTCCTCCATGGCGCGGTAGTCATCGAGTTTGAGGCCGAGGAGCCGGGCGAGGTCCGCGGCGGCGACGCCACGGGCCAGGCGGTGTTCGAGCAACGTCCGGGGACGGCCCATGAGATCCCTGGGGGCGCACCACAGGGCGGCCGCCAGGGCGGTGAGTTCGTGGGCGGTGGGCCAGGCGGTGCCGCGCTCCCATGCGGCGATGTGGTGGGGGGTTATGTGGGGCGCGCCATGAGAGGCCCGCATGCTGTACGCGATGTGATCCGGAGTCATTCCGAGCGTCTCACGCAAGGTGCGGGCGGCGCGTGCGTTGAATGGGTGCGGTGGCTGCACGCGCAGAGAGTAGGGGGCTTACCGGTCGTAACTCCATAGCCGCTGTCGCGTGCGTCACCTTTAGCGAGCTATGTCGATGCCGATTCTTCATGAAGCGACCGGGGATGAGCGAGGTTGGCAACTACCTGACATCACCATGTAATTGGCAATTCAGCCGGGCCGCGTATGATCCGCTCGCATGGTGCCGAGCCACTCGCGTAACGACCGTCACACGCGACGGAACACGACGCACCAATCCCGCTCACATTTGTAGTCCCAGGAGACTCCGCCATGCACACCAGTCCGGCCCGCCCCGGCCGTCCGGTTCACGCCCCACCCCCCAGAACGGGCGGTCCGCTGGACCGCTACTTTCGCATCAGCGAACGTGGCTCCACCTATGCCCGGGAGATACGCGGCGGGTTCGCCACGTTCTTCACCATGGCTTATATTCTCGTGCTCAACCCGATCATCCTGGGGAGCGCCGAGGACAAGTTCGGCGAGCAACTGAGTATTCCCCAACTGGCCACCGCCACCGCCCTGGTGGCGGCGGTCATGACGTTGATCATGGGCGTGGGCGGCAACCTGCCGCTCGCCCTGGCCGCGGGCCTCGGCATCAACGTGATCGTCGCCGTGCAGATCGCGCCCCTGATGAGCTGGGAAGACGCGATGGGCCTCATCGTGCTTGAGGGCCTGCTCATCTCCCTGCTGGTCATGACCGGTCTGCGCGAGGCCGTCATGCACGCCATTCCACAACCGCTCAAACAGGCCATCAGCGTCGGAATCGGCCTGTTCATCGCCTTCATCGGCTTCGTGGACGCGGGGTTCGTCACCCGCATCCCCGACGTCGCGAACACCACCGTGCCCGTCCAGTTGGGCAGCGGCACCCTCACCGGCTGGCCGATAGCCATCTTCTGCCTCGGCCTGCTCCTGACGCTGGTCCTCCTGGCCCGCAAGATCAAGGGCGCCATCCTCATCAGCATCGCCCTGATGACCCTCCTCGCCATCGTCGTCAACGAGATCGCCGACATCGAGTCCTGGGGCCTGACCTCCCCCTCCCTCCCCGACGAGATCGTCGCCGCTCCCGACTTCGGCCTGCTGGGCAACTTCGACCTGCTCGGCTCGTTCGAGCAGATCAGCGTCCTGACCGTCGTGCTGCTCGTCTTCACCCTGATCCTGTCCGACTTCTTCGACACCATGGGCACCGTCGTCGGCGTCACGGCGGAGGCCGGGCTGCTGGACGAACGCGGGCAGGTCCCCGGGCTCGGCCGCGTCCTGCTGATCGACGGCGCGGCCGCGGTCGCCGGTGGCGCGTCCTCGTCCTCGTCCGCCACCACCTATATCGAATCCGCCGCCGGCGTCGGCGAGGGCGCCCGCACCGGTTTCGCCAACCTCATCACCGGCGGCATGTTCGCCGTCGCCCTCTTCCTCACGCCCCTGCTGACCATCGTTCCCCTCCAGGCCGCGTCCCCGGCCCTGGTCGCGGTCGGATTCCTGATGATGACCCAGGTCAGGCACATCGACTGGGAACGTTACGACCTCGCCATCCCGGCCTTTGTGACCATCGTCGTGATGCCCTTCACCTACTCCATCACCAACGGCATCGGCGCCGGCTTCGTCTCCTACGTGATCATCAAGGCGTGCATGGGCAAGGCCCGCGAGGTCCACTGGTTGCTGTGGGGCACCGCGGCGCTCTTCCTGGTCTACTTCGCCATCGACCCCGTCGAGCAGCTCCTCGGCGTCAAGTGAACGTCGCAACCCCCGCCTGACCGGAGCGCGTTGACGGTCCCCGGCCAGAACGGGGACCGGGCGGGCGGGACGGCCGACTACGTCGGCCGTCCCGCCCGCCCGGGGCCTCGGTCACGGTCACGGTCCCGCCGGGCAGCGGCGGGGGCGCCGCCTCGGCAGGGGTGAAGGCTTCCCCCCTCAGTTCGGGCTCGTTGTGCTGAGGGTGGCGATCTCCTCTTCGGTGAGGGTGAGTTCGGTGGCCTTCGCCGAGTCCTCGATGCTGGCGGGCCGGGAGGCGCCGGGGATGGGGATGACCGTGGGAGCCAGCGCCAACTGCCAGGCGAGGCAGACCTGTTGTGGGCTGACGCCGTGCGCGGTGGCGATCCGTGCGAACGGGGTGAAGCGCTCGCCGAGCGCGCCGGCGCGGCCGATGCCGCCGAGCGGGCTCCACGGCAGGAACGCGATGCCGAGTTCCGCGCACAGCTCCAACTCCGGCTCGCTGGAACGGAACGCCGGCGAGAACTGGTTCTGCACCGAGGCCAGCCGCCCGCCCAGGATGTCATGGGCCTCGCGGATCTGGCCGGGATCGGCGTTGGAGATGCCGGCCAGGCGGATCACGCCCTCGTCGAGGAGGTCGGCGAGCGCCCCGACGCTGTCCGCGTAGGGCACCTCGGGGTCCGGGCGGTGGTGCTGGTAGAGGCCGATGGCCTCGACGCCGAGCCGGACGGCCGAGTCCTTCGCCGCCCGCTTGATGTGTTCGGGCCGGCCGTTGACGATCCAGGTCCCGTCGCCGGTCCGCAGATGGCCGCCCTTGGTGGCGACGAGCACCGCGTCGCTGTCGCCGCCCCACTCCCCCAGGGCCCTGGCGACAAGCGTCTCGTTGTGTCCGGTCTCGTCGTGGCCGACGATGTCGGCGCCGAGGTGGTACGCGTTCGCGGTGTCGATCAGCGTCACTCCGGCGTCGAGCGCGGCGTGGACGGTGCGGACCGAACGCGTCTCGTCGTCGGGGCGGCCCTCGACGGACATCGGCATCCCGCCGAGACCGATCGCGCTGACCTGGACATCGCCGATGGTTCGCTGAGGCAACGACATGGGTGCGGCTTCCTGTTCTTCCTGTTCGACGTCGCGCGGGCCGCCCCCACGGCACTGCTCCGGCGGGCCGGCCCGGGATGTTTTCGAGCCTACCGCTGCCCGGCGGCCGGCCCCCGAGTCCGGAAAGTTCCCGGGGGACCCTCCCGGGAAGAGGCGGCGCGGTGGTTTCGTTGAGGACGTTCGGGCATCCCGCCGCGGATGCCGTGTTCCCGCTCACCACCGCAAAGGACCCCGATGCCACTCGTCCCCGCTTACACCGCGACCTCCGAGACCGGCCCGCTCGCCCCCGGCGTGATCTCCCGGCGGGAGGTCGGCCCGAAGGATGTGCTCATCGAGATCGCCTGGGCCGGGATCTGTCACTCCGACATCCACACCGTCCGGGGCGAATGGGGCCCGGTGCCGTTTCCGCTCACGGTCGGGCACGAGATCGCGGGCTTCGTCACCGAGGTCGGCCCCGAGGTCACCCGCCACCGGGTGGGCGACCGGGTCGGCGTCGGCGTCATGGTCAACTCCTGTCGCACCTGCGCCAACTGCCGCGCCGGATTCGAGCAGTACTGCCTCGACGGGTTCACCGACACCTACGGCGGCACCGACGCCGACGGATCCGTCACCCAGGGCGGCTACTCCAGCCATATCGTGGTCGACGAGCACTTTGTGCTGCGCATACCGGAAGCGATCCCGTTCGAGAGCGCGGCGCCGCTGCTGTGCGCCGGTATCACCACCTACTCGCCGCTGCGGCGCTGGAACGCCGGCCCGGGCAAGAAGGTCGCCGTCGTCGGCCTCGGCGGTCTCGGTCATATGGCGGTCAAGCTCGCCCACGCCCTCGGCGCGGAGGTCACCGTCCTCTCCCAGAGTCTTCGCAAGCGCGACGACGGGCTGCGGCTCGGCGCCGACCACTACTACGCGACCGACGATCCGGCGACGTTCAAGGAGCTGGCGAACACCTTCGACCTCATCGTCAACACCGTCAGCGCGCCGCTGGACCTGAACGCCTACCTCGGGCTGCTCGCCCTGCACGGCACGGTCGTCAACGTCGGCGCCCCGCCGGAGCCGGTGCCGGTGACCCTGTTCACGCTGTTCGAGAACCAGCGTTCCTTCTCCGGATCCAAGATCGGCGGCATCGCGGAGACCCAGGAGATGCTCGACTTCTGCGCCGAACACGGCATCGCCCCCGAGGTCGAGATCGTCCGCGCCGACCAGATCAACGAGGCCTGGGACCGGGTCCTGGCCTCCGACGTCCGCTACCGCGCCGTCATCGACATCTCCACCCTGACGCCCTGACGCCCTGACGCCCTGAACTCGCGTGCCGGGTGGGGGAGTTCGGGAGGCCCGGAGTCCCCCACCCGGCTCCGCCACGGGCGCCGACCTGTGATCGGTAGCGGTCGCGCCCCGGGCACCCTGCGTGCGGGGGGCGGCCGTGGTCCGGTGGGTGGACACCGGCGACGAGGAGGGAGAGGCGTGATGGAGACCGGCTGGCCCGGCGAGCCACGCGGTGCGTGGGACAGGGCCGATGTGTACCGCTACGACCTGTGGACCCCCGTTCCGACGGACCTGCCGCCCTGGCGCACGCCCGAGGAGTTCGACGCGCACTACGCGGCGATCCCGCCCTGGTGGCAGCGGGCGCTGCTGCTCGTCCTCGGCCTGCTGCTCGGGGCGCTGGTGCTCTGTCTGCTCGGCTGGGGGGACCTCCCCGCCGGCACCGTCGGGGAGGTCGGCGAACTGGTGGTGATGGCCGCGACCGCGCTGGCCATGGCGGGCGGGCTGGGCCGCTGGGCCGTCAGGGAGGCCGGGCTGCGTCACCGGCGCGCGGCGCTGGTGCGGGAGGACTTCGACCGGCTGCGCGCCGCCCATGTCCCGGTCTGGGCGCTGTTCGTCGGCAAGGTGCGGCTGGGCGACCGGATCTCCGGGGTCAACGACACCCCGGACGACCTGGTGTTCGTCTTCGACCTCCGGGTGCCGCCCGGCATCCTTCGCCGGCAGCGGGCGGCCGTGGTCGGCTGGGTGGATTCCGTCGCCGACCGGTACCCGACGAACGTGCCCAGGGCTCTCGCCGAAGCGTTCGCCGGCCGGCCCGCCGTGCACTGCGCCGACGTCTTCGGCGAGGAGATGCGCGGCGTCTGGATGTGGCGCAAGGGGAGCGTCCTGCCGTTCCAGGTGTTCGGCCTCTCCCCGGTGGACCCGCGCGCGGCCGAGGAGTTCACCGACGAACAGGTGCTCTTCATGCGCAGGCCGCCGGCCCGGCTGCGTCAGCTCTCCAGGATCGCCAAGGTCTGACCCGGCGACGGGCCGTCCTGCGGAACCGGCCGCCCCCTGGCCGTTTACATCGCTGTAACAGTCGTGATGCCATAAAGGACGTCAGCGGACGTCCGTACCGGCGTCCATGGACACGCTGAGACGAGGGAGCCCGACGATGCGCGCCCGATCCCGAACGACCCTGGTCGTGGCGGTGTTCGCACTGCTCATCGGCCTGGTCCTGACCCCCCAGGCCACCGCAGGAGACACCATGCCCACCGCAGCCGGAACGTTCCGCAACCCGCTCAACACGGGGCCCGACCCGTTCCTCACCTACGCGAACGGGAACTACCACCTCGCCACCACCCAGGGCGACGCCATCCGGATGTGGAGTTCCCCCTCCCTGGCCACCCTGCTCGCCGCCGACCCCGTCACGGTCTGGACAGACACCGACCCCTCCCGCGACCAGCACATCTGGGCGCCCGAGTTCTACCGCTTCGACGGCCGCTGGTACCTCTACTACACGGCCGACGACGGCGTGGACGAACACCACCGGCTCTATGTCCTGGAGTCCGAGGGCGACGACCCACGCGGCCCCTACCACTTCAAGGGCAAGCTCGAACCGCCCAACCACGTCGACGACTTCGCGATCGACCCCGGCATCCTCCACCACGACGGGCGGCTCTACCTCGCCTACAGCGGGCTCAACCAGTACCAGCACAACGGGCTCAACATCGCCCCGATGTCCAACCCCTACACCGTCTCCGGCGACGCGGTCCCGCTCGACGGCGCCGGCGGCTGCCCCGAGGTCCGCGAGGGCCCCGCGTTCCTCTACCGCAACGGCCACACCTGGATGACCTACTCCACCTGCGACACCGGCAAGCCCGACTACCAGGTGTGGATGATGTCCCTGCCGGACGGCGCTGACCCGCTGGTCCCGGCGAACTGGACCCAACACGACGGCCCCCGTTTCGCGCGGAACGACGCCGCCGGGGTCTACGGGCCGGGGCACCACACGTTCTTCCGGTCACCCGACGGCACCGAGGACTGGATCATCTACCACGGCAAGACCACGGCCGACTACACCTACACCGACCGCACCACCCGCGCCCAGCGCATCGGTTGGCACCAGGACGGCAGCCCCGACCTCGGCGCCCCCCTGGCCCTGGGCGCCACCCAGGACCTGCCCTCCGGCGACCCGGGATCCGGCACCTACTGGATCAACGACGACGGCCGCTCCAGCGGCGCCGGCACCGTCGCCTTCGACGGCTCCTGGAACGCGGGCGACGGCTGCGCCGCCCAGTGCTTCTGGGGCGACGACCACTGGAGCGACCAGCCCGGCGCCACCGCGACATTCACCTTCACCGGCACCAGGATCGCCCTGCTCTCCGTGCGCGACACCGGCAACGGCATAGCCGCCATCAGCGTCGACGGCGGCCCCGAGCAGCGCGTCGACCTCCACGGCCCGATCCGGGTGGGCGAAACGCTCCAGTACCTCAGCCCTCGACTGCCGCACGGCGAACACACTTTGACGATCCGCGTCACCGGCGAACGCAACGCCCAGTCCGGCGGGGCGTTCGTCAGCGTGGACCGCGCCGAGGTCTACGCCGACTGAGCCGACGACACCGCCTACCGCCGCCGGGCGAACACCCAGCGGTTGGCGGCCAGCGCGTCCGGGGCCTGCGGCAGCGGGCCACGGCCGTGCCGGCGCGCGAAGCCGAACGGGGAGTGGACCTCAGGGGTCCACCCCCGGTCGGCGAGGGCACCGGCCGAATCGGGGCGTGGCTCGCGGTCGAAGAGGGCCAGCAGATCCACCCCGATCCGCCGGCGGGCGGCGACATACACCGGGCTGGCTCTGACCTCCGCCGATTCGACCCCGAGCTTGATCTCGTAGGCCAGAAAGCTGCCGGCCGCGCTCAACCGGTCGACGGTGTCGATGAGTCGACGTTCCGCTGCGGCCGGGAGGTAGAGCAGCAGCCCCTCCGCCAGCCAGGCGGTCGGCGCCGTCGGATCGAAGCCGGAGCGCAGCAGCGGCGCCTCCCAGGGCTCGCGCAGATCCGCCGCCAGACCGACCCGGACGGCCGCCTCGGCCCCGCTCCCGTGGCCCGGCGGCAGCTCCGCCAACACCCGTCGCTTGAACGCCAGCACGGGCTCCCGGTCGAGCTCGAAGACCACACACCCGGCCGGCCACGGCAGCCGCAGCGCCCGGGTGTCCAGGCCCGCGCCCAGCACCACCAGCTGACGGACGCCGGCCCGGACGGCGTCGAGCAGGAAGTCGTCCATGACCCGGGTGCGCAGCCCGAAGTAGCGGCCCAGCCGCCCCCACAGCGGGTCGGCCTCCCCCGCCGGCACCTCCCTGGGGCGCAACGGCCAGCCGGCGCAGGCCGGTTCGGCCCGGACGAAGTGCTCCGCGTACGGGTCGCTGGCGAGGGCGTCCGCGCGGTGCGTCTCGATGGCGCGCGCCGCCGCGACCAGCAGCGCGGTCCGCGCCACGCCGTCGGCCACGCCGGTGTTCCGGCCTGCGATGTCCATGGGAGGCGGGGCCTTCAGGCGCTGGTTCCGTCGACCACCAGGTGGTCGCCCGGGATGTCCGCCTTGTCCGGGGCGTAGTACTCCCGGATGCCGGCCTCCCAGGTGGCGGCGGGAATCCGGTCGTCGGCCGAGGGGCCGAAGGCGTCGAAGAGCGCGTCGATCCCGCTCCGCCGGAAGCCGATGGCGATCATCAGCGCCACGAACTCGGCGCGCCCGACCAGCCCTTGGCCGTCGGGATCGCCCAGCGCGGTCAGCGCCCTGGCGAACTCGGCGATCGTCTCGTCGAACCGCTCGGGGGAGAGCACACAGGCGGAGTACTCGGCGAAGTCGATCCGCCCGTCGCCGTCCGCGTCCAGGGCGGCGGCCAGGGTGGTCCAGTAGCGCTGGAACGCGGCCCGCATCGCGTCCCGGTCGGCCACGGGCGAACGCGGCGCGGCCGCCACCACCCGGTCCGCCATCAGCGCGAAGTCCACCGGCTCCAGCACCCCGTTGCCATCCACGTCGAACAGCGAGAAGACCGTCCTGACCCGGCTGACCGCCTCGTCGCGCATCACACGTCACCCTTCCGTCGGCCACGCGGCACGGCATGGCGGAGAACCGAACGAGAAACCGCGCCGCCCCTCCGCCCGAGACCGAGGACCACCGCCCGACAACTATGGGCCGCCACCGGGGCGTTGGGCGCGCCGAGCCCTCACCGCTCATCCGAACGAGGGACCCGGAACCACGCCGATTCGAACGGACGGCACGGGCCTGACACCGCACCGGGGTCCCGGGAGGCACGACTACTGGCCATGAGGTGGCACGGATGCTCGAAATGCGCGCGCATAATCGCTACTTGACGCGTTCGTGCGGGGGCGGGCGCCGCAAAGAAGCCGTTTCAGAGAGAGCAGCTGATGAACGAGAACACCGGCGACGCCATCGACACCACGGTGCCGCACTCCGCACGGATCTGGAACTACTGGCTGGGCGGGCGTGACAACTACGAGGTGGACCGCGTGGCCGGCGACGCGTTCCGCGCCCGCTTCCCGGGGATCACGGTCGGCGCGCGGGCCGCGCGGTACTTCCTCGCCCGCGCGGTCAGGTATCTGGCGGGCGAGGGCGGCATCCGCCAGTTCCTCGACGTCGGCACCGGGCTGCCCGGCGTGGACAACACCCACGAGATCGCGCAGCGCGTCGCGCCCGAGTCCAGGACCCTCTATGTGGACAGGGACCCGCTGGTGATCGCGCATGCCAGGGCGCTGCTGACCAGCGCCCCCGAGGGGGCCACCCAGTATCTTCAGGCCGATATCCGGGAGCCGGAGGTCATCCTGGAACGGGCGGCCGAGCACCTTGACCTCGGCCGCCCGGTCGCGCTGATGCTGATGGGCATCCTCGGGCATATCGAGGATCTCGACGAGGCCAGGGACCTGGCCCGGCGGCTGGTCGCCGGGCTGCCGTCCGGCAGTTATCTGGTGCACTACGACAGCACCAGCACCAGCGAGGACTATGTGGCCGCCATCGCCGGCTACAACGCCCAGGCCCCGGTGCCCTACATCCTGCGCGACCCGGAGGAACTGCGGCCGTTCTACGACGGGTTGGAGCTGGTGGAGCCCGGCCTCTCGTCCTGCTCCCGCTGGCGGCCTGACACCCTCGCCCTCGGGCTGCCCGAGGAGGTCCACCAGTACGGCGCGGTCGCCCGCAAGCCGTAACGCCCGCCCGTCCGCGTCACCTCCCCTCAGCCGGTCGTCCCCACCTCCAGACGCGACCAGTCGGCGAGGTCGCGGAGGAGTTGGCGGTCATGGGTCGCGACCACCACGGCGGCGCGGGGCGTCCGGATCGCGTCGGTCAACGCGTCGACCAGCGCCGCCGACAGATGGTTGGTCGGCCTGCCGAGCAGGGCGGGCCGGCCGGCCCCGGTGAGCTCCGCCCGACCGACGGCGCGGCCTCGGCGGGCGGAGCGGACCTTCCGTGACCGGATATCCCGGGCCGTTCCGGCCGGGCCGACAGCCCGGGCCGCCGGTCGGAAATGCGGCCCGGTTTCAGCTCGTACTCCCCTGCCCCGATTACCGGGAGCGTCTTTACCAGCCGTCTCGCCCTATGAAATGATGCGGGATGTGGACATGCCAGAAGGCGGCGTTCCGCTTCACGATCCCGGCCGGCCGCGAGAGTGGTCGCGGCTCTGTTTCCGCGCATATCGGCGGCGCCTGGCCGGGCGCGCAAGGACACTCACCCCTCCCGGGAATCGAAGAAAGCTCCTCGCCATGACATTTCGAGGAACGGGCCCACGCACCCAGGGACAGGACGGCCATGGCCATAACGTTTGATCCGCGCGACCCCTTGGTACGCACCGACCCCTATCCCCTCTATCGATCCCTGCGCGAGGCCGAGCCGATACACCGGTCGGACTTCGGTTACTGGGTTCTCTCACGCTATGCGGATGTCGCCGCCGTGCTGCGCTCGCCCGCGGCTTCGAGCGAGTTCTACCGGAACGAGACCTGGGCCAACCGCCGTGGTGGCGCGGGGAGTCCGCTGGTCAGGAGCGTGCGGAACTGGATGCTCATGCTCGACGGCCCGGCCCATCGACGTATCCGCGGCGTGATCGGAAAGGTTTTCACCCGGGCTTCCGTCGAGCGGTTACGGCCCCGCGTGGTCGCCGAGGCCGAACGGCTTCTCGACAGCGTGGGAGAAGGCGAAACGGATCTGATCCAGAGCCTTGCCCTGCCCCTTCCGGTGACCGTGACATGTGAACTTCTCGGTTTACCCACGCGCGACCGCGACCGGTGTCGCGGTTGGACGGAGCACATCAGCCGTGTGATCGATCCCTCGATAACCCCCGAGGACACGGCCGAAATGAATGCGGCGGAAGTCGAGTTCCGCGCATACATAGCGGATCAGCTCGCGGAGCGCAGGTCAAAACCGCGCGAGGATATTCTGTCCCTCCTGCTCCACTCCGAGGTCGACGGCGTCCGGCTGACCGAGGAGGAGATCATCGCCAATGTGCAGTTCCTGTTTGTCGCGGGCCACGAGACCACGGTCAATCTGATCGGCAACGGCCTGCTGGCGCTGCTCGACCACCCCGACCAGTTGCGGCTGTTGCGCGAGCGCCCCGAGCTGATCGCCGGTTCGGTGGACGAGATCTCCCGCTACGACCCCCCGGTGCAGATCGTCTCCCGGCTGCTGACCGACGATGTGGTGCTCCCCGATGTCACGCTCCCCGAGGGGGCCAAGGTGATGCTCCTTCTCGGGGCGGCCGGCCGCGATCCGGTGGCCTATCCCGACCCCGACCGGCTCGATGTGACGCGCACCGGAACGAAGACCCTGGCCTTCAGCGGCGGACCCCACTACTGCCTCGGCGCCGCGCTCGGAAAGCTGGAGACCTCCCTGGTGCTGGCCGCGCTGCTGCGCCGGTACGCCACCATCGAGCTGGCCGAGGAGGAGCTGGTCTGGCGGCCGAACGTCAGCTTCCGTGGTCTGGCCAGGCTCCCCCTCAGGGTGCATCGTTCCCTCCTCCCGGTTTCGGGGACCGCCCCGCGGCCGTGAACGGGGCCCCGGCCGCCGTCAGTCGAAGTTGTCGCGCAGCCAGTCGCGGATCAGACCGGCGGTGTACGGGGCCTCGCCCTCCAGCATGGTGAAGTGGTCGCCGCGGCTGACGACGGCGGTGTGGTCGAACGGCCAGGTCGGTGCCCAGTCCTCGGGCCAGCCGTCCAGCGGGTCCTCGGCGCGCACGAACAGGACCGGCACGGGCAGTTCGACCAGCTGTCGCCAGTTCAGGTCCGCGTAGTGCAGCATCGCGGTGATCCAGCCCTTGTCGTCGGGCACCGCGAAGTCCGGTTCGTTCAACCGGTACTGGAGTTGTTCGCGCAGACCGGGCAGCAGCCGGCCGAACTGCCGGAAGCCCCGGGGTACATAGCTGTCGAGCACCACGACCCCGGCCGGCGGGGTGCCCTGCTCGTGGAGGTGCTGGGCGAGCAGATGGGCGACCAGTCCGCCGGCGGACAGGCCGGTGAGGACAAAGGGCCGCTCCCCCAGGGCCTCGCGCAGGCCGGCCGTATGCGCCTCCAGCAGCACATCCGCCGTCCTCGGCAGCGCCTCGCCGCTGCGGAAGCCGGGCTGTCGCAGCGCCCAGACGTCCCGCTCGCCCTGGAACGGCTTCGCCAGCCGGGCGTACTGCACCGGGTCCGAGACGCCGGCGATCGAGGTGACGCAGACCAGCGCGGGCCCCTGCGGGCCGCCGGCCAGCCGGAGGGGGCGGGGGGTCACCGGCAGCTCGTCCAGGGTGGTGAAGAACGTGCGCTGCTCCTCCCAGTCGGATGCCGCCGCCAGCAGGATCATCTCCTCCATGTCCCGGCCCGCCGCCGGGTCCTCCTCCGCCTCGCCCTCCGCCGCGCCCCGGGCCAGCACCTCCCTCAGATGCCGGGCCAGCAGCAGCGGCGTCGGATGGTCGAAGGTGACGGTCGGCCGCAGCCGTGCGTCGAGCACCTCGGCGACGCGGTTGCGGATGCGGACCGCGGCCAGGGAGTCCACGCCCATCTCCAGGAACGCGAGGTTCGGGCCGAGTTGGTCGGTGCCGTCGTAGCCGAGGGTCAGCGCGGTCTTCTCCAGGACCAGATCGAGCAGCGCCCCCTCCAGCTCGGGGCCGGCGAGGGAGTCGAAGAACGGGCGCCGGCTTCCCTCCTGGTGCTCGGGCCGGGTCGCCAACTCCCTCAGCAGAGGCCGTACTTCGCCGCGCGGGTCGATCCTGGCGGGCACCAGCACCGGGTCGGGGAGCGTCACCGAGGCGTCGAACAGCGCCAGCGCCTCCCTGGTCGACAGGGATGCGGCCGGTGCCCGGAGATGGCGGGTCATGGCGCTGGGCTCCGCCCACAGGCCCCAGGCGAGCGAGATCCCGGGCAGCCCCCGTGCGCGGCGGTGGTGGGCCAGCGCGTCGAGCACGCTGTTCGCGGCGGCGTAGTTCGACTGGCCGGCGCTGCCCGCGCTGGCGGCGGCCGACGAGAACAGCACAAACGCCTTCAGCGGCAGCTCCCTGGTCAGCTCGTGCAGGACCAGCGCGCCCTCCGCCTTGGGCCGCAGCACGGCGTCGAGACGGTCCGGCGTCATGGCCGTCACCACGCCGTCGTCGAGCACCCCGGCAGCGTGGACCACGATCGTCGGCCGGTGCGCGTCGAGCAGCGCTGCGGCCCGGGCGCGGTCGGCGATATCGCAGGCGACCACGGTGACATCGGCCCCCAGCGCGGTGAGTTCGTCCACCAGCTCGGGCGCGCCGCCGCCACGGCTGGCCAGGACCAGCCGTCGCACGCCGTGCGCGGTGACCAGATGACGGGCCAGCAGCCCGCCGACGGTGCCGGTGCCGCCGGTGATCAGCACCGTGTCCTCCGCGTCGGCGAACTCCACCGGGGCGCGCGGGACGGCGCGCACCAGGCGGCGCGCCAACAGCCGCCCGCCGCGCAGCGCGAGCTCGGGTTCGCCCGAGGCGAGGGCGGCGGCGAGGGCCAGCGGGGTGATCTCGTCCGCGTCGAGCAGGACGAACCGGCCGGGTTCCTCGGTCGCCGCCGAGCGGACCAGGCCGGTGACGGCCGCGCCCGGCAGATCGTGGACGTCGTCGCCGGTCCTGACGGCCACCGCGCCCGAGGTGCGGAACACCAGCCGGGAGGCGGCGAACTCCGGGCGGCCGGTGAAGCGTTGGACCAGTTCCAGCGCCCGGTGCGCGGCCTCCCGCACCGAGCCGCCGAGGCCGGCCACCAGCACCGCGCCGGGGGCCGGCAGCCCTCGGGCGAGCGCCAGCTCCAGCGCCGCCAGATCGGGATAGGTGGGGAAGTGCCCGGTCCCGGGGCCGACGGCCGCGACCGTTTCGGCGGCGACGCCGCCCGACGGGCGCACCTCGACCCATCTGGTGCGGAACAGCGCGTCCCTGGGGGCGTCGCCGCGCGCGACGGCGGGCCGCAGCACCAGCGATTCCGCCGACAGCACCGGCCTGCCCCCGCCGTCGGCGACCGTCAGCCGCACCCCCTTCTCCACCGAACCCCGGAGCCGGACGCGCAGCGTCCTCGGCTCCCCCGGGTGCGCGCGCACCCCGGTCCAGGCGAACGGGAGCGCGGGGCCCGCCGGCCGGTCGCCGCCGCCGGCCGCGCCCAGCGCGTGCAACGCGGCGTCCAGCAGCGCCGGATGGACGGTGAATCCGTGCGTCTCGACCGGGCAGGCCACCTCGGCGAAGACCGCGTCCGCGCGCCGCCAGACGGCCCGCACCCCCTGGAACGCGGGGCCGTAGCCCAGCCCGTCGGCGGCCAGCGCCGGGTAGAGGCCGGCGTGTGGGACGGCCTCGGCGCCCGCCGGCGGCCAGGCGTCGAGCGGTTCGGGCTCCGCCTCGTCCCGGCCGAGCACCCCGCCGCCGTGCCGCACCCAGCCGGCGCCGTCCACCCTGGCGTGCAGGGTCAGCCGCCGGCGCCCCGCGTCGTCGGGTGGGCCGACGCGCAACTGCACCGTTGCCGCGCCGTCGTCGGGCAGCACCAACGGCACTTCGAGGTCCAGTTCCTCTACGGTGGGGCAGCCGGCCTCGGCGCCCGCGCTCAGTGCGAAGTCGAGCCAGGCCGTTCCCGGCAGGATCACCTCGTCCCACACCCGGTGGTCGGCCAGCCAGGGGGTGGTGGCCACCGAAAGCCGTCCGGTGAGCACCAGTTCGTCGCCCTCGGCCAGCTCGACCGGGGCGCCCAGCAGGGGGTGACCGCCGCCACGGGGCGGTCCGGGGGAGAGCCAGAAGTGTCTGCGTTCGAACGGGTAGGTGGGCAGTTCGGCGAAGCCGGGCGATTCCGGGCCGGCCCAGGACGTCCAGCGCGGGGAGAGACCACGGACATACAGCTCGGCCAGCGAGGCGAGCAGCGCGTCCCTGGCCCGTTCCCCACGGCGCAGTGACCCGACCACCACGGCCTTGTCGTGGACGGCCGCCAACAGCGCCGGCACCAGCACGGGATGGGGCCCGACCTCCACGAAGAACGAGTGTTCCGGCACGGCGAGCCCGGCGACGGCCCGGTCGAAGCGGACCGGCAGACGCAGGTTGCGGTACCAGTACCCGGCGTCCAGCTCGGTGCCGCCGAGCACCGTGCCGGTGACCGTCGAATGGAACGGGATGTCGGTGGCCCGTGGCGACACCGGGGCCAACTCGGCGATGACACGGTCGCGGACGCGCTCCACCTGGGGCGAGTGGGACGCGTAGTCGACCGCCAGCCTCCGCGCCCTGACCCCGGCCGCCGCCAGATCGGCCAGCAGCGCTTCGAGTGCCCCGCTGTCGCCGGCGACCACCGTCGAGCGTGGTCCGTTGACCGTGGCGACCGAGAGCGACGCGTCCAGTCGGGGCCGTAGTTCGTCCTCGGGCAGCTCGACCGAGGCCATGCCGCCACCGGCGTCGGTGAGTTCCGTCAGGGCCTTCGCGCGCCGGGTGACCACCAGGGCGGCGTCCTCGATGGTCAGCGCGCCGGCGATATGGGCGGCGGCGATCTCGCCCTGGCTGTGGCCCACCACGGCGTCCGGTTCGACGCCGCAGGACCGCCAGAGGTCCGCGAGCGCGACCATCACGGCGAACAGCGCCGGCTGGACCACGTCCACCCGCTCCAGCGAGGGCGCGCCGGGGAGTTGCCGCAGCACGGCGAGCAGATCCCAGTCGACATGCGGCGCCAGGGCTTCGGCGCAGCGGCGCAGCCGGGCCAGGAACGTCGGCGAGGTGTCCAGCAGGTCCCGGGCCATGCCGGCCCACTGACCGCCCTGGCCGGGGAAGACGAACACCACCTTGCCCGTCAGATCGGCCGTGCCGGTCACCAGGCCCGGACGGGTGGCGCCCCGGCTCAGCGCGGTCAGTCCCGGGCCCGGGTCGGCGTCGAGCACGACGGCGCGGTGGTCGAACGTGGAGCGGGTGGTGACCAGGGCGTGGGCGACGGCCGCCGGGTCGTGGCCGTCCACGTGGGACAGCAGTTGGGTGGCCCTGGCCCGCAGCGCGGTGTCCGTCCTGGCCGAGAGCACCCAGGGCAGCGGCTCGGCACCGGTGGCCGGTGGCGCGGGCGTCGGCGGCGCCTCCTCGATGATCACATGGGCGTTGGTGCCGCTGACCCCGAAGGAGGACACCCCGGCGCGCCGGGTGCGGCCGGTGCCGGCCGGCCAGGGTCGGCTCGCGGTGAGCAGTTCGACCGCGCCCGCGTCCCAGTCGACCTGGGAGGTGGGGCGATCCACATGCAGCGTGCCGGGGAGGGTCTGGTGGCGCAGCGCGAGCACCGTCTTCAGCACGCCGGCGATGCCGGCCGCGGCCTGGGTGTGCCCGATGTTGGACTTGACCGATCCGAGGGCCAACGGGGTCTCCCGGTCCTGTCCGTAGACCGCCTGCAGCGCCGACGCCTCGATCGGGTCGCCGAGCCTGGTGCCGGTGCCATGCGCCTCCACCGCGTCGACGTCGGAGGGGCGCAGCCCGGCGTCGGCCAGCGCGTCGCGGATGACCCGCCGCTGGGCGAGGCCGTTGGGCGCGGTCAGCCCGTTGGACGCGCCGTCGGAGTTGACCGCGCTGCCGCGCACCACGGCCAGCACCCGGCGGCCGTGGGCGAGGGCGTCGGTCAGCCGCTCGACGAGCACAACGCCGGCGCCCTCGCCCCAGCCCAGGCCGTCGGCGGCCTCGGCGAACGCCTTGCAGCGGCCGTCGGGCGCCAGCGCGCCCTGCCGTTCGAAGGCGGTGAACGCGGCGGGCGTCGACATCACCAACACGCCGCCGGCCAGCGCCAGATCGCACTCCCCCGTGCGCAGCGACCGCACTGCCAGGTGCAGTGCGGTCAGCGAGGAGGAACAGGCGGTGTCGATCGAGGCGGCCGGGCCCTCCAGTCCGAGGAGGTAGGCGACGCGCCCGGAGAGCACGCTCGCCGCCGTTCCGGTCGCCAGATGGTCGGCGTGTTGGTGGTGGTTGCTCAGCTCGCCGAGGAGCCGGCGGTAGTCCTGGTCGCTGGTCCCGGTGAACACCCCCGTCCTGGAGCCGCGCAGGGACACCGGGTCGATGCCGGCCCGCTCCACCGCCTCCCAGGAGATCTCCAGCATCAGGCGCTGCTGGGGGTCCGTCGAAAGGGCCTCGCGGGGCCCGATGCCGAAGAAGGCCGCGTCGAACCAGGCCGGGTCGGTGAGAAAGGACCCGGCGCCGCTGAACTCGTCCGACCAGCCACGGTCGGTGGGGAACGGGGTGACGGTGTCCCGGCCGGCGTCGAGCAGCCGCCACAGGTCCTGGGGATCGTTCACCCCGCCGGGGAAGCGGCAGGCCATGCCGACGATGGCGATCGGCTCGTGGGCCCGCGCCTCGGCCGCCCTGAGGCGTTCGCGGGTGTCCCGCAGCGCGGTGGTCAGGCGCTCCAGGGTGGCGAGCGCGTGGTGGTTGTCCGTCATCGGGGCTGCCCTTCGCTTCCGCGCGCGAGTTCCTGTTCGGCGCGCCGCAGCGCCGCGTCGAGATCGTCCGGGGTCGCGCGGTGGTCGTCGGCCACGGTCTCCGTCCCGCTCCCGCTCCCGCTCCCGCTCCCGGTTGCGGTTTCGGTCTCCGACTCCCGCTCGGCCGGGGCGAGTCGGGCGTCGAGATAGCCGGCCAGCGCGGTGGGGGTGGGATGGTCGAACAGGATGTTCGCCGGCACCCGCAGGCCGCTCACCGCGCCGAGGCGGTTGCTCAGCTCCACCACGCCGAGGGAGCTGAGTCCCTGTTCGTGGAAGGGTTTTCCGGTCCTGACCACCGCGGCCGAGTCGTGGCCCAGCACCCGGGCGGTCTCCTCGCACACCAGATCGCGCAGCGCGCGGGCTCGCCGGGCCGGGGACAGGCCGGCCAGACGGCGGACGAGCGAGGAGTCCTCGGCGGCTGGCGCGCCGGCCGCCGGGCGGCGTCGCACCTCGGGCAGTTCGGCGAGCAGCGGGGCGTGTCCGGTGGTGGTGAACGCGGAGAGGAACCGTTCCCAGTCGACGTCGGCGATCACCAGACCGGACTCGTCCCCGCCGAACGCCGAGGCCAGCGCGGCGATCGCCAGCTCCGGGTCGAGCGGCGTCATGCCGTTGCGGCGCAGCCGTTCGCCCACCTCCCGGCTGTCGGCCATGCCGCCCTCGCCCCAGGGCCCCCAGGCGATGGAGGTGGCGGGGAGGCCGTCGGCGCGGCGCTGGTCGGCCAGGGCGTCGAGATAGGTGTTGGCGGCGGCGTAGTTGGCCTGGCCCGCGTTGCCCACGGCGCCGGTCGCCGAGGAGAACAGCACAAAGGCCGCCAACTCCCCGGCGAGTTCGTGGAGGTGGCGCGCGCCGGCGGCCTTGGCCCGCAGGACCCGCGCGAACCGTGCCGGGTCCAGCACGTCGAGCACCCCGTCGTCGAGCACCCCGGCCGCGTGCACGACCACGGTCAGCGGACGGTCGGCGGGGATACCGGCCAGCAGGTCGGCCACCGCCCGCCTCTCGCCCACATCGCAGGCGCGGGTCTCGACCTCGGCGCCCAGCGCGGTCAACTCGGCGACCAGTTCGGGATCGTGCGCCGTGCGGCCGGTCAGCAGCAGCCGTTCGGCGCCCTGGGCGGCCAGCCACCTGGCCAGCCGTCGGCCCAGCGCGCCGAAGGCGCCGGTGACCAGCGTGGTGCCGCGCACCGGCCACGGGCGGCGCGGGCCACCGCCGGCGGGCGCGTGCCGCAGGCGCCGGACGAACGCCCCCGAGGCGCGCACGGCGATCTGGTCCTCCGCCGAGGAGAGCGCGCCGGCCAGGCGTTCGACGGCCGCCTCGTCCAGCGGGTCCGGCAGATCGACCAACCCGCCCCAGCGTCGCGGGTGTTCGAGCGCCGCGACCCGGCCGAGACCCCACACCATGGCCTGGGTCGGCGCGGCGAGCCGGTCGCCATGGCCGGTGGAGACCGCGCCCGTGGTCGCACACCACAGGGGCGCGTCCAGCTCGGCGTCGCCCAGGGCCTGGATCAGCGCGCAGGTCAGCGCGAGCCCGGCCGGCACATCGGGGGCCTTCGGATGCTCCCGCTCGTCCAGCGCCAGCAAGGACAACACCCCGCACGGGGGCGGTCCTTCGGCGGACAGGGCGGCGAGCAGTTCGGCGATCCCGGCGCGGTCGGCGCCGACGTCCAGGGGCAGCGTCCTGGCGCCGAACGCCTCGGCGAGCGGCTTCGGCACCGGCAGTTCGGCGGAGTGGACGAGCAGCCAGTCGCCGGGGACGGTGGCCCGGTCGGCCGTGGGCTGCCAGCCGGCCAGATACCGCAGCCGGTCCGTCGCCGCCTCCCGGTCGTGCCGGCGCCACCAGCGCGCCATCGCCGGCAGCAGCTCGCCCAACGTCCGGTCGGTGCCGGTGCCCAGCAGCTCCGTCAGTCGCGTCAGGTCCCCGCGCTCGACGGCCGCCCAGAACGCCGCTCCGGACGGCGGGGCGGGGCGCGGGGCCGCCTCGGGCATCAGCCAGAAGCGTTTGCGTTGGAAGGCGTAGGTGGGCAGGTCCACGCGGCGGGCGCCGCTGCCGGCGTACCAGGCGGCCCAGTCGGGGCCATGGCCGCGCACCTGCAGTTCGGCGACGGCGCGCAGCGCGTCGTCCTCCCGCAGCAGGGGAACGGCCGCCGCGTCGCCGTCCCCGGTGAGGCAGTGGGCGGCCAGCTCGGTGAGCGTGGTGCCGGGGCCCAGCTCCAGGAACGTGGTGGCGCCCGCCTCCCGCGCGGTCCGCATCCCGTCGAGGAAGTTGACGGTGCCGCGTGCGTGGCGGGTCCAGTAGTCCGGGGAGCACAGCTCGTCTGCGGTGGCCGGCCGTCCCGTCAGATCGGAGACCACGGGGATCCGGGGCGGTCGGTAGGTCAGTTTCTCGGCCACGGCGCGGAATCCGTCGAGCATGGGCTCCATCAGCCGCGAGTGGAACGCGTGGCTGACGCGCAGGCGTCGGGTTCTGCGCCCCCGGGCGCGGAACCGTTCGGCGAGTTCGGTGACCGCCGTCTCGTCGCCGGAGACCACCAGGGAGCGTGGCCCGTTGACCGCCGCCAGCGACACTCCGGCGGGGAGTTCGGCGACCTCGTCGGGGGCGGCCGCCACCGCGTACATCGCGCCGTCCCGTGGCAGGGCTCCCATCAGCTCGCCGCGCGCGGCGACCAGGGCGCACGCGTCGCGCAGGGACAGCACGCCGGCCAGATGGGCGGCGGTCAGCCCGCCGACGGAGTGGCCCAGCAGCAGATCGGGGTGGATGCCCCAGCTCGCCAGCAGCCGGAACTGCGCCACCTGCAGGGCGAACAGCGCGGGTTGGGCGAACTCCGTTCGGTCCAGGCGCTGTTGGTCGGTGCCGAAGGCCGTCTCCCGCACCCGCGGGCCGAGTTCGGCGCATGCCTCGTCGAAGGCGGCGGCGTAGACCGGATGGGCGTCGTAGAGGGCGCGCCCCATGCCGGTGCGCTGGCTGCCCTGGCCGGCCAGCAGGAACGCGAGGCCACCGTCGACCACGGTGCCGACGGTGAGGTCGGGGTCGGGCCTGCCGGCGGCCAGCGCGCCGAGGGAGCGCCGCAGCGCGTCCGGGTCGGCACCGGTGAGCGCGGCGCGGTGCGGCAGCGCGGAGCGGGTGGTGGCCAGGGAGAGGCCGACGTCGTGCGCGTCGGCCCCGGGGCGCGCGTCCCAGCGCGCGGCCAGGCGGCCGGCCTGGGCACGCAGCGCCGCGTCGGAGGCGCCCGAGACGGTCCACACGGGACGGACGGGCCGCACGGGTTCCGCCGGCGCGGGCGGGGGCTCTGCGGGTGGCTGTTGGAGGATCAGATGCGCGTTGGTCCCGCCGATCCCGAACGAGGAGACGCCGGCGCGCCGGGGCGAGCCGTGGTCGGGCCATGGCGTCCGCTCGGTCACCAGCCGCAGCCCGCCGTCCCAGTCCACCAGGGAGCTGGGCGCGTCGACATGGAGCGTCGCCGGCACCACGCCGTGCCGCATGGCCAGCACCATCTTGATCACGCCCGCTGCGCCGGCCGCCGCCTGGGTGTGCCCCAGGTTGGACTTCAACGAGCCCAGCAGCAGCGGCCGGTCGGGCGGCCGGTGCGCCCCGTAGGCCGCCAGCAGCGCGCCGGCCTCGATCGGGTCGCCGAGCCTGGTGCCCGTGCCGTGCGCCTCCACCACGTCGACGTCGGAGGGGCGCAGCCGGGCGTCGGCGAGCGCGGAGCGCAGCAGCCGCTGTTGGGCCGTGCCGTTGGGCGCGGTGAGTCCGTTGCTGGCGCCGTCGGCGTTGACCGCCGAGCCCGGGATCAGGGCGAGGACCCGGTGCCCGTTGCGGAGCGCGTCGGAGTACCGCTCCAGGACGAACATCCCGCCGCCCTCGGCCCAGGCGGTGCCGTCGGCGCCCTCGGCGAACGGTTTCGCCCGCGCGTCGGGCGCGAGCCCGCCCTGGCGGCTGAACTCGACGAACACCGTCAGGGAGGACAGCACGGTCACCGCCCCTGCCAGCGCCAGCGAGCACTCGCCCCGGCGCAGCGCGGCGGCGGCGAGGTGCAGCCCCACCAGGGACGAGGAACAGGCCGTGTCGACGGAGAGGTTGGGCCCCTGCAGCCCGAAGGTGAACGAGATCCGGCCGGACGCCACGCTGGTCGCCGTCCCCATCGCCAGCTGGGGGCGGGCGGCCGGCCCGGCGTGGCCGGGGCCTGTGCCGTAGTCGCCATGGGTCAGTCCGGCGTAGACCCCGGTGTCGCTGCCGCGCAGCGTGGCCGGGTCGATACCGGCCTGTTCGAAAGCCTCCCAGGAGAGTTCGAGGAGCAGCCGCTGCTGCGGGTCCATGTCCAGGGCCTCGTGCTCGCCGATGCCGAAGAACGCGGGGTCGAACTCGGCGGCGTCGTGGAGGAATCCGCCCTCGCGGACCCGGGTGGTGCCGGGCCTTCGGCCTTCCGGATCGTGCAGGGCGGCCAGGTCCCAGCCCCGGTCCTCCGGTATCGGGGAGACGATATGCCGGCCCGAGTCGACCACGTCCCACAGCTCGTCGGGCGAGCGCACCCCGCCGGGGAAGCGGCAGCTCATCCCGACGATGGCGATCGGCTCGTCCGGGTCGGCGCGGCGGACGGGGGCGGGAGTCGGGTGAGGGGCGCGGTTGTCCAGGTGGGCGGCCAGCAGCTCGGGGGTGGGGTGGTCGAAGAGCGCGGTGGCGCCGATGGCGAGTCCGGTCCGCTCCCGCAGCCGGTTCACCAGTTCCACGACGGCCAGGGAGTCGAGGCCCAGCTCGACGAAGGAACGGTCGGGCCCGTAGTCGCTTCTGGCCAGCGCCTCGGTCTCGGTCCTGATCACCCGGCGCAGATCCGTCGGTTGGGCCCCGGTGGCGGCCGGCGGCCCGGCCGTCTCGGTCACCCCGGTGGGGAGGTGCACGCGTCGGCCGCCGCGCCCGTGGAGCACCCGGGGCCAGCGGACCTCGACGCCATGGCTGTGCAGGCGGCCGAGGGTGCCGAGCAGGGCCTGCGGATCGGAGTGGTCGCCGCCGCCGCGCAGGGCCGCGGTGACCAGTGGGGCGTCGGCCGTGGTCGCGGGCAGGGACTCCTCGACCAGCGCGGCGAGCATCCCGTTGGCGCTCAGATCCACATAGGTGTCCACGCCGGCGGCGTGGAGCGCGGTGACGGAGCCGAGGAAGTGCCCGGTGCCGCGCACCTGTGCGCCCCAGTACTCGGGCCGGCCGACCACCTCGGGCCGCGACCCCAGCCCGGGGTGGACGGGGACGACGGGGACGGTCGGCGGTCGCGGCGAGAGTTCCCGGACGAAGCGCTCGAAGTCGTCGGCCATCGCCGCCATATGCGGCGAGTGGAAGGCCCGGTCGACGGGCAGCCGTTTCACCTTGCGCCCACGCTCCGACCACTGTCCGGCGATCCGCAGCACGGTGTCGCGGTCCCCGGAGAGCACGACGGAGTCGGGTCCGTTCACCGAGGCGATCCCGGCCAGCCGCTCGCAGCCGGCCAACGAGGTCAGCGCCTCGTCCTCCGAGATCCGCAGCGCGACCATCGCGCCGCCGACGGGCGTCCGTTCCCGGAACAGCCGGACGCGCTCGGCCAGCAGCGCGCACACCTCGGGCAGGGAGAACACCCCGGCCACGGTCGCCGCCGCCAGCTCCCCGACGGAGTGCCCCGCGACCCGGTCTGGGCGCACTCCCCAGTCCTCGAACTGCCGGAAGAGCGCCACCTGGAGGGCGAACAGCGCGTCCTGGGTGTACAGCGGCTCGTCGGCCGGTGCCACCTCGGTGGGTCCTTCGCCGAGCAGCAGATCGCGTACCGACCAGGTGGCGACGGCGTCCAGCTGGTCGCACACCTCGTCGAGCGCGTCGGCGAACACGTCGAACAGCGGGTACAGCCGGCGTCCCATGCCCGGCCGTTGCCCGCCCTCGCCCGGGAAGAGGAAGGCCACCCGGCGTCCGGCCCCGGCCTCCCGGGCGCCGCCAGCGCCGGAGGCGAGTTCGCCGAGCCCGCGTGCCAGCTCGGCGCGGTCGGTGGCCACGATCACCGCCCGGTGCGGCCGGTGCGGGCGGGCGACGGCCAGGGTGTGGGCGATGTCGGGCAGGTCGGGGGCGTCCGGCTCGGCCAGCCGGAGCCGCAGCCGTTCCGCCCGGCCGCGCAGGCTCTCCGCGCTGTCCGCCGACAGCGGCACCGGCACCGGCACCGGCGGCGCTTGTGTCGGGGTGCCGGTCGGGGCCAACGGCCGCTGCCGCGCCGGGGGTTCGGAGAGCACCAGCGCGCAGGCGGTGCCCGCCCGGTCCAGGCTGCCGAGCAGGGCGGTCAGCCGACGGTCGTCGCCGAGCGGAACGCCGGGCGGCGGAACGTGGCGGCGGCCGAGCAGCGGGGGCAGCTCCAGGATGGCGGCCGCCTCCTCCCGCTCGTCGTCCGGCTCGGCCCCCTCGCTCAGCCCGTCGAGCGCGGTCTCCGCCGGCTGGTAGCCGCGCCGCCAGACGAACCGGATGGCGTCGCGGTCCACCCCGGCCCGGGCGCACGCCCGCCGGACGACGTCCCCCCGGCCGAGGGCGCTTCCGTCGATCAGGCAGTGGATCGGGTCGTCGTCGGCCAGCGCGTCCGCGGCCCGTTTCAGCACCAGGAAGCCGCCGTCCCCTCCGAGGGCCCGGATCCCGGCGACGGCCAGATCGCACTCCCCGGTGCCGAGGCTCCGGCAGGCCAGGTGGAGCACCTGGGCGGGCCGCCCCTCCAGCGTCAACACCGGCCCGGTCAGGCCGAGTTCGGCGGCGACCAGCTCGGCGGACGCCGTGGCGAAGACGCCGGTCGCCGTGGCCGCCGGCCGTTCCGGCGGGACGCCGGCGTTCTCCAGCGCCCACAGCGCCGCCTCGGCCGGCGGATCCGCCGATGAGCCGGCGGAGAGTCCGATGACCGCGACCGACGCCGGGCCGGCCGTGCCGTTCGCCTGCATGGGAACACCTCGTCCTGTCGCTGTGCGCCGGAATGTTCGCTGTGCGCGGGGCTGTGCGGCCGTCGGGCCCCTGTCGGTCAGAGCCCGCGGAGTGCCCGGGTGAACGCGCCCAGATCGGCCGCCGAGGCGCGGCCGCCCGAGGTGGCGAACCCGTTGACGAGCCTGACCAGCGCCTGGTACGCCTCGGTGTGGTCGTAGGACGTGGCGTCCGCGATCCTCAGCGACCACCGCCAGTACCCGTTCAACGTGTCGGCGAGCGGCATGCGGAAGGTCGCCAGCACGTCCTTGAGGTCCGGCACGGTCGCCGCCAGCCCGTGCCGCCGGACATACGCCTCGACGAGTTCGCTGTAGAAGGCGAAGTGCCGGGCCTCGTCCCTGGCCAGCCGGTGCAGCAGGTCGCGGAGCACCGGCTCCCTGGCGACCGTTCGAAACCGCTGGTAGAACAGCTGGGTGGCCTTCTCCTGCACCAGTGTGTAGGTGAACGCCTGCACCGGGCTCTCGTAGGGCAGGGCGAACTTCTTGCGGCCCTCCTCGGCCAGCTCCCGCATCAGCGTCTCCGGATCGCTGATGCCGGCCTCGATCTGGTACCTGGTCAGCACCGAGGCGTGGCGTTCCTCCTCGTTCGCCCAGGAGATCAGGAACCGGAAGTACTCCCGGTTGAAGCAGAACTCCTCGATGGCCAGATCGGTGCCGGACACCGGGAAGGCGTCGAGGAAGTAGGTCAGGTACCCGGGGATATGGTCCTCGATAAAGGTGATGAACCGGACCACCGACCGGTCGGTGTCGGTCAGTTGCTCGGGCCGCAGCGACGCCCAGGACAGCTCGTCGACCGACCACTGCCGGGACGCGGCACGGCGCACCGCGTTCCGGGTCAGCTCCCGCATCTCCCCCGGTTCGACGGCCGGGGGTAACGGCTCATAACCGGGGTCGGGTCGGGTGTCGTTCACGGTGCCTCCGTCGGGCCCAGCCGGGATCTGCGCGCGCTGAGCGCGTAGTGCTTGGTGGTGTAGCCCCAACCGGCGTTGGCGGTGCGGAGATAGCGGACGAGGGGTTCGCTCATACCGGGGGCGATCAGCTCGACCCGGTCGCGCGCGGCCCGCACGCGCTGTTCCCACTCTTCGATGGTGCGGTGGTAGTGCGCCGTGAGATCTGCAAGCCCGGTGAGGCTGAAGCCGGCCGACTCCACCGCCGCCACCAGGGTGGAGAGCGGCACCATGTCCGCGAAGCCGAAGATCCCCTCGGTGACATGTCGGGTGCCGGGCCGCCGCGAGAACTCCTCGTAGGCCGCCTGGTCCCGGAAGCAGCTCTCCGACAGGTACATCGCTCCGCCGTGCCGCAGCAGCCCGTGGACCTTGCGCAGCACCGCCGTCCGGTTGGGCATGTGGACGATCGAGCCCAGCAGGGTGACCGCGTCGAACCGCCCGGCCGGCTCGACATCGGTGAACGAGCCGCGTTCCACGGTGACCAGGTCGGCCACCCCCGCCTTGGCCGCCTCCGCCCCGATATGGTCGGCCTGCGGGCCCGAGGGGGTGACCCCGGTGACGCGGCAGCCGAACTCCCGGGCCATGAAGAGGATCAGGCTGCCCCAGCCGCAGCCGATGTCCAGCAGCCGCTCGCCGCCGGTGAGGCCGAGGCGGCGGGCCACGAAGTGGAGCTTGTTGGTCTGCGCCTGGTCGAGGTCGGTGTGCTCGTCGGGGTAGAGCCCGGAGCTGTACTTGAGGCGCCGGTCGAGATAGATGCCGAAGAGTTCGGCGGGGAGTTCGTAGTGCTGGTTGGTGGCCTGGTACGCCTCCCGTGGCGTCGGGGCGGTCATGAGCCGGCCGTCTCCTCGCCGAGGTGCTTCTGGACCAACGTGATCAGATCGTCCACCGTCCGGGCGGCGAAGATGGCCTCGTCGTCGAACTCGGCGTCCCAGTGGCGTTCCAGTTTGGACACCACCCGCAGCAGCTTCATCGAGTCGGCGCCCGGCAGTCCCTTGAGAACGTCGGTGAGCGCGATCTCCGAGGGGGAGATCTCCAGCTCGGCGGCGACCAGTTCGGTGGTGACCGCGGCGACCTGCTCGCGGCTGATGGGCTCGCTGGTCATCTCTCTCCTGTGGCGTGGTCGAGTGTTTTGTGATCGAAGTAGTGCCGCACCCGGGCGAAGGCCGCCTCGTCCAGTTCCATCAGGGACCTGGCCTGCTCGGAGCGGATCGGCTGGTAGGTGCCGGTGGCCATGACATGCAGCGCGTCGTCCGCCCCGGTGATCTCGGCCTCGGCGTGCAGCACCCCGTTGCCCCCGCCGCCGATCCGCGCGACGGTCAGATAGGGCTCGCCGACCCTGAGCGGCAGCAGCATCCTGCTGCGCAACGTCACCGAGAACGCGAGCAGTTCGTGGACCAGCGCGATGGTGTCGCCCATCACCTCGTCCAACAGCACGTTCACGATGCCGCCGTGCACGACCCCCGGGTAGGACGCGTAGTTCTCGGTGAACGTGGTCTCGGCCGCGTGGTCCCCGTTCGGCAGCCGTCTCAGGCGCAGGGCGAGCCCGATCGGGTTGCGGGGCGAGCAGCCGAAGCAGTTGAAGGACGGCTCCGCGTGCCAGGGGAGGTCGATCGTCCCGTCGGACGGACGCCGGGCGGTACTCACGCGGAGACCCGGTCGCGCGACGACTCCTCGGCGATGGCCCGCCGCACGTCCGCCATCTTGGTCAGCCGGTGGCCGGTGAGCGTGGAGAAGTACTTGAACAGCTGCTCACAGCATTTGGCCCACTCCCTGCCGTCCTCGTCCACCTCGGCGAAGTAGGCGAACATCTCGTCGATCGTCTCGTGGTCCGCCAGCTCGGGCAGGTTCCCCTTGAACCGGCTGACGGGATGGCGGTACAGGTCGCGGGTGGTGCCCATGTAGATGTACAGGGTCTCCACCACGGAGGCGCGGTCCTCGGGGTGCGCCGCCAGCTCCCGCGCGGTGTAGTGGACGAACTCCCGGGCGTGCCGGGCCTCGTCGCCGCTGGCCTTGTTCAGGATCGCGGCGAGCACCGGCTCCCGCAGGGACCGGGCGACGCACTTGTAGGCATGGGTGGCCAGCACCTCGCAGATGACGTTGGTGGCCAGGGTGGCGGCCCTGCTCACCCCCGGCGGGTACGCCTCGCGCATCGCGGCGATGGTCCGGTGGTCGATGCGGTGGCCGGCGAGCTGGAGCCAGGTCTGGAAGGCGATGTGGTGCTGGATCTCCTGATAGCCCCAGATGGAGGCGAACTGCGAGAAGTCGTAGTCCTCGGCGAACTCGTTGAGCAGGCCGTGGGTCGCGGCGATGACATTGGACTCGCCCACGATGGCGCCCTTGGCGAACACGATGTGCTCGGGCGCCACCAGATCCGGCCTGAACTCGTCCCACGGGATGTGGTGCAGCTCCCAGGTGGCGTGCTGGTAGCCGGCGAACACCCGGGCGCTGTGCATGCGTTCGTCCGCGAGCAGGGGGACCCCGGCGGCCGATTCCGTTCTGCTGTTCACACCCGTTCTCCTTGGTCTTGGCTTCCGGTGCCGGAGAAGACCTGTGCCCCGTCTCCGGCGGTGACGCGCCGCGCGGCCAGGACGCGCTGCCATTTGCCGCTGGTGGTACGGGGAATCCAGCGGGGTTTGACCACATAGACCTGCACCTGGGACAGCTCCAGCTCGGCCGCCACCCGGCTGCGGACCTCCCGGTACACGGCGGCGGGATCGGCCCTGGCCTCCACGATGACGCCGATCCGCTCACCGCCCGAGGCGTCCTGGTCGGCGAAGGCGACACAGCGGCGGCGGTACACGCCGGGTGCGGAACGGGCGACCGTCTCGACGTCGTCGGGGAAGAAGTTCTGGCCGCGCACCACGATCATCTCCTTGCGCCGCCCGGTGACATACAGCTCGCCGTCGAGCTGGAAACCCAGATCGCCGGTGCGCAGCCAGCCGTTGTCGAACGCCGCCCTGGTCGCGTCGGGGTCCCGGTAGTACCCGGTGGTCACCGAGTCGCCGGCGATCTGGATCTCGCCGAGCGCCCCCTCGGCGGCGACCGCGCCGCTCTCGCCGACGATCCGCAGCCGCAGGCCGTGCACCGCGCGGCCCACGGAGACCACCGGTTTGGCCCGGGGCGTGCTCGGGTCCACGGCCCGGGCGACGCCGGTCGAGGCGAGTTCGTCGCGGTCCACCGCGCGCGTCGTCGCCGTGTCGCCCGGGGTGGGGTAGCTGATCGACAGGGTGGCCTCGGCCATGCCGTACACCGGGTACATCACGGAGGGGTCGACGCCGCTGGGTGCCAGGGCCTCGGTGAACCGCCGCACGGTGGCCGCGCCGACCGGCTCGGCGCCGTTGAACGCCAGCCGCCAGCCGGACAGGTCGAGGGCCGCGAGCCGCTCGGGCGCCACATTGTCCAGCAGATGGTCGTAGGCGAAGTTGGGCCCGGTCATCACCGTTCCGCCGTGGGTGGCGAAGTGTTCGAGCACCGCGCCCGGGCGGCGGAGGAAGGAGATCGGGTCGAAGACATGCACATCGGCGCCGTTGAGCCAGTGCGACTGCAGTCCGATGAGCCCCATGTCGTGGAAGGTCGGCACCCACTGGACGAACACGTCGTCCGGGCTGAACGCCCCGGACACCACGCAGGCGCGCAGGCCGGCCATGGTGGTCCGGTGCGGCAGCAGCACGCCCTTGGGCCGGCTGGTGCTCCCCGAGGTGAACTGGACGACGGCCAACGCGTCGGGTTCGACCGTCGGCAGGGTGCCGGCGCTGCCGACGCCGCCGGGCGACGGCGGCGGCACCAAAGTCAACTCGGGTGTCACGGTGGCGAGTTCACGGCCGAGGTCCGCGTAGTCCTGGTCCAGCACGAGATGGCGCATCCCCGCGACATCCGCGATCCGCCCGAGACGGTGCGCGACGGCGCGCACATCGGTGAAACCGGTCCCCACCGGAAGCACGCTGATCGCGGCCCCGGCCCGCCACAGCCCGAAGATCGTGGTGAGGAACCGGGCCGCGGTGGGCACCAGCACGCCCACCACCTCCCCGGGCCGCACGCCCGCGCGTAAGAACTCGTGCGCGGCCGAGGCCGAGGCGAGTTCGAGTTCCGCCGTGGTGATCTCGTCGCCGGCGGTGGGAAATCGCGCACGGGTTTCCGGCGCGGCCTTCGCTATTCGGACCAGGCCGTCCCCCAGCGTTTCTCCGTCCAGAAGCGCGGGTCGCATGCCTCGCTGCATGGTAATTCCCCTCGGTCGTCGGTGAGGCCGGTTCCACCAGGGAGGAGAGAAGGGCCGGCGGCTTTTCGACGGGCTGTCGATCAGGCGGTACGGGCGCACTGGGCTGCGTGGATATCCCGGATCGGAGTTCCGGTAAACACACGGCGGCGCACTCCGCACGGCGTCATTCGCGATACGGCCGGAATGCCGACCGATTCACCTGTCTCTCCCCTCAGGACTCAACCACCGGACCGAGCCGCCGAACTAATCCACCGAACTCGACCACCGGACTCGACCACCGGGCCACACAGGGAAAAGAGTACGCAGCATCCCCGCCCCGACAACCGGAGCGGGCGGGACTCTAGTGGAATTACGGTGCGTTGGTTCCGCACCCGAACCTCGGGAGCCCGTGGTGCGCGGTTGCGGTTGAATGGGCACCGAGGGTCCAGGTGTGCGATGGACGAGGGGACGGGGGCAGCGTGGCTGATCGGGTACTCGCGGGCCGGTACGAACTGGCGTCGCTCGTGGGCCGGGGCGGCATGGGCGAGGTCTGGGCGGGCCACGACCGTGTCATCGGACGCCGCGTCGCCGTCAAGCTCCTCCCGCACCAGCGGGGCGGGGGCGGCGGCGCCCAGCTCTTCTTCCGCGAGGCACGCACCGCCGGCCGGCTCAACCACCGTGGTGTGGTCACCGTCTTCGACATGGGCGAGGACGCCACCGACGGCACCCTCTACCTCGTCATGGAGTTCATCAGCGGGCACGATCTCGCCGCCCTCCTGCGCCGGGACGGTCCGCCGCCCGTCCACCGCGCGGTGGAGTGGGCCGCCGGGACCGCCGCGGCGCTGGCCGCCGCGCATGCCGCCGATGTCGTCCACCGGGACCTCAAGCCCGGCAACCTGATGCTCACCACCGACGACGAGATCAAGGTCCTCGACTTCGGCATCGCCCGCTTCATGGCCGCCACCACCAAGTCCAGCCAGGTCATGGGCACCCTCGCCTATATGCCGCCGGAACGCTTCGCCGAGCACCCGGGGGACGCCCGCTCCGACCTCTACGCGCTGGGCTGTGTCCTCCACGAACTCCTCACCGGGCACACGCCGTTCGAGTCCGGCGGGCCGGTCGCCATGATGACCGCCCACCTCGGCACGCCGCCCACGCCGCCCGGCCGGCACCGTGCCGACATCCCCGCGGCTCTGGACGACCTTGTCCTGCGGCTGCTGGCCAAGGATCCCGCCGACCGTCCCGCCACCGCCGCCGAGGTCCATGACGCCCTGCGCGCGTTCGGCCGCCCCGCGCTCCCGGCCCCCACCGTCGCCGACCCGCCGCGCCGCGCGGCGGACCCCGCCGAACGGCCCGAACCCCCGGCGCCGCACGCCCTGCCCACCCGGACGGCGCTCGCGCCCCCGCCCGCCCCGACGCCCCGACCGCCCAGCCGCCGTCGGGCCCTGTGGCTGGGCGGCGGCGCGGTGGCCGCCGCCGGTGCGGGCGTCGCCGCGCTGCTGCGGTTCGGCGACAGGCCGGGAGACGGCGGGACGGGGCCAGGCGCCGCCGGCACCGGATCCGACTCCCCGGCCGCCGGACCGGGATGGACGACCGCGCTCAACTCCGTGCTGCCCACCGCCCCCTTGATGGTGGAAGGGGTGCTCCATGTCGTGGACCTCGACGGGCTCCACGCCGTGGAGCCGTCCAACGGCGAGAAGTTGGGGACCGCGCCCCTGGAGCAGGCGGGCTCCCTGGCGGCGTCCGGCCCCCGGGTGTTCGTGGGGTGCGCCGACGGGACGGTGTACGGCTTCCGTCGCACCGCGGTGGCCGACTGGCAGTTCGCCTCCGGCTCGGACCGCGGCACGACGGTTCGGGCGCACGAGGGGACGGTGTGTCTGGTCACCGACGGGGTCCTGTACTGCCTGGACGCCGCCACCGGTGACAGGCGGTGGGAGTCCGCGCGGGACTGGCGTGACCACACGATGACGGTGACCGCCGACACCGTCCTTCTCAGCGCCTGGGACGACCAGTTGTACGCGCTCGACCTGGACGACGGCGATACCCGGTGGACGCGTCCCTCGGACGGCTTTCTGTCGGGACCGCCGGCGGTGGACGCGTCCCAGGGGGTTCTCTATCTCGTCGACGGGGGCCGGGTGGTGGCCCTCGGCCTGGACGACGGCGCGGAGCGATGGGCCTCACCGGTCCAGGACGAGGGGACGGAGAGCCCGTCACCGGCCGTGCTGGCCGGCGACACGGTCTATGTCGGCGGCGGCGACCGACTGGTGTACGCGCTGAACGCCGCCGACGGCGAACGGAAGTGGGCCGCAGGCGACCGGCCGGGCACCATCCCGGCCGTCGCCGACGGACGGGTCCTTGTCGCGGACCGCGCGGAGTACTCCCCCACCGTCCTGGCACTGGACGCCGGGGACGGCTCCGAGCTGTGGAACGCCCGCCCCGGCGAACAGGTGGGGTTCACCGTGGACGGCAACCACCCCGTCGTCCACGACGACCTGGTGTATGTGGCCACCGCCACCCACCTGCTCGCCCTCGACACGGCCACCGGCACCTACCCGGCGTAGGTCCGTCAGGGCGCGGGGACGTCCCACAGCCGGATCGTGCTGTCCTCCATGTCGTGACTGGCCAGGCGGGTGCCTTCGTCGTTGAACGCCAGGAAGTCGATGGGCGTCTCCGGGGTGTGGCCCGTCAGTGGCCCGCCCAGGGGTTCCCCGCTCCCGATGTCCCAGAGCAGCACGGTGCCGTCGCCATAGCCGGTCGCCAGCAGGCGGTCGTCGGGACTGACGGCCACGGCCGAGAGGTAGGTGGAGCTCTCGTCCAGGCAGGTGCTGTCGATCCTGCCGACCTCCACGGCCGACACATAGTCCAGCAGGCGCACCCCGCAGTTGGTGTTGCGGTCCCAGAGGGCGATCAGCGTGCGGGCCGGGCCGAGCACGGCGTGCCGGTATCTGTCGTCGGCGCACAGCTTCGCGGCCAGTTCGGGCGAGGTGGGGACGTAGTCGCCGTCACGCGCGTCGACGACATACGACCGTGGCTCGGCGCATCCCACGGCGAGCAGCAGCGGATCGTCGCCGGTCGGCGCGAACGGCGCGGCTTCTTCGAAATCCGGGACTCCGTCCGCGAGCCAGAAGTACTCGAGCAGGTCGTCGCCGGTGCGCAGGTCGAAGACAGCGGCGTACGACCAGAACCCGTCCTCGGTGACGGCCGTCACGAACTCGTCGGGCAGGCGGCCTCCGACATCCACGAACTCGACGCGCCGCGGCGGACCCTTCGTCGGCCGGCCGGTGGCCGCGTCCCACCGGTGCAGCCAGTCCCCGTCCCTGGCCGTCACCAGATCGCCGTCGAAGGCCAGGGAGTCGGCGGAGAAGTCCGTGATGATGGTGGCCGTCGAATCGTCGTCGGGATGCGCCAGAAGCGAGGGGAGCAGCACCGCGAGCGCCACGACGGCCGCCCCCGTCGTGAGGCGTGCGGAGCCGCGCACCCGCCAGGGCGCCTGGAGGGTGAACGCGCCGGGCGGGGGCGCGGCGCCCGAGGGCCGCTCCACCAGGGCCTCCTGCAGCCTGATATGCCGGAACTGGTACTGCCCCCCTGACTGCCGGAGCACGCCGCGCCGGTGGGCGTCGGCCAGGAAGCCCGTGAGCCGCCAGGGCAGTGGCCCGCGCATCGAGGCGACCAGACGCAGCAGCGCGAACCGCGTCCAGGCCCGCGACAGCAGGATGGGCAGCGCCGCGGCGACGCCGGGCAGCAAGGTGTACTGGACGATCAGCAGCCCCGGTGTGGCGTACTCCTCGCCTTCCGGGGAACCGAAGCGCCGCGCTTCGCGGCGCGCCTCCAGCAACACCAGGTCGGTCAGCGCCGGTTCGCCGGCCCAGCCGCTCAACGCCATGCCGACGAGTGACGCCAGTACCCGCACGGTGACCAGCACCGGGAAGGTTCCCAGGCCCACGACCACGGCGGCGGCCAGCGCCCCGACCAGCGCCGAACGGCGGTCCGCGCGCAGCGAGTCGAGCGGATCGGCCCGACCGGCGTGCTCGGGCGGCGCGTTCAGGCTCTCGTGGACGGCGACGCCGCAGCCGACGATGACCATGACGGCCAGTGCGGGCACCACGAACTCCAGGGCGTTCCCCCACGACTTGTGCGAGCCGTCGGACAGGGCGGCCAGCAGCGCCGTCCCGCAGATCGCCGCGGCCGGTACGGCCGCGACCGCGAACCCGGTCGCGAAGCCCCGGCGCAGTCGGGGCAGCGCGCCGCGCCGGGTGAACGACAGTCGGCCCGGTGGGCGGTTGGGCGTGGCGTACCAGACCAGCATGGTGAGGATGGCGAAACACCCGCCGATCAGGGCGCAGCCGATGATCAGATCGATGCCGTCCGCTCCCGAGAGGTTCAGGACGACCGCCGCCACCATCGTGAAGAGCACGCCGAACGCCAGGCCCATGCCAGGTGCCGCCCAGGCGGACAGCAGCCGCCCGCTCATCCGCCACCAGGCGAGGTCGCGTTCCCGGTGCCGATGGAGATACCGGGCAAGGAACGACAGCCGCCGTCTGGCCCGCGCCGCGTCCTGGCCCGGCGCGTCGCCGGGCGGGGCCCAGGGGAAGGCGCCCGGTGCGTAGGCGGCGTCGATGAACCGCTCGGTCAGATAGTCCTCCACGGCCTGCCGGCTGCCGAACCGCTCCTCGTCGGCCAACTCGGCGGACGGCCCGGGGAGTCGTTCGTATCCGGTGCGCGCCATGGAGATCATCAGCGGGGTGGAGAGCGCGGCGGCCAACGGCCCTTCCGGCGCGGCGCGCAGCCGTTCGTACACCGGGGTCCAGTCGGTCTGCTCAGACCAGGAGATGTCGCCCAGATACCGGATGGCGTCCTCGGCGGCGACGGGCGCGATCTCCACCACGGGAGCCCGGCGCAGCACCGGCGAACCGGCCTTGATCACGTCCTCGTACTCGGCGGCCCGGCAGGTCACGACGATGGGGCGTTCCTGGCCGAGCGCGTGGTTGAGCGCGCGCACGGCGCTGCGGCGGGCGGATTCGGGGATCTCGTCGAGCCCGTCGAGGATCGGCAGCAGCAGCCGGTGCCGGAGCAGGGTGCGGGGGATCTCCTCGCGGCCGGCGTAGGAGGACTCGGCGAGCCGGTGCACCAGCCAGTCGTCGAGGGGTTCGGTGATCGGGTCCCAGGAGGAGGCCGACACCAGCACCGGCACCTGGCCGCCGGGCTCGCGGTGTGCCTCGTCCAGCAGGCCCAGGGTGAGCAGCAGCGCCAACACGGTCTTCCCCGCGCCCGGTTCGCCGAGGACGACCAGTCGTCCGCTGGCGATCTGCCGGTACCCGGCGGCGAGCCCTTCGACGGCCTCGTCGAACCGCCCGTCCAGGCGCCCGTCGAGCCGCAGGCGTACCACCCGGCCGCCGATCGGCGCCCCGGCGGCGGCCTCGGGGTCCTGGCCGACCTCGCGCCGGGTGGCGGCCCAGGTCAGCGGCAGCACGCGGGGATCGCGCACCCGGCGGGACTCCGCCTCGGCGAGCCACTGGGCCCTCAGGGTCCGCGCCAGATCGTCGGCGATCTCCCGGGGATCGGGCGGCGGCGGCGGTTCCCCGCGCAGCACGTCGGCCAGGCTGACGACAAGGCCCGCGATCCCCACGAAGAGCCCGACGACGCTGGCCACCGAGTCGCCCTGGCTGATGCCGCTGCGCACCATGAGGGCGGCGAGCCCGAGGGTAACCGCTCCCCCCGCCAGGTAGAGGGCCGTCCGTAATCGCCGCCGCCACCGCGGATCCTTCCAAGCTGACATTGCGTCAGTCTGTCAGACCCGTCCGGGTGATGAGGAGGAATCCTCATCACCCGGACGGGCCCGGCGGGCCGGCCCGGTGACCCGTTTCGGCCTCAGGGGTGGGTGCCCGCCTCGTCTACGACCGCGCGGTCCAGGACGGCGGACGCATAGGTCACCTCGCCGGCGCCGATCGGGGGCAGGTCCTCGTAGTCGATGTCCGTCAGGGCGACGGTGCGGGTGCCGAGCAGTTCAAGCGACTCCTCGTCGAAGATCAACTCCTCGCTGGTGTCGGGGTTGTAGGCGTCGGTCCTGGCGACCGCGACCCCCGGGCGGCCCGTCGCGTCGACCGCGTCGGGCACCAGGGTCACGCCGGGGATGAGCGCGGCGGCGCCGTAGAGCGCGGCGGCCACCTCCGGCGGCACCAGGGCCTCCCTGACCAGATCGCCGATCAGGACAAACGCGTCCTGGTCGGCGTCGTGGTCGGCGTCGCCCTCCTCCTGCCGCGCGTAGAGCCACGCCAGCATGGCCTCGGGATCGGTGGGCAGCGTTTCGAGGAAGCGGTAGCAGGACGAGGTCCCGTCGCTTCCCGGCGCGGGCATCGGGTCGGGTTCGAGCGGGATGTCCTCCTCGTCGCCGCTCAGCCGCAGCAGCCCTTCCGCGGCGCCGTCCACCGCCTTCCAGATCTCGCGTTCCCTGGACTCGTCGCCCAGGTACAGCTCCACGCCTGAGACATACACGTACTGGTCGTCGCGGATGTCACCCGGGGCCTCGGCGGCGGCCCGGTCGGCCACCTGGGTCAGCAGCTGGACCGCCGTCCGGTCGGTCCCCTCGCTGCCCGCCGTGCGGCCGGCCTCGGTCTCCCTGCCACGCTCGGGGTCGTCGGAACCGCCGGGGAGGCCGCCCACCAGCAGGGCGAGCGCGAGCCCGCCGGCCGCCACCGGCACGCCGACCGCCGGCAGCAACCACTTCCGCCGGCCGGCCCGGACGCCATCGGATTCCGGGGTCTGTCGGATCTCGCGCATCAGGTGCTCCTTGAGCTGTCGGTGACGGCCCGGCGGGAGGTCCCGTTCGGGGAGCGACGCGTTGTCGTTCATGGGGTGTCCTTCCGTTGGGTGGGCCAGGCCGCCGTTCGGCGGCCACCTCCTACCTGTCCTTGCCGGCCCGGCGGTTCCCGCCCGGCGGCCACCGGCTCCGCCGCGTTCCGCGCGACGCGCGCCTCGGCCGCCGCCGCGAGCTTGCGGCGCGCGCGGGACAGCCGGGAGCGGACGGTGCCGACCGGGATGCCCAGCGCCTCGGCGGCCGTCGGATAGTCGTGGCCCGCCCACACGCACAGCGCCAACACCTCGCGTTCGGGGCGGCGCAGGGTGTCCAGGGCGAGGCGTACCGTCGCCAGCAGAGCGGCGTCGTCGATCCGGCCCGCCACCTCGTCGGCGAAGTCGCGGACGGCCTCGGGGCGTGGCAGTCGCGACAGCGCCGCCGCGTGGCGGCGGGCGGCGCGCCGGCTGTTGCGCACGACATTGGTCGCGATCCCCAGCAGCCAGGGCCGTAGCGAACCGCCCTCGGCGTCCAACCGCCCGCGCAGCCGCCAGGCTTCGAGAAACGTCAACGACACGGCGTCCTCGGCGGCCCCCCAGTCCCCGGTCAGCCGAAACGCGTGATTGTAGACGGAACGCGCATAGGCGTCGAACAGCTCGGCGAAGGCATCCTCGTCCCCGTCTCGAATCCGGGGCCGCAGTTCTGTCGTCATGTCCCGTGCCCTGTCCGCACCGTGCCCCGGGTTCCCCCGCCGCCCCGTGACCCGTGTCACCTTTCGGGTCGCTCGACGTCGGGTCTCGGGGGCGGCTCAGCCCAAACATGGCCATCAGGGCGGTGAGGTAGGCGTCCAGCCGCTCCGCCACGGCGCGCGCCGTCAGCTCGGTCCTGCCCGCCTGCCGCCAGGGCACCGACATCTCCCGTATCTCCTCCGAGGCCGCCAGAGCGTCCCGCACCAGCCAGTACCGCCGCTCGCTCGGGACCGTGGCCGGCGTTCCGCCGGCCGCCTCGTATGCCTCGGGGAACCGCAGGCCCCAGGCCGGGCCGTGCAGCAGCGCGAGAACGGTGGCACAGTGCGCCACATCGAGATCCGCCGGCCCCCAGGAGGCGCCCGCCCAGTCGACGACGCCGGTGATCCGGGCCGCCGCCGGCGCCCGGGGCGGCACGGCGAAGAGCACATTGCCGGGCTGGAAGTCCCGGTGCAGGAACCGACCGACATAGGGCGGCGCCGGCCCCCGGATCACCTCGATCGCCGCCGCCCATACCGCCGCGTCGGCGCCCTCGGGCGTCACCACGGTGTCGGCGGTCGTCAACGCCTCGTACTCCAGGGGCCGTTCAGCGGGCCGCACCGCGTGGATCGCCACGAGTTGACGGGCCAGCAGCGGGACGCGCGCCTCCAGTCCCGTGTCGTCAAGGACGGTCCGGCCGACCAGACAGGCCATCAGGAGCGACGGGTACTCGCAGTGCGCGGCGGTCGGATCCACCGCGACCAGCTCGGGAGCCGGCACATCGGTCCCCGTGAGCAGGGCCAGGGCGCCGGCCTCCCGGCCCAGCGAGTCCTCGGCGCGCGCCAGGTGGAACGGGTCGACGAAGGACCGCAGCACCAGGTCACGCGTGTGCCCGTCCCGCGTTCCGAGGGTCAGCCTCCGCATCTCGGCGGTGATGCCGCCGTGCAGCGCCTCGATCCGGACGATCCGCCTCGCCGGCCGCCAGATGCCGGTGCACCCAGGCCAGGGTCAACGGGCGGACGGCGGCCGCCTCCTCGTGTTCGATCACCGCGCCACCCCATCACCCGGGCGACGCCCCCGCAAAGCCTTTCAGCGACCCGCGCCCGAGCCGGTCAGTTGAACGCACGCAGCACCATCCGCACAAACCCCATGATTCCTCGCCATATCCACCCCAGTGCCCCCGCCGCCACGGCCAGGTCGGCGGCATCCGTGACCGCCTCCGACCGCCCCTGCCCACCACCGCACCCGGCACAGCTCCGACGCCAACGACGCTTCCGCGCACCACACTTCTCACACTTCGCCATGGCCCCATTCTCCCCGCTGCCCACCGCCGCGACGAAGCGTCACCGCCACGCGCAGTCGGGCGGTGGGGGGCCTGGACAAGCGGGACTGTACTCAGTCGCTTGCCGCGATGTTGATCCCCACGGTGACCTCGTCCAGCTCCGGGATACTCATGGCGGTGCCGACCGTTCCGTCGCGCCATCGCACGGCGGAGCTCCGGACGAAGCCGAGCCTGCGGTTTGTCAAATCCCGGTCGACACCGGGAGCATATCGGGTGCGGAAGACCCGGCGGAGCCCGAGCTGACGCACGAACTCCTCGAACTTCTTGAGCGACAGGTCGATTTCGGCGGAGATGCCGTCCTGCCACCCGTCATCGATCTGCACCGTGTCCCGTCCAGCCGAGATATGCAGGGCGTTCCGGCTCCAGTCGACCTTGATGAACAACTCCGCATGGCATTCGTCATTCTCGTCAAGACCGTAGATGGACACCTCGGCGATCCAGCGCATCTCAAGCCCCCGCAGGATGGCCTCGGTGCACTTCTGCGTCACGCGACTGCGTACCAGGACCCGTTCAACCTGCATCTTGATGAGTTCCGTGCGTGTGTATGTGGCGGTGTGGGTGGAAGTCCTGGTGATGGCCATGACGCTCCGAGAGGTCTAGGAGGTGAGGAAGTCGTGGGCGGAGTCGTCAGCCATGGCTTTGGCCGCCACCGTGATGTCCTCGACCGAGTAGGTGTGATCGTCGATCTTGATTCGACTGCCGGAGACCAACCGCCGAGTCAGATCGCGCAGCCCGCGGCGTTCCACAGCGGCGATGAGCACCCCGTCGTCGAGGCGACGACGCACCGCCGCCCAGAAGGAGATGGGCTGGTCGGGAAAACGAAGCACGAGCTCCCTTGCCGTCTTGTCGACCAGCCACGGGAACAGGGAACGCACCGCGGCCTCTCGCTCGGCCGGGTTCATGCGCCAGCTGAAGATCCCCATCCGTCCGGTGCGTCGGAGGGGCGCGTAGAGGCGGGTGAAGTCGTTGCCCGTCAGGATGATCGGCACCCGACGGGTCCCTTGGCCCTCCACTCGGGTCGGATAGTCCGCAAGATGCATGAGTTCGGTGATCAGGTTCTGGGTGTTGACGGTGTACTGGGTCAGCTCGCCCCAACTACCGATCGCCGCGTCCGCGTCGTTGAGCAGCACCACCGCGGGGGTGCCGGCATCCAGGTGGACTCCCGCGTCCCGGTAGACAGCACGGATCCGTGCCGCCGGCGCGCCCGCGTTCGGGCTCTCCAACTCGCCTCCGGAGAGCAACAGCGGGACGACCCCCGCCTCCTCAAGGATCCGCTCGACCTGATAGGTCTTCCCCTCGCCAGGAGGTCCCTGAATTCCCAGGAGCAACGGAAACCCCGGCGCCACATCTGGCTGGAAATTTCCCACGAGATGGAGGGAGACCACTTCACGGAATCGCTCAGCAATCGCGTTAGTCGGCATCCGAACTCCTTCGGCGCCGCTCCTTCTCGCGGAGCACATCGGTATACAGAGCCAGGATCCCCGTCCGGAGATCCTGGACGGTGACGCCGGGAGGGGCCGGGACTGGCGGAAGCAGATCGTCCTCGGCGGATTTGGGGTGGGCGTGGTGCACCGTGGCGTCGTCGGCCATGGGGAGCCCCAACTCACGGCGGCGAGCGGTCACGCTGGCCGTCAGCTCGTCCAGCACCTGACCGACCGACGCCGCGGGCTGACTGGGGTCTCCGGCGGGGCTGACGGTCAGGCGGTCGTCCTGCCAGGAGAGACTGCGGTCCAATTTGACGACCGTGTCCAGTTCCCTTGCCGCGAGGCGCCGTGCCTGGGCATCGCTGCTCTCCGGGTCGGAATCCCTGACCTGCGTCGCGATGAGCGAGACGAGCTCGTCACGATCCCGTGCGTCGCGTCTGTCGGTCAGGAGCCCCGTGATGTAGTCGCCGAGCACGTTGGTGATCACGCTGAGCACAATGGTTTCGATCACATGTGACCCCCGTGTCGAGCGTGCGGAGTCGGCGCGAGGAAGAGCGGGAGAAAGGACCGGGTCGGTCCGGGCAAAGAAGCACCAATTCCGCAGACAGGTCGTCAATGTTGGCATCGGCGGAGTCTTCTGGAAAGAGCCCTCTTGGCGCGGCATGCCCTTTTCGGACGCCTGTGGCACGGCCCTGAACGCTCTTGAACGCTACCTGCCCTCGGGCGGCGGGGAGTTGGCCGTCGTGGTGAGGCTCCACAAGGTGGCGACCAGGGGGCGGCGGAGGTTGGCGCGGCGGACGCACAGGCCGATGGTGAGGGCCGCCGGGGGTGGGGCGACGGGGACGGTGGTCAGCGTTTCGCGCGCGGCGCTGGTGTCCAGGACGAGCTTGGGCACGACTCCCGTTCCATAGCCGAGGGCGACCAGGGTCAGCAGCGCCTCGTGGCCCTCCGGCTCGGCCACCACCTCGGGGGCGCGGTGCCGCGCGCGGAACCAGCGTTCGGCCGCCTCACGGACCAGGCCCCGGTGGGGCAGTACGAAGGGGCCGTCCAGTACGTGCTCCGCCCGGTTCCGCGAGGTCACCAACACCAGCTCGGTGGTTGCCACCGTTCTGCTCAGCAGGGACTCGGGGAGCCGAGCCGGGACGCCGGCCACCGCCACGTCCACTTCGCCCTCGTCCAGTCTGGCGAGCGCGGCGGCCGCGTCGCCGGTGCGCAGATCGATCCGGACCTGCGGATGCGCGGCGCGGAACGGGGCCAGCAGGGCGGGCAACAGCACCTGACAGGCGGTCACGGTCGCGAACACCGCGAGTTGGCCCACCAGTCCCGAGGGCTTGTCGTGGCCCTGCCGGTACTCCTGCCAACGGTCAAGCGCCTCAAGGGCGTAGGCGCGGAACCGGTGGCCCTCCACCGTCAGGGTGACCCCGTGCGGAGTCCGGTCGAACAGCGGCCGGCCCAGCTCCGCCTCCAGACGCTGCACCGATCTGGTCAGGGTGGCCGGGCTGACATGGCACTCCAGGCTGGTGCGGCCGAAGTTCAACGTCCGCGTCAAATGGAGGAACAACCGTACGTCCCGCTGGTCGCCGAACACGCCTCACCTCAGCCTTTCACCGATCGCAACGCCCCGCTGCGGATCCTGCGCTTGCCCGGTCTCCCGGCATGGAAATAGAAGTTCAGTCATGACATCCACACCCACCAACACCTTCACCTCCGCAATCTTCTCCCCCGAGACGATGGACGTTCCCGGCGGCAGGGAGACGATCCTGCGAGGCGGCCGACATCTCTTCCCCCTGTTGCCGAGGGCGCTGGCGGGCATCGAGCGGATCGGCGTCATCGGCTGGGGGCCCCAGGGGCGCGCCCAGGCGCGCAACCTGCGCGATTCCCTGGCGGGCACGGACATCGGAGTCACGGTGGGGCTCCGGCCGAACTCCGCGTCGGCGGCCGACGCGCGCGCCCACGGCTTCACCGAGGAGAACGGAACGCTTGGTGACTGGATCGACGTCGCCGGCGGCAGCGATCTGCTGGTCCTGCTCATCGCGGACGCCGCACTGGCCAACCACCACCAGAAGCTCTTCGACGCCCTCAAGCCCGGTGCCACGATCGGGCTCTCGCACGGCTTCCTGCTCGGCCATCTCCGGTCCGTCGCAGGCGACTTCCCGGCGGGACACGGGGTGATCGCCGTCTGCCCGAAGGGCATGGGAGACTCGGTGCGCCGGCTGTACGAGCAGGGGGCCGAGATCAACGGCGCCGGGATCAACAGCAGCTTCGCGGTGCACGCCGACCCCGACGGCAAGGCCGTGGACCGCGCGCTCGGCTGGTCGGTGGCGCTGGGATCGCCGTACACCTTCCGCACCACGCTGGAGAGCGAGTACCGGTCCGATATCGTCGGTGAACGCGCCATCCTCCTGGGCGCCGTCCATGGCCTGGTCGAGGCGCTGTACCGGCACCACCGGCTCGCCGGCGACGATCCGATCACTGCCTACGAGCGTTCCTGCGAGAACGTCACCGGCCCCATCGCGCACGCCATCTCCCGCGAGGGGCTCCGCGCCGTACGCCAGCGACTGGCCCCGGCCGACCGGGAGATCTTCGACCGGGCCTATGGCGCTGCCTACCGGCCGGCGCGCGATCTCGTGGCCGAGATCTACGACGAGGTCGCCGACGGCACCGAGCTGCGCGGTGTCGTCCTCGCCGAACAGCGGCTGGTGACCCGGCCCATGGCCGGGATCAGCGGGTCCCCGATGTGGCGGCAGGCCGAGGCCGTGCGCGCCCGGCGGGGTGAACGGGAGCTGTCCGTCGACCCGTTCACGGCCGGCCTCTTCGTCGCCACCATGGTCGGCCAGATCGACGAGTTCGCCGAGCGCGGCCACCCCTGGTCGGAGATCGTCAACGAGTCGGTCATCGAGGCCGTGGACTCGCTGCTGCCGTATATGCACGCCCGCGATGTCGCGCACATGGTGGACAACTGCTCCCAGACCGCCCGGCTCGGCTCCCGGCGCTGGGGGCCGCGCTTCCAGTCGGCCTATGAGCAGATCGCGTTCCCCGCCGCCGAGCGGGCCGCCGACCCCGCGCTCATCGACGCCTTCACCGAGCATCCGGTGCATGAAGCGCTCGCCTCGGCGGCCCGGCTGCGCCCCTCGGTGGATGTCTTCGTCGGCTGACGGGACCGCCGCGGCAGCTCCGCTCAAGGAGGGGGCACTTCCGGACACCGGGCGGCGCGGGACGGCTCAGGTGTGGTCGAACTCGTCGGGATCGTCGGGGTCTTCCTCGTAGTGGATCCGGCCGTCCTCGTCCATCACGGGGTGGAGGGGGTTGGGGTCCTGACGGTTGACGTCGGAGGGGCGGGGGCCTTCGGGGCCTTCGGGCCCCCAGCGCACCAGGCGGCGGGTGCGGCCGATGCGGAAGAGGGTGCCCAGGACCTCCAGTTCGTCGACCCGCCCGGCGCGCAGCCGGTCGGCGGCGTCGGCGAACGCGGTCAACTCCCCCGCCGCGTCGGCGTCCCTGGCGGCCTGGGTACGGGCGTCGACATCCCAGTCGGACCCCATGGGGATGAGTCCGCGCGTGCGCGGCTCCCAGTACCGCAGGGAGAAGTCCAGCGATTTGCGGGCCTCCTGCGGGGTGGAGTGCAGGCCACCGCTCGATGACCACGCGGAGCCGGTCCGCTCCACGACCTTGAACGTCGCGGGCAGCAACACGATGTCGGGGTGGGTGGTCAGGGCGCGGCGCGAATCCCGCAGCACCTCGTCGGGGAACCGGGAGCCGGCGTAGACCATGCCGCGCAGCGTCAGCCGTTCCATGGCCTGGGTGGGGGTGACCGGCGCGTCCGGGTCCAGGACCAGCCCGTCATCGATCTTCGCGTCCAGCGTGCCCCGGCTCCAGTCGGGGGTGACGGGCTCCGGATCGGTCGGCCGGGGCCCTTCGAAGCCGTCGGGCCCCATGCCGGCGTACTCGTCGGCGCGGACGATCCGGTAGCGGGTGTCGAGAACGGTGAGATCGTCGACCCGTTCGGTCTCCAGCCGGGCGACCGCCGCCAGCAGGGCGCGACGCTCGGCCCGGTTCTTGGCCTCGTCCTTCGCGCGGAACCACAGCAGGGAGTTCAGGCCGTCGCGCGCCAACTGTGGGCAGTTGTTCGACACCGAGACCAGCACCCGCCACCGCGCCCCGTCCTCCGGGCCCTGCACGGCGGCGCCGAACAGCGGGCCACGCACCGCCACGTCGGCCGCGTCCAGCGCGGCGTCCACCGCGTCGGCTTCCATGGCGGCCTCCACCGGCTCCACCGGAACCCGCACCACCACCGGCCGCACCTCGTCCGGTCCCGTCTCGTCAAGGTCCATGGGCCCATTCTGCCGAGAGCGGCGGGCCCCGTATGCGTATTCCGTCGAATCCATCCGCTTTGGTGCGGCCCGCCGGAGTCAGGCCGTCGAAGGACCGTCAGCCCAGCGGGGGTGTGTCCTCGGGGACGGCTATCCCGAACCGTTCGGCCAGCATCTGACGCACCTCCGCGTCATCGGCCAACTGCCGCTTGGTGACGGTTCCGTCGGCCCGGGTCTCGACCAGTTCCCGGCCGTCCAGGGCGAGGTGGTGATCGGCCAGGGTCCGCTGTGCGAAGAGGCGTTGGGCGAACGGGGAGCGCGGATGGGTGGCCACATACCAGTTCTGGGTCACCATGTGCACCGGTTCGAAGGGCTCCAGGGTGAATCCGACCTGGGGCTGCCAGGAGCCGTCGACCCATGCCTCAAGGACCCACAGGGGCAACGGGCCGGGATGGGGGGCGTGGACGAGACGGTGCCGCCGCGCATCGGTCCTGAACTCCGCACCGGTGACCAACGGCACCGGCTCCAGCAGTCCTCCGGCCGCCCCGAAGCCGACATCAGCGAGCTGGGGCTGTGGGTCCCCGGGGACCGAGACCAGCAGCAGCTGGTGCGAACGCGGCCGGCCGGTCAGCCGCTCGGCGCCCAGCGCCACCCACCCGGTCAGCGCGGTCACCCCGAAGCCCAGCGCCTCCAACGCGGCGGCCAGCAGGGTGTTGTGTTCGAAGCAGTAGCCGCCGCGCCGCTCGTGCACCAACTTGGCCAGCAGATCGTCGACTTCGAGCGACGGCGCGGTGCCGCGCAGGGCGTCCAGGTTCTCGAAGGGGAGGGAGAGGAGATGGGCGCGGTGCACGCCGCGCAGGGTCGCCAGATCGGCGGCCGGTTCCTCCCGCCAGCCGATGCGGCGCAGATAGGCTTCGAGTTCGAACTGCTTTTCGTAGGACATGGGGTGACGGTAGTCAGCCGGCCGGTGCGCCGTCCCCGGCCCAGGGGCCGAACCGGCCTCGGCGGTTGGCCCTCGTCCGCTGGGACCAGACCTCAGCCCTTCGCCTCCTCGCCGGCCGGAGGAACGGCCGGAGGAACGGCCGCCGGGGCTGGCCGCGCGGGCGGCGCCGGCTCCGCGAGGGTCCGGAACAGCAGCCAGGCCACGGCCGGCAGGGCGATCAGCGGCGCGAGGGCGGTCCCCAGGGAGGTGGCGTCGGCCAGGCGTCCGATCAACGGACTGAACAGGCCGCCGACGCTGATCGTCAGCCCCAGGGTGATGCCGCTGGCGGTGCCGACGCGGTTGGGCAGATAGTCCTGACCGAGGGTCACCTGAAGGGAGAAGGGGATATAGAGCCCGGCGGAGGTCAGCGCCACAAACAGGTAGATGCCCGGTCCTGGCACAAGGACCAGCCCCGCCACCGCGAGGACGGTCAGAAGATACGAGCGGCGCACCACGGTGACCCGGTCCCGGCGATCCGCCAACCGACCGCCGAGGACGGTGCCGACCGCGCCGCCGAGATAGAGCACGACCAGCGCGGCCGTCCCGGCGGCCATGCCACCGCCGGTGCGTTCGCGAACATGGAACGAGACAAAGGTGCTCAGGCCGACAAAGACGATCGACCGGCAGACCACGGCCAGGGCCAGCCTGACGAAGGACGGCCAGTCGTCGCGCCGGGCGGGTGGGGGCGCCGGGGCGCCCGTGGTGACGGCCGCGCGTCGCATCCCCCGCAGCACGGGAAGGCACAGCAGGCTGCCGACCAGGGCGGGCAGGACGAGCAGCGGGGAGAACCGCAGACCGCCGACGCCCACCACGACGGCGACCAGGATCGGGGCGAAGGCGAAACCGAGGTTGCCGCCCAGGGAGAACCAGCCCATGGCGGTGTTGCTGCCCCCGCTCGCGACACGCGCCACCCGGGCCGACTCCGGATGGTAGGCGGCGACGCCGATCCCGCCGACGGCGACGAAGACGAGCGTCAGGGCATAGGAGCCGCCGAGGCCGCTCAGCGCGATGCCGAGACCGCCGACGATCGTGCTCACCGGGAGCAGCCAGGGCATCGCCCGCCGGTCGGTCAGCAGCCCGAACAGGGGTTGTGCCACCGAGGACAGCAGCGAAGCGGCGAGCACCAGACCCGAGGCGGCGGCATAGGTGTACGCGCGTTCGGCCACGAAGTACGGGACCAGGGCGGCCACCGCGCCCTGGTAGACGTCGACACAGGCATGCCCGAGGGACAGCAGCCTGATCGCCCGGTTTCCTGTCCCTCGCCGTGCCCGCTTCCGCACGCGCTTCTCTGCTCGGTTGTCCGCCACCCGACCATCGTCATCCTGGACCCGGCGGCGCGCTTCCGATAAAAAGACAGGCAATGTCGACTACTAGCCAACCCTGCCACACCCACCACATCCGCCATGAGTCCGTCGCTCCGACGCGCGTCCGGTGGCTGGCGCCGGGAGCGGAGATCGACGCCCACCGCCACGACGGCCACCAGATCGTCTATGCCGCGCGCGGCGTGCTGGCCATCACCACGGACGTGGGGACCTGGATCGCCCCCGCGACCCGGGCGATCTGGGTGCCGGCGGGCACGGTGCACGCGCACCACGCCCACGGGGCGATCGACCTCCATCTCGTCGGTCTGCCGGCGACGGTCAACCCGCTGCGGCTGGACGCGCCGACCGTGCTGACGGTGGAGCCGCTGCTGCGGGAGCTGATCCTCGCCTACACCCGTGATCCGGACGACGACAGCGCCGAACGTCACCGGCTGCGGGCCGTTCTGCTGGACCGGCTCGCGGCGTCCCCCCAGCAGGCACTGCATCTGCCGACCCCCACCGACAGCCGCCTCAGGGCGGTCTGTGACGCCCTGCGGGCGAACCCCGCCGAGCAGCGGACCCTGGCGGCGCTCGGCAAGGAGGCCGGCGTCAGCGCCCGCACGCTCTCCCGTCTCTTCACCTCCGACCTCGGCATGACGTTCCCCCAGTGGCGCACCCAACTACGGCTCTACCAGGCGCTGGTGCTGCTGGCTGAGGACCTGCCGGTGACCACGGTGGCGCACCGCTGCGGCTGGTCGTCGGCCAGCGCCTTTATCGACGTCTTCCGGCAGTCCTACGGCCACACCCCGGGCCGACACCGGTCCCCCCGCTGAGACCGGGCGTGCCGGCCGGTTCCTACCATGCGGTCCATGGCCGACCACATCGCTCCGACCGCGCCCGACGATCCCACCGACCTCGGGCCCTATCGGCTGGTGGGGGTCCTGGGGGCCGGCGGGATGGGAAAGGTGTATCTCGCGCGGCGCCGTGCGGCGGCGCGTCCGCGTCCGGTGGCGGTCAAGGTGCTGCTGCCCGAGGTGGCACACGACGAGGATCTGGTGCGCCGGTTCGCGCGCGAGGCGGTCGCGGCCTCGGCGGTGCGCGGGCCCCGGGTCGCGCGGGTCGTCGGCCATGGCACGGACGGGCAGCCGTGGATCGCGACCGAGTATCTGGCCGGCCCCTCGCTCGCGGAGCAACTGCGGGCGCACGGGCCGCTGTCCACGCCCGCCCTGCGGCAGCTCGCCGCCGAACTCGCGGCGGGCCTCGACGAGGTGCACCGCGCGAGCCTGGTGCATCGGGACCTCAAGCCCGCCAACATCGTGGTGACCGCGACCGGACCCCGGCTGATCGACTTCGGTATCGCCCGGCCCGAGTACGGGATGACCCTGACCACCGGCGGCGTTCCGGCCACCCCGGGATACGGGGCACCCGAGCAGCTGACGGGACGTCGGGTCGGGCCGGCGGCCGATCTGTTCGCGTTGGGCGCGGTGCTGGTGGTCGCCGGCAGCGGGCGTCCCGCGTTCCCCGCCGGGGAGGCGCACTGGACGAACTACCAGGTGGTCCATGGCGAACCGGAGTTGGCCGGGGTCCCGGCCGAGCTGCGTGCGGTCGTCGCCGCGTGCCTGGCCAAGGACCCGGCCGACCGACCGACGCCGGGTGAACTGCGGGGCCTTGCCGACGGGTTGGACGTTCCCCCGTTCTGGTCCCGGGATCCGGCGGCCGGGGAGATAGCCGCCAGGACCCGGGCGGCGCGGGCCGCGATCCGTGGCGGCGGCGGGCCGAGCAGGCGCCGCGCCCTGGCGGTGGCGGGCGCCGGACTGCTGGCGGCCGGCGGCGGCGCCTGGTGGTGGCGCGGCGGGGGCGACGACGGCCAGGACGGCGCCGGCCGGGCGTCGGACGCGGCCCCGTTGACGGGCTACCAGCCGGGGTTGGCGCCCGAGCCCTACTGGACCAGGGAGGAACTGGCGGAGGACGGGCCCGCCCCGCTGCCCGCCGGGGATCTCGTCCTGGCCGCCGCCGCCGGCGGCGGGGGCCTGACGGCGTTCGGGGTGGCGGACGGCGCGACCGTGTGGTCGGCGGAGTCCGCCAGGGCCGAGGCGGGGATGGCGGCCGGCGGCACCGACCTCGCCGAGCTGGTGCTCGTCGCCACCGCGAACGACGAGGTGCGGGCGCTGCGTTCGGCCGACGGCGGGAGCCACTGGACGCGTTCCCTCGCGGTGGACGCGATCCTCGCCGCCGACCGGGACACCGGGCTGGTCCTCACCGCCGACGGCACGGTGACCGCGCTGGATCTGGGGACCGGCGAGGAACGGTGGCGGGTGGCGACCGGTCCGGCCGGCGGGCGCCCGGGGGCGACGATCCACGACGGCACGGTGCTCCTGGGCACCCGGGAACGGCTGGCCGCCTTCGCCCTGGCCGACGGCGCCGCCCGCTGGAGCCGGGACGGACGCTTCCCCGATACGGCCGGCCCGCCGGCGGTGCTCGACGGGCGGGTGGTGGTCGGCGGGGAGAGCCTGCTGGCGCTGGATGTCGCGGCGGGTGGTGAGGAGTGGTCCCTTCCCGGGCAGGGTGGGGAGTGGCGGCAGCCGGTCGCGGGGCCCGAAGGGGTGTGTGCCGTCCACGGCACCGATCTGGTCCTGGTCGCGGTGGCCGACGGCCGGCAGCTGTGGTCGGCGCGGGTGGATGTGGAGGACGAGCTGCCCCCCGAGCCGCCGGTGTGGGAGGGCTCAAGTGTCTGGACGACGCTGGGTGGTTCGGGAGCGAGGGGCGTTTCGACCTGGCTGGCGGACAACGGCACCTCGCTGTGGGCCGTCTCCGACGGACGACGCGGCCAGTGGCGGCTGGCGGCCTCGGGCTATCGTGTTTTCCTGTTGCACGCGGGGCGGTTGACGGCCATGCCGGTGCCCTGAGCTTGGGAAACGGGGGCCTCCCCGATGAGGAGCGGAACGGCGAAGGGGGGCGGCCATGACGGAGGACGGCGACGGCGGCCGGGTCGGTGACGGGATCGGCGTCCCGGCGGGCTACCGACTGTCGGCGGACGGTCCCGAGGGGGCGCCGGCCGGCATGCGGCGCCACTGGGCGCGGCAGTTGACGACCGGGGCGACGGTGGGCCTGACGGCGGTGACCCCGGGAACGACGGTGCTGGAGGCCCATCGGCAGTGGGTTCGGCACGAGGCGCGGGTGGCCAGGGCGATCGGCCCGGCGGCGCGGCGCGCTCTGGTCGCGGACGATCCCGACGCCCCGTTGCCCTGGCTGGTGACGGCCCCGGCGACGGGCCCCTCGTTGGCGGAGGCGGTCGAGGGCCGCGGGCCGCTGCCGGCGGCCGGGGTGCGGGACCTCGCGGTGGCGCTCGCGCGGGTCTTGCGGCCGCTCCACGACCGGGGGTTGGGGCACGGGGCGCTGTCGACGGCCACGGTGGAGCTGACGGACGAGGGCCCGCTCCCGCACACGGGCTGCGGTCTGCTGCGCCCCGCCGGTGATCCGCCGACGCCCGACGAGGACGTCAGGGATCTCGCGGCCCTGTTGCTGACGGCGGCCGGCGGCGCGGACGCGCTTCCCCCGGATGTCGCGGCGTTTCTGGCGGGCTGTGCCGATGAGGCGGGCGGCGCGCCGCCCGGGATCGACGAGCTGACGGGCCGGCTCGTGGCGGCGCTGCCCGGGGAGTTCGTCTGGCCGGAGACGGCCGGCGCGGCCGGCACGGCCGGTGGACCGCCGGACCCGGGGGCGGACGATCCCGACGATCCCGACGCCGCCACCAGCTATCGGCTGGCCGCCCCGCAGCCCCGTCCGGCGATACCGGAGGGGCCGCCGGGCCCCGACCAACGGACCACCCAGAGCCCCACGTTCGCCCCCGCCCCCGCCCCCACCCCAGCCCCAGAACCCGATGCCACGCCGCCCGACCCCACCCCCGACCCCGACCCCGCCCGGGGCGGGGCGCCGTCCCGTCGCCGGTTGCTCGGGGTCGCCGCGGCGGCCGGCCTGGTGGGCGCGTTGACGGGCGCCGCCGGCGTGGCGGGCTGGGTGGTCGGACGCGGCGGCGGGAACCGGGCGTTGCTCTCGCCCTATCCCGAGCCACGTCCCGTTCCCCCCGGCATCGCGCCGACACCGATCTGGCGCTACGACTCGCCGGGCGACTCCCCGGTGATCCCCAGGATCCCGGAGGGCGGCACGGTGCTGGTGTCGCACACCAACCGGATGACGGGGCTCGACCTCGGCACCGGCGAGGAGTTGTGGACGCGCGGCGATATCGGGGTGGCGCCCAGCCTGCTGCAGGATGTGGCGCCCTTTCCGCTGGAGGGCTCCCGGATGGCGTTTCTGCACCTGGGCGAGCTGGTGGTGATCGACGCCGAGACCGGGGCCCAGGTGTGGACCGACACCCGCTATCTGCCGGAGGATCCCGACTACCGGGGGCATCGGATCGACCATGTCTACCAGGACGTCGAGGACCGGACGGCGCTTCTGCTGTGGACCCGGGTGGAGGGGGACGACGGCGACACCGGCAACGGCGTCGCGCTGTACGACGCGGTCGCGCGGGAGGAGCGCTGGCATGTGCCGGTGCCGATGGACGGGTCGGACGCGGTGTTCTTCGCCCACGGCGACTCGGTCCACACCATCAGCGGCGTCGACGGCGGGTTCCGGCAGTCGTCCTACCGGTCGCGGGACGGGCAGGAGGAGTGGACGCGGGTGCTCGACGAGACGCTGACATTCGGCTGGTTGAGCGTGCTGGGCGCCGAGGGGCTGCTGGTCAGCGGCACCGAGGGCGATCTCCAGGTCCATGACGCGGTCACGCTGGACCCGCTGTGGGAACGTTCCGTCGGCACCTCGGAGTCGCGGTTCGGCAACCCCGTGGTGGAGACGTTGCGTTGGGAGGGGGAGGACCGTCGGGTGCTGTTCCTCAACGACCGGGACACGCAGGTGGTCGCGCTGGACCTCGCCACCGGGGAGGAGCTGTGGCGCGGTGTGCTGCGGGACGAGAGCGTCTACGACGGCATCGTCCATCCACGGGTCGCGCTCAGCCCCTCCGGGTCGACCCTGCTGGTCGGCGGGCTTGAGGTGATGGCGCTCGACGCCAGGACCGGCATGCTCAAGTGGGCGTTCCGGCACGCGGAACGCGCCGAGCTGGCCACCTACGACGTGTTCGCCGGTCGGGACACGATGTTGGTCTGGGACGGCACCACGGCCTTCGGTCTCCCGGTGGAGTGAGCGGCATGCGACGATCCCCAGCACCCGAGCCCGTCGCCGGCGGCCCGCGCCCGCTGACCTCGAAGGACCCGGCTCTGATCGGTGCCTGGACGCCGCTGGCCCGGCTGGGCGCCGGCGGCGCCGGGGTCGTCTATCTGGCCAGGGACGAAAGGCGGCGGCTGGCGGCGTTGAAGGTTCCGCACCGGGACGACACGGAGTCGCCGCACCGGTTCGCCTCCGAGGTGGGGACGCTGGAGCTGCTGGCCGCCGCCGGCGCGCCGCTCCACGGGGTGCCGGCACGGCTCGACGCGGCGGTCGACGGGCCCACCCCGCACCTCGCCACCACCTATCTGCCCGGGCCCACGCTGCGGCACTGCGTGGAGAGCGCGGGCCCGCTGCCGGAGGCCGCCGTGCGACGCTGCGCGGTGTCGCTGGTCGACACCGTCCTGGGGCTGCACGCGGCGGGAGTCGTCCACCGGGACATCAAGCCGTCCAATGTGCTACTCACCGCCGAGGGGCCCTGGCTGGTCGACTTCGGGATCGCGCGCCCCAGCGGCACGGCGCCCACCACGGCGCCCCCGGGGCCCGTCGGATCCCCCGGCTACACCCCGCCGGAGCGCGCCGAGGTGGCGACCGACGAGGCGGAGGACGTCTTCGGCTGCGCCGCCACGCTGGCGTTCGCGGCGACCGGACGGGATCCGTTCGGCAACGGCACCCGTGACGAACTGGCGTATCGCGTACGGCATATGGCGCCCGATCTGGCGGCGGCGCCGGCCGCGTTGCGCGCCGTGCTGGCGGCCGGGCTCGCGCCGGAGCCGGCGGCGCGTCCCTCCCTGGCCGAGCTGGGGTCGCTGCTGGGCGAGGCGGGCCCGCCGGGCGAGGTGCTGCCGGCGGAGCTGCGGCAGCGGCTGCGGGCGCTCGCCGACACCGACTGGACGCGGCTGCCGCCCTGGCGCGAGGCGCCGGCCGGCCCCCGGCGGCGCGCGCTGCTGCGCGGGGTGGCGGGCGCGGCCGCGCTGGGCGGTGTGGCCGTGGCCGGGTTCGCCGGGCATGCGCTGGGGCGGCGGGCGAGGTCGGCGGCCGCTCCCCCGCCGTCGTTCGTCCCGGCGGCGGCGTCCGATAGGAGCGCCAGGGAACGGTGGGCCAGGCCGGCGACGATGCCGGTCCTCGGCCGGGCGGTGCTGGCCGACGGCGTGATCTTCGTCCCGGGCCTGCTCAGCAGCGCCTTCGACGGGCGCGACGGTCAACTCCTGTGGTCGCGCCGGGGGTTGACGGGCCATGCGCCGACGTCCGTCGACGGTGGGCGGCTGTTGGCGCACTACCAGATCGTGGGCGGCGGCCCGCAGCAGCTGGGGCTCACCGAGACGCGGACCGGCCGGAGTTGGGCCTCCCGGCCGTTGGGGGTCGCGCTGCGCACGATGACCGAGACCCCGGTGGTGGCGAGCAGCGGCACGGTGGTGTTTGTGACCGGCCTCGATCCGGGGACGGGTCCGGACGACGAGGCGACCGCCCGCCGTCCGCTGGTGGCCTACGACACGGCGCGCGACGAGGTGCTCTGGAGCAGCACCTTCCCCGCCGTCCCGGGGAACGAGGTGGCCGGCGCGTTCGCGGACGGGGTGGTCCTGGTGCTGGCGGCGGACTCCGTGCACGGCTTCGACGCCGACACCGGCGCGGAGTTGTGGGCGCGGGAGCTGGGCGCGGAGCTGGTGGACGACTACTGGACCGGGATGCCGGCGCGGCGCGTGGCGGCCGACGGCGCCGGCCGGGCGGCGGTCACCGGCCGGGGGATTCTGCTGCTGAACGTCGCCGACGGCACGACGATCTGGTCCGTCGAGCCCGACTCCGACCCGGACTTCGCCGAGTCCAGCGAGCAGAACGACCTCGACGGGCTGGCCGTGTACGGTGCGGCGGCGTTCGCCGGCGATTCGCTGTTCCTCGCCGAGGCGCGCTGGGGGGTGCGCGCGGTCGCGACGGCGGAACGCGCGACGCTCTGGGAGTGGGACGCCGAGGATGCCTTTGTCGCCCCGCCGGCCGGCTGCCTGACCGCCGGCGGGCTGGTGTTCCCGCCGGCCGGCTGGCTCGACAAGGCGGTGACGGCGTTGGACGCGGCCACCGGTGAGGTCGCCTGGCAGCTGCGGGACGGCGAGGCCACCGGCAGCGACCCCCAACTCCTCGCCGACGACACGGGGGTGTACCTGCTGCGCAACGACCGCCTGCGCGCGCTTTCGCTGTGAGCGCCGAGACCCCGGTGGCGGCCGGTCAGGCCGACGCGTGGGCGAGGAGCAGTTCCGCGAAGGCGTCGGGGGCCTGGAGATGTGCGGCGTCGTGCCGTACCGAGTCGGACTCCAACGCCCGGGCGATACCGCGCGGTTCGACGGTGACCCGCAGCTCGTGGAGGACGTCGGGCCCGCCGGGGCTCGGCGGCCCCGGGCGGCTGTGTCGACATCGGAGTATGCACGGCTGCGTCCCTGGCGGGGACACCAGGCAGCCGCGGTTCCGATGGCTTTGACCGGTTGCTTCTGTGCCGTTACGCCCACCACCGTGCATATCGGCCCACATCGCCGGACGTTCAGGGTGCCTTGGGGCCCCGATAGGGCAGCGGTTCGCTGTAGACGACATGGGTGGTGGTGCTGCCGAAGTGGGCCAGGACGTCCACGACCTGTTCCAGATGCGGCATCGAGGTCGCGGCCACCTTCAGGAGATAGCAGTCGTCGCCGGTGGTCCGCAGGCACTCCAGGATCTCGCCGCGCTCCGCCAGCAGGCGGTGCAGCGGTTCGTGCCGGCTGCCGGGGTACTTCAGCCGGATCACCGCGAGGATCGGGCGGCCGACGCCGGCCAGGTCCACCCGGGCGTGGTAGCCGGTGATCACGCCGATCGCCTCCAGCCGCCGGACGCGTTCGGTGGTGGCGGAGGCGCTGAGGCTCACCCGCCGGCCCAGTTCGGTCAACGGCAGCCGGCCGTCGTCCTGGAGCTCGGCGAGTATCGCCCAGTCCGTGGCGTCAAGATTCTCGGAATGCTCGGTCATCCGTTGAAAGTACCGGCAGATGCACGGCGTTCGGGCGTGAACGCCGGGAGAGCCGCCTTCACCTCCGGCCGTCCGCCGGCCAGGATTGAGCCGGGCGTTCGCGCCCCTTCCCCTTGCCTCTCTCTCCCCGGAGCGTTCACCGATGATCGACGCGTATGAGACGGCCTTTCTCCGCCGGGCCGTGGAGCTGGCCGCCGAGGCCAGGGCCGGCGGCAACCCGCCGTTCGGCTCGCTGCTGGTGGGCCCGGAGGGCACGGTGTTGGCCGAGGAACGGAACACCACCGTCACCGAACGGGACATCAGCCTCCATCCCGAGCTGAAGCTGGCCGTCTTCGCCGCCCGCGAACTGGACCCGACGACGGCGGCGGCCACCACGATGTACACCAGCTGCGAGCCGTGCCAGATGTGCACCGGCGCGATCCAGCGCTCGGGCCTCGGCCGGATCGTCTACGCCCTCTCGGGCGAACAGCTGGAGTCCATCAAGCCCCCGTCCACCCCCCGGGCGCCGGCGACGGAGGGACCGCATCTGCTGGACGAGGCCAGGGTGCCCGTCGACGGCTACTACGGCTGAGGGCCTATATCCGTCGCCGGAACGGGAGTTCGTCCCGGTGTGTGGACGCCCGGAGTGTTCCGGAACGGGCGGTTGTACCCTCGGGGAGTTGGAGCCGCACCCGGACGCACGCTCGGGCAGAGGTGTGCACGGCCCGAGGAGACCGAGACATGATGGATCTGGATCCCTGGCACGGTCACTACGCTCTGCGCGCCGCCGGCATGGTCGCCTCGGAGGTGCGGGCGCTGTTCGCCGTCGCGTCCCGGCCCGAGGTGGTGTCACTGGCCGGCGGCATGCCCAATGTCGACGCGCTCCCGCTGGACACGCTCGGGGCCCTGATGGCCGAGCTGACCAGGGAGCGCGGCACGGTGGCGCTGCAGTACGGCTCGGCGCAGGGCGATCCCGGGATACGGGAGTCCATCTGCGAGGTGATGTCCCTGGAGGGCATCGACGCGCATCCGGACGATGTGCTGGTGACGGTCGGATCGCAGCAGGCGCTGGATCTGGTCGCCCGGGTGTTCCTCGATCCCGGTGACACGGTGGTCGCCGAAGCCCCCACCTATGTCACGGCGTTGGGGGTGTTCGCCGCGTACCAGGCGCGGGTGGCGCATGTGGAGCTGGACGACGAGGGCGTCGACCCGCGGGCGTTGGCGGAGACGTTCACCAGGCTGGCCGCCGAGCGGCGCCCGGCCAAGCTGTTCTACACCGTGCCGACCTTCCAGAACCCGGCGGGCGTCACGCTCTCCGCCGAGCGGCGCGCGGCCGTCATCGAGGTCTGCCGGCGGGCGGGGGTGCTGGTGGTGGAGGACAACCCGTACGGGCTGCTCCACTACGACCGTGGGGAGCCGATGCGGGCCCTGCGGGCGGACGATCCCGCCGGGGTGATCTATCTGGGCTCGTTCTCCAAGATCCTGGCCCCCGGCCTTCGGGGGGGCTGGGCGCTGGCCCCCGGGCCGGTGCGGGACAAGCTGGTGCTGGCCGCCGAGTCGGCGATGCTCTCGCACTCCGTCTTCGCGCAACTCGTCGTCGACCGCTATCTCCGCACCCAGCCCTGGGCCGAACAGCTCAAGGAGTTCCGGGAGATGTACCGGGCCCGCCGGGACGCGATGCTGCGGGCGCTGGCGGCGCATATGCCGCCGGGGGTGCGGTGGACCTCGCCGGGCGGCGGGTTCTTCGTCTGGGCCTCGCTGCCCGAGGGCCTGGACAGCAAGACCATGCTGCCCAGGGCCGTCGGCGCGCGGGTGGCCTACGTTCCGGGCACCGGGTTCTACGCCAACGGTGCGGGCCGTTCCCATATGCGGCTGTCGTTCTGCTATCCGCCGGTGGAGCGCGTCGAGGAGGGCGTGCAGCGCCTGGCGGCGGTGATCGCCGAGGAGTTGGCGCTGCGGGACACCCTGGGACTGGCCCCGTCGCCCCGTGACGACGGATGATGGCGCGTCCACCGATGGAGGGAGCGGGAACGGTGAGCGATCTGGAGCGAGTGGTCGTCCTCTCCGGCGGCCTGAGCAACGAACGCGAGGTCTCGTTGCGGTCGGGGGCCCGGGTGAGCGAGGCCCTGCGGCGGGTCGGGGTCGACGTCACGGTGCGCGATGTCGACGACGCGCTGATCGAGGAGTTGGGCGCCTTCCCTCCCGAGGTGGTCTTTCCGCTGTTGCACGGGGTCGCCGGGGAGGACGGCACCATCAAGGAGGTGCTGGAACTCGTCGGGACGCCCTATGTGGGCGCGGCGCCCGGGGCCTGCCGGACCGCGTTCGACAAGTCGGTGGCCAAGGAGATCGTCGCCCGTCGGGGGATCAGCACCCCGGCGTCCGTCACCTTGCCCAAGGCGGCGTTCCACGATCTGGGCGCCAGGGCCCTGATGGCGCGGATCGTCGAGCGTCTTGGGCTGCCCCTGTTCGTCAAGCCGAGGGTCGGGGGTTCCGCGTTCGGCGTCACGTTTGTCGAGCGGGCCGAGGGCCTGCCCGAGGCGCTGATGACCTGCTTCGGGCACCATGACGAGGCGCTGGTCGAACAGGCCGTGGCCGGCACGGAGATCGCCGTCGCCGTCGCCGACCTCGGCGAAGGACCCCGGGCGCTGCCGGCGGTCGAGATCGCGGCCACCGGCCTCTACGACTACGCGGCCCGTTACACCGCCGGCGCCGTCCGCTTCCACGCCCCCGCCCGCATCGAGCCGGCCGTGGCGGCCGAGGCCGCCCGGGTCGCCGTGCTCGCGCACCGGGCGCTGGGCCTGCGGCATCTCTCCCGCACGGACGCCATCGTCACGGCGAGCGGCGGGATCCAGGTGCTGGAGACCAATGTCGCCCCGGGGTTGACGGACACCAGCACCTACCCCATCGCGGTCGAGGCCGCCGGGCTGGACTTCGGGCTCTTCTGCCGTGATCTGGCCGCCCACGCGGCCCGGTCGCGACGACCCGACGGACGGGAACGGTGACCGGCGGGGGCAACGTTCAGCGGGACACGGAGAAGGTGCTGCAACCGGACTGGGTGGAGAGCACCCTTCCGTCCATGGCGTCCGGATCGGACGCCCGGACGTCCCCGGAGAGATCGACCATCAGATAGCTGCCCGGCCGATCGATCCAGTGGTCGCCCTCCAGCTCCACATGTGACCCGTCCTGGAAGCCGCTCATGGCGAACGAACCGCGTTGGGCGTTGGAGTCGCTGGAGAGCGGGAAGAAGGTGAAGGTCGCCGCGAGGCGGCCGTCGTCGCCGTCCGGGGCGATCGTCAGGGTGAGGCCCGTCTCGCCCTGGGTGCAGAAGTAGCTGCCGCGCCACTCCCCCACGACGGAGGCGCTCCCGCTCTCCTCGGTCTCCGTCTCCTCCAGGGTCTCCTCCTGGGTCTCCTCCTGCGTAGGTACCAGCTCGATCGGCTCGTTCTCGGCGGACCGGGACGCCTTCGGCTGCTCGGTGGAAAGCGCCTCGTCGTCCGAACCCCCGTCCCCACTCCCCAGGTTGACCAGCAGCAGCACCGTCGAGGCCAGCAGCACCACGCCGAGCACAAGCGCCACCAGCACCCCGCCGCGCCCCTGCCGCGGGGGTGGCGTCACCCCGGTCGAGGGAAGGTGCATCGAGGGCACCGCGCCATAGGGCTGGACCGGCTGGGCCCAGGGCGCCGGGGCGGGCGTCGCGGCATAGGGCGGCGAGACGACCGGCAGGCCGGCGGCCGTCGGGGCCGCCGCCTGCTCGCGCGCCTCCTCGGCCCCTTCGAGAGCGAGCAGTTCCTCCGCCCGGCGGGCGATGGACCGGGCGATCGGCGCGGGCAGCCAGTCCGCGTCCGCCCCGGCGCCCGCGGCCGCCGCACGGGCGCGCAGTTCGGCCAGCGAGGGGCGGCCGCCCGGCTCCTTGGCCAGGCAGCCGGCCAGCACCCCGGCGAGCTCCCCGGGCACGCCACCCAGATCCGGGGCATCGTGCACCAGTCGGTACAGCAGCTCGGGCGCCGACCCCTCACCGAACGGGGAACGCCCGGTGGCCGCGAAGGCGAGCACCGCACCGAGCGAGAAACAGTCGCTGGCCGCGCTCAGTCGCGTCCCCCGCGCCTGCTCGGGCGACATGAAACCGGGGGATCCCACCACGGTGCCCGTCCTGGTGAGCCCGGTCTCGTCGGCGGCCCGGGCGATGCCGAAGTCGATCACGCGCGGCCGGTCCAGGGAGAGCAGCACGTTCGACGGCTTCAGATCCCGGTGCACCAGCCCCGCCGCGTGCACCGAGTCCAGTGCCTCCGCCAGCCCGGCCAACAGCCGCCACAGGGCGGGCAACGGGAGCGGACCGTGTTCGTGCACCGCCTCGGCGAGCGAGGGACCGGGCACATAGGCGGACGCCGACCACGGCACCTCGGCATACACATCGGCCGCCAGCACCGGCACGGTGCCCGCACCCGAAACGCTCCGGGACGCCGCCACCTCGCGCGCGAACCGCTCCCGGAAGCCCGGCACGCCCAGCATCTCGGCGTTCACCAGCTTCACGGCCACCGTCCGACTCCCGGGCGACCGCCCCAGATAGACCCGGCCCATGCCCCCGGCCCCCAGCCGGAACAGGAGACGATACGGCCCCACCTGTCGCGGATCGGCCCCCGTCAGCGGCTGCACGCTCAAAGCCAACTCCCACCGGAGAACAGACTGTTGTCAAGCAATCATGGGAGGCAAGCATAGAGCGGACCCGACGCACCGGCCCGCCCGCCGACCAGCGGAACCAGGAAGTTCGGAAAGCGTGGATAGATTTCGCCGCCGGCCCACGTCTGAGTCATGACCGCACAACGCGAAGCCCTTGGAGGGTTCATGACCGGACATGCCACGCTCAGGCGCGCCCTGCTCACCGGCGCCGCTGCCGCCGCCGCGATGGTGGTGCTGCTGCCGCAGGGCGCCCAGGCCGGCGGGATGGACCTGATCGAGGTCGAGCCCTACGAGCGGGTGGAGATCAACGACGCCTATGTGATGGGCCTGCTGCCCGAGGGCGACCAGAACTACGTGGTGTCGTCGCCCGAGTGGTTCGACGAGGACATCGAGGCGGCCAAGGGCTACCCGGGCAGCAGCATCCTGCCCAACAGCATCGGCGTCGGCGTCCACGGCGAGGACGGCGAGATCGTCCTGGTGGAGGGCGTCTGGCGGCTCGACGAGGGCGTGCCGTTCATAGCCGTCGTCCCCGAGGGCCAGGACTGGGGCTACGGCGCGCAGCCGGTGGCGTTGGAGGACGAGGACGGCTGGGGCACCTTCTACTTCGACCCGTCCGCCTGGGACATCGAGGGCGTCAGCGCCTACACGATCACCGCGACCGACACCGACGGCAGGGTCTTCGACGAGGTCGAGGTCTCCCTCGACTTCTGACGCGACCGCCGACACACCCGATGACTCCCGCACCCGAAGCCCGGGACGCCGACTTCAGGGCCTTCGCGCTCGCCCGGTGGCCCCGGCTGCTGCGCACCGCGTACCTGCTGACCGGCCACCACCACGACGCCGAGGACCTGGCCCAGGTGGCTTTGGTCAAGGCGTACGCGCGGTGGGACCGCGTCATGCGGGCGACCGATCCGGACGCCTATGTGTGGCGGATCATGATCAACGCCCATCGTGACCGGATCCGTGGGACACGGGTGCTCGAATGGCTGACGACCCGGTTCCCCGAACGCGCCGGCGGGGACCGGGTCGACCAGTTCCTCGTCAGGGACGTTTTGGCGGCCGCGCTGCAACGGCTGCCGCCCCGGCAGCGGGCGGCCGTCGTGCTGCGCCATGTCGAGGACCGCACCGAGACCGAGGTCGCCGCGCTGCTCGGCACCCGGGTGGGCACGGTGCGCAGCCGGACCTCGCGCGGCCTGGAGAAACTGCGCGCCGATCCGACGGTCCAGGATCTGCGCGCGCCCACGAGAGGACCTGAACCCACCCATCAACAGGAGGTGACCAACCATGCCGCATCGGGGGAACGAACCGGAGTTCGTTGACCAACTGCGCTGGGCCGGCGAGGACTTGGTGGCCGGACCGGCGCCGGTCGACGAGATGATCCAGCAGGGGCGGGCACTGCGGGCCCGCCGCCGCAGGGTGGCGGTGGCCGGCGCCGCGTCGGCCGCCGTGTTGGCGGCTGGGCTGGCCGCCGGCCTGGCCTGGCCACGCACCGACCCGGGCGCCGACCCCGTGCCGCCCGCCGCCCAGTCGTCCACGCCGCCCCTCCCGGGACCCGACGACCGCGACCCGGTGCTGGAGGTGCGGCCCTACGAGCGGGTGGTGATCAACGAGGCCCAGGTGCTGGGGCTGCTGCCGGAGGGCGAGCAGAACTATGTGCTGTCCTCTCCCGCGCACTTCGACGAGAACATGGAACAGGCCAGGGGCTATCCGGGCGCGAACATCAGGCCGGGCAGCGTCAGCGTCGGCTTCCAGGCCGAGGACGACGACGTCTGGATGATCGACGGCGCCTGGCGGCTGGCCGAGACGCCGGCCCGGATCGTGGTCGTGCCCGACGGCGGGGACGAGTCCTATCCGGCGACCCTGGTACGGCTGGCCGGGGAGACCGACTGGGGTGTCTTCTACCTCGACACCGGCCACCACCCGGACTTCCCCACCGACTTCCGAGTGATCGCCTACGCCACCGGCGGCGAGATCCTGGCCGAGGCGGCGGTGAGCAGCTTCTACTAGGTCGCGCCTTCCGGACCGTCGCGGGCCCGTTGTCTCCCCCGGATCTTCGGGGGCCCGGGGGAGCCTCGCCCGTGACCGCCCCGTGGGGTCCCACCGGACCGCGTCCGAGGGGACCCCACGGGGCGCCTTCCAGCCGCCGGGCCCCGCCCGGCATCGGCGCTTGCCATGCCCGACCTCGGCCGGCGATTCTGGGCCGGTGCCAGGACAACGGAGGAGAAGACGACGGCAGGAGGCCGGGCGGCGGCGGCTGGCCGCCCGCACCGCACCGGACGCCGGACGGTGGGAAGTCCTCCTTGAGACGGGCGATCAGGCGGAGTTGCACACGCGGCTGCGCCGTCTCAGGGAGGCCCGGGTCGACGCGTCACTGATCCGGATCGAGACGCTCTGCCGCCGCCCGGTGGAGCTGAGCGCCTACCGGCTGAGCCGGTTTGTGACGGACACCGGGCCCGTCGACCGCTGATCGCGATCGCGGATCGCCGATCCGGTGGCGGATCGCCGCGAGTTGCCGGCAGGGGCCCGTGCCTGACCCACCGTCGGGACCCGGCGCCGTCCCGTCCGTCGGCATCCGCGACCTGCGGTCTGTTTCAGCGGTGTGTCGGCGGGTAAGGTCCGATTACTTTGGGAGCGCTCCCAACCCGGAAACGCAGCACCTTCCCCACATCCCTTCCGGAAGACGGAGACCGCAACGATGTACGCAGAACCCCCCACTCACCGCTGGAAGTTGCGCGTGATCACGCCGGTGATGGCCGCCATCGTCGGCCTGATCGCGCTGTTCCTCAGCCCCGGCACGGCCAACGCCCATGGCTCGATCGTGGACCCGGCCGGCCGCGCCTACAGCTGCTGGGACCGCTGGGGCAGCGACCACATGAACCCGGCCATGGAGCAGGAAGACCCCATGTGTTGGCAGGCGTTCCAGGCCAACCCCAACACCATGTGGAACTGGATGAGCCTGTACCGGGAGAACCTGGCCGGGAACTGGTCGGCGATCCCCAACGGCAAGCTGTGCAGCGCCGGTGACGCGCAGAGCGGCCTGGCCACCTCGCTCGACAACCCGGGCCCCTGGACCACGACGAACGTCGGCAGCAACTTCAGCGTGCACCTCTACGACACGGCCAGCCATGGCGCGGACTTCTTCGAGGTGTATGTCACCAAGCAGGGCTTCAATCCGGCCACCCAGTCCCTCGGCTGGGGTGACCTCGAACTGGTGGAGACGACCGGGGCCTACCCGCCCGCCTCCGACATCACCTTCAATGTGAGCGCCCCGGGGCGCAGCGGCCACCACATCGTCTACACGATCTGGCAGGCGTCGCACCTGGACCAGACGTACTTCATCTGCAGTGACGTCAACTTCACCTGATCGCACCGCGGTTGCGCGAAGCTGACCAGCACGCCCGCCGGGCCCCGGGTCCCGGCGGGCGTTCGCGCGTTCCGGGACGGGCGCGGGCCGGCGGCCGAACTGGTCATTGGCTGGGCGTTGATCGGGAGTTGTCCGTCCGATTCCACGAACTCGCGGGTGAAAGCCCTGAGAAGTGGTCAGGATGTGTACGCGACCGGTGACGCTCCGCACGACGCGGGGGCACGGAACGCCAGGACGAACGAGGCACCGGAGGGGGGAGGATCCGATGGACGCCGAGCTGAAGAGGGCACTGGCGCGCGCGGACGAGATGCTGCCCTCGATGGGCCTCTCGGCGGACCACGACGGGGCTCTCCGCCCCGTGGGCGGCGCGTCGACGGACGCCCAACTGGACCGCACCATAGATGAACTGGCCCTGGCCGAGCCAAAGTTGCCGGAGAACTCGGACGACAGGCCGCTGGTCAGGGCTCGGCTGGGCTGCCTCTACGGCAAGCGGTATCTGCGGGGGGTCGGGCCGGCCGAGGACCAGGCGGAGGGGATCCGGCTGCTCCGTGCCGCGCGGGCGGCGGCCGGGGCCGGCCGGCTGGTCGAACGGGAGCGGCTGCGGGCGGCGTTGGTGCTGACCACGCTGCTGCTCCCGATGCCACGGCCAGGCCCTGGCGGTGGGATCCCCGGGTTCGACCAGGTGGTGGACTGGGGGTTGCGCGCCGAGCGCCGCTCCCCCCAGCTCCGGTCGGAGATCGCCGAGGCGGATCGGCTGCTCGCCGAGTTGGAGGCGGCTCGGCTCCCGGCGCCTCTGCCGAACGAGATCGCGCGGCTGCGCACGGTGCTCCGCACCGTCTCCTCGTTGGCCTTTCTTGGCGATGTGCCGGGGCTGGTCGGCTTCGGCGACCAGCTGCTGCGGGACCAGCCGGGGCTCGGCAAGGGGGGCGACATGATGCGGGCCGCCCTGGGCATGCTGCGCGGACTGCCGGCCCTGCCCCCCGCGCCGGCGAAGCCGAAGCGACCGGCGCGGCCGACGGAGTCGGCGCGGCCGCCGGCCGCTGTGGAGAGCGAACCGCCGGCGGAGAAGACGGAGATGCCGCGGACGCCGGAGACGCCCCAGAAGCCGGAGAGCGAGGCGGCGTTGGCGATGGAGGCGGCGGCGCTCTCGATGCTGGGCGAGATGACCGCCCCCGGGCTGGTGGGCACGGAGCGGTTGAGCGAGCTGATCGCGTCGTTGCAGTCGTCGCCCCGGGCCGAGGCCGATCCGGCGGGCGCGAACCTCGATATGGTGCTGGCCGCCCTGGGCGAGGCGACGATGGCGGTGCGCACCGGGGACAGCGACCTCGTCGACCATGCGCATGAGCTGCTGGGCCGGTTCGGCAAGGGCCTGCCCGAAGGCCACGATCTGGGCATGCTGGTGCGCGCCATGCAGGGGGCCCTGCCGTCGGTCACCGCGCTCACCCGCGGGAACCTCCAGGACGAGGCCGAATCGATGCGCAGGCTCGCCGCGCTCGCCCCCGAGCCGATCCGCGACGTCGACTCGGTGCCCGGCACGGGCGATGTCCGCCGGCTGACGGTGATGGCCAGGGCCATGCTCCTCACGCTGCGCCTCGGGCGGATCTCGGTGAACGAGAACGAGCGGCCGGCCGAGGTGGACGAGGCCCTGGCCGAGCTGCGCGGCCTGGTCGAAGGGATCGATGAGCGGGACGAGATCTTCGGGCCGGTCGTCGTCCAACTCGTCTTCGCCCATCTGTCGCGGGCCGCCGCCCGGCGCGGCGTCGAGGACGCGCGGGCGGCGATCCGGCTCGTCGAGCAGCTGCAGGAGAACCCCGCCGCGCCACGCGTGGTGCATGAGATGGTGGGAATCGTGTGGCCCCTGGCGATGGCGGTCTGCGCGGTGCTTGAGCGGGATCCGGACCGGCTGCTCGGCGTGGTGGAAAGCGCCCGGCCCGCGTTGGAGGTGGCGACGCCTTCGGCGGCGAACCAGCTGGCGAGAAGCCGGGCAGTGCTCGCCGAAGTGCTGGGCGTTCACCATGAGTTGACCGGGGACCGGCGGAGCCTTGACGAGGCGATCGCCGAGCTGCGGCGGGCCAGGGAGGATCTGGCCGAGGACACCGACAACCAGGCCGCGCGGCTGTTGCTCGGGTCGCTGGCGCGGCTGCACGCGAAGCGCGGTGATGTGGCGGCCGGGGATCGCCGGGCGGCGATCGAGGCGGGGCTGGCCGCGCTCCAGGTGACGGCGGACGATGTGCTGATGCAGTTGGGTGCCGAGCACGGTCTTGAGATGGCGCGGGGCGGCGCCGACCAGGCGCTGCGGGTGGCGATGTGGGCCGTCGCCGAGGGCGATCCGGCGGGGGCGGTGCGGGCCCTTGAGGTCGGCCGGGCGCTGGTGTTGCGGGCGGCGGCCGCCTCGGTGGGTGTGCCGGAGCAGTTGGCGGCCCTGGGTCGGGAGGATCTGGCCGAGGAGTGGCGGCGTGATGTGCCGCCTGGCGCCGGCGGCACGCCGGTCGACGGGGGGCTTTCGGCGGCGCTGCTCGCCGAGGCCGGGACGGCGGGGCCGGTGCCGAGCCGGCTGCGCCGGCGGGCGCTGGACGCGCTGCGGCCAGGCCGTGAGGGGCGCTGGACGCTGCTCTCGGTGCCGGAGCTGCCGAAGTTGGTCGCCGGGGTGGAGGCATCGGGCGCCGACGCGCTGGTGTATCTGGTGCCGGGCCGGGCCGAGGAGGACGGTGTGGCGCTGCTGGTCCGGCGGTCGGGGGACGGGGGCGCGGGGGGCGCGGGGGTCCTCCCGCTGCCCGGGCTCTCCGCCGCCGGGCGGCGGCCGTTGGACACGTATCTCCAGGTGGCGGCGCGGCGTTCGGCGGAGCCTTCGCCGGATGCCGACCGGGCCTGGGAGGCGGCGCTTGAGGATCTGTGCGCCTGGGCGGGCCCCGCGGTGGTGGCGCCGCTGCTGGATCGGCTGACGGCGGACGGTGTGGGGGGCGCGCCGACCCGGGTGGTGTTGGTGCCGTGCGGGAATCTGGGTGTGGTGCCCTGGCATGCGGCGCGGTTGGCGTCGCGGTATGCCTGCCAGGTCGCGGTGTTCAGCTATGCCGCCTCCGGGGCACAGTTTCTGGACGCGGCCGGGCGGCAGCGGACGCCCCCGGGGGCGCGTCCGGTGCTGGTGGCCGATCCCCGGCTGGATCTGGCGTGGGCATCCGACGAGGTCACCACGCTGCATACGACCTACTACCAACGGGCCACTCTCTACGGCGAGTTCGTGACCGAGCCGGGCTCGGTGCCGCGTGGCGCCGGCACGCCCGAGGAACTGCTCGCGGTGCTGCCGGGGGCGTCGGCGGGCGAGCCGGCGTCGTTGCTGCATATCGCCTCGCACGGCGAGGCCGGCGCGCGTCCCACCGTGTCGGCGCTGGCGCTGGCGGACCAGGACGGGGCGGCGCAGGACGAGGGGCTGCTCACGGTCACCCGGCTGCTGGACCGGCCCGGTGGGGTCGCGGCCGGCGAGCCGGGGCCGTTGGTGGTGCTGAGCGCCTGCGAGACGGATCTCAGCCGGCGGGATCACGACGAGGCGCTGACGTTGACCACCGCGTTTGTGGCACGGGGGGCCACGGACGCGGTCGGTTCCCGCTGGACCACCAGGGACAGCGCCTCCGCGCTGATGATGGCCGTGTTCCACCATCAGTTGACGGTGGTCGGGTTGGCCCCGGCGGACGCGCTGCGCGAGACGCAGCTGTGGATGTTGGATCCGGCGCGACGCCCACCGCCGGGTGTCGAGGGGGAGTTGGCGCGCGAGGCGCGTCAGCCGTTTCTGGACCGGGTGCCGATCTGGGCGGCGTTCATCCACCAGGGAAACCCGCGTCCGGCCGGGGTGGCGGGGCTCGGGGGCAGCGGCGAGGAGAGGGAGTGAACGAGTGGACGCCGAGGAGCTGATCGGCCTGCTGGCACGCCGACGGGACCATCTGAGGGAGCATCTGACGCCTGAGGCGCAGGGCCAACTGCTGGACGCGGTCGGGGCGTTGCGGCGGGCCGGGGGCGACGAACGGGAGCGGCGGCGGGCGCTGCTCGGCGTGCGGCGGGTGCTGCGGGCGCTGCCGTTGGACAGCCAGGTGCGGGAGGCCGTGGAGAACCGGGTGCGGCTGGATCCGGGCAGCACGGTGGTGGATCTGGCGCGGGTGGACGAGCTGCTGCGGCTGCTGGCGCGGGAGCCGGACGAGGAGGAGGCGGCGGAGGAAGCGACGCGGGAGATCCTGCGGGCGGCGCGCCGGCGGCTGTTGGCCGCGCCGTCCCGCCCGGCGCCCGGCGCGGACGAGGGGCTGATCCGGCTGCCCGATCCGGAACGCGGCGCGCGTTGCCCTGAGTTCCAGTTCGGGGCGGACGACCGGCTTCGTCCGGTGGTGCGGCGGGTCAACGCGCTGCTGCTGGCGGACGAGGATCCGTGGGGGGCGGCCGACTGGTGGTTGGGCGGGAACCGCTGGCTGGCGGGGGTCCCGGCGCAGCTCATCGGGGAGGTCCCGGACACCCGGCTGATCGAGGCGGCCCGCGCGCTGGTGGAGGGCGACTGATGCCGGCCTATCCGCCGCCCACGGGCCTGGCCCCGCAGCTGACGGAGCTGCCCGCCGGCACGGAGCTGTGGCGCTGTCACCGTGGCCGGTACCGGGCCACCGCCTTCAACCCGGTGAGTGTGCACACCCACTTCGGCGGCAACCGCTTCGACGGCACCACCGACGATCCCTACCCCTATCTCTATGTGGCGGACTGTCCCGCCACCGCGCTGGCCGAGGTGTTTCTGCGGTCCCGGGAGTTCGACGGCCCGCGTGGCGAGCGGCTGATCCCCCGGGCGCAGGCGGACGGCTATGTGCTGTCGCGGCTGACCACCACGGCGCCGCTGGGGCTGATCCGGCTGGTCTCGGAGGAGGATCTGGCGCGTATCGGCCAGGATGTCTGGCTGTTGGAGGCGGAGGGGGCCGGCGCCCCGCAGACCCGTTACTGGGCGCGGGCGTTGCGCCGGGACGCGCCGGGTGCGCAGGGCATGGTGTGGCAGTCGCGCCGTCGCCGGTCCGGGCTGGCCTATGTGTTCTTCGGCGACCGCTGTGACGAGAGCGCGGTCAAGGCGGAGCCGGTGGCGAGCCATGACCTGTCCACGGCGGTCGGCCGGCGCGCGGTGAACGGTTGGCTGGCCCCGCTGCGGGCCGCGATTCACCCCTGACGCCTCCGGCCGTGCAGGCGGACGGTGCCGCGCACCCGGCGGCCGAGGCCCAACTCGTCCTGGTCGTTGAGGCGTCGGGGCACGGTGGGTTCGATCCGGCGGCCGTTGATCCAGGTGCCGTTGAGGCTGCCGGTTTCGGTGCCGTCGGCCACCCAGGCGGTGCCGTCGTGGTCGACGGTGATGGTGGCGTGGCGGCGGGAGACGCCGGGCGCGCCGGTGAGGTCGGGCGCGGTGGCGGGGGCCCAGCCGGGGTCGCGGCCCAGCCGTAGCGGTCGTCCGGGGCCCGCGACCGCGCGCAGTCCGGGGGTGTGCAGGGTCAGCACCAGATGAACGCCTGGGCTGGTGCAGGTCGGGCAGGGGTCCACGGTCGGCGGGACGGGGTGGCCGCAGTTCCAGCAGGGGACGGCCTCGGGCACGGCCACGGGCGGCGCCTCGTCCGGCGGCCCGTCGTCGTCCGGCAACGGCTCGTCGTCGTCCGAGAACGGCTCGTCCCAGTCGTCGTCGTCCCATTCATTTTCGTGGTTCTCGTGGTTCCCGTGGTTCCCGTCGGCGGTCATGGGGCGGTTGGGTGTTGGATGTCCAGTTGGAGCCGTACGGTGCCGTCCGGTCGCTCGTCGACCGAGGTCACCGTGACGACGCTGCGCTCCGGCAGGTCGCCCGCGTCGAACAGGGCCCTGGCCAGCGGGTTGACCAGCGCGGTCTCCAGCTCGTTGCCGATGCCGCGGCCGCCGTTGTCCAGCTGGGCGGTGCAGCGCCGGGTGAGCCGTTGTCGCGCCTCGGGGTCGAGGCGCAGTTCGAGCCGTTGGTCGTCGCGGAGCCGGGCGGCGATATTGCCGAGCTGCAGATCGAAGATGCGGTGGGCGACATCGGCGCCGATGAAGTCGAAGACCACCACATTGCCGCCGAGTCGGTTCAGCAGCTCGGGGCGGCCCACCACCTCGGTGAAGTGCCGCTCGACATTGGCGTGCACGGTCGCCGCCAACGCCTCGTAGGGCGTGCCGGGTTCGACGACGCGCCGTTTCAGGCCGGTCGCCGGGTCCTCGGTCAGCACGCCGAGGTTGGAGGTGAAGATGATGACGCACTCGCTGAAGTGCGTGGTGATGCCCTGTCCGTCGGTGAGCCGGCCGTCCTCCAGCACCTGGAGGAACTTGTCGAGGACCCCCTTGTCCGCCTTCTCGATCTCGTCGAAGAGGACAACGCGGAACGGGTCGGTGCGCACCGCGCTGGTCAGTTCGCCGCCGGCCTCGTACCCGACATAGCCGGGCGGTGCGCCGACCAGCCGGTCGGCGGAGTGCGGCGCGGAGAACTCGCTCATGTCGAACCGCAGACACGCCTCCGGGCTGCCGAAGAGTACGGTGGCCACGGACTTGGCCAGTTCGGTCTTGCCGGTCCCGGTGGGGCCGGCGAAGAAGAGGACGCCGCGTGGCCGGTGTCCGGGATTGGCCGCCTGGGCGCCGGAGAGGCCGAGGGCGGCCCGTTTGAGGATGTCGGTGGTCTTGACGACGGCCGGCTCCTGGCCCTTCACCCGGGAGCGGATGAACTCCTCCCCCGCGCGGATCCGTTCCCTGACATGGCCTCGGCGCCAGGGGTTGTCCTCGACGCCGAGCCGGTAGACACGGACGGCGTCCGGCATCCGGGTCGGCGGCCAGCCCCGGTCGGCGGCCAGCCGCTCGCACTCCCGCATGGCGCGCAGCGAGAGCCCATCCGCCGACTTGGCGAACTCCTCGGCGGCGCGCGCCGCTTCGGGTCCGAGGACGGGCTCGTGCGGCGGCGGGTCGGTCGGTTTGCGCAGGCGCGGTGGGAGCGGTTCGGCGGCGGGCGCCGCCTCGGCGATCCGGAGGCGGGCCAGCCGGCCGCGTTCCTCCAGATCGGGCAGCGGCACGCCGATGGTGCGGATCCGGTCGCTGCCGGAGACCAGCCAGGTGGGCAGATCGCGTTCGCCGTCGGCCAGCCAGATCACCGGGTTGTAGAGGTCGCGTCCGGTGCGGGGGTGGGTCAACGGGGCCACGTCGTCGGCCAGTTTGAGGCAGCCGAGGAAGAAGTCCCGTTCGGCGTCGCTGAGTCGGTTGACATCGGTGGCGATCCGCGCGGCGTAGTCGATCAACAGGGCCAGCCGCTGCGGGGGTTCGTTCTCCAGCGCCGTGGGTTCGGTACGGTCGGCGCCCTGTCGGGCGCGGCGTGGTGGTTCGGCGCCGGTGGCAACGGCGCGCAGCAGCGGGCCGAGTTCGTCCAGCCGGGGGCTGCGGTCGGCGCGCAGCAGCCGGCCCCGGTAGCGGCGGCCGACCCGGCCCCGGCCGAGCAGCCGCTCGACATCGGGCAGGGCGCTGCCGGGGTGGACGGTGAAGCCGTCGACGGCGTCGTAGCGCACCAGGGCGTCATAGCCCCGGTGGCGGAGGACATGCCAGAGCAGCCCGGCCATGTCGGCGGTGCGGTCGCGGCCCCGGTGGACGACGAGGTATTCGTCGCGGACATTGCCGTGCAGCACGAACTGGGCGTGGACGGCGAGGGTCGCGTCCACCTCCTCGGCGAAGGCGGGAAGGCGCCGGTCGGGTGCTTCGCCGGTCCGGGTCATGGGCGCTCGTTCCCCTCACCGTGGGTGCGGTATCTGGCCTTCGGGGCCGGCCGGTCGTCGCGGGCCCGGTCCTGGCCGGCGGGGCGCCGCCGGTCGCGTCCCCCGGGGTCGGGGTGGCGGGTGCCGGCGACGGGGCGGGCCTCGTCGTAGCTGAGGTCCAGGGGGAAGCCGGCCGCCTCGGCGGCTTCGGCGAGCGCGGCGAGGTGGGTGCCGGCCTCCCGGCAGCGCGTGTGGTCGAGGGCGCGGGCCGCGTCGGTGTCCTCGTGCTGCTCCCTGATCCGGTGCATGGTCAGCATCCGGAGCACCCCGGCCTGGTCGACGACCAGGCGCAGCCAGTGCTCGTCGCCCCAGTCGTGCGGGGCCCATTCGATGTGCCGGATCCCGGGCGCCACCTGAGTGACCGTCAACCCGCTGTCCACGCCGGCCTGTTGGTTCAGGGTGCGGTGCAGGAGTTGGCCGACGTAGAGGCGGGTGAGCGCGGTCTCCCGTTCGGCGACCCGGCTGGCGATCTCGGCGCGCTGCCGTGGGGTCACCCCGGCGCGGCCGGCCACCGCCGCCTCCAGCACGGCGAGTTCGGACGGTGACACGGGCGGCGGCGCGGCGCCGTCCGGCAGTTCCGGCAACGGCTCGCGCAGCACCCGGAGTTGCTGGGCGGCCCAGTCGGCGGTCTCGCGGCGGTCCTGGGCGCGCCAGTTGGCGGCATAGGCCAGATCGCGCGCCTCGGCGAGATGCCGGGACGCCGAGACGGGGCGGGTGGGGGCGAGTTCGACGGCGTGGCCGATCGCCGTCTCGACCCGGGTGTACTCGGTCGGCGGCACGTCCAGGTCGAGACCGGCCAGCAGTTCGGCGCCCAGCTCGGTGGCGCGTTCGGCGGTCACCACCTCGGCGTCCGGGGGCGTGGCGGTGTAGGCCGGCAGCGCGGCCACGGCCGCCGCCTCGGTGTCGGCGGCCGCATAGGCGGCGAGGGCGCGTTCGCGGCGCTCGCGCAGTCGCTCGGCCCGGCGCGCGGCCTCCTCCTCGCGGGCCCCGCCGATGGTGAGCGGCCCGGAGGAGGCGGCGCGCAGCGTCCGGTGGGCGAGTGCGGCCTCGGCTGCCCGCACGGTGCGGTCGGTGTCGGCGAGCCAGGCGTACACCTGGGGCAGCCGCAGCCCGGTGGGGTCGAGGGGGGTGGGCAGCGGCGGGGGCGTCGGTCCCCCGCCGCCGCTGTCGGGGTCGGGGGCGGGCTCGGCGGCGGTCCTGGCCCTGAGGGTGTCGATGCGCGCGTTGGCCCGGGCCACGGCGAAGGTGGCGTCCCGCCACAACTCCTCGACACGGCACGCCTGTTCGCGGTCGGCGAGCAGCGCGCGGCGGGCCTGGTCGGCGCGCTCGGCGGCGTCGGCGAGCATCCTGGTGCCGGTCATCGCGGCCCGGGCGGCGAGCAGGGCGCCGCTGAGCGCGCCCAGGCCGATCAGCGCGGCGCCGGCCAGTTCGAGCAGCTGGTCGGCGACCGCCTCGCCGATCTCGCCCGCCGAGGGCAGCTCGACGGGCGGCACACCGATGGACGGCAGGGTGATGCCGACCGGCGGCGGATAGGCGACATCGGGCGCCACAAAGGCGATATCGGGTACGGCGACTCCAAAGCTCATCGCGGCCTCCCGAGCGCGGTGGCGGACGGGACATGGCGGCGGCGCCAGGTCCACCAGCCGACGGCGAGCACCGTGGCGACCGGCCAGACCCAGGCGACCACGGTCAGGGTCGCGACGAGGAGCGCGACCACGCCGACGAGGGCGGCGGCGCCCAGCAGCCGGTTGCGGCGGGCGAGCCGCCCCAGCCGCGCCCCGCCCTCGATCAGCCGCCCGGCGAGGGAGTGCCGCGGATGGTAGACGAGGGCGCCGATCCGGACGGCGACCAGCAGTTCGAGGGCCAGCACCACGGTGAACCCCGGTACGGCGCCCGCCCAGGCGAGGACGACGCTCTCCTGGTCGGCGAGTCCTGCGACATCGGCGACACCGATGAGGAAGATCCAGGGGAAGGTCACCCCGATCGCCCCGGCCACCGCCCAGCCGAGGGCGACGGGCAGCTGCTGGGCGTCGAGCCAGGCGACGGCGCGCAGATAGTCCGCGTCGCGCCGGCGCCCCTCCGCCCGCGCGCGCCGTTCGGTTCTGGCCGCCCACGCCTCCTCCTCGGCCAGTCCGGCGAGTTGGTCGGCCAGCACCAGCCGCAGCGGATCGCGCCGGTCGGCGACCAGCCAGCCGTACCAGCGGACGGGTTCCGGCAGCCGCCGCAGCCGGCGGGTGGCGCGTTCGTCCAGCAGCGCGCGGCAGCGCTCGGGCGCGGCCGCCGTGTGCAGCAGCCGCGCGGTGAGGCGCGCGTCGTTCGCGGTGAGCGCGGGGTGCTCGCGCAGCCGGCGGCGCAGCTCGGGGAACTCGGCGGCCAGCGCGTCCACGGTGGGCCGCCAGCGCCGCAGCGCCTCCCGCCACGCCCGGTCGACGGCGGTCAGGCCCTGGCCGCCGGGGCGGGTTTCCAGCAGCGGGAGGATCGGGTGGCGCGCCAGTTCGTCGACGACGGCTCGGGCCCGTTCGTCGTCGTCCTCGGCACGGGCGGCGAGGTCGGCCAGGGGCCCGTCGGGGGCGACGGCCTCGCCTCGGAAGGTCGGTTCGAGGGGCGGCGCCAGCCAGCCGATCAGCCGGACCAGGGTGGTGGGCGCCGGCGCCCGCTCCAACAGGACGAGAAGCGCGTCGAGTTCCTCCCTGGCGGCCTCGTCGTAGCGGGGCGAGGTGGTGAACTGACGCAGCCAGTCGGTGAACGCGTGCCGGGTGCGGCGCCGGCCGAGGGCGCGTTCGGTCCCTGCCCAGTAGGTGTCGAACGCCATGCCGAGCTCGGCGGGTTCGGTGAACCCCTGCCCCATGAAGGGGAACGCCGGCCGGTCGTCGGCCCTGGCCCGGGCGGGTGGCGGCCAGTCCCGCAGGTCGATGGGCGGGGAGCCGCCGGCCAGCCATTCGGCGACCTGGACGCTGCCCCAGCGGGTGTCGGGGTCGCGGGTGAGCAGGCCCCGGCAGAGGTCGTGCAGCCTGGGGTCGGTGACCAGGGACAGCTCGGGGGGCCGGGCGGACAGCTCGATGGGGACATACGCGCCGTGGGTGTGGCGCACCGGATGGGCGCCGCCGGCGAGTTCGGCGACCACCATGCCCAGGGACCACCAGTCGTCGGACGGGTGGATCAGCTGGTGGTGGAGGGCGGCCTGCGGGGAGAGATACGGGTAGGTGCCGCCCCAGGGCGCGTGTTCGGTGAGCCAGGGGGAGGTGGGCGCCGCCCCCGGCGGCCGGGCGCCGCCGGGTCCGGTCGGCCGGGCGGCGAGGGAGAAGTCGACGAGGGTCAGCCTGGGGTCGGCCGGGTCGAGGGAGCCGAGCACGATATTGGCCGGGGTGATGTCGCGGTGCACGAAGCCCCGGGCGTGGAACGCGCGCAGGGCCGCGTGCAGTTGCTCGACGACCGCGCGCACCAGCGGGGCGGGCGCGGGGCCCGGGCGCGCCCTGCGGTACTGGTCGAGATCGGTGTCGCCGAAGGACGGCGCGATCTCGTAGGGGTGTCCTTCCGCCTCGCCGGTCTCGATCAGCCGGGTGGTGTGCGGCAGGCTCCGGGTGCGCAGCAGCCGCAGGACCTCCGGGTCCGGCGGCAGGGCGCGGTCGTACCACTTGACCACGTGATCGCCGCCGCCCTGTGCCTCCTCGGCGCCCCCGCCGGTGCGCAGCACGCGGAACACGGCGGCCTGCCCCGGCCGGGTGGGGGCCCGCAGCACCTCGGTGAGCCGGAACCGCCCCCGGAGCGGACGTGGCAGCCGGGTCACGTCGCCCCGGGTCTCGCCGTCCGGCGGCGCCTCGTATTCCGTGGGATCGGTCATGCTGGCCCCTCCCTCATTGCCCATGACGGTGGCAAGGGAATCGCAGCGTAACGGCGAATTCCGCGCGCTCTCCGGTGAATTCCCGGTCGTTGACCGTCGGATTACGGGGCGGCTCGCGTTGATTCCGGGGGTGGGCGGAAATGCTGACGGCCATGAGGGGCGAGGAAACGGAAGCGGAAACGGACGAGGGAGACGAGGGGCCCGGGCGGGTGGCGCGGATCAGCGGCAGCCACTGGCCGTTGACGGTGCTGGGCCCGGGGCGGCGTCTTGGCATCTGGTTCCAGGGCTGCCCGTTGGCGTGCGCCGGCTGCATGTCCCGGCACACCTGGGACGCGGCGGGCGGCCAGCAGTGGCCGGTGGCCGAGCTGTTGGCGCTGTGGCGCGAGGCGCTGGCCGCCGGCGCCGAGGGGCTGACGGTCAGCGGCGGTGAACCGCTGGCCCAACCGGAGGCGCTGGCCCGCCTGTTGGCGGGCGCGGCCAGGACCAGGGGGGCGGCCGAGGCGGATCTGTTGCTCTACACCGGCTATACGGAGGCGGAGGTGGCGGCGGACGAGGCCAGGGCGCGGGCCGTCCGGCACGCGGACGCGCTGGTCACCGGCCGCTATGTCGCCGCCAGGGCCACCGATCTGGTCTGGCGCGGTTCGGCGAACCAGCGGCTGGTCCCCCGCACCCCGCTGGGCACCGCCCGCTACGCCCCGCATCTGGAGCGCCGCGCCACGGGGCGCACCCTGCAGACGGCCGGGCGGGGCGCGGCCCTCGCCCTGTACGGGGTGCCACGTCCGGGCGAACTGGCCGCCCTGGAAACGGACTTGCGGAACGCGGGCGTGGAGCTGACCGATCCCAGCTGGCGCGCGGGATGATCGGCCGGACGTGAACCTAGTCGGGGTCCAGTTCGGCGATCGACTCGGCCGTGGCGCGGTTGCGGACGACCAGGTGCACCGTCCAGGACGGGTCGCGGGTCAGCTCCTCGTGCACCGCCCAGCCGATCCAGCTGGCGCTGGTCGCGGCGGAGACGCCGCCCCGGCCGGCGCCCATCAGCGGGAAGCAGATCGAGGACAACGGCGGGTCGAACGCGGCGCGTTCGGCCCTGGCCAGCGCGAACGCCTCCCGTACGGCGCGGGCGATATCGCCGGGCGCCACCTCGTAGCCCTCCCGGTCGGCCATCGGGACGGCCACGGCCGCGTGGTAGATCCGACGGACGCCCTGCCCGGCCATCGCCCCGGACGAGGTGGCGGCGACCGTGCCGGGCCTGACCGGCAGCCCGGGTCGTCCGAACTTCCGTACCCAGGCGCTCAGTTCGCGCACCAGGACATCGTCCACGATCTCGCCGGACGCGTTCCGCAGGGCGCAGGCGCGGCGCAGCGCGGCGGAGACGTTGGGCCAGAAGGTCTTGGACATCTCCAGATAGACGTTCTCGGAGGAGACGATGATGTCCACGTTCCGCAGCAGGTCGACCGGGGAGACATGCAGCACAAACGGCACCGGCGCGTCGGCGATGGTGGTCTCGACGGTGAACGGCGGTGCGGCGTCGTCCCGTTGGGATTCGGACGGCCGCCGCGCGGGCGGCCCGGCGGCGGGGGTCGCCCCGGCGGCGGAACGTCGCCCGTGCTCCCGGCAGAGCGCGAGGACCGCCTCCGCCAGTTGGTCGAAGACCTGGCTCTCCTGCCGTTTGCGGAAGGTCTCGGTGCTCACCCGGTACACCTCGGCGGCGGCCTTCCTGCGGTCGAAGGCGGTCGCGCCCCGGTATCCGGGGACGAGGCCATAGGTGCGGGCCGCCGCCCGGCCGAGCGCGTCCTGGTCGCCGAGGCGCCGCGCGGCCTGCCGCAGCAGTGCCTCGACGCCGGCCGGCGCGTCGTCAGGGCCGGTGGAGAGGCCGCAGGCCACGGCGGAGGCGCGTAGCGCGGGCAGCGGGAGGCTGCGCAGCCCGGCGAGCCCGGGGCGGCGTAACGCGCGGAGATCGTCGACGAGTTCGGCGTGCGCGGGGACATCGGACACCGTTTCCTGACCCATGCGTACCAACATAGAGCGTATGCGCGCCTCCGGCGCGTCACCGGACGCGATCCCGGTGGCTCGGCGCCCCGCCCCGGCGCCGCTTCGAAGCCCGCTCCGGGCCGTCCCCGGCGCCCGGGGCGGCCGCCTTCGGGGCGAACCCCGGTCGATTACCGGGCTCTTTCCGTTCTCCGAATTCCGCCGGGCCCAACCGTGTTAAGGCTTCATTAGCAGACATGAATGCGGGCGGCGAAATCCGCCGTCGTGGCATATCCGTCGGAGCCTTTATGTGAACGAGGGAAACGAGAGAGGGGGAGGCACCATGATCAGAACGGAGAATGTCAACCGGGTCGCCCGGCAGGCCGCGGCGGGCCACAGGGCGCTGCGGAAGGCGCGCGCCCAGGGGCTGCGCGACGGGGCGCGCGGGCTGCCGCATGTTCCGGCGCCCGAGCCCCGGTCGGTGTCGCCGGGGAGCGCGGTCAGCGCCTATGTGACCGAGCAGCGGGCGACCGCGCAGCGCGCGGTGGAGCAGCTGCGGTCCCGGCTGTTGCGCCGGGAGTGGCGGCTGGTGACCGAGATCAGATACCAGGCCGTGCAGGTGGTGACGCACTACGACGAGCGCGGGCTCACCGCGCCGGCGGCGCTGGCCAGGTTCGGGCAGCGGGTCGGCGAGTGGCGCACCAAGGCGGATCTGTGCCGCTACCGGGCCACCGCCGTGACCGAGCACTTCAACCAGCGGATCGCCTGCTACTGGGACGCGGTGCGCCACAACCACCGGGACGTACCCGATCCGGCGCCCGCCTATCTGGCGCACTGGGCCCCGGCCCCCGTCGAGTTGGACGCCGGCTGGCTGCGCCCCGACAGCTGGTTGACCACGGCGGACGGCACCTCGGCGTCCGCCACCGGCCGCGCGCTGTGGCTGCTGGACACGCACGGCGGCACCGATCCGAAGGGGGGTCGTTGAGATGGCCGGGATCGAGCACGGAAGGCGCCGACTGCTGGCCGGCGCGCTCGCCGCGACGGCGATCGTCGGCGTCGGCGGCTGCGGGGCCGTCGGCGAGGCCCTGGGCACCAGGGTGGACCGCTATGACACGGCCTGCGCGCTGCTGGTCGACGGCTCGGGGTCCGGAGGCGACGCGCCCGACGGGTTCGACGCGCTGGCCAAGTTGGAGACGGCGCTGCCGGCCTTCCTGGCCGACCTGGAGTGCCGCACCCTGGCGTACGCGCCCATCACCCGCGCCTCGGAGGGCTCGATCTGCCAGGCCGAGCCCATCGATCTGGATCCGGACGCCGACTCGACGCTGGAGCGGGACGATGTGCGGGCCGCCCAGCGGGCGGTGGCCGGGGGCCGCGCGGTCGAACTGCTGGACTGCGCAAGGGAGCACAGCCCGGGCTCCGATGTGCTGGGCGCCCTGGACCGTGTCTCCCGGTCGGCGCCGGACGACGGCGAACCGTTCCATGTCCTGGTGGTCAGCGACTTCGTGCAGCGCGACGGCTCGTTCGTGCTGCCGGGGGAGGATCTGACGACGCCGGAGTCCCGCGCCGAGGTGATCGACGGTCTCGGCGACCGCGGCCGGCTGCCGGAGCTGCCCGCGACCACCGTCTACCCGACCGGGTACGGCATGCGGCTGAGCCAGGACTCCGACGCCTACGAGGACTTCGACGCGTTCTGGACGGAGCTGCTGGAAGGGCGGGTGGGCGCCGATGTCGACACCGGCTACCAACACTGATCCGGGCGGCGGACGACGCCTCCGCCGCCCGCTGCCCGGCCGGGCGCGCGCCCCGGGCGACGGCCGCGGGGAGCGGCGCGCGCCGCTGCCGGGCGGCGAGCGCCGCGAGCGCGGGGGGCGCGACGCGCTCGACGGGTCCGCGCTGTTGGCCCGCTGCCGACGCGAGGGCCGGCGGGCGGCGCGCCGGCGGCTGTACGACCCGTGGGTGCTGTCGGCCGACGGGCTGCTGCCCCGGCTGGCGTCGCTGGCGGCGGAGCGCGACCGGCGGCGGCAGGCGCTGCTGCGGCGGGCCGCCGAGCGGCGGGGCGCGGCCGAACGGGCCTCCGCCGGCGCCAGGGCCGAGGCGGAGGCGGCCCAGGACGCCGCGCGGCATACGGCGGAGGAGCGGGCCGAGCGCGACGCCCATCTGACGGTCACCCGGGCCCAGTTGGACCGGCTGGCCAGGGAGGCGGCGGGTCGGCGCGCGGCCAGGGAGGCGGCGGCCCGCTGGCTGGAGCGGCGCGGCACCCGCGAACCGCCCGCCGGGGACGACGCCGACGCCAGGGACCTGCCGCCGGATCCCGACGGGGAGCGGGACCTGGACCCGGACCCGCACCGGGACGCGGACGCGGCCCCGGCGGCCGGGGGCGAGCCGACGCCGGTCCAGTGGGAGGGCGAGAGCCGCAGCGGTCTCTCCCGGCGCGGCACCCTCGCGCTGCTGGTCTGTCTGACGCTGGTGGAACTCCCCATCTACTGGACGGCGTTCCGGCGGCTGCACGGCACCGGGGACGCGGCGTCCAACCTGCTCACCGCGACCTTCACGCTGGCCGTCGGCGCGGTGATGATCGCCGTCCCGCATATCCTCGGGCGGCTGCTGCGCACGCTGCCGGCCACCGGCGCCAACCGGCTGCTGGCCGCGCCGGCGCTGGCGCTCCTCGCCGTCTGGGCCTATGCCTGCTGGGTGCTGGGCAGCCTGCGCGGCAGCCTGCTGGCGGAGGAGCGGGCGCCGCTGGTCGTCGATCCGGACGAGGCCGCGTTCCTCCCGCCGGAGCTGCGCGAACCGTCCAGTGTGCTGGCCCAGTTGAACATCGGCGAGCAGACGATGAGCCTGATGTTCTTCGCGCTGCTGCTGCTCTCCGGCGGGGTGGCGTTTCTGCTGGGCCTCGGCGTCTCGCACCCGTATCTGGCGGCCTACCGCCGGACGGCCGAGGCGCGGCGGCGGCTGGCCGACGCGGAGCGGACGGCGGCGGCCACGGCGCATCGCGCCGCAGCGCGGGCCAGCGCCCGACCGGCCGAGGAGACGGCGCGGCAGGACGCGTTGGACGCCGCGCTGCGCGAGGTGGACGACCTGTACGAGGCGGCGGCGCACGCCTATCTCGACGGGTTGGCCTCGGCGGCCCGCGATCCGGCGGTCACCGAGGCAGCCATCCGTCTCTCCGGCACCTGGCCGCTCCTCCCCCGCCCGGCGACCACCGCCTGAACGGCGCGCCAGCCGCGCCCGGTCGGCGTCAGGCGGCGTCGGCCGGGACGCGGGTGAGGGCGACGAGGGGGATGGAGCGGCTGGTGCGCCGGCGGAAGCCGGCGAAGTTGGCGTCCTGCGCGATGGCCCGCTGCCAGAACGTCTCGTGCTCCTCCTCCGGCACCAACGCGTGCCGGGCGGTGAAGCGTTCGGTGCCCAGCTCGACCACGACCTCGGTCGAGGCGCGCAGGTTGTGGTACCAGCCGGGGGCCGTGGGCGAGCCGCCGTTGGAGGCGAAGACGACCAGCCGGTCACCGTCCGGCAGATAGACCAGCGGGGTGGTCCGCTCCAGCCCGGTGCGCGCGCCACGGGTGGTGAGCAGCAGCAGCGAGACGGCGCCGAAGTCGCTTACCTGGCCGCCTCGTTCGCGGAACTCCCGGATGACGTTCCGGTTGAACGGGTTGTTGTTGACGGTGTCCGGGACGCTGGTCATCGGGGCTCTCTCCCATCGGGCGGCGGGCCGGTCGGCGTTCACGGTGTCATGCCGCCGGCGGGACCCGGGCGTTTTCCGGTCAACGCGCCCGGGCCGCCCGCTCAGTTGCGGAACGTTGCCCGAACCGATCCGTTTTGGCCAGTCCGTGTCCGCGAAGTCCCGCTCGGCCCGCACGGTGCGCGCCGGGCCCCGAGGGTCCGGCGCGCACCGTGCGGTGGGGTCAGCCGGCGCCTGGGCCGTCGCCGTCCTGGGCCATCCGGCGCCGCTGGGCGGCCATGAACACGTCGAGCCTGTGGTCGCGTTCGGTGGCCGGCGGCAGAGCGCTGAACAACGCCTTCGCGCGCTGCGCGAGTTGGCCGGCGGTCGAGCGGTCGGTGATGGCGTACGTGGCGCCGTTTCGCACCGCCTCGACGACGACGGGCCCGGCCTCGTCCGGGTCGGCGCCGAGGTTGCGCAGGAAGCTGGTCTCGTCCCGCTCGCGCCGGTCGTCGCGTTCCCGGTCCTCGTCGGTGGCGTCCGGCCGTGGGGCGGCGAGGTCGCGGGCGGCGCGTGAGGTGGCGGCCAGGTTGGTCGCCACCGCGCCCGGGCAGAGCACGGTGACGCCGATGGGGTGGCCCTCCAGAGCGAGTTGTTTGCCCAGGGCCTCGGAGAGGCCGACGACGCCGGCCTTGGACGCCTCGTAGATGGTGGAGCCGCCGGCCGGGGCGAGCCCCACACCGGACGCGGTGTTCACCAGATGGGCGGGCTCGCCGCGCGCCATCAGCCGGGGCAGGAAGGTCTGCACCCCGTTGACCACGCCGCCGATGTTGATCCCCAGGTAGAGGTCCCACAGCTCGTAGGACATCTCGGCCAGCGAGAGCGGCCCGCCGATGCCGGCGTTGTTGATCACCAGGGTGACCGGGCCGAGGCGTTCCTCCGCCTCGTCGGCGATCCGGGCGAACGCGGGGCGGTCCCGCACGTCGAGGACGAACGCCGCCACCGAGGTGAGCGCGGACAGCTCGGCCTCGGCCTTGTCCAACGCCTCCTGTTCGATGTCGGTGATCGCGAGTTTCACGCCCTCCCGGGCGAAGGCGCGGGCGATGCCCAGGCCGATCCCCTGGGCGGCGCCGGTGATGAACGCGGTGCGCCCGGCTAGGTCGAGCACGGTGTGCCCCTCTCTGCTGCTGTGTCGCTGTGCTGCTGTCGACGGAACGGGCCGGGGCCCCGGCCGGGCCGGCCCGGGCGGCTCACGCCTCGAACCGTTCGCGCAGCCACTCGTCCAGGACGCCGGCGGTGTTGGCGCCGCCGGTGCCCTCCATCACGGAGAAGTGGTTGCCGGGGACGGCGATCGACGTGTGCGGGAACTTCCAGTCGGCGATGGAGTCCTCGCCCTCGGAGGTGGGGTCGATTCGGTCGCCGGCCCGCAGCACCAGCGTCTCGGCGGCCACCTCCCTGGCCTCGAACCGCAGGTCCATGTAGCGGGCGCGGGCGGTGACCCAGGCGTCGCCCCAGTCCTCGCCGAGCTGGTCCTGCTGGCCGCCCCGGTCGAGGACGCCGCTGGAGATGTTCTTCACCCAGGAGTTCTCCTCGTTGTAGTCGCCGAGGTCCATCCAGTGGGTGTCGATCATCACCAGCGCCGACGGGCCGGCGCCCAGCTGCTCCAGGCGGTGGGTGACGGCGTTGGCGAGGAACCCGCCGATGGAGTAGCCGACCACCACGAACGGTTCCTCGCCGACCGCGCGGCGGATCGCCTCCGCCTGGGCGTCGACCAACGCGTCTATCCCGGTGGGCAGTTGCTCCCCGCTCTTGAATCCGGGCAGCGCCAGCACGGAGAGCGTGCGGCTCTCCGTGAAGCCGGCGGCGAACGAGGAGTACTGGTAGGGGCTGGGCTTCCAGGCGAAGGTGGGCACGCAGACCAGCCGTGGCCGGCGCGGGCCACGGGACAGCGTGGTCAGCCCGGGCAGCTCCTCGATGTCCTGGGCCGAGGTGAAGTGCGGCCGGAAGTCGGCGAGCCGCAGCATCACCTCGTGGAGCTGAGGGCCCTTGCCGATGGCGAACTGGCTCTGCCAGAGCGCGCTGATCGACTCCGGCTTCGGCGGCGCGGCCTGGGCCGGCGCGCTGGGCGCGACCCCGGCGCCGAGGGTGTCGCGCAGCTGCTCCGTCAGATGCCGGGCGAGCGCCACCGGCGTGGGGTGCTCGAAGATCAGCGTGGGGGCGAGTTCGAGACCGGTGGCCGCGTTGAGCCGGTTGCGGAGTTCGACGGCGGTCAGCGAGTCGAAGCCCAGGGCCAGGAACTCCCGTCCGGTGTCGATGCCTTCGGCGTCGGGGAAGCCGAGCACGACCGCGATATGGTCGCGCACCAGGGCGAGCAGGGCCTGCTCGCGTTCGGCGTCGCCCAGGCCGGCGAGCCGGCCGGCCAACGAGCCGGGATCGCCGGCGGGCGCCGCGCCGACGGCGGCCCGTTCGACGGTGCGACGCTGCGCCGGGGGCCGGATCAGCACCCGCATCATCGCGGGCAGCGCGCTGGTCGAGCCGGCCGCGGCGGCCAGCCCCCTGATGGCGGCGAGGTCCAGGCGGGCGGCGACCAGCAGCGGCTCGTCGGTGCGGACGGCGGCGTCGAAGAGCGCGTTGCCCTCCTGCGCGGTCAGCGGCACCAGGCCGTTGCCCGAGATCCTGGCCCGGTCGCGGCCGCCGAGGTGGCCGGTCATTCCGCTGGCGTCCGCCCAGAAGCCCCACACCAGGGAGGTGGCGGGCAGCCCCCGGGCGCGCCGGTGGTGGGCCAGGGCGTCCAGATAGACGTTGGTGGCCGCGTAGTTGGCCTGGCCGGGGGAGCCGAAGACGCCGGAGGCCGAGGAGTAGAGCGCGAACATGGCCAGATCCGCGTCGCGGGTCAGCTCGTGCAGGTTGACGGCCGCGTCCACCTTGGGCCGCCACACCCGGCGCACCTGTTCCTCGGTGAGCGAGTCGAGCACGCCGTCGTCCAGCACGCCGGCGGCGTGCACGACGCCGGTCAGCGGGTGCGCGGCGGGGATGCCGGCCAGTACGGTCGCGATCTGGTCACGTTCCGCCGTGTCACAGGCGACGATCTGCACCCGCGCGCCCAACTCGGTGAGTTCCGCCGCGAGTTCGGTCGCGCCGGGGGCGGCGAGACCGGTGCGGCTGGTCAGCACCAGGGAGGTCACGCCGTGGGCGGCGACCAGATGGCGGGCCAGCAGCGCGCCCAGGGTCCCGGTGCCGCCGGTGATCAGCACGGTGCCATCGGGCCTGAGCGCGGCCGGCACGGTGAGCACGATCTTGCCCGTGTGCCTGGCCTGGCTCATGAAGCGGAACGCCTCGGGGGCGCGGCGCACATCCCAGGTGGTGAGCGGCAGCGGCCGCAGCACGCCGGCCTCGAAGAGCCGCACGATCTCGGTGAGGATCTCGAAGACCCGCTGTTCACCGGCCTCCCCGAGGTCGTAGGCGCGGTAGACGACGCCGGGGTGGTCGGCGGCGACCTGTTCGGGATCGCGGATGTCCGTCTTGCCCATGGAGGTGAACCGCCCGCCGCGCGGCAGGAGTTCGAGGGAGGCGTCGACGAACTCGCGGGCCAGCGAGTCGAGGACGACATCCACGCCCGCGCCGTCGGTCGCGGCCAGGAAGGTGTCGCGGAAGTCCAGATCGCGGGAGGACGCGATCCGTTCCGGCGCCACGCCCAGCTCGGCGACGGCCCGCTGCTTGGGTTCGCTGGCGGTGGCGTAGACCGTCGCGCCCAGGTGCTGGGCCAGCTGGACGGCGGCCATCCCCACCCCGCCGGCGGCGGCGTGGATCAGCACCGACTCGCCCGGCCGCAGATCGGCCAGGTCGACCAGCCCGTAGTAGGCGGTGAGGAACGCGACCGGCACGGCGGCGGCCTGCTCGAACGTCCAGCCGTCGGGGATGCGGACCACGGCGAGGGCCGGGGTGCTGGCCAGCGGGCCGAAGCTCCGCGGAATCAGGCCCATCACCCGGTCGCCGACGGCGAGTCGGGTCACCTCGGCGCCGATCTCGACCACCACGCCGGCGGCCTCGCTGCCGAGCGGTGCCTCCTCCGGGTACATGCCCAGGCCCAGCAGCACATCGCGGAAGTTGAGGCCGGCGGCGCGCACCGCGACCCGCACCTCGTCGGGTCCCAGCGGCTCGGCGGCCTCCGGGGTCGCGACCAGCGCCAGATCCTCCAGGGTGCCGGAGCCGGTGCCGCGCAGCCCCCATTCGGCGACGCCGACCGGCGGCACCAGGCCACCACCGCCGGACGCCCGTACCAGCCGGGGCACCAGGGCCTGTTCGGCGCGCAGCGCGACCTGCGGCTCGGCGCCGGCCATGGCGGCGAGCACGGCGGCGACCAGCTCCTGTTGGGCGCCGGCGTCCTGGTCGACGTCCACCAGGACGAAACGCTCGGGGTGTTCGGCCTGCGCGGTGCGCAGCAGCCCCCAGACCGGGGCGTTGCGCAGATCGGTGACGTCCTGTCCCTGGCCGGTGGCCACCGCGCCCTGGGTCACCACGACCAGCCGGGACGCGGTGAGCCGGTCGTCGGCCAGCCACTCCTGGGCGGTGCGCAGCAGCTCCACGACGACGTCGGGGGTCGCATCGGCGTCGGGGCCGCCCGGCGCGCAGGGCAGCAGCATCACGGCGGGCGCGGGGACGCCGGCGTCCAACACGGCGCGCAGGGAGTCCAGATCGGGGTAGGCGTCCACCGCCATGCCGGCGGCGTGCACGGCGGCGCCGATGCCGAACGCCTCATCGCCGAGGACCGCCCACACGCCGAACGGGACGCTGTCGGTGTCGATGGCCAGCGGCGTCCAGTCGACGCGGAACAGCGAGTCGGAGCCGGCCTGGTCGTCGGTGGCGAGCTGTCCCGGGGTGACCGGGCGCAGCACCAGGGACTCGGCCCGGGCCACGGTCTGTCCCGAGGCGTCGGCCGCGACCAGCGAGACCTCCTCGGGCCCGGCGGAGCGGATGCGCACCCGCAGCGCGGCGGCGCCGCCGGCGTGCAGGGAGACGCCGCTCCAGGCGAACGGCAGCAGCAGGGTGCCACGGTCGGCCTCGGTGGCGGCGACCGCGTTGGCGTGCAGGGCGGCGTCCAGCAGCGCGGGGTGGAGGCCGAACCGGCCGGCGTCCGCCTGGGCCGACTCGGGGAGCGCGACCTCGGCGAAGATCTCGTCGCCGCGCCGCCAGACCGCGCGCAGGCCCTGGAACACCGGACCGTACTCGTATCCGGCCTCGGCAGCGGTCGGGTAGAACGCGGTCACATCCACCGGCTCCGCGTCCGCCGGTGGCCAGGCCGCCAGGTCGCTCTCCGCCTCCGGGGTGGGCGTCTCGGCGCTCAGCACGCCCTCGCCGTGGCAGGTCCAGGGCAGCTCGGGGTCGGCGTCCTCGGCGCGGGAGTGGATCCGCACCGAGCGTCGCCCGACCTCGTCCGGCAGGCCCACCACGACCTGAAGCTGAACCCCGCCGTGTTCGGAGAGCAACAACGGTGCCTGCAGGGTCAGTTCGCGCAGCTGCCCGCAGCCGACCTCGTCGCCGGCGCGCAGCGCCAGCTCGACAAATCCGGTGCCGGGCAGCAGCACGCTGCCCTGCACGGCGTGGTCGGCCAGCCAGGGGTGGCTGCGCAGCGAGAGACGGCCGGTCAGCAGCACCCCGCCGTCGACGGCGAGGGTGACGGCGGCGCCCAGCAGCGGGTGGCCGGCGGCGGTGAGGCCGGCGCCGCTGACATCGGCGTCGTCGGCGCCGCTGTCCAGCCAGTAGCGCTGGCGCTGGAACGGGTAGGTCGGCAGGTCGACGCGGCGCACGGCGCGGCCGGCGTAGAACGCGGCCCAGTCGACGGGGCCGCCGGCCACCCAGAGTTCGGCGGCCGAGGCGATCAGTCGGGCCGTCTCGTCCTCGTCGCGGCGCAGCGTGCCGACGACGACCAGCCCCCCGGCGTCGCGTTCCTCGGCCACCTCCTGGACGCCCATGGTGAGCACCGGATGCGGGGAGACCTCGACCAGCCGTCGGTAGCCCTGCTCCAGCACGGTCGTCAACGCGTCGGCGAAGCGCACCGGTTGGCGGAGGTTGCGGTACCAGTAGGCCGCGTCAAGGCCCGTGGTGTCGAGGGTTTCCCCGGTCACGGCGGAGACCAGCGGCACGTTTCCGGCGCGTGGGCTGATCGGGGCGAGATCGGTCAGGATCCGGTCCTCGATGGCCGCGACATGGACGGAGTGCGAGGCGTAGTCCACCGGAACCCGACGGGCCCGCACCCCGGCGGCCTCGGCGGTCGCCATCAGCGTCTCCAGCTCGTCCACATCGCCGGCCACCACCGTCGCCGAAGGACCGTTGAACGCCGCGATCGACACCCCGTCCGTGTCGGACAGCAGTTCGGTGACCTTCTCCGGGCCGGCGGCCAGCGACACCATCCCGCCGCTGCCGGCGAGTTCACGGATCGCGGCCGACCGCAGCGCCACCACCCGCGCGCCGTCCTCCAGCGTCAGCGCGCCGGCCACCACGGCGGCGGCGATCTCCCCCTGGGAGTGGCCCACCACGACCGAGGGGGACACGCCCACCGACTCCCAGAGGGCGGCCAGGGACACCATCACCCCCCACAGCACCGGCTGCACCACGTCGACGCGTTCCAGCCAGCCCTCGTCCTCGCCCCGCAGCACGTCCGCCAACGACCAGTCGACCAACGGCGCCAGCGCCGCCTCGCACTCCCCCAGCCGCGCGGCGAACACCGGCGAGGAGGCGAGCAGCCCACGTCCCATGCCGATCCACTGGCCGCCCTGTCCGGGGAAGAGGAACGCGACATCGGTGTCGTCGGCGCTGACGCCGCGGGTCGCGTTGATCGCCGGGCTGTCGCCGGCGACGGCGCGCAGCCCCGCCGTCAGTTCGTCGCCGTCCCGGCCCCAGACGACGGCCCGGTGTTCGAGGGTGGCGCGACCGGAGAGCAGGCTCCAGCCGATGTCGGCGGGCGCGGTGTCGTCGGCGCGTTCGGCGAGGTCGGCGATCCGTTCCGCCTGGGCGGTCAGCGCGGCGGCGCCCCTGGCCGAGACGGGCCAGGGCAGGGTGGGCGCGGTCCAGGCGCGCGGCCCCTCGCCCGCGCCGGGGACCAGGGGTTCGTCGACGGCCGCCTCGGCCGGTGCCTCCTCCACGATCAGATGCGCGTTGGTGCCGCTGATGCCGAACGAGGAGACGCCGGCCCGGCGGGGGTGGCCGTCGGCCGGCCACTCCCTGGCCTCGGTGAGGAGTTCCACGGAGCCGGCCGTCCAGTCGACCTTGGGCGTGGGCTCGTCGACATGGAGGGTGCGCGGCAGGGTGCCGGCGCGCAGCGCCATCACCATCTTGATGACGCCGGCGACTCCGGCGGCGGCCTGCGCGTGGCCGATGTTGGACTTGACGGAGCCCAGCCACAGCGGCCGGCCCTCGGGCCGGTCCTGGCCATAGGTGGCGAGCAGCGCCTGGGCCTCGATCGGATCGCCGAGCGTGGTGCCGGTGCCATGGGCCTCGACGACGTCAACCTCGGCGGCCGACAGCCCCGCGTTGGCCAACGCCTGCCGGATCACCCGCTGTTGGGAGGGACCGTTGGGCGCGGTGAGCCCGTTGGATGCGCCGTCCTGGTTGACGGCGGAGCCGCGGATGACGGCCAGCACCCGGTGTCCGTTGCGGCGCGCGTCGGAGAGCCGTTCGAGGAGCAGCATGCCGACGCCCTCGCCAGGACCGAAGCCGTCGGCCGCCGCCGAGAACGCCCGACAGCGCCCGTCGGACGAGGCGCCCTTGAGCCGGCTCTGCAGCACGAAGCTGGTCGGCGTCGACATCACGGTGACACCGCCGGCCAGCGCCAGCGAGCACTCGCCGCCGCGCAGCGCCTGCGCGGCCAGGTGCATGGCCACCAGCGAGGAGGAGCACGCCGTGTCGACGGAGACGGCCGGGCCCTCAAGGCCCAGGCTGTAGGCGATCCGGCCGGACACCACGCTGGGCGAGTTGCCGGTGCCGAGGAATATCTCGATCTCGTCGGGCGCCTTGACGATCCGGCTGGTGTACTCGGACGGCAGGGTGCCGGTGAAGACGCCGATCTGGCTGCCGCGCAGCGCGGTGGGCGCGATGCCGGCGCGTTCGAAGGTCTCCCACGAGGTTTCGAGGAGCAGCCGCTGCTGCGGGTCCATGGCCAGCGCCTCGCGCGGCGCTATCCCGAACGGGGCCGGGTCGAACGAGGTGGCGTCCCGTAGGAACCCGCCCTCGACCACATAGCTCTTGCCCGGCTGGTCGGGATCCGGGTCGTAGAGGCCGTCCAGGTCCCAGTCCCGGTCGGTGGGGAACTTCTCGACCGTGTCGACCCCGTCGCGCACCACCCGCCACAGGTCCTCGGGCGACTCGACGCCGCCGGGGAACCGGCAGGCCATGCCGATGATGGCGATCGGCTGGTGCTCCTCCAGCTCCTTGACCCTCCGCCGGACTTGGCGCAGGTCGGCCGTCGCCCGCTTGAGGTAATCCCGAAGCTTCTCTTCGTTGTTCATCCCTAGGTCACCTATTCAGGCCGTGTCGTGAGAGGGGGATCAAGGAGTGCCGAGTTCGTCTTCGAGGAGGTCGAAGAGTTCGTCGTCGGTGGCCGTCGCCAGATCGTCGTCGTTGTCGTCGGGGAGCGGCGTGGACGCGGACGAGGCGTCGTTGAGCCGGGCGAGGGTGGCACGCAGCCGGTCGACGATCCGGTCGCGCGCGATGTCGTCGGGGCTGGCGGCGTCCAACGACGCGTCGAGCCGGTCCAGTTGGGCGACGAGGGGCGGCGTGGTGTCGGCGTCGGTCACCACGAGCTCGGAGCGGATCAGCCGGGCGAGCGCCTGCGGCGAAGGATGGTCGAAGATCAGCGTCGCGGGGAGGCTGAGCCCGGTCGCGGTGTTGAGCCGGTTGCGCAGTTCGACGGCGGTCAGCGAGTCGAACCCCATCTCCTTGAACGGCCGTTCGGCGCCGACCGCCTGGGCGTTGGTGTGTCCCAGCACGGTGGCGACATGACCGCGGATCAGGTCGAGGACGACCTTGTCCCGTTCGGCCTCGCCGAGGGTGGCGAGGCGGGCGGCCAGCGCCGTGCCGCCGCCGGTGGCGGCCGTCGACTGGGCGGTGCGCCGGGCGGGGCCGGTGCGGACCAGGGCCCGCATCAGCGGCGGCAGCAGCGCCGGGTCCGTGGGGGCGGCCCCCGAGCCGAGGTCGAGGCGCGCGGTGACCAGCAGCGGTTCGTCGGTGCGCACGGCCGCGTCGAAGAGCGCATGGCCCTCGTCGGGGGTCAGCGGCACCAGGCCGTTGCCGGAGATCCTGGCCCGGTCGCGCCCGTCGAGGTGGCCGGTCATTCCGCTGGCGTCGGCCCAGAAGCCCCACACCAGCGAGGTGGCGGGCAGCCCCAGCGCGTGCCGGTGCTGGGCCAGCGCGTCGAGGAAGGCGTTGGCCGCCGCGTAGTTGCCCTGTCCCGGGGCGCCGAAGAGGCCGGCCACGGACGAGTAGAGCGCGAACAGGGCGAGGTCGGCGTCGCGGGTCAGCTCGTGCAGGTTGACGGCGGCGTCGATCTTCGGCCGCAGCACCCGTTGGACCTGGTCCTCGGTGAGCGAGCCGAGAACGCCGTCGTCCAGCACGCCGGCGGCGTGCACCACGCCGGTCAGCGGACGGTCGGCCGGGATGGCGTCGATGACCTTGGCGAGCTGTTCGCGTTCCGCCGCGTCACAGGCGGCGATCTCCACCCTGGCGCCCAACGCGATGAGTTCGGCGGCGAGTTCAACGGCCCCCGGCGCGTCGAACCCGGTGCGGCTGGTCAGCAGCAGCGAGGTGACGCCGCGCTCGGCCACCAGATGGCGGGCCAGCATCGCGCCCAGCGTGCCGGTGCCGCCGGTGATCAGCACCGTGCCGTTCGGGTCCGGGCCGGCCGGGACGGTCAGCACGATCTTGCCCGTGTGCCTGGCCTGGCTCATGAAGCGGAACGCCTCGGGCGCCCGCCGCACGTCCCAGCCGGTGACCGGCAGCGGCCGCAGCACGCCGGCCTCGAAGAGCCGCACGATCTCGGCCAGGATCTCCCCGATGCGGTCCGGGCCTGCCTCACCCATGTCGAAGGCGCGGTAGCGGACATGGGGGTGGTCGGCCGCGACCTGCTCGGGGTCGCGGATATCGGTCTTGCCCATCTCGAGGAACCGGCCGCCGCGCGGCAGGAGTTCGAGGGTCGCGTCGACGAACTCCCGGGCCAGGGAGTCGAGTACGACATCCATTCCGGCGCCGTCGGTCGCGGCCAGGAAGGTGTCGCGGAAGTCCAGATCGCGGGAGGACGCGATCCGTTCGGCCGGCACGCCCAGGGCGCGGACGGCCGACTGCTTGGGTTCGCTGGCGGTGGCGAAGACCTCGGCGCCCAGGTGCCTGGCCAGTTGGACGGCGGCCATCCCCACGCCGCCGGCGGCGGCGTGCACCAGCACGGACTCGCCGGCGCGCAGCCCGGCCAGGTCGACCAGCCCGTAGTAGGCGGTGAGGAACGCGACCGGCACTGAGGCCGCCTGCTCGAACGTCCAGCCGTCGGGGACCGGGGCGAGAACCCGGGAGTCGGTCACCGCGAGGGAGCCGAAGCCCTTGGGGACCAGGCCCATCACCCGGTCCCCGACGGCGAGTCGGGTGACTCCCTCACCGATCTCGACGACCACTCCGGCGGCCTCGATGCCCATCTCGCGATCGGCCGGCGCCATGCCGAGGCCGAGCAGCACGTCAAGGAAGTTCAGTCCCGCGGCGCGCACGGCGACCCGCACCTGTCCCGGCGGCAGCGGCGCCTCGGCCTCGGGGGCCGGCACCAGCGCCAGCGATTCCAGGGTGCCTCCGCCCAGCGCGTCGAGGCGCCAGGCCGCGCTCTCCGGCGGGGGCACCAGCCCGCCGCCCTCGCCGAGACGGTTCATCCGGGGCACCAGCACCACGCCGGCACGTACCACGGTCTGCGTTTCGGCGTTCCGCAGCGCCACCTCGACGGCCCGCGCCAGTTCGGCGGCGGCGTCTTCGGCGGCGGGGCCCTCGGTGTCTTCGGCGGCGGGGCCCTCGGTGGCGGGGTCGAGGTCCACCAGCAGCAGCCGGTCGGGGTTCTCCGACTGGGCCGACCTGACCAGGCCCCAGACCGCCGACAGCGCGAGGTCGGGGTCGGCGTGGGAGGCGTCGGCGGCGACGGCTCCCCTGGTCACCACGGCCAGCCGCGCGTTGGCTGTCCCCTCGTCGGCCAGCCACTCCCGGACGGTGTGGAGAACGTCCAGGACGGAACGGGTCGCCGCGCCGGCCGACTCGTCGGCCCGCGCGGTCGGGAGGGCGGGGGCGAACACGACCAGCGGCGGCGGCGCGGCTCCCGCCCGGTCGGCCGTCGGGTCGAAGGCGGCCAGGCCGAGGCCGAACCGGTCCTCGTCCAGCACGGCCCAGTCGGCGAACGGCGGCACATCCGAGGCGGCGGTGGCGGCGTCCGGTTCGGCGGGCGTCCAGACGACGCGGAAGAGCCCGTCCCGCACCTGGCCGGCGGCGGCGAGCTGTCCCGCCGTCACCGGGCGCAGCACCAACGACTCGGCGTGGGCGACGGGTTGGCCCGTCAGATCGGCGACCAGGACGGCCAGGCCGCCGCTGCCGGCGCGGCCGATCCGCACCCGCAGGGCGTGGGCGCCGGTGGCGTGCAGGGAGACGCCCGTCCAGGCGAACGGCAGCGACAGGCCCTCGTCGGTGGTGCCGAAGGCGCCCAGGCCGTTGGCGTGCAGGGCGGCGTCCAGCAGGGCCGGGTGGATCCCGAAGCGCGCGGCGTCGGTCTGGGCGGACTCGGGCAGCGCGACCTCGGCGAAGACCTCGTCGCCGCGCCGCCAGACCGCGCGCAGCCCCTGGAACACGGGGCCGTACTCGTAGCCGACCTCGGCGGCGGCCGGGTAGAACGGGGCCACATCGACCGGCTCGGCGCCCTGCGGCGGCCAGACCACCAGATCCGCGTCGTCCGGCAGGACGGGCGCCTCGTTCGTCAGCACGCCCTCGCCATGGCTGGTCCAGGGCAGTTCGGGATCGGCGTCCTCGGCGCGGGAGTACACCCGCACCGAACGGCTCCCCGTCTCGTCCGGGGAACCCACCACGACCTGAAGCTGAACGCCGCCCTGCTCGGGCAGCAACAGGGGTGCCTGCAGTGTCAGTTCACGCAGCTGACCGCAGCCGACCTGGTCGCCGGCGCGCAGCGCCAGCTCGACGAAGCCGGTGCCGGGCAGCAGCACGGTGCCGCGCACCGCGTGGTCGGCCAGCCACGGGTGGCTGCGCAGCGAGAGACGGCCGGTCAGCAGCACTCCGCCGTCGGCGGCGAGGGTCACGGCGGCGCCCAACAGCGGGTGCTCGGTGGAGCCGAGGCCGAGCCCGGCGGCGTCGCCGGCGAGCGGCTGCGGCTCCAGCCAGTAGCGCTTGCGCTGGAAGGCATAGGTCGGCAGATCGACGCGGCGCACGGCGCGGCCGGCGTAGAACGCGGTCCAGTCGACCGAGGTGCCGTTCACCCACAACTCGCCGGCCGACGCGATCAGTCGAGCCGCCTCATCCTCGTTGCGGCGCAACGTGCCCACGACCACACCGGCGACATCCGCAGTCTCCAGGATCTCCTGCACCGGCACCGTGAGCACCGGATGCGGGGAGACCTCGACGATCCGACGGAAGCCCTGACCGACCGCGTGGTTCATCGCATCCGCGAAGCGGACGGGCTGGCGAAGGTTGCGATACCAGTACGCCGCGTCCATCCCGGACGTGTCCAACGGCTCCCCGGTCACCGCCGAAATCAACGGAATGCTGCCCGTCCGCGGGCTGATCGGGGCAAGATCCGCCAGAATCCGATCCTCGATCGCCGCCACATGAGCGGAATGCGACGCATAGTCCACCGGAACCCGACGCGCCCTGACACCGGCCGCCTCAGCAGCCGCCATCAACCTCTCAAGCCCGGCCACCTCACCCGCCACCACCGTCGCCGAAGGCCCATTGAACGCGGCGACCGACACACCCTCAACAGAACCGAGAAGTTCGGCGACCCGCTCCGGCCCAGCCGCGACCGACACCATCCCACCCGACCCGGCAAGATCACGGATCGCCGCCGACCGCAACGCCACCACCCGCGCACCATCCTCCAACGACAACCCACCCGCCACCACAGCAGCCGCAATCTCACCCTGCGAATGCCCCACCACAGCAGACGGCCGCACACCAATCGACTCCCACACCGCCGCCAGCGACACCATCACCGCCCACAACACCGGCTGCACCACATCAACCTGCTCCAACCACCCCTCGTCCTCCCCCTCCAACACCCCGACCAACGACCACTCCACAAACGGCGCCAACGCCACCTCACACTCACCCAACCGCGCCGCGAACACCGGCGACGACACCAACAACCCACGCCCCATACCAACCCACTGCGCACCCTGACCCGGGAACACAAACACCGTGCCGGCCGCCGCGTCGGAGCCGACGGCGCCCGAGACGATCGGGGCGCGCAGCCCGGCGGCCAGGGTTTCGACGGTGTCGCCCCAGACCACGGCGCGGTGCTCCAGCACGGCCCGTGTGGAGAGCAACGACCAGCCCGCATCGGCCACTTCGAGGTCGCTGCCGGCCGTCGCCGCCGCGAGGCGTTCCGCCTGGCCGGTCAGCGCCTCGGGGCCACGGGCCGAGATCACCCAGGGCAGCATGGGCGTCCGCCACACCGGCTCGCGGTCGGCGGCGACAACCACCGGGCCCTGGGCGTCCTCGGCCGGGGCCTGTTCGACGATGATGTGCGCGTTGGTGCCGCTGACGCCGAACGAGGAGACGCCGGCCCGGCGGGGGTGACCGTTCTCCGTCCACTCCCTGGCCTCGGTGAGGAGTTCCACCGCGCCGCTCGACCAGTCGACATGGGGCGTCGGCTCGTCGATATGGAGGCTGCGCGGCATGGTCCCCGCGCGCATGGCGAGAACCATCTTGATCACCCCGGCGACGCCGGCGGCGGCGCCGCCGTGGCCCAGGTTGGACTTGATGGAGCCCAGCCACAGCGGCCGGCCCTCGGGCCGGTCCTGGCCATAGGTGGCCAGCAGCGCCTGGGCCTCGATCGGATCGCCGAGCGTGGTGCCGGTGCCATGGGCCTCGACGATGTCCACCTCGGTGGCGGAGATCCCGGCGTTGGCCAACGCGTCCTGGATGACCTGGCGTTGCGCCAGTTCGTTGGGGGCGCTCAGGCCGTTGCTGGCGCCGTCCTGGTTGGTGGCGGAGCCACGGACGAGGGCGAGGACGCGGTGTCCGTTGCGCTGGGCGTCGGAGAGGCGTTCCACGAGGAGCATCCCGACGCCCTCGGACCAGATGGTGCCGTCAGCGGCGGCGGAGAACGTCTTGCAGCGGCCGTCGCGGGCCAGGCCGCGCTGCTGGCTGAAGGCGGTGAAGGGGGCGGGCGTCGGCATCACGTTGACGCCGCCGGCCAGGGCGAGATCGCAGTCGCCCTGGCGTAGTGACTGCACCGCGAGGTGCAGCGCCACCAGCGAGGACGAGCAGGCGGTGTCGATGGTGACGGCGGGTCCCTGGAGGCCGAGCGCGAAGGCGACCCGGCCGGAGATCACGCTGGCCATGGTGCCGGTGGCGACAAACCCGTCGACTCCGGGGGGCACGGCGCGTCCGGTGGCGTAGTCGGAGGAGACGGCGCCGGCGAAGACCCCGGTGCGGCTGCCGCGCAGCGCGGTCGGCGCGATGCCGGCCCGTTCGAACGCCTCCCAGGAGGCTTCGAGCAGCAGCCGTTGCTGCGGGTCCATGGCCAGGGCCTCGTTCGGGGAGATGCCGAACGCCTCGGGGTCGAAGTGGCCGGCGTCGTGAAGGAAGCCGCCCTCCAGCACATAGCTCTTGCCGGGGCCGTCGGCCTCGGCGTCGTAGAGGTCGTCGGGCCAGGCCCGGTCGGTGGGGAACGGGCTGATGGCGTCGATGCCGTCGGCGACCAGGCGCCACAGGTCCTCGGGCGATTCGGCGCCGCCGGGGAAGCGGCACGCCATGCCGACGATGGCGATCGGCTCGTGCTGGCGCGCCTCCAACTCGGCCGTGTGACGGCGGAGTTTGCTGAAGTCGGCGGTGACCCGCTTCAAATAGTCACGAAGCTTGTCTTCGGTGGTCGCCATGGTCGGCACTCCTACGGAACGGGGCGGAACGTCTGGGGTCAGGAGGGAAGGTCGGGCGCCGGGGCGCGGCGCCCGACACGCCCGTCAGGGCTCACCCAGCTCCCGGTCGATCAGGTCGAACATCTCGTCGTCCGAGACGGAGTCGAGGACCTCGTCGGTGAGGACGGTGCTCTCGGGGGTTCCGTCCGACGGGGCGGCTTCGTTGCCGAGGCGCCAGGCGAGGTTCTGGAGGCGTTTGGCGATGCGGGCGCGGTCCTCGTGCGCCGCGTCGAGTTCGGCCAGGGCGCTGTCCAGCCGTTCGATCTCGTCGAGGATGCGGCTGCCCGTGGTGTCGGCCGGTGCGAGGCGGCTGTCGAGATAGCGGGCGAGCGCGGCGGGCGTCGGATGGGCGAACGCCAGCGTGGTCGGCAGGTCAAGCCCCGTCTCGGCGACCAGGCGGTTGCGGAGTTGCACGGACATCATGGAGTCGAAGCCCAACTCCTTTACCAGCCGGTCGGGTTCGACGTCGCGCGCGGAGGAGTGGCCGAGCACGGCGGCGATCTGCTGGCGTACCAGCAGGGTCAGGGCGCGTTCCCGTTCGGCGTCGTCCAGTCCGGCGAGCCGCTGGGTGAGCGCGGCGCCCGCCTGGGCGTCGGCGGTGGTGCCGGCGGCGACGCGGCGCCCGGCGGGGGCGGCGGTCGCGGCGGCCAGCTCGCGGAGTTCGGCGGGGAGGGTGCCCTCGGCGGCGGCGCGGCGCAGGGCGCCCGGGTCGAGGCGGGTGGCGACGGCGAGCGTCCGGTCGTGCCTGATGGCCTGGGCGGCGCCGTCGGCCAGCCACTGGGTCGACCTGGGGTCGCCCTGGGCGGCGGCCGTCCCCGGCCAGTCCGCGCCGGTCACGACGGCGGCCGGCAGGCCACGGGCGTGGCGCCGATGGGCGATGAAGTCCAGTTCGGCGTCGGGGAGTTCGGCGCAGCAGACGAGAGTGACGTCCGGGGTTTCGGCGGTGAGCCGGTCCAGCCGGTCGACGGTCGCCCGGCTTCCGGTGGTGTCGACGATCGCGGTCAGTGGCCGGTCGGCGGGGGTGGCGGCGACGAGTTCGGCGAGGAGGTCGCCATCGCCCGGGTCGCCGGGCGCGGCGACCGGAGCGGTGGTTTCGGCGGTGGACTCGGCTGCCTGGGCGACGAGTTGGTCGGCCTCCGGCCCCGCGACGACCAGCCTGGCTCCGGTGGGCGCCAGCCGGTGGACCAGGGCGGCGGCCAGCGGTCCGCTGCCGACCACCAGCACGGTGGCGTCGGCGGTGAGCCGGTCGGCCGTCGGGGCGGGCGCGGGCTGCGCGGTGATCCTGGGCGCCAGCAACTCCTCGCTGCGGATGGCGAGTCGCGGTTCGCCGGTGACGGCGGCCGCCACCGCGCGCGGCAGCTGGTCGGCGGCGAACTCGTCGTCGAGGTCGACGAGGAGCGCCCGGCCCGGCGCGGTGCGGACGAGCTGGTGCACCTCGGCCCCTTCGGGGTCGGTGACCTGGTCGCCCGGGGTGGTGGCCACGGCGCCGCAGGTCACCACCGTCAGCAGCGAGCCGGCCAGCCGCCTCTCGGCGTGCCAACCGTCCAGCAGTTCCGGGGTGTTGGCGGCGGGTGGCCGGACGGCGAGGACGACGTCGGGGGCCGGCACGCCGGCGTCCAGAACGGCGCGCAGCGCGGCCAGGTCGCCGTAGGCGTCGACGGCGTGCCCGGCGTCCTGGACGGCGGCGCCGGCGCCGAGCCCGTCCTGGCCGAGCACGGCCCAGCGGAGCCCGGCGGGTTCCTCGTCCGCATCGGGCCGGTCGGGCAGCGACTGCCAGGCGCGGGTGAGGAGTTCGGCGCCGGCGCCGGCCGCCGCCGTGACGGTGCGGGCGAGTTGGTCGGCGGACACGGTGCGCTGCACCAGGGTCTCGACGGTGGCGACCGGCGCGCCCGCCGGGTCGGCGAGGAGGATGGCCAGCCCGTCGTCGCCCACCGGGGTGAGGCGGACACGGAGTTCGGTCGCGCCACCGGCGAGCAGCGTCAGCCCGTTCCAGGCCATGGGCTGGCGGATCGTGCCGGGTTGGGCGGGCGCGCCGACGCCGGCGGCCTGGAGCGCGGCGTCGAGCAGCGCGGGGTGCAGGCCGTAGCGGGCGGCGTCGGCCTGCTGGGGCTCGGGCAGCCTGGCCTCGGCATAGATCTCCTCGCCGCGTCGCCAGACGGCGCTCAGCCCCTGGAACGCGGGCCCGTAGCCGTAGCCGGCGGCTTCGGCGACCCGGTAGAAGTCGGCGATGTCGACGGGTTCGGCGCCTGCGGGCGGCCAGGCCGCCAGGTCGTCGGCCGGTGCCGGCGGCCCGGCGGGGGCGAGGACGCCCTCGGCGTGGCAGGTCCACGGCTGGTCGGCGGGCGCTTCGTCGGGCCGTGCGTAGACGCCGAGTTCGCGGCTGCCGTCCTCGGTGGCCGGTCCCACGACCAGCTGGATCCGCACCTGTCCCTCGGCGGGGAGCGCCAGTGGGGCGAGCAGCAGCAGTTCCCGCAGCCGGCCGCAGCCCACCTCGTCGCCGGCGCGGGTGGCGAACTCGGTGAACACCGAGCCGGGGAGCAACGCGAGCCCGGCGACGGTGTGTTGGGCGAGCCAGGGCTGGTTGCGGGCGCTGATCCTGCCGGTGAGCAGCAGCCCGTCGCCGGCGGCCAGCGGCACGGTGGCGCCCAGCAGCGGGTGCCCGGCGTCGCCGAGGCCGAGGCCGGCGGGGTCGGCGGCGGTGGCGCCGGCGGCGTTGAGCCAGTAGCGGCGGCGCTGGAACGGGTAGGGCGGCAACTCGACGCGCCTGGGCCGGTGTTCGCCGAGCAGCGCCCCCAGGTCCACGTCCACGCCGCGCACCCACAGTTCGCCGGCGTTGGCGATCAGCCGTTCGGGTCCGTCCTCGGCGCGGCGGAGCGTGCCGACGGCGGTGGCCTGGGCGCCGGCGGCGTCGATGATCTCCAGCATGGGGACGTTGAGCACCGGATGCGGGGAGACCTCGACCAGCGCGGCGCAGCCCAGGTCGAGGGCGGTGCGCACGGCCCGTTCGAACTCGACGGTTTCGCGGAGGTTGGCGTACCAGTAGGCGGCGTCCATGGTCTCGCCGTCCTGGACCTCGCCGGTGACCGTGGAGACCAGGGGCACCCGGGTGGCGCGGGGTTGGACGGGAGCGGTGGCGGCGAGCAGTTCGTCGCGCAGCGCGTCCATCCGGGGCGAGTGCGCCGGGTGGGTGCCGGGGACGCGTCGGCACCAGACCTCCTCGGCGGCGAGCAGTTCGGCGAGTTCGTCGAGCGCGGCGAACTCGCCCGAAACCACAATGCCGGTGGGGCCGTTGACGGCGGCGACGGAGAGTCGGTCGGGCCAGCGGGTCAGCCAGCCGTCGACCTGTTCGCGGGTGGCGGCCACGGTCAGCAGGGTGCCGCTGTCGCGGGTGGGCGCCACCAGGGCGGAGCGGGCGACGATGACGCGGGCGGCGTCCTCCAGGGTGAGCGCGCCGGCGACGGCGGCGGCGGCGAGCTCACCCTGGGAGTGGCCGATCACGGCGGTCGGCACCACGCCAAGCGCCTCCCAGACGGCCGCCAGGGAGACCATCACCGCCCAGAGCAGCGGCTGCAGCACCTCGACGTCCTCCAGCCAGTCCGGCTCGGCGGCGCCGGTCAGGACCTCGGTGACGGACCAGTCGACAAACGGCGCGAGCGCCGCCTCGCACTCCGCGAGGCGGGCGGCGAAGACGGGCGAGGTGGCGAGCAGGTCGCGGCCCATGCCGATCCACTGGGAGCCCTGTCCCGGGAAGACGAAGGCGACGCCGCCGCTGAGGTCCGCGTGACCGACGACGAGATGGCCGGCCGGCTCACCCCGTCGGCCGCCCGCTTCCTCCGTTCCCCCGCCACCGCCACGGCCGTTGTCGGCGTTGTCGGCGTTGTCGGCGGAGAGGGTGGTGGCGCCGGCGGTGAGGGTGGCCAGGTCCCGGCCCCACACCAGGGCGCGGTGCTCGAAGGTGGCCCGACGGGTCAGCAGCGCGTCCGCCACATCCGCCGGATGGGCGTCCAGATCGGCGACATGCCGGGCGAGCAGTTCGCCCTGCGCGCGCAGGGCGCCGGCGGCCCGCGCGGACAGCGCCCAGGGCAGCACGGCCGGCTCGAACGGGACCGGCCCCTCCCTGGTGACGCCGCCGGCCGGCTCGACGGCCGGTTCGGCGGCGGGCTCCTCCAGGATGACATGGGCGTTGGTGCCGCTGATCCCGAAGGAGGAGACGGCGGCGCGGCGCGGTCCCGCGCCGGCCTTCCAGGGGCGGGCGGCGGACAGCAGCGCGACCGGCCCCGCGGTCCAGTCGATCAGCGGGGACGGTTCCTCGACGTGCAATGTCCTGGGCAGTTCCTGGGCCTGCATGGCCATCACCATCTTGATGACGCCGGCGACACCCGCGGCGGCCTGCGCATGCCCGATGTTGGACTTGACGGAGCCCAGCCACAGCGGCCGGTCGTCGGCCCGGTCCCGGCCATAGGTGGCCAGCAGCGCCTGGGCCTCGATGGGGTCGCCAAGCGAGGTTCCGGTGCCATGCGCCTCGACGGCGTCCACGTCGCCAGGCCGGAGTCCGGCGTTGGCCAACGCGGCGCGGATGACCCGCTGTTGGGAAGGGCCGTTGGGCGCGGTGAGACCGTTGGAGGCACCGTCCTGGTTGACGGCCGAGCCCTTGACGACGGCCAGCACCCGGTGTCCGTTGCGGCGCGCGTCGGAGAGCCGTTCGAGGAGCAGCATGCCGACGCCCTCGGCCGGCCCGAAGCCGTCGGCGCCGGCGCCGAACGCCTTGCAACGGCCGTCGGTGGCCAGCCCGCGCTGGCGGCTGAACTCGACAAAGATGCCGGGTGTGCTGAGCACGGTGACGCCGCCGGCAAGCGCCAGATCGCTCTCGCCTCGGCTGAGTGACTGGGCCGCGAGGTGCAGCGCGACCAGTGACGCCGAGCAGGCCGTGTCCACGGTGACGGCGGGGCCCTCCAGGCCGAGGGCGTAGGAGATCCGGCCGGAGGCGACGCTGGCCGCCGTGCCGGTGCCGACCACGCCCTGCAGTTCGTCGGGGACATGGGTCGGCGAGGAGGAGAGGCTGTTGGTGAGGGCGACGATGCCGGTGTAGACGGCGGTCTGGCTGCCGTGCAGCGTCGTCGGGTCGATGCCGGCCCGTTCGATGGCGTCCCAGGACGCTTCGAGCAGCAGCCGCTGCTGCGGGTCCATGGCCAGCGCCTCGCGCGGCGAGATGCCGAAGAACGCGGCGTCGAAGTCCCCGGCGCCGGTGAGGAATCCGCCTTCGCGGGTGTATGTCGCGCCCAGCCGGTCGGGGTCCGGGTCGTAGTAGTCGTCGATGTTCCAGCCCCGGTCGTCGGGGTAGCGGCCGATGGCGTCGGTGCCGTCGGCCACCAGCCGCCACAGGTCGTCTGGCGATTCGACGCCGCCGGGGTAGCGGCAGGACATGCCGATGATCACGATCGGGTCGTCCGCCGGGTCGTCGCCTCGTCCGGCGCGCGCCATGGCGCCGGACGGGCCCTGGGCGCCCTCGTCGGGGAGCAGTTCGCCGCGCAGAAAGCGGGCGACGGCGAGCGAGGTGGGGTGGTCGAAGACCAGGGTGGCGGGCAGCGCCAGGCCGGTCGCGGCGATCAGCCGGTTCCGCAGTTCGACGGCGGCCAGCGAGTCGAAGCCGAGTTCCTTGAACGGCTTGTCGCGGGCGACCGCCTGCCCGCCACGGTGTCCGAGCACGGTCGCGACCTGGTCGCGCACCAGCTCCACCAGGGCCTTCTCCCGCTCCTGCGGCGCGAGGCCCAGCAGCCGGCCCACCAACTCGCCGCCCTGCTCGGCCTGTTGCTGCCCGGGTCCGGCGCGCTCGGCCAGTTGCCGCACCTGCGGCAGGTCGCCGATCAGCGGGCTGGGCCGAAGCGCGGCGAAGACGCCGGCGAACTGTTCCCAGTCCACGTCGAAGACGCTGACCGTGCGGTCGCCGCCGCGCACCGCCTGCCGCAGCGCGGTGAGGGCCCGGCCGGGCACCAGCGGCGTCAGCCCGGAGCGGCGCATGCCGCGTTCGACGGCCTCCGTTCCGGTGGCCATGCCGGCGCCGGCCCATGGCCCCCAGGCGACGGAGACGGCCGGCAGACCCGCGTCCCGACGGCGTTCGGCGAGCGCGTCGAGAAAGGCGTTGCCGGCCGCGTAGGCGGCCTGCCCCGGCGATCCGAAGGTGCCGGCGAAGGAGGAGAACAGGATGAAGCTGGAGAGTTGATGATGGAGCGTCAGCACGTGCAGGTTGAGCGCCGCGGTCACCTTGGGCCGCAGCACCCGGCGCATCGGCTCGGCGGTGAGGGTGTCCAGCAGGCCGTCGTCCAGCACGCCGGCGGCATGCACCACGGAGGTCAGCGGCCGGTCATCCGGCACATCGGCCAGCACCCGGGCCAGCCGCTCGCGGTCGGCGGCGTCGCAGGCCGCGAGCGTCACCTCGGCGCCCGCGGCGCGGAGTTCGTCGGCCAGTTCGGGTGCGCCGGGCGCCTCGGCGCCGCGTCGGCTGAGCAGCAGCAGATGCTGGGCGCCGTTCTCGGCGAGCCAGCGCGCCAGTTCGGCGCCGATGCCGCCGGTGCCGCCGGTGATCAGCACGGTGCCGGAAGGCGGCCAGGCCGCGTCGGCGGACTCCGGCGGCAGGGGCGCCTGCGCCAGCCGGCGGGCCAACGCGCCGGAGCGGCGCACCGCCACCTGGTCCTCGCCGCCGCCGGACAGCAGCCCGGCCAGCAGCCGGGCGCCGCGCTCGTCCAGCTCTTCGGGGAGGTCCACCAGGCCGCCCCACCGCTCGGGTGTCTCCAGGCCGATGACCCGGCCCAGGCCCCAGAGCATCGCCTGCGTGGCGTCCGGTGCCGGCTCGGCCGGGGCGCCGGCGATGGCGCCGCGTGTGGCGCACCACAGCGGGGCGCCGATGCCGGCGTCGGCGAGCGCCTGCACCAGGGTGACGGTGGCGGCCAGGCCGTGGGGCAGTTCGTCGTCGACGAGCGTCGGCGTCTCGGCCAGCGCGAGCAGTGACAGCACCCCGGTGAACGGGGGCTGGTCATCCTCCGAGGGCGCGCCGGCCGCCAGGTCGAGCACCAACTCGGTGAGGTGGTCGGCGAGTTCCATCCGGTGGGCGCCATCGGCCTCGATGGTGACGGGCTCCACCCGCGCGCCGTGCGCGGTCAGCGCGGCGTGACAGGACTCGATCAGCGCCGGATCGGTCGCTGCCGAGGGAACGACGAGCAGCCAGCTGCCGCCGCGCAACGCGGGCGCCGGCGGCTCGACCGGCTTCCACTCCACCCGGTAGCGGTGGTCGCCGGCCAGACCTCGTTCGCGCCGCTCGCGCCGCCAGGAGGAGAGCTGCGGCAGCACATCGCGGAGCGAGTCGTCGCCGTCCACCTGCAGCGCCTCGGCGAGCACCGCGAGGTTCTGCTGCTCGACGGCGTCCCAGAACCGTGCCTCCTCGGGGTCGACGGCGGCCAACTCGTCGGTGAGCGGCGCGTTCTGGAGCCAGTACCGCTGATGCTGGAAGGCATAGGTCGGCAGGTCCACCTGCCGGACGGTCCGGCCGGCGAAAGCGGCCCGCCAGTCGACGGAGGCGCCGCGTACCCAGACCCGGGAGAGCGCGGCGGTGAACGTCGCCACCTCGTCGCGTTCGCGGCGGGTGGCGGCGACAAACGCGGCGCCGGTGTCGCCGTCGGGGACGCATTCGGCGCCCATCGCGGTGAGCGTGGCGTCCGGGCCCAATTCGAGGAAGGTGGCCGTTCCGGCGGCGCGCAGCGTGCTGATCCCGTCGGCGAACCGCACCGTGGCCCGCACATGCCGTACCCAGTAGTCGGCGGTGACGATCTCCTCGCCCGCCTCCTCGCCGGTGACATGGGAGATCACGGGGACGGTGGGGGCGTGGTAGGTCAGCGATTCGGCGACCCGCTGGAACTCGCCCAGCATCGGCTCCATCAACCGCGAGTGGAACGCATGCGAAACGGTCAACCGCCGGGTCTTCACGCCCGCTTCGGCGAACTCGGCGCGCAGCGCCTCAACCTCGGCCTCAGCACCGGCGACGACCACGGAGAGCGGACCGTTGACGGCCGCGATATCGAGATCCGTGCGCTCGCGGACGGTCTCCTCCGACGCCTGGACGGACAGCATCGCCCCACCGGACGGCAACGCCTGCATCAACGACCCACGCGCCGCCACCAGACGACAGGCATCAGCAAGATCAAAGACCCCGGCCACATGAGCCGCCACGATCTCACCAATCGAATGCCCGGCCACAAAATCAGGCCGCACCCCGAACGACTCCACCAACCGCCACAACGCCACCTCAACAGCGAACAACCCCGCCTGGGCGAACACGGTCTGGTCAAGATCGGCGCTCGACTCGTCCGCAAGCACCTCGCCCAACGGACGCGGCAACAACCCGTCGAACCCGGCACAGACCTCGTTCAGCGCCTCGGCGAACACCGGGAAGGCAGCGGCCAGTTCGGCACCCATCCGCGCCCGCTGCGCGCCCTGACCCGTGAACAACACCGCCAACCGGCCGTCCACCGCGCCCTCGACGGCCAACGCCCGCAGCCCGGCGACCAGTTCATCGGCGTCCCGACCCCACACCACCGCGCGCGAAGCCAGTTGGGTCCGCGTGTCCGCCAGCGACCAGCCGACGTCCACCGGGTCCAACTCGCCGACTGCAGCGGCCAGTCGCCCCGCCTGAGCGGTCAGCGCCTCGTCGGTATGGGCGGACAGCGTCCAGGGCAGCGCGGGGAGCGCGTTCCCTGGGAGGACGGTGGCGGACGGCTCGGCGTCGTCCGGCGCCTGCTCCAGAATCACATGCGCGTTGGTGCCGCTGATGCCGAAGGAGGACACCCCGGCCCGACGCGGACGGCCCTCGTCCACCGTCCATTCCCGCGCCTCCGTCAACAGCGCCACCGCGCCGGCGGACCAGTCCACGAACTCCGAGGGCTCGTCCACATGCAGGGTGGGCGGCAGCACGCCCGCCCGCATGGCCATGACCATCTTGATGATGCCGGCGACACCGGCCGCCGCCTGGGTGTGGCCCATATTGGACTTGATGGAGCCCAACCACAGCGGCCGGTCCCCCGGCCGCTCCTGCCCATAGGTGGCCAGCAGCGCCTGCGCCTCGATCGGGTCGCCCAGCGAGGTGCCGGTGCCATGCCCCTCCACCGTGTCCACATCGGCGGCCGTCAGCAGCGAGTTCTCCAACGCCTGCCGGATCACGCGCTGTTGGGAGGGACCGTTGGGCGCCGTCAACCCGTTCGACGCGCCGTCCTGGTTGATGGCGGAGCCCCGCACCACGGCCAGCACCCGGTGCCCGTTGCGGCGGGCGTCCGAAAGCCGCTCGACGAGCAGCATCCCCGCGCCCTCGCCCCAACCGGTGCCGTCGGCCGCCGAGGCGAAGGACTTGCAGCGGCCGTCGGCGGCCAGTCCGCGCTGGCGCCCGAACTCCACAAAGGTCGCCGGCGTCGACATCACGGTGACGCCGCCCGCGAGCGCCAGATCGCACTCGCCGTTGCGCAGCGCCTGCGCCGCCAGATGCAGCGCGACCAGCGACGAGGAGCAGGCGGTGTCCACGGTGACCGCCGGGCCCTCAAGGCCGAACGAGTAGGCCAGCCGCCCGGAGAGCACACTGCCGGCCGTGCCGGTGCCGATATAGCCGCCGACCTCGTCCGGCAGCCGGGTCAGCCGGCTGCCGTAGTCGTGGTACATCAGCCCGGCGAAGACGCCGGTGCGGCTGCCGCGCACCGAGTCCGCCGGAATACCGGCCCGTTCGAACGCCTCCCAGGTCGTCTCCAGCAGCAGCCGCTGCTGCGGGTCCATGGCCAGCGCCTCACGCGGCGCGATGGCGAACGGTTCGCCGTCGAAGTCCGCCGCCTCGTAGAGGAATCCGCCCTCACGACTGTAGGTGCGCCCCGGCACCCCCGGCTCAGGATCGTAGATGCCCTCGACATCCCAGCCACGGTCGACGGGGAAGGTGCCGATCACGTCCGCGCCGGTGCTCACCAACTCCCACAGGTCTTCGGGCGAGTTGACCCCACCCGGGTAGCGGCAGGCCATTCCGACGATCGCGATCGGCTCGCGGTGCGCGGCGAGGAGCTGCCGGTTCTGCTTGCGGAGTTGCTTGGTCTCGGCCAGCGAAGCCCGCAGGGCCTCGACGATCTTCTCGTTGCCAATGGATGCCGCCATGAGCGTTCAGCTTTCTCGTGGATTCGGTCAGGAGTCGGAGTCGCCGAGTGCCATCCGCACGAGGTCGTCGACCTCCATGTCGGCCAGGCCGAGATCCGGATCGTCCTCGGACGACGACTTCTCCTCGTCGTCCGCCGGCTGGGCCAGCTGGAGCAGCGCTTCCATCAGCCCCGACGCCCGGAGTTGGGCGAGCGGGATGGACGCCAGCAGGTCGCGGAGCTCCGCGTCCCGTGCGTCCTCCGGCGGGCCGGCGTCCTCGGGCACGAGCTGCCCGACAAGCGCCTGGGCCAGCCCGGCCGGCGTCGGGTGGTCGAAGACGAGGCTGGCGGCCAGCCGCAGCCCGGTGGCGAAGCCGAGCCGGTTCCTCAGGTCGACCGCCGTCAGCGAGTCGAACCCCAACTCCTGGAATTGCCGGTCCACATCGACGGCGACGGCGTTCTGATGCCCGAGAACCTGGGCGACCTCGCCGCGTACCAGGTCGGTGACGACGCGCACCCGCTCCGCCTCGCTCAGGCCGGCCAGCCGCCGCCGCAGGGCCGCCGGGTCGTCGGCGCCGGAGGCGCCGGCCGCCGAGGCACGCCTCGGCCGAGTGCGGACCAGGCCACGGAGCATCCCGGGCAGCGGCCCGCGCTCCGCCTGCCGCCGCAGCGCCGAGGCGTCCAACGGGGCGGCCACCAGCAGGGGTTCGTCGCCGAGGAGCAGCGCCTCGTCGAAGAGCGCGAGCCCCTGGGCTCGCGACAGCGGCACCAGGCCGCTGCCGGCCATCCGTTCCCGGTCGGCGGCGCCCAACTCCCCGGCCATGCCGCCGGCTTCGGCCCAGGGGCCCCAGGCCAGGGAGACGCCGGGCAGGCCGAGTGCGCGCCGGTGGGCGGCCAGTCCGTCGAGGAAGGTGTTGGCCGCCGCGTAGTTGCCCTGGCCAGGGCCGCCGAGGATGCCCGCCACCGAGGAGTAGAGCACAAACAGCGACAGGTCGGCGTCCCTCGTCAACTCGTGCAGATTGACGGCCGCTTCCATCTTCGGCCGCAGCACCCGTCGCAACTGATCATCCGTCAGCGTGGCGATCAGCCCGTCGTCCAGCACCCCGGCCGCGTGCACCACTCCGGTGAGCGGACGCTCGGCCGGGATGCTGTCGAGGACCTTGGCGAGCTGGTCGCGGTCCGCCACATTGCAGGCGGCGATCTCCACTTCCGCACCCAACTCGCCCAGCTCAGCGGCGAGTTGGCGGGCGCCGGCGGCGTTGATACCGGCCCGGCTGGTCAGCAGCAGGGAGGTCACACCGTGTTCGGTGACCAGATGGCGGGCCAGCAGCCCGCCCAGGGCGCCGGTTCCGCCGGTGACCAGCACGGTGCCGGGGAACGTGGCCGACGCGGCCGGCTTCCCGCCGCCGGTCTCGACGACCCTGGTCAGCCTGGGCACGCGCAACTGCCCTTCCCTGACCGCGATCTGCGGCTCGTCGGCCGCGATGGCCCGCGCGACCGCATCGGTTACCGCGCTCTCCTCGACCGCGGCATCGGGGTCGAGGTCGACCAGCAGGAACCGGCCGGGGTTCTCCGTCTGCGCGGACCGCACCAGCCCCCACACCGGCGTGTGCATCAGATCCCTCACATCGTTGCCGTGTCCGGCTATCGCCCCCTGAGTGACCACCGCCAGACGCGACACGGCCAACCGCTCATCAACCAAGCACGCCCGCAAGACGGCCAACACCCCAGTGATGGCCTCCCCACCCCCTACGTTCAGCGGCCGGTCGTCGGCCGACGGCAGGCAGGGCAGCAGCAGCACGGCCGGCGGTTCCGCACCCGCGTCCAGCGCGCTGACGAGGGCGGAGAGGTCCCGGTGCCGGGTGGCGAGCCCGGCCCCGTCGAGCGGCGCGGAGCCCAGCACAGCGCAGTCGGCGGCGGAAATGTCCCCGCCGTCGGCCAGCGGTGTCCACTCGACCCGGAGCAGCGCGTCGGATGTGGCGGCGGCCGCCGCGGCCAGCTGTTCCCCGGTCACCGCGCGCAGCAGCAGGGAGCCGACGGCGGCCACCGGACGCCCGGCGGCATCGGCGATCTGAAGTGCGATTTCGTTGTCGGAGACCGGGATGATGCGCACCCGCAGGGCGGTCGCGCCGGAGGCCAGCAGCGACACTCCGGACCAGGCGAACGGCAGCCGCACGCCGTTGCCGCCCTCGGACTCCTTCGGGTCGGTCCCGGCGTCGGCGGCGGCCAGGCCCTGCGCATGCAGTGCGGCGTCCAGCAGCGCCGGGTGCAGGCCGTAGCGCGAGGCACGGCCGGCCTCCTCGTCGGGCAGCGCGACCTCGGCGAAGATCTCGCTGCCATACCGCCAGGCGGCACGCAACCCCTGAAACACGGGCCCGTATCCATAGCCCGAGTCGGCGAGCGTCGGGTAGATCCCGGACACCTCGACGGCCTCCGCACCCGCCGGCGGCCAGACGGCCAAGTCCTGTGCGTCCGGCAGCGGTTCGGCCTCCCGATCGAGTACGCCATCGGCGTGGTGGAGCCACGCGTCGCCGGCGTCGGCGTTCTCCGGGCGGGAGTAGATCCGCACCTCACGACCGCCCGTCGGATCCGGCCCACCGACCACGACCTGCACCTGGACGGCGCCCCGCTCGGGCAGCGCGAGCGGCGCCTGGAGCGTCAGCTCCCGCACCTGCCCGTAGCCGACCTCGTCGCCGGCGCGGACGGCCAGCTCGACAAAGCCGGTGCCCGGGAAGAGCACCGTGCCGCCGATGGTGTGATCGGCCAGCCAGGGCTGCAGCCGCGCGGAGATCCGGCCGGTGAGAACCACCCCGTCCTCGGCGGCCAGGCTGACCGCCGCGCCGAGCAGCGGATGCCCGGCGGCGCCAAGGCCGAGGCCGGTCGGGTCGCCGTTGGTGTCGCCCTCCAGCCAGTAGCGGCGGCGCTGGAAGGCGTAGGTCGGCAGCTCCACCTGCCGGACGGCCCGCCCGGCGAAAGCGGCCCGCCAGTCCAGCCGCGCGCCGCGCGCCCACACCCGGGAGAGGCCGGCGGTGAACGTCGCCACCTCGTCATGCTCCCGACGGGTGGTGGGAACGAACGCGGCCGTCGTGTCGTCCTCGGCCAGGCACTCAGCGCCCATCGCGGTCAACGTGGCATCCGGACCCAACTCAAGGAACGTCGCCACCCCGGCCGCACGCAACGCGGTGATCCCGTCGGCGAACCGGACGGTGGCGCGGACATGCCCCACCCAGTACTCGGCACTGCCGATCTCCACCCCGGCCGCCGCACCCGTCACATTGGAAATCACCGGCAGGGCGGGGGCGCGGTAGGTGACGGACTGGGCGACTTCCTCGAACTCGCCCAGCATCGGCTCCATCAACCGGGAGTGGAACGCATGCGAGACCGTCAACCGCCGGGTCTTGACACCCGCTTCGGCGAACTCGGCCCGCAGTGCCTCGACGTCGGCCTCAGCACCGGCGACCACCACGGACTGGGGACCGTTGACGGCGGCGATATCCAGATCCGTGCGCTCACGAACCGTCTCCTCCGACGCCTGAACGGAGAGCATCGCCCCACCGGACGGCAACGCCTGCATCAACGACCCACGCGCCGCCACCAAACGACAGGCATCAGCCAGATCAAAGACCCCGGCGACATGAGCCGCCGCGATCTCACCGATCGAATGCCCCGCCACAAAATCGGGCCGCACCCCAAACGACTCCACCAACCGCCACAACGCCACCTCAACCGCGAACAACCCCGCCTGAGTGAACACCGTCCGATCCAGATCAGCGCTCGACTCGTCCGCAAGCACCTCGCCCAACGGACGCGGCAACAACCCATCGAAGCCCGCACACACCTCGGCCAAAGCATCCGCGAACACCGGGAAGGCAGCCGCCAGTTCGGCACCCATCCGCGCCCGCTGCGCACCCTGACCCGTGAACAACACCGCCAACCGGCCCTCGACCACCGACTCAGCGGCCAACGACCCCAGCCCCGCGACCAGTTCACCGGCGTCCCGACCCCACACCACGCCCCGCGTCGACAGCTCCGCACGCCCGGTGGCCAACGACCACCCCACATCGGCGATATCGAGATCGCCCGCCACCGAAGCCAACCGCTCCGCCTGCGCCGCCAACGCCTCCCCGCTCCGCGCGGAAAGCACCCACGGCAACGCCGAAGCCGGTGCCCCCGGCAACACCACGGCCGCCGGCTCGGCATCCTCCGGAGCCTGCTCCAGGATCACATGGGCATTGGTGCCGCTAATGCCGAACGAGGAGACGCCGGCACGACGCGGCTGGCCGTTGGACTTCCACTGTTGGGTCTCCCGCAGCAGCGCGACGGTACCCGACCAGTCGACCTGACTGGTCGGCTCGTCCACGTGCAGCGTTTGGGGCAACTGCCCATGCCGCATCGCCATCACCATCTTGATCAGGCCGGCGGCACCGGCCGCCGCCTGGGTGTGGCCGATATTGGACTTGATGGACCCCAACCACAGCGGCCGGTCCTCGTCCCGCTCCTGGCCATAGGTCGCGATCAACGCCTGGGCCTCGATCGGGTCACCCAGGCGGGTGCCCGTGCCATGCGCCTCCACCGCGTCGATGTCCGCGGTCGTCAGCCCGGCGTTGGCCAACGCGGCCCGGATCACCCGCTGTTGAGAAGGACCGTTCGGCGCGGTCAGTCCGTTGGACGCGCCGTCCTGGTTGACCGCCGAGCCCTTGACCACCGCGAGGATCTGGTGCCCGTTGCGGCGGGCGTCCGAAAGCCGCTCGACCACCAGGACGCCGACGCCCTCGCCCCAGCCGGTGCCGTCGGCCGCCGAGGCGAACGGCTTGCAGCGACCGTCGGCCGCCAACCCGCGCTGCCGGCTGAACTCGACAAAGGCACCCGGCGTGGCCATGACGGTGATACCGCCGGCCAGCGCCATCTCGCATTCGCCGTTGCGCAGCGCCTGCGCCGCCAGATGCAGCGCGACCAGCGACGACGAGCAGGCCGTGTCCACCGTCACCGCCGGGCCCTCAAGACCCAGCACATAGGCGACCCGGCCCGAGATCACGCTGGTCGTGGTGCCGGTGAGCGCATAGCCCTCGGCACTGTCGGACATGCCCTGCGTGCTGCTGCCATAGGCGGACTGGACGCCGCCGATAAAGGTGCCGACGGCTCGGCCGCGCAGCGACGTCGGATCGATGCCGGACCGCTCCAGGGATTCCCAGGCGACTTCGAGGAGCAGCCGCTGCTGCGGATCCATGGCCAGCGCCTCGCGCGGCGAGATACCGAAGAAGTCGGCGTCGAACTCGGACGCCTCGTGGATAAAGCCGCCCTCCCGCACATAGGAGGCCCCAAGGGTCTCGGGGTCCGGGTCGTAGAGGCGTTCCAGATCCCAGCCCCGGTCGGCGGGGAACGGCCCCATCGCGTCGACGCCGTTGACGAGTTGACGCCACAGCTCCTCCGGTGAGTCCATGCCGCCGGGGAACCGGCAGGCCATTCCGACGATGGCGAGCGGTTCGTCGGTCGCGATGTCGGCGGACGTCGTCGGCTGGTCCGACTCCTCGGTGTCGCCGCCGAGTTCGCCGAGCAGGAACGCGGCGAGCGCGGCCGGCGTCGGGTAGTCGAAGATCAGCGTGGCCGGCAGCCGGAGACCGGTGGCCCCGTTGAGCCGGTTGCGGAGTTCGACGGCGGTGAGGGAGTCGAAGCCCAGGTCCTTGAACTGCCGTTCGGCGTTGACCGCTTGGGCGTCGGCGTGGCCGAGCACGGCCGCCACATGGGTGCGGACCAGTTCGGATACCAGCGTCACCCGGTCGGCGGCGGCCAGCCGCCCGAGCTGGGCGGTGAGCGAGGACGGGCTGCCCGTCCCGCCGGCCGCGGTACGCCGCCCGGTGACCCGGATCAGGGTGCGGAACAGCGGCGGCACGGCCTGGGCGCCGCTGGCCTGGGCGCGGCTGCGCATCGCGGCGAGGTCGAGCCTGATCGGGACGGTTACGGCCTCGTCGAGCCCTCGGGCGAGGTCGAAGAGCGCCAGTCCCTGGGCCGAGTCGAGAGGAGCCAGGCCGCCGCGCGCCAGGCGGCTGAGATCGGCCTGCGACAGGTTGCCGCTGACCGCGCTCGCCTGCTCCCAGAGCCCCCAGGCGAGGGAGGTCGCGGGCAGACCATGGGCTCGGCGGTGGGCGGCCAGCGCGTCGAGGAAGGTGTTGGCGGCCGCGTAGTTGGCCTGTCCGGCGTTGCCGAGGATGCCGGCCGAGGAGGAGTAGAGCGCGAAGAGCCGCAGATCGGCGTCCCGGGTCAGCTCGTGCAGGTTGACGGCGGCGTCGATCTTCGGTCGCAGCACCCGCTCGATCCGCTCCTCGCTGAGCGAGCCGAGCATTCCGTCGTCCGCGATGCCGGCGGCGTGGACGACACCGGTCAGGGGGTGCTCGGTGGGGATGGCTGCGAGGACGGCGGCCAGCTGCTCGCGGTCGGCCGCGTCACAGGCGGCGATCCGCACCTGGGCGCCCAACTCGCTTAGTTCGGAGGTGAGTTCGGCGGCGCCGGGGGCGTCGAGCCCGGCGCGGCTGGTCAGCACCAGCGAGGTCACCCGATGCTCGGTGACCAGATGGCGGGCCAGCAGCGAACCGAGGGTGCCGGTGCCGCCGGTGATCAGCACCGTGCCGTTCGGTTCCAGACCGGCCGGTACGGTCAGCACGATCTTCCCGATGTGCCGGGCCTGACTCATAAACCGGAACGCCTCCGGCGCCCGCCGCACATCCCAGGTGGTCACCGGCAGTGGCCGCACCCGGCCCCGGCCGAGCAGTTCGACGATATGCCGCAGCATCTCGCCGATCCGGTCATGGCCGGCCTCCAGCATGTCGAAGGCGCGGTAGGTGACGCCGGGGTGGTCCTGGGCGATCTGCTGGGGGTCGCGGATATCGGTCTTGCCCATCTCCAGGAACCGGCCGCCGCGCGGCAGCAGTTCGAGGGACGCGTCGACGAACTCCCGCGCCAGCGAGTCAAGGACGACATCGACGCCCGCGCCGTCGGTCGCCGCCAGGAACGCCTCGCGGAAGTCCAGATCACGCGAGGACGCGATCCGCTCCCCCGCGACCCCCAACTCCCGCACCGCCGGCTGCTTGGCCTCGCTGGCGGTGGCGAACACCGTCGCGCCCAGGTGCTGGGCGAGTTGCACGGCGGCCATGCCCACGCCACCGGCGGCGGCATGGATCAGCACCGACTCCCCGGACCGCAGACCGGCCAGGTCGACCAGCCCGTAGTAGGCGGTCAGATAGACCACGGGCACGGAGGCTGCCTGCTCGAACGACCAGCCTTCCGGCATCGGCACGACCAGCCGGGCGTCGACCATCGCCGACGAGCCGAAGCCCTGGTGGATCAGGCCCATCACCCGGTCGCCGACGGCCAGTTCGGTGACATCCGCACCGACCTCGACGACCACGCCGGCGGCCTCGCTGCCGAGCAGCACCTCACCCGGATACATCCCCAGGCCCATCAACACATCACGGAAGTTCAGCCCGGCGGCACGAACCGCCACCCGCACCTCACCAGCGGCCAGACCCCGCGCGGCCTCGGGAGCCGGCACCAACGCCAACGACTCCAACGTGCCGCCACCCGTCACATCCAACCGCCACCCGGACTCACCCACCGGCGGCACCAACCCACCACCCACAGCCGACACCCGCACCAACCGAGGCGCCAACAACACCCCACCCCGCACCGCCAGTTGTGACTCCGAACCGGAAAGCGCGGCGGCCAGAACGGAAGCGGCGGCGGGCCCCGCCGTGCCGGGTTCCAGGTCCAGCAGGACGATGCGGCCCGGGTTCTCCGCCTGGGCCGTCCGCGCCAGGCCCCAGATCGGGGCGGCGGGGAGATCGGCGATGTCCTGGCCGGGTCCGACGGGGACCGCGCCCGAGGTGACCACCAGCAGTCGGGAGTCGGCCAGCCGCTCGTCCGCCAGCCAGTCGCGCACGGCGCGCCATGTCTCCAGCGTCTTCTCGCGGGCGGCGTCCGCCAGTTCGCCGGCGGCCGCGCCATCGCCGTGCGTCAGCACCAGAACGCCGGGTGCGGCGGTGCCGTCCCCGATCGGCTGCTCACGGTTGGGCAGGCCGAGCCCCAGGGGGTCGTCGTCGACGAGCAGTGCCCAAGTGCCCTGGTCGATCTGGGTGTTGGCCTCGCCGGCCTCGGCCGGTAGCCAGTCGAGCCGGTAGAGCGAGTCCAGGGCGTCCGAGTCCTTCGAGGCGAGTTGGCCTGTGCTCACCGCGCGCAGGGTGAGGGAGTCGATCCGAGCGACCGGCCGGCCGGTCGCGTCGGCCAGCGCGATCGACGCGTTCTCCCGGCTTCTGACCGTGCAGTGGACCCGCACCGCCGTGGCGCCGGTGGCCTGCAGGGACACTCCCGACCAGGCGAACGGCAGCCGAATCCGCCCGTCGTCCTCGGCGTCTCCGTCGGCGGAGGCGCCCAGCCCGTGCGCGTGCAGTACGGCGTCGAGCAGCGCGGGGTGGATGCCGAAGCGGCCCGCGTCGGCCCCAGCGGACTCGGGCAGGGCGACCTCGGCGAAGATCTCGTCGCCGCGCCGCCAGGCGGCCCGCAGCCCCTGGAACATGGGGCCATAGCCGTAGCCTGCCTCGCCGATCGCGGCATAGAAGCCGGAGACATCGACCGTCTCGGCGTCGGCCGGGGGCCACTGGCCGGGGGCGGTCTCCTCGGCCGGCGCGACCCGTTCCGGGTCGAGCACGCCGTCGGCGTGGCAGGTCCAGGTCTCTTCGGTCTGGGCGCTCTCCGGGCGGGAGTAGATCCGCACCTCGCGCCGGCCCGCCTCGTCGGCACCACCGACCACGACCTGCACCTGAACGGCACCGCGCTCGGGGAGGACCAGCGGCGCCTGGAGAGTGAGTTCGTGCAGCAGGGTGCTGCCGACCTCGTCGCCGGCGCGGATGGCCAGTTCGACAAAGCCGGTGCCGGGGAAGAGCACCGTGCCACCGATGGCGTGGTCGGCCAGCCACGGGTGGGTGCTCAGGGAGAGACGGCCCGTCAGCATCACTCCGCCCTCGGCGGCCAGGTTGACGCTGGCGCCCAACAGCGGGTGTCCGGCGGCGCTTTGACCGAGGCCGGTCGGGTCGCCGTTGGTGTCGCCCTCCAGCCAGTAGCGGCGGCGCTGGAAGGCGTAGGTCGGCAGCTCCACCTGCCGGACGGCCCGGCCGGCGAACGCCGCCCGCCAGTCGACGGACGTTCCGCGCGCCCACACCCGGGAGAGGCCGGCGGTGAACGTCGCCACCTCGTCATGCTCCCGACGGGTGGTGGGAACGAACGCGGCCGTCGTGTCGTCCTCGGCCAGGCACTCCGCACCCATCGCGGTCAACGTGGCATCCGGACCCAACTCAAGGAACGTCGCCACCCCGGCGGCACGCAACGCGGTGATCCCATCGGCGAACCGAACGGTGGCCCGCACATGCCCCACCCAGTACTCGGCGCTGCCGATCTCCACCCCGGCCGCCGCACCCGTCACATTGGAAATCACCGGCAGGGCGGGGGCGCGGTAGGTGACGGACTGGGCGACTTCCTCGAACTCGCCCAGCATCGGCTCCATCAACCGGGAGTGGAACGCGTGCGAGACGGTCAACTTCCGTGTCTTGACACCCGCTTCGGCGAACTGAGCGCGCAGTGCCTCGATGGCGGCCTCACTGCCGGCGACCACCACGGACTGGGGACCGTTGACGGCGGCGATATCCAGATCCGTGCGCTCACGAACCGCCTCCTCCGACGCCTGAACCGAAAGCATCGCGCCACCGGACGGCAGCGCCTGCATCAACGACCCACGGGCGGCGACCAGTCGGCAGGCATCAGCGAGGTCAAAGACCCCGGCGACATGAGCGGCCGCGATCTCACCAATGGAGTGCCCCGCCACAAAGTCGGGTCGCACCCCAAACGACTCCACCAACCGCCACAGCGCCACCTCAACAGCGAACAACCCGGCCTGAGTGAACACCGTCCGATCCAGATCAGCGCTCAACTCGTCCGCAAGCACCTCGCCCAACGGACGCGGCAACAACCCGTCGAACCCCGCACACACCTCGGCCAAGGCATCGGCGAACACCGGGAAGACGGCCGCCAGTTCGGCACCCATCCGCGCCCGCTGCGCACCCTGACCCGTGAACAACACCGCCAACCGGCCCTCGACCACCGACTCAGCGGCCAACGACCCCAACCCGGCTAGCAGTTCACCAGCGTCCCGACCCCACACCACGCCCCGCGTCGACAGCTCCGCACGCCCGGTGGCCAACGACCAACCCACATCGGCGATATCAAGATCGCCCGCCACCGAAGCCAACCGCTCCGCCTGCGCCCCCAACGCCTCCCCGCTCCGCGCGGAAAGCACCCACGGCAGCACCGAAGCCGGCGCCCCCGGCAGCACCACGGCCGCCGGCTCGGCATCCTCCGGAGCCTGCTCGACGATCACATGCGCGTTGGTGCCGCTGATGCCGAACGAGGAGACGCCCGCCCGACGCGGCCCGCCCTGCTCCGTCCACTCCCTGGACTCCGACAGCAGCGCCACCGCACCCGCCGACCAGTCCACATGCGAGGTCGGCTCGTCCACATGGAGGGTCGAGGGGAGGACGCCCTCGCGCATGGCCATGACCATCTTGATGATGCCCGCGACGCCGGCGGCAGCTTGGGTGTGGCCGATATTGGACTTGATGGACCCCAACCACAGCGGCCGGTCCTCGTCCCGCTCCTGGCCGTAGGTGGCGAGCAGCGCCTGCGCCTCGATCGGGTCGCCGAGCCGGGTGCCCGTGCCATGCGCCTCCACCACGTCGACATCCCCGGCCGAGAGACCGGCATTGGCCAACGCGGCCCGGATCACCCGCTGTTGAGAAGGACCGTTCGGCGCGGTCAGTCCGTTGGACGCACCGTCCTGGTTGACCGCCGAGCCCTTGACGACGGCCAGCACCCGGTGCCCGTTGCGGCGGGCGTCCGAAAGGCGCTCGACGAGGAGCATGCCGACGCCCTCGCCCCAGCCGGTGCCGTCGGCCGCCGAGGCGAACGGCTTGCAGCGACCGTTCGTCGCCAGCCCGCGCTGCCGGCTGAACTCGACAAAGGTGTTGGGGGTGGGCATCACGGTGGCGCCGCCGGCGAGCGCCAGATCGCATTCGCCGTTGCGCAGCGCCTGCGCCGCCAGGTGCAGCGCGACCAGCGACGACGAGCAGGCGGTGTCCACGGTGACCGCCGGGCCCTCAAGCCCAAGGGTGTAGGCCACCCGGCCGGAGGCGAGGCTGACCATGGTGCCGGTGCCGATAAAGCCCTCGACCTGCTCGGGGATGCTGGTCAGGCCGGTGGCGTAGCCGGTCCCCAGCACGCCGGCGAAGACTCCCGTTCGGCTGCCGCGCACCGACTCGGCGGCGATGCCTGCCTGTTCGAAGACCTGCCAGGACGCTTCGAGGAGCAGCCGCTGCTGCGGATCCATGGCCAGCGCCTCGCGCGGCGAGACGCCGAAGAAGTCCGCGTCGAACTCCGTCGCATCGTAGAGGAACGCGCCCTTCTGCGTGTAGCTGGTGCCGTGCCGCTCCATCTCCGGGTCGTAGAGGCGTTCGACGTCCCAGCCACGGTCGGTCGGGAAGTCGCCGACCGCGTCCGTGCCCTCGACGACCAGCCGCCACAGGTCCTCGGGCGATTCGACGCCGCCCGGGAACCGGCAGGCCATGCCGACGATCGCGATCGGCTCGTCGACCGCGTGGGGGGTAGCCACCACGGCGCCGGCCTGGTCGGCCACCTCGCCCCAGACCTCCCGGAAGACGAAGGCGGCGAGGGCCCCGGGCGTCGGATGGTCGAAGACCAGGGTCGCCGGCAGTCGCAGGCCGGTGGCCGTGGTGAGGCGGTTGCGCAGCTCGACGGCGGTCAGGGAGTCGAATCCCAGGTCCTTGAACCGGCGTTCGGGATCCACGGCGAGCGGATCGGCGTGGCCGAGCACCGCCGCCACATGGGTGCGCACCAGCTCAAGCACCGTCTGGAGGCATTCGTTCTCACCCAGCGCGGCAAGCTGCCGGCGCAGCGTGGACGCCTCCGCCCCCGTCCCGGCGGCCACCGCCGAACGGCGGGTGCGCGAGGGGCGGACCAGTCCGCGCAGCAGACCGGGCACCGTGCCCTGGTCGGCCTGTGCCTGGAGGGCCGCCTGGTCGAGCGGGGTCGCCACCAGCAGCGCGTCGTATGCCCCGCTGGCCGCGTCGAACAGCGCCAATCCGTGATCGGATGCCAGGGTCGGCACGCCGTTCTGGGCCATCCGGGCCCGGTCCCGCACGGCCAGATCGGCGGTCATGCCGCTGGCCTCGTCCCACAGACCCCAGGCCAGGGAGGTACCGGGCAGGCCGTGGGCCCTGCGGTGCGCGGCCAGGGCGTCAAGGAAGGTGTTGGCCGCCGCGTAGTTGGCCTGCCCCGCGTTGCCGAACACTCCGGCGGCCGACGAGTACAGCACAAACATCGACAGGTCGATATCGCGGGTCAACTGGTGCAGGTTGACGGCCGCGTCCACCTTCGGCCGCAGCACCCGCCGCACCTGCTCCGCCGTCAACGAGCCGAACAGGCCATCGTCCAACACACCGGCCGCGTGCACCACACCCGTCAGCGGGAACTCTGCGGGCACCGCGGTCAGCGCACCCGCCAACTGCCCTCGGTCCGCCGCGTCACAGGCGATGACCTCCACCCGGGCACCCAACTCACGCAGCTCGGCGACGAGTTCGGCGGCGCCCGAAGCGTCAAGGCCGGCACGGCTGGTCAACACCAGCGACCGCACCCCATGTCCTGTCACCAGATGCCGCGCCAACAGCGCACCCAAGGTCCCCGTACCGCCGGTGATCAGCACCGTCCCGTCCGCGTCGAGCGCGCGGGGCACGGTGAGCACGATCTTGCCGGTGTGCTTTGCCTGGCTCATGAAGCGCAGCGCCTCGGGGGCGCGCCGCACATCCCAGGTGGTGAGCGGCAATGGGCGCAACGCACCCTGCTCGAAGAGTTCGACGAGCGCGGTGAGCATCTCGCCGAGCCGGACGGGGCCGGCGTCGAGCACGTCGAACGCCTGGTAGGCGACGCCAGGATGGTCTTGGGCGACCTGCTCGGGGTCGCGGATATCGGTCTTGCCCATCTCCACGAACCGGCCGCCGCGCGGCAGCAGTTCGAGGGACGCGTCGACGAACTCCCGCGCCAGCGAGTCAAGGACGACATCCACGCCGGCACCGTCGGTCGCGGCGAGGAACGCGTCGCGGAAGTCCAGGTCCCGGGAAGAGGCCAGATGCCGGTCATCGACGCCGAGGCCGCGCACCACGTCCCATTTGGGTCGGCTCGCCGTGGTGAAGACCTCGGCGCCGAGGTGCTGGGCGAGTTGGACGGCGGCCATGCCCACACCGCCGGCGGCGGCATGGATCAGCACCGACTCCCCGGCGCGCAGCTCGGCCAGGTCGACCAGCCCGTAGTAGGCCGTGAGATAGACGATCGGGACGGCCGCGCCCTGCTCGAACGTCCAGCTGTCCGGCATCCGCACCACCGTCCGGTGGTCGGTGACGGCCAGCGGCCCGAACGAGCCGGGGATGATGCCGAACACCCGGTCCCCCGGGGCGAGTTCCGTGACGTCCGCACCGACGTCGACGATCACGCCGGCGGCCTCGCCACCGAGGTTGGCCGCCCCCGGGTACATGCCGAGGCCGATCAGCACATCGCGGAAGTTGAGGCCGGCCGCCCGGACGGCGACGCGCACCTGCCCGGACTCCAGCGGAGCGGTGACCTCGGCGCCGGGCAGCAGCGCCAGGCTCTCCAGGGTGCCGGCGCCGGTGGACTCCAGGCGCCATGCGGGCTCGTTCGTGGGGGGCAGCAGCGGTCCGCCGGCGCCGGCGCGTGCCAGGCGCGGCACCCGCGACTGGCCGGCGCGCAGCGCGAGTTGCGTCTCCCCGGCAGCCAGCGCCGCGTTGACGGCCGCGACCACATCGGTGTTCTCCGGGGCCTCAGGGGCGGAGTCGAGGTAGGGATCAGGATCGGGATCGAGGTCGAGGAGCAGCAGCCGGTCCGGGTTCTCGGACTGCGCGGAACGGATCAGACCCCACACCGGGGCGAGGTCGAGACGCCGCACATCCTCTCCCGGCCCGGTGGCGACGGCCCCACGGGTGACGACGACCAGCCGCGCATCGGCGAGTTCTTCCCGCGCCAGCCACTCCTGCACGACGTCCAGCGCCTCCAGCGTCACGGCCTCCGCCTCCGCCGCCGCAGCCGGTTCGCCGGCATCGGCGGCCGGGGACCACAGGACGACCGAGGGGACCTCGTCGTCCATGCCGGCCAGGTCGGCGAGGGTGGCGGCGGCCCGCAGCGGGGGCCCGTCGCCGAGGCCGTACCTGTCCTCGCCGAGGAGCGCCCAACCTGCCGACGTCGCACCGTCGTTGGCGTTGTCGGTGCGCAGCGGCACCCAGTCGACGCCGAAGAGCGCGTTCCGCTCGGGACCGGCGTCCGCCGCCAGCTCCGCCGCAGCCATGGCGCGCAGCACCAGCGACTCAACGCGCGCCACGGGCTGGCCCGCGGAGTCGGCCGCGTCGATGGACACGGCGTCGGGGCCCGCGGGGACGATCCGCACCCGCAGGGCGGTGGCGCCCGCGGCGAGCAGCGAGACACCCGTCCAGGCGAACGGGAGCCGCGCGCCGCCCTCGGCGGCCAGCGGACCGAACCCGTTGGCCTGCAGCGCCGCATCGAGCAGCGCCGGGTGGAGGCCGAAGCGCACGGCCTCGGGCAGGACCTCCTCCGGCAGCGCGACCTCGGCGAAGACCTCGTCGCCGCGCCGCCAGGCCGCGCGCAGCCCCTGGAACGCGGGCCCGTATCCGTAACCCGCCTCGGCCATGGCCGAGTAGAAGCCCGACACCTCCACCGGTTCGGCGTCGGCCGGCGGCCACGCCGCCAGGTCGGCGACCCGTTCGCGGACGGCAGCTTCGGGAGCCTCGGGGGCGAGCAGCCCTTCGGCGTGGCAGGTCCACGACTCGCCGGCGTCGACGCTTTCCGGACGCGACCACACCCGCACCTCGCGCTGCCCGGAACCGTCGGGGGCCCCGACGACGACCTGCACCTGAACCGCTCCCCGCTCGGGCAGGACCAGCGGCGCTTGGAGCATCAGTTCATTCAGCTGCCCGCAGCCGACCTCGTCGCCGGCGCGGACCGCCAGCTCGACGAAGCCGGTGCCTGGCAGCAGCACGGTTCCGCCGACGGCATGGTCGGCGAGCCACGGGTGGGTCCGCAGCGAAAGCCGCCCGGTCAGCATCGCACCGGACTCGGCCGCCAGATGCACCGTGGCGCCCAGCAGCGGATGTTCGGGCGCGACCAACCCCGCACCACCGACATCGGCGGCGGATGCGGGCGCCTCCAGCCAGAAACGCTGGCGCTGGAAGGCGTAGGTCGGCAGGTCGACGTGGCGCACGGCCCGGCCGGCGAACGCGGCCCGCCAGTCCACCGAGGCGCCCCTGGCCCAGACGCGGGACAGCGCGGTGGTGAACGTCGCCACCTCATCGTGCTCACGACGGGTGGTGGAGACAAAGGCGGCGGCGGTGTCGTCATCGTCCAGGCATTCCGTGCCCATGGCGGTGAGCGTGGCGTCCGGGCCCAGCTCGACGAACGTCGTCACCCCGGCCGCACGCAACGTGGTGATCCCGTCGGCGAACCGCACCGTGGCGCGGACATGGGCCACCCAGTAGTCGGCGCTGCCGATCTCCACCCCGGCCAACTCACCGGTCACATTGGAGATCACCGGCAGCGCCGGCGCACGATAGGTCAACGACCGCGCGACCTGCCCGAACTCCGCCAGCATCGGCTCCATCAACCAGGAGTGGAACGCGTGCGAGACGGTGAGCCGGCGAGTCTTCACACCCGCTTCGGTGAAGGTCTCCCGCAGCGCGTCGATGGCGGTCTCCTCGCCGGCGACCACCAGGGACCGCGGCCCGTTGACGGCGGCGATGTCGAGACCCTTGAGGTCTGCCGCGCGAACGGTCTCCTCCGACGCCTGAACCGAGAGCATCGCCCCACCGGACGGCAGCGCCTGCATCAACGACCCACGGGCGGCGACCAGTCGGCAGGCATCAGCGAGATCAAAGACCCCCGCCACATGCGCGGCCGCGATCTCACCGATCGAATGCCCGGCCACAAAATCGGGCCGCACCCCAAACGACTCCACCAACCGCCACAACGCCACCTCAACCGCGAACAACCCCGCCTGAGTGAACACCGTCCGATCCAGATCGGCGCTCGACTCGTCCGCAAGCACCTCGCCCAACGGACGCGGCAACAGACCCTCGAACCCGGCACACACCTCGTTCAACGCATCCGCGAACACCGGGAAGGCAACCGCAAGTTCGGCACCCATCCGCGCCCGCTGCGCGCCCTGGCCCGTGAACAACACCGCCAACCGGCCCTCGACCACCGACTCAGCGGCCAACGACCTCAGCCCGGCGACCAGTTCACCAGCGTCCCGACCCCACACCACCGCGCGGGAGGTCAACTCCGCACGCCCGGTGGCCAGCGACCAACCCACGTCCACCGGATCCAGCTCACCAGTGGCCGAAGCCAATCGCTCCGCCTGGGCGGCCAATGCCTCGTCGGTGTGGGCGGATATCGGCCAGGGCAGGACGGGGAGACGGTCACCCGGCAGCACCACCGCGCCCGGTTCGGCGTCCTGCGGGGCCTGCTCGACGATCACATGCGCGTTGGTCCCACTGATGCCGAAGGAGGACACTCCGGCGCGGCGCGGACGGCCCTCGTCCGTCGTCCACTCGCGTTCCTCCGTCAACAGCGACACCGCGCCGGCCGACCAGTCCACATGCTCCGAGGGCTCGTCGATATGCAGACTGCGCGGCAACACCCCCGCCCGCATCGCCATCACCATCTTGATCACACCCGCCACACCAGCCGCCGCCTGCGTATGACCGATATTCGACTTGATCGACCCCAACCACAACGGCTCACCACCATCAACCCGCTCCTGCCCATACGTAGCAAGAAGCGCCTGAGCCTCAATCGGATCACCCAACGTCGTACCCGTGCCATGCGCCTCCACCGCATCCACATCACCAGCCGAAAGCCCCGCATTCGCCAACGCCGCCCGAATAACCCGCTGCTGAGACGGACCATTAGGCGCCGTCAAACCATTCGACGCACCATCCTGATTAATCGCCGAACCCCGCACCACACCCAACACCCGATGCCCATTCCGCCGAGCATCCGACAACCGCTCCACCAACAACACACCCACACCCTCACCCCACCCCGTACCATCCGCACCCGAAGCAAACGACTTACACCGACCATCAACCGACAACCCACGCTGCCGCGAAAACTCAACAAACGTCCCCGCCGTCGGCATCACCGTCACACCACCGGCCAACGCCAAATCACACTCACCACTACGCAACGCCTGCGCCGCCAGATGCAGAGCCACAAGCGACGACGAACACGCCGTATCAATCGTCACCGCGGGACCCTCAAGACCAAACGTATAGGCCAGCCTTCCGGAGACCACACTGCCCGAGGAGCCGGTGCCGACGAAGCCCTCGATCTCCTCGGGTATCCGGCTCAGCCGGGTGGCGTAGTCGAAGTACATCGCGCCGGTGAAGACGCCGGTGCGGCTGCCCCGCACCGACTCCGCCGGCACCCCCGCCCGCTCGAACGCCTCCCAGGAGGCTTCCAGCAAGAGCCGCTGCTGCGGATCCATGGCCACTGCCTCGCGCGGGCTGATCCCGAACAGTTGCGGGTCGAACTCCGCCGCGTCGTAGAGGAATCCGCCCTGCCGGGTGTAGCTGGTGCCATGCCGGCTGGGGTCCGGGTCATAGAGCGCGTCGAGGTCCCAACCACGGTCGGTCGGGAAGGCGCCGATGGCGTCCGCGCCGCTGCTCACCAACTCCCACAGGTCCTCGGGGGAGTTGACCCCGCCCGGGTAGCGGCAGGCCATCCCGACGATCGCTATCGGCTCGTCCGAGACGTCTCTGCTGACAACGGTGCCAGCGCCCGCGTCCAGGCCGAGCACCTCGCTCCGCACAAACGCGGCGAGCAGCACGGGAGTCGGGTGGTCGAAGACGAGGGTGGCCGGCAGCCGCAGGCCGGTGGCGGCGCCCAGCCGGTTGCGGAGTTCGAGCGCGGTGAGCGAGTCAAAGCCCAGATCCTTGAACTGCCGCGCGCCATCGACCTCGTGCGCACCGCCGTGTCCGAGGACGGCCGCGACCTCCGTGCGGACCAGATCGAGGACAAACCTGTCCCGTTCCACCGGCTCCAGGCCGGCCAGCTGGCGCCGCAGCGCCGACTCCTCCAGCCGGGCGCCGCCGAGGCCGGCGGCCGTGCGCCGCGCGCGCCGCACGCGCACCAGTCCGCGTAGCAGTTCGGGGACCGGGCCACGGAGCGCCAACGCGTTGAGCGCCGGCAGGTCGAGCGGGTTGGCCACGAGCAGGGCGTCGTCGACGGCGCCGGCCGAGTCGAAGAGGGCAAGCCCCTGCTCGGTGGTCAGCGGGACCATCCCGCCCTGCGCCATCCGGGACCGGCTCTGCCCGTCGAGCTGTCCGGTCATGCCGCTGGTCTCGTCCCACAGTCCCCAGGCCAGGGAGGTGCCGGGCAGGCCGAGCCCACGACGGTGGGCAGCCAGCGCGTCCAGGAAGGCATTGGCCGCCGCGTAGTTGGCCTGGCCGGCGTTGCCGAAGACGCCGGCCGCCGAGGAGTACAGCACAAACATCGACAGATCGATATCGCGGGTCAGCTCGTGCAGGTTGACCGCCGCGTCCACCTTGGGCCGCAGCACCCGCAGGAGACGTTCCGCGCTCAGCGAGGCGAACAGCCCGTCGTCCAGCACGCCGGCCGCGTGCACCACACCGGTCAACGGGTGCTCGGCGGGCACCCGTTCCAGCGCCTCGGTCAGCGCGTCGCGGTCGGCCGCGTCGCAGGCAACGATCTCGACGGTGGCGCCGGCCTCGGCCAGTTCGGCGATGAGGTCGGCGGCGCCGGGCGCTTCCGCGCCCCTGCGGCTGGTCAGCAGCAGCGAGCGGACGCTGTAGCGGGCCACCAGATGCCGGGCGAGCACCGCGCCCAGGGTGCCGGTGCCGCCGGTGATCAGAACGGTGCCGTCGGTGTCCAGGTTCGCCCATGGCATGGGGGCGCTCGCCGCCTCATCGCTGACACGGGCCAGCCTGGGCACCAGCACCGTGCCACGGCGCACCGCGACCTGCGGTTCGCCGGTGGCGAGCGCGGCGGCTACATCGGAGTCCCGGTCCGGGACGGCCAGGGGGTCGAGGTCGACGAGAACCAGCCGGCCCGGGTTCTCCGACTGCGCCGAACGCAGCAGCCCCCAGACGCCGGCGTGGTCGAGGCCGGACATGTCCTCGCCCGGGTGCACGGCGACGGCGCCCCTGGTGACCACGGCCAGACGCGAGTCCAGCAGGCTCTCGTCGGCGAGCCAGTCCCTGACGGTCTCCCAGGCCCGCACGGTCGCGGCGGCCACACGTTCCGCCGTGCCGGTGACGGTCGGATCCGCGGACGTCTCCTCGTCCGCGAGATGCCGCACCACGGTGGGCGGCGCCTCGGCGGCGCCGTCACCGGCCTCGGCGGCCGTCCATTCCAGCCGGAACAACGAGGCGCCGGTGCCGGCGTCGGCCAACTGCTCGGGCGACACCGGTCGGACGATCAACGACTCGATATTCGCGACGAGTTGACCCGCCGCATCGGCCACCTGGATCGCGAGGGCGCTGTCCCCGGCCGGCAGCAGTCGCGCCCGGACGGCGGCGGCGCCCGACGCGGCGAGCGTCACCCCGGACCAGGCGAACGGCAGCCGCAGCGAGCCGTCGTCGGCGCCGGCCAGCCGGCCGGCGTGCAGCACGGCGTCAAGCAGCGCGGGGTGGATGCCGAAGCGGGCGGCCGCTGACTGCTCCTCGTCCGGGAGCGCGACCTCGGCGAAGATCTCGTCGCCGCGCCGCCAGGCGGCCCGCAGACCCTGGAACACCGGCCCATACCCGTAGCCGGCCTCGGCGGCGGACGGGTAGAGGTCGGAAACGTCCAGCTCCTCGGCGTCGGCGGGCGGCCAGACCGTCAGCTCAGCGGCCGCGACCGGCGGCGCCTCGTCGTCATCCTCCGACACCAGCACGCCATCGGCGTGGCAGGTCCATGCCTCGTCGGGCGAGGCGTTCTCCGGCCGGGACCAGACATGGATCTCGCGCTCCCCGGTCCTGGTGGCCGCGCCCACCAGCACCTGGACGGCGATGCCGCCGCGCTCGGGGATGACGAGGGGCGCCTGAAGGGTCAGCTCGTGCAGCCGGGTGGCGCCGACTTCGTCGCCGGCGCGGACGGCCAGCTCGACAAATCCGGTGCCGGGAAAGAGGATGCTGCCGCCCATGGCGTGGTCGGCCAGCCAGGGGTGGCTGCTGAGGGAGAGGCGGCCGGTCAGCATCGCGCCGCCCTCGGCGGCCAGCGTGACGGCGGCGCCGAGCAGCGGGTGGCCGGCCGCGACCAGGCCGGCGGAGCCCACATTCGCCGCGCCGCCCTCTTCGCGCAGCCAGTAGCGGCGGCGCTGGAAGGCATAGGTCGGCAGGTCCACCTGCCGGACGGCCCGGCCGGCGAACGCCGCCCGCCAGTCCAGCCGCGCGCCACGCGCCCACACCCGGGAGAGCGCGGCGGTGAACGTGGCCACCTCGTCGCGCTCCCGGCGGGTGGTGGGAACGAACGCGGCCGTCGTGTCGTCCTCGGCCAGGCACTCCGCACCCATCGCGGTGAGCGTGGCGTCCGGGCCCAGTTCGAGGAACGTCGCCACCCCGGCGGCCCGCAGCGTGGGGATGCCATCGGCGAACCGGACGGTGGCGCGGACATGCGCCACCCAGTAGTCGGCGGTGGCGATCTCGATGCCGGCCTCCTCGCCGGTGACATTGGAGATCACGGGGACGGCGGGGGCGCGGTAGGTCAACGATTCGGCGACGTCCTGGAACTCCGCCAGCATCGGCTCCATCAACCGCGAGTGGAACGCGTGCGAGACCGTCAACTTCCGGGTCTTGAGGTCCTTTTCGGCGCACAGGGTGGCCAGCCGCTCGATGGCGGCCTCGTCACCGGCGACAACGACGGACTGCGGTCCGTTGACGGCGGCGATATCCAGCTCGGTGAGATCGCGGACGGCCTCCTCCGACGCCTGGACGGAGAGCATCGCGCCACCCGACGGCAACGCCTGCATCAACGACCCACGCGCCGCCACCAGACGACAGGCATCAGCCAGATCAAAGACCCCCGCCACATGCGCGGCCGCGATCTCACCAATCGAATGCCCGGCCACAAAGTCGGGCCGCACCCCAAACGACTTCACCAACCGCCACAGCGCCACCTCAACCGCGAACAACCCCGCCTGAGTGAACACCGTCTGATCCAGATCAGCGCTCGACTCGTCCGCAAGCACCTCGGCCAACGGACGCGGCAACAACCCGTCGAACCTCGCACACACCTCGTTCAGCGCCTCCGCGAACACCGGGAAGGCAGCCGCCAGTTCGGCACCCATCCGCGCCCGCTGCGCACCCTGACCCGTGAACAACACCGCCAACCGGCCCTCGACCACCGACTCGACCGCCAACGACCCCAAACCAGCCGCCAGTTCACCGGCGTCCCGACCCCACACCACGCCCCGGGTCGACAGCTCAGCACGGCCGGAGACCAGCGACCAACCCACATCCGCCGGGTCCGACTCCCCCGCCAGCGCGCCAAGTCGCTCGGCCTGGGCCGCCAGGGCGTCCGTGCTCCGCGCGGACACGGGCCAGGGCACCAGGGGCAGCGCATCACCCGGTAGCACCACCGCGCTCGGTTCGGCGTCCTGCGGGGCCTGCTCGACGATCACATGCGCGTTGGTCCCACTGATGCCGAAGGAGGACACTCCGGCGCGGCGCGGACGGCCCTCGTCCGTCGTCCACTCGCGTTCCTCCGTCAACAGCGACACCGCGCCGGCCGACCAGTCCACATGCTCCGAGGGCTCGTCGATATGCAGACTGCGCGGCAACACCCCCGCCCGCATCGCCATCACCATCTTGATCACACCCGCCACACCGGCCGCCGCCTGCGTATGACCGATATTCGACTTGATCGACCCCAACCACAACGGCTCACCACCATCAACCCGCTCCTGCCCATAGGTAGCAAGAAGCGCCTGAGCCTCAATCGGATCACCCAACGTCGTACCCGTGCCATGCGCCTCCACCGCATCCACATCACCAGCCGAAAGCCCCGCATTCGCCAACGCCGCCCGAATAACCCGCTGCTGAGACGGACCATTAGGCGCCGTCAAACCATTCGACGCACCATCCTGATTAATCGCCGAACCCCGCACCACACCCAACACCCGATGCCCATTCCGCCGAGCATCGGACAACCGCTCCACCAACAACACACCCACACCCTCACCCCACCCCGTACCATCCGCACCCGAAGCAAACGACTTACACCGACCATCAACCGACAACCCACGCTGCCGCGAAAACTCAACAAACGTCCCCGCCGTCGGCATCACCGTCACACCACCGGCCAACGCCAAATCACACTCACCACTACGCAACGCCTGCGCCGCCCAATGCAGAGCCACAAGCGACGACGAACACGCCGTATCAATCGTCACCGCGGGACCCTCAAGACCAAACGTATAGGCGACGCGGCCGGAGAGGACACTGCCGGAATTGCCGGTGCCGAGGAATCCCTCGACATCGTCCGGGACTTCGCGCAGGCGGCTGGCGTACTCGTGGTACATGACGCCGGCGAAGACGCCGGTGCGGCTGCCGCGCACGGACTCCGCCGGCACCCCCGCCCGCTCGAACGCCTCCCAGGACGCCTCCAGCAGCAGCCGCTGCTGCGGATCCATCGCCAGCGCCTCGCGCGGCGAGACGCCGAAGAACGACGCGTCGAACTCCGCCGCGTCATAGAGGAATCCGCCCTCGCGGGTGTAGCTGGTGCCATGCCGGCCGGGCTCCGGGTCATAGAGCGCGTCGAGGTCCCACCCACGGTCGGTGGGGAAGGTACCGATGGCGTCACCGCCGGAACCGACCAACCTCCAAAGGTCCTCCGGGGAGTTGACCCCGCCCGGGTAGCGGCAGGCCATCCCGACGATCGCGATCGGCTCGTCGTGCACGGCGGCCAGCGGCAGGGTGGCGGGGGCGCCGGTCTCGTGACCGCCGACCTCGTCGTGGACGAAGGCGGCCAGGGCGGCCGGTGTGGGGTGGTCGAAGATCAGGGTGGCGGGCAGCCGCAGACCGGTGGCCATGGTCAGGCGGTTCCGCAGTTCGACGGCGGTCAGCGAGTCGAAGCCCAGTTCGTTGAAGGGGCGTTCGGCGTCCACCGCGTGTGCGTCGGCGTGGCCGAGGACCGCCGCGATATGCGAGCGCACCAGGTCGAGCACGAGCCGAGCGCGGTCGGGCACGTCGAGGCCACGCAGCTGCTCGGCGAGCGGGGAGTCGGCGCCGGCCCCTCCGGTGGCGGTGCGGCGGCCGGGGGCGCGGGTGACGAGCCCCGACAGCAGCGGAGGCACGCCGTCGGCGGCGGCGCGGGCGCGCAGCGCGGGCAGATCGAGGCGGACGGGGACCAGCAGCGCGTCGTCGGTGCCCAGGGCGGCGTCGAGGAGTTCGAGCCCCTGGTCGGCGGTGAGCGGCAACAGTCCGCTCTGGGCCATCCGGGACCGGCTCTGCTCGTCGAGCTGCCCGGACATGCCGCCGTCCTGCTCCCACAGGCCCCAGGCCAGCGAGGTGCCGGGCAGGCCGAGCCCACGACGGTGGGCGGCCAGCGCGTCCAGGAAGGCGTTGGCCGCCGCGTAGTTGGCCTGGCCAGGGCCGCCGAAGACGCCGGCGGCCGAGGAGTAGAGGACAAACAGGGACAGGTCGGCGCCACGGGTCAGCTCGTGCAGGTTGACCGCCGCGTCCACCTTGGGCCGCAGCACCCGCCGCACCTGTTCCGGCGTCAACGAGCCGACCAGCCCGTCGTCCAACACGCCGGCCGCGTGCACCACGCCCGTCAGGGGGAACTCCACCGGCACCGCGCTGAGCGCGTCCGCGAGCTGCGCGCGGTCGGCCGCGTCACAGGCGACGATCTCCACCCGGGCGCCCAACTCGACCAGCTCGGCGGTGAGTTCGTCGACTCCCGGGGCGTCGGCGCCGCGCCGGCTGGTCAGCAGCAGCGAACGGACGCCGTGCCGCACCACCAGATGGCGCGCCAGCAGCGCGCCCAGGGTGCCGGTGCCGCCGGTGATCAGCACCGTTCCGTCGGGGCGGTGGGCGGTCGGGGGGTTGGTGTCGGCGGCCGTGGCGTCGACGCGGGCGAGTCGGGAGCCGTAGGGCTGGTCCTCGCGGATCGCGGTCCCCGGTTCGGCGCAACCGAGGGCGGCGGCGATGCCGGCGGCGGCGTCGGCGGTGGGGTCGAGGTCGAGATCGACCAGCACGACGCGGCCCGGGTTCTCCGTCTGGGCGCTGCGCACCAGTCCCCAGACGGCGGCGGCGGCCGGGTCGGAGATCTGGTCGGCGGGGTCGGTGGCGACCGCGCCCTGGGTGACGACGGCCAGCGTCGAGCCGGCGAGGCCGGGGGCGGCCAGCCAGGTCTGGACGGTGTCGAGCGTCCGCAGCACCAACTCCTCGGCGGAGCGCGCCATTCCGTCGCCGCCGGTGGCCTGCACCGGGTGGATGACCACGGACGGCGGGGCGGCGTCGGCGGCCAGCAGCGCGGCGACATCGGGGTGGGCGGGAAGGCCGAGAGCGAAGGTGTCGGCGCCGAGCACGGCCCATTCGGTCGCCGGCGCCACGGGCCGGCTCGCGGTGACGGGCCGCCAGTCCAGCCGGAACAGTGCGTCGCGGGTGGCGGCGGAGGCGACGGCCAGCTGGTCGGCCGACACGGGGCGCGTCACCAACGAGGCGACGTCCAGGACGGGGCGTCCCTCGCCGTCGGCGATCTGCAGGAACATGCCCTCGGTGCCGGTGCGTCCCAGGCGGACGCGCACCGCGTCGGCGCCGACGGCGCGCAGCGCGACGCCGGACCAGGCGAACGGCAGCCGCAGCGCGTTGTCGTCGCCACCGGCCAGCCTGCCCGCATGCAGTACGGCGTCGAGCAGCGCGGGGTGGATGCCGTAGCGGCCGGCCTGGGCGCGCGCGTCCTCGGGGAGGGCGACCTCGGCGTAGACCTCGTCGCCGCGCCGCCAGGCGGCGCGCAGGCCCTGGAACACCGGGCCATAGCCGTAGCCGGCCTCGGCGGCGGCCGAGTAGAAGTCGGCGAGGTCCACCGGCCTCGCCCCGGCGGGCGGCCAGGCTGACAGCTCGAACTCGCCCGCGTTCGTGGCTGGTTCGTCCTGGTCGAGGACGCCGTCGGCGTGGCAGGTCCACGCCTCGTCGGCCTCGGCGTTCTCCGGGCGGGAGTAGATCCGCACGGGACGACGTCCCTCGCCGTCCGGTGCGGACACAAGCACCTGCACCTGGACGGCGCCGCGCTCGGGCAGCACCAGCGGCGCTTGAAGGGCCAGCTCGTGCAGGTGTGGGCAGCCCGCCTCGTCGCCGGCGCGGACGGCGAGTTCGACAAAGCCGGTGCCCGGGAAGAGGATGCTGCCGCCGATGGCGTGGTCGGCGAGCCAGGGGTGGGTGCTGACGGCGAGCCTGCCGGTCAGCATCACTCCGCCCTCGGCGGCGAGGGAGACGGTGGCGCCCAACAGCGGGTGCCCGGCGGCGCGTTGACCAACGCCGGCCGGGTCGCCGCCGGTCTCGTGCTCCAGCCAGTAGCGTTCCCGCTGGAAGGCGTAGGTCGGCAGGTCCACCTGCCGGACGGCCCGGCCGGCGAACGCCGCCCGCCAGTCGACGGACGTTCCGCGCGCCCACACCCGGGAGAGGCCGGCGGTGAACGTCGCCACCTCGTCATGCTCGCGGCGGGTGGTGGGAACGAACGCGGCCGTCGTGTCGTCCTCGGCCAGGCACTCCGCACCCATCGCGGTCAACGTGGCATCCGGACCCAACTCAAGGAACGTCGCCACCCCGGCGGCACGCAACGCGGTGATCCCATCGGCGAACCGCACCGTGGCCCGCACATGCGCCACCCAGTAGTCGGCGGTGGCGATCTCCTCGCCCGCCTCCTCGCCGGTGACATTGGAGATCACCGGCAGAGCGGGGGCGCGGTAGGTGACGGACTGGGCAACCTCCTCGAACTCGCCCAGCATCGGCTCCATCAACCGCGAGTGGAACGCATGCGAAACGGTCAACCGCCGGGTCTTCACGCCCGCTTCGGCGAACTCGGCCCGCAACGCCTCGATAGCGGCCTCGTCACCGGCGACAACCACGGACTGTGGACCGTTGACGGCGGCGATATCCAGACCGGTGCGCTCACGAACCGCCTCCTCCGACGCCTGGACGGAAAGCATCGCGCCACCCGACGGCAACGCCTGCATCAACGACCCACGGGCGGCGACCAGTCGGCAGGCATCAGCAAGATCAAAGACCCCCGCGACATGGGCGGCCGCGATCTCACCGATCGAATGCCCGGCCACAAAATCAGGCCGCACCCCGAACGACTCCACCAACCGCCACAACGCCACCTCAACAGCGAACAACCCCGCCTGAGTGAACACCGTCCGATCCAGATCGGCACTCGACTCGTCCGCAAGCACCTCGCCCAACGGACGCGGCAACAACCCATCGAACCCCGCACACACCTCGGCCAATGCTGATGCGAACACCGGGAAGGCAGCCGCCAGTTCGGCACCCATCCGCGCCCGCTGCGCACCCTGACCCGTGAACAACACCGCCAACCGACCATCAACCAGCGACTCAACCGCCAACGACCCCAAACCAGCCGCCAGTTCACCACCATCCCGACCCCACACCACCGCACGCGACGACAACTCAGCACGCCCCGAAACCAACGACCAACCCACATCCACCGCATCCAACTCACCCACCACACCCGCAAGCCGCGCCCCCTGCGCCACCACCGCATCCACACCCCGCGCCGAAAGCACCCACGGCACCACCGGCAACGCATCACCCGCCACCACCACCGGCTCCGCCGAGGCGTTCTCGGGTGCCTGCTCCAGGATGAGGTGCGCGTTGGTGCCGGAGACACCGAACGCGGAGACTCCGGCGCGGCGTGGGTGGTCCGTCTCGGGCCAGTCGCGGCGTTCGGTCAGCAGCTCGACGGCGCCGGCGGACCAGTCCACATGTTCCGATGGCGTGTCGACATGGAGGGTCGGGGGCAGCACGCCCGCCCGCAGGGCCATGACCATCTTGATCACGCCGGCCGCGCCCGCCGCGGCCTGGGTGTGGCCGATGTTGGACTTGACCGATCCCAGCCACAGCGGCTGGTCGCCGTCCCGCTCCTGACCGTAGGTGGCGAGCAGCGCCTGCGCCTCGATCGGGTCCCCGAGCGAGGTGCCGGTGCCATGGGCCTCGACGGCGTCCACATCGGCGGCGGTGAGCCGGGCGCTCTCCAACGCCTGGCGGATGACGCGCTGTTGGGAGGGGCCGTTGGGCGCCGTCAGTCCGTTGGAGGCACCGTCCTGGTTGACGGCCGAGCCGCGCAGCACGGCGAGCACGGGGTGGCCCTTGCGACGGGCGTCGGAGAGGCGTTCGACCAGGAGCAGGCCGATGCCCTCGGCCCAGCCGGTGCCGTCCGCCGACGAGGCGAACGGTTTGCAACGGCCATCGGCGGCGAGGCCCCGTTGCCGGCTGAACTCGACGAAGACCCCGGGGCTGGGCAGCACCGTGACGCCGCCGGCGAGCGCCATCTCGCATTCGCCGTTGCGCAGCGCCTGAGCCGCCAGGTGCAGCGCCACAAGCGACGAGGAGCAGGCCGTGTCGATCGTGACGGCCGGGCCCTCAAGGCCAAGGGTGTAGGCGACGCGGCCGGAGAGGATGCTGGTGGCGACACCCGTCATGGAGAAGCCCTCGGCGGCCTCCGGCACATGAAGGGTGTCGATATAGCCGAAGTGCGCGCCGCCGACGAAGACGCCGGTGCCGTGGCCCTTGAGCGAGGTGGGCGCGATACCGGCCCGTTCGAACGCCTCCCAGGCAGTTTCCAGCAGCAAACGCTGCTGGGGGTCCATGGCCAGCGCCTCGCGGGGTGAGATGCCGAAGAAGTCGGCGTCGAACTCGGCCGCGTCGTAAAGGAATCCGCCCTGGTCGGCGTAGCTGGTGCGGGGGTGGTCCGGGTCGGGGTGGAACAGTTCGTCCAGATTCCAGCCACGGTCGGTCGGGAAGTCACCGATGGCGTCGGTGCCTTCGACGACGAGTCGCCACAGGTCCTCGGGGGTGTTCACCCCGCCGGGGAAGCGGCAGGCCATGCCGACGATCGCGATCGGCTCGTTGCTCCTCGCCTCGGTGAGCTGCAGGCGCTGGCGGGTCTCCCGCAGGTCCGCCGTCACCAACTTGAGGTATTCGCGGAGCTTCGCTTCGTTGCTGGACATTGTGCCTCGTCTCCAGGGACGGTCGTGGTGGTGCTACGGGAGTGACGGAGTAGAAGGCGACTCAGCCGAGGCCGAGTTCTTTGTTGATCAGGTCGAACATCTCGTCGTCGGTGGCGACATCGAGGGATGCGGGGCCGCTGTCCGCGTCCTCGACGTCCGCGTCGGGCGCCGTCTCGCCGTCGAGCTTCCAGAGCAGCGACTGGAGTTGCTTGACCATGCGCGCGCGGTGGGCGTCGTCGAGCGGCGCCGAGGTGAGCGTCGACTGGAGTCGTTCGAACTCGGCGAAGGCCGACGGCTGGTCCTGGTCCTCGGCCCCGTCCCCGGCCGGGAACTGCTCGTCGAGGTGCGCGGCGAGCGCCGCCGGGCTGGGGTAGTCGAAGACCAGGGTGGCGGGCAGCCGTAGGCCGGTGGCGCCGCTGAGTCCGTTGCGGAGTTCCACGGCGGTCAGCGAGTCGAAGCCGAGATCGACGAACTCCCGCTGGGCGTCGACCGTTTGGTTGGCGCCGTAGCCGAGGGCGGCGGCGACATGGTGGGTGACCAGGTCGGTGAGGAACGTGCCGCGTTGTTCGCCGGTGAGGCCGGCGAGCCGCTGCGCCATGGACGGGCCGGCGGGGTCGGCGGCGCCGGCGGTCCGTGCGGTCGCGGTCCTGCCGGTGGTGGCGGTGGCGGCCGGCAGGATGTCGCGGAGCACGGCGGGCAGGAGTCCGGCCTGGGCCCTGTCGCGCAGCGCGGCGGTGGCGATGGCGGCGGCCACCAGCAGCGGTTGGTCGCTGCGCCGCGCCGCGTCCAAGAGGCCGAGGCCGGTGTCGGCGGTCAGCGGCTGGATGCCGGACTGGGTGATCCTGTCCAGTTCGGCCCGGGTGAGGGCGCCGGTCATGCCGCCGGTGTGCTGCCACAGACCCCAGGCCACGGACGTGGCGGTCCGGCCGTTGGCCCTGCGGCGGTGGGCGAGCGCGTCGAGGAACGCGTTGGCCGCCGCGTAGTTGCCCTGTCCCGCGCCGCCGAGGACGCCGGCGATGGAGGAGAAGAGGACAAACGCCGCCAGGTCGGTGTCCGAGGTGAGTTCGTCGAGGTGCAGGGCGGCGTCCACCTTCGGGCGCAGCACGGTGGCCAGTTGCTCCGGGGTGAGGGTGGCGGCCAAGCCGTCGTCCACCACGCCGGCGGTGTGGAAGACACCGGTGAGGGGACGGTCGTCCGGCAGGCCGGCCAGCAGTGCGGAGAGCGCGTCACGGTCCGCCGTATCGCAGGCGACCACCTCGGCCTGGGCACCCAACTCGCCCAGCCGCGCGACGAGTTCGTCGGCTCCGGGCGCCGCCGGGCCGCGTCGGCTGGTGAGCAGCAGATGGCGCACGCCGTGTTCGGTCACCAGGTGGTGGGCGAGCAGCGCGCCCAGCGCGCCGGTGCCGCCGGTGACCAGAACGGTGCCTTCGGCGAGCCGGCCGTCGGCCTCGGTGCCCGTGCCCGTGCCCGTGTCCGTGCCCGTGTTCGTTCGAGGTGCCGGCGCCGGCTGCGGGGTGATGCGCGGGGTGCGGATCTCGGTGCCCCGGATCGCGATCTGGGTCTCGTCGTGGGCGATGGCGCGGGCGACGGCGTCGACGATGGACTCGTCGGCCGCGCCCCCCGTCTGGTCGATGTCGACGAGGAGGAACCGTCCGGGGTTCTCCGTCTGGGCGCTGCGCAGCAGGCCCCAGCTCGGGGCGCCGGCGAGATCGGTGACGTCCTCGCCGGCGTGGGTGGCGACGGCGCCGCCGGTGACGACGACCAGTCGGGTGTCGGCGAGCCTGGGGTCGGCGAGCCAGGTGTGGACGACGGCCAGCGTGGCCTGGGTGGCGGCGTGCGCGGCGGACACCTGGTCGTCGGGGGTGTGCTTGGGCGAGCTGGGCGTGAACAGCATCATCTCGGGTGCGGGGATGCCCGCGTCGAGGGTGGCGGCCAGATGCGCCAGATCGTCGTAGGTGCTGACCATCATGTCGGCGTACTGGAGGGCGGCGCCGGTGGCCAGCGGGTCGGCGCCGAGCGTGGCCCAGGTGTTCCAGGGCAGCTGCTCTTCGCTCTCCCGCGCCGGCAGCGGCGTCCAGTCGAGGCGGTACAGGTGGTCGGACTGGGCGGGCGAGGTGAGCTGTTCGGGCGAGATGACCCGGAACGCCAGCGAGGAGGCGGTCAGCACCGGCTGGCCGACGGGGTCGGTGACGGTGACGGCCATCGCGTCGGCTCCGGCGGCGGCCGCGCTGAGGGCGACGCGCACCCGGCTGGCGCCGCTGGCGTGCAGGGTGACGTCGTTCCAGGCGAACGGCAGCCGCAGGGCGTTGCCGCCGGTCTCGATATAGCGGCCGGCGTGCAGCACGGCGTCGAGAAGTCCGGGGTGGATGCCGTAGCGGCCGGCTTGTCCCTCTTCCGCCTCGGGCAGGGCGACTTCGGCGAAGATCTCGTCGCCGCGCCGCCAGGCGGCGCGCAGCCCCTGGAAGACGGGGCCGTAGCCGTAGCCGGTGGTGGCGGCGAGTGGGTAGAGGTCGGTGACGTCGATCTCCTCGGCGCCGGTGGGGGGCCAGACGAACAGGTCAGGTCCGATGGGTGCCGGCGCGTCGGGGGCGAGCAGCCCCTCGGCGTGGCAGGTCCACGGCGCGTCGGTGGCGTTGTCCGGCCGGGAGTGGATGCGGAGTTCCCGCTGGCCGCTCGCGTCGGGGGCGCCGACGCTCACCTGGAGGGCGACGCCGCCGTGTTCGGGGAGCGCGAGGGGCGCCTGGAGGGTGAGTTCCCGCAGGTGGGCGCAGCCGACCTCGTCGCCGGCGCGGACGGCCAGCTCGACAAAGCCGGTGCCGGGGAAGAGGACCGTGCCGCCGATGGTGTGGTCGGCCAGCCAGGGGTGGGTCCGCAGCGAGAGCCGGCCGGTCAGCATCGCGCCGTCGTCGGCGGCCAGCCGCAGGGCGGCGCCGAGCAGCGGGTGTCCGGCGGCGCGTTGGCCGAGTCCGGCCGGGTCGCCGCTGGTGGTGACGGGACGCAGCCAGTAGCGCTGCCGCTGGAAGGCGTAGGTCGGCAGCTCGGCCCGGCGCACGGAACGGCCGGCGAACGCGGCCCGCCAGTCCAGCCGGGCGCCGCGCGCCCAGACCCGGGAGAGCGCGGCGGTGAACGTGGCCACCTCGTCGCGCTGCCGGCGGGTGGTGGGAACGAACGCGGCCGTCGTGTCGTCCTCGGCCAGGCACTCCGCACCCATCGCGGTCAACGTGGCATCCGGACCCAGTTCGAGGAACGTCGCCACCCCGGCGGCCCGCAGCGTGGTGATGCCGTCGGCGAACCGGACGGTGGCCCGCACATGCCGCACCCAGTAGCCGGCGGTGGCGATCTCGATGCCGGCCTCCTCGCCGGTGACATTGGAGATCACGGGGACGGCGGGGGCGCGGTAGGTCAACGATTCGGCGACCTCCTCGAACTCGCCCAGCATCGGCTCCATCAACCGCGAGTGGAACGCATGCGAGACCGTCAACTTCCGGGTCTTCACGCCCGCTTCGGCGAACTCGGCGCGCAACGCCTCAACCTCGGCCTCACCGCCGGCGACAACGACGGACTGGGGACCGTTGACGGCGGCGATATCCAGATCCGTGCGCTCACGAACCGTCTCCTCCGACGCCTGGACGGAGAGCATCGCCCCACCCGACGGCAACGCCTGCATCAACGACCCACGCGCCGCCACCAGACGACAGGCGTCAGCAAGATCAAAGATCCCCGCCACATGCGCGGCCGCGATCTCACCAATGGAGTGCCCGGCCACAAAATCGGGCCGCACCCCGAACGACTCCACCAACCGCCACAACGCCACCTCAACAGCGAACAACCCCGCCTGGGTGAACACGGTCTGGTCAAGATCAGCGCTCGACTCGTCCGCAAGCACCTCGCCCAACGGACGCGGCAACAACCCGTCGAACCCCCCACAGACCTCGTTCAGCGCCTCGGCGAACACCGGGAAGGCAGCCGCCAGTTCGGCACCCATCCGAGCCCGCTGCGCACCCTGACCCGTGAACAACACCGCCAACCGGCCCTCGACCACCGACTCAGCGGCCAACGACCCCAGCCCGGCGACCAGTTCATCGGCGGACCGACCCCACACCACACCCCGCGTCGACAGCTCCGCACGCCCGGTGGCCAAGGACCAACCCACATCGGCGATATCGAGATCACCGGCCGCCGAAGCCAACCGCTCCGCCTGCGCCGCCAACGCCCCGGCGTCCCGAGCGGACACCGGCCACGGCAGCACCGGCAGCGGCTCGCCGGGCAGCAGCAGGGCGCCCGGCTCGGCGTCGGCGGGCGACTGCTCCAGGATGATGTGCGCGTTGGTGCCGGAGACACCGAACGCGGAGACGCCGGCGCGACGCGGATGGTCCGTCTCGGGCCAGGCGACCGACTCGGTGAGCAGGCGCACGGCGCCGGCCGACCAGTCCACGTGCGGCGTGGGCGCGTCCACATGCAGGGTGGGCGGCAGCACGCCGGCGCGCAGCGCCAGCACCATCTTGATCACGCCGCCGACGCCGGCGGCGCCCTGGGTGTGACCGATATTGGACTTCAACGACCCGAGCCACAGCGGCTGTTGCTCGTCACGGCCCTGCCCGTAGGTGGCGAGCAGCGCCTGTGCCTCGATCGGGTCGCCAAGGGTGGTGGCGGTGCCATGGGCCTCGACGGCGTCCACATCGGCGGTGGTGAGTCGGGCGCTGGCCAGGGCCTCGCGGATGACGCGTTCCTGGGACGGGCCGTTGGGCGCGGTCAGTCCGTTGGAGGCACCGTCCTGGTTGATGGCCGAGCCCCGGATGACGGCGAGCACGGGGTGTCCGTTGCGGCGGGCGTCGGAGAGCCGTTCCAGCAGCAGCATGCCGGCCCCCTCGCCCCAGCCGGTGCCGTCGGCGGAGGCCGCGAAGGAGTGGCAGCGGCCGTTGGCGGAGAGCCCGCCCTGGCGGGAGAACTCGATGAACGCGCTGGGCGATGCCATCACGGTCGCGCCGCCGGCCAGGGCTAGGGAGCACTCGCCGTTGTTCAGGGAACGCGCGGCCAGATGGATGGCGACCAGCGAGGAGGAGCAGGCGGTGTCGATGGTGATGGCCGGACCCTCAAGGCCGAGGGTGTAGGCGACGCGCCCGGAGATGACCGCCGCCGAACTGCCGGTCACCCGGAAGCCCTCGACCTCCTTGGTCTCCTGCTGGAGCCGCTGGGTGTAGTCGTGGCCGACCACACCGGCAAAGACGGCGGTCTTGCTGCCGCGCAACGCGTCCGGGTCGATGCCGGCGCGTTCGATCGCCTCCCACGCGGTTTCGAGCACGAGGCGCTGCTGCGGATCCATGGTCAGGGCCTCACGCGGGCTGAGCCCGAAGAACGCGGCGTCGAACTCGGCGGCGTCATGGACGAATCCGCCCTGCCGGGTGCGGCTGGTGCCGAGACGCCCCGGCTCGGTGGCGAACAGCGCCTCCAGGTCCCAGTCGCGGTCGGTCGGGAAGTCCGTCATGGCGTCGGTGCCGGTGGAGACCAGGCGCCACAGGTCGTCGGGTCCTGTGACATCGCCGGGGTAGCGGCAGGCCATGGCGACAATGGCGATCGGCTCGTCCTCGGTGGTGGCGGGGAGGGGCGCCGTCTCCGTCTCGGCCGGCTCGGCGGGATCGTCGCCGAGCAGCGCGGTGCGCAGGAACTCGGCCAGCGCCTCCGGTGTCGGGTGGTCGAAGACGACGGTGGCCGGCAGCTTGAGGCCGGTGGCCGCGCCGAGCTTGTTGCGCAGCTCCACGGCGGTCAGCGAGTCGAAGCCCAACTCGCGGAACGCCCGGTCGGGTTCGACGGCCTCCGGCCCGGCGTGGCCGAGCACCAACGCGGCCTGGGTGCGGACGATATCGCGCAGGATCACGCCGCGTTCGACGGCCGTCGCGGTGGCGAGGCGTTCGGCGAGTTCGCTGTCCACGCCGGCGGCGAGCGTTTCGGACTCGGCGGCGGCGCGGCGCGCCTCCGGGATGTCGGAGAGCAGCGGACTCGGCCGGGCGGCGGTGAAGCCGACGACAAACCGCGACCAGTCGATATCGGCCACGACCAGGTCCGGCTGCTGGTCGCGGATGGCGAGGTCAAGGGCCTTCAGCGCCAGCCGTGGCTCCATCGGGGACAGGCCGCGGCGGCGCAGCTGGGCGCCGCCCTCGCCACTGCCCATGCCGCCCTCGTCCCACAGTCCCCAGGCGACGGAGGTCGCCGGCAGGCCACGGGCGCGGCGTCGCTGGGCGAGCGCGTCGAGGCGGGCGTTGGCGGCCGCGTAGGGGCCCTGGGCGCGTCCGCCCCAGATCGCTGCGCCGGAGGAGAACAGCACAAAGGCGTCCAACTCGGCTTCCGCGCCGAAGAGTTCGTCCAGATGCGCGGCGCCGGCGGCCTTCGCCGCCGCGGCCTCGACCAGCTCGGCCGGCCCGGCCTCGTCCAGGGCGACGGTCGTGGCCAGGCCGGCGGCGTGGAAGACGGAACGGAACGGGGTTCCGGCCGCCGTCATCTCGGCCACCACCTGGGCAAGCGCCTCGCGGTCCGCCGCGTCACAGGCGGCCACGGTCGCCTCGGCACCCAACTCGGCCAGCTCGGCGACGAGTTCGGCGGCGCCGGGGGCATCGATACCGCGCCGGCTGGTGAGCACGATGCGGTTGACGCCCTGGGCGGCGAGATGCCGGGCGAGGTGTGCGCCGACGGCACCGGTGCCGCCGGTGATCAACGCGGGGCCGCGCGCCGGCTCGGGCCGGCTGTCCCGCGCGGCGTCCAGCGGGTAGCGGCGCAGGCGGCGGGCGAAGAGACCGGTGGCGCGCACCGCGACCTGGTCCTCGTCGTCCCGGCCGGCCAGCACCCCGCAGAGCCGGGTGAGGGCGCGGTCCTCGGGCGCGGCGGGCAGGTCGATCATCCCGCCCCAGCGGTCCGGGTGTTCGAGGGCGGCGACCCGTCCGAGGGCCCACACCATCGCCTGGGTCTCGTCGCGCGGCTCCTCGCCACCGCCGGTGGCGACGGCGCCGGAGGTGAGGCACCACAGGCGTCCGGCGACGCCGGCGTCGACCGTGGCCTGGATCAGCGCCATGGTGACGGGCAGCGCGGCGGAGAACGCCGGCTGGTGTTCGCCCGCCCGGGTTCCTTCGGCGGGATCGGGGGCGGCGAGGGCGAGGGTGGAGAGAACGCCGGCGATCGGCCGGTCCCCGGCGGCCTCGGCCAGCCATGCGGCGAGCGTTTCGCGGTCGGCGGTGCCGTCCGGCAGCGGCAGCTGCTCGACGGTGGCCCCGTGGGCGCCGAGCGCGCCGGTCAGGGCCTCGGCCCAGCCGTCGGCGGCGGCGCCGGCCGGGGTGAGGACGAGCCAGGTGCCGGTCAGTCGCGGCGCGGCGCTGGCGTCCGGCAGCGGGGTCCAGGCGACGCGGTAGCGCCAACCGTCAACGGTGGAGAGCGAGTTGCGCTGACGGCGCCAGGAGGCCAGCTCGGGTAGGACGCTCTGCCAGGATGCGCGTTCGCCACCCTCGACCGCGAGGGTCGACGAGAGCGCGTCCAGGTCCTCACGCTCCACGGCCCGCCAGAACGCCGCCTCGACGGAGTCGGTGCGCTGGGCACCACCGTCCGCGTCGGCGTCGGGGTCGATGACGCGTTCGATCCAGTAGCGCTGGCGCTGGAAGGCGTAGGTCGGCAGATCGACGCGGCGCACGGCGCGGCCGGCATAGAACGCGGTCCAGTCGACCGAGGTGCCGTTGACCCACAACTCGCCGGCCGAGGCGATCAGTCGAGCCGCCTCGTCCTCGTTGCGGCGCAGGGTGCCCACGACCACACCGGCGGCGTCGGCCGTCTCCAGGATCTCCTGCACCGGCACCGTGAGCACCGGATGCGGGGAGACCTCGACGATCCGACGGAAGCCCTGCCCGACCGCGTGGTTCATCGCATCCGCGAAGCGGACGGGCTGGCGAAGGTTGCGATACCAGTACGCCGCGTCCATCCCGGACGTGTCCAACGGCTCCCCGGTCACGGCCGAGATCAACGGGACATCCGACGAACGCGGGCTGATCGGGGCAAGATCCGTCAGAATCCGGTCCTCGATCGCCGCCACATGAGCGGAATGCGACGCATAGTCCACCGGAACCCGACGCGCCCGCACCCCCGCCGCCTCAGCCACAACCATCAGCGTCTCAAGCCCGGCCACCTCACCGGCCACCACCGTCGCCGAAGGCCCATTGAACGCGGCGACCGACACACCCTCAACAGAACCGAGAAGTTCGGCGACCCGCTCCGGCCCAGCCGCGACCGACACCATCCCACCCGACCCGGCAAGATCACGGATCGCCGCCGACCGCAACGCCACCACCCGCGCACCGTCCTCCAACGACAACCCACCCGCCACCACAGCAGCCGCGATCTCACCCTGCGAATGCCCCACCACAGCAGACGGAGCAACCCCGATCGACTCCCACACAGCCGCAAGGGACACCATCACCGCCCACAACACCGGCTGCACCACATCGACTTGCTCCAACCACCCCTCGTCCTCCCCCTCCAACACCCCGACCAACGACCACTCCACAAACGGCGCCAACGCCACCTCACACTCACCCAACCGCGCCGCAAACACCGGCGAGGAGACCAACAACCCACGCCCCATGCCGATCCACTGCGCACCCTGACCCGGGAACACAAACACCGTGCCGGGGCCACCGCTCGCGTTCGCCGTGCCACGGACCAGGTCGCCGGGCTCGGCACCCCACCGCACCGCACGGTGCTCCAACTCCGCCCGGGTGGACAGCAACGCCCACCCCACATCCACCGGATCGAGCCCATCCGTCGCCTCCGTCAACCGCTCCAGCTGCGCGGTCAGCGCCTCCGGGCTGCGGGCGGAGACCAGCCAGGGCACCGCGGGGGTGTCGGTGAGGGCGGGTTCGCCGGAGACCAGCAGCGGGCTGTCGGCCGTGGCCTCGATATCGGCCGGCGGCTGCTCGACGATGACATGGGCGTTGGTGCCGGACATGCCGAACGCGGAGACACCGGCCCGGCGCGGACGGTCCTGGCTCGTCCACTCCCGGTCCCGGTCCAGGACCCGGACGGCGCCGGACGACCAGTCGACGTGCGGCGTCGGCTCCGCCACATGGAGGGTGCGCGGCAGCACACCGGCGCGCAGCGCCAGCACCATCTTGATGACGCCGGCGACGCCGCCGGCGGCCTGGGTGTGGCCGATGTTGGACTTGACGGAGCCCAGCCACAGCGGCCGGTCCTCGGGCCGGTCCTGGCCGTAGGTGGCGAGCAGCGCCTGGGCCTCGATGGGGTCGCCCAGCGGGGTTCCGGTGCCATGTGCCTCGACGGCGTCCACCTCGTCGGTGGTCAGCCCGGCGTTGGCCAACGCGGCCCGGATGACCCGCTGTTGGGAGGGACCGTTGGGCGCGGTCAGGCCGTTGGACGCACCGTCCTGGTTGATCGCGGAGCCGGAGACCACGGCGAGCACCTGGTGCCCGTTGCGGCGGGCGTCGGAGAGCCGTTCCAGCAGCAGCATGCCGACGCCCTCGCCCCAGCCGGTGCCCTCGGCGCCGTCGCCGAAGGCTCGGCAGCGGCCGTCGGCGGCGAGGCCACGCTGCTTGCTGAACTCGATAAACGCGCCGGGCGTCGACATCACGGTGACGCCGCCGGTCAGTGCCATCTCGCATTCGCCGTTGCGCAGCGCCTGGGCGGCGAGGTGCAGGGCGACCAGCGACGAGGAGCAGGCGGTGTCGACGGTGACGGTCGGCCCTTCCAGGCCGAGGGCGTAGGCGATCCGGCCGGAGACGACGGCGGCCGAGGCGCCGGTGGCGTGGTAGCCCTCGACGAGTTCGGCGGCCTCGCTCAGCAGCGTGCCGTAGTCCTGGAGGTTGGAGCCGACAAAGACGCCGGTCGCGCTGCCGCGCAGCGCGTGCGGGTCGACGCCGGCGCGCTCCAGGGCCTGCCAGGACGTCTCCAGAAGCAGTCGCTGCTGGGGGTCCATCGCGACGGCCTCGCGCGGCGAGATGCCGAAGAAACCGGCGTCGAACTCGGCCGCGTCGTGCAGGAAGCCGCCCTCGCGAACGTAGGAGGTGCCGGGGCGTTCGGCCTGCGCGTCATAGAGCGTGTCGAGGTCCCAGCCCCGGTCGGTCGGGAAGGAGGTGATGGCGTCGGTGCCGTCGGCGATCAGTCGCCACAGGTCCTCGGGCGATTCGACGCCGCCGGGGAAGCGGCAGGCCATGCCGACGATGGCGATCGGCTCGCGGGTGCCGATCTCGGTGGCCGGCCTGGTTTCGACGGTGTGTTGCTGTCCGGTGCCGAGGAGTTCGGCGCGCAGGAAGTCGGCGAGGGCGTGCGGCGTCGGGTAGTCGAAGACCATGGTGGCGGGCAGCGACAGGCCGGTCGCGGCGTTGAGCCGGTTGCGCAGTTCGACGGCGGAGAGCGAGCTGAAGCCCAGGTCCTTGAACGTCTGGGTGGTCTCGATCCGGTCGCCGGACGCGTGGCCGAGGACGGCGGCGGCCTCGGTGAGGACGATATCGGCCACGAGCTGCCGCTGTTCGGCGGCGGGCGCCCCGGTCAGGCGCCGCATCAGATCGGAGTCGCGCTGGGCGGGCGCCCGGTCCTCCGGGTCGGTGGCCGCGAGGTGGCGGCTCGCCGCCGGGAGGTCGGCGAGGAGCGCGCTGGGCCGGGTCACGGTGAACGCGGGAACGAACCGCGCCCAGTCGACATCGGCGACGGTGACGGTGAAGTCGCCGTGGTCGAGGGCCTGTTGGAGGGCGGCGATGGCCAGCTCGGGTCGCATCGGGCGGATGCCGAGCCGCAGCATGTGCTCGACCTTGTCGTCGGTGACCATGCCGCCGTCGGCCCAGGCGCCCCAGGAGACGGCGGTGGCGGCCAGGCCACGGGCCCGCCGCTGTTCGGCGAGGGCGTCGAGGTGGGCGTTGGCGGCGGCATAGCCGCCCTGGCTGCCGCTGCCCCAGATGCCGGCGATGGACGAGAAGAGAACGAACGCGTCGAGCGCGCGGTCGCCTAGCAGTTCGTCGAGATGGTTGGCGCCGGCGACCTTGGCGGCCAGCACCTGGTCGAGTTCGGCGCGGTCCATGTCGGCGACGGCGGTGAACTGGCCGACGCCGGCGGCGTGTACGACGGTGGACAGGGCGGGCCGGCCGGCGGTGTTGTCGATGTCGGCCAGCAGGCGGGCGACGGCGTCCCGGTCGGCGATATCGCAGCCGACGACGGTGGTCCTGGCGCCCAGTTCGGCGAGTTCGGCGACCAGTTCGGCCGCGCCGGGGGCGTCGGGGCCGCGTCGGCTGGTCAGCACCAGGTGCTGGGCGCCGCCGCGGGCGAGCCAGCGGGCGACCTGTGCGCCGAGCCCGCCGGTGCCGCCGGTGACCAGTGCGGTGCCGGCCGGACGCCAGTCGCGCGCGGGACGGGCGTCGTCGGCGAGCGGCGCGTGGGCGAGGCGGCGCAGGAAGACGCCCGATGCCCGGACGGCGCATTCGTCCTCGCCGGCGCTGTTGCCCAGCACGGCGGCGTACCGGTCGGCGGTCGCGGTGTCGACGGCGGCCGGCAGGTCGACCAGGCCGCCCCAGCCGCGCGGGTGTTCCAGGGCGAAGGTGCGTCCCAGGCCCCAGAGTTGGGCGGCGGCCGGGTGCCCGGCGCGTTCGGCGGGGGTCGGGGTGACGGCCTGTCGGGTCACGCACCACAGGGCGGCGTCGAGTCCGGCGTCCACGGTGGCGTGCATCAGGGCAAGCGTCGCGCCGAGGCCGGCGGTCACCGCCGGGTGGTCCGGCAGCGGCTGGTCGGCGAGCGCCAGATAGGACAGGACGCCGGCGACGGGGGCATCGGCGGGGGCATCGGCGGTCGTCTCGGCGATGAGGGCGGCGAAGCCCTCCCGGTCGACGGTGGCCGGGTCGACGGCGCGCCGCAGGACGCGGGTGCCCCGGGCCTCGACGGCGCCGAGCGAGGCGGTGATCCAGTCGGCGGCGTCCGTCGCCCCGTCCGGGTCGGCGGGCTCGATGACCAGCCAGGTGCCGGCGAGCGGGGCGCTCGGCAGCTCGGTCACCGGCTGCCAACTGACGCGGTAGCGCCAGGTGTTGATGGTGGCGCGGTCCTGCTGGTCGCGGCGCCAGTTGGCGAGCGCAGGCAGCAGGGCGCCGGGGTCGGTGGCCGGGTCGGTGCCGGGCGGCAGGTCAAGGCCGAGGGTGCCGGCGAGGTCGGCCAGGTCGCCGCTCTCCACGGCCGCCCAGAAGCGGGCGTCCACCTGGTCGGTGGCCGCCGAGGCGGCGGGCTCGTCCCCGGCGGTGGCGGCCGGCAGCTGGAGCCAGTACCGCTCGCGCTGGAACGGGTAGGTGGGCAGCGGCACCGTGGTGGCGGCGGCACCGGCGTAGTGGGCGGCCCAGTCGACCGTCACCCCGCGGACATGGAGTTCCGCGAGGGCGTGCAGGAAGGTGACGGGCTCCGGCTGGTCGCCTCGGAGCGCGGCGGTCAGCAGCGGCGGCGCGGCCTCGGGCTCAACACCACCCGCACCGTCGGTGCCGTCGGTGCCGTCCGTGCCGTCCGTGGCTGTTTCGGCGACGGCGGACAGGCAGTCGTCGACCATGGCGGTGAGCGTGCCGTCGGGGCCGAGCTCAAGGAACGCGGCGACGCCCTGGGCGCGCAGCCAGCGGATGCCGTCGAGGAACCGCACGGGCTGCCTGACATGCCGCACCCAGTAGTCCGGCGAGGTCAGCTCCGCCGCCGAGGCGGCCGTGCCATGCAGGTTGGACACCACGGGGATGCGCGGCTCGTGGAAGGTGAGGGTCCGCGCGAAGGCGGCGAACTCCGCCAACATGCCGTCCATATGCGGCGAGTGGAAGGCATGGCTGACCCGCAGCCGCTTGGTCCTGCGGCCCCGCGTCCGCCACTCCTCGACGATCTCGGCCACCGCGTCCGCGTCTCCGGCGATGACCACGGAGTCGGGCCCGTTGATCGCGGCCAGGCTGACGCTCGTCTCCCGCCCGGTCAGGGTCTCGGCGACCTCGTTCTCGGTGGCCTGGATCGCGGCCATCGCACCGCCGGTGGGCAGCGCCTGCATCAGCCGGCCACGGGCGGCGACCAGCGCGGTCGCGTCGGCGAGCGAGAGCACCCCGGCGACGTGCGCGGCGGCCAGCTCGCCGATCGAGTGCCCGGCGACGAAGTCGGGGCGCACGCCCCGGCGTTCGACGAGCCGGAAGAGCGCGACCTCGATGGCGAACAGCGCCGGCTGGGTGTAGGCGGTCTGGTCGAGCAGTTCCGCCTGCGCGCTGCCGGGCGCGGCGAACACCACGTCGCGCAACGGCCGTTCGAGGTGTGCGTCGAATCCGGCGAGGATCGCGTCCAGATCGGCCGCGAACGTCGGGTCGGCGTCGGCCAACGCCCGTCCCATGCCGAGGCGTTGACTGCCCTGACCGGTGAAGAGGAACGCGACGGAGCCGTCGACGGCGTCCGTGGTGCCCCGCACCAGCTCCGGCGCGCTGCCGCCGGAGGCCAGCGTCTCCAGGGCACGCCGGGCGGCGTCCTGGTCGGCGGCGACGACCACCGCGCGGTGCTCAAGCGCGGCGCGGGTCGATGCCAGCGAGTAGCCGATGTCGACCAGCGGTCGGTCGGTGTCGGCGGTGTGGGCCGTCAGTCGGGCGGCCTGGGCGCGCAGCGCCGGCTCGGTGCGGCCGGACAGCGGCAGCGGCAGCAGTGCCGGCGTGGTGGGCGCCGCCGACGGCTCGGCCTCGGCCGGCTCGCTCGCCGGCACCTGTTCGAGGATGACATGCGCGTTGGTGCCGCTGATGCCGAACGAGGAGACGCCGGCCCGACGCGGATGCCCCTGTTCCCGCCACGGCTGGGCCTCGGCGAGCAGCGCCACGCCACTGGCCTCCCAGTCGACCTGCGGGGACGGTTCGTCGACATGCAGGGTGCGCGGCAGCACACCTTCGCGCATCGCCATCACCATCTTGATGACGCCGGCGATACCGGAGGCCGCCTGGGTGTGGCCGATGTTGGACTTCAACGAGCCCAGCCACAGCGGCTGTTGCTCGTCCCGGCCCTGGCCGTAGGTGGCGAGCAGCGCCTGGGCCTCGATGAGGTCGCCCAGCGAGGTCCCGGTGCCATGCGCCTCGACGGCGTCGACATCGGCGGGGGTGAGCCCGGCGTTGCTGAGAGCCTGCCGGATGACGCGCTGCTGCGAGGGGCCGTTCGGCGCGGTCAGCCCGTTGCTGGCGCCGTCCTGGTTGATCCCGGAGCCACGCACCACGGCCAGCACCTGGTGGCCCCGGCGACGCGCGTCGGAAAGCCGCTCGACGACGAGGACGCCCACGCCCTCGGCCCACGCGGTGCCGTCCGCCTGCGCGGAGAACGTCTTGCAACGGCTGTCGGGGGCAAGCCCGCGCTGCCGGCTGAACTGGATGAACATCGTCGGCGACGGCATCACCGCGACACCGCCGACCAGGGCCAGATCGCATTCGTCCTGACGCAGCGCCTGGGTGGCGAGGTGCAGCGCGACCAGCGCCGACGAGCACGCGGTGTCGACCGTGACGGCCGGCCCCTCAAGGCCGAAGGTGTAGGCGAGGCGGCCGGAGGCAACGCTCGCCGCGTTGCCCAGGCCGAGGAAACCCTCGACGCTCTCCGGGATCTCCGGGAGCCGGGAGGCGTAGTCGGCGGACACCATGCCGGCGAAGACCCCGGTCTGGCTGCCGCGCAGTGAGGTGGGCGGCAGTCCGGCGCGCTCCAGGGCCTCCCAGGAAGCTTCGAGAAGCAGCCGCTGCTGCGGGTCCATGGCCAGCGCCTCACGGGGGCTGATCCCGAACAGCCGCGGGTCGAACTCCGCAGCGTCGTAGAGGAATCCGCCCTCGCAGGCGTAGGTGGTGCCGGAGTGGTCCGGGTCCGGGTCGTACAGGCTGTCGAGGTCCCAGCCCCGGTCGGTCGGGAACGCACCGATCGCGTCCACGCCTTCCTCGACCAGCCGCCACAGCTCCTCCGGCGAGGACACCCCACCCGGGAACCGGCACGCCATCCCCACGATCGCGATCGGCTCATCGACCGCGACCTTCGCACGCGACGCCTTACCCGATGCCGCGTCGAAGTCGTCCGCGCCCTGCCACACCTGGCTCAGCACAAACGCGCCCAGCGCGGTCGGCGTCGGGTAGTCGAACACCACACCCGCCGGCAGTCGGACGCCAGTGGCGGCGTTCAGCCGGTTGCGCAGCTCCACGGCCGTCAGGGAGTCAAAGCCCAGCTCCTTGAAGGAACGCTCGGCCGCGACGGCCTGCGCCGAGCCGTGCCCCAGCACGGACGCCACATGACCGCGCACCAGGTCCACCACATGACGTTCCCGCTCACCGGCGGTCTCAAGTCCGGCGAGCGCACTGGCGAGCGCGCCACCGCCGGCCGCACCGGAGACGGCCTCCACGGACCGCCGGCCGGAGACCCGCACCAGGCCGCGCAGCAGCGGCGGCACGGTGGCGCCTCGTTCCGCGCGGCCCCGCAGCCCCGCGACGTCCAGCCGCGCCGCGACCAGCAAGCCCTCGTCGATCTGGTGCGCCCGGTCGAACGCGGCGAGCCCGTCGGAGGTGGACAGCGGCTGAAGGCCACTGCTGGCCATCCGCCCCAGCTCGACGCTGGTCAGATGTCCGGTCATACCGCTGGACTCGTCCCACAGGCCCCAGGCGAGGGAGGTGGCGGGCAGGCCGTTGGCCCGGCGATGAGCGGCCAACGCATCCAAGTAGCTATTAGCCGCCGCATAGTTGGCCTGCCCCGGATTACCGAACACACCAGCCGCCGAGGAATACAACACAAACATCGCCAACCCGGCATCACGAGTCAGCTCATGCAAATTCCACGCAGCCTCCACCTTCGGCCGCATCACCCGCCGCACCTGATCAACCGACAACGACCCCACCACCCCGTCATCCACCACCCCCGCCGCATGCACCACACCCGTCAACGGATGCCCCGCCGGAATCGCCGAAAGCACCGTCGACAACTGATCCCGATCAGCCGCATCACACGCGGCGATCTCCACCTGCGCACCCAACCCCGCCAGCTCAGCCGCCAACTCGACAGCACCCGGCGCCTCCAACCCGGCCCGACTCGTCAACACAAGAGACCTAACACCACGCACGACCACCAAATGCCGAGCCAACAACGAACCAAGCGTCCCGGTACCACCGGTGATCAACACCGTGCCATTCGGATCCAAGCCAGCCGGCACCGTCAGCACAATCTTCCCAATGTGCCTGGCCTGACTCATAAACCGGAAAGCATCCCGCGCCCGCCGCACATCCCACGACCGCACCGGCAACGGACGCAACACACCCCGCTCAAACAAACCCAACAACTCAGCCAACATCTCACCAATACGATCAGGACCCGCATCCTGCATATCAAAGGCCGCATACCACACCCCAGCATGCTCCCGAGCAACCCGCTCCGGATCACGAATATCCGTCTTCCCCATCTCCAAGAACCGCCCACCACGCGGCAACAACTCAAGAGACGCGTCGACGAACTCCCGCGCCAGGGAGTCAAGAACAACATCCACGCCCGCACCATCGGTCGCCGCCAGGAACACATCCCGGAAGTCCAGATCACGCGACGAAGCGATCCGCTCCTGAGGCACACCCAATGCGCGAACGGCCGACTGCTTGGCATCGCTGGCCGTGGCATAAACCGTCGCCCCGAAATGCTCCGCCAACTGCACAGCAGCCATACCCACACCACCAGCGGCGGCATGAATCAGCACCGACTCACCAGAACGCAAGCCCGCCAAATCCACCAACCCGTAATACGCGGTCAAGAACACCACCGGAACCGAAGCCGCCTCCTCAAACGACCACCCCTCCGGCATCCGCGCCACCAACCGACCATCCACCCTCGCCAACGGCCCAAACCCACGCTGAATCAAACCAAACACCCGATCCCCCACCCCCACATGCTCAACCCCAGCACCCACCTCAACCACCACACCAGCAGCCTCGCCACCCAACACCGCCTCACCCGGATACATCCCCAACCCCATCAACACATCCCGGAAATTCAACCCACCAGCCCGCACCGCAACCCGCACCTCACCCACACCCAACACACCCAACGCACCCGGCTCCCCCACCAACGCCAACGACTCCAACGTCCCCCCACCAACCGACTGCACCGACCACGCCAACTCACCCACCGGCGGCACCAACCCACCACCCACACCCGACACCCGCACCAAACGAGGCACCAACACCACACCACCCCGCACCACCACCTGCCCCTCAACCCCAGCGAGCGCGGTGTCGACGGCAACCGACAGCTGCCCCTCGGCGCCGGGCTCCACGTCCACCAGCACCAGGCGGCCGGGCAGTTCGGACTGAGCCGAGCGCACCAGCCCCCACACCGGGGCATGGGCCAGATCGGTGACATCCTCACCAACCCCCGCAGCCACCGCGCCACGCGTCACCACAACCAGACGCGAACCCGCCAACCGCTCATCGGCCACGAACTCCTGTATCAGTTGCAGGACTTCACCGGTGACTCCGACCGCTCCGCCGTCCGCGGCGCCGGCGAGCGGCAGCACCACCGTCGAAGGCGCCGCGTCATCGCCCAGCTCGCTCAGCAGCTCCGCCAGATCCGCGAAACGCACCGCCTCGACGCCCAACGCGTCCTCGCCCAGCACCACCCAGTCCACGGCGGCGCTCCCGCCGCCACCGACTCCGGTCGCGGCCGGGGTCCACTCGACGCGGAAGAGGGCATCCGCCTCAGACGCGCCAGCGACGGCGGCCGTCAACTGGTCGGCCGACACCGGCCGCAGCGCCAACGACTCCACCCGGGCCACCAACCCGCCCGAACCATCCGCCACCACCAACGAGAACGCATCCGCACCGGCCGGCACCAACCGCACCCGCACCGACACCGCACCCGACGCCACCAACGAGACACCCGACCACGCGAACGGCAACCGAAGCTCGCCGTCATCCGCCACGGCCAGCCGGCCGGCGTGCAGCACGGCGTCCAACAGCGCGGGGTGCAGACCGTAGCGAGCAGCGGCGGAATGCTCCTCGTCCGGCAACGACACCTCGGCGAAGATCTCCTCACCACGCCGCCAAGCCGCCCGCAACCCCTGGAACACCGGCCCATAGCCGTAGCCGGCAGCCGCAGCCTCCGCATAGAAGTCCGAGACATCGACCCGCTCGGCACCGGCCGGCGGCCAGGCCGCCAACTCCGTTTCGCCCGCGTCCAGTTGCTCCGGTGCCAGCATGCCTTCCGCATGCATCACCCAGAGCTGTTCGCCCTCGGAGTTCTCCGGGCGCTCGGGGTGCTCGGGGCGGGAGTAGATCCGCACCTCGCGCTGGCCGGCGTCGTCTGGACCACCGACCACGACCTGGACCTGAACGCCACCACGCTCGGGGAGCGCGAGCGGCGCCTGGAGCGTCAGCTCCCGCACCTGCCCGCAACCGACCTCGTCACCGGCGCGGACGGCCAGTTCGACAAAGCCGGTGCCGGGGAAGAGCACCGTGCCGCCGACCGCGTGATCGCCAAGCCAGGACTGACCACGCAACGACAACCGACCGGTCAGCATGACGCCGCCCTCGCCGGCCAGGCTGACGGCCGCACCCAGCAGCGGGTGACCGGCGGCACTCTGCCCCAGACCGACCAGATCCCCGCTGGTGTCGCCCTCCAGCCAGTAGCGGCGACGCTGGAAGGCGTAGGTCGGCAGCTCCACCTGCCGGACGGCCCGGCCGGCGAACGCCGCCCGCCAGTCGACGGACGTTCCGCGCGCCCACACCCGGGAGAGGCCGGCGGTGAACATCGCCACCTCGTCATGCTCCCGACGGGTGGTGGGAACGAACGCGGTCGTGGCGTCGTCCTCGGCCAGGCACTCCGCACCCATCGCGGTCAACGTGGCATCCGGACCCAACTCAAGGAACGTCGCCACCCCGGCCGCACGCAGCGTGGTGATCCCATCGGCGAACCGGACGGTGGCCCGCACATGCCCCACCCAGTATCCGGCGGTGGCGATCTCGATGCCGGCCTCCTCGCCGGTGACATTGGAGATCACCGGCAGGGCGGGGGCGCGGTAGGTGACGGACTGGGCGACTTCCTCGAACTCGTCCAGCATCGGCTCCATCAACCGGGAGTGGAACGCGTGCGAGACGGTCAACTTCCGGGTCTTCACGCCCGCTTCGGCGAACTGAGCGCGCAGTGCCTCGATGGCGGCCTCACCGCCGGCGACAACGACGGACTGCGGTCCGTTGACGGCGGCGATATCCAGATCCGTGCGCTCGCGAACCGTCTCCTCCGATGCCTGGACGGAGAGCATCGCCCCGCCGGACGGCAGCGCCTGCATCAACGACCCACGGGCGGCGACCAGTCGGCAGGCATCAGCGAGGTCAAAGACCCCGGCGACATGAGCCGCCGCGATCTCACCGATCGAATGCCCGGCCACAAAGTCGGGCCGCACCCCAAACGACTCCACCAACCGCCACAACGCCACCTCAACAGCGAACAACCCCGCCTGAGTGAACACCGTCCGATCCAGATCGGCGCTGGTCTCGTCCGCAAGCACCTCGGCCAACGGACGCGGCAACAACCCATCGAACCCCGCACACACCTCGGCCAAGGCATCGGCGAACACCGGGAAGACGGCCGCCAGTTCGGCACCCATCCGCGCCCGCTGCGCACCCTGACCCGTGAACAACACCGCCAACCGGCCCTCGACCACCGACTCAGCGGCCAACGACCCCAGCCCGGCAACCAGTTCACCGGCGGACCGACCCCACACCACCGCGCGGGTGGTCAACTCCGCCCGGCCGGTGTCCAACGACCAACCCACATCGGCGATATCGAGATCGCCCGCCACCGAAGCCAACCGCTCCGCCTGCGCCGCCAACGCCTCCCCGCTCCGCGCGGAAAGCACCCACGGCAACACCGGAACCGGTGCCCCCGGCAGCACCACGGCCGCCGGCTCGGCGTCCTCCGGAGCCTGCTCGACGATCACATGCGCATTCGTTCCCGAGGCGCCAAAGGACGAGATACCCGCACGACGCGGACGCCCGGTCTCCGGCCACAACTGCTCATCCACCAACAACTCAACAGCCCCAGCATCCCAATCCACATGCTCCGAGGGCTCATCAATATGCAAACTCCGCGGCAACACCCCCTCCCGCAACGCCATCACCATCTTGATCACACCCGCCACACCAGCAGCCGCCTGCGCATGACCAATATTCGACTTCACCGACCCCAACCACAACGGCCGATCATCCGCCCGCCCCTGCCCATACGTCGCAAGAAGCGCCTGCGCCTCAATCGGATCACCCAACCTCGTACCCGTCCCATGCGCCTCCACCACATCCACATCACCCGTCGACAACCCACCACTCCGCAACGCCTGCCGAATAACCCGCTGCTGAGACGGACCATTAGGCGCCGTCAACCCATTCGACGCACCATCCTGATTCACCGCCGAACCCCGCACCACCGCCAACACCCGATGCCCATTACGCCGAGCATCAGACAACCGCTCCAACACCAACACACCCACACCCTCAGACCACCCCGTACCATCCGCCGCCGAAGCAAACGACTTACACCGACCATCCGCCGCCAACCCACGCTGCCGACTAAAATCAATAAACGTCACCGGCGTCGACATCACCGTTACACCACCAGCCAACGCCATCTCACATTCACCATTACGCAACGCCTGCGCTGCCAAATGCAAAGCCACCAAAGACGAAGAACACGCCGTATCCACCGTCACCGCAGGACCCTCAAAACCAAACGTATAAGCCAACCGCCCAGACACCACACTCCCCGAAGTCCCCGTCCCCACATACCCCTCAACATCCTCAGGCACCCGACTCAAACGACTCGCATAATCGTGATACATCGACCCCGTAAACACACCCGTCCGCGAACCACGCACCCCATCCACCGAAATACCCGCCCGCTCAAACGCCTCCCACGACGCCTCCAACAACAACCGCTGCTGCGGATCCATCGCCACCGCCTCACGCGGCGAAACCCCAAACAACTCCGCATCAAAATCCGCCACATCATACAAAAACCCACCCTCACGCGCATAACTCTTCCCCCGCGCACCCGGATCCGGATCATAAAGCGACTCATCCCAACCAC
>NZ_BBOM01000009.1 GCF_000974485.1 Streptomyces sp. NBRC 109706 | reverse complement strand
GGCTACGTGCTGGCCGTGCCAAAGTCCCACCAGATCAAGTCCCTCGCCGGGATCTGGCGCATCGACCAGCTCATCGCCGACGCGCCCGAGGACGTCTGGCAGCGTCTGTCCTGCGGGGACGGCGCCAAGGGCCCCCGTGTCTACGACTGGGCCGCGGCGAAGCTGCCGGGCATCGACATCTTCGACGGCGACCAGCCCACGCACCGCCGGTGGGTGCTGGCCCGCCGCAGCCTCGCCCGGCCCGACGAGATCGCTTACTACCTCGCCTACGCGCCCGACGGCACCACCGTCGAAGAGCTGGTGCGCATTGCCGGCGCCCGGTGGGCGATCGAGGAAGTGTTCCAGGCCGCGAAGAACGAGTGCGGCCTGGACGAGTATGAGGTCCGCCGGTATCCAGGCTGGTATCGGCACATCACGCTGGCCATGCTCGCCCACGCATTCCTGGCTGTCATCGCCGCGCTGGAAGGGAAAAAGGGGGGTGCGGAAACGGTTCCCGCGCCCTCGTCCCCCTCACCATGGCAGAGATCCGGCGACTCCTGGCAGCTCACCGGTCCCACCCCGCACACCACCGTGGGCTCGATCACACATTGAGCTGGTCCCGCTGGCGAAGACGGCACCAAGCCATCGCCCGCCGCTGCCACTACCACCGCCGCACCCGAAGTCACGAACCCGCTGAAGATAACGGCCCGTTACACCGCTACACTCAGAAATAGGCTCCTGACCAGCAGCGATAGCGAACTGCAACTGGAGTACTAGGCTTTCGACATGCTCGTCGCCGCCGCAGTCTGCCCCTCCCCGCCCCTGCTGGTCCCCGAGGTGGCCGCCGGCGCCGCCCCGGAGCTCGACCGGGCGCGGGCCGCCTGCTTCGACGCCGTCGCGGTGCTGGCCGCCGCCCGCCCCGACCGGCTGCTGCTGGTCGGCACCGCGCCCGAGGCGGAGAGCGGCGACTACCCCGCCGGCAGCGCCGGCTCGTTCCGCGGCTTCGGCGTCGCCCTCGACGTCCGGCTCGGCGGCGGCGAACCCGGCCCCCGCGAGCTGCCGCCCTCGCTCACCGTCGGCGCCTGGCTGCTGGAGCGCACCCACTGGCAGGCCGCGCCGCCCACCGCCCGCGCCCTGCCCGACACCCTCCCGCCGGGCGACTGCCTGGCCGCCGGCCGCGAACTGGCCGCCGGCGACGAACGGTTGGCGCTGCTGGTGCTGGGCGACGGCAGCGCCTGCCGGTCCGCCAAGGCGCCCGGCGCCTGGGACGAGCGCGCCGAGCCCTTCGACGCCGCCGTGGCCGGCGCCCTCGGCACGGCCGACGGCCCGGCGCTGGCCGCGCTCGACCCGGTCCTGGCCCGGCAGCTGCATGTCGCCGGCCGCGCCGGCTGGCAGCTGCTGGCCGGCGCCGCCGAGGGAGCCGACCTCGCCGGCCGACTGCTCTACGACGAAGCGCCCTACGGCGTCGGCTATCTGGCCGCCACCTGGTCCTGAACCCGCCGCCGGCCGCCGCCCGCTCGCGTTCTGCGAGACTTCCGGGGTGAACAGCACGCAGCCGACACCCAGGGTCATCGCCGTGGTCGGACCGACCGCCGCCGGCAAGTCGGACCTGGCCGTGGCCCTGGCCGGACGCCTCGGCGGCGAGGTGATCAACGCCGACTCGATGCAGCTCTACCGGGGCATGGACGTCGGCACCGCCAAGCTCACCCGCGCCGAACGCCGGGGGGTTCCGCACCATCTGCTCGACATCTGGGACGTCACGGTCACCGCCAGCGTCGCCGAGTACCAGCGCCTGGCCCGCGCCGCCATCGACCGGCTGCTCGCCGAGGGCAGGACCCCCGTCCTGGTCGGCGGCTCCGGGCTCTATGTCAGGGGCGCCCTGGACGCGTTGCGCTTCCCCGGGACCGACCCGGCGGTGCGCGCCGCGCTGGAGGCCGAGCTGGCCGAGCTGGGCAGCGGCGCGCTGCACCGCCGCCTGGCCGCCGCCGACCCGGGCGCCGCCGAGGCGATCCTGCCCAGCAACGGCCGGCGGATCGTGCGCGCCCTTGAGGTCGTCGAGATCACCGGGCGCCCGTTCACCGCCCAGCTCCCGGGCCCCGACGAGGAGCGTTCCGTCTACCCGGCGCTGCACCTCGGCGTGGCCGTCCCGCGCCCGGAGCTGGACGCCAGGATCGCCACCCGGGTGGACCGCATGTGGGCGGCGGGGCTGGTGGACGAGGTCCGCCGGCTGGAGAAGGCCGGGCTGCGCGAGGGGCGCACCGCGTCCCGCGCCCTGGGCTACCAGCAGGTGCTGGCATACCTGGCCGGCGACTGCGACGAGGAGACCGCCCGCGAGGAGACCGTCAGGGCCACCCGCCGCTTCGCCCGCCGCCAGGAGAGCTGGTTCCGACGGGAGTCCAGGGTCCACTGGTTGGACGCCGGAGCCGAGGCCCCGAGGGACCTCGACGAGCGCGCCTGGACGTTGGTCGAACGGGCGGTCACATCCTGATCGTGTGCCCGTTCCGAACGCCCGTAGGCCCCTGACCTCAGCGTTAGCCGGGGGCAGGGGCCTACGGGGTGGCCGGGGGCCGCCTGTGGGCCGTCAGCCGTCGAAGAGCACGGCGTCAACGGCGTTCCGAGTGCGGTCTTTGCTCGCCTTCATCAGGTGGGCGTACACCCGCAGCGTGAACGCGGGGTCGGAGTGCCCCAGGTAGTCACTGACGGCCCTGATGCTCTCTCCCGCGTCCAGGAGGACCGAGGCGTAGAAGTGCCTCAGGGCGTGCATCCCGTGCTCTCTGGCCCGCTCGTAGGGCTCCCGGGGCCCCGGCGTCGGGATGACCCCGGCGGCGGCCAGAGAGGGCTTCCAGGAGTGGTCGTTGAAGGTGTTCCGGTTCACCGCGCCGTCAACGGTGTTGGTGAAGATCAGTTCGTGCGTCACCTCGGGCCCGTCGGGGCGGCACCATGGCAGGGTCACCTTCACCGAGGGGTGCGCCTTCACGTGGGCGCGGAGCGCGGCCAGCACCGAGCTGGGCAACGGCACGTCGCGTTCCTTCCCGCGCTTCGGGGGCGCGAACACGGGCTTGCCGCGGATGAGCTTCACCTGGCGCACGACGTGCAGCATGCCGGCGTCGGTGTCGAGGGCGTCCTCGGTGAGCGCGAACACCTCACCCTGGCGAAGTCCACAGCCGGCGGCCACGTCCACCATGGCGCGGTACCTGGACGGCAGCGCGGCCCGCACGGCGAAGACGCGCTCACGCTCCCACGGGACGACACGCTTGGGCTTCGCGGCCGGGGCTCGCACCGACCGGGCGGCGCACGGGTTCCGCGCCAGGTAGCCGTCATCGACGGCGGCCGTCAGCACGGCCCTGACGTTGCCGTAGATGTGGACCGCGTAGCTCCCGGGGATGCCGGCGTCCTCCAACTCACGCGTCCAGGCGCGAATGTGGGCGGGCTGGAACGAACCGAGCGGACGCGAGCCGAGGTACGGGTACGCGTGAAGCCTGAGCTGGCGCTCGGCGGTGTCCCGCGTCCCGATGTCCGTCGTCTGGGCGGCCACCCACTGCTCGGCGTACTGCTGGAAGGTGGTGCGGGCGTTCTTCGGGTCGATGTACTGGCCGGCGGCCATGTCGGCGGCCGTCTGCGTGAGCCACTGCTCAGCCGCGCGCTTCTGCTTGTCGGGGAAGGACTTGGACTTCTCGGTGCCGTCCGGCCCGACGTACCGGGCGCGGTACCGGAGCCCGACGCCGTACCGGTCGGTCTTGACCTTGACGTGGTCGCCGTTGGGCAGCTTGGTGGTCTTGTACCAGCGGTCTTGGATGTGGCCGGGCATGGGTGTGCCGTCTCCTTGGCGTGCTAGGTGTTAGTGCGCAGGTGGGGGAGGGTTTGGGGCGCTAGGGGGGCCGCTAGACCTAGCGGTGGGGGGTGCTAGGTCTAGCGGCCGTGCGCGGTGGTCAGGGGGTGCACCCGGGGTGGGCGGTCTGACCGGGGTCGAGGAGGGTCATCAGTTCGCCGCACGCTGCGCACTGTCCGACCGTGGTGGTCACGTTCGGTGTGCGGTTCGGCGAAGGTGACAGTGAAGATGACGAAGGCGACAGCTCCCTGTGGGGTGTGTTCTTCGTCGTCTTGGTGTCACCTTGGGCGGGGGTGGTGACGTTCAGTGCCCACACCCACCCCTTGCCGAATCCGGACTTTTGGGATGTGACGCGTGCCTTGTTGCGGGCGCGCTGGATGGTGTGCTTGGCGAAGCCGTCCTTCTCGGCGGCTTTGATGATGTCTCCGGCGGGGGCTTCGCCGCCTCGTTCGGTGAGGTAGTCGGTGAGCCAGGTGGCGGCTTCGTTGCGTTCCTGGGCGCCTTCGGGGTCGGCGGTGGTGGAGAGGGTGTCTTCCACGGAGCGTTCGGCGATCCCGGTGAAGTCCAGGCGTCCGACGTTGGCGGTGCCGCCGGCGGCGGGGATGTCGCATCCCTCGATGCGGTAGGACAGCGACGGCAAGTCGAGTTTGCCGAGGCTGTTCTTGGTCTGGGTCATGACCTGTTCGCCGGTTTCGCGGTCGTGGGCGAACGCGAGGATCGCGCGGGCCAAGTCCTTGAACGCCCCGGACCCGGAGATGAGTTGGGAGGCGTCGGTGCCGGTGGTCTTGTTGAAGTGCGCGATGCCCAACGTGAGGGCGGTGGTGCGTTCGGCCATGCGGACCACCGGTTCCAGGGCGCGGCGTACGTCCTGGGTGCGGTGGGCGTCGGTGTTCTGCCCCAGGGTGGACATCAGCGGGTCGATGATCAGCGCGGCCACCTGGTGTTCGGCGATAGCCGCCTCCAGAGGGCCGGTATCCAGGGGCAGGGAAAGCATGGTCTCCCCTTGCAGCAAGTCGTCGACATCGACGCGGTAGACGCGCTCCAGGTCGGCGCCGGCGGCCATGAGGCGGGGCACGAGGGTGCGCGACCAGGAATCCTCCACGGCCGCGTAGAACACGGTGCGGGGCTGGTGCTCGAAGGTGCCAGGGAGCTGGCCGCGCGAGAGGCGAGCGGCCAGCCAGATCCCGAAGCTCGACTTGCCCGTACCCTCCCGGCCGGCGGCCAGGGTCAGCGCGCCGGCCGGGATACGCCCGATACCAGGCTCGGGCTCCCACGCCCAGATGACGGGCTCAGGAGCGATTGAGGCCGCCGGGGTGAGCTTGATCCGGCGGGCGGGGAAGTCCGCCCCGGGGCCTTCGGCCCACGGCTCGCGCGTCTCCTGGGACGGGATCGACTGGTCGGTCATCACGCCACCTCCCGATCGGGGATGCGGGCGGCGTGGTCGGTGTTGGCGTCGAGCCATTCGGCGACCGCGTTGGGGTGGTAGCGCAGATGCTTGCCGATGCGGGTGGCGCGGGGCCCGCTGCGGGTCTTGCGCCACTGGTAGATGGTTTCGACGCTGGGGAGCTTGAGGAGGGTGACCAGGTCTTCGGGGGTGAGGTAGGGGACCAGGGGCGGCACGGTCGCCGGGGCGGAACTTGGTTCCGGTACCTGGTTCCGCTTGGTTCCGGTACCTGGTTCCGGCTGGTTCCGCCGTGGTTCCGGCTTGCCGTGTCGGGGCGGGTTGTTCACGCCGCCTCCCGGTGTTCAGCGGTGTTCACGGGCGTGTTCACGGCCGGGCCGAGGGCAGTGTCGGCCAGCTCGCCAGTCGGCGTCAGCACGCCCACGGGCACAGTGTTGGCAGTCGGGGTGTCCACCTGGGCGCCGGGGCTGTTCACGGTGTCCAGGCGGCTGTTCACGCCCGGCGTGGGAGTGTTCACGGTCGTCCAGTTGGCCCGGGTGGGGGTGTCCGCCTGGGGCGGTGTGACGGGCGTGACGGGGGTCGTCACGCAGGTCAACGCGGTGTCCACCACGGACGGCGGGGTGTCCACCCCGCCGGGCCCGTGGGTGTCCACCTCGGTGGGCGGCGTGATGCCGGTACCGGTCGTGTCGGGGGTGTGGTGCGGGGGCGTGAACACGCTCGGGGCGGTCGTGAACACCGACCCGTCGCCGTGAACACCACCGGGCCGGCCGTGAACGTTGGCGGTGTCCACTCCGGCCGGAGTGGTGTCCACCAAGCCGAGGAGGAGCCAGACCACCGGCCACGGCAACACGTCGGCCTTGGCCAGGTTGCACGGACGGCACGCCAGCACCATGTTCCAGTTCGCGTTGGTCGCCAGCAGCGAGTGCGGCACGTAGTGATCCAGCGTCGAGCCGGCCAACTCAGGGTCCGGGAACGGCAGGCGGCAGTAGAAGCACCGCGCGCCATCCCGCCATGCCAACGTCCGCCGCTTGCTCCGCCGCCGGAGCGTGTTGAGGTTCGGCGCCACCATGTCAGCACCCGCCCCGCACCGGGCCCACGGACACGTCCAGGAGGGCGTTACCGGGGTTCGGGGGCGGGACGACGCCCACCGCGTAGTCCTCGGCAACGACCACCTCGCACACGTCCCCCATGCCGTACTGAGGGAAGGCGGCCAGCAACGGGCACATCCCGCCGGGGAAGTTGACGGCCGCGTTCCAGCACGCCCACCGCCGCCGCTTGTCGGGCATGGCGGCCCGCACCTCGGCCGACAGCTCACGCTCCGGACGCTCCCGCAGGTACCGCGCCTCGATCTGCCCACCGAACTCCACCACGCGCCCAGCGCCCAAGCGCGCGATCCCCTCGGACAGATACCCGGCCAACTCACGGGCCGGCGAGCTGGCCACGGCGTTGATCGGCAGGTCGGAGGCGTACAAGGCGGCAGCGATCTCCCCCCGCCCCAACCGCTCCGACCACGCCTGGTGGTACCAGAACAGCACGCACAGCCGGTAGGCGAAGCTCCAAGCCGCCGCCGCGCGCCGCACCTCACCCTCACCACCGACCGGCAACGCCGCGAACTCCGGCAACCTCGCGCTCAGGCCGTCCACACCCACCCGACGCACCGCGCGCACCAACATGCCGCACAGCTCCGGGTCGTCCCAGTTCTCCACCCGCCCCTGGGGCATCCCCTCGAACAGCGCCACCGCCACCAACTCACGCGGCAGCTCCACACCCTCGATCACCGGCACACGCGGGAACGCCTCCCCCGCACGCCGCCGCTCCACCAACACCGGGCCGTCCAGCTCGACGGCACCCGGGCCCGCCTGGAAGGTCGTGACGCTCATGCCTCGACCCCCCAAACCTCCGCCGTGCAACGGGAGGTGGACCGCTCGCCGACCGACACCACGGGGCCGGACGACCACAGCACCCGGCCGTGCTGACTGGCCGGCCGGGGCGCCACCACATAGCCGGCGGAACCCTGGTCACCACCCTCAGCGGCCTCAGCCGCCCGCTCCGTCTCCAACTCGGGCATCATGAGCACTACCCCTCCTAGAGGGCTCAGGGGCGCGGCGGCTGCTTGGCGGTAGGACGCCGCGTCCCAACTCGTTGCAACTGGCTTGAGCCAGTCACTTGCTTAAGCCAGTTGAGCACGCGGCCCGACGCGTCGTCAACCAACTGGCTTGAGCAAGTTCGGTAGCCTGGATGTATGGCCAATGACCCCAGCAGGACTCAGCGGCTCCCCAGCCGCCACATCGCTGACGAGCTACGGCGCGCCATCGCGGACGGAGAGCTGTCGCCCGGCGACAAGCTGCCCTCCGAGCGAGAGCTAGCCGAGAAGTACAAGACCGCCCGGAACACCGCACGCGAAGCGATCCGCCTTCTGGCTGAACAGGGTTTGGTTGTCACTCAACAAGGGCGCGGTGCCTTTGTGCGAGAAGCGCAACGACTCTTTCGCTTCGGAAGTGACCGCTACTCGAAGAAGAATCGGGAAAGCGGGCTTACGCCCTTCCGTCTGGAAGCGAAGAAGCAAGGGAAGGTCGCGCGAATCGAGGTCGTGGGAATCGACCGTGAGCGCCCCTCGCAGGAAATCGCAGAAAGGCTCGGTGTGAGCCCTGACGCTGATAGCGTGCTGCACAGGGAAAACCACTACTTTGCTGACGAAGAACCAGTTCAGATAGTGTCCACCTATCTGCGTTATGAGGAGGTGGAAGGGACGCTCCTCATGCAGGCGAAGACTGGAAAGGACGGTATCTATGGCCGTCTTGAAGAACTGGGCCACGTCATGACCGATGTTAGAGAGGAGGTCACAGCCAGGATGCCGGCGCCGGCGGAACAGTCCTTCCTTCGCCTGCCCCCGGGGGTGCCTGTACTGGACGTTCTCCATACGGGCCTGGATCAGGACGGTGTGCCGTTCGAGGTCTCTCGCTATGTCCATCGAGCAGACCTGGCGGGCCTGCTTTACGAGTTCTCGGTGGTGTAGAGAATGGCTCGCGAAAAAAGCTCAGATCAAGATGAGACGGTGATTCGTCGGCGCCTCGAATCAGATATTAGCGATGCTGGGGCGGTGCTTGTCGCCGTTTATACGGCTGACGGGTATCCCGTCGAAGGTGTGGCGGACCCTGAGGGCTGGTTGACGCCGGTAGGAGAAATCGCGTCGTGGGTAGCTGAGGACTCCAGGGGAATTCAGGGTCACGCGATGGTTGTCGAGAAATCCGCTGAAGAAGCTACGGCGGAACTCGTTCGCCTTTTCGTCCATCCGGATTCCCGGGGACGTGCCATCGGTGAAGGGCTCGTGCGGGCCGCCATGGCGCACGCGCAGGCGAATGGTCGCCGACTTGTCCTTGACGTAATGGCCAAGGATCGCGCTGCCATACGTCTCTACGAACGACTTGGGTGGACCTGTTACGCCCGGACCAAGCATCCGTACGGGGATGGCTTGGAGACCGAAGCCCTCTGCTATGCCTCACCGACCGACTGAGCCTGCCGAACGCCAGCCCGCACCTTGCCGTGAGGGATAGTCAGGTGCGGCCTTCGGCCGCGCGTTCCTCGGGCGCCTCAGGGGCGGCTCGGGGTGAGGGCTGGCCGGCGGGTGCGGTCGATCGCGGGGTTCGGGATGCTCTTCAGGCGGGGCGGGCTGGGTGTGTGAGTGCGGCTGGTCGCCCACCTCGGGACGGCCTTCCAAGGGGGCGGGGTGGCCTCTTCAGCGCAGGTCCATCCGCTTTGCGGAAGTTAGTGACTCATCGCGGCTCAACGCGCCTCAGCGCAGGTCAGAGGTAGCGCCCGTGAGTCGCACCGTGCTGCTCATCGCGACTCACGACCAACTCAGGCTGGGCTTGAGTCGCGATGAGTCGCGTCTTAGCGCAATGTAGACCCAACCGAGGCTCTTGAGGAGGGGGCGACGCCCGTCCCCGCGCCCCGCCTGCCCCCTCCTCAAGAGCCTGGTCAGCCCGGCTAGCGGAAACCAATCTGCGGACCGCCAAGGCAAGTTCGAGTATTCCTGGGTCACAGCCCCCGCGGTGGCGGCAGGATGCGGGCATGCCTAAGCCGAAGAGCTTCACTGCCTGGTTGAAGACCCATGCGGGTCAGTCCAACGCTATCGGGGACCTTGCCAAGGACGTTGCTGCCGATCCCGACTGGCCCTCTCGCAAGGGTCTTGCCGGCCAGCGTGACTACCTCGAAGAACGTGGCGCCATCCCGGCCGCCATCGAAACTCTCGAACGCGCCTGGAGTCAGTACGAGGGGTACCGGACGGTGACCGACAGCAGCCCACAATGAAGGACTGTCCCCCGGGGCTTCCCTGCGGCGTGGCCCTTTTGCCGGCGTGGCTTTGTAGGTCAGGAGGCATGACCGGGTCCGTGACCGGGGTGTAGGGGGAGGGAGGCGGCTGTCCGTTCCCAGGTACAGAAATCCGGGGGGTTCAGGGAGTGGGAGGCGCCTGCCTCCCTACCTCCCTGGTGTGGCGTTTTCGCAGGTCAACCCGAGGGAGGCGAGCCAGGGAGGGGGTTAGGGAGTTCTCCCTGCCTCCCTGTCTGGTCGGGTCGGTGGGAAGAGACCAGCCCGCCCCCCTTGGAAGGCCGTCCCGAGGTGGGCGACCAGCCGCACTCACACACCCAGCCCGCCCCGCCTGAAGAGCATCCCGAACCCCGCGATCGACCGCACCCGCCGGCCAGCCCTCACCCCGAACCGCCCCGAGGCGCCCGAGGAACGCGCGGCCGAAGGCCGCACCTGATACTCCTCTGTGAGGGTTGCGTTCAGCGGGGCGGTCACTCGCTGCTACTGGTTAGTGGTTAGTGGTGGGCCACCACTAACCAGTAACTCATGCCGTCTCCCCGGGGGAGGGGGCTCTCAGCAGGCAATCCACCACTAGCCACTAGCCACTAGTCAGTAGTCAGTAGTCAGTAGCCACTAACCACTAGCCAGTAGCTCAGCGTTACGGTGCGGTGGTGGCAGACCTGGTAGCTGCGGGGCCCGTGTGCCCCCGGTACGCGTACCTGCGTTGCGACGGGGTTGAGTACGTCGGCGGGTACGAGCTGGCAGTGCGGGCGGATCGTTCGGCGGATTGCGTGACGAATTCCGTGACGCCCGAGGGGTGGGTTCGGCGACCCTGTCGGTCGCATCGGGCGCTTCGCGTGTTCCATCGGGTACTCGCCGCTGCGCATCGGGGACTCGGTCGTCAGCATCGGGCACACGGCCGCGAGGTTCGAGAACCGCGCCCGCGGCTTCGGCCGCTCCCCGTTCGCCTTCGACTACTCGGCCACGGGCTTCGGCCGCTCGTTCGGCGCCCACGCACCGCTACTGGGTAGTGGGTAGTGGGGCGCACCCCAGTAGCCGGACGGGGCCCAGGGGAGCGGTTGAACGCCCCTGAGCTGGGACCCCCCACTACCCACTACCCAGTAGGCCCCCCACTACCCAGTAACACGCTGCGACGACGGCTGTCCGATCGGCTGCCGGTGGCGACCCTTCACTGAGCGGTCGCCCAGCGGGGCGCTGTGACACTCCGCGCTCATCATCACCGGCCCTTCCGGGCTCATCCCGGGGCCCAGACGCGCGCGTCACGCGCGCATAAGGCATCACCCCTCATCACGTCAAGTAGTTCCGGTATCGAAGCGCGGAGAACCTTGTCCAGCTCGCTGGCCTGTCACCTGTAACCCTGCCTGTCACCTGTCACCCTCCCCCGGGAGGGGCCTGTCACAGCGTGCTGAACCCTGCCCTGACCTGGGGGTTACAGGCGACAGACAGGTGACAGGTGACAGGCAGGGTTACAGGCCGTGGGGACCCCGGCGGTCAGCACTGTCGCCTGTAGCGTCACCTGTTGTCCGAAGGGGGCAGACTGTCGCCTCGCGCCTGAAACCCTCCTCTGGCCTGGGAGACAACAGGCAACAGACAACAGGCAACAGGAGTCACACAACAGGCGGGACAACAGGCGGGACAACAGGCGGGACAACAGGCGGGACAACAGGTCGTGCGTGCCCGCGTGGTCGGCACTGTCGCCTGTCGTGTCGCTTGTCGCGTGAAGGGGGTCAGGCTGTCGCCTCGCGCCTGAAACCCCCCTCTGACCTGGGAGGCGACAAGCGACAAGACAAGACAAGCGACAGGCGACACGACAAGCCACACGACAACCTGGCCGGCAGCAGAAACCGGGGCCAGAGGAAGCGTTGGGAGTCACGAAGGGTAGCGACCGGGACGCCCGGTCTCGCTCCCTGGGGAAGCCGCCCAAGGGGTGTCAGAACCGAGGTGTCAGAATGCTGTCAGCCTCGCGCCCAGGACCGCGTTTATATAGGTGGCGGGCGGTGTCAGAACCTCTGACGCCGTTCTGACACCCCGATCTGCTGTCAGCGGGTGTCAGAAAGGTGTCAGCGCAGGTCAGCAGGGGTGTCAGAACGGTGTTAGCGCTCCGGATCAGCCTTCTCCGGCCCCCCGGAGCGCCACATAGAGGTGTCAGAACGGTGTCAGTGCAGGTCAGGGGCGGTGTCAGAGGTGTCAGGCCGCTCGACGTCAGCCCAGAAGCCCCGAAGCCGACCCGAACGTTCGCCACAACCCTCAGTGACAACACCCCCCGATAGCCGATAGCGCACCGCCCCACCCGGACGTCCCTACCGAGGCCACGAAGCGGCCCCACCCACACCTGGCCGCTAACCGCTAACGACCAGCTCGACACCCACCACACCCGCTAGCGCCCCCGCTAACACCCCGAACGGCCGCTAACGGTCGGCGGGCTTGTCTGGGCCGTCCCCGGGCCGTCCGAGGGCAACCAGCGATCACCAACGACACCCAACAACACCCACTCGAACCGTTGAGCGCGCTGGCTTCCGGGTGCCTTCGCCAAGCCCCGTCGAACGGGCGGTCACATCCTGATCACGTGATGGCATCGGGACGCTCCAAGGGGGCGGGAGGGCGCTGGGAGCGTGCCATCATCGAGCCGATGCTACGACCGTGGAGCCGTTGAGTTGGGAGGGCGCGTGGCGATGGAGGCCAGCCCTCGCGAGACCAGCGAAACAGGTGAGCGGCCCGCTGATCCGGTGCCGTCCGTGCCACGGCCGAGCGACGATCTCGACCGGGTGCTGGGCGAGGCGGCGCTTCCGCACACGCCCCTGCCGCACGATCCGCTGCCGCACGACGAGGACCCCATCGACCCGGCGGACGACGACGCCGACCGTGTCGAGTCCTACGCCGAGTTGCGGCCCCCGCGCCGGCTCCGGCTGGCGCTCTTCGCCCCGATCGTGCTGCTGAGCCTCCTCGGCTCCCTGATGTTCGCCTTCCCGCTCGCCTTCGCCTTCGACGACGCGGGCGCCGTGGTCGCGATGCTGGGCCTGCTGATCGGATCCTCCGCCGCCGGCTGGGGCATGATGGCCGCCCGGCGGGTGGGCTACACCTGGCCGGGGGTGCCGCCGCGCGGCTCCGGCCGCAAGCCGGACTGGCGCCTGCTGCTGCTCTACGCGCTGGCCCTGGCCGGAGCCCTGACACTGGCCGTCTGGCGGGTCGCCGGACTGCGCTGACCCGACGTTACGATCGTCGGGTGGGTACCGCACCAGAGTCCGTACCGTTCCTCAAGGGACACGGCACGGAGAACGACTTCGTGATCATCCCCGCCCCCGACGGCCGGCTGACGCTGGGCCCCGAGGACGTCGCGCGGCTCTGCGACCGCCGCGCCGGCATCGGCGGCGACGGCCTGCTGCGGGTGGTCCGCTCGGCGGCCGAGCCGGCGGCCGGCGCCCTGGCCGACGAGGCCGAGTGGTTCATGGACTACCGCAACGCGGACGGCAGCGTCGCCGAGATGTGCGGCAACGGGCTGCGGGTCTTCGCCCACTATCTGCGCCACGCCGGCCTCACCGAGGACGAGCGGCTGCCGGTGGCCACCAGGGCGGGCCTCCGCTGGGCCGTGCTGGGCGAGCGCGACGAGCGCGCGGGGCGGGGCGGCGCGAGCCAGGTCACGGTCACCATGGGCCGGGCCCGGCTGCCGGCGGGGCCCGAGGCGTCCGTCACCGTCACCGTGCCGGGACACACCTGGCCCGCGCACCATGTCGACATGGGCAACCCGCACGCGGTCGCCTTCGTCACCGACCTCGCCGACGCGGGGACGCTGACTGAGGCGCCCACCGTCGCGCCCGGCTCGGCCTATCCGCACGGCACCAACGTCGAGTTCGTGGTCGACCGGGGCGAGCGGCACGTCGCCCTGCGCGTGCACGAGCGCGGCTCGGGCGAGACCCGTTCCTGCGGCACCGGCGCCTGCGCCGTGATGGTGGCGACGGCCCGCCGCGACGGCCACGACCCGGCCGCCGAGGGACGGCCGGTCGACTACACGGTCGACGTGCCCGGCGGCCGGCTGCTGATCAGCGAGGCCCCGGACGGCACGATCACCATGACGGGCCCCGCCGTGATCGTCGCCGAGGGCACCCTGGCGCCCGGTCTGCTGCCGACCGCCAGCCGGGCCGAGGCGGGCTGAGAGCAGTGGGGGAACGTCCGGAAGGCACCGGCTGAGGGGCCGTCACTCTCGGCCGGGCAGCAACGGGTTTCAGCCAGCTTCGCGGGAACATACATCACCCGAATGGGTGATCCCAGGCGATCGGGACGGCAGGTGGTCTCCGGAACATGGTGGGCTCGGTAGCATCAAGCACCGGCGCCGCTGCGGGACCACGGGTCACATGGGACACAGGCCGTCAGCCGCGGTCCGGTCCAGGAGACCGCGGAGGTGCCCCCAACGATGACGGCAGAGGCCACCACTCCGAGCGGCACGGCCCCCGTTCGCCGGGGCCACCGAGGGATGCGGCTGCGTCTGCTCGGCCGGGCCGCCGTCTACGGCGCCGTCCGTGACCGACTCCCCGACGCCATCGAACACCTCGTCAAGGCCCACCGCCGGCATCACCCGGGCGCGGAGGTGGCACTGCTGCACCGCGCCTACCAGCTCGCCGAGCGGGCGCACCGCGGCCAGACCCGCAAGAGCGGCGAGCCGTACATCACCCACCCGCTGGCCGTCACCCTGATCCTCGCCGAACTCGGCGCCGAGACCACCACGTTGACGGCCTCCCTGCTGCACGACACCGTCGAGGACACCGAGGTGACGCTGGACCAGGTGCGGGCCGACTTCGGCGACGAGGTGGCCCATCTGGTGGACGGCGTCACCAAGTTGGAGAAGGTCGAGTACGGCCCGGCGGCCGAGCCCGAGACCTTCCGCAAGATGCTGGTGGCCACCGGGAGCGATGTCCGGGTGATGTCCATCAAGCTGGCCGACCGGCTGCACAACATGCGCACCCTCGGCGTGATGCGCCCCGAGAAACAGGCCAGGATCGCGCGCGTCACCCGCGATGTGCTGATCCCGCTCGCCGAACGGCTGGGCGTGCAGAGCGTCAAGACGGAGCTGGAGGATCTCGTCTTCGCGATCCTGCACCCGGACGAGCACCACCACGCCCACCAGCTGGTGCTGGCGCACGGCCGCCATCCCGATCCGCTCGCCGAGGTCGCCGCCGGGGTGCGTGGGGTGCTGCGGGAGGCCGGGATCGCCGCCGAGGTGCAGATCCGGCCCCGCCATCTGCTCTCCGTCCACCGGGCCCGGCTCAAACGCGGGGAGCTGGGCGCCTGGGACTTCGGCCGGCTGCTGATCCTGGTCGCCGAGAAGGCCGACTGCTACGCCGTGTTGGGCGAGCTTCACACCTGTTTCACGCCGGTGGTCTCCGAGTTCAAGGACTTCGTCGCCGCCCCCAAGTTCAACCTCTACCAGTCGCTGCACACCGCCGTCGCCGTCCCCTCGGGCGAGGTCGCCGAGATGCTGGTGCGCACCCACGCCATGCACCGGGTCGCCGAGCACGGGGTGATCGCGCTCGGCGATCCCCATCGCGCCGGTGAGGGCGAGGCGGCCGGCGAGGACGCCGAACGCGCCGACCCCACCCGCCCCGGCTGGCTCTCCCGCCTCCTGCAGTGGCAGGAGCAGGCCACCGACCCCGACACGTTCTGGACCGAGCTGCGCGACGAGCTGGCCCAGGACCGGGAGATCACGGTCTTCGCCGGCGGCGCGGTGGACGGCCCGCTCCAGCTCCCCGTCGGCGCCACCTGCGTGGACGCGGCCTACGCCCGCCATGGCGAGGCCGCGCACTCCTGTATGGGCGCCCGGGTCAACGGGCGGCTCGCCAGCCTGCGCACCGTGCTCGGCGACGGCGACACCGTGCAGCTGCTGCTCGCCGGCGACGGCGCGTTCGGCCCCTCGCCCGAGTGGCTGGAGTACGCGACCACGCCGGTGGCCCGGGTGGCGATCCGCTCCTGGCTGGAGAACCGGCACGAGCCGGCCGACACCGACCCGGGCGACGAGATGACCCGCCCGGCGCCCGAGCCGGTCGCCTCCGCCGAGGCGCCGCCGACCGGCCGGGGCCGCGCCGGGGAGACGGCCGCGCTCGTCCCCGGCGCCCCGGAGGCCCAGGTGCGGCTGGCCGGCTGCTGTACCCCGGTGCCGCCGGACTCGGCTTCCGGATTCGCGGTGCGCGGCGGCGCCGTCACGGTGCACCGCGAGGACTGTCCGGCGGCGGTCTCGATGGTCGCCGCGGGGCGGCGGGCGCTTCCCGTGCGTTGGCGCTCCTCCTCGGTCGGCTGCCGGGTCACGCTGCACGCGGAGGCGCTGGGCCGACCCGAGCTGCTGGCCGAGCTGACGGAGGCGTTGGCCCAGCACGGCGCCGCCGTTCTGCATGCCGAAGTGGAACCGCCCAGGCAGCAGCGGGTGAGACACACCTACACCCTGCGGCTGCCCGACGCCTCCGGGCTGCCCCAGCTGATGCGCGCCATGCGCCGGGTGCCCGGGGTCTACGACGTCTCGCGTGCCGCCCGCCTCCAGTCCTGACCGTGGGCCCGGGGGTGCGGCCTCCGGCGAGGCACGTTGAATTGCGGGTGACGGCCGGGGGGTGCCGTGCCACTATGGCAGGGGGCTTCCGGCGCGCCCTTTCGGGCCCGGTCGGGAATCTTCCCACCGGCTCGGGCGTTGTCGCCACAGCCGTGTTCCTCAGTCCGCGCAGCTTTGCGGCTGCCCGGCTGATCCAGTCGACCTAAGGATCGCATTGACCTTTTCTTCCCTTCCTCAGGACAGCCAGCGCCAGACGACGGCGAGCCGCCGGGCCGACGCCCTGATGGATGAGGACGTTGCCTGGAACGACCTGTCGGACGAGCGCGACGGCGACCAGTTCGATCGCGAGGAGCGTGCCGCGCTCCGCCGCGTCGCCGGCCTCTCCACCGAGCTTGAGGACGTCACCGAAGTCGAGTACCGCCAGCTCCGTCTGGAGCGGGTGGTCCTGGTCGGCGTGTGGACGTCGGGCAGTGCCCAGGACGCCGAGAACTCCCTGGCCGAGCTGGCCGCCCTCGCCGAGACCGCCGGCGCGCTGGTGCTCGACGGCGTGATCCAGCGCCGTGACCGTCCCGATCCGGCCACTTACATCGGCTCGGGCAAGGCCCAGGAGCTGCGCGATCTGGTCGTCGAGACGGCGGCCGACACCGTTGTCTGCGACGGTGAGTTGAGCCCGGGTCAGCTGATCCACCTGGAGGATGTCGTCAAGGTCAAGGTGGTCGACCGCACCGCCCTGATCCTGGACATCTTCGCCCAGCACGCCAAGTCCCGTGAGGGCAAGGCCCAGGTGGCCCTGGCGCAGATGCAGTACATGCTGCCCCGGCTGCGCGGCTGGGGCCAGTCGCTCTCCCGGCAGATGGGCGGCGGCGGTTCGAGCGGCGGCGGTGGCATGGCCACCCGTGGCCCCGGTGAGACCAAGATCGAGACGGACCGGCGGCGCATTCGCGAGAAGATGGCGAAGATGCGCCGGGAGATCGCCCAGATGAAGGTCGGGCGGGACGTCCAGCGCCAGGAGCGGCAGCGCCGTGAGGTGCCGTCCGTCGCCATCGCGGGCTACACCAACGCCGGCAAGTCCTCGTTGCTCAACCAGCTCACCGGCGCCGGCGTGCTGGTGGAGAACGCGCTCTTCGCCACGCTGGACCCCACGGTCCGCAGGGCCGAGACGCCGGGCGGCCGGGCCTACACCCTGGCCGACACGGTGGGCTTCGTACGCCATCTGCCGCACCACCTGGTGGAGGCGTTCCGCTCCACGATGGAGGAGGTCGGCGACGCCGATCTGATCCTGCACGTGGTGGACGGCTCGCATCCGGTGCCGGAGGAGCAGCTGGCCGCCGTCCGCGAGGTGATCAACGACGTGGGCGCCCGCGAGGTGCCGGAGATCGTCGTGATCAACAAGGCGGATGTGGCCGACGAGCTGACCCTGCAGCGGCTGCTGCGCAACGAGCGCCGCGCCGTGGCCATCTCGGCCCACACCGGTCTCGGGCTCGACGAGCTGCTGGAGCGGATCGAGGCCGAGCTGCCCAGGCCGTCCGTGGAGCTTGAGGTGCTGGTGCCGTACACCCAGGGCGGGTTGGTGTCCCGGGTGCACACCGAGGGTGAGGTCCTCTCCGAGGAGCACACCGGCGACGGCACCCTGCTCAAGGCCAGGGTCCACCGCGAGTTGGCGGCCCTCCTGGAGCCCTACGCGCCGGCCACCCGGTCCTGACCGGGGCCGCATACCGAGCGGGCCGAGCGGGCCGTCTCCCCGGAGCGGGGAGCCGGCCCGCCGGTGTGTGCGGGGCCACCGGCCCCTCCCTGGGGTTGTCCCGAACGAGCGCGTAGGCTGGTCGTATCCACATGGGACGAGGTGGAAGGTCGCTCCCAGGCGCCTCCGCACTCGGCCGGTGTGGGGTTCGGGGAAGTGAGCGAGCGGTTGGCGCGCCTCCTCGCGGGCCGGCGCGAGCCGCCCGCGGGCGCGGTGCGTCGTCGAGCCGAGAGAGCGCCCTTGACCTGCGAGGAAGCGGGCAGGGAGCCAGATCCTGGAGCGTCTCCATGTTGCGTACCATGTTCAAGTCCAAGATCCACCGCGCCACGGTGACCGAGGCCGATCTGCACTATGTCGGCTCGGTGACCATCGACGCCGAGCTGATGGAGGCGGCGGATCTGCTGCCAGGCGAGCTGGTGCACATCGTGGACATCGACAACGGCAGCCGGCTGGAAACGTATGTGATCGAGGGCGAGCGCGGCTCGGGTGTCATCGGGATCAACGGGGCGGCGGCCCATCTGGTCAAGCCCGGCGATCTGGTGATCCTGATCAGCTACGCCCAGGTCGACGACGCCGAGGCCAGGCAGCTCAGGCCGACCGTGGTCCATGTCGACGGGCGGAACCGCGTGGTCGCGCTCGGCGCTGACCCCTCCGAGCCGGTGCCCGGCGGTTCCACCCGCCGCAGCCCGCTCTCCACCGCCCGCGTCTGACGCGCGGCGGTTCCCTGGTACGGACGACCCGAGGGCCCGGCATCCGCCGTTGCGGATGTCGGGCCCTCGGACGTCTGCCGTGCTGCCGAGCTGCCTAGCTGTTCTGCGAACTCACATGATCGAAGACGCCCCGCGCCTCGGTGTCCAGTCGGGGGCCGGCGAGCCAGGTGCTCTCCAGCGGGCCGATGGAGTTGATCGAGATCAGCTCCGCCTGGCCGTTGTCGCCCTGACGCAGCCACGGGCCGCCGGACGATCCACCGGTCATGGTGCAGCCGGCCCAGTACATGACGGGCATGGACGCGTCGATGGAGAGCCGGCCCGGGGTGTCCGTGCAGCGGTACATCAGCACACCGTCGTACGGATCGGCGGCCGGGAAGCCGTAGAGCGAGACGGTGCCGAGCCCTGAGACCGCGGGGGCGTCGAAGTTGATGTCGACGGCCGAACCGACGGTCTCCTCCAGGGAGAGCCCGCTGCCGTCCTCCGGCTCGACGGACATGATCGCGAAGTCGCCGTGCGCGCCCTCGCCACCCGTGGTGGTGCCGTTGTCGATCCAGTACTGCGTGGTCGACACGTAGTTGGCCCAGTAGATGCCGTACGGGAAGACGGAGTCGCCGTTCGCCGGGTCCTCGGCCTGCTCCGGGGGGAGCCCCTCGTTGTTGTAGGCCGGGACGAAGCTCAGGTTGCGGTACCAGCCGCCGCCCGTGCCCGCGTGCACACAGTGGCCGGCCGTGGCCACCAGGTTCGACTTGCCCGGCGCGTTGGGGTCGGTCACCACGGTGCCGGAGCAGACCATCGGCCCCTCGGGGCTGTCGAAGAACACCTTGCCGATGGGCGCGCCGTTGTCGGTGTAGGGGGTCGGGACCGCGTCGGCCTCGACGGGCGTCGGCTCCAGGTCGGTGACCCCCCGGTCGTCCAACGGGTCGTCGGAGTCGGGCGCGTTGGCGTCCTCGTCGATGGAACCGTCATCGATCGACTGGTCGGGATCCTGCGCGTCGCCCATCCGGTCGGCGTCCCACAGCCCCTCGATGATGGGGTTGACGAACTCGCCGATCTCGCGGAGCCAGGTCTCCTCGTCCCAGTTCTCCCAGCCACCTTCCAGCCACGCGTCGAGATCGAAGTCGAACGGCAGGTTGTCGAGCAGGTCCTGCAGCTCGCGGTTCTCGCCGGCCGTGGCCTCCTCGGTGGGCTGCGCGTTGTCGTCCGAGTCGCCGTCGTTGCACGCGCTCGCGGTCAGGGCCAGACACACGGCCATTCCCGTCGTGGCGAGTGCGATGCGACGACGTGAACTCCGTCGGCGTATCGATGACATGGGTCCCATCCCCCTGAAACTGGTGTTCTTCGCTTGGCTAGGCATGTCGCCTGGCTGGCAGGCGCCCCCAACTATGCCGGTGACCATCTGGACGGCGGCAGCCGGGTCCCCGGTTCCCGGACGACTTCAGGACAGGCGATCGGCAGCCGTTCGCAAAGAATCTTGTAACTGCCCGTGATCCCAGGGCCCGACGGTCGTTACTACGAATGGTGGCAAGCCGCCACGCCCGGCCACCGCCCTGACGGGGCCCGAAATCCGCATGAATCTCCATGAGCCAGCACGAAGGAGGAGGCGCGCACGCTCGGTGGACACCGACCGGCCGCGCCGCACCCGGATGAACGCACGCCCCCGTCCCGACCGAGCCCAGGAGCACGAGGGGCCGACGCCGTCGGGCGCCAGGGCCGGGGTCGCCGACCCCACGGTGCCGCGTCAGTCCCGGCACGACGGGGCCACGTCCCCGCCGGGCCAGGGCCGGGTGAGTGGGCGCACGGAGTACGCCGAGCCGTTGGAGCAGCCCGATCCCGAGGCGGCGGCCGACGCGGCGGCCAGCGAGGGCCTGCTGCGCTGCTGGGTCCGGGAGACGGGCGTGCTCAAGCCGGCCGGCCGGATGCTCAACCTCCCGCTGCCGGCCTCGGGCAGCGCGCTGCGCGTTCCGGTGCGGCACTGGTCCGCCACCGGGATGCACCGGTTCGGCGCGGTCGAGTTGACGACGGCCGCCCGTGGCGCGCCCCCGTTGGACGCGGTCACCCTGGCGGCCCTGCTGGGGCGGGAGGCCGCGCACGCCTCCTCCGGCGGGCGGCGCGACGGCGAGACCGCGGTGCTGGCCGGGCGGGTCGCCGACTCGCTGCGCCGCACCGCGCTGTTCCTCGCCCACCGCCGCGCCGATCCCGGCCCGGCCGCGCACGGTCACGCCTTTCTCGACGCGGAGCAGTCCGTGTTGTTCGGGCATCCGCTGCATCCCAACCCCAAGAGCCTTGAGGGCCTTGCCGGCCGTGAGGCGGCGCGGTGCTCGCCTGAGCTGCGCGGCTCCTTCCCGCTGCGCTGGATGGCCGTCGACCGCGCGATCCTGGCCACCGACTCCGCCTGGCGGGAGGACGGTTCGCCGGTGACCGCCGAGGAGTTGGTGGGCCGGCTGGCCGAGCCGCCGCCCCGGTTGCCCAAGGGCACGGTCCCGCTTCCGCTGCATCCCTGGCAGGCGGCGGATCTCGTCCATCGGCCGGCCGTGGCGGAGCTGCTGGCCGCCGGTCTCCTCCACGATCTCGGCGAGCACGGCCCGCCCTGGTATCCCACCTCCTCGGTGCGCACGGTGCACCGTCCGGGCTCCGGTCTCATGTTGAAGCTCTCGCTCGGCCTGTGGATCACCAACTCCCGGCGGGAGAACCTCCGCAAGGAGCTGCACCGGGGTGTCGAGGTGCACCGGCTGCTGGAGGCCGGGCTCGGCGCGCGCTGGCGGTCCGTCTTCGCCTCGGGCGCCGGCTTCGACATCGTCCGCGATCCGGCGTGGCTCGCGGTGGACGATCTCTCGGGTCGGCCGGTGCCCGGCCTTGACACCCTGCTGCGGCAGAGCCCCTTCGGCCCCGGGGACGACGTGCTCTGCCTGGCCGCCCTCACCGCGCTGCGGCCCTGGCCCGGGCGGGGACAGGGGGCGCTCTCCTCCCGTATCGCGGAGATCCTGAGCGTTCTCGCCGACCGCACGGCGCGGCCCCGGCCGGCGCTCGCCGCCGAGTGGCTGGCGCGCTATCTGCGTGCGGTGATCCGGCCGATCCTCTGGTTGGACGCCCACGCCGGAGTCGCCCTGGAGGCTCACCAACAGAACACGCTGGTGCTGCTCGACGAGGACGGCTGGCCGGCGGGCGGTCGGTATCGCGACAACCAGGGCTACTACTTCCGCATGTCCCACCGTGACGCCCTGGAACGGCAGTTGCCCGGGATCGGTCAGCGTTCGGACACCTTTGTCGCCGACGCGGTCACCGACGAGCGATTCGCCTACTACCTGGGGATCAACAACGTCTTCGGTCTGATCGGGGCGTTGGGCGCCCAGGGGCTCGCCGACGAGGGCGCGCTGCTGGCGGTCTTCCGAGCCTTCCTCGTGGAGGAGGCCGCCAGGGCCACGGGCCCGATCTCCCCGCTGGTCGGCCATCTGCTGGAGGCGGAGACGCTGCGCTGCAAGGCCAACCTTCTGACCCGGCTGCACGGCCTGGACGAGCTGGCCGGTCCGGTGGACGGGCAGTCCGTCTATGTCACCGTCGCCAACCCGCTGGCCAGGGCCTGAGCGGACAGTCGAGAGCGTCGGCCCGGCCGGCAGGGGCCGGTTCGGGCGTTGAAGGAGGCAACAGTGACGGCAGGCGCGGCGCCCGCGCGGGGCGCTTCCCGGCATGGCGGCGTCGACCCGGTGGGCGACATCTCAGCCTGGGGCCCGGTGGACACGCCCGCCGGCCGGTTCCGGCTGGCCCCGGTCCGGCCGGAGCGGGATCTGGGGCTGATCGCCGGCTGGATGAACGATCCGGCGGTGGACGCCTTCTGGGGCCTGGCCGGCCCGGTCGAACGCACCGAGGAGCAGCTGCGCCGGCAGCTGGCGGGGGACGGGCGCAGCGTCCCCTGCCTGGGCCTGTTGGGCGATCGGCCGATGAGCTACTGGGAGGTCTACCGGGCCGATCTCGATCCGCTGGCCGCGCACTATCCCGCAGCCCCCCACGACATGGGCGTCCATCTGCTGATCGGGGAGGCGGGGGACCGGGGGCGTGGCGTCGGCGCCGCCCTGCTGCGTGCCGTCGCCGAGCTGATCCTGGCCCGGGTGCCCCGGTGCGCGCGGGTGGTCGCCGAGCCCGACACGCGCAACGGCGCCTCCATCGCCGCCTTCCGGGCCGCCGGCTTCGAGAAGACGGCAGAGCTCGAACTCCCCGACAAACGCGCGGCCCTGCTCGTCCGCTGCCGCTGATCCACACCGGCCACCACCGGCCGGTGCATCCCCTGTCGGCCCCGTGGTCGACCGACTCAGCCAAGGAGCAAGCGTTGTCCATATCTCCCACGGACCCCGAGTTCAACGACGGACAGGAGCGGTGGCAGCGGATCGCCCGAGAGCTCTTCGCCAAGCTGCTCGCGGAGTTCGCCTATGAGGGGATCATCACCCCGTATGCCGAGCACGGGCAGCGCGGCGCCTATGCCCTGCCGGTCAGCGAGGAGTTGACGTACCGGTTCCGGGCCCGCAGGGGTGCCTACGGACACTGGCGAATCGATCCGGCGTCGATCACCCCCGCCGCGGACCCGCTGGCCTTTGTCGCGGCGGCGCACGACACCGTGCTGAGCCTGTCGGGCGACACCACCGGGCATCTGATCCGCGAGCTGACCGCGACGCTCAGCGCCGACGCCGTGCTGGCCGACGATCCGCTGCCGGTCGAGGCGCTGGTGGATCTCGACCACGCCAGCCTCGAAGGCCGCCAGACGGGCCACCCCTGGCTGGTCGCCAACAAGGGGCGGCTGGGCTTCTCCGCGGCGGATGCCGCCCGTTGGGCCCCCGAGTCGCGCACCCCGAGGCCGCTGCCCTGGCTGGCGGTGCACCGTTCGCTGGCCAGCTATCGAGCGGTGCCGGCCCTGCGCCACGAGGACCAGCTCTACGCCGAGGAGCTGTCCGACCGGACCCGGGCGGAGTTCGCCGCGACGCTGGGGGAGCGTGGCCTCGACCCGGCCGCGTATCTGTGGCTGCCGGTCCACCCCTGGCAGTGGGACGAGACGATAGCCCCGCTCTACGCGCCGCAGATCGCCGCCGGCAAGATCGTCCCGCTGCCGAGCGACGGGGATCTGCGCCTGCCCCAGCAGTCCATCCGCACCTTCCTCAACGTGAGCCGACCGCACGCGCGCAGCGTCAAACTGCCGCTGTCGATCCTCAACACCCTGGTCTGGCGCGGTCTGCCGACCGAGCGCACCCTTGCCGCCCCGGCCGTGACGGGCTGGATGCACGGGCTGCGCGACGCGGACCCGTTCCTGGCGGAGGAGACCCGGGTGGTGCTCCTGGGCGAGACGGCCTCCGTCACGGTGGAACATCCGCTCTTCGATCAACTGGGCACCATTCCCTATCAGTACCGGGAGTTGCTGGGCTGTATCTGGCGGGAGCCGATCGAGTCCTATCTCGAACCCCGGGAGCGGGCGCGCACCTTGGCCTCCCTGCTCAGCACCGACCGGGACGGCCGCTCGTTCACCGCCGAGCTGGTGCGACGCTCGGGTCTGGCCCCGGAGGAGTGGCTGCGGCGGCTCTTCGCGGCGCTGCTCCCGCCGCTACTGCACTTCCTCTACCGCTATGGGACGGTCTTCTCGCCGCATGGCGAGAACGCGCTGGTGGTCTTCGACGAGCGCGACATCCCGGTGCGGCTGGCCGTCAAGGACTTCGTCGACGATGTCAACGTCAGCGCCGAGCCGCTGCCGGAGTTCGACACGATGCCGGTCCAGGTGCGTGAGGTGCTGCTCACCGAACCACCGGCCTTCCTCACCCAGTTCATCCACTCCGGGCTGTTCGTGGGCGTCTTCCGCTATCTGGCGCCGATCTGCGAGGAGCGGCTGGGGGTTCCCGAAGTCGATTTCTGGTCACTCGTCCGGGCGGAGATCCTCGCCTACCAGCAGCGTTTCCCCGAGCTGAAGCAGCGCTTCGAGACGTTCGACCTGCTCACGCCGAGGATCAAGCGGCTCTGTCTGAACCGCAATCGGCTCCAGCTCGACGGCTATCGCGACCGTTCGGTCCGGCCGCACGCCGCCGTTCTCGGCACGGTCGCCAACCCGCTCAACCCTGGCTGATGGGACACCGGTGGCGGGCGCGTTGTCAGTGGCGCGGCGTAGGGTGTGCAGCCCTATGACTGCCACTTCAGGGAAGCCCTCCCTCTCCGATCTGTTGCACGCAGCCGTTGTCGCCGTGGGGGGCGCCGAACGAGCCGGGCAGGTGGCCATGGCCGAGGCGATCGCCCAGGCGATCGAGGACGGCGAGCACCTGCTGATCCAGGCCGGCACCGGCACCGGCAAGTCGCTGGGCTATCTGGTGCCGGCCATCGCCGGCGGGGATCGCGTGGTGGTCGCCACGGCGACGCTGGCGCTGCAACGCCAGCTGGTCGAGCGGGATCTGCCGCGCACGGTGGACGCGCTGCATCCGCTGCTGCGCCGCCGCCCCGAGTTCGCCACCCTGAAGGGGCGTTCCAACTACCTCTGCCTCCATCGGCTGCACGAGGGCGTGCCCCAGGACGACGAGCAGGGGCTCTTCGATCCGCTGGAGGCGGCGCAGGCGGCCGGCGGGCCCAGCAGCCGGCTCGGCAAGGATCTGCTGCGGCTGCGCGAGTGGGCGGACGACACGGAGTCGGGCGATCGTGACGATCTCTCGCCCGGGGTGTCCGATCGGGCCTGGTCGCAGGTCTCGGTCTCCTCCCGGGAGTGCCTGGGCGCCAGCAAGTGCGTCTACGGGATGGAGTGCTTCGCCGAGGCCGCCAGGGAGCGCGCCAAGCTTGCCGAGGTCATCGTCACCAACCACGCGCTGCTGGCCATCGACGCGATCGAGGGCGCCCCGGTGCTCCCGAGCCATGAGGTGCTGATCGTCGACGAGGCGCACGAGCTGGTCTCCCGGGTCACCGGGGTGGCCACCGGCGAGCTGACGCCTGGCTCCGTCAACCGCGTGGTCCGCCGCGCGGCCAAGCTGGTCGACGAGAAGATCGCCGACCAGTTGCAGACGGCGGCCGAGAGCTTCGAGCGGCTGATGGAGTTGGCCCTGCCCGGCCGTCTGGAGCCGATCCCGGAGGATCTGGGCTATGCCCTGGCCGCGCTGCGGGATGCCTCCCGGGCGGTGATCACCGCGCTGGGCAACACCAGGGACGCCTCGCTGGCGGATGAGGACGCGGTGCGCAAGCAGGCGCTGGCCTCGGCGGAGAGCGTCCAGGCCGTCGCCGAACGGCTCACGCAGGCCTCGGAGTTCGATGTCATCTGGTGCGAGCGGCACGACCGGTTCGGCGCCTCCCTGCGGGTGGCGCCGCTCTCGGTCTCCGGCCTGCTCAGGGAGAAGCTCTTCGCCGACCGGTCGGTCGTCCTCACCTCTGCCACGCTCAAGCTCGGCGGCGACTTCAACGGCGTCGGCGCCTCCCTGGGCCTGGCGCCGGAGGGCGAGCGCGGGGACGAGCTGCCCGCTTGGCAGGGGCTCGATGTGGGATCGCCCTTCGACTACCGCAAGCAGGGCATTCTCTATGTCGCCAAGCATCTGTCCGCGCCGGGGCGGGAGGGCAGTCGGGCGGACATGCTGGATGAGCTGGCCGAGTTGGTCGAGGCGTCCGGCGGGCGCACGCTGGGGCTGTTCTCCTCGATGCGGGGCGCCAGGGCGGCGGCGGAGGAGCTGCGAGAGCGGCTGGACATGCCGATCCTGCTCCAGGGAGAGGAGACGCTGGGGGAGTTGATCAAGAACTTTGCCGACGATCCCCGCACCTGCCTCTTCGGCACGCTCTCCCTCTGGCAGGGCGTCGATGTGCCGGGGCCCAGCTGCCAGTTGGTGGTGATGGACCGGGTGCCCTTCCCGCGCCCGGACGATCCGCTGGTGAGCGCGCGGCAGAAGGCTGTGGAGGAGGCCGGGGGCAACGGCTTCATGGCGGTCGCGGCCACCCATGCCGCGCTGCTGATGGCGCAGGGTGCGGGCCGGCTGGTGCGCTCCACGGGGGACAAGGGAGTGGTCGCTGTGCTCGATCCCCGGCTGGAGCGGGCTCGCTATGGAAGCTTCCTGCGGGCCTCGATGCCGGACTTCTGGTACACCACGGATCGCAACCAGGTGCGCCGCTCACTCGCGGCGATCGACGCGGCAGCGCGGGACGCCACCGCGTCGGCAAACGGTTCGGACGGTTCCTGAGCGGGGCCCGGCGCCCGGGGCGGGGAAAGGGGCCCTGGGCGTCAGACCCGCCGCATCACGGCGACCACCTTGCCGAGGATGGTGGCCTCGTCGCCCGGGATCGGCTGGTAGGCGGCGTTGTGCGGCAGCAGCCAGACCTGGCCGTCCTCCCGCTTGAAGCGCTTGACGGTGGCCTCGCCGTCCAGCATCGCGGCCACGATGTCGCCGTTCTCGGCGACCGGCTGCCTACGGACCGTCACCCAGTCGCCGTCGCAGATGGCGGCCTCGATCATCGAGTCGCCCACCACCTTGAGCACGAACAACTCCCCGTCGCCGACCAGCTGGCGGGGGAGGGGGAAGACATCCTCCACGGACTCCTCGGCGAGGATGGGGCCGCCGGCGGCGATCCGGCCCACCAGCGGAACATAGGAGGCGGCGGGCTTGCCGGCCGTGTCCGTGGGCTGGGGGGTGGGAGTCTCGGCGCCGCGCACCTCGTAGGCGCGGGGGCGGTGCGGATCGCGGCGGAGGAAGCCCTTGCGCTCCAGGGCCATCAGCTGGTGGGCCACCGAGGAGGTGCTGGAGAGGCCGACTGCCTGGCCGATCTCGCGCATCGACGGCGGATAACCACGCCGCTGCACGGAGTCACGGATGACCTCGATGACCCGCCGCTGGCGATCGGTGAGCCCGGAGCTGTCGGCCCGGATCCCGGGGGGCCGGCCGGGCATCGCGCGACCGGCAGGAGCACCTGGCGTGTCCAGCCGGTCCTGGCGGCGCTCAGCGGCGGTGATGGCGTCGTCTGCTGCGGTGGTCATTTCGGCCCCTTCTCAGGTGGTACTCCCTAGTCAGACAACGGTAGTTGGTATCGAAAGGTTGCGCCAAACACACGTTCGAGTGAAATATCATCGAACGGCCACCGAGGACCGGACCATGGGTGTATTGGTCGCAAACGGTAGCCGGTGCCCGGCCGCGAACGGTAACCGGGTCGTGCGATAGCCTCCCAGGCGCCGCTGGCTCCGCTCCGGGCCGGCCGCGCGCCCGATCCGCCGTCCCGGGTTCGCCGCGTCGCGACACGCGCGCCGACGGCGCTGGCGAGGGAACCCCAGATCTAGTGGTTGGATGTGCGTCGGGCACCCACAAATTGTGGTCCCGGGTCTTCGCAGCCCCACCGGATCGCCTATGCTGGACAGTGCCTCGCGAGGGCCGCCCCGGCGGTCGGCGCGACGGTTGCCGCCATGCCAGGACGCCCGCGTGACTACGCCGCGTCACCGATAGGGAGAGGGGAGAGGGTCGTGCACTGTCCCTTCTGCCGCCACTCCGACAGTCGCGTCGTTGACAGCCGCACCGCCGACGACGGGACGCTGATCCGTCGTCGCCGCCAGTGCCCGAGCTGCTCCCGTCGTTTCACCACGGTCGAGACCGCCTCACTGATGGTGATCAAGCGCAGCGGCGTCACCGAGCCGTTCAGCCGCGACAAGGTGATCGCCGGCGTCCGGAAGGCGTGCCAGGGGCGTCCCGTCACGGAGGACGCGCTGGCTCTGCTGGGGCAACGCGTCGAAGAGGCCGTCCGCGCCACCGGCAGCGCCGAGTTGTCCACCCACGATGTGGGGCTGGCGATACTCGGCCCGTTGCGCGAGCTGGATCTGGTGGCCTATCTCCGTTTCGCGTCCGTGTACCGCGCGTTCGAGTCGTTGGAGGACTTCGAGTCCGCCGTCGCCGAACTGCGCGACGGATTCGCGGAGGGCCCGCCGGCCCAGCGCCGGGACGACGGCGCGGATCAGGCGAGCGCCGACAAGACCTGACCGGAGCGCCCGCCACGCGCGCCGGCAACAGTCAACAAACAGCACGGTGACCCGGTGTCAAGCCTGGTCGCACTAGGGCGTCATGCCCGAACAGGGAGGCGGAATGACTGAGACGACGAGTGGCCCGGCACGCGGTTCACGCGCCAAGAACGGCAAGGGAGCCAAGGGGTTGCGGGTCGAGCGGATCCACACCACTCCCGGGGTCCACCCCTACGACGAGGTGGTGTGGGAGCGGCGCGACGTCGTCATGACCAACTGGCGTGACGGCTCGATCAACTTCGAGCAGCGTGGCGTCGAGTTCCCCGAGTTCTGGTCGGTGAACGCGGTCAACATCGTTACCAGCAAGTACTTCCGCGGCGCTGTCGGTACCCCCCAACGGGAGACCGGGCTCAAGCAGTTGATCGACCGGGTGGTGCGGAGCTACCGCGCCGGCGGCGAGAAGTACGGCTACTTCGCCTCCCCGGCGGACGCTGAGATCTTCGAACACGAGCTGGCCTACGCGCTGTTGCACCAGGTCTTCAGCTTCAACTCGCCGGTCTGGTTCAACGTGGGGACCACGCAGCCGCAGCAGGTCAGCGCGTGTTTCATCCTCTCGGTCGAGGACTCCATGGAGTCCATCCTGGACTGGTACAAGGAAGAGGGAATGATCTTCAAGGGCGGCTCGGGGGCCGGCCTCAACCTCTCCCGTATCCGCTCCTCCAAAGAGCTGCTCTCCTCCGGCGGCAACGCCTCGGGCCCGGTCTCGTTCATGCGCGGCGCCGACGCCTCGGCCGGCACCATCAAGTCCGGCGGCGCCACGCGCCGCGCGGCCAAGATGGTGGTACTGGACGTGGACCACCCCGACATCGAGGCCTTCATCGAGACCAAGGTCAAGGAGGAGGAGAAGATCCGCGCGCTGCGGGACGCGGGCTTCGACATGGACCTCGGCGGGGACGACATCACCTCCGTCCAGTACCAGAACGCGAACAACTCGGTGCGGGTGAACGACGAGTTCATGCGCGCCGTGGAGTCCGGGTCGTCCTTCGGGCTGCGCGGGCGGATCTCGGGCGAGATCATCGAGCAGGTGGACGCCAGGAAGCTGTTCCGCAAGATGGCGGAGGCCGCCCACGCCTGCGCCGACCCCGGCATCCAGTACGACGATGTCATCAACCACTGGCACACCTCGCCGGAGTCGGGCCGGATCACCGCGTCCAACCCCTGCAGCGAGTACATGCACCTGGACAACTCCTCGTGCAACCTGGCCTCGTTGAACCTGATGAAGTTCCTGGCCGACGACGACCGGGGCAACCAGTCGTTCGACGCGGAGCGCTTCGCCAAGGTCGTCGAGCTGGTCATCACCGCGATGGACATCTCGATCAGCTTCGCCGACTTCCCCACCGAGAAGATCGGGGAGACCACCCGGGCCTTCCGCCAGCTGGGCATCGGCTACGCCAACCTGGGCGCGCTGCTGATGGCCACCGGGCACGCCTACGACTCCGACGGCGGCCGGGCCCTGGCCGGCGCGATCACCTCGCTGATGACCGGTACCTCCTACCGGCGGTCCGCCGAACTCGCCTCGGTGGTCGGCCCTTACGAGGGGTACGCCCGCAACAGCGACGCCCACAACCGGGTGATGCGCCAGCACGCCGAGGCGAACGACACCGCGCGGCGGGTGGACGATCTGGACAGCCCGGTCTGGGCCGCGGCCACCGAGGCCTGGCAGGACGTGTTGCGGCTCGGCAAGAAGAACGGCTTCCGCAACGCCCAGGCGTCCGTCCTGGCGCCGACCGGCACCATCGGTCTGATGATGGACTGCGACACCACCGGCATCGAGCCCGACCTCGCGTTGGTCAAGTACAAGAAGCTGGTCGGCGGCGGCTCGATGCAGATCGTCAACAACACCGTGCCCAAGGCGTTGAAGCGGCTCGGCTACCAGCCCGAGCAGGTGGAGGCGATCGTCGCCCACATCGCCGAGCACGGCAATGTGGTGGACGCTCCCGGGCTGAAGCAGGAGCACTACGAGGTCTTCGACTGCGCCATGGGCGAGCGGTCGATCGCCCCGATGGGCCATGTGCGGATGATGGCCGCGGCCCAGCCGTTCCTGAGCGGAGCCATCTCCAAGACGGTCAACATGCCGAGCAGCAGCACGGTGGACGACGTGGCGGAGATCTATCTCCAGGGCTGGAAGCTCGGCGTCAAGGCGCTGGCCGTCTATGTGGAGAACAGCAAGGTCGGTCAGCCGCTGTCCGCCAAGCGGAAGGAGCCGGCGAAGAGCGAGCAGCCGGCGGCCGTGGAGCCGGAGCGGGTGATCGAGTACCGTCCGGTCCGCCGACGGCTGCCGAAGGGCCGCCCGGGCATCACCACCTCGTTCACGGTGGGTGGGGCCGAGGGCTATATGACGGCCAACTCCTACCCGGACGACGGGCTGGGCGAGGTCTTCCTGAAGATGTCCAAGCAGGGGTCCACCCTCGCGGGCATGATGGACGCCTTCTCCATCGCGGTCTCCGTCGGGCTGCAGTACGGCGTCCCATTGGAGACCTATGTCTCGAAGTTCACCAACATGCGCTTCGAGCCGGCCGGTATGACGGACGACCAGGACGTGCGGATGGCGCAGTCCATCGTGGACTACATCTTCCGCCGTCTGGCGCTGGACTTCCTGCCGTTCGAGACCCGCTCGGCGCTCGGTATCCACACGGCGGCCGAACGGCAGCGCCATCTGGAGACGGGTTCCTACGAGCCGGGCGACGAGGAGTTGGACGTCGAGGGGCTTTCCCAGTCGGCGCCGCTCCAGAGCCCGACCGGCCCCGTCCGCGACGCGGCGCCGGCGCCTGCCCCCACCGCGCCGTCGGCGGAGGTGGCGCAGCCGGCGCCTGCCGAGGCCCACAGCTCCACGGAACTGGCCGAGATGCAGCTGGGGTTGAACGCCGACGCGCCGCTCTGCCTCTCCTGCGGCACCAAGATGCGCAGGGCCGGCAGCTGCTATCTGTGCGAGGGCTGCGGCTCCACCAGCGGCTGCAGCTGATCCCGGACGGGATCCGACGGTAGGCGCGTTGGTCGGGGCGGTGGAGCCGGGTTCGGCTCCACCGCCCCCGGCGTGTGTTGAGGAGGGACGGCGGGCCGGGGGATCAGGGGAGAGCGTTGCCCATGACCGCGGCGAAGCCGTCCGGATCGGTGTCGAAGCCACGGGAGAGCTTGCGGAAGGCCCAGTTGCCGGAGCTGTCCCTGGTGAACTCCGCGATGCTGGCGGCCGTGCTGGAGGCGACGGAGCCCAGCTCGTCCCGGGCGAGGGCGGTGTGGCCCTCCTTGACCTCGACGACGGTGCGAGCGACGTCGCCGAACGTGAGCCGCCCGTGGCGCTGTTGGATGGCGACGCCGACCACGACCCGGGTGAGGCTGTCGGCGAGCCGGTCCAGCTCCAGGGTCAGGACCTCGTCGGAGCCGAAGCCCTGGCCCGTCGCGCTGTTCCTGGTGAGGGTGATCGTGCCGTCCGGGGAGCGGCTGTCGAAGTGGACGAGGTAGGCCGGGACGCCGTGCGGAGCTCGCTCCTCGTAGGTCGCGGCGATGAGGTCCAGATCGTGGGGCGGGGCGTCGGCGGGGCTGGGGTCCCAGCGGAGGGTGACCTCGACCGTTTCGATCCCCTTGTTGAATGGGCTCACCAAACATCCCTTCCATGCGGGTGGAGGAGCCGTGCCAGGGTGTGGGACGGAACCCCCCATAAAGCCATTCTCGCCAACTCGGAGGTGCCCTAACCGCCGCGCGCCCGGGGCGGGTTGGTCCTGGGACCTGGCCGTGCGAGGCCATCCTGCCGCCTGCCGCGCTCCATGCGCGCGCCGGGGAGGCGGAACGGGGGCGGGCTCCGATGCGGTGGGTGGGATCGTTGGCAGGGCGTGATCGCGGAACCCATGCGCCCCCGGGGCGAGATGGCCTTACGATGGCGCGGTGCTGGTCAAGTGGATTCGTTGCGCCGTGGTTGACCGGGTCGGCTTTGATCGCGGCCAGCGAAAGTGGGCGGGACTGCTCGGCGAGCCCGGGTTTCTGGCGCAGGGGGGTGGCTGGAGTCGATCCCAGCCGGGGGTGGTGCACCTGTTCGGCTTCTGGGAGAGCCGTGCCTTCTACGACTCCTTCATGGCTCGTTCCTACGACCGGCTGGCGGCCTCCCAGCAGGGGAGCTACCAGGACCTCCGGGTGCGCCTTTTCGAATATCGATTCGATGTGAAGATGGGCTTCGAGCCCCGCTTCACGGACGCCGATCTGCTGCGCGTGGCCCACACCCGGGTCCACGAGGAGCGGGCCGAGCACTTCGCCCTGATGCAGGAGAAGGTGTGGAACCCGGCCATGGCGGGCTCCCCGGGGATGTTGCGCGGCGTGTTCGCCCAGGCGGAGCCGGAGAGCGAGTTCCTGGTGCTCTCCATGTGGAAGTCCGCCGCCGAACGGGCCAAGTACCGCACCGAGCGGGTGGAGCGGCTGGCGCTGCGCGCCCAGACCGGCGCCGATATCGCGGCCATCACCGGGGACGTGATCGATATGGACCCGTCGTGGACGGTATGACCCGCCCCTGCCCGCCGGCGCCCGCCTCGGCTCGCTTCCGTGAAGCGAACTAGGGTGGGGCCATGGCACAACCCCGGCGCATCATCCTCATGCGACACGGAGAGTCGCAGGGGAACCATGACGACTCGGTGTATCAACACATACCGGATCACGCTCTGGAGCTGACCGAGAAGGGCCAGTGCCAGGCGCGCGCCGCGGGCGAACGGCTGCGCCGGATCATCGGGGACGAGCGGCTCTCCGCCTATGTGTCGCCTTATCGACGTACTCATCAGACCTTCCAGGCGTTGGGCCTCGATCCCGTGCGGACCCGGGCTCGGGAGGAGCCGCGGCTGCGCGAGCAGGACTGGGGCAACTGGCAGGACCGCGCGGACGTGAAGCGGCAGAAGCGAGCCAGGGACGCGTACGGCCACTTCTTCTACCGCTTCGCCCAGGGGGAGTCGGGCGCGGATGTCTACGACCGGGTGGGCGCCTTTCTGGAGAGCCTGTGGCGGAGCTTCGACGAGCCCGAGCATCCCCCGAACGTGTTGCTGGTGACCCACGGACTGACCATGCGGCTGTTCTGCATGCGGTGGTTGCACTGGACGGTCGCCGAGTTCGAATCGCTCTCCAACCCGGGGAACGGTGAGACCCGGCAGCTGATCCTGGGCCCCGACGGCCGCTACCACCTCGACCGGCCCTTCGAGCGCTGGCACACACCCGAGCGTCCCTTCCAGGGCTGGTGCGCGTAAGGTGAACGCCGCCATGGCCTATGAACCGCCCACCCATCGAGTCGAACGCTCCATTCGCGCGACCACCGGAGCCACCTGGGTCGCCGGTATCGACGAGGTGGGACGAGGAGCCTGGGCCGGGCCGGTGACGGTCTGCGCCGCGATCACGGGGCTGCGCCGCCCGCCCGAGGGGCTGACCGACTCCAAGCTGCTGACTCCGCTGCGCAGAACGGCACTCGCCGGAGTGCTGCGCGACTGGGTGACGCATCACGCGCTGGGCCACGCGAGCCCGCAGGAGATCGACGCCCTGGGGATGACCGCCGCGCTGCGGCTGGCCGCGACCCGGGCGCTCGCCGGCCTTCCCCGGCAACCGGACGCCGTCATCCTGGACGGCAAACACGACTACCTCGGGCCGCCCTGGCGGGTGCGCACGGTGATCAAGGGGGACCAGTCCTGTGTCTCCGTGGCGGCGGCCTCCGTCATCGCCAAGGTGCACCGGGACGCGATGGTCGCCGAACTGGCCGCCGAGCACCCGGCGTTCGGGTTCGACACCAACGCCGGATACCCGTCGCCCACCCACCGGGCGGCGCTGGAGGAGTGGGGGCCCACCCCGCATCACCGACGCTCCTGGACCTATCTGGACGCGCTGCCCCGGTGGCGTCATCTCAAGCTCCCCTCGCATCGTGACGCGCTGGCTGCCGAATCCCTGGAGGACAGCGGCCAACTCGGCATGTTCTGACGCCGCCGCCAGCTCCCTCCGCGCCCCCACCGCCGCTCATCCCCGCACCGCCAGGACGAGTGGCAGGACCGACTCCGCTCCGGCGGCCCGCAGCAGGCGGGCGGCGAGCGCCAACGTCCAGCCGGTCTCCATGAAGTCGTCGACCAACAGCAGTGGTCCGGGATGGGTCTTGACCGCCTCGGCGACCTCGGGGGGCAGCTCCAGAGCGCCGTGCAAGGCGTGGACCCGACGGGCGCTGTTGCTGCGGCCGGGGGCGCGGTCGTGGTGGGCCCGGCGCACCGCGCCGAGCAGCGGCATCCGCCCCACCCGGGCGATTCCGTCGGCGAGTGATCCCACCAGCCTGGGCCGGCTTCCGGAGGCCACCGAGACCACCCCGACCGGCCGGGGCGGCGCGCCCTCCTGCCCGGAGGCCCAGCCACCGGGCCCACGAGCCCAGTCGGAGAGGACCGTCACCACCGCGTCCATGACGTCCTCCGGCAGAGCGCTGTCGGAGGCGTCCGGGCTGAGGAGGGGCCGGAGCCGATCCCCCCAGCCGATGTCGGAGAGGCGACCCAGCGCGCGCCCCGGGGACGCCTGCTCGCCCTGGGGGATCCGGCCCTTGAGATCGATACCCGCCGCCGGCAGACCCGTGGGCCACATCCGGCGGGGCTCCACCGCGATCCCGGGCCGGCTCAGCTCACCCGTGGCGGCCTCCAGCGCGGTCGGCGCCACCTGGGCGTCGAAGCCCATGTCCGTGCAGTTGTCGCAGCGGCCGCAGGGCGCCGCGCCCTCGTCGTCCAGCTCCCTGCGCAGCAGCTCCATCCGGCAGCCGCCCGTCGACGCGTACTCCCGCATGGCCTCCTGCTCGGCCTCGCGTTGGCGTGCCACCCAGGCGTAGCGCTCGGCGTCGTAGTGCCAGGGCGCGCCGGTGGCACGCCAGCCGCCGCGCTCCCGACGCACCGCCCCGTCGACATCGAGCACCTTGAGCATCATCTCCAGCCGGGATCGGCGCAGTTCCACGCGGGCTTCGAGGGCCGGCAGGCTGAGCGGTCGGTCCGCCGCCGCCAGCACCTCCAGGGTGTGGCGAACCTGTTGTTCCCGGGGAAAGGCGAGGGAGCCGAAGTAGCGCCAGATGGCCTCGTCCTCCGGGCCGGGCAGCAGCAGTACCTCCGCGTGCTCCAGACCTCGACCGGCACGGCCGACCTGCTGGTAGTAGGCGATGGGGGACGAGGGCGAGCCCAGATGGATCACAAAGCCCAGATCCGGCTTGTCGAAGCCCATGCCGAGAGCGGAGGTGGCCACCAGGGCCTTGACCCGGTTCGCCAGCAGGTCGTCCTCGGCCGCCTCGCGGTCGGCGTTCTCCGTGCGGCCGGTGTAGGCGGCCACACGGTGCCCGCGCGCGGTGAGATGCGCGGCGACCTCCTCGGCCGCCGCGACGGTGAGCGTGTAGATGATGCCGGAGCCGGGGAAGCCGTTCAGATGGTCGTCCAGCCAGGCCAGCCGGTGGGCGGCGTCCGGCAGCCGGAGCACGGAGAGCCGCAGGCTGGCGCGGTCCAGCGGACCGCGCAGCACCAGCGTCTCCGCGCCGCTGTCGCCCGTGCCCAGCTGCTCCGCGACATCGGCGGTGACCCGGGCGTTGGCCGTCGCCGTGGTGGCCAACACCGGGACACCGGCGGGGAGTTCGCCGAGCATGGTGCGCAACCTGCGATAGTCGGGCCGGAAGTCGTGGCCCCAGTCGGAGATGCAGTGCGCCTCGTCGACCACCAGCAGACCCGCGCTGGCCGCGAGCTGAGGCAGCACCCCGTCCCGGAAATCCGGGTTGTTGAGGCGTTCGGGGCTGACCAGGAGAACGTCGACGAGGCCGTCGGCGACTTCCTGCCGCACCGCCTCCCACTCCTCCTGGTTGGCCGAGTTGATCGTGCGGGCGCTGATGCCGGCGCGCCGCGCGGCGGCGATCTGGTTGCGCATGAGGGCGAGCAGCGGCGACACGATGACCGTGGGCCCGGCGCCGCTCTCCCGCAGCAGGGCGGTGGCGACGAAGTACACCGCCGACTTGCCCCACCCCGTGCGCTGGACGACGAGCGCTCGGCGCCGCTCGGCGACCAGGGCCTCGATGGCCCGCCACTGATCGGGACGGAGACGCGCGGCGCCCGAGGCGTCCCCGACCAGGCGGGAGAGCACCGCGTCCGCCGCGGCGCGCAACTCCTCGTGCCGTTCGTTCACTGCTTGCGGGGCGGTCCCCGTGGTGGCTTCTGACATGTCGCCCATGCAAGCCGATCGAGCCCGGGCTTGGCGAACCCGCCCTGTGGATAACCGGTAATTCTTATGACAGACGCGCTGACCTGTGGATAAAACACGACACGATCGGGCTCGAACCAGGCACTCTGCCTCCATGACTCAACACAGCGAACCCCTCTCGCAACTCATCGTCACCGACAACCAGGTCACCCTGAGCGGCCCGGCGGATCTGGCGGACGCCCTGCCCTACATCCTGGGCTACCACCCGGACGACTCGATCGTGCTTCTGGGCCTGCACGGCCCGCGCGGAAAGCTGGGGGGCCGGATCAGGACGGCCATCCCCGAGGACACGGCGAACTGGCCGGAGGCCGCCAGGCAGTTGGCGGCGTGCCTGGTGGACAGCAGCTCCGCCCGAGGCGTCCGGCCGGACGCGGCCGTCGCCTACCTCTGCCAGGATCCGCCCGCGGGTGGCCGGGTGCGGGATGCGGCTGAGCGTCTCCGTCCGCTCGCGCAGCTGTTGCGGACCGCCTGTGGCGATCTGGAGGTGCCGGTCTACGAGGCGCTGTACATCTCGCAGGAGCGCTATCTCTCCTACTGCAGCACCGAGGCCCTGGACGACGCGGGCGAGGGCAGCGCCCTGCCCAGGTGCGGCAGCTCGCCGATGGCAGCGGCGGCGGCCTTCGCCGGCATCCACGTCCGTGGCTCGCTCAAGGAGATGCGTGAGCGGCTGATCCCGCTGGACGGGCCGGTGGCCATCCAGCAGGAGCGTGCTCTGGACGCCGTGGCCGCGCGGTTGGCGCCCCGTATGGTCGGCCCGGAGACCGAGCAGTCCAGGGTCAGGGACGAGACGATCGATCTGGTGGAGCGCCTGATGGGCCGCTTCCGCCGGGTGCCGGCGCCCCGTGATCCCGAGCAGTCGGCCGCCGACGCCAGGGACGACGCCCTGCTCACCTCCGACGAGGCGGCGCATCTCGTCATCGGGCTGCAGGACCGCCTCACCCGCGATCTCGCGGCCGGCTGGATGGACGGTCCTGAGGCCCTGGTGGCGCTGCGCCTGTGGCGGGCCCTCGCCCGGCGCTGCGTGGGCTCCTTCGAGTCGCACGCCGCCGCTCCGCTCACACTGGTCGGCTGGGTGGCCTGGTCGATGGAGGACCCGGTGAGTGCCCGGGTGGCGTGGACCAGGGCTCTGGATCTCGATCCGGAATACGTCTTCGCACGGCTGCTCCACCAGGCGTGCAACGACGAGGTCGATCCCGAGCCGCTGCGCCGGAGCCTGCGCCGGCAGTGGACCGCCCATCGGCTCCGGTGAGCTTCGTGGGGCACCTATGATCACGGCATGCCCTACGACCCGTCGGAGTTTCCGCCGTTCGCCGTCACAGTCGACCTGGTCGTTCTCACCGTCCGGCGGCATGCGCTGTGCGCGCTCACGGTTCGACGTGGTGAGGACCCTTATCAGGGCCAGTGGGCTCTTCCGGGCGGTTTTGTTCGGGCTGATGAGGATCTGGCCTCCGCCGCCGCGCGCGAGCTGGCGGAGGAGACGGGGCTACGCACCCAGGACGCCGGCAGCTGGCATGCCGGTGCCCATCTGGAACAACTCGCCACCTACGGGGAGCCGGGGCGCGACCCGAGGATGCGGGTGGTCAGCGTGGCACATCTGGTCCTGGCTCCGGACCTGCCGGCTCCCACCCCGGGCGGGGACGCCGGCGGGGCCCAGTGGAAGCCGGCGGGCGAGCTGTTGGCGGATACGGATACGGACAGGGCGTCGGGGGAGCGGCTGGCGTTCGACCACGCGCGCATCCTCGCCGACGGGGTGGAGCGCGCACGGTCGAAGATCGAGTACTCCTCCCTAGCGGCGGCCTTCTGTCCGCCCGAGTTCACGGTGGGGGAGTTGCGCAGGGTCTACGAGGCGGTCTGGGGCGTCTCGTTGGACCCGCGCAACTTCCACCGCAAGGTGACGGGAACCCCGGGGTTCCTGGTGCCGGTCGGTGGCACCACGACCCGTCAGGGCGGGCGTCCCGCCCAGCTGTTCAGAGCCGGGGGCGCCACGGTGCTGAACCCCCCGATGCTCCGCCCCGACGTCTGACGAACCAGGACGTCTCACGAACCAGGAGGTCGACAAGGCCGCGGTCGGTCGCTGCGGTCGGGATCGCCAAACCGCGCGAGTCGCCAGGAAAATCCCATATGTCCCGTTATCGTGCAGAGTGCGCGACCAACGGGAGAATCGATGATCCAGGCCATCGGACTCACCACTGCGTCACGGCGTGGCAGGCCGCCCGCCGTTGACGACCTCACCTTCGAAGCCCGCCCGGGCGGCATCACCGCCCTGCTGGGACCGCCCGGAGCGGGCAAGTCCGCCGCACTGCGGCTGATGCTCCAACTGTCCCCGGGGCGCGGGGTGGCGCTCTTCCGAGGGCGACCACTGTCCCGAGTGCCCCATCCCCAGCGGGAGATCGGCACGCTGCTGGGGGACGTCCCCGGCCATCCGTACCGCTCCGCCCGAGGGCAGTTGCGGATGCTCGCCGCGGCCGCCGGCGTGCCGGCCGCCCGCGCCGACGAGGTGCTGGAGGTGGTGGGCCTGAGCGGGCTGGCCGATCAGCGGCTGGGGCGGTTCTCCCGTGGGATGGACCGACGGCTCGGGCTCGCCGCCGCATTGCTCGGCGACCCCCACACCCTGGTGCTGGACGAGCCGGACAGCGGGCTCTCCCCCCGTGAACGAGCCTGGCTCCACGGCCTGTTGCGGGGATACGCGGAGCAGGGCGGAGCGGTGCTGCTCGCGACCACCGACCCGATGGAGACGGCCAGGGTCGCCGACCGGGTGGTCAGCATGGACGCCGGGCGGCTGATCGCCGACCAGCGCGTCGACGATTTCGCCAGAACGCGGCTGCGGCCGAGGGTGGCGGTCCGCACGCCACACGCCGAGCGCCTGGCCGCGGTTCTGCATCAGCGGTTCCGCGCGACGGAGCCGGTCGAGGTGGTCCTGGAGTCCGGCAACCGGGTCTCCGTCTACGGCGGCGATCCGGCCACCGTGGGCGAGATCGCCCACCAGCACCGCATCGTCGTGCACCAACTCGCCGACGAGATCGGGGATGTGGGGGACCGTTCCCCCGCCGGGCCGTTGCTCCGCGCGGACGGCAGGGTGGTGCCGGCACAGGAGGCCCGGCCGGCCGCGGTCTCCGTCGACAGCGCCCCGGCCACGGTCTCGCTGGCCAGAACGGCGCCGGCGCCCGGCGCCGCCGCCTCGGCTGCGCCCCCCTCGTCCCCACCGCCCTCGTCCGCACCGCCCGCCATCGCGAACTCCGCGGCCGGGACGCCCGATGCCGTCACCCGCCCCCTCCAGGTGGCCTCGGTGGCCTCGAAGGCCCTTGAGGTCGGGGCCCGGGCCGGCCGGCCGGCGGTGCGCCCCGCGCTGCCGCCCCCGCTGCCCGCCGTCTCGCCGTCCGGGCCGAGTTGGCCCCTCCGCTATGAACTGCGGCGCTGGGCCGGGGTCTACACCAGCTGGCTGGTCATGGGGACGGCTCTGCTGGCCGGCCTCCTCGTCGCCGTCGTCCTCGCCTCGGCCGGCTCCTGGCCGGCCGAGCGCGTGCTCACCGGCTGGGCCGAGCCGCTGCCGCTGCCCCCGGTCGCCATGGCCGCCGGGTTGCTGGGCGCCCTGGCCTTCGGCCAGGAGTTCCGCTATCCGGCACTCGCCCCTGCCTGTGTGCCCGTGCCCCGCCGGCTGTCCCTGCTCATCGGCAAGGCGCTGATCTCCGCTGGGGCGTCGCTTTCGCTCTGCGTCGCCGCGATCGCGCTGAACTCCGTCTCCCTGACGCTGCTGCTCGGCGTGCGCGGCCCGACCCCCGAGTCCTGGGGCGCCGCCTTCCAGAGCGTCGCCGCGCTCTCCGTGGGTTGCGCCTGGGCCGGGCTGCTGGCCGCCGGCGTCTTCCGTTCCGGTCTGGTGGGCCTCGCCGCCGTCGCCGCGGTCCCGCTGGTGCTCGCCCCCGCCCTGCGCGCGGCGTTGGACAGCCCCTTCGGTCGGGCGCTGGACGGACTTCCCGAACGCCTCGGGGCGATGAGCACCCTGCCTGTCGCCTCGGAGTTGGACCGCTGGCTCTCCGCCTCGGTGCGCCTGGCGTCCCAACCCATCGGCTGGGCCCTGGCCGTCTCGCTGGCCCTGCTCCTCTGTGGATACGCGGTGCTCAGCCTGCGAGGTGGCCCACGGTAGGCGCGCCACACCTGTTCGAAGTCGGGGCACTGCCGTACGACTTCACCTCGAAGCACCACCGCCCGCGTCGGCTGTCGGCGGCCAGGTTTTGGGCCTTGTGCGAGGGAGTCCATTTCCTTCCGGTTAGACGTCAATTATGCGGGAGTCGCCGATCACCCTTTCGTGTGCTTTTCACCAAAGACCTCAAGGTGCCAACGGGGGCCGCCGACAAAGGAGGCGTGACTACCCTTGCGCACTCCATGATGACCGCCACTCGTTCCGCCAACTCCGGCCCCGCCGGCCGGCCCGGCGAGTTCGACCGTTACTCCTACGCCGAGTCCACCGGCTCGGCCCGCACCACCAACGCCCCCGCCTGGGACAGCGGGGACAGCGAGTTGGGCCGCGTCGGCCGTCGTACCGCCGGCAACCGGGGCCGTGGCCTGCACGGCCAACTCGTCCAGCAGCTCGGTCAGATGATCGTCTCCGGCGATCTGGGGGCCGACCGTCCGCTGGTGCCCGAGGAGATCGGGCAGCGTTTCGAGGTCTCCCGCACGGTCGTCCGTGAGTCCCTGCGGGTCCTCGAGGCCAAGGGCCTCGTCAGCGCCCGCCCCAATGTCGGCACCCGGGTGCGCCCCGTCGGCGACTGGAATCTTCTCGACCCCGACATCATCGAGTGGCGCGCCTTCGGCCCCCAGCGCGAGGACCAGCGTCGTGAGCTGTGCGAGCTGCGGCTGACGATCGAGCCCCTCGCCGCCCGGCTGGCCGCCGCCGACACCGGGGACGAAGTCCAGCAGCGGCTGGGCGACATGGTGGACATCATGACCCACACCCTCGCGCAGGGCGATGCGCTCACCTTCGCCCGGGCCGACGCCGAGTTCCACGGGCTGGTGCTGCAGTCGGCCGGCAATCGGATGCTCGAACACCTCTCCGGCATCGTCGCCTCCGCTCTGCAGGTCTCGGGCGGTGCCGCCTCCGGTTGCGAGCACCCCACCGAGGCGTCCGTCGCGATGCACCAGCGGATCGTGGACGCGATCGGCTCCGGCGAGCCGCCGGCGGCGGAGACGGCGATGCGGCAGCTGCTCACCTTCTCCTCGGACGCCCCCTCCGCGGCGACGGCCCCCGGCGCGGACCATGTCGTTCCCGCCCCGCGCGAGCACTGAGTCGACCGCCGGCACACCGGCCCACCATGCGTCGCCGGGCCCCTCCAGGGCAGGGCTCCGGCGACGCATTTGCCATGGACCGCTACAGTCGAGCGTGCGATGTGACTCGGGACACGTGAAAGCGGCGTAACGCTTCCGGGAGCAGCGCGATGATTCAAGAGGTGGCAGCAGCGGGCGGATCAGCCGCTCGCCGCGGGCCCCGCCACAGCCGTCGGCGCACCCCAGTCGTCGGTCGTGGCCCCGCTACCAGTGAGCGGGCCTAAGCCGTTCCCAGAGTTTCCGAGAGGTTGTTCGTGTCGGCCAGCACTTCCCGTACTCTCCCCGCAGAGATCGCCGAGTCAAATTCTGTGATGGCGCTCATCGAACGGGGAAAGGCTGAGGGGCAGATCGCCGGCGACGATGTGCGCCGGGCCTTCGAGGCTGACCAGATCCCGTCAACCCAGTGGAAGAACGTTCTGCGCAGCCTCAACCAGATCCTCGACGAGGAGGGCGTGACGCTGATGGTGAGTGCCGCCGAGGCGCCCAGGCGCACCCGGAAGAGTGTCGCCGCGAAGACGACGGCCAAGCGCACCGCGACCAAGACGGTCGCGGCCAAGACCGCACCTGCCAAGAAGGCCACCGCGCTGGCGCCCCCAGACGACGCGGGTGCGGCAGACCCGCAGCCGAGCGCCGAGGGTTCGGCCTCGGTGGCCGGAGCCAAGAAGGCGCCGGCGAAGAAGGCGGTGGCCAAGAAGGCACCCGCCAAGAAGTCCGCGGCCAAGAAGGCACCGGCGAAGAAGTCCGCGGCCAAGAAGACGGCGGACAAGAACGCCGATCCCAAGAAGGAGCTGGTCGACGAGTTCCTTGAGGGCGAGGACGAGGGCGCGGAGGAGCCCGCCGAGCGGGCGGCGCGCGCCGGCGCACCGGCCGAGGGCACCGAGGGCAAGCAGGAGAACGAGGGGTTCGTCCTCTCCGACGACGACGAAGACGACGCCCCCGCGCAGCAGGTCGCGGCGGCCGGTGCCACGGCGGACCCGGTCAAGGACTACCTCAAGCAGATCGGCAAGGTTCCCCTGCTTAACGCCGAGCAGGAGGTGGAGCTGGCCAAGCGGATCGAGGCGGGTCTCTTCGCCGAGGACAAGCTGGCCGGCGCCGACAAGATCGCCCCCAAGCTCAAGCACGAGCTGGAGATCATCTCCGAGGACGGGCGGCGGGCCAAGAACCACCTGCTGGAGGCCAACCTCAGGCTGGTGGTCTCGCTCGCCAAGCGCTACACCGGCCGGGGAATGCTCTTCCTGGACCTGATCCAGGAGGGCAACCTGGGTCTGATCCGCGCGGTGGAGAAGTTCGACTACACCAAGGGCTACAAGTTCTCCACGTATGCCACCTGGTGGATCCGGCAGGCGATCACCCGGGCCATGGCCGACCAGGCGCGCACCATCCGCATCCCGGTGCACATGGTCGAGGTGATCAACAAGCTCGCCCGGGTGCAGCGTCAGATGCTCCAGGACCTCGGGCGCGAGCCCACCCCGGAGGAGCTGGCCAAGGAGCTGGACATGACCCCCGAGAAGGTGGTCGAGGTCCAGAAGTACGGTCGGGAGCCGATCTCCCTCCACACCCCGCTGGGTGAGGACGGGGACAGCGAGTTCGGCGATCTGATCGAGGACTCCGAGGCCGTGGTGCCGGCCGACGCGGTCAGCTTCACGTTGCTGCAGGAGCAGCTGCACTCCGTCCTCGACACGCTCAGCGAGCGCGAGGCCGGCGTGGTGTCCATGCGGTTCGGTCTGACCGACGGGCAGCCCAAGACGCTGGACGAGATCGGCAAGGTCTACGGCGTGACGCGGGAGCGTATCCGGCAGATCGAGTCCAAGACCATGTCGAAGCTGCGGCACCCCTCGCGGTCCCAGGTGCTGCGGGACTACCTCGACTGACGACGCGACGCTCATGACCCGGCCGGTGCCCCTCGGGGTACCGGCCGGGTTTCGTTGCGTCCGGCCGGGGGCGGGTAGCCGGCCCGTGGGCGGTGGAACGGCGCTCGGGCGCCGCTGAGCGCTCCTGGGCGGCGGGAGCGACGGGAAGCCGGGAAAGATCACGACGGGCCGGCAGAGCGACGTCAGACGCTCCCCTGCCGGCGCACACACGGAAACGGGCGGTCGCCCTCGGTGGCCTGAGGGGACCGCCCGTCGTCCGGGGTCAACCGGACCGAGCCCGTCGGTTGGGGATACTGCGAGACGTCAGGTCAACGCTCGTTCTCCTGTGCGCTTGCGGGAGTCGCGGTGAGCTTCTCCGTCTCGTCCTGTATCTCAGCGGCGATCTTCTTGAGTTCTGGCTGGAACTTGCGGCCGTGGTGGGCGCAGAAGAGCAGCTCTCCGCCGCTGATGAGGACCACGCGGAGGTACGCCTGGGCGCCGCAGCGATCGCAGCGGTCCCCAGCGGTCAGCGGGGTCGCGGGAGTCAGAACAGTAGTCACGTCGCCTCTTCTCTAGCTCGACGAGCTGTCGTACCAGGGACAACATCCAACCAGGCCGAGAACGTTCCCGCTCGCGGCTTCCCATTGGAAAGGCATCCAACGAGTTGACCGGACATAGCCCGGTGGCGGCGAATGAGCCGTATTGCGGTGTTGCTTGCTAGGTATACGCGCTTTCTCGTGGTTTTGTTCCCGGCTACCTCGGTGTACCCGGAAGTCTGCTTTCGTTCAGGAGGACGTGCCCGGAGCCTAAGGGGTTCATGCCCCGAAGGGAACGTGATGTACACGTCACCCCCTCTGTCGATCGAACACATGAGCGACCCTGGGCTACCCTGAGCTTCGCCGGGGAGCTGCACAACCGCTCTACAAGGCCTCGGTACCCTCTGAGCGGTACTCCGCCACATCTCAGAATTCAGCGAGGAGCGAACTGCGTGACCGCCGACACGTCCGTGCCGTCCACCGCACTGCTGACCGGGGCCGATCCGGGCGGCAACTACACCGCGCGGCACCTGCTGGTTCTGGAGGGGTTGGAGGCGGTACGCAAGCGCCCCGGCATGTATATCGGCTCCACCGACAGCCGCGGCCTGATGCACTGCCTCTGGGAGATCATCGACAACTCGGTCGACGAGGCCCTCGGGGGGCACTGCGACCAAATCGAGGTGCTTCTGCACGCGGACGGCTCGGTCGAGGTGCGGGACAACGGTCGGGGCATCCCGGTCGACGTGGAGCCCAAGACGGGGCTCTCCGGGGTCGAGGTCGTGATGACCAAGCTGCACGCCGGCGGAAAGTTCGGTGGCGGCTCCTACGCGGCCTCCGGCGGTCTGCACGGCGTGGGCGCCTCGGTGGTCAACGCGCTCTCCGCCCGTCTCGACGTGGAGGTGGACCGCGGCTCCAAGACCCATGCCACCAGCTTCCGGCGCGGCACCCCGGGGATCTTCACCGAATCGGGACCGGACGCGCCGTTCGAGCCGGCGAGCGGCCTGCGGGTCCGGCGGATCCGCAAGGCCAGGACGGGTACCCGGGTACGGTACTGGGCGGATCGGCAGATCTTCCTCAAGGACGCCAGGCTCTCCCTGGACACGCTCCACGCGCGGGCCCGGCAGACGGCGTTCCTGGTGCCGGGGCTGACCATCTCGGTGAGCGACCAGCGGGGCATCGACGGGGCGGAGCACGCCACCGAGGTGTTCCGGTACGACGGGGGCATCAGCGAGTTCTGCGAGTACCTGGCGAGCGACCGCCCGGTGTGCGACGTGCTGCGGCTGCGCGGTCAGGGCGCGTTCAAGGAGACGGTGCCGGTCCTGGACGAGCGGGGGCACATGATCCCCACCGAGGTGCGCCGGCAGCTGGACGTGGATGTGGCGATGCGCTGGGGCACGGGCTACGAGAGCACCGTGCGCTCCTTTGTGAACATCATCGCGACGCCGAAGGGCGGCACCCATGTCGCCGGCTTCGAGCGGGCGCTGCGCGGCACCGTGAACGAGGTCCTGCGGTCCGCCAAGCTGCTGCGGGTGGCCGAGGACGACGTGGCCAAGGACGACGTCCTGGAGGGCCTTACGGCGGTGGTCACGGTCCGGCTGGCCGAGCCGCAGTTCGAGGGGCAGACCAAGGAGGTCCTTGGTACCTCGGCGGCCACCCGGATCGTCGCACAGGTGGTCTCCAAGGAGCTGAAGGCCTTCCTGACGTCCGCCAAGCGGGACGACAAGCAGCAGTCCAGGGCCGTTCTGGAGAAGGTCGTGGCGGCGGCCAGGACGCGGATCGCCGCCCGGCAGCACAAGGAGGCGCAGCGGCGTAAGACGGCGCTGGAGTCCTCATCGCTGCCGGCCAAGCTGGCGGACTGCCGCAGCGACGAGGTGGAGCGCAGCGAGCTGTTCATCGTCGAGGGGGACAGCGCGCTGGGCACGGCCAAGCTGGCGCGGAACAGCGAGTTCCAGGCGCTGCTGCCGATCCGGGGCAAGATTCTCAACGTGCAGAAGTCGTCGGTCGCCGACATGCTCAAGAACGCCGAGTGCGGCGCCATCATCCAGGTGATAGGAGCGGGGTCGGGGCGGACCTTCGACATCGACCAGGCGCGCTACGGCCGGGTGATCTTCCTGGCCGACGCGGATGTGGACGGCGCGCACATCCGCTGTCTGCTGCTCACGCTCTTCCAGCGGTACATGCGGCCGATGGTGGAGCAGGGGCGGGTCTTCTCGGCCGTTCCGCCGCTGCACCGGATCGAGTTGAGCAATCCCAAGCGGGGGCAGGACAAGTACCACTACACCTACTCGGACAACGAACTGCGGCAGACGCTGCTGGACTTCGAGCGGCGCGGTGTTCGCTACAAGGAATCGATCCAGCGCTACAAGGGCCTGGGCGAGATGGACGCCGACCAGCTCGCCGAGACCACGATGGATCCGCGCAAGCGCACGTTGCGCCGGATCAACATCGGCGATCTGGAGGCGGCGGAGGAGGCGTTCAGCCTGTTGATGGGCAACGAGGTGGCGCCGCGACGGGAGTTCATCGCGTCGTCCGCGGCTACGCTGGACCGCTCGCGCATCGACACCTGAGGCGTCCCCGGCGGCGTCCGCGTCACCTGGCGTTCGTCGGATCCCTGAAGGCTGCACGCAATTTAATTGCGCAATTTGCGTTAGCCTTGCGGATATGACGCGACGACTTGCCCAGGTAGCGCAGAAGGTGGGAGTGAGTGAGGCCACGGTCAGCCGGGTCCTCAACGGGAAGCCGGGGGTCTCCGAGGCCACCCGGCAGGCCGTCCTCACCGCGCTCGACGTTCTCGGGTACGAGCGGCCCACCCAACTGCGCGGCGAACGCGGCCGGTTGGTCGGTCTGATCCTGCCCGAGCTGCAGAACCCGATCTTTCCCGCCTTCGCCGAGGTCCTTGGTGGGGTGCTGGCCCAGCGTGGCCTGGTGCCCGTGCTGTGCACCCAGACCCCGGGCGGTATCCAGGAGACCGACTATGTCGACCTGCTGTTGCAGCAGCAGGTCTCCGGTGTGGTGTTCGCCGGTGGGCACTACGCGCAGGAGGACGCGTCGCACGACCACTACCGGCTGCTCGCCGAGCGCAGGCTGCCGGTGGTGTTGATCAACGCGTCGGTGCCGGGGCTCGGCTTTCCCCGGGTCTCCTGTGACGACTCGGTGGCCGTGGAGCAGGCGTGGCGGCATCTGGTCTCCCTGGGGCACGAGCGGATAGGGCTGGTGCTGGGGCCGGGCGACCACATCCCCTCGCAGCGCAAGCTCGCCGCCGCCAAGGCCGCGGCGGAGGCGGGCGGCGGTCAGCTCTCCGACGAGCTGGTCGCTCGTGCCATGTACACGCTGGAGGGCGGCCAGGCGGCGACGGCCACGTTGTTGGAGCGCGGCGCCACCGGGGTGATCTGTGCGAGCGATGTGATCGCCCTCGGCGCGATCCGGGCGGCCCGGCGTCGCGGGCTCTCCGTGCCGGACGATTTCTCCGTGGTCGGATTCGACGACTCGGCCCTGATGACCTGCACCAATCCTCCCCTCAGCACCGTGCGTCAGCCCATCGAGGCGATGGGCCGCGCGGCGGTCGAGGTGTTGGTCGCGCAGTTCGGTGGACGGGACGTCGGCCGCGACGAGTTGCTGTTCGAACCGGAGCTGGTGGTGCGGGAGTCCACGGGGCAGGCGCCGGGGCGAGGTCGCGGTTAGCAGTCGATATTTTGCAAGTGATGCGCAGGATATTGCGCGACGCTGCCATCGGTGATTGAGTGTGCGGCACTTCACGACCGTGCCCACGAAGGGGTCACCCGATGACACGTCGCGCATTCCGGCGTACCCGCCGCTGTCTGGCCACCACCGCCGTCCTGGCCCTCACGCTGGCCGCCTGTTCCTCGGACGACGGCGGCGGCGACGACGGCAAGATCACGTTGCACATCAACGGCCAGCCCCCGAACACCGACGAGCGGGAACTTCGGGTGTTCCTCGCCGAGATCGAGGCATTCGAGGCGGAACACGAAGATATCGACATCGTTCCGCACGAGGGCTTCATGGAGCCCGAGACGTTCAACACCCGGGTCGCCGGCGGCAACCTGGAAGACGTCTTCTATGTCTACTTCACCGACCCCGCCGGCATCATCGAGCAGGGCTACGCGGCCGATATCACGGACTATCTGGCGGACTACCCCAACCTTGCCCAGATACGACCCGAGTTGCACGAGGCGTTCCAGGACGAGGCGGGACGGCAGTACGGCGTACCGACCGCCAACTACTCCATGGGTCTGCTCTACAACCGCGAACTCTTCGAGCAGGCGGGCCTCGACCCCAACACCCCGCCCAGCACCTGGGAGGAGGTCCGCACCGCGTCGGCGGCCATCGCCGAACTCGGCGGCGGCGTGACGGGCTACGGCGAGTGCACCACGGAGAACACCGGTGGCTGGCACCTCACCACCGAGATCTACTCCACCGGCGGGCAGGTGGCCGAGCCGGACGGCGAAGGCTGGCGCGCCGCGTTCAACACCCCCGAGACGCTGGCCCTGTTGGAGAACCTCAGCGCCATGCGCTGGGAGGACCAGTCGATGGGCAGCGACCAGATGCGTTCCTGCGAGGACGTGATGGTGCAGATGGGCGCCGGCCAGCTCGGCATGTATGTGGCCGCCCCCGACAACCTGCCCACCCTGGTACGGCAGTACGACGGCAGCTACGAGAACCTGGGCCTGGCGCCGATCCCCGACGGCGGCGGCACGCTGCTCGGCGGCGAGGGCTACATGATCAACGCGGGCGCCTCCGAGGAGCAGATCGAGGCGGCCCTCACCTGGCTGCAGTGGCGGTTCGTGAACCCCGACGAGATCGAGCGCCGGATCGAGGAGAGCGCCGCCGACGAGCTGCCGGTCGGTCTGCCGATGCCCCCCACCCCGGACATCTGGGTCGAGGGCGAGATCCGCGACAACGTCGAGGCACTCAAGGAGCAGTACGCCAACGTGCCCGTCGAGCATGTGGCGCCGTTCATGGAAGGCGCTCCCTCGATCGAGGGACGGATCGAGCCGCCGAACGCCCAGGAGGTCTACGCGACCCTGGACAACGTGATGCAGGGCGTGTTGACCAACGAGGGCGCCGACATCCAGTCGCTCCTCGACGAAGCCGAGAGCCAGGTCAACCGGATCTACGGCGCCTCCTGAGATGGCCTCTCCCGAGACACGGCGGCGACTGGGCGAGAACGTCACCGCCTATGGATTCCTGTGCGCCGCTCTCGTGGTCTTCGCGGTCTTCGCCTGGTACCCGGCCATTCGGAACATCGTCCTGAGCTTTCAGGAAGTCAACTTCGTTCGCGGATCGAGCTGGGTCGGCTTCGACAACTTCAGCTACATATTCGACGACCCGTTGTTCGCGACGGCCTGGCGCAACAGCGCGATATTCACGCTCTACGCGTTGGTGCTCGGCTTCGGCGTTCCCTTTCTGACCGCCCTGCTGATCAACGAGTTCCGGCACGCGAGGGCCTACTTCCGGGTCCTGGTCTATCTGCCGGTGATGTTGCCGCCGGTGGTAGTCGCGCTGATGTGGCGGTGGTTCTACCAGCCGGACGGGGGCCTGATCAACGAGATCCTGGGCGGGGTCGGGCTCCCCACCTCGGACTGGACGAACTCCTCCAGTACCGCCCTGATCTCGCTGGTCATCGTCTCCACCTGGGCGAACATGGGCACGGCGACGCTGATCTATCTGGCCGCCCTGCAGACCATTCCGGGCGAGCTGTACGAGGCCGCGGAACTGGAGGGCGCCAATATCTGGCGGCGTATCTGGCATGTGACCATCCCGCAGACCAGATTCGTCATCCTGATGCTGCTGCTGCTCCAGGTCGTGGCCACCATGCAGGTATTCACGGAACCGTTCGTGATGACCGGTGGCGGACCCCAGGACTCGACCGTCACGGTCATGCTGCTGATCTACCGCTACGCGTTTGTCTACAACAACTTCGGCGCCGCCAGCGCCATGAGTCTGCTCCTGCTGCTGGTGCTCGCCGTGTTCTCCGCCGCCTATCTGCGGGTCACCCGCAGCCAGCAGACCTGAGGGAGGCTGAAGTTGCGCACGCTGGTACGACCCGCCGTACTCAAGACGCCTCGTGGCCGACTGGTCTACTGGTTCCTGTTCGCCGTCGCGATCATCCTGTTCACCGTGGCCTTCATCATCCCGCTCTACTGGATGGTGACGGGCGGCATGAAGAGTTCCCCGGAACTGGCTCGGAACCCTCCGACCTACATTCCGGAGGAATGGCATCCGAGCAACTACTCGGACACCTGGAACCGCCTGGAGCTGGCACGGTACTTCGGTAACACCGTGGTGCTGATCGGCGGCGCCTGGCTGCTCGGGCTGGCCATTCAGCTCCCGGCCGCCTACGCGCTGTCGAAACTCCGCCCGAGGTTCGGGAAGATCGTGCTCGGCATGATGCTGGTCACCCTGATGGTGCCGGCGACGGCCCTGCTGATCCCCACCTATCTCACGGTCACGGACGTGCCCGTGCTGGGGCTCAACCTCATCAACAACCCGGCGGCCGTATGGCTACCGGCGGCCGCCAACGCGTTCAACATCTATGTGCTGAAGAACTTCTTCGACCAGATACCGGACGAGCTGCTCGACGCCGCGCGGATCGACGGTGCTGGTGCGTTCACCACCATGTGGCGCATCATTCTGCCGCTGTCCCGGCCCATCATCGCCGTTGTGTCGATCCTGTCCATCAGCGCTCTGTGGCGTGATTTCCTCTGGCCGATGGTGGTGCTGCCCGATCCGGCCAAGCAGCCCATCACCGTCTATCTGCAGCGGATCGCGGACACGACATCGCTCAACATGCTGATCGCCGGAATGGTGTTGGCCAGCATTCCCCTGGTGGTGGTTTTCCTGATCTTCCAGCGCCATATTCTCGCCGGCCTCACGGCGGGCAGCCTCAAGGGCTGATCACCCGAAAGGAAAACTCCGTGCCGCACAACCCTTCCGCGTGGTGGCGCTCCGCCGCCATCTACCAGGTCTACATCCGCAGTTTCGCCGACGGCAACGGCGACGGCACCGGCGACCTCGCCGGTGTCCGGGCCCGGTTGCCCTATCTCGCCGAACTCGGCGTCGAGGCACTGTGGTTCACCCCCTGGTATGTCTCGCCGCTGGCCGACGGCGGCTATGACGTCGCGGACTATCGCGCCATCGACCCGGCGTTCGGCACCCTGGCGGAGGCTGAGAAGCTGATCGCCGAGGCGCGTCAGCAGGGCTTGCGCACCATCGTGGACGTGGTTCCCAACCACATCTCCGCCGAACACGCGTGGTTCAGGGCCGCCTTGGCCGCGCCCCCCGGCAGCCCGGAGCGGGAGTTGTTCCACTTCCGCCCCGGGCGCGGGCCGGACGGGGCCGAGCCGCCCAACGCGTGGCGCTCGGAGTTCGGCGGCCCCGCCTGGTCGCGCAGCACCGCCCCGGACGGCAGCCCCGGGGAGTGGTACCTGCACCTTTTCGCGCCCGGGCAGCCGGACCTCAACTGGGCCCACCCGCAGGTCAGACAGGAGCACGAGGAGATCCTGCGCTTCTGGTTCGACCGGGGCGCGGCCGGCGTGCGGATCGACTCGGCCGCGCTGCTGGCCAAGGACCCGGAACTGCCGGACTTCGACCCGGAACACGACCCCCACCCCTATGTGGACCGCGACGAGCTGCACGACATCTACCGGTCCTGGCGGGCCATCGCCGACGAGTACGAGGGGGTGCTCATCGGCGAGCTGTGGCTCCCCGACGTGGAGCGGTTCGCCCGCTACCTGCGTCCCGACGAGCTGCACACCGCCTTCAACTTCGACTTCCTGAGCGGCCCCTGGGAGCCGGAGCGGCTGCGTGCCTCGATCGACGGCACCCTCGCCTCGCACGCCGGGGTCGGCGCCCCCGCGACCTGGGTGCTGGCCAACCACGACATCACCCGCACCGCGACCCGTTACGGCCGCGAGGAGACCGGCTTCGCCTTCGTGGCCAAGCGTTTCGGCACCCCGACCGACTTCGAGCTCGGCACCCGGCGCGCCCGCGCCGCCGCGCTGTTGTCGTTGGCCCTGCCCGGGGCCGTCTACATCTACCAGGGCGAGGAGTTGGGCCTGCCGGAGGCGGAGATCCCCAGGGACCGCATCAACGACCCCATGCACGCCAGGTCCGGCGGCATCGACCCGGGCCGGGACGGCTGCCGGGTGCCGCTGCCCTGGTCGGGGGACGCCGCGCCGTACGGCTTCGGCGGCGCCGACACCTGGCTGCCGCAGCCCGACGACTGGGCCGGTTTCACGGCCGAGGCGCAGGAGAAGGACCCCGGGTCCATGCTCTGGCTCTACCGCACCGGCCTGCGGCTGCGCCGGGCCTGGCCCGGCTCCACCGGGGACCTCACCTGGCTGGACTCCCCTCCTGGCGCGCTGGTCTTCGCCCGGGACCACGGCCTGATCTGCGCGGTCAACCTGGCGCCCGAGCCGTTGCCGTTGCCTCCCCACACACACGTGCTGCTGCGCAGCGGCCCGCTGGACGACGCGGGTCTGCTGCCGCAGGACACGGCGGTCTGGCTGCGGGTCTGAACACCGCCCGCGATCCTCGCCGCCAACACCCCCACCACCCCTAGGAAGGGACTCTCATGAGCGCACCCCACCCATCGCGCAAGCGGTGGCGCGCCGCGGGCGCGGCTTCGGCCGGCGCCATCCTGCTGGGCACCGTCGGCTTCACCGCTGTCGCCGGCGCCGAGGAGGCCGCCCCCCAGCCGGTGCCCGAGGCCCCGGCCGACTCCGCGCCGCTGGCCGGCGCCGAACTCCCCTTCGTGACCCAGGAGGCGGAGGACGCCGAGCACGGCGGGTCGGTGATCGGGCCCGATGTCACCCAGGGCACCGTCGCCTCCGAGGCGTCCGGCCGCAGCGCCGTCGAGCTGGCCGCCGGGCAGTCCGTCACCTTCACCCTCACCGAGGCGGCCAACGCGACCACGGTCGTCTACAACGTCCCCGAGGGCACCCAGGGTTCGCTGACCGTCGAGGTCAACGGGCAGGCGATCGAGGAGTCGATCCCGCTCAGCGACCGGTTCCAGTACTTCGACGCGCCCTGGATAGCGGGCTCGACCACGCACCACTTCTTCACCCACGAGCGGCTGCCGCTCGGCCAGGACCTGGCCGCAGGGGACACCGTCTCCTTCGTCGCCAACGGCCCGGTCACCCTGGACGGCGCCGACTTCGAGCAGGTGGCCGCGCCGGCCGAGGCACCGGCCGGGGCCCTGGACGTGACGGAGCTCGGCGCCGACCCCACCGGCCAGTCGGACTCCAGCCAGGCGTTCGTCGAGGCCGTCGCCCAGGGCCGGGGCGGCACGGTCTGGATCCCGCCGGGCACCTACCAGGTGAACCAGCCGCTGTACGTGGAGAACGTCACCATCCGGGGCGCCGGCTCCTGGCACTCGGTGGTGCACAGCTCCCGCTTCGTCAACCAGGGCGAGGGCCCCGGGGACGTGCACATCAGCGACTTCGCCGTGATCGGCGACGTCACCGAACGGGTCGACAGCAACCCGGACAACTTCGTCAACGGCAGCCTGGGCCCGAACTCCTCGGTCTCCGGGATGTGGCTCCAACACCTCAAGGTCGGCCTGTGGTTGACGGGCAACAACGACGATCTGGTGGTCGAGCGGAACCGCATCGTCGACATGGCCGCCGACGGGCTCAACCTCAACGGCAACGCCCACGACGTCCGGGTGCGGAACAACTACCTGCGCAACACCGGTGACGACGCGCTGGCGATGTGGTCGCTGCCGCAGGCCAACAGCGGGGCCAGCTTCGACGGCAACACCGTGATCCAGCCCAACCTGGCCAACGGCATCGCCATCTACGGCGGCGAGAACATCCAGGTCACCAACAACTACGTCCGTGACACCAACGCGCTGGGCAGCGGCATCGCCATCTCCAACCAGGCGTTCATGGAGCCGTTCTTCCCGCTGTCCGGCACCATCACGGTGGACGGCAACACGCTGGTGAGCACGGGCGCGCTCAACCCCAACTGGGACCACCCGATGTCCGCGCTGCGGGTCGACGCCTACAACCACGCGATCGAGGCGGACATCAACATCACCGACACCACGGTGCTGGAGAGCCCGTGGAGCGCCTTCCAGTTCGTCTCGGGCAGCGGCACCGGACTGGCCACCGACCGGGTGACCATCGACGGGGCCGAGGTGGACGGCGTGGGCACGGTGGTGGTCCAGGCGGAGACCACCGGCGAGGTCACCATCCAGAACGTGACGGCGACCGATGTCGGCGCGGCGGGCGTCTACAACTGCCCGTTCCCGACCGACAAGGCCCCGTTGACGATCAACGACGGCGGTGGCAACACCGGTCTCGACACCGAATGGGACGACTGCGAGACCTGGCCCCAGCCCGAGTAACCGGCCGGGACCGCGCATCGCGCACCCCTTCGGACGGCGCCCCGACAGCACCTCACCGGTCTGTCGGGGCGTCGCCGTGCGGCGACCTTCGACGGACCCGGTCAACTAGGGTGGCGGGCGCAGACGCTGGAGACGGACTCGAAGGGAGGGGAGCCGTGACCGCCGGTCGCGTCCCCGTGGTGGTCCTCGCCGGTTTCCTCGGAGCCGGCAAGACGACCCTGCTCAACCATCTGCTGACCAATGCCCAGGGCATCAGGATCGGAGCCGTGGTCAACGACTTCGGCAGCGTGCCGGTGGACGCCATGACGGTCGCCGGACAGGTGGACTCCCTGGTCTCCTTCGGCAACGGCTGCCTGTGCTGCGCCGTGGACACCGAGGAGTTGGACCAGGCGCTGGCCAGGCTCGCCGATCCCGCGCTCGCCATCGACCTGATCGTGGTGGAGGCCAGCGGCCTCGCCGAACCCCCGGCGCTGGTCCGGATGGTGCTCGCCAGCGACGACCGAAGGATCGTCTACGGCGGCCTGGTGCAGCTGATCGACGCCGTGGAGCACGAGGCGCTCCGCGCCCGCCAGCCGGCCACCGACCGCTACACCGGCCTCGCCGATCTGGTGGTGCTCAACAAGACGGACCTGGTCGACCCGGCGGCCGCCGAGCGGCTCGGGGCCGAACTGCGGGAACGGTCACACGGCGCGCCGGTGGTGGCCACCACGCACGGCCGGGTCGATCCCGCGCTGCTGCTGGACGGCGCGCCCGCCGAGCCGACCCGCGCCGACGGGCCACGGCAGCTCTCCTTCGCCGATCTGCTCGCCGAGGACGCGGCCCATCCCGAGCATCCGCACAGCGGGTTCAGCAGCGTCAGCTTCCACGCCCGACACCCCCTGGACCCCGGCCGATTGCTGGACTTCCTGGAGGCCCGACGGCCCGGCCTCTACCGGATCAAGGGCTTCGTCCAGCTGGGCGCCGAGCGCTACACCCTGCATCTGGTGGGCCGTTACCTGCGGCTCTTCCCCGATCCGCCGCCGGCGGCCGGGCCCGACACCACCGGCCTGGTGCTGATCGGCACCGATCTCGACGCCGCCGCGCTCCGGGCCGAGCTGGCCGACTGCGTCGCGGCCCAGACGGACGAACGGGCGGGCCGGGACGTCGGGTGGCGGATCGCCCGCCATATCGAACACCCCGAGGAACCGGCCGCCCCGGCGGATTCCGCGGCCGCCTTCGAGGAGCCGGAGCCCGTCTCCGAGGAGCACGAGCCCGCCGTCGGCTGAGCCGGCGGCGGGCTGCCCGGACCTCAGCCCAGCGGCCCGGCGACCGTGGCCACCGTCTTGGCCAGCGGCGTGCCCGATCCGTCGCGGCGCGGATCCGGCTCCGGCAGCTCCACCGGAGCGCCGGCCTGGGTGGCCGCGCGGGCCGGGGAGGCGCCCGCCCACGCGAAGACCAGCCGCTCCTCACCCTTGAGGAACCGCTGACAGCGCACCCCGCCGGTGGCCCGCCCCTTGCGCGGGTACTGGTCGAACGGCGTCACCTTCGCCGAGCGCAGCGAATCGTCCAGCGTGCCCGAGCCACCGGCCACCGTGAACACCACCGCGTCCCCGGCCGGATCGACCACCGTGAAGGAGAGCACCCTGGCCCCCTCGCCGAGCTTCACCCCGGCCATCCCGCCGGCCTGCCGCCCCTGCGGTCTGACCTGGGCCGCCGGATAGCGCAGCAGCTGCGCCTCGTCCGTGATGAAGACCAGGTCCTCCTCGCCGGTGCGCAGCTCGGCCGCGCCCACGACGCGGTCCCCCTCGCGGAGCGAGATGACCTCCAACTCCTCCTTGTTGGCCGGGTAGTCGGGCACCACGCGTTTCACCACGCCGCCCTCCGTACCGATGGCGAGACCGGGCGACGACTCGTCCAGCGAGGTCAGACAGACCACCCGCTCGTCCGCGCCGAGCGAGACGAACTCCGACAGCTGGGCGCCGCCGGCCAGGCTCGGCGCCGAGGCCGCCGGCGGCAGCGCCGGCAGGTCGACCACGGAGATCCGCAGCAGCCGGCCGGCCGAGGTGACCGCGCCGATCTCGCCCCTGATGGTGGAGTGCACGGCGGAGACGATCACATCGTGCTTGCCGCGCTTGGGCGCCTCCTCCAGCGACGCGTGCCCGTCGGCGGTGCGGGCCAGCAGCCCCGTGGACGAGAGCAGCACCCGGCAGGGATCGTCGGAGACCTCAAGCGGCAGCACCTCGACCGGAGCGCCCTCGGCCTCGACCAGCTCGGTGCGGCGCGGGGTGCCGAACTTCTTGGCGACGTCCGCCAGCTCGGCGGAGACCAGCTTCCGCAGCTCGGCGTCCGAATCGAGGATCCGGGTCAGCTCCTCGATCTCGGCGGTCAGCCGGTCCCGTTCGGCCTCCAGCTCCAGCCGGTCGAACTTGGTCAGCCGGCGCAGCGGGGTGTCCAGGATGTACTGCGTCTGGATCTCCGAGAGGCCGAAGCGGCCGATCAGGGCCTCCTTGGCCTGGGCCGCGTTCTCGCTGGAACGGATCAGCCGGATCACCTCGTCGATGTCCAGCAGCGCCACCAACAGGCCCTCGACCAGGTGCAGCCGGTCCCGCCGCTTGGTGCGGCGGAACTCGCTGCGCCGCCTGACCACCTCGAAGCGGTGGTCGACATAGACCTGCAGCAGCTCGCGCAGGCCCATCGTCAACGGCTGGCCGTCCACCAGCGCGACGTTGTTGATGCCGAAGGACTCCTCCATGGGCGTCAGCTTGAAGAGCTGCGCCAGCACGGCCTCGGGGTTGAAGCCGTTCTTCACCTCGATGACCAGCCGCAGGCCGTTCTCCCGGTCCGTCAGATCCTTGACGTCGGCGATGCCCTGCAGCTTCTTGGCGTTGACCAGATCCTTGATCTTGCCGATCACCTTCTCCGGGCCGACCGCGAAGGGCAGTTCGGTGACGACCAGCCCACGGCGCCGGGCCGAGACCTTCTCCACCGTGACCGTGGCCCGCATCCGGAAGGTGCCACGGCCGGTGCGGTAGGCGTCCCTGATGCCGTCCAGGCCGACGATCCGGCCGCCCGTGGGCAGGTCGGGGCCCGGGACGAACCGGCTCAGCGCCTCCAGATCGGCGTTCGGATACCGGATCAGATGGCGCGCGGCGGCGATGACCTCGACCAGGTTGTGCGGCGGCATGTTGGTGGCCATGCCGACCGCGATGCCGCTGGAGCCGTTCACCAGCAGGTTGGGGTAGGCGGCGGGCAGCGCCGCCGGCTCCTGCTCGCTTCCGTCGTAGTTGGGCGCGAAGTCGACCGTGTCCTCGTCGATCGAGGCCACCATCAGACCGGCGGCCGGCGCCGATCTGCACTCCGTGTACCGCATGGCGGCGGGTGGATCGTCGTTCCCCAGCGAACCGAAGTTCCCATGGCCGTCGACCAGGGGGAGCCGCATCGAGAAAGACTGGGCCATCCGCACCAGCGCGTCATAGATCGCGGAGTCGCCGTGCGGATGGAGCTTGCCCATCACCTCGCCGACCACCCGGGCGCACTTCACATAGGACCGCTCGGGACGCAGCCCCATGTCGTGCATCTGGTACAGGATGCGGCGTTGCACCGGCTTGAGCCCGTCCCGCGCGTCCGGCAGGGCGCGGGAGTAGATCACCGAGTACGCGTACTCCAGGAAGGAGCCCCGCATCTCATCGACCACATCGATGTCGAGGATGCGTTCCTCGAACTCCTCAGGAGGCGGGGCTTGCTTGCTGCGGCGGGCCATCGCGGCAGGGCTCCTTCGTACAGGCGGGCGGGTTGCTGGCGACCATTGTGGACCGCCCCGCTGACAACCGGGAACTTCGCACGCGCTGGCTCACCTTGCATAAGGTGACAGGCATCTCTACCGACCGAGCGAAGGGACCTCATGTCCATGGGCCACACGGCCAGCCCGCAGGATACCGTCGGTGGGCTCACCGCGACCGAGCACAGACTCGCCAACGGACTGCGGGTGGTGCTCTCCGAGGACCATCTCACGCCGGTCGCCGCCGTCTGCATCTGGTACGACGTCGGCTCCCGGCACGAGGTGCGGGGGCGCACCGGACTGGCGCACCTCTTCGAGCACCTGATGTTCCAGGGATCCGAACAAGTCAAGGGCAACGGCCACTTCGAGCTGGTGCAGGGCGCCGGCGGTTCGCTCAACGGCACCACCAGCTTCGAGCGCACCAACTACTTCGAGACGATGCCGGCCCACCAGCTGGAGCTGGCCCTGTGGCTGGAAGCCGACCGGATGGGCACCCTGCTCAGCGCGCTGGACGAGGAGTCCATGGAGAACCAGCGCGAGGTGGTCAAGAACGAGCGCAGGCAGCGTTATGACAACGTGCCCTACGGCACCGCCTTCGAGCGGCTGACCGCGATGGTCTTCCCCGACGGGCACCCCTACCACCACACCCCGATCGGGTCGATGGCCGATCTGGACGCGGCCTCCCTGGAGGACGCCAGGGACTTCTTCCGCACCTACTACGCGCCCAACAACGCGGTGCTCTCGGTGGTCGGTGACATCGACCCCGAGCAGACCCTCGCCTGGATCGAGCGGTACTTCGGCTCGATCCCCGGCCACGACGGCAAGCGCCCGCCGCGCGACGGCTCGTTGCCCGACGTGATCGGCGAGGAGCTGCGCGAGGAACTGCGCGAGGACGTGCCGGCCCGCGCCCTGATGGCCGTCTACCGGCTGCCGCACGACGGCACCAGGGAGGCGGACGCGGCCGACCTGGCCCTCACCGCGCTCGGCGGCGGGGAGTCGTCCCGGCTCTACAACCGGCTGGTGCGGCACGACCGCACCGCGGTCTCGGCCGGCTTCGGGATGCTGCGGCTGGCCGGCGCGCCCTCGTTGGGCTGGCTGGACGTCAAGACCTCGGGCGACGCCGGGATCGCCGAGATCGAGGCGGCGGTCGAGGAGGAGCTGACCCGCTTCGCCGATGAGGGGCCCAGCCCCGAGGAGATGGAGCGCGCCCAGGCCCAGTTGGAGCGGGAGTGGCTGGACCGGCTGGCCACGGTCGGCAGCCGCGCCGACGAACTGTGCAAGTACGCCGTCCTGTTCGGTGACGCCACGCTGGCGCTGAGCGCCGTCCAGCGGATCCTGGAGATCACCCCCGAGGAGGTCCGCGCGGTGGCCGCGGCGCGGCTGCGTTCGGACAACCGCGGCGTGCTGGTGTACGAGCCGACGCCGACGACGGACGAGGAGCAGGGCACGGAGACCGAGGGGGAGCAGAAGTGACCGAGCGAGACGCCAGGATGACGCTGCACTCCCAGCCCGTCGCCGGCCAGGCCAAGCCGTGGGCGTTCCCGGCCCCCGAGCGCGGCACGCTGCCCAACGGGCTGACCGTGCTGCACAGCCACCGGCCCGGGCAGCGGGTGATCGCCGTCGAGATCAACCTGACGGCGCCGCTGGACGCGGAGCCCGAGGGCCTTGAGGGCGTGGCCACGATCATGGCCAGGGGCCTGTCGGAGGGCACCGACCGGCACACGGCCGAGGAGTTCGCCGCCGAGCTGGAGCGCTGCGGCGCCACCCTGGACGCCTACGCCGACCACGCCGGCATCCGGGTCTCCCTTGAGGTGCCGGCGTCCCGTCTGGACGGCGCGCTCCGGCTGTTGGCGGACGCGCTGCGCGCCCCCGCCTTCCCCGAGCACGAGATCGAGCGGCTGGTCGCCAACCGGCTGGACGAGATCCCGCACGAGCTGGCCAACCCGGCCCGCCGGGCGGCGATGACGCTGAGCGCCACGCTCTTCGACGCGGGCTCCCGGTTCTCCCGCCCCCGCCAGGGCACCGCGGAGAGCGTGCGGGGCATCGGCGCGAAGGACGTGCGTGACTTCTACGCCGCGCATATCCGCCCCGCCGCCGCCACCGCCGTGGTGGTCGGCGATCTCACCGGCATCGATCTGGACGCCGTACTGGGGGAGACCCTCGGCGCCTGGACCGGCGCGTCCGCCGCTTCGGTCGACTGGGCGCCGGCGCAGGTGTGGGAGGAGTCCCGCGTGGTGATCGTGCACCGCCCCGACGCGGTGCAGACACAGCTGCTGATCGGCCGCATCGGCCCCGACCGGCACGATCCGGTGTGGCCGGCCCACCGGCTGGGCGTCTACTGCCTGGGCGGCACCATCACCTCCCGACTCGACCGGGTGCTGCGCGAGGAGAAGGGCTACACCTACGGGATCAGGGCGTCCAGCCATGTGCTGCGCTCCAGCGCCCGCGGGGACGGCATGTCGCTGCTGGGCATCAGGGGTTCGGTGGCCACCGACGTCACAGGACCGGCGCTCGCGGATCTGTGGCAGGTGCTGCGCACCCTGGCCGAGGAGGGGCTGACCGACGAGGAGCGGGACACGGCCGTCCAGTTCCTGGTCGGCGTCGCGCCGTTGAGCTTCGAGACGGCGTCCGCGGTGGCCGGGGCGCTGGCCGACCAGGTGGAGGAGGGGCTGCCCGACGACTACCAGGCCAAGCTCTACGCCCGGCTCGCCGAGACCGGCACGGTCGAGGCGACGGCGGCGGTGGTGCGGGCCTTCCCGCCGGACGGTCTGGTCACGGTGCTGGTGGGTGACGCCAAGAAGATCGCCGACCCGGTGCGGGAGCTGGGGATCGGCAAGGTCGAGGTGCTCGCCGGCTAGCACCGTCCGGCCGAGCGGCGGATCAGGGGACCGGGATCGCCACCGGTCCCCTTCGCTTTTTCGGATAAACGACCGAAAGGCGGTCGCCGGGCAGGGGCCCTATCGGCATTCCCGAGGTTTTGCCATACAGTTCATGGGAGTGACCCGGTAGTAATGCGACAGGGCAACGCCGGCTATGTCTGTGGGGGTTGTTTATGCGCATCTCCGCGCACACCGTATGCACGGCGATCCGCGACGACATCGTGGGCGGAGTGCTGCCGCCGGGGGCGCGGCTGGCCGAGGAGCAGCTGGCGCAGCGCTATGGCGTCTCCCGGGTCCCGGTGCGGGAGGCGCTGCGGACGCTGGAGTCCGAGGGCTTCGTGGTGTCCCGGCGTCATGCCGGCGCCTGCGTCGCCCAGTTGGGCGACCGCGAGGCGGCGGATCTGCTGGACGTGCGGGCGCTGGTGGAGCCGTTGGGCGCGGCCCGCGCGGCCCAACGGCGCACGGAGGCGCACCTCAAGGTGCTCAGGGGCCTGGTCAGGCTCGGTCGGCAGCGGGCCGGGCAGGGGCAGGAGGCGGATCTGCGCTCCCTCGGGGACTGGTTCCACGAGACGGTCGCGCAGGCCACCTGCAGCCCCGGACTCACCGATCTGCTGGTGCAGTTGCGCCGCAAGGTCACCTGGCTCTACACGGCCGAGCCGCTGTCCAGGGCCGTGGGCCTGTGGCAGGAGCGGGGCGCTCTGGTGGACGCCATCGCCCGGGGCGACGCGGAGCGGGCCAGATCCCTCTCGACCGCCCAGCTGGAACGGACACGACCGGATCGCCGTCAGTTCCAGGGCGAGGGCGTGAGAGGCCAGAAACCTTCCGTAAACACGGTGCGCGGCCAGATTTAACAGCGACCGTATACACAGGAGGGCGACGGTCCTCGAATAGCGCCGCGAGAATGTTCGGTGCCATTTCCCGCTGCCCTTTTCGCTTCCCCGGGACACATGCGAAAGACGCCCGACAGCCGCCGGAAAGCGGAAATCCCCATCCGGCCGTTTATCCGACCGCTCCTCATACCGTTTCCGGTAGCTCGTCGAGACCTTCGGTGACGAGTCGGGCCAGCCGGTCGAGGGCGGCCTCGGCCGCCTGTGCCTCCTCGGCCGACGAGGCCAGCACGATCTCCTCGCCGCCCTGGGCGCCGAGGCTGAGGACCGCGAGCATCGAGGCGGCGTTCACCGGCGCCCCGCCCGCCCTGGCGACGGTCACCGGCACCCCGGTGGCGGTGGCGGCCCGCACGAAGATCGACGCGGGCCTGGCGTGCAGCCCCTCGGCCCAACCGATGGTGACGCGGCGCTCGACCATGTGTGTGTCCTCCGGGAGATCGTTGGCTGGACCGGATGGTCGCGCGGTGGCGCCGAGCCGCCCGTTGCGACCATGCCAACCGTACGCTGATGTCATGGGACCACTCGGCCAACCCGCCCAACCCGCCCAACCCGCCTACCCCGCCCACTGGGAAGCCGACGTGGTGCTGCGGGACGGCGGCACCGCGCACATCAGACCCATCACCCCGGCGGACGCCGACCGGCTGGTCAGCTTCTACGAACGGGTCTCCGACGAGTCGAAGTTCTACCGCTTCTTCGCGCCCTACCCACGGCTCTCCGACCGCGATGTGCACCGCTTCACGCACCACGACTACGTGGACCGGGTGGGGCTGGCCGCCACCGTCGGGGACGAGTTCCTGGCCACCGTCCGCTACGACCGGGTGGACCGCGCGGGGCGGGCCGCCTCCGCGCCGGCCGACCGGGCCGAGGTGGCCTTCCTGGTGGAGGACGCCCACCAGGGACGCGGCCTGGCGTCCACCCTGCTGGAGCACATCGCGGCCGTCGCGCGGGAGCGCGGGGTGCGCCGCTTCGAGGCCGAGGTGCTGCCGGCCAACGGCAAGATGATCAAGGTCTTCACCGACGCCGGCTACTCCCAGCGCCGCAGCTTCGCCGACGGCGCCGTGCACCTCACCCTCGATCTGGCCCCCACCGCCGAGTCGTTGGCCGTGATGCGGGCCCGCGAACAGCGCGCCGAGGCGCACTCCGTGCAGCGCCTTCTCTCGCCGAGCAGCGTCGCCGTGGTCGGCGCCGGGCGCCGCCCCGGCGGCGCGGGGCGAACCGTGCTCGCCGGGCTGCTCGCCGGCGGCTTCACCGGCCGGCTCTACGCCGTCAACCGCTCCCTCCCGCCCGAGACCGAGATGCTCGGCGGCGCCCCGGCGTTCCGTTCGGTGCGGGAAATCCCCGGCACCGTCGACCTCGCGGTGCTCGCGGTGCCGGCCGACGAGGTGGCCGCCGTGCTGCCCGACTGCGCCGAACGCGGCGTCCAGGGTCTGATCGTGCTGGCCGCCGGGCACGACCGGCGCGAGCAGCGCGAACTGGTGCGCCGGGCGCGCGCCCAGGGCATGCGGATCGTCGGCCCCAACGCCTTCGGCGTGATCAACACCGCACCGGGGACCAGCCTCAACGCCAGCCCCGCGCCCCGGCTGCCCGCCGCCGGACGGATCGGCCTCTTCACCCAGTCCGCACCCATGGGCATCGCCGTCCTCGACGAGTTGGAGAGCCGCGGCGGCGGCCTGTCCACCTTCGTCTCGGCCGGCAACCGGGCCGATGTCTCGGGCAACGACGTGCTGCAGTTCTGGCACGCCGACGAACGCACCGATGTCGTCCTGCTCTATCTGGAGTCGGTCGGCAACCCACGCAAGTTCACCCGCCTCGCCCGGCGCAGCGCCGAGGCGGGGAAGCCCGTCGTCGTGGTGCGCGGCGGCCGGCACAGCGGCGGCGCGCCCCCGCTGGGACACATGGTGCCGACCAGCCACACCCCGGAGGAGACGGTCTCCGCGCTGATCCGCCAGGCCGGCGCGATCCAGGCCGACACCGCCGTCGAACTGGTCGACATCGGGCTGCTGTTGGCCCACCAGCCGCTGCCCAACGGGCCCCGCGTCGCCGTCGTGGGCAACGCCCAGGCCGTCGGCCTGATCGCGCACGACGCCTGCCGCGCCCAGCGGCTGCGCCCGCTGCCGCTGACCGGCCTGGGGAACGCCGCGGGACCCGCCGAGTTCGGCGCCGCGGTGGCCGCCGCGCTCGCCGACCCCGGCGCCGACGCGGTGCTCGTCGCCGTCGCCCCCACGGTCGGCGGCGAGTTGGGCGTCGAGGAGCTGGCCACCGCGCTGCGCGCCGCCGAGGCCGGCGCCGACAGCGGGAAGCCGGTGCTGGTCGCCCAACTCGCCCTGGACGAGCTGGCCGGCGAGCTGAGCGCGCGCGGCATCCCCACCTACCCGTCGGCCGAACGCGCCGCCAGGGCACTGGCCCAGGCCGTGCGGCACGCCGAATGGCGGGCCGGCGCCCACAACCGGGGCCGGGCCTTCGAGTTCGACGACATCGACGAGCCGGCGGCGGCCAGGATGCTGGCCGAGGTCACCGTCCCCGAGGGCGCCAAGGACACCGCCCTCGAACCGGCCGGCGTCCACGCGCTGCTGGCCGCCTACGGCATCGAGGTGCGGCCGACGCTGCCGGCGCCCACCCCGGAGGCGGCCGTGGCCGCCGCCGAGACGCTCGGCTTCCCGGTGGCGCTCAAGGCCACCGCGCCGCGCCTGCGGCACCGCGCCGACCCCGGCTCCGTCCGGCTCGACCTCGCCACCCCGGCCGAGTTGCGCCGCGCCTACGCCGAACTCACCGCCCGACTCGGCGATCCGGCCGGCACCAGGCCCACCGTCCAGGCGATGGTGGCCAGGGGCGTCGACACCGTGGTGCGGGCCACCGTCGACCCGGCGATCGGCGCCGCGCTCTCCTTCGGCCTGGCAGGACCGGCCTCCGAGTTGCTGGGCGATGTCGGCCACCGGCTGCTGCCGGCCACCGACCGGGACGTGGCCGCCCTGATCCGCTCCATCAGGGCCGCGCCCATCCTCTTCGGCTGGCGCGGCTCCCGACCGGTGGACACCGAGGCCCTGGAACGGTTGCTCGGCCGGCTCGGGCGACTGGTGGACGACCGCCCCGAGATCACCGCCGTCGAGCTGGAACCCGTGGTCGTCTCGGACCGTGGGGTGGCCGTGCTGGCCGCCTCGGTGCGGGTGGCGCCCCCGCCGCCGCGACCCGATCTAGGACCGCGCCGGCTGCCCGCCTACTGAGCGACGCCCCCCGGCGTGCCGGGTTCTCGCTCGCGCGCCCCCTGCGCTGTCCGAGTCGCCCCTTAGGATGGGCTCATGGCGAAGACCGGTACGACGTCCCAGGGGCTGCGGGAGGCGATCGAGCGCAGCGGTTACTACCCCGCGCTGGTCGCGGAGGCGGTGGAGGCCGCCGTGGGCCGTGAGCCCGTCGCCTCCTTCCTCGTCCATCAGGAGACGACCTTCGACAGCAACGAGGTGCGCCGGCACGCCACGGTGCTGGTGCTGACGGGCACCCGATTCATCGTCAGCCACACCGACGAGCAGCCCGCCGAGGGCAACACGCCCACCGGGTACGCGACCACGTCGACCGAGTCGGTCAAGTTGGCGCGGATCTCGTCCGTGGTGCTCAGCCGGGTGGTCGCCGACCCGCAGTCCTATGTCCCGGGCACGCTGCCGCGCGAGGTGGTGCTCACCATCGGCTGGGGCGCGGTCTCCAGGATCGACATGGAGCCGGCCAACTGCGGCGACCCCAACTGCGAGGCGGACCACGGCTACTCGGGCTCGTCCACGGCGGACGATCTGTCGCTGCGGGTGAGCGAGGCGGGCGACGGGCCCGAGACGGTGCGGCAGGCGCTGGAGTTCGCCCAGGCCCTCTCCGAGGCGACGGCGGTGGCCGGCAGGTGACGTTCGCCCAACCCGGCGGTTGGGAGGTTCCCCCGTCCCATCCCGGCGGTTGGCCGCACGGTCCGGTTCCGCTCGACCCGTCCCTGGCGCCGGCCCCCCGCTACGGCACCGGCTCGCTCTCGGATCTGCTGCCCGCCGCCCTGACCGGTCTCGGCCTGCCAGGACACGAGAGGGCCTTCGCGCTGCCCCCGGCCGACCGGGTCTGCGTCTTCCTGATCGACGGGCTCGGCTGGGAGGTGCTGCGCGCCCATCCGTCGGTGGCCCCGTTCCTGACCTCGCTGCTGCCCAGCTCCAACGCCGGTGCCGGGAAGCCCATCTCCGTCGGCTTCCCCTCCACCACGGCCACCTCGCTGGCCTCGCTCGGCACCGGGCTGCCGCCGGCCGCGCACGGCATGGTCGGCTATCGCGTGCTCGATCCGGACAGCGGGGCCCTGATGAACCAGCTGCGGTGGGAGCCCTGGACGGAGCCCTCCCGCTGGCAGCCGCACCCCACCCTCTTCGTGCGCGCCGACGGAGCGGGGGTGGCCGCCTGCCAGGTGTCGGCACCGCACTTCGAGCGCACCCCGCTCACCCGCGTCGCCCTCTCCGGCGGCACCTTCCTCGGCCGTTCCGACCCCTGGGAGCGCATCGACGAGGCGGCCCGCAGGATCGCCGAGGCCGACCGCACCCTGGTCTACACCTACTACGCCGAACTCGACGGTGCCGGCCACCGGTTCGGCATCGACTCGGAGGAGTGGCGCGCCCAGCTGAGCCGGGTGGACGCCCTGGCCCAGCGGCTGGCCGAGCGGCTGCCACCGCGTGCCGTCCTCTACATCACGGGCGACCACGGCATGGTCGATGTGCCCCGCACCGAGGAAGCCCGCTTCGACTTCGACCACGACTGGGAGCTGCGCGCCGGAGTCGCCCAGCTGGGCGGGGAGGGCCGGGCCCGCCATCTGTACGCGGTGCCGGGCGCCGCCGCCGATGTCCACGCGGTGTGGCGCGAGGTGCTTGCCGAGGACGCCTGGGTGGCCACCAGGGACGAGGCGGTCGCGCTGGGCTGGTTCGGCCCGCCGGGCACGGGCGTGGAGGCGAGGGTCGGCCCCCGGATCGGCGATGTGGTGGTCGCGATGTCGGGCGAGGCCGCCGTGATCGCCAGTGAGACCGAGCCCAGGGAGTCGGCGCTGATCGGCATGCACGGCTCCCTGACCCCGGCCGAGCAGCTGGTACCGCTGCTGGAAGTCCGCACCTGACCTGGAGCCCGTTCCCTTGGCTGAACTCGCCTTCTTCTCCGGCACGATGGACTGCGGGAAGAGCACGCTCGCCCTGCAGATCCAGCACAACCGCTCCGCGCGCGGCCTGCTGGGCATGATCTTCACCCGCAACGACCGGGCCGGCGTGGGCCGGATCTCCTCCAGGCTCGGCCTGATCGCCGAAGCCACCGAGACGGACGAGGGGTTCGACTTCCACGCGCATCTGGTGCGCCATCTGACGGCAGGCGGCCGGGTCGACTACGTCATCGCCGACGAGGCGCAGTTCCTCTCCCCGCGCCAGGTCGACCAGCTCGCCCGCGTCGTGGACGATCTCGGCATCGACGTGTTCGCCTTCGGCATCACCACCGACTTCCGCACCAAGCTCTTCCCCGGCTCCCAGCGGCTGATCGAGCTGGCCGACCGGGTGGAGGTGCTGCAGGTGGAGGCGCTGTGCTGGTGCGGTGCCCGCGCCACGCACAACGCGCGCACGGTCGGCGGGCGGATGGTGGTGGAGGGCGCCCAGGTGGTGATCGGCGATGTCTCCGGCGGCCCCGACAGCCCTCGCGGCGAGGTGGGGTACGAGGTGCTGTGCCGCCGACACCACCGCAGACGCCTGACCGCCGCGACGGCCGGCGCGGGTCAACTCTCCCCGGACGTACTCCCCACGGAAGGAGTACCCCGGCAGCACAGCTAGCGCCTGTCCGGCGGGACTTTGCGGGCTCGTGCGACGCCCCCGGACGAAGTCCGGGGGCGTACGTGCCTGCGATCCGGCGCCTGACGGGGGCTTCTCCCGAGCCTCCGCCGGCCCGAGGGAGCGGCTCCCCCGGGCCGCCTGGCTGAGGGAAGCCGCTCGCTGGCCCACGAGGATCCAGAAGACAGGCCCCGTCCCGCGCCGACTCAGCTGTTCCGCGGCTCAGCGGCCCGGCGGGCGGACGATGGCGAAGTTCCCGCCCTCGGGGTCGGCCACCTTGGCCCATCGGCCGAACGGCGAGACCTCGGGCTCGCCCAACACCCGGCCGCCCAGCCGCTCCACCGCCTTGAGCCCCTCGTCGACATCCGGCACGGAGAAGTACGTGATCCAGTGCGGACCCCGGTCCTGCGGCAATGCCGCCGCTCCCACGCCCCGGATGCTCGCCACCGGCCGGCCGTCCAACCGGAGTGTCAGATAGTCGAGCTCCTCCGGCTGCGCCGGCTCCGGCGCCGCCTCGTAGCCGAGGACCACGCTGTAGAACTTGCTCACCACCGAGGTGTCGGCGGTGATCAGCTCGTTCCACTCCGGCGTGCCGGTCGGCCCGTAGAACGGCGCGCTACGGCGCGGTCCGCCCTGCCAGAGGCCGAACGCGGCGCCGTTCACATCCGAGGCGATGGCCAGCCGCCCCACCTGCTCCACCTCGATCGGACCCACCGCGACCGTGCCCCCGCACTCGCGGATCCGACCGGCGGTGGCGTCGACATCGCGGGTGGCGATGTACGGCAGCCAGGCGACCACCTGCTGCGCCCCCGCCGCCGACTCGCCGATCCCGGCCACCGGGTGGCCGTCGCGCAGCGCTCTCACATACGGACCCAGTTGGGTCGGGCCCGCGTCGAACTCCCAGCCGAACAGCTCCCCATAGAACCGCTGAGCCGTCGTCAGGTCACGGACCATCAGACTTACCCAGCGGTGCGTCCCGGACGTCGGGGGACTCGCTGCCTCGGTCATCCTGCTCCCTCCTCGATACCCATCCGCACCCCTGCCCCCTGGTGCTCCGAACAAGTCTCCCCCGCCCGCGGGGACAATGGGGCCATGACTGCGATCATCCCGGCAGCGGAACTCGCCGCCGCCACCGCCCCCGGAACCCCGCCGTCCGAACGGCCCGTGCTGCTCGACGTCCGCTGGCGCCTGGGCGGCCCGCCCGGCCGCCCGCTGTACGCGGCGGGACACCTGCCGGGCGCGGTCTATGTCGACCTGCCGACGGAGTTGGCGGGACCGCCGGGCGACGCCGGCCGGCACCCGCTGCCGGACCTGGAGATCTTCGGCGCGGCCATGCGCCGCGCCGGCGTGTCCCTGGGCCGTCCGGTGGTGGTCTACGACGCCGGGGACGGTTGGGCGGCGGCGCGGGCCTGGTGGCTGCTGCGTTGGGCCGGGCATCCCGTGGTGCGGGTGCTGGACGGCGGTCTGGACGCCTGGACGGGCCCGCTGAGCACCGAGGAACCGCAGCCGGCCGAGGGGGACTTCGTGCCGACGCCCGGCGGTCTCCCGGTGCTCGACGCGGCCGGCGCGGCCCGGCTGGCCAGGGAGGGACTGCTGCTGGACGCCAGGGCGGGGGAGCGCTACCGGGGCGAGGTGGAGCCGCTCGACCCCGTGGCCGGGCACATCCCCGGCGCGGTCTCGGCGCCGACAACGGAGAACGTGGCGCCCGACGGCCTGCTGCGGCCCGCCGCCGAACTCGCCGACCGCTTTGCGGCCTTGGGCGCGGCGCCGGGCACCGAGGTGGGGGTCTACTGCGGTTCGGGGGTGTCGGCGGCCCACCAGGTGTTGGCCCTTGAGGTGGCCGGCGTCCGGGCGGCGCTCTACCCGGGCTCCTGGAGCGAGTGGACCGCCGGGACGGGCCGGCCCGTCGCCACGGGCCCCGAGCCGGGCTGACCGTCAGGGCCGGCGGGGCCGGACACAGCCCCGCCGGCCCCGCTCAGTCCTTCTTCTTGCGGCGGGTGCCGAAGACGATCTCGTCCCAACTCGGCACCGCGGCGCGGCGCCCCGGCCGCACCCCGTCGGCCTCGGCCTGCCGGTCGGTGGTGCCGGTCAGCCGGTCCCGGTGGCCGCCGACCGAACGCGGCATCAGGACATCGGCGTAGGTGGAGCCGGCGCCGCCGGCCGAAGCGGCCTGGCCCCTGGCCGCCGGGCTCTCCTCACTCGCCGCCGGCACCTCCGGCTCGTCCTCGACGCCGGCCGCGGGGGCCGGCGACTCGGGCACCACCAGATCGCCGCGGAAGCTGGGCACCGCCTCCAGCAGGCTGGTCAGCGAGTCCGTGTCGTTGTCCACCCGGGGGGCGGGCTCGGGGCTGCTCCGGCCGTGCGGGCGCTCGCTCTCCCGGGGGAGCCGGGCGATGCGCGGGACGAACGGCGTGCTCGGCTCGGGCGTGTCGTCCGTCTCGCCCAGCAGCGACCTGGCCTCGTCGTCCACGGCCTGCACCAGACGGCGCGGCGGGTCGTACATCCAGCTCGCCGAGTGCGTCTCGCCGGCGACCCGGTAGACCAGCAGGACCTCCCAGGTGCCGTCGTCGCGGCGCCAGGAGTCCCAGCGGACGGCGTCCTTGTCCGCGCCGCGCAGCATCAGCCGCTCGGCGACCGCCTCGCCCAGCTGCGGCCCGGCCGTCTCGCCGGGGCGGCGCAGGGCCGTCTTGCGGGCCCGCTCCGCCATGAACGCGCGCTCGGCGAGCACCGGACCCTCGAACCTGCGCACCCGGTCCACCGGGATGCCGGCGAACTGGGCGACCTCCTCGGCCGTCGCGCCGGCTCGTATCCGCGCCTGGATGTCTCTGGGGCGGAGGTGGTTCTCCACCTCGATCTCGATCTGGCCGAGCCGAGCGCGGTCGTTGCGCACGGCGGCGCGAAGCCGCTCGTCGATCGGAAGGGTGTATTCCGTGTTGTCGGCAGCCTTCAACACCAAGCGTGTGCCGTCATTGCTCACGGCCACGACACGCAGTTCGGGCACGAGGACCTCCCGGGTGGTGCCTGCCGACGTCACCTACGTCGCTGCTTCCTGCCAGACGAGTGTGACTTGCCCGGGCGCAGCCTGCCACAACCTTGCCGACTTGCCCGGCGTGTCGGGCCGTGGCCTGACACCGATGTTATGGCACAGTCGCCACTTTGCCACGTGCGGTGACCGGCGCGAGCGTGGTGCGCCGCACGGAGCGGATGGAGCCGAGACCAGGTGTGGTCACACTACTCCATTAGGGCCATGTGGGGTGGCGTCACGCGGTCGAAGTTCTCCACCCGTAAGGGAGTTGACGAACCGATCCGGTGCCGTCCCGGGTGGTAAGTCTCACAGAACCCCCGAATTCGGAACTTTCTGCCCTCTTCCTGGGTCATTCACGTGGGTCCAGTGTGAAGAGTGTGCAGGTTGAGGCGAATGGTCGAAGCGAAGGTAAAGAACGCGGACGAGCCGGCTCCGGGCAGCGGAGCCGGCCGGGAGCCGACCCGGCGTCCGCGCATCGAGCTGACCTGGGCCCAGGTGGTGGCCAGCGCGGCGGCGACCGTCACGGGAGCGCTGCTGGCCTCCGGGCTCGGGGTCTACGGGACGGTGATCGGCGCCGGGCTGATCAGCGTGGTCGCCACCGCGGGCGGGCCCGTCGCCCAGCACCTGCTGGACCGCCGACGGCCGGCGCCCGCCACGGCCCCGGCGCCCGCCACGGCGCGGCCGAACCCGCCGCGCCGGCGTCCCGGCCGGCCGAGGCGCCGGCTGGCGGCGGCCCTCGGCGTCTTCGCGCTCGCCATGGCCACGATCACCGGGATCGAGCTGGCCTCGGGATCCTCCTTCGCCGGCTGGTGGGGGGACGACCGGGGCGGCGGCACCTCGGTCGGCGAGCTGTTCGGCCGCGACGACCGGGACGCAGGCCAGGGGGACGGCGGGACCGAGCCGGCCGGGACCGGGACCGGAACGGAGGACGCCGAGCAGGAGCAGGAGCAGGACCGGCCGACGGATGGGGAGACGGAGCCCGCCGCGCCCGAGTCGTCCCGGCCGACCGACCCCGAGACGCCCGGCACCACCCCGAGCACCCCGTCGACCCCGGACGCCGAACCGACGGAGCCCGAGTCGACCGAACCCACCGAACCCACCGAACCCGAGGCGCCGGCCCCCTCCGCGCCCCCGGCCCCGACCGGCCCGACCGGGGATGGCGCCGCCGAACCGCCGACCGGCTAGTGGCAGGATCGCGGGCATGGAAGGTGTGCTCACTGCCCAGCCCTATGACGCCCTGCTGCTGCTCTCCTTCGGCGGCCCCGAGGGCCCGGACGACGTCCTGCCGTTCCTGGAGAACGTCACCAGGGGCCGGGGCATCCCCAGGGAACGTCTCGCCGAGGTCGGCGCCCACTATCACCTGTTCGGCGGCGTCAGCCCGATCAACGAGCAGAACCGCGCGCTGCTGGCCGCGCTGCGCGAGGACTTCGCCGCGCACGGCCTGGACCTGCCGGTGTACTGGGGCAACCGCAACTGGTCCCCGTATCTCACCGACACCCTGCGGGAGATGACCGGGGACGGTCGGCGCCGGGTGCTCGTCCTGGCCACCAGCGCCTACGCCTCCTACTCCGGCTGCCGCCAGTACCGGGAGGACCTGGCGGCGGCGCTCGGGACCCTGCGCGAGGAGGGACTGCCGCTGCCCCGGGTGGACAAGCTCCGGCTGTACTACAACCATCCTGGTTTTCTGGAGACCATGGTGGAGGGCGTGCGCCAGGCCCTGGAGCAGCTGCCGGCCACCGCGCGGGACGGCGCCGGACTGCTGTTCTGCACGCACTCCATCCCGGACTCGGCCGCCGAGTTCTCCGGACCGCCACTCGAACACGGGCCCGGCGGTGCCTATGTGGCGCAGCACCTGGACGCGGCCCGGGTGATCGCCGAACGGCTGCGCGAGGAGACCGGCGTCGAGCGCGACTGGGAGCTGGTCTACCAGTCGCGCAGCGGCTCGCCCCGGATCCCCTGGCTGGAGCCCGATGTCAACGACCGGTTGCGGGAGCTGCGCGACGAGGGCATGACCTCGGTGGTGCTGGTGCCGCTCGGCTTTGTCTCCGACCATATGGAGGTCCGCTTCGACCTCGACACGGAGGCGCTGGACACCGCCGAGAAGCTGGGCATCGCCGCCGTCAGGTCGGCCACCGTCGGCGCCCACCCGCGCTTTGTCACCGCGCTGCGGGAGCTGGTGCTGGAGCGCGCGGCCACCGAGCGCGGCCAGGCGCCCGACCGGCCCGCGCTGGGCGGACGTGGCCCCAGCCACGATCTGTGCCCGTCCGGCTGCTGCGCCGGCCGGGTCGCCAAGCCGGCGGCGGCCGGCGCCGACAGCCCGTTCGCCTGAGCGGGCCGCCCGTTCGCCCGCCCTACCGCCCTGACGTTTCGTCCGAGGAGAACCCGTGTCCGAGCAACCCGACGCCGTGCTGGTGGCCCAGCTGCTTGAGCTGGCCAAGGAGGCGGCGGCCAGGGCCGGCACCCTGCTGCGCGACGGCCGCCCCGCCGATCTGGGGGTCGCGGCGACCAAGTCGAGCCCGATCGACATCGTCACCGAGATGGATGTCGCGGCCGAGAACCTGATCACCGGCTTTCTCGCCGAGCACCGCCCCGACGACGCCGTCCTCGGCGAGGAGAGCGGGGCGAGCGCGGGCAGCAGCCGGGTCCGCTGGATCATCGACCCGCTGGACGGCACGGTCAACTACCTCTACGGGCTGCCGCAGTGGGCGGTCTCGATCGCCGCCGAGCTGGACGGCCGGGTCGTCGTCGGCGTGGTGGCCGCGCCCATGCGGGGCGAGACCTACCACGCCACGCTCGGCGGCGGCGCGGTGCGGACCACCGGCGCCGGGCTGCCGCAGCCCATGACGGTGCGGCCGAGCCCACCGCTCGACCAGGCGCTGATCGGCACCGGCTTCAACTACGTGGCGACCGTGCGTGCCGCGCAGGCCGCGCTGGCCGCGCGGCTGATCCCCCGGCTGCGGGACATCCGCCGCTCGGGATCGGCCGCCATCGACCTGGCGGACGTGGCCGGGGGCCGGCTGGACGGCTACTACGAGCGGGGCCTGATGCCCTGGGACCTGGCGGCCGGCGATCTGATCGCCCGTGAGGGCGGCGCGTCGACCGGCGGGCGGGTCGGCGGCCCGCCGGACGGCGATCTGACGGTGGCGGCCAGCCCCGGGGTGTTCCGGGAGCTCCAGCCGCTGCTCGACGAGCTGGGGGCCTGGCACGACTGAAGCCGGCCACGGGCCGACACGACGGACGGCGGGGCGCCCGGGAGATTCCTCCGGGGCGCCCCGCCGTCTCACGCGTCGGATGGCCGTCCCTCAGCCGACCCGGACGCCATGCTCCTCTGCCAGTCGGCGCAGGTCGTCCAGCTCCGACTGCTCCACATCCATGGTGAACAGATCTCCGGCTGCGCGAGCGCGGTGCAGATCGGACTGAGTGTTCTCGATACGCTGCAGAATTCCAGCGGTGAACGCGTCCAAGGTGCGCCCCCTCGTCTTCGATCGGCGGCACTGGGGGGTGCCGAGGTGGGTGCGACCACGGCGGGCCCACTCGGGTCGGCAGCGCGGGGTGGCTTGCCGCCCTTGAGGGGTGGTCACGGGGTGTACGACTGGTACTCCCCTACCCGCGAACGCCGGAAACATCACCGGCCGCGAAATCCCTGATGGCGGAGCCCGTCCATGCCGTTTACCACCGGCTTACGCGGGTTGCGGGCAGGATGGATCGGGCGCGGTCAACGAGGTCGTGCCAGGATCCAGAGAGAAGGACCGGACGTGCGCGTACTCGTCGTGGAGGACGAGCAGTTGCTCGCCGACGCCGTGGCCACCGGCCTGCGGCGGCAGGCGATGGCCGTGGATGTGGTGTACGACGGCGCCGCCGCCACCGAGCGCATCGATCTCAACGACTACGACGTGGTGGTGCTGGATCGCGATCTCCCCCTGCTGCACGGCGACGACGTCTGCCGGTACATCGTGGCCAGCGGCCTGCCCACCCGGGTGCTGATGCTGACCGCCTCGGGCGATGTCAGCGACCGGGTCGAGGGTCTTGAGATCGGCGCCGACGACTATCTGCCCAAGCCGTTCGCCTTCACCGAGCTGATCGCCCGGGTGCGGGCGCTGGGCCGGCGGGCCACGGCCCCGCTGCCGCCGGTGCTCGAACGGGCCGGGATCACGCTGGATCCCAACCGCCGCGAGGTCTCCAGGGGCGGCAGGGCGATCCAGCTGGCCCCCAAGGAGTTCGCCGTGCTTGAGGTGCTGATGCGGGGCGAGGGCGCGGTGGTCTCCGCCGAGCAGCTGCTGGAGAAGGCCTGGGACGAGAACACCGACCCGTTCACCAACGTCGTGCGGGTCACGGTGATGACGCTCCGCCGCAAGCTGGGCGATCCGCCGGTGATCACCACGGTGCCGGGCGCCGGGTACCGGATCTGAGCCATGACCGCCTTCCCGCCGCGTTTCCCCCCGAAGCCCCCCAACCCGCCGGGTCACCGGCCGCCGCCCCGGATCAGTGCCCCGCCCAAGCCGCAGTGGGAGCCGGGCGAGGTCGACCAGCAGCGCAGCTGGTTCCGGCCCACCATCCGGATCCGGCTCACCCTGCTCTACGGCGGGATGTTCCTGATCGCCGGCGTGGTGCTGCTGACGATCATCTATCTGCTGGCGGCCCGCGCCCTGCACAACGGCAGCAAACCGCCGTTCGAGTTCACCACCAACACCGAGGTCACCATCACCTCGGACGTCTGCGAGGGGATCACCGGGCGGGTCACGGCCGCCGAGTTCCAGAGCTGGCTGGAGGGCTGCTCCGATCTGCAGCGCTCCATCGCGCTCGACCAGCTGCTGCGCAGCTCGCTGCTCGCACTGCTGGGTCTCGCGGTCGCGGCGTTCGCCTTCGGCTATGTGATGGCGGGTCGGGTGCTCTCGCCGCTGGGCCGGATCACCCGCACGGCGCGTCAGGTCGCCGGCTCGGATCTGCACCGCCGCATCGAGCTGGACGGGCCGGACGACGAGTTCAAGGAGCTGGCCGACACCTTCGACGAGATGCTGGACCGGCTCGATCGCGCGTTCACCGCGCAACAGCGGTTCGTCGCCAACGCCTCCCACGAGCTGCGCACCCCGCTGGCGATCAACCGCACGCTGCTGGAGGTGCAGCTCTCCGATCCGGACGCCTCCCCCGAGGTGATCCAGCTGGGGAACACCCTGCTGGCCACCAACGAGCGCAGTGAGCAGCTGGTGGAGGGTCTGCTGCTGCTGGCCCGCAGCGAGAACGAGATCATCGACCACAAGCCGGTGGATCTGGCCGAGGTGGCGGCGCGCGCGGTGGAGCAGAGCCGGGGCGAGGCACACTCCCGAGGCGTTCGGCTGCTGGGCACCCGGGATCATCCGGTCTGGGTCCAGGGCAACGGCGTGCTGCTGGAGCGGATCGCGCTCAACCTGGTGCAGAACGCGATCCGCTACAACGAGCCGTCCGACGGCTGGGTGCGGGTCGACACGGAGGCCAGGTCAGGACAGGCGGTGCTGGTGGTGGAGAATACGGGTCCTGTGGTGCCCGCCTACGAGATCGATAACATGTTCGAGCCTTTTCGGCGGCTACGCACCGAGCGCACGGGCAGCGACAAGGGCGTCGGTCTCGGGCTGTCCATCGTGAGATCCGTGGCGCGGGCCCACGGGGGCTACGTCCAGGCGGTGCCGCGCGAGGGCGGTGGCCTCGTGATGCGCGTCACCATTCCGGTCTGAGGTCCGGTCCGAGGTCCGGTCTGAGCAAGCCCGGGGACGGGAAAGAAGGAGATGTGATCAATCGCATACGCGCGCGTCCCTAGGCGTGCGCCCACTGGCCGGGACGGGCCTTTTGGTCGGTTCGCGGCGCGATCGACAGCCGGAATGATCACCTCTTCAGGCGTTCGGTTGGGTGTCGATTGAGTAACAGCACTTGATGTGAGGCAAAATCTCCGCCTCGGGTCGGGCACAAATTCCGACCCCCCGCGCGTTACGTGCGCTGAGACATCACAGACACCCGGAGGGGGAGAACGAAATGGCAACCGACTACGACACTCCACGTAAGACCGACGATGATGTCAACGAGGACAGCATCGAGGAGCTGAAGGCCCGACGGAACGACAAGTCGGCGTCCACGGTCGATGTGGACGAGTTCGAGCAGGCGGAGGGCCTGGAGCTGCCAGGGGCCGACCTGTCCAACGAGGAACTGTCGGTCCGGGTGCTGCCTCGTCAGGCCGACGAGTTCACCTGCATGAGCTGCTTCCTGGTCCACCACAGGTCGCAGCTGGCCGACGAGAAGGACGGTCAGCCGATCTGCCGCGACTGCGCGGCGTGAGTGCCGCCCGGACCGACGACTAGTTCGTGTCCGGGCGGGCAGCGGCCAGTGCGGCGGTGAGCCGTTCGGGCCGACGGGTCGAGAGGTAGAGGTAGGGAGTGGGATCCTCGGGATCGGACACCTCGACCCGGACCGCCGTGGGAATGTACGCCCGCAGCAACATATGAGCCCGGGCATCCGCTCGGTGGGTGCGCCAGGCGCGCGCCTCGTCGGCGTTGAGCGCCCGGGCCTCACCCAGCGCGCTCGTCGGGATGCGGGCGTCACCAGCGACCAACGAGCCGGCCGTCACCCGAATCCTGGCCGAGCCGTAGGTGCTCAGCGCCATCCCCGCCAGCGCGCCCCCACCCGCCATCCCGGCCAGCAGCGGCACCGGGCCCAGCGGAACCAGCGCCACGCCCAGCAGCAGAACCCCCAGCAGGGCCATCAGCCACCAGGATCGGGGCACGGTCAGTCGCTCGTCATACGCCTTCATAGGCCCAAGCATCGCAGGCTCGCCCCCACGCCCGGCCAGCGGCGGTAGGGTCTCCATCGTGAGTGCGGTCCTGACCCTGTCGCGGACCTCGGCCCCGGGCCCGAGGCGTCCGATTTCGTTGTCCCGGTGGGGCGTTGCCCTTCCCCCGGCTGTCCTTCGGTCGGCTCGCCGGCCGGCCGTCCCGACCGGTCGCCGAGCGGGGGTGGCCCGATGAGCGGTCCCCTCGACGTGCTGATCCGGCGGGTCGATCCCGAGGTGCCCCTGCCCGCCAGGGCGCACCCGGGCGACGCCGGGGTCGATCTGGTCACCACCGAGCCGGCCGAGCTGGCGCCCGGCGAGCGCGCGGTGCTGGCGACAGGGGTTTCCATCGCCCTCCCCGACGGGTACGCGGCCTTCGTACACCCGCGCTCCGGGCTCGCCGCCCGGTGCGGGGTGGCGATGGTGAACGCGCCGGGCACCATCGACGCCGGGTACCGTGGGGAGATCAAGGTCATTGTGATCAATCTGGACCCGCGGGAGAGCGTGCGGTTCCAGCGTTTCGACCGCATCGCCCAGCTGGTCGTCCAGCGCGTGGCGACGGTGCGGTTTCACGAGGTCGCGGAGCTGCCGGGATCGGCGCGGGCCACCGGGGGCTTCGGCTCCACGGGGGGTCACGCCGACGCCGGGAACTCCTATGCTGCGGTTGGTCCCGGCGGGACTGCCGACCGGAAAGGACAGTGACGTGTTCGGACGTCGTCGCAAGCGAGACGCGGAGCCCGAGGAAGCGGTCGAAGCGACCGCCGACGAGACTCCGGACGAGGACGAGGTGCGCCGGGTCAAGCTGGAGCCGGCCCCCCGCCCCGACGGGCCCTGGGACGTGAGTGAGGTCTCCAAGCCGGCCGAGGGCCGGGTCGATCTCGGCGGCCTCTTCGTGCCGGGCGTCCAGGGCATGGAGCTGCGGGTCGAGGTCGCGGGGGACGCGATCGTCGCCGCCACCGTGGTCCTCAAGGACAGCGCCGTGCAGCTCCAGGCGTTCGCCGCCCCCCGGCGGGAGGGCATCTGGGCCGAGGTCCGCGAGGAGATCGGCGCCGGAATCACCCAACAGGGTGGCGTGATCGAGGAGATCGAGGGGCCGCTGGGCTGGGAGCTGCGGGCCAGGGTGCCCGTGAAGCTGCCCGACGGCAAGCAAGGTACCCAGGTCGTGCGGTTTGTCGGCGTGGACGGCCCCCGCTGGTTCCTGCGCGGGGTGATCTCCGGGCAGGGCGCGGTGCAGCCGCAGGCGGCCGGACTGCTGGAGCAGATCTTCCAGGACACGGTCGTGGTCCGTGGCGACGGGCCGATGGCCCCCCGTGACCCGATCGTCCTCAAGCTGCCCGAGGACGCCCAGATGGTGCCGGACGGCGTCAAGAAGGAGCAGGCGGCGCCGGACGACGCGGCCCCGGTGTCCCGGTTCGCGGGCGGCCTCGACAAGCTGCGGCGCGGCCCGGAGATCTCCGAGGTCCGCTAGGTCCTGTCGCTCGGATCTTCGTGGATCGGCGAGTGGCTTCCCCGGGCCCCCGCGGGTTTCCCGGGGGAGCCGCGGGCCTGTGCGGATCCGCACGACGCGCCTCGGGCCCTCGGAGGGGTGACGACGCCGGGTCGGCCCTTCGGCCGGCCCGGCCGGTGTGTGTGCCGGGCCGGACCGCCGGGTACTCGGCTCATCCCGCCTGGAGGCCCGATGAGCAGAGGACGGCACGCCCGCACCGGCACCGAACCGACCACGGCGCTCAGCGCGCTGCGGCTCCGGCTGCTGCTTTCCGCCATCTTCACGCCGCTGTTCCTGGCCGGCACCGTGGTGTTCGGCATCTGGTGGTCGCGCTCCGAGCAGGGCGACGCGGTCGGCCCCGACGCGTTGCGGGTGATCACGCTGATCTGCGCGTTCGCCGCCGCGTTCGCCGTGGTCGACCTGCTGGTGGTGCTGCGCCGCAGGAGGCAGGCGAGGGAGCGGGCCGCCGATTCGCCTCCACCCCGCTCGCGGCTCTAGGCTCCGCACCGCGTGCCCCGGGGACGCCGCCGGGCCACGCGACGGGGGTTCGGCGCCGAGCGACGACAATGGGGACCATGGCACGCCGCGGTGAACTACGGATCTACCTTGGAGCGGCCCCGGGGGTGGGCAAGACCTACGCCATGCTCTCCGAGGCGCATCGCCGCGTGGCACGCGGCACCGACCTGGTGATCGCGGTCGTCGAGCACCACGACCGGCCGCGCACCGCCGAGCTGGTCGACGGCATCGAAGAGGTGCCCCGACTGCGGGTGGAGGGCCCCGACGGGCCCTCGTCCGAAATGGACACCGAGGCCGTGCTGCGCCGCCGCCCGGCCGTGGCGCTGGTCGACGAGCTGGCCCACACCAACGCCCCCGGGGTGCGCAACGAGAAGCGCTGGCAGGACATCGACGAGCTGCTGGCCGCGGGGATCGACGTGATCTCCACCGTCAACATCCAGGACCTGGAGTCCCTCTGCGACGTGGTGCGGTCCATCACCGGGGTGCGGCAGCGGGAGACCGTGCCCGACGAGGTGGTGCGCGGCGCCGACCAGATCGAGCTGGTGGACATGGCGCCCGAGGCGCTGCGCCGCCGGTTGGCGCACGGCAACATCTATCCGCCGCACAAGGTGGACGCGGCGCTCTCGCACTACTTCCGCCCGGGGAACCTCACCGCGCTGCGCGAGCTGGCGCTGCTGTGGACGGCCGACCGGGTGGACGGCTATCTGCGCCGCTACCGCACCGAGCACGGCATACGGTCGACCTGGCACGCCAGGGAGCGGATCGTGGTGGGCCTGACCGGTGGTCCCGAGGGCAGTACGCTGCTGCGCCGGGCGGCGCGGATGGCGGCCAAGAGCTCGGGCGCCGAGATCCTGGCCGTCTATATCGCCCGCTCCGGCGGGCTCACCTCGGCCTCGCCGCGTGAGCTGGCCGCCCAGCGGACCCTGGTCGAGCAGCTGGGCGGCACCTTCCACCATGTGATCGGCGACGATGTGCCCAGCGCGCTGCTGGACTTCGCGCGGGCCGCCAACGCCAACCAGATCGTGCTGGGCTCCAGCCGCCGCAAGTCCTGGCAGTACGTCTTCGGACCGGGCGTGGGCGCCACGGTGGCGCGCGAGTCGGGATCGGACATCGACGTGCATATCGTCACCCATGACGAGGTGGCGAAGGGCCGTGGACTGCCGGCCGCGCACGGGGCGCGGCTGGGGCGGGCCCGGACGATCAGCGGCTGGCTGATCGGGCTCGGCGGCCCGGTGCTGCTGGCGATGCTGCTGGACTCGCCCGAGGCCGGGGCCGAGTTCTCCAGCGATGTGCTGCTGTGCCTGTCCTTCACGGTGCTGGCCGCGCTGACCGGCGGTTTCTACCCGGGGCTCGTGTCGGCGGCGGTCGGTTCGCTGCTGTTGAACTACTACTTCGCCAGTCCGGTGCGGGAGTGGACCATCGCCGAGGGCCACAGCATCGTCGCCATCGTGGTCTTCTTCGCCATAGCGACCGCGGTGGCCACCGTGGTGGACCGGTCGGCCCGCCGCACCCACCAGGCGGCCAGGCTGCGCGCGGAGTCGGAGACGCTGACCCTGCTCGCCGGCAGCGTGCTGCGCGGTGACGACACCCTGGCGGCGCTGCTGGAGCGGGCCAGGGAGACCTTCGGGATGGACGCGGCGGCGCTGTTGGAACGCGATATCGCCGACCGTCGTTGGAGCTGTGTGGGCAGCGTCTCGGCCAGGGCGGACGTCAGGGCGCCGCAGACGCCCAAGGACGCGGATGTGGATGTGCCGATCGGCGATCACACCATGCTGGCGCTCTCCGGGCGGGTGCTGCCGGCGGAGGACCGCAGGATGCTGGGCGCCTTCGCCGCGCAGGCCGCGTCCATCCTGGACCGACAGCGGCTCAAGGACGAGGCGGTGCGGGCCCACAAGCTGGCCGAGGGCAACCGCATCCGCACCGCGCTGCTGGCGGCCGTCTCACACGATCTGCGGACCCCGCTGGCGGCGATCAAGGCCAGCGTCTCGTCGCTGCGCTCCGACGATGTGGCCTGGTCGCCCGAGGACGAGGCGGATCTGCTGGAGAGCATCGAGGAGGGCGCCGACCGGCTGGACCAGCTGGTGGGCAATCTGCTGGACATGTCACGGCTGCAGACCGGCACCGTGCGGCCGCTGATACGGGAGATCGACCTGGACGAGGTGGTGCCCGGCGCGCTGCGCGGGATCGCCGAGGACAGCGTGCTGCTGGACATACCGGAGTCGCTGCCGTTCGCCGCCGCCGACCCCGGGCTGCTGGAGCGGGTGGTGGCCAACGTGGTGGAGAACGCCGTGAAGTACAGCCCGGCGGACAAGCCGGTGCTGGTGAGCGGGAGCACTTTGGGTAACCGCGTGGAGCTGCGGGTGGTGGACCGTGGCCCCGGGGTGCCGGCCAGCCATCGGGGCCGGATCTTCGAGCCGTTCCAGCGGCACGGGGACACCCCCCGCGGCAACGGCGTCGGCCTCGGCCTGGCCGTCGCCCGTGGTTTCACCGAGGCCATGCACGGAACGCTGGACGCCGAGGACACCCCGGGCGGCGGGCTGACCATGGTGCTCACCCTGCCGACCGCGACTGCCGCGGCGGCTGAACCGGAAGGAACGACAGCCCATGCACCGGGTGCTCGTGGTCGATGACGAGCCGCAGATTCTCCGCGCTCTGGTGATCAACCTCAAGGCGCGCGGCTACCAGGTGGACACGGCGGCCGACGGTTCCACCGCGCTGCGGGTCGCGGCGGCCAACCACCCGGACGTGATCATTCTGGACCTGGGCCTGCCCGATATGGACGGGGTGCAGGTGATCACCCGCGTCCGGGGCTGGACCCGGGTGCCGATCATCGTGCTGTCCGCCCGGCAGACCTCGGAGGAGAAGGTCAAGGCACTGGACGCGGGCGCCGACGACTTCGTCACCAAGCCGTTCGGGATGGACGAGCTGCTGGCGCGGCTGCGTGCCGCGGTGCGCCGCTCCGATCCGGTCCAGGCGGAGGAGGAGCCGGTGGTGGAGACGGTCGGCTTCACCGTCGACCTGGCGGCCAAGAAGGTCCACCGGGCGGGCCGCGACGTGCGGTTGACCCCGACCGAGTGGCATCTCCTCGAGGTGCTGATCCGGGGCACCGGCAAGCTGGTGAGCCACAAGCAGCTGCTGCTGGAGGTGTGGGGGCCGACCCATCTCACGGAGACCAACTACCTGCGGGTCTACATGGCGCAGCTGCGGCGCAAGCTGGAGGCCGATCCGTCGCATCCCCGGCATCTGATCACCGAACCGGGGATGGGATACCGCTTCGAGCCGTGAGGCGGCGCGGGGCCACGTTACGCTGAAGGCATGACTGCGGAAGGCCGCGCCGGGAAGCGCGGTGGGCGTCTGAGGCGTCTGCTGGGTCGTTCGGGGACGGGCGGGCCCGGGGAGGATCTGGCGGCCGAGCCGGCCGCGGCGCCGTGCACCCGGATAGGGGACTGCGCCTCGGCGTCGGCCGGCCGCCCCGTGGTGCGGGTCACCGGCACGCTGCGTGAGGTGCGGGAGCGGACCGTGGCCGGGATGCCGGCCCTTGAGGCGCGGCTGGACGACGGCAGTGCCTGTCTCGACGTGGTGTGGCTGGGCCGGGGCGCGATAGCCGGGGTCGAGCCGGGCCGCTCGATGGTCGCCTCCGGGCGGATCACCGTGACAGGCGGCAAGCCGGTGCTGTTCAATCCCCGATACCAGCTGCAACCCCGTGGACAGGAGTAGCCGGGTGACCTCACCTGACAGTCAGACCGCCGACCGGACACCGGACGAGGCCGCCACCAGGGAGGCGTTCTTCGCCGCCTTCGGCGGGGTGCGCGGGATGGTGGAGACCACGGTGCCAGGTCTGGTGTTCGTGTTGATCTTCACCATCACCCGGGAGATCAACCCGGCGGCCATCGGCGCGGTCAGCCTGTCGGCGCTGATGGCGCTGGCCAGGCTGCTGCGGCGGGACAGCGTCAAGCACGCCCTCAGCGGTGTCTTCGGGGTGGCCTTCGGCGCGGCGTTCGCGATGATCTCGGGCGACGCCAAGAACTTCTATCTCCCCGGCATGGTCTACACGCTCTGTCTGAGCGTCGCCTACCTGCTCAGCGCGGCCGTCGGCTGGCCGCTGCTGGGGCTGCTGCTCGGCCCGATCTTCCGGGAGAACCTGTCCTGGCGCACCCGCAACCCGGGCCGTAAGCGGGCCTATGTGAAGTCCAGCTATGTCTGGGGCGGGATCCTGCTGGCGAAGTCGGCCATCACCTTCCCGATCTACTTCTGGGGGGACGCCACCCAACTCGGCTGGCTGCGCGTCGCGTTGGGCATTCCGCCGTTTCTGGTGGCGGTCTACTTCACCTGGATCATCCTGGTGAAGGCGCCGGCGCCGATCGATGTGATCGCCGAGTGGGAGGCCAGGGAGGAAGCCAAGGAGGCGGCGGAGAAGGCCGCCAAGGAGGCGGCGAAGCAGCCGGCCGTCGGCACGGTCGACCCGCTGCCGGGCCGGGGCTCCGACGCACCCTCCTAACGCCGTTCCCCCGGGCCCTGGGGGTGGGGCTCGGTCAGCAGGGTCTCCAGCTCGGCCTCCCGGCTGCCGGTGGCGACGAAGAGCAGTTCGTCGCCGGCGGCCAGCGCGTCGTCCGGGTCCGGGATCAGGACCCGGCTGCCCCTGATGATGGTCACCAGCGCGGTGTCCTGTGGCCAGGCCACCTCGCCCACCCGGGTGCCGACCAGCGTCGCGCCCTCGGCCAGGGTCAGTTCCACCAGGTTGGCGTCGCCCTGGCTGAAGCGCATCAGCCGCACCAGGTCCCCGACGCTCACCGCCTCCTCGACCAGCGCGGACATCAGCCGGGGCGTCGAGACCGCCACGTCGACGCCCCAGGAGTCGTTGAACAGCCACTCGTTGGCCGGGTGGTTGACCCGGGCGACCACCCGGGGCACCCCGTACTCCGTCTTGGCCAGCAGCGAGACCACCAGGTTGGCCTTGTCGTCGCCGCTGGCGGCGATCACCACCTGACAGCGTTCCAGCGCGGCCTCGTCGAGGGTGGCGATCTCGCACGCGTCGGCCAGCAGCCATTCGGCCTCCGGCACGCGTTCCACGGAGACCGCCACCGGGTCCCGGTCGATCAGCAGCACCTCGTGCCCGTTCTCCAGCAGTTCGGTCGCCACCGAGCGCCCCACCGCGCCGGCTCCCGCGATCACCACCCGCATGCGGGGGCCTCCCAAAGTGTGTCGGTGAGCTGTTCGGTCATCGCGGTTCGGGCCCCCGGACGCAGGCGGCCTCCACCTCGGCGATCCGGTCGCGGTACATCAGCACATGCACCAGATCGCCCTCCTGGAGCACCATGCCGGCGGTCGGCAGGGTGGCCTCGCCCAGCCGGGTCACAAACGCCACCCTGACCCCGGTGGTCTCCTGGAAGCGGCGCAGCTCGTGCCCGATCCAGGACGGGGCCAGCGTCACCTCGGAGAGCTGCACCTCGCCGCTCGGGTCGCGCCACAGCGGCTCGGCGCCGGCCGGCAGCAGCCGGCGGACCATCTGGTCGGCGGTCCAGCGCACGGTGGCCACCGTGGGGATGCCGAAGCGTTCGTAGACCTCGGCCCGGCGGGAGTCGTAGATCCTGGCGGTCACATGGCGGACGCCGAAGACCTCGCGTGCCACCCGGGCGGCGATGATGTTGGAGTTGTCGCCGCTGCTGACCGCCGCGAAGGCGCCGGCCTCGGGGAGGCCCGCCTCCACCAGGGTGTCCCGGTCGAAGCCGAGCCCGGTCACCCGGCGCCCCTCGAACCCGGAGCCGAGGCGGCGGAACGCCGTGGGGTCCTTGTCGATCACGGCGACCGAATGCCCCCGTTCCTCCAGCCCGTGCGCCAGGGTCGCGCCGACCCGGCCGCAGCCCATGATCACGATGTGCATTGCTCTCCTCCGCGCTCACCACGCTACCGGCCGCCTCTCCCCGTCGCTTTCGAACGGGCGTCGGGCCCGGTGGGCGTAAGCCTGTCACGAGCGGCCGTAGACTGGTCCGTCGCCGCCCGATTACCCGGGCGTTCGCACCGACCCGTCGGGCCCCGTTCCGGGCGAGCCCGTCCCGCAGACCAGCGCCGACCTTCTGGAGCCGCACTGCCATGGCCACCGAACCCGCGTCCAACAAGGCGGCCTCCCTGGTCGGCCAGGAGTACGAGGTCGAGGTCGGCCCGGTGGCCCACGGGGGGCACTGCGTGGCCAGGACCCCGGAGGGGCGGGTGCTGTTCGTCCGGCACACCCTGCCGGGGGAGCGGGTGCTGGCCCGGGTGACGGAGGGCCGGGAGGACTCCCGTTATCTGCGCGCCGACGCCGTCGAGGTGTTCGAAGCGGCCAGGGACCGGGTGCCGGCGCCCTGCCCGTTCTCCGGTCCCGGGCGCTGTGGCGGCTGCGACTGGCAGCATGTGAAGCCGGGTGGGCAGCGGCGGCTCAAGGGCGAGGTGCTGGCCGAGCAGCTGGCCCAGCTGGCCGGGCTCACGCCCGAACAGGCCGGCTGGGACGGCACGGTGGAGCCGGCCCCCGGCGACAAGGTGCCGGCCGGCGAGGTGCCGGCCTGGCGCACCCGGGTGAGCTACGCGGTGGACGAACAGGGCAGGGCGGGGCTGCGGCGGCATCGTTCGCACGAGGTGGAGCCGGTCGACCGCTGTCTGATCGCGGCCGAGGGCGTCACCGAGCTGGGCATCGAGCGGCGGGAGTGGCCGGGCATGGCCTCGATCGACGCGGTGGCCGCGACCGGCTCGCACGACCGCCTTGTGGTGCTCACCCCGCGCCCCGAACGGCGGCTGCCGCTGGTCGAGTTGGACCGTCCGGTCTCCGTGATGCGGGCCGAGCCGGCGAACGGGCGGGGCGGCGATCAGCCGGTGCACCGGGTGCACGGCCGGGCGTTCGTCCGGGAGCGGGCCGACGACCACACCTGGCGGGTCGGCGGCGGCGGCTTCTGGCAGGGGCACACCCAGGCCGCCGAGGTGCTGGTGGACGCGGTGATGCGCGGCCTGATCCCGCGCCGGGGCGAGACGGCGCTCGACCTCTACTGCGGCGTCGGCCTGTTCGCCGGCGCGCTGGCCCAGCGGCTGGGGGAGCGGGGCGCCGTGGTGGGCATCGAGGCGTCGAAGCGCGCGGTGCGGGACGCCCAGCACAACCTCTCCGGCTATCCCCGGGTGCGGGTGCGGGTGGAGCACGGTCCGGTCGCCAAGGTGCTCCCGGCGACCGGGATCACGGCGGCTGACCTGGTGGTGCTCGACCCGCCCAGGGCCGGCGCCGGCGGCGCTGTGGTGCGTCGGGTCGCGGGTCTCGGGGCGCGGCGGATCGCCTATGTCGCCTGCGATCCGGCGGCGTTGGCCCGGGATCTGCGGCACTTCGCCGAGGCCGGCTATGTGCCGCGCTTTCTGCGGGCGTTCGACCTCTTCCCGATGACCCACCATCTGGAGTGCGTGGCCGTTCTGGAGCCGGTGGCGAAGCGCCGTCGGGGCGCTGAGGCCACCGACGCCGAGCGCGCGTAGCGGGGTTCAGGAGCTCCGGTCGGTCACGAAGTCGCACATCGCGTCGAGGGCCGTCCTGGCCGGGATGTCCGGCAGCGAGGCGAGTCCGGCGCGCGCCCGTTCGACCCGCTCGTGCATCAGGGTGCGGCTCCTGGCGACGGCGGGGGAGTCGCGGAAGAGCTTCAGGGTGCTGCGGTGGGTCCTGGAGTCGGTGATCGGCCCCTGTTCGACGAGGGCCCGCAGCTCGGCTCCCTCCGGGCTGCTGTCGGCGCGCGCCAGCAGCACGGGGAGGCTGAGCACGCCGATCCTGAGGTCCCTGCCCTGCTCCTTGCCGCTCACCCCGGAGGGCGACAGGAGGTCTATCAGATCGTCGGAGATCTGGAAGGCCGCGCCCAGGTTGGCGCCGTACTCGCTCAGCACCTCCGTGTACTCGGCCGGCGCCCCCGCCTGGGTGGCGCCGATGCTGAGGGACATGGCCACCAGCTCGACGGTCTTGCCTGCGATGACCTCGAAGTAGTGGTCCACCGGGTCCTCGTCCGGCGCGGGGCCGAGGAGTTCGCGGAACTGTCCCTCGACCAGCCGGACGGCGGCCTGGGAGTTGTGGCGGACGGCGTGCTGTCCGAGGTCGGCGGCGAGTTGCGCGGCGCGGGCCAGCAGCCAGTCGCCACCGAGCACGGCGAGGGGGTTGCCCCAGCGGGAGTTGGCGCTCTGCACGCCGCGCCGGGTGTCCGTCCCGTCCATCACGTCGTCGTGGTAGAGGGAGGCGATATGGACGAGCTCCACGACGGCGGCGGCGCGCACCACCCCGTCGCGGGTCGGATCGCCGAACTCGGCGGCCATCAGGGCCAGCAGGGGGCGCAGTCGCTTTCCGCCGGCGGCGGCTATGTGGCTGGCCAGCTCGGCGATCCGGGGGTCGACGTCGGTGGAGACGGCGAGGCGCAGCTCCTCCTCCACGGCCTGGAGTCCGGCGTGCAGCCGCCGCTCCACCTCCCGTTCGGCGGGCCGGAGTCGACGGCGGGGACCGCCGTAGAGCTTCCGCAGCACCGCCTGGGAGCCGACCCGCCAGTCCTGGACCGGAACGGTGTCGGAGCGCAGCGGGTCGCGCCGGAACTGGTGCACTGCCATGAACTACTCCACTCGAAGAGGCCGCCGTCCCGCCGTCCGATGGCCGGAAGGGGACGGGACGGCAACCGTCCCATGCTGGTCATCCGCGTCGGGGTGGGCAACGACGCTGGCTGGTTGCTGTCATCCTTCCATCGACGTCCGGCCCACCGGGTCAACGTTCCTGAGGGGGCAACAGGCCCAACTCCGCCGCGTAGACGCCGGCTTGGAAGCGCGATTCGGCGCCGAGCAGGGCCATGATCTCGGCGACATAGCGGCGGTAGGTGCGGACCGACATGCCGAGTTCGCGGGCCGCCACCTCGTCCGTCACCCCGTCCCTCAGCCGCTGGAGCACCCGCCGCACGGTGTCGGTCTTGGCCAGGTCGCCGAAGTGGATGCGCTTGGTCAGGACGGTGGCGGAGCCCCACACGTTGTCGTAGAGGGTGCGGACGGCCCGCAGCAGGGTCTCGGCCCTGATGAGCGAGGCCCGCGGGGAGCCGGCGGTGTCCACGCTCACCAGGGCGGCCGAACCGTCGAGGACGACGGTGGACAGCGGCGGCATCTCGGTGGTGCGCACCTCCAGCGTGTGGCCGGTGGTCAGGGCGTCGCGCACAAAGGTCTCGTCCAGCGAGGCGACGCCGCACAGCAGCCGGGTGTGCGGCGAGTGGCCGCGCGCGTCGAGGGCCCTCCGCAGTGCGGTGTAGGCACTTCTGGCGAAGCCGGCGTCGCCGCCAAGCGCCACCTCCAGGGTGCTGGTCGCCTCGCCGATCAGTGTCTCGATCGTGGGGCGGACCTCCTCCGGAGGCAGCTCCCTGACCAGCGCGCTCTGGGAGAACCGCTTGCGGTGCTTGACCACGGTGGACTCGATGAGGGCGCGCAGCTCCAGCAGTTCCTGCTTGAGTTCGTCCCGCGTGTGTTCGCGTTCGGCCCCCCCGGTGCCCGACGGACGGTGTGGTTCCGAACCCGACCCATTCGATCTCTTCAACCCACGACCTCCCGTCGCGTGTGGTCGAGCGCCGTCAGCGTCGGACCGGTAGCAGCCCCAACTCGACGCTGCGGACGCCGGCTTGGAATCTGGAGTCCGCCCCCATGTCCCGCATGATCTTCGCCACGTGCCGTCGGTAGGTGCGCAGGGACACCGACATCTCGCTCGCCGCCACGGCGTCGGTGTGCCCGGCCCGCAGGGAGAGCAGGACGCGTCGCGTCATCTCGGTGTCCAGCCGCTCCCGTGTCCTCAGGTACTCCGCCAGCGGTCGTCCGGTCCGCCATACGCCGGCGAAGAGCAGGTCCAGCGCCTTGGCCGTGGCCAGGTCGGTCACCAGGGTGGCGGCCCCGTCGAGCGAGGAGCGGGCCGACCAGGTGAGGGCCGCGCGGCCGTCGATGATGAGCGCGGCATGAGCATCCTTTTCCAGGACCCGCACCTCGGAGCGGTCGATGCGCTGGGCCTGGTCCTTGAGGGCCGTGCTGTCGATCACCTCCGGTGTGCACAGCAGCCGCAGCACCACGGAGGCGGGGCGTTCGGCGCCGCGCTCGCGAATCGCCGCGAGAACGGATTCCGCCTGTTCACCGCTGTGCGGCAGCATCACGCTGACGGCGTACTTGGCGCTTCCGATCAACCTGGTCAGGGTGTCGTGAACGGAACCGTAGTCGTCTCCCACCATTACCACCGGGCGTTGTTTCTCGGCCGCCCGATGGGTCGCGACAATGGAGTCCACCAGCGCGTATGCCTCAAGCAGCGTCCTCTCCACACTGTCCACGGCCTCATGTGTCCCGGCGACGGGCTCGGCGTGCGACACGGAAGCGGTGGAGACTCTTATAGCGGAGTCCACGGGCATTGCCAGTTTGGTCACGTTCCCCCCAGGCGTGAATATGCCGCGACTACGTGGCGGGCGACTTCCCCCGTCGAGCCCTTATCGCACCTCAAGGGCATCTTTTCAGCGTGCGGCAGTTGCTTTGTTTATCGCTCAATCTTTTGCAAAGTGGTCGCGTTCGCCTATCGGCTGCCGTGGTCGCTCGGCATCGTGGTCTCCGAGGCGGCCGTGACCTACGGCTGCAACGATAAGTCAGTCTAACGGACCAGATCAGGGTTGCCTCGGTTCCATACTTGGCAGCAAGTTGCCACGGGGGTTGATGGAAAACGTGCGGTAATTTGCGAACGCGTACGGGGGGTCGGAGGGTTCTGTACCCTTCTGTCCGTGAAAGGGCTTCGCGTACCGTTGGAAAACGGGAATCGGAGTCGCCGGTTCCGCAGTTCGCGAAAGTTTAACCATGTGGGCCGTCACACAGTCCCCGCGGGGAACCGTGGGTCCGATCTCTCCCGATTCCTCAAGGCGCGTCCCCACATGCTTGTTGGTCCTCGTTAGCGGGGTCATTGGTTTTTTCTTCGGCGCTTGGCGGCTCCGCGTGTCATGGGCGCTTCCAATTGCGATGACCGCCCGCCTTCCGGGCGACGTCCTGATCCCGATGGACAGGCAATGATCGGACGACGGTCGGAATCGGGCAAAGCGGAATCACCGTTACGCAAAGTCGTACCTCCCGGCTCCTTAGGGGAGCGAAAGACGGCAAATTTCCGTTACTCGGCAACCGACGGAGAGGCGGCCGGCAGATGAAGACCCGGCGGGCGGCGAACCCGACGGCCGGCGGCCGCCCGTCCGGCTGGTGCGGTCGGGGTGCTTCTCATCGGTTTGGCACTTCTTGTCATGCTGTCGGTCGAAAAGGGCCACCGGCACGCGTTCCGACGCGGCGGCGGTGGCAGCTTCCTGTAGGCGCCATTGCCGGGCGTCCCGCGCCCGCAGTTGCATGGGGGCCGAGAAGACGTTCCTCTCTCATGGAAGTCGTCCGCGTCGGTGGCGCGTTCCCGCCGGAAGAGCGGCCCGTTCTCGCCGCGCCGGACCGGCCCCCCGGATCCGAGCGCGGCTCCGGCCGGCGCGCACCGCCGGATCGCCGCCGGCGCGTCGCGTGGGCGCGACCCTTCGGGTCGCCCCGGACGCCGAGGTGGTTCCGAGGCCGCCCTCCCCCGGGCGCCCTCATCCCAACGAGGAGACCGAAGCATCGTGGCAGTAGAAACCCAGAGCCCCTGGTTGCGTCGCTACGCGCCGGCCCGGACGCCCCGGCTGCGTCTGCTCTGCCTCCCGCACGCCGGGGGGACCGCCAGCTTCTTCCACTCCTGGGGGAACGCCTTCGGCCCCGACGTGGAAGTGGTGGTGGCCCGCTACCCCGGTCGCCTGGAGCGCATCGTCGAGCCCTTCCTCGGCACCATCGAGGAGATGGCCGACGCGCTCGTCGAGGTGGTCGCCGCCCGGACGGACGTGCCGTTGGCGATCTTCGGTCACAGCATGGGGGCCTCGATCGGCTACGAGCTGACCCTGCGGCTGGGCGAGCGGCACGGGATCGCGCCGAGTCTGCTCATGGTGTCGGGACGCCGGCCGCCGCACACCGTCGCCCCGTCCGCCGAGGAGCTGGACGAGGAGGGCGTCATCGCCGAGGTCCGCCGGCTCGGCGGGACCGACGCCGCGCTCTTCGACGATCCGGCCCTGCGGGAACTCGTGGTCCCGGCGATCCAGGCGGACTTCGCCGCCGTCCGCGCCTACCGGGCCAGGCCCGGGGTGCCGTTGCCGTGCCCTGTGGTCGGGTATGTCGGCGACGGTGACCCCGAGGTGGACCTGGCGGACATCGGACGATGGGCGGACCTCGCCCCGCGGGGCTTCGACGCGGTGGGCTTTCCCGGCGACCACTTCTATCTCCTCGACCAGCGGGACCGGCTGGTCGAGGACATCCGTGCCCGTCTGGTGCCGGGGCGGTGAGCACGGCCACCACCTCCCAGCCGCCGAAGTGCGGGGTCGGCGTGCTGGACAAGACGTCAGCCCTGCTCGGCGTCGTCGAGCAACGCCCGGTCACCCTCTCGGAGCTGGTCGCCCGCAGCGGGCTGAGCCGTCCCACCACGCACCGGCTCGCCCGGGCATTGGAACGTCTCGGGATGTTCTCCAGGGACGAGGCGGGCCGGTTCGTACTCGGGCCACGGCTCGGCAGCCTGGTGGTCGAGGCGCACCGTGGCCGGCTGCCGCGCCTCGCCGAGCCGGTGCTCGACGAACTGGCCGAACGCACCGGCCTCGCCGCGAGGCTCTTCCGCCGCAGGGGCGAGGCCCAGGTGTGTGTGGTCTCGTCCGAACGCGGCCCGGACGGGGAGTCGACGGTCCCGGTGGGGACGGCGCGCTCGGTCCGGGCGGGCCCGGGCGCGCAGGTGCTGCTCGCCTGGGAGGAACCCGACGAGCTGTACGAGGGGCTGCGCGGTGCGAGGTTCACCGCCGCGCAGCTCGCCCGGGTGCGCGGCCGTGGCTGGGCGAACGGTCCCGATCCGCTGGTTCCCGACGCGCAGGCGGTCGCCGCGCCGGTGTGGAGCCGGACGGCCGGCGGACGGGTCGTCGCCGCCGTCGTGGTGTCGGGAACCGCCGCCAGGGTGCCGGCCGATCCCGACCGGGCGCTGACGAGCGCGGTCATCGACGCGGCGGCGCGGATCGGCGACGCGTTGGTCGGCTCCTACCACGGGGAGACGAGCGTGCCCTGAGGCGGGCCGGGTGGGCGTCGACCGCCGGCGGTTCCACCACTTCCGCTTTCTGGCAGGACCGTGTTGACACAGCGGCCGAAACGGATCCAATCCTGCTCGGCAGGGGGAAAAATGGCAGCTTTATGCAATCCCCCTTGGCCTTTGCCGTCCAGGCGCCGTAGAAAAACTTGCAGCGTGTCTCCTGGTAACGTATGAAACGCGCCTTCGATTTGAGAGAGCAGGTATTTATTGTGTCCTCCGTGCGTGACGAGCGGGAAAAGAAGATCAAGGAGATCGTCCTCGACATTCTTGAGCTGGAGGAGGAAGAGGTAACCGAGACCAGCCTCTTCAAGGAGGACCACTCGGCTGACTCGCTCCGGTCCATCGAGATCCTTGCCGGTCTCGAAAAGGAATTCGGCATCACGATCGACCAGGCCGAACTCCCGCGCATGGTCCACCTCAAGGGCGTGTACGAGGTCGTTTCGGAGTCCGCCGGCTGGTAAGGCGGCGTTATTCGTCGAACGGGCACGGTCGGAACAACGGACGGGGAGTTCGGAATGGCAGAGCCGGGGCAGTTGGGCCCGCGAAGAGTGGTGATCACCGGACTCGGCGTGGTCTCCAGCATCGGTATGGGAGTGGCGCAGTTCCAGGAGGGGCTGCGCAGCGGTAGCAGTGGCGCCAAGCCGATCACCGTGTTCGACGTCGAGGGCTTCGACTACGCGAACGGGTGCGAGGTCGTCGACTTCGACCCCGAACTGTGGGTCCGCCGCCTCGCGGTGGGGGAGCTGGGCCGGGCGACGCAGTACTCGGTCGCCGCGGCCAGGATGGCCATCGACGACGCGGGAGTGGAGGTCGAGGACCTGCGGGCGCTGCCCGGCATGATCTCGATCGGCACGACCGACGGCGAGTCCCGGGACCTCGACCAGCTGGTCGAGACCGAGATCAACGGGAGCCCCGAGGACCTGGACCCCGAAATCGTCCGCCGTGTTCCGGCCGGTCGCCTCTCGGCGGCCATCGCCCAGGAGTTGGAGCTCACCGACGTGGAGGCGGTGACGATTCCGACCGCCTGCGCCGCCGGCAACTACGCCATCGGCTACGGCTATGACGCGGTGCGCTCGGGCGAGGCGGAGTACGCCCTGTGCGGCGGCGCCGACGCCATGTGCCGCAAGACGTTCTCCGGCTTCTACCGCCTGGGCACCATCGCCCCCGACCGCTGCCAGCCCTTCGACGTCGACCGCAAGGGCATCCTCACCGGCGAGGGCGCCGGCGTGCTGGTGCTGGAGAGCCTGGACTCGGCGCTGGCCAGGGGCGCGCGGATCTATGCCGAGGTGCTCGGCTACGGCCTCAACTGCGACGCCTACCACCAGGTCGCGCCGAACCAGGAGAGCGTGGGCCGGTGCATGGAGCTGGCCCTGGAGAACGCCGGGGTCAAGCCCGACCAGGTGGATCTCATCTCGGCGCACGGCACCGGCACCAAGGCCAACGACGTGACCGAGGCGAGCGCCATCCGCGAGGTGTTCGGCGCCAGGCCGCCCAGGACGATCTCGATGAAATCGATGATCGGCCACACCATGGGAGCGGCAAGCGCGCTGTCCGCCATCGGCTGCGCCCTCGCGATCACCAACGGGTTCATCCCGCCCACGATCAACCATGTCACCACCGACCCCGAGTGCGATGTGGACTGCGTGCCCAACCACTCCATCGAGGCCGATCTGAAGGTCGTGCAGAACAACGGCCTGGCCTTCGGTGGCAACAACGCCGTGGTCCTGCTCGGTCAGCTCGAAGCCCAGCTGGAAGGGACGCCGGCATGAGTTGGGCCGTCACGGGGGTGGGCGCCGTCACCGGAGTGGGTGGCGACGCCGACGAGCTGTTCGAGAATCTGTGCGCCGGCCGTTCCGGCGTCGATGTGCTGCGCGGCTTCGACCGGAGCAAGCACAGCGCGCGGCACGCCTACGAGGTGGACAACCGTCCCGAGCCCGGCTCCGATGTGCCCTGGCGGGCCACCGGACTGCTGCTGGACGCGGTCGCCCAGGCGGCCAGGGACGCGGGCCTGGACGAGAACGACCTCAGCGGGGTGCCCGTGCTGGTCGGCACCGGGCTGCGGGAGCTGCGCTCGGTGGAGCTGTGGGAGGCGGACACCGCCAAGTTCGCCACGCAACGGCTGCACTTCGGCACCGCGTTGCGGGAGGCGTTCAACGCCGACGACACCCACACCTTCTCCAACGCCTGTTCGGCCGGGCTCTACGCGCTGGCGATGGGCGTCGACCTGCTCGCGGCCGGCGAGACCGACACGGTGATCGTGGCCGGCGTCGACGTGCTCACCGAGACCATGTACGGACTGCTGGAACGCGTCCAGCCGGTGCCGCCCGAGCGGGTGCGTCCGTTCGACCGCAACCGGGCCGGGGTGCTGATGGGCGAGGGCGCGGCGGCCGTGGTGCTGACCCGCGCCCCGGACGAGGGCCGCCGGGTGCACGGGGTGGTGCGGGATGTCGCGATCAACTGCGACGCCTTCCACGTGACGGCGCCCGATCCCGCCGGCATCGCCGACGCGATCAGGGAGGCCCACGGCCGGGTCGGGCTGAAGCCCAAGGACATCGACCTGGTGATGGTGCACGGCACGGGGACGCTGCTCAACGACGAGGCCGAGGCGAAGGCCATCAGCGATGTGTTCGGCGCGGACGTCGACAAGCCGCTGATGACGGCCATCAAGGCGATGACCGGGCACACCTCGGGCGCCTCCGGGCTGCTCGGCATGGTCGTCGCGCTGAAGTCCCTGGGCGACGGGCGGGTGCCGCCGACCGTGGGGTTGGAGGACCCGGTGGACGACGCGACGGACTTCCGTTTCGTCACCGGCGAGGCCGCCCAGGAGCCGTTGGCGGTCGCCCAGTTGAACGCGTTCGGGTTCGGCGGCATCAACGCCGTCGCGATTGTGGAGGCGGCCCGATGAACGCTGTGGTGAGCGGGACCGGCGTGGTGCTGGCCAGGGCGGGCTCCGTCGAGGAGCTGATGGGGCCGCGCGCGGCGGACGCCCCGCCGGTCGAGCCGGCCGGGTTCGTCGGCAAGAAGGGCCTGCGTTACAAGGACCGGGCGACCCAGCTCGCGTACTGCGCCGCCGACGCGGCGCTGCGCGACGCGGGGCTGGTGGACGAGACGGGGCTTCGGGTGCCGGCGCTGTCCGTCGCCGTCGTCGTCAGCTCCAACTACGGCAATATCGACACGATCCGCCGGGCCATGGACACCATCGTCGAGCACACGGCGGCCGCCAGCAGCCCGATGGACCTGCCGAACGCGTCGAGCAATGTCGTCGCCTCCTCGGTGGCGATCCGCTTCGGGCTGCGCGGGCCCAACCTGATGCTGTGCAACGGAGCCACCTCGGGACTGGACGCCGTCCACTGGGCGTTGACCCTGCTGCGCGGCGGCCGGGCCTCCCATGTCCTGGTGCTGGGCGTCGAGCCCGACAACGAGGCGGTGCGCGAACTCCTCGAGGGGGAACGCACCATCGACGGCGCGGTGGGCCTGGTGCTGGAGAGCGAGGAGTCGGCCGCCGAACGCGGCGTCCCGGCGCTGGCCTCGGTGGGCGGCTATGTCAGGCGCGCGGGACTTGAGGCGTGCCTGGGGCAGTTGGCGGCCGGCGAGGAGCGGCGCCCCGGCCTGTGGCAGGTGCCGGAGAGCGCGTCCGCTGTGCTGCCCGAAGGGCTGTTGGACGGGGTGCCCCGGCACGATGTCACCGAGTCCTTCGGCACCGGCTCCGGCGCGCTGGGCGTGCTCCAGTGCGCGGCCGCCCTCGGCTGGTTCGCCGACGGCGGGGCCGGTCCGGTGTATGTCACCGCCGGTGGCGACGCCGACGACGCCACCGCGGGGCTCGTGGTGCGGCAGGTGGCCGCGGCATGACGACCGCCGCGGGCCGGACGACCCCCCGCACGGTGCCGGAGCCGGGGCCGGACGCCCCGCGCTCCGCCGCCGTCCCGGGGCTCGGCGAGCCGGTGACGGTGCGTCGGCTGACCCCGGGGGACGCCGACGGCGCCCGGATGACGCTGCTGCACGGGCTGGCCACCAGCGGCACCCTCTGGGACGCCTGCCTCGCCGAGGTGCGGCGGACGGAGGGGCCGGAGACCTGGGTCGCCGAACTGCCCTGGCGCGGCGACGGCGTGGCCGAATGGTGCGCGCGCGGCGATATCGTGCCGTATCTGGCCGACGCGCTGCGCGGGGTGCCGGGTGGCCCGGGGGTGGTCGTCGCCCACTCCATGGGAGCCGCCGTGCTCCTGGAGTTCCTGAACCGGCGGCTGGCGGAGGGCACCGACCCGTTCCGCGAGTTCGGTATCGACGCCATGGTGCTGGTCTCCCCGTTCTACCGCCGCAGGGTGGAGGACTTCACCTGGGAGAGCATGGTCACCTCCGTCGAGGGGTTCACCCGGCTGATGACCGAGGGCGTCAGGGTGGCCGCCGGGCGTCGGCTCTCCGAGGAGGCCCTGCTCGACCTGGGCGCGCGGGTGCGTGACCGGGTCGGCGCCTACGGCTGGACCAGCTTCTACGACATCTATCTGCGCACCCCCCGGCTGCGCACCGACCAGTTCACCGTGCCCTGCCTCGTCGTGGCGGGCGAGGACGACTTCGCGGCCCTCCCGGAGGAGGCCAGGGCCCTGGCGGCCGATCTTCCGGGTGCCGAGTTCCAACTGCTGACCGACTGCGGGCACTTCCTGATGCTCGAACAGGCGCCGCGGTTCGTGGACGTGGTCGCACAGTTCGTCAGCAAGACTTCGGCCGAGCGCCCGCTCAGCGGTCCCGGCCCCGGATCACCATGGGAGCACGTTCGATGACCACAGTGACGGAAAGCGCCGTCAAGGAACTCCTCACCCGTGAGAGCACCGTGTCGCTGCGCACGCGCTTCGAGGGGTCCAACATCTGCACCTGGATCGGCTTCAAGCACATCAACTACCTGGTTGAGGAAGCCATCCTGTACCACTTCGCCGAGGCCGGGCTGCCGGCCAGGGGCCTGCACGCCGACCACGGCCTCGGGGTCGACCTCATCGATCTCGACACCCGGATCCTGCACGCCCTCTACATGGACGAGACCGTCCTGGCGCGGGTGGTGCCCAGCCAGGTCGACGGCGCGGACTACATCTCCTTCTCGGTCAGCCTGAACGGTGAGCGCGACGGCACCGACACCAAGCTGATCACCGGCCGGGCCAAGGCCGTGCTGCGGCTGGACAACTTCGCCGAGGAGGCCCCCGAACCGCCCGCCGAGCTGGCGCCGTTCGTGAGCCACCGGCTGAACGACCCGACCGCGCGGGTGCCCGAGGCGCCCGACCTGTCCGGCGTCGACCTGGCCGTGGAGAACACCTCGCTGTCGAACGGTCGCGGCACCACCGGGCCCGACCCGGTCCTCGACCTGCTGACCGCCGGCACCAACTCGTTCGGCTGGAAGTGGCGTATCCCCTACCCGTACTGCCACTTCTCGGAGCGCCTGCAGATGTCCAGCTACCTGCGGCAGATGGAGGAGGTCGTCGACCTGTTCCTCGCCGACCGGGGCATCTCGGTGAAGAGCCTCCTGGAGGAGCGCCGCTGGATTCCGGCCTGCCCCCACTCGCGCATCCAGATCCTCGACGAGGCGCTGATGGAGGAGGAGCTGTACACCGTCCTGACGGTGGAGAACGTCTTCAAGGACTTCACCTACACCTCCCGCGTGGACTACTACGTGGTGCGCGACGGCAAGCTCCTGCAGACCGCCACCGGCAAGGTCACCCACGGTTACGCCAAGATCGACAACCGCCGTGACTGGAACCTGGTCAACTTCGACGAGCGCGTCTCCAAGGCGCTGAAGGGCGAGGCGTGAGCACCGCGACAGCTCTCCAGGACCGACCGGTCATCACCGCCTGGACGGCGGTCTCGCCCTTCGGGATCGGGCGCGCCGCCTTCGCGGACGGGCTCAGGGAAGGCCGGCAGACCGTCGCGCCGCTCGACGACGAATGGCAGGCCGCGGCCGAAACCGCCTGTCTGGTACCGGACTTCCGGGTGCGTGAGGTGCTCGGCAAGAAGGGCACCCGGTCGATGGACCGGGTCACCGGGCTCGCGATCACGGCGGTCAGCCGGCTGCTGGACGACTCGCCGCGCAACCGGCGGGTCGGCACCGGCGAGGAGGCCGCGCTGGTCCTGGGCACGACCACCGGCAGCGTGCAGAGTCAGATGGACTTCACCCGTGACTCCCTCACCGGGGAGAAGCCGTACTTCGTCGACCCGGCGCGCTTCCCCAACGCGGTCATGAACTGCGCCGCCGGACAGAGCGCCATCTGGCACCAGCTCAAGGGCCCCAACACCACCATCGCCGGCGGGCACGCGGCGGGTCTCTACGCCCTCAACTACGCCAGGCGGCTGCTGCGGTTCGGCCGGGCGCGGACCGTGCTCTGCGGCGCCGTCGAGGAGTTCTCGCACGCCAGGTCCTGGCTGGACAAGCACACCAACGACGCCGAGCCCGGTGCCGTGGCGCCGTCCGGCGAGGGCTGCGGGCTGCTGCTGGTCGAGCGGGGCGGCTCCGCCGACCCCGACCAGCCGGTGCTGGCCGAGGTCCTGGCCGTGGAGATGGGCATCGCCGTCGACGGCGCCGTCCGTCCCGCGCTCCGCTCCTGCCTGGAGCGCGCGCTGCGCCGCGCCGAGGTGGGCGTCGAGGAGATCTGGGCCGTGGCGACCGGCGAAGCCCCCGGCCGGGCGGGCGAGGAGGAGTGGGCGTCGGTCGAGGAGACCGTCGGCGGCGCGGTGCCGTCGCGCGTCCCGCAGACCCCGCTGATCGGCGACACCGGGGCGGCGGCCGCCGCCTTCCAGATCGCCGGCGTGCTGGCCCGGGCCGAGAACGACCCCGAGGCGACCGGACGGGTCGGCCTGATCACCTCCGTCGACCGTGACGGCGCGGTCGGCTGCACCCTGCTCCGCTTCCGATGACCACCCTTTCCACCCCCTGACACAGACGGACATGACATGACGACTGCATCCACCGACTCGACCGGCTCCCCGGCGGCACTGGACCTGGAGGACCTGCGCACCACGATCGCCGGCGTCCTCGACCTCGACACCGAGGAGCTGACGGACGACGCCGTCTTCTCCGAGGATCTGGGGATCGACTCCCTGATGGCCCTCGAAGTGGTGGTGGCCCTGGAGAAGAAGTACCAACTGCGGTTCGTCGAGGCTGAGTTGAGGCAGGTCACCTCCCTGAGGCAGGCCTATGAGACGGTGCGCGGAAAGCTCGGCCCGGCGTGACCCCGTCCAGCGCGTCCAGGCCGGCCAGCCCGGTCGACGCCGAGGTCAAGGTCGTCCGACCGCCGGCCGCCGAGGCGGACGAGAAGGGGCGCCGGCACGCGGTGACCACGCTCACCGTGGGCGAGGACGAGACGGTCTTCCCGGGGCACTACCCGGGCTTCCCGATCTTCCCCGGCGTCTGTGTGATCGAGTGCGTCCACCTCAGCGGGCTGGCGACCCTTCCGCCGGGCGCCGGCGGCGCCGAGCTGGCCGCGGTGGAGAGCACCAGGTTTCTGAGCCCGGTCTTTCCCGGCGACCAGCTGGACGTGGAGCTGACCTGGACCCGCACGTCCGACGCCTGGAGCTGCAAGGCCCAGGTGACCACCGTTCGAGGCGTGGCCGCCCAGATGCGGCTGCGGTTCACCGCTGAGGAGACGGCATGATCGGCCAACCGGAGATCAGGAACGTGCTGCCGCACCGGTTTCCGATGCTGCTGGTCGACCGGGTGAAGGAGATCGCGCCGGGCGAGCGGGTCGTCGCGACCAAGGCGGTGACCTGCAACGAGCCCTGGTACCAGAAGCTCGGACCGGACGCCGTCGCGGCCGACTTCGCCTACCCCAAGGCGCTGTTGACGGAGTCCTGGGCGCAGGCGGCGGCGCTGCTGTGCACCTGGGAGTCCCCCGAGCCCGACCTGTTCGACGGCAAGGTCATGCTGTTCGGCGGCGCCTCGGAGATCACCTTCCACCGGGCCGTCCTGCCCGGCGACGTGCTGGAGCACCACGCGGTGATCTCACGGGCGTTGGGCGACACCGTGATCATCGAGGGCGACAGCCGGGTGGACGGCGAGCCGGTGCTGACGGTCGAGCGCGCCGTGATGGCCTTCCGGCCCGCGTCCGAGCTGCGCCCGTCCGAGCAGGCCCCGGTCGGGTCCTGACGCCGGCGAACAGTCCGCCGGCGGATCAGCCGGCCGAAACACTTTGGGAGAACCATGGCAGAGAACGAGTCCCGGGTGGCGCTGGTCACCGGCGGTTCCCGAGGCATCGGGCGCGCCAGCGTGCTGACCCTGGCGCGGGACGGCTTCGACGTGTCCTTCTGTTACCAGTCGAACGAGGAGGCCGCCCTCAGTCTGGAGAAGGAGGCCCAGGAGTTCGGCGTGCGGGTCATCAGCCGCAAGGTCGACGTCAGGGACGCCGAGCTGGTGCGCGCCTTCGTGGCGGAGACCGAGGAGACGCTCGCCCCGATCGACGTGGCGGTGACGGCCGCCGGCATCACGCGGGACAACCCGCTGCTGCTGATGAAGGACGAGGAATGGCACCAGGTGCTCGACGTCAACCTGGACGGCGTCTACAACGTCTGCCGGTCCGTCGTGTTCTCCATGATGAAGCGTAAGAGCGGCGCCATCATCAACATCTCCTCCGTCGCCGGCGTCTACGGGAACCCCACCCAGAGCAACTACTCGGCCTCCAAGGCCGGGATCATCGGGTTCTCCCGGGCCCTGGCCAAGGAGGTCGGCGGCTACGGCATCCGCGCCAACGTGGTGGCGCCCGGGTTCATCGACACGGACATGACCTCGGTGCTCAGCGGCGGGGCGAAGGAGAAGGCGCTGGCCGCCGTCCCGCTGCGCCGGCTGGGCCGGGCCGACGAGGTGGCCGAACTCGTGTCGTACCTCGCGTCGGACAAGGCCGGCTACATCACCGGCTCCGTCTTCCAGATCGACGGCGGCATCACCCTCTAGCACCGGTATCCGAGCCCGGCACCGATCCACGCCGCTCTTTCCAAGGAGTCACGTTGGCCGTCAAACCACCGCGCTGGTACTTCTCCCTCCGCAGTCCCTACTCCTGGCTCGCCTTCCGCGAGTTGACCGAGACTGCCCCGGACGTGGCGGACGCGATCGCCTGGCACCCGTACTGGGAGCCGGACGAGGCCGGCGCCGCGCGGCTGGCGGAGTCCGGCGTGCGGCTGCCCTATGTCCCCATGTCGAAGGAGAAGCACCTCTACATCCTTCAGGACATCAAGCGGCTGACCACCGCCCGTGGCCTCTCGGTGGCCTGGCCGGTGGACACCGAGCCCAACTGGGAGGTGTCCCATCTGGCCTGGCTGGTCGCGGAGGACGCCGGCCGGGGCAGGGACTACATCGCCGCGGTCTACCGGGCCCGCTTCGAACGCGGCGAGGACATCTCGCAGCGGGCGACCATCGCCGCGGTCGCCGACGAACTCGGCCTGGACGCCGATGCCTTGGCGAACGCGTCCGACGATCCCGAGCTTCGGGAGCGCGGTCTCGCCGCGCTGCGTAACGTGGACAGGGACGGCGTCTTCGGGGTGCCGTTCTTCATCCAGCGGTTCGACAAGTTCTGGGGGTTGGACCGGTTGCCCGGTTTTGTCGCGGCTGTCCGCGCCAAGGCCGCGTCGACCGCCCCGACCCCACGGCCGGCCGAGGAGGTGCCGCCCGCCGTGCTCGTGCCGGCGGGCGACCAGGGCCACGCCGGTGGCTGTGGTTAGGACAGGGCCTGGCCATCTGGGCCGTGGGCGGGTCCGCCCGCCCACGGCAACGCGTCAGCAGAAAACCGGACAGGAAGGAACCACTCCATGAGCAGCAACCCCTTCGAGGACGAGGACGCCAGCTACTACGTGCTGGTCAACGACGAGGCGCAGTACTCCCTCTGGCCCGCCTTCGCGGAGATCCCGGCCGGATGGAACGCGGTGCACGGCCAGGACAGCCGGCAGGCGTGCCTGGACTACATCAACGAGAACTGGACCGACATGCGGCCCAAGAGCCTGGTCGAGGCGATGGGCTGACCTCGCCCCCACTGGTCCCCGCCGGCACCGGTCACCGGACAACGCTCCACGTCCCGGCGGCCGGTGCCGGTCTGTTGTCCGGACGTTAGGGTGCCACTGGCGGAACACCACGCCGGAAGGAACGTCCCCATGACCCCTCTCTCGACCGTTCGGATCGAGGAGATGTCCTTCGGACTGCTGATCGTGCTCACCGTGGTCGCCTCGGTCTTCGTCGTCGTGCTGGCGTTCTCCGTCGTCTCCCGCCGGCTGTTGGGCATCAGGGTGAGCCCCCTGCGGGCGGCCTGTGCCGGCCTCGCCGGGCTGGCCGCGATGGCGCTGTTCCGGCCGCTGGTCCGGGAACAGGAGGGGGTGAGCGCCCTGACCGGCGTCCAGTTCGCGCTGGCCGTCTTCGCCGCGATGGGCGCCCTGGTGCTGCTTGAGGTCTTTCTCCCGTACGGCAGTTGGGCCTGGCCGTTGCGGAGCTGGCGCGCCATGGGGGGCCGACTGCACCGGGCCCGCCGCTATTCCGAGATCAGCCGCATCTTCATGCGGCACGGCCTCAGCGGCCTGCTGCGCGGCCGCAGAAGCTGGGAACGGGCCCGCCAGCCGGACGAGTTCGGGCTGCGGACCGCGCGGTCCCTGCGCCTGGCGCTGGAGGACTGCGGTGGCGCGTTCATCAAGCTGGGGCAGCTCCTCTCCACCCGCCGCGACCTGCTGCCGCCGCATTTCATCGACGAGCTGAGCCTGCTGCAGAGTTCGGTGGTGTCCGCGCCCTGGCCGGGCGTCGAGACGGTGCTCCGGGAGGAGTTGGGCCGGCCGATCGACGAGGTCTTCGAATGGGTCGAGGAGGTGCCGCTCGCGGCGGCCTCCATAGCCCAGGTGCACTGCGCCAAGCTGCGCGAGGGCCCGACGGTCGTCGTCAAGGTCCAGCGTCCGGGCATCCGCGCGGTGGTGGAACGTGATCTGGACATCGTCTCCGCGATCATCCGCGGTCTCCAGGCCCGAGCCAGGGCCACGCCGGCGCTGGGCCTGAAGGACCTCGGTGAGGGGTTCGCCAGGTCCGTGCTCGAAGAGCTCGACTTCCGCGTCGAGGCGCGCAACTCCGAGGCGGTCGCCGCCACCTGCGGCGGCCTGGAGCCGGACGCCCCGGTGCGCATCCCCCGGGTCCACCACGAGCACACCTCGGCGCGGGTGCTGGTCCAGGAGTGGCTGGAGGGTGTGACGCTGGACCGGGCGGCGGCCACGGCCGAGCGAGCCGGGATCGACCCCCACGACATCGCCCGCGAGGTCTTCTCCACGATCCTCCGGCAGGTGGTGACGGCCGGCGTCTTCCACGCCGATCCGCATCCCGGCAATCTGCTGCTGCTGGACGACGGGCGGCTCGGCATCCTGGACTTCGGCTCGGTGGGGCGCATCGACTCCTCGGCGAGGCTCGCCATCCAGGAGATGCTGTTGGCGGTGAGCCGAAGCGATCCGGCCGGGCTGCACGACTCGTTGATCAGCCTGCTGGGCGCCCGTGCCTCGGACGACGAACCGCTGCCCAACGCCCTGCTGTTGGAACGGGAGTTGGGGCAGTTCATGGCCCAGCACCTGGGCGTCGGGGCCCGGCCCGACACCGAGACGTTCACCGCCATGTTCCAGATCCTCACCCGCCACCGGCTCACCGTCCCGCCCGAGATCGCGGCGGTCTTCCGCGCCCTGGCCACGCTCAAAGGCACCCTGGGACGGCTCGCCCCCGACTTCAACATGCTGCACGAGGCACAGCTGTTGACCTCCCGGTTGCTCTCCGACCGGCTGCGTTCCCCGCACGGCGGCGCGAGGGAGGACGAGGGCCCCGTCTCCGACCTGTCGGCGCTGGCCCGCAGCGTCGTGCGGGAAGGGCTCTCGGTCCTGCCCATGCTGCGCCGGCTGCCCAGAAGGGCCGAACGCGTCAGCGCCGCGCTGGAGGAGGGCCGGCTCACGGTGCGGGTCCGGATCTTCGCCGACGAGCGGGAGAAGCGCTTCGTCTCCGAGCTGATCCACCAGATGACGGTCACCCTGCTGGCGGCCTGCACCGGGTTGATGGGGGTGCTGCTGGTGGTCCTCGGCGGCGACCGGGGCCCCCGGGCGACCGAGCGTCTCGGGCTGCTGCCGCTGCTCGGCTACCAACTCCTCGTGGTCAGCGGAATTCTGATGCTGAGGGCGCTGTTCCGGGCGATGCGACGCCCCGGACGGTAGCGCCGGGGCGGCCGCGGGCACGGCAGGAGAGCGCCCGTTTATCGCCTGCCGTGATCCGTAATCCCTTCAGGAGCGCGGAAGTTGGCCGGCGCAGGGGGGCAACGTTGCAGCTTCCTGCAATGTGCATTGCTCCGGTCGACTTGATGGACTGTTATGGATCAGGAAATTCGGCATTCGAGTCTTCGATACAGCCTGTCACCGAACGTGTGAGGACTCGGATGGAATTCGCCGAAAGGGTGAGGAGACCCATGCACGAACGGGAGTTTCGGGCTTTCGTCTCGGTCGCGGAGGTTGGTCGCATGGACCACGCGGCGAAAGCTCTGGGCTATTCGCAGCCCGCGATCAGCTACCAGATCAAATGCCTTGAGCAGATGCTTGGCACCAAGTTGTTCACGAGGGATTCGATGGGCGCTCACCTCACCAGGGAGGGCCGGATGATCCTGCCGTCGGCCCGAGCGGTCCTGACCCTCATCGAGGGCATGAAGGGTGTGTGCGCGGCGGCCTGATCCGCCGGGCGCCGCCGCGCCCGCCCCGGTTCCGTCGCCGGGGCGTGGAACCGGGCGGGGTGTGGCCTCTCATCGGTCGGCGACCAGCAGGTTCTCCTCCTGGGGTGTCCAGCCGTTGGCGTCCAGCAGCAGCCGGATGTCCGGGATGAAGACCGGGTCCACCAGCAGCTCGACCAGGCCGGTCGGCTTGTTCAGCGAATGTTCGATACGCACGTCCTCGATGTTGATTCCCGCCTCGCTCACCTTTGCGAACAGGCGCGCAAGAGCTCCGGGTTGGTCCGGGATGGCCACCGGGATGGCGACATGCGCGGTGGGCTGTGAACGCTGTTTGTGCGGCACCCGGGCCCGCCCCCGGTTGCCGCGCCGCAGGGTCTCGTCGAGATCGCCCGACGCCCTGGGCCGGGCCGGGTCCGCCGCGTCGCGCGGGGCGCGCAGCGCGGCGATGACCCGGCCCAGGTCCTCCGCGTAGGACTCCAGGACGTCGGCGACCGCGTCGGCGTTCGCCTCCAGGATGTCCGCCCAGAGCGCGGGTTCGCCCGCCGCGATACGGGTGACGTCCCGCAGGCCCTGTCCGGAGACCCGGATGTGTTCGCTCTCCGCCTCCTCCAGCCGGGCCGCCATCAGCGAGGAGATCAGATGGGGGGCGTGCGAGGTCAGGGCCACGGCGCGGTCGTGCGCGGCGCCGTCCATGATCATGGGCACCCCGCCGCACAGGGAGACCAGTTCCAGGCCCTGGTTCAGCGTGGACCTCCTGGTCCCGGCGGACGGGGTGAGCACCCACGGGCGGCCTTCGAAGAGGTCGGCGCGGGCGGCGAGTGGCCCGCCGCGCTCACTGCCGGCCAGTGGGTGCCCGCCGACATAGCTGGCCGCGTCGCCGCCCGAGGCGTCCAACTCCTCCTGCGGCCGTACCTTGACGCTGGCGACATCGGTGTAGACCTTCGCCACGCCCCGTTCCTGGCAGTGGGCCAGCACCGTGCCGGTGTGCGCGGGCGGGATCGCGAGGACGGCGAGGTCCACCGGCTCCTGCGGCGTCTCCAGGGAACCGGCGCCCAGCGCCTCGGCGGTTCTGGCCGATGTGGTGTCGATATCGTCCAGGTACACGGTGACGCCGCCCCGGCTCAGTGCCAGGGCGACGGATGTCCCGATCAGACCCGTGCCGACGACCAGCGCTGTTCTCATGTGTCCCGTCCCGTGGTGCCTCCGGGGGCGCCGGGGCGCGCCGTCTCCGCGCGGATGAACGCGGCGAGCCGGCCGATGCCCTCCTCGATCTCCCGGCGGTTCAGCGAGCTGAACGACAGCCGGATGGCGCGCTCGCCGCCCGCTTCCGGATAGAAGTACGCCATGGGGGTCCAGATGACGCCGTGTTCGCGGGCGGAACGCAGCAGGGCGTCGTTGTCCGCGGCGAACGGCACCCGCACGGTGAGGAAGAAGCCGCCCGTCGGCCGGTTCCAACTCACCCCGGTCCGCCGGCGGTCCGCCTCGGGGAAGTTGCGCTCCAGTTCGTCGAGGACGCCCTGCAGCGCCTCGTCGTAGTGCTTGGCCGGAGCGGCGTTGAAGTCCGTGAGGCGTCCCCGCGAGGCCAGCAGCACGCCGGCGACGGCGGCCTGGCTCAGCGCCGGCGTGTTCACCGTCACCATGCTCTTGATCTTGGCGAGTTCGTCGGCCAGCGGTCCCGTCTCCCCGGTGGGGCCCAGCACCGGCTGGTCGGCGACGACGAAGCCGACGCGGGCGCCGGGGAACACGGACTTGGCGAACGATCCCAGGTACACCACCCGCCGGTCCCGGTCGAGCGCCTTCAGGGTGGGCTGCTGGGCGCCGGCGCTGACCAGGCGGTAGGGGCTGTCCTCCAGGATCACGATGTCGTGCCGGGCGGCCAGTTCCAGCAACTCCTCGCGGACCCCGTGCGGCACGGTGTTGCCGGACGGGTTGGAGTGGTCGGGCACCAGATAGAGGGCGCGCGGCCGCCGGCCGGCCGCCCGCTCGGCGCGGATGGCGGCCTCCAGGTCGGCGACGTCGATCCCGTCGACCCGCTCCTCCACGGGGCGGACGCGGATGTCGAGCAGCAGCGCGGCCCCGGTGACGCCCACATAGCAGGGGGTCGCGACCAGCAGCACGTCGTCCGGTTCGGCGAACAGCGCGCGCAGGGCCAGCAGCAGGGCCTCCTGGGCGCCGACCGTGACCACGATCGACTCGGGCGCCACGTCGATGCCCTCGTCGGCGCGGAGGGAGTCGGCGATCAGGTCCCGGATCAACCCGGCCGTCGGACCGTACTGGTGCAGGGCGGTCCTGATGCCGTCGGCCGAGGTGCCCCGCTCGGCCAGATGGTCGGCGTAGCGGCGGATATGGGCGAAAAGCTCCTCGGTGTCGTAGAACCCCTCGTACGGTCGGCCGGGGGCGAACGAAAGGGCCTCGGGGAAGCGGCCGGTGATCTCGTTCAGGAAGTTCATGGTGTCCAGCACCGGATCGGAGACGCTGCCGTGCAGGGCCTCCCGCCGCAGTGGCTCCGCCGGGCCCGGCTCCGTCAGTAGGGGCTCCGGCCGCCGGGGCGTGGGTCGTTCGACGGTGGCGGGGGAGTGCGGCGGGGCCAGCAGCGTCGGGCCGGCGTCCTTCACGGTGCCGGTTCCGGTCAGCTCCATGGCCTCCGTCAGTTCGGCGACGACGGTGTCCAGCACCCCCGCCACGCCCTCCCGGCCGGCGACGGCCAGGCCGTGCAGCACCGGCCGGCCCAGCAGCACGCCGTCGGCGCCCAGGGCGAGGGCCGCCAGGACGTCCCTGCCCCGCCGCACCCCGCCGTCCAGCAGCAGCGCGCAGCGGCCGGCGACCGCCACGGCGATCTCGGCCAGCACGTCGAACGTCGCGGGGGAGCCGTCCAGTTGCCGGCCGCCGTGGTTGGAGACCACGATGCCGTCCACACCGGCGCCGATCGCCCGGTCGGCGTCCTCCGCCGTCAACACCCCCTTGACCAGCACGGGAAGCCGGCTGACGGACCGGAGCCAGTCGACGATCGACCAGTCGAGCGAGGCGTCGAACTCGGTGCGGCTGTGCCCGGATGGCGAGGAGTAGTCGCCCTCCGACGGCAGGTTGACGGGCGTGATGTGCGCCGGCAGCCGGAAGTCGTTGCGGAGATCGCGCAGTCGGCGGCCCAGCCGTGGGGTGTCCACGGTCAGCACGACCGCCTCGAAGCCGGCCCGCTCGGCGCGCTCCACGAGCCGCCTGGTCGTCTCCCGGTCGCGGAAGCAGTAGACCTGGAGCCAGAGCGGGGCGTCGGCCGCCTCGGCGATCTTCTCGAAGGCCCGGCCGGCGAACGTGCTCACCACGAACGGGACGCCGGCCGCGCCCGAGGCGCGGGCGGTGGCCGTCTCGCCGTCGGGGTGCAGCAGCGTGTGGTACGCCATGGGCGCGATGCCCAGCGGGGCCGCCCACCGTCGGCCCAGCACGGTGGTGCCGAGGTCGAACGCGGCGGTCCCGGTCAGCACGCGCGGGCGCAGCCGCACCCGGTCGAAGGCCGACCGGTTGGCGGCGAGCGTCCACTCCTCGCCGGCTCCGCCCTCGACGAAGTCCCAGACGGCGGGGTCGACCAGCGGGCGCGCCCGCTCGGCGTACTCGTCCAGCGAGAGCGGTGGCGGGCTGAGCGGCCCCGGGTCCTGGCCGGTCACCGGTCGGCCGTCCGGGCGCGCTCCACCGCCTCGTACAGCGCCCGGATGTTGGAGCTTCCGAAGCTCTTGGCGCCGTGTCGCTGGATCAGTTCGAAGAACAGCGTGCGGCGCTCGTACGGGGAGCGGGTGAAGAGCTGGAGCAGATAGCCCCATTCGTCCCGGTCGGCGAGCACGTTCGTCTTCCGGAGATCCATGATCCCCTCGTCGAGGTCAGCGAGCTGTCCCGGCAGCTGACGTACTGGAAGCAGACCCTGGCCGGACTGCCGGACGAACTGGCGCTGCCCACCGACCGGCCCAGGCCGGCCACGGCGAGCTACCGGGGGCGGACGATCGACTGCTCGCTCGGCGCCGAACTGCACCAGAGGCTCGCCGCGTTGGCCAGGGCACGCGGCGCGAGCCTCGCCATGGTGCTCCAGGCCGCGCTGGCCGCTCTGCTGTCGAAGCTGGGCGCCGGCGACGACATCCCCCTGGGCACCCCCATCGCCGGACGCGCGGACGAGGGGACCGAGGGCCTGGTCGGCCTCTTCCTCAACACGCTGGTGCTGCGCAACGACCTCTCGGGCGATCCGACGTTCGACGAACTGCTCGACCGCACCCGCCGGGTCGCCCTCGACGCCTACGCCCACCAGGACCTGCCGTTCGAGCGGCTGGTGGACGCGCTCAGCCCCGAACGCTCGCTGGCCAGGCATCCGCTGTTCCAGGTGATGCTGACCGTCCAGAACACCCCGGACGTCCGCTCCGACCTGGGCGGTCTCACGGTGCGCGAGGAACTGCTCGACCTCGGCGTGGCCAAGTTCGACCTCAACTTCGCCTTCGGCGAGCGCGAGAACTCGGGCGGCGAGCCCGGCGGTCTGCTCGGCGTTGTCGACTACAGCACCGATCTCTTCGACGAGGCCACGGTCGAGCTGTTGGTGGGGCGTTTGGTGCGGTTGTTGGGGGTGGTGTCGTTTGATCCTGGGGTGCGGTTGAGTGAGGTGGAGGTGTTGTCGGGGGTTGAGCGGGAGCGGGTGTTGGTGGGGTGGAACGGGACGGGTCGGGTGGTTCCGGTGGGTGGGGTGTCGGAGTTGTTCGCGGGGTGGGTGGGGCGTTCGCCGGATGCGGTGGCGGTGGTGTCGGGTGGGGTGGTGTTGTCGTATGGGGAGTTGGCTGAGTGGTCGGGGCGGTTGGCTTCGGTGTTGGTGGGGCGTGGGGTGGGTCCTGAGGGTTTGGTGGCGGTGGCGGTGCCGCGTTCGGTGGAGTTGTTGGTGGTGTTGTTGGCGGTGTTGCGGACGGGTGCGGCGTATCTGCCGTTGGATCCGGAGCATCCGGTGGATCGGATCGCGTACACGTTGGGTGATGCGGGTCCGGTGTTGGGGGTGGTGACCAAGGAGACGGCGTCGCTGCTCGACGACAGCGGCGTGCCGGCCCTGGTGCTCGACGAGGTGGGCACCGCCGCGGAGTTGACCCTGGCCTCGCCCTCGGGGCCCGACACGGGGATAGCGCGCTCCGCCGACCACCCCGCGTATGTGATCTACACGTCGGGTTCGACGGGCCGCCCCAAGGGGGTGGTGGTGCCCCACCGTGGGCTGAGCAACTTCCTTGCGGACATGGGCGACCGCTTCGGCCTGGGTCCGGGGGACAGGCTGCTGGCGGTGACCACGGTGTCGTTCGACATCGCCGCGCTGGAGCTCTATCTGCCGCTGCTGCGCGGCGCCGGCGTGGTGATCGCCGACCGGGACACCGTGCGCGATCCCGAGGCGCTGCTGGCGCTGGCCGAGGAGACCGGGGCGCGCACGGTGCAGGGAACGCCCTCGCTCTGGCAGGCGATGGTGGCCACGGCCCCGCGACGACTCCGGGGCCTGCGGGCCCTGGTGGGCGGTGAGGCGTTCCCGCCCGCGCTGGCGGACGCGCTGCGGGAGTCGGCCGGCTCCGTCACCAACCTGTACGGGCCGACGGAGACCACGATCTGGTCGACGGCGGCCGATCTGACGGACGAGTCGGGGGTGCCGTCGATCGGGCGGCCGATCGCCAACACCCGGGTGTATGTGTTGGACGGGTGGCTGCGTCCGGTGCCGCCCGGGGTGGTCGGCGAGCTGTATATCGCGGGTGCGGGTGTGGTTCGTGGCTATCACGGGAGGCCGGGGCTGACGGCGGAACGGTTTGTCGCCTGCCCGTTCGGCGCCCCCGGGGAGCGGATGTACCGCACCGGCGACGTCGTCCGCTGGCGGGCCGATGGCCGACTGGACTTCGCCGGCCGGGTGGACCACCAGGTCAAGATCCGTGGCTTCCGGATCGAACTGGGCGAGATCGAGGCCGTTCTCACCGCACACGAGGCGGTCGGTCAGGCCGTGGCCCTGGCCGGGGAGGCGCAGGGCGGAACCACCAGGCTGGTGGGCTATGTGGTGCCGTCGGCCGCCGGTGTCGCACTGGATGTGGCGGCGCTGCGGGCCGATCTCGCCCGGGAGCTGCCCGAGTACATGGTGCCCGCCGCTTTCGTGGTGCTGGACGCGCTGCCGCTCACCCCGAACGGCAAGCTGGACCGCGGGGCGCTGCCCGAGCCGGAGTTCGTCACCGACCCCGTCTCCCGGGCGCCCCGCACACCGCTGGAGCAGGGCCTCAGCCGGGTCTTCGCCACGGTGCTGGGGCTGCCGTCGGTGGGGATCGACGACAGCTTCTTCGAGCTGGGCGGCGACAGCATCATCTCGATCCAGCTGGTCGCCAGGGCCCGCGAGGAGGGGCTGGTGTTCGGCGTCAACGATCTGTTCGAGCATCCGACGGTGGCCGCGCTCGCGCCCGTCGTCGAGGTGCTGGACGGTGCCGACCGGTGGGAGTCGGACTCCCCCGTCGGGGAGTTCGCCGCCACCCCGATCATGGAATGCCTGCGCGAGCGCGGCGGGAACTCCGACGCCTTCAGCCAGCTGATGCTGGTCCGCACCCCCGCGGGGATGGACCTGGCGGACCTGACCGAGGTGCTGCGCACCCTCTACCACCGCCACGACATGCTGCGCGCCCGGCTCGTCGAGGACGAGCGGGGCCGCTGGCTGCTGCGGGTGCCGCCGGCCGAGGCCAGGCCCGGCGTCGACTGGCTCAGCCGGGTGGACGTCCTGCCGACCGCCGCGATGCCGCTGGTATCGCTGATGCGGGCGTATCTCGCCGATGCGCGCGCCCAACTGTCCCCGAAGAACGGGGAGATGGTGCGGGCGGTCTGGTTCGACGCCGGGCCCGACCTGCCGGGGCGGCTGCTGCTGGTGGCCCACCATCTGGTGATCGACGCCGTGTCCTGGCGCATCCTGCTGCGCGATCTGGTGGTGACCTGGGAGGCGGTCAAGGCCGGTCGGGATCCCGAGCCGGCCCCGGTAGGCACCTCGTTCCGCCGCTGGGGCGAGTACCTCTCCGCCGAGGCACGCCGGCCCGAACGCCGCGCCGAACTCCCCTGCTGGATCGACGTGTTGAACGCGCCGGACGCCCAGCTCGGCGGGCCCGAGGTGGATCCGGAACGTCATCTGACCCAGCTGCCGCGCCGGCTCACCCTGACGCTGCCGGCGGCCCGCGCCGAACCGGTGCTGACCCAGGTGCCCTCGGTGTTCGGCTGCGGCGTCGACGAGGTGCTGCTGACCGCCCTGGCCCTGGCGATCGTCGACCGACGCCGACGGCTGGGCGGCGCCGCCACCTCGGTACTGGTCGCCGTCGAGAGCCACGGCCGCGACGAGAGCATCGGCGACGCGGACCTGTCGCGCACGGTGGGCTGGTTCACCAGCCTCCACCCGGTGCGACTCGACCCCGGCTCGGTCCACTGGAGCGAGCTGTGGTCGGGCGGTCCGGCCGCCGCGCGGGTGTTGAAGCGGATCAAGGAACAGCTGCGCACCGTCCCCGGCAGCGGAATCGGCTTCGGCCTGCTGCGCCATCTCGACGAGGAGGCTGGCCCCGAACTGGCGCGGTTCCCGGTGCCCCGGATCGGCTTCAACTACCTGGGCCGGGTCACGGTGCCCGAGGAGCCGGGCCCCGACTGGGCCGTCGCGCCGGAGGCGATCACCCTGGACATCGCGGACGGGGCCGGCCCCGGCACGCCCTACGGCCTGGAGCTGAACGCGGTCGCCCTGGAGCGCGTGGACGGCACGGAGTTGGTGGCCACCTGGTCCTACGCCCCCGGGCTGCTCACCGAGGAGGAGGCCGAGGAGATCGGCGCCACCTGGCTGCGGGTCCTGGAGGCGCTGGCCGCGCACGCGGCCGGAGCCGGCACGGGCGCGGGCGGCCACACCCCGTCGGACCTGGCCCTCTCGGATCTGGAACAGGAGGAGATCGAGCTGCTGGAGGACGAGTGGCTGTCCTGAACCCACCCGGTCGCCCGCGCCCCACGAAGGAGTTCAGATGACGTCCCTGTCCCCCGAGGTGTTCACCCGGGCCATGGCCCGGGTCCCGGGACCCGTGACGGTGGTCACCACGGTGGACGCGCTCGGGCGCCGCTGGGGGTTCACCGCGAGTTCGTTCAGCTCGCTGTCCCTCGATCCGCCGCTGGTGCTGGTCTGCCTGGACAAGGGCGCCAGCACCTACGAGGCGTTCACCACGGCCCGACGCTTCATGGTGAGCGTGCTGGCGGAGGAACAGGCCCGGGTGGCACTGGGCTTCGCCACCTCGGGCGTGGACCGGTTCCAGGGCGGGGACGCCGTCCCGATGGAGTTCGGCCTGCCCGGGATCCCGGACGCGACGGCCCGGGTGGCCTGCGTCCTCGAACGGGTCGTCGACGGTGGCGACCACTCCGTGCTGATCGGCCGGGTGGAGGCGGCCGAGGTCGGGCGGCACGCCCCGCTCGTCTACTGCGACCGTTCCTTCCGACACGCGGTGCCCCCGCCCCCGGCGACCGGCCGGGGCCCGGCGCCGGCCGCCGCCGGGAGCGACGGGCCGGACGCCTACGGCCGGTTGCTTGAGCTGCTGGTCAGGAACCGGGCCGCGTTCCGGCTGATCGACCACGAGCCGGAGGGCCGGACGGGGCCCGTCAGCCTGCTGCGCGGCCACGATCTCGACCGGGCCGCCAAATGCCTGGTGGTGCGGGTGGCCCTGGGCAAACGCGACCGGCAGTACGTGCTGGCCGTGGTGCCGGGCGACCGCCAGGTCGACCTGGACGGGCTGCGGGACCTCTACGCCGGCACGGGGACGTCGTTCGCCGCCCGGGAGATGGCCGAACGTCTCGCCGGCAGCGTCAGCGGCTCGATCCTGCCGTTCGCCTTCCACCCCGACCTGGACCTGGTGGTGGACCCGGACCTGCTGGCCCACCGTGAGATCTTCTTCAACGCGGCCCGGCTCGACCGTTCGGTCGCGCTGGCCACCGACGACTATCTGCCCCTGTCGACCCCGAAGGTCGAACGGATCGCCCGCCCCCGCCCGCCCGTTGACCCGCCCGCCCGTTGACCCGCCCGCCCGTTGACCCGTTGACCTGGAGTGCGCTCCAGCGCCTAGCGTGCTGGTGACGACTACGGGAGGCAGTGGGATGACAGACGTTCCCGTCCGGCGGCTCGGCGCGCTGGCGGTCTCGGCGCAGGGTCTTGGCTGCATGGGCATGAGCCATGCCTATGGCGCCTCGGACGACACGGACTCGATCGCCACCGTGCGGCGCGCCCTCGATCTCGGGGTGACGCTGCTGGACACGGCCGACTTCTACGGGGCGGGCCACAACGAGGAGTTGGTGGGCCGCGCCGTCGTCGGGCGCCGTGACGAGGTGGTGCTGGCCACCAAGTTCGGCTTCGCCAACCGGCTGGGCGAGCCCACCAGGATCCGGGGCGACGCCGCCTATGTGCGCCAGGCCTGCGACGCCTCGCTGCGCCGGCTGGGCGTCGACCATATCGATCTCTACTACCAGCACCGGGTCGATCCCGCCGTGCCGATCGAGGAGACGGTGGGCGCCATGGCGGAGCTGGTGCGGGCCGGGAAGGTCCGGCATCTCGGCCTCTCCGAGGCGGGCGCGGCGACCGTCCGACGGGCGCACGTGGTGCACCCGATCGCCGCGCTGCAGAGCGAGTGGTCGCTGTGGACCCGTGGCCTGGAGGCGGAGATCGTGCCGCTCTGCCGGGAGTCGGGCATCGGACTGGTCCCGTTCTCGCCGCTCGGCCGTGGCTTTCTCACCGGCCGCTACCGCTCCGTCGACGGGCTGGCCGAGAACGACATCCGGCGCGGCCAGCCGAGGTTCGCCGACGGCAACCTCGAACGGAACCTGGCGATCGTCGCGCGGCTCGACGAGCTGGCGGCGGCCAGGGGCGTCACCGCCGGCCAACTGGCCCTGGCCTGGCTGCACCACCGGGGCGGCGACCACGACGACGTGGTGCCCATCCCCGGCACCAGACGGCAGCGCTATCTGGAGGAGAACCTGGCGGCGCTGGCCGTCGCTCTCTCCCCCGAGGAGCTGGCCACCATCGAGGCCGCGGCGCCGCCCGAGGCGATCGCCGGCAGCCGCTACGACGCGACCAGCCTCACCTTCGTCGACGACTGACCGGACGGCTGACCCGGCGGCTGATCCGACGGCCCTGGTCCCCGTCCGGTGGCCGTGAAACGCTGGGCGCATGCCCAGCGACGCCGTCCCCGACCAACCCCCCACCCCACGGCCGCCGTTGGGCGCCCCCTACTGGCGGCTGTGGACCTCGTCGGGACTGTCGAACCTGGCCGACGGCGTCGCCCGCGTCGCGCTGCCGCTGGCGGCAGTCGAGGTGACCCGGTCGCCGACGCTGATCGCCGGGCTCGCCGTCACGCTGGCGCTGCCCTGGCTGCTCTTCGCGCTGCCGGCCGGTGCGCTCGCCGACCGCCTGGACCGGCGGCGGATGATGCTCGCCGCCAACACCACCCGGATCACCCTGCTCGGCGGGCTGGTGCTGGCGACGGCGCTGGGCGTCGAGTCCGTCTGGGCGCTCTACGCGGTCGCGTTCGGCATCGGCGTCGCCGAGACGCTGTACGACACCTCGGCCCAGTCGATCGTGCCGCAGCTGGTGGACCGGAGCCAGCTGTCCCGGGCCAACGGGCGGCTCTACGCGGTCGAGTTGACCGCGAGCGAGTTCGTCGGCCCGCCGCTGGCCGGCTTTCTGACGGCGACCGGGCTGCTGCTCGCCTTCACCGCGCCGGCGGCGCTGTGGGCCCTGGCGGTCGGGGCGCTGCTGCTGGTGCCGGGCCGGTTCCGGGTGGTGCGCGAGCGGCCGACCACGCTCCGCGCCGATATCGCCGAGGGGCTGCGCTTCCTGTGGCGGCACCGGCTGTTGCGGACCCTGGCGATGATGACCGGGGTGTTCAACTTCACCACCAGCGCGGTGTTCGCGGTCTTCGTGCTGTTCGCGGTCGGGCCCGACTCGCCGATGGGGCTCTCCGGGCCGGCGTTCGGCCTGCTGCTCACCTCCACGGCGGTGGGGAGCCTGCTGGGCTCGCTCGTCGCCGAGCGGATCGAGGGCCGGATCGGCCGGGGGCGCTGTCTGCCGCTGACCGTCGTCTCGGGCGCGCTGCTGCTCGGCGTGCCAGCCCTGACCAGCGATCCGATCGCCGTCGGTGCCGGCTTCTTCGCCGGCGGCCTCGGCATCGTGCTGTGGAACGTGATCACGGTGTCGCTGCGGCAGCGGATCGTCCCCGACCGCCTGCTCGGCCGGGTCAACAGCGGCTACCGCCTGCTGGCCTGGGGCGTCGGCCCGCTGGGCGCCGCCGCCGGCGGCCTCCTCGCCCATCTGTTCGGGCTGTCCGCGGTGTTCGCGACGATGGCGCTGACCACCCTCGCCCTGCTCGCCGGCTGCCGCTTCGTCACCGAGGAACGCATGGCGACGGCCGAACGGGAGGCCGAGGGCGAGGGGAACCACGAGGGGAAGTGAAGGGGAAGTAGGGGCAGGGGGTGGGTTTTCAGCGATGCAAGGGCGTGCGAGGATCGCAGGCCTGAGCGGACGTTGACGGGGGTCAATGGGCCATCGGCCGTGCCGAGTCGGTGGCGAGTTCTCGTGGGGGGTACCCGTGGACATCCGGCTCCTTGGCGTGGTGCGGGTGTTGGGCGACGACGGTGCGGCGCTGCCGATCACGGCGCCGCTGACCTGCGCCACCCTGGCGGCGCTCGCGCTGCGGCCCGGCGAACCGGTGCGCACCACCGAGGTGGCGGCGCGGCTGTGGGGGCCGAGGGCGTCGGCCGCCGCCGCCGGTCGGCTGCGCGGCCAGGTGGCCAGGCTGCGCCGGCTGCTGCCGCCGAACGCGATCCGTACCGTGCCGGGCGGCTATCTGCTGGACATCACGCCCGAGCAGACCGATCTGGGGCGGTTCACCAGGGCGTTGGAACAGGCCGGGACGCTGGCGGCCGAGCGGCCCCAGGAGGCGCTGGCCGCGCTGGAGCGGGTGCTGCCGCTGTGGACGGGCAACCCGCTGATGGGGCTGCCCGACTGCCCGTTGCGCTCCAGCGAGCGGCTGCGGCTGCGCCGACTGTGGCTGTCCACGCTGGAGCGGCGCTCCGAGCTGCGGCTGGCCGTCGAACAGCCGGCCGGCGGCGAACGTTCCCCCGTACCGCCGGCGGAGAGCCGCCTCCACGGCGCGCCGCCCGATCTCCCGGAGTGGGCCGCCGTCGACGAGTGGGAGCATCCGGACGGGGTGGTGGTCGAACACGACCTCGGCTCGGGGGAGTTCGCCGAGCTGGCCGAGTCGGCCGCCGAGCCGGACGAGCCGCATCCGGCGGTGGGCCTGCCGGCCGGCATCGGCACCTTTGTGGCCAGGGCGGTCGAACTGGGCCGGCTCAGACGCTGGTTGACGGACGCCTCGGCCGCACCCTCGGTCTGTCTGATCGACGGTTCGGGCGGCGTCGGCAAGTCGACGCTCGCGGTGCGGGTGGCCCGCGAGTTGGCGGATCGGTTCCCCGACGGGCTGCTCTATGTGGATCTGCGCGGGGCCGATCCGAGGAACCCGCCGCTCACGGTGGGCCAGGCGTGCCAGGTGCTGCTGGCGGCGATGGGGCGTCCCGGCAAGGAGATGCCGCAGGACGCCGAGATCGTCGGCGTGTACCAGCGGGAGTTGGCGGGCCGGCGGGTGCTGTTGCTGCTCGACAACGCGGTGGACTCGGCGCAGGTCGTGCCGCTGCTGCCGACGGAGGCCGGGGCGGCCGCGCTGGTCACCAGCCGTTCGCTGCTCGCCGGCTCGGTCGGCGGCCAGCGGCTGCATCTGGAGGCGCTGAGCACCCGCGACGCCACCACCATGGTGCGGGCCATCGCGGGCGCCACCGAGGGCCGGGGCGAGGACGAGGAGTGGGCCGAACTGGCGCGGCTCTGCGGCCGGTTGCCGCTGGCGCTGCGGATCGTCGCGACCCGGATGGCGGCCCGCCCGCGCTGGCGGGTGGCCGACTTCCTGGCGCGGCTGCGCGACGAGCGACGCCGGATGGACGAGCTGACGGCGGACGATCTCGATCTGCGGGCCAGCCTGATGGTCAGCATCGACCAACTGGCCGCCGGGGCACGGGCCGACGAGCGGCTGGCCACCGAGATCTTCCCGGCGCTCGGCGCCTCGGCGGTGCGCTCCTACTCGCCGGGTTCGGTGGCCGCGATGGTGGGCAGCACCGCGCGCGAGGCGGCGGCCGCGCTCGACCGGCTGACCGACGCGCGGATCGCCGACAGCCCGCGCCCCGAGGTGTACACCCTGCACGATCTGGTGCGTTCCGCGGCCGGCTGGCAGGCCGCCAGGAAGCCGAGGGAATGGCTGGTCGGCCGGCTCACGGCGCTCGCCAACTGGTGCGTCGGCTCGCTCTACCGGCTGAACCAGCCGCTGGCGCTGCCGGCCAACTACGAGCTGCGCTACCGCCGTGGCGCCGACCGTTTCCCCGGCGGGCGGCTGTTCACCTCGGTGGACGAGGCGCTGCCCTGGGCGGACGAGATGATGGAGGATGTGCTGGCGCTCGCCGAGCAGCTGTCCGGCCCCGAGTTCGACACGGGCGACGAGCTGGGCGGCGCGCCGCTCTCCGACTTCGCCCTGGAGAGCGTCAGGGCGCTGGAGAGCTACTTCGGCACCCGACTCGCCTGGAGCGCCCAACGCCGGCTCTGCGAGCTGACGTTGACCGTCGCCCGCCGGCGGGAGCAGCGCTTCGCGGAGGCAGCGGCGCTGGGGCAGCTGGGCAAGATGTGGGGACAGCAGGGGGACGGGCTGCGCGGCGCCGAGATGCTGCGCCGGGGGATCAGGATGTTCCGCTCGCTGGGCGAGGCCGAGGAGGCGCTGGCCCTCACCGCCAATCTGGTGCCCTGCCTGGGGTCCATCGGGCGGCTTGAGGAGGCGAAGGCCCTGGCCGAGGAGACCGTGGCCGAGCTGGTCGGCGAGGGCCAGGACGAGTTCCGCATCCAGCTGACCAACAACCTGGCGCGCTGCCACCTCTATCTGGGGGACCACGCCAGGGCGCGCGACATCCTGCTGGACAACTACGCCAGGGCCCAGGTGCCCTACCAACGCACCATGGCGGCCGGCGTGTTGACCGAGTACTACCTGGAGGTCGCCGAGTACGCGGAGGCGGAGCGCTGGAGCGAACGGGGCATGGCGCACGCGGCGGAGCAGCCGTTCGACCCGTTTGTGGCGGCCCAGCAGCGCACCTGGCGCGCCGAGGCGTTGCGCGGTCTCGGCAGGGAAGAGAGCGCCCATGTCGAGGAGATGCAGGCCAAGGCCGTGATCGAGGACCTGAACAGCCGCGAGAACAGTCACTTGCGGGTGCGAATCACCGATCGCTATCTGGCCGGCTGAGCCCCGCAACCTCCTGTTCACCGCCGGAGTTTACGGTTGCTGCAGATCTGATACATAGATGCTGCTGCAATTTTTGGCCCGGTGGCCCACCATGGATGGCGAAGCGTCAGACCCTGCCCCGCGCTGTCCTGCGAAGGCATCGGATCGCAGGGGCGAACGGTTCTGTCGAAACCGCTGAATCTGCTGAAGCCGCCGAAGTGGGAGGAATCCGATGAGTGACGAGATCAAGCTCTCACCCGAAGAGGTCGACCGGGTGAAGTTGATCATCAGCGAGGCGTTCAGCGACATGGACGAGGTGGCCCTCGGCATCGGCGGACACGGTGCCACGGTGAGCAGCGCCTACTCCGGATGCGGCACCGGCCGCGCGGTGGAGAACTACGAGGATCTCGGCCGCGCCGGCCAGGCCCTGGCCAGGGCGCTGGACGGGCTCTCCCAGGACCTCGGCCTCACCGCCAACACCGGTCGCGAGATGGACGCCGACGCGATGAGCGTGCTCAACGGCGTGCAGACCCCGGGGGTCATCCCCGACGCGGGCATCGCCTCGGCGATCTGAACACCACGCACGGCCACCAGTACTGCGGGCAGACGAGGAGAGGGAACGAGCCATGGGCGACTACGGCAAGGGCATGGTCCGGTTCGCCAACGAGGGTCTGGACACCATCCAGTCGCAGACCACCGGACAGCAGGAGCGGTACGCGGACATCTGGGCCGGCGTGCACAACCAGCTGCTCGGCCTGATCGAGGACGGGAAGGTGGACGCGTCGATCGCCGGGGTGCTGCACGAGCGGGACGAGCAGTTCCAGCGCGAGATCGGCACCTTCGACGACAGCGTCTCGGGACAGAACCGCGCGATGCGCGACGTCCAGACCATCGGCAACGAGGGCGGCGCCGCCATGGTGCGCGCCGTCGGCGGCGGCCGCTGACCCGTCCCCCGTCCCGTTGAGCAGCAGCGAGTTCCAGGAGAAGAAGGACCACCGCGCCCATGGATCCCGACGTTGAACTCAACCCCGAGGCGATGCGCGACGCCGAGTCCGCCGCCGACGGCAGCGGCGAACTCGCGGCGATGCGCGAGAAGTTCATCGATATCGCCGCCGCACGTGGCCTCTTCGGCTCGGTGCCGGGCGGCGCCGAGGCCGAGACGGCGCTGGAGACCGCGGCACGCACCATGCTCCAGGAGCTGGAGCGCGCCGGCACCTCCGTCGCCGATATCAGCGCCAGCGCCGGGGAGGCCGCCCGGATCGCGGACGAGACGGACGCGTACGCGCATCTGCGGCTGACCACCGCCCAGGAGGCGGCCGGCTACTTCGACGGCCTGATGACCGCGAGCGAACGCGGCGGCGGGCAGCAGCGGGAGGTGTACTGAACGATGGGGTTCGACGAGCGGTTCCACGGCATCGTCAACGACATCTACAGCGCCCGGCATGTGCGGATGTATGCCGCGGGGGCCGCCTGGACCGCGCTGGCCGGGGCCGGCACATCCGAGAACGACCGGCTGGCCGGGGCCGCCGAGACGGCGGCGGCCGAGCCGGGCGTCGGACTGATCGAGCTGTCCGACCGGATGATCGGCACGGCCTCCTGGGCGGCCGGGGCCAGCGCGGTGGCGATGCAGATCGCCGGGCAGCTCCAGGCCGCCGGGGACGCGGCGGCGGTCGCGACCGAGGAGGCGCTGTTCCTTGAGGAGCGGTTCGACGAGGCGTCCCAGCCGCTCGGCGGCCCCGATGTCGGCTTCGCCGCGGTGGAGGCCGCCGGGTGGCAGAGTGAGGAGCGGGCGCGGCTGGTCGCCGAGGCGCAGTCCTCGTTGGACCGGCTGGCCGCCAGCTTCGCCGCCGTGACGGGCGGCAACGCGCCCGCCGCCCCGGGCGGCGGGGCCGGCGGCGGCGTCTCCGGCGGGGGGATGGCCGGTGGCGTCGCGGGGGTCGGCGGGGGCATGGCCGGCGGGGTCGCCGGAGTCGCCGGTGGAATGGTCGGGAGTATGGTTCCGGCGGCCAACGGTGGCATGGTCGGGGTCGGCGACTATCCGCACGGCCGGCTGCTGGGCCCCGAACGCGGCGATTTCGCCGGCTGGTTGCACAGCCCAGGCACCGGTTTCCTGGTGGACCCGGCGACCGGGCGGGAGTTCGACCCACAGTCGGGCCGTTGGATCGACCCGGTCACCGGGCAGCCGTTCGGCGCCGTCACCGAGTACGCGGCCCGCTTCTCCGGGCTCGGCGTGGGCCCCGGCTCCATCGTCACCACCGGCGGCCTGGCCGCTACGGGCGCCGGAGCGGCCGGGCTGACCGGCCTGGCCGGGCTCTACGGCGGGATGATGCCGCCCAGCATCGGACCCACCGGGCCGGCGCGCGGCCAGATGGCCCGGCAGGCCGTGCGCAACCTGGGTCAACGCGCCCATGTGGCCAGCCGGTTCGCGATGCACGAGGCGGGCCAGGGCGGACGCCCGTTCACCCCGCCGCCCGGCGCGGCCGCCCACCGGCCCGGCACCAGGGCCGCCGCCGCAGGACGCGGCCTCGCCCCGCCCCCGGCCTCGACCGGCGCCGCCGCCGGCCGCCGCGCCCAGGCGGCGGGCGCCCCGCGCGGACGCGCGCTCAACGAGCGCGGCGGCGTCTGGGCGGCCCGCGCCCGAGACGCCGGCGCCCGCCACCAACTGGCCCCACCACCGGCCGCCGGCCGAACCACCCCCCGCCCCAGCGACGCCCGCCGCCCGGACGCCCGCCCCACCGACCTCACCGAGGACCCGGACGTGTGGACCGGCCAACGGCGGGCTGCCAGGGGCGTGTTGGGCGAGTAGCCGGACGGCACCCGACAGTTCGGACAGCATGGGAAGGAGAGATCTCTGATGGCCGACGGGCTCGAATACATTCCCGAGTCGATGCGCGCCGGGGGCCAGGGCAGCTACGCCGCCTCGGACGCGGCGGAGGACGCCCACACCTATCTGCGCACCGTCTCCGCCAGCGGCAGCAGCTTCGGCGGCGCCGACGGTTTCGCCAACGCGGTCAACGAGACCCGCGACACCCAGTCCCGAGGCGTGGAGAACGCGGTCGAGGGCCGGTCGGCCCTGGGCGACATCGGCTACCAGACCGCTTCCTACGGCGAGGACATGGACGCCGCCAGCCAGAGCGCGGTGCTGCGCGGCGTCGCCCAGAACAGCCGGAGCGGCGAGTTCATCCGCATCGCCGACGCCATCTGACCGATTGCCGGGCCCCGGCCCGCACCGCACGCAGCAAGGAGCGAGGACCACTTCCATGGCCGGCGTTGACTTCACCCGTGAGGACGTGATCGAGGAGTCCGGCGTCGACCCCTGGGAGCTGGCCGACGACTTCGCCGAGGAGGTCGACCCGGAGGAGATGGCCGAGGCGTCCCGTGGGTTCGCGGCGGCCGCCGGCGAGGCCGGCAGCGCCGGCGAACTGGCCGTCCGGGCCTCGGAGCTGTCCCAGGACGCGGCCATGACCGACGAGGTGGCGCACCACAACGCCGAGGAACACATCACCATCACCGACCAGGACCTCCAGGGCAGCGGGCAGGACATCCAGGACGTCGCCGACATCATCAACTCCGCCACCGAACTGGCCCTGGAAACCTGGGAGTCGGTCGCCGACCGCCGCTCGGACGCGGTCGGCAAGGTCCATGAGCACCTGACCGATGCCAGGACCATGTACAACGTCAAGTTCGGGGAGCTGAAGGAGCAGGCCGACGCCGAGGTGGTCATGGACAACCCCACGGTCTACTTCCAGGGCACCGCCTACGAGGCGGACGGCAGCCGGCAGATGGGCTGGTCGATGCCGAGCCATCTGGTGACCGCGATCCGCGAGGAGTACCTGGGGAAGGCGGTGGAGGACGTCACGGCCATCCACGAGCGGATGGACACCGAGATCGACGAGTACCGGAGCTGGATGATGGCCCGCGCCGGCGAGTTGAGCGACCTCGGCTACGACCTGGGCACAGGGCCGCACACGATGTGGCACACCGAGGACATGGCGGAGTGGGCCGCCGAGGGCATCGAGGAGGAGCTGGCCAAGGACGAACCCGACCACACCGCGCTGGAGAACTACACCGCCGGCCTCGCCGCCATCAGCAACGGCATCTACGACCCCAACGACCCCACCACCCCGCTGCGCGACCTCGAACCCGGTGAACTCGACTACCTGGAGGCGTTCTACAACAACATCGACGAGGAGACGCTGGCCAAGCTGGGGGAGCTCCAGCCCGATCCGCGGGGTTCGCTGGACGCCGCAGCGGCCTCGGCCGAACGGCTCGCGGCGATCCAGGCGAACGTCGCCAACGGCATCAACATCATGCTGAACAGCGATATCGGGGGCATCGACATCGATGTCGACGACCCCGCCTCGGTCGTCCCCGAGTCCGTCAGGGCCTACGTCTACGAAGCCGCCGACGATCTGGGCGCCGCAGGGGGACTGGAAAGCCAGCGCGAGGTGCTGGACCGGTTCAACGGCTTCGGTGCCCTGATGGAGCAGGCCACCGTACCGCCCAGCGGCGACTTCGCCGACCATCTGACCACCGCGGCCATCGACGTCCAGCATGAGACCCAGGAGATCAACCGCCGAGCCTACCTCGCGGCAAGGGGGGAGGAGCTGGAGTACAACTCCGGCTTCGTCATGCCCGACTTCCTGGAGAACACCGGCAGCAGCGGGCTGTTGACCAACGTCGCGCAGAACACCGAAGCGTCGTTCGACCTCCTCAACGACGAAGGCGTCCGCGAGGATCTGCTCAACGCTCAGTGGGCCGACAGCGACGGCGTCGGGGACTTGGTGCGCAGTGCCGTCCTCCCCCAGGGGGACGCGAACGACGACGCGCGCAACGCCCTCGCGGACGAAGTGATCCAGCACTTCCTGGGAGAAAATCGAAAGCTCCTCATCGAGGACTGGGACAACTCCGGCCTGCACGGAGGCCAGGGTCGCTACCCCTGGGACCCCACCGGACTTCAGGGTGCGATCGCCGACGCCACGGTCTCCCGACTGGACGCCATCATCGACTTGAAAAATGGAGAGTTTCCCGGTGTCTGGAGTACGGCGGACCGGCATGAGGTGTTCAGCCTGATGGCCGCCTCCGACGGCAGCGTCTACCAGGACTTCAAGGCCGGGGTCTTCGAGATGCAGAGGAACCTGGCCTGGGAGTACTACTCCTCCCCCCCCGGCGAGGTGCTGCCGGGCGACGTGCCCGAGACATTCCAGAACATCGGCATTCTGAACGGGCTGCTGAACTGGGGTGAGCAGGACGTCATCAATTGGTATGGAGGTCGGGCCGACGCCGCAGCGGCGCTGGAGCACAAGTTCACCACAGCAGGCATCGGCGCCGCCTTCTCGTTGGCGGGTACGTTCAGCCCGGAGAAGTACGCCACCGGGGTCAGCCTCAGCTCGACCGCGTACAGCCTGGCAGAGTCGACGCTGTTCCCCGCCCCATCGCCGCAGGAGCCGCTGGACCAGGAAATCTTCGAAATGACAGAGGGAGAGATCAACAACATGATGGCGCACCGTGCCATCGCCGCCGGCGCCATCGACGCGCATAACCAGAATCTCGAGCCCGGGGCAGAGCTGATGGAAGTGATCTCCGGCGGAGAGATCGTGACTGACTGGTCGGGGCACGGGTCTACGCCCACAGCCCTCAACAGGGCTGCCGATGGTGTGAAACTAGACGCTGCGTACGAGGCGGTCTACGGGGGGAATTTGATGGTCGAAAATGAGGTCAGCGGATACGACTTCGAAGAGACCAAAAGTCTCTCCTACCGAAACCGCCACGGCAGCTGAGCCCGCCCCGCCCACGACCCCCGATGAAGGAACGTGCGTTGACCACCCCCACCACCGTGCTTCGCCGGCCGCCGCGGGCCGTGCGGCCGGCTGTGCCGCAGGAGGAGCTGCTGCTCAAGGCGCCGCCGGAGCTGCCCAAGCCGGAGGACAACAACGTCTGGATGACGGCGCTGCCGGCCCTCAGCGGGCTCGGTTCGGTGCTGTACATGCTGACGATGGGGCGGGGCCCGATCGGCTACATCGTGGGCGGCATGTTCCTGGTGTCCTGTCTGGCGATGGTCGTCGGCTCCGTGCTCCGTCAGCGCGGTTCCACCAAGAACCAGGCGCGCAACGACCGTCGCGAGTACCTGCGGTACCTGGAGCGGACCCGCGCCGAGGTGCGGGGCACGGCCGACGCGCAGCGCACCGCGCTGCTGTGGGACGGCCCGCCGCCCGACACCCTGTGGACGGTCGCGGAGAGCCGCCGGCTGTGGGAACGGCGCGGCGGCGACCAGGACTTCGGGGTGGTGCGGGTGGGCACCGGGCCCCGTTATCTGGCCACCCCGCTGGTGCCGGGGGAGTCCGCGCCGGTGGAGGATCTGGACCCGCTCTGCACCGTGTCGCTGAAGCGGTTCATCGACACCCAGGCCGTGGTGCCGGAGCTGCCGGTGCAGGTGGCGCTGCGCCGGTTCGCGTCGTTGGCCGTCGTCGCCGGGGAGGATCCCGACCGGGCCAGGGCGCTGTTCCGCGCGGTGCTGGCGCATGCCGTCACCTTCCACTCGCCGCGCGATCTGCGGATCGTGGTGTGCACCGGCGATGTCGAGGGGCCCGGCTGGTCCTGGGTGAAGTGGCTGCCGCACGCGCACCATCCGGAGGAGTTGGACCATGTCGGTCCGCTGCGGATGACGCATGCCTCCCTCGCGGTGCTGGAGGAGTGGCTGGGCGCCGAGCTGACCCGGCGCACCCGTTTCCAGCGCGGGGCTGAGCCCGATCCCGATCTGCCGCATCTGCTGGTGGTGTTGGACGGCGGCGTGGTCAGCGGTGCCGAGGCGCTGCTCGACCCGCATGGCATGCAGGGCGTCACGGTGCTGGACGTGGACGGTCGCGCCGCCGCGCTCACCGAGGCGCACGGGGTGCTGCTGGAGATCGACTCGGCCGGCGCGCTGGCGGTGCGCGCGGGGGAGACCAGCGACGAACTGGGCGTCGCCGACGGGCTGTCCGTCGCCGAGGCCGAGGCGCTGGCCATGCGGATCGCGCGGTTCCGGATGGACAGCGGAGCGACCGGCGGCGACAGCGAGGATCTGGCCACCGCCGTGAACACCCTGCCCAGCCTGCTGGGCATACCCGACCCGGGACAGCTGGATCTGGACACGCTGTGGCGGCCGCGCCCGATGCGGGACCGGCTGCAGGTGCCGATCGGCGTCTCGGCGGACGGCGGGCTGCTGGAGCTGGACATCAAGGAGTCCGCGCAGAACGGCATGGGCCCGCACGGGCTGCTGGTCGGCGCCACCGGATCCGGCAAGTCCGAGCTGCTGCGCACCCTGGTGCTGGGCATGGCCACCACCCACTCCTCCGAGCAACTGAACCTGGTGCTGGTCGACTTCAAGGGCGGCGCCACCTTCGCCGGGATGGCCGAGCTGCCCCATGTGGCGGCGGTGATCACCAACCTGGAGGACGATCTCACCCTGGTCGACCGGATGCGGGAGGCGCTTTCGGGCGAGATGAACCGCCGCCAGGAGGTGCTGCGGGACGCCGGCAACCTGGTCTCGGTGCGCGACTACGAGCGGGCCAGACAGCGCGGCGCGGCCCTGCCGCCGCTGCCCAGCCTCTTTGTCGTGGTCGACGAGTTCTCCGAACTCCTCGCCCAGAAGCCGGACTTCGCCGATCTCTTCGTGCAGATGGGCCGGCTGGGCCGCTCCCTCGGCCTGCATCTGCTGCTCGCCTCCCAACGTCTGGACGAGGGCCGGCTGCGCGGTCTTGAGGCGCACCTGTCCTACCGGGTCGGGCTGCGCACCTTCTCCGAGAGCGAGAGCCGCACCGCGATCGGCGTGCCGGACGCCAACCACCTGCCCAGCGCCCCCGGGCACGGCTATCTCAAGACCGACACCAGCACCCTCAAACGGTTCCGGGCCGCCTATGTCTCCGGCCCCTACCGCACCGGCGACGACGCGGGCGGCCCCGGGCTCGGCGGCGCGTTGACGGTGCGCCGGTTCCCCGCCGGGGTGGTGCCCGTGCCCGCCGAGCAGCGCGCCCCGGAGCCCCGACCGGAGCCGGCCGCCGACGAGTTCGGCGAGTCGGAGGAACTGGGCGCCACCGTGCTCGGGGTGATGGTGGAGCAGCTGACCGGGCAGGGCCCCCAGGCGCACCAGGTCTGGCTGGAGCCGCTGGAGCACCCCGAGCCGCTGGACCGGCTCCACGGCGACCTCGCCGTCCGCCCCGGACGCGGCTTCGGCTCCGATCCGTCGGGCCCGCCGCTCACCGCCCGGATCGGCATCCTGGACCTGCCGTTCCGGCAGCGCCGCGATCCGTTGACGCTCGACCTCTCGGGCGCCGGCGGCCATCTGGCCGTGGTGGGCGGCCCGCACAGCGGCAAGTCGACGGCGCTCCGCGCGCTGATCTGCTCGCTGGTGCTGCGCCACACGCCGGAGGAGGCGCAGTTCTACTGCCTGGACTTCAGCGGGACGCTCTTCGCGTTGGCCGGGCTGCCCCATGTGGGCGGCGTCGCCGGCCGGTTGGACGCCGAGGTGGTCAACCGGACGGTCGCCGAGGTGCTTGAGGTGCTGGAGTACCGGGAGACCCGCTTCCGGGAGCTGGGCATCGAGTCGATGTCCGCCTACCGCACCGCGCACGCCGAGGGCCGGATCGCCGAGGACCCGACGGAGTCCGGCCGGGGCATCCCGCGCGGCGACGTCTTCCTGGTGGTGGACGGCTGGGCGGTGCTGCGGCAGTCCTACCCCGATCTGGAAGCCACCCTGATGGCGCTGGCCGGGCGGATGCTCACCTACGGCATCCATCTGGTGGTCACCGGCAACCGCTGGATGGACCTGCGGATGGCGCTGCGCGATCTGATCGGCACCAAGGTCGAGTTGAAGCTCGGCGACGCGCTGGACTCCGAGATGGACCGCAAGGCCCAGCGCACCATCCCCGCCGGCCGCCCGGGACGCGGTATCAACGCCGACAAGGAGCACTTTCTGATCGCGGTGCCCCGGGTGGACGGGCGGCGCACCGACGACGGGCTGTCCGACGGCGTGGCCGAGCTGGTGCGCCGGGTGGCCGAGGCATGGGAAGGCCAGCGCGCCCGCCAGGTGCGGCTGCTGCCCACCTCGTTCCCGCTGGAACGGGCGCCGGCCGCCGCCGGCGGCGTGGTCGTCGCGCTGGAGGGGAACCGACTGGAACCGGTGGTCTTCACCCCGGGCGAGGAGGCCGGGCTGATCGCCATCGGCGACAGCGAGTCGGGGAAGACCTCCCTGCTGCGCGCCGTCGGCCGCCAGGTGATCGCCCGGTACACGCCGGAACAGGCGAAGCTGATCGTGCTCGACCACCGGATGAGCATGCTGCGCGAGCTGGACGGGCCCAACCTGCTGGGCTACTCGACCACCCACGAACGGTCCATGGAGGTCGTCAGCGGGCTGGCCGAGGGCCTGAAGAAACGCCTGCCCGGCACCGATGTCACCCCCGAGCAGCTGCGCGACCGCTCCTGGTGGACGGGCCCTGAGATCTATCTGCTGGTCGACGACTACGATCTGGTCGCCACCTCGCGCGGCAACCCGCTGCGGGCCCTCGCCGACTTCCTGCCGCAGGCCCGCTCCATCGGCCTGCACATCTACCTCGCCCGGCAGGCGGGCGGCGCCGCCCGGGCCGTCACCGAGCCGGTCCTCGGCCGCCTCAAGGAACTCAACACGCCCGTCGCGCTGTTGAGCGTCCCCAAGGACGAACTGCCCATCTGGGGCGTCAAACCGGCCAAACGCAAGAAGGGCCGCGCCCTGCTGATGCACCGCCGGCTCGGCAACGTCCCGGTGCAGCTGGTGCGCGCCGACTCCCCGCTGAACTCCCCGCCGCCGGCCCCCACCGGACCCTCCGTCAGGAACACGCCATGACCGCCCACCTCGTCCACCCCCCGTCGGGACAGCCGGCCCCCGGCACAGCTGCTTCCCACGGCGGAGCTGCTTCCCACGGCGGAGCTGCTTCCCACGGCGGAGCCGAGTTCATCCGCATCGGGCTCGCCGGTCCCGCCGGCCGCGCCGATCTCGCGGTGCCGGCCGGCGTCCCCGTCGCCCGGCTGCTGCCCACCCTGCTGGAGCAAGCCGGCGCCGAGCCGGGCCCCGACGGCTGTGTCGGGCACGGCGGTTGGGTGCTGCGCCGGGCCGACGGGACCCGGCTGGGCGCCGCCGACCCGCTCGCCGCCCAGGGCGTGGTCGAGGGCGATGTGCTCTTCCTCGGCCACGGCGCCGGCGACGCCACCGAACCGCTCTACGACGATGTGGTCGAGGTCATCGGCCGGCACGGGGTCGGCGGCGGCTGGCCGGCGCCGGCCACCCGCCGGGTGAGCGGCGCGCTGGCCGGCGTGGCCACGCTCGCCGCCACCGGCGCGCTGGCCGCCGCGCCGGGCCGGCTGCCCGGCTGGCTCGGCCTGGCCGTCGCGCTGCTGGCGCTGCTCGTCGGCGTGCTGATGTCCCGCGCCTTCGGCGATGTGCCGGCCGGCACCTGCGCCGCCGTGCTGGCCGCGCCGCCCGCGCTGCTGGGCGCGGTGCGGCTGCTGGGCACCGAGGCCGGCACGGTCGACGGCTTCACCGCCGGCCATCTGCTGCTGGCCTGCGCCGTGTTGGCGTTGCTCGGCATGCTCGGCCCGCTGCTGGTCGGCGGCGGGGACACCGCCTTCACCGCGCTGCTGGTCGCCGGCCCGCTGGCCGGCGTCGGCGCGCTGCTCTGCACCGTCTGGGACGTGCCGCCGGCCAGGGCCGCCGCCGTGGTGGCGCCGCTGGCCCTGGCGTTGACGACGCTGTGGCCGACGGTCGCGCTGCGCGCCGCCCGGATGCCGGCGCCCGCGGTCGCCGCGTCCACGGAGGACCTGGAGGCGATCCCCAGCCAGTTGGCCCAGGACCAGCTGCGGGCCCGGGTGGTGCGGGCCCGCCGGCTGCTGGTGGGGCTGCTGGTGGGCAGCCAACTGGTCGCCGGCGGCGCCACCCTGGTGCTCTTCGCCGGCGGCGAACTGTGGCCCGGCATGCTGGCGCTGGCCCTGGTCGTTCTGACGCTGCTGCGCGCCCGGCTCTTCAAGGAGGCGAGGCAGACGGCGATTCCGCTGGTCACCGCGCTGCTGGTGGCGGCGGGCGGCGCCACGTTCGCGCTGACCGAACGCATCGGGGAGAACCTTCCGCTGCTGGGCATCGCGCTGCCGGCGGCGCTGCTGAGCGCGCTGATCGCGGCCTGCGTCGGCCTGTTCGCCGGCCGCTACCGTCCCAACCCCCGGACGTCCCGCGCGCTCGACATGCTGGAGACCACCGTGCTGCTCTCCGTCGTCCCGCTGGCCCTGGCGGTCTGGGACGTCTACGCCGGCCTGCTCAACCTCAGGGTCTGACCATGGGACGAAGCGGCGGATCGCGCGGCCGGGCACGGGCGTTGACCCTGGCGGCCGTCACCCTGGGCGCACTGCTGCTGCCGGGGGGCACCCGCGCCGCCCTGGCCGACGACTGCTCGGGTATCCCGGCCACCGGCGAGGAACTGCCCGACGGCGCCGGGCCCTACCCGCTGATCGGGCAGCTCGGCCTGCGCCAGGCATGGGACCTGGCCGCCGGCGAGGGCGTGACGGTGGCCGTGCTGGACTCAGGGGTGGACGGGCGGCATCCGGATCTGGCGGGCGCGGTGCGGCGCGGCAGCGAGTTCACCATGGTCCCCGAGGAGCGGGAGTTCGTCCGCTCCACCCCGCCGCCCGAGGTGGACTGCGTCGGGCACGGCACCGCCGTCGCCGGCATGATCGCCGCGGGGCGCGCCGAGGGCGACCGGATGGCAGGGGTGGCGCCGGCCGCCTCGATCTACCCGATCCGGATCGCCGACGGAGTGGACCGCGCCTCCCCCAACACCCTGGCGGCGGCCGTCGACGACGCCGTGGACGCAGAGGTGGACGTCCTCAACCTCTCCTTCGCCTACCCGGTGGACGTCGAGCCGCTGCGGAACGCGGTGGCCCGCGCGGTGGACGCCGGCATCCTGGTGATCGCCGCCGCGGGCAACGAGGGCAACACGACCCCGACCGGCGGCCTGATGTATCCGGCCGCCTACGAAGGGGTGTTGACGGTCGGCGCGGTCGGCGCCGACGGGCAGCCGCTCGAATCCTCCAACGGCGGCGACTGGGTGGACCTGGCCGGCTACGGCCAGGAGATGCCGGTGCCGGCGCCCGGCGGCGGCTACCGCGTGGAGGGCGGCACCAGCTTCGCCACCGCCCAGGTGTCCGGCGCCGCCGCCCTGGTGCTCTCCCGCTTCCCCGAGTTGACGGCCGCCGAGGTGGCCGAACGGCTGATCGCCTCCGCCACCCCGGTCGGCGGCGGACGCGGCGACCGCACCGGGGCCGGCATCGTCGACCCGTTCGGCGCGCTCACCCATCTGGACGCGCACACCGACGGGGCCGCCGAGGCCGCCGCCCGGCCGGGACATATCCCGGTGCAGGCCATCCCCGAGGACCGGCCGCTGCTCGGCTCGACCGCCGCCACCGCCCTGGCGGTCAGCGGCGGGCTGCTGCTGGCCGTGGTCCTCGGCCTGCTGGGCGGCCCTGCCCTGCGCCGCGCCGCGCACCGGGGCTGGCGCGCCGGTGAGGTGCCGGAGGAGCGCACCGCCGCCGAGGCCCCGCCGTCCCCGCCGCCGGCGCCCCGCCTCGACTGGCTGGGCGGCACAGGCCCCACCGACCCCACGTCCAAGACCTCCCAGACCTCCCGGAGCCGGACCCGATAGATGGCCACCACACGCGAACAGGCCGACGCCTACGCCTACGAGAACCGCCGCCGGACCACCAGCCTGCTGCGGGGCGTCGACGAGGCCAGGCAGGACCCGCGCCGGCGGCTCAACCGCGCGCTGGGCGGCGGGATCGCCATCGGCATCCTGATCATGGCCGGCTTCGGCATCGCCGGCTGGCTCGGCGGCGGCCGGGGCCCGAACCTGCCGACCAGCGGCGCGGTGGTGGCCGGCGGCAGCGGCGACCGCTATGTGGTCGACGACGGGGTGGTGCATCCCGCGCTCAACCTCGCCTCCGCGCTGCTGGTCGGTGGCGGGGAACTCACCGAGGTCCGCCAGCGCACCCTGGACGAGGCGCCGCGCGGACTGCCCGTCGGCATCCCCGGGGCTCCGGACGCGCTGCCGGACGCGGACCAACTCACCGACGAGGACTGGACGTTGTGCGCGACGCCGGCCGAGACCGGCGGACCGCCGACCCGTACCGCGCTCTATCTCGCGGTGCCCGGCGTCGCACCCGCCGAGGACGAGGGCCCGGTGGGCGGCGCGACCGTGCTGGCGCAGGGCGAGGACGGCGACCTCTGGCTGCTGACCGAGGGCCGCCGCTACTCCCTCACCCCGGGGATCAGGGACCTGCTGGGCCTGCAACAGGTGTCGGCCGTCCAACTCCCCGGGCGGTTCGTGGCCACCCTGCCCGAGGGGCCGGCCATCGAGATCCCCGAGGCCGGGGACGGCGTGGGCGCCGCCCCGTCGGTGGAGCTGCCCTTCGACGCGCTGGTCGGCGATCTGGCGCACACCCCGACCAAGGCCCCCGGGCAGCAGTTCTATCTGGTGCGGCCCCAAGGGCTGGTCGCCGTCTCGCCGTTGCTGCACACCCTGCTCAGCGCCCAGGCCGGCGCCGACCACGAGATCGCCCTCCCGCAGGCGGCCCGCGCGCCCCGCGCGGACGAACGGGCGCCGGGCGACCGGGCCTGGCCGACCGCGTTGCCGCAGGCCGAGGAACCGGGCCGCGACCAGCCGGTCTGCGTCAGCACCCAGCCCGGCGGCCAGCCCGGCGACGCGCCCTGGCCGGCCACCGTCCACCTGCCGGGATCCCTCCCGGAACCGGCCGGCCTCTCCCCGGTGACCAGCGCGGACGGCGAACGGCTCGGGCTGCTGGACGCGATCTATCTGCCGCCGGGCTCGGGCGCCGTGGTGCGGGCCACCACCTCGGCCGGCAGCGGCGGCACCTACACGCTGATCACCGACAGCGGCACCGCCTACCCGTTCGCCTCGCCGGAGGCCGTGGAACGGCTGCGCTATCGGCCAGGCGACGCGCCCTCGGTGCCGCAGTCCTATGTCGGGCTGCTGCCGGCCGGCCCGGTGCTCGACCCGCAGGCCGCCGCCCGCGAACAGCGCGGGGCCGGCAACGAGACGGAAGGCGACCAGAGTTGAGCACACCAACCGCACGCTTCGGCCGGGCCCGCCTGGTCGCCCTCCAGGCGGGCCTCGGCTGCGCGGCGACCGGCGTCGTCATCGCCGGGCCCTGGGGTTACAGCCTGGCCGGCGGCGGTGCCGCGCTGCTCGCCGGCGCACTGCTGCGGCGCGACGGCGAATGGCTCGACCAGCGGCTGCTCGCCGGGCTGCGGCGGGGCGCGCTCACCCCGGAACCCCCGGCCAGGGCCGCCGACGATCCGCAGTGGCTGGGGCTCGCCCACACCGTGCTGCCCGCGCTGGACGTGGTCGAGGTGGAGAACCGCAACGGACCGACGCTCGGCGTGCTGGCCGACGGGCGCGGCCTGGCCGCCGTGCTCGCCTGCCCTTCGGGCGCGCTGCCCACCCTGCCGGTGGGGCTGCTCGGCGACTTCCTCACCCGCGACCCGGCGGGTCCCGCGACGGCACAGCTGCTGGTCGAACAGTTCGGCGTGCCGCCCTGGGACCACGAGCACCGCTACCAGCCGACCATCGCCTACCGTCAACTGCCCACCCAGCAACGCCCGGTGGCGCTCCGCGCGCTGCTGGTGGTGCGCTACGAGCCGTGGGAGGCGCCGGCCGCCGCCGAACGGCGCGGCGGCGGCGCGCGGGGGGAGCGCGCCGCCGTGGCCGCCGCCACCGCGCGGCTGCGCGCCCGGCTGGCGGCGCAGGGCGTGCGCTGCGCGCCGCTCGGCCCCGAGGCGCTGCGCGCCCTGCTGCGGGAGACCGGCGATCCGGACGGCCGGGGCCAGCCGCTGCCCGGGGTCTGGGCCGGCGCCTCGGCCACCCACTGCGTGGCCGGCGCCGCCGTGCCCGACCAGCCGTCCTGGACCCGGCTGTTGGGCACCCTGGTCGGCTCCGCCACCGACCGGGTGATCACGGCGGCGACGCTGCGCGCCGAATCGCACGGCGTCTCGGTGCGGGTCGGGGTCCGCCTGGTCAGCGCGGTGCCCGCGCAGGCGAACGCCGAACGCGAACGGCTGACCGCCGCCGGCGTCCTGTCCGCCCGCCCGCCCGAGACACGCGCCGGACTGCTGGCCACCCTGCCCCTGGCCCACCCCGCCTCCCCCCTGACCGAGGCCACCGGCCTGCTCCCCGTCCCGAGCGCCCGCGGATGACGGCCCGTCGGGGCGTGCACGGCGCCCCCGTCGCCCGCGCCGCCGTCTCCGGGCACCCGCCGGTGGCGCGTTCCCACAGGACCCACCGTCGCCGGTGGCCGGCTTTTCGAGGTGAAGGATGAACGCGAAGCGCAGCGGTGGCCACGATCCCGAGTGGGAGAGTCTGCCCGCCACCGTCTGGCGGCCGGCCGACGCGGGCGACGCGTCCGCGTTGCGGCTCACCCCGGTCGCCACCGGCGTGCACCTGGGCACCGGATCCGCCGGGCAGCCCGTGGCGCTGCCGGGTCCGGCCCCCGACGGGGTGCGCGTCGGGGTGCTGGGGGAGTCCCTTTTCGGCCGGCTCTTCGCCCTGCGGCTGTTGGGCGTCGGGGCGCGGGTCACCGCCGCGACGCGGGTGCCCGACCAGTGGCGCGGCGTCGCGCTGGCCGCCGGCGACCGGCTCGGCGTCACCGACGGCGTCACCCGGTGGCCCAGCCACCCGCCCACCGGTCCCTCGGTCGGCGAGGGGCCGCAGGCGTTGGTCTGCGATCTGCGTCGGCCGCCGTCGGCCGCGCTGGCCGACGGGCCCTGGCGGACCGTGGTGCATGTGACGCGCAACCCGCCGCGCAGGTCCACGTTCTGGGCCAGGGTGCGGGTGGTGGTGGCGCTGGACGCGCAGTTCGCCGGCGAGGCGGCCCGGCTGCTCGGCCCGCCGGCCGGCGCCGTGGTCGAAGCGCTGCCCCCCGGGCAGGTCGCGGTCTTCCACGACGGCGTCGCCGAGACCGTCAGACCCGATATCTCCCCGGGGGAGAACGCGCTGCTCACCCCCGGGCGGCCACGCCCCGGTCGGGGGCGGGGCGCAGAATAGGGCCATGGATCTTCGTATCTTCACCGAACCGCAGCAGGGCGCCGGCTACGAGACGCTGCTGCGGGTGGCACAGGCCACCGAACAGCTGGGCTTTGACGCCTTCTTCCGTTCCGACCACTATCTGCGGATGGGCGACGGCGATCCGCTGCCCGGGCCGACCGACGCCTGGGTGACGCTGGCCGGTCTTGCCAGGGAGACCAGCCGGATCCGGCTCGGCACCCTGATGACGGCCGGCACCTTCCGGCTTCCCGGGGTGCTGGCCATCCAGGTCGCGCAGGTGGACGCCATGTCCGGCGGCCGGGTCGAGTTCGGCCTGGGCGCCGGCTGGTTCGCCGAGGAGCACACCGCCTACGGCATCCCGTTCCCCAAGGAGAAGTTCCCCCGTCTGGAGGAGCAGCTGGCCATCGTCACCGGGCTGTGGGGGACGCCGGTGGGGGAGACGTTCTCCTTCCGGGGCGAGCACTACCAGCTGACCGACTCGCCGGCGCTGCCCAAGCCGGCGCAGGAGAGGGTGCCGGTGCTGGTCGGCGGCATGGGCAAGGTCCGCACGCCCAGGCTCGCGGCGAAGTACGCCGACGAGTTCAACATCCCGTTTCGGTCGGCGGCCGAGAGCGCCGAGCAGTTCGCCGTGGTCAGGGCCGCCGTCGAGGAGTCGGGCCGCAAGGCCGACGAGTTGGTCTACTCCAACGCGCTGGTGGCCTGTGTGGGCCGGACCGACGCCGAGGTGGCCCGCCGGGCCGCCGCCATCGGCCGGGACGCCGCCGAGCTGCGCGCCGACGGCCTGGCCGGCACGCCCGCCGAGGTGGTCGAGAAGATCGGTGTCTACCGGGAGGCCGGCTGCCAGCGGATCTACTTCCAGATCCTGGATCTGGACGATCTCGACCATCTGGAGCTGATCGCCTCCGAGGTCGGCCCCCAGCTGGACTGAGCCCGATGCCGACCGCCCCACCGCTCCGGCCGGACACCCCGGCGTCGGGGACGCTGCTGCTGGACGGTGGGCTGTCGGTGCCGCTGACCGCGCTCGGCACCGATCTGGCCGATCCGCTGTGGACGGCCAGGATGCTGGTCGACGACCCGGAGCGGCTGATCGCCGCGCATGCCGCCTATCTGCGGGCCGGCGCCCAGGTGGTGACCACCGCCAGCTACCAGGCGTCCGTCGGCGGCTTCGCCGCCCGTGGGCTCGGCCCGACGGCGGCGGCCCGGCTGATCGGGGACAGCGTCCGGCTGGCCAGGACGGCGATCGCCAGGGAGGGCGCCACCGCCTGGGTGGCCGGCTCGGTCGGCCCCTATGGGGCGGTGCGCGCGGACGGCGGCGAGTACCGGGGTGACTACGGCCTCTCGGTTGCCGAGTTGGCGCGGTTCCACGCGCCGAGGGTGGCGGCGCTGCTGGCCGGCGAGCCCGATCTGCTGGCCCTGGAGACGGTGCCGGACAGCCGGGAGGCCGAGGCGCTGCTGCGGGTGGTCGCCGGCTGCGGCGTCCAGGGCTGGCTCTCCTACACCGTGGACGGCGACCGCACCCGCGCCGGGCAGCCGCTGGCCGAGGCGTTCGCGGTGGCCGCCGAGGCGCCGGAGATCGTCGCCGTCGGCGTCAACTGCTGCCGGCCGGAGGACGTCGCCCCCGCCGTCGCCACGGCCGTGGCCGTCACCGGGAAACCGGCCGTCGCCTACCCCAACTCGGGCGAGAACTGGGATGCCGCGCACGGGCGTTGGGACGGCCGGGCCACGTTCCGGCCGGCGGACGCCCGCGCCTGGCGGGCGGCGGGGGCCCGGCTGGTCGGCGGCTGCTGCCGGGTCGGCCCGGACCGGGTCGCCGCCCTGGCCCGGGCGCTCAACCCCTGAACTGCAAAGGGCTGAACCCCTGAATCCGGGCGCCGAACCCCTGAATTCCGGACGATCTCGCCGTCGTGTCGAAGACCGTCGAACACCCCGGATTCCCCACCGTTAAGCCTCACGTTCGGTAGCTGAAGAGGCGCGTAACGTCGTTGAGTTGACCGAATACTCACGGTGGCGGAGCCGAGTGCGCCAGAATTCTCCGGGCGGCGCACCTCCGCAGTGCAGGGCGGAGGCCGTGGCGCCCACCCGTCCGCGCGCTGGGGCATGCCTCCCCGCACCACCCATGCGCGCGGACCAAGGCCCTCCTCGGGCCTGCTCCGCCCGGCGGTCGCCGTGGCGGGGGTGACGGGGCGTGGCGACGGCCGGCCACCGAGCGGGCGCGGGCGCGGGGGCACCGCGTACGGGTGCTCGGCCGTCGTCCGTCCGTCCCCGGGCGTAGGCCCCCGGGACCAGGGGAGTTGGGCCGGCCGGCCGAGGTGGCGGCCCGGTGCGGCTGCCTAGCCTCGGGGCATGGTCGACACACAGAGCACACGGATAGGCGTCCTCGGCACCGGGCATGTGGGACGCGCGGTGGCCGGGGGATGGGCGCGCGCCGGACACCGGGTGGTGTTCGGTTCCCGCAAGCCCGAGGAGCGCACCGAACTCGCCCAGCCGGTGGTGAGTTGGGCGGCCGCCGTCGAGGAGAGCGAGGTCCTGGTCAACGCGACGCCCGGCGGCGACTCGCTCGCCATGCTGACGGCGATCGGCGCCGACGCACTGGCCGGGAAGGTGCTGATCGATATCGCCGTCGCCCTCACCGAGGACTGGGATCTGGGCCATCTGGACGTCAGCCTCGGCCAGTTGATCCAGCGGGAGTTCCCCAGGACCCCGGTGGTCAAGACGCTCTGCACGATGGACTCGACCGTGATGGTCGACCCGACGGTGCTGGCCGAGCCGAGCACCGTCTTCCTCTCCGGCGACAGCGCCGAGGCCAAGCGGACCGTCTCCCGCCTGCTGACGGACCTCGGCTGGGACGAGTCGACCCAGCTGGACCTGGGCGATATCGCCACCGGACGTGGCCAGGAGCATTTCGCGCTGCTCTTCATGGGCATCGCCGGCGCCACCGACGGGGTCGACTTCAACATCCGGGTGGTGCGGCCCGCCGGCGCCTGACGGCTCAGCCGGAGGGGCGCAGGAACTCCACCAGCAACGCGGCGACCTCGGCCGGCCGCTCCAGGCTGGGGAGATGGCCGGCCCAGGGCAGCTCGTGGTGCCGGGCGTTCGGCAACAGCCCGGGCAACGCGGCGGCGGTGCGCCGGAAGTCCGGCAGATCGTGCCCGCCGGAGACGGCCAACGTCCTGGCCTTCACCTGCCCCAGCCGGTAGTCGGCTTTGGGCGTGGCGAACTCCTCGGCGGCCCACCGCACATCGAACGCGTGCCGCTGCATCAGCCGGACCATGGCCCGGGTGTTGCCGTCGGCCTCGGGACCCAGCCAGGTGGCGACGTTCAGCTCCACCGCCCTGGCCAGCTCGCTGGCCGCGATCAACTCGGCCTGGTTGGCCCGGAACGCGGCCAGCCCGGGCGTCGGCGGATCGAGCGGCGGGGCCGCGTTCAACAGGACGAGCGCGGTGACCCGCCCCGGCCAGCGGGCCGCCACCTCCAGGGCCACCCCACCGCCGAACGACGAGCCCACCAGGGCCGCCTGCGGGATCTCCAACGCGTCCAGCAGATCCCGCACGTCCTCCGCGTCACGGTAGGGGCGGTCGGCCGCCGGGCTGTCGCCATGGCCCCGGAAGTCGCAGCGCACCACGCGGAAACCCGCGTCGATCAGTATCCGCCACTGCGGGTCCCACATCCGGCGGTCGCAGACCGTCGAGTGGAGCAGCAACAGCGCGGGGCCGTCGCCGGCCACATCGTGGGCGAGATGCGAATTCGAGGTCACGGGTAGCCATCGTTCCATGGGTGTCCTCCTCTCGCCCGAGGTCCGACGAAACGTCACGCCCGACCCGAGGCGAACTGACGCACGGCCAGGGCGCGCACGCCGGCGCACACGGCGCGTGGGGCCGAACGCCGCCCCGCACGCGGGCCCACCGGGCGGTCGCCCGTCCGTCGGACAACGCTCGTGATCGGTACGGCTAGCGCAGCTCGCCCTCCAGCAGGCTCATCAGCAGCATGTCGTGCCAGCGGCCGGCGCCCCGGAAGCACTCGCGGTGGCGGCCGTCCACGGCGAAGCCCACCTTCTCGTAGGCGCGGACGGCCCGTTCGTTCTCGGCGACCACCCAGAGCGCGATCAGATGGAGCCGCATCCGGTCGAAGCCCCAGCGGCACAGGGCGCGCACCGCGTCCGTGCCGTAGCCCTGGCTCCAGCAGTCCTTCTCGCCGATATAGATGTCGAGTTCGGCGCGGCCGCTCTCGGGGCTGGCGTCGCGCAGTCCGCAGACGCCGATCAGCCGGCCGTCCGCGCGCCGTTCGATCATCAGCAGCGTCTTCTCGAAGGTGTTGGTCCTGGGCTCGGCGAACCTGGCCTCGGTCCTGGCCAGGGACTGCGGCGGCTCCACGTCCAGCCAGCGGACGACCTCGGGATCGCTGTGCCAGCGCCACAGATCCCTGGCGTCCGCCGGCTCCATGGGGCGCAGTCGCACCAGCTCGCCCGTCAGCGGCGGAAGGGTCGGGGCCGGGGCGTCGTCGTCCTTGGGGTCCATGGCAGGGCATCCAACCAACCGCGATGCCGCGCCGGCCACCCAATTACCTGCTGTCGGCGGGGAGTTCAGCCGAGGGTGGCGACCAGCAGCGCCTTGATGGTGTGCAGCCGGTTCTCCGCCTGTTCGAAGACGACCGAGGCCGGAGATTCGAACACCTCGTCGGTCACCTCCAGGGAGTCCAGGCCGTGCTGTTCGTGGAGGGTGCGGCCCAGCTCGGTGCCCAGATCGTGGAAGGCGGGCAGGCAGTGCAGAAACCGAACCTCGGGGTTGCCCGTGCCGGCCAGCACCTCGCTGGTCACCGCATAGGGGCGGAGCAGCGCGATCCGCTCCCGCCACCGCTCCACCGGCTCGCCCAGCGAGACCCACACGTCGGTGGCCACGAAGTCGACGCCGGTGGTGCCCTCGGGAACGTCCTCGGTGAGGGTGATCCGGGCACCGGTCTCCTCGGCCAGCTCCCGCGCCCCGGCCACCACACCGTCCTCGGGCCACAGCCGGCGCGGCGCGACGATCCGCACGTCCATGCCCAGCAGCGCTCCCGTGACCAGGTAGGAGTTGCCCATGTTGTTACGGGCGTCGCCGAGATAGGCGTAGGAGATCCGCTCCCAGGGGCCGGCGTGGAGTTCGGTCATGGTGAGCACGTCGGCGAGCATCTGGGTGGGGTGCCAGTCGTCGGTGAGCCCGTTGTAGACCGGCACCCCGGCGTGCGCCGCCAGCTCGTCGACGGTCCGCTGGGCGCTGCCCCGGTACTCGATCGCGTCGAACATCCGGCCGAGCACACGGGCGGTGTCCCTGGCCGACTCCTTGTAGCCGATATGGGAGCCGGCCGGATCCAGATAGGTGGTGCGCGCGCCCTGGTCGGCGGCGGCCACCTCGAAGGCGCAGCGGGTCCTGGTGGAACTCTTCTCGAACAGCAGCGCGATGTGCTTGCCGGCCAGCAGCGGCACCTCGGTCCCGGAGCGCTTGGCGGCCTTCAACCGGCCGGCCAGCTCCACCAGATGACGGAACTCGGCCGGGGTGAGGTCCAGCTCCTTGCGCAGGTGGCGGCCGGTGAGATCTGTCGCCATGGACGAGGACTCCGATCTGTGCTCGCTGCTGAGCGTCGAGGTTGTCCCGATGCGGGCGCAATCATATACGTCGCATCTTATGGTTATGCAATGCCCCCGGGTGTCCCACCGCCCGGCGTCGACGAGGCGACGCCGGGCGGTGGCGGCTCGGACAGGACCCGTCCGCGGCTCAGGACACGGGATCGCGCTCGATCGGACAGCTCATACAGCGCGGGCCGCCCCGGCCGCGCCCCAGCTCGCTGCCCGGGATCTCCAGCACCTCCACGCCGTTGCGCCGCAGCTCGGTGTTGGAGGTCACGGTCCGCTCGTAGGCCACCACCACGCCCGGCTCGACCGCCAGCACGTTGCAGCCGTCGTCCCACTGCTCGCGCTCCGCCGCGTGCGGATCCTGGGTCGCGGTCAGCACCCGGATCGCGCCCAGGCCCAGCGCCTCCGCGATGGCCCGGTGCATATGCTCCGGCGGATGGTCGGTGACCGTCAACTCCCGTCCGCCCACGCCCGGTTCGATGGTGTAGGAACGCAGCATGCCAAGCCCCGCGTACTGGGTGAACGTCTCCCCGTCCACCATGGTCAGCACCGTGTCCAGATGCATGAAGGCCCGCCGCTTGGGCATGTCGAGCGCCACTATGGTGCGCGCCGAACCGGCCGCGAACAGCCGCCTGGCCAGCTGCTCGACCGCCTGCGGGGTGGTCCGCTCGCTCATCCCCACCAGCACCGCGCCCCGGCCGATCACCAGCACGTCGCCGCCCTCGATGGTCGACGGATGCGCGCCGTGCGGCGCCGACCAGTAGTGGAACGGGCCCCCGGTCGCCCCGGCGAAGAGCGGATGGTAGCGGTAGATCGCCTCGAAGTGCACGCTCTCCCGCTGCCGCGCCGGCCAGCGCATCGCGTTGATCGCCACCCCGTCGTAGACCCAGGCCGAGGTGTCCCGGGTGAAGAGGTGGTTGGGCAGCGGGTGCAACAGGAAGTCGTCCGGCTCCATCACATGCAGCCGCACCGAGGCCGGCGCCGGATAGCGCTCCAGGAACTCCCGCTTGGTCATCCCGCCGATCAGCGCCTCGGCCAGCTCGGCACCCGGCAGCCCCTCGAAGATCTCCCGCAGCGGGGCGGTGGCCAGCGGCCCGTACTCCCGCTCGTCGAAGACCCGGTCGAGCACCAGGGCACGGGCCTGGGGAACGTCCAGGCTCTCGGTCAGCAGATCGCCGAGCAGCCGGACCTCGACGCCCCGGCTGCGGAGCAACTCGGCGAAGATGTCGTGCTCCTGCTGGGCGCGCCGCACCCACAGCACATCGTCGAAGAGCAACTCGTCCTTGTTGGTGGGCGTCAGGCGCTTGAGTTCGAGACCGGGGCGATGGAGGATCACTCGGCGCAGCCGGCCGGTCTCGGAGTCGACATGGAAGGTCATGCCCCCATTCTGCGCCCCGCTCCGGCGCTGTCACCGGTCCGGTCGCACGGCATGGCCGCCGCCTCCGTCACCAGGGCAGATCGCGGATCTGCTGCACACACAGGATCAGAAACAGCACCCCCGACCCGGCCAGCGCCAGATTGCTGACCCTGCCGTTGCGCCAACGCAACGGCACCTGACCGGTGTTGAGCAGCCAGAGCAACGTCAGCGCCAGGAACGGCATGAAGAACGCGCCCAACACGCCATAGGTGATCACCAGGCCGATCGGCTGATCCAGAAAGAGCAACCCCATCGGCGGGAACGTCAGCCACAGCAGATAGGCCCGGAACGGCAGCGACCGCTCCCGGTCGCCCTCCAGCGCCACCCGCCCGGCCCGATCCGGCCGGGTGCGCACCACGAAGTCCGTGAACAGCAGGCTCACCCCGTGCCAGACACCGATCACCGAACTGAACGAAGCGGCAAAGAAACCGAACAGGAAGAAGTTCGCCGTCGTCGCCCCGAAGCGCTCCTCCAGCACCGCCCCCAGATCCAGCAGCCCCCGATCGCCACTGGTCAGCGCGATATCCATCGAATGCAGCAGCTCGGCGCCCACCACCAGCATGGCGATCACAAACACACCCGTGGTCAGATACGCGATCCGGTTGTCAAGCCGCATCATCGGCAGCCACGCGGGACCGCGCCACCCCTTGGCCGTCACCCAGTAGCCGTAGGCGGCCAGCGTGATCGTGCCGCCGACCCCGCCGATCAGCCCCAGCGTGTACACCACCGAACCGTCAGGCAACGTCGGCCACAGCCCACCGCCCAACGCCCCCAGATGCGGACCGACCCGCACCGCGAGACCCACCACCACCACGAACATCAGCCCGGCGAAGACCATCATGATCTTCTCCACCACCGCATAGCGGTTGAACCAGACGCACAGCAGGCCCAGAACGCCGGCCAGCGCGCCCCAGAACCGCAACGAGGGCCCGTCCGGGAAGAGCGCCACCAGCGGCAGCCCGCTCGCCGACATCGCCGTGGCCCCGTACACGAAGCCCCACACCACGATGTAGATCCCGAAGTACCAGGTGGTCCAGCGGCCCATCGTCCGCCAGCCGTCGAAGACGGTGCGCCCGGTGGCCAGATGCCAACGGCCCGTCGCCTCCGCCAACGCCACCTTGATCAGACAGCCGACCACCGCCGCCCACAGCAGCGTGTAGCCGTAGCGGCTGCCGGCCACCATCGTCGCCACCAGATCCCCGGCCCCCACCCCGGTGACCGCGACCACCAGGCCAGGACCGATCAACCGCCAGCGTTTGGCGGGAGGTTGAGACTTGCTGTGCGTCGTCGCCACGCCCGGGAGCCTGCCCAGCCGCGGCCGTTTTCAGGCCACCGCGCGCCACACCGACGCCCCCGCGCGCCACACCGACGCCCCCGCGCCACAGGAACGCCGCCGTCCGGAAACCGCCAGCCCCACCCGTCCCACACTGCTCTACTGGCCCCATGAGTGAGACAGCCAACCGCGTCACCAAGGCCCGACTCCTGCACAGCCTCCACCACGGAGCCGAACCGCTGGTCCTGCCCAACGCCTGGGACGCGCTCAGCGCTCGACTGGTGGCGAGAGCGGGCGCCGCCGCCATCGCCACCACCAGCTCGGGCGTCGCCTGGTCCCTCGGCGCCCCGGACGGCGACATGCTGGCCAGGTCGCTCGCGGTCGACCTGATCGCCCGGGTCGCCGCCGCCGTCGACATCCCCGTGACGGCCGACATCGAATCCGGCTACGCGCCCGACCCGACCGGCGTCGCCGAGACCATCCGCCAGGTGCTGGCGGCCGGCGCGGTCGGCGTCAACCTGGAGGACTCCGCCCACGGCGGCAGCACGGCCCTGCGCCCGGTCGCCGAGCAGCGGGAACGGGTGGCCGCCGCGCGAAGGGCCGCCGAGGAGGTCGGCGTCCCGCTCTACCTCAACGCGCGCGTCGACGTCTTCCTGCGCGGCGCGGGCGAGGGCGGGGCGCTGCTGGACACCACGCTGGAACGGGCCAGGGCCTACCTCGACGAGGGCGCCAGCGGCGTCTTCGTGCCCGGCGTCACCGACCCCGAGATCATCCGCACCCTGGTCGACAACCTGGACGCCCCGGTCAATGTGCTGACCGGGCCCGGCGCACCGACCATCCAGGAACTGGCCGCCGCCGGCGCCGCCCGGGTCAGCGTGGGCTCGGGGCTCACCCAGTCCGCCTACGCCGTCGCCGAACGCGCGGCCGTCGAACTCCTCACCAAGGGCACCTACCAATCCCTCGAACGAGGTTATGAATACGGCGAACTCGACACCCTGATGCGCACCAACACCCCACCCCGCGCCCACCCCGCGCCCACCTCGTGAACCAAGCCGCCTCGCCCCGCCGGGAAAGCCGCCGTCCGGCCCCCCGGCGGGGGCCGCACCGCCCCTTCGGCCGGTCCCCTTCCCCCGCTGCCGCCCGCCCGCCGCAGCCCCGGGAGCCGCCCGCCCGGCGCCCCGCCGCACCCCCGCTGAACTGGCCTTTCTCCCGTCCGCTGGTTAGCGTTCCGGCAGCGCGAGAGGAGTTCGGATGGACCGCAACATACGCACCGTCGAGGATGTACTGAGGCTGCTGGACGGGCTGTTCACCCCCGACGCCAACCGGTGGACGGTCGACGCCGGCGACTGGTGGGACACCTTCTACACCGACCGCTCCCGGCCGGTCCCCTTCTTCGTCGACAAGCCGGACGAACACCTGGTCGCCGCGCTCGACCGTGGCCTGATCACCCCGCGCCGCGCCCTCGACCTCGGCTGCGGTCCCGGACGCAACGCGCTCCACCTGGCCGCCAGGGGCTGCGCGGTGGACGCCGTCGACCTCTCGCCCACCGCCATCGCCTGGGCCCGCGAACGAGCGGCCGCCCAGGGCGCCGAGGTGCGCTTCCTCACCGGCGACGCGTTCGCCCTCACCACGACCGAACTCACCGGCCCCTACGACCTGATCCACGACTCGGGCTGCTTCCACCATCTGCCGCCGCACCGCCGCGTCAGCTATCTCTCCCTGATCGACCGGGTCCTCGCCCCCGGCGGCCACCTCGTCCTCAGCTGCTTCGCCACCGGCGCGATGGGCTCCGAACTGCCGGACGAGGCCTTCTACCAGGACTCCCACCTCCACGGCGGCCTCGCCTACACCCCCGAAGAACTGCGGTGGATCTTCTCCGACCTCACCGAGATCGAACTCCGCCGCATGCGCGAAGAACCACCAGACGCCCCCACCTTCGGCCACCCCTTCCTCTGGACCGCCATCTTCCAACACCCCTAACCCCCCGCCCCCGCCCGCCCGCCCACCCCCGCCTGCCCGGCGCGGCCAACGGCCCCGGGCCGCCGGGCCGTTGCCGAGTGCTCCGCAAAGGCCGCTGCGGCCGGCACGGCCAACAGCACTGGACGGCCCATCCGTTGCTGTCTGGGAACCTGGCGGTGTGCTCGGCCCGGCCAGCGCGGCCAACGACTCTGGACGGCAACGCGGTTGCCTCTTGCCACCCCGCGCTCGCCCGGCCCGCCGTTGCCGTTGACGGCTCAGCCGGCGTGGCCAGCGCGCCGCGCCGCTCGGCCCGTTCGCCCGTTCCGGTCCGGCCGGCGCGGCCAACGGCCCCGGGCGGCCCCGCCATTTCCGCCGCCCCGCCCGGCTGGCGCGGCCAGCGCTGCGCGCCCCATCCCGCCCCGGCTCGCCTCTACGTGCTTACCCGGCGCGGCCAGTGCCCCTCCGCCTGGGCCGTTCGACCGTTCCCGGCCAGACCGGTGCGGTCAACGACCTTGGACGGCGACGCGGTTGCCTTTGGCCGCCCCGCGCTTGCCCCGGCGCGGCCAGCGCTCCGCTCCGCTCCGTTCCGCTCCGCGTCCCGCGCCGCTCGCTCCGCCCGCGCCGCCCGGATCGTTCAACCGTTCCCGCCCAGCCAGCGCGGCCAGCGCTCCGCGCCCCGTCGCCCCCGCCCAGCCGGCGCGGCCAGCGCACCCCGCCGTCGCTGTCTGGCCGGCGCGGCCAGCGCACCGTGGCATGGGAATACGCGCCGTTCTCTGGTATTCAGGGACCTCATGGATACTGGCTTCGATCACGAGAAACACGGCGAACACGGCTGCTACGACGTCTTCTCGCGCGACTGCCCCCCGCGCGCCGTGCTGGAGCTGATCGCGGGCAAGTGGACCATGCTGGCGCTGGTCGCGCTGGCGGACGGCCGGGTCATGCGTTTCAACGAACTGCGTCGCCGGCTCGACGGCGTGACCCAGAAGATGCTCACCCAGACCCTGCGGGCGCTGGAGCGCGAGGGCCTGCTGACCCGAACCGTCTTCCCGACGGTGCCGCCCCGGGTGGAGTACCGACTCACCGCGCTGGGCCGCGAGATAGCCCAGCTGGTGACCGGCATCGCCGCGTGGAGCACCGCCAACATCGACGAGATACGCGCCGCCCGAGCCAGCTACGACCGACGAACGGACAGCCGCCCCCGACCCCTCAGCGCGTAGCGCTCGGCGCGACGCCGTGAGCGGCTAACTCGCCGCCGCCACCAGGAGATAGGGGAGGCTTCCGGCGAGCAGGCCGGCGAAGATGACCGTGGCCGTCCTGGCCACCGCGCCCTCGCGGTCCCTGGTGACCAGGCCGGTGACGACCAGCCCCAGAGCGCCGACGAGCAACTCGTGCAGGAAGAAGACGGGGGACAGGGCCATGGCGCACGCGACCGTCGCCGCGAACAGCACCCTGGTGCGTCGCGTGGTCTTCCTGTCCAGTCGGTTGTCCAGTCTGTTGTCCAGCGTCTGGTCCATGACGGAACTCCTCACCGCTGCCGGGTACGACCGGTCCTGCTGATCACTGTCCCCCGGATCGCGGTAGGTCATGCGCCCTGACGCGTCCGACCGGTTCACCGGAGGAACACGAGCGGAAGCTCCGCTTCCCCGACCGCGCGCCCATGGCCGAAAATGCCCCGTCTTCCATGGAGAACCCGCCATATACCGCACCAATGACGGTCGGTCGGCCCTCTGGCGCCGCACGGGTACGGAGGAGCACTATGGGCGACGGTCGCCGCTCCGCCAGCACCGCTCTGGACCCCCCACCCCCACACCGCGCATGGCATCACGGCGACGACGCCGCCCCCCGGCGTAACCCTCCGCACCCGCACCCTTCGCACGATCCCCGACACTCGCGCGAGCATATGCACGTGCATGTCATGTGCATATCAAATCGAGCGAACGCACCCCCGACGAAAGGGAGTTCATCGTGGCCTGCTCCTCCAACGCCCTCTGGGCAGGGGAAACCACCTGGTTCTGCTGCGGCGCCGCCTGGGGCCCCTGCGGCACCGAGGGCGGCGGCGCCTGCGGCAACTGCCGCTCCGCCGCTCTCCACGGCGCCTGGCCCAACGCCTCCCAGGCGTGCTGGGACATCACCCGCCCCGACCTGTGCGGCGAGGGCGGAATCCCGCGCCGAGGCTGTGGATCGGTCATGAACGTGACGCACCAGTGCTCGGGCGCCAACGTCTGCATCACCATCACCGACTGCGGGCCGCGCACCCGCAGCTTCTGCGGCGAGCAGTCCTGCTGCGGCGGCCAGTGCCGGATCAACCGGGTGCTGGACCTGACGCCCGCCGCGTTCGCCGCGCTCGGCAGCCTGGACTCCGGCGTACTGCCGGTGCTGATCACCGAATGACCCGGACACCCCCACACCCCGGCAGACGCGAGGAGTTCCGCACATGACCCGACCGAACCGGTTCGCCCGCCGCGACTTCCTGACCAGCGCCGCGCTGGGCGGCGCCACCATCGTGGGCGCGTCCGCGCTCGGCGCCCTGGACGCCGACGCCGCGTTCGCCGCGCCCGGCCCCTCGCTCGACCCCGCCGTCTCGCGGGCGAGCTTCGCCGAGGGACGCGTCGGCGCCGTCCGACGTTCCCTGCTGCATGTCGCCGGCTCGCACGGGGAGACCCACCGGCTGCAACTCACCAACGCCACCAGCGTCTGGAAGGCCCGACCCACCACCGCCGAGGACATCGAGGTGGGGGACGGCCTCTACGCCAGGGGCGTGACCATGCCGGACGGCACCATCGCGGCCGACGCCGTCTGGGTCAACATCGTCAACCTCTACACCACCATCCGTGGCATCGAACGCCAACGGCTCCATCTGACGCACGGCCAGCAGGCACTGGTGGGCCGGACCATCCCGGAGACCACCGCCTCCTACGCCGGCGGCGCGCTCACATCGGATCTGTCGCGGCTGCGGATCGGCCAGCCGGCCCAGGTGCTGGGCGCCTGGCGGCCGTCCGACGGCGCCGTGGACCTGGTCCGCGTCACGGTCGGCCACTGAGGCGGGGGCGGCCATGACCTCGATCATCGCCTCTCTGCTGCCGCCGCTGGTCGGCTGCCTGCTGCTGCTCAGCGGCGCCGACAAGGTGGCACGCCGCTCGCTGCGCGCCCAGGCGGCGCGCAGCGCGCTGCCCAGGCTGCTGCGCGATCCGGGCCGCGCGGTGCGGCTGCTCCGTGCCACCGGGGTGGCCGAACTCGCCGTCGGCGTCGGCCTGTTGGTCGCTCCCCTGGCGTCGGCGCCGATCCTCGGCGGGGCACTGCTCGGCGCCGGCTTCCTGGCCTATCTGGTCGCGGCCAAGCTGGTGGCGCCCGACGCCTCCTGCGGATGCACGGCTTCCGACACCGCCCCCGTCGGCTGGTACTCGTTCGCCCGTGCCGGCGCGGTGGCGCTGGGCGCGGCGGTCGGCACGTTCGCCGACGACGCCTGGTGGACGGTGGTCGGGGACCGTCCCCTCGGCTCGGCGGCGACGCTGCTGGTGGGCGCCGCCGGCCTCGGCTGGCTGATGGCGGCGCCGGAGCACCGCTGGCTGACGCCGCTGCGCCGCCTCCGACTGCGCCTGTTCGGCCACCCGTTGACCACGGGCGGCGCCGGCACCCCGGTGGCGGCCTCGGTCGAACTCCTGGAACGCTCCCTCGCCTGGGAGACGGTCTCCCCGATCATCCGCTCGGGGCTGTTGGAGCACTGGGACGAGGACGGTTGGCGGATCCTCCACTACGCGGGCGCACACCGCGTCGGCGAACAGGAACGCCCCGTCTCCGTCCTCTTCGCCCTCGACGTCCGCTCCACCGGGGACGGCCGCTCCGAACGCGTCATCCGCGTCGGCGTCGTGGACCGCGAAACCGAAGCCGTCCTCACCCCGGATCTCGTCCTCACCCCCGACGGCTGACCACTGCTGCAAGAAATTGCGAAATTGCTTGCGGAAGTATTGACCTCCCGCGGCCACCCTCCTAGCGTGACGCGGAGTAGTCACGGGGGGATGTGGCCCGGGGGGTCGGCGGTCCGTTCCCCCTCGTCGCGACGCCCGTGCCGGTCGGTCTGGAGGGCGTGTGCGAAGAGTGCGGGGTCGGTGGGCGGCGGCGGCCGGGGTGATGGCTCTGATCGTGGTGGCCGCGCTGCTCGTGGTGGGGCGCGGCTGGCGTGGGGAGGCATTCGAGGGGCGTGGCCCCATCACCTATGCGGCCGGCGAGGATCTGACCGGCGTGGTGCGCGGGCAGCTCGACCGGTGGAACGAGGAGCGCCCGGACGAGCGGGTCACCTTTGTCGAGCTGTCGGCCGATCCCGACGAGCAGCGCCGGGAGCTGGTGCGCGTCGCCGAGGCCGGTTCCGACGAGTTCGCGGTGCTCTCACTGGACGTGGTGTGGACCGCCGAGTTCGCAGCGAACGGCTGGATCGCCCAACTGCCGGAGAAGCGTTTCCCGTTGGACGCCATGCTGCCACCGGTGGTGGAGACCGCGCGGTACGGGGACGAGCTGTACGCGGTGCCGATGAACGCCGACGGCGGACTGCTGTACTACCGCACCGATCTGCTGGAGCGCGCCGGCATCGCACAACCCCCCATGACCTGGGCGGCGTTGCGCGACGCCTGCGCGGCGGTGCTCGCCCTGCCGGAGGCCGGCGAAATGTCCTGCTACGCCGGCCAGTTCGAGCGGTACGAGGGGCTGACGGTCAACTTCGCCGAGGCACTGCACTCCGCCCGCGCCGAGATCGTGGACCGCGACGGACGCCCCCGGGTCGACACCCTGCAGGCGCGGGCCGGCCTGGACTTCCTGGTGGACGCCTTCCGGGACGGCCTGGTGCCGGAGGGGGCCATCGCCTTTACCGAGGAGGAGGGGCGGGAGGCGTTCCGGGACGGCGAGTTGGTGTTCATGCGGCAGTGGCCCTACGCCTACACCTCGTTGGCCGCCGACGACGGATCGAGCGCGGTGGCCGGCGACTTCGATGTCGCGCTGCTGCCGGGGCTGTTGGGGCTCGGCTCGTCCAGCCTGGGTGGCCACAACCTCGCGGTGTCCTCGTTCGCCGAGCACGGGGCGACCGCGATCGACTTCATCCGTTTCATGACCAATGAGGAGAACGCCCACGCCAATCTGGCGGTCGGCTCCAATGCCCCCGCCTACGGGGATCTTTACGACGATCCCGAGTCGGTGCGGCGCTATCCCTATCTGCCGGTGCTCAAGCAGTCGATCATCGGCGCCCTGCCGCGACCACAGACGGTGAACTACAGCCAGGTCAGCGCGGCCGTCCAGGAGGCCGCCCAGGCGGCGATGACCGGCGAGAAGCCGAGCGATCTCGCGCTCTCCGAGCTGCAGGAGACCCTGCTCGGGCTGGTCGGCGAGTGAGCCGCCCACGCGTTGACCAGCGTTGACGCCCCGGTTTCGGCCCGATGGCGGGGTTCCCTGTGAGAACTGTTTACACCCCGGGGGAACGCCCATACGATGCCGCAAGTTTCTGCATCTTCTTGCAGAACGGCCGCTGGCGCGTGTGGCCTTCCGCAGCAAGCCGAAGGAGCCGTTGTGCGCAGAAGTTCCCCCACCAGCCGTACCGGTCCGCGCGGCCGGGCCGGGCTCGCCCTGGCCCTGACCGTTCTCCTCGCCCCGCTGGCCGCCGGCCACGCCCTGGCGACCGGCCCTGCCGCCGCCGAACCCGACTCGGGCAGCCCCTACTACGCCACCAACCCGGAGGGTGGCGTGGGCGGTTCGGCCACCATCACGGTGGACGGCGCGGCCGACGACTGGACGCCGGAGCTGGTCATCGCCCAGGGCGTGGCCAATGACGACCCCCGCATCTTCCGGGGCAGCCACGAGGGGCCGGTCTACGACCTGTATGCCCTCTCCGCCGCCTGGGACGACGAGAACCTGTACCTGATGTGGCAGTACACCAATGTCACCGATGTCGCCGACCCCGCGCAGGACTACCCGCAGTCGGGCAACGGCAAGCCCTACGCGATCGACCTCCCCGTCTCCATCGCCCTGGACGTCGACCCGGCCGCCGGATCGGACGGCGTGGTGGGCGCGGGCCCGGACGGGGTCTGGGACATCCGCACCTCCTTCGCCAACGAGGAGGTCGACCGGCTGGCGAACTTCTCCACCAAGCCGGGGGTCGGCGAGCCTGCGCTGTTCGGCCTCAACGCCGAGGGCGGCTTCGACCACCAGCCGGCCAACAACACCTCCTTCGCGGAGGCGGGCATCGAGTACGCGTACGGGGACGGGCTCACCGTCGACGAGGTGTGGGGCATCGAGGGCAACGGCCACGCCGGCTACACCCCGGACGACCTCGCCGATCCCACGCTCTACAGCGATCTGCTCGCCGGCGGTCACGACCCCGAGCAGGACACCGTCTACGAGATCGGGATCCCGTTGGCCGCCCTCGGTCTGACCAGGGCGGCGGTCGAGGAGCAGGGGCTGGGCGTGATGGTGGTCTCCACCTTCGGCCAGTCGGCCGTGGAGTCGCTGCCGCACGATCCGACCGTGCTGGACAACGCCCTTGAGCCTTACGGGCCCGACGAGTCCACCTCACACGAGAAGGAGGACTACGACGCCTTCACCGTGCCCTTCGCCCGGGTCGGCGCCCTCGCTCCCTGAGCGCCAGGGCGGGCCGCCGCACCCCGCTCCCGGGTGCGGCGGCCCGCCTTTCCGGAACGGCGGGATCAGATGTCGCGGAAGGTCTCGATCTGGGCGCCGACGGAGTTCAGCCGTTCGGCCAGGTCCTCGTACCCCCGGTTGATCACATAGACGTTGCGCAGCACCGACGTGCCCTCGGCCGCCATCATCGCCAGCAGCACCACCACGGCCGGGCGCAGGGCCGGCGGGCACATCATCTCGGCGGCTCGCCAGCGTGTGGGGCCCTCGACCAACACCCGGTGTGGGTCGAGGAGTTGGAGCCGGCCGCCGAGGCGGTTGAGGTCGGTGAGATAGATGGCGCGGTTGTCGTAGACCCAGTCGTGGATCATGGTCGAGCCGTGCGCGGTGGCCGCGATCGCCGCGAAGAACGGCGCGTTGTCGATGTTCAGGCCGGGGAACGGCATCGGGTGGATCTTGTCGATCGGTGCCTCCAGCTTGGAGGGCCGGACCGTCAGGTCGGCCAGCCGGGTGCGGCCGTTGTCCGCCTTGTACTCGGGGCCGAGGTCGTGGTCCAGGCCCATGCCCTCCAGCACCGCTAGCTCGATCTCAAGGAACTCCATCGGCACCCGGCGGACGGTCAGCTCGGACTCGGTGACCACCGCGGCGGCGATCAGGCTCATCGCCTCGACCGGGTCCTCGGACGGGGAGTAGTCCACATCGCGGTCGATCTCGGGGACACCGTGCACGGTGAGCGTGGTGGTGCCCACGCCCTCGATGCCGACGCCCAGTTGCTCAAGGAAGAAGCACAGATCCTGAACCATGTAGTTGGACGAGGCATTGCGGATCACCGTGGTGCCGTCGTGCCGGGCGGCGGCCAGCAGCGCGTTCTCCGTGACGGTGTCGCCGCGCTCGGTCAGCACGATCGGGCGGTCCAGGCTCGTCTCGGGGTTGACCGTCGCGTGGTAGACGCCGTCGGTCGCGGTGACTTCGAGGCCGAAGCGGCGCAGCGCCATCATGTGCGGCTCGACGGTGCGGGTGCCGAGGTCGCAGCCGCCGGCGTAGGGGATCTTGAAGCGGTCCATCCGGTGCAGCAGCGGGCCGAGGAACATGATGATGCTCCTGGTGCGGCGGGCCGCGTCCTGGTCGATCGCGTCCAGATCGAGCTCGGCCGGCGGCACGATCTCCAGGTCGGCGCCCTCGTTGATCCAACGGGTGCGCACGCCGACCGAGTTCAGCACCTCCAGGATGCGGAAGACCTCCTCGATCCTGGCGACCCGGCGCAGCACCGTGCGGCCGGAGTTGAGCAGGCTGCCGCACAGCAGCGCCACACAGGCGTTCTTACTGGTTTTCACATCGATGCTGCCGTGCAGCCGTCTGCCGCCGACGACCCGCAGATGCATCGGACCGGCGTAACCCAACGAGACGATCTCGCTGTCAAGCGCCTCGCCGATGCGGGCGATCATCTCAAGGCTGATGTTCTGGTTTCCCCGTTCGATACGGTTGACCGCGCTCTGACTGGTGCTGAGCGCCTCCGCGAGCTGGGACTGTGTCAGGCCACGATGTTGGCGTGCGTCCCGAATGAGCTGTCCGATGCGGGCCAGGTAGTCATCGATCATGAGTACGAGCTTATCTCACATATGAGATTGCTCCTCCCCAGCTGCTCCGTTCGAGTGATGACACGCCGGACAGTCATATGTTCTACTTGTTCTCATTGAATGCGAACAATCGGCGGACGTCCATGCGAACGGCGGCGCGGGGCCCGGGGTTTCGACCGGGACGGGGCGCCCGCCACGAGCCAGGGGAGAGCACATGCGCAGCGTCAGAAACGTCGTCCTGGTGGCCCTGCCCTTCGCGGTGGCCGCCACCGTCTATCTGGTCACCGCGATCCGTCTCTACGACCGGCTGCCGGACCGGGTGGCGACGCACTTCGGCGGCTCCGGCGGGGCGGACGGCTTCCTGTCGCGCGACTTCGCCGTGATCGGCGGCCTGTTCACCCTGGTCGCCACGGGTCTGGTGATGGTCCTGTCCGTCTGGCTCGGCCGCTTCGGGCCGCCCAGGTTCCTGGTCGCCATCGGCGCCGCCGTCGCCACCGTCACCGGCGCCGTGCTCATCTGCGCGCTGGTCGTCAACGCCGATCTGACGGATCCGGCGGCCGCCGAACTGCCGCTGTGGTGGCTGCCGCTGATCTTCGGCGCGGCGGCGCTGGTCGGCTGGGCGGCCTGGCTGCTGACCGGCCGGTCGGGCGCGGCGGACGACGACGGCTCCTGGCCGGGCCAGGCCGTGCCCCCGGTCCCCGCGATGCCGCTGGCCGACGGCGAGAACGCCGTCTGGAGCCGGTCGGTCGGCTCGCGCGCGCTGCTCTTCGGGGCCGGGGTCGCCGCGCTGGCGGCGGTGCTGCCGCTGGCGATGGGGGACTGGATCCCCGGCGTGATCGTGCTGGTGACGGCGGCGCTGGTCGGCGCCTGCGCCGCCGCGCGGGTCACCGTCGACGAGCACGGCCTGCTGGTGGATCTGCCGCTGCTGCCCAGGCCCCGGCTCTCCGTCCCGATGGAGCGGGTGGTGGACGCGGGCGTCCGCCAGGTCAGGCCGGTCGCCGACTTCGGCGGCTGGGGTTATCGGGTGCGCCCCGGCGCCTCGGGTCTGGTGCTGCGCTCGGGGGAGGCGCTGTCGCTGCGGCTGGCCGACGGCCGGGCGTTCGTGGTCACCGTCGACGACGCCGAGACGGCCGCGGCGCTGCTCAACGGGCTGGCGGAGCGTCGGCGGGGGAGCGCGGCCTGATGCTGTTCCGCGTCACCCCCGACTCGCCCGTCCCGCTGGGTGATCAGATCGCCGGCTGTGTGCGGGGCGCCATCGCCGACGGCACCGCCACCGCCGGCGAACGGCTGCCGCCGGCCCGCTCGCTGGCCGACTCCCTGGGGATCAACGTCCATACGGTGCTGCGGGGTTACCAGCGGCTGCGGGACGAGGGCCTGGTCGAGGTGCGCCGGGGGCGCGGCACGGTGATCACCGGCCGGACGGACGCGCCCCGCCGCGCGCAGCTGGTGCGGCTGGCCGCCGAGCTGGTCGCCGAGTCCCGCCGGCAGGGCCTCGGCGACCACGAGATCCTGCATCTGGTGGAGACCCAACTCCCCAACCACGCGGGCCGCCCCTGACCCGCGCCGCCGTCCGGGCGGGGAAAGCCGGTGGACAGCGGCCAGGGGAGCGGCACACTGACCCGGATGACGGAAGAGTTCATCGATCTGGCGAGCCTGACCACCAGAATCGTCGGCCGGTTCGGCCCGGAAGCCGCCGCCTGGTGCGCCGACACGCCCGAACTGATCGCCCGGCTGGCATCCCGTTGGGGCCTGACGCTCGACGGGCCGCTCCCGGACGGCGCCTCGTCGGTCACCCTGCGCTGCCGCTGGCCGGACGGAACGCCGGCGGTGCTCAAACTCAGCCCGGAACGCGCCCTGTTGGCCGAGCAGACCCGGATGCTGGCCCGGTTCGCCCCGTCCGGCCGGGTGCCCGCCGTGCTGGCCTTCGACGAGCACGCGGGCGCCATGGTGCTGGAGGAGATCGTGCCGGGAACGCCGGCGGATGACCTGCCGGCCGCCTCGCTCCCGGCGCGGTGGGCCGAACTCCTCGCCGCGCTGCACTCGGTGCCCCCGCCGCCCCGGCCCACACGAACGCTGCGCGGCCGGATGGAAGAAGCCTTCGCCCGGGTCGGCCGGCGGCTGACCGAGCCGGCGATCGCGGCCCGCCTCGACACCGCCGCCTGGGATCTCGCCGTCCGACGCTGCGAACGACTGCTCGACACGCCGAGCACCACCGTGCTGCTCCATGGCGATCTGCACCTGGGCAATGTGCTCGACGGCGGCCGGGAGCGGGGGCTGATGGCCATCGACCCGAAGGCGTGTGTGGGCGATCCCTGCTTCGACGCGGTGGACTATGTGGTGGCCGGCGCCGGAACGGACGGCGTCGGGGCCCGCTGCGCACGGGTGGCCGCGGCCTGCGGACTCGACCCCGACCGCCTCCACGCCTGGAGCCGAACCATCGCCCCCTTCGCCGCCGTCGCCCACCTCGCCTCGGGCGGCCCGGAACCCGCGATCGACGAACTCCTGACGTTGACCCGTTGACGCCGCCGTGGCCGCCGAAAGCCGGGCCCGGAGTCAGGTCCGGAGTCAGGCCCGGCGGCGTCGGTGGTACGCGTAGGTGAGGGCCAGCAGCAGCGGACCCCACAGGCTCATCAGCCCGCTCACCGTCATCGCCAGGAGATCCCAGCCCGGGGCGTAGGGCCAGGCGTCCCTGCCGCTGGTGGTCGCCTCGTACACCCACTGGACGGTGATCGCCGTGAGGGCGAGGCCGCCCAGGGTCGCGGGGACGGTCACAGCGGCGGGCGGGACGCGCCGCCCGCCGAGCCGGGGCACCCACCGGGGCACGATCTCGCCCCAGCGGCGGACCAGTCCGAAGCCGAGCAGCGCCAGAAGTTCGCTGAGGACCGTCAGCCCGACGACATACGGGTCACTGAACCAGGCCGAGGGCATCGGCTCGCCGCCCATGCCGTGTCCGAAACCGATCGGCAGCCGCCAGACGCCGACCGGCAGCACGACCAGCGGGATGGCGTGCGCGACGCGCTCGGCCCAGGCCGGCACGGGCGGCCGGGCGGGCCCCGCGGTTCCTGGGCCCGGCCCGGGCGCGTTCGTGGTGGTCATGTGCCCAGCCTGGTAGGGCCGATGGGGGTGCGGATCAGCTCCGTGGCCGGACCTTGTTCCGCCCGGCGGGGGACCGGCGCCCGGGCCGTCCACCCCGGGGATGACGGGGGCGAAGTGGGCCGCCCACCCCGGCGCCCGGGCCCGGCGCGGCGTCCCGCTCTCCGACACCTGTCCGAGGGGATGCGGTAGAGTTATCTCGACATCGAGATATCTTTGACGGCGGAAAGCCGGAAGCAGCCTGCCGGCGCTCTCGTTGTGCGGGAACTACTTAGGGTTCCCTTAGCGAGTGGTGGCCCGGTGCGCACGGCAGGATTGCGGTAGAACGCGCGAAATCATGTGGTGAAGGAGACAGTCGTGTCGGCGAACAGCTTCGACGCTCGCAGCACCCTGCGGGTGGGCGACGAGTCGTACGAGATTTTCCGGCTGGACAAGGTGGAGGGCTCGGCCCGCCTGCCGTACAGCCTGAAGGTGCTGCTGGAGAACCTGCTCCGTACCGAGGACGGGGCGAACATCACCGCCGATCACATCCGGGCCCTGGCCGGTTGGGATGCCAGCGCACAGCCCAGCCGCGAGATCCAGTTCACGCCGGCGCGGGTGATCATGCAGGACTTCACGGGCGTGCCCTGTGTGGTGGACCTCGCCACCATGCGCGAGGCGGTGCGCGAGCTGGGCGGCGACCCGGCGCGCATCAACCCGCTCGCCCCCGCCGAGTTGGTCATCGACCACTCGGTGATCGCCGACAAGTTCGGCACCGCCAACGCCTTCCAGCAGAACGTGGAGCTGGAGTACGGCCGCAACCGCGAGCGTTACCAGTTCCTGCGGTGGGGTCAGACCGCGTTCGACGAGTTCAAGGTGGTGCCCCCGGGCACCGGCATCGTGCACCAGGTGAACATCGAGCATCTGGCCCGCACCGTGATGGTCCGCAACGGGCAGGCGTACCCCGACACGCTGGTCGGCACCGACTCGCACACCACCATGGTCAACGGCCTGGGCGTGCTGGGCTGGGGCGTCGGCGGCATCGAGGCGGAGGCCGCGATGCTCGGCCAGCCGGTCTCCATGCTGATCCCGCGCGTGGTGGGCTTCAAGCTCACCGGCGAGCTGCCCACCGGCACCACCGCGACCGACCTGGTGCTCACCATCACCGAGATGCTGCGCAAGCACGGCGTCGTCGGGAAGTTCGTCGAGTTCTACGGCGAGGGCGTGGGCGCCATCCCGCTGGCCAACCGGGCCACCATCGGCAACATGTCGCCGGAGTTCGGCTCCACGGCGGCGATCTTCCCGATCGACGGGGAGACCATCAGCTATCTGCGGCTGACCGGCCGCGACGCCCAGCAGCTGGCGCTCGTCGAGGCGTACGCCAAGGAGCAGGGCCTGTGGCTGGACGCGGCGCACGAGCCGGAGTTCAGCGAGTACCTGGAGCTGGACCTGTCCACCGTGGTGCCGTCCATCGCCGGGCCCAAGCGCCCGCAGGACCGCATCGTGCTGGCCGACGCCACCGCCAAGTTCGCCGACGATGTGCGCGCCTATGTGCCGAACGCGGACTCCGACGAGGCGGGCAAGGAGTCCTTCCCGGCCTCCGACTCGCCGGCGGTCAGCAACGGGACGCCCACCAAGCGGGTCACCGTCACCACCGCCGAGGGCGCCAGCTTCGAGCTGGACCACGGCGCGGTCACGGTCGCCGCCATCACCTCCTGCACCAACACCTCCAACCCCTCGGTGATGGTGGGCGCGGCGCTGCTCGCCAAGAAGGCGGTGGAGCGCGGCCTGACCAGGAAGCCGTGGGTGAAGACCACCCTGGCGCCCGGTTCCAAGGTGGTCATGGACTACTACGACCGCGCCGGCCTCACCCCCTACCTGGACAAGCTCGGCTTCAACCTGGTCGGTTACGGCTGCACCACCTGCATCGGCAACTCGGGCCCGCTGCCCGAGGAGATCTCCCAGGCGGTCAACGAGCACGACCTGGCCGTGGTGTCGGTGCTCTCCGGCAACCGCAACTTCGAGGGTCGGATCAACCCCGACGTCAAGATGAACTACCTGGCGTCCCCGCCGCTGGTGGTCGCCTACGCCATCGCGGGCTCGATGAAGGTGGACATCACCAAGGAGCCGCTGGGCGCCGACCAGGACGGCAAGCCGGTCTACCTGCGGGACATCTGGCCCAGCGAGCAGGAGATCGAGGAGGTCGTGGCCTCGGCCATCGGCCAGGAGATGTTCGGCGAGAGCTACGCCGACGTCTTCGCCGGCGACACCCAGTGGAACGCGCTGCCCATCCCGACGGGTTCGACGTTCGAGTGGGACCCGGAGTCCACCTATGTGCGCAAGCCCCCGTACTTCGAGGGCATGACGGAGCAGCCGTCGCCGGTCGTCGACATCACCGGGGCGCGGGTGCTGGCCAAGCTCGGGGACTCCGTGACCACCGACCACATCTCGCCGGCCGGCGCCATCAAGGCGGACACCCCCGCCGGCAAGTACCTCACCGAACACGGCGTCGAGCGGCGGGACTTCAACTCCTACGGCTCGCGGCGCGGCAACCACGAGGTGATGATCCGGGGCACCTTCGCCAACATCCGGCTGCGGAACCAGATCGCGCCGGGGACGGAGGGCGGCTACACCCGCGACTTCACGCAGCCGGAGGCGCCGGTCTCGTTCATCTACGACGCCTCCAGCAACTACCAGGCGGCGGGCATCCCGCTGGTGGTGCTGGCCGGCAAGGAGTACGGCTCGGGTTCGTCCCGGGACTGGGCGGCCAAGGGCACCGCGCTGCTGGGCGTGCGGGCCGTGATCGCCGAGTCCTACGAGCGCATCCACCGCTCCAACCTGATCGGCATGGGCGTGCTGCCGCTGCAGTTCCCCGAGGGCCAGTCGGCGACCTCGCTCGGCCTCACCGGCGAGGAGACCTTCTCCATCACCGGGGTCACCGCGCTCAACGAGGGTTCGGTGCCGAGCACGGTCCGGGTCTCGACCGACGGCGGGGTGGAGTTCGACGCCACGGTGCGGATCGACACCCCCGGCGAGGCGGACTACTACCGCAACGGCGGCATCATGCAGTACGTGCTGCGTTCGCTGCTGCGTAAGTGAGTTTCCGCCAGGTTGACCGTGCCGACGGGGGCCCATGTGCCGCCAGATGCGGCTGAGTTGACAGCCCGCCGGATATAACGCCTGGTCAACGCGAGGGCCGGCCACGATTCCGAGATTCACTCGGATGTGGCCGGCCCTCGATGTGTGTCACGGAGATCTCAACTCGGAAAAGCCTCCCGACGATCTTCGTGCGCGATCTTCCCCGTGCGCGCCAAGTGGACTATACCTGTCGGGCAGTCGGCGGCCATCCGTCCGACTCCCCTCAGGAAGGCGAGGCTGCGCATGAGGTCCAACCTGAACCGCCGTTCCCTGCTCACCCGTTCCGCCGCCGCCGGGCTCTTCACCGTGCCCGCCATGGGCGCGTTGGCCGGCTGCGCCAGCGGCGGCGGCGACGACGATTCCGCCGAGCGGGGCGAGGTGTCCGACGACAACCCCTTCGGCGCCGACCCCGACGGGGAACTGGAGGTGGTCATCTTCGACGGAGGGTTCGGCGACCAGTACGCGCTGGACGCCGAGGCGATCTACCAGGAGGATTTCGGCAGCGTCCAGCACGACAAGACCACCGAGATCTCCCGCAGACTCCAGCCCCGCATGGTGCAGGGCGAACCGCCCGACGTGATCAACAACGGCGGCGCCGACGCCATGGACATCGCCGCACTGATCCGTAACGACCAGGTCTACGACCTGACCGAGCTGCTGGACGCGCCCTCCCTCGACGATCCGAACGTGACCGTCCGCGACACCCTGATGCCCAGCACCGTGGAGATGGGCCAGTTCGGCACCGAGGAGGTGTGGCGCCTCAACTACGCCTTCACCGTCTACGGCCAGTGGTACTCGCGGACCGCCCTGGACCGGCTCGGCGTCGAGTACCCGCGCACCTGGGACGAGATGATCGCGGTCTGCGAGGCGGCGAAGCGCGAGGGCATCGCCGGCTGGACCTACGCCGGGCAGTACCCGTACTACTTCAACTTCACCCTCTACCCGTTCATCGCCAAGATCGGCGGCGCCGACGTGATGCGCGCCATCGACAACCTGGAGCCCAACGCCTGGCGCCATGACGCGGTCAAGGCCGCGTTCGAGGCGTACCATGAACTCGCCGCGCGCGGCTATGTGTTGCGGGGCAGCCCGGGCATGACGCACGAGGAGTCGCAGGACGAATGGAACGGCTACCGCGCGCTGTTCATCCCCAACGGCTCCTGGGTGGAGAACGAGTCGCGGCGCAACACCCCCGAGGACTTCGACATGGCGGTCGGCCCGCCCACCGGCCTCGACTCCTCGGACGCCATGCCCTTCGAGACGCTCTGGGCCTCGGCCGGTGAGCCGTTCTTCATCCCGGCGGACGCCGCCAACCCCTATGGCGCGCTGGAGTTCCTGCGCATCATGCTGGGCCAGGAGTCGGCCAAGAACTTCACCGGTCTGGTCTCCTCGCTGACCTGTGTGCGCGGCGCGGCCGACGGGCTCGACCTGCCGCCCGGACTGGCCAGCGCCAAGGAGTCCTTCGAGGCCGCCGGCGACAACCTGATCGTGCCCCGGCTGCCGGACTGGTACAAGCAGTTGAACAACGAGGAGGTCGGCGGCGCCATCGCCACCATGATGGCCGGCGACATCGATCCGGAGGAGGCGATCAACCGCTGTCAGCGCGCGGCGGACGCCACCGCTCAGGACGACTCGATCCAGAAGTTCCAGCACGTCTGAGCGGTGAGGGGCGGCGGCATGAACGTTGCTAAGGAAAAGACTGCCCGGAGTACCGAACAGGCGGAGGACCGCCTTACCCCGGGTATGAGACTGCGACTTACCGCGGCGTTCTTCCTGCCGCCCCGGTTCACTCCACAGAGTGTCCGTTACGACCGGAGATACCGGAAGCTGGACCAGTACCGCTTTATCGTCTGGTTTCTCTCCCTTCCGCTTCTGGTGTACGGGTTCTTTGTCGTCTCGCCGTTTCTCCAGGCGTTCTTCTATTCGCTGACCGACTGGACGGGATACAGCAGCGACTACAACTTCGTCGGGTTCGACAACTACGAGAGGATGTGGAACGACGACAAGTTCTGGGACGCCACCCGCAACAGCCTGCTGCTGTTGGTGATCGCCCCGCTGGTCACCCTGGCGATGGGGCTCTTCTTCGCCTATATGTTGAGCGCGGGCGGGCGGCGGCGGAGCCACGGCGTCTCCGGGGTCGCCGGCTCCGGGCTCTACAAGATCGTCTACTTCTTCCCGCAGGTGCTCTCGCTGGCGATCATCGCCGTCATCTGGGCCAGGATCTACAGCCCGCGCAGCGGCGCGCTCAACGCGGGTCTTGAGGCGGTGGGCCTCGACTCCTGGGCCAGGGAGGACTGGCTGGGGAGTTCCTGGGCGATCTGGTGTGTCCTGGTCGTGCTGTGCTGGTCCTTCGTCGGTTTCTATGTGGTGCTGTTCTCGGCCGCGATGAGCGCCATCCCCACGGAGATCTACGAGGCGGCCAGGCTGGACGGCGCCGGCCGGGCCACCACCTTCTTCCGGATCACCTTCCCGTTGACCTGGGAGACGGTGCGGACGGGCTGGATCTATATGGGAATTCAGGCCCTGGATGCGTTCGCGCTGGTGAATGTGATGGTTCCGGAGCACGGCATGGACGTGCTGCCGAGCTATCTCTTCGAGAAGTCCTTCCGGGACGCGCAGGCCGGCTACGCCACCACGATCGGGGTGGCGCTCTTCCTCATCACCCTGGTGTTCGCCACGGTGATGATGCGGCTGGGTCGACGCGAGCGGATCGAGTTCTGACCGTGGCCCCGTCCCTCGTTTCCCCCGACTGCCCTTGGGAGCACCGCAGATGAGTCTCACCCGACCCACCGGGGACCCGTCAACCGGCGACCCGTCCACCGGCGATCCGTCGGCGTCCGACGCCGGTGCCGGCCCCGCCGCCGAGCGGCGGGACTCGGCGGCCGGCACCGTGCTGAACGTCTTCTCGCACTCCTTCCTGGTGCTGTGGCTGGTGATGGCGGCGGCCCCGGTGCTGCTGGTGGCGATCAACAGCCTGCGCCCGCACGGGGAGCTGGTCTCCGAGCCCATCGGGCTGCCGACCGGCCTGCACTGGGAGAACTTCAGCAACGCCTGGACGTCCGCGAGCATCGGCCGCTACGCGCTCAACTCGCTGATCATCCTGGCGGGTTCGCTCACCGGCACCATGCTGCTCGGGGCCATGGCCGCCTATGTGCTGGCCCGGTTCACGTTCCCCGGGAGCAAGCTGATCCATCTGCTGTTCGTCGGCGGGATGATGTTCCCGGTCTTCCTCGCCCTGGTGCCGCTGTTCTTCGTGCTCAACAACTTCGGCCTGTTGAACACCCGGCCAGGACTGATCATCGTCTATATCGCGTACTCGCTGCCGTTCACCATCTTCTTCCTGGTGGCCTTCTTCCGCACGCTGCCCGGCGGGGTGCAGGAGGCGGCGACACTGGACGGCGCCTCGCACACCAGGACGTTCTTCCAGATCATGATGCCGATGGCCAAACCGGGGCTGATCAGCATCGGCATCTTCAACTTCCTCGGCCAGTGGAACCAGTTCGTGCTGCCCCGGGTGCTCAACGTCGGCGATCCGGACGACGCGGTGCTGCCCCAGGGCCTGGCCGCGCTGATGGTGCAGCAGGGGTACGAGGGCGACTGGGGTGCCCTCTACGCCGGCGTCACCCTGGCGATGATGCCGGTGCTGGTGGTCTATGTGGTCTTCCAGCGGCAGGTGCAGAGCGGACTCACCGCGGGCGCGATCCGTTAGCGAACGCGACGACTTCGGGGCCGCCCGGCCAGGGATTCCTCCGCCGACCCCCCGGGGGCGGTCTGAACTTCCTATAGTGGGCCCGGCGCCGTGCCCCGTCGCTGGTGGGGCGGCCGGCGGGAGCCCTGTCGCTTGCGCCGGGTGACGGGAAGCTCGGTTAGGGAAGTGGAGTGAGCCGTGAAGACTCCGGGATCGCAGTCCTCGCTGCACCGGGCCAACCTGGAGCGGGTGATACGCGCGGTTCGCGCCGCCGGATCGCTCACCCAGGCGGATATCGCCAGGACCACCGGGCTGTCCGCGGCCACGGTGTCGAACATCGTTCGGGAGTTGAAGGAGCTGGGCACGGTCGAGGTGCGCTCCACCTCGGCCGGTGGCCGGCGGGCGCGCAGCGTCTCGCTCTCCGGTGACGCCGGGATCGTGGTGGGCGTGGACTTCGGCCACTCCCATCTGCGGGTCGCCGTCGGCAATCTCGCGCACCAGGTGCTGGCGGAGGAGGCCGAACCGGTCGATGTGGACGCCTCGGCCGACGAGGGCTTCGACCGCGCGGAGAAGCTGGTCGGACGGCTGCTCACCGTCGCCGGCGTGGACCGGGGCAAGATCATCGGCATCGGCCTCGGCGTCCCAGGACCCATCGACATCACCAGCGGCACCATCGGCTCGACCGCGATACTGCCCGGCTGGCGCGGCACCAACCCCCGGGAGGAGCTGGCCGCCAGAACGGGCGTGCCGGTGCATGTGGACAACGACGCCAACCTCGGCGCCCTGGGCGAGTCGGTTTGGGGGAGCGGCCGGGGTTCGGGCGATCTGGCCTATATCAAGGTGGCCAGCGGCGTCGGCGCCGGACTGGTGATCAACGGCCGGATCTACCGGGGCCCTGGCGGCACCGCCGGCGAGATCGGCCATGTCACGCTGGACGAGTCGGGACCGGTCTGCCGCTGCGGCAACCGGGGCTGCCTGGAGACGTTCACCGCCGCCCGGCATGTGCTGCCGCTGCTCCACCCCATCCACGGCCCCGAGTTGACCATGCAGCGCGTGGTGCAGCTGGCCCGCGAGGGCGATCCGGGCTGCCAGCGGGTGATCGGCGACATCTCCCGCCATGTGGGCACCGCCGTGGCGCAGTTGTGCAATCTGCTCAACCTCAGCCGGGTGGTCCTCGGCGGCGACCTCGCCGAGGCGGGGGAGATCGCCCTCGGCCCGATCAGGGACTCCGTCGGGCGGTACGCCATCCCCAGCGCCGCCCGACAGTTGACGCTCGCCACCGGGGCGCTCGGCCCGCGCGCCGAGGTGTTGGGGGCACTGGCCCTGGTGCTGCGGGAGATGGGCGACGGAATGCTGCTGGGCGCGGGCCCCGACACCTGAGCGCCGGTCCGGGCACCTGAGCGCCGGTCCGGGCGCCCGCGCGCCTGGTTGAAGCTTCAAGAGGTAAAACGAACAGAATGGAAACCAGGGCCCCATTTTCCACCAGGCGAGGGCGCCCTTTAATGCCCGGTCATAACGGTTGCCAAACCTTCGCTTCGAGCCTAAGGGAAGGTATCGGTTTGGTTGAACTTGGATTTATGTATTGACGCCAAGAAGCCTCCGGAGTTAGCTCTCGTCCGACCGAATGGCCGCGGAGCAGCGGCCCGAGCGGGAGGCATGAGTAACGATGCGTCAACAACTGCGATTTGTCGGGATAGGTGTCGCGACCCTGGCCCTGACGGTGGCGCTGGCCGCCTGCGGTGAGGCCGGCGGTGGCGACGACGACGACAACAACGAGGGAAACGGCAACGAGGGTAACGGCGGATCCGGCGGCGGCACCATCGGCCTGCTGCTGCCCGAGGACTCCACCACGCGCTACGAGTCCTTCGACCGCCCCTATATCGAAGGCAAGATCGCCGAACTGTGCGAGGACTGTACCGTCCAGTACAGCAACGCCAGCGAGGACACCAACCTCCAGAAGCAGCAGTTCGACGCGATGCTCACCGGCGGCGTCGACGTGATCATCCTGGACCCGGTGGACGCCTCCGCCACCGGCAGCTGGGTCGAGGAAGCCGCCGCCGAGGGCGTCCCCGTGGTCGCCTACGACCGGCTCGCCGAGGGCCCGATCGACGCCTATGTCTCCTACGACAACGAGGCGGTCGGCCAACTCCAGGGCCAGGCCGTGCTCGACGCCCTGGGCGACGAGGCCGAAGGCGCCCGGGTCGTGATGATCAACGGTTCGCCCACCGACCCCAACGCCGCCCTCTTCAAGAGCGGCGCCGAGTCGGTTCTTGAGGGCACCGCGGAAATCGTCTTCTCCCAGGACATCGACGGCTGGGACTCCGCCCTGGCCAACGAGGAGATGAACGCCGCCATCGAGTCGCTCGGCGAGGACGGCTTCGACGCCGTCTACGTGGCCAACGACGGCATGGCCGCCGGTGTCATCAACGCCCTCCAGGCGGCCGGGATCGACGACGTCCCCGTCGGCGGCCAGGACGCCGAACTCGCCGGTCTGCAGCGGATCGTCACCGGTGAGCAGACCTTCACCATCTACAAGGGCCTGCGCGCCGAGGCGGAGATCACCGCCGAGATCGCCGTCCGGCTGCTGAACGGCGAGGACATCGCCGACCTGGCGCCCGACAGCGTCGACAGCCCCACCGACTCCGGCATCGCCAGCACCCTGCTGGAGCCGATCCCGGTCACCGTCGACACCATCAACGACACCGTGATCGCCGACGAGTTCTACGCGGCCAGCGACATCTGCACCGCCGACTTCGCCGACGCGTGCGAGGCAGCCGGCATCGGCTGACCCCGGAACGCCCGGGCCTCGTTCCACCCACCCGCCCAGGAACGGGCCCGGGCCAACTTCCGTGGGAGTCCGTTCTCCACCCCCGTTCCCGCGCGGGGGTATCCACGAAGGAATCTTGATGCCCGTCGAACCCGTCGAACCCGTTCTGGCGTTGCGCGGCGTCTCCAAACGGTTCGGCGCCGTGCAGGCGCTGACCGATGTCGACCTGGAGATCCGTCCCGGTGAAGTGACCGCCCTCGTGGGCGACAACGGAGCCGGCAAGTCCACCCTCATCAAGACCATTGCCGGCGTCCACCCGATCGACAGTGGCAGCATCGTCTGGAAGGGCCGGACGGTGCGCATCGCCAAGCCGCACGACGCCCAGGACCTCGGCATCGCCACCGTCTACCAGGACCTCGCCCTGTGCGACAACCTCGACGTGGTCGCCAACCTCTTCCTCGGCCGGGAAGTGCGCAACCTCCATGTGCTGGACCAGGTCACCATGGAACGCCAGGCCCGTGACCTGCTGGACACCCTCTCCATCCGCATCCCCAGCGTGCGCATCCCGGTCGCCTCGCTCTCCGGCGGCCAGCGCCAGGTGGTGGCCATCGCCCGCGCCCTGGTCGGCGACCCCGAGGTGGTCATCCTCGACGAACCGACCGCCGCACTCGGCGTCGAGCAGACCGCCCAGGTGCTCGACCTGGTGGAACGCCTCCGGGACCGGGGGCTCGGCGTCATCCTGATCAGCCACAACGTGGCAGACGTCCGCGCCGTCGCCGACGAGGTCGCGGTACTCAGACTCGGCCGGAACAACGGCGTCTTCAGGGCCGCCGACACCACGGGCGAGGAGATCATCGCCGCCATCACCGGCGCCACCGACAACGCGGTCACCCGCCGCAGTCTCCGCAAGGACAGCACCGCCGGCGGAGACGGCCAGGGGGAGGAAACAGCATCATGAGCGACAAACTCGCGCCCGACCCCCGACTGTTGGTGCGGGAACGCGGCCTCGCCGGCTATGTGGAGGACTTCCGCCGCCGGATCAGCGGAGGTGAGCTGGGCTCCATCCCCGTGGTGATCGGCATGATCATCATCGCCATCGTCTTCGAGGCGCAGACGGGCACCTTCCTCTCCCCGCGCAACCTCAGCAACATCACCGTCTATATCGCGGGCCCCGGCATCATGGCCGTCGGCATCGTGCTGGTGCTGCTGCTGGGCGAGATCGACCTCTCGGTCGGCTCCATGGCCGGCCTGTCCGCCGCCATCTGGGCCGTCCTCTCGGTCAGCCACGGCATCAACGACCTCGTCGCCATCGGCCTCGCCATCCTCGCCGGCGCCGCCGTCGGCACCATCCACGGATTCTTCTTCGCGAAGATCGGAGTGCCGGCCTTCGTGGTCACCCTGGCCGGTTTCCTCGGCTGGAGCGGCCTCCAGATCTGGGCGATGGGCGACGAGGGCACCATCAACATCCCCCGCAACAGCCTGGTGCGGGACTTCAACAACTTCTACTTCTCCGATATCGCCGCCGCCTACGGCCTGGCCGCCGTGCTCACCCTCGGGTACCTCGGTGCCCTGGTCTACCAGGAACGGCGCCGACAGGCCGCCGGGCTGCCCACCCGCCCGCTGAGCGAGATCGCCCTGCGGGTCGGCCTGGTGGCGGTGGCCGCCTTTGCCACGGCCTACACCCTCAACCAGCACCGGGGCCTGCCTCTGGCCCTGGTGATCTTCCTGGCCGTGCTGCTGCTCGTCGACTTCGTCGTCCGCCGCACCACCTACGGACGGCAGATCTTCGCCGTCGGCGGCAACGCCGAGGCCGCCCGCCGGGCCGGCATCAACGTGGCCCGCGTCCGGCTCACCGTCTTCACCATCGCCAGCTCGCTGGCCGCGCTCGGTGGGCTCTTCTGGGCCGCCCAGGCCGGTGGCGCGTCCAAGAGCCTCGGCTCGGGCAACCTGCTGATGAACGTGATCGCCGCCGCCGTCATCGGCGGCACCAGCCTCTTCGGCGGCCGCGGCTGGGTGTGGTCGGCACTGCTGGGCACGCTCGTCATCCAGTCGATCACCACCGGACTCAACCTGATGGGCATGGCCAGCGAGATCCAGTACATGATCACCGGAGCGGTTCTGTTGGTCGCCGTCGTGCTCGACTCCGTATCGAGAAAGACCCAACGCACCGCAGGACGAACATAGTTACCCTGACAATCCGCTTCCTGCCCTATTCATGACAGTTCTTTGTCACCCGGGTCAGCAGTGACCCGGGTGACTTGGCGCGCAGCTGGGATCCCCGTGACGGTCGGGCCGCACTAGACTCTCCGGATGGTGTTAGTGCCCCGACGCGAGGAGGAACGGTGGCGTTGCTGACCGGTATTTCGGGACCCCGCGATCTGGACCGGCTCAGCCCGGTCCAGTTGGAGGAGCTGGCTTCGGAGATCCGTACCTTCCTCATCGACGCCGTGTCGAAGACCGGGGGCCATCTGGGCCCCAACCTCGGCGTGGTCGAGCTGACCATCGCCCTGCACCGCGTGTTCGAGTCCCCCACCGACAGCATTCTCTGGGACACCGGCCACCAGAGCTATGTGCACAAGCTGCTCACCGGCCGCCAGGACTTCTCCGGACTCCGCACCAAGGACGGCCTCTCCGGCTATCCCTCCCGCGAGGAGTCGGAGCACGACATCATCGAGAACAGCCACGCCTCCACGGTGCTCGGCTGGGCCGACGGCCTCGCCAAGGCCAACCAGCTGCGCGGCCTCGACAACCGGGTCGTCGCGGTCACCGGCGACGGCGCGCTCACCGGCGGCATGGCCTGGGAAGCGCTCAACAACATCGCCGGTGCCAAGGACCGCCCGCTGGTGATCGTCGTCAACGACAACGAGCGCTCCTACGCCCCCACCATCGGCGGCCTCGCCAACCACCTCGCGACCCTGCGCACCACCGACGGTTACGAGCGCTGGCTGGAACGCGGCAAGCAGATGCTCAACCGCACCCCCGTCGTCGGCCGCCCCATCTACGGCACGCTGCACGGCGCGAAGAAGGGCCTCAAGGACGTCATCGCCCCCCAGGGCATGTTCGAGGACCTGGGCATCAAGTACGTGGGCCCGATCGACGGCCACGACATCCAGGCCCTGGAGTCCGCGCTCCAGCGCGCCAAGCGCTTCGGCGGGCCGGTGATCGTGCACTGCCTCACCGAGAAGGGCCGCGGCTACCAGCCGGCCCGGGAGGACGAGGCCGACCAGTTCCACGCCGTGGGCGTCATCCACTCCGACACCGGCCAGCCGGTCTCCGCCTCCGGCGCCGACTGGACGTCCGTCTTCGGCGAGGAAATCGTGCGTCTTGGCCGCGAGCGCGAGGACATCGTCGCCATCACGGCCGCGATGCTGCGCCCCGTCGGCCTCGGCCGGTTCGCCGAGGAGTTCCCCGACCGGGTCTTCGACGTCGGCATCGCCGAACAGCACGGCGCGGTCTCCGCCGCCGGCCTGGCCACCGGCGGGCTGCACCCGGTCTTCGCCGTCTACGCGACCTTCCTCAACCGCGCCTTCGACCAACTGCTGATGGACGTCGCGATGCACCGCTGCGGCGTCACCTTCGTGCTGGACCGGGCCGGCGTCACAGGGCCCGACGGCGCCTCCCACCACGGCATGTGGGACATGTCGGTGCTCCAGTGCGTGCCCGGCCTGCGGCTGGCCGCCCCGCGCGACGCCGACCAGCTCCGCGCCCAGCTGCGGGAGGCCGTCCAGGTCGACGACGCGCCCACCGTGGTCCGCTACTCCAAGGGCAAGGTCGCCGCCCCCGTGCCGGCCGTCGGCACGGTCGGCGGCATGGACGTGCTGCGCGCCGCCGACACCGACCGGCCCGATGTGCTGCTGGTCTCCGTCGGCGCCCTCGCGCCCGTCTGCCTTGAGGTGGCCGAGCTGCTGAACAAGCAGGGCATCAGCTGCACCGTCGTCGACCCCCGCTGGGTCAAGCCCGTCGACCCGGCGCTGCCAGGCCTGGCCGCCGAGCACCGCGTCGTCGTCACCGTCGAGGACAACGGCCGCGCCGGCGGCGTCGGCTCGGCCATCGCGCAGGCGCTGCGCGATGCCGACGTCGACGTTCCACTGCGCGACTTCGGCATCCCCCAGCGGTTCCTCGGCCACGGCAGCCGGGGCGAGATGCTGGCCGAGGCCGGCCTGACCGGCCCCGCCATCGCCCGCCAGGTCACCGGCCTGGTCGCCCGCCTCGAAGGCCGCCTCGACGCCGCCGGCGCAGCCGCCTTCGGCGCCACCGACTGACCGGGCACACCCCACACGGACGGGCCCCCACCCACACGGACGGGGGCCCGTCCGTGTGGGTGGCGGCGGCGCGGACGGGCCGGGCGCCGCCCGCTTGCCCTGCTGATCACACCAGGCCAGTGGGGCGACGCCCCGCAGCTCATCCCCGTAACGGAACGCGTCCGAGTTGCCCGTCTCCACGGCGGGCGCCCGCGCACCCGGCCGGGCCATCTCGGCGGCGACAAGGCGTACTCCTCCCGCCGCAACCGCCACTACTAGACGCCGGTCCGTCCGTCGACCAGCTCTCGCACGATGTCGAGATGCCCGTTGTGTCGGGAGACCTCTTCGATGAGGTGGAGGATCACCCAGCGGAGGTCCACGTGGCGGCCGTCGCTGATGGGGCGCTTGGCCCTTGAGTTCAAGTCGTGGTCGGACAGCAGGCCACGGTAGCGGTCACTCTGCGCCTCGTATTCGGTGAGCAGCCGAGGCAACGGGATGTCGACCGCTGTCCGCATCTCGGGGTCGGGGTCGTCGTCGCTCGCCCGCGTGAGCGGACCCGCTGGTTCCTCCCCCAGGAACATCACCTGGACCCAGTGGTACTCGACCCACCGCAGATGGCTGATCAGCCCGCACAGGGTCATCAGCGGTGAGTTCGGAAGCGGGGCTCTGCGGGCGTCTTCCGCGGACACACCCTCGCACTTGGCTCGCGCCGTGTCACGGGCGTAGTCCAGGAAGGTGATCAGCTGCGTGCGCTCGTCCCAGGTGGGAGGCGTATCGGTTCGTGGCGTCATCGCGGAGAGTTTCCCCCAGGTCGGAGGAACGGACGAGCGATTAATGGGCGGCCCCGTCGATGACCGCCTCAACGGCGCGGACGGACTGGCCCGCCCGCCCTGTTACCTTTTCGCCTCGGCGCTCGTCATGGGGGAGACGACCGGATACGAACGGTCGTTCTGGCCTCACCAACGAGTGAATCGAGAACGCATATGCTGACCAACCTCATGTTTGCCACGGTCTATGTCACCGACCAGGACCGCGCGCTGGGGTTCTATGTCGACGGGCTCGGCCTGCAGAAGCGGTTTGACGCGCCGGGGCCCGACGGGCGGTTTCTGACCGTCGGATTTCCCGACAGCCCGGTGCACATCCTCCTCTGGTCGCACCCGGCGTCGGCGGGACAGCCGGGTGATGACGAGGGCCGGATCGCCGCGCCAGGCCCGCTGATCCTGGAATCCGACGATCTGCACAAGGACTTCGCGGACATGCGCCAACGAGGCGTCGTCTTCGAGCAGCCCAAGCCCGAGGACTACCCGTTCGGCATCCGCGTCGAGGCGCTGGACCCGGACGGCAACCGCATCTCGCTCCGCGAGCCGCGGAAGCGATGACCATCCCCTCGCCCGAGGCGTTCGAAGCCCAGCGCGACCGGCTGCGCGCCGTCGCGCACCGCGTGCTGGGCTCGCACGCCGACGCGGAGGACGTGGTGCAGGAGGCATGGCTGCGCCTGGTCCGCCAGGACCCGGCGACCATCGACAACCTGCCCGGCTGGCTGACCACCGTCGTCGGCCGCCTCAGCCTTGACCTGCTGCGATCCCGCCGGGCCCACCCCGAAACGGGCTACGGCCAGGACGCCGCCGACCTGGTGGTGACACCCGACGACGCCCCCGCGCCGGACGAACAGGCCGCGCGGGCGGACTCGGTCGGCCGCGCCCTGCTCGTCGTGCTCGACTCGCTCACCCCCGACGAGCGCCTGGCTTTTGTCCTGCACGACATGTTCGCGGTCCCGTTCCGCGATATCGGCCAGATCCTGGGCAAGTCCACCGACGCCAGCAAGTTGATCGCCAGCCGCGCCCGCCGCAAGGTCCGGGCGCAGGACCGGCCGGCGGCCCCCGGGCGCGAGGACCGCGAGGCCGTCCTGGCCTTCCGCGCCGCCGCCCTCAGCGGCGACTTCGAGGCGCTGCTCCGCGTCCTCGCCCCGAACGTCAGGCTGGCCGTCGACACCCCCGACGGCACGGTCGTCACTCTCGGCGCCACCCAAGTCGCCACCGGCGCCCGCCAGTTCGCCGGCACCGCCGTCCACCACCACCCGGTGCTGGTCAACGGCACCCTCGGCTATCTGTCCTGGCGCGTCGACGGAACCCCGCTCTCCCTCATCTCCTTCACCGTGGTCGACGGCCGGATCACCGACATCCACATCGTCATCGACCCCGCCAGACTTGCCGCGATCACCAGCGAGTGGCCCGATGCAGGCCCGGCGCCGTACGTTGGATCGTCATGAGCCCCCGTATCGCCGTGATCGGCAGCGGTCCCGCCGGACTTACCCTCGCCCGCGTCCTGCACGGTCATGGCCACCCCGTCACCGTCCTCGAACGCGATCCCGCCCGCGACGCCCGCCCCCCGGGCGGCACGCTGGACCTCCACGAGGGGCTTGGCCAACTGGCCCTAAAGAAGGCCGGGTTGCTGGCGGAGTTCCAGGCACTGTCCCGTCCCGAGGGCCAGGCCATGCGCATCCTGGACACGGACGGGACCGTCCTCCGCGACTGGCAACCCCGTCCCGGCGACCAGGCCAATCCCGAGATCGACCGCGGGCGACTCCGCGACCTGCTGCTCGGTCCACTGGACGTCCAGTGGGGACGAGCGGTGGCCGAGGTGGTGCCCAAGACCCCGGACGCGTGCTGGTCCGTTGCGCCGACGGGCGAAAGGAGACGTTCGACCTGGTGGTCGGCGCGGACGGCGCCTGGTCCCGGGTCCGTCCGGCGGTCTCGCCGGCGACGCCCCAGTACACCGGCGTCACCCTGGTCGAGTCCGCCCTGGACGACATCGACGCCCGCCATCCCGACCTCGCCCGGCTGGTCGGCGACGGCTCGGTGGCCGTGTACGGCGTGAACCGCGCGCTCGTCGCCCAGCGCAACAGCGGCGGACACGTCAAGGTCTACGCCCAGTTCCGCGTTCCGCCGGACTGGCGTCCGGCCCCGGACCCGGCCGACGCCGAGGCCGTGCGATCAACCCTGCTGGCGCTCTTCGACGGCTGGGCCGCCCCCGTCCTCGACCTCCTCCGCCACGGCGGAACTTTTGTACACCGCCCCCTCTACGTCCTTCCGGTGTCCCACAGCTGGCCCCATGTCCCCGGGGTGACGCTGCTGGGCGACGCCGCCCATCTGATGCCCCCGTTGGGCGCGGGCGCGAACCTCGCGATGCTGGAAGGCGCGGAACTCGCCGAGGCGATCGCCGCCGACCCCGGGGACCTGGACGAGGCCGTCCGCGCCTTCGAGGAACGGATGTGGGAACGGGCCGGCACCTGGGCCACCATCACTGCGGCCGGCCTGGAACGCCTCGTGAGCCCCGACCCCACCGAAGCCCTCGCCCTCTTCGACGAGGTCCAGCCGTCCTGACCGCAGCCCGTCAGCCCACCGGCCCTTCCCCGACGGCCAGCCGCAGAAACGCGGTCCACTGCGTGGCGCCGAACGCCAGCTGCGGGCCGGGCTTCTTCGAGTCCCGCACGGCCCGCCCGGCATCGGTCACTACCGCGACCTCGACGCAGTCCCCGTTCCCCGCGCTGTGGCTGCTCTTGCGCCAGAGGTTCTTCGTGTCCCGTGCGGCGAGAATGGCGACCTCTACGCAGTTGCCGTTGCCGCCGCTGTAACTGCTCTTGATCCAGGTGGGGTTGTCCTCAAGCATTATTGGTACCTGCCCTTCTGTTGGTGATGCCCGGCGAGGGGCCTCACGACGCACGTGCGATCGCCTCGAAGATGTCCGCGTCGGTCTCCCGTTGCCACTCCGGGAGTTCGGGCCAGTCCGCGACATAGCTGGCCTTCGGGGCCTCGAAGTGCTTGTGGATCTGGGCGATCCAGCAGATGGCCACGAACCGGCCCTTCTGCTCCCGGCTGAGCGCGTCCGTACGGCCGTCGCTCACCGCGACAAAGTCGCGGACCTGCCGCTCGACGGCTGCGGCGGCCAGGCGTTCCCAGTCGGGGGTCTCACCCCACGGCGTGACATACCCCGGCTTGGGCACGCCCGGGTAGTGCTTCTGCACGCCTGCGATCCACGCTTCGCGAAACGCGCGACCCGGTTCTGTCATGGTGAGCGGCTTCCTTCGGTGAGTGGGGCTTCGACGGTGATCGCTTCGTCACCGAACGCCAGCTTATGCGGGATCAGTTGGCGCGGGGCGGAAAGTGGACGGGCCTCCACCCGGTGGGGTGGAGGCCCGTGGTGTTCAGGCGGGGGTGGGTCAGTCTTCCGGCTGGTCCGTGGTGGCCAGGTCGAGGAAGGCGGCCCACTGGGAGGGGGTGAACGTCAGGTGGGGGCCCGGGTTCTTGGAGTCCCGCACGGCGCGGGTGTCGCCGTTCAGTGCGGCGATCTCTAGGCAGTTGCCGTTGCCCGCGCTGTAGCTGCTCTTGCGCCAGGTGTGCTTCGTGTCCCGTAGGGCCACGGTCTCGTCCAGGAAGGCGACTTCGACGCAGTCTCCGTTGCCGCCGCTGTAGCTGCTCTTGAACCAGGTGGCGTTGCGTGTTGCCATGGTCCGGTCCCTCGCGGTTGGAAGCGGATGGTGATGCTTCCACTATCCCGAAGGAACCGGGCGCTGGGTAGTTGGCGATGCCAGACGTGGACGGGCCCCCACCAGGTCGGTGGAGGCCCGTGTGAGGGGCGATCTCTGAACCCGCTTGGCGCGTCAGCGCGCCTCGAAGTAGTGCTCGTCGTTCAGCGCGGACAGAAAAGCGGCCCAGCCGTCGGCCTTGAAGGCGAGCAACGGGCCATTGTGGTCCTTTGAGTCGCGAGACTGAACACCGTCGAGGCTGCTCCGAATTTCGACGCAGTCGCCATTTTCGGCGCTGTAGCTGCTCTTGAACCATGTGGCTTGGTTTGCTTGCATTTCTGCTGTTTCTTTCTACTTGGTCTCTTTGGTGATGTCCCTGATCAAAGCCTGGCTCTCCAGCTCGCCAAGTGCCGTAGCGCGCAGGTAGTCGAAGATCTCCGAGTAGAGGCCGATGTCTCCTGGGTCCTCAAGGTAGGTGTGGCTCACCTGGTTCTCCAGGAGGATGACCTCCATGCTGGATGGCTCGGGGAATCGGTAGATCTTGAATGGGAAAGGGCCGCCACGGTAGGCGCCAACTGAAAATGGTAGTACCTGCAAGGTGACGTTGGTAAGGCGAGCGATCTCGATTACGTGGTCCAGTTGACGTCGGAGCGTCTCTGGGCCGCCGTATTGCTGCCGCAACGCGGCCTCACCCAGGATCATCCACACCGAGATCGGGTTCTCCGAGCGGGTCAGCGCCTCTTGCCGTTCAAGACGCACTTGTAGCTTCGTTCGCTTGCTTTCGGTGAGAGGGTCCGGCGACCCGGCGCGGATCACCGCTTCCGCGTAATCAGGCGTCTGGAACAGCGCGTCGATCACGCCCGGTTGGAAGCCGCGACAGTACGCCGTGTCCTCTTCGAGGCCGATCAGGTCGAGGAAGTCCTGCGGGAGGCGGTCCTCCAGGACGCGCCACCACCGTTGTTGGCGACTCTCGCGCGCGATTGAGAGCCAGCCTTCTCTGGCAGCGGGGTCCGAGACTTCGTAGAGGTCGAGCAGGGCCTTGAGGTCCAGCGGACGGATGGGGCTGCGGCCCGATTCGATGCGGCTGATCTTCGACTGGTTGCAGCTCAAGTGCCCTGCGGCGTGCTCCAGGTAGAGGCCACGACCCTCGCGTAGTCGGCGCAGGTTGGTGCCAAGCACGCGGCGGCGAACGGTTGGTCTCGGGTCCTCAGGCATGTTCTCCCTCCCTGATCGGCAGACAGCGTACTGCCGGTGGAGCATCGTCACTCGATAGAAGCAATGCATCGTGCATCACTTGCACGGTGGTGGTGTTTCACGTCATCCTAACTCTGCGACGGAGCGCGTCACTTACGTGACTTGCTGTCGCCTCGTGTCGTCGAGGCTGGAGGAGCTATGACCGTTCCGGTTCGATCCCTCGCTGGTCAGCAGGTCCACGGGTGGGCGTTGACGGTCAGCGCTGGGGCGATCGAGTACTGGCGGGGGGAAGTGACGTCCCTGGTACGGGGGTTGGGAGCCTCGCCCCAGGCCGTGGAGGTGGCGCGGTTGGGGGTATCGGAACTGTTGTCGAACGTCCTGAAGCATGTTGAGGGGCGTTGGTGCTGCTTGACGGTCTGCCAGTCGCAACTCGCCGTCGTGGTCGTGCAGGTGCTGGACCGGTCGCCGGGGGTGCCGTCCGTCCGCTGCCCGGCCTGGGACGCGGAGTCGGGACGGGGGCTCTGGCTGTTGCGGTAGATGGCCGACGGGTTCGGGTGTTTTCGGCATGTGTGGGACGACGGGGTGGTCGGCAAGTCCGTCTGGTTCGCGCCGGCTGGACGCGTCGGCGTCGGCTTCCGTCGAAGACGAAACTCCCGTGGATTCGCATGAGCGGCTGCGCGCGCGGTTGAAGGCGCGAAACTCGGCGAGCGAATCCAACTATCGGATCAAGAGTGGGGAGTTGCCATGAGTCTGGTGGCGTCGCAGGTGGTGAAGGGGGCGGACTGGATACTCAGCGAGGTGCGGGATCGGGGGGCGCCGCCCGCTGTTCAGGGTGCGGAGTGCATGACCTGTGAGGCCCGTTCGCCGCTGGTGGACGACGTCGATCCGCAGCGGATGGCGGTCTGGGCCATAGGGCACACCCAACAGCGGCCGGAGCACACGATGTTCCTGCTGCGCACCGAGAAGCACTGGCGCGTTCAGCATCTGGTCCAGGACTTCGCGGCGAACGAGCCGGAGGAGCCGATGACGCCGGACGAACAGACCGGCGGGTGGTTCGGGCCGGTGTTCGTCGGGTTGATGTGTCTGCTGACGGCTGCCGCCGGCCTGCTGCCGGCGCTCCGCTGAAGCCAACAAGTTGTCATTGATCAAGGAGAGTTGAACCCTGTGGTGCGTACCGTGATTGCCCGTTCGCCCGTCCGGATGGTGTTTCAGGTGCTGGCGACGACGGCCACCGATCATGTGCTGATGGTGCATGGTCCGGACGGGTGGGTGTTGCCGGGTGGGGAGCTGCCGCCGGGGAAGTGCATGATCCTGGCCGCGCGGGAGGCGCTGTGGAAGGCCACCGGCTATGAGCGGGGGCTGACGGATGTCCTCGCCACGTCGTTCGACACCGATGACGAGGGTGAAGTCAACCGGATCGTCAGTGTGTTGGACGGTCATGTGTTGCCGAGGGTGCCGGCGGATGCCAAGCAGTTGCCGTCCTCCGCGGCCTGGATGCCGTTGCAGGAGTGGGGCGAGGCGCCGCCGTTGGCGCAGTACGCGGTGATGTCCGCCGGGCGGCGCAACCGACTGCCCTTACTGATCAACGGCGATCGCCCCGAGTCCGCGTTTCTCTGAGCGGGGCGACGGTCCGGTCAGGGCACCGCGGACGGGTCCATCCAGATGACTTCCCACTGGTGGCCGTCCAGGTCCTGGAAGCTGCGGCCGTACATCGGGCCCTCGCTCATCGGGTCCATCGTCTGCTGGCCGCCGGCGGCCAGGGCGCGGTCCGCCAGCTCGTCCACGGCCTCGCGGCTGTCGGCGCTCAGGGCGACGATGACCTCGGTGTGGGTGGTGGCGTCGGTGATCTCCTTCTTGGTGAAGGTCTTGAAGAACGGCTTCACCAGCAGCATCGCGTAGATGGTGTCGCTGATCACCAGACAGGCCGCGTTCTCGTCGGAGAACTGGGGATTGAACGAGTAGCCCAGCTTGGTGAAGAACTCCTTGGACCGCTCCAGGTCCGCGACCGGCAGGTTGACAAAGACCATCGTGGACATGAGGACTCCCTCGGTTTGGCGGCCACCGCCGAGTGCGGTGACGTTCACCAGGACAGACCAGGGGCCCGGGGGAAACTCATCGCTCCCCGGGAGAAGAATCCTCGGGAGAATTATTCGCGACGCGTTCGAGCAGCTGCCTGGGGCCCAGGGTCTCCGCGCCCAACACCCTCACCCGCTCCCGTAGTTCGCGGTCGGCGGTGACCACCAGGCAGCGGCGTCCGGTGGCCTCGGCGCGCACCAGCTCCACCATCGTGTCGTCGCCGCTGCCGGGCGCCGACACCACGCGCACCCCGGGCACCGACGTGACGCCACGGGCCGCGCCCTCCACCACCAGCACCACCTCCGCCGGCTCCGGCCAGCCGCCCAGCCGGTGCCGCAGCCGGTCCCGCAGTCGTTCCGCCGCGCGGCGCCGGTCGCGCCACCAGCCGTCCGGCACCGAACCGACCACATTGGCGCCGTCCACCAACAGCAGCGGCGTCCGACCCGATTCGCTCGGGTCGGACGCCGCCGCGTGTTCCTGCTCGTCCGTCACACCACGGACTCTACTGCGGCACGCTCGCCACGCCCGGTGCCAGCAGGCGTCGGCCCAGCACCCGCTGGGAGACGCCGGCGCGGTCCAGGTAGGGGGTGATCCCGCCCAGGTGGAACGGCCAGCCGGCGCCGGTGATCAGGCACAGGTCGATGTCCTGCGCCTCGGCGACGACGCCCTCGTCCAGCATCAGGCCGATCTCCTCGGCGATGGCGTCCAGCGCGCGGGCGCGGACCTGCTCCTCGCTGAGCACCTGGTCGCCGACCTGGAAGAGCGCGGCCACCTCCGGGTCCAGCTCCGGCTTGCCGCCGTCGTGGACATAGAGGGTGCGCTTGCCGGCCGACACCACCCGGCCCAGGTTCTCCGAGACGCCGAACCGGTCCGGGAACGCCTCGTGCAGGGTGCCCGCGACATGGTGCGCCACGGCCGGGCCGACCAGCTCAAGCAACACCATCGGCGACATCGGCAGGCCGAGCGGCGCCAGCGCGCCGTCCGCCACCTCGACGGGGGTGCCCTCGTCGATGGCGCCCAGCACCTCGCCCATGAAACGGGTGAGGATGCGGTTCACGACGAACGCCGGCGCGTCCTTGACCAGCACCGCCGACTTCTTCAGCTCCTTGGCCACCTTGAAGGCGGTGGCCAGCGAGGCGTCGTCGGTGCGCTCGGCGCGCACGATCTCCAACAGCGGCAGCACGGCCACCGGGTTGAAGAAGTGGAAACCGACGACCCGCTCCGGATGCTTCAGCTGGGACGCCATCTCGGTGACCGAGAGGGACGAGGTGTTGGTGGCCAGGATCGCGTGCTCCGGGACCACGGCCTCCAGCTCGGCGAACACCTGCTGCTTGACGCCGATCTCCTCGAACACGGCCTCGATCACGAAGTCCGCGTCGGCGAACGCCTCCGCCTTGTCCAGCGAGCCGGTGACCAGCGCCTTGAGACGGTTGGCCGCGTCCTGGTTGATCCGGCCCTTGAGCAGCAGCATGTCCAGCTGCTCGTGCACCCAGCCGACGCCCTTGTCGACGCGCTCCTGGTCGATGTCGGTGAGCACCACCGGCACCTTGAGCCGCCGCACGAAGAGCAGCGCCAGCTGGGACGCCATCAGCCCGGCGCCCACGATGCCGACCTTGGTGACCGGACGGGCCAGCGACTTGTCGGGGGCGCCCACCGGGCGCTTGGCCCGGCGCTGCACCAGGTTGAACGCGTAGAGGCCGCTGCGCAGTTCGTCGCCCATGATCAGATCGGCGAGCGCGGTGTCCTCGGCCTCGAAGCCGGCCCGCAGATCGCCGTTGCGCACCTGGGCGATGATGTCCAGCGCCCGGTAGGCGGCGGGGGCCGCGCCATGCACCTTCTCGTCGGCGATCCCACGGCCCCTGGCCACGGCCTGGTCCCATGCCTCGCCCCGGTCCGGGTCCTGCCGGCCGACCTCGATCTCGCCGCGCAGCACGGCGGCCGTCCAGCGCAGGGACTGCTCCAGGAAGTCCGCCGCCTCGAAGATGGCGTCGGCGATGCCCAGTTCATAGACCTTGGGGCCGGAGAGCATGCGGTTCTGGTTGAGCGCGTTCTCCACGATCACCGTCACGGCGCGGTCGGCGCCGATCAGGTTCGGCAGCAGGGTGCAGCCGCCCCAGCCGGGGACCAGGCCGAGGAAGACCTCGGGCAGGCCGAACGCGGCGATCGACTCCGAGACCGTGCGGTAGGTGCAGTGCAGGCCCACCTCGACGCCGCCGCCGAGCGAGGCGCCGTTGTAGTAGGCGAACGTCGGCACGGCCAGGCCGTTGAGCCGGCGGAACACGTCGTGGCCGCCGGTGCCGATGGCCAGCGCCTGCTCGCGCTGGCTCAGCACCTCGACGCCCTTGAGGTCGGCGCCCACGGCGAACACGAACGGCTTGCCGGTCAGGCCGACGCCGACGATCTCACCGGCCAGCGCCTCCGCCTCGACCTGGTCGATCGCGGCGTCCAGATTGGCCAGCGACCGGGGGCCGAAGGTGGTCGGCTTCTTGTGGTCGAAGCCGTTGTCCAGCGTGATCAGCGCGAACCGGCCGGTCTCGTGCGGCAGATCCAGATGGCGCACGGTGGCCTGCGTGACCACCTCGTCGGGGAAGACCTCGGCCGCTGAACGCAGCGTGTCGGCGGTACTCACTGTGACTCCCTTGTCTTGTCGCTCGCCCGATGTTCCGCGCCGGCCCTCACTTGCCCTCCCAGTGGGGGTTCTCCCAGATGACCGAGCCGCCCATGCCCATGCCGACACACATGCTGGTCAGCCCGTAGCGGACGTGCGGCTGCTCCTCGAACTGCCGGGCCAGCTGCGTCATCAGCCGCACCCCGGAGGAGGCCAGCGGGTGACCGAAGGCGATCGCGCCGCCGTACTGGTTGACGCGGGGGTCGTCGTCCGCGATGCCGTAGTGGTCCAGCAGCGCCAGCACCTGGACGGCGAACGCCTCGTTCAGCTCGAACAGCCCGATGTCGTCGATCGTCAGGCCGGCCTTGGCCAGCGCCTTCTCCGTCGACGGAATGGGGCCGAAGCCCATCACCTCGGGCGCGACGCCGGCGAACGCGAAGGACGTGAGCCGCATCTTCACCGGCAGGCCCAGCTCCTCGGCGATGTCCTCGCCGGCGAGGACGGAGGCCGTGGCGCCGTCGTTGAGCCCGGCCGCGTTGCCGGCGGTGACCCGGCCGTGCGGACGGAACGGCGTCTTCAGGCTGGCCAGGCCCTCCAGGGTGGTGTTCGGGCGCATCGGCTCGTCGGCCGTGGCCAGACCCCAGCCCAACTCGCCCTCGCCCTCGGTGCGGCGCACCGAGATCGGCACCAGATCCGGCTGGATCTTGCCGTCCGCGTACGCCTTGGCGGCCTTCTCCTGGCTGCGCACCGCGTACTCGTCGGCGCGGGCCTTGGACAGGTGCGGGAAACGGTCGTGCAGGTTCTCCGCGGTCATGCCCATGAAGAGGGCGGACTCGTCGACCAGCTTCTCCGAGACGAAGCGCGGGTTGGGGTCGACGCCCTCGCCCATCGGGTGCCGGCCCATGTGCTCGACGCCGCCGGCGATGGCGATATCGCTGGCGCCGAACGCGATGGCGCCGGCGCTGCTGGTGACGGCCGTCATCGCGCCGGCACACATCCGGTCGATGGAGTAGCCCGGCACGCTCTGCGGCAGCCCGGCGAGCAGCGCGGCCGTGCGGCCCAGGGTCAGCCCCTGGTCGCCGATCTGGGTGGTGGCGGCGAGCGCCACATCGTCGACCCGCTCCGGCGGCAGCTGCGGATTGCGGCGCAGCAGCTCGCGGATGCACTTGATGACGAGGTCATCGGCGCGGGTCTCGTGGTAGATCCCCTTGGGACCCGCCTTGCCGAACGGGGTGCGGACGCCATCAACAAAGACGACGTCCCTGACGGTACGCGGCACGATGCCCTCTCTCTCCACGCCGAGACATTCGATCCACCGCCCATGCTACTAGCGGGTAACCGATGGGCAAGAGCGGACCACCGTCCCACGCCACCAATCGGTGCTCAGCCGGCGTCGGCGAGCGCCGTGGCAAGCCGCTCGGCGGTCTGCCCGATCTGCCAGTCGCGCGCGCCGAGCCCGCGCAGCGCCTCACCGATCGCCTCCACCGTCAGCCGGGCCGGCGGCTCCCAGCACAGCCGGCGCACCACCTCGGGCGTCAGCAGATTCTCCTGCGGCATCCGCAGCTCCTCGGCGTGCGCCGTGATCGTCGCCCGGGCCGCCGAGAGCCGCGCCGCCGCCACCGGATCCCGCTCCGCCCAGGCGCGCGGCGGAGGCGGGCCCTGCGGCGGCTGCGCCGTCTGCGGCAGCTCGCTCTCCGGCAGCCGCAGCGCGCGGTCCACGGCGGCCTGCCACTGCTGGAGCTGGCGCCGGTTGGTGCGGTGGCCGAACCCGGGCAGCGCGGCCAGCGCGCGGGTGTCCTTCGGCAGGGCCTGGGCGGCGGCGACGATGGCGGCGTCCGAGAGGACCTTGCCCGGCGACAGATCCCGCCGCTGGGCCGTCTCGTCCCGCGCCGTCCACAGCTCCCGCACCACGCCCAACTGCCGGCGCTTGCGCACCTTGTGGACGCCGGAGGTGCGGCGCCAGGGCTCCTTGCGCGGCGGGGCCGGCGGCGCCGAGGCGATCGCGGCGAACTCCTCAAGGGCCCAGTCCAGCTTCCCCTGGTGGCGCAGCTCCTCCTCCAGGGCGTCCCGCAGATCGACCAGCAGCTCGACGTCGAGCGCCGCGTAGCGCAGCCAGGGCTCGGGCAGCGGACGGCTCGACCAGTCGACGGCGGAATGGCCCTTCTCCAGGCTGTAGCCGAGGACCGTCTCGACCATCACGCCAAGGCCGACGCGCGCGAAACCGGCCAGCCGGCCGGCGAGTTCGGTGTCGAAGAGGACCCCGGGGCGCATGCCTATGTCGCGCAGGCAGGGCAGGTCCTGGGTGGCCGCGTGCAGCACCCACTCGGCGTCGGCGATGGCATCGCCGAGCGGCGTGAGATCGGGGCAGGCGACCGGATCGATCAACGCGGTGCCGGCGCCGGCGCGGCGCAGCTGCACCAGATAGGCGCGCTGCCCGTAGCGATAGCCCGAGGCGCGCTCCGCGTCCACCGCGACCGGGCCCGACCCCGCGCCGAAGGCGGCGATCGCCTCGGCGAGCGCGGCCTCGTCGGCGATCACCGGGGGAACGCCCTCCCTGGGCGTGAGCAGGGGGACCGGAACGGGCCCTGACGGCTCAGCGGAGGGGAGTTCGGGCGTTGTCTCGGTGATCTGTTGGGCGTCGGTCACCTGTCAAGGGTAACTGTGCGCTCATGGAGCACAACGTCTCCTCGCGCCGCTGGCGCACGCCCGGGGTGGGGGCGTGCGCCAGCGGCGGGGAGGGGGTGCTCGACGGGGTTCAGTGGATGATGCCGGTGCGGAGCGCGACGGCGACCATGCCGGCGCGGTCCCCGGTGCCCAGCTTGCGGGCGATACGGGCCAGATGGCTCTTGACGGTGAGGGCGGAAAGCCCCATGGAGACGCCGATGGCCTTGTTCGACTGGCCCTCCGCCACCAGCCGCAACACCTCGACCTCCCGGCCGGACAGCTCGCGGAAGCCGCCCTGGTGGGACGGGGCACCGGGCTGCCGGCGGTGCATACGGGAGGCGGCGCCGATATGCGCCGCCCCTGGCCGGCTGGGCGGGCCGAGGTTGTTGCGGGTGCCGGTGACCACATAGCCCTTGACGCCACCGGCGAGGGCGTTGCGCACCGCGCCGATGTCGTCGGCGGCGGACAGGGCGAGACCGTTGGGCCAGCCGGCGGCCCTGGTCTCGGACAACAGAGTCAGGCCCGAACCGTCGGGCAGGTGGACGTCGGCAACGCAGATATCGCGCGGGTTGGCGACTCTGGGGCGGGCCTCCGCGATCGACGACGCCTCGATCACGTCCCGAACGCCGAGAGCCCACAGATGGCGGGTCACGGTGGAACGGACGCGAGGGTCGGCCACGACGACCATGGCCGTCGGCTTGTTAGGGCGGTAGGCGACCAGGCTTGCGGGGTGCTCAAGGAGAACAGACACCGGGCCTCCCGGGAAGTGGGTGGGAAGGATCCGACTCCTTCGAGGAGGAGTCGGGGCGATCCGGATGGAAGGGTCACAGACCTCTTCGGCAGGAAGGTTCCGGGCCTTTAGGAATGATCACGAACCGGTGATTCGTCATCGCCGCCCTGACAGCCGGCGCGTCGCCCGCCCGGGGTGGGGCGGGGCTGTCAGCCGGACCGTCAGTTGGAACGGGGCCCGCGGCGGCGGGGGAGCGCGGTGACGGCGGTGGCGGTGCCGGACTCGGGCGGCAGCCCGGCGCACTGGGCCAGCAGACCGCACCAGGCGAGCAGATGTCCGCCGGCATCGGCCGGATCGGCCGGGGTCCAGGACGCCCGCAGCTCCAGCTCGGCCTGGCCACGGCGCTCGGCGAGGCCGCCGAAGAACGCCGAATCCGCCCTGGTCACCGTGCCGTTGGGCGCGTGCATCGGCAACGCCCTGGCGTCCAGGGCCTCCATCAGCCAGGACCAGGCCACCTCGGGCAGCAGCGGATCACCCGCGAGGTCGGGCTCCAGATCGGCCCTGGCCAGGGTGACGACCCGGAAGTCGCCGCGCCAGCTGTCGTCGCCCGCCGGATCGTGCAGCAGCACGAACCGTCCGTCGGCCAGCTCCTCGCCACCCTCGGTGACCGTGGCGCCCAGCGCATGCGCGTGCGGGGCGAGCCTGCGGGGTGGGGGAAGCGGGGAGAGCGTCACCTCGGGGCGCGGCCGGGCCGCGGCGAGCGCGGCCACCGCCTGCCGGAAGGCGGACGGTGCCCCAGCCCCGGGGTCGCTCATATCCGCTGACTCCTCCGCCGTATGAGTGCGAGACGCTGCCATGGCGGGTAACCCTAGGCGCCTGGGCCGCCCGCCGCCGGTAGCCACACCCGTGCGCGAGAGCGGAACCGCACGCCGTGGGAGACTTCCCCTGTGACTGTGACCGACTCCCCGTTTCTGAAGGCATGCCGTCGCGAGCCGGTGCCGCACACCCCCGTCTGGTTCATGCGGCAGGCCGGGCGTTCGCTGCCCGAGTACCGCAAGGCCCGCGAGGGGATCGCGATGCTGGACTCCTGCGCCCGGCCGGAGTTGGTCACCGAGATCACGCTGCAGCCGGTGCGCAGGCACGGGGTGGACGCGGCGGTCTTCTTCAGCGACATCGTGGTGCCGCTCAAGGCGATCGGCATCGACCTCGACATCAAGCCGGGCATCGGCCCGGTGATCGCCGAGCCGATCCGCACCCGGGCCGATCTGGCGCGGCTGCGCCCGCTGGATCCCGAGGACGTCTCCTTTGTGACGGAGGCCGTCGGGCTGACCGTCGCCGAGCTGGGCGACGTGCCGCTGATCGGCTTCGCCGGCGCCCCGTTCACCCTGGCCAGCTATCTGGTCGAGGGCGGGCCCTCGCGCAACCACGAGCACACCAAGGCCATGATGTACGGCGATCCCGAGCTGTGGGCCGAGCTGCTGGACCGGCTGGCCGGGATCGCCGCCGCTTTCCTCTCGGTGCAGATCGAGGCCGGTGCCTCGGCGGTGCAGCTCTTCGACTCCTGGGTGGGCGCGTTGGCCCCGGCCGACTACCGGCGTGCGGTGCTGCCCGCTTCGGCCAAGGTGCTCTCCGCCGTGGCGCATCACGGGGTGCCGAGGATCCACTTCGGTGTGGGCACCGGGGAGTTGCTCGGCCTGCTGGGCGAGGCCGGCGCCGATGTGGTCGGCGTGGACTGGCGGGTGCCGCTGGACGAGGCCGCCCGCCGGGTCGGTCCGGGGAAGGCGCTGCAGGGCAACCTCGACCCGGCGGTGCTGTTCGCGCCCCCGGCCGTGGTCGCCGAGCAGGCGGACCGGGTGCTGGCCGCCGCCCGCGACCTGCCGGGCCATGTCTTCAACCTCGGCCACGGCGTGCTCCCGGACACCGACCCGGACGCGCTGACCCGGCTCGTCGCGCACGTCCACGAGCGCACCGCCCGCTAGCCGAGTACGGGGCGGGCGGTGCGCTCGGGCCTGGGCCTCGTCAGGCGTCGGGCTGGTCCGGACGGTCGTCGTCGCGCCGGTCGGCGGTTCGCTGTTCGTCGCGCTGGGCGTGCAGGGACTCGCGGGTTCCGATCAGCGGCGGGGGCGCGGTGACCGGCGGGGGCGGGACGGGGCTGTTGCGGGTGCGGGTGAGGCGGTGCAGCGGCAGCCGGCGGCCCAGCAGTCGCCAGAGCAGCCAGAGCACCGCCAGCAGTGCGATCACCGGCAGCGAGGCGCCGACCGCTATCGCCAGCCAGACCAGCAGCAGCCAGACGAACTCCAGGCCGCCGAGGAGCGCGTCGACCACACTGGGCCGGTCGTCGTCCTTGTCGGACTCGGCCTCGGTCGCCTCCTCGACCATCAGCTCCAGGGAGATGGTGGCCAGCGCGGTATCGCCCCGCAGGCTGGCGATACGGGCCTCAAGCGACTCCAACTCGGCCTGCCGCCTGCTGAGTTCGGACTCCAGCCGGACGATGTCCTCCAGTGACTGGGCGTCCTCCATCAGTGCCCTGACCCGTTCGATGCTCTCCCGCTGGGTCTCCAGCCGGCTCTCCACGTCGACGATCTCGTCGCCCACGTCCTCGGTCGTCAGCTCCCGATGGGTCAGGTCGCCCAGCTCGGAGAGCTCGTTCAGCAGGGCGGTGTACCCCTCGGCCGGTACGCGCAGGGTCAGCATCGAGTACGCCATCCCGCCCTCGCCGCCGCTGGTCGACTCGTCGCTCACATAGCCGCCGGCCCGCTGCGTCAGCCGCACGGCCTCGGCGTGGCCGTCCGACAGCTTCTCCACCACCACGGAGATCGACGCGGACTGGATCAGCCGGCTGGGGTCGGGCACCTCGGAGACGGTGCCGATGTCCTCCGGGTTCAGGGGCTCGGCGTTCTCGCCGCTGCCGGCGTCGTCCGGCACGGCCTCGTCGACGTCGTCGGCCCCTGACCATGCCTCCTCGCGCATGTCGGCCTGGCTGCCGCCGCCCTCGTCCGAGGTGGCGGAGTCCGAGGACGACGATGTGCAGCCGGCGAGCAGCAGGCCGCCGACCAGCAGGGCCACCAGTGCCGCCCCCGGTCTCTGGTGTCGCCCTGTTCCTGCGCGTTGCCGCATGACGGAACCCCCTTGTCACGATGACCTGTTGTCACCCGTTGGACGGATGGCACGGGAGTCCGGTTGTCGCTAAGGGGTTCCGATGAGGTCACGCGTCAGACTCGGCGCGGCGTCTGCGACAGTAGGGGCCATGCATGTGATCGTCGTCGGCGGTGGGATCTCGGGTCTCGCCGCCGCCCATCGGCTGCTCGCCGCCGGAGTCCGGGTCACCCTCCTGGAATCGGATCGGCGCCTCGGCGGCAAACTCCACACCGGCCGGATCGCCGGTGTCCCCGTCGATCTGGGGGCCGAGTCGCTGCTCGCCAGACGGCCGGAGGCCATCGAGCTGGCGAAGGCCGTCGGCCTCGGCGACGCCCTGCGGCCGCCCAGTGTGACCACGGCCGGGATCTGGTCGCGCGGCACGCTGCGGCCGATGCCGCAGGGGCAGGTGATGGGGGTGCCGGCGACCGCGGCCGCGCTGGCCGGGGTGCTCTCGGACGCCGGCCTCGCCCGGATCGCGCGCGACACCGAACTGCCGCCGCTCGACCTGTCCGAGGACATCGGCATCGGGCGACTGGTCGCCGACCGGATGGGGACCGAGGTGGTCGACCGGCTGGTCGACCCGCTGCTCGGCGGGGTCTACGCGGGCGACGCCTACCGGATCTCGCTGCGTGCCGCCGTGCCCAAGCTCTACGAGGCGGCGCGCAAGCACGACTCGCTGCTGGCCGCCGTCCGCTCGTTGCGCCCGGCGCCCTCGGCCGCCACCGCCAACACCCCGGTCTTCACCGGCATCGAGGGCGGCGTCGGCACCCTCGCTGCGGCCGTCGCCGAGAACGTCGCCGGGCGCGGCGCCGTGGTGGAGACGGGGGTCACCGTCACCGGGCTGCGGCGCACCGCGCGCGGCTGGGCGGCCGCGCTGGACGACGGCCGTTCGCTGGTCGCCGACGGGGTGCTGCTCGCGGTGCCGGCGCCGGCCGCCGCGCGGCTGCTGGCGGCCGAGGCGCCGGCCGCCGCGGGGGAGTTGGCGGCCGTCGAGTACGCCTCGATGGCGCTGATCACGATGGCCTTCCGCCGCTCGGAGCTGGCGCGGCTGCCGCGCGGCAGCGGCTTCCTGGTGCCGGCCGTCGACGGCCGCACCATCAAGGCGGCCACCTTCACCAGCGGCAAGTGGGAGTGGGCCGCGGCCGCCGACCCCGGGCTCTTCGTGCTGCGCACCTCGGTGGGGCGGTATGCCGACGAGGGCCCGCTGGAGTGGGACGACACGGATCTGGTGCGGGTGGCGCTCGGCGATCTGGAGGAGGCGGTCGGGCTGCGCGCCACGCCCGTCGACCAGGTGGTCACCCGCTGGTGGCAGGGGCTGCCGCAGTACACCGTCGGCCATGACTCCCGGGTGGCCAGGGTCCGCGGCTATCTCGCCGGGCTGCCGGGTCTCGGCCTGTGCGGCGCGGCCTATGACGGGGTGGGCGTGCCCGCCTGTATCGGCGGGGCCGAGCAGGCGGCGGCCGATCTGCTGCGCACCCTGCCGACCGGGCCCAGGGGCGAGGCGGGAGAATAGGCGCCATGACGAACGCACCCGAGAAGCCCACCGGCAAGCGCGCCAAGGAACTGAACGAGGTCATCCGCTACACGCTGTGGTCGGTGTTCCGGCTGCGGGACGCGCTGCCCGAGGAACGGGCCGGGCTCGCGGACGAGGTGACCGAGCTGTTCACGCAGTTGGCCGCCAAGGACGTGGTGGTCCGGGGCACCTATGACGTGTCCGGGCTGCGCGCCGATGCCGATGTGATGATCTGGTGGCACGCCGCCACTGCGGACGCCCTCCAGGAGGCGTACAACTTCTTCCGCCGCACCCGCCTCGGCCGGCTCCTCGATCCGGTCTGGTCGAACATGGCGTTGCACCGGCCGGCGGAGTTCAACAAGTCGCACATCCCGGCGTTCCTCGCGGACGAGACCCCGCGCGACTATGTGAGCGTCTACCCCTTCGTCCGCTCCTACGAGTGGTATCTGCTGCCGGACGAGGAGCGGCGGGCGATGCTGGCCGACCACGGCAAGATGGCCAGGGGCTACCCCGATGTGCGGGCCAACACCGTCGCCTCGTTCTCGCTGGGCGACTACGAGTGGATCCTGGCCTTCGAGGCCGACGAACTGCACCGCATCGTCGACCTGATGCGGCACCTCCGCGCCTCGGAGGCCCGCCGCCACGTCCGGGAGGAAGTCCCCTTCTACACCGGCCGCCGCCGCGAACTGCCCGAGCTGGTCGCCGGCCTGGCCTGACCGGGGCCCGCGCCGCTGCGCTTGCCGCGCGGACGGGCCGACGCCGTCGCGCTGCCGCGCGGGCGGGCCGGTGTCTCGTTGGTGCGGTGTCGTGTCTGCTGCTTGGCGCCGGCGGTCAGACCTACCGTCCGCGCCGGTCAGCCGCCGCACCCCCCGCAACCGCCGCAGCCTCCGCATCCGCCGTCCCCGCCACCGCCGTCTCCGCCACCACCGCCGTCGCCCCCGCCACCGCTACCGCCGTCTCCGCCGCCGCCCGTCGCGCCGGCGTCGCCGCCGCAGCCGGGGCCCCAGGTGGTCGCGGTGGTGCCGGTGGCGGCGACCGGGGCCGCGGCGGCCTGCGCCGTCTGGAACTGGGAGCGCAGCGCCGGTTCGAGCACCATCGCCCCGGTCAGCGCCAGGGCGGCGGGCGCGCCCAGGGTGACGAACGGGACGGTGCGGCGCAGCCGCCACAGCTCCTTGTTGCCCTCGTCGGTCAGCGCGGAGGAGACGGGCCCCGCGATCAGGGAGCCGACCAGGGCCACCAGGGCGCAGCCGGGGCCGATCAGCGCGGTGGGGTCGTCGAACGCCGAGGTGGCCAGACCGTAGGGCAGGGTCAGCAGCCCCAGCACCGCCAGGGTGCGGGTGAGCCAGATGGCGCGGCGCCACGCGGCCTGCCGTCGGGGCTCGAAGAGCAACCCACGGGCGGTGAGCGCGTCGCCGATGGCCTGCACCTCGGGGGAGCCGATCAGCGCGGCGCGCACCTTCCTCAGCGGGGTGTGCCAAGCGTCACCGCAGACGGCCAGCGCCGCCCGTTCCAGCGCGTCATCGGCCTTGGGCTGCCGCACCACGAACTGGTCGTCCTCGATGGCGACGCGTTCCTTGGTGACCAGGCCGTAGATCACCGTGTCGGCGACCCGGCCGGCGCCGCCGGCCAGGAAGGCGGACTCCGCCATGGTGTGCACGGTGGTGTCGTGGACATCGCCAGGTGGTTGGGCCAGGGCCCGTCGCCGCAGCGCGACGACCAGGCAACACAGGGCGAGCACTCCGGGTGCGAGTAGCAAGAGCATCGCGTTCACCTCTCCTCGCGCCGCCGAAGCGGCGCCTTCCACAGGCCACGGATCGATCTCGGGCGCGCGGGACTCCGCGCGCCCAGCCAGCGGGTGAGCCGTTCGCGGACGGCGGGGTCGTCCGCCGGGCCGCCGTCGGCCAACAGCTGTCGGACGAACGCGACGGCGTCCTCGTGGTACCCGCCGGTCAGCGGGTGCCGCTCGGCATGGCGTCGGGCCGCCGCGCGGTAGCCGCTGCCCAGGATCTCGGGCAGCTCGGGGGCGACCTTCGCCAGCACCCGGGCCCGTTTGGCGGCCAGCGCCTCGGACTGGACGCGCAGCCGGTCGACGTCGAAGCCGGCGGGCGGCGGCCCGCCGCCGACCAGCGCGGCGAGCAACTCGGCCTGGGCGAGGGCCAGTCGGTGCCGGGCGGCGTCGAGGGGGTCCAGGGCGTCCCGTTCGGCCGGCTCGGCGGGCCCCGGGATCTCAGGCATGGCTCACCGCCCGGGACTCCACCACGGCGCGGATCGCCGCCAGCTCGGCGGCCAGCTCGGCCGGCGCGGGGAAACCGTCGTCCCGCTCCAGCATCACCCCGGGCGGCCGGATCCGGTCGCACAGCTCGCCCAGCACCTCAAGGACGCGCGGCGGCACCGGATGTGCGTGGCTGTCGTGCCAGAGACCGTCCCGTTCGACGCCGCCCGCGACATGCACATAGGCGAGCGCTTCGAGGGGGAGCGCGTCCAGCGCCTCGGCCGGGTCCTCGCCCCGGTTCACCTCGTTGGTATGCAGGTTGGCCACGTCGATCAGCAGCCGCACCCCGGTGCGCTCGACCAGCTCGCTCAGGAACTGAGCCTCGGTCAGCTCCTCGTCGGGCCAGGAGAAGAGGGTGGCGATGTTCTCCAGGGCGAGCGGCACCGGCAGCGCGTCCTGGGCGATCCGCACATTGGCGCAGAGCACGTCCAGCGCGTCCCTGGTGCGCGGTACCGGCAGCAGATGGCCGGCCTCGACGCGGGGCGTTCCGGTGAGCCGCCCGCCGGCGCGGACAAAGGCGATGTGCTCGGTGACCAGCGGCGCGTCCAGCGCCTCGGCGAGCCCGGCCAGCGCCATCAGCCGTCCGGGCGCCGGGCGTTCGGCGCCGCCCAGGCCCAGGCCGACGCCGTGCGGGATCACCGTGGTGCCGCGCTCGCGCAGCCGGGCCAACGGCGCGGGCGGATGGTCGGCGCAGATGTTCTCCGCGACGACCTCGACCCAGTCGACGCCCGGCAGCTCCTCGATCACATCGGCGATCTCGGGGCGCCAGCCGATGCCCGTCCCCAATGTGCCCATGACGCCTCCCCGTTCGCGCCGGAGAACCGACGGTACCCGGCGCGCTGTCCCCTTCATCCCCCGGTGTCCGGGGGCCAATCCGGTTACCCGCCGGTTTTGAGGCAGTCCAGAGGTTTGGCGCGCGGGTCGGGCGTCAACCCAGCTCGCCGGCGTCCCTGGCGAGGGCGGTGAGCCGGGAGACGGCGCGGAAGTACTTCTTGCGGTAGCCGCCCTCGCGCATCTCCCGGCTGAACAGCTCGTCGAACGGGGCGCCCGAGGCCAGCACCGGGATCTCGCGGTCGTAGAGCCGGTCGGCCAGCACCACCAGGCGCAGCGCCGTGCTCTGGTCGGGCACCGGGCGCACGCCGGTGAGACAGACGACGCGCACCCCGTCGCAGAGCGCCCCGTAACGGCTGGGGTGCACCCGCGCCAGATGGTCGAGCAGGGTGCCGAAGTCGTCCAGCGTCGCGCCGGGCGTGGACCGCGCGGTGGCGGTCACCTCGGCGTCCGGACGCGGCGGCGGCGCCTCGGGCAGGCCACGGTGGCGGAAGTCGTCGCCGTCGATCCGCACCGGCCGGAACCGGGCGGCCAGGCCCTGGATCTCGCGCAGGAAGTCGGCGGCGGCGAACCGCCCCTCGCCGAGCCGGCCGGGCAGCGTGTTGGAGGTGGCGGCGAGCGCCACGCCCTCGGTGACCAGCCGGGAGAGCAGCGAGGAGACCAGCACCGTGTCGCCCGGATCGTCCAGCTCCAACTCGTCGATGCAGAGCAGCCGGTGGCCGCCCAGGGTGCGCACCGTCTCCCGGAAGCCGAGCGCGCCCACCAGATTGGTCAGCTCGACAAAGGTGCCGAACGCCTTCTCCTCGGGGGCCGCCGGCGTGGCATGCCAGAGCGAGGCCAGCAGATGGGTCTTGCCGACGCCGAACCCGCCGTCCAGATAGACGCCGCGCGGCTCGGCGGCCGGCCCGGGCCTGCGGCCCCAGGGCCGCCACCCCCGCCGCCCGCCGGAAGCGCCGCGCGGGCCGAGCCCGGCGGCGAAGTCCTCCAGCACCTTGACGGCGGTGCGCTGGCTGGGCTGCTGGGGGTCGGGCACATAGGTGTCGAACCGGACGGTGTCGAAACGGGGCGGCGGCACCATCTCGGCCACCAGACGGCCGGCCGGCACCTCGGGATCGCGGGCGCTGAGCGACGCCGGCTCTCGGGGGTGGTCGCCCTGGCCGTCGTCGGGGATGGCTGCGCTGCTGGTGGACACGATCTCCCAGTTTACGCCAGATGGGCGATCCTGGCCGGCCGTGCCCGGTGTGCCACACTGCGGCCCATGCGACGTCTGTTCCCCCCGCCCGAGGCGGCGGCCGTCCCGTCGAGCGGGCTGTCGGGTCTCCCGGGGCTCGCCGATGCCTACGCCTATCCGGAGCCGGTCGCTTCCGACGGCTGTTGGCTGCGGGCCAACATGGTGACCTCCCTGGACGGCGCCGCGCACCACGAGGGGCGTTCCCAGCCGCTGTCGGGCCCGGCCGACATGCGGGTGTTCGGGGTGCTGCGGGCGCTGGCGGACGCGGTGGTGGTGGGCGCGGAGACGGTGCGTCAGGAGCGCTACCGGCCGGCGCGGGCGCGCGCCGAGTTCGCCGAGCGCCGGGCCGCCGCCGGGCAGGCCCCCGCGCCCGCCGTCGCGGTGGTCAGCGTCGGCCTCGACCTGGACTTCTCCTGGCCGCTCTTCGCCTCGCCCACGGTGCCGACGCTGCTGGTCACCGGCGCCAAGGCGCCGCCCGAGCGGCTGGCGGCGGCGGCCGAGGCGGGCGTCGAGGTGGTGTTCGCCGGTGCCGGCGCATCCGCCGAACCGGCGTTGATCAGGGCCGAGTTGGCCGCGCGCGGCTACCGCAGGCTGCTCACCGAGGGCGGGCCGAGGCTGCTGGGCGCGCTGGCCGGCGCGCGGGCGCTGGACGAGCTGTGTCTGACGGTCGCGCCCCGGCTCGCGATCGGCTCGGCACCCCGGGTGACGAGCGGCCCCGAGATCCCGGAGCCGCAGGCGTACCGGCTGACCGATCTGCTGGAGGACGAGGGGTTCCTCTTCCATCGGTATCGGGCGATCTGAGTGGGTCTGACAATCTGCGGAATGTGACGTTCCGCTTATCCTGGTGTGGGCAGACTCAAGGGCGCAACGCCGTGTCTCCCCGCGGCCCGTGGTGGTCCCCGCCGGGAGCGCGGACCTCGCAGACGAAGGGCGCAAATCGTGATCACGACGGTCCTGATGATCGAGAAGGCCATGGTGCCCACCGACGTCGAGATGGTCACCACGCTGCACGGTGACGAGCCGCAGTCGTTCGTGGTGCTGATGCAGCCGCGTGGCGAGCAGGACCAGCTGCTGCGCGCCCTCGACGATGTGGCGCTCGGCGAGTTCGGGGACGCGGTGCGGGAGCCCGAGGAGCCCGAGGGCGAGGACGCGCTGCCCCCGGCGCGGCGCGGCCTCGACCATTCGCTGGCCGCGCTGCGCGCCGCCGGCGCCGACGCCGTCGGCCAGCTGATCGAGGACCACCCGCTGGAGCTGCTGGCCTCCGTGGTGGAGCGGACGGGCGCCGACGAGGTGGTGGTGCTGACCGCCCCGCACTATGTGGAGGAGCTGTTCCACCGGGACTGGGCCTCGCGCGCCAGGCACCAGGTCGGCGTCCCGGTGCTCAAGCTGTTCGCGCACGGCGAGTAGCCCGACCGGCGCAGGGCCTGGCTGCGCGCCACCTCTCCTATCGGGTGCGACAATCGGGGCGCACATGACTAGCAGGGAGACTGACGGATGACGACGGCGATCCCGCCCGCCATGGAACGACCGCACTTCATCGGCGTCGGCGGCGCCGGCATGTCGGGCATCGCCAAGCTGCTCGCCCAGCGCGGCGCGCGGGTCGGCGGCAGCGACTCCCGCGAGTCCGAGACGGTGGCCGCGCTGCGCGCGGTGGGGGTCGACGTCCGGATCGGGCACCGCGCCGACCAGCTCGCGCCCGACGCCAGCTGTGTGGTGGTCTCCAGCGCCATCCGGCAGGACAACCCCGAGCTGGTCGAGGCCGGCGGGCGCGGGCTGCCGGTGGTCCACCGGGCCGAGGCGCTGGCCGCGCTGATGGCCGACACCCGCGCCATCGCGGTGGCCGGCACCCACGGCAAGACCACCACCACCTCGATGCTCGCCGTCAGCCTCACCGAGCTGGGGCTGTCCCCCTCCTATGCGATCGGCGGCGATCTGGACGCCCCGGGATCCAACGCGGCCCAGGGCACCGGGGACATCTTCGTGGCCGAGGCCGACGAGAGCGACCGCAGCTTCCACCACTACCGGCCCGAGGTGGCCGTCGTCCTCAACGTGGAGCTGGACCACCACGCCAACTACGCCTCGATGGACGAGATCTACGACTCCTTCGAGACCTTCGCCGAGCGGATCCGCCCCGGCGGCACGCTGGTGGTCAACGCCGACCAGGAGGGCGCCCGCAAGCTCACCGCGCGGCTGACCGGCCGGCCCGGGCTGACCATCGTCACCTATGGCGAGGCGCCGGACGCCGACGCCCGGGTGGTCCGGGTGCTGCCCAGGGGGCTGACCAGCGAGGTCACCGTCGCGATCGACGGCGGCGAGCTGACGTTCGACGTCTCGGTGCCCGGCCGGCACTACGCGCACAACGCCGTCGCCGCGCTGGCCGCGGGCGTGGCCGCCGGGGTGCCGGCCGCCGATCTCGCCCGCGCCCTCGGCAGCTACACCGGGGTGCGCCGCCGACTCCAGCCCAAGGGCGAGGCGGCCGGGGTGCGGGTGATCGACTCCTACGCACACCACCCCACGGAGATGACGGCCGATCTGGAGGCGATCAGGTCCGGCGCCGGCGACGGCCGGGTGCTGGTGGTGTTCCAGCCGCATCTCTTCAGCCGTACCAAGGAGTTGGCGACCGAGATGGGGCAGGCGCTGGCGCTCGCCGACTCCTGTCTGGTGCTGGAGATCTATCCGGCCAGGGAGGATCCGATCCCCGGGGTGACGAGCGAGCTGATCATCGAGTCCGCGCGCACCCATGGCGCCACCGTCGAGGCCGTCGCCGAGACGGACGCCGTTCCCGACACCGTCGCGGGAATCGCCCGGCCGGGTGATCTGGTTCTCACCATGGGCGCGGGTGATGTCACCGAGCTGGGCCCGAGGATCCTGGCCCGGCTCGCGTCCTAGAGCGGACCGGTTCCCCCCTCGGACCGGCAGTCAGAAGTGCAAAGGAGAGACCATGGCGTACCAGGTGGAGAAGTCCGACGAGGAGTGGCGCGAGCAGCTGTCGGACGAGGAGTACCGGGTGCTGCGCCAGGCGGGCACCGAGCCCGCGTTCACCGGCGAGTACACGGACACCAAGACCGCCGGGATCTACCAGTGCCGGGCGTGCGGGGCCGAGCTGTTCCGCTCCGACACCAAGTTCGAGTCGCACTGCGGCTGGCCGTCGTTCTTCGACCCGGCGGACAGCGACGCGGTGGAGACCAGGCCGGACAACTCGCTGCCGGGACGGCCGCGCACCGAGGTGCTCTGCCGCACCTGCGGCTCGCACCTCGGCCATGTCTTCGCCGGCGAGGGCTACAACACCCCCACCGACCTGCGGTACTGCATCAACTCGATCGCGGTGAAGCTGGACCCGACCGGGGGCCCGGCGTAGCGCGAGCGGTCGCGGCGGCCAACTCCCCGGCCAATTCACCGGCGGTGATGTGCCGTTCGTGGGTGCCGTGGTGGGTGGTGGCGAACGCGCCGGCCAGCAGGCCGGCGTGCACACAGCGCGCCAACGGGGCGCCGTCGAGCAGCGTGTGCAGAAACGCGGTGGCGAACGAGTCGCCCGCGCCGTTGCTGTCCACCACGGGGCCCGGCGGCGTCACCGCGGGGAAGTGCCGCACCTCCCCGTCGCCGCCCGCCTCGGGCCCCGCCAGCAGATAGCAGCCGGCGGCGCCGTCGGTGGCCACCACGAGGCGGGCCCGGCCGCGCGCCAGGATCATCCGCAGCACCTCGGGCGCCCGGCCCTGGATCGAGGCGGCGCTCAGAAAGACATGGTCGACGCCGAAGACCCAGGGGTGGGCGGCCGGATCCACCCCGTCCCAGGCGTGCACATCGGTGGACGTGGTGACGTCGGGCCGGTCCGCCAGCGCGGTCAGCAGCTCCCGGTTGAAGTCGCTGCGCCCCACATGCACATGGCGGGCCCGGTCGACCAGCGGCAGCGCGATATCGAGCGGCAGCGTCAGACCGGCCGGATGCCGGCCGTCGTAGAAGGAGAACCGCCGGCCCTCGGCGTCCACCAGGTTGACGCTGCGCGGGGTGCCGGCCGGCGCCGGCAGCGTCACGAAGTCCACCCCGGTGGCGGCGAACCGGTCGCGGACCAGCCGCCCGGGGTCGTCGTCGCCCAGAAAGTCGAGAAAGGTCGTCGGCCGCCCCAGCGCGTGGAACGCCAGCGCGTAGCCGGTGCCGGTGTGCGCCACATAGTCCCTGATCGGCTCGACGGACACGCTGTCGCCCGGCGGCACGGCCAGCCGCTCGACCCGGACGATGGTGTCCACCCCCGAGCCCCCCACGACGAGAATCCGTTCCCGTGCGCTCTCCGGCATGCTGCTCTCCCACCCTCGGCGAGCTGTCAGCGTATCCACGCTGTGCCTTCCGGTGTCGTTCAGGTACGCAGCAGCACCTGTGCGGAGCTGGGCGGCAGGGCGAGTTCGCCCCGGGGCGGCTCCTGGTGCGCGGTGGTGTGGGTGGCGGCCAGGGTGGTGAACGGTCCCGGGCCCAGCGTCAGCACCCTCGGCTCGGGGGCGAGGTTGACGGCCACGGTCAGCGGCCCGTTGTGCAGCACCAGCCAGCGCGCGGTCTCGTCGAACTCCACCCGCACCTGGTCCAGGCGCAGTCCCGGCGGCAGATGGCGGTGCCGGATCGCGATCAGCCGGTGGCACCAGTCAAGAAGCGCCGCCTTGGCGCCGTCCCGCAGCGGTTCGTCCCAGTCCAGGCAGGAGCGGTCCCGGGTGGCCGGATCCTGCGGATCGGGCACCTCGGTCGCCGTCCAGCCGTGGGTGGCGAACTCACGGCGCCGGCCGTCGCGGACCGCCTCGGCCAGCGCCGGGTCCTGATGGTCGGTGAAGTACTGCCAGGGCGTGGTGGCGCCCCACTCCTCACCCATGAACAGCATCGGTGTGAAGGGACCGCACAGCACCAGCGCCGCGACCGGTGCCGCGCGCACCGGGCCGAGCAGGGCGGCGAGCCGGTCGCCGAGGGCACGGTTGCCCACCTGGTCATGGGTCTGGGCATAGCCGACCAGCCGGTGCGTCTGGACCGCGGACCGTTCCAGCGGCCGCCCATGGCGTCGGCCACGGAACGCGGAGAACCCGCCGTCATGGAAGAAGCCGCAGGTCAGAACCTTTGCCAGGGCGGTGAGCGGCGCGCGGGCGAAGTCCGCGTAGTAGCCCTGGGACTCGCCTGTCCAGGCGACATGCAGCGCGTGGTGGAAGTCGTCGTTCCACTGTGCGTCGAGGCCGAGACCGTGCGAGGAGCGGGGCGCGACGGTGCGCGGGTCGTTGCGGTCCGACTCGGCGACCAGAAACAGCGGCCGGCGTTCCGCCTCGGCCAACGCGGCCACGGCGGCGGAGAGTTCGGCCAGCAGATGCTCGGCCCTGTCGTCCACCAGCGCGTGCACCGCGTCGAGCCGCAGCCCGTCGAGCCGGTAGTCCCGCAGAAACGCCAGCGCGCTGCCCACGAAGTAGGCCCGCACCTGGTCCGAGCCGGGACCGTCCAGATTGACGGCCGCGCCCCACGGGGTGTGGTGCCGCTCGGTGAAGTAGGGGCCGAACGCGGGCAGCCGATTGCCCGAAGGGCCGAGGTGGTTGTGCACCACGTCGAGCACCACGCCCAGGCCGTGCCCGTGCGCCGCGTCGACAAAGCGGTAAAGCCCCTCCGGCCCGCCATAGGGCTCGTGCACCGCCCAGGGCGCCACCCCGTCATAGCCCCAGCCGTGCCGCCCGGGAAACGGGCAGACCGGCATCAGTTGGACATGGGTGACGCCCAGATCGGCAAGGTGACCGAGCCGTTCGATCGCGCCGTCGAAGGTGCCCGCGGCGGTGAACGTGCCGATGTGCAGCTCGTAGAGCACGGCCCCGTCCAGGGCCAGCCCCGGCCACGAGTGCCGCCAGGCGAAGCGCGTCGGATCGACCACCGCGCTCAACCCCTCGGGCCCGTCGGGCAGCGCCCGCCCGCGCGGATCGGGCAGCACCTCGCCGCCGTCCAACGAGAAGCCGTACCGCGCGCCGGAACCGGCCTCGGCCTCGACCTCCCACCAGCCCTCGCCGCCCGGCGCCCGGCGCATGGGAAGGTCGCGTCCGTCCAGCCGGAGGGTGACCTCGCCGGCGTGCGGCGCCCATACCTCGAACACCCGGACCGCCCGGCCCGCTTCGACTGCCCCGACCGTTTCGAATCCCTCAACCGACATGACATCCATGCTGTGCCGCCCGGCGGGCTCAGGCCAGACCCCCCGCCGGGCGGCGTCGACTCACTCCGGGCCCGAAGGCCAGGGGTCAGTCCACGGTCATGCAGTAGCGGTGCTGCGCGATCGGATAACCGGCCCGGGCGAACGAGGCGGCCATCGCGCTGTTGCCCACGTCGGTGGCCGCCGCGATCCGCTTGGCGCCGTGCGCCACCAGCGTGTGGGTGCACTCGGCCAGCAGGTCGTAACCGTAGGAGTGGCCGCGCTGTTCCGGCACCACCCCGATCAGCCCCACACAGGCCCCCGCCGGGTTCTGCCCGGGAATCTGGATGCCCACCAACGCGCCCTCGGGGGTGTAGGCGAGCCGCAGCGTCTCCCGGCCCGAGGGAAGCCAGTTGATGAAGTCCATCTCCTCCTGGGCCGCCCCGTCGGGCCCGTGCTTCGCGATGGCCCGCAGGGCGTGGTGGTCCCTGGTGTCGCTGTGTATCCGGCGCAGCACGTCGAAGACCGCCCCGTCGTCCGGCTCGGGACGGAACTCCAGCCGGCCCGGGTTCTCGGGCAGCCCGCACTCGGTGGTCCAGACATAGCGGAACCGTTCGGTCAGCGTCCGGTAGCCGGCTTCGGTGGCCGCCTCGATCCTGGCCTCGGCCGCCGCCAGGGCCGCCGGGTCCTCGCGCCAGCCGGGCGGCAGGACCAGCTCGTACTCGGCGTCAAACGGGGTGGCCCTGAGCAGCGCCACCGCCGCCTCGCGGTCGGTGAAGTCGAACCAGTCCAGCGCCTTGGGGGATGCGTCGTTCTCGCTGCCCCAGTAGGCGACGCGGGCCACCACCGTGTCGCCACGGAACGCGAGCCAGGTCCACTCGGGGCGGTACTCGCCGCCGGCGGCGACGGTCTCGAAGCGATCGTGCGGCGACGGCAGCAACGCGCGCCCCACCACACCGGGATCCGGCAGGGAGTGGAACGGGGCGGAGGTCTCGTCGTCGGCCAGGGGGCGAATGACCAGATCGGTCATGGGGGTCCTTCCGGAAAGGTGTTCACACGCTTCCGGATCAGCCCGAGGAACGCCCAGACGGAAGGCGGCGGAAGCATGAATGAGCAAAACGGTGCATGATGTCCGCCTCCTTCCAGAATCGTTGGGCGTTGCGAGGAGATTAACTGATCATCGCCATGGCGGCAAAGGAAATCTGGACAGCCGGGCTGACCGTCACGGAGAATTTCCGTATGACCCCGTCCGAGTCCGAAGCCCAACAGCCGCGCATCTCCGACGCGGACCGGGAGCGGGCGCTCGACGTGCTGCGGGAGAGCATGGCCGAGGGGCGGCTCTCGCCCGACACCCTCCTCGGACGGATCGAACGCATCCTGGCCGCCCGGCATCCGGACGAGCTGGTGGCCGTGCTGGGCGATCTGCCGGAGCGTCAGGTCGAACGTCGCCGGGGCTGGTTGCTCGGCTCGGTCACCCGGGTCTCCGCGTTCCACCAGCGCCTCCGGCTCGCCTGGCGCGCGGAGCGGCTGCCGCAACTGGTGCTGCCGGCGCCCGGGCCCCGGCCGTTGGCCATAGGGCGCGCCTCGGGATCAGGGCTCCGGCTGAACGACGCCAGCGTCTCCCGCTACCACGCCCAGCTGCGCGGCACCGCCGCCGGCTGGACGCTGCGCGATCTGGGCTCGGCCAACGGCACCTGGGTCAACGGGCGCCGCGTCGTCGACACCATCCCGGTCCGCGCGGGGGACCAGGTCCGCTTCGGCGCCGTCTCCTACCGGCTGGCGCCCCGCGACCCGCAACAGCCCTGAACGATCCCCAACGGCCCTGAACGAGGGGGGCGTCGCCGAACGTGGAAACCCCGAAGCCGGCCTGTCGCCCTAGCGGGGGCTGGGAGGTCGGGACGACAGGCCGGAGTTCGGGGGTTGCGTGCCGCTACCGGGTGCGCGTGCGTCGACGCGGCCGGCTCGGCCCGCTCAGTCGGCCAGCAGCTGCAGGAACGCGCTCCTGGCGGCGGCGCCGGTGGTCACGGCGGTGGCCTGTGACGCGGACTCGACGTGGTGGGCACCGTGCTCGGCGTGCTCCCCGTGCTCGTCGGCGACCGGCGCGGTGAACTCGTTCATCACCTCGGGGGAGGCCGCGTCGGCGCCACCGGGAACGGTGACCTCGCCGTTGCCGCCGTCGAAGACGACGTCGGAGCAGCCGTAGAAGGTCTCCTGGCTGTCGGAGCGCTCCCATACGGTGTAGATGATGTGCCGACCGCTCTTGCCCGAGGGGAGCTGGGCGTCCCAGTAGTACTCGGATTCGGCGCTGCCGACGTTGCCGCGCATGGGCGGGTCGGTCTCGGAGTGGAACGGGGTGTCTTCGAGGTCGTCCCAGGTGAGCGGACTGCTCGGGTCCCAGCCGTCGACGGTGACGTACTGGTGGAAGGTGCCGGGGTGGTGGGCCCAGGGGTTGTAGGTGAACTCCCAGTCGGCGCCGGAGGTGAGGTGGGTGGTGGGCCAGTCCTCGTGGACGAGGTCGAAGCCGGAGAAGTCGTAGACGGTGGCGCCGCCGCTGCAGAGTTCGCCGTCGGGGATGAAGCCCTCGGTGCGGCCGGCGCCGTCCGAGCGGAGCACGGCGAACCAGTTGTAGAACGCGTTCGCGCCGCCCTCCGCCAGGGCCGCGGCACACGCGGCGTTCGTCGGATCGATCGCGCCGGTCTCGTTGACGCTGTACTTCCAGCACAGATAGGTACGGCTGCCCGGGTCCATCGGGGCACCGTGCGCGGACGCGCTGCCGCCGGTGAACACGACGGCGGTCATGGCGGGGAGGGTGGCGGCCGCGGTCAACAGGCCGAGCTTACGGAGGCGGCCGCTGCGCTTCTTCTGGTCTCTCATCGCGTTGCGTCCCTTTCGCCGTGATGAGGTGGGGGGAAACCTGTGGAGCTGTGAGAGCGCTATGGGAGCGCTCCCAATTTGGGACGGTAGTGCCAAGCGGATGCGCCTGTAAAGACATGTGCGTTACCTGATCGCGACCGGCCCGGCCGTCGGGGGCGACGGCCGGGCCGGTCGGTGACGCGGGGTCAGTTGGCGACCACGCAGCCGATCAGGGTCGACTCGGTCGGCGGCGAACCGTCGGACGAGAAGCCGAAGGTTGTGGTCCCGCCCGCCGGAACGGTGCCGTTCCAGGCGGCGTTGGAGACCATGATGTGGGTGCCGTGCGAGATCATCGAGCCGTTCCAGACGCTGTGGATCTCGTTGCCCATCGCCTCCGACCAGTCCACGGTCCAGTTGGAGATCGGTCCGTCGCTCGGGTTGGTGACCGTGATCTGCGCCTGGAAACCGCCCGCCCACTCGTCCACGCCGGTCAGCGCGGCGCGGCAGTAGCCAGGCGTCGGGCCGGGCTCGCCCGGCTCCTCCGGGGAGCCGTCCCCGTCCGGAACGGTGACCTCGCCGTTGCCACCGTCGAAGACGACATCGGAGCAGCCGTAGAAGGTCTCCTGACTGTCAGACCGTTCCCATACGGTGTAGATGATGTGGCGGCCGGTCTTGTCCGAGGGGAGCTGGGCGTCCCAGTAGTACTCGGATTCGGCGCTGCCGACGTTGCCGCGCATGGGCGGGTCGGTCTCGGAGTGGAAGGGGGTGTCTTCGAGGTCGTCCCAGGTGAGGGGGGTGGTGGGATCCCAGCCGTCGACGGTGACGTACTGGTGGAAGGTGCCGGGGTGGTGGGCCCAGGGGTTGTAGGTGAACTCCCAGTCGGCGCCGGAGGTGAGGTGGGTGGTGGGCCAGTCGTCGCGGGCGAGGTCGAAGCCGGAGAAGTCGTAGACGGTGGCGCCGCCGCTGCAGAGTTCGCCGTCGGGGATGAAGCCCTCGGTGCGGCCGGCGCCGTCCGAGCGGAGCACGGCGAACCAGTTGTAGAACGCGTTGGGTCCGCTCTGGTTGAGCGCCGCACGGCAGGCCGGGTTGGTCGGGTCGATCGCGCCGGTCTCGTTGATGCTGTACTTCCAGCACAGGTAGGTGCGGCTGCCCGGGTCCATCGGGGCGCCGTGCGCGGACGCGCTGCCGCCGGTGAACATCAGCAGACAGAGGGCGGGCAGGGCGGCGAGCAGGGTGAGGAGGGTGATTCTCCGCTGGCGTGCGCGGGCGGTCGGCCGGTCTCTCATCGCGTGCGGTCCCTTTCGCGTGATGAGTGGGATGAGCGGGGCGGGGGCTGACATGGTGGGCCCAAAGAGATGGGAGCGCTCCCAGAACTGTGCGGCCGAAGGTAGCGTCGGGTGCCCGTGCTGTAAAGGCATCGCGCCGAAGCTGTGTCCTCCGAGGCGGGGCAAGGGAGTTGACGCCGTCGCCGTCCGCTGTCGATGCGTCAGCCGGGCCCTCGCCGGGCGAGGAGTCGACGCTCCCGCGTTGCCGGCCCGCGCCCTGGTCGGGGCTGTGCGCGGCCGGGGTGGAAAACCCCGCGACAGCCGGGGGCCGGCGCGCTAACGTCCGCCGGCATGGCTCCTTCACTCGAACGTCCCCCCTTGCGGGGTGACGAGCGCACCGCGCTGGTCGGCTGGCTGGATCTCCAGCGGCGGATCGTGCGCTGGAAGTGCGACGGCATCAGCGAGGCCGACGCGCACCGTTCCGTCCTCCCGACCTCGCCGGCGATGACGATGGCCGGGCTCGTCCGCCATCTGCGATGGGTCGAACACACCTGGTTCGAGGTGGTGTTCCTGGGCGCGGACGCGGCGGGCAACCCGTCCTTCGACGAGGCCCACGAGGACGCCGACTGGCTTACCGACGGCCTCACCCTGCCGCGGTTGCTCGCGGAGTACGAGGCGCAGTGCGCCCGAAGCAACGAGATCGTGGCGGCGGCCTCCCTGGACGATGTCGGTCGCAACACCGAGTACCGCGCGGGCGGGGCCAGCCTTCGCTGGATCCTCATCCACCTCATCGAGGAGACCGGCCGCCACGCGGGCCACGCGGACATCGTGCGGGAACTGCTGGACGGGGCGAAGGGGTACTACTAGGCGGGGGCCGGCAGGCCAGGTCGGGGCGTTCCCATCGGGTTGTCGGGTGCGATTTCCGGCCGGTGGACTGGGCAGGTGGGTGCTCCGTCGGGCTTCTGGCGGGGTGCCCATGCCGGCCGATGCCATGGGGAAGGCATCGGCCGTGGGCGTGTCCGGGGTGGGGTGGGGCGGAGATCACCGCCGAGTGGGTGCGGGGGCTGTGGCGGCTGGGCGATGATCTCGCCGCCCGGTTGCCGTGGCGACGCCGACGGCGGACGCCGCGACCCCGCGCCGTGGGCGCGGCGTCGCGGTGGACGCGCGCCCTCGTCGGGCTCTTCATCGGGCATGCCGGCCCGGTCGGGTGGCCCCCGGCCCGGCGGCCGGCGTCAGTCCTGGTTGACGAGGAGGGCGACGGGGCGGGTCGCGAAGAGGAGGGCCAGGGGGGTGGCCCCGGTGTGCCGGTCGCCGCTGAGCTGTTCCCGCCAGCTGCCGGGGGGCAGCGCGAGATGGGTGTCCGTCCAGCCGCCGCCGGTGGTGGTGAGGCGGTGGGAGAGCCGGGTCACGGCGGTGATGACGCGTTCGCCCCGGCGGAACGCCACGCAGTGGTCGGCCGCGTCGCCCTCCGCGAACAGCGGTTCGTAGCTCGCGCGTTGATCGAACCACTCGGGGTGGTCGCGGCGCAGCCGCAGCGCGGTGGCGGTCAGCCACAGCTTTTCGTCGGCGAGGGCGGGGCCCTCCTCGGGGCCCTCCAGGTCCAGCGCGGCGAGTCGGTCGACGGGCAGCTCGGCGGGGCGGCGGTTGTCCGGGTCGACCAGCGCCAGGAACTGCGCCTCGCTGCCCCGGTAGATGTCGGGCACCCCCGGCATGGTCAGGTGGAGCAGCGTCACCGACAGCACGTTGGCCCGGATCGCCGGTGCCGACCGCAGGGCGAACTCGGTGAGCTGGTCGAACGGTTGACCGCAGGGGCCGGCCAGCGCGAAGCGTTCGACGGCCGCCTCGTACTCCTCGTTGGGCTCGGTCCAGCTGGTGTGGAGGGCGGCCTCGCGGACCGTCTTGAGGAGGGTGGCCAGCAGCCGCTGCCGGTCCTGGCCGCCCAGGCCGAAGGCGGTCTGCCAGGTGGTCCAGGCGAGATGCGGATCCGGCGGCCTGATCCCGGCGGCCGCGGTCGCCTCGGTGACCTGGGTGACCAACGCGGCCCAGTCCCTGGGGCGTTCGGTGAGGGTGGCCTGGGCGGCCCTGACGTCTCCGCTGCGCTTGGTGTCATGGGTGGTCAACACCGTGCCGGTGAGCGGCCAGTCGCGTTGCAGCCGGGCGCAGAAGGCGTGGAAGGCGGCCGGTGGCAGCGCGGGGGAGCCCGGGTCCATCCCGACCTCGGCGGCCGAGAGCAGCGGCACATAGCGGTAGCCGGCCGTGTCCTCCACCGCCTTGGCGCGCAGCGCGGACGCCACCTGGGCGAACCTGACGCGGAAGTCGGTGCGGTCCGCGCCCTCGCCGAACCGGCCGAGCGCCAGATCGCGCACCGTGGCCACGGCTGCGGCCTCCGCCGGCACCTGGAACGCGGCCCGTGCCCCGTCCGCCGCCGTGGCCAGCAGGGCCTCGTCCACCGGCGACGGCGGGGCCTCGTCGGTGACATAGGGGCGGTAGACCGGCAGCCGCACCAGCAGCTCGATCAGCGCGGTGCGCAGCGCCCAGGGGGCGTGGTCCCGCTGCCGCAGGCCGGCAACCTCGCGGCAGACGCGCAGGGCGGTGCGCAGCAGCCGTTCGCGTTCGGCGACCAGCTCGTGGTTGATCATGCGGTACGCGGCGCGGCGCACCGTGGCGTCCCAGGAGCCGCCCTGGTCCGGCGGCGCGCCGGTGAACGCGCGGTAGTGCTCGGTGAGTTCGGCCCAGCCGTCGGGGTCGATGAAGAGGGCGTCCAGATGGCGGAGGGCGTCATAGCCGGTGGTGCCGGCGATCGGCCAGCCGCCGGGCAGCTGTTCGCCCGAGGCGAGGATCTTCTCGGCCACGATCCAGGCGCCCTCCGTCGCGTGGTGCAGCCGGCGCAGATAGCCGCCCGGGTCGGCCAGCCCGTCCGGATGGTCCACGCGCAGCCCGTCGAGCACGCCCTCGTCGAGCAGCCGCAACACCAGGGCGTGGCTGGCCTCGAAGACCTCCGGATCCTCCACCCGGATGGCGATCAGATCGCTGACGGTGAAGAAGCGCCGGTAGTTCAGCTCGCTGCGCCCGAGGCGCCACCAGGCGAGGCGGTAGTGCTGGGCGTCCAGCAGTTGGGGCAGGGGCAGCTCCTCCGTGCCGGGCCTGAGGGGAAAGCGATGCTCGGCGTAACGGAGCGTACCGTCGGCCACTGACAGTCGGCCCAGCTCCTCGCCCAGCGGACCGCCCAGCACCGGGAGCAGCAGCCGTCCGTCGCCGGCGTCCCAGTCGATGTCGAACCAGCGGGCGGTGGCCGCCGAAGGACCGTTCCGCAACAGCTCCCAGAGCGGGGCGTTGGCGGCGGTGTCGGCCGGCAGCGCCATGTGGTTGGGCACGATGTCGAGGACCAGCCCGAGCCCGTGCTCGCGCGCGGCCCCGGCGAGACGGCGCAGTCCGTCCTCGCCGCCCAGCTCGGGGCGGATCCGGCGGTGGTCGGTGACGTCATAGCCGTGCTGGGAGCCGCGCACCGCGTCCAGCACGGGGGAGAGGTGGAGATGGGAGACCCCGAGCGAGGCCGCGTACGGCACCACTCGCTCGGCGGCGGCGAACGGGAACTCGGGGCCGATGTGGAGTCGGTAGGTTGACGTGGGCACCCGTGCTGGCGTCATGCGGTTCGCCTGCCCCGGGCGGACGGACGGCAAGCGCGGGGGATTCCGGATCTTGCTGCGTGGCGGGGACGTGCCACAGTAGGCTTCCTTGATCCATCAGTGGCGCGGAAGGCGGTACGAACGGTGGGCTCTTCGGGCCTGGAGCTGCCATCGGGCAACGGCGGCGAGGCCGCCGAGGCGGCGGCCGGGGCCGTTCCGGTACCGCGCCCCATGGAGATAGGGGCCGATCTGGAGTGGAGCGCCGAGGACTGGTCGGAGGTCCGGCTGCGGGTGGAGCGGGCCGGGCGCGCGTATGTCTGGCTCAACCTGGTGGAGCAGCGGCTGCGGTCCGTGGTCGGCGCGGTGCTGCGCCCGGTGTACGAGCCGGTGCACGGGCCCGAGTGGGAGCTGGCGGCGGCCGGCCCGACCGGCCAGGAGTGGGTGCAGCGCGCGGCGGCGCTGCGCGAGGTGAGTCGCCGCAAGGGGCATCTGCTGGATCCTGCCGATGACACGGTGCTCGCCTTTCTGACCCTGCCTCAGTTGCGTGAACTCATGGTGCAGCACTGGCCGTGCTTCGCGCCGTATTTCGACAACCGTCGCGAGGTGGAGCTGACGCTGGACGAGCTGGAGGTGGCGCGTAGCGCGGTCAGCCGCAACCGGGGCATCAACCGGGCGGTGCTCGAACAGGCCGAACGGGGCTGCTCGCGGCTGCTGAAGCTGCTGGACTCGGGCGCCCCGCCGACGGACGGCCGGCTGCCGGCGGATGTGGTGGAGCAGTTGGTGGGCGACCGGTTCACCGATGTGGCCGGGGTGCATCCGGACCGGGTGCGGCTCCAGCGGCAGCTGCCGGCCGAGGAGCTGTTCGCCGGGGCGCGGCGGCTGGACGCGATGGGCATAGGGCTGGGCCTGCTGGTGCAGAACTACCCCGGGCGGCGGCTGGCCCGACTGGCCGAGTCCGGCTGTCGCACCCGGCTGCTCTTCCTCAACCCGGCCAGCGGCGCCATGCGCCGTCGCGAGCGGGAACTCGGCCTGAAGCGGGGCGAGTTGGCCCGGGCGGTGGAGACGAACATCCTGCAGGTCCGACGGGTCCGCGCCCGGCTGCGGGATCAGGAGGCGTTCGAGATCCATGTGTTCGACGAGACGCCCAGGTTCAGCGCCTACTTCGTGGACGGCGACGGGGCCGACGGGGTCGCGGTGATCCAGTCGTATCTGCGGCGCAGCCGTGGCGTCGAGACCCCGGCGCTGGTGCTGCGCCGGGCCGGGCGGGAGATCGTGCAACGGGACGCCCCGGCGGCCGACGGCGAGCTGAGCCTCTTCGAGACCTACCGGGAGGAGTTCGAATGGGCGTGGGAGCACTCCCGCTCGGTCTCCTGAGCCCGCGGTCAGTCGCTGGCCAGCCGGGCGTGGGTCTCGACGTCGTGGCGGACGGCGCCGTAGCGGAGCTTGGCACGTTGCAGCCCCTCCGCGCGGTAGCCGGCTGCCAGGGCCACCCGGCAGGATGCGGGATTGTCCATCCGATGCCCCAACTCCAGTCGGAACAGCTGGAGTTCGTCGAAACACCAGGCGCTTAGCGCGCGCACGGCGGCCGTGGCCACGCCCCGGCCCTGGGCGGCGGGAACGGTCCAGTACGCCGTCCAGCCGCTGTTGTGCACATGGTTGACCTGGCTCACCGACACGCAGCCGAGCACGGTGGGGCCCTCGGCGACCGCCCAGGAGTAGGCGCTCTCCTCGTCCCAGCGCTGGTTGACGCGGGCGATCCACCGCCCGGCCGCCGCGTCGTCCACCTCGCCGTTCTCCACGGTGGAGCCGAACTGCCGGTACATGCCCGGCGCGTTGAAGGCGTCCCGCACGGCCGGCAGATCGGCCTCCGTCCAGCGGCGCAGCAGCAGCTCGGCCCCCGCCGCCGAGCCGGCCCTGAGTCGGTCGTTCATCCGCCTGATGCTAGGGAGGCGTCCGCCGGTTGCCGCGTGCGGGGTCGGCTGTCAGCGAATCCGCTGACAGGCGAAAGGTATTCCGTGGGTCCCGCCGTGGGGGCAGGGTGGGGGCATGACTGGGCAGGGAGGGTGGGAGGCATGAAGGTACTGGTGTTGGGCGGGACGGCGTTCGTCGGGCCCGCGATCGTGGACGAGGCGTTGGCGCGTGGCTGGGAGGTCACCGTCTTCAACCGGGGACGTACCCCCGCGCCGCCCGGGGTGCGGGCCCTGCGCGGGGACCGGACGGCCGAGGGCGGGCTGGCCGCCCTGGCGGACGGCGCCTGGGATCTGGTGGTGGACACCTGGAGCGAGGCGCCGGCGCCGGTGCGCGACACCGCGCGGCTGCTGGCCGACCGGGCGGGCCACTACAGCTATGTCTCCAGCCGATCCGTCTACACCTGGCCGCCGGCGGCGGGGGCGGACGAGGACAGCCCGGTGGTCGACGGCTCGCCCGACGCGGAGGCCCGCGCGTACGCCCCGGACAAACGCGGCGGCGAGTTGGCCGTGGAGCGGGAGTTCGGCGCCGGGCGGAGCCTGCTGGTGCGCTGCGGGATGCTGCTGGGCCCAGGCGAGGACGTCGGCCGGTTGCCCTGGTGGCTCTCCCGGATCGCCGCCGGCGGCGAGGTGCTGGCCCCGGGCCCGCGCGAATCGCCCCTGCAGTACCTGGACGTCAGGGATCTCGCGCGCTGGACGTTGGACGCGGCGGGCCGGGGTCTCAGCGGCCCCTATGACCTGGTCAGCCCGCCGGGCGCGGCCACCATGGGGGAGCTGCTGGAGACATGTGCCGAGGTCACCGGCTCGGACGCGGTGCTGCGTTGGACGGACCCGGACGTGGTGCTGGCCGCCGGGATCGAGCCCTGGACGGAACTGCCGGCCTGGCTCCCGCCGGGCCCCAAGTATCAGGCGCTGCACGGCTCGAACGTGAGCCGGGCCCTGGCCACCGGGCTCACGGTCCGGCCGCTGGCCGAGACAGTGCGGGACACGTGGGCCTGGCTCGGCGCGCTTCCCCCGGGCACCACCCTCGGCTCCCCCCGCTTCCCGGTCGGCTGCCCACCGGAGAAGGAAGCGGCCGCGCTAACCGCTGCGCGGGGCTGAGCCGTTGGGGCGGGCGTTGGTGGGTGGGGTTGTGGTTGTGGTCTTGGGGTCCGCTGGGCGGGGGTTGGGGTGGTGGGGGAGTGGCCTTCGGCCGGGTGTCGGGGGTTACTTCGGTCCGCTGCGCCGGGCTAACCGCTGCGCGGCGCTGAGCCGTTGGGGTGGGGGCCGGGCCGGCCCTGGCTTCGCTGCGCGGGGGCTAACCGCTGCGCGGGGCTGGTCGCTGTGCAGGGCTGTGCCGACGGGGGTGGGGGCCGGCGGGTGTCGGGCTGTCCTTGGGTCCGCTGCGCGGCACTAACCGCTGTGCGGCGCTGAGCCGTTGGGGTGGGGGCCGGTGGGTGGGGTTGTGGGTTTGGGGTGGGCGGCGAAGGAGGGCCGGGGCCGGTGCGGCGAGGGCGGGGGGCGACCGTCTCGCCGTCGGGGCGCCTGGGTGTCCGTCGCCGGGGTCAGGAGGGTGGTGGGGTGACGGGGAGGCCGGTGGCGCGCCAGGTTTGGAAGCCGCCTATGAGGTCGGTGGCGTGCGGGAGGCCGATGGCGCGGAGGGAGGCGGCCGCGAGGGAGGAGGCGTAGCCCTCGTCGCAGAAGAGGATCCAGCGGACCTCGGTGTCCCTGGCCTCCGGCACCGAAGCGCCGCTGCTCGGGTCGCACCGCCACTCCAGGTGGTTGCGCTCGATGACCAGCGCTCCCGGGACCGTGCCGTCCCGGTCGCGTTGGGGTGCGGTGCGGGTGTCGACCAGCACCGCGCCCTCGGCCGCCTCCTGGTATGCCTGGCGTGCCGTCACCCGGTCCAGGGTGGCGCGCGCGGCGGCGAGTTGGGCCGCTATGCCGAGGTGTTCCGCCATGGGTTCCGCCTGTCTCTCGTCCGGAGGGGGGCCGCTACTTCTCGACGGGGTCCGTGCGTTCCAGCCGGAGGCGGCCGTCGGCGATCTCCGTGTAGTACGACATGGTCGTCAGCGCCGGAGCGTAGGCGTGGATGCTGACGGCGGGCTCGTCGCCCCGGTTGGTCACCTCGTGCACATGGCGCGGGCCGAAGGAGCGCAGTCCGTCGGTCGTCAGGGTGCGGACGCCCGGGCCGCGGGTCGTCTCGACCTCCGGCGGGGCGAAGGAGCGTTCGGTCAGGGTGCCGCGCACCACGCCGAACGCGCCGGAGGCGCCGCCGTGGTCGTGGATCTCGGTGCCCTGGCCGGGCAGCCAGGTCAGCAGCCACACCTCGTGTTCGGCGCCCGCGTCGAGGCGGTGGTACCAGCGGTCGGGGGTGGTGAAGCGGACCAGCGGCTCCCAGAGCGCGCGGCGGGCGGCGAAGGCGCGCACCGTGGCGGCCAACTCCTGGGGTGTGCGCGGGTCCTGGGGTGGCGCGGGCAGGGCGGGGGCGGATGTCGACATGCGGTCCTCGCAGGCGGTGTGGCGCAGGTGGGGGGTGCACGGGCCGCGCGGGGCGCGGTCGGCGCGGCATCGGTGGCCAGGCGTGGTGAACGGCCAGGACCGAGGCGGCGGGCGAAGAAGGGGGAGCCGGCGGGCTCGGCGGCTCAGTCGCGGCCGCGACGACAGAGGGCGCTGGCCACCCGGACCAGGTCCACATGGCTGCGCGAGAAAAGGCGCTTGCCCGTCGTCATGGCGAAAGATTTACCGTGCCCCGCCCGGCCAGGTCAAGCCGGCTCCTTTTCCCGGAATATCGGAACGCGGACGGGCCCTGTTCCGTGATGTGAGATGGGTCGCCAATATCTTGACGGCGCCTCGGTGTTGCTGGCATGCTCACGTATCGTGAGTCAAGCTGACTTTCTCGTAACGCGGCTGCACGTCGATCTTCGGCGGCAGGCCAGCGCCATCTGTGCCGTCGGTTGCTGAAACAGCATCCAGCCGACGCACTTCCCCTGCGTGCCCTTGCGTGACGCTCTTCCCACCGCCTTAGCGGTGCGGAGTCTTTCGTCGCATTTCGCCGCTTTTCCGGTCCGGCGTCCCGAATCTCTCGTCCGGCATTCCGCCGGGATTTTCGGGTGTCGTCGATCCGGTGGTCGATCCGGCCGATAGCAGTCCGGTTGGCGTCCAGCAGACGCCTACTCGGTCGGTGAGCCAGGGGATTTCCTCGGCTGCCTGGGGACGCAATGTGTCCCACCCCACAGTGATGAACATGTCCATCCGATATCAGGCACCAGCTATCAGGCACCAGGTATCAGGGAAAGGCAGCAACAGACATGACCGGCAGTGGTTTTGACATTCGACGGGTCGGGGGCCGGATCGGCGCCGAGATCATCGGTGTCGACATCTCCCGTCCCCTCGACCCCGGCGTCGTCGCCGAGATCAACGGCGCGTTGATCGAGCACAAGGCACTCTTCTTCCGGGGCCAGGACCTGGACGACACGGCGCAGCTCAGGTTCGCCTCGCTCTTCGGCGAGTTGACCACCGCGCACCCCACGGTGCCGTCCGCCGACGGCCAGCCCAACGTTCTCGCGGTGAACGGCGAGGAGGGCATCCGTTCCAACCGGTGGCACACCGATGTCACCTTCCTGCGCACCCCGCCCAAGGCGACGACCCTGCGCAGCCTGGTGGTTCCGCCCTACGGCGGGAACACGCTGATCGCCAACGCGGCCTCCGCCTACCGCGATCTGCCGGACGCCCTGCGGGAGTTGGCCGACCGGCTGTGGGCCGAGCACACCAACGACCACGACTACGCCGAGCCGAGGACGGCCAAGGCCGCCGAGCACCGGCGGCGGTTCGTCTCCCGGAAGTACCGCACCGCGCACCCGGTGGTGCGGGTCCATCCGGAGAGCGGTGAACGCGGGCTGTTCATCGGCGGGTTCGCGCAGCGCCTGGTCGGCCTGAACGCCGACGACTCGCGCGATCTGCTGCGCATCCTGCAGAACTACGTGATCCGACCGGAGAACGTGGTGCGTTGGAGCTGGGCCCCCGGCGATCTGGTCCTCTTCGACAACCGCATCACCCAGCACTACGCCCCTGACGACTACGGCACCCTGCCGCGCCTGCTGCACCGGGTGACCGTGGCCGGAGACGTGCCCGTCGGTATCGACGGCGAGCGCAGCCGGGTCGTCGAAGGCGACGACGCCGAGCACTACACCCCCGCCGCGGCGGCCTGACCCCTTAACCCAAGGAAGGAGCCACCCATGCGGCACCTCACCGCGCTCCCCGATCTGTCCGAACTCTCCGACGTGACGGTGACCCTGGCACCGGAGAACCAGGACCAGGCGGACGGCTCCGTGCCGCTCGTCGGCTATCTGGTGCTGGCACCGGCCGGGACCCAGCCGGCGCAGCTCAGCGAACTGCTCGCCGCCCAGGCGGCGTTGACCGTGCCCAAGCCCGCGTCCAACACGGGCGGGGCACGCGGCATCGTGGTGGACACCGAGGAACGTACCGCGACCGTGGACGGTGAGCCGTTGCGGCTGACCTATCTGGAGTTCGAACTGCTGGCGCATCTGGTGCGACACCCGCACCGGGTCTACACCAGGGAGCAGTTGGTGGCCACCATCTGGGGCTACGGCCCGGTGGGGGACCAGCGCACCGTGGATGTGCATATCGCCAGGCTGCGCCGCAAGTTGGGCGAGTCCTACCGGGAACGCATCGTCACGGTGCGGAGGGTCGGCTACAAGTACGTGCCCGCCACCGGCTGAGCCTGCCGGTCAGCCGACCAACGCGGGGGCGCGCCTGAGACGGCGCGCCCCCGCATAGCGGCGCAGCAGCAGTTCGGCCAGCTCGGGGGCGGCGCCCAGCACCGGAGCCAACACGTCCGAGCCCGCCTCGCGGGCGCCGGCCGCGATCCGGTCGGGCAGCCGTCCGGGCGCGATCACATAGGGCGACACCACGACCCGGCCCAGGCCGGCGGCGCGCAGCGCGCGCACCGCCTGGGCCGGGTCGGGCGCGTGCGCCGAGGCGTAGCCGGAGACGACCGCGCCCCAGCCGGCGCTCGCGCGCCACCGGGCGGCGAACCGTTCCAGCGCGGCGCGGGCCGCCGGATCCGAGGTGCCGGCCGAGGCGAGCACCACCCCGGTGTCCGAACGGCCCACCCTGGTACCGGGGTCGGCCTCGGCCAGCCGTCGTTCCAGGGCGGAGAACAGCAGCGGATCGGGCCCCAGCACCTCGGTCTGCCGCACGCGGAGCCCGGGCAGCCGGGCCTGTTCCGCGGCGAGCACCGCGGGGATGTCCGTGGTCGCGTGATAGGCGCGGTTCAACAGCAGCGGCAGCGCCACCACGCGGCGCCGCCCGGCCGCGTGCAGCCGGGCGAGCACCGTCTCGACGCGGGGCGCGGCGAAGTCAAGGAAACCGTGGGCCACCGGCACTCCGGGGGCGCGGGCGCGCACCCGGGCGGCGAGCGCGTCGACCGTCGCGGCATGGCGGGCATCCCTGCTGCCATGCGCGACGATCAACAGCGTCGGCGGCCCGCCGGTCACAGGGTCCTGGCCAACAGCCCCCGGGAGCGCAGCACCCGGCGCTCCAGCGGGGAGAAGAACAGCAGATCGATGGCGACGCCCACGACCAGGATCAGGATGATCGTGGCCAGCACGCCGGACATGTTCTGCATGGTGCGGTAGTTCTCCATCAACTGCCCGAGCCCGGTGCCCAGATCGGGCGAGTGGACGATCAGCTCGGCCGCCATCAGGGACCGCCAGGAGAACGCCCAGCCCTGCTTCAGGCCCGCCAGGTAGCCGGGCAGCGCCGCCGGCAGCAGCACATGCCGCACGCTGGTCAGCCCGCGCGCGCCCAGGGTGCGGCCGGCCCGCAGATAGAGCGGCGGGATCTGGTCGACGCCGGCGACGATGCCGTTGGCGATCGACGGCACGGCGCCCAGCAGCACCACCGCGTAGATGGTGCCGTTGGTCAGCCCGAACCAGATGATGGCCGCCGGCACCCAGGCGATCGAGGGCAGCGACTGGAGGCCGGTCAGCACCGGACCGATCGCCGCCCGCACCAGCTTGACCCGCGCCACCAGCAGCCCCAGCGGGGTGCCCACGCAGATCGCGATGAGAAAGCCGAGGATGCCGCGCGAGATGCTGGTCCAGATGTATTCGAAGAGGGTGCCCTCGCGCCACATGTCCTGGAAGACGGACCCCACGTCGCCCGGGCTGGGCAGCAGATAGTCCGGCTGCACATCCGACCAGTAGGCGATCTGCCATACCAGGAGCACCAGGCCGATCGCGACGAACGGCGGCAGCACCTTGGTGAGGATGATCTTGCCGACGGGCGTCCGTTCCGTCGTCCCCTGGCTCTCCAGCGCGTCCAGGCCGGCCTCAAGGCCCGCCAGGTCGGTGTTGGTCTCCCGCGGCTCCTTCGTCTCGGAGGGCGCGGTCTCACTGCTGGCCATGGCGGCGGATCTCCTCCCGGAGTCGTTCGGTGATCTCCACGGAGAGCGCGGAGACCTCGGCGTCCTCGATCCGGCGCGGCTGCTCGATGTCGACGCGCCACTCGGTGACGATCCGGCCCGGCCGGGAGGAGAGCAGGATGACCCGCTGGGCCAGCCGCACCGCCTCCCGGACGTTGTGCGTCACAAAGAGCACCGAGACACCGGTCTCCGACCAGATGCGGGTCAGCTCCTCGTGCAGCACATCCCGGGTGATGGCGTCCAGCGCCGCGAACGGCTCGTCCATCAGGAGGAGTTGGCTGGCCTGGGCGAGGGCCCTGGCCAGCGCCACGCGCTGTCGCATGCCGCCGGACAGCTCGTGCACCCGCTTGTCGTAGCTGCCGCCGAGCCGCACCAGGCTGAGCAGCCGCTCCGCCTCCTCGCGGCGCTCCGCCTTGGGCACACCGCGCAGCCGCAGCGCCAGTTCGACGTTGCGTCCGGCGGTGAGCCACGGGAAGAGCGCGTGCTCCTGGAACATCAGCGCCGGGCGCCCGCCGGGGACGGAGATCTCCCCGGTGGACGGCGCGTCGAGACCGGCGGCGAGGTTGAGCAGCGTCGACTTGCCACACCCCGACGCGCCGATCAGCGTGACGAACTCCCCTGGGGCGACGTCCAGGCTGATGTCGTCCAGCACGAGTTGCTGTTTGCCCTGCCGGCCGAAGGATTTCGACACATGCTCGAACCGCACGGCGTAGGCGGCCTCGGCTGTGGCGTCCTCACCGACCGAGCTGTCGAGGGCCATGGCCATCGGAAGTCACCTCCTGGGGTGAACGTGAGCGGTTGCTTGACGAGGGCTCAGCCGATGCCGAGGCCGGCGTCGGAGACCTCGGGCAGGTCCGCCTCGGCCAGCACCGCGTTGAGGATCGACAGGTCGTAGATGCCGGTCAGGTCGGTCTCGTCCAACAGGCCGACCTCGGTGGCGTTCTCGGCGCCCACCAGCAGCGTCTCGGCCAGCGGGTCGTTGACGAACTCGACGTTCTCGAACGCCGGGTCGAGCACCTCGGCCGGCAGTTCGTTGCCGCCGGGCAGTCGGCCGAGGGCGCCGTTGAAGACGGTCTTGGCCTCGTCCGGGTTCTCGTTGATCCAGGCGTTGGTGCGCACCACGCCCCGCACCACGGCCTCGACCACGTCGGGGTGCTCGTCGAGGAAGCTCTGGGCGGCGATCACATGGGTGACCACGTACTGCCCGTTGTCCCACAGCTCGCCCTCGTCCAGCAGGGTCTCGGCGCCCCGGCTGATCAGGTTGGCGGCGGTGGGCTCCGGCACCCAGGCGCCGTCGATGTCGCCGCCCTCGAAGGCGGCCGGGATCTCCGAGTTGGCGATCCGCAGCACCGAGACATCGCCCGCGCCGCTCTGCGGGTCGACCTCGAAGCCCTGGTCGTTGAGGTAGCTGAGCAGCGCCACGTCCTGGGTGTTGCCCAGCTGCGGGGTGGCGATCCGCTTGCCCGCCAGATCGTCCAGGCCGGAGACGGTGTCCGGGTTGACGACCAGCGAGGCGCCGCCGGAGGCCGCGCCCGAGACGATGCGCAGGCTCTGGCCGTTGGAGCCGGCGAAGCCGTTGATCGCCGGGTTGGGGCCGATGAAGGTGATGTCCAGGTCCCCGGCGTTCAGCGCCTCGATCGCGGACGGGCCGGCGTTGAAGATCTGCGTCTTCACCTCGGTGCCGCCCAGCTCCTCGCGGATCAGCCCGTCGTTCTCCAGACCGATCACGCCGGTGGCGTGGGTGATGTTGGCGAAGTAGCCGATGCGCACCTCGTCGGTGGAGAGCGCGGGGCCGCTGGCGCTGTTGCTCGGGGTCGGTTCGTCGTCCTCGGAGTCGGAGCCGTAACCGCAGGCGGCGAGCGGGGCCAGCAGCAGCGTCAGGGAGGCCAACGTGGCCAGCGGGGTTCTGCGACGCGGAAGGCGGAAGACGGTCATGGCTCGGGGTTTCCTCTCGGCGGTCTCGCGCCGCCGACACGCGGCGCGAGGGGAAGGTGGGCTTACGGGCATCGGATGGTGGGGCCGGAAGACGCGCGGGGCGTCAACGGGAGCCCGCACATCGCGCGATGCCGCCGTGGCCGCTACCAAGCGACCCACTGCCCACCCGTCCGCCCTCCTTGGCGAAGGTGGAGAAAACATCCCTCGGCATGATCAGAAGTCCCACCCGTCGTCGGCGGCCGCCGCCGGCTCGGCCTCGGCCGCCGGATCGGCGAACGCCTCGCCGGCCATGCCGGCGGTCAGCGTGGCGCCGTCGGCCGGGTCGATCAGCAGGAACGAGCCGGTGGCGCGGGAGTCGGCGTAACGGTCGACGGGCAGCGGCTCGGCGGTGCGGATCACCACCCGGCCGATGTCGTTGGCCACCAGCCGTCCGGGCTCGGGGTGTTGGGAGAGATCGTCCAGGGTCAGCCGGGACGGGATCTCCTTGACGATCGCCTTGACGGTGCGGGTGGTGTGCTTGAGCAGCACCCTGGCGCCCGGCGTCAGCGGTCGGTCGTGCAGATGGCAGACGGTGGCCGTCAGATCCTGGCTGGTCGGCGCCGCGTCGTCGGCCGGGGCGATCAGATCGCCCCGGGAGATGTCCAGATCGTCCGCCAGGCTGAGGGTCACCGACTGCGGGGCCCAGGCCACGTCGACGGACTGGCCCAGCGCGTCGATGCCGGTGATCACGCTGGTGCGGGCCGATGGGGCGACCGTCACCCGCTCGCCCACCCGCAGCACCCCGGCCGCGATCTGCCCCGCGTACCCACGGAAGTCCGGGTGCTCGGCGGACTGCGGCCGGATCACGTACTGCACGGGGAACCGCGCCGGCTCCCGGGACGGATCGTGGGCGACCGGCACCGTCTCCAGATGCTCCAGCACCGTGGGGCCGCCGTACCAGTCCATGGTGGCCGAGGGGGTCACCACATTGTCGCCGGCGAGCGCCGAGATGGGGATCGGGGTGATCTCGGGGACGCCCAGCGAGGCGGCGTACCGGGTGAACTCGGCGGCTATCGCGGCGAACACGGGCTCCGCGTAGTCGACCAGATCCATCTTGTTGACGGCCAGCACCACCTGCGGGACGCGCAGCAGCGCGGCGACGGCGGCATGCCGGCGGGTCTGCTCCACCACGCCGTTGCGGGCGTCCACCAGGATGATCGCCAGTTCGGCGGTGGAGGCGCCGGTCACCATGTTCCGGGTGTACTGCACATGCCCAGGGGTGTCGGCCAGCACGAAGCGGCGGCGCGCGGTGGCGAAGTAGCGGTAGGCCACGTCGATGGTGATGCCCTGCTCGCGTTCGGCGCGCAGCCCGTCGGTGAGCAGCGCCAGATCGGGCGCCTCCTGGCCCCGGTTGCGGGAGGCCAGCTCGACGGCGGCCAGCTGGTCGCTCAGCACCGACTTGGAATCGTGCAACAGCCGCCCCACCAGCGTGGACTTGCCGTCGTCGACGGAGCCGGCGGTGGCGAAGCGCAGCAGCGAGGTGGCGGATATCGCCGCGCTGTCGGCGGTGTCGGCGGCTGCTCGGCCGGTCATCAGAAGTACCCCTCGCGCTTGCGGTCCTCCATGGCGGCCTCGGACAGCTTGTCGTCGGCCCTGGTGGCGCCCCGTTCGGTCAGTCGGGACGCGGCGATCTCGGCGATGATCTGCTCGATGGTCTCCGCCGACGACTCCACGGCACCGGTGCAGGACATGTCGCCGACGGTGCGGTACCGCACCTGGCGGCTGGTGACCGTCTCGCGCTCCCTGGGGCCGCCCCAGTCGCCCGGCGCCAGCCACATGCCGTCGCGCCGGAACACCTCGCGGTGGTGCGCGTAGTAGATCGCCGGGATCTCGATCTTCTCCCTGGCGATGTACTGCCAGACGTCCAGCTCGGTCCAGTTGGAGAGCGGGAACACCCGGACATGCTCGCCCGGCGCGTGCCGCCCGTTGTACAGCTGCCACAGCTCGGGCCGCTGCCGCCTGGGGTCCCAGCCGCCGAACTCGTCCCGCAGCGAGAAGACCCGCTCCTTGGCCCTGGCCTTCTCCTCGTCGCGCCGCCCGCCGCCGAACACCGCGTCGAAACGGTGCGTCTCGATGGCGTGCAGCAGCGGCACGGTCTGCAGCGGGTTGCGGGTGCCGTCGGGCCGTTCGCGCAGCTCGCCCCGGTCGATGAAGTCCTGCACCAGCGCGACCTCCAGGCGCAGCCCGTGCCGGGCCACCACCGCGTCGCGGTAGGCGATGACCTCGGGGAAGTTGTGCCCGGTGTCGACATGCAGCAGGGCGAACGGGAGCGGCGCCGGCGCGAACGCCTTGAGCGCCAGATGCAGCATGACGATGGAGTCCTTGCCACCGGAGAAGAGGATCACCGGCCGTTCGAACTCGCCCGCCACCTCGCGGAAGATATGGACCGCCTCGGACTCCAGCACATCCAGATGGGAGAGCGCGAAGGGCCCGGCCACCTCGTCGGTGATCGAAAGTGCCGCCGTCATGGAGGATTCCTTCCGTTCGTCCTCGATCACGCCAACCCCCGGTCGGTCAGCAGCGCGTGCAGCGCCCGCGCGGACTCGGCCACCGTCTGCTCGTGCGCCGCGATCCGCAGATCCGGGTCGGCCGGCGCCTCGTAGGGGTCGTCGACGCCGGTCAGCCCCGTCAGTTCGCCGCTGGCCTGCCGGGCGTAGAGGCCCTTGACGTCGCGCTCCGAGCAGACCTCGACCGGGGTCGCCACATGCACCTCCAGATAGCCGGTGCCGGCCGCCTGATGGTGCTTGCGGACGGCCTCGCGGCTGTCCGCGTAGGGGGCTATCACCGGCACCAGGACCTTCACCCCGTGCGAGGCGAGCAGTTCCGCGACAAAGCCGATCCGCCGGACGTTGGTGTGCCGGTCCTCCCGGGAGAAGCCGAGCCCGGCGGAGAGAAAGGTGCGGATCTCGTCCCCGTCCAGGACCTCGACCCGGTGGCCCTCGTCGGCGAGCCGGGCGGCCAGCGCCTCGGCGATGGTGGTCTTGCCCGCGCTGGGCAGCCCGGTGAGCCAGACGGTGGCACCTCGCTCGACCGTCGCCATGTCCCCACTCCTCGCGTCCCGCGCCGTTTCGGTCCTGGTCATCAGCCGTGCAACCCGCACTCGGTCTTGCCCAGCCCGGCCCACCGGCCGGCCCGCGCGTCCTCGCCGTCGGCGACCCTGCTGGTGCAGGGCGCGCAGCCGATGGAGGCATAGCCGTCCTGCAGCAGCGGGTTGGTCAGCACGCCGTGCTCGGCGACATACGCCTCCACATCGCGCTGCGTCCAACGGGCGATGGGGGCGATCTTGACCAGCTCGCGCCGCGCGTCCCAGCCGACCACCGGGGTGTTCGCCCGGGTGGGCGACTCGTCCCTGCGCAGCCCGGTGGCCCACGCGTCGTAGCCGGCGAGCCCGCGCTCCAGCACCGCCACCTTGCGCAGCGCGCAGCAGCGGTCGGGCTCGCGCTCGTAGAGCCTGGGACCCCACGCGGCGTCCTGCTCGGCGACGGTCAGCTCGGGCGTCAACGTCCGCACGTTGACGTCCAGTACGGCGGCGACCGCGTCCCTGGTGCCGATGGTCTCGGGGAAGTGGTAGCCGGTGTCGAGGAACACCACGTCGACACCCGGCCTGGCCCGGGACGCCAGATGGGCGACGACGGCGTCCTCCATCGACGAGGTGACGCAGAACCGCTCGCCGAAGGTGTCGGCGGCCCACCGCAGGACGGCGAGCGCGTCGGCGTCCTCAAGCTCACGCCCCGCACGCTCGGCCAGGTCCCGCAACTCCTCGGTGCGTGCGGCGGATCGGCTGGTGGTGGTGTCCAACATGCCCTCCTTCAGCTGGCGTCCGCGCCGTCGTCTGCGGCGGGGCGGGTGAGACCGCTGGCCAACAGGCCAAGGAACGACAGGCGGAACGCCCGGTTGCAGGCGCCGCATTTCCAGGCGCCATGGCCGGCCTCGCTGGGCCGAAGATCCTCCTCGGCGCAGTAGGGGCAGTAGAACGGTGCGGCCCGCTCGCTCACTTCAGGTCCTCCTCGGCGGCGCGGCCCACCCAGGTGGCGAAGCGCTCCCCGGGCTCCCGCTGCTCCTGGAAGGCGATCAGCACCCGCTCGACATAGTCGGCGAGGCCGGCGGCGGTGACCTTGAGCCCCCGCACCTTCCGCCCGAACGCCGGGTCGAGACCGAGGGAGCCGCCCAGATGCACCTGGAAGCCCTCGACCTGGTTGCCGTCGGCGTCGGTGACCAGCTGCCCCTTGAGACCGATGTCCGCGACCTGGATACGGGCGCAGGAGTTGGGGCAACCGTTGATGTTGATGGTCAGCGGCTCGTCGAAGTCCGGCAGCCGGCGCTCCATCTCCTCGATCAGCCACTGGCCCCGGCTCTTGGTCTCCACGATGGCCAGCTTGCAGAACTCGATCCCGGTGCAGGCCATGGTGCCGCGCCGGAACGAGGACGGCCTGGTGGTCAGGTCCAACGCCTCCAGGGCGTCGGCCAACTGCTCGACCTGGTCCTCCGGCACGTCCAGGATCAGCATCTTCTGGTGGACGGTGGTGCGCACCCGGTGCGAGCCATGGGCCTCGGCGAGATCGGCGATCTTGGCGAGCGTGGTGCCGTCGACCCGGCCGACGCGCGGTGCGAAGCCCAGATAGAACCGGCCGTCCTTCTGCCGGTGCACGCCGATATGGTCGCGCCACTCGTTGGGCGGCTGCTCGGGCGCCGGGCCGTCGACCATCCGACGCAGCAGGTACTCGTCCTCCAGCACCTGGCGGAACTTCGCCACGCCCCAGTCCTTCAACAGGAACTTGATCCGGGCGCGGGTGCGCAGCCGCCGGTAGCCGTAGTCGCGGAAGAGGGCGACCACGCCCTCGTGCACGTCCGCGACCTCGTCCAACGGGACCCAGGCGCCCAGGCGTTCGCCGAGGCTCGGGTTGGTGGACAGCCCGCCGCCGACCCACACGTCGAATCCCGGGCCGCGCTCGGGGTGGACGACGCCGACGAAGGCGACGTCGTTGATCTCGTGCACCACGTCCAGCAGCGGGGATCCTGAGACCGCCGTCTTGAACTTGCGCGGCAGGTTGGAGTACGCCTTGTTGCCGACCACCCGGCGGTGAATGGCCTCGATGGCCGGGGTGCCGTCGATGATCTCGTCGGCCGCGATACCGGCGACGGGGGAGCCCACGATCACCCGGGGGGTGTCGCCGCACGCCTCGGTGGTGGAGAGGCCGACGCCCTCGAGGCGCCGCCAGATCTCCGGCATGTCCTCGATCCGGATCCAGTGGTACTGGACGTTCTGCCGGTCGGTGATGTCGGCGGTGCCGCGCGCGAACTCCTGCGATATCTCGCCGATCACCCGCAGCTGCTCCGTGGTCAGCAGCCCGCCGTCGATCCGGACGCGGAGCATGAAGTACTCGTCGTCCAGCTCCTCGGGCTCCAGGATCGCGGTCTTGCCGCCGTCGATCCCGGGCCGCCGCTGGGTGTACAGACCCCACCAGCGCATCCGCCCCCGCAGATCGGCGCCGTCGATGGAGTCGAAGCCCCGGTGCGCGTAGATCGTCTCAATGCGTGTCCGCACATTGAGACCGTTGTCGTCCTTCTTCGTCTGCTCGTTGGCGTTGAGAGGGGTCATGTGCCCTACGGCCCACTGGCCTTCGCCGCGGTGACGGCCGACCTTGCGGCGGGGGGTGCCGGCGGGCTTCTTGGCGGAGTCCGACATGATCACGGTCTTTCTGCGGGCAGCAGGGATGCTCCGTCCTGGAGACCGGCGCGACATCGCGGCGGGCAGGGCAGAGTGAGGAGGAAGGGCGACGTGGGGAGCCGGGAGCGCGGTGGCCCGGGGCAGGCGGAACAAACCGTGCGGCTCAGCGCATATCAGGACACCGGACAGATGGCGCTGGACATTCGACCGAGATCCACATGGCGGCGACTCACCAAGGCAATTCCCGCTCGCGACATGACGGCAGCGTTGCACGCGGTGTCGTCGTCGTCCACCACCATCCACTATGTGGACGCGGCTGTCCTGCATGATGGACGGTGTGCAGGGGCTCTCACTCTCCGTGGCGCGCCCTCGACGCGGCCGCTCCCTGGCATGCGAACGGCCCCGAGGTGTGGGGTCCCAGGGGCCGTTCGTCGGGGGGACGTTCGGGGGCTGATCAGATCCGGACCAGCAGCTCCAGGAGGTCCCGGTAGTCGCGCAGCGCGGTGCGCTGCGCCTCGGTGTCGCCGGCGGCGTCCGGCTCGTCCGCCGGGCCCTGCCAGCTGTCGCGCAGCGCGCGCCGCCGGTTGGCCAGCTCCTCGGTGAGCCGGGCCACGGCCTGTTCCAGCGCGGCGTCCGCCGTCGCCACCGACTCCCCGGGACCGTCGACGAACCCGGCGACCGCGCCCTTCACCTCGGCGCGCAGCCGGTCCGCCTCCTCGGGGCTGAACAGTGGTGCGACGGCGCGGCGTTCCCCGCTCCCGACCATGCGGTCAGGGGCGCGCTCGGGAGCGGGGACGACGCCGCCGGCGGCCACCGGGTGGGGGGTGGTTCCGGTGCCGCCCTCGGAAAGGTCCTTCGGGGCCTCGGCGGGGGCCTGGGCCGGGGGCTCGGTGCGCTCGGCCTCCGCGCGGTTCCTGGCGAGGCGTTCGGTCAGCTTCATCAGGCGTCGCCTCCTCGGCTCGACGTGGTGCCGGTGGCCTCGACCGCCGCGCCCTCGGGTTCGTCCGCCGCCGGCGTCTCGCCGAGCAGCGCCTCGAACAGCTCACGGGCGGCGAGCAGCGCCGAGCGCAGCTCCTCCGTGCGCTCCGCCAGGGCCCGGGCCAGATCCTCCCGGCCCGCCAGGGTGTGCACCCGGCGGTAGCCGTCCACCTCGTGCGGATGGTGCACGGAGACGGCGGCCAACTGCTCGCCGTAGCCGTCCGACGGGTAGCCGCGCTCCCGGATCAGCCGGTTGAGCAGATGGTCGACCTCGGCGATCGCGCCGGCCGGCGAGTCGACGAACTGCTCCTGGGCCCCGGCCCACGAGGCCCGGTACGCGGCATGCCGCTCGGCAGACAGCGGACGGGCGCGGAACCCGCGATGGCGCCGCAGCCGGTTCCCCAACTCCTTGTGCGCGGCCCTGGTGTCCCCCTGGTGTCGGGTCACGGCACGCTCGTACTCCGGACCGAAGCGCCGCCGCAGCAGGCCACCGCCCGGCGCCAACCCGGGCCGCAGCAACGCCAGCCCGGCGAACACCAGGGCGGCGAGGACCGCCACGCTCAGGATGATGATCAGTGTCGTCATGACGTACCTTCCGCAGAGATCCTCTCAGCGAGGTTGTCATCAGGGCGTGTTACCCAATCGAAATACTCCAAACGTGCCCGATGATCGGACAGTTGACCGCGCGTAACCACGGCACGCTGCGCGCTGGCGCTCGGCCGGGGCGGGGCGCTGGCGCTCGGCCGCCGGGCCCGCTGCCGGGGAGTACCGGCCGGGGCGGTCTGGGTGCTGCCCTTCGGCCTGGGGGCCGATGTGCTCCGGGCGGTGCCATCCTGCTGGCGTGTCGGGTGTCCGGCGGCCGGCATTACTGCGTTCCGGCCCGGCGGCCGGCTCCGCTTCGCGGGGGGCCGGTTGCCTGGCGGCCGGTTGGTGGGGCAGCACCGCCCGGGGCGGGTTTCGTTCTGCCGGGCGGTGCTGGGGCAAGGGGGGGCCGTCGTTCGGTCAGAGCTGTTCCCTCAGTCCTCCCCCCCCGCTTCGGCCGCGCCGGGCCGTGGTCGTTCGCGCCGTCGTGTTACTCCGGCAGGGGCCTCGCGCGGTTGACCACAGCGGTCAGCGTCTCGTTGGCGGGGAGGGTGCCGAAGTTGTCGCCCCAGTCGCGGCCGAGCCGTGAGGCGCAGAACGCGTCCGCCACCTCGGGCGGGGCGTGGCGCACCAGCAGCGAGCCCTGCAGGACCAGTGCCAACCGTTCCACCACCCGGCGGGCCCTGGCCTCGATGCCCTCCAGGTCGGACAGTTCGGTCAGCAGGTCCTTGAGGGCCGCGTCCAGCCGGTGGTCGGCGCCGGCGGCCTGGCCCACCTCGACCAGATAGGCGTTGAGCGCGCCCGGCTCGCGTTGCAGCGCGCGCAGCGCGTCCAAGGCCTGGACGTTGCCCGACCCCTCCCAGAGGGAGTTGAGCGGGGACTCGCGCACCAGCCTGGGCAGGCCGGACTCCTCCACATAGCCGTTGCCGCCCAGACACTCAAGCGCCTCCGCCGTCACCGGGGTGCACCGCTTGGTGACCCAGTACTTCGCGGCGGGCAGCGCCAGCCGCAGCAGATGACGGTCGTGCGCGCTGCCGTCCGCCGCCGCGTCGACCGCGGCGGCCAGCCGCAGCGCGAGCGCCGTCGCGGCCTCGGACTCCAGCGCCAGATCGGCCAGCACGTTGGTCATCAGCGGCTTGTCGATCAGCGGGCCGCCGAACGCCGAACGGTGCGCCGCGTGGTGGACGGCCCGGGAGACCGCCTGCCGCATGATCGCAGCCGAGCCGGTGACACAGTCGAGCCGGGTGGCCGCCACCATCTCGATGATGGTGGGCACCCCGCGCCCCTCCTCGCCGACCAGCCAGGCCAGCGTCTCCCCGTCGAACTCCACCTCGGAGCTGGCGTTGGAACGGTTGCCCAGCTTGTCCTTGAGCCGTTGCAGCCGGAAGGAGTTGCGGGTGCCGTCCGGCAGCACCCGGGGCAGCAGGAAGCAGCTGAGCCCGCCGGGCGCCTGGGCCAGTACCAGAAAGACGTCGGACATCGGCGCCGAGCAGAACCACTTGTGTCCGGTCAGCCGGTAGAGGCCGGGCTCGCCGGTGGGCTCCGCCCGGCTGGTGTTGGTCCGCACATCGGAGCCGCCCTGCTTCTCCGTCATCCCCATGCCGGCCAGCGCACCCGCCTTGGCCGTCGCCGGGACGTCGAGCCCGGGCTGGTAGCGGCGCGAGGTGAGCAGCGGCTCCCATACGGCGGCCAACTCGGGGGTGGCGCGCAGCGCCGGCACCGCCGCGTGGGTCATCGAGACGGGGCAGCCATGCCCCGCCTCCACCTGGCTCCATACGAGAAATCCAGCCGTTCTACGCAACTGGCCGGAAGGGCGCGACCAGGCGTCGGTGAGGCCCGCCGCCACCGCCTGGTCGAGGAGTTGGTGCCAGGCGGGGTGGAACTCGACCTCGTCGATCCGATGCCCGCGCGGATCGAATACCCGCAGGACAGGGGGGTGTTCATTGGCCAGCCGCCCCCATTCGGCGGCCTCGGCCGAGCCGGCCTCCCGGCCGAGCTGGGTCAGCTCGGCGACCGCCTCGTCCGCCGCCTCGGGCGCGACCAGCCGCCGGAAACCCTCGGTGAGGGCGGCGTCCTGACCGAACACGTCGTAGTCGATCAAGGGGGGAACCTGATTGGTGACCGTGTGGGTGCTGGGCGTCATGGCGCCACGTTAGGCGCCGTCGAGGGGGTGCGCCATCCCCCGAACCCGCTCATCAGGGGCTACCTTTCGCCGACTGCCCTAGTACAGTGAGGCGTTCGCGGCGACGGCAGGGAGCGACCGATGGAGTTGGACCTGGATTCCGATACGGCGGTCGGCGAGTTCGACGCGTCGCCGATGGCCTTGGACTTTCGGCAGACGGGGCCAACCGTGCCCCGGATGGTCCTCGGCAACCGGCTGCGCGCCCTTCGGGAGGCCCAGGGCATCACGGGCGCCGACGCCGGGCGCCGGATCCGGGGCTCGCACTCCAAGATCAGCCGCCTGGAGATGGGCCGCACCGGCTTCAAGGCGCGTGACGTCCTCGACCTGCTCACCTACTACGGTGTCGCGGACGAGGCGGAGCGCCTGACCCTGCTGTCCCTGGCCCGCCAGTCCAACACCCACGGGTGGTGGCAGTTCTACCACGACATCGTGCCCAGCTGGCTGAACGTCTATCTCGGTCTTGAGCAGACCGCGACCGTGATCAGGGGCTATGAACTGCAGTTCGTCCCCGGCCTGTTGCAGACCGAGGAGTACGCCCGCGCGGTGATGTCCCTGGTTCCCGACGACGAGGAGCGGCTGGAACGCCGGGTGCAGCTGCGGATGGCCAGGCAGCAGGTGCTGCGCCGCGCCCAGCCGCCGTTTCTGTGGGTGATCATCGACGAGACGGCGCTCCGTCGCTCGATGGGCGGCCGTGGGCTGATGCGTCGGCAGCTGGCATATCTGCTGGAGGTCTCCCGGCTGCCCCATGTCACCGTGCAGGTGGTCCCGTTCACGGCCGGGGCGCATTCGGCCATCGCCGGCCCGGTGACCGTGCTGCGTCCGCCGGGCGGCGAGCTGCCCGACGTGGTCTATCTGGAGCAGCTGACCGGCGGTGCCTATCCGGACAAGCCGTCCGAGGTGGAGCAGTACCGCCATGTGATGAACCGCCTGTCCGTCGAGGCGCTGCCGCCCGCGGCGACCACGGACTTCCTCTTCGAGGCGCTGCGCGAACTGTGAGCCGACGGGCTCCCCGTACGGCACCGGGCGCGAACGCGGAACAGGCCCGGAACAAACCGGCTGCAAGCCCGGAACAAGGATGTCCCTCCCGTGGTGTTCCCTGCCCGGAAACGGTGCCCCCTGCGCGTTGACGTGGACGCCGTTCGGTGATCGCCCACAGCGAACAGTCACGGTGACGGGGAACATCCCGATGGGTCTCCAGCATTGAGTCGGCATAGCTCAATTTGCCTGCCAAGGGAGACGTCATGGAAGCATCGTTCGACGTACTCACTCTTCCGGTGTTGCCGTTGGAGAACGAGGTCGTGCTGCCCGGCATGGTGGTGCCGCTCGAACTCTCCGACGCCGAGGTGCGTGCCGCGGTCGAGGCGGCGCGGGCCGCCGCGCCGCGTGGGGAGAAGCCGCGTGTGCTGCTGGTGCCACGCGTCGACGGGAACTACCCGGCCGTCGGCGTCGAGGGCCGGGTGGAGCAGGTCGGCCGGCTGGCCGACGGTGATCCGGGCGCCCTGGTGCGCGGCATCCGCCGGGTGCGGGTGGGCGCGGGCACCACGGGGCCGGGCCGGGCGCTGTGGGTGGAGGTCGCGCCGGTCGTGGAGTCCGTTCCCGACCCGCTGCCCGGCTCGGTCATCGAGCTGGTCAAGGAGTACCGCGCGCTGAGCACCAGTTGGCTGCGCAAGCGCGGCGCCTGGCAGGTGGTGGACCGGGTGGCCGGGATCGACGAGGTCGGCGCGCTCGCCGACAACGCGGGCTATCTCCCCTTCCTCAGCGCCGAACAGCGGAGCACCTTGCTGGAGACGCTGGATCCGGTCGAGCGGCTGCGGGCGGCCACGGCCTGGCTGCGGGAGCATCTGGCGGAGGAGGAGGTCTCCGAGTCCATCGCCAAGGACGTCCAGGACGGCGTGGAGAAGCAGCAGCGCGAGTTTCTGCTCCGCCGCCAACTGGCCGCCGTGCGCAAGGAGTTGGCCGAGCTGAACGGGGAGGCCGAGGATGCGGGCGACGACTACCGCGCCCGCGTCGAGGCCGCCGATCTGCCCGAGCGGGTCCGCGAGGCCGCGCTCAAGGAGGTCGACAAGCTGGAGCGCGCCTCCGACGCCAGCCCGGAGGGCGGCTGGATCCGCACCTGGCTGGACACGGTGCTCGAACTGCCGTGGCACGAGCGCACCGAGGACGCCTACGACATCGCCGGCGCCCGGGCCGTGCTGGACGCGGACCACGCCGGTCTCGCGGACGTCAAGGACCGGATCACGGAGTATCTGGCGGTGCGCAAGCGCCGCGAGGAGCGCGGGCTGAAGGTGGTCGGCGGCCGGCGCGGCGGCGCGGTGCTGGCCCTGGTGGGGCCGCCCGGCGTCGGCAAGACCTCGCTGGGGGAGAGCGTCGCGCGCGCCATGGGGCGGAAGTTCGTCCGGGTCGCGTTGGGCGGCATCCGTGACGAGGCCGAGATCAGGGGCCACCGGCGCACCTATGTGGGCGCGCTGCCCGGCCGGATCGTCCGGGCCGTCAAGGAGGCCGGCTCGATGAACCCGGTGGTGCTGCTCGACGAGATCGACAAGGTCGGCGCCGACTACCGGGGCGATCCGACGGCGGCCCTCCTCGAAGTGCTCGACCCGGCGCAGAACCACACGTTCAGGGACCACTATCTGGAGGTCGAGCTGGACCTCTCGGACGTGGTGTTCCTGGCCACCGCCAATGTGCTGGAGTCCATCCCGCAGCCGCTGCTGGACCGGATGGAGCTGGTCCGCCTCGACGGCTACACCGAGGACGAGAAGGTCACCATCGCCAGGGACCACCTGCTGCCCAGGCAGCTGGAGCGGGCGGGCCTGGCCCCCGACGAGGTCACGGTCGACGAGCCGGCGCTGCGGAAGCTGGCCGGTGAGTACACCAGGGAGGCCGGGGTGCGTGGCCTTGAGCGCACGGTCGCCCGGGTGCTGCGGAAGGTCGCGGCCCGCGCCGAGCTGGGCGAGCTGACCCTGCCGCACGCCGTCGCCGAGGACGGGCTGCGCGCCCTGATCGGCCGGCCGCACCACACGCCCGAGGCCGCCCAGGAGCCCGGGCGGCAGCGCACCGCGGTGCCCGGCGTCGCCACCGGGCTGGCCGTCACCGGCGCGGGCGGCGATGTCCTCTATGTGGAGGCGTCGCTCGCCGATCCGGAGACGGGCGGCTCCGGGCTCACCCTCACCGGGCAGCTGGGCGATGTGATGAAGGAGTCGGGGCAGATCGCCCTCTCCTATCTGCGGTCGCGCGGCGCCGAGTTGGAGCTGCCGGTCGGCGATCTCAGGGAGCGCGGCATCCATCTGCACGTGCCGGCCGGCGCCGTCCCCAAGGACGGCCCCAGCGCCGGGGTCACCATGACGACGGCCCTGGCCTCGCTGCTCAGCGGGCGCCGGGTGCGGCCCGAGGTGGCCATGACGGGCGAGGTGTCGCTCACCGGCCGGGTGCTGCCGATCGGCGGGGTCAAGCAGAAGCTGCTGGCCGCCCACCGCGCCGGGTTGACCACGGTGATCATCCCGCTCCGCAACGAGCCGGACCTGGACGATGTGCCCGCCGAGGTCCTGGCCGATCTGCGGGTGCACCCGGTCTCCGATGTCCGGCAGGTGCTCGAACTGGCCCTGGCCCCGGCCGAGTCGGCCGTCCCGCTGGCCGCCTGAGCCGGCCGTCCCACCCCTCCCGCGAGCCACCGGAAGGCGGCGCGCGGGAGGGGCGTAGGGTCTGCCGTTATGAGTCCTTCGATCGCGACCAACACCCGCGTTGACCTCGACGGCCTGCTGGACTTCGTCCGGGCCAGGCACCGCGCCGTCCTGCTGACCCGGCGCTCCGACGGCTCGCCCCAGGCGTCCCCGCTGACCTGCGGGGTGGACGACGCCGGCCGGCTGGTGATGTCGACCTACCCGGAGCGGGCCAAGACCCGCAACGCCGAGCGGGACGCCGAGGTCAGTGTCCTGGTCCTGTCCGACGAGTGGGACGGCCCCTGGGTGCAGGTGGACGGCGTCGCCGAGGTGTTGCGGGTGCCGGAGGCGATCGAGCCGCTGGTGGAGTACTACCGCAATATCGCCGGCGAGCACCCGGACTGGGCCGAGTACCGGGAGGCCATGGCCCGCCAGGGCAAGTCCCTGATCCGGGTCACCCCACGCCGCTGGGGCCCCGTCGCCACCGGCGGCTTCCCGGCCCGGCTGGCCAAGCCCTAGACAGCCGCGCGACGGTCGTGTGCCCGCAGCACCAGCCCGTGCGGGGCCATCACGATGCGGGGCCTGGGCCGCACCCGGGCGCCCGGCTCCGGCCGCAGATCCCACCGGCCGGCCAGCGCTGAGACGGCGATCACGGCCTCGTGCAGGGCGAACCTGGCGCCGATGCAGATCCGCGCCCCCGCGCCGAACGGCACATAGCCGACGGACGGCACCAGCGCCGAACGCCCCCCGGTCCACCGGTCGGGATCGAACCGCTCGGGATCGGGATGGACCGCCGGATTGTGGTGGAGCTGGTAGGGGCTCACATAGAACTCGGTGCCCTCGGGGAACCGGTGCCCGCCCAGCTCCACCTCCCTGGTGGCGCAGCGCGCGATGATCCAGGTGGGCGAGTGCACCCGCAGGGTCTCGGCGAACAGCGCGTTGGTGAACGGCAGTTGGGGCACATCCTCGGCCGTCGCGGTGCGTCCTTCGAGGACGGTGTCCAGCTCCTGGTGCAGCCGCTCTCCGAGCGCCGGGTCCTCGGCGACCCGGTGGAAGAACCAGGACAGCACGCTTGCGGTGGTCTCGGTGCCGGCGGCCAGGAACGTGACCACCTGGGCCTTCAGCTCCTCGTCCGAGAACAGCGCCTCCTCCTCGCCCGCCCCCTTCTCCAGCAGCGCGCTCAGCAGCCCACCCGCCGCGGGATCGGCGCGCGCGCTCTCCACGGCACGGGCGCAGGTGGCGTCCGCCTCCGCCACGGCGGCGGTGAACCTGCGGGCCGACGGCAGCGGGAGGTTCCGCGCCCACTCGGGGAGCACCGCGTGCCGGAACACCTCGCCGTCCAGCAGCCGGTCGAAAACGCTCACCATCTCGTCGATGCTCGACAGGTCGAAGCTGGGCAAAAGCGAACGTATCGTGACGCGTTGGGTGAGTCGGTTCAGTACCGGCACCAGGTCGAGACGCTCGCCGTCCCGCCAGGAGGCGGCCAGCCGCTCGGCCTCCTCGACCATGACGACGCCGGCCTCGCCGACCCGCTCGCGGGTGAACGCCGGCTGCATCAGCCGTCGCTGCCTCCGGTGCTCCGCCGCCGGGCAGGTGAGCAGCCCGTTCCCGAGCACCGCGCGGGCCTGATCGGCGATCTGCCCGCCCTTGTCGAAATCGCTCACATTGGTCAGCACCGAATGGGCAAGCTTCGCATCGGCAACCAGATAGCCGCGACGTCCCCGCAGCTTCAGCTCCTGAATGCCGGGGCCTCCCGAGCATGCCTTGAGCCAGCCGAGCGGATCCCGCCAGAGCGCCCCGGTATGGCCGAGGACCGGAATGGACCGAGGTGCCCTGGGCACGGTCCCTTGCTCGGATATCGACATACTGTGCCCCTTGTGCGGAGTTTGCGGTGATTTCTGGCCGGTGTAAGCGTGCCCCGGCCCCCGAACCGGACATCGTCGGGACGCTCCGTGGTCGGCGGAACGCGGCGCGCTGGCTGGCGCCCCGTCATGTTATGTGCTGCCGCCCCGCCCCGGCCAGGTGCGCCGGGTAGGGGATCGAGCGGCGTCGACCGGGGGAGTACCCGAGCCGTTGATTCGCTGCTGCGAAGGTTGAATCGAGGGGTGCCCCGGCTTCGTCCCGAAGGGCTCGGGCCCATCCGTCCCGGCCCGCCACCTCCCCGTCCGAAACCCGCCAGTGCCCAGGTCGGGCGACGTCGCACACTGGACGGGTGATGGACGACGACAGCAGGTACGAGGCGGTGCGCAGCCGCGACGAGCGATTCGACGGGGTGTTCTTCACCGCCGTCCTGACCACCGGCATCTTCTGCCGCCCCAGCTGCCCGGCGACCACACCCAAGCGGGCCAACGTCCGTTTCCTCCCCTCGGCCGCGGCCGCCCAGGGCGCCGGGTTCCGCGCCTGCCGCCGCTGCCGTCCGGACGCGGTGCCGGGATCGGCCGAGTGGAACGTGCGCGCCGATCTGGTCGGCCGGGCGATGCGGCTGATCGGCGACGGCGTGGTGGACCGGGAGGGCGTCGCCGGCCTGGCCGACCGGCTCGGCTACAGCGCCCGGCAGGTCCAGCGGCAGCTGGTCGCCGAGCTGGGAGCCGGACCCATCGCCCTGGCCAGGGCCGGACGCGCCCACACCGCGCGGATCCTGCTCCAGACGACCGAACTGCCGATCACCGAGATCGCGTTCGCCGCCGGCTTCGCCAGCGTCCGCCAGTTCAACGACACCCTGCGCGAGGTCTACGACCGCACCCCCAGCGCGCTGCGCGCCACGGCCCCCGCCGCCGGCCGCGCCGAGCCGGTCGAGGGCGCGGGGGTTCCGCTGCGGCTCGCCTACCGGGGCGCCTATGACGCGCGGCAGGTCTTCGACTTCCTCGCCCGCCGGGCGCTGCCGGGCGTGGAGGAGACGCTGGGCGCCCCCGGCGCCCGCACCTACCGGCGCACGCTGGCGCTGCCGCACGGCAGCGGGATCGCCGAGGTGGCGGAGAGCGCCGGCGCCCAGGACCGCCGCTGGCTGCCCTGCCGGCTGTTCCTCACCGATCTGCGCGATCTGACCTGCGCGGTCCAACGCCTGCGGCGCCTCTTCGATCTGGACGCCGACCCCTATGCCGTGGCCGACCGGCTCGGTGGCCGGCCGGGGCTCGGGCCGCTGGTCGCCCGGGCGCCCGGGCTGCGCTCGCCGGGCGCCGTCAGCTCCGACGAACTGGCGATCCGGGCGGTGCTCGGCCAGCAGGTCACGGTGGGCGCGGCCCGCACCCTGGGCGGCCGGCTGGTCGCCGCGCTCGGCAAGCCGCTGGGGCGGCCCGACGGCGGCCTCACCCACCTCTTCCCCGAGCCGGCGGCGCTCGCCGAGGCCGAACTCGCCGAGCTGGGCATGCCCGAATCCCGCCGCGCGACACTGCGCACCCTGGGCGCCGCGCTCGCCGACGGCCGCGTCCAGCTCAGCCCGGGCGTCGACCGGGACGAGGCCGAACGGCGGCTGCGCGCGCTGCGCGGCATCGGCCCGTGGACGGCCGGCTATGTGCGGATGCGGGCCCTGGGCGACCCCGATGTCTTTCTGCCGGGGGACGCCGGAGTCCGGCACGGGCTGGCCCTGATCGGAGCGACCGTGGCCGATGCGGAGCACTGGCGCCCCTGGCGCTCCTACGCGCTGCACCACCTCTGGCGGGCCACCAGCTGACCGAAAATCGACGCCCCCGGTGACACGTCGACGCCCCCCGGGGGGACCGAACGACGGCTCCCCCATGACCAACGGGCGAACGACCCTCGCCGCCACCGTCACCCCGAACCGACCGCGGACCGATCCGCGGACCGACTCACAGACCGATCGCACCACACGAACAACGGAGAGCACCGTGCGCTACACCATCCACCCCAGCCCGCTCGGCGACCTGCTGATCGCGGGCCCCCGCCCCGGCGTGCTGTCGTCGGTCACCGTGCCGGGGCAGCGGCGCGGCGCGACCGTCCAGCCGGACTGGGTGCGCGCCGACCCCGAATTCCGGTCCGCGACCGAGGAGTTCGACGCCTACTTCGCCGGCGAGCTGACGGAGTTCACCCTCACCCTGGAGGCGGCCGGCACCCCGTTCCGGCAGCAGGTGTGGGCCGCGCTGGACGAGATCCCGCTCGGCACCACCACCACCTATGGCGCGTTGGCCGCGAGCATCGGGATCTCGCCCCGCGCGGTGCGCGCCGTCGGCGGCGCGGTGGGCGCCAACCCGCTGACGGTGATCCGCCCTTGCCACCGGGTGCTGGGCGCCGACGGCTCGCTCACCGGCTACGCGGGTGGCCTGGACCGCAAGCGGCAGCTGCTGGTGCACGAGGGAGTGGCGCTGGGCTGAGGCGGGGCACCCGGTCAGCCGAGCAGCAGCACCGCGAGCCACAGGCCGACGACCAGCAGGCAGGCACACAGCTCCACCAGGGTGTAGCGGCCGGTCGTGCGCAGAATGTCCCGGGTCGACGCCCAGGCGGAGCCGTGCCCGCCGAGTCGCAGCCGCTCCCAGCCGTAGAGGCCGGCGACAAACCCCGGTACCGCGCCCACGACCGGCAGCAGGAAGAAGCCGACCGTCCCGGTGCCCGAGGCGAACAGCAGCTGACGGGTGCGGACTTCGGCGACCTGACCGCTGCCGGACGGCAGCAGCCACCGCACCACCTGGCTGATCAACAGCAGCGCCGTCGCGGCGACCAGCACCCACCAGGCGCGGGTCGTGCCGTCGGCGGACGACCACCAGAACACCCCGGCCCAGACGGCCAGGGTGCTCGGGACATGGGGCAGCGCGGTGGCCAGCAGGCCGCAGAGCATCACCACGCCCACCAGCGCCGTCTGCCACGTCCCCATGCGCCAAGGCTGCCCCAGGCCCCCGGGGCCCGTCACCCCGGGGGCGGTGACACATCCCCGGCTAGCCGAACTGGCGCTCGATTCTGGCCAACTTCTCCTCCAGGGAGTCGAGGCGCGGCGCGGCCGTCGACATCGAGCCGGCGTCGCCGTCGACCGTCGGCCCCTGGAGCGCCCTGGGCGTCCCCGCCGCCTCCAGGGCGGCCGGCTCCGGCGCCGGGGCCGGCGGCATGCCGACGCCCAGCTCCCGCCGGCCCCGCCCGAAGAACCGCTGCTGACCGCCGCCGATCGCGCGCAACCTGGCCCGCTCCAACTGGCGTTGCTCCCGGCGGCGCAGCTTGCCCTCCTCCTTCTTGCGGCGCTCCTCGCGCACCTCCTCGACCGCCTCGTCCAGGGTGCGCACCCCCTCGAGCAGCATCAGCGACCAGGCGCCGAAGGTCTCGCGCGGGGCCCGCAGCCAGCGGACGAAGCGGATCTGCGGCATCGGCCTGGGCACCAGACCCTGCTCGCGCAGCGCGGCCCGCCTGGTTTGCTTCAGCGCCCGGTCGAAGAGCACGGCGGCGGAGAGCGACATGCCGGCGAAGAAGTGCGGCGCGCCCGCGTGGCCCGTACCCCTGGGCGCGTGCACCCAGTTGAACCAGGCCGCCGCCCCGGCGAACAGCCACACCAGCATCCGGGAGCCCATCGAGGAGTCGCCGTGGCTGGCCTCGCGCACGGCGATCACCGCGCAGAACATCGCCGCGCCGTCCAACCCGAACGGCACCAGGTACTCCCAGCCGCCGGAGAGCGCGAGGTTCTCCCGGCCGAAGCCGACGAGACCCTGGAACGAGAGCGCCGCGGCCACCCCGGCGCAGCAGAACAGCAGCGTGTAGGACGCGGAGGCGTAAACCCGTTCCCGGCGCCGCCGTTGGGACTCCAGGCGTTCCCAGGAGTCCGTCTCCTGAGCCTCTCCAGAGGACTTACGGCCCCGGGTGAGCAGGGCCGTGGCGGCCAGGAAACCCACCAGCAGGATGGCCGCCGCCAACACCCAACTGAACTGCATGTCCGTCACCTTCACCGCGATGTTGCCCCTCGCCCGGGTGTGCCGTGCGACCCGGCGACGCCGGGCGCTCTCGGATTCCAGCTGTTTGGAGAAAGCGTGATGCTACCTGAGGCCCCGTCAGTTCCAATTCGGGCGTAATGCCACCAACGAGTGGTAATTTGGGGGAACTTGCCGCCGGGTACCGGATGATCTGTTATCAACCGGCGGTCAGGCGCCGCACCCGGTCGCTGTCACACATCCGCGGGCAGGTCACGCAGGTGTTCTCCGGGCGCAGCGTGTAGAACATGCAGCAGCTCGCCCGGTCCCGGGTGCGAAGCGGCTCGTCGGCCGGCCCGGTCAACTCCCGGAAGCCGGCGTCGGCGCGGAACGGCGCGGTGTTCCCCGGGAGAAGCAGCCCCAACTCCCGGACGGCACGCTCCTCCTCGTTCAGCAGATGGCCGAAATACCACAGGGACTCGGCGAGTTCGTCCGTGGCCACGCCCCAGAGGGCGCGCGCCCTGCGGCGCATCCTGGGCCCGAAGGCGTCCAGCAGCGGCCCCAGATGCTCGCTCGCCCCCCGCCGCACCTCGGCACGCAGCGCCTCCTCGTCCGCGACCACCACGGCGCCGGGCAGCCCGGCCGCCGGATCGTCCGGCAGACAGGCGAACGCGGAGACGCGGACGGTCAGCCGGGTCGGGTCCCGTCGGATCGCCACATCCTCGGGCGCCAGTCGGGGCACCCGGCGCAGCAGGAAGTACGGCAGCGTGAAGAGCACGGCGGCCGGCCAGGCGTACCGGTGCAACGCGAAGCTGGCCACCACATCGGGCCGGGCGTCACGGCCGTAGGCGACGCGGGCCTGCTCGGCCTCGGCGGCGATGAACGCGTCCAGCGCCGCGCCCCCGGCGGCCAGCTCGTCGCCCCGTGTCCAACCCGCACCGGACCGCGGCCGACCCTCGGTGATGCCCAGCGTGGGCATCGCCTCGGTCACCCGGGCAAAAGCGGGCGTCAGCGGTGTCGTGGTGGTCAACGCGGGCACGGTCATCTGGCCACCGATCCGTAACTGGTGCAGGTAAGCCTTACCTTACCTGACCGATCTCTGGGGTTTGCGGGTACGGAAACTCCGCCTAGGGTGCTGGAACCCACTTGATTCGGGGGCAGGAGGGATGGAGCGGACAGATGGAACCCACCCGAATGGAATCGGCCATTTCGGGGGCCGGGGCCGTGGCTGACCGTGTCCCGCCCAGGCGACGCTCACCGCTGCCGGTGCGCCCCCGTTCTTTGCCCGAGCGCTACTCCGTCAGGGCCCAGGTGCTGGCCGCCCTGAGGGACGCCCTGGCCAGCGGGGAACTGACCGCCGGCGAGACCTACTCGGCGCCGCTGCTCGCCGAACGGTACGGAGTGTCGGCCACCCCGGTGCGGGAGGCGATGCAGCGGCTGGCCAGCGAGGGCGTGGTGGAGACGGTGCCCAACCGGGGCTTCCGGGTCACCGGGCGCAGCCAGCGCGATCTGGCCGAGGTGGCCGAGGTACGCGCCGCCCTCGAAGTCCCCGCCCTCCTCGCGCTCGGGCGCACCCTGCCCCCGGAACGCTGGGAGGAACTGCGCCCGTTGGCCGACGCGACGGTCCGCATCGCGCTGCTCGGCGACCGCGCCGGCTACGCGGAGGCGGACCGCGCCTTCCACCGCGAGCTGCTGGGCCTGACCGGCAACCGCCATCTGGTCGCCGTCGCCCAGGAGATGCACCGCAAGGCCCAGAGCCCCCGGGTCGGCGGCCGCCCACCCGGCTGCGTCGAACTGGTCGCCAGCGCCCGCCAACACGGCTTCCTCCTCGACGCGTTGACCCGCCGCGACCTCCCCACCGTCGAACGCCTGGCCCACGCCCACCTGACGACGTGACGCGGCGGGACGCTGCGGCTGTCGCTCGACGCCATCGGAGGGCGGGCGCGGGAGGGGACGAGATCGGCCGGGCCGTTTGCGGCCGGTGGACAACACGGTGACGCGGTTACGCGCCGTTGGGCATCCGCGCACGCGGGTGACGCGGCGTTGTCATTGGTGAGTTGACGTCCGCGCCCGCGCCCGCGGGGGACGACGCGGCGCCCGGCTCGCTGTGCTGGCGCGGCGTTGCGCCGCCGGCCATCCGGCACGCCGGTAACACGGCGCCCCGGCCGGCGCGTTGGCATGCTGCCGCGATCGGCCGTCCGTACCCCGGCGGACGGAGGTACGGTCTGCGCCCGGCCCGGCGCCGCGCGGGCCCTTCACGGCCCGCTGTCCAGCGGGCCGGGCGGCACCGGTGCCGCCGCAGGCGCATCGGCAGTGGGCAACCCGGCCCACCGTGGACCGGCCCGCGCTGCCGGCGCCGTTGCCGCATCGGTTCGGTGGCAGCGGTGGTGCGGGGTCCCCGCCAGTGGGCAACGCGGCGCGCCGTGGGGTGGCCCGCGCTGGTGGCGTCATTGCCGCATCGGTTCGGCGGGCGCGGTGGGCGACGCGGCGCTGCGGGAGGGCGTTAGTCCGCGTTGCTGGTTCGGTGGCAGCGGTGGTGCGGGGTCCCCGCCGGTGGGCAACCCGGCCCACCGCGAGCTGGCCCGCGCTGCCGGCGTCGTTGGTGCATCGGTTCGGTGGGCGCGGTGGTGCGGCGTTCCCGTCGGTGGGGAACACGGCGTGCCGTGGAACGTGGAACGTGGAACGTGGAACGTGGGCGGGTGGCCGGGGGGCGTTGGTCTGTTCGCCCGGTGGCAGTGGTGGCGTGCCGGGGCGGGGGCTGCCGCAGGCGGGGGGCCGGCCCTGGGGTCAGTCGACTTCCGCCAGTTGGGGGGCGAGCCAGTGGGGGACCTCGCCGAGGAGACGGAAGAGGCGGGTGGCTTCGGCGCGCAGCCGCTCCGCCTCCTGGGGCGGTTGCACGCCGGCGAGCGCGACCAGGGCCGGTGCGATGCCGACCAGAAAGCCCAACTCCTCGCGCAGCCGCAGGGATTCGGCGAAGCCATGCCGGGCCTCCGCCACCTCGCCGTTCTCCAGCGCCAGCGCCGCCAGATGGCGCCAGGTGTAGGAGCTGAGCAGCGCGTCGCCCCTGCTCAGCGCCTCGTTGTGGGCGCGACGGTAACCCGTCTCCGCCGCCTGGGGGTTGCCGCTCACATGCTCGGCCATCAGCCCGCGCCGGAAGTCCAGCAGCGGCCGTCCCGGGGAGCCGGGCGCCAGCAGTGCCGCCGCGCGGCCCAGCGCGGCGCGCGCCTCGTCGGCGCGGTCGCGCACGCGCAACAGCGTTGCCGTGTAGGCGAGATAGCCGCGCTCGCAGGCGGCGGTGCCGCGTTCCTCGTCGGTGAGGGCCATCGACTCGGCGGCGCGCAGTGCCTCCTCGGCGCGCTCCCAGCCCTGGCTGGTGAACATGCAGCGTTCCACCAGCAGTCGGGCGCGGAGCAGCGCCGACCTCGGCTGGTCCTTCGCGGTGGGTTCGAGGAGGGCCGCGGCGTCCTCCCAACAGCCTCGTGACCGCAGCCGCCATACCGCACTGTCGAGCGCCGTTCCGCTCGCCGTTTCCAGAACCGGATGTGGTACGGCGGTATCCGTCACATCGCCCTCCCAGCGCGTCGTTGTGCTGTTAGCCCCTCGTGATGTGAGTGCATCTCAGCATGGGAGACGGCACCCGGCCAAGAGGGGAGCGTGAAACAGTTCACAAGTACCTTCCCCGGTCAGACCGTTACGCGCTTCGGTTGGGGCGGGAATCGGCCATTCGTGGCGGGTCAGCCCAGCCGGAGCGCCAGCAGGAAGTCGACCGCGTCCTCAAGGCGGTGTAGGTCGCGGCCGGTCAGCTGCTCGACGCGGCCGATGCGGTAGCGCAGCGTGTTCACATGGAGATGGAGTCGGGCGGCGCACCGCGTCCAGGAGCAGTCCTCTTCGAGGAACGCCTCCAGGGTGGGCAGCAGCGCCGCGTTGTTCCGTTCGTCGTAGGCGCGCAGCGGGGCGAGGAGTCGTTCGGTGAAGGCGCGGCGCACATCGTCGGGGACAAAGGGGAGCAGCAGCACATGGGAGGCCAGCTCCTCGTGGCCCGCGACGGACACCCGTCCGCCGCCCCTGGCGGCGGCGACCCGGCGCGCGTGCCTGGCCTCCTCCAGCGCCCCGCGCAGTCCGCCGGCCGATGAGACGGCGGCGCTGACGCCGAGCGTCAGCCGGGCGCCGTCGCCAAGTCCGGCGGCCAGCGGACGGTCGATCGCGCGGGCGATCGTCTCGGCCCGCAGCGGGGCGCCCGCGGTGTCCGCGTCGGCCGGCCAGGGGACCGGGACCAGCGCCACGGCCTCGCCCTCGGTGTGGGCGACGGCGCAGCCGGTGTCGGGGGAGGTGGGGTCCCAGAGCAGTTCCTCCAGGACCGTCCTGGCCGCCGGGCCCGCCTCGAAGTCCGCTTCGGGGCGGTGGAGTTCGGCGACCACCACCTGCCAGTCGGGGTCGCCGCCGCCGGGCAGCAGCACCGAGGCGGCGACCCGGAGGCGGGCGGCCAGCTCGGCCGGCGCGGCGCCGGCCGCGAGCAGGTCGAGGATCTGTCCGGCCAGTCGGCGGCTCACCCCGCGCGCGGCCTCCCTGCGGTCCCGTTCGGCGGCCACCAGATCGGCGACGCCGGCGAGCAGGTCGAGCCGGGCGGGCGGCCAGTCGGTGGCGTCGGCGCGGACGGCGAGCAGCCAGTCGGCGAGCGGGGTGGCGCCGGGGGACGTGGCGTCGCCGCGGACCGGGAAGACGGAGTACACCGGTCGCCCCTCCGGCGGCACCACCCGGTAGGGGCCCGGCCGGTCGGCGCGCCGGGCCGCGAGATGTCGGGCCGCGAGTTCGGGTCCGACGCCGGGCGGCAGCGCGTCGTCGGTGGCGCCGGCGATCTCCCGGCCGGTGGCCGTCAACAGCCAGGCGGACAGGTCGAGATCGGAGGCCAGCAGCGCCAGTACGGCACCCGGTCCCTCGCCGGCGGGGCCGGCGGACATCAGCCGCCGGTGCCGGTCCACCACGGCGGCCAGATCGCCGGCGCGCTCGCCCGACACCTGGCGGACCACGTGTTCGGTGAGTTCGGCGAAGCCCACCTTCTCGTCGACGGCGAAGAGCGGGAGCCCGTGCGCGGCGCAGGTCGTGGCCAGCTCGTCCGGCACGGTGCCGAACTCGACCTCGCCGGCGGCCAGTCCGGAGACCCCGGCGTCGACCAGCGTCCGCACGAAGGACGCCGCGTCCTCGGGGCCGCGCCACCAGGCCAGGCCGGTGAGCACCAGCTCGCCGCCGCGCAGATAGCGGCTGGGATCGCGGAGGTCGGTGGTCATCACCCCGCGCACCGGCCGGTCCAGCTCGGTCTCGCCGCACAGCAGTCGCAGTCCGAGGCGATCGGACTCCAGCAGGGCACGCAGTCGCACGGTGGGCCGCTCCTCGTGAACGTGTGTCGGCCTGTGGGGGGTGTCACGGGCCCGCCTCCACGGCGACGCCGAACCCGTGTGTTCGTATGAACCTACAAGAACGGTAACCCCTCCCGTGGTGGGCTTCGGCCCTTCGGTGACTGCACCTCCGGGCCCGGCCGGGGTCTACTGGGCGGAACGAACGACGGCGCCGGCCCCCCGGCGGGGGCGAGCGGCCCCTTCCCGCGCGCGTGCTCCCGTGACGGTCCCCGTACGCCCGTCCCGCCCGTTCGTCCGCACGTCCCGTACCGACCCCTCGCCCGTACCCGACGCGGAAAGAGCGACCCGATGGAGTTCTTTCGTCCGGCCACCTGGCAGGAGGCGCTGGCCCTCCGGGCGGCGCACCCCGACGCGGTCCCGCTGGCCGGCGGCACCGATGTGATGGTGGAGATCAACTTCGGCCGCCGGCGGCCCGAGCGGCTGCTCGACCTGACCAGGATCGCCGAGCTGCGCGAGTGGCGGATCGACGGCGACGCCGTGTCCCTGGGGGCCCTCGTCCCCTACCGCACGGTGATCGACAGGCTGGCGGCCGAGCTGCCCGGGCTGGCCCTGGCGGCCCGCACGGTCGGCTCCCCGCAGATCCGCAACCGGGCGACCGTCGCGGGCAACCTCGCCACCGGCTCGCCGGCCGGGGACGCCCATCCGGCGCTGCTGGCCGCCGGCGCGCGGGTGGAGCTGGCCAGCGTGCACGGTGAGCGCACCGTGCCCGTCGAGGAGTTCTTCACCGGGCCCAAACGTACGGTGCTCGCCCCCGGCGAGTTGATCCGCGCGGTGTCGGTGGACCGGGCGCGCGGGCCACAGGAGTTCGCCAAGGCCGGCACCCGCAACGCCATGGTGATCGCGGTCTGCGCGTTCGCCGTCGCCCTGCACCCGCACACCCGCACCGTGCGCACCGGCGTCGGCTCGGCGGCGCCCACGCCGATCAGGGCCACGGCGGCCGAGGAGTTCCTGGCCGGCGTGCTGGCCGAAGGCGACCACTGGACGAACGGGCGGCCCCCGCCACCGGCCGCCGCCCGGCGGTTCGCCGAACTGGCCGCCGACGCCTGTTCCCCCATCGACGACGTGCGGGGCAGCGCCGACTACCGACGCACCGCCGTGCGGGTGTTGGCCCGCCGCACCCTGGACTGGGCCTGGCGCGCCCAGACGATGCCCGAAGGAGGCACGCCATGCGCATCGAACTCACGGTGAACGGGCGCCCACACAGCGCGGATGACGTGTGGGAGGGCGAGAGCCTTCTCTATGTGCTGCGTGAACGGCTCGGGCTGCCGGGTTCCAAGAACGCCTGCGAACAGGGTGAATGCGGCTCCTGCACGGTCCGGATGGACGGCGATCTGGTCTGCGCCTGCCTGGTCGCGGCCGGCCAGGCCGAGGGCGCCGAGATCCGTACCGTGGAGGGCATGGCCGAGCGGGAGGGACAACTCGCCCCGCTCCAGGCCGCGTTCGTCGAGGCGGGCGCGGTGCAGTGCGGTTTCTGCACCCCGGGGCTGCTGCTGGCCGCCGAGGAGCTGCTGGAACGGGTGCCCCGCCCGGGGGACGCCGACATCAGGGAGGCGCTTTCGGGCAATCTCTGCCGCTGCACCGGCTACGAGAACATCCTGGACGCCGTCCGGCTGGCCGCCTCCCGAGGCCAGGACGCGCCGTCCGCACCCCAGGCGCCGACCGGCGGCCTGACGCCCGAACGGAGGCCCTGACCATGTCCGTTGTGCCTCCGCCCGCAGGACTGACCCAGCACGCCGACGCCCGCCCAGGGGCCGACGGCGGTGTCGGTGCCTCCCCGCAGCGCCCGGACGGGATCCTCAAGGTCACCGGCGAGTTCGCCTACTCGTCCGATCTCTGGCACCAGGACATGCTCTGGGGCCACACCCTGCGCAGCCCGCACGCGCACGCCGAGATCCGGGGCATCGATATCAGCGAGGCACTGACCGTGCCCGGTGTGCACTGTGTGCTCACCCACGCCGATCTGCCGGCGGCCACCCACTACGGCCTGGAGTTCGAGGACCAGCCGGTGCTCGCCTCCGACCGGGTCCGTTACCAGGGCGAGCCCGTCGCCCTGGTGGCCGCCGACCACCCGGAGACCGCCCGCCGGGCCGCCGAGCGGATCAGGGTGGACTACGCGCCGCTGCCCGTGGTGCACGACGAGGCCAGCGCCACCGCGCCCGACGCGCCCGTGCTGCATCCGGGGCGGGACGACCACCACGCCGAGCATGTGCCGCACCCCAATGTGGTGCATGTCCAGCCGGTGATCAGCGGCGATGTCGAGTCGGCGCGCGCCGAGGCCGAGGTGGTGGTGCGTGGCAGCTATACCGTCGGCATGCAGGACCAGGCGTTCCTCGGGCCCGAGTCGGGCCTCGCGGTGCCGGCCGAGGACGGCGGCGTCGACCTCTATGTCGCCACCCAGTGGCTCCATGTGGACCAGCGTCAACTCGCCCCCGTCCTCGGCCTGCCGGCCGAGCGGGTACGGCTCACCCTGGCCGGCGTCGGCGGCGCCTTCGGGGCCCGCGAGGACCTGTCGATGCAGGCCCACGCCTGCCTGTTGGCGCTCCGCGCCGACCGCCCGGTGAAGATGGTCTACAACCGCTACGAGTCCTTCTTCGGCCATGTGCACCGCCACCCGGCCCGGTTGACCTACGAACACGGCGCCACCAGGGACGGCCGGCTGGTCTATGTGACCGCCCGGATCGTGCTCGACGGCGGCGCCTACGCCTCGTCCACCCCGGCCGTGGTCGGCAACGCCGCCTCGCTCGGCATCGGCCCCTATCGGGTGCCGCATGTCTCGATGGAGGCCGTCGGGCTCTACACCAACAACCCGCCCTGCGGCGCGATGCGCGGCTTCGGCGCGGTGCAGGCCTGCTTCGCCTACGAGGCGCAGATGGACAAGCTGGCCGCCGCCCTGGGGATGGACCCGGTGGAGCTGCGGCAGCGCAACGCGCTGAGCCAGGGCGGCGCGCTGCCCACCGGGCAGCGGGTCGACGCGCCGGCGCCGGTCGCCGAACTGCTCCGGCTGGTCAGGGACAGGCCGTTGCCGCCCGAGCGGCCCTGGGAGACGTCGGACGCCGTCGGGCGTCCCGCCGTCGACCTGCGCGCGCTGCCCGGCGGGCTGGCCAACACCACCCATGGCGAGGGCGTGGTGCGCGGCGTCGGCTATGCGGTCGGCATCAAGAACGTCGGCTTCTCCGAGGGCTTCGACGACTACTCCACGGCCCGGGTGCGGCTCGCGGTGGTGGCCGGCGAACCGCAGGTCACCGTGCACACCGCGATGGCCGAGGTGGGGCAGGGCGGCGTCACCGTGCACGCCCAGATCGCCCGCACCGAGCTGGGCGTCGGCCGGGTGAGCATCCTGCCGGCCGACACCAGGGTCGGCTCGGCGGGCTCCACCTCCGCGTCCCGGCAGACCTATATGACCGGCGGCGCGGTGCGGAACACCTGCGAGGCGGTGCGCGCCGAGGTACTGAGACTGGGCAGGGAACGGCTGGGCGATGAGCATCCGGGTTGGGCGGAACCGGAGTTGCGGCTGGCCGACGGCGCGGTGGTGACCGAGGACGGCACGGCGCTGGCCGGGCTGGCCGAGGTACTGGGCGACACCGCGATCGATCTGGAGCTGGAGTTCCGCCACCGGCCGACCGAACCGTTCGACCGGGCGACCGGGCAGGGCTTCGGGCATGTCCAGTACTCGTTCTGCGCGCACCGCGCCGTGGTCGACGTGGACGTGGAACTCGGCCTGGTCAAGGTGGTGGAGCTGGCCGCCGCGCAGGACGTCGGCCGGGCCATCAACCCACAGGCGGTGCGCGGCCAGATCCATGGCGGCAGCACCCAGGGCCTCGGCCTCGCGGTGCTGGAGGAGATCCTGGTCGGCCCGGACGGCACCATCCGCAACCCGTCCTTCACCGACTATCTGATCCCCACCATCCTGGACACCCCGCCCATGCCGCTCGACGTGCTGGAACTGGCCGATCCGCACGCGCCCTACGGGCTGCGCGGCGTCGGCGAGGCGCCGACCCTGTCGGCCACACCGGCGATCGTCGCCGCCATCCGGCAGGCCACCGGACAGGAGCTGCCCCGGGTGCCGGTGCGGCCCGAACACCTCGCCCGCGGCTGAACAAGGGAGGCCGGTCATGCTGGACATCGCCACGGAACTGGTCGACTGGTGCCACCGGGGCCGGCCGTTCGCGGTCGCCACGGTGGTCGACGTCACCGGCAGCGCGCCCCGCAGCCCCGGCGCCGCGCTGGCCGTGGACGCGGACGGCACCGCGCTCGGCAGCGTCTCCGGCGGATGTGTGGAGGGCGCCCTCTTCGAGGAGTGCCGGCTGGCGCTCGACGAGGGCGCCCCGCGCCTGGTCGACTACGCGGCGGACCCGGCCGACCCGTTCGCACCCGCGCTCACCTGCGGCGGCGCCGTCGAACTGCTGATCACCCCGGTCCCCGCCGCATCCCCCGAACGGGCGTTGCTGGCCAGGGCGTTGACGGCGGTCGCGGACGGCGAGCCCGTCGCCCTGGTCCGCTCGCTGAACGGTCCCGGCACCCTGCTGCTGTGCGGCCCGGACGACACGGTGCACGGCACGCTGGGCCGGGGCCGGGCCCACGACCGCGCCGCGCTGGCCCGGGCCCGGACGATGCGCGCCGAGGGGCACACCGGCACGGTGCGGCTCGGCCCCGACACCCTGCTGGTGGAGACCCGCCAACCGCCGCCCAGGCTGCTGGTCTTCGGCGCGGTCGACTTCGCCGTCGCGCTCAGCCGCGTCGGGGCGCTGCTCGGCCACCGGGTCACCGTCTGCGACCCCCGTCCGGTCTTCACCACCCCGGAACGTTTCCCGGAGGCGGCCGAGGTGATCGTCGACCGGCCGCACCGCTACCTCGATGCCCAGCGACTGGGCAGCCGCGATGCCGTCTGTGTGCTCACCCACGACCCCGAGGTCGATGTGCCGCTGCTGGTGCGTGCCCTGCGGCTGCCGCTGGGCTATGTCGGCGCGATGGGCTCCCGCCGCACCCATGAGGACCGGCTGCGCCGGCTGCGCGCCGCCGGGGTCACCGAGGCCGAACTCGCCGTGCTGCGCTCGCCGATCGGCCTCGACCTGGGCGCCCGCACCCCGGCGGAGACCGCGCTCGCCATCGCCGCCGAGATCGTCGCGGTCCGCGGGGGCGGCAGCGGCGCGCCCCTCACCGGCGGTCGGATGCCCATCCACCGCGACCGGGGCGCCGGCCGCGAAGCCCCCGCCGACTGTCAGTGGCCGGACATAGGCTCGCCCCATGACGACCCCGCCCACCCTCTCCCAACGGGCCCTCAACCGCGCGCTGCTCGACCGCCAGTTGCTCCTCAGCCGCGCCGCGACCACGGCCGAGCGGGCGGTGGAGCGGCTGGTGGGCCTGCAGACCCAGGTGCCGACCAACCAGTACACGGCGCTGTGGTCGCGGCTTGTCGGATTCGACCCTGAGGATTTCTCCCGGCGGTTCGAGGCGCGCGAGTTCGTCCGGATCTCGCTGCACCGCTCCACCATCCACACGGTCACCGCCCGGGACTGCCTGCGGCTGCGGCCGATGCTGGAGCCGGTCCACCAGCGGCCGTTCCGCTCCGCCCTGGGCAAGCGGCTGGCGGGGGTCGAGCTGGCGGCGGTGGTCGCGGAGGCGCGCGCCCTGGTGGAGCAGGAGCCGCGCACCTTCCAGGCGTTGGGCCGCGAGCTGACCAGGCGCTGGCCGGAGCATGGGATCCACGATCTGGCCATGGTCGGCCGGCAGCTCCTGCCGCTGGTGCAGGTCCCGCCGCGCGGCCTCTGGCAGCGCGGCGGCGCGGCCGGGCACACCACGGCACAGTCCTGGCTGGGCGCGGAGCTGGGGGAGGAGACCGCCCCCGACGAGCTGGTGCTCCGCTATCTCGCGGCGTTCGGCCCCGCCTCCGTCAAGGACGCCCAGAGCTGGTCGGGGCTGACCAGGCTGCGCGAGGTCTTCGCCCGACTCGCCAGCCGGCTGCGGGAGTTCCGCGCGCCGGACGGGCGGGTGCTGTACGACCTGGCGGACGCCGCCGTCCCGGACGAGGACACGCCGGCGCCCGCGCGCTTCCTGCCCGAGTTCGACAATCTCTTCATCGGCCACCACGACCGCACCCGGGTGATATCCGACGAGGTCAGAAGCCGCACCTTCGTGGGCAACCGGGCCTATCCGGTCTTTCTCGCCGACGGGTTCATCCGGGGCACCTGGCGGATCGAGAAGGACCGCCGGGGCGCCTCGGCCACGCTCGCGCTGACCGCCCTGGAGCCGCTGTCCGCCGGGCAGCGCGCCGAGTTGGAGCGGGAGGGCGCCGAACTGCTCGCCTTCCACACCCCGGACGCCCGGCACGAGCTGCGCTGGACCACCGACTGAACGCGTGCGCCCCGGCCGGCGGGGAGTCAGCCGAGGTCGGCGTCCACTCCGTGGCGGAGCAGCAGTTCGCCCGGCTCGTTGACGGGCTGGGGCGTGCCGCTCAGGTCCAGCACCAGCAGCGGCAGCCGCAGCCTTTCGGCCTGGTCCCTGGCCGCCCCGAGATAGCCGGCCAGCGAGAAGGCCACCGGCTGGGAGGAGCTCAACAGGCCGTGCAGCCACAGCACTTCCAGCTCCTCGCCGCCGGTCGGCTGGGTGCTGGTGTCCACCAGGCCCACCACCGACGGGCCGCGCAGATCGAGCCCGGACGCCGTCCTGGGGACGGTACTGCGCACCCCGGTGAAGCCCAGCCAGCGCAGAAAGTGCGCGGCGCAGGCCACGGCGTCGTAGCGGGTCCTGATCGTCAACGGGCGGAACGCGCCGCGCGTCCCCTGGGCCGCCGCGTCGGCCGCCGCTTCGGGCCCCCGCTCGGCCGCGCCGCGCGCGGCGCGGCGGCCGACGGCGAAGTCCCTGGCCGCCCGGCCCCCGGAACCGGAGTTGGCGCCCGGCCCGCCGCCGGTCTCGGCGGCCGGGCGCCTGGCCCTGGCCGGGCCTCGGCGCCGCCGGGGCAGCGGTCCTGCCGGGTCCGAGCCCCCGCCCGCCGGCAGTTCGTCGGCCGGCGCCCCGGCCCCCGTGCCCCGGCGCTGCGGCGGCACGACGGGCTCGGCGGTCCCGGGCGGCCCGGCCGTCGCGTGCGTCTCGTTCGGCGCGGTGCCATCGGCGCCGCCGGCTATCCGGGGAGCCAGCGGGGTGAGCCGCACGGCGGCCCCGCAGGGGCAGTCGAAGCCCGGCTGCGGCCACTGCCCCGACTCCCCGCACGCCGGGCACTCCACCTCGGTCCAGGCGTCGGCCCAGGAGCGGAACGCCACCCGCTCCGGCACACAGTCGACCGCCACCGGGAGGGTCACCGGGGCGCCACAGGCACAGGGGTACTCCGGCGGGATGTAACGGTGCTCACGTCGGCACACGGGGCACCGTGTCACCACGCTCTTCGCCATCTCTCGCTCCCCGGACGGAACTTCTCGACGGGATTCACACAGGGTCCGTCGCACTTCTTATGACCATACGGTCCTATGCTGGAACTCCCATCGCTCTTCTGCCCGAGCGCCCCGCGAACAACTCCGAACCCCGCTCGGAGGAGACCGGAGGAGTCCGGAGGAGACCGAAGAACGACCGAAGAACATTGTTCATCGGAATGTGACACGCAATCTAGCCCTCCGTATGGCGTGATGCGCGGACAGTGATATTTACTTTCCCTGCTGGGTCTTGTCGCTTTGAGTTCGTCGTCTGTGGCCGGGGCGGGGGGCTCGGGCGGCGGTGACGTGGAGACGGGCATGGGGAGGGCTGAGTGGCAGGAGAAGCTGAGACGGCCCACACGGTACGGGGCGTACCGGTGGCCGGGCTCGACCCCCGGGTCACGACACTGCGCGCGGCCGTGCAGCGGCTGCGTCGTGAGCTGGGCGGCTATCAAGCGGCGCTCGCCGATCGCGAGGTCGCCGAGGGGCAGTTGGCGCGGCTCGAAGAACTGTCGGTGTCCGGGGTTCCCGACGAGGCGGCGCTGGGGCAGGCGCTGTTGGTGATCGCGGCGGCGCTCGGTTCGGTCAGCGCGCTGACGCCCGCGGTCGTGGAATTCCGAAGGGCCGTCGAGCTGTTCGGCGTCCCGCACTATCGCATCCAGGACGGTTCCTGGTTGTCCGTTCCCCGTCCGGGCGTCGGACGGGGGCAGGGAGCGGGCGCCGGGTTCTGACCCGGTGCCCCGGATCGGTGCGCGGAGGGCGTGACGACGGGTGCGGGCGCCGGCGTGGCGGGCGTCCGGCACCGGGTTAGGTTGGCCGCGTGCGACTGAGACTTGAGTTCACCACCGAACCCTTCGACCTGGACGAATCCCCTCCGCACGCCGTGGTGGCGCGCGAGGTGGTGCGTGCCGCCGGGTTGGAGGGGGTGGAGGTGGGTCCGTTCGGGAACACCGCCGAGGGCACGCCCGAGGCGGTGTTCTCCTGTGTGGACGCCCTGCTGCGCCAGGCGCTCGCCGCGGGGGCCACCCGAATATCCCTCCAGGTCAACGCCGTTGAGGCGAAACCCGATCAGGAGACGGAGCAGGACGCCGAGCCCGCCGGCGAGCGGGCGGCGGACGGGGGGTTCCCGATATGACAGGGCCCATCGTGCCCGGAGGGGCCCAGGACGCGGACGCGTCGGACGAGTCGGAGGAGGCGCGGTTCCTGGCGGCGGTGGCCCCGCTGCTGGACGCCATCGGCGGTGAGCTGGTCGCCCCGCTGGAGGCCGGCGAGGACGATGTCCCGCTCCGTTGGGAGGGCGCCACCGTGGCCGCCGTGCGGCTGCCCCTGCTCTCCGACTCCCTGGAGCATCTGCTGGACGATCTCAGGCGGCGGCACGGCCGGCCGCTGGCCGATCTAGACCGGCGGACCAAACAGCGGATCGTCCGAAGCCTGGAACACCGGGGCGCGTTCGCGATGCGCCATGGCGTGGAGACGGTGGCCGGGGCCCTCGGGGTGAGCCGGTTCACCGTCTACAACTACCTCAACCGCGCGAGCGGCGGCTGACCGGCGGCGGGGAGGGACCGCACCGGGGCGACGTGTCGCCGCGCACTTCAACAAACTGTTGACGCCCGTCGATCATGCGGCTTAGCTGGGCCCATGACCTCGCCTCCGCAACCCGGGTTGACCTGGCTCAACCACGCCCCGGAGAACGCCGTCCGGGAGACGCTGCGGCATGTCTGCGCCGCGTCCGCCTGGGGTGAACGGCTGCTGGCCGGGCGCCCGTTCGCCGATCTGGCCGGGCTGCTGGCCGCCCAGGACACCGCGTTGGCCGCGCTCTCGGCCGACGGCTTCGACGAGGCGGTCGCCGGCCATCCGCCGATCGGCCGGCCCAGGCCGGGGGACCCCACCTCGGCCCGCGAGCAGAGCGGTCTCGCGGAGTCGGACAGCGCGGTGCGGGACGCCCTGCTCGACCTCAACATCAGCTATCAGGAGCGCTTCGGCCGGGTCTTCCTGATCTGCGCCAGCGGGCTGTCGGGGGAGGCGATGCGCGACGCGCTGCTCGCCCGCCTCGACCACGATCCGGCGCACGAGGCGACCGTGGCGCGCGCCGAGTTGGGCAAGATCAACCGGCTGCGGCTGACCCGGCTGGTCCAGACGCCGGTCGCGGTCTCCACCCATGTGCTGGACACCAGCGCGGGCCGGCCGGCCGCCGGGATCGTGGTGCGGCTCGCGGTGCGCGAGGCCGGCCACGCGGGCGGCGCCGACTGGCGCCCGCACGCCGAGGGGCGCACGGACGCCGACGGCCGTTGTGCCGCGCTGCCGCCGCTGCCGGGGGGCGCGGTGGCGGCCCGGCTGACCTTCGACGTCGAGCCCTATCTCACCCGGGGCTCCACCGGGACCGCGTTCTTCCCCGAGGCCACCGTCACCTTCGCGGTCACCGCGGGCGAGCGCTACCACATCCCGCTGTTGTTGAACCCGTACGGCTATTCCGTCTATCGAGGGAGCTGATCCCATGCCGGTGCTCGGGCAGAACCAGTACGGCAAGGCGCAGACCCGGGTGGTCCGGGTGGGCCGGGCCGGTGAAACCCACCAACTGACCGATCTCACCGTCTCGTTGGCGTTCTCCGGGGCGATGGAGCGGGTGCACCTGGAGGGCTCGAACGAGGCGGTGCTGCCGACCGACACGGCCAAGAACACCGTCTACGCCTTCGCCAGGGAGCGCGGCATCGCCTCCCCCGAGGCGTTCGGGGCCGAGCTGGCGCGCCATTTCGTGGACTCCCAGCCGACCATCCACCGGGTGGTGGCGGATATCGAGGAGCACCACTGGGAGCGCCTTGGCGGGCACTCCTTCGTGCGCGGCGGTCAGGAGACCAGGACGGCCCGGGTCTCCTGGGACGGCGAACGGCTCGAAGTGCTCTCGGGGTTGACGGGGCTGACCGTGCTCAACACCACGGACTCCGAGTTCCACGGCTTTGTCAGGGACCGTTACACCACGCTGGCCGAGACCACGGACCGGGTGCTGGCCACCGAGGTGAGCGCGCGCTGGCGGCATGCCGCCGAGGACGCGGGGACGGTCGCGGCCACCGACTGGAACGCGGCCTACGCGGACGCCAGGGCAGCGCTGTTGGCGGCGTTCACCGACACCTACTCCCGCTCGCTGCAGCAGACGCTCTTCGAGATGGGGTCCGCAGTGATCGAACGAGTCACCGGGGTGGAGGAGATTCGTCTCTCTCTGCCCAACAAACACCATTTCCTGGTTGATATGAGCCCCTTCGGGATCGAGAACGAAACCGGGGATGGCGCGGTCTATGTGGCGACCGACCGGCCCTTCGGACTGATCGAGGCCACCGTGCTGCGGGACGGCGCGGACGAACGCATCCCCGTCGAGCTGACCCGCCCCTGAACCCCGCTCCTGACCCGCCCTGTCCAAGGAGGTGACCGTGTGACCGACGAGCCACGCGTGCTGATCGAGAACTGCGCCATCGCGACCATGGATGATGCCCAGACCGAGCACACATCCGGGTATCTGGTGGTCGCCGGCCGCCGGATCGTCGCCGTCGGGCCCGGTGCCGCGCCCCCCGAACTCGGCCCGTTCGACCGCAGGATCGACGCCGCGGGCCATCTCGCCACGCCCGGCCTGGTCAACACCCACCACCACTTCTACCAGTGGCTCACCCGGGGGCTGGCCCAGAACGCCAACCTCTTCGACTGGCTGGTCGCCCTCTACCCCACCTGGGCCAGGATCGACGAGGCCATGGTGTACGCGGCGGCCCGCGCCTCGTTGGCCATGATGGCGCGGGGCGGCGTCACCACCGCGATGGACCACCACTATGTCTTCCCGCGCGGGGCCGGCGATCTGCTGGGCGCCGAGATCCGTGCCGCCCGCGAGCTGGGCGTGCGGTTCACCGCGACCCGGGGTTCGATGGACCTGGGCGAGTCCAGGGGCGGGCTGCCGCCGGACTTCGCCGTGGAGACCACCGAGGAGGCGCTGGCCGCCACCGAGCTGGCCGTCGCCACGCACCACGATCCGGCGCCAGACGCGATGCTGCGGATCGCCGTCGCGCCCTGCTCCCCGTTCTCCGTCACCACCGAACTCATGCGGGAATCGGCCGAGTTGGCCCGCCGGCTGGGCGTTCGGCTGCACACCCACGGCTCGGAGACGGTGGAGGAGGCGGCGTTCTGCGAGCAGCGGTTCGGGATGGGGCCGACGGCCTACTTCGAGAGCACCGGATGGCTCGGCGACGACGTCTGGATGGCGCACTGCGTGCATATGACGGACGCGGACATCGCCGCCTTCGCCCGCACCGGCACCGGCGTCGCGCACTGCCCCTCGTCCAACGCGCGGCTGGCCGCCGGCATCGCCCGGGTGCCCGAGATGCTGGCCGCCGGGGTCCCGGTGGGCCTGGGCGTGGACGGCACCGCGTCCAACGAGTCGGGGGAGCTGCACACCGAGCTGCGCAACGCGCTGCTGATCAACCGCCTCGGCCCCGGCCGGGAGAAGGCGCTGACGGTCCGCCAGGCGCTGCGGCTGGCCACCAGGGGCGGCGCCGAAGTGCTGGGCCGGCAGGGCGAGATCGGCTCGCTCGAGGTGGGCAAACTGGCCGATCTGGTGCTGTGGCGGCTCGACGGTCTCGGCCATTCCACCATCGAGGACCCGGTGGCCGCGCTGGTCCTGGGCCCGCCCGCGCCGATCACCCTCTCCCTGGTGAACGGGGCGCCGGTGGTGGAGAACGGTGAGCTGCGCACCGCCGACGAGTCCGCCGTCGCGGCGGAGGCCCGGGCCCAGGCCCGACGGCTGGCCCAACTCGCCGCGAACGGCTGATCGTTCACGGGCGAACCGGGTCGGTGGAAGGGGCCGGCAGCTGTTCATGACATTTGTTCATGGCATTGCAATGTGTCGCAATGGCGCCGGCCCCGGCCCCGGGCGCAGGATGCTTGGCCATGACGACCAACGAGAGACGCTACGACCGCCGTCGGCTGCGCCAGTTCCTCGATGGCACGGCGCGTGCCGAGGGGATCGACCGCCGGGATCTGATCCGGCTGCTCGCCGCCGGTGGCGCCGTCGCCGCGACCTCGTCGCTCGCCTGGGCGCCGGGTGCCGCCGCGGCCACCGTGGCCGACGATCCCGCGCCCGGCATCGTCAAACCGCTGCCCGAGGACGGGTTCGTGGTGCACGGCACCAATGCGGAGACCCGCTGGTCGGCGCTGCGCGGCACCGGCTACCACACGCCCAACGAGCTGTTCTTCGTCCGCAACCACACCCGTACCCCGACGATCTCGGCGGCCGACTGGCGGCTGCGGCTGTGGGGGAGCGGACTGCGGGGCGGCGAGGTGGAGTTCGATCTGGACGCGCTGCGCGCGCTGCCCACCACCGTGCACACCGCGGCCGTGGAGTGTGCCGGCAACGGGCGCAGTTTCTATGCCACTCAGCAGGGTGAGGCCGCCTCCGGCACCGCCTGGCAGCTGGGCGCGATCGGCGTCGCCCGCTGGCGCGGCGTGCGGCTGGCCGAGGTGCTGCGCCGCGCCGGGCTGCGGCGGGACGCGGTGGACGTCCAGCCGCGTGGCCTCGACGATCCGTTTGTCGACTCCTCAGGGGCCGAACTCGGCCGGGTGCGCCGCCCGTTGCCGCTGGCCAAGGCGCTGGACGACGTGCTGCTCGCCTATGAGATGAACGGTGCGCCGCTGCCGCCCGACCACGGTCATCCGGTGCGGGTGCTGGTGCCGTCCTGGATCGGGATCGCCTCCATCAAGTGGGTGGGCGATATCGAGGTGTCGGCCGAACCGCTCTACTCCCCGTGGAACACCGATCTCTACCGGCTCTTCGGCCCCGACCACCCGGAGGGCGGCAGCGCGCCGCTGACCAGGCAGACCGTCAAGAGCGCCTTCGAGCTGGCCTTCGACGCGCCGCTGGCCGCCGGCCGCACCCATGAGCTGACGGGCCGCTCCTGGTCGGGCGCCGGGGTGATCCGCTCCGTCGAGGTCAGCACGGACGGCGGCCGGCGGTGGCGGCCGGCGCGCCTCAAGGACGCGCCGCGCCGCGACAGTTGGGTGCGCTGGTCGGTGCCGTGGACGCCGCGCCGGCCGGGGTCGGCGACCCTGTTGGCGCGCGCCACCGACTCGGCGGGGCGGACCCAGCCGGAGCGCTCGGTCTACAACCAACAGGGCTATCTCTTCGACGCGGTGGTGCGGCACCCGGTGCTGGTCACCGGCTGAGCGCGGGTTTCGTTTCGAGGGGGACCGGGTCAGGCGCGGTCCCCCTCGTCCTCGCCGAAGGCGGTCAGCACCCGGCCGCCGGTCTCCCGGTAGATCATCGAGCTGCGGAAGCTGACCACCTCGCGGCGGGCGCTGAACCGGTCCATCAGAAAGCCGTGCAGATGCTCGATATCGGTCACCGACACATGGACCACGAAGTCCTCGTCCCCGGAGACCACCATCACGGAGCGCACCTCGGGCAGTTGGGCGAGATAGTGCTCGAAGCTGGTGATCACCTCCCGGGTCAGGGGGCGCAGCCGGGCGAAGATCAGCGCCTGCAGGGAGCGGCCGAGCGCCCGGGGATCGACGGCGGCGTGGTAGCCGGTGATCACCTCGCGGGACCGCAGACCGCGGACGCGTTCGAGGCAAGTGGAGGGCGCGATTCCGACCAGGCGCGCCAGCTCGCGATTGGTCAGCCGTGCATCGCGCTGGAGATGGGCGAGGATCGCCGAATCAATGTCGTCCATGGAGGCTATTCTCCGGTCAACTCCGAACAGCGTTCGGTGCGGTCACCGGAGACCCGTCACGCCGGCTAGGTTCCTTGGGTACTCCCGCGCTGCCCGCTGTCGCCGAAGGAGCCGCCCATGACGCCCGCCGTCGATCACTACGACCGTCTGCTGGCCGAGCACTACTCCTGGATGCTGGGGGGCGATGTGCCCGGACTGGTGCCCACCCAGCGGGAGTTGCTGCTCGACCTGGGCGTGGCTCCGGGGACGGGCGGGGGGTTCGCCGTCGATCTGGGCTGCGGCCCCGGGCACACCAGCCTGGCGCTGGCCGCGCTGGGCTTCGAGACCGTGCTCGCCGTCGATCTGAGCCGACCGCTGTTGGCCGAACTGACCGACTACGCACGGGAGGTGCCCGCGGTGCGTCCGGTGTTGGCCGATGTGCGCACGGTACTGCGTGAACGGGTGCCCGTCGGCACCGTGGACGCGGTGGTCTGTCTGGGGGACACCCTGACCCATCTGCCCAGCCGGGGCGATGTGGCGGCGCTGCTCAACGATGTGGCCGCCGCGCTGGCCCCGGACGGGGTCGCGGTGCTGTCCTATCGCGATCTGACCGTTCCCCTTACGGGGACCGACCGTTTCCTTCCGGTCCGGGCCACGGACGACCGGATCATGACCAGCTTTCTTGAGTACCCCGACGACGACAACGCCTACACGGTGGTCGTCCACGATCTGGTGCACACCCGCCGGGACCCGGGCGACGACTGGACGTTGCGCACCAGCAGCTACCGCAAGCTGCGGCTCTCCCACGAGTGGGTGAAGCGGCAGTGCCGGACCGCGGGGCTGCGCGTCGTCGGGGACCACCAGACCACGGGAGGCGGCCTGCGCACCGTCGCCCTGCGGCTGGTCGGCTGACCGGCCGCAGGGCGACACCGCGGAGCGTTCAGTGCGTTCAGTGCGTTCGGTCGAGCAGTTGGTAGGCGGGAAGCGTCAGAAAGTCCACATAGGACTCGTCCAGCGCGATCTCCATCAGCAGGTCGAAGGCCCGCTCCCAGCCGCCCTCCACATAGGCGTCCTCGCCGATCTCGTCGCGGATGGCGAGCAGTTGGTCGGCGGCGACCTGGCGGACATAGGGCCGGGTGACCCGTTCACCGTTGTCCAGCAGCACCCCGGCGTTGATCCACTGCCAGATCTGCGAACGGGAGATCTCGGCGGTGGCCACGTCCTCCATCAGGTTGAAGACCGCGACGGCGCCCCGGCCGGCGAGCCATGCCTGGAGGTAGCGGGTGCCGACCTGGACCGCGTTGCGCAGCCCGTCGGCCGTCGGCGTGGCGGGCACCGAGCCGATGTCCAGCAACTCCTCGGCGGTGACCTTGACCTCGGGGCGCAGCCGCTCCTTCTGGTTGGGCCGCTCGCCGAGCACCGCGTCGAACGCGGCCTGCGCGACCGGCACCAGACCCGGGTGCGCCACCCAGGACCCGTCGAAGCCGTCGCCCGCCTCCCGCTCCTTGTCGGCCCGCACCTTGTCGAACGCGGCCCTGTTGACCTCGGCGTCCTTGGCCGGGATGAACGCGGCCATGCCGCCGATGGCATGCGCGCCGCGCTTGTGGCAGGTGCGCACCAGAAGCTCGGTGTAGGCACGCATAAAGGGCGCCGTCATGGTGATCGCGTTGCGGTCGGGGAGCACGAAGCGCTCGCCGCCGTCCCGGAAGTTCTTCACGATCGAGAACAGGTAGTCCCAGCGGCCGGCGTTCAACCCCGCCGCGTGCTCCCGCAGTTCGTAAAGGATCTCCTCCATCTCGAAGGCGGCGGTGACCGTCTCGATCAGCACGGTGGCCCGGACGGTGCCCTGCGGGATGCCCAGCGCGTCCTGGGCGAAGCGGAACACCTCGTTCCAGAGGCGCGCCTCCAGATGGGACTCCAGCTTGGCCAGATAGAAGTAGGGACCGCGACCGGTCTCGGCGAGCAGGGCCGCGTTGTGGAAGAAGAAGAGCCCGAAGTCCACCAGCGAGCCGGGAACGGGACGCCCGTCGACGGTGAGATGCCGCTCGTCCAGATGCCAGCCGCGCGGGCGGGTCACCACGACGGCCAACTCGTCGTCGGGGCGCAGCGCGTACTTCTTGCCGCGCTCGTCGGTGAAGTCGATCCGGCGGCGGAAGGCGTCGGCCAGGCTGAGCTGCCCGCCGATCACATTGGCCCAGGTCGGCGAGAGGGCGTCCTCGAAGTCCGCCAGCCAGATCCGGGCGCCCGAGTTGAGCGCGTTGACCGTCATCTTGCGGTCCGTCGGCCCGGTGATCTCCACCCGGCGGTCCTGGAGCGCGGGCGGCGCCGGGGCGACCGACCAGTCGCCGTCCCTGACCTCCGCCGTCTCGGGCAGGAAGTCCAGCCGGCCGGTGCGGGCGATCTCCTCCCGCCGGCGGCCGCGCAGGGCCAGCAGCTCGTCCCGGCGCGGGGTGAAGCGCCGGTGCAGCTCGGCGAGGAAGTCGAGAGCCTGTGGGGTGAGCACCTCGTCCTGGCGTGGCACCCGGTCCCGAGCTTCCACGGTGACGGCTGACATGGGTCACTCCTTCACTACGGTTCAGTGTTCGCTACGACATTCACTACGCCATAACGGCATGGAAATGGATAGTAGTTTCTACATCGTGGAAGATCAACGATGCGGTGGGGGTCCCGACAGCCGGCGCAGATCGGCCGGTTGGTCGATATCGTCCGGCGCCGCCACATCCCCACACTCCACCAGCGTGAGCTGGTCCGCGCGCGCCCGCAGATAGTCGCGCGCGCCCCGGTCGCCGCGCGCGGCGTCGGCCACCCCGGCGAAATGATCGGCCCCCAGCAGCACCGGATGCCCACGCCGCCCGCCATAGCTGGCCGAGACCAGCGACGCCGGGGAACGGAACGCCGCCCGCACCCGGGCCATCGCCTCGACACCCACCCACGGCTGGTCCACCAGCGCCACCAGCGCCCCCGCCGGCGGCTCGGCCAGGGCCCCGAGCGCGGCGAGCCCGGCACGCAACGACGAACCCATCCCCGTGGCCCACTCCTGGTTGCGCACGATCCGGCAGGCGCCCAGCGACGCGCGCTCCTCGACCTCGTCCGCGCCGGCGCCCAACACCACCAGCACCGGCGCGCAACCGGCCGCGCGCAACGCCTCGGACGTCAACTCGACCAGGGGGCGCCCCTCGTGCTCCAACAGCGCCTTGACCCGGCCCCCCAACCGGCTCCCACCCCCACCCGCCAACACCACCCCGGCCACCGCCTCACCCGTCATCCGCCCAGCGTAGGCCCGCGACCGGCCAGTTGCCGGGTGGCCTCCTGCGCCGGCGGGGTCGGCCCTTGCACGGTCCGGTGGGGGCCCGGTCAGCCCGGCCGGAGGCCGCCGCGTCAGCCGTCCGTGTCCGGCGCGGCCGTGGTCGGTGCCCGGTCGGCCGGGCCGGAGGCCGCCGGCTCCGGGGCGGCGGCCAGGACCGTGCCCAGTTCGTGGGCGACCTCCCGAAGCAGTGGGGCCAGTTTCTCCACGGCCTCGTCCGTCAGTCGTCCCGCCGGGCCGGAGACGGATATGGCGGCGGGGGTCGGGGCGTGCGGCAGCGCCACCGCGAGGCAGCGCACGCCGATCTCCTGCTCGTTGTCGTCCACCGCGAAGCCGCGCGCCCGCACCGTGCCCAGCTCGCGCAGGAACGCGTCGGGGGAGGTCAGGGTGCGCTCGGTGACCGCGGGCATTCCGGTGCGGTGCAGCAGCGCGCGCACCTCCTCGTCCGGGAGCCCGGCCAGCAGCGCCTTGCCGACGCCGGTGGCATGCGGCAGCACCCGGCGGCCCACCTCGGTGAACATCCGCATCGAATGGCGCGAGGGCACCTGCGCCACATAGACCGCCTCGTCCCCGTCGAGCAGCGCCATATTGGCCGTCTCGCCCGTCCCGGCCGCCAGCCGGGCCAGGAAGGGGCGGGCCCAGGTGGCCAGCGGACGGGCCGCGGCCTCGCCGAGCCGGATCAGTCGGGGGCCCAACGCATAGCGTCTGTTGGGCTGTTGGCGGACATAGCCGCAGGCGACCAGCGTGCGCATCAGCCGGTGGATGGTGGGGAGCGGCAGCCCGCTGCTGCTGGCCAGCTCGCTCAGCCCGGTGACGCCCCCGGCGTCGGCCATCAGTTCGAGCAGCCCGAAGGCTCGCTCAAGGGACTGAACCCCGCCGCTGGCGGAGGACTTGCGCACGTCGGACGGGGGCACGTCGCGTTCCTCATTCGGTGGTAGCGGTCCCCCAGAGCCTACCGGCCCTTGACGGGCCGCCCCGGTCCGTCGAACATCGAACCCTGACCGACTTCAACAAAACGTTGAAGCGACGTCGTCAGCGACCGCTGAGGAGTGGCCGGTTGTCCGAGGCAGACGCAGTTCCCGCGCGGCCGATCGAGGTGCTGCTGCGCTCCCGCCGGGTGGTCACCCCCACCGGCACCCGTCCGGCCGCCGTCGCGATCGCCGGCGAGCGGATCGAGGCGGTGCTGCCGCACGACGCCCCGCCCCCCGAGGGCGCCCGACTCGTCGACTACGGCGACGCCGCGCTGCTGCCCGGGCTGGTCGACACCCATGTGCATATCAACGACCCGGGCCGTGCCGCCTGGGAGGGCTTCGCCTCCGCGACCAGGGCGGCGGCGGCCGGCGGCGTCACCACCCTGCTCGACATGCCCCTCAACAGTGTGCCGCCCACCGTCAGTCCCGAGGCACTGGCCGTCAAACAGGCCGCCGCCCGGGGCCGGACCTGGGTGGACGTCGGCTTCTGGGGCGGCGCGGTGCCGGGGAACGCGGGGCGGTTGCGGCCCCTGCACCAGGCCGGCGTCTTCGGCTTCAAGAGCTTTCTCTCGCCCTCGGGCGTCGAGGAGTTCCCCGCGCTCGACCCCGAGGGGCTGGCCGGGGCGCTGACCGAGGTGGCCGCCTTCGACGGGCTGCTGATCGTGCACGCCGAGGACCCCGAGAGGCTCACCGAAGCGCCCGAGGGCAGCCGGCGCTATGCCGACTTCCTGGCCACCCGGCCGGCCGAGGCCGAACACGCGGCGATCGAACGACTGATCACCCTGGCCGCCCGAATCGGCGCCCGGGTTCATGTACTACACCTCTCGGCCGCCTCCGCGCTGCCGCTGATCGCCGAGGCCAAGGCCGCGGGGATCGCCGTCACCGCCGAGACCTGCCCGCACTTCCTCACCCTGACCGCCGAGGAAGTCCCGGACGGCGCAACCGAGTTCAAATGCTGCCCGCCGATCAGGGAGGCCGCCAACCAGGACGCGCTATGGGCCGCGCTCGCCGACGGCACCCTCGACTGTGTGGTCTCCGACCATTCACCGTGCACGGCGGACCTCAAGGTGCCGGACTTCGGCGCCGCCTGGGGCGGGATCTCCTCACTGCAACTGGGCCTGCCCGCCATCTGGACCGCCGCCGAGGCCCGGGGCCACCAACTCGACGATGTCGCCCGCTGGATGTCCACCGCCCCCGCCCGGCTGGCCGGCCTGCGCCACAAGGGCGCGATCGAGCCGGGCCGGGACGCCGATATCGCGGTGCTGGACCCGGAGGCCGGCTTCACGGTCGACCCGGCCGCGCTGCACCACCGCAACCCGGTGACGGCCTACGCCGGCCGCACCCTCAAGGGCGTGGTGCGCGCCACCTGGCTGCGCGGGCGACCCATCCTGGAAACCTCGGGAACTTCCGGGGCGGCCACCATGGACGGGCCCGGTCCGGGCGGGGCGCGTCCGGCCCCCGAACCGACCGGCCGGTTGATCGAGAGGACTGTCACGTGACAACGGATGGGACCAGCACGGTTTTCCCCGGCCACGCGGCCCCCTACGGCGGCGGCGACCCCTACGCCGACTACCGCGCCGCCGCCCCGGAGGACCTGCCCTTCACCCGGCTGCCCGATCTCGCCGTGCGCGCCGTCGGCGGCTGTGTGACGGCCGCCAACGACGAGTTCTTCGCCGAACGGGAGAACCTGCTCGCCCCCGGCCGCGCCGTCTTCGACCCCGCCGCCTTCGGCAACAAGGGCAAGGTGATGGACGGTTGGGAGACCCGCAGGCGGCGCGGCCGCCACGGCGAGCATCCGCACCCGTCGGCCGACGAGTACGACTGGGCGCTGATCCGGCTCGGCGTCCCGGGACGGCTGCACGGCCTCGTCGTCGACACCGCGCACTTCCGGGGCAACCACCCGAACGCGGTGCGCGTCGAGGCCACCACCAGGCCCGGCACCCCGGGCCCGGAGGAGCTGTTCGGGCCCGAGACCCGCTGGACGGAGCTGGTGCCGCGCACCGAGATCGGCGGCCACGCGGCGCACGCCTTCCCGCTGGCGCCCGCCGCCGGCGCCCCGTTCACCCATCTGCGGCTGAGCCAGTACCCGGACGGCGGCATCGCCCGGCTGCGGGCGCACGGCGTGCCGTTGGCCGACCCGGACTGGCTGACTGCCCTGGGCACGTTCGACCTGGCGGCGCTCACCCATGGCGGACTGGTGGAGGACGCCTCCAACTCCTTCTACTCGCCCCCGACCCACACCGTCTATCCGGGCCGGCCGCGCACCATGGACGAGGGCTGGGAGACCGCCCGCCGCCGGGACAAGGGCCACGACTGGCTGCGCTACCGGCTCGCCGAACAGGGCGTGGTGCGGGCCGTCGAGATCGACACCGGCTGCTACCGGGGCAACGCACCCGGCTGGGCCGAACTCTCCCTCTGGGACGGCCCGTCGGAGGAGGCGGCCACCGCGCCGGCCGAGACCTGGCGTCCGGTGCTGCCCCGCACCCGGCTGCTCCCCGACACCGTGCACCGTTTTGTGCTGCCCGACGACGTTCCCCCGGCGACCCATGCCAGGCTCGATGTCCACCCGGACGGCGGGGTGGCCAGGCTGCGGCTGCACGGCACCCTCACCGAAACCGGACTGCGGCGGCTGCGGGAGCGTCAACACCCGGTCGAGGGCTGAGAGTTCGGCGCCCGCTTTCGCGACCGCGAGGTGGGCGCGGCGTCGTGGTCATGTGAATTCCTGGGAAATATCCGGGATGCGTGGTTGACGCGGGTCACGCTACGCGCGTCACACTGGTTGGCATGGGCATGAATCGCGTATCCAGGACCGCCAGGGGCGCACGCGCCGGCGCCCTCGGCGCGCTGCTCGCCACCCTGTTGGTGGGCGGCCAGGCCACGGCAACGGCGGCACCCCCCACTCCTGCCCCGACCCCCGGCCACGCCACGACGGCCTTCGCTCCGCTGGCCTTCGGCGACATCTGCTACGGCGCCCTGCCCGCCCAGGCGTACGACACGCTCGACCTGATCGAGCGGGGCGGCCCGTTCCCCTATCCGCAGGACGGCGGCACCTTCTACAACCGTGAGGGCCTGCTGCCCGGCCAACCCACCGGCTACTACCACGAGTACACCGTGGAGACTCCCGGCAGCGGCGACCGCGGCGCGCGGCGGATCGTCACCGGCGACTCCCCACGGGAGGACTACTACACCGCCGATCACTACGCCTCGTTCGACCTGATCGACTACGGCTGCTGATCCCCCGAACCGCTGTCCCCCCACGGCGGCGCCGGGACCGTCCCCCACCGGTCCCGGCGCCGCACCTCTCACCGGCGCCGTTCGGGGCCGGGGAACTCACCCGAACGTGTGAACCGCGTGGCTCGTTCAGTCCTCGCTCGGCGGTGGTCCGGTCGAGCCGCGCAGGGTGAGCGAGGGCGCCGTGTCCTGGAGGTCGCCCGGCCGCTGTCCGCCCGCCGCTGCGCGCAGTCGCCGCGCCGCCCGCGCCCCGTAGGCCCCGATGTCCCGGCTGAGCGCGGTCAGCGGCGGGTCGACCAGCTCGCAGAGCGCGGAGTCGTCCCAGGCCACCACGGACACATCGGCCGGCACCCGGAGGCCGAGGCCCTGCGCCGCCGTCACGCCGGAGAGGGCCATCACATCGTTGTCGTAGAGGATCGCCGTCGGCCGCGAAGGGCCCGAGAGCAGCTCCCGGGTGGCGGCCGCGCCCCCCTCGCCGCTGTAGTCCGCCTCCAACGTGCGCCCGGCCAGGCCCAGTTCGGCGGTCATCCGGTCGAACGCCACCGCCCGGACCGAGGTGTGGCGCAGCCGGGCGGGGCCCGACACCCGGGCCAGCCGTCGGTGTCCGAGACCCGCCAGATGCCGCACGGCGACATCGACCGCCGCCGCGTCGTCGCTCCAGACCGCCGGCAGCCGGCCGGTGCCCAGCGGTCCGCCGATCACCACCGCCGGCATGCCCAGCTCCTCCAGCACCGCGACCCTGGCGTCGGACAGCTGCAGGTCGACCAGGAACACCCCGTCCACCGCGCGCCGCGCCCACCAGGAGCGGTACAACTCGATCTCGGCCGCCTGGTCCTCCGCCATGGTGAGCAGCAACGGCGTGGTGTCCCGCGCGAGTTCGGCCTGGATGCCGGAGAGCAGCTGCATGAAGAACGGTTCGATGCCCAGCGTGCGCGCGGGCCGGTCGATGACCAGACCGAACGCGCCGGCCCTGCCGTCCGAGAGCGCCCTGGCCGCGCTGCTCGGCTGCCAGCCCAACTCCTCGGCGATGGCCAGGATGCGGCCCCTGGTGGACTCCGAGACCCCGGGGCGGCCGTTGAGCGCGAAGGACACGGCGGCCTTGGTGACCCCCGCCCGGTCGGCGATGTCCCGCATGGTCGGGCGTTTCAAGCGGACCTCCTTGGATGACCGGCGGCCCGCTCGGCGCACCGGGCGGGCTGACCGCAATGATCCCCGGAGCGCGGCTGCGACAATCGGGCGGTCCCCCCGTCACCCGGGCGGGGCAGCCGGGGCCGCCCGCCCACCGCCGCCCGGCGCTTCGTACGCCGTTCCCCCGCCGGTCGTCGCCCGTTGTGCCCCGGGTCACCGGGGCGCCGCCCGGCGTTGGCCGGTCCGCTGCCAGCCGGTGGGCAGCCCGCCACCCTCCGCCGGCGTAGGGCACAATCGAGCCGATGAGTACCTACCGTGAGCGTGCGCACCGCCAGACGGCACGGGCTTCCGTGCTGCGTGCCATCGCCAGCCGCGAGCGCTCCTCACATCTGTCGGCGCCCCGGGTGCCGACCGTGGGGATCGACATCGGCGGCACCAAGGTGATGGCCGGTGTGGTGGACGCGGACGGCACCATCCTGGAGCGGCTGCGCACCGAGACGCCGGAGAAGTCCAAGAGCCCCAAGGTCGTCGAGGACACCATCGCCGAACTCGTGCTCGACCTCTCGGACCGGCACGATGTGCACGCGGTGGGCATCGGCGCGGCCGGCTGGGTGGACGCCGACCGGTCCACCGTGCTCTTCGCCCCCCATCTTGCCTGGCGCAACGAGCCGCTGCGCGCGGCGTTGGCCTCGCGTCTCGCCGTTCCGATCATGGTCGACAACGACGCCAACACCGCCGCCTGGGGCGAGTGGCGCTTCGGCGCCGGCCGGGGTGCCGACCATCTGGTGATGATCACCCTGGGCACCGGCATCGGCGGCGGGATACTGGAGTCGGGCAAGGTCAAACGGGGCGCGTTCGGGGTGGCCGGCGAGTTCGGGCACATGCAGGTGGTGCCCGAGGGGCACCGCTGTCCCTGTGGCAACCGTGGCTGCTGGGAGCAGTACAGCTCGGGCAACGCGCTGGTGCGCGAGGCGCGTGAGCTGGCCGCCGCCGACTCGCCGGTGGCGCACCACATCCTGGCCCGGGTGGAGGGCCAGATCGGGGACATCACCGGCCCGTTGATCACCGAGCTGGCCCGCGAGGGCGACGCGATGTGTGTGGAACTGCTCCAGGACATCGGACGTTGGCTGGGTGTCGGCATCGCCAACCTCGCAGCCGCGCTCGATCCGGCGCGCTTTGTCGTCGGCGGTGGGGTCAGCGATGCGGACGAGCTGTTGATCGGCCCGGCCAGGGAGGCGTTCAAACGGCAGCTGACCGGCCGGGGTTACCGCCCGGAGGCGACGATCGTGCGCGCGGCGCTCGGCGCCGACGCCGGCATGGTGGGCGCCGCCGATCTGGCCCGGCTGGTGGCCCGCCGGTTCCGCCGGGCCAACCGGCGCCGGGCCGAGCGCGCCCAGCACCCGGGCTTCGAGCTGCGGTTGACGCCGCGCGGACGGGCCGGTGACGCATGACCAGCACCCTGGGCACCAGCACCTCCCCCGGGGTGCCGCAACGACCGCCGCACCGGCCGCGCCACCGCTGGCTGGTCGCGCTGACGGTGCTGCTGCTGATCGCCATCCCCGCCGGCTATATGGTGCTCTCCGCCTACCAGAGCCGGGACAGCGGCGAGGACAAGGCCCGTTCCGCCTCCGCGCGGACCCTGGTCTACGAATGGCCGAGCAAGGTCCAGCGCCGCATCTACGACATCCCGATCCCGGGCGGTTCGGCCTATGTGGGGCATTTTGAGACCAACTCCTGGGACCGCAGCACCATGTATGTGGAGTTCCGCTGCTCGCCGAGTCAACTCAGCGGATTCCTCGAATCGTTGGGCACCAGCCGCGCCGCTCTCGCCGAGGGCACGGTGACCATCTCGGACGAGGAGGCGGACCAGGTCGGTTGGTCCTTCGAGGACCAGGACCGGGTCTACGCGGGCACCGTGGTGCGCCAGTCGGACCAGGAGCCCGAGGTCTCCATCACCGTCGACCTCACCAAGGAGGAACGGCCCCGCGTCTACGCCGTCTCCACCACCGAACCCTGACCTCCCGCGCCGTGGCCGGGTTGCGATCATGGGCCGGGGAACCGTGGGACAAGAGGCGCGGAAGGGACGGACGATGGAGGGTGCGGTGCCGCCGGTGGACGAGGAGCCGGGCGGGGGCGAGGCGGCGGGCGACAGCGCGTTGGCGCGGGTGCTGCGGGCCGCCGCGCGGGGGGAGTTCCCGCCGGGCGACGGCGGGGTCACGGTGATCCCGCCGCCCAACGCGCGGGACAGCGGCGTGCTGGGCATGACCGCGCATGCCGTCGTCTTCACCGACCAGGACCCGGAGTGGGTGCGGGCCACGCTGCGCGCCGCCTCGCCCGACCCGCTGGCGGCCCCGCTGGGGCCGGCCTTTCTGGCGGCCTTCGGTGCCCGGACGGGCCGCCGGGTCAACTGTGTGGATCTGCTGACGGTGGCCCCGGCGCTGCCCGGGGAACCGGAGTTGGAGCTCACCGAGGTCAGCGGCACGGACCACCCCCGGGTGGTGCGGGCCCGACGGTTCCGCGACCGGGTGCGGGTGTGGACGACTCCGGACGGCGGGGTGCTGGTGCTGGGAGCCGGCGTGGCCGGCCGCCTGGAGGTGGCGATCGAACTGGACGAGGCCGCCAGGGGGCGCGGCCGGGGCCGGGAGTTGGCCCTGGCGGCCCGCCAACTGGTGCCGGCGGGCGAGCTGTTGTGGTCCCAGCAGCCGCCGGGGAACGCCCGCAGCGTGCGCACCTTCCAGGCCGCCGGCTACCGGCCGGTCGGTGCCGAGGCACTGCTGATCGTGGACTGACGGTCCCGCAGGGCCTTCGGCGGTCGACCCATGGCCCGTTGTCAGTGGGTCCGATTACTCTGTGTGTTCAGTCGGTTGGGGGTGGCCGGAGGGCGGTCGGCCCGGTGCGGAGGGGGAGCCATGAGAGGTCTTCGGGATGCGGCGGTCACGCCGGCGCGCGCTCGGCGCGGCGTGGCGTGGGGGCCGCTGGTGGTGCTCCTGTTCCTGGGCGGCGGCTGGGCCGCGGTCACAATGGGGGTCGTTTGGTGGTTGGCGCTGGTCTGGGCGGTGGCGCTGGCCGGCCTGTGCTGGATCACGGCGGTGGCCCTCCTGGAGTCGCCCCGGCGCTGGCCCACCGCCGAGGTGCCGCACGATGCCGGCCCCGGCCTGTGGCTCTCCCAGGTCAAGGAGGTGGCCGCCCGGATGCGGACGCTGGCCGGGCGCCATGGCGAGCCGGGCCGTGGCGGGCTGTTGGAGGTGGCGGAGGCCGCCGATCGGCTCAGGGACACCGCGCTCGCGGCCCTGCGGCTCCTGGAGACGGCGGGCCCACGAACGGCGGCGGAGCTGAGCGAGGCGCGGGAGGCGAGGCCGCGCATACCGCCTGGCCCGGCGCGGGCGGCCCACCGGGCCGAGCTGCGGCGGCTGGACGACTGGCTGGCCTTCCGGCGCGCGTTCGAGGCGGCGCGGGGCGAGCTGCTGGGCACGCTTGAGGGCGGCGTCTTGGCCCTGCGCACGGCGGCGAAGGCGGAGAACGAGCGGCACAAGCGGGCCGCGCGCGGGCGCGAACTGCGCCGGCGTGGGCCCGAGTTGGCGGAGGCGCTGGCCGCCGTCGAGCGGTGTGACGCGCTGCTGGGCGCGCTCCGCCCGCCGCCCGGCGGCAGCCGGCTGCGTCGGCCCCGCTCGCTGGCCCTGGCCGGTTTCCTGGCCGCCTGGCTGGTCGCGTTCGGCGTGCTGCTCTGGTGGCCGCGGGGCTGGTATCTGATCCTGATCTGCACCGCGCCCTTCCTCGGGCTGCTGGCCTGGGGATACTCCGCCGCCGGTGGCGGCGCCGCCGCGTCGAGGTTGCTGCGGTCCGGCACTGGCCTCCTCGCGGGGCTGGTCGGCGGGGCGGTGCTGATCACCACGATGGGTGGCGGGGTGTTGGCCTACCACGAGCTCTTCGGCGAACGCGCGGTCGCCGAGGTCGTGTCGACCACGGTGGAGCGCGAGGCGCGCTGGCACGACCGCCCCACCGGGCGGAACTACGGGGTCGTCGAGGCGGGCACGGGCCGGGAGCTGGGCCGGATGTACATCGGTCCCCATGAGCGGGCCCATGTCCGGGATCGGCTGGCGGTCTCCGTCGACCGCTTCGGGGTGGCCGATCCGGTCTCCGCCGACCGGCTGCGCACCCTCTCGCCGCATACCGCGCTGATCGTGGGCGGGGTGGTGGGCCTGTTGGCGCTGCTGCTCGCCACCGCCCGCGCGGAGGCGCGCCACCACCGAATATCCGGTGGCGGCGCGCCCGTCGACTGATCGGGCTCCTGTCAGTCGACGGTGATCTCCAGGTTGTCGATGAAGGCGTCGAAGTCGCCGGTCGCCTGGTTCCGGTCGTAGCCGATCAGGATGGTCTCGATCGTGGTGCCCGCCAGCTCCGGGCCGAACTCGCTGACGATCGTGGTCCATTCGCCGACGGTGCCCTTGGGGGCCGCCGGGTGCATGTCCACCCCTTCGGTGGTGGTGGCGGCGCTGTCGCGCAACGTGGTGCCGTCGCTGAGCACGAAGTCCACCGCGATCTGGCGGCCGCCCTCGTTCTTCGGCAGGAAGTCGTAGGAGAGCCGGGTCCCGGCCGACACGGGGATGTGCACGTCGAAGGCCGCCATATACGCGTAGGAGTGGTCGGGTTGGGGAGCGTGCCCCCGCAGGCGGAGCGCGGACCGGCCGCCCCGCTGGTCGGTCCCCGTCGCGACGCGGAGCGTGGGGCCGCCCTCCCCCTCGGGGCCGGTCACATTGGCCGTGCCCCCGGGGCCCGGAGTGTCGGTCCAGGTGGGCTGGGCGTCGACGTCCGCCTCCAGACCGGTGCGGAAGAACACCGGCCCCTCGGAGAGCGGCACCGGAATCTCCGTCTCCAGGGGCTCGTCCCCGGTGATCATCCGGCTCGCGTGCGCCGCGAGCCGCAGATAGAAGTCGGGGGAGGTGAACACCCCGTCCGAGCTTGTGGTCTGGAAGTACTGGTCGGTCGGGATCATCGAGGAGTCGCTGGCGGCCGGCGCGATATTGGTGCCCTCGTCGTACTCGTCGAACATGGCGATAAACGCCTGGGGGATGTCGAGCGAGCGGACATTGACGGCCTGCTGCCACAGGAACTCGCCGCCGGCGCGGGGGATCTGGTTGCGCTCGCCGCCGTTCCAGTTGGCCCAGGAGAAGCCCGGGTAGATCACCGGGAGATAGTCCTGGCCCCGGCTGGCCAGATCGTCCCGGTCGGCCTCCAGAGTCGGGGTGAGATCCCCCTGGCTGCCGACGAACCATGGCGAGATCATGTCGAAGGCCCGGTAGACGGGGGTGAAGCCGGGCTTGGAGTTCGCCTCGGTGCGCCATCCGGATGGCACCGCCCCGATCACATAGGCGCCCTGTTCCTGGAACCACTCGACCACGCGCAGCGCGGTCTCGGCGGAGCCGGGGCGGTTGCTGAAGCCGAAGCCGAAGACCGCCACGACGGGCCTGCCGTCCTCATGCGCGTAGGACGGCGAATCCGGCAGCCCGAGCGTGCCGTTGACGCTTTCCGTCCAGTCGTTCCTCAGCGTCTCCTCGACGTTCTCGTCGGTGAGGCCGCTGATGTCGTACTCCAGATAGAAGCCCCGGTCGTGGTCCTCGGCCGCGTCCCTGGCCATGGCCGTGATGGCGTCGCGCTGCTCCTTGCGTTCGGGCACCACCATGTCCTGGCCGAACCGCTGGAGCGCCGCCCCGTCGATGCCGTACTCCCGCATCCAGGAGAAGTGTTGGTCGACGACCTCGGTGGAGTAGGAGGAGAAGAGCGTCGCCGGATCGCCGTTGCCCAGCCCCGCGTAGCCGGTGGGGAAGTGCGCGGAGTCGGGGTAGGCCGACATGTCCGGCCACATCTCGAAGGTCTGGTTGCCGGGGGAGGGTTGGCTGCCGTTCCAGTGCCGCCACTGGTTGACCGGGGAGCCGTCGCCCTCGGCGGAGAACCAGCCCTGATAGCCGGCGTACACCTGGCCGGTGATGGAGTGGTGTCCGGCGGCGGGCGCCGGCTCCGCGCCCGCCCGGGGCAGCGCGGCGGCCCCGGCGAGCAGCCCGGCGGCCGCCAACAGCGCCACCCCGGGCACGACGAAGGGAAGTCGCCGGCCGGTCTCTCCGTGTCGATGCATGCTGTCACCCTTGATCGTGGGCGGTGGGGGGAAGTGCCGCAGCGATGGAACATGAAAGTCCAACGGATTGGCTTAGTCAACCCTCTGCGCCCCGGATCACTCGATGATCAGCGGGAGTTGGGCCATACCGACGGCTGGTCGCCGCCCGGCCGGTGGCCCTTCTGGCAGATAATTACTTTGTCGGCTGTGTCGTGGCGCTGCTCGTCGCGCCCCTGACTCCTGGTTCCAAGGGGCGGGCCGGCCCCGATCGTCGGAAGGGCCGGGCGACGCACCCTAAGGCGCCAGCCGCTCCTCGGCGAGCTGGGCGGCCACGCGTTCCAGCAGCGGGCCCGCGTTGTCCATGCTGCGGCGGGGGTTGGGCTCCAGCGCGGTCAGCGGATAGGCGGCCTCGATGCCCGCGCCGGCCAGGTCATCCGCGTCGATGGCCAGCCGGCCGCAGACCGCGAGCACCCGACGGTCGGCCGCGCGGGCCGCCGCCGCGACGCCGGCCGGAGCCTTGCCGCGCAGCGTCTGTTCGTCCAACGAGCCCTCGCCGGTGATCACCACATCGGCCTCGGCCAGCGCCTCGGCGAAGCCCAGCACATCGAGCAGCACCTCGATACCGGGACGGAAGGTGGCGTCCAGGCCGATCAGCGCGCCGAAGCCGACGCCGCCGGCCGCGCCGGCACCCGGCGCCTCGGCCAGTTCGGCGACCCGGCTGCCCTCGACACGCTCCAACACCTCGGCGAAATGGGACAGCGCGCCGTCCAGCACCTCGACTTCCAGCGGGTCGGCGCCCTTCTGCGGGCCGTAGACGGCGGCCGCACCGGTGGGGCCGCACAGCGGATTGTCCACGTCGCTGGCCAGCACGAACTCGGTGTCCTTCAGCCGGGGATCGAGGCCGGAGAGGTCCACCGTGGCCAGCTCGCGCAGCGGCCCGCCGCCGAGCGGGACCGGATCGCCCTCGTCGTCCAGCAGCCTGGCGCCCAGCGCCATCAGCATCCCGGCGCCGCCGTCCGTCGTGGCGGAGCCGCCCACGCCGAGGATGATCCGGCGGGCGCCCGCGTCCAGCGCGGCGGCGATCAGCTCGCCGGTGCCGAAGGTGGTGGCCGTCATGGGGGCGAAGGTGCGCGGCGGCAGCAGCACAAGCCCAGACGCCTGCGCCATCTCCACCACGGCGGTGTCCCCGCGCAGCGCGAACCGCGCGGCCACCGGCGTGCCCAGCGGGCCCGTCGCCTCGACATCGACCGGGGTGAAGCCGCCGGCGACGGCCGCGTCGACCGTGCCGTCGCCCCCGTCGGCCACCGGCAGCGCGGTCACCGTGACCTCCGGGCGGATCTGACGGATACCGGCCGTGACATGTTCGGCCACCTCGGCTGCGGTGAGCGAACCCTTGAACTTGTCGGCGGCGATCAGCACGCGCCAGGTCTGCGTCATTCTGCGGTCCCTGTGGTCGTTGCGGTCGAACACGGACCCTATCCGGCTCCCCGCCCCACCACCACGGTTGCCGGATGCCGCGCCGGTCACACGGCCCCCGGGCGGGCCCTGGGCCGGCTGTCGCTAGATCGACAACGCCGGTGCGCCCCGGCGGAGTTGGCGCCACACCGCCTTGGCGGCGTTCTGCCCCGACATGCCATGCACCCCGGGCGCCGGCCAGGTCGCGGACGAGCAGAGGAAGACCGCGGGGTGCGGGGTCGCATAGGGACGGAACCCGATCCGCGGCCGGAACATCGTCTGGGTGCCGGAGAAGGCGCCACAGCTGATGTCGCCGCCCACATAGTTGGCGTTGCGCCGGGCCAACTCGGGCGGTCCGGCGACCGCCCGGGCCAGCACCAGATCCCGGAAGCCGGGCGCGAACCGCTCGATCTGGCGCTCCACGGCGTCCGTGAGATCGCCCGTCCACCCGTTGGGCACATGCCCGTAGGCCCAGTACACATGCTTGCCCGCGGGCGCCCGGCTCGGGTCGAACAGGGTCGGCTGGGAGGTGACCAGGAACGGCACCTCCGGGGCCTCGCCCCGGACCGAGGCCGCCCGCAGCGCCTCGGTGATCTCGGCGCTGCTGGAGCCGAGATGGACCGAGCCGGCGCGGCGCGCCTCCGCCGAGGTCCAGGGCACCGGCCCGTCCAGCGCATAGTCGATCTTGAAGGCGGCGGCGCCGTAGCGGAAGCGCCGGTAGGCGCGGCCCAGGCCGGCGATCCTGGCCAGCGCGGTGGGGGAGGTGTCGAAGACATAGGCGCGCGCGGGCGGCAGTTCGTCCAGCCGCTTGACCTCGACGCCGGTGTGGATCTCCCCGCCGAGATCGCGCAGATAGCCGGCCAGCGCGTCGGAGATGGCCTGGGAGCCGCCCCTGGCGATCGGCCAGCCCACCTCGTGCGCCGCCAACGCGAACACCAGCGCCACCGCGCCGGTCGCCGGCGTGGAGGTCGGCGCGATCACATGCGCGGCGAGCCCGGTCAGCAGCGCCCTGGCCCGGTCGTCGCGGAAGCGCCTGACCAGCCAGGAGACGGGCGGGGTGCCGGTGAGGCCGAAGCGGGCCAGCAGCAGCGGATCGCGAGGCAGCCCGTCCCAGGGCACCTTGAGGAAGTCGCCGACCAGCGTCTCCCACCGCCCCAGATAGGGCGCGAGCAGTCGGCGGTAGGCGGCGGCGTCGCGCGGGCCCAGGCTGGCCGCCGTCTCGCCCACGGTCCTGGCCAACACGGCGGCGCTGCCGTCCGGGAACGGATGCGCCAGCGGCAACTCCGGCTGCACCCAGCTCAGTCCGTACCGGTCCAGCGGCATCGCGTTGAACGCGGGCGAGCCGACGCCCATCGGGTGGACGGCGGAGCAGGGGTCGTGCCGGAAGCCGGGAAGCGTCAACTCCTCGGTCCTGGCGCCGCCGCCGACGGTCTCCTTCGCCTCGAAGAGCGCGACCGACATTCCGCGCCTGGCCAGCTCCACGGCGGCCGTCAGCCCGTTCGGCCCGGCTCCCACCACGACCACGTCACGCAACGCAGGCAACGTACGGCTCTCCCCTCAACGGTGAGTCACAGGCGGAACAGCACCCCGAGGATACGCCGCCGTCCCCGCCGCCCGGCGGCCGCCGTCCCGTCGCGCGCCCCCGCCCCGGGGACGGACGAACGGAAGGACTGGCGGACGGATAATCGGTTGTCCCGCACGGGTGTTGGGTCACAACCTGGCTCGTATGGGTTACACCGTGCGTGCCTATCGGCCGGCCGACGAACCGTCCTGGCTGCGCTGCCGGGTGCTTTCCTTCCTGGACACCCCGTACTACGACAATGTGCTCACCGCCAAGCCGGCGACCCCGGCGCCGGGCTTCTCCCTGGTCGCGGTGGACGAGGAACGGCCGGCCGGGGATGCGGTGGTCGGCTGTCTCGACCTCACCATGGCCGCCCCAGCCGCAGCCGATGGAATCGCCGCCGACCCAGCCGCAGCCGACCCAGCCGCGGCCGACGGAACCGCGGCCGACGGAACCGTGGCCGAGCGGCTGGCCACCATCGAGACCATCGCCGTGCATCCCGATGCTCAGCGACAGGGCATCGCCACCGCACTGCTGGCCGAGGCCAGGGCCCGCGCCGAGGCGGCGGGGGCGACCACCCTGGACGCCTGGACACGCGACCAGCCCGCCGGCCTCGCCTGGTACCACGCCGTGGGGTTCCTGGAGAGCGACCACTATCTGCATGTTTACGCCAACCACTATGCCGACGCGGGCGAGCCCGCACGGGCGGTGGAGCGCCCCCGGCCCGGCCTCGATCCGGTCATGATCTTCAACCATGCCCAACTGGACCGCGAGGCCGAGATGCGCGCACAGTTCCAACGCGTCTATGTATGCCGCAGGTTCAGCCAGCCGCTCGAGCCCAACCGCTGAGCCCGGAGCGCAGGCGAGGTCACCCGACCCGGACTCCCTCCGCGTCCTCCGATCCGAAGAGCGCGATCAGCCGCCGGGCGGTGGCCTCGTCGCGGGCCGCGGTGAACGGCATGTCGTTCCCGCCGGCCAGCCGGAACGGGGCCCCGTCCCGGGTCAGCTCAAGGCCGCCCGCCTCGCGGACCAGCAGCAGCCCGGCCGCATGGTCCCAGGCCTTCTCCCAGTCGAACGCGATGGCGTCCAACTCGCCGCGCGCCACCGCCAGATATTCGAGGCCGGCCGCCCCGCAGGGGCGTGCCGCCACCCCCTCGGTCTCCAGCGCGGCCAGCGCGCGCTTCTGCCGTGGCGAGGTGTAGTCGGGGTGGGAGTGGGCCACCCGCAGCGGGCGCGCGGGGTCGGGCGCGCCGGCGTGCAGCCGTACGCCGTCCAGCCATGCGCCGGCGCCGCGCCAGGCGTGCGCGAACAGGTCGTGCGCCGGCGCGTACGTCCAGGAGCCCAGCAGCTCGCCACGGTGGGCCAGCGCGACCAGGGTGCAGAACCCGGGCTCGCCCCTGACGAACGGCCGGGTCCCGTCCACCGGGTCCACGATCCAGACCGGGGCGTCCCCGGAGAGGGCCGCATAGCGCGCCGGATCCTCGTGCACCGCCTCCTCGCCCACCACCACCGAGCCGGGGAGCAGCCCGGCCAGGACGGCGGTGAGGGACCGCTCGGCGGCCTGGTCGGCGACCGTCACCAGATCGTGCGGCCCGGTCTTCACCGAGATCTCGTCGTCCGCCAACTGCCGCCAGCGCGGCAGGATCTCCCGGGCCGCGACCGTCCTTATGGCCTCTGTCACTGGGCTCACCAGCTCTTCCGCTCTCACCCGCCCATCGAACCACGCCCAGGAGCGGCGGATCGGTCGAGTGGGGGCGAACCAGTGGATTCCATCATCAGAGCCGCAGGTGCGCCGGGGCGCGCGCCCGGTTCAGGCCACGCCCGCGCGCCGGAGTTCGCTGGTGACCGCGAAATGGTGGCCGGGGGAGACCTCACGGGCGGCGGCCAGCAGGATCGGCACCAGCACATCGGGGGCGGTGTGCGCCGCCTGCGCCGCCTCCTCCGCCGTGCGGGCCCGCACCAACCCCCGCAACAGCGCGATCGCCTGGCGGCCGAGGCCGAACCCGCGCAGCGCGGCGGCGACCGAGCCGACCTCGGCGGCCGGCCGGGCCGCCCCCTGCCGCAGCAGCTGGTCGCAGTCCCGCTCCCGCCCCGCCAGGGACAGCGCCTCGGCCGCCGCCGCCAGCGCCTTCGGCGGCAGCGAACCGGCCTCCCACAGCAACGTGGTGGTCTCGGCGCCCAGGCCGGCCCGCTCCAACTCGGCCAGCAGCAGCGCCAGTCGGATCGCCGAGCCGCCGGCCGCCGCCGAGAGCAGGCCGTGCGCCGCCCCGCTCTCCCCCCGCGCCCGCAGCTCCCGCAGCTGGTCGACGGTCCTGGCCGCCGCCTCCCGGTCGTCCTGGCTCACCCGCTCCTCAAGCGTCGGCCGATGCTCCTCCAGCGCGCCCGCGAACCGGGAGCCGCTGGGCGGCCGGACCTGGGCGCCCGTCGCCGGTGCCGGCTCGGGGACGGCCGTCGGCCCGGTCGGCGGGGTCGGCTCCGGCTCGTCCGGCACCTCGATGCCGGCGAAGCGCGCGCCGCGCGGCCGGCGCGCCGGCTTGGACCGCTTACGCGCGGGGGCCGGGGCCGGGGCCGGGGCCGGCTCCGGTGTGGCCTGCTGCCGGGGGAGCGGGGGGCGCTCGGCGAGCCGTGCCAGCCGGGCGTGTGCCTCGGCGCGGCGGGCCAGCACGCGCTCCTGATCGTCGCGGGCCCACTCCGCGAGCCCGGCCAGCCGCTCCGCCTCGGGCAGCTGCCCCATCCGCCGGGCCGTCTCCTCGGCGTGCGCCAACATCCGAAGCCGCGCGTCGAGTTCCGCGCGGGTCCGGTCGAGATCGGTCAGCAGCAGCGTCAACGCCTCTTGTCCGCCCGGCAGTTCGTCATGGGCCAGGATCGCCGCCTCGTAGTGGGCGCGCAGCCGCCTGGTCGCGCGCCGCGCCGGCTCCGGGCCGCTCCGGACCGCAAGGTCCTGCACCAGATCGGCCACGGCGTCCCACGGTGGCAGCGCCCGACCGGCCAGCCAGGCGGCCAGCTCCGCACCGTTGCGGCGCTCGAAGGCCCCGAGCCAGCCGGACGCCGGATCGAGGACGTCGGCCAGCGCCCGGAGCTCGACGGTGAACGCCGCCAACCGGGCGGTCCACTCGCGTTCCGTCATGGACGCGTCAGGCATGGGCACATCAGGCATGGGCGTACTGAACCAAGCCGTGTTACGAACCTTGTTTCCGGCGGGCTACAGAACGTTTTCGGACGCAGCGGGTTGACCCGCGTGGCCTTTCGGCACCCCAAGTCGGCGCGCGGCCGATTCAGCGGCCCACGGCATAACCTTGCATCCCCCGGGGGTTGGCCGCCGCCGACAGCACCCCGGATTCCGGGTCACGACCCACCACACAGAGTCGCCCCTCCGTCCACGGTCCGGCGACCGTCACCCGGTGGCCGCGCCGGCGCAGCTCCTCGATGACCGGCTCGCCGATCCGCGCCTCGACGGTGACCGCGCCCGGCGTCCCGTCGCGGGGGAAGAACGAGCTGGGGAAGCCGTCCTGGTGCCAGTTGGGCGCGTCGATCGCGCCCTGTAGGTCGAGGCCGCCACGCACCGGCGCGCGCAGCGCCACGGCGAGAAAGAAGTGCGTCTGCCACTGGTCCTGTTGGTCGCCGCCCGGGGTGCCGAACGCCAATGTCGGCTCGCCGCCGCGCAGCGCCACCGTCGGGCTGAGCGTGGTGCGCGGCCTGCGCCCCGGGACGAGCGAGGACGGCAACCCCTCCTCCAGCCAGGTCATCTGCAGTCTGGTGCCCAACGGGAAGCCCAACTCCGGTATCACCGGGCTGGACTGCAACCAGCCGCCGCTCGGCGTCGCCGACACCATGTTCCCCCAGCGGTCCACCACGTCGACATGGCAGGTGTCGCCCCTGGTCTCGCCGTCCGCGCCCACGGTGGGCTCGCCGGCGCCGGCGGTGGGTGCGGCCGGGGTGGCCGCGCCGGACAGCAACCGGTCGGTCAGACGCGGCAGTCGGGGCGCCCGCCCGTCGGGTGCGCCCGGGCGCAGCTCCAACGAGGCCCGGTCGCCGACGAGTTGTCGACGTTCCGCGTTGTACCCGGGGGAGAGCAGCGCGTCGAGCGGCACCGGGGCCGAGTCCCCGTACCAGGCCTCCCGATCGGCCATGGCAAGTTTGCTCCCCTCTATCAGGGTGTGCACATAATCGGGCGTGCCATAAGCGGAGGCGTCCAGTCCGCCGTCCAGCAACGCCAGTTGCTGGGGCAGCACCGGCCCCTGGGACCAGGGCCCGGCCTTGCAGAGCGTCCAGTCGCCCCACTGGTAGCGCACCGGAGCCTCGTATCCGGCCGACCAGCCGGTCAGATCGTCTCCGGTCAGCACCCCGGCGTGCCGTTCGCCCGAGGAGTCCATCGCCGGACGGGCCGCGTGCCGGGCGATGGCGGTGCCGATGAAGCCCTCGCGCCAGATCCGGCGGGCCGCCTCGATCCGGGCCTCGCGGTCCCCGCCGGCCGCCGCGCTCTCCGCCAGCAGCCGCTGCCAGGTGGCCGCCAGCGTGGGGTTGCGCAGCAGCGCGCCGGGCGCCGGGGCGCGTCCGCCGGGGAGATAGACCTCCGCCGAGCTGGTCCACTCCCGCTCGAACAGCTCCCGGACCTTCGCCACCGTCCCGCCGATCTGCTCCACGGCCGGATGCCCCCGCTCGGCGTACCCGATGGCATAGCCGATGACCTGTTCGAGCTCCCTGGTGCCATGGTCGCGCAGCAACGTCAGCCAGGCGTCGAAGGCGCCCGGCACCACGGCCGCCAACGGCCCTGTGCCCGGGACGAGTTCCAGCCCGAGACCGGTGTAGTGGGCCACACTTGCCCCGGCCGGCGCCGGCCCCTGCCCGCACAGCACCCGCACCTCGCCGCCGGCCGGCGCGACGATGATCGGCACGTCCCCGCCCGGGCCGTTGAGATGCGGCTCGACCACCTGGAGCACAAAGCCGGCGGCCACCGCCGCGTCATAGGCGTTCCCGCCGTCCTCCAGCACCGCCATCGCGGACTGGGACGCCAGCCAGTGGGTGCTCGAAACCATGCCGAAGGTGCCCCGCAGGGTGGGCCGTGTGGTGAACATGCGCGGAGCATACGTGCCGGCCATCGAGCCCCAACAGGCCCATGGCCTCGGCCGATCGACGTGATAACCGTTTCCTCCCGGGCCGCCGGCCGGTCAGGATCGGGCCATGAGCACATCCGAAACGGAGCTGGCCCGCTGGCAGTTCGACCTCAGCTGGGCGCTCTTCGACCACCACCTCCAGCGGTTGGCACCCGACGACTTCCTCTGGGAGCCGGGACCGCTGTGCTGGACGCTCGACGCCGGCCCTGACGGCAGCTGGATCCCCGACTGGGCCGACACCGAACCCGACCCCGTCCCGGTGCCCACCATCGGCTGGCTCAGCTGGCATATCGGCTGGTGGTGGAGCGTGACCATGGACCACGCGCGGGGGCGCACGCCCCGGGAGCGCGAGGAGATCCACTGGCCGGGCCCCGGAGAGCCGACCATCGCCTGGCTCCGCGCCCTGCGCGACGAATGGCTCGACATCCTCGGCGGCCTCGACCCGTCCGCCCTCGCCGCCCCGGTCACCTTCCCCTGGGGCGAAGACTCCCCGTACACCGGGGCCCACCAACTCGCCTGGGTCAACACCGAACTCACCAAGAACGCCGCCGAGATCGGCCAACTCCGCCTGCTCCGCACCGCCGCCACGGCCGCCCCCGCCTGACCCCACGGCCCGGCGTGCACACCTCGCGTCGCGTGCCCGAGGCCGCCGGGACAGCTTGCGGTTTGTCGGCTGTCGGCCCGTTCCTGGGTGTCCGCGACGGGCTGGGCCATCGTGCCTCTGTGTCCGAGGTGGCCGCCGGCGGATCCCCGCCCGGGGTGTGGTGTGTCCGGTGGCCCCTCCGGCGGGGCACACTTCGCGCCGTGCGCGGCGGCCCGCCACGGGGCGCTACGACCGCACCGCACCACGGGCGCCCGCCCCCACCGCCGGCGTGCGACGTCAGCGCGCAGTGCCCAGCGCACCGCCGGCGCGCGGTCACCCCGCCGGGAGGCGGTACGCGCCGGCGACGGCCGCCGCCGCGGCGGCCGTCGCCGCGCGGTCGGCGGTGGGTTGGTCGATGGGGTCGCCGCTGGCCAGCAGCCGGTAGTAGAGCGGTGCGGAGACCGCGCGGACAACCTCCTCCGCGTCGGTGTCCCCGGAAAGCTCGCCCCGTTCGATCGCCTGGTTCACGCAGGGCGTCCACTCGGCGATCCGCACCCGGTAGAAGCGGTGCAGCGCCTCGGCGGTGCGCGGGTCGCACGACGCAGCGGTGATCACCGCGCGGAACAGCGGACCCTGGCGCGGGTCGGTCAACGTCCGCTGGACGAGGCGCCCGTTGGCCTTGAGGTCGCCGAGCAGCGAGCCGGTGTCGGCGCGGGGGAGCGAGGTCTCGGCCCATTCGGTCAGCAGGTCGGTGATCAGCCCGGTGGGCGTGCCCCACCGGCGGTAGACGGTGGTCCGTCCGACGTCGGCGCGGCGCGCGATATCGCCGAGGTCGAGTCGGGCGAAGCCGTGCTCGATCAGCGCGTCCCCGGTCGCGCGGAGCACGGCCTCGCGCACCCGTGCCGTCCGGCCGCCCGGTCGTGCCGTGCCCGGCTCGGCGTTCTCCACCATAAACGGGACTCCAGTTTCATTAGATGGCTGGGTCGTGCTAGCTTTCCCTCATCCTAATGGAACGACAGGCCCATTAACGGGCCGGTCGGCGTCGGGAGGACCCGTCATGGAATACCGCCAGCTGGGCTCGTCGGGGCTCAGGGTTCCCGAACTCAGCCTCGGCACCGGCACGTTCGCCGGCCGAGGACCACTCTTCGGCGCCTGGGGCGACACCGACGAACAGCAGGCCCGCCGCATGGTCGACATCTGCCTGGAACACGGCCTCACCCTGTTCGACAGCGCCGACGTCTACTCCGACGGCGCGGCCGAGGAGGTGCTGGGCGCCGCCATCAAGGGGCGCAGGGACCAGGTGCTGATCTCCACCAAGGCCGCCCTGCCCACCGGCGAGGGCCCCGGCGACGCCGGCACCTCCCGCGCCCGCCTGATCGCCTCCGTCGACACCGCGCTACGCCGCCTGGGCACCGACCACATCGACCTCTTCCAACTGCACGCCTTCGACGCCGCCACCCCCGTCGACGAGGTGGTCACCACCCTCGACGACCTGGTGCGCGCCGGGAAGATCCGCTACACCGGCGCCTCCAACTTCTCCGGCTGGCAGCTGATGAAGTCCCTCGCCTCCGCCGACCGGCACGGCCGCAACCGGCATGTGGCGCACCAGGTCTACTACTCGCTGGTGGGCCGCGACTACGAGTGGGAGCTGATGCCGCTCGCCCGGGACCAGGGCGTGGGCGCGCTGGTCTGGAGCCCGCTCGGCTGGGGACGGCTGACCGGCCGCATCCGCCGGGGCACCCCGCTGCCGCCCGGCAGCCGCCTCCACCGCACCGCCGACTTCGGCCCGCCCGTCGAGGACGAACAGCTCCACCGCGTCACCGATGTGCTGGACGAACTGGCCGAGGAGACCGGGCACATCGTCCCGCAGATCGCCATCAACTGGCTGCTGCGCCGCCCCACCGTCTCGTCCGTGCTCATCGGCGCCCGCAACGAGGAGCAACTGCGCCAGAACCTGGGCGCGGTGGGCTGGGCGCTCACCCCGGAACAGATCGCCCGGCTGGACGCGGCGAGCCTGCGTACCGCGCCCTATCCGTACTACCCCTACCGCCGGCAGGAGGGCTTCAGACGGCTCGACCCCCCGCTGGCCGGCTGACGTCGACCAGTTCGATATTGCGGGCGAACGGGCGGAACCCGAGCGAGGCGTAGGTCGCGGAGGCGGCGGGCGCGGCGGCGTCGCCCCGGGCGCAGACCCGCGCCGTGCGCGCGCCCAGCCGGCGGGCGGCGCGCAGCGCGCCGAGCATGGCGGCCCGGGCCAGCCCGAGCCGCCGATGACCGGGCACGGTGCCGACCGGCTCCAGCACGGCCGTCCGCGTCACCTCGTCGTACCAGGCGAGCGCGAAGGCCGCCGTCGACCCGTCCGCCGCCGTCACCCGCCAGTCCGTCTCCGGACGGTAGGGCCAACTCGCCGTGATCCGGCGGTAGTCGGCGCCGGTGAAGCCGCTCGCGGCGGGAAACGCCGCCCGATGCGCCCGGGCCCGCGCCGCCGTGTCGTCCGCCGTCCCCGAGGCCGTCACCGAGGCAGGCCCCGCCAGGTAGCCGGCGGGCAGCGGCGGCGGGTCGGGCAACTCGGCCAGGTCCAGCCGCAGATGGACGAAGAACGGCCGGCCCTCGTCCCGCCGCCGGAACCCGCGCGCGGACAACGCCTCGACCAGCTCCGTCTCGGCGTCCAACACGGTGACCGACCGGACCGCGCCCGCCCCGCCGACCCCGCTGACCTCGTCGAACCAGTCGAGCAGCGGCTCAAGAACCGCCAACTCCTGAGGATCCACCTGGAGATCGAGCGCGGCCGACGGTTTCTTCCAGGCCCAGGCAACCGTGCGGCCGTCCGCGTCCGACCAGAGCGCCATCGGCCGGTCGGGCGGCGGCACCGCGAACTGCCGCTGGAAGAACGCGAGTTCGCCCGGATGCCAGCGGCCCGGACCGTCCCACAGGCGCTGGGCCAGTGTCTGCGTCTCCCGCAGCATCTCCGCCCCGACGAGCTGCCGCCGCCGGTACCGTTGGTCGTCCGCCATGGCCAACCACCCTACGGCCCGGCACCGTTGGCGTCAGGCCACAAGCAGCCGCAGGCCCAGCTCCGCCGCGTCGAGGGCGACCAGATCGCGGTTGCGCTCGGCCCACCGGCCCGAGTCGAGGTCGTCGCGCAGCCCTCGCACCGCCCGCTGCTCGGCCTCGGGCCCGACCCTGGTCCAGACCGACACCGCCCGGCGCACCTGCTCCTCCAGATAGGCCTCGGGCCGGCGCCAGTGGGCCTCGAAGAAGCCGTCGGCGCAGTCCCAGGGGACGAGCACCGGCTCCGCGCGGCCACCGATCGCATGGGTCAGATCGGCCAACGAGGGCCAGTCGACCAGCAGTTCGGCGAACTCCGGCAGATAGTCGCGGGTGAGCCAGAACCGCTCCCGCCGGCCGGCGTCACCGGCGTCGTAGGTGAACACCACCACCCGACGCGCCACCCGCCGCATCTCCCGCAGCCCGGCGATCGGATCCCGCCAGTGGTGCACCGTGCTGAACGCCATCGCCGCGTCGAACGACCGGTCGGCGAAGGGTAGTCGCTCCGCCGCGGCGGCCAGGCACCGTGCCGCGCCCGCCGGACGCAGCGCCCGCATCACCGCCGACGGCTCCACCGCCGTCACCTCGCGGTCCGGTGGCTCGTAGGAGCCGGTGCCGGCCCCGACGTTCAGTACCGTTCGGGCGTCGCCGAGCGCGTCCCAGACCCGTGCGGCGATCCGGGGCTCGGTGCGCCGCGTCGTCGGGTAGTCGGAACCGATGGCGTCGTACAACTGTGCGCCGAACATCCTCAGTTGCTCCTCCGGTGTCGTTCTGATCCCCATGGCCCGCGCCTCCAACTCGCCGTCGATGGCCGTCACCATGGCGGCGGCCCGGTCGCGCTGTTCCAGCAGCAGACCGCGCAGCCGCCGCAGACGCGTCACCGCGTCGGTGGCCGGATCGTCGACCAGATCCGCGATCTCGCGCAGCCCGAACCCCAGCCGCCGGTAGGCCAGTACCTCCCGCAGCCGCTCCACATCGCGCGCCGAATAGGCCCGGTACCCGGCGGCGGTCCGCGCGGACGGCCGGACGAGGCCGATCTCGTCGTAGTGGTGCAGCGTGCGGACGGTCACGCCGGTCAGCTCGGCCACCCGTCTCACGGTCAGGTGCTCTTCCACCCGAGCGGCTATGCGGCATGACGTCACGTGAGGGTCAACCGCCGCGCCCGGGGAGACGACCGGGCCGCCCGCCCCAAGAGCCGGTAAAGATTCTCCCCGGCACCCGCCGCCCGACCGCCGGGGGCCCACCGGTTCCCGCAGGTCAACGGCCGCCGCGACGCCGGATATCGCCGTCCGGCACCACGGCGGAGAACCCCGTGCGCGCCTCTGGACCGACGCGCCGCCCCGCGTTAACGTCAGTGGATGGGAGCGCTCCCACTCCGGCTGCCCCACGCAGTCCCGGCGCACCGCACCCCCCACGATCAGGAGTATCGCCATGTCGCCTGCCCCCACCCCCGGACGCCGTCTGCGCGTGCCCGCCGCCGTGGCATTGGCCGTGACGCTCACCGCCGCCGGCGTCTCCTCCGCGCTCGGCGCCGATCCGGGCGCCCGTGCGGTCGACGTCCCGGCCGCAGCCGAATGCGGGACCGACGGCTTCTGCGAGGACTTCGAGGAGATGGACGGCGGTGCGCCGGGCGGCCGTTGGGAGGTCGAGACGCGGGACTGCTCGGGCACCGGGACGGCGACCGTGGACCCCGAGGCGGGGCGCGACGGCGGGCAGGCGCTGCGGATCGACGGCGCCGACGGCTACTGCAACCATGTCTTTGTCGCCACCGACCTGGCCGATGTGGACACCGGCGCCGGCCTCTATGTCCGCTTCTGGGTGCGGCACACGGACGAACTCCCGCAGCAGCATGTGACGTTCCTGGCCATGGAGGATGTCGCCGACAACTCCCGCGATCTGCGGATGGGCGGCCAGAACGCGGCGCTCCAGTGGAACCGGGAGTCCGACGACGCGACCCTGCCCGAGCAGAGCCCCGCCGGTGTCGCGCTGAGCGAGCCGCTCCCGGTCGACGAGTGGGTCTGTCTTGAATACCAACTCGACGGATCCGCCGGGCTGTTGGAGACCTGGCTGAACGGCGAGCAGGTGGTCGGGCTGGTGGTGGACGGGGAGCCGACGCACGATATCGACTCGCAGTGGCTGAACCGCGCCGACTGGGCGCCCGATGTGGTGGATCTGCGCCTGGGCTGGGAGAGCTACGGCGAGGGCGCCGACACCCTCTGGTACGACGACATCGCCGTCGGCACCACCCGCACCGGCTGCTGACCGGGGCGGAGTTGACTCGGTCGCCCGGGGAACTGGCGGTGGCACGCGCTCCCCGGGCGACCGGCTGGACAGGGGACGGGGCGGCGGCTCGGGGCCTGGGAGGCGGGTACCCCGAGCCGCCCGTCGGTCAGCCGCCGGGGGGCGTGAAACGCTCCTCGGTCAGCGGGATCTCACCCCGGAACATCCGCCCGCCGTCGCCGGTGAGGCGGAGGTAGTAGTCGGAGGTGCAGAACGTGCCGTCCTCGTCGAGGGCGAGGAAGCCGGAGTCCGTCGGGATGTCGGCCTGGGTCTCGGCCGTCTTGGCTATCTGGTTGGCCTCGTTGTACTCGTCGAACATCGAGATGTAGAGGCCCTGCACGCCGATCCGCGTCAGGTTGTAGAACTGTCGCCACATGAAGTCGCCGTGCAGTCGGTGACGTCGGGAGTTGTCGCCGGGGATGACGCACGGCTGGTAGTCCATCCCGTGTTCGTCGCATTCGGCCTGGTCGGGTGTGTTGACATGCTGGTAGAAGTGCTCGATGTCGGCGAGGTTGGTGAGCCGTCCCACCATCCAGGGCGAGAGCATGTCGAGCGAGCGGTAGACCTCGATGAAGCCGGGCCTGGAGTCCTGGGTGCCGGTGCGCCAGTGGGTGGGCACGCCGCCCATGACATAGATGTCCTGGGCATGGAACCAGTCGATGACGTCCTGACAGACCTCGGGCGGCCAGGTCTTGTTGGGCTCGTTGAAGCCGAACCCCCAGATGCCGACGACGGGTTTGCCGTCCTGCATGGCGTAGGCGGGGGAGTCGATATGCGACCGCATCTTGGCGGTCCAGTCGGCCTTGACCTCCTCCTGCATATCGTCCCAGGCCGTGACGTCGTACATGATGTAGTACTTGATCCCGTGCGTCTCGGCGGCGGCGCGGACCTTCTCGGCCATGTCGTCGCGGGTGGGGCCCTCCGAGCCGTTGGGGTTGAAGCGTTGGAGCGCGGCGGTGTCGATGCCGTACTCCCTCATCCACCGGAAGTGGACGTCGACGGTCTGGTCGTCGTGCGAGGAGAACACCGTGGCCGGGCCGCCGCCGCCGAGGTCGGCGAAGGCGGTCGGGTAGACGTTGCTGTACTCCCGCATGTCGGGCCAGCTCATGAGCGCGTGGTTGGTGGGGGACGGCGGCTGGGACCAGTTGGCCGACCAGTGCCACCAGCCGTCGATGGGGGCCTGGTCGCCACGGGCGGCGAACCAGCCCTGGTAGCCGGTGGTGATCCTGCCGACCACATCGCCCACGGCTCGGGCGCCGACCGCCCTGGTGGCGGGGGCGGCGCTGCTGGTGGAGGCGACCGAGGTCACCAGGGCGGCGGCCGGGGCTGCGGCCAGGGCGGAAGTGACGAATGCGCGGCGTGAGATTCCCATGTGGACCTCTCCGGTGGGGGATTTCCGCGAGTGATTGCAGCGCATCGTAACGACGAGGTTAAGGCTCTGCAATAACTGTGACGATCTGCGCAAAAACCTGATGAGTTCCGGGAGTTGGCGGCCAGGTGGGGGAGAGGCCCGCTGGCTCACGGGGCGCCCGCATCCGAACGGCCCCCGGCCGGCGCCGCGTTGGTCCGGCGGCATGCGGCCGCGTTCGCCGGGCGGCCGGCCGATCGGAAAGTGGGCCGACCCGGTCGGCATCGATGCTTTTTGGTCCATCCCCCGCTGATAGCTGGCCAGTTGCCCCCGCGCTGCTCCCAACGCCGTTGTTCAACGGGCAGAATCAGCCATGGCGGCCCGAGGCCGACCAGGGTGAGAGGGCAAGATGAACCAGCAGACCGTCGCCGATCCGGCCTGGCCCCGTGTCCATGACCTGCGTGGCGATCCCCTGGAGGGGCCGCTCTCCCTGTCCTGGCCCGCCGGCCACCGGGTGGTGGTCAGCGGACTGCCGGGGTGCGGCAAGTCCACCCTGATGCGTCGCGCGGTCGGCCCGGACGGCCGGGGCGACTCCGTGATCACCGTCGACTCCCAGGACGCGCGCGGGCGTTGGGACCGCAGGCTGGCCCACCGGCTGCCCTATCCCGTCTACCGTCCCCTGGTGCGGCTCGCGCACTACGCCAGGATCGTCTGGGTGCTGCGCCGCGCGGCGCCTGTCCTGGTGCACGACTGCGGTCGGGTGCCGTGGGTGCGCGGCTGGCTGGCCTGGCACGCCAGGCGCCGGGGCCGGCCGTACCATCTGCTGCTCGTCGATGTGCCGCCGGACGAGGCGCTGGCCGGGCAGGCCCGACGCGGGCGGGCCGTCTCCGCCTACGCCTTCCGCCGGCATCGGCGGGCGATGGCCCGGCTGGTGGCGCGGGTGGAGTCCGGGCGGCTGCCCGCCGGCTGCGGTTCGGTGATCCTGCTCGACGGCCCGGTGGCGGCACGCGCCCTGCTCCGCTTCACGGCCGAGCCCGACGGCATCGAGGCCGACGGCTACCCCAGGGTGGGGCGTCCCTAGGCGTACCGATCACGAGGCGTGTCCCGCGGCCGAGTCGGGGATGGCGGCATGGCGAAATGTTGCGGATGAGCCGTGATGATCACTCGATGGCGTGAGAATTCGGACGATTGGGTAACGTTCGGGCCTCGTTGGCGAGAGTGCTGGTGACGCAGACTTGCCAAGGAGGCCCGATTTTCGTGGTGGACCGAGTGTCTTCCCCGTGCCAGGACCGGCGTGACTCCCCGGAGTCCCCCGGCATCACATCGACCGATGGTGACGCCTCATCGGTGGCGACGGCCGAGGTGCCGCGCGCCTATCCCTTCGGGGACACCATCGGTCTGGCGCCGCATCCGGCCTATGCCGCGCTGCGGGAGGGGCCGCCCATCCGGGTGCGGCTGCCGTACGGGGAGCCGTGCTGGCTGGCGACCGGCCATGAGGACGTGCGCACGGTGCTGACGGACCAGCGGTTCAGCGTCGCCGAGGCGATGAGCCGGGACCATCCCCGGATGCGCCCGCTGGCCAGAAGGGGCGGCGGCATGGTGGCCATGGACCCGCCCGAGCAGACGCGGCTGCGCCAGGTGGTCAGCCGACGGTTCGCCGCCCGCCGGGTCGAGCGGATGGGCGACTACATCCGCGAGGTGGCCGAAGAGCAGCTGGCGGTGCTGCTGGCCGCTCCCCAACCTGCCGATTTCGTCGCGCTGTTCGCCACCCCGCTGGCGATCCGGGTCAGCTGCGATCTGCTGGGACTGCCCGAGGACGGGCGGCGGCAGTTCAGCGACTGGGCGCGCACCGTGCTCTCCTTCACCGCCACGGACGAGGAGGTGGCCGGCCGCACGGTCGCCTTCCGCGGCTATGTCGCCGATCTCGCCGAGCGTCGCCGGGCCGAGCCGTGTGACGATCTGCTCACCGATCTGGTCCAGGCGCGGGACGCCGGCAGGATCCACGAGGGCGAGCTGTTCGCCATCGCCGCCGAACTGCTCAACGCCGGATTCGAGTCCACCGCCTGCCAGTTGAGCAGCATCTGCTATCTGCTGGCGGTGCGCCCCGAGGTGTCGGCGCTGTTGCGTGGGCGCCCCGAGCTGATCCCGGGCGCGGTGGAGGAGATGCTGCGCTTCATCCCCCTGATCCTCGGCTCCACGCTGCCCCGCTACGCCACCGAGGACATCGTCCTGGGCTCCACCCTGATCCGCGCGGGATCGCCCGTGCTGGTGGATCTGGCGGCGGCCAACCGGGACGGACGGGTCTTCGCCGAGCCCGACACGTTCTCCCTGGAGGCGGCGGAGTCCACGGAGGCGCCGCGCCATCTGGCCTTCGGCGCGGGGCCGCACTACTGCCTGGGTGCCCAGCTGGCGCGCCAGGAGCTGCGGATCGCCCTGGAGCTGATGGTCACCCGGCTGCCCGAACTGCGCCTGGCCGTCCCGCGCGAGCGGGTGCCCTGGCGCACCGGCTCCCTGCTGGCCGGCCCCGAGGAGCTGCCGGTGGCCTGGTGAGGCGTCCGGCGGTGGTCAGGGCGTGGCCCGGATGAGGACGAGGGAGCCGTGGTACTCCGGCCGGTGGCGCAGCGCCCCGTGCCGGGCGTCCCAGGCGCCGGAGTCGAGATCGGCACGGAGCCGTGCGACGGCGGCGTCGGCCACGGCGGGCTCGACAAAGCTCCAGGAGGAGCAGGCCCGGCGGGCGCCGGGCTCCAGAAGCATCTCCGGCCGGCCGTAGTACGCCTCGTTGAAGCCGTCGACGCAGTCCGCCGGGATCCTCACCGGCTCCACCGTGACCCGCCCGCCGACGGCCTCGGCGATGACGTCGACGGGCGGGTACCGCCGGGCCTCCGCGTCCAGGACCGGTGGCGCGTACTCGTACAGCCAGAAGTCCCGGACGAGGGCCGGGTCGCAGGTGAGCACGACCACCGGGCCCGTGGCCACCCGGCGCATCTCGGCGAGCCCCGCCCGCACGTCCTGCCACTGGTGGACGCTGAAGGTGGTCAGCGCGGCGTCGAACGCGTCGTCGGGGAAGGGCAGTCGCTCGGCGGTGGCGTCCACGGCCGGCGCGAGGTGGGCGGGCCGTTGGGCGCGCATCGCCGCGGCGGGCTCGACCGGGGTCACCCGGAGGTCCGGCGATTCGTAGGAGCCGGCGCCGGCGCCCACGTTGACCACGGTGTCGGCGTCGCCGAGCGCGGCGCCGATCGCCCGGGCGATCCGGGGATCGGGCCGCCGGTAGTCGCGGTAGCCGGCGCCGATGGTGCCGTAGTCGGCGTCGCCGGCGCTGCCGGTCCCGGTTTGTTCAGTCACGGCATAAACGTATCCCCGGGGTCGCCGGGAGCGCCATCGTCGGTGCGCTCAGGGCGTCAGGCCGTAGACCTGGCGGGCCGTGTCGCCGAACACGTCCGAGCGTTCCTCCGGGGTCAGCCCCGCCGTCAACTCCTCGGCGGCGCCCACGACTTCGGCGTAGGAGGCGGCGGCGAGGCAGACCGGCCAGTCGGAGCCGAAGAGTAGTCGGCGCGGGCCGAACGCGTCGAGCGCGACCTCCGCGTAGGGACGCAGCCCGTCCGTCGTCCAGCCCGCCGGACCGGCCTCGGTGACCAGCCCGGACAGCTTGCAGCTGACGCCCGGCTCGGCGGCCAGCCGCCGCAGGTCGGCGGCCCAGGGGAGCAGTTCGCCCGAGGCGATCGGCGGCTTCGCCAGATGGTCGAGGACACACCGCAGTTCGGGCAGCGCCCGCACCGCCTCGACGGCGGCGGGGAGTTGGTGCGGCAACACCAGCAGGTCATAGACCAGGCCGGCCTCCGCGACGGCCGCCAGGCCCGCGCGTACCTCGGGGCGGGCCAGCCAGTCGGCGTCGGGCTCGCCCTGCACCAGATGGCGGATGCCGACCAGCCGATCGCCCCCGGGCCCGGCGCGCAGCGCGGCGATGGCCTCGGCGACCGCGCCGCCGCCCGCCGTGAGATCCACCCAGCCGACCACCCCCAGCACCAGCGGTTCGTCGGCGGCCAGCGCCAGGAACTCCGCCGTCTCCGCCATATCGGGCAGCACCTGCACCAACACCGTGCCCGCGACGCCCGCCTCGGCGGCCCGAGGCGCCAACTCGCCCAGGGCGAAGGTGCGGTGCAGCCGCGTCAGGCCGGCTTCGAGCAGCCAGGGCTGGGGGCGGCGGGTCAGATCCCAGAGGTGGTGGTGCGCGTCGATCCGGCTCATGCCCGGCCCTCCTCGCCGGCCGGCACCAACGCGTCCAGCTCGCGCCAGAGTTCCTCGGGGATCTCGACGGCGGCATGCGCCGCGTTCTCCGTGACCTCGCGGGCGTTGCGCGCCCCCAGCACCACCGCGCCGACCGCCGGATGCCGCCATGGGAACTGGATCGCGGCGGCCGCCAGCGGCACCCCGAACGCGGCGCAGGCTTCCGCGAGTTGACGCGCCCGGCGGAGCAGCGGCTCGGGCGCCGGCGCGTAGTCGAAGGTCGCGCCGGGGCGCGGATCGGCCAGCAGCCCGCTGTTGAACACGCCCCCCACCAGCACCCCGGTGCCCCGTTCGAGACAGGCCGGCAGCAGGGCCTCGGCGGCCCGCCGGTCCAGCAGCGAATAGCGGCCCGCGACCAGCACACAGTCCAGATCGGCCTCGGTGACCAGGCGCGTCAGCATCTCCGTCTGGTTCATCCCGGCGCCGATGGCCCGCACCACGCCCTGGGCGCGCAGCTCGGCCAGCGCCGGATACGCCTCGTGCAGGGCCTGTTCGCCGTGGTCGTCGGGATCGTGCAGCAGCACCAGGTCGAAGTGGTCGAGCCCGGACCGCTCCAGGCTCTCCTCCAGGGAGGCGCGCACGCCGGCGGCGCTGAAGTCCCACACCCGGGCCAGATCCGTCGGCACGCCGTGGAAGCCGTCGGTGCCGGGCGGCGAGAAGCCGGGCCGCAGCAGCCGTCCGACCTTGGTGGAGACCACCACCTCGGCCCGGGGCCGGTCGCGCAGAAACGCGCCGAGGCGCCGCTCCGAGACGCCGAGACCGTAGTGCGGCGCGGTGTCGAAGGTGCGAACTCCCGCGTCCCAGGCGGCCGTCAACGTCTCCTCGGCCGCCGCCTCGCTCACCGGCGTGTAGAGCCCGGCCAGCGGGGCGGTGCCCAGCGCCAGCCGGCCGACGGTGACGCCCGAGCCGCCGAGCGGGGCGCGCCCGCCGGCGGCCGTCATCGCCCCGCCCCGGCGCGCACGCCGGGCGTGCGCTCAGCGCGACGCGCCCCGCGCGCTTCCACCGGTTCGGCGTTCTGCGGGTGGGGGCCCCGCCGGGGGGTCGGCTTCGTCGGCATGGCTCTCCTCGCTCGGGGCCGCGTCCAGGCCCCGTTGGATTTCCAGATGGCGTCGCAGCCAGTGCTCGGTGCTGCTCACATGCACCAACGCCGTGGCCTCGGCCAGCGCCGCGTTCCCGTCGGCGAGGGCACGATAGATCGCCTCATGCTCGGCGAGGGTGCGTTCCGAGGCGTGCTCGTCCACCAGCGCGCGCCAGATCCGGCCGCGCAGGGTGCGTCCCGAGATGCCGTCCAGCAGCGAGATCAGCGTTTCGTTGCCGGTGGCGGCCAGCACCGCGCGGTGGAACGCCGCGTCATGGCGCACCAGCAGTTCGACGTCGTCCCTGGCGGCCCGCATGGCGTCCAGCTCGTCGGCCACCACAGCCAGCGCCTCCGGCGTCATCCGCCGGGCGGCCAGCCCGGTCGCCACCGGCTCGAACAGCCGGCGGGTCTCGGTGAGTTCGAGCAGGGTCTCGCCGTGCAGCAGCTCCACGGCGACCGCCAGGCCCTCCAGCAGCAGACTCGGCTGCAGGCTGGTCACATAGGTGCCGTCGCCCCGCCGGATCTCCAGCACCCGGGCGACCACCAGCGCCTTGACGGCCTCCCGCATCAGATTGCGGGAGAGGCCCAGCTCGGCGGCCAGCTGCTGCTCCGGCGGCAGCTTGGCGCCCGGCGGCAGCGCGCCCGTCTGGATCAGCTCTCGGATACGGACGATGGCGTTGTCGGTCAGCGACATCTGGTCCACCTCGGTGCGGGCCGTGGAGAGCGGGGCCTGAGGATGCAGGACCCTAACAGAAAGATCCTATCTTCCGGGAGGGGGTGTGATCTCCTGCCCCCCGGTGGATTGTCAACCACCCAAATAACCTGCGGTTTTGCTGCGAGGGGTGGACGTGGGGGGCGCTCGGGCCTATCAATAGATCCCATGTCTTGGGGTATCGCTCTGACCCGTATCAGCGCCGCCAGGCCGACGCGCACCGCCGTCGCCCGGCCCTGCCCCGAGGCCGAAGACGCCCACCTCCAGCAGCCCCGGCAGGCCCCATGACTGAGCAGATCACCGCGCTCGACGTGTCCGACGTCAGATTCCCGACCTCCCGCCAGCTCGACGGCTCCGACGCGATGAACCCCGAGCCCGACTACTCCGCCACCTATGTCACCGTCCGCACCAGCGCCGGCGCCGAGGGCCACGGCCTCGCCTTCACCATCGGCCGGGGCAACGAGGTCCAGGCCGAGGCGGTGCGGGCGCTCGCCCCGCTGGTCGTCGGGCTTCCGGTGGACGAACTCCTCGCCGATCTGGGCGCGTTCTCCCGCCGCCTGACCGGCGACGGCCAACTGCGCTGGCTCGGCCCGGCCAAGGGCGTGATCCATATGGCCGCCGCCGCCATCGACAACGCCGTCTGGGACCTGGCCGGGCGGCTGGCCGGCAAGCCGGTGTGGCGGCTGCTCGCCGAGATGACCCCCGAACAGCTCGTCGACCTGGTGGACTTCCGCTATCTGCGGGACGCCCTCACCCGCGACGAGGCCCTTGCCATCCTGCGGGCCGCCGAACCGGGGCGCGCCGAACGCACCGCCCGGCTGCTGGAGTCGGGCTACCCCGCCTACACCACCAGCCCCGGCTGGCTGGGCTACACCGACGAGAAGCTGGTCCGCCTCGCCAAGGAGGCGGTCGCCGAGGGCTTCACCCAGATCAAGCTCAAGGTCGGCGCCGATCCGGAGGCCGATCTGCGGCGGGTCCGGCTGGCCAGGGAGGCGGTCGGCCCCGACATCCGGATCGCGATCGACGCCAACCAGGCATGGGGCGTGCCGGAGGCGATCGAACGGCTGCGCCCGCTGGCGCCGCACGCGCCGTACTGGATCGAGGAGCCGACCTCGCCCGACGACATCCTCGGCCATGCCGCGATCCGCCGCGCCGTCGCCCCGATCCGGGTGGCCACCGGCGAACACTGCCAGAACCAGGTGATGTTCAAACAGCTGCTCCAGGCCGAGGCCGTCGATGTGCTGCAGATCGACGCCAGCCGCGTCGCCGGCGTCACGGAGAACGTCGCCATCCTGCTGCTGGCCGCCAGGTTCGGCGTTCCGGTCTGCCCGCACGCCGGCGGCGTGGGCCTCTGCGAGATGGTGCAGCATCTCGCCATGTTCGACTATGTGGCGGTGAGCGGCAGCACCGAGGACCGGGTGATCGAGTACGTCGACCACCTGCACGAGCACTTCACCGCGCCGGTCGAGGTGCGGGCCGGCCGCTACACGGCGCCGACGACCCCCGGGCTGGGCGCCGAACTGCGGCCCGAGTCCGTGGCCGCCCACCGCTATCCGGACGGGCCCGTCTGGCGGGCCGACGCGTGAACCAGGGAGCCGTGACACAGCCATGAACCCCTCCGAACGTCCCAACGCCCCAGCGTCAGAAGGAGAGTTCACCGGACTGGCCGCGCTGGTCACCGGCGGTGCCTCCGGCATCGGCCTGGCCACCGCCGGCCTGCTCGCCGCACGCGGCGCCACCGTCGCCTGCCTCGACGTCAACCCCGAGGTGCCCGCGCCGCTCCTCGGCTTCCGGGCCGATGTGAGCGACGACGCCTCGGTGCGCGTCGCCGTCGCCGACGCCGCCGAGGCGCTGGGCGGCCTCGACATCCTGGTCAACAACGCGGGCATCGGCGCCGCCGGCACCATCGAGGACAACCCGGACGACGAGTGGCACCGGGTGCTGGACGTCAACCTGCTGGGCGTGGTCCGGGTGACCAGGGCCGCGTTGCCGCTGCTGCGCGCCTCCGACCACGCGGCCATCGTCAACACCTGTTCCGTCGCCGCGACCACCGGGCTGCCCGACCGGGCGCTCTACTCGGCGACCAAGGGCGCGCTGCTGGCCCTCACCCGGGCCACGGCGGCGGATCTCGTCCGCGCCGGGATCCGCGTCAACTGCGTCAACCCCGGCACGGTCGACACCCCCTGGGTGGGGCGGCTGCTGGCAGCCGCCGACGATCCGGTGGCGGAACGGGCGGCTCTGGAAGCCCGCCAGCCCACCGGGCGGCTGGTCGCCGCCGAGGAAGTAGCCGAGGCCATCGCCCAGTTGGCCAGCCCGCGCGCGGGCGCCGTCACCGGCACCGCCGTCGCCGTCGACGGCGGCATGCACAGCCTGCGGCTGCGGCCCCGCTGACGCCGAGGCCGGAGGGAAAACGGCTGGAGCGGGAGCGCCGACCCATGCTGTCCCCGGTCCCGACGGACCGGTCGCGCGACCGGCCGAGCGAGGAGATCCGGCAGGCCACCCGCACGGGCCGAGCCGCGCGCCGACCGGCGTGGCCGGCGGTCAGCTCTCCCGCCAACCGAGCTTGATCAACCGGTTCTTGGCGTCCTCGGCGACCTCCTGGTCGGCGACGACGTCATAGTGCGCGGCCACGATCCGGTTGCGGGACGCGAAGTCCCGCTGGCCGCCGGTCATCGCCTGCCCGGCGAAGCCGAAGACGGCGCCGAACAGCGCGCCGTAGAACACGCCGCTCAGAATCGTCAACAGCACGCTGGCGCCGCCGTCCACGAAAAGGGACAGCAACAGCCCGACCAACAGGCCGAACCAGGCGCCCGTGCCGGCGCCGGCCCCAGTCGCGCGGGCCAGCGTGAGCCGGCCCAACACCGTCTCCACCATGCGCAGATCGGTCCCCACGATCGCCGTCCTGTCCACCGGGAACTCGTCGTCGGCGAGATGGTCCATCGCTCGCTGGGCGCCGGCGTAGTCCGGATAGGAGGCCACCACCGGGCGGGCGGCGGCGGCCCCGGCCTCGTCCTGGGACACCTGCTGCAGATACGAGATGCGGGACATCGCGCGACTTCCTTTCGCTCGGTCTCCCCGGTTCGCTCCTCTGCCTCCCCCCAGCCCAGGGTGCGCCCCGGCGCTGGTCCCCGCAAACGCGCCGGAGCGCACCCCCCCTGGTCAGCCCTCGGCGGGCAGCTCGTAGGAGAAGTGGTACGGGGTCGACGTCTCCCCCGGCCGGTGGGTGAAGCCCCCGCCGCCGGTCAACCCGGCCAGCGCGCCGCTGCCGGAGCCCGGCACCACGGAGAACTCGCAGGTCACCACGCCCGCCTCGTCGAAGTCGCCGCGCTCCTCCAGCACAAAGCCGCCGGCGCGGCCGTCCACCTCGCCGGTCACCAGCTCAAGACCGACAAACCGGCCGGTCTTCCCCTCCGTGTAGGCGATCGTGTACTCACAGCGCGTGTCGGCCGCCACGATCCCGCCGGAGAACGCGTTCCGCACCGTGGCATGCGCCAGCCTGGGCGGCTCGGCGTCCGCCGGGCCCACCGGGCTCTCCACCCAGTCGGCAAAGGTGAACTCGCCAGTCAGTGACGCGGACAGTGACTCGGACATCGATGGTCCCCTTCCGTGTTCCGCCACCGGCGCGGACCCTCCGGGCCGGGCGGACGAAGAGCACTCTGCCCGCCGTACCTGACACCTCCTGTCAGGTACGGCCTCGGGTCGTCGCATCATGGGACTTATGCGCGCCGACCGTCTGCTCTCCCTCCTCCTGCTGCTCCAGAACCGGGGCCGGCTCACCGCCCCCGAGCTGGCCGCCGAGCTGGAGGTCTCGGTGCGCACGGTCTACCGGGACGTCGAGGCGCTGGCGGCCTCCGGCGTCCCGGTCTACGCCGACCGGGGACCGGCCGGCGGCTATCGGCTGCTGGACGGCTACCGCACCCGGCTCACCGGGCTGACCGACGCCGAGGCCGACTCCCTCTTCCTCGCCGGAATACCTGGCCCCGCCGGCGAGTTGGGCCTCGGCGCCGAACTGGCGGCGGCGCAGCTCAAGCTCCGCGCCGCCCTCCCCGCCCCGCTGGGCGCCCGGGCGGCGCGGGTCGCGGAGCGCTTCCACCTCGACGCACACGGCTGGTTCCGCGAGACGGAGTCCGTCCCGCGACTGGCCACCGTCGCCCAGGCGGTCTGGGACCAGCGCGTCCTGATCGTCGACTACCGGGGCTGGCACCGCTCGGGCGAGCGGGAGCTGTGCCCGCTGGGGCTCGTCCTCAAGGGTGGCATCTGGTACCTGCTGGCCACCCGGGGCCGCCCGGACGACGAACCCAGGACCTACCGGGTCTCCCGGCTCGACACCGTGCGGCTCGCGGAAGCCACCTTCGAGCGGCCCGCCGGCTTCGATCTCGGCGCGCACTGGGCCGAGTCCACGCGCCGGCTCGCGGAGGCGCGTTTCCGCCACCGGGCCACGCTGCGGATATCGCCGCGCGGCGCCAAACTGCTGACCATGTTCTTCGGGGCGGCGGGCGCCGAGGCCCTGGCCGGCGCCGAGCCGGCGACGCCGGACGGCTGGCTGCGGGTCGAACTCCCCGTGGAGACCGAGGTGATCGCGGTCGGGGACCTGCTGCGCCTCGGCATCGAGGCCGAGGTGCTGGCGCCGGCCTCGCTCCGCGCGGCGGTGGCCGGGACGGTGCGCGAACTGGCCCACCGCTATGCCGCCCCGGACGCCGGCCGCCCGGGCGCCGAGGAGGGGGAACGGGCTGTCGCCCCGCCGCCCCCCACCCCCTGAAGCCGCCGAGAGCCCCGGAGAGCCCCCGAGATCCCCCGAGTTCCCCCGAGAGACTGGCCGGAAAGTGACGGCGTGAGTCGCCCCGCCCCGGCGCGCGCCACCCACCGCGCGCCGTCCGACCGATGCGACGCTCCGCCAGGTCCCCGTTCCGTCCGGTTCTCGCCAGGGCTCGTCCCTCGTGTCATGCACCGGTAGATTCCCGGCCATGAATGACGACGCGCTTCTCCCGGTGATCGCGGTGGCGGCCACCGCGTTGGTCGCTCTCGTGCTCGGGGCGTGGTTGCGCGGCCGGCTGGCCGCCCGGGCGAGACACCGCCTGCAGAGCTTCTTCGGGCTGCCGGACAACGCCGAATGTCTGCTGGTCGTCGGCCGCGACACCACCGCCGAGGGCGCGGTGACCCGCAACGACGTGCTGGCCCTGCTCGAACTCTCCGCCGTGATCAGGAACTGTGGCGCCACGGCCCAGCTGATATCGGGGGAGAGCGCCCGCCAGGGCTTCGGCGAACGCACCGAGTTCTGCCTGGGCGGCCCGACGGCCAACCGGCGGACCGCCGCACATCTGAGCAGCCTGCTGCCCGGCGTGCTGGTGAACACCGACTCCGAGGGCCCCGACCGCTGGGCCCTGGGCATCGGCTCCGAACGCTACCGGCTGGAGTCCGGCGTCGCCGAGTACGTGCTGCTGGCCCGCATCACCGCCGGACAGCAGGACCGCCCGGTCTTCCTCGCCTGCGGCCAGCGCTCCGTCACCAACCAGGCCGCCACCCGCTATCTCGCCAGGCACCATGTGAAGTTGGCGCGCAAGTACGGTTCCGGCGGCACCTTCTGCCTGCTGCTGAAGGTCTTCAACTCCCAGGCATACGGGGCGGATCTGGTCGAACTGGTCGACGATGTCACCAAGGCGGCCACCACCCCGCCGCCCAAGCTCACCACCAGTAAGGAACTCTGACGCGGCGTGACGTAGCCTGGGCTGGCGGGTACGGACGCCTCGTACGCCGTGGAAGGGAGACGCGGATGGGCGACAGCCGGCCGATGTATCAGCGCATCGCGGACGATCTGCGCCGCCAGATCGACGAGGGCGCGCTGCTGGTGGGGGCGCGGATTCCGTCCCGGGCGGAGCTGAAGCGGACCTACGGGGCCAGCGACCAGACGGTGGATCGCGCGGTGCGCGTCCTGAAGGCCGCCGGCTATGCCACGGGCCAGTTCGGGCGCGGGGTCTTCGTCAGCGACCGGGCCCCGATCGGCGCGCTGCTGCGGTCCACGGGCGCCGTGGACTCGCCGCTGTCGGCCAGCGTCCAGGCCCTGGCGGGCGGCTCGGCCGAGCATCCCGAGGTCAGCTGGGAGGCCGTCTCCACGCCCACCGTCGCGCCGCCGGGCATCGCCGAGCGTCTTGGCGTGGCGCTGGGGGAGGCGGTGATGTGCACCCAGTACGAGTACCTGGCGGATCGTCGTCCGCTGCAACTGGCCACCAGCTGGGAGCCGTTGACCCTGACCGAGGGCACCGACGTGGTCTATCCGGAGCGCGGCCCCTATGCCCGCAGGGGCGTGCGGGGCCGGTTCGCCGCCATCGGGGTGCGGGTGGTGCGGGCCCGCGAGGTGGTCGGCTCACGCCCGGCCACGGGCGCCGAGGCGGAGGCCCTGGGCTGCTCACCCGGGCAGTGCGTCACCTCCGTCGAGCGCACCCACTACGACGCGGACGACCGGCCGGTCGAGACATCCGACACCGTGGTGCCGGGGGACCGTTGGCGGCTGGAGTACGCCATCGCCTTCGGCGGCTGACCGGACGGGGGGCCGCCCGGCCGGCCCCCGCGGCATCCCGGCCCGCCGGCGCCGCGCGGCCTAGGATTCGGCCACCTCCGCGTAGACCTGCGACAGTTCGGGCGAGCCGGCCTCGGCCCACTGCTGCCCGGTGGCCGCCACATCGACCTGCCGCCCGGAGGCCATCACCACCACGGGCTGCCCGTCGGGCCCCGGGCCCCAGCGGGCGCCCGGCACGGTGCGCACGATGACCGTGCCGAGGTAGAGCCCGGCGTCGTTGGCCAACCAGGGCAACTCCTCCGGATCGTCACGCCAGCGGGGCACCAACTGGTCCAGCGCCTCAAGCGAGATCGGGGTGTCGCCCAGCACCAGTCCGGCCCGCTGCGCACGGTCGCGCAACAGCTCGCACTCGGAGAGCAGTTCCGCCACCCCTTCGGTGTCCGACCAGGCGTCGGTCGCGGGAGCGGGCCGCTTGCGCCAGTTGTCCAGGAAAGGGATGTTCATGCCCCAAGGGTCGCACCCCGGGCCCGGTTTGGCCGAAGCGGCGCGCGGTTCCCGCCATCCGTCGCGCCGTTCCCGCCGGCCGCCGGGAGGCGCAACGGGGACGCGACGCGGGCGACTTGCTTCCGCGCGCCGCCGTTCGGCTCAGCCGGCGAGCGTCAGATCCACCACCACCGGGGCGTGGTCGGACGCGCCCTTGCCCTTGCGCTCCTCCCGGTCCACATAGGCGTCCGAGACGGCCGCCTCGAACGCCGCGTTGCCGTAGACCAGATCGATCCGCATGCCCCGGTTCTTGGGGAAGCACAGCTGCCGGTAGTCCCAGTAGGTGAACGGGCGGTCGTACTTGAGCGGGCGCGGCACCACATCCGACAGCCCGGTGGTGCGCAGCTCGGCCAGCGCGGTGCGCTCCGCCTCGGTGACATGGGTGGCGCCGTCGAACTCCCCGATGTCCCACACGTCGTGGTCCGTCGGCGCGACATTGAAGTCGCCGAGCACCGCGAACGGCGTCGCCCCCGCCGCGTCCTTGGCGACCGTCTCCCGCAGCGCGGAGAACCAGGCCAGCTTGTAGGCGAAGTGCGGATGGCCGATCTCCCGCCCGTTGGGCACATAGACCGACCAGACGCGCACCCCGCCGCAGGTCGCCGCGACCGCGCGGGGCTCCGCCTCGTCGTTGAACGCCGGGCCGCCCGTGAGCCCCTCCACCACATCGGTCAGGCCGACCCGGGAGAGCACCGCGACGCCGTTCCACCGGCCGCTCGCGTGCACCGCGGCCTCATAGCCGGCGGCGCGCAGCGGCTCGGCCGGGAAGGCGGCGGTGTCGCACTTCAGCTCCTGCAGGCACAGCACATCCGTCTGACTGCGCTCCAGCCAGGCGAGCAGCCGCTCAAGACGCACGGTGATCGAGTTGACGTTCCAGGTGGCGATGCGCATGACGGCTCTTTCGGGAGGGACGTTCGACGAGTTGCAGCAGGTTATGGCGAGTTGGGGCGGGCGTGGGGCGGGGGGTTCGGCGTCCGGGCTAGACGGAGACGGACTCCCCGGGCGTCAGCCGGGCGTAGGAGGACGGGCCGATGTCCAGCCCCTGGGGGCTGAGGTTCCGCCCGTAGACGGCGAGGCCCGTGTCGGAGAGCAGCCCGTCGTGCACCGCGACGGCGCGCTTGGGAGCGACCTCGCGCACATAGTCGACCACCTCGGAGAACTTGTTCCACGGGGCGTGCAACGGCAGCATCAGCGTGTCGACGGGGCGGCCCGGCACGGTCAGCGCGTCGCCCGGATGGAAGACGGACTCGTCCACCAGGAAACCGATGTTGGCGATGCGGGGCAGATCCGGGTGGATCACCGCGTGCAGCTGGCCGTGCACCTCGACGCGGAAGCCCGCCGCCTCGAAGGCATCGCCCTCGCCGACCCTGTGCACCCGCCCGGGGAACGCGCCGGCGAGCAGATCGGCGACGGCCCCGGACGTCCAGATCTCCAGGCCGGGATCGGCGTCCAGCGCGGCCCGCAGCCGGCCCTCGTCCAGATGGTCGGGATGTTCGTGGGTGATCAACACGGCGTCGGCGCCCAGCGCGGCGTCCGGCTCGCTGAAACCACCCGGATCGATCACCAGCGTGCGGCCCTGCTCCGTGAGCCGCACACAGGCATGGCCCTTCTTGGTCAACTCCATGCGGCCATTGTGCAACGGGCCACCGACAGTCGCCGGAGCGACCACGAACCCGGCCGCGCCTCGCGGGGCGCGACCGGGTTCGGGACGTACGGAACAGCCGGAGGTACGAGCGGCCGGGGCCTCAGGACTGGGCGGCGCGCGCCTCGCGGCGGTTGTCGCGGAACGCGAAGACCCGGCGGCACATGGCGAACAGCGGGATCACCGCGCCCAGCACCAGTTGGAGCGAGCAGGCCGTCTGCAGCATCAGCAGCCCGCCGGGTGCGTCGAACGCCCAGGCGGTGAGCAGCGCCATGCTGAGCGTGATCCAGGCGAGCATGGCGACGGCCAGCGTGCCACGCGGCTTGGGGTACTCGACCCGGCTCACCATCAGCCAGGCGACGCCCCCGATGGCCAGCAGCGTGGGCGTGAACGGCAGTTCCAGCAGCACGATGGAGACCACGGTGAGCGCGCCGAAAGGGCTCGGCATGCCCTGGAAGACGCCGTGCGGCATGGTCACACAGGAGAATCTGGCCAGCCGGAGCACCACCGCCAGCAACACCACCGTGGCCGCCAGCGCCGAGAGCGGTTCATGGACGTCGCCGACCACCATCCCCCAGACCAGCACGAAATAGGCCGGGGCCAGACCGAAACTGATCAGATCGGAGAGGTTGTCCAGCTCGGCGCCCATCGGGGAGGAGCGCAGCTTGCGTGCCACCAGCCCGTCGCAGAGATCGAAGACGGAGGCCAGCAGCATCAACAGCACCGCGGTGGCGGCGTTGTTGCGGACCACGCCCGCGTCCCCGCTGTTGGTCAGGTGCGGGATCAGCACGCCGGTGGTGGTGAAGTAGACGGCGAGAAAGCCGCAGGTGGCGTTCAGCAGGGTGAGCGTGTCCGCTATTGACAGCCGCATGGAGAACGGCATGTCATCGGTCTCGCCGTCCCCCTCCTCATCAGCCCTCGCCCAGGCACGGGCGGACTTGCGGTCAATCACGGTCAAGGCGTGTCACTCCCGCCGTAGTGCGTTGGCCGACCTCGACGGCCGGCTCGATGCCCTCGGGGAGGTACACGTCGACCCGGGAGCCGAAGCGGATCAGGCCGATCCGCTCGCCCTGTTCGACCTTGCAGCCCTGGGGCACATAGGGCACGATCCGGCGGGCCACGGCGCCGGCGATCTGCACCATCTCCAGATCGCCCAGCTCGCTGTCGAAGCGCCAGACCACCCGCTCGTTGTTCTCGCTCTCCTTGTCGAACGCCGGGACATAGCCGCCCGGGATGTGCTCGACGGAGGCGACCGTGCCGGCCACCGGGGCGCGGTTGACGTGGACGTTGAGGGGGCTCATGAAGATCGCCACCCGGATCCTGCCGTCCGGCCAGTCGGTGATGCTCTGCACCACCCCGTCGGCGGGGGAGATCAGCCGGCCCTGGGAGATCTCCCGTTCCGGGTCCCGGAAGAACCACAGCATTCCCGCGGCCAGCGCGGTGGTCGGCACGGCCGCCGCCGCCCAACGACCGGACCGGCGCGCCTTGACGAGGCTGACGCCCGCGGCGGCGACCGTGGGCAGCAGCCAGGCGGACGCGCCGCGGGCCAGACGTACCCGGCCGCTGGGGGAAGAGGATGAGCGGTGAGGCATGAGAGACCTTCGTAGCGGTGAGTGCCGCACCCGTCCACAGCGAAGCGGCTTACTACCGATGCTATAGGTCCCCGGCGGTAACTCGGCAAGCCAGCGGGCTCATCGACGTCATTCGGCGGTCGTGGAACGGGCGCTGACCAGGGTGTGAAAAGGACAATCCGCTCAGTGGACGGGGCGCGTCCGGGAGGTGTTGGCTGAAGATCATCTTCCGATTGTTGACGGTTCCCTCATGGATCGGTCACATGACCGTTTCGCTCCGTGGCGGTCCGGTCGCCCAGTGCCGGCGGGTCGGTGGCGGTTTCCGTGCCGGCGGGGGCGCGTGGCCCTGGCGTGTTTCGGACGTTCCGGCGCGTCCTGGGCGGCGCCCTTCGGGCTCTTCGCGCTGGTAGCGCCCGGGTTGTCCGCTCCGGCGGCACGGGGTCGGTGCCCGGGCCGTGCGGACGGAGTGCCGGGCTGCGGGGGAGCGGGGGCCGGCGGCGGTGGCACGGAGGGTCGCGGAACGGTCGCGGGTGGTTTCCGAACGGGCCCCGTTCGGCGTGGTTCATGATCTGGTAAAAATCCGGGCGCGCGGGTGTGGATGGCCCGCACTGTGCCCGGATGGCCGAAATGCGTGGGCATCCGCACCCGCACCTCCGAGCCGCCGGCACCGCCCCGTCAGCGCTCCGGTGGTGTGAAGGCCGATGTACGCGTCAGGCCGGCGGCCCGGCCCTGGGCGGCGACCACCAGCGCCATCTTCCGACTGGCCTCGTCGATCATCTCCTCGCCCAGCATCACCGCGCCCCGGGCGCCGCCCGCCGCCGACAGCGCATGCGCATAGGCGTCCAGGATCAGTTCGGCCTGGTCGTAGTCGGACTGGGACGGTGCGTAGATCTCGTTGGCCGCCTGGATCTGGTCGGGGTGCAGCACCCATTTCCCGTCGAAGCCGAGCGCGGCGGAGCGGCCGGCCACCTCGCGGAAGCCGTCCGGATCACGGATCTGGAGATAGGGCCCGTCGATGGCCTGCAGGCCGTGCGCGCGGGCGGCAAGCAGGATGCGCATCAGGATGTGGTGGTAGGCGTCCGCCGGATAGCCGGGCGGCTGCTCGCCCACCACCAGGGTGCGCATCGCGATCGACGCCATGAAGTCGGCGGGCCCGAAGATCAGCGTCTCCAGGCGGGGCGAGGCCGCCGCGATGGCCTCCACGTTCAGCAGGCCCCTGGCGTTCTCCACCTGGGCCTCGATGCCGATGCGGCCGACATCGAGGCCCATCGTGCGCTCGATCTGGGTGAGCAGCAGATCGAGGGCGACGATCTGCTCGGCGTCCTGCACCTTGGGCAGCATCAGGCAGTCCAACCGGGCGCCCGCGCCCTCGACGACCGTGATCACATCGCGGTATGTCCAGTGCGTGGTCCAGTCGTTGACCCGCACCGCGCGCGTCTTGCCGCCCCAGTCGCCCTCGTTGAGCGCGGCCACCACCAACCCCCTGGCCGCCTCCTTGGCCGAAGGCGCGCAGGCGTCCTCCAGATCGAGGAAGACCATGTCCGCCGGCAGACCCTGGGCCTTCTCCAGGAAGCGCGGGTTGCTGCCGGGCACCGCGAGACAGGAACGGCGGGGCCGGAGCACGGGCGACGGAACGGCGGTCATCGAGGGGCCTTTCGAAAGCCGGCGGACATCGACGGCCGGCGGCGGCGACGGACCGACGGACGTCTACGGGGACGTCGTCGACGATACGACGTGGCACTGACAGCGCCGATCACCGCCGCTGGTGCAGCGCCTGTTCGATCGCCTTCATCACCTCGGGCAGCGGCGCGTCCGTCCTGGCGACCGTCACCAGCACCTCGCCCTCCCGCGTCGACATGACCGGCGGCCGGCTCGGCTGAGCCGCGCCCGACGGCAGATCGCCGAAGGCGCGCCGCACAATGGTGAACGCGTGGTCGAGCGCCGCCTCCACATCCCCCTGCCCCTCCCTGCGCAGCCAGCGGCGCAGCACATGGTTGTGCGCCGTGACCACCGCCGAGGCGGCCACCTCGGCCAGCAAGGGCTCGTCGCCGAGATGCGAGTGCTCGTCGAACTCCGCCAACAGATAGCGGGTGAAGAGCCGTTCGTAGCGGGAGACGGAGGCGATCTCGCGTTCCCGCAGGGCCGGCACCTCGCGGGTCAGTCGGTAGCGGGCCACCGAGAGGGCGGGCGAGGCGGTGTACATCCGCATCACCTCCTTGATCCCCCGGCAGATCGTGTCGATCGGGTTCTCCTGCGCCGGCGCCCCCAACAGCACCGACTGGACGCGCTCCAGGGTGTCGTCGTGGTCGGGGAAGATCGCCTCCTCCTTGGACCGGAAGTGGCGGAAGAACGTCCGTCTGGCGACGCCGGCGGTGGCGGAGATCTCGTCGACCGTGGTGGCCTCGTACCCCTTGGTGGCGAACAACTCCAGGGCCGCCGCCGCGAGTTCGCGGCGGACCTTGCGGCGCTGGGAGGACTGCTGGGTGCGAGCCGACTTCACGGGACGAGCCATGCAGGGAACGTACTCCATACGCGGCGTCCCACGCTCCCGGATACCCCCTGTTCCGGCGCCCGAGCCGCCTCAGGGCAGCGGGCCGGTGCGTCGTTCCTCGGCCACCAGTGCCGTGCCGATCCGCTCCTCGCGGCGCCGGCCGTCCGGCGGCAGCCCGGCCGCGGTGTAGAACCGCTGGGCGCGCTCGTTGCCGACCACCACCCACAGCCGCAGCCGCGCGTACTCCCGGGCGGCCAGCCAGTCGCGCGAGGCCGCCAGCAGCGCCCGGCCGACGCCGACGCCCCAGGCGTCGGGCCGGACATAGAGGGCGTACAACTCCCCGTCGCCGTCCCCGTCCGTCCCCGAGGCGTCGTCCGCCCGGTAGGGACCGGAAGACGCCCAGCCGGCCAGCTCGCCGTCCGCCCGGTGGGCGACCAGATGCCCGTCCAGCGAGGGACGCGTATCCAGCCAGCGGACGAACCGCCCGGGGCTCAGCCCGTCCAGGAACTCCGCCGGCATCAGCCCCCGATACGCCGTCCGCCAGCCCGCCACCCGCAGTTCGGCGACGGCCGCCGCGTCACCCTCAGTCATCGGTCGTATCGCGATGTCCATGGCGCAACGGTAGTGCGGGCGGGCGGCGGGTCGCCCCGGTCGCCGGGTGGGCCGGGCGCCACTACCGTGGAGCAAAGTGCCCCAAAAGGAGCAAGAACGTGCGTGCCTGGAGGTAACTGTGAAGGCGGTCGTGTACCAGGAGCCCTACTCCGTGACCGTGGAGGACGTACCCGACGCCCGGATCGAGGATCCGAACGACGTGGTCATCCGGGTCACCACCAGTGCCATCTGCGGATCCGATCTGCATATGTACGAGGGCAGAACCGGCGCCGAGCCGGGCATCGTCTTCGGCCACGAGAACATGGGCGTCGTCCAGGAGGTCGGACCCGGCGTGGCCAGGATCAAGAAGGGGGACCGGGTGGTCCTCCCGTTCAACGTCGGTTGCGGCTTCTGCCGGAACTGCCTCGCCGGCAAGACCGGATTCTGTCTCACGGTCAACGAGGGCTTCGCCGGCGGCGCCTACGGCTATGTCTCCATGGGCCCCTACCGGGGCGGCCAGGCCGAGTACCTGCGTGTGCCCTTCGCCGACTTCAACTGCCTGACGCTGCCCCCGGGCGAGGAGCACGAGGACGATTTCGCGCTGCTGGCCGATATCTTTCCCACCGGCTACCACGCCACCGAGCTGGCCGGTGTCAGCCCCGGCGAGACCGTCTGCGTCTTCGGCGCCGGCCCGGTCGGCCTGATGGCGGCCTACTCGGCGCTGCTGCGCGGGGCCAGCAAGGTCTTCGTGGTGGACAAGCAGCCGGACCGGCTGGCCCTGGCCGAGCGCATCGGGGCCATTCCCATCGACTACTCCAAGGCCGATGCCGCCAGCCAGATCAAGGACCAGACGGGCGGCGACGGCACCGACAAGGGCATCGACGCCGTCGGCTACCAGGCGACCGTCAAGGAGGGCGAGGAGCAGCCGGCCATCGTGCTCAACACCCTGATCGAAGCGGTCCGCCCGACCGGCGCCCTCGGCGTCGTCGGCCTCTATGTCCCCGAGGACCCCGGCGGCCCGAGCGAGAGCGCCAAGCACGGTCAACTTCTCGTCAAGGTCGGCAAGTTCTTCGAGAAGGGCCTGCGGATGGGCACCGGCCAGGCCAACGTCAAGGCGTACAACCGGCAGTTGCGCGATCTGATCATCGCCGGCCGCGCCACCCCCAGCTTCGTGGTCTCCCACCGACTGCCGCTGGCCCAGGCGCCCGAGGCCTACGACCGCTTCGACAAGCGGGCCGAGGGCTGGACCAAGGTCCTCCTCAAACCCGAACTCGTCGCCGCCTGACGGCGCCACCCAACGGTATGGCCGCCTGACGGCGCACGCCGGTCCCGCCCCGCTCGACGGGGCGGGACCGTTCTCGCTTTCGTGGACCGGATGCCTCGCTCAGCGCGGATACGGGCTGCCCCGGTCGGTCGAGCGCGCGGCCATCGCCAGGGCCACCACCCAACCCACCAACGTCCACCCCAGAAAGAGGTTGACGACCAGCACGGATCCCGCGTTACGCACGCCGCGCGCGAAAGCGATGATCGTGGGCACGAAGTAGAGCACCGCCAGTAGTAAGAAAACCGGTCCCGCAACGTCCATGACTCCCCCAGGAGTCAGTGGTCACTGGCGGAGACCCTACCGCAAACCTGACGCAGCGTAAGTGGTCGGTGTCGCCTTGCCACCGGCCGCACCCGGCTCCCCTGCCGTTGGCTTGCCCCAGGGGGACGGTGTACCGCTACGGTCCTGTCAACGCCCGTCGGCACAGAGGGCGTTGTCGATCATCGCCCGGGTCGCCTCGTCCTGGGCCTCCTGCTGCTCCTGGTCCTCGAAGCGCAGGGTGAACACGGCGGCGCTCGCCGCCGCCTCGCCGTCCTCGGTGACGGCGCCCTCGGAGACCGTGCCGAACGAGGTCCCGCCGTGGAACCACAGCCCCGGCTCGCCCTCACCGCAGCGCGGCGCCCAGACCAGGCCCAGGCCATAGCCCGCGCCCTCCCCGAAATCGTCGGCCGGCACCGTCTCCTGCATCTCGGCCAGCCGCTCCGGCGGCAGCAACGTGCCGTCCACCACCGCCCGTAGGAAGGTGTTCATATCGTCGGGCGTGCTGATCAGCGCACCGTCCGCGCCGCCTTCGCTCTGGAGCGTGGTGTCCGTCAACTCGCTCTCGCCCGGGAACTGCAGATAGCCGTGGGCGGTCGGCTCCGGAACGTATGCCGAGGTGCCGGGGGAGAAGGTGTGGTCCAGCCCCAGCGGCTCGATGATCCGCTCGTGCGCCTCCCGCTCCCAACTGTGGCCCGTGGCCTCCTCGATGATCATTCCGGCCAGCAGATAGTTGGTGTTGGAGTACGCCCACCTGGTCTCGCCCCCCGGGTCATCCGCGTCCGGAAGCCAGCCGGGCGGCTCGGTCATCGCCAGCGTCACCTTCTCCTCGACCGATCGCACCAGGAAACGTTCCTCGTGGTAGTTCTCCGGGTTGAGGAGTTCGGGATCGCCGAACAGCAGATCCGTGTAGTTGGTCAGCCCGCTGGTGTGCCGCAGCAGGTTCGCCACCGTCACCCGACTGCCGTCGTTGCCCTCGCCCGAGACGACGCCCGGCAGCCACTCCTCCACCGTGTCGGACAGCTCCACCCGTCCCTCGTCGACGAGTTGAAGCATCAGCACGGCGATGAAGGTCTTGGTGTCACTGCCGATCCGGTAGTACCCGTTCCACGGCACCTGCCGCTCGGTCCCCAACTCGGCGACCCCGGCCCGCGCCCGCTCCTGCTCGCCGTCCGCGCCCTCGACGGCCACCGTCATGCCGGTGGCCCCGGCCTGGACCACCAGCGCCGCGTCCCTTTGCAACCGCGACTCGTGCCCCGAGTCGCCCCCGCCGGCCGACGAGCCGATCGCCGCCCCGTTCGGCAACAGCGCCACGGCCGCCCCCGTCGCCACCACCCCGACACCGGCCGTCCACAGCCACGCCCGTGTCAGCCGCCCGTTCCTCGCCGTCCTCATCAGCAGATGCCTCCTCGGCGTTGCCGCCTCGCGCAAGATCAATGTGCGTGATCAACGTTAGAAACGGCGCGGCCCGGCCACCATGCGGCCCGCCCGCCACTTCGGGGTGGGGCTAACCCCCGGGTGGGCCGCCGGCCGTCAGTGTTTTGAACGCCTGAACGCCCCCGCTGCGCGGGGGCGTTCAGGCGTTTGTGGCTGGGTTCGGGGCCGGTTTGCGGCTGGTTCCGTGGCTGGGGCTGGTGGCCTCCGATGCTTTAGGCAGCCACCAGGGGGCGAGCCTCTAAGAGCGGGGGGCCACTCGGTCGAAAACGCGGTCAGGCACGGGTGCCCGACTCGCCGGTCAAGCTTACGGCCCCCCGCTCTCTCGCCCCCTGGCAGCTCCCGCCCAAAGCCTCTCCGGCCACCCGCGTGGGTTCGTTCAGGTGGTGGGGAGTTGGATGCTGATGCCGCTGTCGGCGGCGTCCAGGGCTTCCCCGATGATGCCGCTGTTGATCGATGTGGTGGGTGCCCAGCGGGTGTTGGGGTTGGTGTCCTCGGTGACGTCCGGGACGGTGTCGAACGTTCCTCCGTCCAGCACCCACAGTTCGCCGTTCTCGGCGGTCGGTTGGACGGTCCAGGCGCGGGTGATGTCGGCGAGGTGTCCGGTCCCGCGGGCGAGGGTGAGCCGTCCGGTGAGCGCGAGGTCCCCGTGGGCCGGGACGGTTGCCTGCGGCAGCTCATCGCGGTCGAGGAGGACGTACCCGTTGCGGGTGGTGACGAGGACGATGATCTGCTGGGACATGTGTTGGCTCTCTGTTCTAGGTGTAGGCGGCGTCGGGGCGTTCGCCGTTGATGAGTACGGGTACGCGACGTCGTTGGGCGGCGGCGCTGAGGGCGTTGCGGACGATGGGGGGTGGTTCGTGGAGTTCGCGTAGCGGCAGCCAGCCGGCGTTGGCCGGGAGGTGCTTGTGCGCGCCGGCGGGGATGGTGGGGGTGTGTCCGCCGTCCAGGACGTAGGTCAGCGATAGGTGGGGGTGGTGGGTGAGGCTGATGGCGTAGGCGTCGGTGACGCCTCGGTCGTAGCCGGTGGTGTCCATCAGCGTTTCGCGTGCGGTGAGGACGGGGCAGCGGCCGGGCGGGATGGTGCCGTGGGGCAGTGTCCAGCCGTCCGTGCCCTGGACCATCAGCAGGTGCCCGTCCCGGGTGGTGGCCAGGACCATGAAGGTGATGAGCATGAAGTTGTTTGTCCTTGTTGCTCAGTTGAGGGAGATGAAATAGCCGGTCAGGGCCGTGAACAGACACATCAACCCGACGAACGCCGGCCCGAACGCCCGGTCCAGAAACGCCAGCACCGGCTTCTGCGGGGGCGGCGGGTTCTCGTCCTCGTGCCGGCGGCGCACGACGCGCCAGTGCTTCTCCGCCCGCGCGAGAAACAGGTCGTGGTCCGGGTGTTGGGCGGTGTGCTGAACGGTCCAGACCGCAACGGGCTGCGCGTCGTCATCGAAGAGGGGCGAGCGGGCCTCGCAGACCATGCACTCCACGCCGTATATCCCGCTGGGCGCCCCGGGCCCGTGATCGTCGGTCAGGACCCAGTCCGCCGCCTTGATAATCGGCTCACGGGTCACGGCGCCGCCGCCTCGAACCGGTAGGCCCGCGTGATGTGTTCCCGGTAGGCGAGGTGATCCGGGTGAAGAGCGAGATGCTGCCCCGCCCACTCCGCCCCGTCCTCCGCGTCCTGCCCCTTCGGCCCGAAGAACCCGCAGCTCACACACTCCATGACGAACAACGTCGGCTGGTCCGGATCGAGAACGAACTCCGGAATACTCACGGCACATCCCCGCTCTTCAGGCGGTAGTTGCTCTCGCTGGCCGCGTTCCGTGCCTTGAGCCGCGCCCGCAGCTCCGCGTGCCGGTCCTCGGCCTCCGGCTCGGGCTCCGAACCGTCCTCCACCTGCGGCTCCTCCGCGTCGGACCGGTCGCTGCCCCGGCGCGAAAGAAACCGGGCGATAGGTTGATACATGCTGTCATCTCCAGATCTGTAGGTGATCGCACTCTCGAACTGTTCGAGTAGTTGCAGGAGATTTCCGGGTTTTGGTCCCGTGAGCACTGCGCCACGGTGTGTACTTGGGGAACCCGAGTGCTCATTGGTATCCCAAACCTGGCCGCCGACAGGCCGTTTGAAGCCCTCCAGGTGTTGTCCCCCACGTCTGACAGCGAGTAAGGCCGAGATGACAGAACAGATCGACGAAGAGCCGACAAGCGCGCGGGATGTGCTGAGCTACATGCTCAAGAGCCTGCGGGAGAAGGCCGGGAAGTCCCTCAGTCAGCTTGCCGAGGACACCGGCTACGAACGCAGCTACCTGAACCGCCTGGAGAACGGCGACCGCCTCTCCAAACGGACGGTGATGGAAGACCTCGACGGTTACTACAAGACCGATACCCTGCTCCGCAAGCTGTGGAAGCTGGCCAAGGACGAGGTGATCGTGGACCGCTACCGGCTGTTTATGCAGTACGAAGCCACGGCCACCATCATGCACCGGTATGCGGAGATCATTCCTGGACTGCTCCAGACCGAGGAGTACGCTCGCGTCATTCTTGCTTCGGCCCCCGGGCCGTGGACGCAGGATGAGTTGGAATCCCAGGTCAGTGCCCGTATCGATCGTCAGTTGCTACTGCACCAATCGCCAGCTCCCAGCGCGCGCTTCATCGTCAACGAGTCAGTCCTACGCAGACCCACTGCTGATCCCGAGGTCTGGCGAGAGCAACTCCGTCACCTGCTCAAGTCTGCCGATCTGCCTTCGATCGTCCTTCAGGTGCTGCCATTCAGCGTTGGCGTCCACCCGCTGATGGGTGGGTCGATGGCCTTGCTCTGGCAGCCGGACCATAGCCCCGTTGCCTGGTTGGAAGGCAACTACTCTGGGAGCTGTATGAGGACTCCGAGGAAGTCACGCAGTTCCGGTTGTCCTACGATCGGCTGCGTGATCTGGCGCTGACGCCCTCAGCCTCGGTGAACTTCATCAGCAAGATCCTGGAGGACTGCAAGTCATGAACACCCCTGACCTCACTGCCGCCTCGTGGCGCAAGAGCAGTTTCAGCACCGGGGGCGACAACAACTGCGTGGAGGTCGCCGACGGCTTCGCCGGCGTCGTACCGGTGAGGGACAGCAAGACCAGGTCCGACGTGCTGATGGTTCCTGCTCCGAGTTGGGCGGCGTTCGTCGCGTTCCTCAACCAGCGGTGACCTGATCCACATACGTCAATGTTCCGCTTGCTGTCTCCAGCCATCGCTCCGGTGCGTCGACACCCAGGTGCGGACCGTCCATAGGTCTTGGGGCTGTATCCCTACACGGTGTTGCGGCTGGACAAGGAGAGTGGGCTGGCCGCCGGCGACGCGGGCGGCAGCCCACTCGTGGTCAGCGGAAGTGAAGTCGTCGTCGATCCAGACAAATGGCGCTCCGGCGGCGTGCTGGATGAGGTGATCCCGCTTCCACAGATAGCCGTTGGGGTGGCTGGTGGTCAGCGGCAGGCGGGGGAGGGAGACATGCGGCCAGTCAGGAAGGCCGAGGCAGGGTGCGATGAGGCGGGAGGCGTCCTGGCGCCAGCTGGTGCACCACACCGGGGTCAGGCCGGTGTCGGCGACAAGGGCAGCGAGTTGGGGACCATGGTGCGGGTTGAGCCATACCTTGATCGGCTTGTCGTAGCCGGTCGGCGTGACGTGGTGGATGTCGTGGGTGGGAGGAGGGTCGCCCTGGTCGTCCGGTCCGGGGATGAGGACGCCGTCGACGTCGAGGTAGAGGATCATCTTGATTCTCCCTTGTACCCGCAGGTCAGCGTCGTGCAAGGACGGTGATGTAGTCGTGGTGGTCGTCGGCGCGAAGGACGACGAGGAGTTGTCCGCCGGGCCGTAACGCGTCGGCAGTGGCGGCCAGGAGTGGGCGCGGAGCAGCGAAGGAGAGGGCTCCGAAGATCGAGAGACAGACATCCACGGAGCCTGCCGCCAGGTTGCGCAGCCGCTCCGCCGCGTCTCCGTGAAGGAAACGCAGCCGGGGGAGATGGCCATAGAGGGCGCGAGCTCGGTCGACCTTGGAAGGATCGTGGTCGATGCCGATGCAACGAGTGGCGTGGGTGCTGAGGTGGGCGAGGTTGTGACCGCTGCCGCAGCCGAGCTCGACCACCAGGGCACCGGTCAGGTTGCCTAGGAGGGAAATGTCAGGGCCGGTGCCCGGCCGCCGGGTGAGTTCCAGGCGGCCGGGCGGAGTCAGACCTTCAGCAGTTCGGCGGCGTCCAGCACGTGGCGGGTGATCACGGTCATCCACTTGTCCTCGGCTCCTTCGGCCCAGCCCAGGCCGATTTGCTGGGTGAACCACTCGGCCACCCAGACGCGGTGCCAGCCCAGAGCCCACGAGGCGGCGTCCAGGCCGCCGCGGGCGGCCACTGCTTCGGCGGGGCCGCCGGCCCGCACATAAGAACTGAGCAAGGCATGGGTGTGGTCGGTGTCAGGGGTGGCGGTGGTGCCTTGCCAGGAGGCCAGGTCAAGCAGGCCGGGGCCGGTGAAGGCGCGTGCCAGGTCCAGCACGCGCAGGCCGGACGCGGTCACATGGAGCGAGGTGGGGTGGAACTCGGAGTGCACCAGCCCGAACGGCGGCACCTCCGCGCCCTGGGCGCGGGTCTCGGCGGCCCGGCTGAGCGCGGTCGCCGCAGTCCGAGCCTCTTCGCTGGCGCCGTAGCGGTCCAGACGGCGGGCGATCTTTCCGGGCAGAGCGGCGAGTTCGGGTTCGCCGAGGTGGGGGAGGCCCGGGGCGGAGGCGACGCGGTGGATCTGGACGGCGGCGGTGGCGCCGTCGGGGTCGTCGGCCTCGCGAACGGGTTCGCCAAGGTCCTCGATCAGCATCCCCAGCAGACGCTCGGCGTGGTGGGCCGCGTAGATGGCGGGGACCGGGAGCCCGCCGGCTGCCGCGATTTCGAGGGCGCGGTCCTCGCGGTCGAAGGGTGCCTCGGCGTACTTGAACACCACGGACGCGGCGCCGGGGAACGTCAGACGTTCCACGCCGGAGCGGGCCCAGACCCGGATCGGCTGGCGAACCGGGTCGCCCGGCAGTCCGGCGTTGGCCAGGAGGCCGGGCAGCAGGGCGGTCACGTCCGTGGTGTTCATCTGGGGGACTCCTTTTCGCTGATCAGTTGGTGGTCGGGACGGTGCGGCACGCGTAGACGGCGGTCAGCCATTCGTCGCGGAAGGCCCGCAGGCCGGTGCGGAAGGTCTCGATCGAGGCGCCGTAAGGCAGGCAGGCGCCACCGGACTGGTCGGGAACGGACTGGCAGCCGTGTACCAGCCGGCCGCCGAGGGCGGCGTGGGCCTTGATGGACTCCACTCGCCGTGACTCGTTGAACCACGTGCTGTGGTACACCTCGTCGATCATGCCGCCGGTCGTTTCGTCCAGGTCGAAGACGACAGACGTGGCGGCGGGGAAGAACCAGCAGGGGCCCACGTTGGAGATGGTGCCGTCCGGCTCGACCTTGTTCAGTGCCATGAGCGTCGCGGCCTCACGCAGCATCCGCAGCTCGTCGGGGCCGACCTGCTCCAGGCCGCCGACCGGCAGCAACTCGTCGCGGAACAGGTAGGAGTACACCCGTGAGGCGATGGCCAGGACCTCGGCGGCATCGGTGGTGGAGCGGCTGTTGCTGCGAATGAACTCCAACGCCGTCTGCTCCAGGGCGGCTTCGGCGGTTTCCTCCACGTTCAGGAGCTGATTCCGGACCAGGTGCCAGTCGCAGACCAGCCAGGAGGCAGAGTCGAAGCGGAAGAAGTACTCGGCAGGGTTGATGGACAGGGTCGGGCCGTCCACGGTGATACCGGGCAGGCGGGACCAGCGTGGATCGAACGCCTGGGCCAGTTCGACACTGATCGTGGATGGGGCGGTAGCGGTCATGTGCGCAACCTCCTGGCACTGCGAGCGGCTGTTACTCAGACTGGGGCCGTGCCGCACCTCGGCTTTGAAGATGCGCCCAAAGGGGGCGGTGAGGACAGCAAGTGGCATCGGCGGGGATGCTTGGCACCTGTGACATGCGGTGGTTGGACCGGATGAGTATCCGGTTCGTCAACGACCGTAAAGAGGAGGGCCGGCAGCACTCAACGAAGTTGCGGATGATTGCGGATCGTTCACCCGAGTGAGCCACGCGCCGAGATGATCAGGGCGCGTGCGTCGTCGCCATGGACGGCCATGCGCGCCAGCTCACCGAAAGCCTTGAAATAGTCGGCAAGCTCCCGGGGACGGGTGATGTTGATCTCAGCGGTCAGTGTTTCGACCACGGCCCGGCTTCTGTCATAGAGGGTGAACGCTTCGAGCGGCCAGACGGAGCGTCGGGCAGTCCTGGGAATGACCCCCAACGAGACCGAGGCGAGGGGGAGAACCGTGAGCAGATAGGAGAGTTGATCAGCCATGGTCTTCTCGCAGCCCACCTGTGAGTACAACACCCACTCTTCGATGAGGACGACAAAGCGGTGGTTTCCTTCGCGGAGTAATCTTCCGCGGGCGACGCGTGCCGCCACGGCCTCGCTGACGTCGTCGGGAGTGCCCTGGAAGCTCGTGATCGCGCTCATGAGCGCGGTGGCGTAGGCCGATGTCTGAAGGAATCCGGGGACTACGTTGGAAACGTAGGAGCGGCAGACTTCCGTCCGCTCGTGGAGCCCGTAGAAGTCCTCCTGGGTCTTCCGCATGCCGGTCCGGTGGAGCCGTCGCCAGTCCAGATACATGGAGTTCACGGTCCGGGCGGTGGCGATCAGGTCGTCGACTTGTTCTTCCGCACCACACGCCGCACACCAGGCGCGGATATCCGCATCGCTCGGGGTGGCTCTGGCCTTCTGGATGCGTGTGGTTTTCGCAGGATGCCAGCCACATCGGGCTGACAGTTCGCGGCCCGTGAGACCCGCATCCTGGCGGAGGTCTGTCAGGCGGGCGGCAAGGGACTCTCGGGCCGCCTGGGCGCTGGAATACGGTGACGCGGCCACGCGGATCAGGAGATGGCGTACTTCTCGTGGGGGATGGCCCGACTCCAAACGCTCTCAAATGCGGAGGAACACAGCGCCACGACATCGGCGCTGTCGCTCATCTCGGCCTCTACCGCTTCACCCTCGCCGGAGAAGTGGTTGAAGCGCACTACCCGATCATCGATAAGCCAGAAGTCTGCGGCGGGCAGAGGAATGCCGATCGCCTGGCGTCGTGCCAACCACCGCACGCTCTCACCGGCTTCGATATTCAGCGGGGTGAGCGCGTGCTCGTAACGGACGTAGCTGGTGACGGGCTCGGAAATGATACGTGCGCGACGCACGGCCACCCCACGAGACGAAACACTGGCCACCAGGCTCATCCAATCGGCGAGAGCTTTCCGGCCATCCGCCAGAGTCCATCTCCCCGACTCCCACAACTCACGCTCCTGCGCCTCCTCCGCGACGGCGTACACATCGCGCATTTCCAGATGGAGGGCCGAGTGTTCAGCAGAGGACAGCAGCTCATCGAAGCTGGGGATGGTCGATGGCTTCCGCGTCATCGATGGCCTTCCTGATGATGTCGATCATGCGATACGGGAGACGAATGACTGCCTCGTTGTCGGGCAAGGGGCTGTCACGTTGCGTTTCTGTCATCATCTCATCGTCGGCTCGCCACCCTTGCAGCACCAGTTCCTTCCTGGCGTCGTCGAGCCAAACAGCGGGGCAGTTGCCTCCGCCGGTCTCCGGATCGATGCCGATGAACCGTAGGACCACGACTGCCTCCCGAAGCCAGCGAATTGCGGGAACTGCTCAAGTCAAACGAAACGGTGACATCACGTCAACGACGGGGGTTCGATCCAGCCATCCAGGAACAAACCGGCGGTGGTACGAGGGAAGACGTTGCTGTCATCCACAGGACCGTCGGAGCTGATCGGCGAGCGGCGGAGGTGGGTGGTGGACTGGGCCTGGCCGACGAGGGGGGCGGCGTTTATCGATCCGGCGCTGTTGGTGACCCAGCTGGTCGCCGGTGGGCATTCGCCGGCGGGGGCGGAGGCCTGGGCGGCCGGTTGTCCGGCCTGGGTCGGGGCGGATCCGAAGGCGATCGATGCCTGGGCCGTGGCCTATGCGCGGATGACCCGGGTGCGGGCCCTGCGGAAGCCCGGCGAGCCGTGGCTCACGGCCATGGCTGACGCGATCGAGAGCTGGGCCAACCACCGGGGCATCACGGACATTCTCTGAGCGGTGGCCGGCCCCCCCCGCCCCATGATGTCGGGCATCGGCTCACGCCGCCGTCGCTCGTGGCGTGGCACCGGGCTGACCCGCCGTGCGCGTGTGTCAGCTGGTGGCCGACCGGTGTGGGTGGGGCATGTTCCAGCCCTGGGCGAGTCTTGACGGGTGGACGTTGGTGCCGCCGCCGAAGAACTCGCAGAATTTCATGATCAGCGGGTCCCAGCGGAGTGGGTCCACATGGTGTGTCCCCGGGATGATCAGTTCCTCCTCGACATGGGCGCGAAGAACCTCGACCTGGATGGCGCTGGCGTCGGGAGCGGGGTGTCCGAAGGGGTGGGCCGCGACGACCCGGCACTCCAGCTGGATCGGACACTCCGCGACCCGGGGGGCTCGGACCAGGTCCGATGGCTGCTCGGTCAGCCCGGCGGTCGAGAACTTCGCCGGCTCGTAGCGGTAGCCCTGCTGCACCTTGTGGTCCGGCACGGTCGGCTTCCCGGTGGTCAGCGCCAGCCGGTCAACCGCCTCGACCATCGCGGAGGAGGGCAGGTTGAGCACGCACTCGCCCTCCCGCAGCAGGTTCGCCGTGGTCTGGGCGCTGTCGCCGAGGCCGAGCACACAGGTCTGGCCCAACCACCACGCCGAGGACATCGGCGCGAGATTCGGTGTGCCGTCCTCGTTGAGCGAGCTGATCAGCACCACCGGGGTGCCGAAGTACAGAACCTTGAGGCCGGGGACGACATGCATGGGGTGGGCCCTTCACGGAGTTCAGCGGGAGGGACCCGCGATCGGGAGCACGGGCCTTCGGTGACTCTCCCGCAGGCGCCACCTCCCTGACCGGCGGAAACGCGACATCGCGCCCCGGAGTTGAACCGTCGGGGAGGGTGCGGCGTCACCGGCAACAGCCCGGAGCTTCGCCGGGACCCGATTCGGGCCCTCGCTGTCCCTGATCGTCAACGACCCGGGTGGGAGAGCCCCGTGAGCGAGATCGAGGACGACTACGAGGCGCTGCGCGCGATCGACTCCCGGGCGCGGGAGGCATGGTTGCGCGGCCGCTTTCCGCAGGGTGCGCCGCCGCAGTGGTGGCACGGGCTGCTGGGGTTCGCCGAGTCGGCGGCGCACCCGCTGCGCGGGCTGCCGGAGGCGGAGAGCCGGGCACGGTTCGCGTTCGCCCTCGCGCTGGTCCACACGGCGCACCGGACCGGTGCCATGAGCCGCTGCGCGGCCGGCTACCAGCGGGCCAGGCTGGCCGCGCTCGCTCTGCGTCATCAGCCCCGACTCGACGGGCTGCCGGCGGAGTTGAGCCCCGAGGGTGCCGTCCGCCAGCTGCTGGACGGGCTTCCGTTGACCCGGAGCGAGACGCGGGCGGCGATCGAGCGGCGTCGGCTCGCGGGCGACGACCACCCCGTTCGGGATGTCCTGCTGCACGATCTGGAACGGGCGCTGACCGCGCTGCCCTGGCTGACCGAGCAGCTCACCGACCCCGCCCTGAGGCGGGAGGCCGCCGACTGGCTGACGCTGCTCCGCTAGGCCGTGTCCGTAGGAGGGGCAGGGGGGTCGGGGGGCGTGAGCCGGCGGAGGCCGAGGTGGAAGGCGAGGAGGCGGGTGCGTTCCGGGCCGAGGACGGGCCGGGCCTCGGCCAGGCGCGTGGCGAGCACGGCGGCGATGGTGGCGTTCGGCATCGCGTAGGTGGTGGCGGCCTCGCGGGTCACCCAGGTGACCAGGTCGTTGCGGGCTCGGCCGCGCAACGCGTCGAGCGGGTCGGCGACGAGTTCCAGGTCGGTGCGGAGCCGGGTCCAGACGTCCAGGGCGTGGAGCAGCCGGTAGGCGGCCAGCCGGATGTGCCGGGGCCGGCGGATGTCGAGGAGTTCCCTGAGGTGGCGCGGGTCCAGCTGGTCGGTCCTGGCGCGTAGGGCGGTGCTGACCTGGCGGGTCACGGCGCCGGACGGGTCGGTGAGCAACGGGAGCAGGAGCGCCGGCTCGGCCGCGCCGAGTCGTCGTAGCGCGCGCACCGCGGCGGCTCGGCCCCGGGGGCGGGGGTGCGCCAGCCAGGGGCGGACGAGGTCGGCGTCCGGGCCGGCGCCGGTCTCGCCGAGGCCGGCGATCGCTCCGGGGGCGGGGGCGGGGCCCGCGAGCAGAGCGCGGTAGTGCTCCTCGGGAACGGCCCCGTCGCGGCGCAGTGCCGCCTGGGCGACGGCGCGCACGATCGGGTTGCGGTCCGGGAGGGCGTCGTGGGCGGGGCCCACCTCACCGGTGTTGGCCAGCGCCTGGACCGCGGCGGCGCGGACCACCGCGGCGCCGTTGGTCAGTAGCGGGCGGACCAGCTCGACGGTGCCGGTCTCGACGGCCTTCACCACGGCGGTCTCGGCGCAACGGGCCCTGGTCGGGAGGTCCTTGTCGTGTCGGGCGGCATGCAGCATCCGGGGCAGGTCGAGCCGGCCGGTGGCGAGCGCGGTGAGGTGGGCGGTGCGTCGGGTGTGCCGGTCCGGGGCGGCGAGGGCGGCGTGCAGCGCCTCGACGGGGCCCTCTCGGAGCATGGCCTCGACCCGTTCGGCGAGCCAGTGGCCGGTGCGGCGTTCCCGCAGGGCCAACGCCACCGGCGCGGTCGCGGCCAGGGTCGCGCCGGGTTGCTCCGACAGTCGGCGGGCCAGCGCGTCCCGGGCCGGGGTGCGGACCTGGGGCACCCAGTCCGCCGCCCGCAGGGCGAGTGTGGCCGGCGCGAGGGGGGCGTCGAGTTCGGCGAGGGCGTCGACCGCGGCCTGTCGCACATGGCCGTTGGGGTGGGTGGCGGCGAGGACGAGCCCCAGCGCGTGGGGGCCGTCGCGCAGCAGCCGTTCGACCGCGCTGGTCGTCCACCGCGGCTCGTGCCACCAGATGCGGCGGAGCCGCTCGTCGAGCAGCAGCCAGTGGCGGGGCGCGGCCGAGCGCAGCGTTCGTTCGACCTCCGCGCGCACCGCCGGATCGTCGTCGTGGCCGGCGGCGACCAGCGTCGTGGCCGACATGCCCGCCGGATCGCGGGGCTGGTGGGGGTGATGGGGCTGGTGGGGGAGCGGGCCATGGGGTACAGACCAGTGGAACATGTGGGCGCGGGCGTGCAGTTGGTGGAGCACGCGCTGTCGCAGGTGGTGGGTCATGGCGGTCCCCCTCGGGACGTTCGGCCGGCCCGCGCGGACGAGGCCCGGGCGGTCAGTCGTCGGCGCCGGAGGCGGCGTCAGTGGCAGTGGCGTCGGCGCCTCGGCCACGGTTGCGGGCGCGGTTGATCAGGGCGGCGATCATCATGACGGGGAAGAGGATCGCGCAGAGGACGAAGGGGCCGCCGGCGATCAGTAGGAAGAGGCCCATGAAGAGGAAGAGCACCAGCGCAGTGCCCCAGCCGTGGCCGAACGCGTAGGCGGTGTCCTTCTCGTTGGGCATCACCCAGCTGCTGAGGTCCTTGCGGATCAGCCGCACGTCGGCGACGTTCCCCTCGTCGCAGTCGCCGATGTGCACGCGGGTGTCGGGGAGCGGCGGGCCGCCGTTGTCCGGGGTGAAGACGCCGAAGCAGTGGGTGGCGGTGTGGCTGCTGCCTCGGCCGCCGCCCTCGCGGACCTCACGGGACTCGGTGACGGTGATGGTGCCCTGCTCGCCGTGCAGGTCGAAGGCCGCCGCGACGACGCGCGCCGACAGCACGGGCACGTCCTCGATCAGTTGGACGACAAAGACCGCCACCGGTAGACATATCAACCAGATCACCAACAGTCCGCCGATACTGGCGTGTTGGATACCCGAAAACAGCCGTCGCCCCCGCATCGGCCCCCCGTTCGATCGCGATGGCCCAGCGTACCGCCGCCTATGGGCGGGTCCGCACGGCCCCGCGTGACGTCATTCGTCGACGCGGGCGGGCGTCGAGGGGTGGGCGTCGGCGCGATCGGTGCCGTCCGCGCCCAGGCCGGCGAGCAGGCGCAGCCCGTCCTCGGCCGGGGTGCCGGGGGCCGCGGACAGGACCAGCAGTTCCCTGCCCGAGGCGTCCGGCAGCGCGAAGTTCTCCTGGTGGAGTTCCAGCAGGCCGACCAGCGGATGCCGGTACGCCTTGCGGCCATGGGTGCGGGCGCGCACGTCCGCGCGGGCCCAGAGGCGGCGGAAGCGTCCGCTGCCCATGGCCAACTCGCCGATGAGCGAGGCCAGTCGGGGGTCGTCGGGGTATTTGCCGGCGGACAGGCGCAGATGGCCCACCGCGTCCAGGGTGCAGTTCTCCCAGTCCGCGTAGAGGCCGCGTTCGGCCTCTTCGAGGAAGAGGTGCCGGGCGGTGTTCAGGCCCGGCATCGGCCGGCCGTAGAGCAGCCCGGCGAGGCGGTTCCCGGCAAGCACGTCCATCCGGTGGTCCATGATCAACGCGGGTGCGTCGGTGACCAGATCGAGAACGCGCAGCAGCTCGGGCCGGAGCCGTCCGCCCGGTGTCCGCGCGGGGCGGCGGCGCTGCCGGGCAAGCCGGTCGAGATGTTCGCGTTCGGTCTCGTCGAGTCGCAGGACGCGGGCGAGCGCGTCGAGGACCTGCTCGGACGGCTGGGTGGCGCGGCCCTGCTCCAGGCGGACGTAGTAGTCCACGCTGACGCCGGAGAGGTGCGCCACCTCCTCGCGGCGCAGGCCCTCGACCCGGCGGCGGCTGTCGGTGGGGATGCCCACGTCGGCGGGGTCGACCCGGGAACGCCGGGTCCGCAGGAAGCCAGCGAGATCGTCCATGCCTCCCAGTATGTCCCCCCGGATCCCGTCGGCGGGGTGCGCGAGGGTGGTCCCGCCGATACCAGGAAGTCCCGTCCGATGGAAGAGGAGCCCCTGAACGCGGGGCGGCGCCGGGCCCAGGATCGAAGGCGTCCGATTCCGAGTAACCCGAGTAACCCGAGCAACCCGAGGAGTTCCCATGAAGACGCTGATCGTTCATGCCCACCCGGAGCCGAGGTCGCTCAACGGCTCGCTGAAGGATCGCGCGGTGGCGACGTTGGAGAGCGACGGGCACGAGGTCCGGGTGAGCGATCTGTACGCGATGAACTGGAAGGCCGTCGTGGACGCGAAGGACTACGGGCCGGACGCCTCGGATCCGTTGCGGGTGGTCCGGGATTCGGGGCGGGCCTTCGACGCGGGGACGTTGACCGCCGATGTCCGCGCCGAACAGGAGAAGCTGCTGTGGGCCGACACGATCATCTTCCAGTTCCCGCTGTGGTGGTACACGATGCCGGCGATCCTCAAGGGCTGGGTGGACCGGGTGTTCACCTCCCACTTCGCCTATGGCGTCGGCGAGCACAGCGACGTCGGATACGGCGAGCGCTTCGGTGAGGGCACCCTCGCCGGCCGGCGGGCGCTGCTGTCGGTGACCGTCGGCGGCCCGGAGCCGCATTACGCCGCGCGCGGGATCAACGGGCCCATCGACGATCTGCTGTTCCCGATCCAGCACGGGATCCTCTACTACCCGGGTATCGAGGTGCTGCCACCGTTTGTGCTCTACGGAGTCGACCGGATGACCGGCGAGGGCTACGAGGCGGCCGTCAAGGCGTGGGAGGAGCGGCTGCGCACCCTGGAGTCGACGGAGCCGATCGCGTTCCGTCGGCAGAACTTCGGCGACTACGAGATTCCGTCGCTGCGCCTGAGGGAGGGGCTTGAGCCCGAGGGCCGTACGGGGTTCGGGCTGCATGTGCGGGGCTGACGGGTAGGCTCACCGGCCATGTCACCGATCCCGTTGCCGGCTGCCGCCTCGATCGACCGGCTGCTCGCGCTCGTTCCTCCGCCGTCGGATCCGGTGGCGGCGGACGCCGACTGGGCGGCGGCCGAGGCCGCGTTGGGGCTGGTGTTGCCCGCCGACCTCAAGGAGGTCTGGCGCCGTTACGGGGCCGGGATGTTCTGCGGCGAGGTGGGGCTGTGTTCGCCGGAGCAACTGGTGGAGTCCAACCGGCGGTTGCTGGGGGACTGGGCGACGATGCGGGAGGACTACCCGGAGGAGTACCCGCTGCCGTTCCACCCGGAGCCGGGCGGGCTGCTGGTCTGGGCGCTGGACTCGGTGGGCGGGGCGCTGTGTTGGCTGACGGAGGGCGATCCGGCGGGCTGGCCGGTGGTGCGTTGGCAGCAGCGGGACGGGGACTTCGCGAGATGCGAAGGGGGCGCGGCCGACCGGCTGGTGGCCGAGGTGGAGCGGCTGGTGGCGCGCTCGGCGGAGGGCGGGGTGCCGTATGACGCGCCCTGGTTCTCGCCGCGCCGCGAACTCGTCCATGTCGAGCTGCTGTTGACCCCGTCCCCGATGCCCTATCCGGAGCGGCTGAGGCTGCTGCGGGAGCGCCTGGCGCCCACGGTCGGCCGGGGCGGCTGGGCCGATCCGGACGGAGGGGTGCGGCAGGACCACTTCCTGGCCGACGAGTTGGGGTGGCGGCTGACCTACGAGATGGCGTACGGGCATCGGCTGCGGGTGAACTACCCGCCGGCGGACGAGGAACGGGCCCGGGAGACGGTCCTGGCCGCCGTCGCCGCGTTGGGCTGCCGGGTGATATCCGCCCACGGCGCGGCCGCCGGCTGGGGCCCGGCGCCCGCCGAAGACTGAACTGGCACTGAACTAGCGCGGCCCGTTGGGCACATACCCCAGGTGGACGGGGGCGCCGTCACGGGTTCGGTGTTCGGCGAGCAGGGTGGCCAGGGTGGGGGGCCACAACGCCTCTTCGGCGGTGGCCAGTTCGGCGGGGGTCCACCAGCGCCAGTCGAGTATGCCGTCCTCGGCGTGCGCGGCGGCCAGGCCGGGGCCGAGTTCGCGGCGGGGGCCTGGCGTGAGATATCCGAGATAGATGTGTTCGTGTTGGCGGACGGGCACGCCGCCACGGGTGTAGTCGTGCTCCCAGGTGCAGAGCAGTGGCCCGGGCTCGATATCGAACCAGCCGGTCTCCTCGCCGAGTTCGCGACGGGCGCCCTCCCTGGTGCTCTCGCCCGGATCGAGGCCGCCGCCCGGCAGTGACCAGTGGACGCCGACCTCCGAGTTGTCGTAGCGGAAGAGGAACGTCGCCCCGTCCGGTGCCAGCACCGCGATCCGCGCGGCGCGTCGTGGGGTTCTGGCGTGCGTCATGGCACCTCCGTGCTCGGTCACCCGGTGCAGCCTAGTTTCCCCCGTTCGCCTCCCCGGATGCGGCCGTCGGGGTTGACGCAAATTTCTTGCGGTTCTTGCGGGTTGTCGGCCCCCGGCGTCGGGGGCGGGCGTAAGTGGCAGCTCAACGGGGCGGCGGCATTTGCGTGCCCCGGGCAACCGGTGGGCGGGGGTGCGAAGTTGGTAAGCAAGAAGGCGTGCGCGACCTGTGGACACCTTGGCATGCTCCTGCAACTCTCTGATGTCAATACGCAAAATCATGCGCACGCCATGCGTGGTCATGCACGGTCATGCGTGCTGTCGGGATGGGCCAGGGATGTCGGCCAGGGACGAGGGCACAGGATGAGAGGCCAGGGATGAGACGAAGAGGTCTGGGAGCGCGGGCCGGAGCCGCCGCGCTCACCGCCATGCTGATGATCGGAGGTGGACTGACCGCCGGGGTCGCCACCGCCAGCGACACCGGGTTGGCCGCCGGGGCGCCCGCGACGGCCAGCAGCGTCGGCGGGGAACGCGCCGCCGCGCATATCACCGACGGTGACCAGGGCAGCTACTGGGCGAGCGCCGCCGACGAGTTCCCCGCCTGGGTGGCCATCGACCTGGGCGAGGTGGCCCGCGTCGACGGCGTGGTGCTCAGCCTGCCGGCCGACTGGGAGAGCAGGGAACAGACGGTCGCCGTGCACGGAAGCATGGACGGCACCACCTTCACCACGCTGGCCAACGCCGCCACCCTCACCTTCGACCCGTCCTCGGACAACCGGGTGACGGTCCCGCTGCCCGCGCAGCGGACGCGGTTTGTCCGGCTGGAGTTCACCGGCAACAGCGCTGCGGATCAAGCGCAGTTGGCGGAGCTGGAGGTGAGCAGGGCCGAGGAGTCGGAGGAGAACCTGGCGCGCGGGGCCACGTTCACCGCCAGCAGCTCGGCCGACGGCGGCGACGCCGAACTCGCCGGTGACGGCGAGCGGAACAGCTACTGGCAGAGCGAGAGCGGCGAACTCCCGCAGTGGCTGCGCGCGGACCTCGGTGCCTCGGTGCCGCTGAACCGGGTGGTGCTCGGCCTGCCGGGCGACTTCGAGCCGCGCACCCAGACGCTGACGCTCCAGGTGTCGCAGGACGGTACCGAGTTCACCGATCTCACCCCGGCCGAGGACGCGCTCTTCGACGCCGACGCCGCCGACAACACGGTGACCCTGGCCTTCGACAACACCACCGCCCGCTATGTGCGGGTGCTGGTCACCGGCAATACCGGCCAGGACGCCGCCCAGCTGGGCGAGTTGGAGATCTACGGCCCGACGGACGGCGACACCGAGGCGCCCGGCGCGCCGGGGTCGCTGACCAGCGCCCTCGCCGAGCCCGGGCAGGTCGGCCTGAGCTGGTCGGCCGCCGAAGACGACACCGGGGTGGTCGGCTACGAGATCTACGCCGACGGGGTGCTGCGCACCACCGTCTCCGGCGAGGCCACCTCCTACACCGACACCCAGCCGGCGGATGCCACCGTCAGCTACACGGTGCGCGCGCTCGACGCGGCGGGGAACCGTTCCGCCGACAGCGACGCGGTCACCCATGAGGGTGAACTCAACGTGCAGGCCGTGGAGTTGGCGCAGGGCAAGCCGATCAGCGCCTCCTCCCATGTACACACCTTTGTCGCGGCCAACGCCAACGACGGGGATGTGGCGACCTACTGGGAGGGTGGTGACCACCCGAGCGAGCTGACCGTCCAGCTGGGCGCCGAGGCCGAACTGGACTCGGTCGTGGTGCGGCTGAACCCGGACAACGCCTGGGGCGACCGCACCCAGCGGATCGCCGTCCTCGGCCGGTCCGGCTCGGGCGGCTTCGAGACCCTGGCCGCCGCGGCCGACTACGGCTTCTCCCCGGCCACCGGGAACACGGTGACCATCCCCGTCAGCGGGCAGGCCGCCGATGTGCGGCTGGCCATCACCGCCAACTCGGGCGCGCCGGCCGGACAGGTCGCCGAGCTTGAGGTGTACGGCGAGCCGGCCCCCAACCCGGACCTCGAAGTGGTCGCGCTGACGGCGACGCCGCCGGTCCCCTCGGAGTCGGACCCGCTGACCCTGACCGCGACCGTGCGCAACAGCGGCCCGGTCGCCTCGTCCGCCACCGAGGTGGCGTTCCTGGTGGACGGGGACGAGCAGGCCACCGCCGAGGTCGACGGGCTTGAGCCCGGCGACACCGCCGAGGTCTCCGCCGAGGTGGGCGTCTTCCCGGCGGGCGAACTCACGGTCGGCGCCGTGGTCGACCCGGAGAACACCGTGGTCGAGCAGAACGAGGACAACAACACCTATGTGAGCCAGGAACCGGTCGTGGTCGAGCCGGTGGCCAGCGCCGATCTGGTGGTGGCAGCGGTGACCTGGGACCCGTCGAACCCGTCGGCCGGCGACGAGGTCGACTTCTCGGTGCGGCTGGCCAACCGGGGCAGTCTGGACACGACGACCGGCAGCCACGAGATCACCCTGACGATCGGCGGCACCACGCTGACCGGCGCCTACAACGGCGCGATCGCGGCCGGCAGCACCACATCGGCCATCGCGCTGGGCAGTTGGACCGCGCAGGACGGCTCGTTCACCCTGTCCACCACGGTCTCGGCGGACGCCAACGAGATCCCGGCCAAGCGCGGCAACAACACCGACACCCGTTCCTTCGCGATCGGGCGCGGCGCGCAGATGCCGTACTCGATGTACGAGGCGGAGGACGCGACGACCGGCGGCGGCGCCACGGTGGTCGGCCCCAACCGGGACATCGGCGACCTCGCGGGCGAGGCGTCCAACCGCCAGGCGGTGACGCTGGAGTCGACCGGCGAGTACGTCGAGTTCACCACCGCGGAGGCCACCAACACCCTGGTCGCCCGGTTCTCCATCCCGGACAGCGCGAGCGGCGAGGGCATCGACAGCACGCTCAACGTCTATATCGACGGCGAGCCGCACGCCCCGCTCCAACTGACCTCGCGCTACTCCTGGTTGTACGGCGACGAGGCCAACCCGGGGAACTCGCCCGGCAGCGGCGGGCCGCGCCATATCTATGACGAGGCGCATCTGCTGCTGGACCGGACCGTGCCCGCGGGCAGCACCATCAGGCTGCAGAAGGACACGGCCAACGACACCGAGTACGCCATCGACTTCATCAGCCTGGAGCAGGTGGCGCCGCAGCCCAACCCCGACCCGACCGCCTACACCGAGCCGGAGGGCTTCACCCACCAGGACGTGCAGAACGCGCTGGACCGGGTGCGGATGGACACCACCGGCACCCTGGAGGGCGTCTACCTCCCGCCGGGCGACTACGAGACGTCCAACAAGTTCCAGGTCTACGGCGGCGCCGTCGACGTGGTGGGCGCCGGGGTCTGGTACACCCGCTTCCACGCGCCGACCTCGCAGACCAACACGGACATCGGCTTCCGCGCCGACTCGACCGCCGAGGGCTCGCGGTTCGCGCACTTCGCCTACTTCGGCAACTACACCTCGCGGATCGACGGCCCAGGAAAGGTGTTCGACTTCGCCAACGTCTCGGACATCGTGATCGACGACATCTGGGTCGAGCACATGATCTGCCTCTACTGGGGCGCCAACACCGACCGCATCACCATCAGCAACTCGCGTATCCGCAACCTGTTCGCCGACGGTCTCAACATGACCAACGGCAGCACGGACAACCATGTCACCAACAACGAGACCAGGGCGACCGGCGACGACAGCTTCGCGCTGTTCTCGGCGATCGACGCGGGCGGCGCCGACGAGACCGGCAACGTCTACGAGAACCTGACCTCGTTGCTGACCTGGCGCGCGGCCGGCCTGGCGGTCTACGGCGGCTATGACAACACCTTCCGCAACATCCGTATCGCGGACACCCTGGTCTACTCGGGCATCACCATCAGCTCGCTCGACTTCGGCTACCCGATGAACGGATTCGGTGAGATCCCGACCAACTTCCAAAACATCACGATCGAGAGAGCCGGTGGCCACTTCTGGGGCGACCAGGTCTTCCCCGGCATCTGGCTCTTCTCCGCCTCGGAGGTGTTCCAGGGCATCAGGGTCTCGGACGTGGACATCATCGATCCCACCTATGTGGGGATCATGTTCCAGACCAACTACGTCGGCGGCCAGCCGGAGTACCCGGTGACCGACACCGTCCTCACGGACGTCACCATCAGCGGGGCGCGGCTCAGCGGTGACAACTGGGAGCACAAGTCGGGGATCGGGGTCTGGGCCAACGAGTCGGCCGAGGCCGGCCAGGGTCCCGCGGTCGGCGAGGCCACGTTCAACAACCTGGTGCTCAACGACAACGTGGAGGACTTCCGCAACACCACCTCCACCTTCGAGTTCCATCTCAATCCGTAGCGACACCCGTAACACCGGCAGCAAGGCGGGGTCGTCCGGGATGTCCGGGCGGCCCCGCCGCCGTTCCGCTCAACCAGGCGTCCCTCAGGTGTCAACTCGCGGTTGACACTCGATGGGGTGTCAACCTAGAGTTGACACCATGACGGAACCCGTGGGAATGGCATATCCGGTACGGCTCGACGATCTGATCGACGCGATCAAGAAGGTCCACCCCGACGCCCTCGACCAGCTCACCGACGCGGTGCTCGCCGCCGACCACCTGGGCGAGCTGGCCGACCACCTCATCGGCCACTTCGTCGACCAGGCCCGCCGCTCCGGCGCCTCCTGGTCGGAGATCGGCCGCAGCATGGGCGTCACCCGGCAGGCGGCGCAGAAGCGGTTCGTGCCCAAGGACCCGGCGGGGCAGGGCGGCGCGACCGCCGAGGGGGACGCGGGGCTCGACCCGAGTCAGGGCTTCGGCCGGTTCACCCCCCGGGCGAAGAACGTGGTGATGGCGGCGCAGAACGAGGCCCACGCGGCGCGCAACAACGAGATCACCGCGGCCCATCTGGCGCTCGGGCTGCTGGTCGAGCCCAAGGGCGTCGCGGTGCTCGCCGTCGAGAGCCGGGGCGTGACCCCCGAGGCGCTGCGCGAGGCGCTGGTCGCCGCTCTCCCGGCGGCGGCCGACGAGGTGCCGGCGCTGATCCCCTATGACACGGGCGCGCGCAAGGCCCTGGAGCTGACGTTCCGCGAGGCGCTGCGCCTCGGGCACAACTACATCGGCACCGAGCACATCCTGCTGGCGCTGCTGGAGTTGGAGGACGGCGAGGGGCCGCTGCACGAGCTGGGCGTCGACAAGCCGAGCACCGAGGCGTTTGTCGTCGAGCTGCTGAGCCAGCTGGTCGAGAAGGACGGCTGAGCGGCGCCGGGGTGGGCGGCGCCGGCGGATCACATCAGCGTCAGCTGGGTGACCGCCGGCGTCGGCTCGCCCTCGACGGGGGGCTCGGGCTCGACGCGGGCCTCGGGCCCGGGGGAGCGGTGCGTGCCGGGCCGGCTCGGGCCGATCCCGCATTCGGCGGCGGCCTCGTGCACCTCCCGGGTGATCCGCCGCTGATACCACTTGGGGGCGTAGGCGCCGTCCGCGTAAAGGGCCTCGTAGCGGGGGACCAGGCGCGGATGGTGCCGGGCCAGCCACGCCATGTACCACTCCCTGGCGCCCGGCCGCAGATGCAGCGCCAGCGGGGTGACGGAGGTGGCGCCGGCCTCGGCGACGGCCCGCACCGTGCGCCGCAGCTGATCGGGGGAGTCCGCCAGATAGGGCAGCACCGGTGCCATCAACACCCCGCAGGGGATGCCGTGTTCGCGGAGCGTGCGGACCACGTCCAGCCGCCGCTCGGGCGCCGGGGTGCCCGGCTCGACCGTGCGCCAGAGCGTCTCGTCCAGCAGGCCGACCGAGACGGAGATCCCCACCTCGGTGACGGCGGCGGCCTCGCGCAGCAGCGGCAGATCGCGCAGGATCAGCGTGCCCTTGGTGAGGATGGAGAACGGGTTGGCCCGGTCCCGCAGCGCCGCGATGATCCCGGGCATCAACCGGTAGCGGCCCTCGGCCCTCTGGTAGCAGTCGACATTGGTGCCCATCGCGATGTGCTCGCCGCGCCACCGCGCCGCTCCCAGCTCCCGACGCAGCAGCTCGGGCGCGTTCACCTTGACCACGATCTGGGTGTCGAAGCCCAGCCCGGTGTCCAGATCCAGATAGCCGTGGGTCTTCCTGGCGAAGCAGTAGACACAGGCGTGGGTGCAGCCGCGGTAGGGGTTGACGGTGTAGGTGAACGGCATCCGCGACGCACCCGGCACGCGGTTGACGATGGACCTGGCGCGCACCTCGTGGAAGGTCACGCCCCGGAACTCGGGGGTGTCGATGGTCCGGCTGACCACATCGCTGCCGAAGAGTGCGGGGGGCGCCCCCGCCGATCCCTCGCTCAGCTGGTTCCAGCGCATCAGTGAACCCTCCTCGCCGCCGTGGACTCGTTAATAGAACACAGGTTCGAAGGCGAGGTGTCAAGCCGATTTGGCCGGGGACGCCCGAAGTGGAAGGCTTGTTGGCGGTTCCATCCGCTCGACGCACCGTCCAACACACCGCCCGACACACGGGTTTGACCGACACACGGGTTCACCGACGCATGGGGAGTGCTCGCATGGCGCAGATCGAGGTTGTCGCACGCCGGGAGATCGCGGCGCGGCCGGAGGAGGTGTATGCCGCCCTCGCCGACTTCCAGGAGGTCCACCCGCGGCTGTTGCCCGAGGAGTTCACCGACTACGAGGTGCGCGAGGGCGGTCACGGCGCGGGCACCGTGGTCTTCCTGAAGCTGCACGCCACCAGGAAGCGGGTCCGCTCCTGCCTGCTGGAGATCTCCGAGCCGGAGGAACGCACCCTGGTGGAGACCGACCGCGAGTCCACCCTGGTCACCACCTGGACCACGGCCCCGGCCACCGCCGAGGGCCGCGCCGAGGAGACGGATGTGACCGTCCGCACGGTCTGGGAGGGGTCGGGCGGCATCGGCGGCTTCTTCGAGAAGACCTTCGCGCCCCGGGTGCTCAAGGGCGTCTACGAGCGGCTGCTCGCCAACCTCGCGGCCGAGGTGGAGCGGGACAACCAGCCCTCCTGAACGAAGAGCCGGGGGCGGGCGGCACCGCCCGCCCCCGGGCCCGCCCTAGCCGAGGTGCAGCCCCATCCCCGCCGCCCCTGGACGCCGCTCCCGGCCCGTACGCAGCACCAGATCCCTGGTGTAGTCCTCGTCGCGCAGGCTCAGATAGGGCAGGGGAGGCTCGGAGAAGAGCCCGGCCAACCGCTCCCGGTAGGCGGCGGTCACCCGCGCGTACCCCTCCTCGTCCAGTTCGGGCGCGCCATACACCGGGAACGGCTCCAGCACCGCGAGCCCGGTGAAGAACAACACCCCGTGCTGGAGCGGATAGAGCACATCGGCCAGCGGGCCGTTGATGCCCCGCGCGGAGAACGAGGGCTCGTCGGCGCCGATGGTCACCGAGAGCAGCGCCCGGCGTCCGGCCAGGGTGCCTTCGCCGTACTTGGGCATCGAGCTGTCGCCGTAGCCGAAGCCGGCGGTGAACACCCGGTCGAACCAGCCCTTGAGGATGGCCGGCATCGAGAACCACCAGAGCGGGAACTGGAACACCACCGCGTCCGCCCAGCGCAGCTTCTCCTGCTCGGCCACCACATCGGCGGTCAACGTACCGGCGTCGAAGGCCCGTTCGGACACCCCCATCACATCGAGCCGTTCGGCGGGGTCATGTCCCGGGAAGTCGTCGCCGTCGACCGTGGCCTTCCACTTCATCGCGTGGAGGTCGGAGGTCCGCACCCGATGGCCGGCGGCGCGCAGCTCCGCCTCGGCGAAGGCGGCGAGCGAGGCGGTCAGCGAACGGGGCTCCGGATGGGCATGGACGATCAACACCTTGCGGCCGGTCCCGGCCGCGCTGTCATGCGTGGTCATGCCCCAGTTCTCGCAGCTCGGCCAGGGCGCAGCCAGAGCCCGGCGCGACCGGAGGACCGGCGTTCCTGGGACCGGCGGTCCCACCCTCGCGGAGGCCGCGTCGCCTCCGGCGCGATACTGGAGCCATGGCGGCGGACAGACTCAGGGACAGCGGCCGGGAGTTGGGGGCCTTTCTCCAGGCGCGCCGGGCGCGGATCGCCCCGGAGAGCGTGGGCGTCGACGGCGGGCGTCGCCGTCGGGTGAGCGGCCTGCGCCGCGAGGAGCTGGCCCGGCTCGCCGGGATCAGCGTCGACTACTACGTGCGGCTGGAGCAGGGCCGCGCCAACCAGCCGTCCCCCGAGGTGCTGGACGCGCTGGCCAGGGCGCTGCGCCTGGACCACACCGCCCGCGCCCATCTGACCGCGCTGGCCGGCCGGCCGCGCGCCACCGCCCCGCGCCCCGCGCCCTCGCCGGGACCGATCAGGGCCGAGCTGCGCCGGGTGCTGGACGGGCTGGCCGGGCTGCCGGCCGTGGTGCTCGACGAGCGGCTGCAGCTGCTCGCCTGGAACGCGCTGGGCTCCGCCCTCTTCGGCGGGCTCGACGAGCCGGCCGTCAGGGACCGCAACCAGGCGCGTCACCTCTTCCTCGACCCGTCCGCCGGGGAGACCTTCCCCGACTGGCCGGACCGCCGCCAGGAGGTGGTGGCGCTGCTGCGGCACGCCGTGGGGCGCTACCCCGAGGACGATCAACTCGCCGAGCTGGTCGCGGAGTTGGCCGAGCGCAGCGCCGACTTCAGGACCCGCTGGGCGGCCGGCGACGTGCGGATGTGCGGGGAAGGCAGCAAGCGGTTCGGACACCCCACCGTCGGCCCGCTGGAGCTGGACTACGAGACGCTGCACGTGCCGCCGCTGCCCGGCCGGATGGGGCAGCAGCTCCAGGTGTTCAGCGCCGCCCCCGGCACCCCGGGCGCCGAGGCGCTGCGCCGGCTCGCCGAGGAGGTGAACGGCGCTCGCGGGGGCGCGCGCGATCTGGCTGTGGGCTGAACGCGAAGGTAACGTCTCCCCCCATGACGAAGATCCTTATCTCCGCCGATATGGAGGGGGCCACCGGCGTCACCTGGCCGGCCGACTGCCTGCCCGGCACCCCCGAATGGCAGCGCTGCCGGCCGATGCTCACCTCGGACGTCAACGCCGCCATCGCCGGCTTCCTCGCCGGCGGCGCGGATACGGTCCTCGTCAACGAGGCGCATATGACCATGCGCAATCTGCTCCTCGAACAGCTCGACGACCGGGCCCAGTTGCTCACCGGCCGGCACAAGGACCTCAGCATGGTCGAGGGCGTCCAGCACGGCGACGTGGACGGGATCGCGTTCGTCGGCTACCACACCGGCGCCGGCGCCCCCGGGGTGCTGGCCCACACCTATCTGGGGAACTCCCTCACCGGCGTCTTCGTCGACGGCGTCCGGGCCAGCGAGGGCCTGCTCAACTCGCTGGTCGCCGCCGAGTACGGCACCCCGGTGGTGCTGGTCACCGGGGACGATCTGACCTGCGAGGACGCCAAGGGGTACGCCCCCGGGGCGGTGGGCGTCGCGGTCAAGGACCATGTGTCCCGCTATGCGGCGATCTGCCGCACCCCCGCCCGCACCGCGGCCGATATCACCGAGGGCGCCACCCGGGCCGCCGCGCTCGCGGTGCGGCACCCCCCGGCGGGGCCCAGGCCGCGCACCGTGGAGATCGACTTCGACGCCGAACAGCTGGCCGGCGCCGCCGCCCTGGTGCCCGGCGTGGAACAGACCGCCGAGCGGCGCGTCGCCTATACGGCGCCCACCATGTACGAGGGAATTCGCTGCTTCAAGACGGTCACCACCATGGTGTCCGCCGCCGTGGAGGAATGGTATGGCTGAGCCCCAGGCCCCGACGTCCGCCCAGGCCCCGGCCGCGCCCGAGGCGCCGCCGCATATCGACGCCCGGGCGCTGGACGAGGCGGTGCGCTTCACCTCCGAGCTGATCCGGATCGACACCACCAACCGGGGCGGCGGCGACGGCGTCGAGCGTCCGGCCGCCGAGTACGTCGCCGAGCGTCTTGCCGAAGTCGGCATCGAGCCGACGCTGTTGGAGAAGGCCCAGGGCCGCACCAATGTGGTCGCGCGGATCGAGGGCAGCGATCCCTCGGCCGACGCGCTGCTGGTCCACGGCCATCTGGACGTGGTCCCCGCCGACCCCGACGAATGGCGGGTCCACCCGTTCTCCGGCGAGATCAGCGACGGCGTGGTCTGGGGCCGGGGCGCGGTCGACATGAAGGACGCCGACGCCATGGTTCTCGCCGTGGTGCGCGCTTGGGCGCGCGCCGGCGTGCGCCCCCGGCGCCCCGTGGTGCTGGCCTTCACCGCCGACGAGGAGGACACCGCCTCCTTCGGCTCGGGGTTCCTCGCCGAACAGCACGCCGAGCTGTTCGACGGCTGCACCGAGTCCATCGGCGAGTCCGGCGCCTTCACCTTCCACCCCGGCGACGGCCGCCGCCTCTACCCGCTGGCCGCCGGCGAACGCGGCACCGCCTGGCTCACCCTCACCGCCCAGGGCCGCGCGGGACACGGCTCCAAGATCAACGCGGAGAACGCCGTCACCCGGCTGACGGCCGCCGTCACCAGGATCGGCGAACACCGCTGGCCCGTCCGGCTCGCCCCCACCGTCCGCGCCGGTCTCGCCGAGCTGGCCAGGGTCTACGGGGTGCCGCTGCCCGACCTCGAAGACCCGGACCCCGAACGTCTCGCCACCTCGGTGGACCGGCTGCTCGCCCTGCTGGGGCCGGCCGCCGAACTCCTCGCCCCCACCGTCCGCAACAGCGCCAACCCCACCATGCTGGACGCCGGTTACAAGGTGAACGTGATCCCCGGCAGCGCCGGCGCCCATGTCGACGGCCGGGTACTCCCCGGCACGGAGCGGGAGTTCGCCGCGACGCTGGACCAACTCACCGGGCCCGACGTCGACTGGGACTTCCTGCACCACGAGATCCCCCTCCAGGCCCCGGTGGACGCCCCCACCTACGCCGTGCTCCGCGACGCGCTGCTGCACTTCGACCCGGACGCGAGGGTCATCCCCTACTGCATGTCGGGCGGCACCGACGCCAAGCAGTTCTCCCGGCTCGGCGTCACCAACTACGGCTTCATGCCGCTGCGGCTGCCCGAGGGCTTCGACTACCAGGCGATGTTCCACGGCGTCGACGAGCGGGTGCCGGTCGAGGCGCTGCACTTCGGCACCCGGGCGCTCGACCGGGCGCTGCGCGCACTCTGACTGCCCGACAGCCCGACAGTCCATCAGTCATTGCCATCCGGGAGGACATCGGTCATGCCCCAGGCTCCGTACGGAAGTTGGCCCTCACCCATCGACGCCGCGCTGGTCGCCCAGCACGACGGGCGCCCCGAGGCGCTGGGCGTGGTCGGCGACGAGATCTTGTGGACGGCGCCGCGCCCCGCCGAGGGCGGCCGGCGCGCGCTGCTGCGGCTGCGCCCAGGGGACACCGCGCCGGTCTCCGCGCTGCCGGCGCCCTGGAACGTCCGCAACCGGGTCATCGAGTACGGCGGCTTCCCCTGGGCCGGCACGGCGCGCGCCGAGGGCGGCCCGCTGATCGTCTTCACCGACTTCGCCGACCAGCGCCTGCACGCCCTGGAGCCGGACGCCCCCGGCGGCGCCGCGCCCAGGGTGCTGACCCCGACCTCCGAGGTGGGCGGCGGGCTCCGCTGGTGCGATCCGCTGCTGGTGCCCGAACGCGACGAGGTCTGGTGCGTCCTTGAGGAGTTCACCGGCCCCGGGCCGAGCGATCTGCGCCGGCTGCTGGTCGCCGTGCCGCTGGACGGCTCGGCCGCCGAGGACCGGTCCGCGATAAGGGAGTTGACGGACGACCGGCACCGCTTTGTCACCGGCCCCCGTCGTTCGCCCGACGGCTCCCGGATCGCCTATCTGGCCTGGGACCACCCCCGGATGCCCTGGGACGGCACCGAACTGCTGCTCGCCGAGGTCACGGACGACGGCCGGCTCCGCCCCTCGCGGATCCTCGCCGGCGGCCCGACGGAATCCGTCACCCAGGTCGAATGGGCCCACGACGGCAGCCTGTTGGCGCTCACCGACCGCGAGGGCTGGTGGCAGCCGCACCGGATCGACCCGGACACCGGCACGGTCACCAACCTCTGTGCGAAACAAGAAGAGTTCGGCGACGCGCTCTGGCGGATCGGGCTGCGCTGGATGGTTCCGCTGCCGCACGGTACCATCGCCGTGCTGCACGGTCTCGGCACCTCGCGACTGGCCGTACTCGACCCGGCCACCGGCGAGTTGGCGGACGCCGTCGGCCCCTGGACCGCCTGGTGGCCCTCGCTGGCGGCGGCCGGCGAGCGGGTCGTCGGCATCGCGGCGGGACCGGACCGCGACTACGAGGTGGTCTGTCTCGATACCGCCACCGGCCACTGCCGGGTGCTGGCCGAGCGGCACGAGGACCGGGTCGACCCGGAGCACCACTCCCGGCCGGCGGCCCGGGTCTTCGACGGCCCCGGCGGCCGCGAGGTGCACGCCTGGGTGCATCCGCCGCGCCACCCCGGGTTCACCGGGCCGCCCGGCGCGGCGCCGCCCTATGTGATCTGGGCGCACGGCGGCCCCACCGACCATGTCCCGCTCGCCCTCGATCTGGAGATCGCCTACTTCACCTCGCGCGGCATCGGCGTCGCCGAGGTCAACTACGGCGGCTCCACCGGCTATGGCCGCGCCTACCGCGAGCGGCTGCGCGGCAACTGGGGCGTGGTCGACGTCGAGGACTGCGCCGCCGTGGCCCGTGGCCTGGTCGCCGAGGGCGCCGCCGATCCGGCCCGGCTGGGCATCCGCGGCGGCAGCGCCGGCGGCTACACCGCCGCCGCCTCGCTCACCGACCCGGACACGGCCGACCTCTACGCCGCCGGCGCCATCAGCTATCCGCTGCTGGACATGGTCGGCTGGTCCAGGGACGGCACCCACGATTTCGAGTCGCACTATCTGGAGTCGCTGATCGGCCCGCTGGACGATGTCCCCGACCGCTACCGGGAACGTTCCCCCGTCCACCACGCCGAGCGGATCGTCGCCCCCTTTGTGCTGCTCCAGGGCCTGGACGACCGGATCTGCCGCCCCGAGCAGGCCGAACGGCTGCTGGCGGCGGTGGCCGGCAGGGGGGTGCCGCACGCCTATCTCACCTTCGAGGGCGAGGGCCACGGCTTCCGCCGCGCGGCCACCATCCGCCGCGCCCTGGAGGCCGAACTCGCCCTCTACGTAAGCGCGTTCGGCCTGGACCGGGACGATGTGCCGGAGCTGGACCTGGACGGCGGCCGGGAGGCGCACTGAGAACGGCGCGGCGGACTACGTCACGGGCCGACGGGCGGCTACTCACCCGAATGGCGCAGATGGGGCGAATCGTCGAGCATGGTGGGGAGGCATGAGAACCACCCAACCGAAATGTTCGAGGAGGGACCCCTCATGACCATCGCCGCGGACATCATGAACCCCGGCGCACAGTGGATTCCCGCCACCGAGAGCCTGGACCGGGGCGCGCAGCTGATGCGCGAGCTGGACGTGGGCGCGCTTCCGGTGAGCGACGTCGACGAACGTCTCTGCGGGATCATCACCGACCGTGACATCGTGGTGCGGGTGGTGGCCGCCGGCCACGACCCGGCCAAGGTCACGGCCGGGGACCTGTGCCGGGGCACCCCGCGTTGGATCAACACCATGGCCGAGGTGGACGAGGTGCTCGCCGAGATGGAGACGCACCAGATCCGCCGCCTGCCGGTGATCGACGAGAACAAGCGCCTGGCCGGCATGATCAGCGAGGCCGATCTGGCCCGGGTGCTGAGCGACGACCAGCTCGCCGAGTTCGTCGAACGCGTCTACGCCTGAGCGCGCCCCGAGCGCCCTGGCGGCCGTCCCCCTTCCCGGCTCGGCGGGCGGACGGCCGCCTTCGCTCTCATCCTGGGGTCATGACCACCAGGACGAGAGCCCCACGGACCAACGAGTTCTTCACTCCCGGCCGGATCATCATGCTGGTGATCGCCGTGCTGACGCTGATCTTCATCTTCGGCAACACCCGCCAGACCAGGATCAGGCTGTTGATCCCCGAGGTCACCATGCCGCTCTGGCTGGCGCTGCTCTTCACCCTCGCCATCGGCGCCCTCTGCGGCGTCTACGCCGCCAGACGCCGCTGACCCGTCCGCGCCGTCCGCGCCGTCCGCACCGACGCGGCCGTTGCTGCGCCCGCTCGGGCAGTTTCCGGGCGTCCGGGCCCCGAGCGGGCTGAGGCTGGCCGGAAACGGGCGAGCCGGGCGGCGTCCGCGCCCCGCCGCGCGCCGCTGAGCTGCGCCGTCCACCCGCCGCCCGGCGCAAACAACGGGCACAACCGGGCATGATCCTGAGCAGTTGCCCTCTGTTCGACGCCGCTCTCCGACGGTACAAATCTCCGTACGGGCCCATTCGGGCACAGCTGGGAGAGACCGGACCGTCGTGGAGGCAGAGTGACCGCGGTAGAGCGTCAGCGCGCCATCGTCCATGCGGCGCGGCGCGCGGGTTCCGTCGAGGTCGCGGAGCTGGCCAGGGAGTTGCGGGTGGCGCGGGAGACCGTCCGCCGCGATCTGCGGGTGCTGGAGGCGCACGGGCTGCTGCGCCGCACCCATGGCGGCGCCTACCCGGTGGAGAGCGCCGGGTTCGAGACCACCCTGGCGGCGCGCTCCACCCGCCATGTGCCGGAGAAGCGGCGCATCGCGGCGGCCGCGGCCGAGCTGGTCGGCGACGCCGAGACCATCTTCGTCGACGAGGGCTACACCCCGCAGCTGATCGCCGAATGCCTGCCGCGTGACCGCCGACTCACCCTGGTCACCGCCTCCCTGGCGGTGGCCAGTTCGATGGCGCAGGTCAGCGAGTTCTCGGTGCTGCTGCTCGGCGGGCGGGTCAGGGAGGCGACGCTGGCCACCGTGGACAGCTGGACCACCAAGATGCTCGCCGGCTTCGTCATCGACCTCGGCTTCATCGGCGCCAACAGCATCTCCAGGGAACACGGCCTCACCACCCCCGACCCGGCCGTCGCCGAGGTGAAACGGCAGGCGGTGCTGGCCTCCAGGCGCCGCGTCTTCGCCGGTATCCACACCAAGTTCGGCGCCGCCAGCTTCTGCCGCTTCGCCGAGGTCTCCGACTTCGACACCATCGTCACCAGCGTGCGTCTCCCGGCAGCCGAGGCCCACCGCTATCTCCATCAGGGGCCCCAGGTCATCCGCGTCTGACCCGGCGCCCCGCCCGATCCCGCCAACCACCCACCCCCGCCTCGCGGGTGGGGTGATCCCGCACGGCCTCCACCACCTCAGGAGTACCCCACATGTCCCCTTCGTCCCGACGCACCCGGTGCGCCCTGGCCGTCGCCATGGCGGCCGGACTGCTGGTCACCTCCTGCTCCGGAGCCGGCGGCTCCGGCTCGTCCGACGGCGACAGCATCAACGTCCTGATGGTCAACAACCCCCAGATGACCCAGCTCCAGCAGCTGACGGCCGAACACTTCACCGAACAGAGCGGCATCGACGTCAACTTCACCGTCCTGCCGGAGAACGAGGTCAGGGACAAGATCAGCCAGGACTTCGCCAACCAGTCCGGCCAGTACGACGTCGCCACCATCTCCAACTACGAGACCCCCATCTACGCCGGCAACGACTGGCTGCACTCGCTCGACGACTATCTCGCCGACGACGCCGACTACGCCGTGGACGACATCCTGGAACCCATCCAGACCTCCCTCACCGGCGCGGACGGCAGCGTCTACGCCCAGCCGTTCTACGGCGAGTCGTCGTTCCTGATGTACCGCACCGACGTGTTCGAGGAACACGGACTGACCATGCCGGACCGCCCCACCTGGACCGAGGTCGCCGACTTCGCCGCCACGATCGACGGCGCCGAGGCCGAGATGAAGGGCATCTGCCTGCGTGGGCTGCCCGGTTGGGGCGAGGTCATCGCGCCGCTGACCACCGTCGTCAACACCTTCGGCGGCACCTGGTTCCACGCCGACTGGCAGGCCGGGCTCACCGACCCCGAGTTCGTCGAGGCGGTCGGGTTCTATGTGGACCTGGTCCGCGAGCACGGGGAGTCGGGCGCCGCCCAGGCCGGCTACGCCGAATGCCTCAACAACATGGTCCAGGGCAACACCGCCATGTGGTACGACGCCACCGCCGGCGCCGGCTCCCTGGAGGCCGAGGACTCCCCGGTGCGCGGCCGGATCGGCTATGTCGCCGCGCCCGTCGAGCAGACCGACAGCTCCGGCTGGCTCTACACCTGGGCCTGGGGCATCCAGAAGGCATCCGACAACGCCGACGCCGCCTGGGAGTTCATCTCCTGGGCGTCCAGCGCCGAGTACGAGGAACTGGTCGGCGAAACCCTCGGCTGGGAGAACGTCCCCGCCGGCAAGCGCTCCTCCACCTACGACAACCCGGACTACCAGCAGGCCGCCGCCGCGTTCTACGAGGTGACCAGGGACGCCATCAACGAGGCCGACCCGATCAGCCCCGGCGTGCAGGAACGCCCCGCGCCCGGCGTGCAGTTCGTCGGCATCCCCGAGTTCGCCGACCTCGGCACCCGGGTCTCCCAGGAGATCAGCGGCGCCATCGCGGGACAGCAGAGCGTCGAGGACGCCCTGACCGCCTCGCAGCGGCTCGCCGACGAGGTCGCCGAGAGGTACCGCGACTGATGGCCGGCCGCCTCCGAAGCGGCGGTCCCGGGACCGGACCCGCGCACGACGCCGTCGGGCCGCGCCGTCCCCAGCGGACGCCGGCCCGCGGCGGGAACCGGGCCAGGGCCTGGTCCACCAGGGCGCCGCTGCTGCCCGCGCTGGTGTTCCTCATCCTGGTCACCCAACTCCCCTTCGCCGCCACCCTGGTGATCTCCCTCTTCGAGTGGAACGCCCTCTACCCCGACGAACGCGCCTTCACCGGATTCGACAACTACGACACGGTGCTCGGCGAAGCCAGCCTGCGCCGCGCCGTGTTCACCACCGCGCTGCTCACCGCGACGGTGGTCATCGTCAGCCTGCTGCTCGGCCTCGCCCTGGCGCTGCTGCTCGACCGCCGCTTCCGGGGGCGCGGCCTGGTCCGCACCATGACCATCACCCCGTTTCTGCTGGTGCCGGTCGCCGCCGCGCTGATGTGGAAGCATCTGCTGTTCAACCCCGAATACGGCCTGCTCAACGGCCTGTTGGGGAAGTTCGGCGATCTGTTCGGCTTCACCGCGCCGCAGCCCGACTGGATCTCGGAGATGCCGCTGCTGGCCGTCGAGGTCTCGCTGATCTGGCAGTGGACCCCGTTCATGATGCTGATCCTGCTCGCCGGGCTGCAGAGCCGACCGCCGGAACTCGCCGAGGCGGCCCGGATCGACGGCGCCGGGGACTGGCAGATCTTCCGCCATCTCACCCTGCCGCACCTGCGGCGCTACCTCGAACTCGGCGCCCTGCTCGGCTCGATCTACATTGTGCAGAACTTCGACGCCGTCTTCACCCTCACCGGCGGCGCCCTGGACACCGCCAACCTCCCCTATGTCATCTACCGCGAGTTCTACCAGGCGCAGGACTACGGCGTGGCCTCGGCCGCCGGCGTGCTGGTGGTGCTCGGCTCCATCGGCATCGCCGTGTTCGCGCTGCGCGTGGTGTCCTCGCTCTTCCGAGAGGAGGGCAGCCGAGGATGACCTCCCCGACGTCCACCGGCTCCCGCGCCAGGCCACGTTCCGCCAAGGGCGCGCTGCTCGGCCTGCTGGCCTGGTTCGCCGGCCTGGTCTTCTTCCTGCCGGTCGCCTGGATGGTGCTGACCTCCTTCCACGCCGAGTCCGACGCGGCCAGCAACCCGCCGGCGCTCACCGCGCCCCTCACCCTGGACGGCTACCGGGAGTTCTTCGGCGCCTCCTCCGGCACCGACCCCTGGCCGCCGCTGATCAACTCGCTGACCGCCTCGCTGGTGTCCACCGCACTGGTGCTGCTGCTGGCGCTGCCGGCCGCCTACGCGCTCTCCATCCGGCCGGTGAAGAAGTGGCGGGACGTGCTGTTCTTCTTCCTCTCCACCAAGATGCTGCCCGTGGTCGCCGGGCTGCTGCCCATCTATCTCTTCGCCAAGAACACCGGACTGCTCGACAACATCTGGCTGTTGGTCCTCCTCTACACCTCCATGAACCTGCCGATCGCGGTGTGGATGCTGCAGTCCTTCCTCGCCGAGGTGCCGGTCTCGGTGATCGAGGCGGCCCAACTCGACGGCGCCAGGCTGCCGGTGGTGCTCGGCCGGGTGATCGCCCCCATCGTGCTGCCCGGCATCGCCGCCACCGCGCTGATCTGCTTCATCTTCAGCTGGAACGAACTGCTCTTCGCCCGGGTGCTCACCGGGGTCGTCGCCGAGACCGCGCCGGTCTTCCTCACCAGCTTCATCACCAGCCAGGGCCTGTTCCTCGCCCAGCTGTCCGCCGCCGCCATCGCCATCTCACTGCCGGTGCTCGCCGCCGGCTTCGCCGCCCAGGACAAACTCGTCCAGGGCCTGTCGCTAGGAGCCGTCAAGTGAAAGCCGCCCTGATCGAGTCCGTCGGCACGGTCACCGTCACCACCGTGCCCGACCCGACCCCGGGCCCCCGCGAGGTGGTGGTGAAGGTCGCCGCCTGCGGGCTCTGCGGTACCGACCTGCACATCAGGCAGGGCGAGTTCGCGCCGACGCTGCCCGTGGTGCCGGGCCACGAGTTCGCCGGCGAGGTGATCGCGGTGGGCCGCGACGTCCACGAACGCGCCGTCGGCGAACGGGTCGCCGTCGACCCCTCCCTCTACTGTCACGAGTGCCGCTACTGCCGCACCGGCCACAGCAACCTCTGCGACCGGTGGGCCGCCATCGGCGTCACCGTCGCCGGCGGCGCCGCCGAGTACGCGGTCGCGCCCGTCGCCAACTGCGTGCCGCTGCCCGACCATGTCGCCACCGAGGACGCGGCGTTGATCGAACCGCTGTCCTGCGCGGTGCGCGGCTACGACGTGCTGCGCTCCACGCTCGGCGCCCGGGTGCTGATCTACGGCTCCGGCACCATGGGCCTGATGATGCTGGAACTGGCCAAACGGACCGGCGCCAGCGCCGTCGACGTGGTCGACATCAACCCCGAACGACTCGCCACCGCCGGCCGGTTGGGCTGCTCCAACACGGCCGGGAACGCCGACGAGCTGGACCGCCCGCAGGGCTGGGACATCGTGGTGGACGCGACGGGCAACGCCGCCGCCATCCAGGACGGCATCGGCCGGGTCGCCAAGGCCGGCACCTTCCTCCAGTTCGGCGTCGCCGACTACGCCACCACCGCCACCATCGAGCCCTACCGCATCTACAACCAGGAGATCACCATCACCGGTTCGATGGCCGTGCTGCACAGCTACGAGCGGGCCGCCGAACTCTTCGCCACCGGCGTCCTCGACCCGGGCGTCTTCATCAGCGACCGGCTGCCGCTGGACGACTACCCGGCCGCCCTCGACCGCTTCGCCGCCGGCCTCGGACGAAAGATCGTGGTCCGCCCCTGAGCCCGCCCCGCCGCCCGGCCGGGGCGAGACGCTGGCTTATGCGGTCGAGAGCGTGGCCGATGGGCGGCGCCCGGGCGGTGTCGGTTCACTGGGGGGCATGACCACTCTGGCCCTGCTCGGCGCACTGCTCACCCTGGTACTGGCGGCGGTCGTCGCCGGCACGTTCTTCGCCTTCTCCGTCTCCGTGCTCCCCGGGTTGAACACCCTGGAGCCCGAGCAGGCGGTCGCGTCCATGCGGGCGATGAACGCCAGGATCCTCAACCCGCTCTTCCTCACGTCCTTCACCGCGATCCCGCTGACGGCGATCGCGACCGCCGTCGCCCTGCTGGCCCTCGGCCACCGGGCGGCGGCGTTCGTCTTTGTCGCCGCCGGGGTCAGCTATGCGGTGGGCGCCTTTCTGCCCACCGTGGCGGTCAACGTCCCCCTCAACGAGGCCCTGGCCAACGGCACCGCCGACCCCGCCACCCTCTGGCACGACTTCGCCCCCCGCTGGACCCGCTTCAACGCCCTGCGCACCGCCTTCGGCACGGCCACCGTGCTGCTGTCGGGACTCGGCCTCTTCCTCTGGCGCAGGGGTTGACCACGACCGGGGGTGGCCGCCCTAGGGTCGGCAGAGCAGTTCGCCGTGCGGGACGAGGAACCAGCCGTCCGGGTCCGCGCCCCAGGCGTGCCACGCCTCGGCGGTGGCGCGCAGCTCCTCGGCCGTGGCATGGCCGCCGGCCAGGGCGAGATCGGCGAACGAGGAGTCGGTGGTCCGCTCCGCCCACAGGCCGCTCCACCAGGCGCGGTCGGCCTCGCTCGCGAAACACCAGGCGGTGGCCGAGGCGGTGACCTCGGCGAAGCCGGCCTCCCGCGCCCAGGCGACGAGCCTTCGCCCCGCGTCCGGCTCGCCGCCCTCCGCCCGCGCCACCCGCCGGTAGCGGTCCAACCAGCCGTCGAGACCCGGGTGTTCGGGGTACCACGTCATGGCCGCGTAGTCGGCGTCCCGGACCGCGACCACGCCGCCCGGCCGGCAGACTCGGCGCATCTCGCGCAGCGCCCGCACCGGATCGGCCAGATGCTGCAGCACCTGATGGGCGTGGACCACGTCGAAGGAGTCGTCCTCGAAGTCCAGCGCATGGGCGTCGGCGGTGTCGAAACGGATGCCGGTGAGGCCCCGGGACTCCGCCTCGGCCCGGGCCGTCGCCAGGATGGCGGGCGCGTGGTCCACGGCGGTCACCTGCCCGGGGGCCACCCGCGCGGCGAGGTCGGCGGTCAGCGTGCCGGGGCCGCAGCCGAGGTCCAACAGGGCCTGTCCCGGGCGGAGTTCGGGCAGCAGATAGGCGGCGGAGTTCGCCGCGGTCCGCCACCGGTGGGAGCGCAGCACCGAGGTGTGGTGCCCATGGACATAACGGGACTCCGGATGCGTCTTCGACATGCCCCACACCCTCCTCCCGTCTCAGATCCCGGTCAATATCGTTTCGCATCATGGACACCGTCACTGGATCGGCCCACTCGCCCCGGCCGCCCGGATGGCCGCCACGCATGGCCGTGTTGCGCTGAAAGCGTGAGATGGGAGGCCCCATGACCGACCGGACGGAACCAACCGAGCGGCCCCGTCCTGCCACCGGCGCCGATCCGGCGGAACGGCAGGCGACCCCGCCGCGTCCGCTGTTCCAGCGGCGGCCCTGGCCGCGCGGCTTCGCCGAACGGCTCACCGACCCGTTGCCCGGGCTTCGCCCGATGCTGCGCGCCGTGCGGCAGGGCGCGCTCCGCCCCGGCGCCTCGGCCCGCTACGCCGCGGCCGGGCTCCCGTTCGCGCCCGAGCCGGTGCCGGACGTCGGGCCCGACACCGTGGCCGTCAGCTGGGCCGGACACGCCAGCTGGATCATCCGCATCGGCGGGCTGACCGTGCTCACCGACCCCGTCTGGTCCCGCAAGATCCTCGGCACCCCGCCCCGGCTCACCCCGGTCGGCGTGCCCTGGAACGAGCTGCCGCCGGTGGACGCCGTGGTGATCTCCCACAACCACTACGACCATCTCGACGCGCCCACCCTCAAACGGCTGCCCCGGCTCACCCCGCTCTTCGTGCCGGCCGCCCTCGGCGACTGGTTCCGCCGCCGGGGCTTCAACCAGGTGACCGAGCTGGACTGGTGGGAGGCCGCCGAACTCCCGGCCGCCGGCGGCCCGGTGCGCTTCGACTTCGTCCCCGCCCACCACTGGTCACGGCGCGGACTGCTGGACACCTGCCGCTCCCTCTGGGGCGGTTGGGTCCTCACCGACGGCGCGGGGCAACGGGTCTACTTCGCCGGGGACAGCGGCTACGGCCACTGGTTCGCCGAGATAGGCGCCCGCTGTCCCGGCATCGATCTGGCCCTTCTCCCGATCGGCGCCTATGCCCCGCCCTGGCTCCTCCGCCCGGTGCACACCGACCCCGAGGAGGCCGTTCGCGCCTGCCACGACCTGGGCGCGGCACTGATGGCGCCGATGCACTGGGGCACGTTCTCGCTCTCCGCCGAACCCCCGCTGGAGCCGCTGGTCCGGGTCCGCGCGGCCTGGCGCGCGGCCGGCCGCGCGCCCGAGGACCTCTGGGATCTGCCCATCGGCGGCAGCCGCGTCCTCTAGAACCCGCCGCCGGGACCTGCCGCGCCCCCGCCGTCCGTTCCGGGCGGCGGGGGCTTCGGCGTTCCCGCCGTTCCCCCGGAACTACCCGAAGGGGTAACGCGATCGGCGGCCGCTCCTTCCTAGACTCCAGGTCCCAACGGCCCACGGCTAACGGCCACGGCTAACGGCTAACGGCTTTGGGGATGACGGCGTCGTCAGGAACGAGGGAGGTAGGCCGATGTACAACCTCCACAAACTGCTATGGGACATCCGAAAGGACCCGGACCTCGCGAGGCGTTTTCTCGCCGATCCGGACGCGGTCCTGGATTCCTACGGAATCACCGGCGCGAACCGTGCCGCGATGCGCGATCTCGACTTCAGGGCCATGTACGAGCGCGGGTTCAACCCGTATCTCATCTACTTCTGCGCCATTCAGCTGAAGGTCGACCGCGCCGAGTACTACGCACGGATACGTGGGGAGGAGGTTCGATGAGCGAGCCCAGGGGACGCGTTGTCGGCGCTTTCACCGCTTCGCACTCACCGGGCATCACGGGATGGCCCGAGCGCGCCGAGCCCGCGAAACGCGAGGCCGTCGAATCCGCCTTCGCCGAGGTGCGGCGGAGAATCGACGCGCTGGCCCCCGACGCGATCGTCGCGGTGTCCGTCGAGCATTTCACCAACTTCCATCTGGGGAACCTCCCGGCCTTCGCCATCGCGACCAGCGACTCCTATCTGGGCCCGGTGACCAGGGAGATGGGCCGGTTCCTCGATGTCGAACAGCACCACTATCCGGGGCAGCCGGAACTCGGCCGGCATCTCTACGAGTTCGCCCTGGAATCGGAGTTCGACCCCGCCCTGGTCGAGGGCGGGCTTGAGTTCGACGAGAACTTCTGCGTTCCCCTCAAGCATCTCGACCCCGCGTCGAGGTACCCACTGGTGCCGGTCATCGTGAACGGCGTCAACCCGCCCTGGCCCGGCCTGCGGCGCTGCCACGACTTCGGGAAGATGATCCGCCGCGCGGTCGAGGCGCAGTCCGATGTGCGACGCGTCGTCGTGGTCGGCACCGGCGGCCTCTCGCACTGGGTCGGGCTGCCGGAGTCGGGGCGGATCAACACCGCGTTCGACCGCGATTTCCTCGGCCGGTTGAGCGACGGCGACGAGAGTCGGCTGCTCGCCTACTCCGCCGGCGAGATCGACGCCGCCGGAAACGGCGCCCATGAGATCCGGACCTGGCTGGTCGCCGCGGGCGCGGCCCGGGCGCCGTTCGAGGTGCTGGCCTACGAGCCGGTCCCCGAATGGCTGACCGGGACGGCGGTGGCCGCCGCCCGTATGTGAGTTCAGCCCGATCGGGCGGGCCGGCTCGATCGAGAAGACCGTGAACACCGAGAAGAAGGCAGGACCTGATGAGTAGCAAGCTTCCCAAGGTGACCGGGCGTGACATGCGCGGTGTCATGGCCTACCCGCCCACCCCCGCGCTGCCGGGCGCCGACCGGGTGGACGCGGAGAACACTGTGGACCTGGTGGAGACCGAGCGGATGATCCGCGCGCTCATCCGGGACGGCGTCGACGCGATCGCGACCAACGGGACGCTGGGCGAGATGGGCACGCTCACCCTGGACGAGTGGAAGGCGTTCGCCACCTGCGTGGCCGAGACCGCGCGGTCGGAGGACCCCGACTTTCCCGTCTTTGTCGGCGCCACCACCCTCAACACCCGGGACACCGTCGCGCGGATGAGGTTCCTCTCGGACATCGGCGTCACCGGGACCCTGCTCGGCCGCCCGATGTGGGGTGACATGGTCGCCCCGATCATGGAGCGGTTCTACCGGGACGTCGCCGAGGCCGTGCCCGAACTGGCCATCGTGGTCTACGACAACACGGCCGCGTTCGGTGGCGTGATCCCGCGTTCGATCTACCGCAGCCTGGTCGAACTGCCCCAGGTCGTCGCGGTCAAGTACGCCGGCGGCGCCTCGGTCGGCTTCCGCTACCACAACGACATGGCGCACACCGGCACCAGCTTCCCGCTGATGCCGATCGAGACCGACTGGTTCGCGGCCTGGGAGATGTACGGCGAGGAGCTGGCCGGCATGGCCTGGTCCTCGACCACCGCCATGGGCCCCGGTCCTGTGCTCGCGCTGCGCGACGCCCTCCGCGAGGGCCGCACCGACGACGCCCGCTGGCTCACCGAGCGGCTGCGCTGGGCGCACGAACCGTTCATCGTCGGACAGGACTTCTTCGAGTTCGCGAAGTACAACATTCCGCTGGAGAAGATCCGGGTCAACGCCGCCGGCTATATGAACGTCGGGCAGAGCCGGGTGCCCTACACGGAGGATCTGCTGCCCGAGGTGCACCGCGGGACGACGCTTGAGCATGTCGAGCGCTATCGGCAGATCACCGCCGAGATCGAGGCGCGGCTGGGCACCTCCACCCGGTCCGCCGAGAAGGTGTGACCCATGACCACGACGCCGATCGGTAAGGGAGTTGAATCGGCCCTCGAAGAGATCAGGGACGGAATTCCACAGGGACGCTTCCCGGCGCGCGTCTTCAACGACAGCGAGATCTTCGCCATCGAGCAGGAACGCCTTTTCGGCAAGGCGTGGTGCTTTCTCGCCCACGAGTCAGAGGTGCCCAACGCCGGCGACTATGTCACCCGCTATATCGCCAACAACAACCTCATCGTCGCCAGGGACGAGCACGGCGAGATCCATGCCAGCCTCAACATGTGCCGGCATCGTGGCAACATGCTCTGCAAGTCGGAGATGGGGAACGCCTCGCACTTCCGCTGCTCGTACCACGGTTGGGTGTACAAGAACTCCGGGGAACTCATCGGCGTTCCCTATCTGAAGGAGGGATACGAGGGCAGGCTCAGGAGACGCGACTGGGGTCTGCTCAAGGTGCGCACCGAGAGCTATGCGGGTCTGGTGTTCGGGACGATCGACCCCGAGGCGCCGTCGCTCGACGAATACCTCGGCGGTTTCCAGTTCTATCTGGACCTCTATCTCAAACAGGGGCGTTCGGGCAGCGAGGTGCACGGCCCGCCGGACCACTGGGTCACGGAGACCGACTGGAAGATCGCCGCCGAGAACTTCTCCGGCGACGGATACCACACGCCGGTCGCCCATCAGTTCGGCTTCAATCTGGGCTATTTCGCCTCCTCGGGGGCCACCCACAGCCAGGGCTGGGCCGCGAGCATCCCCGGCCGGGGACATGGCATCGGCCTCGGCCATACCCCTGGCTTTCCGCCGTTCGCCGGTTTTCCCGAGGAGTTGACCGCCGAGATGCGGCAGAGCCTCACCGCCGAACAGATCGAGGTGTTCTCCAGGACCAGGACCGCCGTCGGCACGCTGTTTCCCAACCTCTCCTTTCTGATGCAGCCGTTCAGCGTGGTCCCCGGGGAGACCGGCGTGCGGTTTGTGACGATGCGTCTCTACCATCCGATCGGCCCGGGCAGAACCGAGATGTACTCCTGGTGTCTGGTTCCCAGGGACGCGTCCGAGGAGTACAAGCGGGAGGCGTACCGCGCCTACACCCTGGCCTTCGCACAGGCTGGAACGTTCGAGCAGGACGATCTGGAGAACTGGGCCCGGGTGACGCGGTCCGCCGGGTCGACCATGGTCAGGGATGTCGACTTCCCCTACATCATGGGCATGGACAGCTCCCCCGATCCGGAGTTCCCCGGTCCCGGGCATGTGGTGAAGCCCTATGTCAACGACTCCAACTTCCGCAATCTCTGGTCCCGATGGTCCGACTACATGACGGGACGGGTGTGAGGGACGTGGCAGCCAAGGGAGTTGACCGGGACACCCTGCTCGACGTCGCCGACTTCCTGCACCGCGAGGCGCTGGCGCTCGACGAACGCCGCTACCGCGACTGGCTCGGGTATCTGACGGACGACATCAGCTATGTGGTGCCGCTCCGGGTGACCAGGGAGGGCCTGGCCGAATGGGAGGTCTCGCCGACGGCGCGGATCTTCGACGACGACAAGCAGACCCTGACCCTGCGGGTCGCCCGGCTGGAGACCGACTTCGCCTGGGCCGAACAGCCGCCGTCCCGTACCCGGCACTACGTGACCAATGTGGTGGCGGATCCGGGGGAGCGGGACGACGAGCTGCTGGTCTCGTCGAACTGCCTCGTCTACCGCAGCCGGGGGGACAGCATCGAGCCGAACCTCTACTCGGTCGCCCGCAGGGACACGCTGCGCCGCGCGGCGGACGGCTGGCTGCTGGCGCGGCGTTACGCGGTGCTGGACCAGGCGGTGATCAACGCACACAACCTGTCGATCTTTCTCTGACCCGACCGACCGAAGGAGCGCGCTGATGAGTGACGACGGGCCGGAACCCACGGCCGAGCACACCCCCCTGGCCGAGAACCCCGAGGACGGCGAGGTCCTTCCCCATCCGCGCGACGGCGGCAACGAGGGCCCCGTCGTCATCGCCAACGAGTTCGCCGACGTCGTGGTGCGCAAGGTCCAGACGCGCAACGGGACGCGGCTGGAGATCTGGTCCCCCCGGCGCAACACCTGCGTCCGCTACGACGCGGTGGCGCTGGACTGTCTGAGCTATCAGGAACCGGAGTTCATCACCGGGCTGCTGGCGAGGAAACCGGGAGCATGAGCGCGCACCCGAAGGGGCCGCGGCCCGGACCGCTGGCCGGGCTCAACACCCTGGTCACCGGCGGCGGTTCCGGCATCGGACGGGCGGTGAGCCTGCGGTATCTGGCGCTCGGCGCGACCGTCACCGTGCTGGAGAGATCCGCCCACCACGCCGAACTGCTGCGCCGCGACGCCGCCGGCCCGGCGGGGAGGCGGCTGCGGACGGTGGTGGGCGACGCGACGGACGCGGCGACGCTGGCCGAGGCGCTGGACGTCGCACGCGGCGACGAGCACCGGCTGGACCATCTCACCGCCTGCGTCGGGGTGTTCGACTACTACGCCTCCATCCGCGAACTCGACTGCGCACGACTGGAGTCGGCGGCCAGGGAGATCTGGGAGACCAATGTCCTCAGCGCGCTCAAGGGGATCACCGTCTGCCGGGAGGCGCTGTCGGCGGCCGGCGGATCGGTGACGCTGACGCTGTCGGAGTCCGCGTTCCACCCCGCCGGCGGGGGCGTGCTCTACGGCAGTTCCAAATGGGCGCTCCGGGGGGTGGTCGACCATCTGTCGGTCGATCTCGCCCCCCGGATCCGGGTCAACGGTGTCGCCCCCGGCGGCACCGGCGGCACCCGGTTCGGCGGGCTGCGCTCGCTCGGCCAGAGCATGACGGCCGACCGGGTCGAGGGCCGCGACGAACGCATCGCCCGCGGCAATGTGCTCGGGGTCACCCCGCAGCCGGACGACCACACGGGGGCCTACAGCTATCTGGCCGATCCGGTCGCCGCTCGGGTCGTCACCGGGATCGTCATCAACACCGGTGCCAGGAGAGAACCATGAAGGTGACCAGGGAGCACACGACGGGCGCCGAGGCGGTGGGCGGCACGCTCGCCGACCACGGCGTCGACACCGTCTTCGGGGTGGTGGGCAGCGGCAACTTCGTCGCGACGGACGCCCTCGTCCGGGGCGGGGCGCGGTTCCTCGCGGCCCGCCACGAGGGCGGCGCCATGGCCATGGCCGACGCCTACGGGCGCACCACGGGCCGGATCGCGGTCTGCAGCGTCCACCAGGGGCCGGGACTCACCAACACCCTCACCGCCCTCGGCGAGGCGGCCAAGAGCCGGACCCCGGTCGTCGTCATCGCCGGGGCGACCTCCGCCGGGATGACCAGGTCCAACTTCCATATCGACCAGGCCGCGTTGGTCACCGCCGCCGGCGGGATCGCCGAGCAGCTGTACCGGCCCGAGACCGTCGTCGCCGACACGGCCCGCGCCTACCGCCGGGCCCGCGACGAGCGGCGACCCGTGGTCCTCAACATGCCGCTCGACGTGCAGGCGGCGCGGGTCCCGGGGCCCGCGGAACCCGCCGGTGCCGTCGCGCTGTCGCCCCCGACCGCCGATGTCCGGCCGTCCGAGCGGGTCGTAGCCGAGCTGGCCGCCGAACTGCTGGCCGCGCGCCGCCCGGTGCTGCTCGCCGGCCGGGGCGCCTGGCTCGCCGGGGCCGGCGCGGTGATCGGCGAACTCGCCGACCGGATCGGGGCGCGGCTGGCGACCACCGCCGTGGTCAAGGGGCTGTTCGCCGGACACCCACGGGATGTCGGCATCGCCGGCGGGTTCTCCGAGCCCGTCGCCGTGGAGACCCTGGAGTCGGCCGATCTGATCCTGGCCCTGGGCGCGACGCTGACCACCTGGACGACGCGCGGCGACACCGTCTTCGACCACCGGGTCAGGGTGATCCAGATCGACCGGGACCAGCGGGCCATCGGCCTCAACGGACGGGTCGATCTCGGCATCGTCGGCGATGTGGGGGCCACGGTCACCGCGCTGCTCGCCGAGATCGACGACCGCCCGGCGGCCGGCACCTTCGACCCACCGCCACGCCCCCCGGCGCCGGACCCACCGGGGCGGAACACCGGGCCCGCCGCCGACGGCACCTGCCATCCCGCCGATCTCACCGCCTGGTTGGAGGAGTTGCTGCCGGCCGAACGGTCGCTGGTGCTGGACGGCGGCCACTTCATCGGCTGGCCGGCGATGGGCCTCTCCGTCCCCGACCCCGCCGGGTTCGTCTTCACCAGCGCGGGATTCCAGTCCATCGGCCTCGGCCTCGGCGCCGCCATCGGCACGGCCGTCGGCCGACCCGACCGACTCACCGTGCTGGCCGTCGGCGACGGCGGCTACCGCATGGCGCTGGCCGATCTGGAGACCCTGGTGCGCCTCGACCTGGATGTTCTGGTCGTGGTCTACAACGACCACGCCTACGGCGCCGAGGTCCACCACTTCCTCGACCACGGCTCGGGGTTGGAGCTGGTGCGCTTCCCCGACACCGACCTCACCGGCGGCGGGGACATCGCGGCGGGCGCCCGCGCGGCGGGGGCCCGCGCGCTCACCGTGCGCCGGCACGCCGACCTCGCGGCGGCCGCCGACTGGTTCGCCCGGCCGCGTGGACCCCTCGTTCTGGATGCCCGGATCGACCCCGGCGTCGTCGGCCCCTGGGCCGAGCAGGACTTCATCGGCCACTGAACCGAGCCCGCCCCCAGGGCAGTTCGGCGTGTAGTTCGGCAGCGGCTGTTTTCAGCCAGCCGGGCGAGGCCCTGGCCGCCCCTTCGACAGCGCCCCGGCGGGACCCCACCCGCCCCGCCGGGGCGCTTCCGCGCGCCCGCGCGCCTTCCGTCAACCGGCCCCGGCACGGCCCCTGAACACCGAGAAGTACCCGGACGGGGCCATGCCCGGGCGTCGAGTCCTCGGTAGCGTCCCGCCACACGTTCGCCCCAGCACATCGCGATAAGCGCACCAGAAGCTTGGAGAACGAGATGTCTCGAACAAAACGCTACCGAGCGGTGGTCGCCCTGTCGGGCGCCGCGCTCTGCCTCACCGCCTGTATGGGCGGGGGAGGCGCGCCCGCCGCTGTCGAGCCGGACGCCGAGATCAAGCTGAGCTACGCCTTCTTCGCGCCCGCCGCCTCCTTCCCCGGGGTGCAGATGCAGGAGTGGGCCCGGCGGCTCGGCGAACGGACCGATGGACAGGTGACGGTCGACCTCTACCCCGGCGGAACGCTGTTGTCCGCCGGCGACATCTACGACGGCGTCTCGGCCGGAGTCGTGGACATCGGGTTGGACTCCCCGGCCTACGACAGCAGACGGTTCCCGCTCTCCTCGGTGATCAACCAGCCGGTCGGCATCGAGAACGCCCAACAGGGCAGCGCCGCCTTCCTCGATCTGCTCCTGGAGTTCCGGCCCGAGGAGTTCGACGGCTACCAGATCATCACGGCGTTCACCACGGAGCCGGCCTATATCCAGACCAAGTCGCCGGTGCGCGGCCTCTCCGATATCGCGGGGACCGCCATCCGCAGCTCCGGCGCCGCGATCCCCACCATGGAGGCGCTCGGCGCCTCGCCGCTCAGCCTGTCCATGTCCGATGTCGCGGAGAACCTACAGACGGGCGTCGTCGACGGCTATGTCTCCTCGCGCGAGGTGCTGCGGGACTTCTCGCTCGCCGAGCAGGTCGGGCATGTCACCGACTACCCCCTCGGCATCTCCAACAGCTTTGTGGCCGTCATGGACCAGGAGGTCTTCGACTCGCTGCCGCAACACGTCCAGGACGAGATTCTCGGCCTGCGCGAGGAGATGACCACCTTCGCCTCGGAGTTCCACGACGACGAGAACGTGCGGGGAGCCCTTGAGTGGGCCGCCGCCGAGCACGGCGTCGAGACGGAGGAGCTGGAGCCCGGCGTCCGCGCCGAGTTGGACCGCCTGATGGAGGACCTGACCGACGACTGGGTCGACGACCACGCGGGCGCCGACTTCGACGCCGCCGAAGTGCTCGCCCGGATGCGCGAGTTGGTCGACCAGGCCGCCACCGCCGCCGACGACGAGGGACCGGCCGGGACCGAGCGGGCAGGGGAGGCGCCGTGACCACCAGGTTGATCGCCGGCACCGAACGGTTCACCCGGTCGCTGGCCCATGTCGGTGGCGTGGCGCTGCTCGCGATGCTGTTGCTGCTCGTCGCCAACATCGTGCTGCGAATGCTGGACACGCCGATCCGCAGCACCTACGAACTCGTGTCGATGCTGGTCCTGGTGGTGTCCGCGTTCGCGCTCGGCGAGGCGCAGACCCACAAGTCGCATGTCGCCATCGACATGGTCACCGGCCGGTTGACCAAGCGCGTCCAGCTGGTCGTCGGCACCGTGGTGACCCTCGCGTCGATCGCGCTCTTCGTCCAGCTGGCGCTCAGTCTGCTCCGCTACGGACTCAACCAGTACGACACCGGCTCGGCGACCGAGGCGCTTCAAGTCCCGCTGTGGCCGCTGGTGTTCGTGCTGCTCGTCGGTGTCGTCGGCCTGGTTGTCGCCCTGCTCGGCGATCTGGGCCGGATCACCGCCTGCTGGCGCGACAGGTCCGCCGAAGTGGACATCTGGTGACCGGCCCGAAGACCGGCGTTCCGACGCCGGCACCCGTTTCCACGCACGGGAGTACCTTGTGAGCCCGACCCTCGTGGCGATCCTCGGGATCGTCGTCATGCTCGGCATCCTGCTTCTCAGAGTGCCGGTCTCGTTCGCCATGCTCGGCGTCGGCTTCTTCGGCGCCGTGATCATCAAGGACGTGGACGCCGCCATTCATCTGGTGGCCGCCGACATGTACCGGCAGTTCTCCTCCTACACGATGGCCGTCGTGCCGCTGTTCATCCTGATGGGACAGGTCCTGTTCCGCACGGGAACCAGCGCCAAGCTCTTCGACACCGCCTACAAGTGGTTCGGGCACCTCCCCGGGGGCGTGGCCGCGACGACCGTCGCCGCGAGCATCGGCTTCTCCGCCATCTCCGGCTCCAACTCCGCCTCCACGGCGGCCGTCGGCTCGGTCGCTCTGCCCGAGATGAAGAGGTACGGCTACAGCCCCCGGCTGGCCGGCGGCGCGGTCGCCGTCGGCGGCACGCTGGGCATCCTGCTGCCGCCCTCGACCGCGCTGATCATCATCGCGGTGCAGTCCGAGCAGTCCATCACCAACCTCTTCCGCGCGGCCCTGGCCCCCGGCATAGTCGTCGGACTGCTGCTGCTGGCCACGGTGTTCGTGATGTGCCGGCTCAGACCCGAGCTCGGGCCGGCCGGGGAGAAGGCCGGTTGGAAGGAGCGGTTCAGCTCCCTTTCGGCGGCGAGCGAGACCGGGCTGCTGTTCCTGGTCGCCATCGGCGGGCTGTTCGCCGGGCTGTTCACGCCGGCGGAGGCCGCGGGCGTCGGCGCGTTCGGCGCCATCGTCATCGGCGTGCTGAGCCGCAGGCTGACCTGGAGCCTCTTCTGGACCTCGATCATCGAGACGCTGCGGATCTCCGCCATGGTCATCTTCCTGGTGGCCAGCGCCATTGTCTTCGGCCGCTTCCTCAGCCTCAGCCGGCTCCCGTTCGACCTGGCCGAATGGGTGGGCGGACTGCCCCTCGCGCCCATCGTGATCCTGCTGATCGTGATGGGGATCTACCTGGTCGGTGGCGCGATCATGGACGCCCTCGGCTTCCTGGTCATCAGCATCCCGCTGCTGTTCCCCCTGGTCGGCGAACTCGGTTACGACATCGTCTGGTTCACCATCATCGTCACGATGATCACCACGATCGGCGCGATCACCCCACCGGTCGGCGTGAACGTCTTCATCACCTCGGGCCTGGACAAGTCACTCGACGCCGTCACGGTGTTCCGCGGCGCCGCGCCGTTCCTGATCCCCTACGCCCTGGCGATGACGGTCTTCGTCATCTGGCCCGAGACGATCCTCTTCGCCGTCTGACCGCCGCGCGCCGCCGGGCCGGAACTACCCCACCGGGTGATGCCGGGGGAGCCGATGCCGGCCCTAGCGTGGCGACCTACTCACGAACTTCGTACAGCGATACGAACTTTCAAGAACTGCCAAGAACCGCCAGAACTGCCAGAACCGCCAGAACTTCCAAGAAGGAGAAGGTGCCGTGGCCGATTCGTCACTCCAGGTCCGAAAGACCTTCGCGCAGATCGAGGAGATCCGGTCGTCGGCCGGCAGCTCCGACGGGACGCCGCTGCGGAAGGTCGCCGTGTGCGCGGTGATCAGGAACCCCTACGCCGGACGGGGGTTCGTCGACGACCTCTCCGAACTCGTCGAGGCCGCCGATGCGTTGGGCACCTCCCTCGGGGAGGAGGCGGCCCGGCTCCTCGGGGCGCCGGTGGAGAGCTACGGCAAGGGCGGCCTGGTCGGCTCGGACGGCGAACAGGAGCACATCAACGCCGCGTTGACCTCCGTCTTCGGCAACGCCTTCCGCGACGCCATCGGCGGCGGCGCCGCCTGGATCACCTCCATGACCAAGCCGGCCGTCGCCGGCGACCGCATCGACGTGCCGACGGCGTACAAGGACGACGTCTGGGTGCGCAGCCACTACGACGGGGTGGAAATACGCGTCCCCGACGCGCCGCACCCGGACGAGCTGGTCGTCATCGCCGTGGTGACCAACCGGGGCCGGCTCAACGCCAGGGTCGGCGGCACCACCGTCGCCGATGTGCTGGCACGTGGGGACCAGCGATGAGCACGCTCGCCGTCATCGGCGCCGCCACCGTCTTCTCCGGCGACATCGAGGCGCCCGTCGTGGCGGGCGCCGACACCGTCGTCGTCACCGACGGCGTCATCAGCCGGGTGGGCGCCGCCGCCGGGCTGCGGGAGGTGATCGAAACCGCCGACACCGTGGTGGACGCCCGGGGGGCCACCCTGGCGCCCGGGCTCATCGACTCCCACTGCCATGTGGTGCTCGGGGACTACACCCCCCGGCAGAAGACGGTCGACTTCCTGGCGAGCTATGTGCACGGCGGCATCACCCGGGTCGTCAGCCCGGGGGAGATCCACGCCCCCGGACGCCCCCACTCGGCGGTGGGCGTCATGGCCCTGGCCGTCGCCGCCAGGACCTGCTTCGAGAACTTCCACCCCGGCGGCATGACGGTCCACGCCGGCGCCGTCGTGCTGGAACCCGTCCTGCGGGAACGGGACTTCGCCGCCCTCCAGGAGGCCGGGGTCTCGCTCGCGAAGTTCGGCTTCGGCCGCTACCAGGACCCGGCCGACGGCGCCGACCAGGTCCGCTGGGCGCAGCGGCACGGCATCACGGTGATGTGCCACTCCGGCGGCGCGAGCATCCCCGGAAGCAAACCGATCACCCCCGAACACCTCCTGGCCCTGGCGCCCGATGTCTGCGGCCATATCAACGGCGGGCCGACGTCCCTCGACCCCGCGGGGGTCGACACGATCATGGACCAGACCGAAATGGCGCTCCAACTGGTCCAGGCCGGAAACCTCCGGTCGGCCGTGCGCATTCTGCGACGCGCCGCCGAACGGGGCGCGCTGTCGCGGATCGTGATCGGCTCCGACACCCCGACCGGCACCGGAGTGATGCCGCTGGGTGTCATCAAGACCGTCGCCGAACTCTCCTCGCTGACCGGCCTCGATCCGGCGCTCGTCTGGGCCGCCGCCTCGGGGAACAACGCCCGGGTCTGGAACCTGCCGGCCGGGCTGATCGCCGAGGGGCGGGCGGGCGATCTGGTCGTCATGGACGCGCCCTGGGGATCGACCGGGGACAGCGCGCGCGCCGCCCTCGCCATCGGCGACATCCCCGGCATCTCCGCCGTCATCAGCGGCGGCCGGGTGCGCGCCCTCAACAGCCGTAACACGCCCGCGGCCGCACGGGACGCGACCGTCGAACCGCGGATCGAGCATCTGGAACCGAGCGGTCACTGACCCTCGAAGCGACGTCACGGAGGTGACACGACATGGGGACGAAGCTAGCGCTCGATGTGGACGCGTGCCAGGGGTACGCGAACTGCCTGATCGAGGGCCCCGCGCTGTTCGACCTCGACGACGACACCGGCAAGGCGGTGCTGCTGCGTGCGAACCCCACGCCGGAACTCCAGGCCCAGGCCGAGGCCGCCGTCCGGGGCTGCCCGGCCCGGGCCATCGCCATCGCCGTCGAGAGCGCCTGACATGCGGCGGGTCGCCATCGTCGGAGGCTCCCTCGCCGGGCTGAACGCCGCCGACGCGCTGCGCGAGCACGGGTTCCGGGGCGAGATCACCCTGATCTCGGCCGAGGACGAACTGCCCTACGACCGGCCGCCGTTGTCCAAGGAAGCCCTGCTGGCCGGCGTGGAGATGGAGAAGCTGCGGCTCCGCGCCCCGGAGTGGTACGAGGAGAACGGCATCACCACCCGGCTCGGGCACGCCGCCGTCCGCCTCGAACCCGCCCGGCGCAGGGTCCTGCTCGACGAGGGCACCGCCGTGGAGTACGACGGTCTGGTCGTCGCCACCGGGTCCAGGGCCAGGCGGCTGCCCAGCGCGGAGAACGCCCCGCCGGTCCATGTGCTGCGCACGGTCGAGGACGGCCTCCGGCTGCGGCAGGAACTCCGCCCCGGCCGCCATCTGGCGCTGATCGGCGCCGGGTTCATCGGCCTGGAGATCGCCGCGACCGCCCGACAACTGGGCCTGGACGTCACGGTGGTCGAGGTGGGACGCGTCCCGCTGACCCGGGCCCTCGGCGACGAGGTCGGCGCCTGGTTCCGCGCCCTGCACGGACGGCACGGGGTGGAGATCGAGTGCGCCTGCACCGTCGACACCGTCGTGCGCTCCGGCTCGGGCGCGCGGCTCACCCTGAGCAGCGGGCGGACCATCAACGCCGATGTCGTGGTGGCGGGCGTCGGCACCACCCCGGCCACCGACTGGCTCGACGGCAGCGGCGTCGAGACGACCAACGGCGTGGTCTGCCACGCCGACCTCTCCACCTCGGTGCCCGGCGTGGTGGCGGCCGGCGACATCGCACGCTGGTACAACCCGCTGTTCGACGAGGAGATCCGCGTCGAGCACTGGACCAACGCCGTCGAACAGGGGCGCCGCGCCGCCCAGACCCTGATCGGGCACGGCGAGGCGTTCACCGCCGTCCCCTACTTCTGGACCGACCAGTACGAGGCCCGGATGCGGTTCGTCGGACGCGCGGCGGCGGCCAGCGAGGTCGCCGTCCGGGAGTGGACGGACGACCGGCTGGTCGCCGTCTACGGCCGGGACGGCCTGGTGCGGGGCGCGGTGTGCGTCAACGCGCCCCGGGAGCTGGCCCGTTACCGCGCCGCCATCCGCGACCAGGTGCCCTGGGGCGATATCGCGGCGCTGTCATCCGCCGCGGGCCGCTAGAGAGACCCCCTTCCACAACCCACGAGGAGCAGAAGTGACCGATACCAAGACCGAGCCCGAGACCCGGAGCAGGCCGGACGGCGACGCCCTCGCCATCATCGAGCTGTTCCCCCAGGACGAGGACTGGTCGCTGCAGACCATGCGGCTGCTCGCCCAGGTCGCGGTGGGCGGCTCCGACCTGTTCGAATGCGCCCGCACGGCCGCCAGGATCGGCGACCGGACCACGGACCCCGAGGTGTGGGAGCGGGAGTGGAGCCGCACCGCGCGGGAGACCGCCGAACTCGGCCGTGCCGCGCTGCGCGCCGGGAACGTCACCACCGGGCGCCGCGCCCTGTTCCGCTCGATGAGCTACTGGCGGCACTCGGAGTTCTTCCTCACCTCCGACGACCCCAGGCGGAAGCGCGCCTACACGGAGGGCACCCGGAACTTCCAGGAGGCGGCCGAGCTGACCGGAGGGCTCATCGAGCGGATCAGCGTTCCCTTCGAGGGACAGACGATGGACGGCTATGTGGTCCGCCCCGACGCGTCGGGCCAGAAGCGCCCCACGGTGCTGCTGCTCGGCGGCGCCGACTCCTGGGCGGAGGAGCTGTACTTCCTCGGCGGCACCGAGTTCCCGGCCCGTGGCATGAACGTCGTGATGGTCGACACCCCGGGGCGCGGGAGTTCGCTGCGCTTCAAGGAGATGTACAGCCGCCACGACTACGAGGTGCCGGTCGCCGCGGTGCTCGACTTCCTCGCCGGGCGCTCCGACATCGACATGGACCGGCTGGGCCTGGCCGGGGTCAGCTTCGGCGGGTACTACGCGCCGCGCGCGGCGGCCTTCGAGCCCCGGGTGAAGGCCGTGGCGGCCTGGTGCGGCACCTGGAGCATTCTCACCGACTTCTACGAGTTCTATCCGCCGTTGCAGCAACAGCTGCAGTGGCTCTCGGGATCGAAGGACGACGCCGAGGCCCGGGAGAAGCTGGCGAAGTTCACTCTCGAAGGCGTCGCCGAGAAGCTGAACGTTCCCGTCTATGTCATGCATGGAACGGACGACATCGTCATGGATGTCGAGGGCGCGCGCCGTTTCGAGGCCGCGTTGCAGGTTGACGACGTGACCGTCGACATCTACGACCGGGCGGGCTCGTTGCACTGCAGCTACGACTATCTCGCGGTCGCCGCCGCGAGGTTGAGCGACTGGTTCCTTCGGCGGCTCTGAACTCCCGGCTCCGAACTCCGGGTTCCGAACTCCGGGGTCGCCGGCGACCGTTGCCGAGTCGGGGATCGCCGGCGGATGGAAGGCCCGCCGGCGATCCCGCCTGCCCGTTTCATGGGCACGTCATGCTCACGCACCGTACGGTTACCGCTTCTTTGCCATGTATTGACAGTGGGCCCGGGCATCACGTGTAATCGTGCGACTAACCCGGGCGCACCTCCGTCGAGCGAATGGGGTAAGTCCATGAGTTCCAAACTCGGCCTCACCGGTGACGGACGACACAGGTTCGCCCTCGAACTCCAACAGGCGCAGACCATCGACGATGTGCGGGACGTCTACTTCGGGACCGTGCATCAGGTCCTGCCCGCCGACGGCATCGGTTTCTACCGTTTCGGCCGCGACACCACGCCGGTGCTGGAGAGCCGATCGACGCTCAGTGACCGGTTCATGTACGCCTACGAGGGCACCGGCCGCCGCGACGATCCGGTGCTGGAACTGGTGCTTGAGCACGGGCTGCCGGCCGATTCCCACCATCTGGTGAGCCCGCGCCGCTGGGACTCGTCCGGCGCGAGATCCGTCCTGCTCGGCGAGGGGCTGGCCTACTCGATGGAGGCGCCGCTCATCGAGTCGGGCAGCGTGGTCGGAACGATCAACTTCGCCCGCGCCACGGACGGGAAGCCGTTCTGCGAGGAGGATCTGACCTCGGCCGGATTCATCAGCGAACATCTCAGCCTGGCGATGGAACGGGCCCGCCGATGGGACGATCTCGGGGAATGGGCGAGCCTGCTCGAAGGCACCTTCGACCACTTTCCGCACGGTGTTGTGGTAAGCGACCTCGACGGCCGGAGGCTTTTCTCCAACCGTGGCGGCCGAAATATTCTGGACAGCCCGGGCCATGCGCGGGAAACCTCTCGGGATCGCGCCATCGGGGGATTGTTCGACGAAGCGGTCGTCGAATTCCTGGAAAGCGGCCGGAAATCCGCTACCACCAATGTGCGGGACAATGTGACCGGCAAGAAAATCATTGTCAAGTCCTACCGGGCGCCAAGTCAGGATTCCGTTATCAGCCTGGTGTACGAGTGTATCGACGAGCAGGCCAAGGCACTTCCGGTATGGGGCGTTCTCTCGCCGAGGGAACAGGAGATCGCCACCCTCGTCAGCCAGGGACTCACCACCAAACGCATCGCGCAGAAGGCGTTCGTCAGCGAGAACACGGTGAAACAACACCTCAAGCGGATCTTCGCCAAGACCGATGTGCACAACCGGGCCGAGCTGGTCCAGCTGATCTGGACCTCGGGCGATCCCCGAGGGCTTCCCGACGCCCAATGAGGCGCCGGACGAAACACCTGACGAGGCGCCGAAAAAGACGCCTGACGGGGTGTCAACCCACGCCGCCGGCAGGTCAGTCGGCGTCGTCCGGGGTGGCGCGGCGGCGTCGGAGGCGGGGGAGGGCGGCGATCAGCAGGGTGAGGGCGATGGCGGCGACCACGCCCTGCCAGGGGTGGGGGAAGAGCGCGCCGCCCACCATGCCGAGCAGCCCGTAGACGCCGGCCCAGGCGATCGTCGCCGGGAGGTTGCCGCGCAGATAGACATGCGTCGGCGTGCGGGACACCAGACAGGCGAGCATCACCGGGAGGCGGCCCGCCGGGATCAGCCGGGAGACCAACAGCAGCAGCGCGCCCTGGCGTTCAAGCCGCCGTTGGGTGTTCTCCAGCGTCGCGGGGGAGACATGCGCGCTGATCCGGTCCAGCCAGCGGGACCCCCGGCGGCCCAGCAGGAACAGCGCCGTATCGCCCAGGAACGCGGCGCCCGCCGCCACCACCCAGACCAGCAGCGAGGTGACCACCGGATCGCTGTGGTGCACGGCGACCACCGCGGCCGAGCTGACCAGCGCGCCCGTCGGCACCACGGGAACCAACGAGCCCAACAGCACCAGTGCGAACAACGACGGGTAGCCGATGGCCTGTTGGGCGCCCTCGTGGGTGACCGTCTCCTCCGCCGCCAGCGCGGCGCCGGCCAGGGCCGCCGGCACCACCGTCACCCGGCCACCGCCAGCCGCACGCTCTCCCCGTGGGCCAGCCGGTGCACCCGCACCTCGGGCGCCAGCCGGGCGGCGTGCCGGTAGAACTCGTCGCCCGGGGCATGGAACTCGTGCGGGCGCACCGCCGACATGCCCAGCGGCCAGTAGGTGCCGTAGTGCACCGGAACGGCCGAGCGGGGCCGCAGCCGGGTCAGCGCCTCGGCAGCGCGCTCCGCGTTGAGATGCCCCTGCCCGAGGCCGGGGCCCCAGCCGCCGACCGGCAGCAGCGCCGAATCGACCGGGCCGACCTCGTCGGCCATCCCGCCGAAGAGATCGGTGTCCCCGGCGAAGTACGTCCTGGCCTCGCCCTCGACCACATAGCCGAGCGCGGCGGCCCGATGCCGCCCGAACGGCATCCGTCGCCCGTCGTGCTCGGCCGGCACCGCGCGTATCGTCAGCGGCCCCATGCACATCCGTTCGCCGGCGGTCAGTTCGCAGAAGTCCAGCCGGGGGGCCAGCCGGCGCAGCGCCGGCACCGCGTCGACGGTGCCGCGCGGCAGCACCAGCGGGATGCCGGCGGGCAGCGTGGCCAGCGAACGCAGATGCAGATGGTCCCGGTGCAGATGGGAGACGAGCACCAGATCCACCTCCCGCGCCGCGGGCGACGGCAGCGTTCCCCGGCGGCGCCGCAGATGGGCGCAGCGGCGGGTCAGCAGCGGATCGGTGAGCACGGCGGTACCCGAGTCGCGGACCGTGACCGTGGCATGACCCCACCAGGTGATCTCCACGGGCATGGGCGCTCCCTCATCCACTCGCTCCGCCGGGACGGTCGGACCCGGTCAAGGATGCCAGGTGGCGCGCGCGAGCGGAGGCGGGAGAACGGGGGGGGCGCTCCGTCGCCCGACCCCGCTGATCGGTAAGGATGGCGGAAGAGCGAAGCGAACAGTGGAACCGGAACCGGAACCGGGGAACGGAGGTGGTGCGCCGGTGGGCGGGTGGCGGAACGCGGGCGCGGCGGTGTTGCGGGTGCTGGCGGTATGGGCGGTGGCCACCGTCACCCTGATCGTGCTCGCCCTGCTGCTGCCGGACTTCCACCTCCAGTCGGCCGACGGCGACAGCCTCACCCGGGTGGGGTTGACGGCCGCGCTGGGCGCCGGGTTCTTCGGCCTGCTGAACGCCCTGGTGTGGCCCTGGCTGGTACGGGCCCTGCTGCTGGTGCCGGCGCTCGCCCTCGGCTCGCTGGTGTTCCTGCTCAACGGCTCACTGATGCTGCTGGCGCTCAGCGCGGTCCCGGGGCGCGGCCAGGCCGGCGCCGGCACCGCCGTGGTGGTGGCCGCGGCGACCTCGGTGACGTCGTCGGCGACCGGCGCCTTCCTGGCCGTGAGGGACCGGGGCGCGGCCCACCGCCGGCTGCGGCGGATGGCCGGGCTGCGCTTCGGGGGCGCCAGGCGCGGGGCGCCGAAGCCGCACAGCCGGGCCGCCGGCATGGTCATCCTGCAGCTGGACGGCATCGGCCTCGGCGTGCTGCGCGGGGCGATCATCGGCGAGCGCCCGGTGATGCCCACGGTGGCCGGGCTGTCCGCGCACAGCCATCGGCTGACCGGCTGGCGCACCGACTGGTCCAGCCAGACCGGCGCCTCCCAGCTGGGCATCCTGCACGGCAGCAACGAGGACGTGCCGGCGTTCCGCTGGTACGAGAAGGAGACCGGGCAGGTGCTGGTGAGCAACCGGCCGTCCAGCGCGGCCGAGCTGCAGCGCCGCGCGCAGGCGCGGGCCGGCAGCGCCGGGCTGCTGGCCGAGGACGGGGCGAGCCGGGGCAACCTCTTCACCGGCGGCGCCGGGCAGGCGGCGCTGGTGCTCTCGGTCGCGGCCAGGCGGCGCGCCGGGCAGCGCTCCCGGGCCGGTTACTTCGCCTACTTCTCCGATCCCGCGCATGCCGCCCGCACCGCTGGATCGTTTGTCGCCGAGCTGGTGCGGGAGCTCGGCCAGTCGCTCCGCGCCCGGCTCACCGGGATCCGGCCACGGGTGTCGAGGGGCGGCCTCTATCCGCTGATCAGGGCGTTCGCCACGGTGGTGCAGCGGGATGTGGTGACCGCCTCGGTGGTGGGCGACATCCTCAACGGGCGCGGCGTCGTCTACGCGGATCTGGTCGCCTACGACGAGGTGGCGCACCACTCGGGCCCGCACAGCCGGGACACCCGGCAGGTGCTGGCGCGCCTGGACCGCTGCGTGGAGCTGATCGTCCAGGCCGTCGAGCACGCGCCGCGCCCCTACCATCTGGTGCTGCTCTCCGACCACGGGCAGAGCCAGGGGCCCACGTTCGCCGGCGCGTTCGGGCACGGCCTGGAGGAGCTGGTGCGGATCGGCTGCGGCCGGCCGGTGCCCAGGGCGCCGCGCCGCGAGGAGTCGGGGGCCGAGGCCAGGGGAGTGGCGCGGGTGGCGCTGCACCGTCCGGAGGAGCCGGCCGAGCCGCCGCCCAGGGAACGCGACGAGCCGGGCTCCGAGACCGCGCCGGTGGTGCTGGCCTCGGGCAATCTGGGCCTGGTGTCCTTCCCCGACCTGCCGGGACGCGCCGACCGGGGGACCATCGACGGGCGCTATCCGGCGTTGCTGCGGACCCTGGCCGAGCACCCTGGAATCGGGTTCCTGCTGGTGTGGGACGAGCGGCACGGCCCGGTGGTGCTGGGCGCAGGCGGGGCCGAACACCGGCTCGACAGCGGGGAGATCAAGGGCGCCGACCCGTTGGCGCCGTTCGGCCGGGGGGCCGCCGAGGCGGTGCGGCGCACCGCCGGGTTCCGCAACTGCGCGGACATCATGGTCAACTCCGCCTACGATCCGGTCGCCGGCACGGTGCACGCCTTCGAGGAACAGATCGGCTGCCACGGCGGGCTCGGCGGCGCGCAGAGCCGGGCGTTTCTGCTCTCCCCGCGCCGGCTGTCGCCGCCGGCGCCCGACGGCGAGCTGGTCGGCGCCGAGGCGCTGCACCGGGTGCTGCGCCGCTGGCTGGACGAGGCCGCCACCGCCCACCCCGACCCGGCGGACGCCCCCGCCCGCGCCGCCTCGTAGCGCGGAGCGACGCGTACGGAACTACCCTGACGGGGAACGTGCGGCGAGCCGAGGAGGGTGACGATGGCACCGAAGCCGTTGAACGAGGTGGAGATCGGCGAGGTCCTGAGCGGCCTGCCCGGCTGGTCGTTCGGCGACGACCGGCTGGTGCGCGAGTACACCCTGGACGGTCCGCCGGCCGCCGTGGCGATGCTGGTGCATGTGTCGACCATCCAGGAACAGCTGGACCACCACGCCAGCCTGACGGTCACCTACAACCAGCTGGGCATCGCGGTCAACACCCACAGCGTGGGCGGCAAGGTCACCGAGCTGGACACCCAACTGGCCACCCGCATCGAGGAGATCGCCCCCGCCCACGGCGCCCGCTGACGGCCGCCGGCGGCGGCGGAACACGGTGGTACGGCCGGCGCCGGCGACCGCATACTGACGTCCATGGTCGACCACCAGTTCGCCGACGCCGGTCTCGCCGCGCTCTACGACCGTTTCCATCCCTGGGAGTCCAGGGGCGACGTCTCCTTCTATCTGCCGCATGTGCTGGCCGCCCGCTCGGTGTTGGACATCGGCTGTGGCACCGGACTGCTGCTGCACCGCGCGCGGGACGCCGGGCACACCGGCCGGCTCTGCGGACTCGACCCGGCCACCGGGATGTTGGAACGGGCCAGGCGGCGCAGCGATGTCGAATGGGTCCAGGGGGATCTCGAAACCGTCGACTGGCGCGGCGAGTTCGAGCTGGCGGTGATGACCGGCCACGCCTTCCAGGTGCTGGTGGCGGACGAGCAGCTGCGCGCCGCGCTCGCCGCCGTGCGTCAACTCCTCACCGAGGACGGTCGGTTCGCCTTCGAGACGCGCAATCCGGCGGCCCGGGCCTGGGAGCGCTGGACGCCGGAGAACTCCTCGACCACCCGGGCCGCCGACGGCACACCGGTGCGGATGGAGCACCGGGTGCTCAGCCCCGCCCCCGGCGAGCCGCTGGATCGCACGGTCACGTTCTCCACCACGTTCTCCGGCCCCGACGGGCGGGCGGAGGAGCGGAGTCGGAGCACGCTGCGGTTCCTGGACGCGCCCGAACTCGACGCGTTTCTGGCCGAGGCGGGTCTTGAGGTGGTGGAGCGGTTCGGCGACTGGGACGGCAGCCCGTTCGATCCCGAACACAGCCCGGAGATCATCGTCTTCGCCCGCCGAGGCGAACGGGCGCCGTCCCGGCCCTGAGAGGTCAGCCCTGCGGCATCAGCACCCCGTCGATGAGGTAGACCGTGGCGTTGGCGGTCTGCACGTTGCCGCAGACCACGGACGCGTCGTCGACCTGCCAGGACTCGCCCTCGCCCGAGACGGTGACGGTCCCGCCCTGGAGGGTTTCGAAGGAGCTCCGGGCCAGGTCCTCGGGCGCCAGTCGCTCGCCCACCACGTGGTAGGTGAGGACGCCGCCCAGGGCGTCGGGGTCGGCCAGCAGCCCGTCGAGGTCCTCCTCGGGGATCTCGGCGAAGGCCGCGTTGACCGGGGCGAACACCGTCAGGTTCTCCGTGGAGTTGAGGGTGTCACCGAGGCCGGCCGCCTCAACGGCGCTGACCAGGGTGGAGAGTTCGGGGTTGTTGCCGGCGGCGGTGGCCACCGGGTCCTGGGCCATGCCGTCGAAGCTGCCGGCCCCGTCCGGGGGAACGGCGGCGCAGGCGGGGCCGAACGGCTCAGCCGCCATATCGCCCGAGGTGTCCTCCTCCGACGGCGCCTCGTCCGTGTCCCCGCTCTCGTCCGTGCCGTTGTCCCCGTTGTCCGAGCTCTCCGAGCTCTCCGAGCTCTCGGATCGGTCGTCCGAGTCGTCGTCGGAGGAACAGGCCGCCAGGCCCAGTGGCAGCGCGGCGGCCGCCACCACGGCGACGGCGGTCCGGCGGGCTCGGTTCATGGTGCTACGCATGGAAGACAACTCCCTTGTGATGTAACGAAAATGACGTTCACTCGGATTGCTGATGTCTGTTCAGGCAGGTGTGGTCCTGCTTCGGGATCAGTCCACCCGCACCACCACCGAATGCCGTCCGGTGGCGCCGTCGGGGATGGTGCCCTGCCGGTCGGCGGTCTGGGTCGCCCCGTCGCGGTCGGTGGCGCGTACCTCGATGCGGTGCGAGCCCGCGTCCGGGGTCCAGCGCCAGTGCCACTGGCGCCAGGTGTCGACGGAGTCCTCGTCGGCCAACTCGGCCTCCTGCCAGGGACCTTCGTCGACCCGCACCTCGACCCGGTCGATGCCGGTGTGCTGGGCCCAGGCGACGCCGGCCACCGGGACGGTCTCGCCGGCCCGCAGGTCGGCGAAGCCCCGCGGGGTGTCGATCCGCGACTGGGTCTTGACCGGTGCCTCCACCGCCCAGCCGCGCCTGACCCAGTACGGGTCGAAGTCGCCGAAGGTGGTCAGCTCCAACTCCGTCAGCCATTTGCACGCGGAGACATAGCCATAGAGCCCGGGCACCACCATCCGCACCGGGTAGCCGTGCTCGAACGGCAGCGGCTCCCCGTTCATCCCGATCGCCAACAGCGCGTCCCGGCCGTCGAACACGGCGGACAGCGGGGTGCCCAGCGTCATGCCGTCCACCGACCTGGCCACCAACTGGTCCGCCTCACCGCCCTGTTGCGGCGGCCGCACCCCTGCGGCGCGCAGCAGCCCGGGCAGCGGCACCCCCAGCCAACTGGCGTTGCCCACATAAGGGCCGCCCACCTCGTTGGAGACACAGGTCAGGGTGATCCGCCGCTCCACCAGATCCCATGCCAGCAGATCGGCGAAGCTCAGCGTCAACGGCCGGGAGACGCCGAGGCCGTGGATCCGCAGCCGCCACGCGTCGACGTCCACCCGGGGCACCGTCAGGGCGGTGTCCACCCGGTAGAAGTCCCCGTTGGGCGTGCGGAACGGGGCGACGCCCGGTATGTCCAGGCTCGCGCCCGCCGGCAGCGGCGGCGCGGGCGACGCCGGCGGCGGCAGCCGCAGGGCCGAACGGTCCGCGGCCACCTCGGCCGCGTCCGCCGCGTTGCGCCACCGCGCCAGCAGCCCGGCGCCCGAGGAGGCCACCGCGACCGCGCCGGCCGCCAGCAGAAAGCGCCGCCGTCCGGCACCGCCCGCCCAGACGCCGGGAGCCGCGGGCGGCGCCAACGCGCCGACCAGCGCCCACAGCGTCCCGGCCGCGACCGCCGCGCCCAGCAGTGAGGGCAGAAAGTCCCATCCCCCGGCGTCCGGACGCTCGGCCGCCGCCAGCGCGCCCAGACCACCGAACGCCAGCACCAGGCCGGCGACCAGCCGACGCCACCGGCGGGCCAATACCCCGGCCAGCAGGGCGAGTAGCGCGAGCACCGCGAGGATGCCCAGCCGCAGCACCAGCTTGTCCTGCTCGCCGAAGGTGCGAACCGCCCAGTCCTTCACCGGGGTTGGCGTCCGGTCGATCGCCGCGCCGCCCACCGCCGTGACCGGCCCGGCCTCGCGCCGCACCGCCAGCGCCGCCAGCAGCTCGGCCACTGCCAGCGCGGCGGCCACGGCCAACAACCCGGCCAGCGCGGCCAACGCCCCGCTCAGCAACCTGTCTCTGTTCCTCACACCCCTGCTTCGGGCGCCAACAGCCCCCGGATGGGTGGGAGAAGAAGGAAACTTCGGCTGGGCGGAGATGCGGGCGGGCCGAGGAAGCGGGAATCCGCTGCCGGCGCTATCCGTCGAAGGCCATCGTGGCCAGCGGTCGGGTGGTCGGCTGCGGCGAGCCGCCGGACGGCTCCACCGTGATGCCCATGCCGCCGGCCCCGTCGACCCGGCCGTCCATCAGCAGCGCGCTGTTGGCGGCGGCCGGATCCAGCAGGCCGGCCGGGCGCATCGTGCCGGCGTCGTCGAACCACAGCTGGTACACCCGGTCCGCCGGCGGTTCCGGCAGCCCGGAGGCGAGGAACGCCGCCTGGTCATGGCCGGGGGAGACGACCACCGTCGCCGTGCCGCCGCCCGGCAGCCCGCCCGTGGTGATCCGCGCGTCCGGCGCGGCCAACACCCGCGCCAGCGCGTCCGCCTGCCGCTCCGCGCGCGCCACCCGCTCCCTGGCCTGCTCCGCCTGCTGCCACTGCCACACCGTGGTGCCGGCCAGGGCGGCGGCCAGACAGGCGGCCAGCGCGAACCGGGACAGCCGGGGCGCCAGCCGCCGCACCAGGCCGGCCGGCGGCTCCTGGCGCACGGCGCCGATCCGCCGCAGCACCACCTCCCGCATCGCCGGCGGTGGCACCCGCGCCGCCGCCACGCCCAACCGGCCGGCCGTCTCGGCGAGTTCGGCGACCTCACGGGCGCACGCATCGCAGCGCCGCAGATGCCGCTCGAACCGGGACCGCTCCTCGTCGGAGACCGCGTTGAGCACGTAGGCACCGCTCAGGGTGTGCGGCTCGGCCTCGTGTCGCTCGCTCATCCGGTCACTCCCAGGCAGTCCCGCAGCCGGATCAGCCCGTCGCGCAGCCTTGTCTTCACCGTACCCAGCGGCAGTGACAACAGCTGGGCCACCTCGCGGTAGGTGAGGCCCCGGTAGTAGGCCAGGGTCACCGACTCGCGCTGCCGTGGCGTGAGCGAACCGACGCAGCGCCGCACCTGCTCCCGTTCCAGCCGGGTCTCGACCTGCTCCGTCACCTCGTCGAACGGCGGCGTCCGGTCCAGCAGCGCGGCGCGCCGCTCGCGGTCGCTCGCCGACTGCGCGGAGCGCACCCGGTCCACCGCGCGGCGGTGCGCCATGGTCATCACCCAGGCCATGGCCGAGCCGCGCTCCGGCCGGTAGCGCGCGGCCTGCCGCCAGACGTCGAGCAGCACCTCCTGCGCCACCTCCTCCGACTGGGCGGGATCCCGCAGCACGCTGCGCACCAGCCCCAGCACGGGCCCGGCGACGGCGTCGTAGACCGAGGCGAAGGCGTCGTGGTCGCCCTTGGCGACCTCGGCCAGCAGGGCCCCGAGATCCGGCGCCGCCGCTCGCGCCGCGCCCGCCGCCCGGGCCGGCTTCTTCACCACGAGGCACCTCCGCGGCGCCGACACGGCGTCCCGGTGGACGGACGGCTCGGGGGTGACGTCATGGTTCCTCCGTGGTGGGCTGGACGGGCTCGCTTCCCATTCGGCACCGCGCCGGCCACGGATGGGTCAACGAGCCGACCGTTCCGCCGGCTTCGGCCGAGCGGTGCCCGATATGCCGCCGGGCCGCCTCCCCTCGTTCGGTGGGAGGCGGCCCGGTGACGGGAGGCTCGCTCAGATCCAGTTGGCCTCGTCCGGGTCGGCGCCCACCCGGTTCGGGGTGTCGAGGGCGCCGATCGCGGCAAGGTCCTCGGCGTCCAACGAGAAGTCGAACACGTCGAAGTTCTCGGTGATCCGCGACGGGGTGACGGACTTGGGGATCACCACGTTGTCCAGCTGCAGGTGCCAACGCAGCACCACCTGGGCGGGGGTGCGCCCGTGCTTGGCCGCGATCCTGGCCAGCTCCGGGTCGTCCAACAGGCCCTTGCCCGAGCCGAGCGGGGACCACGCCTCGGTGACGATGCCGTGTTCGGCGTGGAAGGCGCGGGACTCGGCCTGCTGGAAGTTGGGGTGCAGCTCGATCTGGTTGAGCGCGGGCACGATATCCGTCTCGTCCAGCAGCCGACGCAGGTGGTCGGGCTTGAAGTTGGAGACGCCGACCGCGCGGGCCCGGCCGTCGGCCAGGATCTTCTCCAGCGCCTTCCAGCTCTCGACATAGTTGTCATGCGCCGGGGCGGGCCAGTGGATCAGATAGAGATCGACATAGTCCAGGCCCAGCTTGCTCAGCGAGAGGTCGAAAGCGGCGAGCGCCTTGTCATGGCCGTGGTCGGTGTTCCACAGCTTGGTGGTGACGAACAGCTCCTCACGCGGCAGACCTGAGGACGCCAGCGCCCGGCCGGTGCCCTCCTCGTTGCCGTATATGGCGGCGGTGTCGATGCTGCGGTACCCGGCGGCGAGCGCCTGGCCGACCGCGACCTCGGCCTGGTCGTCCGGGACCTGCCAGACGCCGAAACCGAGCTGCGGCATCTGCACGCCATTGTTCAGAGTGACTTGGGGGACGCTACTCACGTGCTGTTTGGTCCTTTTCTGATCGCCAAGGATCGTTTGCTGATCGTCTATATCTTCCACAATGTGTCTTACTGATGCCCAAGTGTCCAGTGGTGTCCGGTGCGGTCCGGTACCGGACCCATGGGCCCGCTGGACAAACACCTGGGCGGCGCTCAGTGTTCCCGGCCCCCGGCGTCCGCGGGGCTCCCGGAGAGCGAGGTCAGCCGTTCGGCCCCGCTGTAGACGTTCATCGAGGTGCCGCGCAGAAAGCCGACCAGGGTCATGCCGGCCTCGGTCGCCAGATCGACGGCCAGCGCGGAGGGCGCCGACACGGCGGCCAGCGCCGGGATGCCGGCCATCACCGCCTTCTGCACCAGCTCGAACGAGGCCCGGCCCGACACCAGCAGCAGCGCGTCCCGCAGCGGCAGGGCGCCGGCCTGCAGCGCGTGCCCGACGATCTTGTCCACCGCGTTGTGCCGGCCCACGTCCTCCCGGACATCCAGCAGGGTGCCGTCCGCCGCGCACAGCGCGGCGGCGTGCAGCCCGCCGGTGCGGTCGAAGACCCGCTGGGCGGCGCGCAGCCGCCCGGGCAGCTCGGCCAGCACCTGCGGATCGATGCCGGGCCCGGGCGGCAGCGGCAGCGACCAGCGCGCGGTGGTGCGCACCGAGTCCAGGCTGGCCTTTCCGCACAGCCCGCAGGAGGAGGTGGTGTACACCTGCCGGGCCAGCGAGGCGTCAGGCGGCGGCACCCCGTCGGCCAGCCGCACGTCCACGACGTTGTAGGTGTTGGAGACGGTGCCGCCCTCGGGTCCGGTCGCGACCGCGCCCGCGCAGTAGGCGATCCGGGACAGCTCGTCCCGCTCGGCGAACACTCCCTCGCTCACCAGAAAGCCGCAGGCCAGGGCGAAGTCGTCGCCCGGCGTTCGCATGGTGATCGCCAGCGGGCGCCCGTTGACCCGGATCTCCAGCGGTTCCTCGCCGACCAGTGTGTCGGCTCGTGTATCGATGGCCCCGTCCCTGATCCGGATGACGCGGCGGCGTTCGGTGACCCGTCCCATGCTCGCCATCATGGCACCGCACACCGGTTCGGACATCGGTGGCGGGGCGGTCGTTTCGTCCGGTCGCGGGGCCGTGGCCCGCCCCGTGCCACCGTCACCCGGGCGACGGTGGCACGGGCCGACCCCGCTCAGTCGCGGGCGCGCAGGCTCTCCGGTGGGCCCAGATAGCTGGGGCGCAGTCCGCCGGTGTCCACCACCAGCTTCTGCAGCACCACCGTCGGGTCGACCATCCAGAACTTCAGCAGATGACGGCCCGGCTCGGAGACGCTGTGCTCGGTGGTGATCACGGTGGCATTGTCCGAGGTATTGCGTGCCCACTGCCGGTTCATGTTCTGGTCATCCGACCCGGTGAGGGCGGTGACATTCACGGACTGCGGCGGCGCGTCGTCGAGGGAGACGGCATAGCTGAGACCGTCGGTCGGCAGCACGTTGTTGCGCGGGGAGAGATAGGACAGCACTCGCACCGTGCCCGTGGTGAACAGCGTCAACTCGTACTCCAGGCGTGGTCCGCGCCCGCCGGGGGTCTGGCGCGGCGCGGTCACCGGGAACGGGGTGACGCCGGCGCCGGTGCGGCCCAGATCGGGCAGGGTCCGCCAGGTGATGCCGGCGGTGTGCACGGCGCGGGTGTAGTGCTCGGCCTCCATCGAGACATAGCCGCCCGCCTCGACAAAGCCGTGCAGCCGGCGGCGCGGTATACCCGGGTTGTCCACTTCGGCCAACACCTCGACCTCCCGGCCGGCGCCGGAGACGGTCAGCGGGACGGTGTGCCGGCCGATCGGCGCCGCGTCGTAGTCGACGGAGAGCTCCACCCGGACCTGGTCGGCGACCGTGCCGGTGGGCTCGCTGACCGTGAGCCACGGCTCGGCCGCGGTGATCCGGTAGTCGAAGGGGACGCTGCCCCGGTTGAACACCTCGACATACTGCGGCGGTTGGCTCTGATAGGGGCTGAAGGTGGGCAACACCGCGGGCTCGGCGGCGTGCGGCCACCAGTCGGTCGAGCCGTCGACGGCCACCCCCAACTCGGCCCCGGCGGCCGGTTCGATCCGTCGGACCGGGGGGAACACCGCGTCCGGCAGCGCCACATGGTTCGGGGTCTGCGGCTGTTGCCAAGGCGCGTCGGGGCCATAGCGCTCCACGTCGCCATAGCCGATCTTGGGCTGGGTCTGGAAGCCGGCCCATTTCCCGTCCGACAGCTCGTTGTTATAGAAGTCCGACATCGCCTGGTCGTCGGCGAATCTGGCGTCGGTGGCGTCGGCCAGCTCGTTGGTGGCCAGCCGGCCCTGTTCCGCATAGTGCAGGCTGGTGAACTCGGCGGCGCGCAGGGCATAGAGGTTTGCCGTCGCCTCCACCTGGTACTGCACCAGCTGGTAGAAGGCTTCCTGGCTGCCCGTGGGCAGGCCCTCGCCTATCTGCTGTACCCGGGCGTCCAGTGCCTCCCATTCGGCGGTGACCCGTTCCAGCTCCCGGTAGTTGACCAGGCTGAACGGGGTGGCCCGGTCGTCGTGGACGACGGCGGAGGGGTCGGTGGCCAGGTCCTTCTCCGGGTCCACGGTGATCCGCCGGTTGAGCAGTTCGGGCTTCCGGCGGGCCTGGAGCACCCCGTAGGTGTGCAGCACCTCGGCGATCGCCTCGGCGTGCTCGGGCCCGAAGTTCTCCTGGGCGTACCGCCGTTCCCATTCGCCCAGCGCCTCGATGTCCAGCCGTTCGGGGTCCCAGGCGTAGTCGAGGAAGAACTGCAACGGCAGCTCCTCCGCCTTGAGGTCGCCGACGTTGACCACCCAGAGCCGGTCGATCCCGTAGCGGTAGCCGAGATGCAGCTGCTCCCAGGTGCTCGCCAGGTTGATCGTGTCCACCCACTTGTAGTTGCGGCCGACGCCCACGTAGTCGAAGTGGTAGTAGAGGCCGTAACCGCCCGCGCGCTCCGGGAGTTGGGGGTCGGGCACCTTGCGCAGGTTGCCCCAGTTGTCGTCACAGAAGATCACGGTGACGTCGTCGGGCGGGCGCAGCCCCTCGTCCCAGTAGTGCTGAACCTCCTTGTAGAGCGTCTGGACCTGCGGGATGCTCGTCAACCCTTCGTCGGTGAGCTCGTCCAGGATCTCCCGCTGACTGGCGATGATGCTCTCCATCAGCTCGATGCCGTCCCCGTCGGGCAGGCTGACATCGCCGTTGCCGCGCATCCCGAGGGTGACCACGCCCTCGAAGCCCTCGTCCACCATCCGGCGCACGCCGTCGGCCCAGTACCGCTTGATGGCCTCGCCGTTGAAGCGGAAGCTCCACTCGCCGGTGCCGCCGTAGGGGTCGCTGCCCGGGGTGACGATCTCGCCGTTCTCGTCGCGCTGGGCCGCCACCGCGTGCCGGTTCCACTCCTCGATGCCGCGCATCATCGGGCCCTCGTGCGAGGTGCCCATGACCACGCCGTACGCGGTGGCGGTGGCGTGGTTGGCCGGATCGTCCTCGGCGAAGGCGCGGCCCCAGACCGCCGGCCACAGGTAGTTGGCCTTCAACCGCAGCATCACCTCGAACACCTTGGCGTAGAACCCGCTGTTGAACCCGCCCTCGTAGCCGGGGGCGTGGCCGGGGCCGAAGAACGCGGGCGCCCAGGTGCCCAGCGCCGGGTTCTCGTCGTTGATGAAGAAGCCCCGGTACTTGACCGCCGGCGTGCCCTGAGTGTGCCTGCCGGGCAGCGCATAGAGGGCATCACGGTGCGGTGGCTGGACATCGTCCCACCAGTACCAGGGCGAGACGCCCGCCTGTCGGGACACCTCGTAGACGCCGAAGATGGTGCCGCGCTGATCGCTGCCGGCCAGCACCAGGGCGCGCCCGACCCCGGGCAGCGGGTCGATCACCACCTGCTGGCGGCTGGTCTCCCAACGGCCCTCGATCCCTTCGACGTCGAGCTTGCCCGACTCCACGAGCCGGTCGATCAGCGGGCTGCGCCCGATGGTGCCGATGATCACGGCCGTGTCCAGCCGCCCGGCCGGTTCGCGCAGGATCTCGGGGGCGACCTGGGTGACACGTTCGATGTCCGCGCGCAGATCCCCGGCCACGCGGACCACGCCGGGGAAGTCGTCGTCGCTGACCAGGATCGGGGTGGCGCGTCCGTCGGCGACCAGGGGCAGGCTTCCGGGGCGCCAGGTGGAGGAGATGAAGAGGTCGCGCCGGTCGGCCGGCCTGGCGCTCGCGGGAGTGACGGTGGGGACGGCGGTGGCAGCGACGGTGAGCGGGAGGATGCTCAGAAAGGCACGCCGGCTCGTCATATTTCAGCTCCGGGCGTTGATGGGAATCACCGATAATTATCGGGGCGGTTCCGGAAGGCTAATGACGTGCTCACGGCGGGTCAAGAGGCATGCAACGAGCGCCTACCCGGCGGATGTTGTGCGGGCGACGGCTGAAAAGTTTTCAGTGCCAGGGGCCGGTCGTCGCCCCCGCCAGGCGGCGGGGCGACGACCACCGGGCGGCGTCCGGCCTCGGGGCCCCAGGGGCCTATGGCCCCAGGGCCTCAGGCGCGGCTGGCGAGATAGGCGCGCCAGCCGCCGTGCCGGGAGATGTCGGGAACGCCGGCCGTCGCATGGGGCTCGCAGAGAAAGCCGGTGATCTCCCGGCCGTCGGCCAGCCGGACGCGGCCCAGCGCCATGGGCGCCGGCAGCGCGGCCAGAAAACGGCCGAGAGCGGCGGCCGGCAGCGACCACAGCTCCCCGGCCAGGGCATGGCCCGGCTCGTCCGGCGCCACCCGCAGCAGCCCCGGGCGGGCCGGCTCGCCCGGCAGCGCCACCATCCGGTACTCGGGCGCCGTCACCACCTCGGCGACCAACCGCGCCCCGGCGCCCGTCAGTTGGTGGTTGAGCGGCTGACCGGACAGATGCGCGCCGAAGACGACGAGCGGCAGCCCCGGCGGGCCCCACCCCGGCGCTCCCGCCGGCTCGCCGGTGACCAGCCGCGCGATATCGCCGGCCACCCGGTCGGCGAAGGCGCGGGCGATCACGGTCACCCCGAACGGGCCGCCGTTCACCTCGCCCGCCGGCACCGCGACCGCCGAAAGGTCCAGCAGGTTCACGAAGTTGGTGAACAGGCCGAGGCGGCTGTTCACCCCGATCGGATCGGCCGCCACCTCGGCCAGCGTCGGATGTTCGGGCGCCGTGGGCAGCAACAGCGCGTCACAGCCGTCGAGTCGGGCCAGCGCCTGGTGTCGCAGCTCCGTCAACAGCCCGCGATCGGCCGCGTAACGGTGGGCCGGCAGCCGGCCGGCCGCCGTGATGATGGCGCGCACCTGAGGGTCGACGCCGGGCGCCGGGCCGGTCTCCGGATCGTCCAGGAACGCGCCCACGGCGGCATAGCGTTCGGCCGCGAAGGCGCCCTCGTACAGCAGCTCGGCGGCGCGCAGAAACGGGCCGATGTCGATGCGGCGGACGCGCGCCCCGGCCGCCTCCAGACGACGCACCGCACCCTCGAACGCGGCCAGCCAGTCGGAGGCCAGCACACCAAGGCCCTCGGGCGAGGGGATCGCCACCACCGGCGCCGGCGGCGCGGCCAGCGGCGCGTCCGCCGGCCAGGCGCGGCCGCCGGCGTCCGGCGGACCGGCGTCGAGCACCGCGCCGACCTCCTCGGCGGCCCGCACCGAACGGGCGAACACTGTCACACAGTCGAAGGACCTGGCGGCCGGCACCACGCCCTCGGTGGGCACCAGACCCAGGGTCGGCTTGAGCCCGACGATGCCCTGGAACGCCGCCGGCACCCGGCCCGAACCGGCCGTGTCCGTGCCCAGTGCGAAGTCCACGATGCCCAGTGCGACCGCCACCGCCGAGCCCGAGCTCGAACCGCCGCTGACCCGCGCCGGATCGCCGGCCGAGCGCACCGCGCCATACGGGCTGCGGGTGCCGACCAGCCCGGTGGCGAACTGGTCGAGGGCGGTCTTCCCGATCACCAGCGCGCCCGCGGCCCGCAGCCGCGCCACGGCCGGCGCGTCCTCCTTCGGCCGATAGGCGTAGCCGGGGCAGCCGGCGGTGGTGGGAAGGCCGGCGACATCGATGTTGTCCTTGACGCCGAAGACAAGACCGGCCAACGGCAGCGCGTCGCCGCCCGCCACCCGCAGGTCCAACTCGGCCGCCTCGGCGCGGAGTTCGTCGGCGTCCCGGACCACGATCCAGGCCTCGGGCCGGGCCGCTTCGGCGAGCAGCCGCAGGCTCTCCTCGACCCGTTCCACGGCGGTGGGGGAGACGGTCCCCCGGCGGTCGGGGGTGGCGGCGGGGGCGTGACTCACGGGTTCTCCTCGGTGCGGTGCCGGGCGGCCACCTGGCGGTGACCATCCGGGACAGGCGTTCGGTGGCCGCGCAGGGCCTGTTGGGCGAGCGCGCGGGCGGCCCGTTCCTCGACGACCTCAAGGGAGTCGCCCACATGGCGGTGCAACGCGTCCCTGGCCTCGGCGAGTCGGCCCTCCAGCACCAACTCGACGATCTCCAGATGCTCGACGACGGTGGCGCTGATCCGGTCGGCCGTGAGGTAGTCGTACATCCGCACCGGCCGGATGCGGCGGGTCACGGACTCCAGGGTCTCGGTGAGCCGGGGATTGCCGGAGGCCCGCAGCAGCGTGAGATGGAAGTCCTCGTCCCAGGCCACGAACCCCGGGTCAGGCGCCGGGGGTTGGGCGCGCAGCGCGCGCCAGCGATCCCGCAACGGCGCCAGCAGGGTCAGGTCGTGGGTCACCCGGGGGGACTCCAACGCCCGGGTGATGCCCCGGAGTTCGACGGTGATCCGCAGTTCGTAGAGGTCCCGCAGCTCGTCCAGGTTGGGGCGCGCCGGGTAGTAGCCGTCGCCGCGCCGCTCGACCAGACCGTCGGCGACCAGCCGCACCAGCGCCTCCCGCACCGGCGTGCGGGACACCCCGAGCCGTTCGGCCAGGCGCACCTCGACAAGCCGTTCCCGCACGTCGAACTCGCCCCGCAGCAGCAGTTCACGCAGCCCGGCATGGGCCTCGGCCCGCCGGTCCCGGCCGGCCCTGGCACCCGAAACGGCCGCGACCGGCGGCACGGCCGGCTCGGCGACGGGTGGCTCCGCGACGGGCGGCGGCCCTCCGGCCTCGGGCGCCGCGACGGCTTCGGTCGCCTCTGTGGACGAGGGTGCATACAGCGGTGCATCCATGAACAGCGACCGTAGAAACCGCCCGTTACCGCCGTTCCGACCGCCGGATTGCGTCCGTGTTACGGATCGGCCCCGCATGTTACGGGCCGCCTACCGAAGCGGGGAGCGCCGCCCGCCCACCCCGTGGACAGGCTGTTGACGCGGACGCCGGCCGCTGTTCCACTGGTGTGCATGAGGTTTTCGCGGCTTCTGGTCACCCGTGACCACATCGACTTCGGTCGCGTGTGGTCCGCCGCGTGTCGCCGCGCCGCCGTCGCCGGCTGAGCCCGCCCCGCCGAGCCGCGCGCCGCTCCCCGGCTTCCGGGCTTCCCAGGTTCCCCCGGTTTCCCTGGTTTCCCCCCGACTCTCCCCGACGTCAGGACCGCACCCCGCGCGGTCCCGCCCGGGACACGGCGCCCCACGCCCGCGCGTCCCACCCCTCCCGACATCCCGCCTCCCGACGGAGGCGACCCGGCCGAAAGGCAGCGTTCGCCATGCCCGTGGAATTCCTCGGTATCGCCGCGACCAACGACGGTTCGGAGACCACCCCCCGCTCCGGCGCCTCCTTCGACCCCGACTACACCCTCCGGCTCGCCCGGGCCCACGAGGACCACGGCTGGGACCGGGTGCTGTTCGCCTACAGCTCCGGCTCCCCCGACCCGGCCGCCGGCGCGGCCCTGCTCGCCTCCCGCCTCGACCGCCTCCAGATCCTGCTCGCGCACCGGCCCAACGTCTCCTACCCGACCTATGCCGCGCGGGCCTTCGCCACCCTCGACCAGATCAGCGAAGGACGGCTGACCGTCCACTTCATCACCGGCGGCAGCGACCACGAGCAGCGCAGGGAGGGCGACACCCTCGACAAGGACCAGCGCTACGACCGCACCCGCGAGTACATCGAGATCGTCAAGCGGGTGTGGACCAGCCGCGAACCCTTCGACCACGAGGGCAGGCACTACCAGTTCCAGGACTATGTGAGCGATGTCTTCCCCGTCCAACGGCCCCGTCCCAGGGTGTCGTTCGGCGGTTCGTCGCCCGCCGCCTACGCCGCCGGCGGCGCCGAGGCCGACATCTACTGCCTCTGGGGCGAGCCGCTGGCCCGCACCGCCGAGCAGATAGCCGAGGTACGGCGCGCCGCCGCGGCCGCCGGACGTGCCCAACCCCCGCGCATCCAGGTCGCGTTCCGCCCGATCATCGCCGCCACCGAGAAGCTGGCTTGGGAGAAGGCACACCGCACGGTCGGCGCCATCCGCGCCCGCGCCGCCACCGGAACGACCACCCGCAGGGGCGCCGTCGACCCACGGGCACCCCAGAACACCGGCTCCCAACGGCTGTTGGCCATCGCCGAGCAGGGCGAACGCTACGACCGCGCGCTGTGGACCCCGACCGCCGCCGCCACCGGCGGCGCGGGAAACTCCAACGCGCTGGTCGGCACCCCCGAGACCATCGCCGAGGCGCTGCTGGACTACTACGACCTGGGCGTGGACATCCTCTCCGCGCGCGGCTACGACCTGTTGGACGACGCGATCGACTTCGGCCGCCATGTCATTCCCCTGGTCCGCGTCGAGGTGGCCAGGCGCGACGCGCGCGCGGCGGCCGCCGCCGCACCGGCCGACGAGGTCGCCGCGCCGACACCCGTCGCGACCCCTTGACGGCTCTCCGTCCTGAGCCGGACAATCCCACGGAAGACCCGTCCTCGGGTCAGGTCTGACGGAACGGACGGAGCGCCATGGCGGAGGGCACCACGGAGGCGCGGCGCGATGCCCCCTCCCGCCTGTCGCATGCCTTCCGCGTCCCGGTTCCGCTCGCCGTCCCCGCGCCCCGGCTGTTGACCTGCCGGCGGCATATCGATCTGCTGCGCGTCTGTAGCGCTGGTTAACGCCTGTCGCACGGCGGTCGTGGGTCCCGCCCCACGACCGCCCCTCTCTCCTGCCCCCGTGCATTTTCGTGTAGACGTCCCCGAGGGAGAGCCATGCCCGAGACGATGCCGAACCCACCGACCGCCGCAGCCACTTCCGTCGTCCGCGAACGCATCGGCCCGGACGCCAAGAGCGGGCACTATCCCGCGCCACACCGCTACCAACTCCATGTGTCGCTGTCCTGTCCGGGCGGGTTGCGCGTGGCGATCACCCACGGACTGCTGGAGCTGGCCGACCGGCTGCCGCTCTCGCTGCTGCCGGCACTGCCGGACGACGAACGCGGCCATGCCGCGTTGCGCGACGCCTATGCCGCCACCGTGCACGGTTTCCACGGCCCGGCCCTCGGCCCGGCCCTGGTGGACCGCTGGACGGGACGCCTGGTCAGCAACCATGTGCCCGATATCCTGGCCGACCTCAGCCTGCGCTTCCACCGCCCCGGACTGCCCCGACTGCGCCCGTTCGGCGCCGAGTCGGCGATCGACGCGCTGACCGCGCGCTGCGCACAGGACATCGCCGAGGCCGCCCAACTCGCCGGCGAGGCGGGCGCGGGCGAGGCGGGCGAACGAGCCCTGGAACGGCTCCTCGACACGCTCTCCGAACTGCAGGAACAACTCACCCGTGGCCCCTACCTGCTGGGCCGGAACCTGACCGCCGCCGACGTCGAACTCTGGGTGGCGCTCGTCCAGTTGGACACCGTGCACCGCTGGCACCTGGGCGCCGACGCGGTGCGCCGGATCGCCGACCACCCCAGGCTGTGGGCCTATGCCCGGCGCCTCCGCGCCATCCCCGCCTTCGGCGACCGACTCCGGCTCGCCGACATCGCCCGCCGCCACGAGCACTGCTGCCGTGGCCTCGAAGCCGCCGGGGCCGCCGTCCAGATCATCGACTGGACCGCGGCCCCCAACGTTCTCACCCGCTGAGCCCGCCAGGAACGAAGCGCCAAGCCGTGTCCGGAACTCATCACATGGGGAGGTGGAACGCCGCTCGGAGGCGGGTCCGGCGGTGCACATCGTCACGGAATGATCACTTTCGAGCGCGACCCGTGGTCGCGCCGACAGGATGCGTTGCGTGACGACACCACAACAGCCTTCATGGTCCCAGCAGCCGCCCGCGCCGTATCAGGCGCAACCCGCAGGACCCCCACCCGGCAGATGGAAGCGCCTTCCCCTCTGGCAGAAAATCGGCATCATCGTCGGCGCTGTCCTCGTCCTCGGCATCATCGGAAACCTCGCCGATTCCGGAGAAGAAGAGGAGGAGCAGACACAGGCCAGCGAAACGGCCGAGGAGAGCGCCGATTCCGCAACCGAGGAAGAGCCCGCGGAGCAGGATGCGGAACCGGCGGCCGAAGAGCCAGCTCCCGAAGAGGAGCCGGAACCGGAGCCGGAACCCGAACCCGAACCGGAGGTGGAGGGCTTCGCCGGCAGCGGTGTGTTCCTCGTCGGAACCGACATCGACCCCGGCACCTACCGGACCGCCGGGCCCGACGGCTTCGGCTGTTACTGGGCTCGACTCTCCGGCACCAGCGGGGAGTTCGGCGACATCATTGCCAACGACAACCTTGACGGACAGGGCATCGTCACGATCGACCCGTCGGACGTGGCGTTCGAGACGACGGGCTGCTCGGACTGGACGCTCGTCGAGTAGACGCCCCGGCCGCCCGGTGGGCGCGAACCTCTCCGGGCGGTCGTAGCCCGGGTGAGTATGCCCGCCGGGCCAGCTCGGCGACGTCGAAGAACGAGCTCAGTCCGCCGACCCGCCCGGCTCGATCTCCTTCGGCGGTTCCGGAAGCAGGCGATTCACCATCGTTTCCGGTGTCGCATCCATGTCCAACGCCTTCATCGCGGCGGCGGAGTTGAGACCGTCCTTGCGCCTCGGGTCGGTCACCCGATCGATGAACGTCGTCGCGACTTCGAGCTTGTGGTCGATGTCCACTCCGCCTGCTTCAGCGCGTTGTTCAGGAAATCGAAATGGAACTTCTGTCGTTGCTTGGCACGGGTCTCCTCGCCAGCCTGCTGAATCCTCTCATCAGTGGTCGGGGGGACTTGTTGGTGGATATGGATGCTGCTGAAGCCGCCCGATTGCACCACACCGCTGTTTTCGAGGCCGCCCAGCGCGAACCTTCTGACCTCGCCCTCGAAGGTGCTGTCACCGTCTCCCATGGTTGCCATCTCGGCCCCCGGTTTCACCATGCTTGACATAACGTCAATTGTTCCCAGTGTAGGGGGAGTCACTGAAACCGGCAGCTGTCCCGGTCGACGGGAGACCATTGGCGGACGTGTTCTCAGCCGGTCGCTCTCAGGGGATGTGGAGGCCGGTGATGGCGCGCGCGATGACCAGGCGTTGGATTTCGCTGGTGCCTTCGAAGATGGTGTAGATCTTGGCGTCGCGATACATCCGTTCCACCGGGTGGTCGCGGCTGTAGCCGGCGCCGCCGAGGGTCTGGACGGCCTGTTCGGCGGCGCGGACGGCCAGTTCGCCGGCGCGGAGCTTGGACATCGAGCCCTGGGCCGCGGTGAACGGCTTCTCGTTGCGGCCCATCCAGGCGGCCTGCCAGATCAGCAGCCGGACGGCCTCGATCTCGGTGCGCAGATCGGCCAGGGCGAAGGCGACGGACTGGTTCTGGACGATGGGGCGGCCGAAGGCGACCCGGTCGCCCGCGTAGTCGAGGGCGTACTCGTAGGCCGCCCTGGCGATGCCGAGGGCCTGGGCGCCGACGGTCGGGCGGGACACCTCGAAGGTGGCCATCGCGGCCTGTCCCTTGGCCCGGCCGCCCTCCCGGGCGCGGGCCAGCCGTCGCTCCAGCCGGTCCCGGCCGCCCAACAGGCAGTGTCCCGGAACCCGCACCTCGTCGAGGAAGACATCGGCGGTGTGCGAGGCGCGCAGCCCCAGCTTCCTGATGCCGGGCCCGGCGGCCAGCCCGGCCGTGCCGGGCGGGACGACGAACGCGGCCTGTCCGCGCGCGCCCAACTCCGGGTCCACGCTCGCCACCACGACATGGACGTCGGCGATGCCGCCGTTGGTGATCCATGCCTTCTGGCCGTTGAGCACCCACTCGTCCCTGGCCTCGTCGTAGCGCGCCCTGGTGCGCATCGCGGCGACATCGGATCCGGCCTGGGGCTCGGAGACGCAGAACGCGGCGACCTTGGGGTCGTCCGCGTCGCCGAAGCACTGCGGCACCCACTCCACCAGCTGTTCCGAGGTGCCGGCGGAGAAGATGCCGGCCACCGCGAGGGAGGTGCCGAAGAGCGCCATGCCGATGCCGGCGTCGCCCCAGAACAGCTCCTCGTTGGCGATCTGGAGGGAGAGACCCGACGGGTCGCCGAACATCTCGGCCAGTGATTCGAAGCCGTAGAGCCCGATTCGGGCCGCCTCCTGGATCACCGGCCAGGGCGTCTCCTCGCGTTCGTCCCACTCCTTCGCCGCCGGGCGGACCACGCCGCTGGCGAAGCCGTGCACCCACTCCTTCAAGTCCTGTTGTTCCTGGCTGAGTTCGAGGGAAAATCCGGCCATCGCGCGGTCAGCCCTTCGGGATGTCGAAGAGTCGGGAGAGCCCGGAGGCGAGGCCCAGATCGCCGGCGATCCGGATCCTGCGGGTCATGAACATCGTGACCGGGCTGCCGTTTCCCGAGGTCAGCCGCAGGAACTCCACATCGGAGAGGGTGAGCGTGACCCTGGGGTTCTCGGCGTGCGCGCCCGCCCGCGCGGTGCAGGCGCCGTCGGCGATGTCGGTCTCGTAGACGGCGACGGACTCGCCGGTGATCTCCCAGCGGATCACGGCGGTGAGCGAGCCGGCGTTCTCGGGGCGGAACCGCTGTTCCATCCGGGCGAACACCTCGCCCAGCACCCGGGTGCGTTGCTCGCCGCGCAGCAGTCGGCTCAGCTCCTTGGCCGGGGTCCGTTTCACCAGCGCGGTGAACTCCTCGGGAGTGACCTGGGCGAAGTCGAGATCGCTGAGGTCGGAACCGCTTTCGGCCATGGCTCGTCCATCCTTACCGATGTCACCCGGGGTACGGCACACGCCTCGCGTGCTGTACTTACCGTCAAGTAGACTTACTGGAAAGTAAGATTACGTCCGATACGGGGATGCTGACAAGATTGACTGTTGAGAAGCCCAGGCGACGTCTCCCCCGGAGCGTGCGCGAGCGGGAGATCGTCGAGGCGGCGCTGCGGGTGTTCGCCCAACGGGGCTACCACGCGGCCGTGGTGGACGAGATCGCCGAGGTGGCGGGGATCTCCAAGCCCATGGTCTATCTCTATCTCGGCTCGAAGGAGGAGCTGTTCGCCGCGTGTATCCGGCATGCGTCGGCCGCCATGACGGCGGCCTTCCGGCAGGCGGCCGACGGCGGTGACGCGCCCGAACTCCGGTTGTGGCGAGGGCTTTCGGCGTTCTTCGGCTTTGTCGCCGAGCATCGCGACAGCTGGGTCATCCTGCACCGCCAGGCGCCTCAGCTCGGCGCGGCCATCACGGAGGAGCTGGCGCGGGCGCGCGATGCGGTGATGGACGAGGTGCGCGGTCTGGTGTGGCGCGGAATAGCCGATGCCGACGCCGACGAGGGGGAGGGCCGACTCGGCCAGGAGGACGCCGACTTCGTGGCCCAGGCGCTGGTGGGCGCGGCCGATTCGCTGACCGACTGGATGGAGACGCATCCGGAGGAGTCCTCCGAGCGGGTAGCTTTGCGGCTGATGAACATGGTCTGGGTGGGCATGCGCGATGTGCTCGACGGCGAGGTCTGGACCCCGCCGGCCTGAGCCCGCCGCCGCTGCGGGCGGGCCCAGGGCGGGGGAACGGCCGGGGCGCGGCCGTCAGATGATGGTGGCGCCGTACTGGCTCAGCACGGGGCCGATCGGCTGGTAGAAGGTGGTGCCGCCGGCCGAGCAGTTGCCGCTGCCGCCGACCGGGATGCCGATCAGCATGGTGCCCGCGGTCAGTCCGCTGCCGAAGTCATAGGGATCCAGGCAGAAGTTGGTGCGGATCAGGCCGCTGATGATCACTCCGTTACCGAAGTTGACGGTGACATTGATGGCGGAGATGGTCCCGGTGTGGCAGCCCGTGGCGGTGGTGCCGGTGGTGACCGGCTGGCCGAGGGTGGGGTAGCCGACGGAGTCGATGATGCCGCCGCCACCGCAGACCCGGGTCTGTTCCGCCGGGACCGCCGGGTTCTCGTAGCGGAAGAGGCCGTGGGTGAAGGTGGAGGCGGTGGTCGGGCCGAGGTAGACGGTCAGCTGTGGGTCCGCGTACCAGCCGGGGAAGGTGTCGGTGCAGGCGCCCGGCAGCAGGCCGAAGGCCGAGTCGCCGATCCGCAGGTTGACCGCCAGGGTGCAGGTGTAGCCGGTGCTGGAGTACACCTGGGTGCCGCCGGCCAGCAGGGGCTGGGCCGCGTCGGCCGTCGCTTCGGTGTCGAGCGCCGCCCCGAGGGTGGCCGGGGCGGCGCTCGACGGCGCCGGGGCCGCCGAGGCGGCGCCGGCGGTGGACAGGGTCAGCAGCGAGACCAGGACCGCCAGCGCCGACAGCGCGGCGACCAGACGTGGGGGGCGTGCGAGGAGCGTGACGTGCCGGGAGTGTGCCGTGCTCACGAGTCCTCCTGATGGGGAGCGGGCCGTCGTGAACTCGACGTGCCCCTGACAAATTGTGGGCTCCGTGGCTCCGGATCCGACACCCTGCCGGGGCGACCTTTTCGGCCAACTCCCGGCGTCCGCACGCCTGGTGTGACGCCCCCCGTCGGGAGGCCGGTCAGCCCACGATCGCCCGCCAGGTCACCGGCCCGGCCAGACCGTCGACCACCAGGCGATTCCCGCTCTGGAAGGTGCGCACGGCGGTGGTGGTCACCGCGCCGAAGCCGCCGTCCACGACCAGGCCGGCGCTGCGCTTGTTGAGCCCGGTCTGCAGCGCCCTGACATGGTGGCCGCTTGAGCCCTGCTGGAGCGAGTACACCAGCTTCTGCCAGGTGAGCGGGCCCACCTGACCGTCCGCCACCAGCCCGTTGCTCGACTGGAAGCTGCGCACCGCGGCGCTGGAGACGGATCCGTAGGCGCCGTCGACCGTCAGGCCCGCGCCCCTCTGGTTGAGCAGGTGCTGGATGACGCGCACCCGCTGGCCGGCCGCGCCGGGGTTGAAGCTGGACCAGCCGCGCTGCAGGTTGACGCCGCGCGCGGTGGCGAACGGCACCGGGTTCACGGCGTTGCCGAGGCTGCCGGAATGGGTCTCGAAGTGCAGGTGCGGGCCGGTGACATTGCCCGTGGTGCCCATGTCGCCGATCCGTTGGCCGGCCTTGACCGAGGCGTTGAGGTTCACCCGGAAGGCGTTGAGATGGCCGTAGTAGCTGTAGAGGCCGCCGGCGTGCTGGATCACGATGCCGTTGCCGGTGCGGCCCGGGAGCACGCCGACGCCGCGCCGGATCACCGTGCCGGCCGCCGCGGCGTAGACAAAGGTGCCCGAGGAGTTGGAGATGTCCTGGCCGGCGTGGCTGCCGCTGCCCCTGGGGGCGCCGAAGTGGCCGCCGGCGGGGAAGGTGCCCTGGGTGGGGTTGCACCAGGCGCCGTTCAGGGCGAGTATCCCGATGTCGTCGATGCCGTGGGTGTCGGCGTCGCTGCCGACGGCCCCTGGGCCGCCGCTGGCCGAGGCGGTGCCCGCCGCGAGCAGGGCGAGCGAGAAACCGGCGCCGACGCCGGCCAACATGCCTCTTCGGGAGATGCCATGACCTCGCAGGGCGGCGGGGTCGGGTGCGGAGCCGCTGTGGTCCTCGCACATGTCAGGTCCTCCTTGGTCGGGGGCGTCCACGGGGCGATCGTGTCGGCGTGGACGGGGTGGTGGGGGCGCCCGGGCGCGCCGGCCCGGGGTTCGTCCACCACCTTGGCCCGGAACCGGGGATCCAGTCAACGCCCGTAGACAGCCCGGGACATGGGGATTTTCCGGGGCCGTGGAGGCGCCGCGGCGGCGGCTGCCTCCGGTTCCGCCCCGTTCAGTCCGGGTCGGCGGCCGGCGGCGGCGCGACCGTGCCGGTCAGCTGGACGCGGCCGTCCTCGGCGGCCAGGGCGAACGTCCGGTACGGGCCCTCCGCCGTGGCGGCGAACGTGGGGCGGCTGGGCAGGGGAACGGGGGCCAGGAACCGGACCCGGACGGCGAAGGCCGCCGGCAGCGTCGGCCAGAGCGCGGAGAGCGCCCTGGCCTTGGTCCACATGCCGTGGGCGATGGGGCGACGGAAGCCGAACGGGCGGGCGGTCAGCGGATGCAGATGGATCGGGTTCCGATCCCCTGAGACCGCGCCATAGCGCCGGCCGAGCGCGGCCGGCAGCTCCCAACGTTCGCCGCCGGCAACGGGGTTGACGGTCGGCGCCCGCCGTTCGCGCGGGCCGCCGCCCTGCCGGTACAGATAGCCGCTGACGGACCGCCAGACCACAGCGCCGTCCGCGTCCCTGGCCTCGGCCCGCACCTCGAAGGCGGTGCCCCCCGGCCGGGGCCCGCCGGATGTGGCCCGGACCCGGAGGGCGAGCGGTTCGTCGACGGCGAGCGGCCGCATCAGCTCGACCAGGTTGTCGGTGTGCACCAGGCCCAGCGGCGGACAGGGGAAGTCGCGCGCGGTGAGCAGCGCCATGGTCAGCGGGAACGCCAGCAGATGAGGGTAGCAGGGCGGCAGCACCGTCGGATCGGGGAAGGCGGTGAGCCGGCGGTAGCGGGCCAGCCGGTCCGGCTCCGGCCTGGCCGCCGGCCGGCCCGACACCCGGTCGGGCACGGCCGACGGGCGCCGCCGCCGGGGGAGCAGCGCCCTGGCGTAGCTCAACGGCAGCGCGGGCGGACGGGGAAGCGGCGCTCCGGGGCGCGGCATCGCCGGCTCACGCCCCCATCAGCGCCTGGCCGCACACCCGGAGCACCTGACCGTTGACCGCGCCGGTGCCAGGCGCCGCCAGATAGGCGACCGCCTCGGCCACATCGACCGGCTGCCCGCCCTGGCCCAGGCTGTTGAGCCGCCGTCCGGCCTGCCGGACGAGGAACGGCACCGCCGCCGTCATCCGGGTCTCGATAAAGCCGGGGGCCACGGCGTTCACGGTGACGCCGCGTTCGGCGGCCATCGGCGCCAGCTCCTCCACCAGGCCGATCAAACCGGCCTTGCTGGCCGCGTAGTTGGTCTGACCCGCGTTGCCGGCCAGTCCGCTGATGGAGGAGGTGCAGACGATCCGGCCGCCGAAGCCCAGCCGGGGGAGCAGCGCGTCGGTGAGACGTTCCACGGCGACCAGGTTGACATCGAGCACCGCGCGCCAGTCGTCCACCGGCATCCGCGCCAGGGTGCGGTCCCTGGTGATCCCGGCGTTGTGCACCACCACATCCAACGAGCCGCCCACCTGGTCGAGTTGGACCAGCAGCCGGTCGGGCGCCAGCTCGGCGGTGAGGTCCAACGGGACGGCCACGCCGTCGAGTCGGGCGGCGAGCCGGCGCAACTCGGGCTCCTGGCCCGGGGTGTCGAGACAGAGCACCCGCGCGCCGTCCCGGTGCAGCACCTCGGCGACGGCCGCGCCGATGCCCCGGGCCGCGCCCGTGACCAGCGCGGTGCGGCCGGCCAGCGGCCGCGCCGGATCCGCCTCGGGGGCGTCGGGGGCGCCGGCCGTCAACCGCAGGGTCTGGCCCGAGACATAGGCGGAACGGGCGGAGAGCGCGAACCGGACGGTGGACCCGATCGACTCGGCGCGTTCGGCGCCCGCCGCGATCAGCAGCAGCTGGGCGGTGGCGCCGCCGCGCAACTCCTTGGCCAGCGAACGGACAAGACCCTCCAGGGCGCGCTGCGCCGCCGCGTGTGCCGGCCCCGCCGTGTCCTCCCTCGGCACGCCGATCACCAACACCCGGCCGTGCGGCGCCAGATGGCGCAGCCGGGGCTGGAAGAAGGCGTGCAGCCGGTCGAGTTCGGCCGCCGAAGCGATGCCGGTGGCGTCGAAGATCAGCGCGGCCGGACGCCTGGCCCGCTCGTCGATCTCGACCCCGTCGGCCTCAAGCACCTCGCGCAGCGCCGCCACGGCGTAGGAACGCCGGACGCTCCCCAGCACCACGGGCCCGGCGACCAACGGCGCACCGGGCCGGTGACGGCGCAGCGGCACCGGCCGTGGCAGCCCCAGCCGACGCACGATCCGGCCGCCGATCCGGCCGCTCGCGAAGGACAGATAGCGATCCGCCATTGATTTCCTTCCTACTGAAGGGTAAGTCTACTGACAAGTTAAACCCGTGCCCTCGGCGTCACAAGAGCCGAAGGACGGCGCCGGCCGGCGGCCGGCCAGGAGCGGACCGCCCCGAGCGAAGGAGTGACACGTTGACCGTGACCGGACGCCGGGTGGCCATTCTCGGCGGCAACCGTATTCCGTTCGCCCGATCCGACGGCGCCTATGCCACCGCGACCAACCAGGAGATGCTGTCCGCCGCCCTGGCCGGCCTGGTCGAACGCTTCGCGCTGCGGGGCGCGTTGCTGGGCGAGTTCGTCGCCGGTGCCGTGGTCAAGCACAGCAGGGACTTCAACCTCGCCAGGGAGACCGTGCTGGGCAGTGCCCTGGACCGGCGCACCCCCGCGTTCGACGTCCAACAGGCGTGCGGCACCGGCCTTGAGGCGGTGATCCTGGTCGCCAACAAGATCGCCCTCGGGCAGATCGAGGTGGGGGTCGCCGGTGGCGTCGACACCGCCAGCGATGTGCCGCTGGCGCTCGACGACCGGCTGCGCGCCGTCCTGTTGCGCACCCGCCGCGCCAAGAGCCTTGCCGCCAGGGTCCGTTCGCTCGGCGGGCTGCGTCCCCGCCAGCTGCTCCCCGAGATCCCGCGCAACGTCGAGCCGCGCACCGGGCTTTCGATGGGGGAGCACGCGGCCCGCACCGCCGCCGAGTGGGGAGTGACCCGTGCCGACCAGGACCGGCTCGCCGCCACCAGCCACCAGCGGCTCGCCGCCGCCTATCGGGAGGGCTTCTTCGACGATCTGTCGACCCCGTTCCGTGGCCTGGACCGGGACGCCAACCTCCGTCCGGACAGCACCCCCGAGCGCCTGGCCGCGCTGCGCCCGGTCTTCGGCGTCGACGGGCCCGAGCCGACGATGACGGCCGGCAACTCCACGCCGCTGACCGACGGCGCGGCGACCGTGCTGCTGGCCAGCGAGGAGTGGGCCGCCGCCAGGGGACTTCCGGTGCTGGCCTACCTCAGCCAGGCCCGTACCGGGGCGGTCGACTTCGTGGACGGGCCCGACGGGCTGCTCACCGCCCCGGTCTCGGTGGTGCCCCGGCTGCTGGACGCGGCGGGGCTGCGGCTGACCGACGTCGATCTGCTCGAACTGCACGAGGCGTTCGCCTCCCAGGTGTTGGCGACCCTGGCGGCCTGGGAGGATCCCGACTACTGCGCGCGCCGGTTGGGCCGGGACGCCCCGCTGGGCGCGGTGGACCGCGACCGGCTGAACGTCGTCGGCTCCTCGTTGGCCTGCGGCCATCCGTTCGCCGCCACCGGCGCCCGGATCGTGCCGACCCTGGCCAAGCTGCTGAGCCGACGCGCGGCCGAACGCGGCCCCGAAGGACCGCCGGTGCGCGGGCTGATCTCCGTCTGCGCGGCCGGCGGACTCGGCGTGACGGCGCTGCTGGAACGCTGACCCGACCGCCGACCCGCCGACGGGCGCGGGGAACGGTACACAGGCAGGACCCGACGGGCGAGCAACTGGGAGAGCGAGATGGGCATCAGGCGGGACATGACCCGGGTGCGGGCACGCGGCGGCTGGGCCGAACGGACCGTGCCGGAGACGGTCAGGGACGAGACGGGGGTGCGGCAGGCGTCGGTGCCGCCGCTGGTGCCCCCGCCCACGGAGGGCAGCATCGCCGACATCCCGTTCCGCAACGCGGCCGAGGCACCCGAGGCGGTGGTGATGCGCCGCAAGGAGGCCGGGCGTTGGGCGCCGGTCACCGCGCGGGAGTTCGCCGAGCTGGTGACCGGCGTGGCCAAGGGGCTGATCGCCGCCGGGCTGCCGCTCGGCGGCCGGGTCGCCCTGATGTCCCGCACCTCCTACGAATGGGCCGTGCTGGACTTCGCGATCCTCGCCGCGGGCGGCCAGTGCGTTCCCGTCTACCCCACCTCGTCCGCCGACCAACTGGCCTGGCTGGTCAGCGACTCGGGGGCCGGCCAGCTGATCGTGGAGACCGCCGAGCACGCCGAGACGGCCGCCCGCGCCCTGGCGGAACTTCCCGGACTCCCCGAACCCTCCGCGCGTGCCGAACTCCCCACCGTCTGGCGGCTGGACGAGGACGCGCTGGGCCAACTCGTCGAGCGGGGACGCGGGATACCCGACGCGGAGGTCACCGCGCGCCGCGCGGCGCTGGGCCCGGACAGCGTCGCCACCCTCACCTACACCTCCGGCACCACCGGCCGGCCCAAGGGCTGTGTCCTCACCCACGCCAATCTGCACGCCGAGTCCGCCAACCTGGTGGAGCTGCTGATCCCGGTCTTCCGTGAGGTCACCGGGCAGACGCCCAGCACCCTGGTCTTCCTGCCGCTGGCCCATATCCTGGGCCGCACCATCCAACTCGCCTGCGTCTCCGCCCGGGTGGTCATCGGACACTGCCCCAGCGTCAAACCCGACGAGCTGCGGCCCGAACTCGCCTCGTTCCAGCCGACGTTCGTGGTCGGCGTGCCCTATCTCTTCGAGAAGATCCATGACACCGGGCGGGCCACCGCCGAACGCCTGGGGCGCGGCGCCTCGTTCGACCGGGCCGACCGGATCGCCGTCGCCTGGGCCGAGGCGGAGCTGCGCGCCTACCGGGGCACCGGACGGGGGCCGGGGGTGAGGCTGCGCGCCGCCAAGGCGCTCTACGATCTGCTGGTCTACCGCCGGATCAGGGCCGCGCTCGGCGGCCGGCTGCGCTGCGCCATCAGCGGCGGCTCCCCGCTGGACCCCCGGCTGAGCCACTTCTTCTTCGGCTGCGGCATCCTGGTCTACGAGGGCTACGGGCTGACCGAGACCACATCGGCCGCCACCCTCAACCCGCCGCTGGCGCCCCGCTTCGGCAGCGTCGGGCAGCCGGTGCCCGGCACCTCGGTGCGGATCGCCGAGGACGGCGAGGTCCAGATCAGTGGCGGCACCGTCTTCGACGGCTACCGTGGCGACGAGGCCGCCAGCCGCGCGGTGTTGGAGGACGGCTGGTTCCGCACCGGCGATCTGGGACGGCTCGACGAGGACGGCTATCTCACCATCACCGGACGCGCCAAGGACATCCTGGTCACCAGCGGCGGCAAGAACGTCTCCCCGAGCCTCCTGGAGGACCGGCTGCGCGGCCGCCCGCTGATCGGGCCCTGCATGGTGGTGGGCGAGGGACGCTCCTATGTGGCCGCGCTGATCACCCTCGAACCGGAGGCCACACAGCACTGGTTGCGGCTGCGGAACCGTCCACGGAACACCCCGTTCGAGCGGCTGCGGGCCGACGAGGAGCTGCTGGCCGCCGTCCAACAGGCCGTCGACCACGCCAACGAGGCGGTCTCCCGCGCCGAGTCGATCCGTCGATTCGCCCTGGTCGAGGGGGAGTTCACCGAGGAGAACGGACTGCTGACCCCGTCCCTGAAGATCCGCCGCGCCGCCGTGGCCGCCGCCTACGCCGAGGAGATCGAGGGCCTCTACTCCTGACAACGGCTGCCCTCTCCTGACGGCCGGACTCTGCTCTGGGTAGCCGGACGAGCACGCATCGACGCGCCACGCGAGGGGGCGCGTTCCGTTTGCGTCGGTCCCTGGGGAGACTGAAGTCGGTTGGCTAACGGGCGAGTTGCCGCACTAACTCTACGGCCTGGGATGTCCTACGATCTGGCCGGGGCTGACGCACGGTCCCCGATGTGCCTCTGACGGTGATCGAGTTCGTGCGAAGGACATGGATATGGCTCAGCACGGTACGGACCTTCTGGCCTGGCGCAAGAGCAGTTACAGCGGAGCCTCCGGCGGGGACTGCGTCGAGGTCGCACGAGGCGCGCGCGGGAAGGTCCCGCTCAGGGACAGCAAGCGCGCCGGCGGCCCGGTGGTCGCCGTCTCGCCGGCGGCCTGGCGGGCCTTTGTCGGCGCGATGGAGGCGCCGGCGCGCGCCGGCTGACCCCGGTGCCCGGCGGCGCGGGGCGGCGCGATACGGGGCAAGAATGCGCCGCCGGGGCCCGGGGTTTGTCATTCGTTCGGTGGAACGGGCGGCGTAGCGGGGGAGCAAGGAGGGGATCGGCCAGAAGGATACGGGCGTGCCAGACGACGTGCTCAACGCCTTTCCCTTCTTCCCCCGCCCGGTCGCCGTTCCGCCGCTGACGCCCCGACAACCGGCCTGTGGCCGCTGTGGGCGGGCGCTGTGGCCGGATGTCACGGTGCCAGGACGGCCCCCGGTATGGGCCTGCGCGTTCTGCGGCACGCCCGAGGGCCGGTTCTGGCATCCGCACCACGGCCGGCACTGTCCCCATGGCTACCCCTGGCCGCTGCTGCGGGACTCCCCGGCCCAACTCTTCATCTGCTACTGAGAGTTCCGCTGCCGGGGGGTGGGTCACCGCCGGGCGCGGCGCTGTCTGGCCGCCTCGTAGAGGACCACGCTGGCCGCGTTGGCCGCGTTCAACGAGCTGGCCGAGCCGGTCATCGGGATGGAGAGCAGCACGTCGCACCGCTCCCGCCAGGCCGTGCTCAGCCCGCTGGTCTCGTTGCCGATCAGCAGCAGGACCGGGCCGGTCAGATCGAAGGCGTCCACCGGGGCCGAACCGCCCTCGTCCGTCCCCACCACCGTCACCGCACGCCCGTGCCGGCCGGCGCCGTCCAGCCAGGACAGCACCTCGCGGTGGCTCGGGCCGCGCACCACCGGCAGGCCGAAGAGCGAACCCGTGCTGGCCCGGACCGACTTGGGGTCGTAGACATCGGCCGCATGGCCCGTCACCACCACCCCCGAGGCGCCGAAGGCGTCCGCCGAACGGATCACGCTGCCCACATTGCCCGGGCTGGTCGGCCGGTCGAAGACCAGGCCGACGAAGTCCGGGCCCACCGGGATCCGCGTCAGATCGTCCGGCGGCAGCTCGGCGACCGCGATCAGCTCGGGCGTGCCCTCGTCCTTCTCACCCAACTCGGCCAGCAGCTCGGGCGCCATGGCCACCTGCTCCGCCGTCACCTCGCGGAGCAGGGCCCGCGCCCAGCGGCTCAGTTCGCGTTCCGCGTCGTAGACGAGCGTTCGGATCGGCCAGCCGTGCTCCACCGCGAGGGAGACCGGGCGTACCCCCTGCACCAGGAACTCGCCGGCGCGCTGTCGCTTGGTGCGGTTGGTCAGTTGTGCCTGCCACTGTTGAAAGCGCGCGTTCCGGGTCGTGATCCGCCGCACCGCCACCGTTGTTCCCCGCCTTGTGAAGACTCGCGCCAAGAAATGCTCTGTTTCCGCCCGAAGACGGTACCGCGAGCGGCCCCGCCGGCGCAGCAGGGATCGTCCGCCGCCGGAGTCGACGACCGGTTGGTGGAGTACCCGACGGGCGGCGACCCCCGGGTGCGGGATCAGTTCATCACCGGCTATGCCGTCGCTCCGGGGCCGGACGGCGAGCAGCGTCGCATCAGTGTGCTGCTGCGGTCCGCCGATGTGATGCCGGAGGAGAGCGGCCGGGGAGCTGCCGGAGCTGGTGGAGGGCCGGCGGTTGGCCACCGAGGGGGTGAACGCGGCGCTTGAGGTGCTGCCCGACGACCTCGCCTGGTGGAGCTGAGCGGGAATGAGTGGAGCTGAGCGGGACGCGTCAGGACTGGTAGCCCTCGACCTCGCGGGCCGGGCGCGGGGTGGCGCCGTCCGGATCGTCGCCGAACTCGGCCCGTGCCCGGCGCTGCCGGAGCAGGTCCCAGCACTGGTCGAGCCGCACCTCCAGTTCGCTGAGGCGCAGCCGCTCGTCCTCCGCGAGGCCGCGCCCGGTGCCGCGTTCGCGCAGCGCCCGCTCCTCCGAGACCAGCTCGTCGACACGGGCCAGAATGTCCTGGTCGCTCATGTTCGTCAGGGTAGGGCGGCCGGCCGGAGACGGCCATCCGAGCCGGCCGGCCACCGCCCGTCGCCTGAGGGTGGGAGGGGCCGCCGGGGCTCAGGGGGCGGCGTCGAAGAGCGCGTCCAGAAAGGCGTTGCGGAAGCATCCGTCGGGGTCGAGCGAGGCGGCCAGCCGCCGGAAGTCGGCGAACCCGGGGAAGCGCTCCACCACTGTCGCGGGGGCGGCGCCGGTGAGCTTCCCCCAGTGCGGGCGGGCGCCCAGCGGCAGTAGCCGGGACTCCACGGCGGCGAGCACCGGCAGCACCGCCGTCTCGTCCTTGATCCAGGTGAAGTGGAAGGCCACCGAGTCCCGGCCCTGGGCGGGGCTCAGCCACAGCTCGTCGGCCGCGATGGTGCGGATCTCGGCGGTCTGGAGCACCCCGGCGAACTCGGCCGCGATCTCCCGCAGCGCGGCGATCGCCTCGGTGGCCCGTTCGCGTGGCAGGAACAACTCGGACTGCAGCTCCTCGCCGCCACTGGGGGTGAACTCGGCACGGAAGTGCGGCAGCCGCTCGTGCCACGGGCCCGGCACCCCGCCCTGCCGGGTGCAGAAGGTGGCCGGCATCCCCGGGATCGGATGCCAGGGCTCGGTGGCCGGCGTCCCGCCGAAGAAGCGTTCGCCCGGCTGCCCGGCGTCTTCCCGGTCGACACGGCGCTTGAGCACCACGGTGGCCTCGCCGCCGTGCCAGTCGGTGAAGACGCTGACGCTGTAGGCGCTGGCGGAGATCTCCGGATAGTGCGCGGCCACCGCGTCCAGCGGCACCCCGGTGTAGACCCACTGGGCCACCTCGAAGGTCGGCTCTATCTCCAGGGTCAGTGCGGTCACCACGCCCAGCGCGCCCAGATGCACCACCGCGCCGGGGAAGCGCTCCGGATCGCTCTCGGCGTCGACGGTGTGGAGCCCGCCGTCGGGTCCGACGAACTCCATCGCCCGCACCGCCGACGCCAGCCCGGGCCGCTCGTTCCCCGAGCCATGGGTGCCGGTCGCGACCGAGCCGGCGATCGAGATATGCGGCAGCGACGCCAGATTGCCCAACGCGAAGCCGGCAGCGTGGAGTTCGGCCGCCAGCTCGCCATAGCGCAGCCCCGCGCCGAGCGTGACCGTGCGGCGGTCCCGGTCGATCTCCACCCGGCGGGGCAACCTGTCCACCCGGATCAGATCGCCCACCGTGTCGGCGATCAGGTTGAACGAGTGGCCGCTGCCCAGCACATGGGCCCGTTCGGCGCCGGCGACCAGGCGCCGCAGCTCGTCGATCGAGGTCGGCCGGTGCAGCCGAGCCGCGCCGAAGGTGATGTTTCCAGCCCAGTTGTGTGCCGGGGCGCCGGTTGTCTGCATGTGTCGACGGTATTACGACCATCGCCGAGGACGAACAGCCACCCCGGACGTCCGACGTCCTGGTTCTCCCTGACCTGCGCCGGCACCGCACGGCGGCGCCGTCCGCGGCCGTCGGCGTGAGCGGTCCTTGTAACACCGTTCGCCGGGCGGGCGAGCGATGGAAACCGGCCAATTCCGGGGCCCGTTGCTGCGCCGGGTCGAGGCGATGAGCTGTGATGGTCCCGAAGGAGCCAAGACCGGCCGGGTCGCGGCCGGGAGATCACGGGGATCACGGAGATGGGGAGGGCGTCGTCGATGGCCGAGCGTGGCAGTGAGTCGACCGCCGGGCCGGCCAACGGTTCGAGCGGCGGCGCCGAGCGGAACACCGACTGGGTGCGCCGCTACCACCCCAATCCGCATGCCCCGTTCCGGCTGGTGGCGCTGCCGCACGCCGGCGGGTCCGCCAGCTATTTCTTCCGCTTCGCCGAGCTGATGGCGCCGACCGCCGAGGTGCTGGCCATCCAGTATCCGGGCCGGCAGGACCGGTACGCCGAGCCGCCGATGCCCAGCGTCGACCTGCTCGCCGACGCCGTCCACCAGGCGCTCCGGCCCTTCGCCGACCGGCCGCTGGCCTTCTTCGGGCACAGCATGGGCGCGGTGATCTCCTACGAGGTGGCACGCCGCTTCGAGGCCGGCGACGGGCTGGTCGCCCAGGGGCTCTTTCTCTCCGGGCGCCGCTCCCCGACGGTCCACCGCACCGAGACGGTGCACCAGCGTGACGACGAGGGGCTGATCGCCGAGGTGACCGCGCTCAGCGGCACCGACTCGGCGTTGCTGCGCGATCCTGGCATGGTCTCCATGGTGCTGCCCGCGCTGCGCGGCGACTACACGGCCATCGAGACCTACCGCCACCGGCCGGGGCCGCCGCTGCGCGCGCCGCTGCATGTCCTGCTGGGCGATGTCGACCCGCGTGTCGACGAGGAAGAGGGCCGCGCCTGGGCGCAGTTGAGCGAGGGCCCGTTCAGTCTGCACGGCTTCACCGGCGGTCACTTCTATCTCGCCGACCACTGGGAGGCGGTCGCCAAGGAGGTCGCCCGGGCCCTGGCGTCCTCGCCGCTGCCGGACGCCGCCGCCCGCTGAGCCGTCCCGTGCGACGGCCCAGCGCGCGACGCCCGGATCAGCCGGCGGTGCCCCAGGCCTCGGCGAGCAGTCGGTAGGAACGGACCCGGTCCGCGTGGTCATGGGTGATGGTGGTGATCAGCAGCTCGTCGGCGCCCGTCGCCGCGCGCAGCCGGGTCAGCCCGTCGACGACCTGGCCCGGTGTGCCGACGAACTGGGTGTCCAACCGGTCGGCCACCAGCCGCCGTTCCTCCTCCGTCCAGCTGGCCGCCGCGGCCTCCTCCGGTGTCGGGAACGGGATGGCGCCGCGCCCGTCCCTGATCGCCCGCACCCAGGGCGCGTAGCCGCTGGCCAGCCGGCGCGCCGTCGACTCGTCCTCGGCCACCACCACATCGGCCGACACCTGCACCAGGGGCTCGGCCAGTTCGGCCGATGGCACGAACGCCTTCCGGTAGGCGGCCACCGTCTCCAGCACGGTGCCCGGGCTGACGTGGTAGTTGGCGGTGAACGGGAGGCCGCGCTCGCCGGCGACCCTGGCGCTCTCGCCCGCGCTGCTGCCCAGCACCCAGAGCTGGACGTCGGCGCCCTCACCCGGCGTCGCATGCGCGTCCAGCCCCTCGGGGGAGCGGTAGGTGCCGTCCAGCAGGGCGCGGATCTCGTCCACCTGCTCGGCGTAGTCGCGTGGTTCGGCGCCCGGGTGCTGCAACAGCCGTAGATGCACGGCGAATCGGGGGGAGGCCAGCAGCTTTCCCGGGTGGAAGGGCGGCGGGACCAGCAGCCCCTCGACCTCGCGCGCCGCGACGGGCTCGGACTCGGACTCGGGCTCGGGCTTGGAGTCCGGCTGGGGCTGGGGTTGGGGCTTGCCGGCCTCCTGCCCCTGCTTCGCCCGATGGCCCGAGCGGCCGAGGCCCAGATCGATCCGCCCGGGGGCCAGCGCGTCCAGGATGCCGAACTGCTCCACCACGGACAGCGCCGTCTGATGGCCGAGTTGGACCGCTCCCGAGCCGACCCGGATCCGGCGGGTGGCGCCCGCGATCAGGCCGATCACCAGGGCGGGTTGCGAGCTGGCCACCCCGGGGACCAGATGGTGCTCGGCCAGCCAGTAGCGGTGGTAGCCCAACTCCTCGGCGTGTTGGGCCAGATCGACGGAATTGCGCAGCGCCTGGCCGGCGGTGCTTCCGGAGCTGATGGGCACCAGGTCGAGTATGGACAGCGGCACGGACTCGTGCGACATGCGCACCCCTCTCAGTGGCGGTTCACTCGGGTGACCGACCGGTCGACGGGCGGGGGACGGGGGGCGGGGAGGCCACGGGTGTCCCGTCCCCCGCGTCAACGACCGGGCGGCGGTGGTGCGTTCAGCGCGCTGCGCTGACCAGTTCGTCGGCCGGCGGTCTCGCCGACCGGCCGGCCGGCCGTGGCAGACCGTAGTGCTCGCGCAGCGTGCTGCCGGTGTACTCGGTTCGGAACAGGCCGCGTTGCCGCAGGATCGGCACCACCTGTTCGGCGAAGACGTCGAAGCCGCCGGTCAGCCAGGGCGGCATGATGTTGAAACCGTCGGCGGCCCCGTTCTCGAACCACTTCTGGATCTGGTCGGCCACCTGCTCCGGGGTGCCGGTGACCACCCGGTGCCCCCTGGCCCCGGCGAGCTGGTGCAACAGCTGCCGCACCGTTGGCTGTTCACGGTCGATGATGTCGAGGATCACCTGGAACCTGCTGCCGTTGCCGCGTTCGCCGTCCGTCTCGATCAGCTCGCGTGGCACCGGTCCGTCCAGCTGCTCGGTGGTCAGCCGCACGCCCAGGATGCGGTGCAGCATCTGCAACGAGTACTCCGGCTGGGTGAGTTCGTTGAACTCGTCGTGCAGCGCCCGCGCCTCGGCCTCCGTCGAGCCGATGAACGGGCTGATGCCGGGCAGCACCAGCAGCAGGTCGGGGTCGCGGCCCGCCGCCGTGGCGCGGCGCTTCAGATCGGCGTAGAACTCCTGCCCGCTGGGCAGGGTCTGATGGGCCGTGAACACCGCCTCCGCATACCGCGCGGCGAACGACCGTCCGTCCTCGGACGAGCCGGCCTGCACATAGACCGGACGGCCCTGCGGGGTGCGCGGGATGTTGAGCGGACCGCGCACCCTGAAGTGCCGGCCCTCGTGCTCGATGGGATGCACCCGGTCGGTGTCGGCGAAGAGCCCCGACGCCGGATCGGCGATCAGCGCCTCGTCCTCCCAGCTGTCCCACAGCTTGCTGACCACCTCGACGAACTCCCGTGCCCGGTCGTAGCGTTCGGCGTGCACCGGATGGGCGTCCAGACCGAAGTTCGCCGCCGCCTGCGGCGCGCCGGTGGTGACGATGTTCCAGCCGGCCCTGCCGTTGCTCAGATGGTCGAGCGAGGCGAAGAGCCGGGCCAGGTTGTAGGGCTCGAAGTAGGTGGTGGAGGCGGTGGCGATCAGTCCGATGCGCTCGGTGACCGCCGCCAGGGTCGCCAGCGAGGTGAACGGCTCCAGCCGGAACCTGCTGGCATAGCGGACGTTGTCGGCCAGCGCCGGGCCGTCGGCCAGGAAGATCCCGTCGAACTTCGCCGCCTCGGCGCGGCGCGCGATGTCCTGGTAGTAGCGGATGTCCAGCAGGCGCTCCGGCTCCGAGCCCGGGTAGCGCCAGGCGGCCTCGTGGTGACCGCCCGGATAGATGAAGAGGTTGAGACGCAGCTGGCGGCGCGCCCGCGCATCGGCCTGACGGCTCACGGGAGTTCGCCTCCTTCCGGGGTGGGGCCGACGGGGTCGGCTGCCGGGTCGACGCCGAGCAGGGTGAGCAGTTCGGTGCGGAGCGTTGCGTAACGCGCGGTGCCCGGGCTGCGCGGCGGCGGCAGGTCCACCGGCAGATCGGCGGCGATCCGGCCCTCGTCCAGTACCACCACCCGGTCGGCCAGCGCTATCGCCTCGTCCACGTCATGGGTGACCAGCAGCACGGCCGGCCGGTGCCGGTCGCAGAGCTGCCGCAGCAGGGTGTGCATCCGTAGCCGGGTCAGCGCGTCGAGCGCCCCGAACGGCTCGTCCGCCAGCAGCAGTTCGGGATCGCGCACCAGGGAGCGGGCCAGGGCGACGCGCTGCTGCTCGCCGCCGGACAGCTCCACCGGCCAGGCGCCTTCCCGGCCCGCCAGGCCCACCTCGGCCAACGCCGTTCTGGCGCGCGCCTCGGCGTCCGGACCGCCGAGGCCCAGCGCCACATTGTCCAGGACCCGCTTCCAGGGCAGCAGTCGGGCGTCCTGGAAGACCACTGAGACCTTCTCCGGCGCGGCCAGTTCCTGATAGGACGTCACCTCGTGGTCGATGCCGGCCAGGACCCGCAGCAGCGTGCTCTTGCCGGAGCCGCTGCGGCCGATCAGGGCGACGAACTCGTCGGGCGCGATATCGAGATCCAGCGCGTCCAGCACCCGCCGCTCGCCGAACTGCCGGGTCAGAGAGGCGATATGGACGGCCGGCCCGGCCGGTGCCTCGGTCAGTCCGCCAGCGTGCGCTGCCATGACAGTGCCTTTCGTTGCGCGAGCCTCACCAGGCCGTCGGAGATCAGGCCGAGCAGTCCGTAGACCACCAGGCCGACGAGGATGACGTCGGTCTGGCCGTAGGTGCGGGCCAGCTCCATCATGTAGCCGATGCCGCTGGTCGCGTTGACCTGTTCGACCACCACCAGGGAGAGCCAGGCCGCGGTCACGGCGAACCGCAGGCCCAGCAGGAAGCCGGGCAGCGCGCCCGGCAGCACCACATGCCGCAGAAAGCCCCAGCGGCTCAGCCGCAGCGTCTCGGCCAACTCCACATAGCGGCTGTCGATGCCGCGCAGCCCGTGGTGGGTGTGGATGTAGATCGGCACCAGCACGCCCAGGGTGATGGTGATGACCTTCATCGACTCGCCGATGCCGAACCACAGGATCAGCAGCGGGATCAGCGCCAGCGAGGGGATCGACCGTTTGATCTGCACGGGACCGTCGATCACGCCCTCGCCGAGACGGCTGAGGCCGGCGATCAGCGCCAGCACCAGACCGGCGGCGACGCCGAACGCCAGCCCGGAGAGGGCGCGTTCGGTGGACGCCCACAGATGGTCCTGGAGGCGGCCCTCGTCGATCAGCTCACCGGCGGTGGCGACGACGTCCCAGGGCGCGGAGAGATTGCGCTCGTCGATCAGGCCGGCGGCCGAGCCGACGGCCCAGACGGCGAGCAGCAGCGCCGGGCCGATGGCCCAGCCGAACGGGATGGGGCGGCCCGGGCCGAGCCGCCGCCGGCGCCGCCGGAGGCGGGTCGTGCTCGGCCGGCGCGCCTTCTCCGTGGTCTTCTCGGCGGCTTTCGCGACGGGTGGCCCCGGCGGTGCGTCGGTGGTCGCGACCTCGGGTTTGGACAACTCGGTGCTCATCACGCGTCACCTTCTTCCGCCGCGCCGCTCTCGCCGTTGTTGTCGCTGTCGCTGTCGCCGGCTGCGTTGCCGCTTGCCGCGACGGCCTCGGACCAGGCTTCGGCGGCGACCGTCTCGAAGCGGCGGTCGAAGAGGATCTCCGCGTCGAACGACTCGTTGCCCAACTCGGCGGCCAGCAGATCGATCGTCTGCTGTTGGCGCTCGATGGCCCCGGTCCAGTCCGCCGGGATGTCGGGATGGCCGCTCTGCTCGACCAGATAGACGCCGTCCTCGTAGGACAGGCCCTGATCGTCGATGTAGTAGCCCTGGATCCACTCCTCGGGGTGCTGGTCGATCCAGAGCTGGGCGCGGGCCCAGATCTTGACGAACTCCCTGATGGCGGCGGCCTTTTCGGGATCGCTCACCGAGGAGGTGGGCACCCACAGATGGCCGGGGTCGTCCCGCAGGCCGTGTGGGATCAGGCTGCCGCCCTCGTCCCCGTACTGTTCCGCGTAGCGGCGGATATGCACCGAGCCGAGCGGTGCCACCTCGACCTGGCCGCTGCCGAGCGCCGTGGGGTAGACATCGCCGGTGCTGGGCAGCTCGACCAGCTCCACGTCGTCATGACCGAGCCCGGCCGCGTCCAACACACGCAGGATCAGGGCGCCCTGGGCCTGGCCCGGGCTGAAGGCGATCTTCTTGCCGCGCAGGTCGGACAGCTCCTGGACGTCCACCCCCGGCGCGATGCCCAGCTCGTAGATGGGGTGCGCGATCGGGTCGTCGCGGAACTCCGCGGCCACCAGCTTGGTGTCGAGACCGGTCCAGTGCGCGTGGATGGACGGGATCTCGGCGGCCGAGCAGACGTCGAGGGAGTCGGCCCGGAACGCCTCGGAGCACTGGGGGCCGCCGCTGAGGTTGGCCCACTCGACCTCGAAGGGGATCTCGTCGATCAGCCCGGAGAGTTCGAGGGCGACCTCGATCTCCGGGGTGCCGATGGTCAGCTTGGTGTCGGGGGAGACCGTGTCGGGGATCTCGGTCTCGGCGAGTTCCGAGGCGCTGGCGGTCGCGGTGTCGTCGGCGCAGCCGGTGGTCAGGAGCAGGGAGCCGAGGAGCAGCGCGGTGCCGAGGGCGGCGGGGCGCGAGGTGCCACGGAGACGCGGGAATGATCCATACCTGGGCATAGGTGGTTCCAAGAGGTGAGGAATCGCCGGAGAGAGCCATGCGACGGTTCGCCGGCGCCGGAACAAGGGGCGCGGCGTGGCGCGGAGGGCGCGTAGCGTCGGTGGGCAGGGGAAGCCGGCCGGTGGGGCGGAAGGGCCCGTCGGCTGGGGGTGGGGCGGGGCAGTGCGCCTGGGCCGGGGGAGGGCTGCCGCAGCGGCGTCGGTGCGGGGGCGCGGCCGGGGAGCGGAGCGCGGGGGTCAGCGACAGATGGCGGTGCTCACGCGCATCAGATCGACGGCGCGGCGCTCGGTGAAACGCTCGGAGGTCCGCATGTCGGGGAACGTAGCGAACGTCTGCGCGAGGGGTCAAGACACCGCGCACGGGTCCGTCGCCGGGCCGGGAAGCGCTTGGCGCCGCGGACATGTGTCGGCAATATTCTGGTGGGCAACTCCCTTATGTGGACTGATAGTTGGGCTTTTCTTGCGGCATGGGAACGGTATGTGAAATCGATATGGCGACGTTCCCGACGAGCGCGGAGCCGCCTCGTCGAACCGGTCGGCGCGGTGCGCGGTGGATCGGGTGCGGGGGTCGGTGTCGCGGTGGGTGTCGGGGTGGGCAACAGCCCGGCATGGTGCGTCGATCGGTGATCGAAACCCTCTGGTCCTCAGAGTGAAAAGCGCATTATCGTCCTCTCTGGCTGTATTGCAGGTACACCTCTTGGAGGCCGTGACCATGCCCGAACCTCTGGGCGTCCAGCTCTATACCGTGCGCGAGGCGATCGCGAACGATCGCGACGGCGCCCTGCGCCGGATCGCCGACATCGGGTTCACCGCCGTCGAACCCTATGACCCCACCAACGACCCCGAGGGCTTCCGTCGAGTCGCCGACGACCTGGGCATCACCGTCCCCGTCATCCATGCCGTCGCCCTGGTGAGAGAGGACGAGCCGGGGCCGGTCTTCGACGCGATCAACACCGTCGGCAGCGAGTTGGCCATCGTGCCCGCCGGCATCCCCGAGGAGGACTTCACCACCCGCGACGGCATCGCCCGCGCCGCCGACCTGCTCAACGGACTGGCCGGGCAGGCCGCCGAACACGGCATCCAACTCGGCTACCACAACCACTGGTGGGAGCTTGAGCCGGTGATCGAGGGCCGCCATGCCCTGGAACTCCTCGCCGAACTCCTCGATCCCGCCGTCTTCCTGGAACTGGACACCTACTGGGCCGCCCTCGGCGGAGCCGATGTCCCCCGACTGCTGACCGACCTGGGCGAGCGGGTGCGGGCCCTGCACGTCAAGGACGGCCCCCTCACCAGGGACGGTGCCCATCTCGCCGTCGGCGCCGGCCGGATGCCGGTGCGTGACATCCTCGCCGCCGCCCCCGACGCGCTGCGCATCGTCGAACTCGACAGCTGCGACACCGATCTCTTCGAGGCCCTGGCCGCCAGCCGCGCCTACCTCAACGCCCTGGAGTCCGCATGACCACCGGCCCCGTAGGTATCGCCGTCGTCGGCGCCGGAGTCATCAGCGACGCCTATCTGAAGGCCCTCACCAGCTTCCCCGACACCCGGGTGCTCGCCGTCGCCGATCTGGACACCGAGCGCGCCGCCCGGGTGGCCGCCGAGTACCAGGTGCCCGTGGCCGGCGATCTGGACGCCGCGTTGGCGGTGCCCGAGGTCGAGATCGTCGTCAACCTCACCGTGCCCGCCGCTCACGCCGAGGTGGCGAACGCGGCCGTCCGGGCGGGCAAGCACATCTACGGCGAGAAGCCCCTCACCACCCTGCCCGAACAGGGCGAGCGACTGCTGGCCGACGCCGCCGAACGCGGGCTGCTGGTGGGCAACGCGCCCGACACCTTCCTCGGCGCCGGCATACAGACCGCGCTCCGAGCCGTCCAGGCCGGCCTTATCGGCACCCCGATAGCCGCGCACACCGCCGTGCAGAGTCTGGGCCCCGAGGGCTGGCACCCCGACCCGGCCTTCTTCTACCAGCCGGGCGCCGGACCGCTCTATGACATCGGCCCCTACTACCTCACCTCCCTTGTCGCTCTCTTCGGTGGCGTGGCGCGGGTCGCCGCCACCGCCCGCCGGGGCCGCGACCGCAGGGTCACCGGCTCGGGCCCCAAGGCGGGCCAGGAGTTCCCCGTCGACGTGCCCACCCATGTGAGCGCGCTGTTGGAGTTCCACTCGGGCCCGAGCGCCGCCTCGGTCTTCAGCTTCGACTCGGCGACCCGCCGGATCATGTTCGAGGTCATCGGCAGCGAGGGCGCCCTCGCCGTGCCCGACCCCAACACCTTCACCGGCCCCGTCCAGGTCAGGGCCAACGACTCCGACGAGTGGCAGGAACTCCCGGTCACCGGAACCACCGCCGGCCGGGGCATCGGCGTCCTGGAGATGGCCCGAGCCCTGCGCACCGGCCAACCACACCGCGCCTCAGGCGAGTTGGCGCTTCATGTGCTGCACACCATGGCCGCGATCACGGCCTCAGCCGAGGCGCACAGCTTCACCGACGAGAGCGTCAACACCCCCCTTCCCGCGCCGACCCCGCTGCCCGAGGACTGGGACCCCTACGCCGCGGAACTCGGCTGACCGACTGACCCATTTCCACGTTGCGACTCCGTTCCGCTCGCTTCTGTCTCTGTTGCCGCTCCTCTCTTTCGGGGCCGGGCGCGTCGCCTGCCTGCGCCGCCCCGACCGCCCGCAGCCGCCCGGCCCGCACCCGGCCCGGCGGCTGCGGCCCCTCGATACCGAAGGCGCCCACCCGCGCCTCCGACGGTACGCACGATCACGTAGCGTCACAATCACCCGTTAGGGTTCACTCTGTGTTGTGGTGTTGCCGCGCCGCGCCGCTCCGTGGTCGGCCAGTCGGTCGATCGGCGATGAGTTCGACGCCCGGCAGCGGTCCACCCCTCGACAGCGCTCAGACGTCGAGGAGTAGGAGTCCGACATGCAGAAAATCATCACGAACCTGTGGTTCGACGACCAGGCGGAGGAGGCGGCGGCCTTCTACACGTCGGTCTTCGACAACTCCCGCGTTCTGGAGACCCAGCGCTACGGGGGGGCGGGCCCCCGCGAGCCGGGCTCGGTGATGACCGTGACCTTCGAGTTGTTCGGGCAGCGGTTCATCGGTCTCAACGGTGGCCCCGAGTTCACCTTCAACGAGGCGATCTCGCTCTATGTGGAGTGCGAGTCCCAGGAGGAAGTCGACAGCTACTGGGCACAACTGACCGCCAATGGCGGTCAGGAGGTCGAGTGTGGCTGGCTCAAGGACAAGTTCGGCGTCTCCTGGCAGATCGTGCCCAAGATCCTTACGGAGTTGATCGCCGACCCCGACCCCGAGAGGTCCCAGCGGGTGATGCGGGCCATGCTCGGCATGAAGAAGATCGACATCCGGGGCCTCGAAGCCGCGTACGCGGGCTGAACACGCGGGCGGCGATCGGCGAGGGCCGGCGGCGTCCCGTTTCCGGCCCTCCGCCGGTCACCCCGGACATCCGGTCACCTGGTCATGCGGTCACCCGGTCACCCCGGACATCCGGTCACTTCGCGCTGTTGCCGGCCTTGGCGTAGTGGCCGTGGAGCATCCCGGTCGCCTGACCGACCTCGATCAGATAGCCATCGGGATCGCGCAGATAGCACCGGATCTCCGCCCCTCTGTCCAGAGGCTCCGTGACGAACTCGGCGCCCTTGCCGCGCCATTCGTCGTAGCGGGCGTGGATGTCCGCGACCCGGAGGTTCAGAAAGGCGGACGCGGTGCCGGCGTCGGTGGGTGCGGCGAGGGTGATCCCGGGCTTGTCGGGGGTGGGCCCACCGCCGGGGTTCATGATGATCCAGGTGTTGGCGAGCTTGATGGTGCAGGGGTTCTCCGCCAGGACGATCTCCCCGCCCAGCACCTCGCTGTAGAAGCGGCGGGCCCGGGACACGTCCCGCACGGTCAGGAAATGGGTCACCAACAGGCCCTGCTCGGCCGTGGGCGCGGGAAAGGACGGTTCCGCCATGGCGATCCTTCGAGAGGAATGGTGGGGTTCGGGCCTTATCATCCGGTGGTTCGCCAACGGGGGCGGCGGAGCGACACGCGGTGCGCGGTGCGCTGGCCGCGCCGGCTTGGCGGATGCGCGGCGGGGCGCCGGCGGGGGCGGTCCGGCGGTGCGCGACAGATAGTGACGGGCAGGCGGGCCGGGCGGCGACTGGCAGGTGGGTGTGGCTGGTGGGGGGGCCGGTCGGGCAGGTGGTGAGGGGAAGGCGGGCGAGGCGCGGGCGTGGGGCGGTGGCCAACACGGACGGCGGGGTAGTGGGGCCCGGGCAGGCGGGCCGCGTGGCGACTGGCAGGTGGGTCGGGTAGTGATGGGTGTGGGGGGTGGGCAGGGTGTGACGGGGAGTGAGGGAAGGGGGTGGCCGTGGATCGGTTGCCGGTGGATGTGGTCGCTTCGGCGAGTGGCCTGGTGTACGTGGCTCGGCTCGACGGGCGGCGGATGGGGGATCGGGACGCGGTGTTCGCCCGGTTCCGGGAGGAGGTACGGCTGCCCGACTACTTCGGGTGGAACTGGGACGCCCTGACCGACTGCCTGCGGGACCTGCGCTGGCTGGGCGCGGAACGCTGCCTCCTGGTCATCGAGCATGCGGAGGCGCTGCTGGCCGAGCACCCCGGGGAGCGGGCGGAGCTGCTGGAGACCCTGGAACTGCTGAGTGCGGAGAGCGTGGGGAGCGCCGGGCGGGTCCCCCTGCGGGTGGTGCTGCTGTCCGACTGACGCGGGCGGGCCGGAGCGCCGGCGGTCGGCCCGCCCCGGCGGTTGCAGGCGGCGCGGGCGGACGTCCACGGTCGGTGCGGTCGTTGGCCGACCGCCCCGCCGAGGCCGGCGGTCGGGTGATTCTTCGACTGCCGTTCGGGGCCGGTTCGGGTCAGTCGGTGGGCGGGGTCGCGTCCGAGGTGGCCTGTTCGAGGGCTTGGGCCGAAGGGGCGTGGAGGGTGGCGGGGTTGTCGGGCCAGCCGAGGGTGTGCAGGGCCAGGTCGGCGGTGCGCAGCGGCTGGTCGGGGTGGCCGAGGCCGTCCGCGCGTAGGTTGGGGAGGGTTTCGGTCAGCCGGAAGACCGTGTCGTCGGCCGGGTCGGCCCGGTAGCCACCGGTCGGCGGGGCCGGGGCCTCGTCCAACACGGCCTGGGAGAGCGCCCGGTAGCGCAGTCGCAGCGCGTCCCGCTGCTGGTGGAAGCGGGCGAACCGTTCGGTGCGGACCTCGGGCAGCAGATAGAGGATGCCCAGGTTCCAGGGGCTGGTCCACAGCTGGACGGCGTCCCCGTGGCAGAGCGCGTGCAGCCGGACGGGGGCGGAGAGGGGGCGCCGGGCCAGGGCGTCGGCGATGCGCAGCGGGCCGGCGACGGTGCCGCTGAGCAGGGCCTCCAGGATGTCGTCCTTGGTTCTGAAGTGGTGGTAGAGGGAGGGCTGACGCATGCCCACGGCCTCGGCGATTTTCCGGGTCGAGGTCGCCGCGTAGCCACGGGTGGTGAACAACTCCCCGGCCGCGTCGAGGACTTCGTCCCTCGGTGTGGTGCCTGGTCGGCGCTTCTGTGCGAGCCGGGGGCGCCCCGGGACACTGGTGCTCACCGCACCAGCATGCCAGGGGCGCCCCGGCGGGCGGTCAGCGGGCCGGCGCGAGGTCCGCATCGGGGGAACGGGGAACGCTCGGGGTCGTGGACGGAGGCGCGGAAGGGCCGGCGGGTTCGGGGGCCGGACGGAGCGCCGCGACCGTCAGATAGGCGAGCAGCGAGGCGCCGGCCGCCAGGAAGGTCGACCAGCCGTCGATCGACGCGGACAGGAAGTCGTTGGAGACATAGAGCAGGGTGTTCTCGGTGCCATAGATGGTGGGGGTGAGTACAAAGCACACCAACCGCACCGCGATGCCCACCACGATCGCCGCGCCGGCCGCCCGCGCATCGCCACGCCGCCAGAAGGTGCCCAGGACAAAGGGCGCGATCAGGCTGGCGAGCAGCAGGTCGAAGGTGAGTGTCAGCAGGATGCCGGTCTGTGGGACGCGGAGCGCGACCACCGTGGCGGCCACGGCGATCGGCAGCATGGTGACGCGGGTGGCGCGCAGCACCCTGGGGGTCATCACCGTGGCGTCGGCGTCCACTCGGAGCACATTGCGGACCACCACGGAGGAGGTGGCCAGCAGGATGCCGCCGATGGTGGTCAGGCTGGCGGCCAGCAGCCCCGAGAGGACCAGTACGGCCAGCCAGGTCGGGGCGTGGTGCCCCAACAGCACGTAGAGGATGGGGCCTTCGGCCGCGCGGTCGCCGACGACGGTGACGGCGGCCAGGGCGACAAAGGACAGCGGGAGACAGAACACCAGGATGCCGGCGGCTGCGGAGAGCGCGGCGCGGCGGGCGTCGTTGGGGCTGCGGGCGGAGAAGATCCGCTGCATCAGATCGATGGCGACGAGGTTGCCCAGGCCGAGGGCGATGATGGTGGCCCAGTTGATGGCGGCCCCGTGCTCGGTCGAGGTCAGCTGTTCCAGGTCGCCGGGGCCGAGTCCGGCCGGGATGTCGAAGCCGTGGGTGGTGGCCATCCAGATCACCAGGGCCAGCACGCCGACGGTGTTCAGGGCGAACTGGGCCAGCCCGGTGGAGAGTCCGGCGAACATGCCGCCGGAGAGGGTGTAGAGGAGAACGATCGGGATGGTCACCACGATGCCGGTGGTGTAGCTGAGGCCGGAGAAGAACTCGAAGAGGAAGCCGATGGCGACCAGGTTGCCGGCGAGCAGGATGGCGAAGCTGCCGACGGTCAGTACGGAGGAAGCCAACTGCACGCCCCGGCCGAAGCGTTGCTCGAAGAACTCGGGCAGGGTGACCGCCTCGCTGGCGCGGATGCGGCGGGCGAAGAACAGTCCCATCAGCAACAGGCAGAGGGCCAGGCCGATGGGCAGCGCGGCGCCGGCCCAGAAGCCGAAGCCGGAGGTGAGATCGGCGTTGCCCAGGGTCGCGTTGGAGTCCACGGCCTGCGAGATCAGCAGGGTGGCGACCAGTGCGGCCGGCAGACTCCGCCCGGCCACCAGGTAGTTGGCCGAGTCGCCTTGGACGCGGCGGGCGGAGAAGACGCCGATCACGGTGATCAGCGCCATACAGATACCGACGCCGGTAATGATCATGGGGTGCTCCAGAAGGGGGAGAAGGGGCGGGGAGCGAGCCCGGCGTCGGCGTCGGAGTCGCGTGCGGACATGCGGGATTTCTGGTCGCGAGGGGCGTTCCGGCAGGTCAGCCGGGGTGGGCGGCCTCTCGCTGTCTGGCCTCCTGGCCGAAGGAGGACAGTGGGCGGGCGTCCTCGGGCAGCGTCAGGCTGCCGTCGGCGAGGCGGCGGCGCAGATAGCGGAAGCTCTGCGCGGTCTGCGCGAACAGATGCTCGCCGGCGACCAACGGCGGCTTCGCCGGCCGGTGTTGGTCGACAAAGGCGGGCAGCGGGGCCACGGCGGTGTCGTAGTCCACGTTGAAGAACAGCGGGAACGAGTAACGTTCCGCCGGCACCTTGCGGACCCGGTGGGTGGTCGCGGTGAACTCGCCGTTGGTCCAAACCTCCAGCAGATCACCGATGTTGAGGACGAACGCGTTCTCGACGAACGGCACGTCGAGCCAGTCGCCGGCGCCGTTCATCACTTCGAGTCCGCCGGTGGTGGGCCGCAGCAGCGTCAGGCACTCGTAGTCGGTGTGCGCGCCGATGCCGGGGCGGTCCTGCGCCTCGGCGTCGAACGGGTAGTGGATCAGCCGTAGTTGGGCCGGTGGGGTGCTGACATGGCGGTCGAAGCGGTCCGCCGGTTCGCCCAGCGATTCGGCGAAGGCCCGGAGCAGTACGCGGGCGAGGTCGAAGACCGCCCGGTAGTAGGCCAGCACCGGCGCGCGGAAGTCGTCGAGATCGGGCCACTGGTTGGGGCCGAGGAGCGGGTTGCCGGCCAGATAGCGGGGGTCGTCTGCGGGCAGGTCGAGGGAGAGGTCGAACGCCTCCTTGTGGTCGGGGGTGGCGCCGGCGAACACCTCCTCGCCGATGGGGACATAGCCCCGGTGGTTGCTGGACCGGCCGATATAGGAACGCATCTTCTCCTCGGTCGGCAGGGCGAAGAACCGTCGGGTGGCGGCGAGTAGCGCGTCGAAGAGGCTCTGGTCCACGCCATGGCCGACCAGTTGGGCGAAGCCGACGCGTCGGGCGGCGTCGCCGAGGCGGGCCACGGTCGCCGCGCGGTCCGGATGGTCGGCGGTCAGCAGCGGTGCGATATCGAGGATCGGGATGGCGGTGAAGTCCGTTGCGTCCATGGGGAGTTCCCTTCTCGGGGCGTCGGGGCGTCGGGGCGTCGGGGCGTCAGGGCGCGGCGAGCGCCCAACGGGTGCGGGTGGGTTGGCCGTCGGGGGAGTGATCCGCGACGGTCAGCCGGTCGGGCTCGCGGCCCGGGGCGGGGGCGAGGTCGGCGCCGACCCGCCAGGGCAGGGTGGAGCGGACGATGCTCCAGACCTCGCCGCCGTCGTCCCGTCGGTCGACGCGCCCCATGGACAGTTCGAAATCGACCAGTTGGCGGGCATGGTGGAGGTTCGACGTGGCCTCGCGGAGCTGGTCGCGCAGCGAGGCGTCGTCCCGCAGCGTTCCCGGGCGGCGGTCCCGGACATAGCCGAAGTGGTCGCCGAGCCGGAGCAGCAGCCCACGCCGCCCGTCGGGGCCGCGCAGCGGCGACTCCCGAACGATGGCGGGTGGGGTGGACGGGGCGGGTGGCGACGCGGCGACCCAGCGTTCGGTGTAGGGCTGGTGGACGCCGGTCTCGATCAGCGCGCCGTCGGGCGCGCGGTGGAGCCGGCCGGCGTCCGGGGTCGGCCCGGCCGGGTGCAGCGAGAGCGGCCTGGTCCACTCCACATGGTCGCCGTGGTCCAGCAGCCGGCCGGCGAACGCCTCCTGGCCGGCCAGCGCCAGCACCCCGTCGATGTCCAGGGCGGCCAACGAGGCGGCGGCTGGGCGCCGTTCGGCTGGTGGCTGGCGAAGATCGCAGTAGTGGACATCGAGGTGCAGCCAGTGAACTTCGGTATCGCGGTCGGGCGGCAGGTCGGGCAGCCTGATCCAGTCGCGTCGCCACAGTCGGCGGTGCGGCGCGGCAGGTTCACCCGGTCCGGCGGCGTGGCGCGGCGGCGTGCTCATCGTGCCGCTCCGGCGGGTTCTTCGGCGGGTTCTCCGGCCGGTTCTTCGGCGGGGCTCACGATGACCACCAGCGGATCGCCCGCCGCGACCTGGGCGCCGGCGTCGACCACCACCTGGTGGACCACCCCGGCGCTGGGCGCGGTGACCAGGGTCTCCATCTTCATGGCCTCAAGCGCGAGCAACGGCTGTCCGGCCTCGACATGTTCGCCCCTGGCCACGTCGACCCGCCAGACATTGGAGACAAACGGGGCGTCCACCCGTGCGCCGCCCTCGGGGACGACCAACTCGGCGGCCGGCGGGGGAGTCACGGCGGACTCGGCGCGCTTGGCCCGGTCGAACTCGCCCGCCGCCTCCCACTGGGCGCGCTCCTGGTCGAAGGCGGCCGTCTGTCGGGCCCGGAAGGCGGCGATGGAGTCGGCGTTGTCGGCCAGAAACTGTTCATGGGCGGCGAGCGAGAAGGTGCCGTCCTCGATCTCCGGGTGGGCTCGGCCGGCCGCCATGTCGGCACGCAGTTCGAGGAGTTCGTCGGCGCTCACCGGATACCAGGAGATCCGGTCGAAGAACCTCAGCAGCCAGGGGCGGTCGGGGGCGAACGGCGGGGTGCGGCGGTAGCGGCTCCACACCTGGGTGGTGCGGCCGACGAACTGGTAGCCGCCGGGCCCCTCCATGCCGTAGACGCAGAGATAGGCGCCGCCGATGCCGACCGAGTTCTCCGCCGTCCAGGTGCGGGCCGGGTTGTACTTGGTGGTGACCAGACGGTGGCGCGGGTCCAGTGGGGTGGCCACCGGAGCGCCCAGATACACGTCCCCCAGGCCCAGTACCAGATACTCCGCGCTGAACACCGTGTCCAGTACCTCGGCGACGCTCGTCAGCCCGTTGACCCGTCGGATGAACTCGATGTTCCACGGGCACCAGGGCGCGTCGTCCCGGACGCCCGTCATATAGCGCTCGATCGCCTCCCTGGTCGCCGGATCGTCCCAGCTCAGCGGCAGTCGGACGCGGCGGCTCGGCACCACGAGACGCGAGGTCGCCGGCAGCGTCTCCTCGATCTCGGTGAGCAGCCCGAGCAGCTTGCCCAGCGGCAGCACATCGGGGTCGGTGTGCACCTGGAGGGAGCGGATGCCGGGGGTCAGATCGACGATGCCGGGCGCCTCGCCGCGCTCCCGCAGCTGATCGAGCCGGGTGTGCAGGGCGTGCACACGGGCGCGCAGCGCCAGGTCGAGCACCATCTCGCCGTACTCGACCAGGAGATGGTCGTCGCCACCGCGCCGGTAGGTGACCGCCGGCGCACCTTCGCCGCCCGGCCGGCGGGCCAGCACCCCGTCGTCCCCGTCCCCGCCGTGGATCTCCACGGTGCGGCGGGCGGCGCCGCGTGCCGGGGAGAGGTCGCCGCGCGAGGGCGCGCTCTCCGCGCGCACCGGCACAAAGCGCACGGTGTCCCCCGGGCGCAGCTGCCCCAACTTCCAGCGTTCCGCGCCGATCACCGTCACCGGGCAGACGAATCCGCCGAGGCTGGGCCCGTCCGGGCCGAGCAGGATGGGGGTGTCCCCGGTGAAGTCCAGGGCGCCGACCGCATAGGCGGTGTCATGGATGTTGGACGGGTGCAGCCCCGCCTCGCCGCCGTCGGGGCGGGCCCACGCGGGTTGGGGGCCCTCCAGCCGTACCCCGGTCCTGGCCGAGTTGAAGTGCACGGTGTAGGCACTCCGGTACAGCGTCTCGATATCCGCGCGGGTGAAGAACTCCGGTGCCCCGTGCGGCCCTTCGGTGACCGCCAGCTCCCAGGTCTCTGTCAGCGCTGGGCGCCGCTCGGCCGGCACGGGGCCGGTCGGCCGGCCCGGCGCGGCTCCGGTGCGCAACACATCGCCGCCGCGTAGTGCTCGACCTCCGTGCCCACCGAAGCCACCGAGGGTGAACGTCGAGGCACTGCCCAGATAGAGCGGAACGTCAAGGCCGCCGGCGAACAGCAGATAGGTGCGCAGACCGGGCCCGGGCGCGGTGCCGATGTCCAGTACGCCGCCGGCGGGCACGGTGAACGGTTCCCAGAGCGGCATCTCGACGCCGTCCACCGTCACCGGGCACGCTGCGCCGGTGACACAGACGGTGGTGGCATGGCTGAAGCTCAGCGCGGGCCCCTGAGCCGTGCACTCAAGGCCGGGTGCCCCCTCCGGGTTGCCGAGGGCGATATTGCCGAGGCGGAAGGAGAGTTCGTCCATCGGGCCGCTCGGTGGCACCCCCACCTGCCAGAGTCCGATCCGGCCCGGCGCGTCCTGCACGGTGCTCAGCAGTCCCGGCCTGGTCACGGTGATCCGGGGCGTGGGGTCGGCGACGGTGTCCAGGGTGGCCGTGTGATGGTCGGCCGCCCGTACCTCGGGATGTTCGGTGAGGGTGGCCAACAGGCCCAGATTCACCTCGATGCCATGCATGGTGGTGGCTCGTAGCGCCTCGCCGAGCCGGTCGAGGGCGGCGTCCCTGGTCGGACCACTGGTGATCACCTTGGCCAACAGCGGGTCGTAGAACGTCGACACCTCGGTGCCGGACTCGACCCAGCCGTCCACCCGGATCCCGGGGCCGGTGGGCAGGGTGACCTCGGTCAGCAGTCCGGCGCTCGGCGCGAAGTCGCGCGCCGGATCCTCCGCGTAGACGCGGGCCTCCACCGCGTGCCCGGAGACGGGGACCGCGCCGCTGGTGGCGCCGCCGGGGAGATGAGGGCCCAGCAGCTCGCGTTCGCCGCGTGCCAGCCGCAGCATCCAGGCGACCAGATCGACGCCGGTGACCTCCTCGGTGACCGGATGTTCCACCTGGAGCCGGGCGTTGACCTCAAGGAACGACGCCTCGGCGCGGCGCGGGTCATAGACGAACTCCACGGTGCCGGCACCGCGGTAGGCCACCGAGGCGGCCAGGGCGCGGGCCGATTCGTGCAACCGTTCGCGCAGCGCGTCGGGCAGGGCGGGGGCCGGCGCCTCCTCCACCACCTTCTGGTGCCGACGTTGCAGCGAGCAGTCCCGGTCGCCCAGCGAGACCACCCGGCCCGTGCCGTCGCCGAAGACCTGCACCTCGATATGGCGGGCGCGCTCGACATAGCGTTCGGCGAAGACGCCGGCCGTGCTGAAGCTGGTCTCGGCGAGTCGACTGACCGCCGCATACTGCTCGTTCAGTTCCTGGGCATCGCGGCAGACCCGCATGCCGATGCCGCCCCCGCCGCCGGTGGCCTTGAGGATCACCGGATAGCCGATCTCCTCGGCCGCCGCGACGGCCGTCGCGGCGTCGGGCAGCAGTTCGGTGCCGGGGAAGACGGGCACCCCGGCGGCCCTGGCCGCCGCCCGGGCGGTGTGCTTGGTGCCGAAGATCCGCAGCTGTTCGGGGGTGGGGCCGACGAAGACCAGCCCGGCGGCGGTGACCGCCTCGGCGAACGCGGCGTCCTCGGAGAGGAAGCCGTACCCCGGGTGCACCGCGCCGGCGCCGGTGTCGACGGCCGCGGCCAGCAGCGCCTCCCGCCGCAGATAGCTCTCGCCGGCCGGCGCGGGGCCCAACCTGACGGCCTGGTCGGCGAGATGGACATGCGGGGCGCCCCGGTCGACGTCCGAGAACACCGCGACCGTGCGCAGCCCGAGCGCCCTGGCGGAGCGGATGATCCGGCCGGCGATCTCGCCCCGGTTGGCGACCAACACGGTGTCGAAAGCGGGCTGTTGACTCATGCGGCGGCTCCCGGGTGGGGCCGGGTGACGATCATCCGCACCGGCGTCGGGTCGAAGGCGTTGCACGGGTTGTTGATCTGCGGGCAGTTGGAGACCAGCACCAGGGTGTCGATCTCGGCGCGCACCGCGACCCGTTTGCCCGGGGCGGAGAGGCCGTCCACGATGCCCAGCGCGCCGTCCGGATCGACCGGGACGTTCATGAACCAGTTGATATTGGAGGCCAGGTCCCGCGCGGTCAGCCCATGCCGTGCCCCCTCGCGCAGAAAGTTCTCCTTGCAGCCGTGCTGATGCTCGGTGTGGTGGCCATAGCGCAGGGTGTTGGACTCCTTGGAACAGGCGCCGCCCAGCGTGTCGTGCGCGCCCACCTCGTCGTCCACCACGGTCATCAGGGCCTCGCCGGTGTCGGCGCGCAGCACCGATCCGGTGGTCAGGAGGATTCCGCCCTGGCGTCGAACGGTCTCCGGCGCGGAGTAGCGCACCGTGGTGTCGTGGGCGGCGTAGAGCAGACAGTCCACGGCCTGGTTGCCCGCCAGGTCCACGATGGTCAGCACATCGCCGGCGGCCACCACGGCCGACCAGGGCGCGCGGGCGGCCACCAGCTCGTCGAGCAGCACCTCGCCCGGAACCAACGCCGGTGCGGGGAGGAGGAGTTGATCGGTATGCGCGGTCATAGGACGCCCCTCGCCAGCAGATCGGACTCGGTGTTGGCGATGGCCGTCAGATGCTCGGGGCCCAACTCGCCCACCAGCTCCCCGGCGGCCAGCGCCGCCAGCTCCTCCTCGGCACGCCAGGCTCTGATCTCCAGCGGTGAGCACTGGAACTCGTCCCTGGGGTCCAGCGGATGTGCGGTGTTGGCGATCAGGACCAGGACATCCAGGTGCGTCAGCAACTCGACCGATCGGCCGGGTCCCGCCGATCCCAGCCAGCTGAAGCGGCCCGCGGCGTCCACCCGCACCCCCTGGAAGAAGGAGATCGCGGGCACCAGGTCACGGGCCGTCAGATCGTGTTTGAGCGCGCCCAGCAGCAACAGCTCCCGGCCGGCCGGGGTCGCCGAGAACGACGAAGAGGCCCCGTATCGGGCGTTGTTGCCGGCCGCCGTGCTGGTGCCGGCGAGCGCGTCATGGTGGCCGTCGGCGGTGTCGGCCACCACGGTGGCCAGCACCCGGCCGAAGCCGCTGAGCAGCGGATGCCCGGCGGTGGGATACGCCTGCCAGGGCACCTTGACGGTGTCGGCGACGCTCAGCCGCTCCTGGGTGGCGCCGGCCCGGTGCAGCAGCAGATGCGCACAGGCGTCGCCGGCCGGGTCGGTCAGCCGCAGCCGGGTGCCCCTGGCCAGCACGGCGGTGGTGTAGCCGCCGGGGGCCACGGTCTCCGCCCAGGTCAGGGGCCCGGGCGGCGGCCCTTCCCGGCCCGGGACCTCGGGCGCGGAGTCCGCCGGAACGTACCTCATATGGGGCCCGACCCGCCCGTGTTGGGCCCGCGCGTGGGCCTTGGCCCCGGCGGTGGTGGCGGTGCCGGCAGCGGCTCCGCCTGGCGTCGATGTCACATCCACTCCCGCGACGATGGTTTCTATCAACTGATCCGAAAGGGTCTCGGTCGTCGATTTCCGCCGGGTCGCCCGGGATGAGAACAACGTGTTGCGGGAGGGCGGGCCATGTTTCTATCGAGTGACAGAAGCCTCACTCGGGCCCGTTCAGGGACCACCGGCCCCGGACGGTCGTCGAACCGTCCGGGGCCGGTGGCGGGGCCGCGCGCGGGTGGTCAGTCGCGGCGCGCCGCCAACTGGTCGACCAACAACGGGAGCTGGCCGTCCCGCGCCGGCTCGGTCGCCAGCTCGGCCGCCGCCTCGGACGACGGCTCCCGATCGGCGCCGCAGAGCGCCTCGTCCAGATGGAGGATCACCGCCAGATCGGCCGGATGCGGCTCCAGGGCGCCCTCCTCGTTCACCGTCTGGTAGTGCGACTCGTTGTAGCCGATCGCCGCCTGGCTCTCCCCGTCCGCGCTGGAGAAGGCCAGCGTGGAGGCGCCCCAGACGACCCCGTCGTGTCCCCAGAAGGTGTCGCACGACAGGGTGATCGGATAGACGCCAAGGCCGTAGGCCCCGACCACCGCACCGTTCTCGTCCTCCACCGGCACCGTCTGAAGCATCTCGGCCACCTGCTCGTCCGGCAGCAGCTCGCCGCCGAACAGCGCGGCCTGGAAGGCGTTGAGATCGGCCATCGTGGTGACCAACGAACCGGCCGTGCTGACATACGACATGTCGTAGATGGAGTAGTCGCGCGGCCGCTCCTGCATCCCGTGGAGCGTGCTGTACATCCGCGGGTGCGGCCCCCTGATCACGGCCGACTCCGGGAAGGCGGTGTCCCGCAGGCCGGCCGGCTCGATCACCCGCTCCGTGATGTACCGCTCGGCCGGCATGCCGGTCACCTCCCCCAACAGCAGCCCGGCCAGGACGTAGTTGGTGTTGGAGTAGGAGTGCCCCTCGCCCGGCGTTCCGGTGGCGGGCACGGTCAGGCCCAGGGCCACCAGCTCCTCGGGTGCGATCCGGCGGAACCGATGCTCGTGCAAACTGCGCGTCGAGCCCTCGATCAACGAGGGGAAGGCGGGCACCACATAGTCCCCGATGCCGCTGGTGTGGTTGAGCAGCATCCGCACCGTGACCGTGTCGGCCAGCTCCTGGGGGAGCGTGCCCGCCGGCAGATAGCGCCCCACCGGGGCGTCCAACTCGATGTTGCCCTCGGCGACCTGCTGGAGCACGGCGACCGAGACAAAGGTCTTGGTGACGCTGGCCACCCGCTGCCGCAGCTCCGGCCGGGTGGGGCGGCCGGTCCGTGTGTCGGCGACCCCGGCGGCGCCCGACCACCGGTCGTCGCCGACGGAGGCGGCGGCGAAGGCCCCCGGCACTCCGGCCTCGGGAACCGCCGCCAGCGAGGCGTCCAACACCTCGTCCCGGGACGGCCCTTCGTCCGCCAGGGCCGGCATGGTCAGGGAGGTGGCGCAGAGCGCGACGGCGGCCGCGCCGATCGTCAGCGAACGGGTGCGGGTACGGGTGCGGTTGCGGGTACGGGCGCGTGTGTGTCGTGGGGAGGAGGCTCGCACGCGGATCTCTCTCTGTTGTCGCCTTCTTTTGCATGGGTGAATCCGTCCATATTCTGGGCCGGCCGGCGTCCGACGGCTTCCCCCTCAGGGGCCATTCACCGCCGGCCGACTACGACCTGGTGATGAGACGGCGTGTCAGGGGTCGACGGTCGGACGGTCTTGGCAGCGTTGCCCCGCTGTGCCACGCTCCCTGATGTGACGGCCCTTCCCTGGTTCGGCCTCTACCGCCGCCTGCATGTGGATCTGGGGCGCGTGCACACGGCCGCCTGTCGCCGACGCTGAACTCCCCCCACCCAGCTCGCCGTTCAGTCGTCGCCGCACCGAAGGACCCGCCATGAGCGCCCATGAGCACGCGCATCACCACCACGAGCACCATCACGACCACGAGCACCACCAGGACCACGGCCGCCCCGCCGATCCCACGCTCTACCGTTCGCCGGCCGAGGCGGTGGCGGCGCCGGCCGAACCGCTGGCCTATGTGGTCGGCTTCGACCGCGCCGGCGAACGGCCCGACGCGCTGTTCACCGTGGACACCGACCCCACGTCCGCACGGTACGGCCAGGTGGTCGGCGAGACCCGACTCACCACGCTGGGCGACGAGTTGCACCACTTCGGCTGGAACGCCTGCTCCAGCGCGCTGGCCCACGCCGGCCACCACAGCCCCGAGCGTCGCTATCTGCTGCTGCCGGGGCTGCGCTCCTCCCGGCTGCATGTCTATGACACCCACCCGGATCCGGTGCGCCCGCGCCTGGTGAAGGTGATCGAGGCCGCCGAACTCGCCGAGAAGGCCGGGTATTCGCGCCCACACACCCTGCACTGCGGCCCGGACGGCGTCTTCCTCTCCTGCCTCGGCGGCGCCGAGGGGGACGAGGGCCCGGGCGGCGTCGCCCTGTTGGACCACGAGACCTTCGATGTGCTGCGCGCCTGGGAGACCGAGCGCGGCCCCCAGCGGCTCGCCTACGACGTGTGGTGGCATCTCAACAGCGATATCGCGGTGACCAGCGAATGGGGCACCCCCGGCATGGTGGAGAACGGGCTCGATCCGGAGCTGCTGCTGGGACGCCGCTATGGCCACGCACTGCACTTCTGGGACCTGAGCACCGGCCGGCACCGACAGCGAGTGGACCTCGGGGACCAGCATCAGATGGTCCTCGAACTGCGCCCGGCCCACGATCCCGAGGCGAGTTGGGGCTTCGCCGGCGTCGTGGTGAACGTGGAGGACCTTTCCGCGTCCGTCTGGGTCTGGCATCGGACGGACGAAGAGGATGACGACCAGGGCGGGTTCGCGGTGCGCAAGGTGATCACCCTGCCGGCGCGCCCCGCCGATCCGGAGCAACTGCCGCCCGCGCTCCGCCCGTTCGGCGCGGTGCCACCGCTGATCACCGATATCAACCTGAGCGTGGACGACCGTTGGCTCTATGTCTCGGCCTGGGGCACCGGAGAGCTGCACCAGTACGACGTGTCCGACCCGTTCCACCCCCGGCACACCGCCTCCGTGCGGCTGGGCGGGATCACCGAGCCCGCCGCGCATCCGGCGGCGCCCGACACCCCGCTGACCGGGGGGCCGCAGATGGTCGAGCTGAGCCGCGACGGGCGGCGGGTGTACCTCACCAACTCGCTCTACGGCGCCTGGGACGACCAGTTCTATCCCGACGGGGTCGAGCCCTGGCTGGCCAAGCTGGACGCGGATCCGGAGCACGGCGGCCTCGCGGCCGATCCCGGGTTCTTCCCGCACGGCGAGGCGTTCGCCGGGCTGCGGGTGCACCAGACGCACCTCGCCGGCGGGGACGCCTCCTCCGACTCCTACTGCTACCGCTGAACCACGCCCGGCGCCCGTGCCGCTCGACCGACCGGTTACCGGCCGGTCGGGCGGCACGGGCCCGCTTGGAACGGTTCCCGGTGGGTACCCGGCCGCCCTGACCCTCGGCGCCCTGGAGGTGGAGCATGAGCCGGACCCGTGTGGTGATCGTCGGAGCGGGGTTCGCCGGTTATCGAGCCGCTCGGATTCTGAACCGGACCGCACGGCGGCACGTGGAGGTGGTGCTGCTCAACCCCACCGACTACTTCCTCTACCTGCCGCTGCTGCCGCAGGTGGCGGCCGGCATCCTGGAGCCACGGCGGGTCAGTGTCTCGCTGACCGGCACCCTGCCGCATGCCAAGCTGGTGCTCGGAGAGGCACAGCGAGTGGACCTCTCCTCGCGCACCGTGCACTTCACCGATCCCGAGGACCGGCCCGGCGAGCTGAGCTACGACATGCTGATCCTCTCGGTCGGCAGCGTCAACCGGCTGCTGCCCATTCCGGGGGTCGCCGAGCACGCACACGGCTTCCGTGGCCTGCCAGAGGCGCTGTATCTGCGCGATCATGTGGTGCGCCAGCTGGAGCTGGCCGCGCATGCGTCGGACCCGGCGGAGCGGCAGGCCAGGGCCACCTTTGTGGTGGTCGGCGCCGGCTACACCGGCACCGAGGTGGCCGCCCAGGGGGCGATGTTCGCCGACGCGGTGGTACGCGGCGAGCAGGCGGGGGAACGGGTCTCGCCCCGCTGGCTGCTGCTGGATATCGCCGATCGGGTGCTGCCCGAGCTGGACGAGAGACTCAGCCGTACCGCTGACCGGGTGCTGCGTAAGCGCGGCGTGGACGTGCGCACCGGCATGTCGGTGAAGGAGGCCACCCGGGACGGGGTGCTGCTCCAGGACGGCGAGTTCGTCCCGACCCGTTCGCTGGTCTGGTGCGTCGGGGTGCGCCCCGATCCGCTGGTGGACGATCTCGGTCTCGACACCGAACGCGGCCGGCTGGTGGTGGACAGCTTCCTCAATGTGCCCGGCCATCCGGAGGTGTTCGCCGCCGGCGACGCGGCGGCGGTGCCGGATCTGACCCGGCCGGGGGAGTTCACCCCGATGACCGCCCAACACGCCTGGCGCCAGGGGAAGACGGCGGCCAGGAACGTGTCGGCCCGGCTGGGGCTCGCGGCCGAGCCGCGCCCCTATGAGCACCATGACCTGGGGTTCGCCGTGGACCTCGGCGGGGTGCAGGGCGCCGCCAACCCGTTGGGCGCCTCGCTCTCCGGCCCGCTGGCCGGCGCGGTGACCCGTGGCTACCACCTGATGGCCATGCCGGGGAACCGGGTGCGGGTGGGCGCCGACTGGCTGCTGGAGGCGGCACTGCCCCGGCAGGCCGTGCAACTGGGCATGGTGCGCTCCGGCTCGGTGCCCCTGGACACCGCGTCCCCCGAACTGGCCCGCGTCCCCCGCACCGACCGTCCCGGCGACTGAGCCCTCGACGAGCGCGATCGGCGACGACCGCGCCCGGGCCCCGCCTGAGCACCGTGAACAGGCGGGGCCCCGGACGCGTTACGCAAGCGACTCCGACGGTGCCGACCGTCGCGGCCGGTGCTGACGGGGCGTCAGGCCGCCGTGCGGTCGGAGTCCCGTTCCCAGACGCGGTGTTGGGCGATCACATCGGCGAAGGTGGACACCACGGTGGCGGCGTCCGCGCCGGTGACCACGCCGAGGTTGTCGACGGCGCGGTCGCCCACATCGGCCAGCCGGATGCCGGGCAGCCCGATCTCGCGCAGCAGGCCGATGCCGGAGCCCAGCGCCGCGATGGCCTTGCCGTGTTTGAACGCCTGCGCGACATAGTGCAACGCCAGCCCGTCGCGGCTCAGTTCGAGCACGCTCGCCTCGCCACCAGGGACCAGCACGGCGTCATAGAGCACCGACGACATGGTGCTCATCGCGCGGTCCACCTTGACCGCTCCACCGTCCTCGGACGACACCTCGCCGTCGTGCGCGGCCAGCACCTCGGGCACCGCGCCGCCGCCGGTCAGCGCGTCGCGCGCGGCCATCACATCGGTGGCGGAGACCCCGTCGGCGACCAGGATGGCGATCTTCCTGGTCGCGATGGTGCCGGGCTGCTCGGTGGCCATGCTCAGCGCGGGGGAGGTGCGGCCCGCGTTCTCCGCGACCGGCTCGGCCGGCGGCCGCACGCCGATGCCCACGGCCACCGCGACGGCCAACTCATGGTCGATATGGTTGAGTTGTTCGATCGTCCGCTCCCTGACCTGGCGCGCGTCGACCTTGCCGAGTTCGAAGCGGTAGGCCGCGACGATATGGCCCTTCTCCCAGGGCGCCATGCTGTTCCAGAAGAGCTGGGCCTGGCTGTAGTGGTCGGAGAAGCTGTCGCTGCGCTTACGGATCTTGTCGCCGTCGACCCGCACCTGGTGGTGCCGGAACGCGCCGGCGTCGACGGACGCCATCGCGGGGCAGCCGCCGCCGAGGCTGTTGGGCGCGTAGGCGGTCGGGTCCGGGTGGATGCGGTGCTGACCGTAGCCGTCCCGCTGGTTGTTGCGGACCGTGGCGAGCGGCTGGTTGACCGGCAGCTGCTGGAAGTTGGGGCCGCCCAGCCGGATCAACTGGGTGTCCAGATAGGAGAAGTTGCGGCCCTGGAGCAGCGGGTCGTTGGTGAAGTCGATGCCCGGCACCACATGCGCGGTGTGGAAGGCGACCTGCTCGGTCTCGGCGAAGAAGTTGTCCGGGTTGCGGTCCAGCGTCATCCGGCCGATCGGCCGCAGCGGGACGATCTCCTCCGGGATGATCTTGGTGGGGTCGAGCAGATCGAAGTCGAACGAGAACTCGTCCTCCTCCGGGACGAGTTGGACGGCCAGCTCGTACTCGGGGAAGGCGCCCGAGGCGATGGCGTCCCAGAGGTCCCGCCGGTTGAAGTCGGGGTCGGCGCCGGCGATCTGCTGGCACTCGTCCCAGACCAGGGAGTGGGTGCCGAGCAGCGGGCGCCAGTGGAACTTCACAAAGGTGCCCTGGCCCCGCGCGTTGACAAACCGGAAGGTGTGCACGCCGAAGCCCTGCATCATCCGGTAGCTGCGCGGCAGCGCCCGGTCGGACATCAGCCACATCACGGTGTGCAGGGTCTCCGGCTGGAGGGAGACGAAGTCCCAGAAGGTGTCGTGCGCCGAAGCGGCCTGTGGCATCTCGTTGTTGGGCTCCGGCTTGACCGCGTGCACAAAGTCGGGGAACTTGATCGCGTCCTGCACGAAGAAGACCGGGAAGTTATTGCCGACCAGATCGTAATTGCCCTCGCGGGTATAGAACTTGGTCGCGAAGCCCCGGACATCGCGCACCGTGTCGGCGGATCCGCGCGAACCGGCCACGGTGGAGAAGCGGACGAAGACGGGGGTGCTGCGGGACGGGTCCTGGAGGAAGTCGGCCCGGGTGAACTCGGCCAGCGACTCGTACGGGCGGAAGTGACCGTAGGCGCCGGCGCCCCGCGCGTGCACCACCCGTTCCGGGATGCGCTCGTGGTCGAAGTGGGTGATCTTCTCCCGGAAGTGGAAGTCCTCCAGCAGCGTCGGGCCGCGCTCGCCGGCGCTCAGCGAGTTGTCGGTGTCATCGACTCTGGTGCCGAAGTTGGTGCTCAGCGGGGCGTCCTCGCCCCGGTCGCGCAGCGGATCCAGCTGACGCTGTTTGTCCAGTTGTTCCTCGCCGGGCATCGGCTCTCCTTCGCTTCGGTCCACGGGCTGCGGGTGTGGGCACGGCCGGGCGGCACCCGTGTCGGGTGCCGCCCGGGGGCTCGGCGCGCCGCGAGCCGGTCCACGGCGCGCGCCGCCGGCGCCGAGTTTCCCCCGACAATAGGGATAAAACGCTGCAAACGGGTGCCCCCGGCGTGGCGCGATCCGGACCGGGGGCGGGGGCGACGGCGGGCACGGCCGAGCGGGTGTCGCGCGCTCAGCGGGGCGCCAGCGCGGCCCGCCCGGTCAGGGCGGCCACCGCGCTCAACAGCTCCTCGTCGCCGATCGCGTCAAGGCTGGGCACGTCCCGATCACCGAGGCGCAGATGTGGCACCCGATAGGGCAACAGATGATCGGAGCCCAGACAGGGCGGCAGCAGGCTGACGATCGGGGTGCGCACCGCGGCGGCCAGCTGGGCGGGCGCGGTGGCGCCGGCGACCACGGCGCGGGCGCCGGCGAGGACACCGGCCAGCCGGGGCAGCTCGGTCAGCCCGCCCAGGTCCAGGGCGCGACCGCCGGCCACCTGGCGGGTCAGCGCGCGCTCGTCCGGGCCGCCCGTCACCACCACCCGGTGTCCGGCGTCGTCGAGGGCCGCGACCGCGCCCTCCGCCCGGGCCGGCGTCCAGGCCCGCTCGGCCACCGTTCCGCCCGGGTGGACCACCAGATAGTCGCCCGTCCCGGTCAGTCCGCCGGCGCCGGGATGGGCCCTGATGCCCAGTGCGCCGTCGTCGCCCGCCGGCAGCGGGAAGCCGGCGGCGGCCGCGAGGTCCAGGGCGGCCTCCGCCTCGTGCCGCCGCTCGGCCCGCCGGTTGCGCAGCCGCAACAGCGGCCCGGGCGCGTGCTCGCAGTCGGCCGCGACCCAGGCCACCCCGGCGAGCTTGAGCAGCAGCGCGGCGGGCAGCGGGCTCTGGCGGGGCGAGGCGAAGATCAACGCGCGCTCGAAGCGCCGCGCCGCCAACCGTTCCACCAGCTGGTTCACGGTGGAACGCTGGACCGCCGGCGGTGAGATGGAGACCCGCGGCGCGTCGTAGACCAGCACCTCGTCCACCCCGGGCAGCAGCCGTCCGGCGGCCTGGCCGCGTGGGCCGCAGAGCAGGGTGGTGGACCTCGAACCGGCCGCCACCGCCCGGATGGCGGGGCCGGCCAGCAGCACGTCGCCCGCGCCGTCGAGGCGGACGACCAACGTGTGCGGTGGCTGGCTCATGGGCCCGCGAGTTGCCCGATCCGCCGGGGGCAAACCCGTTCGAAGGCCCCGGTACCGGACACGCCGACGGCCGGCGCCACGGAGGGCGCCGGCCGTCGGCCGAACGGTCTCGGGTGCCGCCGGCGCGCTATCCGCGCACCCGCGCCGACTCCCGCGCGGCGGCGGTGACGGGCACCGGCTCCCGCGCCGGCGTCCTGGCCCGGGTCGGGGCGGTGGTGGCGGGTTCGTCCCCCTCGATCGCGGCCCTGACCCGCTCACAGGCCCGGTTCAGCAGCCGGGAGACATGCATCTGCGAGATGCCCAGTTGATCGGCGATCCGGCTCTGTGTCATGCCATGGAAGTACCGCAGATACAGGATGTGCCGCTCCCGCTCGGGCAGTGAACGCAGCGGATGGCGCACCGCCTCCCGATCCACCACCCGGTCGAAGCCGGGCTCCAGGGTGCCCAGGGTGTCCAGCAGCGAGTAGTCGCCGTCGGCGCCCGGGAGTTCGGCGTTCAGCGACAGGGTGCTGTAGCTGTCCAGGGCTTCGAGCCCGGTCCGCACCTCGTCCTCGGTGAGCCCGCTGTGCTCGGCGAGCTGCGCCACGCTCGGCCCCCGGTCGTCCAGCCGGAAGCTCAGCTGCCGCGCCGAGGCGCGCACCCGGTTGCGCAGCTCCTGGGTGCGACGGGGCACGTGCAGGCCCCACATATGGTCCCGGAAGTGCCGTTTGACCTCGCCCACGATGGTGGGCACGGCATAGCTCTCGAAGGGACGCCCCCGGCTGGGGTCATAGCGGTGGACCGCCTTGACCAGGCCGAGCGCCGCCACCTGTTCCAGGTCCTCCAGGGCCTCGCCCCGATCCCTGAACGTCCGGGCCAGCCGGTCCGCCATCGGAATCCAGGCGCAGATGACATCCCGGTACAACGCCTCGCGTTCCGGGCACGGTGGCAGTTCCGCGATGCGTTGGAACTGCCGGCTGGTATCCGGTGCGTCGTCGTGCGGATGGCGCTTCTTACGGGGGCGTGCTGGGGTATTCATTCCTGCTCTCCCAGGTGAGGGTGGGCGTGCGATTCCGCGCTGAACTCGCCACGGGAAGAGACCGCTGTCCCTCAGTCTGCACGCGAAAGTCGCCCCCCACATCTTGAGCGGGACGAGCGCCCCGAAAGCCCCTCGACGCCGGGCGAAGAGAGGGTTATCCCGCGCCCTGTCCGGTTACCCGCGGAGTCGGGGCGCGAACATCGGACGCGGCCCCTTCAGGTTCCACCAGATCCGACGGACAAGGAGCGGCACGATGACCTATGGCACCTTTATGTCCACCGTCAGGGAACGGGGAGAATACGCCGCCGACGAGGCCGAGCGCATTGTCGAGGCGGTTATCGAAACCCTCGGCGAACGGCTGCCGGACACCTCCGCCGAACATCTGGCCGACCAGTTGCCCACGCGGCTCGCCGATATCGTCGACCGGTCGGAGGGGCCGGCGCGCACGTGGGGCGTCGAGGAGTTCATCCACCGGGTCGCCGAACACGCCGAGGAGGACGAGGCGAGCGCCGAGGAGCACACCCGGGTCGTCCTCTCCGTGCTCGCCGACCAGATCACCGGCGGTGAGATGAACAAGCTGATCAGTCAACTGCCCTCCGGCTACGCGGACTTGTTCGGCCATGGCGAGCTGACCTGACCGGCGGCCGGCCAGCGACGGGCCGGCGGCTGACCGGGGACGGGCCGGGGACGGGCCGGGCGGCGCACCGCCCACGAACGGCCCAAAGCGCGGCGCCATGACCCCCTCGCAGTACAACGGGGGCCGCGAGTCGGGCGAGAGGACACCATGGCGACGTTGGCACCAGCACGGCCCGGGCCGTCCACGGACGGGCCGCGCCGACCGGCCGGACCGTCCCCGGTGGAGTGGCTGACCACCACCGACCACAAACAGATCGGGAAGCTCTACCTGGCGACCTCGTTTCTGTTCTTCCTGCTGGCGGGCCTGCTCGCCCTGCTGATGCGCGCCGAACTGGCCAGGCCGGGACTGCAGTTGCTCAGCGCCGAGCAGTACAACCAGGCGTTCACCCTGCACGGCACCGTGATGATGCTGCTCTTCGCGACGCCGCTCTTCATCGGCTTCGGCAATGTCATCGTGCCGCTGCAGATCGGCGCCGCCGATGTGGCCTTCCCCCGGCTGAACGCGCTGGCCTACTGGCTGTTCCTGTTCGGCGGGCTGACCGTGGTCGGCTCGCTGCTCACCCCCGAGGGCCCGGCGTCCTTCGGCTGGTTCGCCTACGCGCCGCTGAACAGCGCCGTCTACTCGCCGGGCGTGGGCCCCGACCTGTGGGTGATGGGCCTGTCCCTCTCCGGCTTCGGCACCATCCTGGGCGCCGTCAACTTCATCACCACGATCATCTGCCTGCGCGCGCCCGGCATGACGATGTTCCGGATGCCGATCTTCACCTGGAACGTGCTGCTGACCAGCGTGTTGGTGCTGATGGCCTTCCCGGTGCTGGCCGCGACGCTGTTCGCGCTGGAATCCGACCGGGCCTTCGGCTCCCATGTGTTCGACGCGGCCAACGGGGGCGCGCTGCTCTGGCAGCACCTCTTCTGGTTCTTCGGCCATCCGGAGGTGTACATCATCGCGCTGCCGTTCTTCGGTATCGTCTCCGAGATCATTCCGGTGTTCAGCCGCAAACCGATCTTCGGCTATCTGGGACTGGTCGCGGCGACGGTGGCGATCACCGGGCTCTCGGCGGTGGTGTGGGCCCACCACATGTTCGCGACCGGCGCGGTGTTGCTGCCGTTCTTCTCGTTGCTGTCCTTTCTCATCGCGGTGCCGACCGGCGTCAAGTTCTTCAACTGGATCGGCACCATGATGAACGGATCGCTCTCCTTCGAGGCGCCCATGCTCTGGTGCATGGGATTTCTGGTGACGTTCCTCTTCGGCGGGTTGACCGGGGTGATCCTGGCGTCTCCGCCGCTCGACTTCCAGGTGACGGACAGCTACTTCGTGGTGGGCCACTTCCACTATGTGGTCTTCGGTACCGTGGTCTTCGCGATGTTCGCCGGATTCCACTTCTGGTGGCCGAAGATGACCGGCCGCATTCTTGACGAACGGCTGGGGAAAATCCATTTCTGGACGCTGTTCGTCGGTTTTCACACGACCTTTCTGGTGCAGCACTGGCTCGGCGCCGAGGGCATGCCGCGCCGGTATGCCGACTATCTCGCCGCGGACGGCTTCACGGGGCTCAACATGGTCTCCAGCATCGGCGCGTTTCTGCTCGGCCTCTCCACGCTGCCGTTCCTCTACAACGTGTGGCACACGACGCGCACCGCGCCCCCGGTCACCTCCGACGATCCCTGGGGCTACGGCCGGTCGTTGGAGTGGGTCACCTCCTGCCCGCCGCCGCGCCACAACTTCACCACCCTGCCTCGGGTGCGTTCCGAGTCACCGGCCTTCGACCTGCACCATCCGGAGGTCGTCAGGGCCGACCAGGCGCGCCGGGACGGTCGGCGGGACGTCCTCGACGCCGCCGGCTGAGCCGCCCCTCCCGCCGACGGCTCGGGGACGGTCGGCTCAGGGGTGGCGCCAGTGGTCGGTGGGCAGCGCCGACGAGCCGGTGGGGCCCATCGTCAGCATCCCGCCGTCCACCGGCCAGGACGCCCCCGTGACATAGCCGGCCCGTTCGCTCGCCAGAAACGCGATCACCTCGGCGACCTCGCTCGGGTCGCCCGGGCGCCGCAGCGGGATGCCGGGGCGCTCCAGGGTGTGCACATCCACATCCACATAGCCGTTCATCGGCGTCGCGATCTCGCCTGGCGCCACCGCGTTGACCCGGATGCCGTGCTCGGCCAGCTCCAGCGCCATCACCTGGGTGAGCAGCCCGAGCCCGCCCTTGGCCGCGCAGTAGGGCGCGGTGCGCACCCGCGGCTGGTGTTCGTGCACGCTGGTCACATTGACGATGCTGCCGCCGCCGCCCTGGCGGATCATCCAGCGGGCCGCGCGTTGGGCACAGAGCATCGGGCCGATCATGTTGACGTTCAACACCCGGTACATCTCCGGGAGTTCCACATCCAGAAAGTCGACATTGCTGCCCGTGCCGGCGTTGTTGACCAGGATGTCGAGGCGGCCGAACCGCTCCGCCAGGGTGTCCACCACATCGGCGGCCTCCGGCAGCAGCGCGAGATCCACCTCCGCCGTCTCCGCGCGCCGCCCCGCCGCGCGGACCGCCCTGGCGGTGGTCTCGGCGCCCTCGGCGTCGCCGAACCAGGCGATGCCCACGTCGACGCCCTGCCGGGCGAGGGCGATCGCCGTGGCGCGGCCGATCCCCGAGTTGGCCCCCGTGACCACGGCCACCGGCGCGGCGGGCGCGTTCGCCGCCCCCGAGGTCGGCTCGGGGGAGTTCGGTTCCGTCATGAGTCACACTCCGTGGTCGTTTACTCGCTGATCCTTGGCGCGGTGGGGGCGCGCATCGAGCCCTACCCTCGCGCAGCCGCCGCCAGCACGGCGCGCGGGGTCGCCGAACGGCGTGCGTCCGCCCGTTCCACGCCCCCGGAGCCTCCCGCGCGCCCCCGGGTTTACGCCATCCCGGGATGGATACTCGCGCGTCATGAGCGATCAGCTGCCCTCGCAGGCCGAGGGGGAACGGGACGAGGAACTGTCCCCCGACGTCCAGTCGACGGACGAGCGGGCGCGCAGCGGCCATGACCACCCCCGGCAGACCCCCTCGCAGGCCGAGGGCGAGCGGATGGACGACCGCGACGACGAGTGAGGCCCTGAGCGTGCCGGGTCAGCCCCGGTCGGAGTCCCCCTCGGAAGCGGCCGGGCCCACCAGCTCGGCCAGCACGTCCTCCATGGTCACAAAGCCCAGCAGGGTGCCGCGTTCGTTGACCACCGAGGCCAGATGGGTCTCGGCGGCGCGCATCGCGGTCAACACGTCGTCCAGCCGGGTGTCGAGACGCACCTGTACCACCGGATGCAGCAGCCGCCGGGGGAACGGGCGGTCGCGGGCCGTCGCGGAGAGCGAGTCCTTCACATGGAGGAAGCCCAACACCGTCCGCCCGGGCCCCGTCACCGGCAGCCGGGAGAAGCCCGAGGTCGCCGACGTGTGCTCCAGCTGACGCGGGGTGACCAGATGCCCCACCGTCACCATCCGGCTGGTCGGCACCATGATCTCGGTCACCGTGCGGCTGCCCAACTCCAGTGCGTCCCGCAGCCGTTCGCTCTCCTCGGCGGCCAGCAGACCGGCCGCGTTGGAATCGGCCACCATCTCCGCCAGCTCCATCTCGGTGAAGACCGACGCCACCTCGTCCCTCGGCTCCACCCGCAGCATCCGCAGCAGCACATTGGCGAACGCGTTGATGCCGAAGATCACCGGACGCAGCGCCTGGGTCAGCGCCACCAGCGAGGGACCCAGCAGCAGCGCCGTCCGCTCCGGCGCGGCCAGCGCGATGTTCTTCGGCACCATCTCGCCGAAGAGCATATGGACATAGGTCGCCACCGACAGCGCCAGCGCGAAGGAGATCGGATGCACCAGCGAGTCGGGCATCCCGACCGCGCCGAACACCGGCTCCAGCAGATGGGCCATCGCCGGCTCGGCCACCGCGCCCAGCACCAACGAGGTGGCCGTGATGCCCAGTTGGGCCGTGGCCATCATCGCCGACAGATGGCGCAGCGCCCACAGCACCGTGGCCGCACCGCGTTCGCCCCGTTCGGCGCGCGGCTCGATCTGGTCCCTGCGGACCGAGATCAACGCGAACTCGGCGCCGACGAAGAACGCGTTCGCCAGGATCGACAGCGCGCCGAGCGTCAGCTGGAGGGCGATCATCGGGTGCCCTCCAGCCCGGCGGCGTCCGCCTCCGGCGGGGGCGCGGTGATCCCCACCCGCTCCGCGCGGTGCCGGGCCGTCCGCAGCACGACCAGCCGCCAGCCGTCGACCTCGACCGTGTCGCCGGTCGCCGGGATCCTGGCCAGCTCCGTGGCCAGCAGCCCGGCGACCGTCTCGTAGGGCCCCTCCGGCACCTGGAGCCCGATCGCGGCCAGCTGGTCGAGCCTGGCGTTGCCGCCCGCCTCCCAGTGCCCGGGACCCATCGGCGCCAGATCGGGCGTCCGCGCCGGATCGTGCTCGTCCCGCACCTCGCCGACGACCTCCTCGACGATGTCCTCCAGGGTGACCACGCCGGCGGTGCCGCCGTACTCGTCGACGACCACGCCCAGCGAACGGGTGCCCCGCAGCCGCTCCAGCAGCCGGTCGACGGGGAGGCTGTCCGGCACCAGCACCGGCTCGGTCAGCAGATCGAGCACGGGGGTCTCCGCCCGGTCCCGGACGTCGAGCGCCAGCACGTCCTTGATATGCACCATCCCCAGCACCTCGTCCAGGTTCCGCTCGTGGACCGGGAACCGGGACAGGCCCGTCTCCCTGGTCAGCTCCGCCGCGTCGGCGGCCGTCGCCGTCGACGCCAGGGCCCGCACGTCGACCCGGGGCGTCATCACGTTCTGCGCGGTCAACTCCGCCAGATGCAGCGTCCGCACGAACAGCTCCGCCGAATCGCGCGGCAGCACCCCCTCGGCCGCCGAGTGCCGGGCCAGCGCCACCAGCTCCTGCGGGGACCGGGCCGACGCCAGCTCCTCCGTCGGCTCGATGCCGAAACCGCGCACCAGCCGGTTCGCCATCTCGTTGAGATGCCGGATGAACGGCCCGAACGCCGAGGTGAAGAGCCGGTGCGGGGTGGCGATCGCACGGGCGACGGGCACCGGCCGGGAGATCGCCCAGTTCTTCGGCACCAACTCGCCCACCACCATCAGCACCACCGTGGAGAGCCCCACGCCCAGCAGCAGGGCCAGCGTCGACGAGGCGCCGACCGGCAGCCCGGTCGCCTCCAGCGGCCCGCGCAGCAGCGCCGAGACCGACGGCTCGGCGAGCATGCCGATCACCACCGAGGTCACCGTGATGCCGAGCTGCGCCCCGGACAGCTGGAACGTCAGCTGGCGCACCGCCCGCACCGCGCTGGCCGCGCCCGGCTGGCCCTCCCGGGCCGCCCGCTCCAACTGGCCGCGCTCCACGGTGGTCAACGAGAACTCGGCCGCCACGAACACGGCGCAGGCCAGCGTCAGGCCCAGCGCCACACACAACAGCAGGACTTCCGTCACGTGCCCATCCTCCCCTCGCCCCCCGTCGCTTCGTCGGATATGCGGATGTACCGCGTTTGCCCCGATGACGCCCGGGTACTCGGCGCGGCGCCGCAACGCACCGCCGGCGGGCGGCGAAAGGGAGCTGCCGCGATGGAGCAGGAGATCGACCCCTATGTGGCGGCCCGGCCCTCGGCCGACGGGCGCGAACTGCTGGTCACGCTGGGCTCGGGCCGGGTGGTGCGGATGCGCTGCAGCGTTCCCCTGCCCGGCGTGCTGCGGATCCGCGCGAGCGGGCGGGCCGAGGGCAGCGAAGGCCCGGACACCGGCGACGGGGCGCCCGTGCTGGTCCCGTTGGACGACCGGCCGGCCACCCTCACCCGCACCGCCGACGGCGTGGAGATCACCGGGCCCGAGGTGTCCGCGCACTGGGACACCGGCGGCGAGGAGAGCGGCCCCGACATCGTGCAGGGACTGCGGTTCGGCGCGTTCCGACGCTTCGCCCACCCCGACGCCGACACCGTGCCCTACCGCGCCGGCTACCGGCCGGCCGCGCCCGGCCGGCCCGCTGGCTGGCTGGAGACCGTCCACCTGGCCCCCGGCGCGGCCGTCTACGGCGGCGGCGAGAGCTATCAGGGCATCGACCTGCGCGGCCGGTTCCGTCGGATGCGCAACACCGAACAGAACCGGGACGGCGGCCGGGACTCCGCCTATCTCAACATCCCGCTGCTCTGGTCCGACGCCGGCTGGGGCCTGTTCGCGCACACCGGCGCCCAGGTGGACGCCGATATCGGCGCCACCCACTCGGAGGCCGCCTGCGTCCGGATCGACGGCGAGGATCTGGACCTCTTCCTGATCCGGGGCGACGCCCCCACCATCCTCGCCCGCTATCTGGCGCTGACCGGCCGGCCGCGCACGCTGCCGCACTGGGCCTTCGGCGTGTGGATGAGCCGGTCCTCCTACTTCACCGCCGACGAGGTCGTCGAGACCGTCGACGAACTGCTCAGGGCCGGCTGCCCGGTCGATGTGATCCATGTCGACGAATGGCTCGACGAGTCGGTGCTCGCCGACGCCGCCTGGTACACCGAGGCCGACCGGACCCGCTTCCCCGAGGGCTGGGCGCACCGCCTCACCGAGCGCGGGGTGCGGCTGAGCCTGTGGATCAACCCCTACATCAAACGGGACAGCCCGCTCGGCGACGAACTGGCCGAACGCGGCTATCTGGTACGGGACGGCGAGGGCCGGCCGGCCGCCATCGCCGACGACCCCCGCACCTGCGCCCTGGACTTCACCCATCCGGAGGCGCGCGAATGGTGGTGCGAACGGCTCGCGACGACCCTGCGCACCGAACACAACGCGGCGGTGCTCTCCGACTTCGGCGAGGAGATCCCCGACGACGCCGTCTTCGCCGACGGACGGCGCGGCACCGACTGGCACAACACCTACGGGCTGATCTACCAGGACACCGTGCACGAGGCGGGACGCCGCGCCAGAGCGGGGGACTTCGTCGCCATCTCCCGTTCCGGCACGGCCGGTTCACAGCGCGATCCGGCGCACTGGGCCGGCGATCTGCCGTCCACCTGGACCGGACTTGTGTCCACGCTGCGCGCCGTGCTGTCCATGTCGCTCAGCGGCTGTTCGGTGGTCACCCATGACGCCGGCGGCTACTGGACACCGGCGTCGCTGCGCAGGGCCAAGGAGCTGCGCGCCACCATGACACCGGACGCCGTACACAGCGATGTCGACCCGGAACTGTACGGACGCTGGGCCCAGTGGGCGGCCTTCTCCCCGCTGATGCGCTTCCATGGCCTCGGCCGGCGCGAGCCCACCGCCTACCCCGAGCCGGCCCGGGGCGCGGCGATCGCCGCGTGCCGGCTGCGGCGGCGGCTGCGCCGCTATGTCGCCGCCTCCGCCGAAAGCGGCGCGGCCGAGAACCTGCCGCTGATGCGGCCCATGCCGCTTGTCCACCCCGGCGTGCCCGAGGCACAGAGCGCGGACGCACAGTATCTGCTCGGCCCCGATGTGCTCGTCGCCCCCGTGCTGGAACCGGGCGGCCGCCGGCTCCTCTGGCTGCCGGAGGGCGACTGGCTCCCGCTGGTCGGCTGCCCGCCGCTGAGCGGCCCCGGCTGGCACGAAGTGCGCTGCGCCGCCGACGAGTTCCCCGCCTTCGTCCGCGCCGAACGCGGCGTCCCGGCCGTCCTCGACGACGAGGACGCCGTCGAGGAGACCGTGGGCGTCGCGGCCGAACGCCCCGACAGCCGGCGTTAGTCCGTCGGCTTCCCGGGCCGGTCCGCCGACTCGCCCCGGAACGCGGTCAGGATCTCGCCGGCCGCCAGGGTCGGCGTCAACGTGCCGTCCCGGACGCGGCGTTCGAGCGTCGGGGTCAGCTCGCGCACCAGGGGGTGCTGGTGCAGCTCGCCCAGCAGCTGGTCCCGCACCATGTTCCAGGTCCACCGCACCCGCTGGTCGTCCCGCTTCGCCGTCAGCCGGCCGTGCTGCTCCAGGGTGTCCCGATGCTGGCGGACCCGCTCCCAGACCTTGTCGAGCCCGGTCTCCTCGCGCGCGCTGCAGGACAGCACCGGCGGCGTCCAGATCGCGTCCACCGGCTGCATCATCCGCAGCGCACCGCGCAACTCCCGTGCGGCTCCCCGCGCGTCCCGCTCGTGCGGGCCGTCCGCCTTGTTGACGGCCAGCACGTCCGCCAGCTCCAACACGCCCTTCTTGATGCCCTGGAGCTGATCGCCCGTCCTGGCCAGCGTCAACAGCAGGAACGTGTCGACCATGTCGGCGACCGCCGTCTCCGACTGGCCGACGCCCACCGTCTCCACCAGCACCACGTCATGGCCCGCCGCCTCCATCACGACGATGGCCTCCTGGGTGGCCTTGGCCACCCCGCCCAGCGTGCCCGCGCTCGGCGACGGACGGACAAAGGCGTGCGGATCGACCGCCAGCCGCTCCATCCGGGTCTTGTCGCCCAGGATGGAACCGCCGGTGCGGGTCGACGAGGGGTCGACGGCCAGCACCGCGACCCGGTGCCCCGCGCCGGTGAGCAGGGTGCCGAAGGCGTCGATGAAGGTGGACTTCCCGACGCCCGGCACCCCGCTGATGCCGATCCGGTGCGCCTTCCCCGCGTGCGGCAGCAGTTCGAGCAACAGCCGCTGCGCCAGCGCCCGATGGGCCGGCTTGCGGGACTCGATGAGGGTGATGGCACGCGCCACCCAGGAACGGGTGCCGGCCAGCACGCCCTCGGTGTACGTGGCGAGGTCGGGAGCCGTCACCGATCGTGCCCCAGATTGGTCGCCAGCTTGTCGAGCAGATCCAGGGCGCACTCCGGGATGACCGTGCCCGGCGGGAACACGGCGGCGGCGCCCGCCTCGTGCAGCGCGGGGATGTCGTCCGGCGGGATGACGCCGCCCACCACGATGGTGATGTCCTCCCGGCCGGCCTTCGCCAACTCCTCGCGCAGCGCCGGCACCAGGATGAGATGCCCGGCGGCCAACGAGGAGACGCCGACCACATGCACGTCGGCCTCCACCGCCTGCCGGGCGACCTCGTCCGGCGTCTGGAACAGCGGGCCGACGTCCACGTCGAAGCCCAGGTCGGCGAACGCGGTGGCGATCACCTTCTGGCCCCGGTCGTGGCCGTCCTGGCCCATCTTGGCGATGAGGATCCGGGGCCGACGCCCCTCGGCCTCCTCGAAGGCGACAACCTCGGCCCTGGCCCGCTCGATCGTCGACGAGGGGCCCGCTTCCTGGCGGTACACCCCAGTGATGGTACGGATGTTTCCGGCGTGCCGCCCGAAGACCTTCTCCAACGCGTCGGAGATCTCGCCCACCGTCGCCTGCGCGCGCGCCGCGTTCACCGCCGCGTCCAGCAGATTGCCACGCTCCGGGTTCTCCGCCACCCGGGTCAGCGCCTCCAGCGCCTCGCCGCAGGCCACCCCGTCCCTCGTCTCGCGCAGCCGGCGCAGCTTCTCCAACTGCTGGGCGCGCACCGAGGTGTTGTCCACCTTGAGCACATCGATCTGCTCCTCGGCCGAGACCCGGTACTTGTTGATGCCGATCACCGGCTGCCGCCCGGAGTCGATCCGCGCCTGGGTGCGCGCCGCCGCCTCCTCGACGCGCAGCTTCGGGATGCCGGCGTCGATCGCCTTGGCCATGCCGCCGGCCGCCTCGATCTCCTGGATGTGGTGCCAGGAACGGACCGCCAGATCGTGGGTCAGCCGCTCGACATAGGCGCTGCCGCCCCACGGGTCGATCACCCGGGTGGTGCCCGACTCCTGCTGGAGCAGGATCTGGGTGTTCCGCGCGATCCTGGCCGAGAAGTCGGTGGGCAGCGCCAGCGCCTCGTCCAGCGCGTTGGTGTGCAGCGACTGGGTGTGGCCCTGCGTGGCGGCCATGGCCTCCACACAGGTGCGGGTCACGTTGTTGTAGACGTCCTGGGCGGTCAGCGACCAGCCGGAGGTCTGCGAATGGGTGCGCAGCGAAAGGGACTTGGGGTTCTTCGGATCGAACTGCCGCACCAGCTTCGCCCACAGCAGGCGGGCCGCGCGGAGCTTGGCCACCTCCATGAAGAAGTTCATGCCGATGCCCCAGAAGAACGAGAGCCGGGGCGCGAACGCGTCCACGTCCAACCCCACAGCGCGCCCGGCGCGGATGTACTCGACGCCGTCCGCGAGGGTGTACGCCAGCTCCAGGTCCGCCGTGGCCCCGGCCTCCTGGATGTGGTAGCCGGAGATGGAGATCGAGTTGTAGCGCGGCATCCGCTGCGAGGTGTAGGCGAAGATGTCGGAGATGATCCGCATCGAGGGACCCGGCGGATAGATGTAGGTGTTGCGGACCATGAACTCCTTGAGGATGTCGTTCTGGATGGTCCCGGCCAGCTTCTCCGGCGGCACCCCCTGCTCCTCGGCCGCCACGATATAGAGCGCCAGCACCGGCAGCACGGCGCCGTTCATCGTCATCGACACGCTCATCCGGTCCAGCGGGATGCCGTCGAACAGCTGCCGCATGTCCAGGATGGAGTCGATCGCCACCCCGGCCATGCCCACGTCGCCGGTGACCCGGGGGTGGTCGCTGTCATAGCCCCGGTGCGTCGGCAGATCGAACGCGACGGAAAGCCCCTTCTGCCCGGCGGCCAGGTTGCGGCGGTAGAACGCGTTGGACTCCTGCGCCGTGGAGAACCCGGCGTACTGCCTGATGGTCCACGGCTGGTTCACATACATCGTCGGATAGGGGCCGCGCAGAAACGGCGCCATGCCCGGATACGTCCCGAGGAAGTCCACCTCGGCCAGATCGTCCGCCGTGTACAGCGGCTTGACGTCGATGCCCTCCGGCGTGTGCCAGAGCAGCTCCTCGGTGCTGTGCCCGGTCCGCTCCTTCACGGCCGAGCGCCACCGCTCCAACGAGCCCGGATCGTCGGGCTCGGCGCCCAGATCGACCGTGCTGAAATCGGGGATCACACTCATCGTCCCGCCACTCCCGTCACATCGAGCGCCGTGGTCAGCACGGACACCGCGTCGCATCTCAGATAGACGAACTCGTCGACGCCGTCCGGCGTCTCGGGCAGCCGCCCGGCGAGGTACACCCGCGCGGCGCCCGCCTCCCGCAGCGCCAGCGCGACCTCGGCGGCCCGCTCCTCGTAGAGGGCGTCCGTGCCACAGACGCAGGCGACCGCCGCCCCGCTGGCCCGGAACGCCTCGCCCGCCGTGGCCCCGTCGACCGACGCGTCGGGGCGCACCGGCTCGACACCGCCGGCCTGGAACAGATTGGCCGCGAACGTGGCCCGCGCGGTGTGCGCCGCGACCGGTCCGAGCGTGGCCAGAAACACCCTGGGGCGCGCCCCTGTGGTCGCCAGATGCGCGTCCGACCTGGCCCGCAGCGCCTCGTACGCCTCGTCCCTGCGCACCCGGGGCAGCCCGCCGCCCGGCCGGGGCGGCGCCGGCTCCCGCACCACGGGCTCCGCCGCCAGATCGGGGAACTCGCTGACCCCGGTGACCGGTTCACGCCGGGTCGCCAGCGCGGTCGAACGCCGCTCCCAGGTGGCGGCCAGCCGATCGGCCACCAGACCCGAGTCCAACGCGGCGGCCTGACCGCCGCTCGACTCGATCTCCTGGAACCAGGCCCACGCCGCGTGGCTCAGATCCTCCGTCAGCCGCTCCACGTACCAGGAGCCGCCCGCCGGATCGATCACCCGACCCAGATGCGACTCCTCCAGCAGGATTGTCGAGGTGTTCCGCGCGATCCGCCGCGCGAAACCGTCCGGGGCGCCCAGCGGCTCGTCGAACGGCAGCACCGTCACCGCGTCGGCGCCGCCGACCCCGGCCGCCATGGCGGCCACCGTCGTCCGCAGCATGTTCACCCACGGGTCCCGCCGGGTCATCATCACCCGCGACGTCACCGCGTGCTGCGCCTGCGCGCCCGCCTCCCGCGAGGCGCCGCTGGCCTGCGCCACCCGCGCCCAGAGCCGCCGCGCGGCACGGAACTTCGCGATCGAGAGGAACTGGTCGGCATCGGTGGCGAACCGGAACTCCAACTGCCCCAACGCCGCGTCGACCGAGAGCCCGGCCGCCGTCAACTCCCGCAGATAGGCGACGCCGGTGGCCAGCGCACAGCCCAGCTCCTGCGCCGGCGAACCGCCGGCCTCGTGGTACGGCAGCCCGTCGACGACCAGCGCCCGCACCCCGGGGAACTCCCGCGCCACGCGCACCGCGAGCGCGGCCGCCGGCGCCAGCTCCACGGCCCGGCCGGTGCCGGCCCGCACGCCCAACGGGTCGGCACCCAGCCGACCCAGCGCCTTCTCCGGCGCCACCCCGCGCTCCGCGAACAGCGCCAACAGCGCCTCGCCCGCGGCGGCGAAATCCGCGCCCGCGTCCAACACCACGGGGGCCAGATCGAGCAGCACCCCGTCCAGCGCGGCCGGCAGCCCGTCGATCGGCACCCCGGCCTCGCCGACCGCGACCCACAGCGAACTGACGCCCAGCTCCAGATCGGTCAGCAGCGCCTCGTTCAGCCGCGCCGGACGCGGATCGGCGTGGTACTGGCGCACATCCCAGCCGGAGAGCACGTTGCCCTCGGCCCGCGCGCCCCGCGCGAACGGCGCGAAACCCGGAAAACCGGCCGGTGCCGCATCGTTCTCCGCCGTGTAGAGCGGCAGTGCGACCAGCGAGTCCTCCAGCCTGGTCGCCAACCGCCGCTCGGCCTCCTCGCCGGTGAGATCGCCGGCGCCCGACTTCTTCAGCACGCCGACCGCCAACGACCGCCACTGCTGTCGGTCGCCGACGGGAAACTCGCCGGCCAGGGATAGGCCGTCGTCGGGCTGGGCTGTCAACTCCATGACCACGCGCTTCCGCTAGGGGATCGTCCACGGGGGGAACGTCCGAGGGGGAACGTCTCAAGGAAAGTCCAGAAGAACGCCGGAGGGAACTCCACAGCGGCCCTTCGGACAAAAGTCTGGGGTATTCCAGGGGGGTGACGCCGCTCCCCCCGGGGTACCGTTCCGGGCGCCCCTACGGCGGCGCCAACCCCTCGGGCGCCGGGGACACCACCCGGTCGCAGCGGCCCCTGGACGTCGCCACCAGCGCCGCGTTGAGCCGGTCGTTCTCCGCCACCCAGGCGCGGGCCGCCGCCGCGTCCCGGCCATGCCGGCGGTGCCGGGCGACCAGCCGGACATCGCACACCGCCTCCGGCGCTTCCACGTACCACAGCTGATCGATACGGGCCCGCGCCGCCCGCCACGCCGGTGCGTCCAGGCCCAGGTAGTTGCCCTCGGTGACGATCAGCCCGGCCGTCGGCGACACCACATGACGCGCCGCCACCGGCTCGTCCAACGCACGGTCGAAATCCGGCACATACACCACCTCCCGGCCCACCGCCGCCACCAGACGGGCCAGCAACGCGGCATAGCCCCAGGCATCGAAACTGGGCTCCGACCCCTTGCGCGACCGCAGCCCCAACCGGTCGAGCTGGGCGTTGGAGAGATGGAAACCGTCCAGCGGCACATAGGCGGCGGCCCCGCCGAGCGCCCGCACCAGCGACCGGGCCAGCGTGGACTTCCCCGCGCCCGGCGGGCCGGCCAGGCCCAGCACGGCACGGCCGACCGGGGGCAGCAGCGCCCTCGCGTCGTCGACCAACGAGACGGAGTCCATACCACTCAGCGTAAGTTAACGCCGGTTCGCCGTCAGCCACGCGTCGGCGGCAGCCTGGCCTCGCCCGGCGAACGGTCCGGCCGCAACCCCCGCCAGGACGGCTGCCGCAGCCGCCCCTCCCTGGTCCAGGCCCGGAACGCCACCTCGCCCACCAGCGTGGGCGTCACCCAGTGCGCCAGCCGCGCCCGCTCCCCGGGCACCGGCTCGTCGAACGGCGGCCGGTCCCTGCCCAGCCCGGCCAGCCGGGTGCGCAGATCGGCCAGCACCGCCTCGCTGAACCCGCTCCCCACATGGCCGATATAGCGCAGCCGATCCCCCTCGTCATACGCGCCCACCAGTAGCGAACCCACCGTGCCCGACCGCCGGCCACCCCCGGGCTGCCAGCCGCCGACCACCACCTCCAACGTCCTGACCAGCGGCGTCTTCACCCAGTGCCGGGAACGCCGGCCCGGCTGGTAGGGCGAGTCCAGACGCTTGGCCACCAACCCCTCCAGACCGTGCCGCTCGGCGATCCCCAGCAGCTCGACCGGGTCCGCCGCCGGGCCCGCGTAGTACGGCGGGACCGCCACCCGCCCGGACGGGTCGGACGGCAGCCCCGCCAGCAGGTCCCGCCGCCGCCGGTAGGGCTCGGCCAGCAACCGCTCACCGGCCAACAGCAGCAGATCGAAGGCGAAGAACGTCACCGGGATCTCCGCCAGCAGCGCGGCGGACGGACGCCGACGCTGGTGCCGCCGCTGCAACCGGCCGAAGTCGGGGCCGCCGTCCGCGCCGAGCACCACGATCTCGCCGTCCAGCACCGCCGAACGGCCGGCCAGCAGTTCGGGCGCGAGCCGGCCGACCTCCGGATAGGTCGGGGTGAGGTCGTTACCGTTCCGGCTGGTCAGCCGCACGGTGCCGTCGGCGGCCACGCGCAGACAGCAGCGGTAGCCGTCCCATTTCCACTCGTACGCCCAGGCCCCGGTGGGCGGCCGCCCGTCCACGGCCAGCATCGGCGCCACCGGGTCGGGCACCCGGCCGGCCCGGTCGTTCCCGGTGTCCTCCGTGCTCCCCTTGTTCCCCTTGTTCCCCGTCTGGTCCTGTCGCACCCGCCCAGTACACGCGGCGCGCCCGCCCGGGCTCCGGACCCGCGAGGGCGCGCCGGGCCCGGTGCCCCGGGCGGGTGCCTGCCGACGTGCCCCGGGCGGGGGTTCAGTCCCAGTCGTCCTGGTTGAGGAAACGGGCGAAACCGCGCCAGGAGTTGGGGCCCATCTCGCCGTCGACCGGACCGGTATAGCCGTGCGCCGCGGCCAGCCGCTGCACGGCGGCCCAGGTGTTCGGCCCCGGCACCCCGTCGACCGGCCCCGAGTAGCCCCAACGGTCCCGAAGGATCCGCTGCAACGCCGCATAGGTGTTCGGCCCCGGCACCCCGTCGATCGGCCCGGTGTATCCCGCCTCGATCGACAACCACTTCTGCGCGCGGCGCCAGAGGTCGGGGTCGGGCACGCCGGTGGTCTCCGTCGCGGTCTTGGGCAGTCGGTCGTCCGGCGGGGGGCCGCCGTCCTCGACCACATCGAAGGCGCCGGCCCTGGCCAGGCTGAGATCCACGGCGGGGGCGCCGCCGGTCGAGCCGACCGAGGTGTACTGGTGCGCCGCCCAGTCGGGGTACTTGCCGCCCAGCTCCGGATCGCCGTGCCGGTTGCCGTCGTTGGGCCCCCAGGAGGCCACCCAGAGGTGCGCCCCGCCGGCGATGGTCTGCGGCCAGTTGCCGGCGCGCAGATCCGCTGCGCCGATGTAGAACCAGGGCACAAAGGGCCCGACCCGCTCCCTGACCCGCCAGAACCAGCCGGCCACCTGGCCGTCGGACCAGAGCCGGGTCGAATCGTCCAACACCTCGACGTCCAGGGCCAGTACATCGCCGGGACGGTAGTCGTGCAGATGGTCGACGAAGTAGTCGGCGGCGGTCGCCGGGGTGGCGAAGTCGCCGGAGAGCCAGTAGTGGCCGACCCGCAGCCCGGCGGCGCGGGCGCCGGCGACCTGCTCGGTGTAGTACGGGCTGGTGTAGGGGCCCTCGGCGAGTTGGCAGCCGCCTGCCTTCACAATAGCGAACTGTTGGCCCTGGTCCCGGGCCAGCGCGAAGTCGATGCCGGCCTGGGTGGTCGCGACATCGATGCCGTGCAGATCGGCGGCCGGGGCCGGGGCCGTCCGGGCGAGGGCCGGGCGGGTGCCGAGCAGGCCGGCGCCGGCGGGCGCCAGTGCGGCAAGGGTCAGGCCGCGCATCCAGGTTCTTCTTCTCATGGGCTCTCCCGGTTCTTCTCGGGTATCTGGAGCGGAGGGGTCAACGCGAGTAGAGTGCCATGCTCCTGTCAATTCCGCTCCCCCCTCTCTCCCCGGAGGTTCGTCGTGTGTGAGCACCATCAACCCATGTCTGAAAGGCAGTTGAGCCGCCGTGGACTGTTGCGTGGCAGCGTGGCCACGGTCGGTCTCGCGGTCGGCGGCAGCAGTCTGCTGATGGCCGGCACGGCCCATGCCGCCGACTTCTACCACCCCTTCACGGGGTACCAGCTCACCGGCACCTGGCAGGACCACCTCAACCGGGGTTCGCTCGGCGGCCTTGACTTCGGGATGAATGTGGGCACCCCGCTGCCCGCCGCCGGCCCGGGGACCGTCACCAACATCCCCTATAACGGGACCGGAGGGCATACCGTCACCATTAGCCATAGCAATGGGTGGCGAACGCAATATATGCATCTTTCCGGGTTCTCCCTCGGCAACGGGGCCAGCGTCGGCCGAGGCGGCACCGTCGGTCTCTCCGGCGGTCAGCCCGGTGCCCCGGGATCCGGCGAGTCCACCGGACCGCATGTGCACTGGCACATGATCAACCCGAACGGGGTGCGCACCAACCCGCTGGACTTCCTGGGCGGCGGCGGGGGAGGCGGCCGGCTGCCCAAGACCAGCACGGAACAGGACGGCGTCCCCGGCACCATCTTCTGGCAGCGGGCGCAGAAGTGGCTGTCGATCGAGTCCGGGTACACCGGGCCGATCGACGGGGCGCCGGGGCCGAACACCTATGCGGCGTTGCAGCGCAATGTGCGGGACCACTGGGGCTATGGCGGTCCGATCGACGGGGTGATGGGTCCCAACTCCTGGGCCGGGGTGCAGCGGCTGGCCGCCGCGCACGGCTACACCGGGCCGATCGACGGCGTGATGGGCCCCAACTCCTGGCGTGGCTTCGCGCGTTTCCTCAACCAGGACCGCTGGGACTGACCGCGTCCGGAACGTGGCGGCGCCGCCGGGACCGACCGGTCCCGGCGGCGCCGCCGTTCGTCCTCGCGGGCTCAGTCGATGGGCGTCCAGGTGAAGTCGACCTGGTCGCCGGCGGCTATCCGGAACTGGCAGCCGCCGACCGGGGTGGCCACCCCGTTGACCTCGATCAGCCAGAAGTCGTCCGCGGTCTGGGTGTGGCCGTCGATCGTGGTCACCAGGTAGTCGTCGAACGAGGCGTACCAGACGCCGTCCCAGTCGAAGCCGCCGAGCGTGGCGGCGTCGTCCAGCGCGGCGGTCGGGGTGGCGCCCGGCGTCGGGTTGGCCCCGTTGTTGGTGCCGTCGCAGACATGGGCGCCGCCGCTGGGCGGGTTGACGGTGTGGCCGTCGGTGGTGATCTCGTCGTCGAAGATCACCCCATTGGGGCCGGTCACGGTGAAGTTGACGGTGACCGGGGCGGCTGCCTGGACGCCGCCGTCGGCCTGGGCGCTGGGGACGGTGGTCAGCAGGGCGAGGCCGAGGGCGGCGGTGGCGGTCACGGCCCGCCTGCGCAGGGTGGTCATCGTGCTGGTGGACATGGCGATCTCCTCGGTGAGCGGTGGGAGTTGCTGTCACTGCGGGTGGTGCGGGTGGTGCGGTCCTGCGGTTCTGGGGAAGGGCGTGCGGGCAGGGCCGACCGGCCGCGCGGGCCCGAAGGCCCGGCGGTCGATCGGATGAACGGTGGGGCTGGTTCTCCGTCAGGCGACGGGTCGGCGGCGGGAGTTGGCCAGCGCCCAGATGCCTCCGCCGGCGGCCAGCAGCGCGGCGGCCCAGCCGATCAGGGGCAGCACATCGCTGCCGGTGTCGGCCAGGTTGCCGTTGCCGCCCGGGCCGCCGCTTCCCGAGCCGCCGGAGGTCGGCCCGTCGGACGAGCCGCCGCTCGTCTGGGGCGTGGGGGCGTTGGGGCCGCCGCCGGTGTTGTCGCCGCCGTCGGCCGAGCCGGCGTCGCCCGTGCCGCCGTCGCCGGTCGCGGCGCCGCCGGCGTCCGTCGCGCCGGGGTCGCCCGAGGTGCCGCCGTCGTCACCGCCGTCGGACGATCCGCCGTCGCCCGAGGCGCCGCCGCTGTCGGCGCCGCCCTGGTCGGAGCCCGCGCTGGTGCCGCCGGAGCCGCTGCCGGGGGAGCAGTCGATCACGCTCGCGTCGGGCGCGGCGCCCTCGCCGTCGATCTCGCCCAGTGGCTGCCCGGCCAGCGCGGGGATCACCTGGGCGGTGGCGCGCAGCGCCATCCCGTTGATCACCGGCTCCATATAGCCGACGCCGCCCCGGTCCTCCGGGTCCGCGGCGCAGCCGGCCTGGAGGGAACGCAGCCAGGCGGTGCCCGCCTCGGCGGACTCGGCACGGTCGCCGGCGATCAGCGCCTGGACGGCGAGCGCGGTGGAGTTGGAGTTGGGCGGGCTGCTGGCGTTGTAGCCGAAGCCGCCGGTCTCCTGCTGCTGGCCCTCCAGCCAGTCGAGCGCGGGCTCGGCGTCGGCGGTGCGGCCGGCGTCCAGCAGCGCCTGGACGGCCATCCCGGTGCTGTCGGTGTCCGAGGTGCACCGGCTGGGGTCGCGCCGCAGCGAGAGCGGGTAGCCGCCGTCGGCGCAGCGGGTGGAGGCGAGGAAGTCGACGGCCGGCTCGGGGAGTTCACCGGTGCGGCGGAGCGCGAGCACGCCGAGCGACTGGGTGAACTGGTTGGACATGTCGCCGGCCGGGCCGGCGTCGGTGAACCGACCGTCCGCGTTGATCCGTTCCAGCAGCAGCCCGGTCAGATCGTGTCCGCCGAAGTCGCCGGGGTCGCGGTGCTGGATGGCGGCGACCAGGGCCAGTTTGGCGGTGCCGCCGGCGTTGACCGCCTGGTCGCCGCCGCGCCGCACATAGCTGGTGGCGTTCTCCGCCAGCCAGTCGGTGGCGCGGTCGGCGGCCTCGCCGGCGGTGCCGGTGGAGGCGAACGCCATCACCAGGTCGGCGGTCAGGCCGTGGTCCTCCGACGCGTGGGTGCCGTCGGTGAGTTGGGCGAGCGACCAGGTGACGGCGGCCTCGGCCGGGGACGCCAGCTCGGGCGGCTCTTCGGCGAGCGCGGTGCCCGGGGCCAGCAGGGTGCCGGCGAACAGCGCGGCGGTGGCCAGCGCGCCGGTGGCCAGGGCGGTCACCCGTCGCCAGGGTCTCCGGCGTTCGGGTACGGGCGCGACGAGGGCGTCGTTCATCGCTGGTTTGACCTTTCCCAGGGCCGAGACATGGCCCCCGGCGGTCCCCTGGGCACGAAAAACCCCGGCGCACGCGTGACGCGAGCGGCGGGGGCCGGCCAGCCCTGGGGGCTGTGGGCTCCACGCTGCGAACCATGACAGTGAGAAGCGGATACCACGTCGCCGGCCGGGCGATCCGACTCGCGGCGCCACGCGGGCGCCGCTCACGGTTGCAGGTCAGTGCCGGATTCCCACCGGACTTCCCCCGGGCCATGCGCGTCTGAGTTGTCCATCCGCCGGAGCGGAATCCCTCCAAGAGTAAAGAGACCACGCCGATTTGACCAGCCACCCACGGTGCTGAAGGGCCCGGCGCCGCCGGTGGGGCGGGGCCGGGCCCGAAGTCGCCTCGTGGGGACGCGGGTTACTCGGCGGCCTCGGCGAAGGTCACCCGGTGCAGCTGACCGGGCAGGTCGTTGACCACGAACAGCTCGCCGTCGCCGTTCTCACCGAACGCCGTCACCTGGGTGGGGAACTCCCCGATCACGGCGTCCTGGTAGCCGCCTGAGCCGTCGGCGCGCAGCGCCCAGGCGGTGGAGGAGCAGTAGTCGGTGGCCACATAGGTGCCCTCGGCGAGGTCGGCGAACTCCGTGCCCCGGTAGACATGGCCGCCGATCACGGCGCAGCCCTCCGCCGAGGTGGCATAGGTGAAGATTGGGTCGGTGAACTCGGCGCCGTCCTGGCACTGTCCTGGCTCGAACTCGTCCAGGCCCTCCCGGCAGGCCCAGCCGAAGTTGGCGCCGCCGCCGTCCGCCGCCAGATGGTTGACCTCCTCCCACGCGCCCTGGCCGACGTCGCCGATCCACAGCGAGCCGTCCGCGTGGTCGAAGGAGAACCGCCACGGGTTGCGCAGCCCCCAGGCCCAGATCTCGTCGCGGGCCTCGGGATCGTCGACGAACGGGTTGTCCTCCGGTACGCAGTAGGCGAGTTCGCCACAGGACCGGCTGACGTCCAGCCGCAGGACGGTGCCCAACAGGGTGTCCAGGCGCTGCCCGTTGCCCTCCGGATCGCCACCGCCGCCGCCGTCACCGAGGCCCCAGTAGAGATAGCCGTCGGTGCCGAAGGCCAACTGGCCGCCGTTGTGGTTGGTTTCGGGGTGCTCCTGGCTGAGCAGCACGTCGAGCGACGCGTCCGCGAGGCCGTAACGCGCCAGTGTCACATCGCCGTCGGGCAGCGCGGTGTACGCCAGATACAGCTCCTGGCTGTCGGCGAAGTCGGGGGCCGTCGCGATGCCCAGCAGGCCGCGCTCGTTGCCGGAGGCGTTCACCACGTCGGTGAGATCCACCAACGGCTCCTCGGCGAGGCCGGCTTCGGGCTCGTAGACCCGGACCGCGCCCGGCTTCTCGGCGATGAACAGCCGGTTGGTCCCGTCGTCGGGTCCGGCGATCGCGGTGGGGCGCTCCAGGCCCGCGCCGATCTGCTCGGTGGCGAGCGTCAGATTCTCCACCGGGACGGCTCGCGGTTCCGGCGCGGACTCCTCGGCCGCGCCGGCGGTCCAGGCGAGGGCGCCGAGCGGCACGGCGGCGGCCAGGGAGGCGCCGATCAGCAGCCGTCGGACGGGGTGACGGGAGGGGGTGGTCGATGGGCGTTGTGGCATGGTGACTCCAGGAATGTGGGGCTTCCTTGGGGCTTCCTCGGGCAACGCTGTCGCCGGGTGCGCCCGAGATCGTGGGGGACGGTGGGGCACCGGGCGGCCGTTGGGACGCTACCCGGACGCCGCCGGCCGCACCAGAGGGACGTCCGCGGGATCCTGCGGACGGCCCAGTTCCGTACCATCTCCCCTCGTGGCCAAGGGAGTTGACGGACCCCCTCGACACACCGCACGGAACCCGGTTGCCGCGCGCCGCCCCGGCCTGCTCGGATGGCCGGATGAGCACAGCGCGCAACGACGAGCTTCTCGCCCTCTACGATCTGCGGATGCGGCGTGAGGCCCCGCCGGACGAGCCCGGCGCCCGGGTGGAACGCGCCGGGCGGGTGGTCCGGCAGATCAACGGGGACAGCGGCGGGGGCCTGGTGCTCTGGTCGGATCTGACGTCGGCCGCCGACGCCGACGCGGCGATCGCCGAACAGTGCGCGTACTTCGACGGGTTGGGCCGCTCCTTCGAGTGGAAGCTCTATGCCCATGACCGGCCGGCCGACCTCGGCGAGCGGCTGCGGGCCGCCGGCTTCGAGGCCGAGGAGCCGGAGACGCTGATGGTGGCCGAGATCGCCGCGATGGACCGGAGGCCCGTCTGGCCGGCCGGCACCACGGTGCGCCGGGTCACCGACGCCGACGGCGTGCGGGCCGTGGTCGAGCTGCATGGCGCGGTCTTCGGCGGCGACCAGGAGCCGCTGCGCCGCCGGCTCCTCGGGCAGCTCGCCCACGATCCGGACCAGGTCCGGGTGCTGCTGGTGCTGGCCGGCGAACTCCCGGTCTGCGCCGCCAGGTTGGAGCTGACCCCCGGCACCGGGTTCGCCAGCCTCTGGGGCGGCGGCACCCTCCCCGCCTGGCGCGGGAAGGGCATCTACCGGGCGCTGGTCGCGCACCGCGCCGCACTGGCCGCCGAGGCCGGCTACCGCTATCTCCAGGTGGACGCCTCCGACCGGAGCCGCCCCATTCTGGAACGTCTGGGCTTCACCGCGCTGACCACCACCACGCCCCATATCCACCGGGCCGCGCCCCGGCCGTGAACCGTGCCGCCCGTCCCACCCGTCAGGCGCCGGTCAGCACGACCAGCCGTTGGGTCGCCCTGGTCATCGCGACATAGCGGTCGACTGCGCCCTTGACGCCGGTGCCGAACGACTCGGGATCGACCAGCACCACCAGATCGAACTCAAGTCCCTTCGCCAGCTGGGGAGTCAGCGACCGGACGCGGGGCCGCTCGGGGAAGGCGGGATCGCCGATGACACAGGCGATCCCGTCGGCGTGCTCGGCCAGCCAGCCGTCCACGGTCGCGGCCAGCTCGGCGACCGTGCCATAGGCCACCGGAACGCCACCGCGTCGGACGGACGTCGGCACGTTGGCGTCCGGGATCGCCGCGCGGATCACCCGCTCGGCCTCGACCATGACCTCCTCGGGCGTGCGGTAGTTGACGGTCAGGGACGCCACCCGGGCCCGGTCCAGACCGATCCGGGCGAGCCGTTCCGTCCAGGACTCCGTGAACCCGTGCCTGGCCTGGGCCCGGTCCCCGACGATGGTGAAGCTGCGCGACGGGCAGCGCTGGAGCAGCATCTGCCACTCCGCGTCGGTCAACTCCTGGGCCTCGTCCACGACCACATGCGCGAACGGCCCGACCAGCGGCTCGGGGGCGGTGCCCGGCAGCGCGCTCTCGTCGACCAGGGTGTCCCGCAGATCCTGGCCGCGCAGCATGGTCACCGCGCCCTCGCCGTCGGGGTCGGCGTCCAGCATGTTGTCGATGACCCTCTCCATCCGCGCCCGTTCGGCGGCGACGGCCGCATCGCGCCGGCGTTGGCGCAGCGACGCCCGGGGATCGCCCAGCCGCTGTCGGGCCGCGTCCAGCAGCGGCAGATCGGACACCGTCCACGCCTGGGCGTCCGCGCGCCGCAGCCGCCGGACGTCGTCCGGGCCGAGCCAGGGCGCGCACATCCGCAGATAGGCGGGTACCGACCACAGGTCCCCGACCAGATCGGCGGCTTCGAGCAGCGGCCAGGCCCGGAAAAGGGCCCGCAGCAGCTCCTTGTCGCGCCGCATGGCGTTCAGAAACACCGCATGCGGGATGTCCTGGCGGCATTTGCCGTGCAGGAGCGTGACCAGCTCCGCCCAGATCTGCTCCCGTGCCTCGTTGTGCGGGGTGCCCGGCTCGGCCGCCGCGAACGCCTCGGCCCAGTCGTCGGCGGTCAGCGGGAGATCGCCCCATTCGGTGGCGACGGTCATCCCCTCCGTCGGCGGCTCCTCGTAGAACCTGACGGCCGGCTCGATCGCCCGCACCATCTCGACGGACGCCTTCAGCCGGGCCACCTCGGGATCCGCCTCGATCGTCGCGGCGGCCCCCTCGGCGACCAGATCCCGCAGGGTGCAGGTGCGCACGCCCTCCTCGCCCAGGCTGGGCAGGACATCGGCGACATACGACAGATAGGGCTGGTGCGGCCCGACAAACAGCACGCCGCCCCTGCGGTGCCCGAGACGCGGGTCGGCGTAGAGCAGATAGGCGGAACGGTGCAGCGCGACGACCGTCTTCCCCGTTCCCGGGCCGCCGTCCACGACCAGCGGGCCGCGCGATCCGGCCCGGACAACGGCGTCCTGGTCGGACTGGATGGTGGCCAGCACATCCCGCATCCGGTCCGACCGGTCGCTGCCCAGGCTGGCGATGAACGCGGACTGGTCGTCGAGCGCCGCATGGCCAGCCAGCCCTTCCGTGGTGAACACCTCGTCCCAGTAGTCGCTGATCCTGCCCCGCGACCAGCGGTATCTGCGCCGGCTGGCCAGCCCCATCGGGGTGGCGTGGGTCGCGGCGAAGAACGGCTCGGCGGCGGGGGAGCGCCAGTCGATCAGCAGCCTGCGCCCGGTGCTGTCGGTGAGACCGAGGCGGCCGATATACACCGGCTCGCCGCTGTCGGCGTCGACGAATCGGCCCAGGCACAGGTCGAGGCCGAAGCGCCGCAGGGCGCGCAGCCGGGCGCTCAGCCGGTGGATCTCCGCGTCCCGTTCCATGGCCTGGCGACCCAACCCGCCGGGCGCCCTGCGCTCGGCGTCCAGACGTTCGGACAGTTCGGCGATCGACTGCTCCAGGCTCTCGGCGATGGCCGCGAAGTGCCGCTCGTCGTCGGCGATCAGCGCCGGATCGGCCTTGGCGGCAAGGCGCTCGGACAGATCGAACGCACCGGTGGTCAACAAAAATCTCTCATTTCCGCAAGTTCTGGACTCGGCCAGCGAATTCTGCGGCATAAGGGGGGCCTTGCGGCAAGCCCCCGGGTGCGCTATACGTTGAGAGTGGCAGGAGGTTCCCCCTCCTGCTTCTCTTATGCCCGGCCCTCGCCGCCTTCGCGGTCTTTGCGGTCTTCGCGGTCTTTGCGGCGCTGGGCGCGGCGGCTCAGCCGGGGGGTTCCGTCCATACCGGGTGGCTCGGCTCGTCCAGCCATACCGTGGCCCGGCCGCTCCCGGCCACCGTCATCCCCAGCCGGTCGACGTCGGGCTGCCCGGCCGCCCGCCACCAGGCATAGGCGTCCAGATACTCGTCCCACAGCGGGCGTGGCCCCGCCTGCCGCACCCATACCCCGGGCCCGACGCGGCCGCGCCGCACGCCGGCGGTCCAGCCGCCGCCCGCCAGATCGTAGAGCCACTGGGTGTGTCCGTCGTCGTGCCGCTGCACCGCATAGGCCGCGTCCCGCAGGCGCAGACCGGCGAAGAACGGGAACGGATGCCAGCCGTGCGGGGGCCAGGCAGCGGATCTGATGTCGTGGAACGGCAGCTCGGCGGACCGGGGCGGGGAGGCATCCCGCTGAGCGCGCATGCGCATAAAGGACACCAGCGAAAGGAAACGCCCCTCGGCGGCGCCGTCCGGCCGCACGGTCAGCCGCAGCAGCGCGTCACGGTGCCGGGAGAACGGGGTGCCCCAGGGCAGGACGGCAAGACCGCCGGGCACCAGCTGCTCCAGCCAGGCCGGCGGGATCCGCCGCACCCCGCAGGTCACGATCAGCCGGTCGAACGGGCCGTGTTCGGGCGCGCCCGCCGCTCCGTCCCCGACCAGCACCCGGGGGCGCGAGCCCATCAGGGCCAGCGACCGCTCGGCGGCCTCGGCCACCGCCGGGTCGATCTCCACCGTGGTGACCCGGTCGGCGCCCAACCGATGCGCCAGCAGGGCCGCGTTCCAGCCGGTGCCGGTGCCGATCTCCAACACCCGCATGCCGGGGGCCACATCGAGCGCGGCGAGCATCGCGGCCACCAGCGACGGCCTGGACGCCGAGCTGGTCGCCTCCCGCCCGGGCGCCTCGCCGGTGTGCGCGCCGTCGTCCCACTGGGTGACCACCGGCAGATCGCTTTCGGCGGCGGCGCGCCAGCCCGCCGGATCCAGCCGCGCGTCCACCCGGGCGAACGTCTCCCCGGCCTGATCGTGCGGCCAGATCACCGGCGGCAGAAAGGCGGCCCGGGGCACCTCGGCGAACGCGTCGCCCCAGCCGGCCGGCGCCTGGACGCCGGCCGCCGGAGCGCCCGCACCGCTTGGTGGCACTACGCGCCGTCCTCGCGGCCCTCGCTCTCCCGGTGTTGCCCCTCCCCGGCCGGGGCGCTGCCGTCCGTCGCGGGCGGTGGCGGCTCGTAGGGCGTGCCCGGCAGCCCGTCCGGGCCGAGACCGCCCTGCCCGTCGCCGTGTTGACCAGCCATTCCGCTCTCCCCTGATGCCTTGTCGTGGACGCCGGCACCGAGGCTAGGGGGAGTGCGGGGGCGCGTGGCAGGCGCGCACGGAGGTGTGTCGCGGAGCGGGCGAAACGGTGTGATCCGGGTCGGCGAGGTGGTGGCGGAAGAAGGCGACGGCGTCGGCGGCGGCGCGGGGCCGGGCGGTGGGATCGGCCGGGGCTTCGGCGATGAAGTCGTCGTGCCGGACGTCCGGGCCGAGGGAGCGTCCCTCGGCGGTGGGGATATGCGTCAGATAGGGCTCGACGGCGCTGGCGAAGGGGGTGATGGTGTCCGCGTCCCCCCAGCGGATCTCCACCGGTACGCGCACCGACCGCAGGCTGTCGACGCTGACCAACTGCCCAACGGCCGGGGCGACTTGAAAGACGGCGCGGACCCGGGGGTCGGTCAGGTCGGCCTCCGGGGCCGAGGCGGTGAACCGGGCCTGCATGTCCTCCGCCGGGGCCTTCGCGGCGTATGCCTCCCTCAGGTCGGGGAACTCGGGGAGCGGCGGGACCTCGACATGGCCGTCGATCACCGCCTGCAGGATCTGCCGGTCGGGGCGCCCGCCGGCGAGGGCGGCCGCCGTGAAGCCGCCGAGCGAGAAGCCGGCGGCGCCGACCGGCCCGACGGGGCGCTCGGCGGCCAGCCGGTCCAGTACGAAGGTGAGGTCCCTGGGGCGCTCCCAGATGAAGACAAAGCCCTCCGGCTCGTAGCCGTCGACGAAGTTGTTGCCATGGTGGTCGACGGAGACCACCTCGAAGCCGGCCGCCGCCAGGGGTTCGGCGAGCCAGCCCATGGCGCCGCCCGAGCCGCCCGTGCCATGCGAGACGAGGACCAGCGGCGCTGGCCCGGCCGGCCCGGCGGCGGGCCGCCACCGATAGACCCTGACCGGCCGGGGCCGGTCGGGGAACCGGTAGTCCTGGCGGGTCTCGTCGTACCACAGCTGGGCGGTGGGCTGCGTCGTCATGGGGGCATCGTAACGAGGCGCCGGTCGCCAACGGTTGGTCCTGATGCTCAGGCCACCTCGTGCAACCAGCCCGTCCAGCGGTCGAGTTGGGCCAGTTCGACGCGCAACTGCCCCAGGTACTCCAGGGCGTGGTGGTGCGCCGCCGCGCGTTCGGGTGGGGAGACCGGGCGGTGGCCCAGGGCCCGCCAGAGCATGAGGGCGGCGCCGCCCAACCGCTGGTCGATCAGGCCGCCGAACGCCGCCGGCACCGCCGGAACGGGCGCGCCGCCGGCCGCGCGGTAGGCGGTCAGCACCTCGATCACGCCGGCCCGGTCCCAGCCGTCCGCCGTCCGGCTGAACGCGAGGGCGGTGCGGGCCGCCTCCCAGGGCGCCAGATCGCGGCCGGCCCCCTCCCAGTCCAACAGCACCGGGGTTTCGGCGGTCCGCAGGACATTGTCCGGCTTGATGTCCCGATGGCTGAAGACCCGTGCGGCATGGGGGAGTTGGGCACCCGAGTCGGTGATGATCCGATGGGCGGCGGCCACCTCGGGGAGGTGGTCGGCCACGGCCAGCACAAAGTCCGGATCGATATCCGGGCCCGCCTCGTCGAGCCACCGCTGCCAGGCGTCCGCCGGATGCGGCGGGTAGACATTGCCCTCGTCGGCGTTCCCGGTCGGCGCCAGGGCGTGCAGTCGCGCCAGCGTGCCGCCCACCCAACGCCGAAGCTCCGGCGGGTGGTTGGTCTCGGCGATCGGGCTGCCCCGGCACCACTCCCAGGCCAGGAAGCTCACCGGCCCCGGCTCGTCCGCCACCCTCAGATTGACCAGCAGACCCTCGGCGACGCCCGGCGGCTCGATCGGGCGGGGGATCGCGAGGCCGGCGGCGAGCGCGGCCCGCTCGATCCTGGTGGCCAGCAGATGGTCCTGCCACCACCACTCCTCCCGGGAGCGGTTGAGCCGCTTGATCGCCCATTCACCATGCACGGTGCGCAGCCGGAACAGCGGGTGCGAACGGCCGCCGCCCACCGGCTGCCAGCCGCCCGTCACCCGGCCCAGGCCGAAGGCGGCGGCGACGGCGGCCGGCAGTTCCGCGCTGGTCACGACGGTGCGGTCGGTCATGCGGGGCACGTTAGCAGCGGGCCGCCAGGGCCAGGGTGCGCCGGGCACCCGCGACGACGGCGGCGTCCACAAACCTGCCGTCCGCCAGGGCCAGCGCGCCGGCCTCGGCCTCGGCCGCCGCCAGCACCTCCCTGGCCGCCGCGATCTCGGCTGCGGTGGGGAGGAACGCCTCCTCGATCACCGGGAGTTGACGCGGGTGAAGGGCGGTGCGGCCGAGAAAGCCAAGCGCCCGCCCCGTCGCGCAGGAGGCGGCCAGACCCGTCAGATCGCGCACATCCGGATAGACCGACTGCGCCGGCGGCGGCAGCCCGGCCGCCCGCGCCGCGACCACCGCCCGGCCCCGCGCCCAGGCCAGTCCCTCGTCCGAGGCGATGCCGAGATCGGCCCGGAGATCGGCCTCGCCGAGGGCGATCCCGGCCACCGCCGGATGCCCACCCGCCACGGCGAACGCCGCCTCCAGCCCCAACGCGCTCTCCAGCAGGGGGAAGAGCGGCGGCACCGGGCGGTCGCCCGCCCAGTCGGCGACGCGCGCCAGCTGCCCCGCCGACTCGACCTTGGGCAGCCGCAGCCCGGCCAGGCCCGGCAGCCCCACCAGACGCCGCACCTCGGCCTCGGCCCAGGGCCCGCCCAGCGCGTTCACCCGCACCTGGACCTGCACCCGCTTCTGGGCGAGCGCTGGCGGCGTGGACAGCAGCTCCTCGGTGGCGTCCAGCGCATAGCGCTTACGGTCCGGGGCGACCGCGTCCTCCAGATCGACGATCACCGTATCGGCCCCGGAACGCAGGGCCTTGGCGACGACTTCCGGACGGTCACCGGGCACATAGAGCCAGGTCAGGCTCACCTTCTGAACGGGGGGTGCCCCGTTCGACAGCGGCGTGCTCATAGCGTGCCCGCCGTCCTGAGCCGGGCGATCTCCCCGGCGGACAGGCCCAGTTCGCCCAGCACCGCATCGGTGTCGGCGCCGTGCGGGCGGCCCGCCCAGCGGATGGCGCCCGGCGTCGCGGAGAGCCGGAAGAGCACGTTCTGCATGCGCAGCGGGCCCAGTTCCTCGTCCGGCACCTCGGTGACGCTGTCCAACGCCCGGTACTGGGGGTCGTCCAGCACATCGCGCACATCGTAGATCGGGGCGATCGCCGCCTCCGCCGCCTCGAAGGCGGCCAGCACCGCCGCCCGGTCACGGCGGGCGATCCAGGTGCCGACGGCCTCGTCGAGGGTGTCGGCGTGCGCGGCGCGGCCGGCGCCGGAGCCGAACCACGGCTCGTCGATCAGCTCGGGGCGGCCCACCAGCCGCAGCACCCGCTCGGCGACGGACTGGGCCGAGGTGGAGACGGCGACCCACTGCCCGTCGGAGGTGCGATAGGTGTTGCGGGGCGCGTTGTTGGTCGACCGGTTGCCGGTGCGCGGCTGCACATAGCCCAGCTGGTCGTACCAGAGCGGCTGCGGCCCGAGCACCGTCAGCAGCGGTTCGATGATGGCCAGGTCCACCACCTGGCCGACGCCGCCGGCGGCGCGGCCGGCGAGCGCGGTCAGCACCGCGAAGGCGGTGGAGAGCGCGGCGACGGAGTCGGCAAGACCGAACGGCGGCAGCGTGGGCGGCCCGTCCGGCTCGCCGGTGACGGCGGCGAAGCCGCTCATCGCCTCGGCCAGGGTGCCGAACCCCGGGCGCCCGGCGTAGGGGCCGAACTGGCCGAAGCCCGTCACCCTGGCCAGCACCAACCGGGGGTTGGCGGCGTGGAGTTGGTCCGGTCCCAGGCCCCATTTCTCCAGTGTGCCCGGGCGGAAGTTCTCGATCACCACATCCGCCTCCGTCGCCAGCCGGAGCAGCAGCGCCCGGCCCTCGTCGGTGGACAGATCGAGCGTCATGGTGCGCTTGTTGCGGCCCAGCAGCTTCCACCACAGGCCGATGCCGTCCTTGCTGGGGCCATGGCCCCGCGAGGGGTCGGGGCGGCGCGGATGCTCGATCTTGATCACCTCGGCGCCGAAGTCCCCCAGCAGGGTGGCCGCCAGCGGCCCGGCGAAGAGGGTGGCCAGATCCAGCACCCGAAGCCCGGCCAGCGGCCCCGGGCTCCCGTGGGCTTCGTCCGTGGCGCTGTCCGGTCCGGCGTCCGGTCCGGCGTGCGGTGCGGTGATGCGTCCGGTGTTGCGTCCGGCGTTCGGTGCGGTGTGGTTCACGGTGCCTCCCTGGGGTGCGGGGCGGAACGGTGCAGGGCGTCGATCTCGGCGCGGTGCGGCATCGACGACGCGGCCCCCCGACGGCTGACGCAGAGCGCGGCCGCGCCGGCGGCCCAGGCCATGGCGCGCGGCATCGGCAGCCCCTCGCCCACCGCCACGGCCAGCGCCCCGACAAAGGTGTCGCCCGCCGCCGTGCTGTCCACGGCCCGCACGGAGACGGCCGGAACGCTCACCGGCTCGGCGTTCCGCGCGGCATAGAGGCTGCCCGCCGCGCCCAGGGTGATCACCACCTCGGGGACCACGTCCAGAAACGCGCGGGCGGCGGCCAGCGGCTCATGGTGGCCGGTCAGCGCGGCGGCCTCGTGTTCGTTGGGCACCAACAGATCGGTCAGGGAGAGGAGTTCGTCCGGCAGCGGACGGGCGGGCGCCGGCGTCAGCACGGTGCGCACGCCATGCGCGCGGGCGGCGCGCGCCCCGGCCAGCACGGCGTCCATGGGGAGTTCGAGCTGCGTCAGCAGGACGTCGGCGGCGGCGATCCGCCGCTCGTCGCCCGGCCCGAGACCGGTCACGGTGCCGTTGGCGCCCGGCACCACCACGATGGAGTTGCCGCCCTCGTCGTCCACCACGATATGGGCGATGCCGCTGGGGCCCGGCTCGGTGCGCAGCCCCACGGTGTCCACCCGTGCCTCGTTGAGCGCGGCCCGCAGGCGTGGCCCGAACTCGTCGTCGCCCACGGCGCCGATCATGGTGACTGAGCCGCCGGCGCGGGCGGCGGCGATCGCCTGGTTGGCGCCCTTCCCCCCGGGCACGGTGCGGAACTCGCGGCCCGACACCGTCTCCCCCCGGCGTGGCGCGGCGGCCACATAGGCCACCAGATCCATGTTGGTCGAGCCCAGCACGGCGACGGCGGTGGCGCGGTTCTCAGCCATCGGGTCATCTCCTTCGATCACGCGGAAACCTCCCGGGTCAGGGCGGCCAGGGCGTCGAAGCCGATGCCGTCGAAACCCGTGATGGAGCTGGCCAGTCGGTTGCGCAGCGGCGCCGTCCAGCGGCTGGGCAGCGCCTCGGGGGCGCCGGCCAGCGCGCCGGCGATGGAGCCGGCCGTCGCCCCGTTGGAGTCGGTGTCCAGGCCCCCGGCCACGGCCCGGCAGATGGACGCGGTGAAGTCACCGTCCGCATGGGTGAGCGCGGCGGCCAACAGCGCGGCGTTGGGCAGCACATGCACCCAGTGGTGGTCGGCGAACCGTGCGTGCAGCAGATCGACCACGGTGTCGAAGTCGGCATGCGCGCGGGCCGTTTCGATGCCAAGCGCCACGGCGGCGGCGTAACGGGAGCCGGGCGGAACGACGTTGAGCCCGGCCGCCAGGCAGCCGTGCACGTCACTCGCCCCGCCGACCGCCTCCGAAACCACGGCGGCGACAAACATCGCCCCGTAGACGCCGTTCGCGGTATGCGTCAACACCGCGTCCCGATGGGCTAGTTCGGCTGCGGTCGCCGGATCGCCGGGATGGGTCCAGCCGAACACATCGGCGCGGATCTGGGCGCCGATCCACTCCCGGAACGGATTGCGGAACGTCGCCGTCGCGGGCGGCTCCACACCGGTCAACAGATTGCGGTAGGCGACCCGTTCGGCGGTGAACGTCCGCCCGGCCGGCAGCTCGTCCAGCCACAGCCCGGCGACCTCGGCGGTATCGAACCCGTCGCCGTGCCGGCGTAGCAACAGCAGCCCGAGCAACGGGTAGTTGAGGTCGTCGTCCTCGGGGGCGCCGTCGATGGTCTCGGCCAGCGAGGTGGGCGCCGAACGGCGGTTCCAGGGATAGGCGGCGGCCAGCTCGGGCGGCACGCCCCTGGCGGTGAACCAGTCGTTCAGCGGCCAGTTCCCCGTCGCCCTGGCCAGCGCCCTGATGCCGGTCAGCGGCAGCTTCTCCACCGGCTTGCCCAGCACACAGCCGGCCGCCCGCCCCAGCCAGGCCGCCGCCAGCCTCGGCACCTCCGCCGGCGCCGAAAGCACCGGCCGCGCCGGCCAGTCGGGGCAGGCCGCCCGGATGGCGGCAAGCTCCGTCGGCTCCCGCCGCGCCGTCGGCACGGCGAGCGCCGCCAGCTCGTCAAGCGTCCGCTCGGCCAGCAGGCGCAGCGCGGGCGACGCCGGGCTCCGCGAGGCCCCGGCCCGCGCCGGGGCCGGCGCCCCGCCGGCGGCCAGCCAACGGTCGGCGACCGCGCCGGCGTCCCGGCCGTCCTGCGCGGCCTGCGCCAGCTCGTGCCCCACCAGATCCTCCGGCTGCACCCAGGTCAGCCGCAGCGCGCCCGTCATGGCGCCTCGGTGAGCGTGGCGAACGCGGCCTCGTGCGCCCGGCGGCGCGCCACATCCCGGGCGAACACCTCGCGGGCCACCTCGGTGAGTGCCACCGACGGCCCGTGCAGATCCAGCCGGCTGGCCCGGCTCACCTCGGCGCTCCACTCCTCCGGCACCGCCCGCTCGCCGCGCAAAGCGCCGACGATCGCCCCGCTCATGGTGGCGATCGAGTCACAGTCCCGGCCGTAGTTCACCGAACCCAGCACGGTCTGGCGGAAGTCGCCGCCGCCGACCAGCACCATGCCCAGGGCGACGGGCAGTTCCTCGATGGCATGCAGCCGGGACGGCCGCCGGGCGCCGAGCGAGGGCTTGCGGTAGTCGGGGCCGACCGTGTCGAACGGCGCGACGGCCGCCCGGAGCGGAGCCAGCGCGGGCTCGAACTCCCGGTAGTCGGCGGCCACTTCGCAGACCGCCTCGATCGCGGCCCGGGTGCCGTCCTTGGCCAGCCCGAGCGCCGTCTCCACCACCGACTCCGGCGTCGCTTCCGGTCGCAGCGCGGCGGCCACCGAGGCGGCGAACACCCCGGCCGCCTCCCGCCCGTAGCTCGACTGATGGGCGCCCGCCACGTCCAGCGCCTCCGCGTAGGCGGCCTCCGGATGCGCCGCGTTGACCACCCCGACCGGCGCCATGTACATCGCCGCACCGCAGTTGACGATGTTGCCGACGCCGGCCTCGCGCGGATCCACATGGCCGTAGTGCAGCCGCGCCACGATCCACTTCTCGGCCAGGAAGATCCGCTGCAACGGCAGTGCCTCCGCCTCCAGTTCGGGAATCCACCGGGGCGTGGTGATCAGCTCGGGCACCAGATGCTCGGCCACCGCGTAGGCGTCGAGATGGTCCCTGACCCGCTCGTAGACCCGCACCAGCGCATGGGTCATCAGGGTGTCGTCGGTGACATGCCCATCGCCCTTGTGATATGGCGCGATCGGCCGGGCGGTGCGCCAGTCGTCCTTGTGGAACGGCTCGACGATGCCCCTGACCCGGCCGCCGTGCCGCTCGACGATCGCCTCCGGCGTCCAACCCTCCACCGGGCCGCCGAGCGCGTCACCCACCGCCGCGCCCACCAGGACGCCGGCCGTCCGCTCCGCCAACGGGGGCCCGCCGGTGCTGAGTTGGGGACGGGACCGACTCCGGCTGACGCGTTGACCCGTGTCCTGGCCCGTGTCCTGGCTCGTGCTTCGACTCATCTGCGGACTCCTTCGGGTGCTGCCGAGTGGGGGGAGGGAAACGAGGTGGTCGATGCGGTGGTCGGTGGGGTGGTCGATGGGGCGTGGATCAGGGCGAGTCGGCCGGCGATCTCCACCAGATCGACGCCCGCCATTCGGGGCAGGGCACAGCCGGCGAGCGTGCGGCAGGCGTCGCGCCAGCTGGCCGGCAGGGCCTCGGCCCCGCCCACCACCCCGGTGAGGGCACCGGCGAGCGCGGGCGCCGAATCTGCCACCCGGGAGAGACACGCGGCGCTCGGCACCGCCTCGGTGACCGCGCCGGCAGCGGCGGTGGCCACCGCGAGCGCGACGGGGACCGTCTCGGCCGCCGCGATGCCGTAGCTGTAGACATGGTCGACGATCTCGTGCTCCAACACCGGGACCAGCGCGAAAGCGTTCCCCGGCAGACCCGGTCTGGCCGCTGCCGCCGCCTGCCCCAACTCCACGGCGCGCAGCGCGTTGCGCCGGATCTCGGTGTCCTCTGGCAGCTGCCGCAGGGCCGCCGCCACACACAGGTCCATCGACTCGCCGCCCAGCGCGGTGGCCACCGCCGCCGCTATGGCGCGGGCGCCGTGCACCCCGTCGTCGTCCTGGGTGTAGCGGGCGTCGAACTCGGCCAGATCAGCGGCGGCTTCGGGGGCGCCGGGGTGCACCACCGCCAGCACGGCCGCCCGCACACAGGCGGCGTCGTCGAAGTAGTGCGGATTGTCGTGCCCGGTCGCCGGGGGCCGCAGCCCCGCCGCGAGATTCCCCAGACCGGCGCGCACCGAGATCCTGGCCCGCAGCGGGATATGCGCCGACTCGATCTCGGCGGCCTGGCTGGCCGCCGCCGCCACCTCGTCGGCCAGGGTGTTCCAGGCCAACGCCAGGGCGGAGCGTACCCGTTGGTCCGCCGGCAGATCACTGCCACCCGACCCCGTCGCGGAGAGCACCGACCCGGCCGTGAACGCCGCCCACTCGGCGTCGTCCGACGGGCCGAGCCGCAGCGGGTCCGGCGGCTGGTTGAGGGCGATCGGGACGGGCAGCGTGGTCGTCGCGTTCTGCTCGGCGAAGGTGTCCAACTCCCGGGTGAGCCGCCGGGTCCAGTCCGGCAGCCGCGTCGCCCGATGCCGCCCCGACGGCCACCCGGCGGCGTCGCCAGCGGCGATCCCGAGTAGCAGCCCCTCCACCCGCGTGCCGCGGTGCGCGGTCACCGCACACCCCCGACGCCCTTGCCGGGCGGGACATGCGGGCCGGCGCCACGGCCCCGGCCGAACTCCCCGGCGACGACGAGCACAGCCACCGGGCCCACCCCGACGGCCGTCGCGCCGCCCGCCGGGCCCTCCGGGACGGTGGCCTGCCGCCGCGCCCGCACGGCGTCCCCCGGACCGGTGGACGGTGCCTCGCCCGCGGCGCCCGGTTCGTTGCCCGCGCGGTCATCCGGGCCGAGGGCTGTCGGCTCCCGCCCGGCTGTCCGGGACGGCTCTCCCGCCCGGCCCGCCGAGGCGGCATCGCCTCGCCCGTCCGCCGGCCCGGTGCCGTGCGTCGTGGTGGGCTCCGGCCCCGCCGGAGGCGTTGCCGCATCGCCTCGGTCGGTGGCCGGAGTCCGTGCCGCCACGACCGCCCCCGGGCCGGCGGCCGGTGCGCCGCCCGCCCGGCCCTCCTGGGCGGTGGCCTGCCGCCGCGCCCGGACGGCGCCCCCGGGGCCGGTCATCGGCCCCTCGCCCGCGCTGCTCCCCGCCCCGGCGGCCGTCGCGCCGCCCGACCGGTCACCCGGTCCTGCGGCCGGGTTGCCGCCCGGGGCGTCCCGTGGGCTGGGCGTCGTCGGCCCGTTTCTCGCCGTCCAGGTCCGTTCTTCTCTCCCCGCCGGAGGCGTCGCCGTCCCCGCCGGAGGCGTCGCCGTCCCCGCCGGAGGCGTCGCCGCACCGCCCCCGTCGGCGGTAGTGGCCGCTTCCGCCGGAGGCGACGGTGGGGTCAACAGGTCGGCTACTTCGAGGACATGGCGGCCGGCCATGGACGGGAGGCAGCTGCCGCTGACCGGGCCGATGGCGGCCGACCAGTCGGGGGGGATCGCGGCGACGCCGCGCAACGCCCCGGCCAGGGCGCCAGCGACCGCCGCCGTGGTGTCCGCGTCGCGGCCCATGTTGACGGCGGTGCCGACCGCCGCGCGGAACTCGCCGCGCGCGGCGGCGAACGCGCCGAACGCCAGGCCGACGGCCTCCGGCGCGAGGTCCGTCCAGGGGTAGCCGCCGATCACCGTCGCGGAGCGAACCGCGCGTTCCACCGACAGCCGGGTGGCCGCCGGATCGTGGCGGGCGCGGCGCGCCGCCGACACCGCGCGATGCAGTGATCTGGCCGTCCAGGAGTCCTCGGGGACCACCGAGAGCGCGGCCTGGACCACCACGTCCGGCTCGTGGCCGACCATGGCGGCGGCCACCCCGGCGGCGACCGCCCGTCCGCCGTAGATGCCCTCGCCGTCGTGCGAGACGGTGCCGTCGATGGCGACCAGCCGGGCCGCCTCGGCTGGTCGGCCGGCCGCGAAGACGCCGAACGGCGCGGCCCGCATGGCCAGTCCGTCGCTCCAGGCGTGCCGGTGCTGTGCCGAGATCGGCGCGGCCAGGCCACGGCGGAGGTTCTCCAGGGTGCCGCGTTCGCTGAAGCCCGCGCCCCGGAACGGGCCCTCGTCCCGGTCGGCGATCAACTCGTGCCAGGCCGACTCGACCTGGGCGACGGTCAGTTGGGAGCCGTGCCGGGCCAGGAGCAGCCCGGAGAAGATGGCGTACTCGGTGTCGTCGGTGCCGGCCGGGTCGTCGCGGACAAAGCCGTCGATGCGGCCCCAACGCTCCCTGATCTGGGAGGGGGTGAGGTTTTCCGCCGGTGCGCCCAGCGCGTCGCCGACGGCCAGGCCGAGCATCGCGCCCCTGGCGCGGTCGCGGGGCACGATCGGTTGCCCCGGCGGCGTGGGCGACGGCCGACGTGGTTCGGGAGCGGGAACGAGGCTGACACTCATGGTGTTCGTGCTCATTTCTGGGTTGTGCGGGGCCGCGCGACGAGGGCGCCGGCGCCGGTGAGGGGCGGCGCTACCGCTGATAGCGGTCGAGGATCCGGTTGCCGTCGTCGGTGAGCTTGTCCCGAAGCGTGTCCAGATCGCTGGCCCCGCCGTAGTACTCCTGCAGGGCGGGGGTGGCGATCTTGTCCTTCCATTCCGGATAGCCGCGCACCCCGAGCACCGGGGAGGGGCGCAGCTCGCTCGCTATTCGGGTCCCGGTGCGCCAGCCGTGCTCCTCGGTCTCCAACGCCGGGTCGGCCAGGGCCTGTTGGCTGGTCGGGAGCATCCAGTCGCCCCGGGCGAGGGCCACCTGGTGTTCGGGCCGGGTGAGGAAGGCGATGAAGTCGGCCGCGGCCTGCTGATGGACGCTGTCCCGGGCGACGGAGAGCGTCTGGGGTGCGACGCCCTGCGCCAGGCCGTGTTGTGGTCCGCCGCTCGGCATCGGCAGCACCGTCCAGTCGAAGCCGTCGGGCGCCTGCTGTGAAATCTGCTGTCGGAAGGAGAAGTTGAGCGGCAGCATCGCGTAGCGGCCGGCGAAGAAGCCGGGCAGGGTGTCCGAGCCGGACATGCCCAGGCCCCCGCGTGCGGCGGTGCCGTCCTCGTGGATCTGACGGTGGATCAGTTCGGCGACGGCGGAGTCGGCCGGATCGTAGCGGACCTCGTTCCTGCCGTCCCGCCGGGTGAACACCTCGCCGCCGGTGGAGAGCGAGAGGTTGATGGTCTGGGCGACCGGCTCCTTCAGCGACCAGGCGACGCCATAGGTGTCGGCCTCGCCGTCGCCGTCGGTGTCCCGGGTCAGTCGTTCGCTGACCTCCTCGAACTCCGTCCAGCTCCAGGGCTCTTCGGGGGTGGGCAGCCGCACCCCGGCGCGTTCCAGCAGCGCGGTGTTGGCGACCAGCACCCGGGGTTCCTGGAGGAACGGCACCCCGTGGATACCGCCCTCGTAACGGGTGGTGGACCAGGAGGCGTCGGGGATGTCGGCGAGGAGGTCGGTGGGCAGCAGCGGCGTGAGGTCGGCGAGGAAGCCGCCGTTCGCGAAGTCGGTGAGATCGGAGGCGTCGTTGTGGATGACATCCGGCGCCTCGCCGCCCTCGAAGGCGGTCAGCAGATGGTCGTGGATATTGTCCCAGGAACCCTGGACATAGCGGACCCGCACCTCGGGGTTGGCCGCGTTCCACTCCTCGACGAGCGCCTCGTTGGCCGCCACCGACTCCACCTGCCAGGCCAGGCTCAGGAACTGAAGGGTGACCCGGCCGTCGTCGTCCGACGGGCCGCCGCCGCAGCCGGCGACCCCGAGCAGCGCCAACGCCAGGATGCTCGTGGCGAGTTGGCGACGGGTGCGGCACCTCATGCCTTCACCGCCCCGGCGAGCATCCCGCTGACCAGGCGCCGCTGGAGCAGCGCGAAGAACAACAGGCTGGGCAGCGTGGCCAGCAGCGCGGCCGCGGCCAGCGGGCCCAGGTCGGCGACGCCCTCCGCGCCGATGAAACGGGTCAGGATCACGGACATCGTCTGCTTCTCCGGAGACTTGAGCAGGACCAGGGCGAAGAAGAACTCGTTCCAGGCGGTGACGAAGGAGAACATCAGCGTGGCGACCAGACCGGGCGTCAGCAGCGGCAGCACCACGCTGGTCAACGTCCGCGACCGGCTGGCACCGTCCATCGCGGCGGCCTCCTCCAGGGAGATCGGCACCGCCTTCACATAGCCCTGCAACATCCACAGCGAGAACGGCAGGTTCCACACCACATAGACGATGACCAGGCCGGGAAGCTGGTTGATCAGCTGGAGATTCCGCAGCACCAGGAAGAGCGGGATGATCACCAGAACGAACGGGAACATCTGGCTGATCAGGATCCACACCGTGCCGGCCCGGCTGATCCGGGAGCGGTAGCGGACCATCACATAGGCAGCCGGCACCGCGATGGCCACCGAGATCAGCGCTGAACTGGTCGCCACCACCAGGCTGTTGAGCGCGGAACGGAGCAGCGGCTGGGCGTCGAAGGCGGCCCGGAAGTTCTCCAGGCCCGGATCCCCGGGGATCCAGCTCGGGTCGATGGAGCCCAGCTCCTGGGGCGACTTGAGCGAGGTGGAGAGCAGCCACAGCAGGGGAAAGCCGAGAAAGACCAGATAGCACAGCAGCGCCAGATACTGCCCGGTGCGGCCGGCCCCTCTGAGCAGCCTGCGGCGGGCCGGTGGCCTGGAGACGGGGCGCTTCGCCGCCGGCGTGGGGTCGGTGCGGCTCATCGCGCGTCCTCCCTGAGCTTTCCGCGCAGGAACAGCACAAGCAGCACCGCGATCAGGGCGATCATCGCCAGCCCCATCGCCGCCGCATAGCCGTACTGGCCGTACTTGAACGCCTCCTCGTAGGCGAAGAGCGACGGCAGCCGGGTGCGGCCGCCGGGACCGCCCTGGGTCAACACATAGATCAGACCGAAGGAGTTGAAGTTCCAGATGAAGTTGAGCGCGGTGATCGCCAGCACCACGGGGCGGATCGCCGGCCAGGTGACCGTGGCGAACCGGCGCCAGGCCCCGGCACCGTCCAGCGCCGCCGCCTCCCGCAGCTCAAGCGGCACGTTCTGCAGGCCGGCCAGCAGCACCACGGTGGTCCCTGGCATGCCTGCCCAGACGCCGACCACGATCACGGCGGGCAGCGCCAGCGTCATCGAGGAGAGCCAGCCCACCTGCCCGTCGATCAGGCCGAGTCGGCCGAGTGTCTGGTTGAGGATGCCGGCGTCCTGGTGGTACACCAGCCGCCACATGACGCCGACCACCACCTCGGGCATCGCCCAGGGCACCAGCGCCAACGTCCTGGCCAGCCAGCGGAACCTGAGGTTCTGATCCAGCAGCAGCGCCAGCCCCAGGGCGAGCAGGAACTGGAGGGCGGTGACCGAGCACGCCCAGACCAGACCGATCCGGAAGGACTCCCAGAACAGCGAGTCGTGCCGGAGATCGGTGAAGTTCAGCACTCCCACGAACTGGGTGGGCGAGGTGCGGCCCGCCTGGGCGTCGGTGAAGGCGAGGGAGACCGCATAGAGTAACGGGCCCACGCTCAGTATCAGGATGGGTAACAGGGCGGGAAGCAGCAGAAACCAGGCACCCCGGTCCAGGCCCAGTGCACGCTTGCGCTGCGCGGGCGTTCTGGGCGGCGGGGTCCCGCGACTGCCCGGGACGACCTTGGCCCGGGGCTTGAGCAGACTCATGGGGTCCTCAGGGGATCGGGTCGGTGCGGGAACGGGCGGCCGGCGCCGTGGAGGCGCGGACGACCAGCCGAGGCAACGCCGTCGCGGTTTGGTGCGCTCCGCGCGCGGCGGCGGAGTCGGGTTCGGCCTCGGTGCCGGCGTCGGTTTCGGGGCCGGCCTTCGGCGCCGGCCGTTCGGGTGGGTGGTCGTCGAGCCGTTGGAGCAGCAACTCGGCGGCGCGGCGGCCGCGTTCGGAGGAGCCGAGGTCGACGCTGGTCAGTGGTGGCCAGCCGGCGCGCGCCAACTGGCTGTCGTCCATCCCGGCCACCGCCAGGTCCTCGGGTATGCGCAGCCCACGGGCGAGCAGCGCGTGCGCCGCGCCCAGCGCGAGCTGGTCGTTGGCGCAGAAGACCGCGTCCGGCCGGGCGGGCAGCAGTCGCCGGACGGCCTCCGCCCCGGCCTCGATGCCGAACTCGGTGTGGACGACCAGCCTCTCGTCGTAGGGCAGGCCGCATTCGGCGAGCGCGCCGCGATAGCCCAGGCCCCGGTTGTGGCCCGGCACGGTGTCCGCCGGGCCGTTGACAAAGGCGATCCGGCGGCGGCCGGTGGCGTGCAGATGCCGGACCGCGAGGGCGGCGCCGGCCACCGAGTCGGCCCGCACGCTGTCCACCGGCACGCCCGGCGGCGGCGAGCCGATCACCACCACGGGGCCGGCGGCCCGGCCCAGGGCCTCGACATGCGCGTCGGTGATCCGGATCGGGCAGAGGATCAGCCCGTCGCTGGTGCGGTCGGCGAGGCTGCGCAGCACCGCCAGCTCGTCCTCGGCCACCGCGTCCGTCGAGTGCAGCAGCAGCCGGTATCCGGCGGCCTTGGTGACCTCCTGGATGGCGCGGACCATCGCCACATAGACGGGATTGCCGATGTCCGGCATGGCGAAGGTGAGTTGACGGGTTCTGCCGTCCTTGAGGGAACGCGCCACCGCGTTGGGCACATAGCCCAGCTCGGTGGCGGCTCGCCGGACCCGTTCCGTGGTGTCCCGGCGCGCGCCCTGCCCGTTGAGCACCCGGGACACCGACGCGATGGAGACTCCGGCGCGTTCGGCGATGGAGACCATGGTCGGCTTCGCGCTGTTCGCCACGCTCTTGTCTCCTTGTCCCGGTAGTTCCGGCCTTTTGGGCTGTCTGTTCCGAAGTGCTGTGGAATGGCAGGGTTTTCGTAAACGTTTCCAGCTGCTGGAATCGTTTACAGATGCTGAGGGTCGCGGTTGTGTGCGTCAAGAGGGCGTCAACTATGGGGCGTTTACCCGGGTATGGGGCGAGCAGTCGCCGCGTACACCCGTGCGCCGGCGTGCGCCGCTCCGCATGCGCCGGCGTGCGGGCGTTTGACGGACCGACGGCCCGCGTCGCACCCTGGTGAGTGAACACTCACCCACCCTCTTGTGAAGGGCGTGACCCATGAGGATCGCCGTACTCGGCGCCACCGGGGGCACCGGTCGTCAGCTGGTGCGCCAGGCCCTGGCGGCGGGGCATCAGGTCACCGCCGTCGTGCGGGACCGGGCCAGGATCGCCGATGCCTCGGAGATATCGGACACCCGGGCGCTCGATATCGCCGAGGTGCCGGACCAGACCCAAGTCGCCGAGCTGGCCGAGGCGTTCGCCGGCCAGGATGCCGTGCTCTCCGCATTGGGCACCACCGGGCGTCAGGCGGGCGCCGTCGCCGCGGTGACCGGCGCCGCCCAGGCGGCGATGGCCGCCGCCGGCGTGCGACGGCTTGTGGTGGTGAGCGCGGCCCCGGTGGGGCCGATGGCCCGGGGCGAGGGTCTTGCCTACCGCGCGCTGCTGCACCCGCTGATCAGCCGGGTGTTCCGCGCGGTCTACCGTGATCTGGCCGCCATGGAGGAGGAGTTGCGCGGCGGCGGCGCCGACTGGACGGTGGTCCGGCCGCCCCGGCTGTTGGACGGGCCGCTGACCGGCGTCTACCGCACGGCGCTCGGCGCCAATGTGCTCGGCGGCCGCACCATCGCGCGCGCCGATCTTGCCCATGCCATGCTCGCCGCGCTGGACGCCGAGGAGACGGTGGGGCAGCCGCTCGGCGTCGCCTACTGACCGGCTCCGCTCCGGCGTCCCCGTTATTCACGGGTGGCGCGCCCGGTCGTCATCTAGGCTCTCGCCTCATGTCCGATCCGATCGCCAGGCGTCCTGACGTCGACGCCGAACTGCTGCGCATTCAGGGTTTCTTGACCGCCTTCGCCCGCCGACAGGCCCCGCGCGTCACCCCGCTGCCCGGTGGGTTCGCGGTGCGCGACGACGCGTTGCCGCACTCGCGTGCCGACAACCAGATCGTCCTCGACCAGCCGTCCGTGGACGCCGCGTCGCTGCCGGCGCTGGCCGACGAGGCGCTGGCCGGGCTTCCGCACCGGCTGATCAGCGTCTTCCACGACCAGGTCGGTCTCGCCGTCGCGCCGACGCTGGTCGAGGCCGGCTACGAGCATGCCGTCAGCCTGTTGATGCTGCACACCGGCCAGGTGCCGCCGGCCGGCAGCACCAAGCGTGAGGCTGAGGAAGTGGACCTCGAAGTGCTGCGTGGTCCGCTCGCCCGCCGCTGGCGCGGCTTTCTCCCGGAGGCCGAGGACGAGGCGATCCGTCAGCTGGTGGACCGCCGGCTCGCCCGCCGACGCGGCGCGGAGGCGGTGCACTTCATCGCGTCCCGCGCCGAGGACGGGGAGGCCGCCTGCTGGGCGGACCTCTATCTCGATCGGACCACCGGGGTGGCACAGATCGAGGATGTGCTCACCGACGAGACGCGGCTGCGGCAAGGCCATGGGAACGCGGTGCTGGCCGAGGCGCTGCGCCGGTCCGAGGCCGCCGGCTGCGCCACCCGTTTCCTGATCGCCGAGGCCGACGACTGGCCCCGTCACTGGTACGAGCGGCTGGGCTTCACCACCATCGCGCACGCGCACTCCTTCGAACGCGGCTGAGGCGGGGAACCCGCCCGGCACCCCCGACGGCCGGGGCCGTCGGGGGCACGGGGGTCAGGAACCCGTCGGGCTCAACTCCGGCTCGTGCGGTCCCGGTTGGTGGCCGGCCGCCGGCTGGTCCGGCGCCTCGCCGATCGGCCGCAGCTGGCGCAGCGCCCGGACGGCCACCAGCGACAGGGCGAGCACCACACCGGCGGCGATCAGGGCGATGACCCCGGAACCGCTGGTGAACGCCTCCCGTGCGGTGCTCAGGAACTCGTCCCCGACGTCGCCCGGCAGCGCCTCGACGACCGCCACCGCCCCGGGGAGGCTGTCCTCGGCGAGCGCGGCGGCCTCCTGCGGCAGACCGTCCGGGCTGGTACCGGACATATCGGAGCGGTAGACGGCGGCACCCACGCTGCCCAGTACCGCGATGCCCAGCGCCATGCCCAGTTCGGTGGAGGTCTCGGAGAGCGAGGAGGCCGCTCCCGCCTTCTCCGGCGGGGCCGAGCCCAACACCAGATCCGTGCCCAGCACCATCGCCGGCGACAGTCCGGTCGACGCGATCAACAGCCCCGCCACGCCCCAGGCCAGCGAGCCGGCGTCCCAGGACATCATCAGATAGCCGATCGCCGACACCGCGAAACCGGCGCCCACCACCCGGCCCGGGGGGATGCGGCGCGCCAGCATGGGCGACAGCACCGAACCGACGATCATGCCGGCCGTCATGGGCAGCATCCACAGCCCCGCCCTGAGTGTCGACATGCCCTGCACCAGCTGGAGGCCCTGGATGAAGAAGAGCATCACGCCGCCGGAGGTGAACGTGGCCGCCAGCAGCAGGGCGAGGGCGGCGCTGAAGGAGCCGTTGCGGAAGAGCTTGATATCCATCAGCGGCGCGGGAAGGGAACGTTGCCGCCGCACAAAGAGCAGGCCCATCAGCGAACCGAACATCAGCGAGGCCAGCGGCAGCGGTTCAAGCCCCTCCTTGGCCAGTTCCTTGATGCCGTAGATCAGCGGGATCATCGCGGCCAGCGACTGGCCGACGCTGATCGGGTCCAGCCGGCCCGGCTTGTCGTCCCGGTACTCGGGCAGCAGCAGCGGCGCGGTGATCAACAGCACCACCATCACGGGGACGCCCAGCAGGAACACCGAGCCCCACCAGAACGTCTCCAGCATCACCCCGCCCAGCACCGGGCCCACGGCCGCGCCGGCGGAGAAGCAGATGATCCACACGCCGATCGCCATCGACCGCTGTTTCACGTCCTTGAACATGTTGCCGATCAGCGCCAGGGTGCTGGGCATCAGCGTCGCTCCGGCGACGCCCAGCAGGGCCCGGGTGATGATCAGCATCAGCGGCGAGCTGGCGTAGGCCGCCACCACCGAGGCGACACCGAACGCGGTCGCCCCGATCATCAGCAGCTTCCGCCGCCCGATCCGGTCGCCCAGGGTGCCCATCGTCACCAGAAAGCCGGCGATCATAAAGCCGTACACATCGAGGATCCACAGCAACTCGCTGCTGGTCGCCCCGAGATCGGCGCTCAGATGCGGTGCCGCCAGATGCAACACGCTGATGTCCAGCGCCAACAGCAGCGTCGGGAGTGCCAGCACCCCCAGCCCCACCCACTCGCGCGTTCCGGCCCGCTCCGTGGCCTCCGCGACACTCATCGCACGGTCCTTCCCCTGAGAACATCGGTCACCCGGCAGGCGCCAGAACGGACCTGGCGGCACGCAGATCGGGTCTAGCATCCCTGCCGGGCCCGCTTATTCCCCAACCGTTTTCCCCGCCGCCGCAGCCCGGCCGGGAGGCGGTGACCGTGGCGCGATCAGTCGACGGTGCCGCCGCCGGCCTCGATCAGGTGGAGCAGGGCCGCCGCGTCCCGGCTGACCCGCTCGGGCCGGCCGGGGCGGAGCAGCCCGCCGGCCCTGTCGCCCCAGCCGGGGGAGACGTGGTAGCGGGTGCCGCGCAGCCGTAGCCGGAGGGTCCGGCCGCCTGTCCAGCGGACCCGGGCGGCGCCGACCTCCGTCACGGGGGCGCGTTCGATCAGTCGGCCCCTGCTGTCGAGCAGGGTCAAGGTGCCGTCGGCGACGGTCACTTGGCCGTGCTGGGCGACCGGCCGCACTCCCCTGCCGATCGCCACCTCGTTGAACTCATGGGTTTCCGCGTGGTGTTGGTCCTCTCCGGTGTTCATGGTGGGACGCTCCCTCCCGGGTCGTCGGCGGGCCCTGCTGGCCCAGGAGGGAACGGGTACCCGGTGACGCGCCTCGTGAGACGGTGCGTCACCGGGCGCTGTGGCTAGGGGAGTTCGCTCACGGCGAGCTGGCGTTGGGCGAGATGGCGGAGGTAGACGTCGAGGTCCAGCGGGTTGCCGTCCGTGCGGGGGCGGGTCGGGGGTGCCTTGTGCACCGGGCGGTCGCCGCCGGGGCGTGCCCCGTGTGCGGCCTCGCCCCGGGTCAGCCCCGGCAGGGCGGTGGTGATCCGGGGCGCGAGCCGGGTGGGCACCTCGACGGTGAGCGCCCAGGCGTCGCCGGCCTCGGCCGAGTCGAGGATCCGGCCGCCATGGCCGGCCAGCTGGCCGCTGACCGCGCTCAATGTGTCGGGCGGGATCTCGATCTCCAGGGTGAGACAGGGCTCGAAGACCGTGGTGCCCGCCGCCTGGAGGGCGCGCAGCAGCACGATCGGGGTGAGGCCCCGGAAGTCGGCGGCCGTGCTGGCCGGGGCGTGCTGCCCGGCGCGGAACAGCGTCACCGCGCAGTCCGTCACCTCCCAGCCGGCCAGCCCCTGCCGCAGGGTGCGGAAGACGCTCTCCTCGATGGCGCGGTGGAAGGCGGCGGGCATCACGCCCCGTTCGGCGCGGTGCACAAAGCGCACCCCGCTGCCGGGTGCGGTGGGTTCGACGCGGAGCCCGACGGTGGCCCAGAAGTCGTTGTGGGCACGGGGGTTCAGTTCCTGGGCGGCCGCGCCGACGCCGTTGGGGCGCTCGAAGAAGACGGGGGTGATCGGCGCGAAGACGGCCCGCAGGCCGAAGTCCCTGGCCAGCCGATCCGCGATCACCTCGCGTTGCACGGCGCCGTAGAGCAGCACCGAGGTGGTGCCCTGGGCGTCGCTCCGGGTGCGGATCAGCGGGTCCTCGTCCGCCAGCGCGGTGAGCGCGGCATGCAGCGCGACCTTCCGCTCCGGATCGGCCGGCCGGACCACCGTCTCCAGACTGGGGGGCGCGAAGTGGGTGCCCGTCGACTCCCGTGGTGGGCGGCCGAGTTGGTCCCCGATCCGCACCCGGGGCAGCCCGTGGAGGCGGGCGATCTGGCCGGCGCGCAGCCGGCCCCCGGCCCGGGCGCCCGGCTCTCCCTCGGCCGCGATCACCTCGATGCGGCTGATCCGTCCGGTGAACTCGCTTGTCCCGCCGTCCGGTTCGCGGCGGTGGAAGGCGATCCGGCGGCGCGCGGCCAACTCGCCGTCGAAGAGCCGCAGATAGGCCGCCTTCTCCCCGGTCGCGGTGCGTTCGACGGCGAAGACCGTGCCGCTCGGCGGCGCCTGGGGGTCGGTGGCCGGCGGACGGAGCAACGTCCGTAGCGCGTGGACGAGTTGTGCGCTGCCCTGGCCGGTGAGGGCCGAGCCGCAGAGCACCGGATGCACCAGCCCGGCCTCGGTCTGCTCGACCAGCGACGCGTGCAACGTCCTGGCGGACGGCGGGCGTTCGTCGACCAACGCGGCCAGCAGCGTCTCGTCGTGCTCGGCCAGCACGGTCGGATCCGGGGGGCGCGGCAGCGCGCGGGCCCCGGGGGTGCCGGGATCGGTCACGGTGCTCAACGGGACGGGGTGCGGGGCGAGCCGCGCCCTGATGTCGTCCAACAGCGCTTCGGGGCGTGCCCCGGGGCGGTCGATCTTGTTGAGGAACAGCAGGGTGGGCAGCCCGAGCCGGCGGAGCGAGCGCATCAGCACCCGGGTCTGGGCCTGCACGCCTTCCACGGCGGAGAGCACCAGTACGGCGGCGTCCAGCACGGAGAGGGCGCGCTCGACCTCGGCGATGAAGTCCGGGTGGCCCGGCGTGTCCACGAGGTTGACCTGCAGGTCCTCGGTGGTGAACGTGGCGACGGCGGAGCGGATGGTGATCCCGCGTTCGCGCTCCAACGCACCGCTGTCCGTACGGGTGTTGCCGGCGTCGACGCTGCCCAGCTCGGGGATGGCGCCGTTGTCGAACAGCAGGCGTTCGGTGAGGCTGGTCTTACCGGCGTCGATATGGGCCAGCACTCCGATGTTCAGGGTCTTCGGGTGGGAGTTCGGGGGGAGGTTCGGGAGCAAAGCGGTCCTCGGGCGTCAGGGAGGGAACAAGGGGTGTGGTGACTGCTCCGAGGTGACGCCGCATCCCGTTCTCCCTTACCTCCGCCGGCGGGGTCCGCATCCGGTGTCCCCGCCTGCTCGTTCTTCGTTCCCTGGGCGTGGGCCCGCCGGGCAGGTTACCCGGACCAGCGGTGAGCGCCAGCGAATAACGGGCGGTGTTCCGGCGCGGCACCCGTCCTTGGTGTTCTGTCTAGTGCTGGATAAAGTGTCTTAGCCGGGTTGCCGGTGCTGCCGGTGCCGCCGGTGCTGCCGCGAGGAGAGGAGCCCCCGTGTCATCCAGCGAGCCACCCGCCGCGCCCCGTCTGGTCGACGCCAGATCGGGCCGGGACTATGCCGTCGATCCGCTGCGCTGGCGCGGCGACGACGGGGCGCCGCTCACGGTCTCCCCGCTGCCGGCGCCCGCCCCCGGCGCGATCGACACCGGCGAGCGCTCCCTCTGGCGCTACCGCGCCGCCCTGCCGGCCGCCGCCTCCGTCGGCGCCCCGGTGAGCCTGGGCGAAGGCCGCACCCCGCTGCTCCGACGCGACTGGCGGGGCGGCCCGTTGGCGTTCAAGCTGGAGTGGTTCAACCCCACCGGCAGCTTCAAGGACCGGGGCACCAGTGTCATGGTCAGCGCCCTCGCCGGCGCCGGCGTCGCCGAGGTCATCGAGGACAGCTCGGGCAACGGCGGCTCCTCGGTCGCCGCCTACTGCGCCGCCGCCGGCATCAGGGCGGAGATCCTGGTGCCCGAGGGCACATCGCCGGCCAAGGTCACCCAGACCAGGGCGTTCGGCGCCCGCGTCACCACCGTCCCCGGGGACCGGGACGCCACCTCGGCCGAGGCGGTCCGGCGGTCCGCGCACACCCCCTACGCCGGCCACAACTGGCATCCGTTCTTCCTCCAGGGCACCAAGACCCTCGCCTACGAGCTGTGGGAGGACCTTGGCTTCGAGGCGCCCGACGCGGTGGTGACGGTCGCCGGCGCCGGCAGCCTGGTCCTCGGCTGCGATCTGGGGTTCGGCGAGCTGCTGGCCGCCGGGCTGATCCCCCGCCTGCCCCGGCTGCTGGTCGCCCAGCCCGCCGCCTGCGCCCCGGTGCACGCGGCGTTCCAGGGCGTCGAGCCGCCGTCGTTCGGGCCGACGATCGCGGAGGGCACCGCGATCAGGGAGCCCGTCCGGCTGCCCGAGGTGGTGGCGGCCGTGCGTCGCTCCGGCGGGGACACCGTGGCCGTCCCGGAGGAGCGGATCGTCGACGCGGTAAGGGAGTTGGCCGCCGCCGGGCTGTATGCCGAGCCGACCAGCGCCACCGCCGCCGCGGCCGTCGACGTGTTCCGCGAGCGCGGCGCGATCCGCCCGGGCGAGCGCACGGTCGTGGTGCTGACGGGCACGGGACTCAAGGCGTCGGGCGTGCTGACGGGCCTCTTCCCCGCGCCGGAGGAACGATGAGCGTTCCGGCCGGAAGCGCTTCGGCCGGCGGCCGCGAGGGCGAGGACGCGCTGCTGCTGCGCGAGGCGGAGAAGGTCGTCACCGCCATCGGTCGCATGTTCCCCGGGCTGTGCGAGGTGGTGCTGCACGATCTGCGCGATCCCGAACGCGCCGTGCGCACCATCGAGAACAACCTCTCCGGGCGGGCGGTCGGCGATCCGGCCACCGAGCTGGGCCTGGCCCGCATCGCGGACCCGGCGTACCCGGATGTGCTGCAGAACTACCCCAACCGCTTCCCCGACGGGCGCCCGGCCAAGAGCACATCGATCGGCATCAGGAACAGCGCGGGCGACTATGTCGCCGCCATCTGTCTGAACCTGGACGTCTCGCTCTTCGCCGTGGTCTCCAGGAGTCTCGCCCAGCTGGTCGCGACCGAGGAGCCCGACCGCCCGGTGCGGGAATCGCTCAACAGCCGGAGCACCGGCGAACTCCGCAGCGCCGTCGAGGAGTTCGCCAGTGCCCATGGCCAGACGCCCCGTGGACTCGGCGCCACGGCCCGCAGGGAGCTGGTCCGCTCGCTCCGGGCCAGGGGCTTCCTCGAAGTCAGACACTCGGTGCGTACCCTGACCGACCTGCTGGGCGTATCCCGGGCCACCGTCTACAACGATCTGCGCTGAGCACCACCCCCCGAACCGGTCAGGGCCGGTCAGGGCCGGGGCCCAAACGTCCCCCGGGTCACCGGGTGTTCGGGGGTGGCCGAAACGGTGTCCAGCGGGCCCGACTCGACCAGTCGTCCCGCGTCCAGCACGGCGACATCGTCGGCGAGCGCGGCGGCCACCGCCGGATCGTGGGTGATCAGCAGCACCGCGCCGCCGTCCGCCAGCACCTCGGCGAGCAGCTTGCGGATGGCGTCCCGACTGGTCGGGTCGAGGCCCGAGGTGATCTCGTCGCAGAGCAGCACCTCGGGACGGGTGAGCAACGCTCGGGCCAGCGCGGCCCGTTGCAGCTCCCCGCCGGAGAGTCCAGGGGGCCGACGGCGGGCCGTCGCCGGGTCCACCCCGGTGCGGGCCAGGGTCGCCAGCGCCCGCTCCTCGGCCTCGGCGCGGGACTGCCCGCGCAGCCGCACGGCGCCGCGCGCCACCTGGTCCAGGACCGGACGGTAGGCGTCGAACGAGGCCCTGGCGTCCTGGAACACATACTGCACGCCGGCCAGTTGGGCCCTCTCCCGGTCGCGCAGACCGTGCGCGAGGGCGCGCCCCGCCAGGCTGACCTCGCCGGACCAGCGGTGGTGCAGCCCGGCCAGACAGCGCGCCAGGGTGGTCTTGCCCGAGCCGGAGCGGCCCAGCACGGCCAGGCAGCGGCCGGCGTCCAGCCGTAGCGAGAGCGGGTGCAGCACCGGCTCCGAGGTCCGTCGGCCATGCCAGGCGGTGAGCCCGGTCACAGCCAGCAGCGGCTCCCCGCCCGAACCGCCCGCCTCGCCCGCCTCGCCCGCCGGCCGGGCGGCGCGCGGCACCGGCGCGGTCGGCGGCGTCAGCAGCTCGTCCGCCGGCCCCGCGTCCACCACCCGGCCCTCCGCCAACAGCACCACCTCGTCGGCCAGTTCGTCGACCGCCGCCAGATCGTGGCTGAGCAGCAGCAGACCCGCGCCCCGGTTCAGCAGCGTCCGCAACTCGGCCAGCACGCGTCGTCTGGTCAGCGGATCGAGCCCGGTGGTCGGCTCGTCGGCGACCACCACCGGCGCCCCGGAGAGCAACACCTGGGCCAGCACCACGCGTTGCTGCTGTCCGCCGGAAAGCTGATGCGGATGGCGCCTGACCACCACATCGGGCTCCGGGAGTTGCGCCGCGAGCAGCGCCTCGCGCACCCGCCCGGCGCGCTCCCCGCGCCGGCCGCCGGCGCGGCGCGCGATATCGCCGAGCAGCGCGCCGGACCGGCGCGCCGGGTTGAGCGCGGCCGACGGCTGCTGCGGCACATAGCCTGCCCGGCCCGAGACGGAGACGGTACCGCTGACCCGGGCGCCCGCCGGATGCTCGCCCAACAGGGCAAGCCCCGTGGTGGACTTGCCGCTGCCCGAGGGGCCGAGCAGCGCGGTGCAGCGGCCGGCCCTGACGGTGAGCGAGACACCGTCGAGCAACGCCCGGCCGGCCACCTCGATCCGTAGCTCATCGACGCGCGCCACGATGTCGGACATCGTCCGCCGCCTCCTTCCCGGCCGGTGGCCTTCGGGCCAGCACGGCATCGCACACCAGATTGGTGCCGGTCGTCAGGGCGACGATCAGCAGCGCCGGCACCACCACGGCCCAGGGCTGGACCATCAGCCCGGTCCGGTTCTGGTCCACCATCACCGCCCAGTCGGCGGCGTCCGGGCCCACCCCGACGCCCAGAAACGCTGCGGTCGCGACCAGATACAGAACACCCGTGAGGCGCACCCCGGCGTCGGCGGCCAGCATCCGCAGCATCGCCCGGCCCACATGGCCGAAGGCCAACCGCCACCAGCCCTCGCCCAGCATGCGCAGCGCCTCGACCGCCGGACGGGCCGCCACCTCGGCGGCACCGGCGCGCACCATCCGCACCGCGTCCGGCACATTGACCGCGGCCACGATCAGCGCCAGGCCCACCGTCCCCGGGTCCAGGAGGGTGCCGGCCATCAGCACCAGCAGCAGCGAGGGGATCGCCAGCAGCACGTCCAACGGGCGGACCAGCGCCTCCTCCAACCAGCCGCGCCGGGTCAGCGCGGCGGCCAGCCCGATCGGCAGCGCCAGCAGATACGCCAACGCGGTCGCGGCGAGCGCGGTCAGCACCACCGAACGTCCACCCCACAGCACCTGGTGCACCACATCCCGCCCGCTGTGGTCGGTACCCAGCCAGTGCCCGTCGCCCAGCGTGAACGAGACCCCGCGCGGCCCCGCGTCCCCGGCGATCCAGGGCCCGACCAGCGCCAACGCCAGCGGCACCAGCAACAGCGCCATTCCCGTCGCCAGTTGGGCGAGTCGCGCCCGTTGCGCGGGTTCGCCGGGGTGGCGCTGGTCGGGGTCGCCCGTCCGGCCCGTCATGCGATCACCGAGGCCCGGGGGGCGAACCGGCGGGTCACCAGATCGGCGGCGAGGTTGACCAGCACGGTGACCAGCCCGAAGACCACGGCCAGCCCCTGGATCACCGGCAGGTCACGGGCGGACACCGCGTCGACCAGCACCGTGCCCAGGCCCGGGATCACAAACAGCGTCTCCACCACGATCACCCCGGACAGCAGCCAGTCGCAGGTACGGGCCAACTGCTGGGCGGCCGGGATCACCGCGTTGGGCAGCGCGTGCGCCCAGCGCACCCGCCATTCGGGGACGCCGAACCTGCGGGCCTGCGCCACCGGCGGCGAGGCCAGCGCCTCGATCATGCCGGCCCGGACCAGCCGGCTGATCGAGCACACCGGACGGGCCAGCAGCACCAGCACCGGCAGCACCAACACGGCCGGCTCGCCGATGAGTTCGGCGCCCGGGCCGATCGCGGTCGGCGGCAGCCAGCCGAGCCGCAGCGCGAACACCGTCACCAGCAGCACGCCCAGCGCGAACTCCGGCAGCGCGTAGACGGCCAGGGTCACCCCGCTGATCAGCCGATCCGCCGGGCCGCCCTCCCGACGGGCGGCCAGCACCCCGAGGCCCACCGCGACGGGCACCAGCAGCGTCAGCGTCAGGAGCGCCAGCGTGAGCGTGGCGCCCATCCCGTCCGCGAGATAGGACGTCACCGGGCGGCCGGTCACCAGCGAGGTGCCCAGATCGCCCCGGAGCAGTCCGCCGATCCAGTCGGCCAGCCGCTCGCCCGCCGACCGGTCGAGTCCCATGGACTCCCTGATCAGCGCGACCCGCTCCGGGTCGGGCTGATCGCCGGCCAGGGCCACTGCCGCGTCGCCCGGCAGCGCCTCGGCGAGGGCGAAGACCAGCAGGACCACGCCGACGACCTGCACCAGTCCGAGCAGCAACCGGCGGACGAGCCAGGCGCGTTGATCGGTCACGCCAGCCACACGCGGTCGAAGCGCGCCCAGTCCAGGGTGTTGGCCGGCGCGTCCTCGGCGACCCCGCGCACCCGGTTGGCGGTGCCGACGATCCAGTCGGCAAAGCCCCAGATCAGAAACCCGCCCTCGGCGTGCAGTCGGCGCTGCATCCGCTCATAGAGCGCGCCTCGTTCCTCGTCGTCCCGGGTGGACTGGGCCTGCTGGTAGAGCGCGTCGAAATCGTCGTGCCGCCACTGACTGGCGTTGGTCGGGGAGTCCCGCAACAGCCGCTGGGATATGTGCGATTCGATGGGCATGGCGCCCGACCGGGTGCAGGCCAGCACCCCGGAGTCCAGCGTGTCGCTCCAGTAGGTGTCCGCGCTGCCCACCCGCACCTCGATGTCCACCCCGGCGCGGGCGGCCTGCTCCTTGAAGATCTCGGCCGACTCCAGGAAGCCGGTGGCCACCGGCGAGGTGTCCAGCTGGACGGTCAGCCCCTCGCCGTGCCCGGCCTCCCGCAGCAGTCGCCTGGCCCGGTCCAGATCCTGGGTGCGCTGGGGGAGTTGGTCGGCGTAGTACCGGTAGCCCTTGCCGAAGAGGTCGTTGCCGATCTCGCCGGCGCCGGAGAGCGCCCCGTCGATCAGTTCCTGGCGGTCTGCGATCAGAAAGAACGCCTCCCGCACCCGGGGGTCGTCGAACGGCGGCCGGTCGGTCTTGAGCACAAAGCCCTGCATCGTGCTGTTGGGAAGCCGCACGATGCGCAGTTGATCGCCGTCCTGATGGGCTCGGGCGGTTGTCGGGTTCAGTTCATGGGCGTACTCGACCTGTCCGCCGAGCAGCGCGTTCACCCGGGCCGACTCCTCGTCGGCCACCAGGAATTCGACCCCGTCCAGCAGCGGGGCGCCCTCCCAGTGGTCGTCGAACCGCTCCACGGTCAGCGACCGGCCGGGGGTGAAGGAGACAAAGCGGAACGGCCCCGAGCCCACCGGCCGGTCGAACTCCTCGGCGCCGTCCGGCACCACATAGGCGCCGAAGGCGGCCAGCACATGGGGAAAGTCGGCGTAGGGACGCTTGAGCCGGAAGACGACGGTGCGTTCGTCCGGCGCCTCGCTGGCGTCCAGGTCGATCGGTTCGAGCGAGCTCTTCGCCCGGAAGGCGCGGTCCGGGTCGGCGATTCTGCGGTAACTGTGCAGCACATCGGCGGCGGTGACCGGGCTGCCGTCGTGCCAGCCGGCCTCGCGCAGGGTGACCGTCCAGACGTCCAGGCCCTCGTTCGGCTCCCAGCGTTCGGCCAGGCGCGGCTGGGCGGACAGATCGGAGCCGAAGTCGGCGAGCTTGTCGAAGAGCGCCTTGGCGCGGGCCGCGTCGGCGAAGAGGTTCACCAGATGCGGGTCCAGGGTCTCGTTGGTGCCGCCGCCGGCGAAGGCGGCGCGCAGCGTTCCGCCGGGTCGGGGGGTGCCCCGCTCGGCGTCGTCCGCGGGGTCGCCCGAGGCGCCGGGGCCGGTGCAGCCGGCCATGGCCAGGGCGCCGCCGGCGGCGGCAACGGTCAGCAGGGTACGGCGAGTTGGGATGGGGAGTGGCATGGGTGGTTCGTTCCTCGGATGAGTCGGGGGTGGTGCGGTCCTCGCCGGTCAGGCGTCGAGCCTGGCCACCAGATGGAGCCGGTCGCCATCGGCTGAGCCGGTCGGCGGGGGCCCGTCCTGGCGCCAACGCGGTTCGGTGCGCGGCCCAGGGCCGTCGTGGAGTTCCAGCACCCGGAAACCGGCCGTGGCCAGCAGCGCCCTGAGTTCCTGGGGGAAGAGCAGCCGCCAGGCGGAGTGCTGCGCCACCGGCGGGGAGCCGTCGTCGGACCGCCACACCCGCAGGCGGCGCAGGAGTTGCGCGGACCGGTCCAGCCGGAGCGTGGTGGTCGCGGTGTGACGGACGCCCGCCCAGTCGAGCGTGAAGGTGCTGGGAGCGTCGAGAAGTTCGGTGCGGCCCAGAAAGAAGGCACCGTTACGCATCTCGGCGATCAGCAGCCCGCCCGGCGAGAGCGCCCTTCGGCAGCTGTCCAGAAAGCCGGCCAGCTCCTCGTTGCGGTGGCAGTGGAGCAGCGCGCTGTCCAGGCAGAGCACCGCGTCCACCGGCTGTTCCAGGGTGAACTCCCGCAGATCCGCGCGGAGATGACGCGGCCCCGGATGGTGGGCGCGGGCATACGCCAGCATGCTGGGCGCCAGGTCGAACGCGGTGACCCGCCAGCCGGCGCGGTGCAGATGGGCCGCGTCCCGGCCGGTGCCGCAGCCGGCGTCCAACACCCGGGGGCCGGACCGGTGGCGGCGCAGCACCGCGTCCACCCAGCGGCCGGCGATCCGCTCCGGATCGGGGAACCTGGCCTCGTAGAGCGCGGGTTGCTCGGTCAGGAGGTTGGCGCCGCTCTCCCGGCTCGGGGACTCGTCGGTCATGACGCCCCCCGTCGGGTCGGCGCGGAGCCGGCGGGGGCGGCGGACGCGGAGGGCGCCGGGGCCGGCCCCGGCAGGACGTCGGCACGGCGCAGCAGCAGCGCGCCGCCGGCCGAGAGCAGCCCGATGAGCAGACAGCAGAGCCAGGGCAGCGCGGGCAGTCCGGAACGTTCGCCGAGGTCCGTGGTCCAGCCGACCAGCGCGTTGACGCCGGCGGCCACCAGCCCGGAGATGGCGTAGAACACCCCGAAGTGGGTCCCGGTCAACCGCTGTTGGCCGAAGGCGGGGATCAGCTCCAGCACGAACGGCTGGGCCACCATCAGGCCCAGATACAGCAGCAGCGCGCCGACCAGCACCGGCAGCAGCCGCAGGGCGGCCTGGCCGACCCCGGCCGGCGGGTCGCCGGCCGGAGCCGCGGTGACCAGCAGCGGCGGCAGGAACGCCAGGGCCATCAGGAGCAGCCCGGCGACCAGGGCGCGGCCCCGGTCGCCGCCGGCCTTGAGCCGGGTGGTGAGGCGCAGTTGCAGGGTGAGGCCGAGGACGGTGCCCAGCAGGAACACGGCGCCGGCCGCGCCCGGCACATCGGTGGCGACCCTGGCCCCCTGGGGGAAGAGCAGATAGAGCTGGGTCTCCAAAGCGAAGAGCCCGGAGAAGGCCAGCGAGAAGGCGAGGAAGGCACGGTTGGTCAGCACCTGGCGCCAGTCGCTGAGCACACCGGGGCGCGCGGCGCTGGGCGCGGTGCCCGGCGCGGCCGGCAGCACCAGGGCCTGGGCGACGGTGAGCACGGCGAAGATGCCGGCGGCGGCCAGCGCCGAGGCCCGGAAGTCCACCAGCAGCAACACGCTGCCCAGCACCGGCCCCACCAGGGCGCCGGTGGTGGCGAACACCTGGAAGAGCGCGAAAGCCTCCGCCCTCCGCTCGCCGGCCGAGACCGCGACATAGGCCCGCACCGCCGGGTTGAACAGCGCGCCGGCCAGTCCGCTGAGCAGCGAGGCCACCAGCAGGACCGCCAGCGAGTCGCCCAGCGCGAAGGCCCCGAAGCCCACCGTGCGCAGCGCACAGCCGGCGATGATCACCCGGCGGGGGCCCAGCCGGTCGGCCGCCGAGCCGCCGATCAGAAACAGGCCCTGTTGGCTGAGGTTCCGTGCCCCCAGCACCAGGCCAACGGCGGCGGCCGACATGCCAAGGCCCTCGTCCAGATGGAACGCCAGATAGGGGATCAGCAGATAGAAGCCGGTGTTCACGCCGAACTGGTTGACCAGCAGCAGCTGGACGGCCGGCGGGAGCGTCCGGGTCGCCCTAAGCGTGTGCACGCTGTCCTCCCTCCGCCTGGCCTGCCGCCGGGCGCACCCCGAGCCCGGGACCCGTTCCGGCCCCGACCGTTCCGTCGGCGCCGCCGACGCCCCGCCACGGGTCGTGGGCCAGCAGCAGATGGCCGTCCAGGTCGACCCACCTGGCCCGGTCCACCAGATGGACCGCCGGCGCGATGGACAGCGACGAGCCGGCCTGACAGCCCAGCATCAGCCGGGTGCCGCTGCCGGCCAGCGCGGCGGTGATCTCCAGGGCGCGGTAGACGCCCCCACACTGGGCCAATTTGACGTTCACTCCCTGAACTCGTCCCGCCAGTCGCCGTACCTCGGCGAGCCCGGCGGCATCCTCGTCGGCGATCAGCGGCAGCGGTGAGCGCTCCGCCAGCCGGGCCAGCTCCTCGGGGACGCCCGGCACCGTCGGCTGTTCGACCGCCTCCACGCCCAGCTCCGCCAGGCGTGGCAGCAGGCTCGCCGCCCGCGCCACCGTCCAGGCGCCGTTGGCGTCCACCAGCACTCTGGCGCCGGGGGCCGAGGTCAGCACGGCGCCGATCCGGGCCAGGTCCTCCTCGGGGTCGGGGGAGCCGGCCTTCACCTTCAGCAGTCGGAAGCCGCGCGCCACCAGCCAGCGGGCCTGCGCCGCTGCCTCCTTGGGCCGCACCATGCCCACTGTGCGTGCGGTCGGCGCGGAAGGACGTACCTCCGTGCCCAGCAGCCGATGGACCGGCTGGCCGAGCGACCGTCCCCACAGGTCCAGCAACGCGGCCTCCACCGCGGCCCGGACGGGGGCCGACACCTCGGCCGGCAGCAGCCGGTCCGCGCGCAGCGCTGTCAGCGCCGCCTCGGGGGTCGGCTGCCGCGCCAGCGCGGGCGCCACCTGGCGCCGCAGGGTGCCGATGGCCTCCGGCACCCGCACGCCCAGATAGCGGGAGCCGAGCAGTTCGCCGTATCCGACCTCGCCCGCCACCCGCAGGGCCACCCAGACGGCCTCCCGACGGCTCATCGTCGCGCGGGAGATCCGCAGCGGCTGGCTCAACTCCAGTACAGTGACGCGCGTTTCCAGCGCGATGCCCCGGGCGCTCACCGCGTGGCCCCGGCCGGCGGAACGGTCTCGATCCGGACGCCGCCCCGCAGGCACCGCGTCCATCCGGTGGCCTCCACCGCGTCGGGCGCCGGGATCTCCACCGGCCGCCCCGCGGGCGGGGCGGCGTCCGGATCGAGGCCATGGCGCCGGCAGTACCCGTCGTCGTAGATGGTGCCCAGATAGCGGTGCGGCCCGTCGGGGAAGACGGTGGCCACGGTGGCGCCGGCGAAGGTGCGGGCCGCCCAGGCGGCGACCAGCGCCACCGCGCCGGTGCTCCACCCGCCGCTGACGAAGGCGTCCCGCGCCAGGGCCCGGCAGCTGGCGACGGCCTCCCTCGGTCCGACCCAGTGCACCTCGTCGAAGAGGTCGTGCCGCACGTTGCCCGGATGGATGCTGCTGCCGAGACCGCGCATCAGCCGGGGGCGGGCCGGCTGGCCGAACACGGTGGAGCCCACCGAGTCCACGCCGATCACCCGCAGCCCCGGCCAGCGGCGGCGCAACGGACCCGCGACCCCCGCGCTGTGGCCACCGGTGCCGACGCTGCACACCAACACGTCCAGACGGTCGAGCGCGCCGCCGATCTCGGCGGCCAGCGAGGCGTAACCCGCCACGTTGTCAGGGTTGTTGTACTGATCGGGCCAGTAGGCGCCCGGGGTGCTGGCCAGCACGCCCCGGAGCCTGGCGATCCGCGCGGCCTGCCAGCCGCCGCGCCGCGCCGGCCTGTCCACCAGTTCGAGACGGGCGCCATGGGCCCGCAGCTGGGCCCGGACGAAGGGCTCCAGCTCGGCGTCGCCGACCAGGGTCACCGGATGGCCCAGGGCCCGTCCGGCGAACGCGAGACCGAGCCCGAGGGTGCCGGAGGTGGACTCCACCACCGGTGCGCCGGGCCGCAGCTCGCCCCGCTCCCGGGCGCCGACAAGCATCGCGACGGCGGCCCTGGCCTTCAGCCCGCCGACGCTCATCCCCTCCAACTTGGCCCAGAACCCGGGGTGCGGACGCGGCAGCGGCACGGTGATCCGGGCCAACGGGGAGCGGCCCACCAGCGCCAACAGCTCGGGCACGGCGGCGTGTCGGGGGGCCAGCGCGGCCGTCATCGCGCGCCCTCCTCGCCCGGTCCGGCGGGCCCGGACGGTCCGGCCGGCCCGTAGAGATGGATCGCGCCGGGGCCGCCGTCCAGCCAGAAGAAGGGATAGGGCTCGGCCGACACCGCGCTCACCCCCGCCCCGAGCAACCGGGGCGCCACCGCGGCGCCGCTCTGCGCGAACAGCACCAGCGGTTTGCCCGTGGCCCTGGCATGGTCCAGCAGGGGATCGAAGGTGCCATTGCCCAGCGTCATCCCGGAGACCAACAGCGCGTCACAGTCGTCGAGTCGGGCGAGTGCGTCGGTGGACACCGGCTCGTCCCACTCGGTTCGGCCGCCCTTGAGATCGCAGGGCAGATAGTCCAGCCCACGCCAACGCAGCGCCTCCAGCAGTGAGTTGACCACACCCACCACCAACACCCGCGCTATCAGCGGCGGCTCGGGCAGGAGCCCCACCACGGCCGCCGCCCTGGCCCGCGATCTGGCCAGGCTGTCGCCGGCCGGCAGCGGGCGGCGGCGCGCGCCGTTCTCCGGCGTGTGCGGCAGCACCCGCCCCAGATAGGCGTCCAACGCGGCCAGTCGCACCGGCCGCCGCGGGTGGCGCAGCAGCCCGGCCAGCTCGGCGCCGGCGAGGCCGTCGAGCACCTCGGCGGACAGGGTGCCGGGCTCGACCGCGCAGGAGCCGACGGAGTCCGCCACCCGCAGGCTCAGCACCTCGTTGCGGTAGCCGCCTGAGCGGCCCCGGTGGCGCACCGCCTGCCGGGTGTCGAAGGCCAACGAGACCCGGGTGCCCGCCGGCGCCGGGCCGAACTCGCCGGCCAGCGCCCGCGTCACCAGCGCGGACACGGCGCGGTCGGCCGTCGGGGACGGGAGCGCCGTCCGCCCGCCCGTCATGCCGCACCGCCGACCGGCGCGGCCCAGCGGGGGCGCAGCAGGGACAGCGCCTCGCCGGCGCGCTCCCCGGCGGAGCCGTCGGGCGCGGTGGTCAACACATGGCCCAGATAGTCGTTGTTGCTGGTGGCCGGGGTGACGGGGCGCCCCGCCTCGGCCAGCCGCAGCTCCCGCACGCCGGGCAGCGACGCCGCCTGGTCCGTGCCGTCGAAGGCGCCCAACTCGGCGCCCCCGGACGGGAGATCGGGCCCCTCGGGGAGAAGAAAACGAATCGCGGCGCTGCCCACCCCGGTGGCCCCGGGCGTGAGGTCGGGCTCGTGGCCGAGCGCCAACTCCACGGCCGCCGCCGGCAGATCGATCCCGGTCACCTGCCGCACCAACTCGGTGATCCGGTTGCCGGCCGGGCGTGGATTGACCTCCACCACCCGGGGGCCGCGCGCGGTGAGTCTGATCTCGGTGTGCGCGACCACCTGGTCGAGCCCCAGCGCCGCCAGCGCGGACACGGCCGTGTCGGCCGCCGCCCGCACGGCCTCGGGCGGCAGCGCACTGGGGAAGAGATGCCCCGTCTCCACAAAGGCCGGCGCGCCGCCCAGGCTCTTGTCGGTCACGCCGACCACTTGGCAGGCTCCGCCCCGGGAGACCGTCTCCACGCTGACCTCGGGGCCGTCCAGCAGCTCCTCCAACAGCACGGCCGTGGAACGGCGTTGGCCCCTGGCATTGACGGGGAAGGCGGCCAACGCCTGGTACGCCCGGGCCAGCTCCCGCTCGTCGGCCACCCGCCGCACCAGCATCCCGGCGCACAGGTCCACCGGCTTGATCACCAGCGGATAGCCCAACCGGGCGGCGGCGTCGGCCAGTTCGTCCCCGTCCCGGCAGACGGCGAACGCCGGACCCGGCACCCCGGCCGAGGCCAGCCGCTCCCGGGTGGCGTCCTTGCGGCAGGCCGCCGTCACCGCCTCGGGCGCGGGGCCGGGGAGGCCCAGGGCCTCGGCGATCCGGGCGGCGGCCGGCAGATAGTAGTCGCAGGCGGAGATCACCCCGTCGAACCCGAGCAGTCGATGGGCCCGCCTGGTGTACTCCAGCAGCGCCGGCAGCTCGTTGGTGGGGGCGCTCAGCACGTTCTCGGCGGCGAGCAGCGGATGCGGCCCGGTCTCGCCGACCGGGCCCGAGCTCAGGTAGTGGTGGAGATCCCGGGTCAGAAAGGTGAACCGGTGGCCGCCCTCCCCGATCGCGCGCGGCAGCAGGCGGCTCATGGAGCCGACCCAACTCTCGACCATCAGCAAATGTCCCACGTTCCGCGTCCGCCCTTCGTCCCGTTCGGCCTGCCGATCCCGTTCGGCGCGCCGACTACGGAGCCAGAGCATACTGATAATCGTTTTCATTGTCACTCGTGTTGTGGGCCGTGCCCAAGGCCACCGGGGCGCGGCCGGTGCGGCTGGCGTGAAGGGAACGGGGGAGGGGCGGCGTCGCTGGTTCCACAGCGGCGGTGCACTTAGAGTGAACGACAGCTCCAAGGGGGCGTCGCCGAACGGCCGGTGGGACCGGTCCGACGCGACCACTGACAGCGGACATCGGAGTCGGCCGGGCATGGTGTACCAGGTTCCACCGGAAACAGCACACTTCGTCGATCGGGAGGACGAACAGGCCCGCGCCTTTCGGGCCGTCTCCGACTGGAAGAACCCGTCCCGGCCACTGTGCCTGGCGCTCAGCGGCCTCGGCGGCACCGGCAAGACCGAACTCGCCTACCGCCTAGCCCGCACCCTCCGCGACCGCTACCCCGACGGCGTCCTCCATGTCGACCTCAACGAGCTGCGCCGCGACGGGGCCGTCGAAGTGACCGACGCCCTCGGCGAGTTGCTGGCCCCGCTGGATGTCGACGGCCGCTGGCTCCACCAGACGCTCCGCGACCGCAGCCGCCAGTACTGGGACCGCACCGACGGCCGCCGGCTGATCGTGCTCGTCGACAACGCGCGCACCGCCGCCGAGGTGCTGCCGCTGCTGCCCGCCTCGGGGGACAGCCTGGTGATCGTCGCCAGCCACGGCCCGCTGCACGACCTCGAACACGGCCTCGCCGTCGAGCTGCCGCTCGCGCCGCTCGCCGACCGGGACGCCGCCGAACTGCTCCGGCTGATCGTCGACGACCCCCGACTCGCCGCCGAACCCGACGCGGTCGACGGCCTGTTGCGCCTCTGCGCCGGCCTGCCGGCCGCCGTGCGGGTCGCCGGGCAGTGGCTCCGCCGCCACCGCAGGCGCCCACTGAGCAGGCTACTCGCCGAACTCGACACCGAACTCCACGACAGGGGGCTACCGATGGTCGAAGCGGTGTGGGACGCGGCCTACCGCACACTGGACGAGAACGCGGCGCTGCTCTACCGGCTGCTCCCCGCCTACCCCGGCGGCACCTTCACCGCCGAGGGCGCCGCCGTGCTCCTCGGCCGGGGCCGCGAGGCCGCCGACGACGGCCTGGACGCGCTGGAGACCGCGGGACTCCTCGACGCCAGACACCAACGCACCCGGCTCCCCGAGCCGTTGCGCGCCCACGCCGACCGCCGCGCCCGCGAGGACGGCACCCCGGCGGAACGGGAGGTCGCGCTGCGCCGCGTCATCCGCTGGTACCTGCGGCAGGCCCAACGCGCCGACCTGCTGGCCGCCGGCCCCCGGCTGACCGTCGCCGATCCCGTGCCGGCCGACCCCGACGCACCCGACGTCTCCTTCGGCACCACCGACGAACCCCAACCCGCCGACGGACGACGCTGGTTGGCGGACGAACGACACGCCCTGCACGGCTCGGTGGCGGACGCCAACCGGCTCGGCCTCGACACCGAGGCATGGGCCCTCTGCGAACCGCTGTGGACCCACTTCCTCGACCATCCGCACTACGCCGACACCACCGACTCCTTCCGCCTCGGCATCGCGTCCGCCCAACGCGCCGAGCACATCCCGGCGTTGGCCCGCATGCGCGCACAACTCGCCCGCGCACTGTGGGAACAGGACGAGTTCGACGCCGCCGCCGAGGAGATCGCCGGCGCGCTGGCCGCCGTCGAACTGCTCGACGACACCCCCAGGGACCGCAAACTGGCGGCCTCCGTCGTCGAGTTCAGAGGCACCCTGCACGGCAGGCGCGGCGACTGGCAGTCCGCAGCCGCCGACTTCGCCTCGGCCCGGCAGACCCATCGCGCCATCGGCAACGCCTATGGCGTACTGCTGGGCACCTACCGGCTGGGCGAGGCGCTGGCCGCCCTCGGCGAGCTGGACCGCGCCGTTGAACTACTCGCCCAGGCCCACGAGTCGGCGATCGAACAGGGCCGGGAGCGGATCGCCGCCCGCGCCGGGTTCGCCCTGGCCGGCGTCCTCGTCCGCCTCGACCGCCCCGAACAGGCCCGCCCGCACTACGAGTTCGCCCTCACCTCCGCACGGGCACGCGGCGCCGACTTCGACGAGGCCAGGATCCTGGACCCGTTCGCCGACCTCCTCGCCCGACTGGGCGAACCCGCCCGGTCCACCGAACTCCGCACCCGCGCCCAGGAGATCAGGGAGCGGCACGGCAACGGTTAGAGCGGCAGCTCCGCGTCGTTCGGGGAGGCCGGGGCGAGGGTGGTGGGGAAGGTGTGGTGGCCCAGCCGGGTGGTGAAGGCGGCCCGTGGTCCCGGCTGGCGGGCCAGCCAGGCGTGGGCGGCGCAGAGCGCGGCCGCCGGATCGGTGTGGATCACCCGCCCCTCGACCGTCAGCGGCGCCAACTCCAGCCGCAGCAGCGCCCCGACGCGGGTCCGCAGCAGCGCGGAGGTGGCGGAGAGCACCACCCCGGCGGTCGCACAACCCGGATAGGCGCGCAGCGTCTCGTCGATCCACCCCGCAGCCGTCCACGCCACCCGATGGGGCCCGGCCGGCGCCATGCTCCCGGCCCGCCGGTAGAGCAACCCGGCGCTCTGTGCCTGCCGTTCGCTCGCCGCGCCCCGCTCGGCCGCCAGCATCCTGGCCGGTGGCTCCCGCCACGGCGGAAACCGCTCCACCGTCACCAGCGCGTCACCCACCACCTCCGCGTTCACCGCGCAGGCCACCGGCTGGCGCGCCGCGTGCCGGGGCACCGGCAGCGGCTCGGGCGCCGGCGGCGGGCCGACCGGCTCAAGACCCAGCAGCGCGTACAGCTCGGCGCGCAACCGCTCCAGCGCGCGCCCGCGTTCCGCGAAGACGGTCGCCGTCACGGCCGGGCCGACGCCGCGCGCGGCCGACGCTTCCTCCAACGCCTCCGCCAGCCGCGCCGCCGACGTCAACCGGGGGCTGGCGGCCAGCAGTCGGGCCATCGGACTGTCCCGGATCAGCTCGTCGCCGCCTTCGTAGGCCGCGATCACCGGACGGTCGAGCGCCGCGGCATAGAGCGCCGTCGAACCGTGGTCCGTGATCACCGCGTCGGCGGCGACCAGCAGCGAGGCCCATTCGGCATGCGGCCCCGGAAGCAGCAGACCGGCGTCCAGCGCCGGCGCGAGGCTCTGCGCCAGATCGAACGAGCCCAGCCTGCTGCGCTCGTTGGGATGCAGCACCAACGCCAACTGGTACCCGTCGAAGGGGAGTTGAGCCAACAGCTCGGCGGCGAGCCCCGGCCGGCGGCGCAGCAACGACTCCGGGCCCCAGGTGGAGGTGAGCACCAGCAGGCGACGCGCTCCCGTGCCCAACGCGGCCCGGATGTCGTCCCGTCGACCGACCGAGGCGAGCAGCCGCTCCAACGTGGGATCGCCCACCACCACCGCCCTGGCCGCCGCGTGCGGGCTGGACACCGCCAGCTGGTCGACCTGTTGGGGATGGGCGAGCGCGTGCAGCGCGGCCAGCGGCTCCCCGTCGGCGAGCAGGAACTCCGGATCCAGACCGGACGGCGCGCCGGGCGTGCCCTCCCCCGGGAGGGTCTTGCCGAAGCCCGCCCCATGCGGAAGCAACACCCGCTGCCCGGCGAGCAGTTCGAGCCGGCCCTTGGGGCTGGCCGCCAGGATCAGGTCAAAGCCGAGGCCCCGCGCCCGTTCCCAGGGCACCATCCGGCCGCCGGCCCGTTCCACGGCGGCCAGCGCGTCCACGTCGAACGCGGAGCCGGGCACCAGGGTGAAGCGGCGGGCGATCCGGTCGTCCCCGGCGAAGACCGGCAGAACGTCGAGCAGGCGGTGGAGCGCGGTCGCCGACCGTGCCGCGAAGAGCACGGTCCGGCCGGTCGGACGGTTGTCCGACGTGGCCTGGGCGAGCCCCTGAACAGGCTCGTTCCCGCTGGTCACCGACGGTTGCATGGGTTGTCAGCACGCATGGCTCGATCGTACTCGTCGGGGGTGGGAGGGGCAGCCGAGGCGGGAAGAATAACCGCATGACGGAGTGGGGAGTGGCGTTGATCGCGGCCGGCTCGGCTTTGGTGGCCAGCCTGATCAGCGGGATCTTCGCCCGGTCGGCCGGCCGGCGGCAGGCGGCGGCGATGCTGGAGACGGTGCGGATCACCGTCGAGCAGCAGCGCCGGGAGCGGGCGCTGGCCGCCCGCCGCGCCACCTATCTGCGTTTTCTGGACGCCGCCGAGACGGTGCTGCTCGCCCGCCGGGCCGGCGGCGGCTCAGCCGAGGACCGCGCGGCGCTGCAACGCGCCATGGGCGCAGTCCAGTTGGAGGGCCCGGCGGCCACCGAGGCCGGCGCCCTGCTGGAGGCGTTGCGCCGCGAGCGCGGCCTGGACGAGCTGGAACGCGCCCGCTTCGCCTTCATCCACGCGGCCCGCGAGGCGCTGCGCGCGCCCGACTGACCCCACCGGGGGTGTTCTCCCCGCCCACCCACGCCTGCTCTGGGCCTACCCCGGCCCTGCCCTGCCCGGGCTCGGGGTCACCGCCGCCGGCGTGGGTTCACCCGAGACGGCTCAGCGCCCGCATGGCCTCGCGTTCGATCCGGGACACCTCGCCGAGGGTGGCGCCCGCCCGCGCCAGGCACCCCGGGTCGCCGGTCTCACCGGCCTCCGTGATCAGCGCGGCGACCTCCGTCCACCGGATCGCGGCCTCCGTGTACAGCCGATGCCCGGTGCGCAGCTCGTCGCTGTCGAGCAGCTGGGCGCATTCGCCGAGAAAGTCACGGTAGAGGTTTCGGAACAGGGCACCGCCGGTGCCGGCCTTCTCCATCAGGAGGGCCGCCTGCGGCAGGTCCCGCCCGGGATCGTCGGTGCGCTCCAGCCAGCCGGGCACCAGCCGGCCGGCCTTCTCGATGCCCCGGTGGCCCAGGTTGGCGATGGGCGGATTCAGAAAGGCGTCGGCGCAGGCGGTGACGGCCGGCACGATCCGGCTCGCCGGGGATGGCCGCTTCTTCGGCACGGTGAGGGTGAAGGACCGGTGCCTGGCCGTCATCGGACCGCGCGCGGCCCTGGCCAGGGCGAGGCTCGTCAGGCTGGTGGACACCGCTCCGCCCTGCTGGTCGGTGTCCACCAGCAGGGCGTTCCGCTCGTCATAGCCGTAGAGGGCGACGATATGGCCGCCGAAGTGCGCCTTCGAGGAGAAGTAGTCCAGGTGGTGGCTGTCCAGCTGCAGCCCGACGGGCGCGCCGGCGTCGACGGACTCCGTCACGTTCCGCCATGCCTTACGGGGCGAGGTGGTCTCCCTGACCTGCAGCTCAAGCCCGAGTTCGGCGGCCAGGTTTCTGGTGAGTTCGAAGGGTTTGACCCGCCCGCCGAGGAAGGGGAAGCCGAGGTTCCTGCTGTCCCAGTAGACAAAGGACAGCCCGGCCCCCAGGCCGAAGAGCATGGCCTCCGAGAGATCGACCCCCCGGTGCCGCAGCAGCACCCCGAGCGTCGATGTCTCACAGTGCCGCGCGCCGCGGGCGTCGATGTCGATCACCATGCTCATGTCGGGCCCTCCTCGACGGATACGACCGGCCGGGTCGTCAGCTCTTGCGGCGGTGCCTCCGCCGTGCCGACGGGACGGCCGTCCCGTACGGGGGCGTGCGGGCGGCACGGTCCGTCGTGCACGCCACCATGGTGAACCCTCCCACGAGGAGAGACGCGACCCGGGGGCCGTTGACGCCCGCCCACCCCGGAAGAGGGGTGGGCGGGCGCGGCCTCAGGCCACTGCCACGAGGAGTTTGCCCCGGTTGGCCGCTCGGTTGGTGTAGAGGTTCTGGTACGCGACGGGAAAGGCGTCGAAGCCCTGGTGGACGGTCTGGTCGAAGACGATCTCGCCGCGTCGCACCGGGCCGCCGACATCGCGCAGCAGGGTGGCCAGGTTCTCGTCGGTGAACCACTCCTCGGCGAAGATGCCGCGGATCGTGGTGCGCGGGAACATGATGTACGGCAGCAGCCGGGGCCCGACCCAGTCGCCGTTGACCGTGGTGGACCACTGCCAGCAGACGGCGACCCGGCTGTGCGGGCGCAGCATGCGGAACGCCGCGTCGGTGACGCTGCCGCCGAGGTTGTCGAAGTAGCGGTCGATGCCGTCGGTCGCGGCGAGCAGCGCCTTGTGGGTGTCGTCCACATCGTCGCCCTGGCGGTAGCGCACCACCTGGTCGAAGCCGAAGCGCGCCAGGTAGTCGACCTTGTCGTCGGACGAGGTGGTGCCGATCACCCGGCCGGCGCCGGCGCGTTTGGCCAGCTGCGCGGCCAGCGTGCCGATCGCCCCGCTGGCGCCGCTGATCAGCACGGTGTCGCCCGGGGTGACGTCGAGGAACTTGGTCATGGTGCCCCAGGCGGTGATGCCGGGGGTGCCCATGATGCCCAACGCCGTGGTGACCGGAAGTCGTTGGTCGTCGTAGTCGGCCGGGTCCAGACGGCGGAACGGGGGCAGCCGCAGCGGGAAGCCGCCGTTCTTCCAGACCCAGGCCCGGCCGTCGCTCACCAGATGGGTGCGCCAGCCGCCGAAGCCCTGCACCAGGTCGCCGGCGGCGAAGTCGGCACGCGGACCGGCTTTGACGACCTCCATGATGGAGTCACCGCCGACGTGTTGGCCCAGCGGCGTCTCCTGGGAGAGGCCCACCAGATAGGGGTCGACGGAGACATAGCGGGTGCGGAGCAGCATCTCGTCGTCCCGCAGGGTGACGTCCAGCTCCTCGCTGACCTTCTCGTAGATCCGCTCGGCCTCGGGGATGCCGGCCACATGTTCGCGGACGACCCATTTCTCGATCTTCAACAGGCGCTCCTCGGTGCGGAGTTGACAGCGGCTACGGGGGACGGGACGGCGGGGGCGGCCGTGTCGTTCGGGCCGTCGGCCGTGACGCGGGGGCCGACCGGCACCACACGTTGACGCGGCGGCGGCAGCTGATCGTCGATCTCGGCGGTGAACTCCCGCCCGTCGTCCCGGCAGATGAACTGGACGACCTGCCGGCCCGCCGCCACCGCGCGGATCAGCCCGCCGACCGTCACCCAGACGCCCGACATATAGAAGTTGGCCAGCCCCGGCAGCACGGGGCCGTTGCGGTTGATCTCCTTCTCCAGCGTCTCGCCGCCGTCCATGAACGGCTGCCAGCCGGGGAAGGCCCCGTTGTAGGAGGCGGTGTAGCGCACCTGGGTCAGCGGGGTGGACACGTCCCGGACGGCGACGGACTCGCGCAGCCCGGGGAAGCGCTCCTCCAGGAACGTCTCCACGGCGATCCGGGCGCGCCGTTTGGCCGCCACATACGCCTTGCCGTGCCGCACCGGCAGGGTGTGCAGCAGCTGCCCCCTGCGCGGCCGGCTGGACTGTTCGGGGCCTTCCCGCAGCGCGCGCCAGGGGGCGGCCTCGGAGAAGTAGGTGGCGTACACCACGCTGGTCTCGTCGGGGGACAGTTCGGGATAGTGGTTGTTGCGGAACTGGACGTTGATGCTGGGGTGGCGTAGCCCGAGCAGCTTTTCGGCCCGGTCCTCGTCCAGCAGGTAGGTGGTGCACGGGTCGGCCTCGGGGAACGGGCGGCGCAGTCCGAGGAAGACGCTCACATAGCCGGGGGAGAGCATGCCCGGCTGGTCGATGGTCTCCGAGTACAACCGCCGGTAGGTGTCGTTGAGGTAGCGCCCGCCGAGCATGCCCAGCAGGGTGCTGCGCGCGTCGCAGGCGGAGACGACGATGTCCGCGCGGAACTCCCGCCCGTCGGTCAACCGCACCCCGACGGCCCGGTCGTCCTCCACCAGGATCTCCTCGACCAGCGCGTTGTAGGTGATCTCACCGCCGAGCCGCCGGTAGCGGTCCTCGATGGACCGGGCCAGACCGAGCGAGCCGCCCTCGGGCACGCCGGCGGTGTGGTTGGCGTGCGAGGCGAGCTGGAAGTAGAACGGCAGCACCGGGAAGTCGGGGTGCTTCTCATAGAGGATGAAGTTGAACGCCTCGCGCAGCAGCGGGTGTTGGAACCGCCGGGAGTAGTCGGTCATCAGCTCGGTGATCGACTTGCGGATGGCGTTGAAGTAGGGGAGGAACGAGAGCATCATCCGCCAGCGTTCCGCGCGGCCCATCATGCCGACCGGTTTGAGGAACGGGTAGACGGCCAGCGCCTTGCGGAAGGTGCGCAGGTTCTGGCAGAAGTGCCGGATCTGCCGGGCGTCCGCCGGGGAGATCTCCGTCAGATGCCGCTGCAGCCGGTCCGGGTCCGAATAGAAGTAGACGGCCTGACCGTCCCGGCCACGGACGATGTTGAAGACGTCGAACTGCCGCATCTCCTTGCCCTGGATGGCGCCCAACTCCAGCCAGATCTGGTGCATCTCGTTGCCGGGACCGCTGCCCAGCAGCCAGGAGACACACCAGTCGAACGTGAAGTCGCCGCGGTCCCAGGAGGTGCACGAGCCACCGGGGATCTCGTGCATCTCCAGGATGTGGGTGCGGTATCCGCTCATCCGGGCATAGGCGCCGGTGGCGAGGCCACCGAGGCCGCCGCCGATGATGATCATGGTCTCTCGGGTGTTCCGCGTCCGCGGTTTCATGCGTCGGTCACGCTCCTCCTTCTCGCATCCCCCTACGCACCGAACTCAGGCGGGTGCCTCGCCGTTGAGCAGCCCTCTGACCAACTCCGCGTTCTGGCCGACGTGTTCGGCGTCCAGCAGCTCGGCATGGCTGCCGAAGCCGGGCAGCACGACGGTCCGCGCGGTGGAGGACCCGTGCCAGCTGCCGGACCCGTCGACCGCGTAGAGCGCGGCGTTGCTCTGCTCGCTGATCACCCCGAGCACCGCCTCCACCGTGCCCACGTTGGCCGTGCGGCTGGCGAACTCCATGTAGTCGCGGGCCTGTTGGCGGGTCTCGTCGGCGACGCCCCGGGATCCCGTATGGCGCCGCAGATGGTCGTGCAGCTCCTCGTCGAAGGCGGCCACCGCCTCCTCGCTCAGCGGGTAGGCGGCCGCCACCCGGGGCGCGTCCACCAGCACCACGCGCCGCACCCGACGTCCCCTGGCCTGCAGCTCCTTGGCCACCTCGAAGGCGAGGTTCCCGCCCAGCGAGTAGCCCAGCAGGTCGAGCGGCCCCTCCGGGCGGAGTTCGGCCACCAGATCGGCGTAGCGGGCGACCTTGTCGTCGCCGGACAGGTAGTTGAAGCCGACCAGCTGCCATTCGGGCAGCGCGCCGGCGAGCCGCCGGTACACCAGTCCATGGCCGCCGGCCGGTGGGAAGCAGAACACCGTCGGCTCGCGTTCGGTGTTGAACCGGAGGTAGGGCTTGGCCCCGCCGATCCGGCCGGTGACGATGGACTCCAGCGTGCCCGCCATGCCGTGCAGCGTGGTCACCTTGAACAGCTGGCTGACCGGGATGGACACCTGGAACTCGCCCTGCAGCAGGTGGATCAGCTCGATCAGCCGCACCGAACTGCCGCCGACCGCGAAGAAGTCGTGCCGCAGCCCGACCCGTTCCACGCCGAGCAACTGCCGCCAGTGCGCGGCCATCCGCTCCTCGTAGAGGGTCACCGGCTCCTCGTACTCGACCTCCTCGCCGGTGGTCAGCGGCGCCGGCAGGGCGGCCGTGTCGACCTTTCCGTTGGGGGTGAGCGGCAGCCGCTCCAGGGCCACCAGATGGGTGGGGATCATAAAGGTGGGCAGCGCGCTGGCCAGCCAGCGCCGCAGTTCGGCGGCGTCCGGCTCGGCGTCGCCCCGGGCTTCGGGGGTGGGCACCCAGTAGCCGCAGAGTGTCGGTTCGCCGGCCGCGTCGGGGCGCACCGCCACCACGGCCTGCGCCACGCCCGGGCCGGCCAGCAGCCGGGCCTCGACCTCGCCCGGCTCGATCCGGTGTCCGCGCACCTTCACCTGGGAGTCGGCGCGGCCCACCAGCCACACCCGGCCCTCGGCGTCGAAGGACGCCAGGTCCCCGGTGCGGTAGAGGCGTTCGTCGCCGCCCAGCACGCCGGTGACGAACCGCTCGGCGGTCAGCTCGGGATCGCCCACATAGCCGAGGGCGACGCCGGTGCCGCCGATCCACAACTCGCCGGTGACACCCGGTGGTACGGGCTCGCCGCGTCCGTCCAGCACATAGAGCGCGCTGCCGGGGAACGGTCGGCCGATCGGCACCATCCGGTGCGGATCGAGATCGTCGGCCGGCCCCTCGAACCAACTGCTGTCCACGGTGGCCTCGGTCACCCCGTAGGAGTTGACCACCCGGGTGTCGCGCCCGGCCAGCGCCGTCAGCCGCTGGTACTCGGCGACCTTCCAGGAGTCGGAGCCCACCACCAACAGCCGTAGGAAGTCCAGTCGTTCACCCGTGGACTCGCAGTGCGCCAGCAGGGCGCGCGCGACGGCGGGCACGAACTCGGCGCAATCAACGCGCTCCTGACGCATCGTCCGGTAGAGCGAGGCGGTGTTGAAGAGCAGCTCGCGGCCCACCAGCACCAGCCGGCCGCCGGAGCAGAGCGCCCGCACGGTGTCCCCGGTGAACACGTCGAACGAGGGCGACGCCATCTGGAGATGGACCGAAACCTCACTCTCCAGCCGGTACTCCGTGCGCCACCCCGCGTAGGCCGAGGCCAGGTTGCGGTGGCTGACCGCGACGGCCTTGGGCCGCCCGGTGGAGCCCGAGGTGTAGATCACATAGGCGGGGGAGTCCGGCGCGTCGCCCTCGCCGACCGGCGGTCCCGGATCGTGCGCCACCGGCTGGTCCAGCGCGCTCAACGGCACGACGGAGCCCGGGAGTTCGGGGGGCGTGCCGTCGCCGACCAGGGTCCGGGTGGCGCCGGCCGCCTCGGCCATGTAGGCCAGCCGCTCCGCCGGGTACTCCGGGTCGAGCGGCAGATAGGCGCCGCCCGCCTTGAGCACCGCCAGCAGCGCCACCAGCAGCTCGGGCGACTTCGGCAGGCAGAGCGCGACCACCGAGCCACGCACCACCCCCAGCTCCCGCAGCCGGTGCGCCACCACGTTCGCCCTGACCTCCAACTCCCGGTAGGTCAGCCGGACCGCCTCACCCGACTCGGCCGGCGCCACCACCGCGATGCGGTCGGGCCCCTGGGCCACCGCCCGTTCGAAGAGCCGGTGCACCGGCTCCGCGCACTCAACCGGCCGCGCGACGCCGCTGAACTCGTCGAGCACCCGTCGCCGTTCGGCCGCCCCCAGCATCGGCAGCCCGGCCGTGGACGCCGAACCGGCCGCCCGGGTCAGCCCGTCGAGGAGCTGGGTGTAGTGGTCCGCCATCCGGCGCACCGTCTCCGGCAGGAACAGATCCGAGTTGTACTTGAGCACACAGTGGAACCGGCCGTCCGCCGCCTCCTCGTAGGCGGACAGCGTCAGGTCGAACTGGCCCTCCTCCTCGGGGAGTTCGATGTACTCCAGGCGGTAGCCGTACTTCTCGGTCGCCACCTTGTGGTGCAGCAGGATGAACATCGCCTGGAAGACCGCCGACCGGCTCGGGTCATGGCGCAGGCCCAGCCGCTCCACCAGCAGGGTGAACGGGTACTCCTGGTGGTCGAGCCCACCCAGCACCGTCTCCCTGACCTGCGTCAGCAGTTCGGCGACCGTCGGCTGCCCCGACAGATCGGCGGTCAGCGGCAGCGGGTTGACGAAGTAGCCGTAGACCGAGGCGAACTCCTCCTCGGTGCGGCCCGTCACCGGGCTGCCCACCACGATCCGCTCCTGTCCCGAGTAGCGGTGCAGCAGCAGGTAGTAGGCGGCCAACAGCACCATGAAGACAGTGGTGTTGTGCTCGTTCGCCAGCGCGTGGGTGCGGGCGCTCAGCTCCTCGTCCAGCGTGAAGAACTCCGAGGCGCCGTTGTGTGTCTGCACCGGCGGACGCGGCCGGTCCGTGGGCAGTTCGAGCACCGGGGTCTCGGCCGGCAGCCGCTCCCGCCAGTAGGTGAACATCCGCTCCGCCTCGGGGCCGGCGAGAAACGCGTTCTGCCAGTTGAGGAAGTCCAGATAGCGGGTGGTCAGCGGCGGCAGCTCGCCCGCGCCGCCCTGCCGCAGGTCCTCATAGACCGCCAGCAGCTCCTCGATGAAGACAAACGTCGAGATCGCGTCCGAGACGATATGGTGCACCGCCTTGGTGATGATCCACCGGTCGTCGGCCAGCCGCAGCAGCCGCAGCCGCACCAGCGGGTCCCGTTCCAGATCGTAGGGCCGGCGGTACTCGCGGATGATCAGCTGGTAGACCGCCTCCCACGGCTGCCCGGCGACGTCGAAGATCGCGCTGTCCTCCCGCACCTCGGGCGAGATCCGGGCCTCGGGAACGCCGTCCCGCAGCGCGAAGTTGGCGCGCAGCGCCGGGTGTCGGGCGAGCAGCCGGCGGTAGGCCGCCAGCATCAGCGTCGGATCGAGATCGGCCCGTACCTCCACGGCGCCACCGATGTTGTAGGCGAAGCCCTCCGGATTCAGCTGCTTGAGGAACCACAACGCCTTCTGGTTCTGCGTCAGCGGATAGCGGCTCTCATCCGTGAAGACCTCCACCGCCGAGGCGGACGTGGACCCGCCGTCCATGGCGAGCCGTTCCAGCAGGCCCGCCCGCAGCTGCTCCATCAGCTCCCGCGCGCTGCCCCCGCCGAGCAGCGCCACCACCGGCAGCGCCACGCCCAGCTCGGTGCCCAGCCTGGCCCGCAGCTCCATCGCCAACAGCGAGTCCAGGCCCAGCAGTTGCAGGCTCAGCTCCGGATCGAACCGGTCCGCCGGCACCCGCAGCACCGCGCCCACCACTGCGGTGAACCGCTCGGTCAGCAGCCGCTCGCGCTCCGCCTCGTCGGCCGCGCCGAAGGCGTCCAGGAAGCTCCCCGACTCGCCCTGGCCCGGGGTCGCGCCAGCCGCGGCCAGCTCCTCGACCAGCCTCGGCGGCGTCGGGTACCAGGCCAGGAAGGTGGGCCAGTCCACCACGGTCGCCACCAGCAGCTGGGCGACGTCCTGCCCGATGATCCGCTCCAGCACCGCCATCCCGGCCTCCGGCGACAGCGAGGACATGCCCCGGCTGTGCCGGTAGTGGTCGACCAGGCCCAGCTCCTCGATCATCCCGGTGGCCCAGGGGCCCCAGTCCACGCTCAGCGCCGGCAGCCCCAGCGCCCTGCGGTGGTGCGCCAACGCGTCCAGAAACGCGTTCCCCGCCGCGTAGTTGGTCTGCCCGGCCGTCGGCAGCCAGGCCGCCACCGAGGCGAAGAGCACAAAGTGCTCCAGCGGCTCGTCCGCCAACTGCCGGTGCAGTGCCCAGGCGCCCCGCACCTTGGGATCGTGCACCGCGTCGAACGCGGCCCGGTCCATCTCGGGGACCAGGGTGTCCCGCACCTGTCCCGCCAGATGGAAGACGCCCCGGATCGGCGGCAGCGCCTCCGCGCGGTGCCCGGCCAGCCAGCCGGCCACCGCCGTCTCGTCCGTGACATCCACGGCCGCCACCAACACCTGGACGCCAAGATCCTCCAACTCCCGCACGAACCGCACCCGTTCGGCGGTGTCCCGGGAGAGCCCCGGATCGCGCCAGTGCGCCCTGGCCGGCAGCGGGGTGCGGCCCAGCAGCACCAGACGACGGGCCCCGCGCGTCGCCAGCGTCCGGCAGAGCAGCCGGCCCAGCGCGCCGAAGGCGCCCGTCACCAGATAGCAGCCGTCCGCGCGCAGCCGCAGCGGCAGCGGTCGGGTGAGCCCTTCGGCCGGCCGCAGCCGGCAGGTGAACCGGCGCCCGCCGCGCAGCGCCACCTCATCCTGGGCGGTCTCGGCGGTCTCGGCGTCCTCCGCGCCGCCCACGGCGGCGATCTCCGCGAGCAGGGCCTCGGCCTCCACCCGGGGTTCGGCCGCGGCCGGCGCGGCCAGATCGATCAACGCGCCACGCCAGTCTGGGAGTTCCTGATGCGCCAGCACCCGGCCCAGGCCCCAGGCGCGCGCGCCGAGCGGTGCCACCCGCTCCCCGGGCAGCACCGCCTGGCTGCCCCGGGTGACCAGATACAGCCGGCCTCGTCCACCGTCGGCCAGCAGCTGCCTGGCCAGCAGCACCAGCCCGTAGGCGCCGGCCGAGACATCCGCCGGCAGCGGCCCGGCCCGGTCGAACGCGGGCCGCCCACTCGATTCGGCGGTGCCCCACAGCTGCAGCACGGCGTCGAAGCCGGCGCCGGTCTCGGCGAAGAGCCGCGCCAGATCCTCCGCCGAGTCGGGAACCAGCACCGACTCCCCGGCGATCGGATCCCGCCGGTACGCCCCTCCCGGCCGCACCAGCTCGCAGTGGCCGCCCTGTTCGGCGACCAGCTTGGCCAGCGCGTCGCCGACTCCGCCCGGCGCGTCGGCGAAGACCAGCAGCCGGCTCGGCACCGCCCCCGACTCCGCCGCGAGCGCGGGCAGTTCACTCCACTCGGCGGTGCACAGCCAGCTGTCGACGGTCGCGGTGGTGACCGTGCCACCGGCCCGTTCCACGTCCTCGGCGCGGAAGGCGCCGACCGTGCCCAGCGGAGTGCCGTCGTCCCCGTGGATCGTCAGCTCGCCCACCAGCCGATCGGGCGTCCGCTCGGTGACCGTGGCGTGCACCCACACCGGACGGTCGTCCACCGGGGTGAGCCGCACCTCGCCGATGGACAGCGGCAGCCGCACCCCGGTGCCGTCCCGGCGTTCCTCCAGCGTGGTGGGCGCGAGCAGGGTCTGGAAGCAGGAGTCGAGCAGCACCGGATGCATCTGGTGCCCGGCGCCGCCACCGCCACCGCTGGCGGCGGCCGGCAGCCGCACCCGCGCCAGGGCCTCGTCCGGCCCGATCCATACCTCCTCGATGCCCTGGAACGCCGGCCCGTAGTGGTAGCCCCACTCGGCCAGCGCGGCATAGCACTCCGCGCCCGTGCGGTGGACGGTGGCCCGCGCGCGCACCGCGTCCGCGTCCAACGGGCCGCCCAGCGGCCTGGGTTGGCCGACGCGCACCGTGCCCGTCGCGTGCACCGCGGGATCGGCGTCGGAGACCGTGGTCACGGCGAACGCGGCCGATCCGGCGGCGAACGAGAGCCGCACGGTCGGCGGCCGGTCCTCCGGCAGGAACAGCGCCTTGCGCAGCTCCACATCGGCGAGCACGGTCTCCTCGCCGCCGCTCAGCGCCCGCACCGCCTGCGCCGCCATCTCCAGATAGCCGGCGGCCGGGAAGAGCGCGTTGCCCTGGATGCGGTGGTCCCGCAGATAGGGCGCCGACTCCGGGTCAAGACGCACCTCCCAGGCCGGCTCGGCGCCCGCCAGTCGGCGGCCGAGCAGCGGATGGTCGACCTCGCCGCGCCGCACCCGGGCGAACTGCTCGGGCTCGGCCCAGTAGCGGTCGCGCCGCCACGGATAGCGCGGCAACGGCACCTGGCGGCCAGCCGGTTGCAGCCCGTGCCAGTCCACGTCGAAGCCGAGCGTGAAGAGCGCGGCCAGGCTCCGGGCGAACCGTTCGCTTTCGTCCTCCTGCCGGCGGATGGACGGCAGCGCGAGCCCCGGCACCTCGCGGCGCGCCAGGCATTCGCCGATCGAGTGGCCGAGCACCGGATGCGGGCCGATCTCAAGGAAGAGCTCGAATCCGTCGTCGACCAGCCGGTCGACGGCCGCCTGGAACCAGACGGTGTCCCGTACGTTGTGCCACCAGTAGTCGGCGTCCAGCTCCTCGCCGCGCGCCACCGCGCCGGGCAACGCCGTGAGATAGAGCGGCAGTTGGGCGCGGTGCGGCTTGATATCGGCCAGCGCGGCGCGCAGGTCCTCCTCGATCAGCCGCATTCCGGCGCTGTGGTAGGGCACGGTCACGGCGAGCCGTCGCGCGAACACCTGCTCGGCGGCGAGCTGTTCGGCCAGCTCGTCGAGCGCCGCCTCGTCCCCGGCCAGGGTGATCGAGCCCGGGCTGTTGACCGCCGCCAGATCGATCCGGCCGCCGTAGGCGCGGACCCGGCGCGCGGCCTCGGCCTCGGTGAGGCCGACCGCCAACATCCCGCCGGTGCCGACGAGTCGGTGCTGCAGCCGGCTGCGGTGCAGGGCCACGGTGACCGCGTCGGCCAGGGTGTAGACGCCCGCCTCGTAGAAGGCGGCGATCTCGCCGGTGCTGTGCCCCACGACGGCGTCCGGGGTGATGCCCCGGCTGCGCCAGAGCGCGGCGAGCGCGATCTGCAGGGCGAAGTTGGCCGGCTGCGCCAGCCAGGTCTCCGCCATCCGGGAGTCCGCCTCGTCGGCCAGCAGCTCGTCCCGCAGCGACCAGTCGGTCAGCCGGGCGAACTCCTGGTCGCAGCGGTCGATCATCTCGCGGTAGACCGGCTCCTCGGCGTACAGCCGACGGCCCATGCCCCACCACTGCGGGCCCATCCCGGTGAACACCCAGACCAGCCGGCGACGCAGGCCGTCCCGGCGCTGTCCGGTGGCGACCAGCGGATGCGGCTCGCCGGCGGCAGCGGCGGCCAGCGCCTCGTCCAGCTCATCGGGCGAGGCGTAGGCCACCGCCGTGCGGTGCTCCAGATGCTCCCGGCGGTGCGCCAACGTATAGGCGACATCGTCGAGTTGACTGTCCATCAGCTCGGTGCGGATCGCGTCGGCCAGCTCGGGCAGCGCCTCGGGGGCGCGGGCGGTCAGCGGCAGCAGGGTGTGGCGGGGCCGCTCGGCGGTCGGCTCGGTCGGTGGCGCGGGCGGCGGCTCCTCCAGCAGCACATGGGCGTTGGTGCCGCCGAACCCGAAGGCGTTGACGCCGGCCCTGGCGGGGCCCTGGTGCGCCGGCCAGGGGGTGGCCTCCCGGGGGATGCGGAACGGGAGATCGTCCGCGTCGATGCGCGGGTTGAGCGTCCGCAGGTTGATCTGCGGAGGTATGACGCCGTGCTTGAGGGCGAGCGCCGTCTTGATCAGCCCGGCGATGCCGGCGGTCGACTCGGTGTGCCCGATGTTGGCCTTGACCGAGCCCACATAGGCGGGGTTGCCCTCGGCCCGTCCGACGGCCAACGCGCGGCTCAGCGCCTCGGCCTCGATCGGGTCGCCGACGGCCGTCGAGGTGCTGTGCGCCTCGACATACTGCAGGTCCCCCGGGGTGATGCCGGCCCGGGCGCAGACCTCCTGGATGAGGCGGACCTGCGCGTCGGCGCGCGGCACGGTGATACCGCTGGTGTGGCCGTCCTGGTTGACGCCGCTGCCGATGATCACGGAGTGGATCCGGTCGCCGTCGGCCAGCGCGTCCGCCAGCCGTTTGACGGCGATCAGGGCCACGCCCTCGGCCCGCACATAGCCGTCCGCCTCGGCGTCCATCGGCCGGGAGAGCCCGGCGGGGGAGAGGAACCCGCCCTTGGTCTCGGCGATGGTGTACTGCGGGGCGCTGTGCAGCAGGGTGCCGCCGGCCAGCGCCAACCGGGTCTCGCCCCTGGCGAGGCTCTGGCAGGCCAGGTGGACGGCGACCAGCGAGGAACTGCACGCGGTGTCCAGGGAGACGCTGGGCCCCCGGAAGTCGAAGCAGTACGAGATCCGGTTGGACACCATCGTCATCATGGTGCCGGTCGCGGTGTGGGCGGCCAGGGTCTCGAAGTCAAGGCCGGCGAACTGGAGAATCTTGTAGTCCAGGGTGAACGCGCCGACGAAGACGCCCACATCGGTGCCGGCGAGGCTGCCGGGGCGCTGGCCGGCGTCCTCCAGCGCCTCCCAGGCCACCTCAAGCAACTTCCGTTGCTGTGGGTCCAGTTGGGCGGCCTCGCGGGGGCTGATGCCGAAGAACGCGGGATCGAACTCGTCGAATCCGTCGATATAGCCGCCGCGCCCGCCGACCAGCCGTCCTGGTTTGTCCTTGTCGGTGCTGCCCAGGGTCCGGACGTCGTAGCGGCTGCGGGGGGTGGGGGTGAGGCAGTCCCGGCCGGCGAGCAGGTTGCGCCAGTACGAGCGGTGGTCGTTGGCGCCGCCGGGGAAGCGGCAGCCGATGCCGATGACGGCATATCTGTCCGCGTGCGGGTCCGCGTTGTGGTCCGCGTTTCTGCGGGAGTTCCAGTCGGGGTTTCCGGGGACGGGGAAGGTGTCCTTCATGGTGATCCTTGGGTGATGACGCTGGGACGGGGCAGCAGGGGAGAGGGGGGACCGCTTGCCGTTCTCGCCGTACTCAGTGGAGGCAGCGCGCCAACAGAACCGGGAAAGTCGTACAAGACATTTCTCGTGTGGTGGGTCGATTTTCGTATGTGGGCTCATGGTAAAGGCGGTGTGTTGTGACTATGTGCTGCCCGGTCGGCTCAACTCCGGTGTCCGGAGGGCGAATCGCGGGGTCTTTCAACGCTCCGCAACGGCTCTGAAGTGGCCGGTTGGCGACGAGGTGCGCCGGCGCCCGGTGAATGGCGGTCGCCTCCACCATCATCGAATTGATGACGACGTGAACGTATTTTTGATTTCCGCATTCGAAGAGCTGATCGGTTTTCCCGCTCGAAAAGGGGAGCGTCAGAGGCGCGGAACCAGCGCCGGCGCGATGGGGTCACGGGGCCCGTGAGCCGGGGCGAAGGGGGGTGGGGTGAGCCGCCGGCGCCCGGGGGCGGGCGGGGGTGCCTCGGCGGGGCGGGGTGGGGCTGCGGCTCGGTGCGGCACCCCGGAGTCCACTCGGGTTTTTGCGTGAATCACGAGAGATTTTGCGTCAGCTCATGGACTTTCTGCGGCAATCGCTTCTAGTCTCTGCGGCAACCGCGATCCCCCCCACACCCAAGGACCCGACGGCTGTGACTTCCACGTCCGAGAGACCCGTGTCCCCGTCTCCAACCTCCCGACGCCGCCCGCGTGTTGGCGGCCTCTCCGGAGCGCTCTCCCTGTTGTTGGTCGCCGCCGGCGCGGCGGTCGCCACGGTGGGGAGCGCGCCCGGCGCCACGGCGGCGGCGGTGCCCGCCGTCTCGCCCCTGGATGTCGAAGGCCGGGGCGCCACCGTGCCGTTCGTCGAGCAGGAGGCCGAGAACGCCGACTACGACGGCGAGTTGATCGGCCCCGACCGCATCTATGGCACGCTGCCGTCCGAGGCGTCCGGCCGACAGGCCGTCACCCTGGACGCGGTCGGCGAGTATGTGGAGTTCACGCTCACCGAGCCGGCCAACGCGATGACCTTCCGCTACTCCCTGCCGGACAGCCCCGAGGGCACCGGACGGGATGCCGAGATCGATCTGCTGCTGAACGGCGAGGCGGCGCAGAGCCTGCCGGTGACCTCCAAGTACGGCTGGTACTACGGGGGTTACCCGTTCAACAACAACCCGAGCGACACCAATCCGCACCACTTCTACGACGAGACCCGCACCCTGTTCGGCGAGACGCTGCCGGCCGGTAGCACGGTGCGGCTCCAGGTCTCCTCGGTGGCGGACTCGCCCAGCTTCACCATCGACCTGGCGGACTTCGAGGTGGTGGCGGCGCCGATCGCCAGGCCGTCCGGCGCCATCGACGTGGTGGCCGACTTCGGAGCCGACCCGACCGGCGCCGAGGACGCGACGGCCCTGATCCAGGCGGCCGTCGACGCGGGCGCCGCCGAGGGCCGTGAGGTCTATCTGCCCGAGGGCACCTTCCAGGTGCGCGACCACATCATCGTGGACCGGGTGACGCTGCGCGGCGCCGGGCCCTGGTACAGCGTGCTCACCGGCCGGGACCCGGTGGACCGCACCAAGGCCGTGGGCGTGTACGGAAAGTACGCGCACGAGGGCGGCAGCAGCGATGTCACCCTGCGGGACTTCGCCATCATCGGCGATATCCAGGAGCGGGTCGACGAGGACCAGGTGAACGCGATCGGCGGCGCCATGTCCGATTCGGTGGTGGACAACGTCTGGCTGCAGCACACCAAGTGCGGTGCCTGGATGACCGGCCCGATGGACAACTTCGAGATCCGCAACAGCCGCATTCTGGACCAGACGGCGGATGGCGTGAACTTCCATATGGGGGTGACCAACTCCACCGTCACCAACACCTTCGTCCGCAACACCGGGGACGACGCGCTGGCGATGTGGGCGGAGAACATCCCCAACGAGAACAACGCGTTCACCCACAACACGGTGATCCTGCCGATCCTCGCCAATCACATCGTGACCTATGGCGGTCGGGATATCACCCTTTCCGACAACGTGCTGGCAGAATCGATCACCAACGGTGGTGGGCTGCATATCGCCAACCGCTATCCGGGGGTGAACTCGGGCAACGGCACCGCCGTCGACGGCCATATCACGGCGGAGCGCAACACGCTGATCAGAACCGGGAACAACGACTACAACTGGCAGTTCGGCGTGGGCGCCATCTGGTTCGCGGGGCTCAACGAGCCGATCGAGGGCGCCGACATCCTGATCGCCGACACCGAGGTGCTGGACAGCTCCTATGCCGCGATCCATCTGATCGAGGGCGCCAGTCGGGGCATCACCTTCGACAACGTCACCATCGACAGGACCGGCACCTATGCCCTGCAGATCCAGTCGCCGGGCAGCATGACGTTCAACAACGTGGTGGCCACCGGCATCGCGCAGGAGAACCCGATCCACAACTGCGTCGGCGCCGGCTTCGAGATCATCCAGGGCGAGGGCAACTCCGGCTGGTTCGCCGACCCGCCCGAGTGCACCGGCGTCTGGCCCGACCCGGTGTGGTGACCGGACCGGCCGACCGTTCCCGGCAGGACTCCTGAACGTTCCACGCCAGGGCTCTCGTTCAGGAAGGCCCCGCACCCCGCGCCGAGCGCCCGGGGTGCGGGGCCGCCGGCCCTGCGAAAGCCGGCCCGCCGAGGGGCCCGCTCGGCCGAGGTCCCGCTCGGCCGAGGAGCCTGATCAGCCGAACGCCGCCGGCAGGCCCGCGCCGCCCCGGTAACGGGCGCCCGGGTGGCTGGCGGGCAGCCGGTTCCGGCCGGGGCCGAACAGCCGCTCGCGCAACGTGTCCTCCTCGTACTTGGTGCGGTACAGGCCCCGGTTCTGCAGTTCGGGCACCACCAGTTCCACAAAGTCCTCGGCGGTCCCCGGGGTGAGGAACTGCCGCAGGTTGAAACCGTCCAGATCCGTCTCCCGCACCCACAGCTCGATCGCGTCGGCCACCTCGGTCGGGGTGCCGATGGCGAAGAACGGCGGCCGGTCGAAACGGGTCACCTCGCGCAGCGCGTCCGCGACCGTGCCGTCCATCCCGTAGAACCGGGTGCGCAGCGAACGGTCCCGGCCCGCCGCCTTCTCGGCGGCCAGCACCTCGGACATCGGCGTCTCGGGCGGATAGGCGGCCAGATCGACGCCGCCGCCACCGGCGTGGGCCAGATACCCCTCGGCGCGGGAGAACCGCTCGTACTCCTCGGCCTTGCGCTCCGCCTCCGCCCGGGTGCGGCCCACGATCACCACCGCCATGGCGAACGCCTTGACGTCCCCGGGATCCCGGCCGTGCTCCGCCGCCTGCCGGCGGACATCGGCGACATTGGCCCGCACGGTGGCGAAGTCCCGGCCGGCGACAAAGATCGCCTCCGCGTGCTTCCCCGCGAACGCCCGCCCGGGCGCGGAACTGCCGGCCTGGAAGAGCACCGGGGTGCGCTGCGGCGACGGCTGCGACAGATGCGGCCCGGCGACCCGGAACCAGCGCCCCTCGTGGTTGATCGGCCGCACCCGGGTGGGATCGGTGTAGACATGCCGCTCCCGGTCCTGGCGCACCGCGTCCTCGTCCCAGGAGCCCTCCCACAGCTTGTAGAGGACATCCAGGTACTCGTCGGCGATCTGGTAGCGGGTGGCGTGCTCGACCTCGTCCGGCAGGCCGAAGTTCCTTGCCGCGTTGGGCAGATAGGAGGTCACCACGTTCCAGCCGAAGCGCCCGTTCGTCAGATGGTCCAGGGTGCTGGCCCGGCGGGCGAAGGCGAACGGGGGCTCGTAGGTGGTGGAGAACGTCGCGGCGAACCCCAGACGGCGGGTGGCCGCCGCCATCGCCGGGATCACCAACAGCGGGTCGTTGCACGGTATTTGAACGGACTCGCGCAGCGCCGTCTCGGGGCCGTCGCGGTAGCCGTCGTAGGCGCCGATGACATCGGCCAGAAAGACCGCGTCGAACAGGCCCTCCTCCAGCAGCTTGGCCTCCTCCACCCAGAAGTCCAGCTCGTTGAACCGGTGTCGGTTGTTCTCCGGATGCGTCCACAGCCCGTGCGAGATATGGCCGACGCAGTTCATCTCGAACAGGTTGAAGGCGATCTGCTTGGGATCGCCGCCTCGGCGCGTCGGGTCGGTCATGCCACGGGCTCCAATCGGGGTAGCGCGGCCAGGAGTTGACGGGTGTAGGGGGCCTTCGGCGCGGTGAGGATCCGGTCCACCGGGCCCTCCTCCACCACCCGGCCGTCCTTCATCACCAGCACCCGGTCGCTGACGTGGTGGATCACCCCCAGATCGTGGGAGATGAAGAGGTAGGCGACGCCGAGTTCCGCCTTGAGATCGGCAAACAGATCCAACACCCGTGCCTGCACCGAGACATCGAGCGCCGACACCGGCTCGTCACAGACCAGCAGCTCCGGGCGCGGCGCCAACGCCCGTGCTATCGCGACCCGTTGACGTTGACCGCCGGAGAGCCGCAACGGGCGGTCCGTCAGATGCCGTTCACCGAGCCCCACCTGCTCCAGCAACTCCACGCTCCGGGCCCGGACATCCGGCACCGGACGGGGATCGGTCGCCACCGCGTCGGCCAGCACCTGGCCGACCGTCCAGCGCGGGTCGAACGAGCTGAGCGGATCCTGCGGGACCAGGCCGACGCGATGCCGCAGCGGACGCCGCCGCGCCCGGCTGGTCTCCGTCCAGGGCGCGCCGTCCAGCAGCACCCGGCCCTCGTCGGGCGCCAGCAGGGCCAGCGCCATCCGGGCCGTGGTGGTCTTGCCCGATCCCGACTCGCCGACGATGCCCAGCGTCTCGCCCGGCCGCAGCTCGAACGAGACCCGGTCCACCACCGTCCGCACCCGCTCGTCCGGGCCGCGATACCGCTTCACCAGCTCATCGGCGGTCAGCAGCGGGCCCACGCCCCCCGGACGCCTCCCCGGCGCGGCCGCCGGGGCGCGCCCCGGCTCGGGCGAGAGCCGGGTGCCCCGGGTGTGCGCGGTCGGAATAGCGTCCAACAACGCCTGGGTATAGGGGTGTTGCGGGGAGTGCAGTACCTCGTCGGACGGGCCCTGCTCGACGATCACGCCGTCCTTGAGCACCGCGATCTCGTCGGCGAGGCGGGCCACCACCGCCAGATCATGGCTGATCAGCACCAGCGCCCTGCCGTGTGCCAGCGTGTCCGCCAGCACGTCCAACACCTGGGCCTGCACGGTCGCATCGAGCGCTGTGGTGGGCTCGTCGGCGATCACCAGATCCGGGTCGAGCGCCAACGCCGAGGCGATCAGAGCCCGTTGCCGCAGGCCCCCGGACAGCTCGTAGGGGCGTTGCGCGGCGCGGAGTTCGGGCTCGGGCACGCCCACCTCGGCCAGCACTTCGAGCACCCGCGCCCGCCGGGAGCGGCGGTCCCCGCGCCGGTGGGTGCGCAGTGGTTCGGCCACCTCGGCGCCCACCGTGCGGAGTTGGTCCAGGGAGACCAGCGCGTCCTGGAGGACAAAGCCGATCTCCCGTCCCCTGATCGCCCGCCACCGCCGCTCGGAGAGGCCGCGCAGATCCCGGCCCCGCCACTCCAGCAGGTCGGCCTCCACCACCGCGCCCGGCCCGGTCAGCCCCACCAGGGTGCGGGCCGTCACGCTCTTGCCCGAGCCGGACTCGCCGACGATCGCCAGGCAGCGACCCGGCCGGATGTCGAAGGAGACGCCCCGGACCACCGGGGTGACGGTGCCGGCGCGGTCGAAGCCGATCCGCAGATTTCTGACCCTGACCAGCGGGTCCTTCGCCGTCTCGGCGCTCTCCCGGGGGTGGTCGGCCGCCCGGGTCGCGGTGCTGCTCACGCCTGTGCTCCTTCGAGTCGCTTACGAACCGCCCGGCCGAGCGTGGTCACCGCGAGCGCGACCGCCACGATGGCCAGCCCCGGCATCACCTCGATCCACCAGGACGTGGTCACATAGAGCCGCCCGCCCTCCAACAGCGCGCCCCACTCCGGCGAGGGCGGGGCGACGCCCAGGCCGAGGAAGGCGAGCCCCGAGGCCCAGACGATGGACTGGCCGACGCCCAGGGTGAACATCGCCAGCAGCGGACGGAGCGCGTTGGGCAGCACCTGCCGGACCACCACCCGTGTCGGACGGTGTCCCAGCGCGTGTGCCGCCTCCACATAGGGCTGGCCCCGCACCGCCAGCACCTGGCCCCGAACCATCCGGGCATAGCCGGGCGCCGAGCCGACGCCGACGGCGATCACCAGCGTCGACACGGACGGGCCCCGCACCGCGACCAGCAGCAGCGCCAGCAGCAACACCGGGAAGGCGAAGGCCACTTCGAGGAGCCGGCCGATCACCAGATCCACTAGCCGGCCACCGAGCCCGGCCAGCAGGCCCAGCACCACGGCGAGTGACAGGCCCAGCGCCGTGGCGCCGAGACCGATCAGCAACGAGGGACGGGCACCGTGCACGATCCGGGTATAGAGGTCACGCCCCGACTGGTCCGTGCCCAGAACATGGTCCCAGGAGGGCGGTTGAGCGGCCCGTTGGATATCGACGGCCAGGGGATCGCCGGGCGCCAGCAGGCTCGGCCAGAGCGCCGCCACCGCGAAGAACAGCACCACGGCGAGGCAGAGCGCGTTCACCGGGCCGATCGCCCGCAGCCGGGTCAGGACCGGCGTTGTCTCCGTCACCGGCGCCGGCCCGGAAAGGACGGACGGGCCGGAAAGGGTGGTACTCATCGGTCACGCATCCTCGGGTCGATCAGGGTGTAGGCGAGGTCGACCAGCAGGTTGGCCACCACATAGACCAGGGCGACCACCATCACCACCCCGGTCACCACCGGCACGTCCCTGGCGTTGACCGCGTTGAGCAGCACCTGGCCGAGCCCTGGCCGGGAGAAGACCCGTTCCACCAGGACCGCGCCGGAGAACAGCGCGCCGAGCGCCCAGCCGGAGAGGGTCAGCGCCGGCAGCACCGAATGCCGCAGCACATGGCGCAGCCGCACCGCCAGATCGCCGACGCCCCTGGCCCGGGCCGAGACGACGAACGGCTGGTCAAGGGTGCGTTCGAACTCGTCCCTGGTCACCTGGCCGAGGAAGCCGGCCAGCGGGACGGCCAGCGTCAGCACCGGCAGCGCCAGGGCCGCCGGGCCCGAGCCGCCGACCACCGGGAACCAGCGCAGCTCGACGGCGAAGACCACCAGCAGGATCACGCCCAGCCAGTAGTGCGGCAGGCTGGCCGTCAGCGCCTCGAAGCCCGAGCCGAGCGCGGAGCGCACCCGGCCGCGTCGTGCGGTCAACAGGATCAGGCCGAGCGCGAGCAGCCAGGCCACCAGCAGCGCGCCGCAGGTCAGCAGCAGGGTGGGCGCCAGCTGGTCGGAGATGACCTCGGTCACCGGCTTCAACTGCTGGTAGGAGGTGCCCAGATCGCCGCCGACCAGGCCGCGCAGATAGTCCAGGTACTGGGCGGGCAGCGGCTCGTCGAAGCCGAACCGCTCGTTGATGGGCGCCAGTTCCTCGGGGGTGCGCTCGATGGTCTGCCCGGTGCTGAGGTTCAGCAGCAGCGTCGCCCGGTCGCCCGGCATCAGCACCTGGGCGAGGAAGGTGACGGTCGCGGCCGCCCAGAGCACGCCCAGCGCGGAGAGCGCGGTGGTGGCGATCCGGCCGATCCGGCGGCCGGCGGGGCGCTGTGGTGCGGGAGCGCCCGGTGGGGCTGATGGGGTTTCCGGGGCGTGGGCGGCCTCCGCGGGCCGCAGGACGGCGCTCACCGGACGAAGTAGGCGTCGTGGAAGACGGGCTCGCCCTGCGAGTCCTCGATCCACACGTCCTTGAGGTCGCGGGCCACGGCCAGCGAAGTGGTCTGGGTGTACAGGCCCAGCGTCGCGGCCTCGTCGGAGATCAACTGCTGGGCGGCGCCGTAGAGTTCGTCGGCCTCGGCGCGGGTGGTCGCCGAGTTGGCCCGGAGGATCAGCTCCTCCAGCTCCGGGTTGTTGTAGAACTGCGTGTTCGACCTGTTGGGCTTGTCGGGCAGGTTCTGCCGGAAGGTGATGTAGAGGATGCCGGCGGTGGGGCTGGTCCAGTAGGAGGGGTAGGCGTCATAGGCGTCCGGGCCCGCATAGGTGCCGGACAGGATCTCCGCCTGGGTCGCCGGGACCAGCTCGACATGGAAGCCCACCTCCTTCACCTGGGCCTGGAGGTTCTGCAACATGGTGGCTCCTTCGGGGGTGAAGACGTAGCCGGCCCCGTAGACCAGCCTGATCTTCAGCTCCTCGCCGTCCCTGACGCGATGGCCGTCCTCGTTGAACTCGGTCCAACCGGCTTCGTCCAGAAGGGCGTTGGCGCGCTCGGGATCGTAGGGGTAGTCGTCTGCGGCGTCCGGGTCGTAGCCGGGGGTCGACTGACTGACGGAGCCGTTGCCCTCGAACGGGATCACCCCGTTGAAGGCGCTGCGCACCGAGCCCTCCCGATCGCCGGCGTGGGCGAACGCCTGGCGTACCCGGAGGTCGGTGAACGGGCCCTTCACCGTGTTCAGTGCCAGCGATACCGGGCGTCCCGGGGTGATGTACTGCTCGACCTGGAACAGTTCCTGGGCACGGGACCACTCCGGGGTCGGCACGTCATAGATGACATCGGTCTCCCCGCTGGTCAGCGAGCCGTAGCGGGCCACCGGATCGTGCAGGAACTTCCAGACCAGCCGCTCCACATGGGCCGGGCCCTGATGCCGGGCGTTGGCCGGCGCCCACTGGTAGTCCGGGTTCCTGGTGAAGGTGACGCCGTCCCCGCGTCGCCACTCCTCCACCACGAACGGGCCGCTGCCGACCGGCTGTTCGCAGTTGGCCTCCGGGCCCCTGGCCAGCGCGGTGGGCGACTGGATGCCGAAGTATGCCTGGGAGAGCGCGGAGAGCAGCGGTGCGTAGGGCTGGGAGAGCGACAGCTCGAAGGTGGTGGGGTCGACGGCCCGGCTGGACGCGTAGTAGTCCGCCAGATAGGCCCCGACCGTGCCGTTGCCCTGCTCGTCGAGCCAGAACTCGAAGTTCCGGCTGACCGCCTGCGCGTCCAGCGGGGTGCCGTCGCTGAACCGCACCCCTTCCCGCAGCGCGAACGTCCAGGTCAGCTGGTCCTCGGAGACCTCCCAGGCGGTCGCCAGCCAGGGCACGATCTCCCCGTCGTCGGCCTGTGAGACCAGCGAGTCCAGGAACTGCCGGGACAGATAAGCCTGTTGGATCCAGCCGCCGTAGAGGCAGGGCGGCTCCTGGTCGTGCCCGTAGACGATGGTGCCGCCGGCGACGCGGCTGCCCTCGCCGGTCGGCACCTCGTCGACGCCGCAGGCGGTCAGCGTGCCGACCAACAGCAGCGCGCCGGCCAGCAGCCCTCCTCGGCGGATGGTGGAACGGTCGCTCATGACGCGGCGGCGGGCGAGGTGAACGGGGTGACGGTGGTCGGCGCGGAACCGGCGGCGGCCCTGGGGTGGCTCCACAGCCCCTCGGCGGCCAGCAGCGGCAGCACGCCCTCGCCGAACCAGTACGCCTCCTCCAGATGCGGGTAGCCGGAGAGCACGAACTCCTCGATGCCGACGGCCCGGTACTCCTTGATCAGCGCGGCGACCTCCGCATGGCTGCCCACCAGCGCGGTGCCGGCGCCGCCGCGCACCAGGCCGATGCCGGCCCACAGGCCGGGGTGGATCTCCAGGCTGTCCCTGGTCCCGCCGTGCAGGGCCAGCATCCGCTTCTGTCCCTCCGACTCGCTCTTGCCCAGGCCCTGTTGGACGGCCCGGACGGTGTCCGCGTCGAAGCCGGCCAGCAGCCGCTGGGCCTCGGCCCAGGCGCTCGCCGAGGTGTCGCGGGTGATCACATGCAGCCGGATCCCGAAGCGGACGGTGCGGCCCTCCGCCTCGGCGAGCCGACGGATCCAGCCGATCTTCTCGGCGACCTGGGCGGGGGGTTCGCCCCAGGTGAGATAGACATCCGAGTGCCGCGCCGCCACCGGCCCGGCGGCCTGGGACGAGCCGCCGAAGTACACCTCGGGTATCGGGTCCGGCAAGCGGTGCAGCACGGCCTGCTCCACCTGGAGATGCGCGCCCCGGTGGTCGACCGTCCTGCCCTCCCACAGGGCACGGACAATGCTCAGGAACTCGTCGGTGCGCGCATAGCGGGCATCCTTGTCCAGTCGGTCGCCATAGGCCCGCTGCTCATGGCTCTCCCCGCCGGTGACCACGTTCAGCAGCAGCCGCCCCTCGGTCTGCCTCTGATAGGTGGAGGCCATCTGGGCGGCCAGCGTCGGCGAGACGAAGCCGGGCCGGAAGGCCACCAGAAACTTCAGATGCTCGGTCTGCTGGCTGATCATCGCGGTGGTCAGCCAGGCGTCCTCGCACCAGGCCCCGGTGGGCGTCAACGCGGCGACAAAGCCCACCTGTTCGGCGGCGCGGGCGATCTGCGTCAGATATCCGACGGTCGGTGGTCGGTCACCGCCGGCGCTGGTCGCCGGCGTGCCATGGCCGCCGCCGACCACATGGCGGCTGTCGCCGTTGGTGGGCAGGAACCAGTGAAAGGTCAGACTCATGGGGGGTTACTCCTTGAAACACATGCACGGTCGATGAGCGCCAGGGCATGGCGCGAGGCTCAGAGCAGCCCGTGACGAGGCGGCGGGGTGCCGTTGAGCAGCTGACGGCCGATGTGCTGCACCTTCCAGCGCGCCGGATCGTGCAGGGTGTGGGTGCGGGCGTCCCGCCAGTGCCGGTGCAGATTGAGACTCGCCAACGCCGAACGGGTGCCGGCCACTTCGAAGAGCGCGCCGCCCACCTCGACGGCGGCCCGCCCGGTGACCACCTTCGCTGCCGCCACCGCGATCGAGGCGGCGCCCGCCGTCTCGTCCGTCAGGTCGACGCGGGCCCGGTCCACCGCGCGCGCCGCCTCCACCAGCAGCGCCTCGGCGGAGCGCACCTCGATCGCCAACTCGCCGAACCGCTGGATCAGCAGGGGATCGTCGCTCGCCGCCTCGAAGCCGCTCTCGAACCACGGCCGGCTCTTGGTGCGGACGAACTCCACCGCCTCGGCCAGTGCCCCGGCCGCGAGCCCGGCGTCGATCGCGGCATGCAGCAACTGGGCGACCGCGCCGTGCAGTTGGGGCCCGGTGAAGGTCAGATGGTGCGGCACGATCCGATCCGCCGGCACCCGTACCCCGTCCAGCCGGACGCTGCCGCTGGCGGTGGTGCGCTGGCCAAGCCCGTCCCAGTCGTCCACCACGGTCAACCCGGGGGCGTCGCGCGGCACATAGGCCACCTGCAGCGCGTCGTCCGCGCCCCTGGCCAGCACGGGGATCCAGTCGGCGAAGAGCGCACCGGTGGCATAGTGCTTGAGACCGGTCAACTCCCAGGATCCGTCGGGCTGTTCCACCAGCCGGGTGCGGATGTCCTGGACGTGTCTGGTGCCCGCCTCCGACTGCGCGTTGCCCAGCCGCCGACCCGCCAGCACCTCGCCGAAGAAGAACGCCTGCTGGGCCTCGGTGCCCTGGGCCCGCAGCACATTGAGGTACACGAAGTGGCTCTGCGGAATCTGCGCCAGGCTGCCATCCGCCGAGGCCAGCAGCCGTACGATCTCCGCCAGGGTCTCCTGACGGACATCGGCGCCGCCCTGCGCGGCCGGCACCGTGACGGCCAGCAGTCCGGACGCCGACAGCCGGTCCAACTCGGCGCGCGGCAGCTCCCGTTCGGCGTCCCGGCGGGCCGCCCCCTTGCGGAACTCGGCGGCCAGCTCGGCGGCGACCGCCAGCGCCTCCGCGTCGTCCGCGATCACCCGGGCGGCGCTCATCCGGCCGCCGCCAGCACCGTCGTCGACGCGGCGGCCCGCTGGTGCAGCGCGGTGGAGAACGCGTCGACGACCTGGGCCAGCGCCTCGGCCGAGGCATCGGCGACGGACACCGTCCCGTCCTCGGTGACCGTGATGTCCTTGTCCAGGGTGAACCAGCCCGGCAGGATATGGGAGGCGCCCATCGAGCTGAGCACCGGGCGCAGGGCGTAGTCGATGGCCAGCACATGCGCCGTGGTGCCGCCGGTGGCCAGCGGCAGCACCGCCTTGTCGGTGAGCGCGTACTGCGGCAGCAGGTCGAGCAGGGACTTCAACAGCCCCGAGTAGGCCGCCTTGTAGACGGGGGTGCCGACCACCACGCCGTCCGCCCGCGCGAACAGTTCGGTGGCCTCGACGATCGCCGGATGCCGGAAGTCGGCGCCCAGCAGCGCGTCGGCCGGGATGGTGCGGACGTCCAGGGGTATCACCCGGTGTCCCCTGGCGGTGAGCCGCGCGTCCAGATGACGCAGCAGCCGCCCGGTGCGGGAGGTCGGTGAGGGGCTTCCGGAGACGGACAACACCGTTGACATGACGGTCCTTTCGGGTCCGGTGAGCGGGGTGGGGAGTACGGCGGACGACGGGGTCCGGCGCGAATGGCGTCGAAAGGCCACCCGCCGGCAGGTCGACCGACGAGAGAGAAGAGGGAAAAGGGAAGAGGGGGGAGAGAGGGGAAGAGAGGGAAGGGAGGTACGCGCGTGACGAAGTTCTCCACCCGTTTCTGGAACACCGGTTTTCGGGAATGCCGAAACAGGGGAGCGGCGCGGGATCGAATATCCCAGGGAAATCGGACGAACTGCCTTTGCCGTGCAGCGTTCAACGTTCAGCGGTCAACGGTCGCGGCGGCGGTGCGCGGCATTCGGCCGAGGAGAGCGGGGGTCACCGGGAGTGACGGGCCGGGGCCCCAAGGGCGCGGCGGCGGTGGATCCGGCGGTGACTAACAGCAACAGGCGGAGCTGGAAACGCGCGCGAGGTCGACGTGGCGTCGCCGCGTGAGGTCCTGTCGCTTCATTTCACCGATCCAACCAGGAGATGTCACAGCCGGTCAAGAGAAGTCCTGATGTGTCTCACATCCCGGACCTGGTGCGGCACTTGGTAAATATCGTGGCCGCACTTACGAGATTACCCGCTGGGGCTTGGGAAAAGCGAGACGGCATCCACGAGGGCGTGATAGGGGAACCCTTGCACCGAACGCCGCCGCCGGGCATTCTTCCTGGGTGCGGACCGAACAGCTTGAGTACATCGCGGCAGTCACCCGTCTTGGTTCGCTCCGCCGGGCCGCCGAGGAACTGCACCTCTCCCAACCGGCGCTGAGCGAAAGCGTGCGCAACCTCGAACGCGAGCTGGGCCTCGACCTGTTGGAGCGCAAACGCTCCGGCGCCACCATCAGCGACGAGGGCCGGGAGCTGCTGCCCCACATCATCGAGGTGATCGAGGCGGTCGACCGGCTGCGGCGCGCGGCCGGCGACGAGCAGCGCGCCGGCGGCATGGTCCGCCTCGGCACCGTCAACACCGCGACGGTGCCGCTGCTCATCCCCACCGTCCGCGAGTTCCGCGCGAGCCACCCCACCACCCAGGTCGAGGTGGTCGGCGCCCAACAGGACGAGATCCACCGGGGGTTGCTGGAGGGTGGCTTCGATCTCGGCCTGGTCAACCAGCTGGCGGGCGACGATCCGCCGCCGTCCTTCGAGACCGTCGAACTCCTCCGGGGCCGCCCGGTGGTCTGCGTCCGCCCGGACAGCGAACTGGCCCGTCTGGACCGGATAACGGCCGCCGACCTGCTCACCGAGCCGCTGATCGTGATGCGCGCCGGCTATGTGATGCACCGATATGTCCACCGCCTGCTCGGCGGCCGCTCCCCGTCGTTCTCCTACTCGACGGACGGCGCGGAGATGGGCAAGCTGATGGTCGCCGAGGGCCTGGGCGCCACCGTCCTCCCCGACTTCAGCGTGCGCGGCGACCCGCTGGAACGCCATGGCGCGATCACCTGGCGCCCGCTCGCCGCCGACACCCCCGAAGTCCTCCTCGTCCTCCAACGCCGCCAACCAGGACTGGTCCCCCGAGCGGCCCGCGACCTCCACGGCCTCCTGGTACGACGGGCCGAAGAGGTCCGGGCGAAGCGGGCTGGCTGAGCGCGGGCCGCGGCCGTGTTCGGTCAGGTGGTGGCGAGTAGTTCGAGCGTGTCGATCACCCGGTGGGAGAAGCCCCATTCGTTGTCGTACCAGGCGACCACCTTGATACGGCGGCCGTCGACGCGGGTGAGGGCGGAGTCGAAGATCGCCGACGCGGGGTTGCCCGTGATGTCGGACGACACGAGCGGATCGTCCGAGTACTCCAGGACGCCGGCGAGCGGCCCGGCGGCGGCCGTGCGGTAGGCGGCCAGCACCTCGTCGCGCGTCACCTCGCGGGCCACCGTCGTGTTCAGTTCGACGATCGAGCCCACCGGCACCGGGACGCGGATCGAATCGCCCGACAGCTTCCCGTCGAGGTTCGGCAGCACCCGGCCGATCGCCTTGGCGGCGCCCGTCGTGGTCGGCACGATATTGACGCCGGCGGCCCTGGCCCGACGAGGGTCGCGGTGCGGACCGTCCTGCAGGTTCTGCTCCTGCGTGTAGGCGTGCACCGTGGTCATGAACCCGTGCTCGATATCGGCGAGTTCGTCGAGGACGGCGGCCAGCGGCGCCAGCGCGTTGGTGGTGCAGGAGGCGTTGGAGACGATGGTGTGCGCGGCCGGATCGTAGGCGTCGGTGTTGACCCCGAACGCGAGCGTCACATCCGCGCCGTCCGACGGCGCGCTGACCAGAACCTTCCGCGCGCCCGCGGCGAGATGGGCCCGCGCGGCCTCGGCCGAGGTGAAGCGGCCGGTGGCCTCCAGCACGATGTCCACGCCCAGCTCGGCCCACGGCAGCCGCGCCGGTTCGCGCTCGGCCAGCACCGTGATCCGACGGCCGTCCACGGCGATGACGTCCCCGTCGACGGTCACCGGCCGCCCGAGCCGACCGGCCGTGCTGTCGTAGGCGAGCAGCCTGGCAAGAGCGGTCGGCTCCGTCAGATCGTTGACGGCGACGATCTCCAGGGCGCTGTCGCGCTCCAGCAGCGCGCGCAGCACATTGCGTCCGATGCGGCCGAATCCGTTGATGGCGATACGAGTCATGATTGGTGTCCCTTCCCTTCCACCCCAGGCTCGCCCCTGCCGGGCGTCGCTGACAGTGGCGGGATCGCCACGGTTCAAAAGGATCACGCCAGGGACGGCTACTCGCCCCGGGTGAAGGTGCGCCGGTACTCGCTGGGCGTGGTGCCGAGGATGCGCTGGAAGTGCAGACGCAGATTCGCGCCGGTCCCGAGCCCGACGTCGACGGCGATCTGCTCGACGCTCAGCTGCGAGCGTTCCAGCAGCTCACGGGCCATGTCGACACGGGCCCGCATCACCCACTGCATGGGCGTGTAGCCGGTCTCCTCGACAAAGCGCCGGGAGAACGTGCGTGGCGAGACCCCCGCCTGCCGCGCCAGCGTGTCGAGGGTCAGGGGCTCCCCGAGCCGGTGCAGAGCCCACTCGCGGGTCGCCGCGAACCGCTCGCCCAGCGGCTCGGGCACGCTGCGCGGAACGTACTGGGCCTGGCCGCCGCTGCGGTAGGGGGCCGCGACCAGCCGCCGCGCCGCGTGGTTGGACGCGGCCACCCCGAGGTCGCCGCGCAGGATGTGCAGACACAGATCGATACCGGACGCGGCACCGGCCGAGGTGAGCACGCTGCCCTCGTCGACGAACAGCACGTTCTCGTCGACCCGGACGAGTGGATGCCTGGCCATCAGGGCCCGTGTGTAGTGCCAGTGCGTGGTGGCGCGCCGCCCGTCGAGCAGGCCGGTGGCGGCGAGCGCGAACGCCCCCGTCGAGATCGCGGCCAGCCGCGCCCCCCGCCGATGGGCGCCGATCAGCGCGTCGAGTACGGCCTGCGGCGGATCGTCCCGGTCCGGAAACCGGTAGCCGGGAACGAAGACGATATCGGCCCAGGCCAGGGCGTCGAGACCGTGCTCGACGTGGTACGCGAGGCCGTCACCCCCGGTCACGAGACCGGGCGTCGCCCCACACACCCGCACCTGGTACGGCATGCTGGCGCGGGTCGTGAACACCTGAGCGGGAATCCCGACATCGAGCGGCTTCGCCCCCTCCAACACAAGGACGGCGACACGATGCGGGCGAGATACGGACACGGAAAGAGGTTACGGTGCTTCCGCACCGTGCCGACCCGGTCACCGAGCGCCGCCGCGAACGTTACGCCGACCGCGGGAACCGGCGGTAGTTCAGCGAGGAGAACCAGTCATGGTCGTTCAGCAGATCTCCACCCGACGCCGAGTTGGCCAAGTGCCGCACGGCCTACGATGTGGCATTGAGCGACGCGCTGTCCTTACGCGAGTCCCTAGTTTTCACCCGGGCCATTGCTGAGGAACACCATGAACACTGAACTGCCCCCCGTGCCCGACGCGTTGGCGCTGGCCGGCTGGCGTACGTCCAGCTACAGCGGTGGCAACAACGGAGAATGCCTGGAGGTGTGTGACGGGCATCCCACCGGCGTTCCGGTTCGGGACAGCAAGCAGGGGGCGGGCCGGCTGTCGTTTTCGCCGCTGGCAGTTGGTCGGCTTGTCTCTCGACTCTCTGCTGAACCGGTCCTCGCGTGAGGGAGTTCCGGGAAGCGGTCACCGGGTGGGCGGCAGGCGGGCACGCCGGTCCCGCTGGGGAGTTGGCGGCGCGGCTGTCCGTCAGGGTGGTCGTGTTGTTGGAAGGGCCCAGCGATGTCGCGGCCGTTGAGGCGTTGGCCGCGCGGCGGGGGCGGGATCTGGCGGCCGAGGGGGTCTGTGTGCTGGCGATGGGCGGAGCCATGAGCGTCGGCCGGTTCGCCCAGCTGCTGGGGCCCGGCGGCCTCGGGCTACGTCTGGTCGGGCTCTGCGACGAACGTGAACAGCCTTTCTACGCACGTGCGTTGAAGTCGGAGCCGTTCTTTGTCTGTGCGGCCGACCTGGAGGACGAGCTGATCCGCGCGTTGGGGACCGCGCGGGTTACGGAGCTGGTGCGCGCGGAGGGCGACGCCCGCGCGCTGCAGACGTTTCTGCACCAGCCGGCGCAGCGGGACCGCACCGCGCAGCAGCAGTTGCGCCGCTTCTTCGGCACCAAGAAGGGCCGCAAGATCCACTACGGCCGGGTCCTCGTCGACGCCCTCGACCTCGACCGCACCCCCGCCCCGCTGGACGATCTCTTCGCCGCGCTCTGACGCGGCCCCGACGGGCGACGTGTTGGCGCTGATCCGTCGACACTTGGCGCTGAGCGCATAGTGGTGACGATCGGTCGGTTGTCATCCTGGTCGGTTGACTTCGAAGCGGAGCGCCCTCGCTGCCCTGACCGCCCTGGGGCTCGTCCTCGCACTGGCCTCCTGCGGCGGTGACGACGACGGTGGCGGCGGCAGTGCGGAGAGCCGGGAGGTGCTGCGATACTCCGTGGCCGAGGAGGAGTTGGACGCCGGACGGGTCGCCCTCCTCATGGATGACGCCGGTCCTCCGCATGCCATGGCGGCCATCGGCAACTACGCGGCCGGCCTTGACGCGTCGACGGATGTCACCATCACGGTCTACCGGGACGAGGAACTGACCCGGGTCATCTGCGAGGCCGCCTGGCCGGACTTCAAGACCAACATCAGCTGCCCCGACGAGGAAGTCGCCGGGGTGGACACCGGCCTCTGACCGCCGGGCGGCGGCGGCCGGGTGCGCTCAAGCGCTCTGCCACAGCCGGACGACATGGTCATCGCTGCCGGTGGCCAGGAGGGTGCCGTTCCCATCGGTTCCCCCTTGCCCGGCGCCAGGTCCCACGGCCCAACTCCCGGTCGCGTAACGGGCGTTCAGCGTGCCTCGGGGCCGGCGAGCAGGGCCTCGGTGAGGGGGGCGAGGGCGGGGTTGGGGTTGTCCGGGTTCCAGCAGGCGTGGAGGGTGACGGAGTGGGTGTCGGCCGGGATCAGATCGCGGTAGCGGACGCCCTGGACGGACATGGTGGTGATCGAACGGGGGACCAGCGCGCAGCCGAGGCCGGCCCTGACCAGCGCGAGCATGGTGGGGACCTGTGAGGTCAGCTGGCTGACGGCGTAGCGGTCCACGCCGATCATCGCGGCGCAGATGTCGTGGAGGTACTGGGAGCCTTCGGGGGTGTAGCCGATGTAGTCGTCGGTGACGTCGGCCAGGCCGATCGGGGTGTCGCCGTCGGCCTGGGGGTGGTCGGCGGGGAGCGCGAGCAGCAGCTCCTCGGAGTGCACCAGCACCGAGGCGTAGGGCTCGGGGATGGGCGGGCGGACCAGGCCCAGGTCGATCCGGAGTTCGCCCAGTGCGGTGAACTGGTCCTGGCTGACCATCTCGGCCAACTCAACGGCGGCGTCCGGTAGTTGACGGTTCACCAGGGCAAGGGTTTCGGCCAGTACGGCATAGGCGCCGATGGCGGTGAAGCCCAGGCGCAGGGTGCTGGGGTGGTCGTCGGCGGCGCGGCGGGCGGCGGCGGGTCCTGCCTCCAGCAGGGCGAGCACCCGGTGGCAGTAGGTGAGCAGGGTTTCACCGGCGGGGGTGATCCGCACGCCTCGGCCCACCCGTTCGAAGAGCAGCACATCAAGCTCGCGTTCGATCGCCTGGATCTGGCGGGAGAGCGGCGGCTGGGTCATGTTGAGCCGCGCGGCGGCGCGGCCGAAGTGCTGTTCCTCGGCCACGGCCACAAAACCGCGTAGCTGCTGGAGGGATATATCCATGCCGGCACAGTATCGGATGATGCCGAACGGGGCTTGGACGGGCATAACTGCCGGCTCTACCGTAACGGCCACCTTCACCGTTCGGCCAAGGAGCCAGGTTGTTGAAACTCGCCGTCGCCATGACCGCCCAGCGTGCCGAGGACGTCTGCGGTCCCCAGGCCAGAGTCCTGATGGAGGAGCGCTTCACCACCACCTGGGCGGCTGAGCCGCTCACCCCCGAGGGCGTCGCCGGCCTCGCCGCCGGGCAGGACGTGCTGCTGACCAGCTGGGGCACCCCGCATCTGGACGCCGCGATCTGGTCGGGCGGCGAAGGGCCGCGCGTGGTGGCGCACGCCGCCGGCACCGTCAAGCGGCTGATCGACCGCGAGGTGCTGGACCAGGGGGTGACGGTCTTCTCGGCGGCGGGGCGTATTGCCTGGTCGGTCGGCGAGTACTGCCTGGCCTCGATGCTGACGCTGGCCAGGCGGCTGCCGAGGTTCGACGCGGCGGTGCGCGCCGGCGGCTGGAAGCAGACCGCGTTCCGGGGTGGCGAACTCGCCGGCCGGCGTGTCGGGTTGATCGGGGCCAGCTCCACCGCCCGGGCGCTGATCAGCCTGCTGGCGCCGTTCCACTGCGAGGTGCTGGTGTACGACCCCTATCTGGACGAGGACCGGGCCGCCGCGCTCGGCGTCCGTCGGGTCTCCCTGGAGGAGGCGCTGGCCTGCCCGTTCGTCTCGCTGCACGTACCCGACCTGCCGGCCACCAAGGGCATGGTGACCCGGGAGATGATCGAGCGGGTCATCCCCGAGGGGGCGGTGGTCGTCAACTCGGCGCGGGGCCCCTCGATCGACCAGGACGCGCTCTTCGAGGCGGCGCTGGCCGGCCGGATCTCCGCCGCGCTGGACGTCTACGACCCGGAGCCGCCCACCCTCCCCGACGCGGTGCTCGACTGCCCCAACCTGCTGTTCACCCCGCATGTCGCGGGGGACACCGTGGACGGCCATCTCGCCCTGGCGGGTGCGGTGTTGGGCGACGCGTTGGGCTGGCTGGACCACGGCACGCTCGGTGCCACCCATGTGGACCCCGCCGCCTGGCCGACGGCCGCCTGACGGCCCGCCCGGATCACGCAACCGGTACGTCCCCCCTCGAAAGGAACACCTGCCATGTCGCGCATCACGGCGGTCGAGGTCTTTGCCGTGACCGTCCCGTTCGCCCGACGTTTCGTGCTGGGCAGCGGCGCCGTTGGCACCCCCGACCAGGCCGGAGCCGTCGTCTTCGTCAAGCTCACCACCGAGGACGGCGTCGTCGGCTGGGGCGAGCAGCGGGCGCTGCCCAGCTGGAGCTATGAGACGGCCGAGACCATCGCCGTTGTCATCAGACGCCATCTGACCCCGATCCTGCTCGAACTCACCCCCTTCGACGTGGAGTTGTTCCACCGAGAGGCCAACCGCCGGCTCAGCCCCTCCGTCTCCAACGGCTTCCCGTTCGCCCGCGCCGCCGTCGATATCGCGCTGCACGACGCGGCCGGCAAGCTCGCCGGCCTGCCGGTGCACGCGCTGCTCGGCGGGAAGGTGCGGGACGAGTTGCCGCTCTGCTCGGCGATCGGCGTGGGCACCCCGGAGGCGGTGCGGGAACACGCGGTGGCCTCCGCCGACTACGCGGCCTACAAGGTGAAGATCGGCGGCGATGTCGAGGCCGACGCCCGCGCGGTGCGCACCGTGGCCGATGAGGTCGACGGCAAGCCCATCTGGTTGGACGCCAACCAGTCCTACCGGCCCGCCGCGCTGCTCCGACTGCTGGACGCCACCCGGGACGTGCCCGGCATCCACTGCCTGGAACAGCCGGTGCCGTCCACCGACACCCTGGGGCTCAGCCGGCTGCGTTCGCTGATCGACCTGCCGCTCGCCATCGACGAGGGCAGCTTCACCGCGCAGGACCTGTCCCGGGCGATGCGTCTGGACGCCGCCGATCTGGTGGTCGTCAAGATCTGCAAGGCCGGCGGCATCCGCAACGCGCTAAAGACCGCCCAGGTCGCGTTGGCCGGCGGCGTCGAGGTGTTGGCCAGCGGCCTCACCGACTGCGGCATCGGCTTCGCCGCCGCCGTGCACCTTTTCAGCCAACTGGAGCTGGCGCTGCCAGCCGAACTCAACGGGCCGGAACTGCTCTCCGACCTCTATGTCGCCAACCTGTCCATCGAAGCGGCCGTCGCGGCCGTTCCCACCGCCCCCGGCCTCGGTGTCGAGGTCGACGAGGAGCGGATACGGGCCGAGGCGCTGGACCTCGCCCTCAACTGACCCTGCGAGGAGACGACGATGTCCGCCGCTACCAACACGTTCACGGGAAGCCAGGGGATCTCCCGCCGCTCCCTGCTGCGGGGCGCCGCCGCGTTCGGCGGGCTGACCGCCGCCGGCGCCCTGGCCGGCTGTTCGTCCGGGCCGCCGGACGGCACCGCCACCTGGTCCATGTGGTCCTCCAGCCCGGAGGAGGGCCAGGTCTGGGCGGACTTCGGCGCCCATGTGGAGGAACGGCTCGGCGTCAGGTCGGCCTCCCAGCTCACCCCGTCCGACGGCTATGTCACCAAGCTCGACCTGCAGCTGGTCAGCGGCACCGCCAGCCTGGTGACCGCGCTCAACGGCTGGCTGATACCGACCTATGCCGCGCGCGGCGCCCACCGCGAGCTGGACGATCTGATCGCCGCCGACCCGGAGTTCGACCCGGAGGACTTCTACCCCGACATCAGGGCGATCTCCTCCTTCGACGACCGCACCTTCGCCATCGGCTTCGATGTCGCGCCCACCGTCCTCTACTACAACAAGACGCTGCTGGCGGAGAACGGCGTCGAGCCGCCGCATCCGACCGAGCCCATGAGCTGGGAGACCTTCCGCGAGCTGGCCATCCAACTCAGCGGCCCGGAGAACCAGTACGGCTTCACCTGCGCCCCCTCCATCGACGATCTGGTCTCCTGGATCTACTCGGCCGGCGGCAACGTGATGAACGAACGCGAGGACGCCAGCGCGCTGGACGCGCCCGAGGCGATGGAGGCGCTGCACTATGTGATCGACCTCTTCGTCCGGGACCGGGTCACCCCGCCGATCAGCAATCTGGTCACGGTCAGCTCGCTCGGGAGCTTCCTCGACGGCAATGTCGCGTTCATGCAGAACGGGCCCTGGCAGGTGGTGAACGTGCGGGGGGCCTCGTTCGAATGGGACATCGTGCCGTTCCCGGCCGGGCCCGCCGGCAGCAAGCCACGGGTCTCCGGCTCCAGCTTCGCCATCCCGGCCGCCGTGCGCGGCGACGACCTGGAGCTGGCCTGGGAGCTGCTGAAGGTGCTGACGTCGACCGACGCGCTCAACATCTATGCCAGGGCGGGCCGTAACAATCCGGCCAGGCTGTCGGCCGGCAGCGCCTTCGCGCCGCCGCCGGAGAACCTCTCGCTGGTGCAACGGATCCTGGCCGGCGAGGTCGCCGGCGGCCATCCGTTCGACGTCACGACCAACTGGAACCAGGTGCGTCAGCTGCTCGGGCAGGACCTGCCGCGCGCGTTCCTCGGACAGCGCGGCGTCGCCGAGACCATCGACGGGCTCACCCCGCGCCTCAATGTGCTGATGCGCCAGCACCAGGACCACATCCGGGCCGGCGTCTCCCGCTGACCGGCCGTTGGCCCCCCGTATATCTGCTCAGCCGCTCATCCGCTCAGCCGTTCATGCCTGTGAAACCCCATCCCCAACCCACCCGTTCGCTCGGCACCAGGAGGACGCCATGGCCGTCGAGACACCCATCGCCACATCGGGGAGCCCACCGGGCCGACCCCGGCGTCGGGGGCGACCGAGCCGCTTCGGCTCGGAGACCTTCGCCGCCTGGCTGTTTCTCACGCCGAGTTTCGTCGGCTTTCTGATCTTCACGGCCGGCCCCGTGGTGGCCGCCGGCGTGATCTCACTGCTGCACTGGAACCTCTTCAGCCCGCCCACCTTCGCGGGCCTTACGAACTACACCCGGCTCGGCCCCGATCCGACGTTCTGGGCGGCGCTCGGCAACACGGCCTATTTCACCCTGGTCAGCGTCCCGTTGACGATGGTGGTCAGCCTGTCGTTGGCGCTGCTGCTCAACCACGGGCTGCGCCGGATGGCGATCTTCCGTTCGCTGTTGCTGCTGCCCTACGCGACCATCACGGTGGCCGTGGCCTTTGTCTGGATCTGGCTCTACATCCCGCACGACGGCCTGATGAACAGCGTGCTGGGCCTGGTCGGCATCGACGGGCCCGCCTGGCTGATCTCGGACACCTGGGCCATGCCCTCGCTGATCCTGATGAGTGTCTGGAAGAGCTTCGGCTTCGGGATGGTGATCTTCCTGGCCGGCCTCCAGGCCATTCCCCAACAGCTGTACGAGGCCGCCAAGGTGGACGGCACGACCGCCTGGGGATCGTTCCGCAATGTGACGCTCCCGCTGCTGTCGCCCTCGATGTTCTTTGTGATCGTCACCTCGGTGATCGGCTCGTTCCAGGTCTTCGACCAGGCGCTGGTGATGACCAACGGCGGGCCGGGATCCAGCACCACCACGCTCGTCATGTACATCTATCAGTCCGGATTCCAGAACTACGAACAGGGCTATGCCGCCGCCCAGTCCCTGGTGCTGTTCGCCTTTATCGCCCTGATCACCGGGATCCAGTTCCTCTTCCAGCGGAGGCTGGTGCACTATGACATCTGACGCCCCGCCGCTGGTCGGGCCGCGTCGTGCGGCGCCCGCGCCGGCGCCCCGCCCGGTGCCGACCCGCCAGCTGGTCCGACGCAAGCTACTGGTCTTCGCCTGCTTCGTGGTCACCGGCATCACGCTGCTGCCGATCGTGATGATGGTGCTGGTGGCGTTCCAGTCGGACGCCGAGTCCATGGCCGCCCAGCCGTCGTTCTGGCCCAGCACCTGGCACTGGGAGAACATCGGCCGCACCTTCGACCTGGTCCCCATGGGCCGCTATCTCCTCAACACCATTTTCTTCGCCGGCGGCACCGCGCTGCTGGAGACCGTCACCGCCGCGCTGGCCGCCTACGCCTTCGCGCGGCTCAACTTCCCGGGCCGCAACGCCATCTTCGGCGTCTATCTGGCCACCCTGATGATCCCGGCCCAGGTCACCCTGATCCCGCAGTTCATCATCGTGGCCAAGATGCACGGTGTGGACACCTGGCCGGGCATGATCCTGCCGCACGCGTTCACCGCGCTGGGCGTCTTCCTGCTCCGGCAGTTCTTCCTCGGCATCCCCAGGGACTACGAGGAGGCCGCCCGGCTCGACGGCGCCAACCGTTGGCAGGTGTTCCTCCGGGTGATCATCCCGCTGGCGGTGCCGGCCATCGCGACGCTCTTCGTCTTCAAGTTCATCAGTCAGTGGAACAACCTGCTCTGGCCGCTGGTGATCTCCAACAGCGACGCCACCAGGACCGCCTCCGTCGGACTCCAGGTGTTCCAGGACACCAACGGCACCCAGTGGAACCTGCTGTTGATGGCCGCCACCCTCACCACCATCCCGCTGATCGTGCTCTTCTTCCTCACCCAACGCTGGTTCGTCCGAGGCATCACCATGAGCGGGCTCGGAGGCCGCTGAACCCATGTCATTCCACTGGTCGGTCTTCACCAAGCCCTGGCTGTCCCTGCCCGCCGAGGAGTTGGGCCCGCTGGTCGCCGGGCTCGGCTTCACCGGCGCCGAGATCCCCGTCCGGGACGGCGCCCGTCTCACCCCCGCCGACGCCGAGCGCACCCTGCCCGCCTTCGCCCGCAGGATGCGCGCCGACGGCGTCGAAGTGATCAGCGTCGCAAGCGAGTTGACGGAGCCCGTCTTCGCCGCCTGCGCCGCGGCCGAGGTCCCGCTGATCCGGATCATGGCCGAACTGGGCCCCGACGGCTATGCCGCCTCCGTCACCAGAAACCGCGAACGGCTCGCCGCCGCCGCGCCGTTGGCCGAACGCTATGGCGTCGCGGTGGGCGTCCAGCCGCACCACGGGCGCTATGTCTCCACCACCCTGGGCGTGCTCGACCTGTTGGAGGGGCTGCCGGCCGGGCACTTCCGACTGGTCTGGGACGCCGCGCACGACGCGCTGGCCGGCGACGACCCCCGGGTCACCCTGCCGCTGGCCGCCGACCGGCTGGCCATCGTCAACCTCAAGAACGCCCACTACACCCCGGTGGAGCAGCCGTCGGGCGCGGTGGGCGGCGACTGGCGCACCTGGTTCGTCCAGGCGCCCGACGGGCTCGCCGACTGGTCGGCGGCGCTCGGCACCCTGACCGAGCTGGGCTGGTCGGGCCCGGTCTGCCTCTCCGGGCAGTACAGCGAGCCGGACGCCCCGGTGGCCGAGCTGCTGGCCACCGACCTCGACTGGGCCAGAAAGGCGGCCGCCACCGGCTGACCGTCCGGCGGAATCCCTCGGCCCGGCCGCGCCGCCAGCCGGCCGGGCCGGAGGGGCGGCGCGGGTCGTCGATCCCTGAGACGCTGCGAACCCGGGGAGGCTCCGCGCCCCGAGACCGACCGAGGAAGGCAAGGCGATGTGGGCATGAACGACACCCCGACCCCGCACACCCTGGTGATGGTGCCCCCGCACGCGGCGGCCACCGCCGACTGGCCGCGCCGGCTGGCCGACGAGGTCCCCGGGCTGCGCGTGCTCCGCCCCGAGACCGAGGAGGAGACGGCCGAGGCGCTGGCCGAAGCGGACGCCGCCTATGGGGCGCTGCCGCCCCAACTCCTGTCGCACGCGACCCGGTTGCGCTGGCTCCAGGCACCCCAGGCCGGACCGCCGCCCGGCTTCTACCACCCGGACCTGGTGGCCCACCCGGCCCAGGTGACCAATATGCGCGACACCTATACCGACCATGTCGCCGTCCACACCCTGGCCCTGGTCCTCGCCCTGGCCCGGGACCTGCCCGGCTATGTCCGCGCCCAGTCGGCCGCCGTCTGGGCGCCGAACTGGGACGCCGCCGCCGTCTGGCCACCGGCCGACGCCACCGCCCTGATCGTCGGCACCGGCGCGGTGGGCGCCGAGGTGGGCCGGCTGCTGGCGGCGCTCGGCTGCCGGGTGGTCGGCGTCGACGCGCGGCTGACCGAGCCGCCGCCGGGGTTCGCCGCGCTGCACCCGGCCGAGGCGTTGGACGCCCGGCTGCCCGAGGCGGACCTCGTCGTCCTCACCCTGCCGCACACCCCCCGCACCGAGGGCCTGCTGGACGCCCGCCGGCTGGCCCTGCTGCGGCCCGGGGCCCTTCTGGTCAACGTGGGACGCGGACCGATCCTCCGGCTGGACGCCCTGGTCGAGGCGCTGGACGCGGGCCGGCCGCGGGCCGCCGCGCTCGATGTCTTCGAGACCGAACCCCTCCCCGCCGACCACCCCCTCTGGCGCCACCCCCGCGCCCTCCTCACCCCCCATGTCGCCGGCGCGGGCCCACACGCGGACGAACGACGCTTCACCGTCCTCCGCGACAACGCCCGCCGCTTCGTCCGGGGCGCCGAGCTGATCAATGTCGTCGACAAGTCCGAGTGGTTCTGAACTCCGCCCGCCGCCAGGGCCCTTGCGTGTGGGCGTCCGGTGGCAGGTCCTCGCGGGTGTGATTCGACGGAACGGGCAACTCCCGGCAGGATGCGCCGTGCAGCCGTGGGGGCGGCAGTCCCCCGGCAACGCGGGTGCTCGACCGGCACCGGCGGGGGAACGCACGATGGGGACCGCATGATCCACGGCAGTACCACCACGCTCAGAAAACGGGAGTGCCTACGGGAGACCGTCGCACACGCGCTGCGCACCGCCATCATCTCCGGCGAGATGGCGCCGGGCACGGTGTACTCGGCGCCGGCCCTCGGGGGGCGGTTCGGGGTGTCGGCCACCCCGGTCCGGGAGGCCATGCTCGACCTGGTGCGCGAGGGCATGGTGACCTCGCTGCCCAACCGGGGGTTCCGGGTCACCGAGGTGTCGCAGGCCGATCTTGAACACATCACCGAACTACGGCTGTTGATCGAGCCGGTGACCGTCCGGCGGGTGGTGCCGCTGATCCCGCGCGAGGACCTTCCCACGCTGCGCGCGCTGGCGGCGCGGACCGTTGAGACCGCGGCGCGCGGCGATCTGCTGGACTACGCGGAGGCTGACCGGGACTTCCACCTGGAGCTGCTGCGCTACGCGGGGAACCCGAGGATCGTCGAGACCGTCTCCCAACTCCGCTTACAGACACGGCTGCACGCGCTCGCGCCGCTGGCCAGGCGCGGCCTGCTGCGCACCTCGGCCGAGGAGCACCTCGCCCTGCTCGACTTCGTCGCGCGCGGCGACCAGCGCGGCGCGTTCACGCTGATGAACCGTCATATCGCGCGCCAGCAACACGACCGGAGCTGACCGACCCCGGGGAACAGGACGGGCCCGCCGCACCGGACGGTGCGGCGGGCCCGCCGCTCGGGCTCAACCCAGCGTGGCGATGGCCTCGTTGAACGTCTTCGACGGACGCATCACGGCCGCCGCCTTGGCGGCGTCCGGCAGGTAGTAGCCGCCGATGTCGGCCGGCGAGCCCTGCACGGCGGCCAGCTCGGAGACGATCGTCTCCTCCTGCTCGCCCAGGGTCTTCGCCAGCGAACCGAAGGCCCCGGCCAGGGCCGTGTCCTCGGTCTGACCGGCCAGCTCCCTGGCCCAGTACAGCGCCAGATAGAAGTGGCTGCCCCGGTTGTCGATGCCGCCCAGGCGACGGCTGGGCGACTTGTCCTCGTTGAGGAACGTGGCGGTCGCCCGGTCCAGCGTGTCGGCCAGGATCTGGGCCCGCGCGTTGCCCGTCCGCTGGGCCAGGTGCTCGAAGCTGACCGCGAGGGCCAGGAACTCGCCCAGGCTGTCCCAGCGCAGGTAGTTCTCCTTGACCAGCTGCTGCACATGCTTGGGCGCCGAGCCGCCGGCGCCCGTCTCGAAGAGGCCGCCACCGTTGATCAGCGGGACCACGGAGAGCATCTTGGCGCTGGTGCCCAGCTCCAGGATCGGGAACAGGTCGGTCAGATAGTCCCGCAGCACATTGCCCGTGACGGAGATGGTGTCCTCGCCCCGGCGGATCCGCTCCAGGGAGAGCGCGATGGCGTCCACCGGCGCCAGGATCTCGATCCGCAGCCCGTCCGTGTCGTGCTCGGGCAGGTAGGCGCGGACCTTCTCGATCAGGCTGGCGTCGTGCGCGCGGTTCTCGTCCAGCCAGAAGACCGCCGGATCGCCGGTGGCGCGGGCGCGGTTGACGGCCAGCTTGATCCAGTCGCGGACCGGAACGTCCTTCGTCTGGCACATCCGCCAGATGTCACCGGCGCTGACCGCGTGTTCGAGCACCACCGCGCCGGAGCCGTCGACGACCCGCACCGTGCCGTCGGCCGGGATCTCGAAGGTCTTGTCGTGGCTGCCGTACTCCTCGGCCTTCTGCGCCATCAGGCCGACGTTGGGCACCGAGCCCATCGTCGACGGGTCGAAGGCGCCGTTGGCGCGGCAGTCGTCGATGACCACCTGGTAGATACCGGCGTAGCTGCTGTCCGGGATGACGGCCAGGGTGTCGGCCTCCGCCCCGTCCGGGCCCCACATATGGCCGGAGGTGCGGATCATCGCCGGCATCGAGGCGTCCACGATGACATCGCTGGGGACATGCAGGTTGGTGATGCCCCGGTCGGAGTCCACCATGGCCAGCTCGGGCCCGTCGGCCAGCTCGGCGTCGAAGGACGCCTTGATCTCGGCGCCCTGCGGGTGGCTCTCCAGCCCCTTGAGGATGCTGCCGAGGCCGTCGTTGGGGCTGAGCCCGGCGGCGGCCAGGGTCTCGCCGTGGGCGGCGAAGGTCTTCGGGAAGAAGGCGCGCACCACATGACCGAAGATGATCGGGTCGGAGACCTTCATCATGGTGGCCTTGAGGTGCACCGAGAACAGCACGCCCTCGGCCTTGGCGCGGGTGATCTGCGCGGCCAGGAACTCCCGCAGCGCCGCGACCCGCAGCACCGAGGCGTCCACGATCTCGCCCTCCAGCACCGGTACCGACTCGCGCAGCACCGTGGTGGAGCCGTCCGCGGCCGCCAGCTCGATCCGCAGCGAGGTCGCGGCGGGGATGATCGCCGAACGCTCGCTGGTGCGGAAGTCGTCGGCGGTCATATGCGCCACATTGGTCTTGGAGTCGGCCGACCAGGCGCCCATCCGGTGCGGATGGGTCTTGGCGTAGTTCTTGACCGAGGCGGGGGCGCGACGGTCCGAGTTGCCCTCGCGCAGCACCGGGTTGACGGCGCTGCCCTTGACCTTGTCGTAGCGGGCGCGTGCCTCCCGCTCCTCGTCGGTGCGCGGCTCGTCCGGGTAGTCCGGCAGGTCGTAGCCGCGCTCCCGCAGCTCGGCGATGGCCGCCTTGAGCTGGGGGATGGACGCCGAGATGTTCGGCAGCTTGATGATGTTCGCCTCTGGGGTCCCGGCCAGCGCGCCCAGCTCGGCGAGGGCGTCCTCGATGCGCTGCCCCTCGTCGAGCCGTTCGGGGAAGCTGGCGATGATCCGGCCCGCCAGCGAGATGTCACGGATCTCCACACGGACCCCGGCGGTCGCGGCATAGGCCTCGACCACCGGCAACAGGGAATACGTCGCCAGGGCGGGGGCCTCGTCGGTCTGTGTGTAGATGACGGTCGACTCAGTCACCGGATGCTCCACTCCACGTCTGCAACATTGCTTGACATCAAGATATCCCGTGTCGGCCCAGGACTCGACAGCCGCTCCCCACGGGGCGCTGTCCTGACGTTCCTCGGCGCGCTATCCGTGGGTGGTGGTGAACGCCGCCCAGGTGAACGGGGCGTCCGCAAGATCCCCGTGCCGGCGCCAGCGGACGGCCCGTTCGCGCTGCCAGTCGTTGAGCGCGACCACCGGATCGGGCGCCTCCTGCGCCGCGTCGACGGCGATCACGGCCGGCGGCACCACCGTGGTGTCCGGCCCCACCCCGGCCGCGAAATGCCGCACCCCCTCGTCGGTCGGCAGCGTCCAGCGGGTCGACACCACATACTCGGCGCCGGTGTGGATCGCCGCCGCCACCAGCCCGGTCGGCTCGGCGAACCGCACCTCGCCGCCGCTCTCGCAGGCCACCAGCGCCACCCGGTTGGGCATCCGCCACGGCCTGGGATCGTCCGGGCGGTGGCCCAGCACCAGATCGGCCGCCGTCAGCGGCCGATGCCCGCCGAGCGGCGCCGCCCGACCGGTGCTGTCCGTGCCACAGCCCAGATGGAGCCGCGCGTCCAGGCCGTGGTCGGCCGTGGTCACATGCCCCACATAGAGAAACCGGGACGCCTCGGCCAGCAGCGGCTCCAGCACGTCCCTGGTCAGCCCGGCGCGGCGGAACGCGTCCGACGCGGAGCCGGCCGGGGCGGCGGGCCGCAGCCGATCGCCCAGCCGCGCCACCATCGCGGCCAGCGGCGAGTCCGCGTCGACCGGGCCCAACACCGAGCCGAGGCTGGTGTGTTCGGCGAACCCGGGCACCCGTGGGTCAAGCGCGGCGACCACCGTCCCCGCCGGCCGCCACGGGGAGATCCGACGCTCGGGGGAGTGCCGCACCGTGGCGGGCGGCAGCGTGGACACGTCCAGCAGCTCGACCATCCGCTTCTCCTCGTCGACCCGCAGCGCCTCCCAGGGCACCTGGCCGGTCGAGGGGGACGGCTGGACGCGCAGCCGGGGGCGGACGCCGCGCTCCAGCAGCAGCTCCAGCTCGGCGCCCAGCGGATACGGGATCAGCGCGGTGGTCAGCCGACGCAGCAGGTCGCTCTCCCGTTCCACATCCACCAGCGGGCCCCTGGTCAGCGCCCTGGTCAGCGCCTGCTCGATGGTCTCGCCCGGCAGCGGGGTGGGCAGCGCGCGGGCCAGCTCGTCCAACACCCCGGCCACCTCGCTCCGTTCGAAGAGCATGATCCGGGGATGGTCGGGGGCGTGCTCCCACCGCCAGGTGAGATAGAGGTCGCCCGCGTCCACGTACTTCAGCTGCACCGTGGGTTGGAACCCCTGGACCGTGCCGTCCAGATCCGCCACCACGCTGAGGTCGAGCGGGGGCTTGGCCGACTTTCGCACCGTTGTTCTCCTCTTTCCGGTCCGCACCCCGGTGCGGTTCTCGTCCCGTCGGCCAGCTGTTTTCGGCCACTGTTCGGCGGTTGCCCGCAGGCGTCCCCGCCTCACCAGGCGGGCAGTCGGTCCGCCGAGCGGATGGGGCGGCCGTAGCGCTCCTCGCCGGCCTCGATCCAGATGTCGAGCAGCGTCTCCTCGGTGTCGAAGATCCGCAGCCGGGGCGGCAACGCGAAACGCGGCGACTCGAACGCGTCCGAACCGGCCTCGCCCCCCGTCCAGAGCATCGAGGCGGCGAACGTTCCGGCGCCCACCTCGGCCGGGGCGGGGAACGGCTCGGGCACGAGAGCCCCCGTCGCGTTGCCCAGCAGCTCCCTGACGTCGTCGGCGAGGGGGCGCGGCGCCCGGTCGGCGTCCAGGGTGCTGGACGCCGCCAGGTTCTCGACGAATTCCAGGGCGAGTCGGGTCTGCCCCAGCTTCGCCAGGATCCGCAGCGTCACCGTGGCGGCGGGCCCCGCGATCTCCCGGGACCACCGCTCCCTGGTCGGTCCCGGCGGGAAACCGTGCCGCATCGCGTCGGCGGCCAACGCCGCCGGCATCGCCAGATTGAGCGCGGCCCACAGCCGACGCTCCCGCTCCTTGCGGCGCACCGCGAACCGCAGCGTCTCCAGCACCACCCGGGCCCGCCTGATGTCGATCCGGGCCGCCTGATGCAACCAACCCGCGTCGACACAGTGCGCCCGCGCGGCCAGATAATGGGCCTCGGCCAGCCGGAAACGCAGCGCGCAGATGGCGATATCGCCCGCCAACAGCTGGCACTCGATCAACGTGGACACCTCGCCGACCCGCTCCAGCGAGGCCGCGCACGCCCGCAGGATCCTTCTGGCCCGCAGCGGCCGGCCGCGCCGGAACGCCACCAGCGCCTCACCGAACCGGGCGCCGGCGGCCTGGTGTTCCACGCCGAGCCCCGAGTACGCCCGACCCGCCCGCTGGAACCGCCGCTCGGCCTCCGCGAGCCGGCCTTCCCCCAACGCCTCCCGGCCCAGGTTCTCCTCCGACAGCGCCAATGCCGCCGGGTCGCCGGTCAGTTGATGGAACTCCCTGGCCTGCCGCAGATGCTCCCTGGCCCTGGCCCGGTCGCCCGAACGGTGGGCCAACAGCGCCAGGTTGTTGTGCGCGTGCCCCGCCAACCGGGGCTCCTGCTCCACCGCCAGCCGCAGGGCCCGCCGAATCTCGGCCTCCGCCTCCGCATAGCGCTCCAGGCCGATCAGCACACAGCCCCTGGTGTTGCGCAGATGGAATTCGAGCAGCGCGGCATGGCCCGTATAGGGCCCGGTGGAGAGACCGGCGGCCCGGTCGCAGTCGGCCAGCGCCTCCTCGAACCGGCCCGGCACCTGCAGCGCCTGCGCCCGGTTGATCAACACGCTGACCAGCACGGCGCTGGTGGAACGTGCGTCGCCCAGCAGCTCAAGGGCCGCCTCGCCGGCCTCCAGCGCCTCCTCGGCCAGCCGAAGCCCCTCGGCCACCTCGCCCCGGCCGTCGGCCAGCGCGGCGAGATTGCCCAACGCGCGGGCTCGCAGATCCAGCCCCTCCCCGTCCACATCGGGCACCCGGGTGGCCCGCAGCGCCCGCTCCAGGATCGGCACCGCGCCCTTCCGGCCGCGTTCCTGCCGCAGCATGGCCTCGTTGACCTGCTTGGCGTGCTCGGCCCACCGGGGACCGTAGGGCACCCCCGAGCGGACGCCGAGCACCGCCTCCAGCTCGGCCTCCGTCGACAACTCGTCGCCGCGCGACGGCAGTTCGGGACGTTCGCTCACCAGGCACGCACCACCCCGGCCGAGCGCACCGCGAATCCGTAGCGCTCCTCGGCCCGTTCGATCCACGGCTCAAGCGGCGACGGCACCTCCGCCGCCACCCGCACCCGGGGCGGCAGCGCCAGCCGGGGCGCGGGGAACGCCGGGTCCCCCGTCGTCACCAGGCCGAGCCCGGCGGCCGCATAGGAGAGCTGGTCGTCGGTGAGCGGCGCGGGCGTCGGCAGCGGCACCGTCAGCACATCGGGGGGCGCGACGGTCGGGACGCGCGCGGCCGGCCCGTCCAGGCGCAGCGAAACGGTCGCCGCGAGATGGTCAAGCAGCGCGACACCGAGCGGCGCGTCCCCCAGACTCCGGATGGCGAGCAGCGCCGCCCGAGTGGCCGGCGCGGCGGCCATCGCCACCCAACGCTCCCGGGCGCCGCCCGGCGCGAAGAACTGACGCGCCGCCTCGGCGGCCAGCGCCGCCGGCACCGCCAGGTCCAGCGCGGTGTCCAGCAACGGGGCACGCCGGGCATCGTCCGGCAGATCCGCCGCCCAGTTGATCAGCGACTGGGCCCGCCACCAGTCGACCGTCAGCGCCAGATGCCAACCGTAGTGTTCCTGCCCGAGGCGACGGGCGGTCAACAGACAGCGCTCCGCCTCCGCATGGTTCTCCAACGCGGCATGGGCACTGCCCGCCACCTGGTGGAAGGCGATCTCCACCAGCGGCGTCCTGGTCTCGCCCCATTCGGCGTGCGACTGCTCCAGCAGCGCCAGCGCCTCCTCGGGCCGACCGCTGGACACCGCCACCGCGGCCTGCCCGTGCCGGCAGGCCGCCCGCACCTGGGCGGCGCCCGCCGCCGGCAACAGCGCCTCCGCCCGGTCATAGTGCCGCCGCGCCTCCTCGGGACGCCCCGCCAGATACTCCAGGCGGCCCAGGCTCACCAGGGCCGCCACCTGCCCCTCGGTCTCGTCGAGCGCCGCGAACAGCTCCCCGGCCAACCGCAGTCGGGTCGCGCTGGTCTCGTAGTCGCCGATGGTGCTGGCATGTTCGGCCAACATCACATGCACCCGGGCCGCCAACCACGGCGCGTGCTCCTGCGCCAGCGCCAGCGCACGCCGGCCCTCGTCGTCCGCCTCCGCGAACCGGCCGCTCGCCATCAACAGCGAGGCCCGCAACAACCGCCACCACACCTCGGCGGTCGGCCGACCGTCCCCGAGCGACGGCAACAACGCCTCGATGCGCCCCAACTCCTCCAACCCCTCGCCCAACCGCCCGAGTTCACGCAACATGGCGGCCCGCAACTGCCGCGCCTGCACCAGGGCTGCCGCCTGCGGCAGGGCGTGCGCCTGCGGCAGCGCCCCGCCACGACCGCGACCTGCGTCGCTGTGGCCTGCGGCGCTTTGGCCGGCGGCCTCGTCCGGCGCGCCCTGGCCGGCTGGGTTGCCGGCGGCGCTTTGGTCCGGGATCTTGGCCACGGCGGCGTCGCCCGGTGCGCCCCGGCCTGCGGCGTCCTGGCCGGGGACGTTGCTCACGGCGGCGTTGCCGACGGCATTTCGGCCGGGGACGCCGCCCGTGCCGCCTTGGCCGGGGGGCATGGCCACGGTGGTGTTGTCCGGTGTGCCTTGGCCTGCGGGGCCTTGTCCCGTGGTGTTGCGCACGGTGGCCTGGCCGGGTGTGTTGCCTGCGGCGCTTTGGCCGTTGGTGTCTTGGCCGGCGAGGTCCCGCTGGGACGTTGGGTCCGGAACATCGTCCACGGTGGGGTTGCCGACCGTGTCCTGGGTCGGTGGTGTGGTGTGGCCGGCGGCAGGGTTGAGGGAGGTGTGTACCTCGAACAGGGATGTCAGGGCCTTGTCGGTGAGGGCCAGGGCCGTTGTCGCGTCGCCCTGGGAGGAGGCGATGCCGGCGCGGTTCATCTGTATGTTGGCGCGGCAGACCAGGGCGTCCAGGCCGCCGCCCACCGCCCAGGTGGCACGTTCCGCGAACGCGAACAGGGAGTCGGCGTCGGCGAGTTGGGCGGCGGCTACCTGCCGTATCCCCTCCAGGTTCAGGGACACGGCCCGGCGCCAGCGTGGGCCCAGCGGCCAGGGGGTCAGCTCGGCATGGGTGCCGGGCGCCAGCACGGCGGGATCGGGCACGCCGTCGTCCGCGCCCACCGTCACCATGCCGTCCACCGCCCCCAGCTCCTCGGCCGCCTGCGACGGGTCCTCCGCGATCCGGCGGAACTCCTCGGCGGCCTCGGGGTTGTCGCAGGCCAGCGCGATCTGGGCCAGGTTGGCGCAGGGGTAGGCGGCCAGCTCCGGGCGGAACGCCAGGGCGATGTCCAGCGCGATCAGCGCCTCCTGTTCCGCCTCGGCCAGCTCGCCGGTGACCATGTACAGCACCGAGCGCGCGCCATGCAGCGAGTACGCCAACAACTCGCCCGGCTCCGGCAGTTGGTCGGCGATGGCGAAGGCCCGGTCCAGGTCGGCGCCGGCCGCCGTGTGGCGGTCGGTCGAGATCAGCAACTGGGCGCGACCGATCAGCGAGTTGACCAGGGTGGCCGGGGCGCCGTCGTAGTCGCCCAGGTCGGCGCACAGCTCCACCGACTCGCTGATCAGCCGCTCCGCCTCGGCCGGATCGCCCAACGCCTCGGCCAGTCCCGAGGCGTTGGTGGCGGTGGCGGCCCGGTGCAGCAGGCCCTCCTCGTCCACGTCCGGGACCTGGGTCTCGGCATAGGCGGCCGCCAACGGCCCCCGGGCTTCGTCCAGTTGACCGGCGCGCAGCCGCAGCGTGCCCTCGTTGTGCAGATCGCGCCAGCGGTGCCAGCGCGGCGAAGCGGGCCGTACCCCCGGCAGGCCCGCCGGCTCCTCGTCCTCGTCGGCCATGCCGATCCCTCCCGCCTCTTCCCTTTTCTCAGCTGCCGTCGCCGTACTCGTGCCCGAGCAGCGCGGCGGCCCGTTCGGCGAGCGAGCCGTCCGGCGCGGCCAGCCGGCGGCGGGCGTAGGCGAGCACCGCCGACTGGCGTTCGGCCAGCTCGGCGGCCGGCGCCGGCTCGGCCCCCGCCGGCGCGAACTCCGGTGCCCAGACGACGACTCGGCGTCGCGCCGCCGGCACCAGCAGCGCCGTCGCCGGCACCGCCCCGGCGCCGACGAACTCCCGTCCGTCGTCGGACATCCCCAGGTCGAACTCGACGCCGTCGCCGCGCGCCCGCAGCGGCGCCGCCACCGCCTCGGCCGGGGCGCCCGGCGCGCGGGGCACCGCCACCTCAAGCAGCGAACGTTCCTGCCGCCGCACCAGCGCCCAGCGCAGCCCGGCACCCGCGTCCACCAGGCCGGCCGGCACCAGCGTCCAGTCCACCGGGCCGCCGCCGCTCGGCCCGCCGAGGCCGGCGTCGACCGTGCCGCCGGCGGCCAGCGCCCAGGCCGCCGGCCGGGGCTCGGTGCGTGCCGGCACGGTCGGCGGCACCCCCCAGACCTCCGCGACCTCGGCCAGCCGGTCCGCCAACTCCAGTGCCTGTTCGCCCAGTTCGGGGTGGTCGAAGAGGGCGGTCAGCGCGGCCGGCGGATGCCCGGACGCGGTGGCCCGCAGCAGCAGCCGCTCCACCGCGTCCTCGTCGTCCAGCAGCTCCTCCACATCGGCGGCGACGACGGCCGCCTCCACGCGGCGTGGCACGGCCGGCAGCGCCGGCACGCCGGCCACGAAGGAGGCCGGCCACCATGCCTCCTGCCAGCCCAGCAGCGCCAGCCGCCGCAGCGCCAGCGCCACGGGCGACCGTCCGGCGTCCTCCGGCAGCGTGATCTCGACGGGCTCCGCGCCGTCGGCGACGGCCAGCACGGTGTCGGCGGCCGAGCCGTACAGCTGCCACAGCCAGTCGGCGGCCAGCGCGGCATCGTGGATCTCGGCCGCCGGCACCGCCGACTCGGCCGGCACGTCCCAGGTCAGCACCGCGCCCCTGGCCTCGACCAGCGCCGTCCACTCCGGGTGCGCCGGCGGTTCGCCCACCCGCAGCGTCCCGCCGGTCCGCCGCACCCGCACCGTCGTCCCGTTCATGACCGACCCTCCTCACCGGCCGGCGAAGCCGTCGGTGAAGCCGCCGGCCGGCCCGTGGCCGGGCCGGTCGTCGAGGCCCGGTCCAACACCGCGCGCAGCCGGTCCCGTTGGTCCATGATCACGGAGCGCAGCACCCCGTCCAGCAGATCCCACAGCCCGTCGGCGGCCAGCGGTTCGGCGCGCAGCTCCCGGCCGTGCAGCCGCACCCACAGCCGACGCAGATACGCCTGCCGCACCTCGGAAACGCCGGCGCCCGCCGGCTGGGGCAGCCGCAGCGCGCGATGCACAAAGGGCTCACGCCGCCAACGGGCCGCCAACCTGACCGCCGCATCGGTGCCGGCCGCGCCCGTGGCCCGTTCCGGTTCGAGCCCGGCGCTGGCCCGCCGCCCCAGCACCATGGTGAGCCGGCCCGCCTCGTCGGCCAGCTGCCAGGGCGCCGCCGAACGGTGGATCTCCTGCCGGACCAGCGCCGGGATGCCCGGCATGGTGGACCGCTGGAAGGTGGTGGTGAACCCGGCGAACAGCCGCTCGAAGACGGAACGGTCGAAGGGCGGCGGCAGGTTCCGCTTGGAGGCCCGTTCGCCCAACTCGGGCGCCACCACCCGCTCCCGCCTGGTCAGCCCGCAGTCCAGCGCGGCTCCCGGCGCCAACAGCGAGACGGCGTCCCGCGAGCCGAGCCCCTGGGCCAGCAGCGCGTCCAGCAGCGCCCGGTCGGGGCCGGTGGCCAGCTGATCGAGCAGGGTGGTCAACTCGGGCGGATCGGGCGAAACTTCGGCGGCGGGGACGACGCGGACGGCGGACGCCCGGTCGGCCCAGGCGGCCGTCAACTCCGCGCTCAGCGCCGCCGACCGGACCGGGTCGGTGACAAAGCGGCGCAGCGCCTCCACCGTCAGTTCGCCGGCCGCCTCGCGGATCTCGTCGACCGCCTCCGCGGCCACCCGCTGGGCGTCCCGGCCCGGCGGGCCCAGCGTGCTGGCCAGCTCGTAGCAGCGCTGGAAGTAACGGTCCTGCGGGTTGCCCTCGGTGATCCGGGCGGCGCGTCTGGCCCGCTTCAGCTCGGTGAACCAGGCGGCGGTCGCGGCCAGTCGGGGCCCAGCCTCGCGCAACGTGGCGCGCAGCTCGTCGACATGCTCGCCACGCACCGGTCCTGCGGCGAACCTCGGGTTGAGGACGGGGCGCAGCACCAGCGGATCGAGCAGCAGCTTCACCGTGCGGGCCAGCGGCTGGCCGAGGCCGTTGCTCAACGGGGCGACATCCGCCCCGAACTCGGCCCAGACCTCGGCGATCAGCAGCGCCCTCGGCACGGTCGCCGGCGCGCGGGCGGTGGTGGCGGTCGGGGGGCACATGCTCGCATGGTAACCGGCCCGATCTGCGCGGTGATCCGGTAACGGCGGGTCCGGCGATCCGGTGAGGGCCGGCCCGGGGATCCGGTAGGAGGCGGCCCGGCCCGTTTCTGTGATCGGTAGCTGTGGGGCGCCCGGCACCGTGGAACTCCCAAGCCCGCGACGGGAGGAGAGGACCGTGCGACACCAGGCCAGCTTCGCGGCGTCGACCGGCGGAACGAGCCGGCGGAACCCGCCGCGCGTACCAGGGCTGATCACCTCGCCCTACGGCACACCGGACGAGCCGCGCACTCCCGTCGGGGGCCGGCCGAGGCGCGGTGTCGGCCTGCGCGTCGCGCTGCTGCCGCTGGGCATCATCGGCCTGGTCTTCGGCAGCATCTGGCACTTCATGCCCGACCCCACCGTCTCCGTCCAGCCGGGGCTCGGCATCGCCGCGACCCCGAGGGGCGCGCTGGCGCTGGTGCCCTACGAGCGGGACGGCAGCTCCAACCCGGTCCAGATGATCAGCGGCGACACCTGGCAGAAGCGGCTGGTCGCGGTGGACCTGAACACCGGCGACCGGGTCTGGGACGTCAAGCTGTCCGGCGAACTCATCTGGGAGGCCGCCGTGTTGGCGACCAGCCCGGAGTACGCCTACCTGGTCACCGACGACGGGCTGCGGATCGTCGATCTGGTCGACGGCTCGACCGTCGCGCATCCGGACGAGATCCCCGGGCTCGGCGCCGACTACATCGCCTCGGACAGCGCCTACGCCTATGACAGCGCCCGCCGCGCGGTGGTGGCCCTGGACATGATGGGCGAGGTGCGCGCCATCCCGCTGGGCGGGATCGAGGCGGCCCCGGCCGACGAGGACACCACGGCCACCTGGGCGGACCGTCTCGGTGAGAGTTCGCCGAGCGTGGACACCGAGGCCACCACCGGGAGTTCGGCCTCCGCCGGCGACTTCGGCTCCGTGCAACTGCGGCCCAGATCGCCCGGCGCCCCGGCCGGCACCCTGGTGCTCACCGATCCGGAGGGACGGGAACGGCAATTGGGCGGGCAGGTCTTCCGGGACGGGGAGATCCTGCTCACCTCGGGGCTGCGGTCGGCGATGGTCGAGGCGGTGGGCCTGGAGGGCGTCGACTCCCTGCCGGCCGAGGAGTTGGCCGAACAGCTGATCGGGATGCTGCCCGAGGAGATGCCGCCCTCGGTGACGGAGCAGCTGCGCGAGCAGCTGGAGGCGGCGCTCGACACCGGGGCCGAGGGGCTGCCCGGCCTGCCCGGGCTGCCGGACACCGCATGGCTGCCGGGCCTGCCCGGCGCGGCCGACCTGGACGAGCCCACGTTGGTCGCCATGGGCGCCGACCAGGGGCATGTGCTGATCCAGGACGCCGACGACGCGGCGGGCGAGAACTACCGGCTGACGGTGGTCTCCCTGGAGACCGGCGAGATCGTCTCCAGCCGCGTCATCGGCGCCGAGCTGGGCAACCCCCTCTCGGCGCCCGGCGGTCTGAGCGTGCTGCCCGCCGCACCGCCGGACCAACCGTTCGACCGGGTCGACGAGTTGCTGCTGGTCGACCCGGACGGCTCGCTGCGGGTGGTCGCCATCGGCGGCACCGACTTCTTCGGCAACCCGAACTGAACGAACCCGTTTCGCGGATCCGCCGTATTCGCTTTCGAAAGGAACCACGACCATGAAGGTGTTCGCCTGGCTGCTCGCCGCGATCGGCGTCGGGCTCTGCGTCCCCTACGTGCTGACCGGCCTGGACGGGGAGGACGGCCTCGCCTGGCTCAACGGCTGGCTGATCGGCCCGGTCCTGATGCTCTTTGTCGTCCCCCATCTCTTCACCATGGGCCGGCTGTTGGAGGGCGCCAACATCAGCGGCGGCGTGCCGAAGAAGTTCCGCGACGCGCCCATCGGCATGGGCACCGTGGTCTCGCTGGAGCGCACCGGGCTGACCGTCAACGACCGGCCGCAGATGGACATCCTGCTCAATGTCGACACCCTGGACGGCCAGTCCTTCCGTGGTGTGGCCAGGCACCTCCTGGACCATGCGGAGCTGTCCTTCGTGGGTCCCGGCACCGTGGTGCCGGTGCGCTATCTGCCGGGCAGCACCGACGGCAAGGTGGCGCTCGCCACCGACGCGCCGGTGGAGGAGTCGCAGGCGGCGATCAACCGGGTCAGGGTCGCCAAGGGGGAGATGACGCCCAAGCAGCTGCGGATCGCCGAGGCCGGCTATCTCACCCGGGCCGTGGTGCTGGAGATGCGGCCCACCGGCGAGGTGGAGGGCGACCGTTCGGTTCTGCGGTTCACGCTGCGGGTGAGCCGCCCCGACGGGTCCACCTTCGATGTCGAGCAGCGCAAGGCGGTGCCGCCGTCGGCGATCCCGCAGCTCCAGCCGGGCATGGTGGTCAGGGCGCAGTACCTGCCGCACGACGAGTCCGAGGTCGTGCTGGCCATCCGCGCCAACGCCTGAGCGGCCGACCCGCGCCACCGCCCTGAGCCGGCGCGGCGTCCGCCCGAGCCGGCGCGTCGCCGTCCGCCGGTCGCGCCCGGTCCGGCGCCGGGTGGGAGCCGGGGCCCCGGGGTGGGCAGGGATAGACCTGGACGCCACGGCGGAGGGCCGGCGGCGAGGCGGCCCACCCGTAACGATCGGGCGGGGCCGGACCACCAGCGGGACCCGGGCACCACTCGGGAGCCCCCAGGGAAGAAAGATTCTCATGGCGCGGGAAGGCACAACGGGCGCGGGCGGTAGAGAGGACACAACGGGGGCCGGCGGGTCGGGGTGGGAGTTCGAGGACGATCGGGGGGTCCGGGTGACGCTGCCCCGTCGACCGGAGCGGATCGTCGCCTATGCGCAGATCGCGGCGGCGCTCTGGGACGAGGGGGTCCGCCCGGCGGGGCACTTCGGTTCGCAGCACGACGGGGACACCCCCGACCCGGCGAAGTCGGGGCTGCTGCCGCTGGACGAGGTTCCGTACTACGGCGCCGGCGGCGCCCTGCACATCGAGCGACTGCTGGCCGCCGACCCCGAGCTGCTGGTCGGCGTGACCTATGACGGCAAGTCGCTCTACGGCGTCGACGAGCGGGTGGCGGAGGAGCTGGCGGCCCGGGTCCCGGTGGTCGCGCTGGACGTGGGCCCGGGGCGTGGGCTGGGCGAGGTGGCGGCGCGGCTGGTCGAGCTGGCCCTGGCCCTGGGCGCGGTGCCGGCGGAGGGCGCCGACCAACTGGCGGGCGCCGGCGAGCGGTTGCGCGCGGTGGCGGGCTCGGGGGCCGAGGTCAGGGTGCTGGCGCTGTCCCCGGCCGGGGCCGACACGGCCTATCTGGCCAGGGGAACGGTCTGGCCGGATCTGCGGGCGCTGGCCGAGCAGGGGGTGACGCTGGTCGCGCCGCCGGCGGGGGAGGGGATGAACTGGGCGACCGGCGGCTGGGCGGACGCCCTGGCGCTCGCGCCCGGCATCGTGCTGACCGATGTGCGGGCCAACGCGGCCAGGCCCGATGTCTTCGGGAACACCGACGGCTGGCGGGCGTTGGCGGACGCGGCGGTGGTGGTGCCCTGGAATCCGGAGCTGCCGCCCAGCCGTTCGGCGCAGGCCAGGTTCTTCGAGACGCTGGCCGACGCCATCGGCCGGGCGCGCGGGGAGTGACCCGCCCGACGGGCGCCGGGAGCCGCCGCTCCCGGCGCCCGGTCGGGCGTGTCACCGCCGGTCGGGGGACCGAGGGGTCAGCAGCTGAGGTCGCGCAGATAGGCGTAGCCGACGTCGGCGCTGTGCAGCGGGGTCACATCCGGGGTGTCGTTCTCCACGATGTACTCCTGCACCGGGTGGGCACGGAAGATCCGGGGGAAGTCGATCATGCCGGTGCCGGGGTCCGCCATGTCGCCGGTCTCCGGGTCGCGGTCCTTCACGTGGTACTGGAGGGTCCGCTGGGGAGCCGAGCGGATCACGTCCAGGGTGTAGCGCTCGGGGTCGTCGACGCCGTCGCCGCCCTCGATGGCGGCGGTGACGGCCCAGTAGATGTCGATCTCCAGATGGACCAGGCGCGGGTCGAGCTCGGAGGTGAGGATCGACCAGGGCGTCAGCCCGCCGCCCAGGTCGGTGGTGAACTCGTGCGCGTGGTTGTGGTAGCCGTAACGCAGCCCGTAGCGGCGGGCCCTGGCCGCCTCGTGGTTCATCTGCTCGGCCCAGCGCCGCCAGTCGTCGGCGTCGTCGGAGGAGAGCCAGGGCACGTTGACATAGGACTGTCCCAGGGTTCTGGCGTCCTTCAGCTTGGTCTTCAGCGCCGCCTCGTCCGGGCTGATGTCGTTGTGGCTTGAGGTGGCTCGGATGCCCAACTGCCGGTAGAACGAGCGGAGTTCCTTGGCGGTCCGGCCGAAGAAGCCCAGCGCCTGCTCGACCCTCGGGTAGCCGGCGTCGGCGATATGGCGCAGCGAGTCGTCGAAGCCAGGCTCGCCGTTGAGCGCGTCCCGCACGGTGTAGAGCTGGATGCTGATCCGGTCCCTCGGCACCCGGAGCCGGCCGCCCCCACGGCGGGGCGCGGCCGAGGCCGCCGGGGCGGCCGCCACACCGGCGGCGACGGCCGAGGCGCCCAGCGCGCCGGCGGCGGCGCCGCGCAGCATCGCGCGTCTGCTGGGGGAGAGCCCGGCACGGGCGGTGGCCAGTGCCTTGTCGTCAGATATTCCGTAACACATGGGCGGTGTCCTGCCGTTCCTACGAGGTGCGAATCCTGCGTACTGCACGACGGGCGGGACGCCTGCACCGCGTTCGCCACGGCGCACAACGTAGGAATGCCTTTGCCCCGCGTCAAGAGAAAGTTCCGCCCGGCCCGGCGAAAGTGCGCGCCGGGACGCTCCCGGACACCCCCCCCGCGCAATGGTTCAGACCTTTTACCCGGCGAGCCCTGGCGGGCCACCTCGGTCGGGGGTTAGCGTCGACGAGGCCCTACGAGATCCCGGGAGTCGGCACGTGCGGGACGACGCGCAGCAGACCACAACAGCCACCACCGGCGAGACCAGCGAGAACACCGGCGGGAACACCGGCGGGGCGCCGCCCCTCATCCCCCGCCCCGAGACGCTGCGGACACGTCCGGGGCGCCTCGTCCTCGGCCCCGAAGCGGGCGTCCAAGCACCGGACGACATCGCCGGGTTGGTCCGCGGATACCTCGGCCTCACCGGCTCGGGGCCCGGCGTCGAGCTGACCCTGCGGGACGACGCGACGCTCGGCGACGAGGGCTACCGGTTGGTGGTCGACGAGCAGGGCGCGCGCGGCGCCGCCGCCACCGCGACGGGCCTGCGCTGGGCGGTCCAGACCCTGCGCCAGCTCTGGCGCGACGGCGGCCTGCCGCTGGTGGAGATCGAGGACCGGCCGCGCTACGCCTGGCGCGGCTCCCATCTGGACGTGGCGCGGCACTGGTTCCCGCTGTCGTTCCTGCGTCGCTATGTCGACCTGATGGCGCTCTACAAGCTGAACACCCTCCATCTCCACCTCACCGACGACCAGGGATGGCGGTTCGAGGTGGCGCGCTATCCGCTGCTCACCGAGATCGGCGCGCACCGCACCGGTTCCGTGGTCGGCCACGCGCGCGAGGGGCGCGCCGACTCCGTGCCGCACGGCGGCTTCTACACCCAGCGCGAGCTGCGCGAACTGGTCGACCACGCGGCCGCGCGCGGGGTGCGGATCATGCCCGAGATCGACGCGCCGGGCCATATGCAGGCCGCCATCTCGGCCTACCCCTGGCTCGGCAACGACCCCGCCCGCCAACTGCCGGTGCGCATCGAATGGGGCATCTCCCGCCATGTGCTCAACGCCCGTGAGCGGACGGTGGAGTTCGTCACCGATGTGCTGGACGAGCTGCTGGACGTCTTCCCGTTCGAGTACGTGCATATCGGCGGCGACGAGGTGCCCACCCACGAGTGGGTGGCCAGCCCTGAGGCACGCGAACGGGCGGCGGCCGAGGGCCTGGCCGGTCCCGAGCGGCTGCTGGGCTGGTGGTCGGGGCGGCTGGCCGACCATCTGACCAAGCGCGGACGGCGGGTCGCCGTCTGGGACGAGCTGATCGAGGAGGGCGTGCCCGAGGGCGCGGCCGTCTTCGCCTGGCAGAACCAGGAGCGGGTGGCGCTCGCCCAACGCGCGGGCCTCGACCTGGTCGCCGTCCCCCAGCAGTACACCTATCTCGACTACGCGGAGAGCGGCGATCCGGCCGAACCCCTGGCCATCGGCACCGGACTCCCGCTCGCCAGGGTCCACGGCTACCAGCCGCCGGCCTCCGCGCTCGGCATCCAGGGACAGTTGTGGAGCGAATACCTCCCGACGCCGGCGGACGTGGAATGGCGGGCGTTTCCCCGGCTGGCGGCCATCGCCGAGACCGGCTGGTCGTCGGCGGAACGGGACTTCGCCGAATTCCGGGCGCGGCTGACCGGACACCTCCCGCTGCTCGACGCCCTCGACGTCCACTACCGCCCGCTGTCCGCGCCCTGACCGGCACCCGCTGAGAGACAGCCCCCGACGCCCCGGCACCCGACCCGTGCCGGGGCGTCCGCCGTTGCGCGAGCCCAGAAAACGTGCACTGTTCCCACCCGGGCATTCCGGCCGGTCACCCACCCCTTTCGCGCCCGCTAGCTGGCTGTATACAGTGACAAGGGCCGCGTTATCGCCCGAGCGCCCGAGTCAGCAGGCACAGCGTCGTGCCCTGTGCCAGGCTCGGAGCACGATCACCCTCCCGACGGAACCCCCGCGTGGGGTCCTTTGGGATGCCAGGAGTTGGAGGACGCCGTGCCTTTGCACGAGAGGTCAGAGAGTGTCTATGCCGAGGTACTGGCCAGGAACCCGGGGGAGGACGAGTTCCACCAGGCCGTCCGGGAGGTGCTGGAGAGCATCGGCCCCGTCCTCGGCAAGCACCCCCGGTACACCGACGCCAAGATCGTCGCCCGCCTCTGCGAGCCCGAACGGCAGATCATCTTCCGCGTCCCCTGGGAGGACGACCGCGGCGAGATCCATATCAACCGTGGCTTCCGCGTCGAGTTCAACAGCACTCTCGGCCCCTACAAGGGCGGCCTGCGCTTCCACCCCTCCGTCCGGCTCGGCACCGTCAAGTTCCTCGGCTTCGAGCAGATCTTCAAGAACGCGCTGACCGGGCTGCCCATCGGCGGCGGCAAGGGTGGCGCCGACTTCGACCCCAAGGGCCGCTCGGACCGCGAGGTGATGCGGTTCTGTCAGAGCTTCATGACCGAACTGCACCGGCACATCGGCGAGTACACCGACGTGCCGGCCGGTGATGTCGGCGTCGGCGGCCGCGAGATCGGCTATCTCTTCGGCCAGTACAAGCGGATCACCAACCGCTACGAGTCCGGCGTGCTCACCGGCAAGGGCCTCACCTACGGCGGCGCCCAGGTCCGCGCCGAGGCCACCGGCTACGGCTGTGTCTTCTTCGTCCAGGAGATGCTGCTGGCCAGGGGCGACAGCCTGGAGGGCAAGACCGTCACCGTCTCGGGCTCCGGCAATGTCGCCATCTACGCCATAGAGAAGGCCCACCAGCTCGGCGCCAAGGTGGTCGGCTGCTCCGACTCCGGCGGCTATGTCCACGACGAGAAGGGCATCGACGTCGCCCTGCTCAAGGAGATCAAGGAAGAACGGCGCGCCCGGCTCGACGTCTACGCCGACACCGTCCGCCACGCCAGGTTCGTCCCCGGCCGACAGGTCTGGGACATCCCCTGCCAGGTGGCCCTGCCCTGCGCCACCCAGAACGAGATCACCGGCAAGGAGGCGGCGCTGCTGGTCGAGAACGGCTGCCGCGCGGTCGGCGAGGGCGCCAACATGCCCACCACGCCCGAGGGCATCCGGATCTTCCAGGACGCCGGCGTCGCCTACGGCCCCGGCAAGGCGGCCAACGCGGGCGGCGTCGCCACCTCGGCGCTGGAGATGCAGCAGAACGCCTCCCGCGACTCCTGGAGCTTCGACTACTCCGAGCGCCGGTTGCAGGAGATCATGCGCGGCATCCACACCAGCTGCGCCCGGACCGCCGAGGAGTACGGCATGCCGGGCAACTATGTGGCCGGCGCCAATATCGCCGCCTACACCAAGGTCGCCGACGCCATGCTCTCCCTCGGCCTGATCTGAACCCTCATCGCATGTGGGGGGTGGTCAGCGCCGCGTCCGGGCGGCGCACTCCACGCAGGTGCGGGCGGTGGGCCGGGCCTCCAGACGGCCGGGGGCGATCGGCCCGCCGCAGCGTTCACACACCCGGTAGCGGCCCTCGCGGAGTCGTTCGGCGGCCAGGTTCAGGGCGTCCAACTCGGCGCGCACCTGATCCCTTCTGGCCCTGAGCTGTTCGCGTTCGAACGCGATGGTCGCGCCCTCCGGATCGTGCTCGTCGTCGTTGTTGGTGCCGGCGGCGGCGTCCACCACGCCGTCCCAGAGCCGGGTGAGGGAGGCGGCGAGCCGTTCCGCCTCGTCCCTGGCCCGCTCGATCCGCTCGGCCGCCGCCCGGTCCTCGTCCGACGGCGGCGGGGGTGGTGTGCTCCGTTCCATGGGGAAGAGCACACCACCCCGACGCCGCCGACGGAACAACGACCCCCGGCCGTCCCCGGGCCCTACTAGACTCACCCGGATGCCGAACGAGCGAGAACGCCCGCCGCTGGTCGCCGACGAACGCACCCAACTGCTCGGCTGGTTGGAACTCCAGCGCCGAATCGTGCGGATGAAGTGCGAGGACCTGACCGAGACCGACGCGCACCGGTCCGTGCTGCCCGGCTCCCCACTGATGACCGTGGCAGGACTGGTCCGCCATCTGCGCTGGGTCGAGCACTCCTGGTTCGAGGTGAAGTTCCTCGACCGCCCCCGCGCCGACAACCCGGAGTACTCCGGCGTCGAGGACGACGGACTGCGCGCCGACGGCATCCCGTTGGCCCGGCTGCTCGACGAGTACACCCGCCAGTGCGCCGTCACCGACGAGATCGCCGCGGCCCACTCCCTGGACGACGCCGGCCGCAACCTGACCCTCCCCGACGGCGGGGCGAGCCTGCGCTGGATGCTGCTGCACATGCTGGAGGAGACCGCCCGCCACGCCGGCCATCTCGACCTCATCCGCGAACAGCTCGACGGGCGCACCGGCTATTCGTGAGACGCCCGCCCTCCCGCTTCGACCGGCGGACGGCGACCCTGCACCGAGTAGAAGACGCTGGACGCGGCGCGGAACGACGGATCGTTCATCACCGCCCGCACCTCGGCCAGTTCCCCGTCCGTCAGGCCGGCGGCCAGCAGCCGGTCCCTGAGGTGGTGGGTGTGGTGGATCTGCAGCCGCAGGCTGGCCGACTCGGGGGTGCGCAGCTCGATATGCGGCCGCGGATCGATCTCCACCAGCCCCGCGTCGCGCATCGCCGAGGCCGCCTGCCGCCCCCAGTGCGGATCGCCACCGGCCTCGCGCAGCACCGCCGCCTTGGCGGCCAGGAACTTCCGGTACAGCAGCTCGGCACGCGGATGCGGGGTCAGCAGCGGCGGCTCGTAGGAGACGTCGAACTCGTCGATCTGCAGCCAGCCGCCGGGCGCCAACGCCCCGGCCAGCCGCTCGACCACGGCCTGTCGATCCGGCAGATGCTGGAGCAGCAGCCGCACCACGATCAGGTCGAACCGCCCCGGCGGCATCGGGTCGGCCACGATGTCATGGGCCAGCGGCAGCAGCCCGGGCCCGGTCAGCTCGGGCGAGGGCGCCAGATCGGTGGCGACCACCACGCCCTCGGGCACCACCCGCTCCGCCAGCCAGCGCGCCACGCTGCCCCCGCCGGCGCCCACATCGAGGCAGCGCCAGCCCCTGGTGACACCGGTGGCGGCCAGCCGGGTCAGGGTGACCGGGTCGAACGCGGCCGAGAGCCATCGGTGGTGCTCGCCGCTGTGCACCCGGTGCGGTGCGAAGACATAGTGCGGGTCGGCCGTCGGCGGCCGGTCGGGCATCATGTCCACCGCCCGGTGCCCGAGGTGTCGGAGCGGCCGGTCAGCCGCTCCAGCAGCGCCTGCCGGCGGACCTTCCCGGTGCCGGTGCGGGGCACCGTCGCCTCGGTGACGGCCACCGGCTCGGCCAGCGGGGTCAGGTCGGCGACGGCGCTCTTGAACGCCACCGCGTCCAGCGTCCCGTCGGCCGTGACCAGCACCGGCAGCGGGCGCCCGCCCGCCGGGGTGAGCACCACACACTCCCGCACCCAGGGCAGCCGGCTCTCCAGCACATCCTCCAGTTCGAGACAGCTGACCCCGGGCGCGTGGTCCACCTCCCGGTCCAGCAGCCGCACCGCCCCCGACCGGTCGCGGACGGCGATATCGCCCGTGTTCCACCAGGCGCCCCGCGCCTTGGCCTGCCAGCGGCCCACCTCCCCGATATAGGACGGCGCGCGGGCCGCCGTCCGGGCCAGCACCAGCCCGGGCCTGCCCGGCGGCAGCGGCGCGAACGTCCTCGGATCGACCACCCGCAGCCGGGTCCTGAACGGCACCGGACGACCCAGGTTCCGGGCGTCGGCGGCATCGGTACGACGCAGCCCCCGCCGGGTGTGGAAACGGAACGTCAACGGGCCCGTCTCCGTCTGCCCCCAGCCCTGCATCCACACCGCGCCCCGCCGCCCGGTGGCCCCCAGATAGGCGCGCAACGTCGGCGGATGCACCGCGTCATAGGTGCTGACAAAGAGCCGCACCCGGCGGAACGGCTGGTCCAACCGGGCGGTCAGCGGCCGGAGTTCGGCGAAGGTGGCGGGCAGCGCCTCCAACACCGTCGGCGGATGGGCGCGCAGGAAGAGATCCGCCTCGGCCACGGTCTGGCGGGTGAGGATCGCGATCTCCCTGGGCGCCAGACAGAACACGCTCGCCGTCCAGCAGAACGTCCGACCGTGTGCGTAGGAGCTGGCGTTGACCACCGTGTCGTCCCGGCGGACGGCGATCTTCGGCAGCCGCACCGACTCGAAACGGGCCAGCTGGTGGATGATCGTCCTGGTCGAGTGACCCACCAGCTTGGGCACCCCGGTGGTGCCCGAGGTGTGGTGGATGACCAGAAGCTCGTCATCGTGCCGCGTCCTGGGCGCGGGCGCGGCGCCGCCGTGCACCGCGTCCACCGGGATCGCGCCCTCGGCCGGCCCGTCCAGCACCACCGTGCGCTCCGCCGACCCCGCCGGGTCGAGCCCGCCGGCGCGCTCCCGCCGCAGCAGCGCCGCCGTGGTGACCAGCAGCCGTGGGCTCAGCCGCGACAGCAGCACCATCAGCGGCTCGCCGGTCAGCCGCGCGGTCAGCTGGGCCGGCACGGCGCCGAGCCTGATGGCGGCGCAGGCCAGCAGATCGTAGTCCCAGTGGTTGTCCTTGACGATCGCCACCCGGTCCCCGACGCCCACGCCGGCAGCGGCCAGCCAGCCGGCCGTCTCCTCGACAAGCGTGGCGAGTTGGGCCAGGTCATAGCTGGTCCGTGGCTCCGTCGGCAGATCGAAAGGACGGTCGAGACGGACCACGGTCGCGCCACCCCGCCGGGCGCACTCGTCGAAGAGCACCCCCATGTCATGCGGTCTCACCGGCTGACTCCTTCCTCTTGTGTCCACGCCCGGGCGGTGTCCCGCGCCTCGGCGCCCAGCCTGCTGAGCACCCGCGCCGCGGCCAGTGCCCCGGAACGCACCGCGCCCTCGCTGGCCGGACGCAGCACGACCCAGTCCCCGGCGTACTCCACCGGGCCCGGCGCCCGGTCCTGGAACGCGGCGCGCAACCCCAACGCGGTCGGCGTCGCCTCGGGCAGACCGTGGGCGAAGGCGTGCACCCGCGCCTCAAGCAGCGCGTCGGTCAGCCCCGGCACAAATCGCTCGCCGGCCCGGGTGAGCCGCATGACCACCTCGTCCGGCGGCGCGCCGAGCAGCGTCGGCACCTGCCGGGGGGTGGCGATCAGGCTCAACAGCCCGCGCCCGGCCGGCGCCCGCCCCGGATGCTTGGCGTGGTCGACGACGATCCCCGCCAGGGTGTCCTCCTCGGCCTCCGGGGTGAGCAGGACATAGGGCCCGCCCCGGCCGCGCGGCGCCAACGGGCGGCGCAGCGCGCAACTCACCTTGAGCACCGGTGTGAACGAGCAGGCGTCCAGGAACCGCCGTTCCCCGGCGGGGGCGTTGACACAGAGCTGGGACGCCACCGGCGCCGGCACCGCGACCACCACGGCCCGCGCGGTCAACGTCCCCTCGCCCAGGGTGAGTCGGGCCGTGTTCCCGTCGGCGACGACCTCCCGCACCTGGCTGCCGGTGGTGACGTCGAGCCCGGCGGCGAGCCGGCGGGCCAGGGTGTCCATGCCGTCCCGGTAGGTGCGCCAGGCCGAGACCGGGCCCACCTCCCGCAGCAGGCTCACGGCCGGCGCCGCCGTTGATCTGGCGGTGTGCCAGCCGAAGAACGCGCCGGTCAGCGGCTGCAGCAGATAGTCGTGCAGATCCGGGTGATAGCGGCGGGCGAACTCGGCGACGGTCTCCGTGCCGAGCGGGGTGCGTTCGGGGTGGTCGCAGTCCAGGGCGTCGCCGGCCCGCGCCGTCCAGGCCAGAAACCTGGCCAGATCGGGCCGGGCACGCGGGGCGAGCCCGGCCCCGGTGAGCACCGCCGACGAGCCGCCGACGCCGGTACGCGCCCGACCGTTCCGCCATACGCCGATGCCCCGGCCGATCACCGGCACCTCGGCGGGGCGCAGGCCGACCCGGCGCACCAACTGCCAGGTGGCGCGGTAGCCCTGGGACGAGATCTGCTCGGCGCCCTCGTCGATGACGAAGCCGTCCTTCCGCAGGCTGCGCATCCGGCCGCCGACCCGGTCGTGCGCCTCGAACACCCGCACCTCGCGGCCGGCGCGCCGCAGTTCGTCGGCGGCGCTCAGCCCGGCGATGCCGGCGCCCACCACCGCCACGTCCAGATCGGGCTCCGAGCTCGCGTTCATCCCCAACCCCCGGCGCCGATCGCGATGTTGACCCCGACCAGCAGCACGAAGGACAGCCGGTGGACGGTGAAGCCGAGCGCCCGCGCCCGCATGATGTCGCCCTGCCCGGGACCCCGCCCGAGGCCGGGCCCGAAGCCGAGCCCGAACTGCCGCAGCCGCAGCGCCGTCACCGGCAGCATGGCCAGCACGAACCACCAGGGCGCCACCCCGGTCAGCGAGGCCACCGCGCCGACCAGGAACTCGCCGGCCGACAGCAGCCCGATGAACAGCGCGTTCCCCCGGGGCGTGACCGAGGCCGCCACGGTGCGCCGCCCCACCGCCCGGTCGCCGGCGATGTCGTTGGTGTTGGAGTACACCCCGAACAGCAGTGGACCGCAGCCGAAGAGCACGCCCTGCACCAGGACGAACCCGGAGAACCCGCCGGCGACCAGGGCGTAGGGCGCCACCACGAGACCGACCCCGAGGCCGGCCAGGAAGATCTCCTGGAAGCCGTGGTAGCTGATCTTGACGCCGTAGGAGTACTGGAGGGCGATCACGAACACCGCCCCGATCAGGATCAGCGCCCAGCCGGGCCGGTGCGGGGCGAGCGCCACGGCGGCCGCCCAGAGCGCGGCGCCCGCGCCGGCGCAGCCCCAGGCGAAGAGATGCGCCTCCCGCAGCGTCAGCGTGCCGGCCACCAGGGGCTTGCGCAGCACATTGCGCAACGGATGGTCCGGGCCGTAGTTGGCGGCGTCGCTGCCGTCGTGGTAGCCGGTGATGTCGTCCAGGGCGACCATCGCCATCACGACAAGGATCTCGCCGAAGAGGAAGAGCGCCAGCGTCCCGGCGGCATCGGCGCCGAACCGGGCGAGGGGGAACATCGCGGCGGAGAGCGCCACCACAATGCTCGGGTAGTAGTCGTAGACGTCCAGTTTGCCCAGTCGGGCATAGCTGCGGAGCTTGCTCTCCGGACGCTGCGCGACCCGGGGTGGGGCCACGGCTTGGCTGGTCATGGGGTGGGTGCCTCCGGCATCTGCGAGCGGCGTGCTAACGGTGGGAAACGGGCCGGCATCCGGCGAACTCCTCGACCAGATCGGCGACTCGCTCGACCTGCTCGTCGGTGAGGCCCGGGTGGAGCGGCAGCGAGAGGATCCGCGCGCAGGCGCGTTCGGCCTGCGGCCAGCGCGCCCCGGGCGGCGCATAGCGGGCGAACGCGGCATGCCGGGGCAGCGGGCGCGGATAGTAGACATGGGTGGCCACGCCCCGCACCTGGAGGTACTGCGACAGGGCATCCCGGTCGTCGGCGAGCACCGTATAGACATAGGCGCAGCGCCCCTCGTCGCCCCCGGGCGGCACCAGGATGCCGCGCCCGGCGAGCGGCGCCAGCCGCTCCGTATAGCGGTCGGCGATGGCGGCGCGGCGCGCCAACCGGTCGGCCAGGCCGGGCAGTCGGTGCAGCTGGAAACGGGCCTGGAGCTCGTCGAACCTGCTGTTCCAGCCGACCGTCCGATGCACGAACCGCTCGCCGGGACGCTGCCCGTGGTTGCGGAACAGCCGCAGCCGCTCGGCGAGTCGGGGGTCGTCGGTGAGCAGGGCGCCGCCCTCGCCCGGCATCCCGAAGGACTTCACCTGGACGAAGGAGAAGATCCCGATCTCCCCCCACCGGCCGGCGGGCCGGCCCCGGAGCACGGCGCCCTGGGCGACCGCCGAATCCTCCACCAGGCGCAGCCCGTACCGTTTCGCCAGATCGACGAAGCGCGGCATATCGGCCATGGTGGCGAACAGATGCGCCGGCAGCACCGCGCGGGTGCGGCCGGTGACGCGGGCCTCCGCATCCGCCGGATCCATGGTCAGCGTCCCCGGGTTGACATCCGCGAAGACCGGGACGGCGCCCAGCGACACCACGGCGGCGGCCAGCGGGGCGCAGCCGAGCGCGGGCACCAGCACCTCGTCCCCGACGCCGACGCCCACGGCGGCCAGCGCCATGGTGAGCGCGCCGGTGCCGCTGCCGCAGAGCACCACCTCCTCGGCGCCCGAGACGGCGGCCAGTTCGCGTTCCAGCCGAGCGGTGAACTCGCCCAGGATGAACCGCTGTTCGGGCGCGGTGCCGATCTCGTACACCAGGCGCAGCGCGGTCTCGCGGTCCGCCTCGAAGAGGCTGGGCGAGAAGAACGGGATGGACGGCTCGGTCATCGCCGACCCTCCTGGTAGCAGGCGGCGATCCGGTCGCAGACCAACTCCAGCTGCCCCTCGGTGAGATCCGGATAGAGCGGCAGCGCCACGGCGCGTTCGCTGGCCGCCTCGGCCACCGGGAACCGGCCGCGTCGATAGCCGAACTCCGCGAAACAGGGCTGGAGATGCAGCGGCACCGGATAGTACGTCTCGGTGCCGATGCCCTCGTAGCCCAGCCGGGCGACCAGCTCGTCGCGGCGTTCCACCTCCACCAGATAGACATAGAAAACGCCCCGGGAATCGACGCCGGTGGGAAAGGGCCGGGGCAGCCGGCGCACTTCGGGAATGGCGCTCAGGCGTTCCGTGTAGGCGGCGGCGAGTTCGGCGCGGCGGCGGATGGCGGCGTCGAGTTCGGGGAGTTTCGCCCGGAGCACCGCCGCCTGGAAGTCGTCCATCTTGCTGTTGACGCCGGGCAGTACCGTCTCCTGGGAGATTCCGGGAAAGTGCGCCAGGGTGCGCCCGAACCGGCCGTGGTGGCGCAACGCGGCCACCGTCTCGGCCACCAGGGGATCATGGGTGAGCACGGCGCCGGCGTCGCCGATGGCGCCCAGCGTCTTGCTGGGGAAGAACGAGAGCACCCCGCCCCTGCCGTGCAACCCGGCGTGGGTGCCGTTCTGCCACATGCCGATGGCCTCGGCGCTGTCCTCCACCACGGTCAGCCCGTGCGTGGCGGCGATCCCGCCGATTGCGGCCATGTCGGCCTGCTGGTGGAAGAGATGCGTGGGCAGCACGAAGCGGCTGTCCCCGGTGATCTCCGCGCGCAGCGCCGCCGGGTCCATGGCATAGCTGACGGGGTCGATGTCCACGAACCTGGGGCGCCCGCCGGCGAGCACCACGCTGGAGGCGGTGGCGACGAACGAGTAGGCGGGGACGAGCACTTCGTCCCCCGGGCGCAGCCCGCAGGCGCGCAGCAGCAGCACCAGCGCGTCGGTGCCGCTGTTCACCCCGACGACGAACTCCGCGCCGGTGTAGTCGGCCAACTCCCTTTCCAGCGCGGCGACCTGGGCGCCATGGGAGAACTTGCCGTCGTCGAAGACCTCATGCAGCCGGGCGGCCGTCCTGGGCCACTGCCGTTCGAACGAGACGGCCTGGGAGAAGAACGGAACGCCTTCCCGTAACGCCTGCTCGGAATTCCGAAAAGCCAAGGGGAGACCGCCAAGGGTGAGAGAAATAACGGGGATTGGGCTCAACCTATAGCGAGCGTTCCAGCGCGCGTGCCGCACCCATGGCGATTCACACTTTAAGGTATCAGCTGTTCGAATTACTTGACACTCTCCGGATTCGGCTGTGACAGTCGCCCGGACATGTGATCACCGGAGCTCATCTCGCCCGGCTGAAGCGGGTGTTGCCCTGTGAAAGGAACGACGTTGACCTCACCACGCCGTATCGGCGTCGCCGGTCTCGGCCCCACCGCCCGCCGCAGTCTGGCGGCCGTGCAGGAACTGCCCCAGTGGGAGCTGGTCGCCGTCTGCGACCCGGGCCCGCCCACCGGTTCGCTGCCCCGGCATGTCGCCCAACACACCGACCACCGGGCGATGTTGGCCGGGGCCGGCCTCGAAGCGCTGGTGGTGGCCGGCCCCGCCCACACCCACGCCGACCTCTGTCGGGCCGCGCTGCTGGCCGGCGTCCCCGTCCTGGTGGAGCAGCCGCTGGCGCTGAACCCCACCCAGGGACGGGAGTTGGCCGCGCTCGCGCAGGCCCGCGACCTCCCCCTGTTCACCGCCTTCCAGCGCCGCTACAACGACCGGGTGCGCGCACTGCTGCGCCGGCTGCCCGTCGAGGTGCCGGTGCGGTCCGTCGTGGTGCGCGATCTGGAGCGGATCGAGGAGCGGTCAGGCGACGACACCTGGCCTTGGGATCCGGCGCGCCGTGGCGGTGGCTGTGTGGCGGACGCCGGGCCGCACGCCTTCGATCTGGTCCGCCAACTCCTGGGCCAGGTAAGGGTGGTGGACGCCCGGATGGTCAGGGACGGCCGGGGTGTGGACCGGCGGGCCACCGTCTGGCTGAGCGCGGCCATGGGCGCCGAGGCGCGGGTGGAGCTGGACTGGTCCCATCCGGGGGAGACCAGGGACGTCTCCGTTCTGCTGGCCGACGGCACCGAGCTCCATGCCGACATACTGGCCGACCAACAGGGCCCCGGGGCCTCGCCGCAGCACGAGTACCGGGGCCTGCTCGCGGAGTTCGCCGAGGTGGTGGCGGCCGGCCGCCCGGCCCACCGGGACGGTCTCGGCGCCCTTGAGCTGGTCGCCGACACCTATGCCCTGGAGCGCGCCGAGCGCTTCCACCACCCCGACCTGCGCGCCGCGGCGAGCTGACCGGTCCCCGGGGAACCGGCGGGCATGAGGGCGGGGCGGCGGCCGAAGTGGCCGTCGCCCCGCCGGGGTTGGGGACCCGCTCAGCCGAGCAGTTCCACGTCCAGCTGACCGAAGTGGTAGCGACGGACCGCGTCGAGCAGCTCCTCCTGGGACAGCTCACCGTCGCCGTCGGAGTCCACCTGCTGGAACGCGTCCTTGGCGGACGTGGTGTCCAGGCCGAGCGCGGTCAGCCAGGACTGGAACTCGTCGGCGTTGATCCGGCCGTCGTCGTTCTTGTCGCACAGACCGACGAGACCGCTGACCACCGGGCCGAGGGCGCGGTTGAACGCGGCCTCGCCCTGGTTGTAGATCAGGTCACCGGCGGCCTGCTGGAACTCCTCGCGGGAGAGCGAGGAGGCGGAGCCGGCGGTCGCCGAGGCGAGGTAGTCGAACAGCCCGTGGAACGCGTCCCGCAGGGCCGCCACCTCGGGAGCGTCGGACGACTTGCCGAAGGAGCGAGCGATCCGCGCGGCCTCCTGCTCGAAGTCCTCGCGCTCCAGCAGACCGTTGCGGTCGAAGTCCCACTTGTCGAAGCGCTTGCTCAGCCGGGTGTCAACAACCGGGTTGGTCATGGCTCATCTCCTTGATGTGCTTGATGCGTTGGTGTTGTCGGGCATGCGCGGTACTGACCACGGCGCGCGTGGCGCGCGCGTCGCGGCGTGGTGCGGATGGTGCGGGTGGTGCGCGGCCGGGCCAGGAGACCCGCGCCGTCCTGGGGGTGTCGCGCGCGACGGCGCGCACCCGTGCCAGGGCTGAGGGGCCGGACGGGCTCAGGGAGCGCATCCGGGATGGGGGAACGGGGCGCGGTGCCGGACGGTCAGAGCAGCGTCACGCGCGCGCCGGCCGTCTTGCCCCTGGTGTCCAGCAACGCGCAGGGCGCGTGGACGAGTTGATGGGCCGGATAGGCGGAGTGGTCCTGGAGCAGAATCGCCAGGTCGGCCCTGGCGAGCCCTTCGGTCAGCTCCCGCTCCCGGGGCACGGGCACCCCGTCGGAGGCGAACTCCGCGACCAGGGGATCGTGATAGGCCACCTCGGCGCCCGCCCCCCGCAGTATCCGTGCGACGGGGAAGGCGGGCGACTCCCGGACGTCGGCCACATCGGGTTTGTAGGAGACGCCGAGCAGCAGCACCCGGGACCCGGCGAGCGAACGTCCGGCCCGGCGCAGCACGTCGGCCGCCCGCTCCACCACCCGCTCCGGCATCGCGGATATCACCCGGCGCGCGGCGGCCAGCAGTTGGAAGGTGAAGCCGTCCTCCGCCGCCCTGGCGTCGAGATAGTGCGGATCGATCGGCACACAGTGCCCGCCGACCCCGGGGCCCGGCTGGAACGCCGCGTATCCGAACGGTTTGGTGCCGGCGCAGTGCAGCACGTCCCAGACGTCGATCCCGGCCTTCTCGCAGTAGCGGGCCACCTCGTTCACCAACGCGATATTCACATACCGGTAGGTGTTCTCCAGCAGCTTCGCCATTTCCGCTTCCCTGGTGCCGGCGGACAACACCAGGCGGTCGACGAGGCGTTGGTAAAAGGCGGTGGTGTGTTTCAGGCAGAGCGGGGTGAAACCACTCACGATTTTGGGGGTGTTGTGAAGACGGTAGACCGCGTTCCCCGGATCGATGCGCTCGGGGGAGTAGCCGAGATGGAAATCCTCGCCCGCGCGCAGCCCGCTCTCCTTTTCCAGGATTTCCCGCAGCAGCGTGTCGGTGGTGCCGGGATGGCTCGTCGATTCCAGCACCACCAGGGTGCCGGGCCGCAGCCGGGCGCCGACGGTGTGGCCGGCGGCCCGCAGGGCGGAGAGGTCGGGCCGCCCTTCGCGGTCGAGACCGGTGGGCACACAGATGACGATCGTGTCGCAGCGGCCGAGCGCCGAACCGTCGAGCGTGGCCGAGAAGCCCCGCTCGCGCATGGCGGCCACGGCCTCCGGCGGCACGTCCCCGACATGGGAGCGCCCCGCGTTGAGGCCCGCCACCACCTCGGGGGAGATGTCATAGCCGACGGTCCCGATGCCGACCTCGCAGGCCCGCCTGGCCAGCGGCAGCCCCACATAGCCGAGGCCCACCACGGCGAGGGTCTCCCTGGTCACCCGCTGCCCTTCCTCTCCGTCGAACTCCGTCGGATTCCGTCGAACTCTGTTGAACGCGTCGGTCGATCAGGCGGAGAAGCTGCCGCTGCCGGGGGCCACATGCGAGCCATAGCCGGGCTGGACGGTCAGACTCGGGGTGAGGCAGAACGGATCGCCGTAGATCCTCACCGGCGAGTCCGAATTGTTGATCAGCACATGCGCGTCCAGCGGAAGCTTGTGGCAGCCCTCCGGGCTCTCGTATGTGGTGACGGGCGAGAGTTCGGTGCCGAAAACGGAGACATCGCCGGTGGCGGCATGGGCGGAAGGCGTGAAAACGGCCGCGGAGAGACAAACGGCACCGGCAACCGAAAACAAAGTCGAACGCACAGATCAGCTCCTGATGAGGAATGAACGGCTAACGCGATTATTTCTGATCCGGGATGGCGTTCTCGACGATCCGGGGGAAATGGGCCCGCACGGGCGACGGACGGCACGGGTGTACTACAAACGCGTTCCGCTTCCTCCTCTTCTCCCGTGCCGTACAAGGGAGTTGACCGTCCGCCAGGCTTCCGCGCCATGGGTGTCCCCGGCCCGGCCCGCCGGCGCGCAATGACCCCGTTTCGTCACGGTGTGGGCCGTGAATGTGTGCCGGGCCGCCGGGATTGCTAGCCTGCCCCCGAGCGAACAGGTGCACGACACGGGGGACAACATGAGCCATATGCAGGGCTATCCGGGGCCGGCCGGCGCACCCGGGCCACAACAGCAGGACCAGGGCCGGCGCCTCGGCATTCTGGCGCTGGTGGTCGTGCTGATGGTGGGCCTCTCCTTCGGACTGGCCAAGGCCACCGGCGCTGACGTCAGGGACCAGGGGGGCGCCCCCGGAGGCCAGATGCCCGACATGGGCGGGTTCGACGACTACGGCGATCTCGGGGGCTTCGAGGACGCCGGCGGCAGTGGCCTGGGCGAGATCGACGGGCTGCCCGACCCGGGGGACCTGGGCGATCCGGACGATCTGGGCCTCGACACCTCGGGTGGCGGCGATCTCGGCGGCTCGGGCGGCAGCGGCGGCAGCGGCGGCGGGGTCCAGGACAATCCGACACCCGATCCGACCGACCCCACCATGGAGCTCTACCAGGCGGTCAGCGCCGGCAGCTGCCTGGCGAACTGGATGGTCTCCGAGACCGACTGGGCCAGCACCAACCCGGAGATGGTCGACTGCTCGGCGGACAACGCCGGCGTCTGGGTCTCCCAGACCAGCGGATCGGTCGGCGACTGCCCGGTCGACGCCGGGCGTTCCTACCTCTCCTACAGCTTCAACGGCGAAACCGTGGCGCTCTGCGTCACTCGGCAGTTCGCCATCGGCCAGTGCTTCCTGGGGATGTCGGACGGCAGCGGCAACCTGATGAGCTGGATCGACTGCCAGGGCGGCACGGTGCCGTCGCCCTACAGCCAGAAGTTCAACGTGATCGCGGTCTACCAGGCCCCGTCCAACCCGACCGGCAACGAGTGCTCATCGGACGCGGGCAACCAGCAGTACTACTGGTGGACGTTGGACGACGACTCGACGCTGCTCTGCGCCGTTCCCTACAGCGGTTGAGCGGGACGGGACCGGCGAGCACGGACGCGCCGTCGGCACAGGATCGGCCGTCGGCACAGGATCAATGGGGGAAAGCATGAGTCAGCCCTGGCAACAACCACAACCACCGGGACCGCCCGGCCAGCCCTCGGGCCCCGGCTACGGCTATCCCCAGCAACCCCAGCCGCCACAGCCCGGCTACGGCTATCCGCAGCAGCCGCAGGCGCCGCAGCCCGGATACGGCTACCCGCAGGGCCCGCCGGGACCCGGGATGCCGGGCCCGCCGTTCCCGCCGCCCCCCGCGCGGCGGGGCAACGCGGGCGCGGCCGCCGCCCTGGTCATCGGCCTCACGGTGGCGCTGTTCTTCGTCTACGGGTTGGTCACCGGGATGGTGGTGGACCTGGAGGCGTTGATCACCGAGGCCATGGAGAACGGTGACACCGAGATCGGCGTCGCCCAACTCACCTGGCTGGCCCCGCTGATGGGCGCCCTGATCGGCCTCCCGGCGGCGAAGCTGGCGCCGGGCCGGGTGGGCATCTACTGGCTCGCCGCCGTCGGCGCCCTGGTGGCCATGCTGCTCGGCGAGACCTTCGCCTCGGCGGTGCTGGCCGAGGAGGCGGTGGACGGCGCCAAGGGTGCCTTCGAGTTCTTCTTCGAGGACTTCTCCGACATGTTCGAAGGCTGGACGGAGAACAGCAACGGCTTCACCTGGCCGCTGCTGGCCCTGGCCCCGGCCACCGCCGCCTTCACCGGCTACTTCGTCGGCGGCACCAACAAGCCGCAGCCCCCGCCGGGGGCCTGGGGCTAGATCCTCAGCTGATCGTGACGGCGCCGAGCGGAAACTGCTTGGCGCCGTCGACGTGTCCGGCGCCGCTGATCCTGATCCTGAGCCCGGGCAGATCGCTCAGCGGCCGCAGGTCCACCGGCAGCTTGCGATGGCAGATGATCGTCAGCCCAGTGAGCCCGGGGAGGACATCGCGCACCGCCCGCAGTTCGAGGGGCCGCTCCATGACCAGCATCAGCCGGGTGACCTGCGGCAGTCGCGGCAGTGCTGCGAGCAGACCGAGGGCGGCGCTACCGGTCAGCCGAAGCTGACGGAGCTCCGGCAGCGCGGCCAGCTCGTCGGCCCCGTCGACCGACGTCCCCAGGTCGACAAGCCCGAGCGCGGGCCAGCGGCCGATCCCGGCCAGCGAGAAGCCCGGCCGGATGCCGTCGCCGAGGCTCAGCTCCGCCAGACGGGCGCCGATCGGAAGGTCACCCAGCTCCGCCACCGGCAGCGGGGTGTTGAGCGACAACTCCCGCAGGGCGGTCAACCGGGCGAGCCCGCCGAACGAGAGCCGCCGGCAGGCGGAAAGCCTCAGCGAGTCCAGCGGACAGTCGGCCAGCGGGCTCAGATCCTCGACCTCGGGACAGCTGGCGAGCCTGAGCGAGGTCAGCCGGGGCAGCCCGCTCACCCAGCCCAACGTGCGCAGTGCGCGGTTGTGCCAGATGTCGAGTTGGGCCAGCCGGTCGCCGCGCAGCGACGCGCTCAGCGCCGAGGCGGAGAAGTCGCCCCGCAGGGTGATGCGGGAGACCTGCGGCAGTTGGCCCAGCTGGGCCAACTGCTCGTCCGTCGAAACCTGCAGAAAGCGAAGGTCCGGCAGCTGGGCCAGCACCTCCCTGGCATAGTCCCCCGGGTGGAACTGGTCCCAGGCGGACTGGAGTTCGCTGTGCACCAGCTGTCGCCGGGTGCCCCGGAAGCGTTTCATCAGCGGCAGCGCCGCGTCGCCGCCGATCAGTCCGGCGGCCGTCACCACCGCCTGCGCCTCCTGGTGCTTCAACCCCTCGGGGCCCGGGAGGAGGTCCAGGATCAACGGCCCCACCTCGGCCAACTTCCGTGCCTGCTCCCGGTCCCGTGGCGGCAGCAACTGGGCCGTCCGCCGCTCGACCGTCTCGCGGACCGTCGGGGAGACCTCCTCGGCGTGGGTGAGACACGCCGCGGCCAGCAGATGGAGCCGGTTGCGGTGGTCCGGCTCCTCGACGCCCCGCTCGATCAGGCCGAGCAGCAGCGTCGCGCACTCGTCGGGACGGGCCTGGGCCACCGCCATCCGCAGCACGTCCTCCCACTGCGGATCGTGGGCATGGCCGATCAGCAGCGGCAGATCCATGCTCTGTAGCGCGGCCCGCGCACCCAGATAGTCCTGGAAGGTGCGGTGCACGAAGTCGATCGCATCGGTGGCGGGCGCCCGCAACAGGCCGCTGCGGGCCAGCAGATGGTGGAGGATCTGCTCGGCCGACCCCTGCTTGGCGACCTTGCGCATCGCCGGCAGTGCATCGGCGATCAGCGCGCGGGCGACCGAACGGCTCATCTCCGTCTGGCCGTTGATGATCAGCCAGTACGCCAGCCGCTGCAGCAGCTTGAGGCTGGCGTCCCGGCTGAGCACCACCCCTTCGGGCGCCTGGATATCGCGTTCGTCGTCCCGCCTCACCAGCAGCATTGAGAGCGCCGCCTCGTACAACTCCATGCGGCTGTCCGGGAGATGGCCACGACGGTCCCGGTGCAACGCGCACAGCAGCGCGGAGAGCAGCGGGGTGGCGGCGAGCCGGGCGAAGTCCCGGTGGGCGCGCAGTGTGTCGGTCAACTGGTCGCGCAACTCGATGAGATGGGCCCGTTCGTCCGGGTCGTCGGTGCCCGCGACGGCGGCGGCATGCCAGCGGGCGACAAAGACCGTGATGTCCCGGACGCTCATCGGACGCACCGTCAGCTGCGCCAGCCCCGCGTCCGTCAGCCAGCCCTCGGGGACGGCCGACGGACGGCTGGTGACCGCGACCGCGGCCTCCGGGTAGGCGGCCAGCAGATCCCGCAGCCACTGCTCGGTCTCCGCGCGGCGCTCCTGCGGCACCTCGTCCAGCCCGTCGATCAGCAGCAACGCCCGTCCGTCGAACAGCAGTCGGTGGGCCCAGCCGGCGGGCTGGCTCTCGGCCAGCGAGCAGCCGACCGACGCCAGGAACTCGCCGGGGGCGGGCAGCGGCCCGCGGCGGACCAGGGTCCGCAGCGGCAACAGGAACGGCACCCGGCCCCGCAGTTGGCGCAGCTCGTCCGGCAGCCCGTCGCGAGCCGCCGACACGGTCAGCCACTGCAACAGCGTGGTCTTGCCGCTGCCCGCCAACCCCCTTACCAGCACCCGGTGATGGCCGGCCAACGCGCGTTCCGCCCGTTCGATCCTGGTCTCGCCTGACGGCCGCAGAATCTGGTCGCCGAACCGCCAGGCCGGCCCCGGCACCGTGAACTCCAGGCTGAGATAGGCCGTGTCCAGCGGCCAGCGAGCCCGACCACGATGGCTCAGATCCAGGCCCACCACCGACAACTGGCCGTGCCTGCGCACCAGATACGTGCGGTAGTCCTCCTCGAACCGCGATCTCGGCCCCCGGGCGACCGGGTCCGGCACCGCCAGACGGCGCAGCTCAAGCAGCGGCGCGGGATCGGTGCGCAGCGCCTTGGCCAGGGAGATCACGGTGGCCTCGGTGGGCGGACGGGCACCGTTGAGCGCGCGGCTCGCCGTGGTGTGGCCGAGCTTGGCGCGCAGCTCAAGCCCCGGCATGGAGAGCCCCCGCTCCACCCGCAGCCGGCGCAGCCGCGCCTTCAACTCCGCCAGGGCCTCTTCCGGCGTCACCGAGCCACCTTTCGCCGCGTCGCCGCGTATGGACCCGTTCATCTTCGTTCAGCGCGCACGCGGGTGTCCGCCGAACAGGCCATCTTCCTTGCAGCGACAGTCCGTTGACCGTCCCGACTCGACCGGAAGAGAGGCCCCCCGATGACCCCGACCCGCACCCTCGCCGTGCTCCTGCTGGCGCTGCTCGTCACCCTGCTGGCCGCGCTGCTGCTCGCCCTGTTGACCGCCGTCGCCACCGCCGTGCTGGCGCGGCTCGACGGCGCGAGCAGGCCGGCCGCCGCGCTCCGCGCCGGGCGGACCTTCGGCGCCACCCTCACCGTGCTCACCACCGTCGCGACGCTGGTCGTGGCGGTGCTCCGCTGAGGCTCAGCGCAGCCGCGCGACCAGGCTGCGCCCGTACACCCGCCGGGTGCGGGCCTCGATCCGGGTACCGCCGGCGACCCGGCGGACCCGGACCCCGTCATCCGTCTCCACCGGCCGCAGCCGGCGCCCGCGCAGGGTGACGGCGATATCGTCCCGTTCCGTCGTCGGATCGGCCACGGCCAGCGAGACGGTGCCGTCCGCCGCCTCCCGCAGCAGCACGGACGCCGCGCCCTCGACGGTCAGCGGCCCGGCGCGGTGGACGCCGGCGCCGAAGGTGTTGACGGCCAGCAGGCCGAGGCCCGCATGCCGAACGGCCTGTATCCGCTCGCTGTTGCGCAGCACCGTCACCGGCCCGCCGGCATAGCCGGCCAGCCGCTCCTCGGTGGCGTTCGGCACCAGCGCGCAGGCCACCGAGCCGGGCGCGTGCGCGCCGGCCGGCCGCCGCGCCACCAGCGAGAACACCTGCTTGGTCACCTCGGTGTCCGGATTGGCGACCCGCACCGCCCGACGGCTGCGGGTGACCGTCTCCAACGAGACATCGGCCCGCGCCCCGTCCAGAAAGGCATAGCCGATCGCGGTGCCCTGCTCGACATTGGCATAGCGCAGCCAGGCGGGCGGCTCCCCGGAACCGGTGAACCAGGCGCGTCCGTCGGCGAGTTGGCCGGTCAGCTCGACCGTGTCGCCCGGTGCGGCGATCCGGCTGTCGAGGGTGGTGGTCACCGCCCGCCCCGCCCCGTCCCGCACCCCGGCGGCCAGCAGCACGATCTCCTCGTCGAACATGAACCAGGAGCGGATCGCCTCGGCATTGCGGTAGGCGACAAAGTCCGCCGGGAGCAGGCCCTCCCGCAGCGCCTGGTACGCCGCGTCGTCCGACTGCGCCATGGCGACCGCGCCATAGCCGTCGAGACTGGCCCCGCCAGAATGGGAACGGGTGCCGCGCGGAAAGTAGACATAGGTGTTCTGCGCCTCGGATGAGGAGGTGAAGCCCTCATCCGGGTTGTCGTACCAGAGCTCCCCGTACAGCTCCGGCACCGTCTTCCGGGACTCCACCGGCGCGGTGACCCCCGCCAGCCGGTAGGGCGAGACGGTGGTGAAGTAGTCGACGCCGAACACCTCCGTCTGGTCCTGCCCCGACAGATAGAGGTAGTGCGCCCCGTCGCCCTGGAACCACGGCATCAGATTCTCGCCGCTCATGTACTCGTACTTGCTGATCCGCCCCGAACTCCGGGCCAGCGCGAAGGCATAGCCCGGGCGCCGGTGGACCGTGCGGTCCATCGCGTTGAACGCCACGTTCCGCTCGGCCGGCCCCAGATCGTCGGCCGGCCCCGAGGCGTCCGCCAGGATGTCGGCGAACCGGGCGACGCTCACCGGCGAGACAAAACCCACCGGATCGAGCGCCACCGGTGAGGTCTCCCGCAGATGCCGGACATAGCCGCGCAGCTCCGCCGCCTCCGCCTCGTCCTCCACCGCCGCCGACAGATCGACGGCGGCCTCGACCACCGCGGCCGTCGCCGCATAGCCGCTGGTGGTGCGGGACACCGCCCGCCCCCTGACCAGCTCCATCAACCAGCCCTCGAAGATCAGCGGCGCGAACCCGTTCACCATCCAGCCACGCACCACGCCGACCAGCGCCTCCCGCGCCCCGTACCCGGTGCCGTCCAGGATCTTGAACGACTGGGTGACCCTGGCCAGCAGCGAGGTGCCGTAGGAGCCGGTGTAGGCGACGGAGGCGTGCTGGAGAAAGGAGCCGTCCGCGTAGAAGCCGTCGGTGACACCGTGCCGCAGCGCATAGGGGTCGATCGGATCGAAGACCGTGCCCAGATCCGTGACGGCCTTGACGATCCGCGCCTCGTCACCGAGCACCGCGCCCTGCAGGACCCGGTTGACGGTGATATCGGCGAGATTGGCGCCGGTGTGGAACCGCGAGTCGAGATCGACATCGCCATCCTTGCCGTTCCGCAGATAGGCGTCCATCGAACCCACATAGGTGGCCGTCAACTCAGGTGCGTACGAGGCCAGTTGATCCCGCAGCAGCACCAGGGTGCGGCTCACGGAAGTGGGCACGCCGATCTCCCAGTTGAACCAGTTGCCGTAGTAACCGGCGTCCTGGTCACCGAAGTACCGCTCGTGCAGCCAACCGAGCGCGTCGATCACCCGCCGCTGCACCGTCACATTGTCGCGGAGGTCGGATGCCGCCTCGCCCGGCACGCGGGTGGCCAACGCGATCTCGTAGAGATGCAGATAGCTGGCGTGCAGCTGGGCGTCGCTGCTGCCCAACGGCAGCCCGGCGAACAGCTCGTCCGGCCCGGCCGTCTCCAACGCGGCCAGCCAGGTGCGCGCGGTCGTCTCGATCGCGGTCAGCTTCCCGGCGACCTCGGGCCGCGCGTTGGACTCCGGGGTACCGGCGAAGGTCGCCACCGTGTTGTCGATCAGCCGCGCGAACCCCTCCCCGGGAGCGGCACCCGAACGGGCCGGGGCAGAACCCGAGTTGGCGAGGGCGGAGACGACGGGAACGGCGGGAACGAGCGACAGCAGAGCACGACGGGAGAGCGGCACGGGACACTCCAACGGCTGGTGGGACGTCCGTGGCATCCAACCAAGCGGATGGCCAACTGTCACTAGAGCGCGGAGCGGGTCCCCTGGTCCGTCTCCGTCTCCGTCTCCGTCTCCGTCCCCGTGTCCTTGTCCTCGTTCGCGACCTTCGGCTCGACCAGCCGGGAGAGATCGCATCGCCAGCCGGTGATCGACTCGTCGTCCGCGCCCACCAGCAGTCCGTCGAAGGTCAGGGCGAGCGCGGCCACCCGGTGGTGGGGGCGGAACGTCAGCGCGCCGTCCCCCGGCAGGCCAAGCAGCTCGACCAGCCCGTTCGCCCAGGACACCGCCAGCACCACGCCGACCGAGGTGTGGGCGGCGACCAACGCCATCGGCACCGCGGCCCGGCTCACCAGCGGCACACCCGACGGCGCCTCGGGCGGACCCCACAACACCACCCGCCCGTCGGCCACCGCGCCGACCACCAGCACCCGCCCGTTCCCCAGCCGCAGACAGTCCACGGCCGTCACCGGCACCTCGGCGAACCGCACCGACGCCTGCCGGACACCCCCCTCGTACACCGTGACCTGGCCCGACTCATGGCCACACACCAGCAGCCGCCCCGCCGCGTCGCCACCCAGGCAACTGACCGGGCTCCGCTCCGCGTTGAGCACATCGAACGGCGCCGGCGTCGGGGCGTCACCGCCGGGACCGACCAGCCGCACCGTTCCCGCGTCGCTCAACGCCGCCCAGGCGCCGTCGCCGAGGGGGGCCAACGCGACGACGGGCGCACGCAGCTCGTTGACCACCCGCCCGGCCGGGACGCCGGTGGCCACATCCAGCTGCCGCAGCTGCCCCAACGGATCGGCCGCCACCAGCCCGGACGACGCCGCGTCAAAGGCAAGCGCCCGCACCGCCCCCGGCCAACGTTCCCCCCTGGCCGGCCCACTGGCCACGGTGACCCGCCGCCGCAGCCGGGACCAACGGGCCCTGAACGGATGGCCGTCGGCCGCCGGAGCGAGCAGCCCGGCCAGCCTCGGCACCCGCGCCAACGCCCCGGCGTGCAGGATCGCCGCCCGCTCGGCGAGCCCGTCGCCCGCCCAGCCGAGCACGGGCCCGACCGCACGCCACACCGCGGGCAAAGCGCGCGGAGCCGGCAGCCCGGGCCGGTCCAGCAGGCCGGCGATGTCCGAGACCGAACCATGAACGAGGAATCCGGGATCGCTCAACAGCAGCGCCGCCTCCTCCTCGGCGGTGGCATGGCCGGCGATATGGTCCCGCACATAGCGGGGTGCCTCCGCCCATTCGGCGATGCCCTGTGGATTCCTCGGCACCAGCGAGAGCAGCGCGTCAAAGACCTCCGACTCCGTTGGGAGCGGCGCGAGTTCGGCCAGCGCCGGCAGCGGCAGCTCGAACGGGCCCTCGCCCAGGGCCTCGTCCGCCGCGATGGCGGTGTCCTCCGGACGCAACGCGGTATGCACCGCACGCCAGGTGTCGGGACCGACACGACCCCGCAGCCGCGCCAGCGTGCCCAACGCCCGCTGCTCCGCCGGGCTTTGGCGCTGCCACCAGACCTCGCACAGGGCCCGGGCCGGATCCTCGCTCGCCGGCGGCCCTGCCGGCAGCCGGGCGGCGAGCCGCCCCAGCACCGGATGCGGATAGGGAACGTCGGCCGGCACGACCGGCGGACCGCCCGGGCCCAGACCGCCGTACCACTCCGCGTATGCGTCCCGGTCGGTGAACCGGGGATCGTCCAGATCGATCACGGTGGCCTCGACACCGAACTCGCTGGCCGCCACCGGCCCCACCTCGGCGACGACCCGCACCCACGGCTGGCGCAGCAGCGGCTCCAACAGCTCGGGCACCAGCCGAAAACCGCTCAGCCGCCCGCCGGGCGCGGCCCGGTGCAGATCCGCGAACCCGATCAACAACGGCCGCCGATCCCCGGCGGCGATGGCCAGCAGCTCGGGCAACGTCCGTGCGTCCCAGTCCAGTTGACGCGCCAGCTCCCAGAGCACCGCCACCGGCGTCAACCCGGCCGCCGGGACCACCGCATTGACCCGCGTGGCGGCATCGCCCCCACCGTGAGCGGCGAACCAGGCCAACAGATGACTCTTCCCGGCACCACGCGCGCCGCCGATCAGACAGAGCCCCGGCGACTCCGCCCCCCGGGCCCACTCCACCAACACCCGCCCGGCGACCCCCCGCCCGGCCCCCAACGGGGGCCAATTATCGCCGGCTTCGGGCGCTAACGCGGACTCTGACGGCGCGGACATGGGGCAACTCCTTCGCTTCGGGCCGGCGGGGAACCTGGTGGCGCGGACTCAGAAGTCCATCAAATGGAACAGAACTCATTCGCGCCAGCCCTTCTCCGGCAGGGCACTGGCCGTCGGGTCCACGGCCTCGACCTTCTTGGCCAACTTGATGACCTTCTTCCTCAGAGAGCCAGCCGGGAGTTGAGAACAACGACCTCTCCCTCCCGAAAAGAGGAACAACTCATCCGAAGGCAGCCCCACCTCGGCGAGGACCCGCCGACACCCCGGATGGACGACCACCGGGTTGAGCCGGTCCGGAGGGATGGTGATGACGTGGGCGCGGGAGACGGCGGAAGTCATGGCTCAGAAGTCGGTCAGGGTATCCAGTACCCAGTGGCGCCAGGTGCTTTCGGTGACGGCGCTCGCCGCCGGGTCCAGCGTTTCGAACTCGTCGGCCAACGCGTTGGCGATCGGCGTGCGAACGGTGTAGTGGGTGGGGCCCACGAGGATGTCCCAGCGGCTGTGGACCGAGAGCAGACATTGTGCGAAGAGGTCCAGACGGCTGTTGAGGATCAGGGCCTCTGACTCTCCTTCCGGCAGAAGCCAGACGATTCCGGTGGCGCCGTCCAGGAACGTTCCGTGGGCCTGGCAGTAGCCGAGGCCGACCCAGTGGTCGGCTGTCACGGGCCGTGCCTCCAAATCCCCGAACCAGGGATAGAAATCACGGGCGTTGGGCAGTCCCGAGTCCAGGTACTCCAACGGCTCGTAGATGTACCCGTCCGCCGCTGGGAGCCCCACCTCGGCTAGAAAGCGGCGGCTGTCCGGGTGGACAACCGCCGGGTTGAGCCGGTCCGGGGGGATGGTGGTGACGTGGTCGGCACCGAAGGTCGTTTCCAGGTCCGCACGGGACACTGCGAAAGTCATGACTCTCCCTGCTGTTGGGCGGCCGAGTGGCGGAGCAGGGCGAGGAAGCCGGCTTCGCGTTCTTCGGCGGTGTCGCCGTAGTCGAAGGAGTGGGTGAAGCGTGCTTCGGGGAAGGTGGTGGCGAGCCAGAGTGCGCAGTAGTGGCCGGGAAGGAAGCAGGCTTCCAACTCGGTGTAGACCTGTTTGATCTGCTCGGGTCGGGTGCCGGATTCCGCGAGTTCTTCCCAGAGGCGTTCTTCGGGGTGGAGGCAGAGGGCGCCTGAGCTGGTGGCGATCTGTTTGTCGCCTTGGGCGTCGATGATTTCGAATGACGCGTAGCCGGGGTGGGTCATGGTGTGTCGTATGTCCTGGAGGACGGTCAACCACCAGGAATCGGGGGTTTCCATTGGCTCCAGGTCGGCTACGGCGATGCGTCGTGCCAGGGCGCGGATCAGCTCGGCTCGTTCGGGTACGGACGGGGTGGCGGCGAGGGAGGAGAGTCCTTCGTCCAGTGCGAGCAGGGACTCAAGGAACGCGGTGAGTGATGCGTTGATCTGCAGGCCGGGTTCGTCGATTCCGATGAACTCCGCTCGCACCGTTCCGCTTGTGTCAAGGCAGAGTTGTGCCCCTCGGTCCGTGCCGATGCGAATCCAGGAGGTCTGCTTGGCGTCCATCGACTGTGCGTAGGCGCCGAGTTGGGTGGGGGCGTCATCGTCGGGTGCGATGAAGTAGGGGCCCACCTGTCGGGGGACGCCACACTCGGCCAACAGGGCGGCGTCCGCCGCCGGCAGCGCATCCTCCGGGACGACGATCCGCCGCAGACCCACAAGGCCGAACCGCAACTCCAACCGCCGCCGCAAGTCCGCTGACTCGCCACTCCCATCACTCATACGACTCATGCTAACGCCTTCCATCATCGCCGCCCCGAACGCCCGAACAAGCTGTCCTGGTACGCGGTATCGGCGAACAACCCGTCCACGTATGCGCTGTGCGCCGTGTTCCCTCTTGCACGGCTTGCGGCGTCGCCGTATTCGAAGCTTCCGGAGACGGGAAGGTCCCCGCCAAAATAATGGGCGAGCCAGGTGGCACAGTTTCGGCCGCCGTTTGGTATGCCGCATGGATCTCGCTCCGTGTACACCTCGGTGACATCTCCGGTGAGGCGGTCCCGGGCTGCGAGGAAGGGACTTCCAGCGGCCTGTTCCGAATGGACATTTCCTCTTCGAACGCTACTGCCGACGAGAATAAAATCTCCGTCGTCCCCCTGATAACGGAACGCCGCGTAGTTGTCGCCCCCTCGGTTCTCGTCAGCCAGACGCGCACGCTGAGTCGCGCGGGAGAGCTCGGTGCTGCCAGGCGCGACGCGCTCCGAGTTCACCACGCCGTTTCTCCTGTCCCTTGGACCAGGGAGGAGGTTCTGCCCGCTCCGGTGCGGGGTCGCTCGCCCGTCCGGGCCCAGGAGGTTGCGGATGCCGGAGTTGTCGGAGGCGCTGACTTCCCGGGTGGAGCCGTCCGGCATCAACCGGCGTACGTTGCCGTCGTTGTCGACCTGGTAGGTCGGGACCCGGTCGGTGATGCGGCGTTCCGACTCGTCGAAGCGGTCGGCCGCCGTGCGGACCCGTTCCGAGATGCGGCGGTGGGCCCGCTCCATGCCCTGTGGGACTTTGCGGGCGATGTCGTCGAGAATGTTCCTTACCGGTTCGGCGATGCGCCGACCTAAGCCCGCCACCCTCAGCCCCCGGTGGCGAAGGTCAGTCCCGACACCCGGGAGGCGAACTGTTCGCCGGAGGTGAGGTTTCCGTCGGCCTGGCCCAGGATCGTGCCTCCCAGGGCCCGCATCTCGTCGGTTCTCAGTTGCAGTGTCGGCAGTGGTTCACCGGCCGCGATGTCGGCGGCCTCCTCGTATGCGAGTCGTTCCACTGCCGTGAGTATCTGGTCCTGCACCGGGCCTATCACGCCGTCCACCAGGGCGCCGATCGCCTCTTCCTCGAAGCGTTGCACTATCTCGTTCATCAGCCGTCGCTGTAACTGCTGGGTCGCGACGGCGGTGCCGGAGGCCAGTCCGAAGGTGGCCGCGGAGGCGGCCAGCGCGGCGGTCATCTGACCGGCGGCTATGCCGAGTTGGGTGATGCAGCGGCCCTTCATGACCTCGACGGCTATGGCGGCGGCGTCGAGGCCGTCGGCTAATATCTGGCAGCCGTCGATGAGGGCCCGCATGTGGCTGGACGACTGCTGGCCCCAGAGCTCGGCGAGCGCGCCATAGGACTGGGCCTGGTACACCTGCTCAAGGTCGTTGCCGACGACGCCCGTTGTCGCGTCGAGGGAGTCCTCGCACTCCTGGGCGTAGGAGCGCAGCCCGTCGGCCGCCTCGCGGAGTTCGTCCTCGTCTATGTCGGGCCAGTTGAAGCCGAGCCAGTCCACGACCTCAGCGAGCCAGCCGGGCAGATTGATCGACATTCGCAACCCTCCAAGTGCGCCATTTCAACCCCAACCAGCGTGGCACAGAGTGCAGATGATGTTACGTCAGCGAAATTTGTCAGTAGTCCGCCAGGTCGGACAGGCCCCAGTAGCGCCAGGTGGTCTCAGGAGAGTTGATGGCCGCCGGGTCCAACGCTGCAAAAGTAGCGGCCAGTTCGTCGACGATCGTCGTTCGGAGGTCGATGTCGGTGGGCCCCGCCAGGACGTCCCAGCGGCGCCGTACGGAGCACAGGCAGCGCGCGAAGAGATCGAGACGGGTGTTGAGAACATATGCCTCCGACTCGCCGTCGGGTAGCAGCCAGACGATTCCGGTGGCGCCGTCCAGAAAGATGCGGTGGGCCTGGCAGAAGCCGAGGCCGACCCAGTGCTCGACGGTCTTGGGCGGCACCTCCAGATAGCCGAACCCCGGGTCGAAATCGACGGCGTTCGGCAGGCCGGAGGTCAGGCACTCCAGTGGCGCGTAGAGGAATCGGTCCGCTGTCGGGAGCCCCACCTCCGCGAGAAAGCGGCGGCTGTCCGGGTGGGTGACCGCCGGGTTGAGCCGGTCCGGTGGGATGGTGGTGACGTGGGCGGCGCCGAAGGCCGCTTCCAGGTCGCCGTGGGAGACGGCGAAGGCCAATGGTTCTCCTTGAGCGAGTGGGCAACTACCTTCAGTATCGGCAGTTCCGGTCGACCGGTGTGCGATTCGGACGGCTCGGGCCTACTGGCCCACTCGTCCGTCGATGCGTTCGCGCAGCAGGTCGGCGTGCCCACAGTGGCGTGCGTACTCTTCGACGCGGTGGACCCACAGCTCCCGGACGGCTCCGGGGGCGGTGCCGTGGTGGACGACGCGCGCGCCCGGGTCCGGGTGTTCGGCCAACGCGGCGTCCGTCGCGGCCTGTTCGCGGGCCAGGTCGGCGAAGGCGCTCTCCACCAGCTCCGGTTCCGCGAGGGCTCCGTCGAAGTCGCTGTCCCTGCCCCCGTACAGCCGGGGCGCCGGGTCGTCCGGCAGGATCCAGTTGCGCCAGTCCCGTTCCACCTCGGCGAGATGGCGGACCAGTCCCAGCAGGGACATGGTCGACGGGGGTACCGATCGGCGGGCCAGTTGTTCGGGGGTAAGCCCCTCGCATTTCATCCGGAGCGTGTGGCGGTAGTCCCTCAGGAACTCCTGGAGCGTCGCCAACTCGCCGTCCGGGGCGGCTCCGTCGCTGTTGCGCGGGTCCTTGTCGGGATCCACCCACATGTCGGGGTAGACGGTTGCCTGGGTCCAGCGTTCGGGTGTGTCGGTCACCGTGTGGATGATGCGGAGCGCCGGCCCGAGCGGCAACTGGTTATCCGCCCCCGCCGTCAGCCCGCCGCCTTCTTGACGAGCGCGGTGATGCGCTGTTCGTCGGCGGGGGTCAGCTCCCGCAGGGCGTAGGCGACCGGCCACATGGTGCCGTCGTCGAGTGCCGCCAGATCGCTGAAGCCGAGGGTGGCATAGCGGGTGTTGAACTTCTTGGCGTCCTGGAAGTGGCAGACCACCTTGCCGTCTCTGGCGTAGGCCGGCATCCCGTACCAGAGCTTGGCCTTGAGGCCGGGGGCCGCGGTGCTGACGATGGCGTGGACGCGTTCGGCGAGGGCCCGGTCCGCCTCCGGCATCTCGGCGATCTTCGCGAGTACGTCCCGTTCCGCCGCTGCCTCCTTCTCCGCCCGGGACGAACCGCGTCGCGCCGCCGTCTTCTTCTGTTCCCGCGCGTGCTCCTTCATCGCGGCCCGCTCCTCGGCGGTGAATCCCTCGTACAGCTCGGAGGTCGTGCCGGACTTCTCGGTGGACGGCTTCCTGGTCGGCATGGCGGTTTCCTCTCGGCGGGGAGTGGGTCGGGCGAGCGAGGTGCTTGCCATGGAGATCACGTTAGGACTGATTCGTGACCACGGCTTCTCGATTCCTGATCGGTTCCCTGATCCCGTTCCCGACCGGTCGGTGACCGGCCTTGGAGCGGCAGGTGACCTGCCCCGACGCCCCCCGGCTGTCCGTCTTCCGGCAGGTCAGGGCTGGGACGGCGTCGGTTGCGCCGCGTTGCGGAAGAGGTCGACGAGGGCGTGTGGCGCGCGGTCGCCGAGGCAGATGTCGAGCATGTCGCGCGCGTCCGCGTAGTACGCGGCGCCGCGCGGGAACAGCGCCTCCTCGTAGGCGGTGAGCGCCGCCTCGGTGTCGCCGGGGTGGGCCACGATGGCCTTGGCGAGTTCGGCGCCGTCGAACATCGCCAGGTTCGCGCCGTCGCCGGACGGCGGCATCAGGTGGGCGGCGTCGCCGATGAGGGTGGCGCCCGGTACCCGGTCCCAACGGTGTCCGTCCGGGAGGGTGTGGATCCGGCGCGCGACCGGGGCGGTCTCGCCCTCGGTGGTCAGCGCGGTGAGAGGTGCGGCCCACCCGTCGAACTCGGCCGCGATCCGCCTGGTCAGGGAGGTGGCGTCGGCGTTGAACCAGTCGGCGGGGCGGTTCAGTTCGACATAGGTGTGCAGGACGCTCCCCGCCTCACGGTGTGCGACGATCCCCTTCCCCGGGGTGAGCGCGTACATGGCGCCCTCGCCGACCGCCCTGGCCGTCGCCGGGTGTCGCGCGTCGACGTCATGGAGATAGGTCTCGACGAATGTGGTGCCGACATAGCCGGGCCTGGCGTCCGACAGCAGCGGCCTGACCCGTGACCAAGCGCCGTCGGCGCCGACGAGGAGGCCGGTGGTCGTGGTCGAGCCGTCGGCGAAGCTCAGCCGGTGCCGGCCGTCGCCGACGGGGTGGACATCGGTGATCTTGTGCCCCCAGCGGACCGTTCCCTCGGGGAGTGAGTCGAGCAGGACGCGTCGCAGGTCGCCGCGGAGCACCTCGGGGCGGGTGGCCCTGCCGTCGTCGGGGACGTGGAGCAGCGGCGCGCCGTCCGGGGCGAGGACGCGCACCGCCTCGGCGCCCTGGTGGATGATCGCGCGGAACTGGTCGGTGAGGCCGGCGTCGGCGAGGGCGCGCTGACCGTCCTCCGGGTGGATGTCGAGCTGGCCGCCCTGGGCGCGGGACGCGGCCGACGGATCGGCCTCGTAGACCGTCGCGGGGATGCCGTGGACATGCAGGACGCGGGCGAGGGTGAGGCCGCCCAGGCCGGCGCCGATGATCGCGATGGGGGTGGTGGTCATGGTGGTTCTCCTTCGGTCGACGGAAGAATGGAACGTTGTTCCACCCGCTCCAGCTTGGAACGGCGTTCCAGTCATGTCAAACTTCTGTCCATGGCGACCAGGTCGCAGCGAGCCGAACGGGAACGGGCCGAGCGCCGCACGGACGCGCTCTCCAAGCGGCGGATCGTCGATGCCGCGATCGGGATTCTGGACACCGAGGGTGAACGCGCCCTCACCTTCCGTGCGCTCGCCGCTCGTCTGGCCACGGGGAGCGGCGCGATCTACTGGCATGTCGCCAACAAGGACGATCTGCTCGCGGCGGCGACCAATGACGTCATCGCCCGGGTGGTGACGGACGTGGGCGAGGACGCGGAGCCGCGCGAGGCGATCCGGGCCATCGCGCTGGGGGTGTTCGACGCGATCGACGCCCACCCCTGGGTGGGGGCCCAGCTCTCCCGGGTGCCGTGGCTGGCCGCGATGCCCCAGATCTTCGAGGGCATCGGCGGCCAGCTGCAGGCGCTCGGCGTTCCCGAACGGGCGTGGTTCGACTCCGTTTCCGCGCTGGTGAACTACACCCTCGGGGTCGCCGGGCAGAATGCCGCGAACGCCCGTCGGTTCGCCCACGGGACCGATCGAGGTGCCCTCCTCGGTGCCGTGGCCGAGGAGTGGCGGCGGCTCGACCCGGCGCGGTACCCGTTTGTGCACCGGGTGGCGGCGCGGCTGCCCGAGCATGACGACCGGGAGCAGTTCCTCGCCGGCGTCGACCTCATCCTGGCCGGCATCGTCGCGGCCCCGCCCGGAGGCGTCACTCCGCCCGGCTAGGAGGGGTCAGGGCGCGAGGGGGCGGTGCGGGGAGTGGGAGTGGTAGGGGCCGGTGAACAGCTTCGCGGTGCGGGCGAGTTGTTCCAGGACGCCGATGCGTTGCCCCTGGAGGAGTTGGAGCGCGGGAAAGCGGCCGGGCTCGAAGAGCAGGATGTTGAGCGATCCGCCGTACTGGAAGTTGCCGACCTTCTCGCCCTTCTCCACCGGAACCGGTGTCGACGAGGCGCCGCGCCTGAACTTCTCCACGAAGTTCACCGAACCGATGGAGTTGAGCCCGACCGGCACCAGGCCCACATAGCCCTCGCCGTCAGGGTCGCCCTGTGCGTCCTGGTAGCGCGTGCGAATGATGACATAGCCCCGCCGGAAATTACTGAACAGCGAGTAGTCGTAGCCGTATCCGACGTTTCCCCTGTTGAGGAGTTCCGGGAAGTTCCGCATGCCGTAGTACTGGCCGCCGATATCGTCGCGGGATTCCACCACCTCACCGCCGACCGGCGCGTGGTACCAGTGGTAGCTGTCGGGCAGCAGGACGCAGGACACCGCGGTGCCGCCGAGAAAGCGGTTGGTGTACGGGGAGTCGGCGAGCAGTTGACGGATGTTCATGGTGACGGTCTTGACCGGGATGGGCGTGGTGTCGGTCAGTTCGTCCACGATCATGTTGATGACGCAGTCGGCGGAGGCGACGACCACGCTGTTGTCGTCCTTGGCGTCGATCGGCCGGGCGCCGTCGACAAGTTCGCGGGTGAAGAAGGCGTTGAAGTTGGGCCAGTCCTCGATGCGGTAGTCGGCCATCCGCTTGGGCCCCAGCTCGGTCACCCATTTCTTGATGAGTTCCTTGGACTCCGGTGAGTCCATCCAACGGCCCTGGAGGTTGGTGAAGTCGGCCGTCATGCGGTAGCCGGGGCCGCGGGTCACAAAGACCATGCCGTAGTCGTTCTCGTAGTTGAGCCAGCTGAATTTCTCGATGTAGTTCAATCCGTTGTTGGGGCTCGACTCCCAGTGGTACCACTCGCGGAAGAAGTCGCAGAGAAAGCGGATATTGCGGTTTTTCCAGTCGCAACGCACCTCGTCGGGCGTATCGGCGGGCATCGGCACCACATGGGCGACGGCCGCGTCATAGAGGGTCCGGAAGCCCTCGTGGTCGGTCTCGTACCACCTGGCGATCCTCGCCAGGAACTCCTCAAGGCTCTCCGAGTACTCGTCGTCCCGCGACATCGTTGTCCCGTTCTGCTCGGTCGGTTCGTCCCCCCGCACCGGCTAAATGCCCTCCGGGCAGGGGAGTTACGCGGGGGGAGCGCCCCCGCCGCCGAGCGGCGACGGAAATCTGTTCGACGGGGTTCCGGGGTCCTGACACAGTGGCGCACCATGGCGAACTTGCGGCTTCTCACCGCCGAGGACATAGAGCTGATGCAGGGGCTGGCGCGGCGCGTCACCGCGGTGCGTCCCGATCTGGTGAACGCCGACGCGTCGGTCGGCGAACTGGCCTGGAACTGGGGGCGGGGACGCGCCACCAGGGGCGCGGGCTGGACCTGCCAACTATGGTTCGACGGCAGCGAGTTGGTGGCATGGGGCTGGTTCCGGCCGCAGCGGGACGGAGCCTGTCTGGGGTACCAGGTGCACCCCGACCACGCCGGGCTGGTCGACGAGGTGATCGACTGGTACGACCGCACGGCGGGGAACGTCGAACGCACGGTGGTGCCCTGCGCCTCGGACAGGTTCGGCCTCGAACGGTGGGCCGCGCACGGCTATCGGGAGGACGAGGGCTCCCTCGGCGACGCAGGGGACTGGACGCAGATGAACGAACGGGACCTCGACGAGCTGGAGGAGCCGGCACTGCCGGACGGGTTCCGGTTCCGCGACGCCGACGAGGTGGGCCCCGAGGCCGTGGTCCGGGCCCATGTGGACGCCTGGGCCCGGTCGACCTACACGCTGGAGGACTATCTGGGCGTCCGGGCCAGCGCCCCCTACCGGGGCGATCTGCACCTTCTGGTGGAGGCGCCGGACGGCACGATGGCGGCCTCCGCGATCATGTGGTTCGACGAGGCGAACAGCACCGTCGAGTTCGAACCGCTCGGGACGCACGTGGACTATCGGCGTCGGGGGTTGGCCAGGGCGATGATGCTGCACGGGATGCGGCGGGCGAGGGCGGCCGGGGCGATCCATGCGACGGTGGCCTGCCTGGGCGCGCCGGGCCATCCCGCCGCGCGCGAGCTGTACTACGGCGTGGGGTTCCGGCCCTTCGTCCGGGACGCGCCGCTGGTCAAGGCGGCCGAAGCGGCATCTCCTGCGTGACTGGGCCCGGTCATCTGATGTCATGGCCGGGGTGGGCCGTGTCATACCGCCGCCGTGCCTCGGCGATGACGGCGCGGTGGCCGAGGGACCAGTCGGCGAGGGCCTTGACCAGGTGGGTCAGGCCGGCCCCGGTCTCGGTCAGGCGGTAGTCGACCTGGGCCGGGACGGTCGGGTACACGGTGCGCAGGACGAGTCCGTCCCGTTCCAGCCGGCGCACGGTGAGGGTGAGCATCCGCTGGGAGATGCCGTCGATCGCGCGTTGCAGCTCCCGGAACCGGCGTGGCCCGCCGGCGAGTTCGACGACCACCAGGACGGACCACCTGTCGCCGATGCGGTCCAGGACGTCGCGGATCCCACAGTCCGGGTGATCCTCCCGCCCACAGGGATCGAGTTCGGCGGGCGCGGTGGTTACCTCGGTGTGCGTGGGTGACATCAAAATGCCTCCTTGTGACCGATGTGCGGGCGGATCAGGATCAACCGTAGCGACCGAAGAGAACCATTACGGAAGACGTGACTGACATGATCCTGGTGACCGGAGCGAACGGGAACCTCGGCTCGGCCACCCTCGCGGCCCTGCGCGCCCGTGGCGCCAACGCGACGGGTGGCAGCCGCACCCCGGGCGAGGGGATGCGGCGGCTCGACTTCGACGACCCGGCGGGCATCGACCTTCGCGGGGTGTCGACCCTGCTGCTGGTCTCCGCCGGCTATGCCGAGGACGACCGGGTCATCGGGCGGCACGCCGCCGTTCTGGACGCGGCGGTCAGGGACGGCGTGCGGCATGTCGTCTATACGAGCCTGATCGGCGCCGGCGACCATCTCGCCTTCGCGTTGGCGCACCGCGCGACCGAACGGCTGGTGCGCGCCTGCGGTCTGCCCTGGACGATCCTGCGCAACGGCCTGTACGCCGAGCTCTTCGGCGGTCTGCTGTGGTGGTCGTCCGACAACGCCGGCCCGGTGGTGGAGTCCGCGTTCGGTGACGGCGCCCTGGCCGCCGTCACCCGTGCGGACCTCGCCGAGGCCGCGGCGATCGTCGCGGCGGATCCGACGCCCCACGTCGGGCGCACCCACGAGCTGACCGGCACGCCGATCACGGCGCGGCGGGTGGCCGACCGGCTCGGGGTTCCGCATCTGACGATCGGCCTGGACGAGTACCGGCGCCGGCTCCTCGAAGAGACGCCGGGCCTGCTGCCGTTCCAGCCGCCCATGCTCGCCTCGATCGCGACCGCCATCCGCCACGGATTCCTGCACGCCACCGGCCCGGACCTCGCCGCAGTCCTCGGCCGCCAGGTCACCGACCCCCTCCCCACCGCGACCGCCGCTGCCGCCGCCACCCGTCCGGCGGCCCCGACCTCGTCCTCGTAGCGCCCCGGCCGGGCCGTCGTCGCCTCAGGCGGGTTGGCCCGCGACGGTGAGGAAGGCCACCGCGCCGGCGGCGACCAGTGCGACGGACAGCAGGCACCAGCGGCGCGCCGCGTGGAACGTGGCTCTGATCTGCCAGACATGGGCCATGGCCAGCAGCCACCGGATATGGGGATCGGTTCTGGCGATGTTCGCGCGGGCGCGCAGGAGATGATGGTCGAGCTGTTCGCGGCGGCGCGGGTCGGCCTCGGCGAGCAGGGCACGGTGGATGTTCGCGGCGATGGCGCGGTGGCGCAGCAGATCGGCCACGCTCTCGGCGGCGGAGCCGAGGAAGTCGGCGGGAGCGGCGTCGATCAGCTCCCGCAGCGGGCGGAGTGCCGGATCGGCCAGCGTCGCCGTGGTGGTGATCGGGGGCACCAGCACCCGACTGATATGCCAGATCGCGACGGTCACCCCGGTGAGCGCCACCAGCAGCGCCGCCCCGGCGATCAGCGCGTCGCGCGCCCCGTCGATCCTGCTCACCGCGACCAAAGGGCCGCCGCCGATCAGCGCGGCGCCCACCGCGCCGAAGGCGGCGATCAACCACCGTGCCGCCGCCCGCAGTTCGGGAACGGCCTCCAGCGGGGACGGCAGCGGGGCGCGGGTGTCGTCGGGGGGTGCCGCGCTCACGCGGGGTCGTCCCCCCGGCTCACCGCGTTGGGCGCGGCGTCGTCCTCGGGGACATCCGGGTAGGAGACCCAGTCCGTTCCGTCGAAGAACTCCAGCTCACCGTCTTCGCCAAGCCGCACATCGTTGACCCTCGGCGCCCGTTCCATCCGTCCAGTATGGCAGTCGCCGCCTTCAACCACCCCGGGATTCAACGGTGTTGAGGTAGTGCAGCACGGCGGCGACCAGCGCGCGGTGCATCGGCTGGACCAGGCGCGTGGCGAGCGCCGCATCGCGGGCGCCGGCGAGGATCCGATCGAGGGGCTGAACGATCGGGGCGAGCGGGGGACTGGCTCGGAAGTCGTCGACGGCCTCCCTGGCCGCCTCGGCCATCGTCGCCTCGCCGGCCGCGGCGGCGACGATGTTCCCCAGCGGGAGCCCCAGATGCATCGCCGGCCAGAGTTCGACCGGGACGGACACCCGGCCGGCGAGCGCGTCCAGGGCCCGGCGCGCCACCGGCGCGTCCAGGGCCGAGAGTCCGGTGAGCACGGCGGGCGAGCGGTCCCCGTCAAGCAGCCGCCGCAGCACCGCCGCCAACGGCGTGAAGTTCGGTGCCAGCGCGTCGAGTTGGGCCAGGCGTTGGCGCAGCTTCACGCCGGCCGCGCTGTTGCCCCGGCCGGCGGCCACCAGGGCCGCGACCAGCGGCTCCCACACCATGCCCCAGACGGCCTCGGTCAGCGCCGCGCTGTCCTCCCGCCGACCGGCCTGGGCGCGCGCCTCGTCGACGACGGCCGTCAGGGCGCGGCGCAGCTCCGCCGGATCGGGCACGAGCCGGGCGAGCAGCCGGCCCAGGTCCACCCCCGGCACCTCGGCCACCCGTGCCGCCAACTCGTCGATGTTCAGAGGGAGTCGGGCGGCGTCGCCGAACTCGGCGAGGTCGCCGGCGAGGGCCTGGAGCGCCTCGGCGGATCTGCCCTGGATGCGGGCGGCGAGCAGGGCGGCGGCGCAGTGGTGGGCGGTCGCGCCGGCCGCGTCCCCGGCGTGGACCTTGAGATAGGTGCCCAGATTCACATGGCCCACCACGATGACCGCCGGAACCCCCGCCCGGTAGGCGTAGCGCAGCGCGTCCCGTTCGCGGTCGATGGCGACCCGGCCGTGCCCGCGCGCGTCCTCGACATTGGCGAGCGCGCCGAACACCTCCCCGAGCCACATCGGATCGCCGGCCGCCTCGAACACCGCGCGGCAGCTCTCCAGCAGCTCCAACGCCTCGGCCTCCCGGCCGAGTCGGAGCAGCGGCATATAGGAGGGGAACCGGGCCTCGGCGAGATCAGGGGCCGGCGCGCCGCGCGCCCGTTTGGAGGCGTGGACGGCGTCGCCGTAGCCGATCGCCCGCTGCCAGGCGCCGGCGGTGACGGCGGCGCGCTGCGCGGTGTCGTGCAGTTCCTCCCAGCTCTCCCACCAGGTCACGGCCTCGGCGCCCACCGGCTCCCTGGGCAGGGCGCTCATCCGGCCGCGCAACTCGTCCACCACGGCCAGCACCTCGGTCGCCCTGCCCTGATCGGCCAGCACCCGCAACCGCTGGGCCTCCAGGTGGAGTTGGGTCCACGCGCCGGACCGGGCCCGCCGGCCGGCGACGATCGCGGCCTCGGCATGGGCCAGGGCCTCGTCGAAGCGCCCGGCGCGCACACAGAGACCGGCCAGCGCGCTGGACGCCGAGGCCACGGCGGCCTGGTCGCCGTCCTCCTCCGCCCTGGCCAGCCGCGCCCGGGCCTGCCGCTCGGCCGTCGTCTGGTCGAGCGCCGCAACGGCGCGGGTGAGCGCGCCACTTCGGGGCGCCCCTGAGTCGGCGGCGGCCGACAGCGCGGCCAGCCGCCGCAGCACGGGCATCACCCGGGCGAGCGTGGGCCGCGCCTGGTCCCGCTGCAGCACCGCCTCCAACAGCGCCTCGGCCGTCGACCAGTCCCGCAGCCGGATCAGATACGGGGCGGCGGAGAGCCCGGCCCGCGCTATCAACGGGCCGGTGAGTGCGGCGTGTTGGGCCTCGGTGCCCTCGCGCTGCCAGGCCATCCGGAAGACCGTCATCCAGTAGCCGGCCGACAGTTCGTCCACCTGTCGCCGGAACGCCGGGCCGGCCCGGGCGCGGCCCTGATCGGCCACCGTCGACTGGACCTCGAACGGCGCGGCGTCGGCCGCGAGGCCCGGCCGAACGGTGAGCAGTCCGCCGGCGGTCAGGGCCCGCAGGCCCTCGTCCAACGGTTCCTTCCGGTGTCCCCGCTGGTCGCGCAGCACCGGCCAGATGTGCTCGACGGTGGGGCGGGTGCGGTCGTCCTGCTCCAGGCAGCACAGCAGATGGAACAAGTCGACGTGCGTCGGCGGCAGTTGGTCGACGATGCTGTCGGCCCAGCCGTGCAGCACCCGGAGGTAGTCGGCCTCGTCCGTGGCCGGCTCCCCGGTGGGCGCTCCGCCGGTGAGGAAGCCGGCGCGCGGCCCGCCGGCCTCGGCCCATGCCCGGCCGGCCGTCGTCGGGACCCTCGCGAGCCGGTCCGGATCGGACGCGTGGGCGTCGATCAGCTCCAGCAGTCCGGGATGGCCACGCGCCATATCGAGCAGCGCGGTGCCCCAGCGGCGGGCCGCCCGCGCCTCAAGCCCCGGCATCCGGCCGTCGACCAGCCGCGCCAGCTGCGGCAACTCCCGTGCCAGCAACAGTACTTCGTCGGGACTCAGCAGCGGAACCGGCTCGGCGCGCAGCGCCGCCCCTACGGGCGGTGTCCGGGCGGTGACGATCAGCCGGCTGGCGCCTCCTGGCGGCGCGAGCGCGTCCAGCAGCCCGGCCCAGCGCCGGTCACGCCAGTCTCCCGAGGCTGTCAGCAGGGCGTCGACCCGGTCGAGCACCAGGAGCAGCCGGGAGCCGGACAGCCGACGGGAGACCCGGGCGAGGATCGCGTCGAACCGCTCGAACCGCTCGTGCGCCGCCGGCAGCGGGACCAGGTCCGTTGCGCCCAGGGCCCGTTCGAGTCGCAGCGTCAGATCGGCCAGGGCCGCCCCCGCGTCCACATCGCCGTCCGCCCTCGGCTCCGGTGCCTCGAACCAGAGCACGTGGTCGAAGGCGTGGTCATGGGTGGCGGCCAACTCCCAGGCGCAGGCGGTCTTTCCGACGCCCGGCATGCCATGGAGCAGCACCCCGCCCCGGCCACTGCCGGGCGCCAGGGCGGCGCTGGCCCGGGCCAAAAGGGCCACCCTGCCGACGAACCGCGCGGGCGGGTCGGGGAGTCGGGTCGCAGCGGCAGGCGGGGCCTTGGCGCGGGAGCGGCCGGTGGTCAGCGTCAGGGTGGCGGCCGGCGCACCGAAGAGGGCCGGCGTCATCGCCCGCAGCGCACCGGGCCGTGCCGCCGACTCGGCGTCAACGCCGGGTAGTTCCGCCCGTTCCCCCCGTTCCGCCCGTTCGGCCAGTTGGGTCAGGGCGATGGCCAGGGCCCGGGGCAGCGGCCGGCCGTCGAACAGCAGGGACCGGTAAAGGCGTTGGGCGAGCGCGATGGCATAGCCGTCCTCCACCGGATAGCGCATCGCCAGCACCGCGCACCCCAGCCGGTCCACCAGCTCCGTCGCGGTGGCGGCGACGGGACGCCGCTTCGGCGCCGACTCGTCGGGGGAGGGCTCGACGAGCGGCAGATCGAGCAGCCGCCGCTGTTCGTTGGCCGCCAGGGTCGCCGACCAACAGGCCGAAAGGCTCACCAACCGCACGCCCCGCGCCCCGGCGAGCAGATCCGTGAGATCCGCCTCCGGAACGCGGTCCGGCCGGCCGTCATCCGTCTCCAGCAACAGCTCTCCCGGGGCGCCGTGGCCCGACAGATGCAGCACGTCCCAGCCCTCCGGGCGGGCCAGCACCGCGCGCAGCCGCTCGCGGGTCACGCCGTACTGCAGGGTGCGCAACTCGACGCGGTGGCCCGCGCGTCGGGCCTCGTCGAAGAGTCGGGTCAGGGCCAGCCGTTCCCGGCGCAGATTGAGCGCCCGGCTGCCCTCCGGCTGACTGAACAGGGCCAACACCCGGATCGGCCCCGCGTCGCCCCGGCGGGCCCGGCCGACGGTCGGCGCGTCGGCGAACTCCATGACCAGCGACACGTTCCGCAGGGCGATGGGGCGCCCGCCCACCCGCGCCATCTCCAGCGGGGTGAAGAGCAGCCGCCGGGCGGCCGGCGGGACGACGACGCGCACCACGGCGGGAGCGGCCGCCACCAGCGCGGGCGCGACGGGGCCCAGCACCTCCTCCGCGATCCAGGTGCCCACCTCGCGGACGATCTCCGCCTCCCGGTCGGCCCTGATATCGGGGGCGGCATGGCGGCGCAGATAGGCGGGGAGATCGGTGAACGCCTCGTACGCGGGATGCCGTCGGTCGAGGCGCACCCGGTGGCTGGCCAGCACCCGGCCGCCGGGCCCGTTGCCATGCGGCCGGGTGAGCACCCAACGCCACCGGTCGGGACCGGCCACCTCGTCCACTTCCAGGCGGAGTTGGGCCACCATGCCGCGCTGCCTCCCTCCTCGCGACTTCACCGCGCCGGTCAGAGCTGTCAGGGTTGTCAGAGCTGTCAGGGCGGTTGGAGCCTGAGCCGTCAGAACCCGAAAGTGCGCCTTGCCTGCCGGAGGTGGGCGATGGTGCGCTCGATGCCGGGCCGCGCCGGATGGTTGGGCGGCAACCCCCGCAGGCCCTGTTCATACATCGTCAGCGCCTCAAGGAGCTGGCTCACGGACCCCGCCCCTCCCAGGCCCAACAGGGCGCCGCCCAAGTTGATATGACGACTCGCCAGCAGCGGATCCCCGACCGGTGTGTCGCGCAGCGCCGCGCGGGCGTGCTCGACCGCCTCACGCTGCAGCGCGGGATCGGGGTGCTGGGCGGTGCGGCGCAGCAGGGCGTTGGCGAGATTGGACTCCAGGCCGGCGTGTTCGGGATCGCCGGGCGGGGTGAGGTCGAGGGCCCCCCGGGAGAGCGCGATCGACTCGTCGATGGCCTCGACGTCCCGGGTGGTTTCGAAGAGCTCCTGCAGGCTCGTGGCGAGCGAGGACATATGACGCGCCATCAACTCGTCGCCGGGCGGCGAGACTTCGACGGCCTGCCGGCCGAACGCCACCGAACTGTCCAGCGCTTGGCGGCTCCTGGACCGTTCCCAGAGCTGGCGGTAGATCATGCACAGCCCGGACAGCGATGCCGCATGGCGCGGATCGTCCGGACCGTAGTGATCCCTGGCGCGCAGCGTCGCCTCTCGCGCGGCCTCCAGAAGCCCGGGCTCGCCGGTGTCCCGGTGGGCCAGTCGAAGCCGCTCGGCGGCGTCGAACGGGTCGGATTCATCCGGCGTCCGCTGTGTTCGCTCCGACTGCCGTGGTCGCCGTTCTTCCTGTGCTCGCCGCGATCTGCGGAACCAGCTGGCCACGCCCACCCCCTGGTGTCGACATGCCGCCACCGACCCTCAACGGTAGCCCCCGGACGGGCCCCGGTCCATCGTCCCCGCGTCAGCCCGGCCGCCCGTCGGCGCCGTGGGCCAGCGCGCCGGGGGAGAGGCGGCCGACGATGGCCGGGGCCTCCTGGAGGAGGGTTTCGCCGGTGAGCGCCGCCACCATGAACGGCGCGAAGTCCACCCGCCGGTAGTCGAGGCCGGCGTGAACGGATTCCGGCTCGTCCGGTGGGTTGACGGTCGTTTATCTTCTGGAAACACGGCGATAGGCATTGTTAAGTCCCGTTCACACACGGGGCGTTAGCGTGGTGTTCACCCAGGGACATCCACGGGAAGGAATATTGGGTTCGACGCCGGAGCCGGCTGCCCCCCGTCCGCCGGCGCCCCCGACCGGCATCCGCTCACTGAAGGAGACGAGCCGTGCACAGTAACGAGATGGCCGTTTTCGGAGTCTCCGAGTCGGAAGAGAAGGTTTATCGGCATTTTCTACGTCACCCCGAAACCAGCAGCCACGGTATTCATCTGGTGCTCGACGAGAACGAGGAGCAGGTGGCCGATGCCGTCGAGAGACTTGTGCGGTTGCATCTGCTGAGACCCGGGGATCGGCCGGACGAGTTGATTCCGGCCGATCCTGAGCTTGCCGTCGCCCGGCTGACGGAGCTGCGCCTGCGGGACATGTACCAGGAGATCCAGCGGATCACCCAGAGCCATCATGTGCTTGCCGAGCTACGCGCGGAGACCGCCGCCCGGGACCACGCCCGTTCGGCGCCCGGGTCCTTCACCGAGCAGGGGGTCGAGGAGCTGGACGGCCGCGAGGAGCTGCGTGGCCGGATGGAGGATCTGGTTTTCTTCGCCCGGGAGGAAATCGTATCCGTCGAGCCCGGTATCCATCTGATGGCCGAACAGGTGGGCCAGGCCCAGGGGTTGGAGTGGCGCGCGCTGCGCAGGGGGGTGCGGCGGCGGCTGGTGGTGCCGAGGGCCGCGCTGCACCACCAGCCGGTGGCCGGTTATCTCCGGGAGCTGATGGCGCGCGGCGGCCGGGTGCGGGTGGCCACGGAGATGTCCGATCAGGTCGCTGTCTACGACCGCCGGGTCGCGTTGATGCCGCAGGACCCGAAGAACATCGAGCACGGCGCCCTGCTGGTCCGGGGCCGGGCGCTGGTCACCACGCTGCTGGGGCTCTTCGAGAAGGTATGGGAGCAGGCTGAGGAGGTGACGGTCGAGCTGCGGGATCCGGCGGAGAGCCAGATGCCCGAGCTGTCCGAGGCGGAGCTGCGGGTGCTCCATGTGATGTGCGTGGCGGGCAAGGACGAGTCGGGCGCCCGTGAACTCGGCGTCTCGGTACGCACCTACCGACGCCATGTCGCCGATGTGATGCGCCGGCTGGGCGCCTCCACCCGCGCCCAGGCGGCCCTGCTGGCCCGGGAGCGCGGCTGGCTCTGACGCGTGTGCCCCGCCTCGGGCGGCGGCCCTGAGCGCTCAGGCGTCGCGGTCGCACGGGGGGAGACAGGGGCCGAAGTGCTCGGCGACCGTCTCGGCGACCGCGGTGGCGTCCTGGGAGCCGTCGACCTCGATCACGCGGATGCCGAGTCGACGGGCGGTGCGGACGGCGTCCTCGGCCACGAGGCGGTCCCGGGCAAGGCGGTTGGCCTGTGCTCGGGCCGGGTCGCTGACGGCGTGGTCGAGCGAGGCGGCCCGGGGCAGCTCGCGGAGCTGGTGCCGGCGGAACCCGGGGGTGGGCACCATGACGACCATCCGGCTCGGTGAGTCGATGACGGGCGCGACGAGTTCGGGGCGCAGTCCCCAGCCCTCGGCGATGATCGGATGGCCCGAGACAAGCGCGCGCAGGTCGTCCAGAGCCCAGGCGAACCGGATGGGAAAGCCGGCCAGGGTCTCGGCAGCCATCTCCTCGGGGGTGCCGTGGACCCACACCGTGTCCGGATCGGGGCCGGTGGCGGGCTCGCCGAGGCTGATGCGACGGGCGATCCTGCGGTCGTCGTGACCGCGGGCGTCGTGGTAGTCGTAGTGATAGGCGGTGACTCCGTACCGCTCGGCCAACAGCCGGGCCACGGTGGACTTTCCGGCCCACTGGCCGCCGCCGATCCACAGCGCGCGGCGCAGGGTGCCAAAGGGGTCCCAGACCTCGCCGGCCGAGCGGGCGTCCTGGTCGGTCATGCGCGGTCCTCCATGGCATGAGGGGCGGTGGCCCGGTGGGTGTCGCGATCCCGCGTCCTCGGGGCGTCAGAGCTCCACGCGCCAGCCCACGAAGGCATGGTGGGCGAGGGCGTCCCAGATGGCGTGGCGGGCCTGGGCGGGGCCGTCGTCGGCGGGGACGGCGATGCGCAGGCGGATGCGTTCCGGCTCGACGAGCAGGCCGTGCGGCACATGGGCGCGCAGCAGCCAGAGCAGCCGCACCGCGGTGGTCTCGGCGGGCAGCGCGTCCAGGCCGCCACGGACCACCGCCACCTCCTGGACGCTGTGCGGATAGCTCAACCGGACTCCTCGCTCGGTGCCGACGCGTGCGCGGCACGCGCTTCCCCCGCCTCCCGTTCCCGGAGGAACGCGTGACGGGCGGCGGTGACCAGCGCCTCGACGCCGGTGGGCAGCGCGGTGCGCACATCGGGGGCGAACGCGGGCGAGTGGTTGCCGGGGACGGTGCGTTCCTCCTCGGCGGCGGCGCGCCAGGCCGCGGCGGACACGGTGCCGAGCATCCAGTAGCCCAGGCGGACAGCGCGGTGGCCGTGCGAGGCCGCGCCGTCCGCGCCGAACCAGCCGAAGTCCTCTGCGGCGGTCGCCGGTGACCAGGGCAGCACCCGGCCCCGGCCGAACGCCGCCGTGTGCGCGGCGCCCAACTCGGCGGCGAGCGCCGCGTCGGGCAGCAGCGTCCGGGAACGGGAGCGGACGGTGATCTCCGGCGGGCGCGGCGCGCCCGAGCCCTGGGCCTCTGCGGTCAGCACCCGCCGCACCGCGCCGAGCAGCCGCTCCAGCGTCGGCTCGGCGAACGCCCGTAGGCTCAGGCCGAGTTCGGCACGGTCGGGGATCACATTGGACTCGGTGCCGGCCCGCAGCCGACCCACGGTGAGCACGGCCTGTTCGGCCGGCGCGGTCTCGCGGGAGACGACGGTCTGCAGCCGGAGCACGGCGGCGGCCGCCGCCACCACCGGGTCGACGGTCAGCTGCGGCGCGCCGGCGTGGCCGCCGGTGCCGTGCAGAACGGCGTCGACGGCGATGGTGCCGGCCAACATGGGGCCCTGGCCATGCGCGACGGTGCCCGCCGGCAGCGGCGCCGTGTGCTGGGCGAGCACGGTGTCGGGCGGGCCCGCCACCTGGTAGAGGCCGTCCGCCAGCATGGCGCGGGCGCCGGTCAGGGTCTCCTCGGCCGGTTGGCCGACGACCAGCAGGGTGCCGCGCCAGCCGTCGGTGTCCCTCGCGAGCAGCCGGGCGGCGCCGGCGAGGGCGGCCAGATGCAGATCGTGGCCACAGGCGTGGGAGACGCCGGGCACCTCGCTGCGGTAGGGGAGGCCGGTCTCCTCCGCGACGGGCAGCGCGTCGAGTTCGGCGCGCAGCAGCACGGTGGGGCCCTCGCCCCGCCGGAGCACCCCGACGACGCCGTGCCCGCCGAGGTCCCGGGTGACGGCATAGCCGTCCTCCGCGAGCCAGGAGGCGAACCGGCCGGCCGTTTCCCGTTCGGCGCCGGCGAGTTCGGGTCTGAGGTGGAGGGCGACATAGAGTTCGACGGCGGACCGGAGGACATCCGGCGGCACGGCCATGGCGGTGCTCCTCTCTGACCGCCCCCCATCCTGCCAAATCTCTTGATCACCATCGGAACAGGCCGCTGTCACCTGACGTCAGTGGCATGACAGCGGAACCGCTGCGGGGGTGGCAGCGCGTCGAGTTGTCATGGTCGGGACAGAGGCGACTCGCGTTTCCGGGGTCGTCCCAGCCGATCGAAGGAGCCCAAGATGTCTGACAAGCCGCAGCTGTCCTCGCTCGCCGACGAGATCCTTGAGCTGGAGTCGGAGACCTTCGAGATCTCGGACTACTCCGACCAGGCCGAGGTCGTGCTGGCCGGTTCCACCTCGTGTTCCTCGACCTCCACCTGCTCCAGCACCACCAGCACCACCTCCTGCAGCGCGTAAGCGCTCGGCGCTGAGCGCCGGCGCTCAGCCCAAGCAGCCCTCCCGGGACCGGACTTCGTCCTCCCGCGAGGGCTGCGGCCGTTCCGGGACGGGGGTGGCCGGGGACGAGGCGGGTGGAGTCCGTTCTTCGGGGGGGTTGTCCGGGCGCCACGTGGTGTTGGTTCCGGGCCTCTTCGATCGTGGTCGACGGACCGCCGAACGGCGGCGGACCTCGACCGGAAGCGGTTGCCATGAGGGTCGGACGGATGCTGGTGGGAGAGTCGAACAGGCTGGTGGTTCTAGCGGTGTTCACCCTGCTCACCCTGGGCGCGGTGCTTGCCGTCGGGGGGGCCGGCGCGGGGGCGGGGCACGCGCCGCGCGCCGAACACGTGGTGCTGCTGGTGTGGGACGGCTTCGACCCGGAGTACCGCCACCGGGTGTCGACGCCGAACCTGGACGCGTTGGCCGGGCGTGGTCTGGTGACGACGAGCAGGGGCGTGATGCAGTCGATCACCAACCCGTCGATGTCCTCGCTGGCCACCGGGGCCTTCCCCGAGCGGCACGGCAACACCGCCTATGTATACGACCCCGAGGCGGGCGTCGCCGTGGGGCAGAGCAGAGCGCTCGCCGTGCCCACGCTCGCCGAGTCGCTGGCCGCGCAGGGCCGGACGCTGGCGTCCGTGCAGTGGTTCATCGTCCAGGACCACGGCGTGCGGTACGGGGACCCTCGTGCCCTCTACACCCAGCCGGGGGGCGACTGCGCCCATCGGGTCGACCAGTTCGGCGACCTGCTGGCGGGGCGGCCGGTGGACTCGGGCGGCGAACGGGTGACGGTGCCCGAGGTGCCGGATCTGCTGGCGGTGTACTGCGACGACCTGGACTCGCTCGGCCACCGGGTGGGGCCGGACGATCCGGCGATCGACGAGCGGATGGTCGAGATGGACCGGCAGTTGGGGCGGATCGTGCAACTCACCAGGGACGCCGGGATCTTCGAGGAGACCGCCTTTGTGCTCGTCGGCGACCATGGGATGACCGAGTTCGACCGGGCGTTTGGCGCGGAGCTTCTGGACGCGATCGCCTCGACGGGGCTCAGCGGCGAGTTCCTGACCAGTGGCCAGTCGCCTGCGGCCGATACGGATGTGGCGATCGTGGTCGGCGGCAATGCCAGCCTGCACTTCCTCGGCGACAGGGCGAACCCCCTGGCCGTGGCCAGGGTGCGGGCCGCCGTCTCCCGACTGCCGCAGGTGCGGGCCGTCCTGGGGTGGGGCGAGCAGCGGTTGCTGCGGATGAGCCGGGACGTCGGCGAGCTGCTCGTGGAGCCCGAGCCCGGCTGGACGGCGGCCGTCGACGCGCCCGCGGCTCCGGCGGGGCGGCACGGTTCGACCACGGAGGCCGAGGCCACGCTGCTGATCGCCGGCGCCGGGATCCGCCCGGGCGGTTTCGCTCTCCTCCCCCGCCATGTGGATCTCGCCCCGACCATCTCGGCGTTGCTGGGCGCCGCCCCGCCGGAGGGCGCCCAGGGCCGGGTTCTGTGGGAGGCGTTGCGCCCCGCCGGCCGGTGACCCCGGCCCTCGGCCGGGCGAGGGGCGACGACGGGGGACGCGTGCCGCCGGGGCGCGGGCTCGGGACGGCCGTGTTGCGGGCCGTGTCGGGCCGAACGGACGCCGAGCGAGCGACCGTTGGGCTGAACGTGCTACGGGGCAGCGCCGCTCGGCGGCTCTGTGCGCGGCGCGGGCTCGTGGTGGAATCCGAGGATCCGGTGGCTGTCTTCCTGGGGCGTCAGCCGGGTTCGGGGCGCTGTCAGCGGGTGTCAGCGGGCTGACAGCGGTAGCGCGTGCCGGGTGGCAGCGGCTGCGGGTGTGATGGTGCGCACAGATGTGGCCGTCCCGTGAATGGGTGGTCACTCCCGTCCCCTAAGGAGTCCACATGTCTGAGCAGCCGCAGCTGTCCTCGCTCGCCGACGAGATCCTTGAGCTGGAGTCGGAGACCTTCGAGATCTCGGACTACTCGGACCAGGCCGAGGTCGTGCTGGCCGGTTCCACCTCGTGTTCCTCGACCTCCACCTGCTCCAGCACCTGCTCCACCACCTCCTGCAGCGCCTGATCGTTCGCGACTGAGCGCTGCCGCGAGACGCAGCGGCCCTCCCGGGAGCGGACCGGCCGGTCCTGTTCGCCCCTCCTCCCGGTGAGGGCCGCTGTCATGCGGTGACAGCTGCGTGACAGCACGCCGTGGACGTCGGTGGCGGTGGCACCCACTGGGATGGGGGGGTGCAGACGCGGCCGCAGGGGTGTCCGGCGGTCGCCCGCCGAACGAGGGAGCCCACGATGTCCGAGAAGCCGCAGCTGTCGACGCTCGCCGACGAGATCCTTGAGCTGGAGTCGGAGACCTTCGAGCTCTCCGACTACGCGGACGACGCCGAGGTCGTGCTGGCCGGTTCCACCTCGACCTCCTCGACGTCGACCTGTTCCGCCACCACCAGCACCACCTCCTGCAGCGCCTGAGCGAAAGACGCCGGCAGCCCCCGTGGGTCGTCCACGGGGGCTGTCGCTCGTTCGGGTGGACGCCCATCGTGTCGGCGGGGGGTCAACTCCCTTGCCCCGAAAGGCGGTCGGGGACTTTTCGCGGGCTGTCGACCTGCCCAGGCGTGCTGGTCGGCCGGTCGAGCCCGCCCATAACCTGCGGCCGTACCCGTGGCGCCCACAACGGGCGGAACGGGAAACCGGAGGAGATTCACGATGGGAATCAGAAATATCGTCGCACGCCTGTGGTCCGTCGCGGCGGTTCTGACGCTCGCCACCGGCGGTGTCACCCTGACCGCGCCCGCCGCCGCGGCCGACTCCAGCCAGTGCCCGAACGGTTCGTTCTGCGTCTGGGAACACTCCAGCTACACCGGGCGGTTCCTGCACTCCGGCTCGTCCGTGGCCAATGTCGGCAACGACATGAACGACCGGATGACCTCGTACTGGAACCGCACCGGCAAGACCGTCAGCGTCTATGAGCACTCCAACTACACCGGCTGTATGATCTCCGTCGCCCCCGGCCGGTCCGAGGCGGCGGTCGCCTCGCACTTCAACGACAAGATGACCTCCTTCAGGGTGGGCAGCGGCTGCTGATCGGCTGCCCCCGGGGCGAGCGGTCAGGGGAAGGCGACCGGTCAGGGGAAGGGGTGCGGGACGACGTTCCACTCCCCTTCCCTCTCGCGCAACCGTGGCATCCGCAGGGCGCGTTGGCGGTGCCAGCCGAAGTCCAGCGGCAGCAGACCGGGGACGAGGGTGGCGACGGTGTGCAGGCCGATGGCCCGCTGTTCGGGGGAGGTCTGGTCGACGGCGATCACATCGTGTCCGGCGCGGCTCAGCGCGTCGGTGAGCAGCCGTAGGTCGTCCAACAGCTCGCAGGACGAGGGGCGTTGGCAGTGCCAGTCGGCGAAGACCTCGGTCAGTGGACGGGCCGGCGCCTCGGTGAGGAAGGCGGCGGCGTGTCGGGCCATCCGGGGCAGTCCATAGAGCTGGGCGTGGTCCTTGAGCTGCCGTACCAGGCCGAAGTCGTCGGCCATCGCGGTTAGTTCGGCCTCGCGCTCGGCGACCTGGTACGGCAGGTGCGGGATATAGGTGAGCACCTCGCTGAGGGCGCCGGTGAGCGCCTGTTCCGGGTCGAGGCTGGCCGCCGCGCCGAAGGAGAGCAGCCCCTGGCCGCCGTCGGCGCGGATGGCCAGGGCGGTGACCACGGGCACGCCCACATCGCTGCTGGTGTCGAAGGCCCGCACCTGGTAGCCGAGGAGCGCCGCCCGGTCCAGCATGCCGCGCACCGCCGGGTCCCGGGCGGAGCGGGGGTCGACGCCGGCGAGGGGGCGCGGGCGGTACCAGGCCAGCAGGAACGCGTCCCGTTCGACGAGTTCGAGCAGGCCGAAGAGGATGGCCTCGGCGAGGGTGCCGCCGGTGGCGCAGCCGTTGGAGCATTCGAAGACGAAGTTGTCGGCCGGCACTCCGGCGCTGTAGTGGACCAGTCGGGCCGGCACCAGCAGGGGGCGGTCGTCACGCAGCGAGTGGCCCCAGATCCAGGGGATGGGACGGGTCGGGTCGAAGGGGCTGACCATCGGGTCGTCGCGGTAGGTCTCCGGCGCGTAGTCGCCGCAGCGCAGCGGGTCCAGTACGGCCGATTCGCCTTCCTGGTCGACGAGTTGGGCGTAGGAGGCGACCACGGGGGTGAGGCCGCGTCGGGCGTGGGTGCCGGCGTAGCGTTCCAGCCCCTCCAGATAGGCGAGGGTGCGGCTGGTGGCGTAGGCGTCGGCCTGTCCGCTCCAGGTGACATCGTTCAAACCGGCGTAGCCGCGAACGAAGTTGCTGCCGGAGATGGGTGCCGTGGTGGTGGACGCCGGGTTGAGATGGGTGGTCGAACCGAGGGCGCCGCAGACGGGGTTGGCCAACGCGCCTTCCGGCAGGTCGAGTTGGCTGAGCGATCCGGTGCGGTAGATGTCCGGGGCCGGCTTGGGGGACGGGGTCAGGAGCATCCGGCCGTGCTCGGGGCCGTCCGGCCGGGGGGTGACGCAGTGCGGGCAGAGCGGTTCGGGCAGCAGCGGGAAGGTGGCCAGGGCCAGGGTGCCGAGGTCGATCCTGGTGACGCGGGGGAGTTCGCCGTCGCGTGGGCGGGCGGCGACGGCCAGGCAGACGGCGAGGACGGCGTCCACCGCGTGGTCGGTGAGGATCGGCCAGTGCTCGGCGCCCTTGGGGGCGCCCCCGCCCTCCAGGGCCTCGCGTTCCGAGCGGGTCCGCAGCCGCTGCCAGCGGGCGGCCAGGCAACGGCCGCAGGCCGACGGGTTGTTGGCGGCCGCCCCCCAGGGGCCGATCAGCACGGCGCGGGAGGTGAGGTGCACGGTGGCGGCCGGCCGGGCCGTGGCGTGTGGGTCGCGGTCGGCGGCCAGGGTGTCGGCGGCGCCCAGCGGCACCACGCGCGGCGCCGGGCCCTCGCCGCCGTCGGCGGGCCAGCGGGCGGCCAGGGCGGCGGCGAGTCGGCGGGTGGCGGCGCCGAGCGGGCCGGCGTCGGGCGGGCCGGCTTCGGCCAGGGGCTGGGCAGACACGTCGGCAGGCGTCATGTGCGGTCGCTCCAGCGGAAGGTGCGGAACGCGATGGCGCCGAAGACCAGGGCGAACGCGACCAGTCCGCCGCAGGCCAGGGCGATGTCGCCGCTGTCGCCCGAGTCGGTGAGGGCGGCCGACAGCCCGTCGTTGAGATGGCGCAACGGCAGCACCCAGGAGAGGGTCGCCATCCAGGACGGCATCGCGTCCAGCGGGTAGAAGGAGCCGGAGAGGAACGCCATCGGCACCATCAGGCAGTTGGCGACGGCGGCGACCGCCTCGGGGGTGGTGGTGAAGGAGCCGACGATGGCGCCCAGCGCCAGAAAGGCCGTGATGCCCAGGATCAGCACGGGGAGGCCCAGCGGCCAGCCGGACTCGACGGTCAGGCCCAGCGCGGGCAGCAGCGCCACGGCGACAAAGACCACCGCCTGGACCAGTCCGATGCCCAGCGCCAGCACATAGCGGGAGCCGAGCACCGCGCCGAGCGGGGTGGGCGTCATCCGGATCAGCCGCAGGATGTCGTCCCTGCGCCACTGCATCAGGACGAAGGCGACGCCGAACACGGCCGCGTTGGCGACGCCCCAGGACAGCACGCCGGGGGCGATATAGCTGATGTAGGGCCGGCCGCTCTCCTCCACGGTCTGCCCGTTGAAGATCAGGCCGAAGACGATCAGGAACAGCAGCGGGAAGGCGAAGGTGAAGAAGAGCGTGGTCTTGTCCCGGGTGTAGGCCCGGTATCCGGCCTCCGCCAGCGCGGCATGGGCACTCATGTGGTGGCTCCGAGGGTGAGTGGGGAACGGGCTGGTCGGGCGGGCGTCCGGGAGGGCAACCGCTCAGTCCTGTCCGGTGAGTTCGAGATAGACGTCCTCCAGGCTGGCGGTGCGGGTGCGCACCCCTTCCAGGCCGGCGACCTTCTCCACGGCGGCGAGCACGGGCCCGGCGTTGTCGGTGCGCAGCACCACCGAGTCGCCGTCCACGGTGGCCTCGGTGACGCCCGGCAGGGCGCGGGCGTCCTCCAGGCTGAGCCGTTCGGCCGGCACCAGCAGGCAGACCCCGGACGCGCCGCGTGCCACCAGCTTGCCGGGGGTGTCCAGCGCGGTGATCCGGCCCCTGGTGACGATCGCGACCCGGTCGCAGAGCGCCTCGGCCTCGTCCAGATGGTGGGTGGTGTAGACGATGGTGCGGCCCGCGCGCTTCAACTCCCGCAGCACGCCCCAGAGATTGCGCCTGGCCTGGGGGTCGAGGGCCGCGGTCGGCTCGTCCAGGAAGATCAGCTCGGGCGAGTGCACCAGCGCCGAGGCGATGGCCAGCCGCTGCCGCTGCCCGCCGGACAGGTCCTCGACGCGGACGCCGGCCTGCTCGGTGAGGCCGACAAGCTCCAGGGTGCTGTGCACGGCCGAGCGGTCCACCCGGTAGAGCGCGGCGACCGTCTTCAGGTGTTCGAACGCGGTGAGCCGTACGAAGAACGCCGAACTCTGCGTCTGCACACCGAGTTTGGGTAGCAGCTCGGCGTCCCGGGGCCAGGGCGCGCGGTCCAGCACCCGCACGGTGCCCGAGTCGGCCTGGCGCAGGCCCTCCATGATCTCGATGAGCGTGGTCTTGCCGGCGCCGTTGGGCCCGAGCAGACCGAAGAACTCGCCGCGCTCGACCGTGAACGAGACGTCGTCCACCGCCCGGATGTCGCCATAGCTCTTCCGCACCGCCTCCAGGCGGACGGCCGGGCTCTCCCCGGTGGGGTTGTCGGGCACGGGGCTCTCCTTCACGAGACGAACCACAAGACGATCATGAGGCGTTCAACAGGGCCTGGACGAGCAGGATCAGGACGGTCACCAGCAGCGCCACCACCAGCACGGCGCCCACACCGTACGCCCGGTAGGCGTTGCGGGCCCGCCTGGGGTAGGCGGCCGAGCCCGGCGCGCGGCGCAGGGCCGAGGACCAGTAGACGCGGGTGGACTCGGCGAGCCTGGCGGTGCCCAGCAGTTGGCCGACGATGGTGTAGCCGTCCAGCGGGGGCAGCGGCACCAGCATCGCCGCGGCCTGCAGGGCGCCGAGGAACAGCAGCCCGGCCAGCCCCTCCCTGGTGTCGCCGTCGGGGGCCAGCGCCCACCAGACGAAGAACGGCAGCAGAAAGAGCAGATTCATCACCGCGCCGGCGCCCGCCACCACGATGCGGTGCCAACGCGTCGACATATAGGGATAGTTGTCCACCGTGCAGTACATGATCACCACCGGCAGCCGCCAGCGGAGCCCGATCTCCCCGACCTGCCCGCCGTAGTGCCGGGCGGCCACGCCGTGCGCGAGTTCGTGCAGGGCGGTGGAGAACCACAGCAGGGTGGCGACGCCCATCAGCAGCACGGGGTTGGTGAAGACCGTCGCGGTGCCGTCGATCAACGCGCCCAGGTTGACCGCGAGGGCCACCAGCATCACGGCGAGCGTGGCCAGCAGCGCGCCGCCCCAGGCGCGGCCCAGCAGAAAGCCGGTGTGGCGGTGCAGCCGGCCGGCGGTGGCATGGGCGTCGGCGACCAGCCTGATGGAGCCGCCCAGCGGACCGTTGCGGCGCTTGGGCTCGGCGCCCTCGTCCCTGGCCGGCGGCTGGGGCGCGCCCGCCAGCAGTCCCCGGCTGCCGAGCAGCCCGAGCAGCTGGCCCCACTGGGCGTCACCCAGGCGCTTGCCGAACGTCTCGGCGTACTCGGCGCCGATCTCGGCCAGGGTGCGGTCGCCGTCCATCCGCACCATCAGGAACCGTTCCCGGGCGCCGACCTCGAAGGACTGGCCGCTGTCGGTGTCCTTCACCAGATGGACGGTCTTCGGCCCGAGCAGCAGCGGTTCGCTGATCAGGACCTCCGGTCTGAGCCGGGGCTGGTGCTTGGCCAGGGAGTCCATCCGCTCACCGCCCCGGTCCCGCGTCGGCGGGCGCCCCGCGCAGCGCCCGGCCCAGCACATGGGCGAGATACGCCTCGTCCTGGAGCGTCACATGGAGCCGGTTGTTGGTCATATGCATATAGGGGGAGAGCAGCCGTTCCAGCGCCTCGTCCGGGTCGGTGACCGGCTCGTCCGTGGCGCCGTCCCAGGAGCGGAAGACCAGCTGACCGCTCTCGGCCAGGGCGACGACCCGCTCGCGCAGCTCCCGGCAGTGCGCGGCCCAGCGGGCGAGGAACGCGGGCAGCGCCGGCGCCTCCTCGCCGGCCTCGGCGGCCCGCACCCGGGCGAACCAGCGGGCCAGCTCGGGCGCCACCTCGTCGGCCTTCTTCTCGTACTGCTCGCTGGTGATGAAGCCGGTATCGGGAAAGAGACGGTGCCAGAACTCGTAGTAGCGGTTCAGGAAGTCGACCAGCCGAACCTCGTCACGGAGGAACGAGGCCGACATCACCATCATCAACTGGGCCGAGGTGCCCAGCAGTACGGTCCGCAGATGGAGGTTCTTGGTGCGCAGCGCGTCCAGCACCAGCTCGCTGGAGTGCGCGAAATGCCATTCGGCCAGCTCGATACCGGCCGGGCCGCCGTACTTGCCGTACTCGGGCTCGTACGGCAGCCAGCTGCGGGAGTTGTTGGGGCGGACGTTCATCCGGCCCTGGTCGTCCAGGTAGCCGGCGCGTTCGTCGGCGCTGAACTCGATGTCGAACAGCTGGTTGTAGAACTCGTTGAGGAAGCCGGAGTCCACCTCGTAGAGCGCCGGCCGCTCGGCGAGGAACGCGTCGACCGCCTCCTCGGCGCGGCGCCGCACCTCGGGCTCCGCCGCCTCCGACGAGGGCTTGAGGCGGAGCCGGACATGCGGCCCCTCCAGCCAGTAGTTGATATAGAACCAGCCGTCGACCAGCCCCTCGGCGCGCAGCTCGGCGACCAGCGGTCGTACACAACTCAGCAGCAGCGGCACCGGGTTGGCGGCGTAGTAGATATGAACGGCCTGCCACTGTCCTGGTCGGCTCACCGGGCGTCCCCTTCCGGGCGGATGGTGTGCGGGTGGGCGGTGTGCGTATGGGTGAGGGGTGCCGTCTCCACGGCCAACTCCATGACATGCGCGCCGCGTTCGGTGCGCAGATGCGGCCCCTCGTCGTCGGGCAGCGCCTCGCGGAAGGTGACGACGGCCTCGTTCGAGCGCAGCAGGCCCTCGAAGGCCAGCAGCGACAGCGGGCTGTCGATGTCCACGAACTGCGGCTTGGCGCCGGTCGCGCCGCGCGCCGCGCTGTCCTTGACGGTGGCGAACACCCGTGCCGGCAGGCCGTGTTCGCGCCGCCACCGCTGCCAGTCGAGGAACCAGGCGGCATCGCCCGAGCCGGCCGCGCGCGGCGGCAGCGCCTCTGCGGGCGCCCGCCAGCTGCGCCGGGCCAGCACCAGCCGGCCGTACCGCACCCGGGGGCGGCGGGTGACGCCCAGGAACGGCTCTGCCTCCGGGATGCCGCCCCAGACATCGAGCGGCGCCATCGACGTCGGCGAGAGCAGCAGCAGGGTGCGCGGCACCTCGGGCAGCGCCAACGGCACCAGATAGCCGAGATAGGCCGGGATCACCTCGCAGTCGAGACGGGCGGAGCGCAGGCTCAACCGGTCGGTGTCCCGGTCATGGACGATCGACAGGTCCTCCAGGCGCAGTTGACGGTCGGGCGGCACCGAGCTGGTCTCGCCGGGGCAGACGATCTCGTAGTCGGTCAGCCGGCCGTGCAGATTGAGGTTGCTGGTCACCGGACCGCCGGTGACCTCGGCGAACACGGCGCCCGGCGGCTGCAGCGCGCGGGCGTGCTCGCGCAGCTCGGCGGAGAACCCCGCCTCGGCGTCGCCCTCGTCGAAGCAGTGGCTGAAGCGGCTGAACGGGAAGTGCAGCCCGCCATAGGAGCGGTTGAGCACCACCAGGGGTTCCGCGCCGGCCAGCTGCACATGGTGGCTGTGGTACGTCGGCTCCTGCGGCAGCGCCGCGAGATCGGCGGCCACCGCGTCGAACAGGCCCTCGTCCAGCACCAGTTCACCGTCGTCGCCGGACTTCTGCCGGGCCGACCAGCGCTCCCTGACCCCGTCGACAAACGTCCGCCTGGCCGCGTCCACGGCGCGCAGCTGCGGCAGGCCCAGCCAGTTCTCCTCCGGGACGTAGTCGCCCTTGGCGTCGAAGGCGGTGCGCTTGGAGGTGAACGAGAGGTACTGGTCGAAGAAGTCCTCGTGGAAGTCGTGGATCAGCTTCAGCAGATCGTCGCAGCGCCCGCCGGCGCCATAGCGGGCCAGGAAGAAGCCCCGGAACGTAAGTCGCTGAGGGAGCGTCAGATCGAACGCCGGCAACACCCGTTCCACCGACCGCAGCGGCCCGGACAGCGCCGCCGCCCAGGCGTCCCGCCCGGCCGGCACCTCGGGGGCGACCGTGTCCTCATAGAGCACGGTGCGCGGCACCCGGGGCTCGGCGACACCCAACTCCCGCTGGATATCCCCCAGCTGGCCGCGCAGCTCGGCCAGCAGCGCGCGCCGCCCCGCCGGATCGGCGGCCGGGAAACGCCGCAGACACTCCGCGGGACCGTCCAGCGCGTCGGCGACCCGCACCGCCCAGGGGCGCTCCAGGGTGCGCAGCGCACGCTGGAACGCCACCAGCGGATCGGTGTCATGAGCCTGGAGGCTCAGTCCCGGAACGCGCACCATGCCCACGTCCAGCAGCGCGGCGAGATAGCGCTCCACATCGTCCGGGGCCGCGTCCAGATCCTTGGCCAGCCAGGCGGCGACCTCCCCGTACCGCACCTGCTCGGCGCGGTCGAAGAGGGCCAGCATCCGGTCCAACACCCCGCTGCGGCGCAGAAAGAACAGCCGGTCCTTGACGGTGTCGAAGGTGACGGCCGTGTCGTCGTCGCCCGCCGTGACCCAGCGCCGCACATAGCGCACCCGGTCCTCGTCCAGGCCCCAGCCGGGCGCCGGCGCGACCGGCAGATCGGCGCGCCGCGCCGGATCGGCCAGCACGGCGTCCGCGATCCGGCCCACGGCCAGCACGTTCAGCCGGGGATGGCCCCGCCACTCGCCGGCCACGGCCGCCGCCTCCGGGCCGGGGCCGTCCTCGGTGAGCCGGCCCAGCGCCACGGCGGTGAAGGTGCTGAACGGGCTGGTCTTCCTGGCGGTCCGATAGAGATAGGCCAGCACCGAACGCTCGATCTTCCGGCCGCGCTTGTCCGCCCGGTCCGGCGGTGTCGCCGCGAACGCGTCCAACTGCCCGTCCAGCGCCGGTGAGGCCAGCAACACCCCGTCGCGCAGCCGCTCCTCGGCCAGCAGCTCCCGCAACGAGGCGCGGGTACGGGCCAGTTCGGCCGTCAGCAGCGCATCGCCCGCCCCCTCGGCCTCGGCCAGCGTCGCCCGGGCGGAGAGCCAACGGGCCAGCGGCTGCGCGGCCTCCGGGTTCACCGAGGTGACCAGCGCCAGCGCGGCGTCCGGATTCCTCGGCAGCCGCCCGTTGAACACCTCGCGGCGCAGCTTCAACAGGGCCCGCCGCACCGCCTCGTCGTCCCGTCCCGCGACCAGATCGTGCAGCAGATCCCCGAGCGGTTCGGCCGCCGCTCGCAGCCGCTCCCGTTCGGCCAGTATCTCGTCGGCCCAGTCCCGCGCGGCGGGGGAGCGCAGCGCGCGCACCGCGTCCACCGGCAGACCGGCGACCCGCAGCACAAATCTCGGCCCCAGCTCCGACTCCGGGCGCTCCGCAGCGAGTTGATACCGATCGGTGGTCGGCGTGTCATGCATATGCGTTGCTCCTCTCCTGCGCCGGCACCGGCTCAGGCGATCTCGAACCGGAAGTCGGACGGGTCGGGGCGTTCATGGCCCAGCATCATGATCAACAGCGGGGCCTCGTCGGTGTCCAGCAGGTCGAGCCGCTCGCGGTAGGAGATGTTGTCGAAGCCGAGCGCCACCCCACAGCCCACATCGAGCGCCGAGGCCGCCGTGTAGGTGGCCTGGGCGACGCCGCCGATCAGCGCGTTGACCAGCCGGTAGCCCCGGTCGCCCACCGCGTCCAGCACCGCGTGGGTGCGGACCGTCGGCACCAGCACGGCGCCGGCCCGCTCCAGGTTGTAGTTGGCCAGAAAGTAGTTCTTCTGCAGGAACGGACCCGGCGGCTCGTCCGTGACCTGCCGCAACTCGGCCCGCTCGCCCGGCGCGTAGGCATAGACCCCGGGCGCCACCCCGTCGACATGGTTGACAAACGCATAGAGCTTCACCAGCTCGTCGGCGCCCGCCTCCGCCGCGTCCCCGCCCAGCCGTGAGCCGGCCAGCGCGGCGGCCAGACAGGCCGACAACGCGCCGCCGGCCAGCGGCCGTTCGGCCGCGAACCGGCCGAAGCTGCTGCGCCGCCGGCGCAGCGCGCCCCGCACCGCCGCGCCCAGCGGCGCCCGTTCGGGCAGCGGCCGCGCCGGCCACTCGGCCGGCGGCTCCAGCGCCGCCGCCCGCTCAAGCGCCCCGGCCGACGGGCGGCGCGCGGCCTCGGCCGAGGTCGTCTCCTGCATGGCGGTCAGCGCGTCGAACGACAGCACGGTGCGGGACCGCTCCTGATCCCGGTGCCGCACCGACACCCCGGGCGCCTCGGGCTTCGCGGCGTGGGCGGTGGCGCCCGCCCACGGCAGCGGCACCACGGCGAAGACGCCCTCCTCGGCGCCCCGCACCCCCAGCAGACCGGCCAGCCGCTCCTCGTCGAACCACAGCGCCGGCTCCAGCGACAGCCCGCGCGCCCCGGCCCACATCCGCCAGGTGCCGAGCAGCGCCCCCAGATCCATGCTGACCGCGTGGAAGGAGAAGCTGTTGTACTTGAACGCGTTCTGCCAGTACTTGATGCCCAACACCAGGTACTGGTCCGTCTGTTGGCCCGGCGCGCCGTCGCCGAGCGCCTCCCGCACCACGCCGCTGACATCGCCGGTGAGCAGCCGCCGCATCGCGTGATGGCGGGAGGAGTAGTAGTGCACCCCGGGCGGCACCGGGCCGCTGGCGCCCGACACCCAGTACACCGACACCGGGTAGAGCCCGCCGCCGGACGCGGTGCCACGCGACCAGTTGGCCATCGGATAGAACGGCAACGCGCCCAGGTCCGTGTTGGCCTGCACGCCGAGCCGCCGGCCGACCAGGCCGTAGGAGTCGCGCAGCAGCCCGGAGAGCGTGCCCAGATCGAACGCGGCCGGCCCGTCGGGGGCCACCGGCCCGGGCGGGGCCAGCAGGCCGCGCTCCACGGTGGCCTCCGCCGGATAGTCGGGGCCGGCCGGCAGCGGCAGCCGCTCGGTGCCCGGATAGTGCTTGGTCTTCCGTGGCCCGTCCGCCCAGTTGGGCACGTAGTCCACCGGCTCCATCGGCACCCGCCCGCGATGCATGATCGCGGTGGCGTAGTCGCGGGCGTATCCCATGCTCATAAGCTCCTTTGCGCGGCTGACACGGTCCGGTCGGACTGGGTGGTTTCCGTGCGGGTCAGGGGAACGGGTGGGGGGCGGGGTTGAAGTCGGCCGGGGTCAGGTCGCGTTCCCGCAGCCCCGCCTCGCGCAGCCCGGTGCGCATCCGGGGCAGACCCAGGGCCCGCTGCCGGGAGAAGCCGAAGTCGATGGGCAGCAGCCCGGGAACGATCACGCTCACCGTCCACAGCCCCAACTCCCGCTGCCCCGGCATCGTCTGGTCCACCGCGATCACCTCGAAGCCGGCCTTCTCGACGGCCGCCACACAGGCCAGCACGTCATCGCGCAGATCTCCCGAGGCCGGCAACACCCTCTCGCCGGCGAAGTGTTCGGCCAGCGCCCGCTTCGGCGGCCGGGGCGCGCCCGGCGCGCCCAGCAGGAACTCGGCGTGCCGGCCCATCTCCGGCACCCCGTACACCAGCGGGTGGTCGTGCAGCGCCAACACCCGGTCGAAGTCGGCGGCCATGGCCCGCAGTCGGCTCTCGTCGCGCTCGGTGCGACCGGCCAGGTTGACGGCGTCCGTCGCGATCTCGTCCAACGCCGAGGCCAGCGCGGCCTCGGGATCGAGCCCGGCGCCGGCACCGAAACACATCCGGCCCCGACCGCCGTCGAACCGCTCGGCGACCCCGACGACCACGGGGATGGGGAACGTCACCCCGGCGTCGAAGAACCGCGCCTCATAGCCGTACATCGCCAGCCGGTCCACCATCTGGCGCGTCGCCGCCCGGCGGCTGGACGCCGGGTCCAACTCGACGAGCGGCTGCCGCCCGTACCAGGCCAGCAGGAACGCGTCCCGCTCGACCACCTCCATCAGCCCGAAGTACACCGCCTCGGCGGCGGAACCACCGGACGCACAGCCGTTGGAACTCTCCTGCACGAACCGGTCGGCGAGGCCCGGCGTGTGGTAGTACGTCAGCACCTCGGGCACCAGCACCTCGCGGCCCTCGGTCAGCGACCGCCCCCGCACCCAGCGGATCTCCCGATCCGGATGGAACGGTGTGACCTGCGGCTCTCGGCGGTGGAACTCCTCCGAGTAGAGCCCGCAGCGGCGCGGATCGAGCGCCGGCCTGCCCGCGTCCCGCAGCTGGTTGAGGCTGGCCCGCACCGCGCCGCCCCTGGCCCGCGGCCGCATCCCGGCGTAACGCTCCAGACCCTCCAGGATGCCGATCCGCACACTGTCCCGGAACGTGTCGGCGTGCCCGCCCCAGAACGTCTCCCGCAGATAGTTGCCGGACCGCAGCGAGAAACAGCCGATGGTGGCCGAGGTCGAGGTGGACGACACGTCCATGACCACGGTCGGGCCCAACGCCCCGCACACCGGGTTGGCGTAGGCCGCGGTCGGCAGCGTGTAGTCGTCCAGGCTCCGCACCCGGAACGACCCCGGGCGGTGCACGGGCGACGGCGCCAGCTCCAACGGGGCGCTCTCGCTGGGACGTTGACAGGGGCACTCCGGGTCGGGGAGGAGCGGGTAACGGCGCACCGTCAGCGTCGCCAGATCCACCAGCCGCACCTCGCCGGACGGGGCGGACGGCGACCGCAGCCAGGCCGCGATCACCCCGGCGATGGCGATCGCGGCAAACGGGGTGCCGTGCGGCGGCGTGCCCACCGCCGTGGTGCCCGACCCCAGCTCGATCGCCTCCCGCAACGCCTGCGACCTGGCGGCCTGCCACCGCCGCGCCAGACACACCGAACACGGCCCCACCGCGCCCCCGGCCGGCATCGGCCCGACCACGGCATGATGCCCATACACCCCAACCGGAACGACCCCGAAGCTCTGCGGCTGCCCGTTGACAGCCGTGCCGGCGGCGGGTGCCGTGCCGGCGGCCAGGCCAGTGGCGGGTGCCGTGCCGCCGGCCGTCCCGGCTGCCGCGCTGGCGCGTGCCGGCCTGGCGGCCGGTGCCGCGTCGGTCGCTGACCCCCAGGTGGTCTTGTCGTCGTGGCCGGCCGCCAGGCCAACCGCCCCGTCCGCCGCCACGGTGCTGGTGGCCTGGCCGGTGGCGGTTGCGGCGTCGCCGGCCGTTCCGGCTGCCGCGCTGGCGGGTGCCTGGCCTTCGGCCGTGTCGGCTGTCGGTGCCTTGGCGGCTGTGCCGCTGTGACCAGCCGCCAGGCCGGTGGCCTTGTCCGCCGCCACGGCGCTGGCGGCCTGGCCGGTGGCGGTTGCGGCGTCGCCGGCCGTTCCGGCTGCCGCGCTGGCGGGTGCCCGGCCTTTGGCCGTGTCGGCTGTCGGTGCCTTGGCGGGCGTGCCGCTGTGACCAGCCGCCAGGCCGGTGGCCTTGTCCGCCGCCACGGCGTCGGCGGCCTGGCCGGTGGCGGCGTAGCCAGCCGTCCCGGCTGCCGCGCTGGCGCGCGCCGGGCCTTCGGCTATGTCGGCTGTCGGTGCCTTGGCGGGCGTGCCGCCGTGGCCGGCGGCCGGTGCCGCCTCCGTCGTTGACCCCCTGGTGCTCTTGTCACCGTGACTGGCCGCCAGGCCGGTAGTCGGTGCTGTGCCGGCCGTCGGGGCAACTGCCTTGTCCGCCGCCGCGGCACCGGCCGCCAGGCCGGTGGTGGCCGTCGCGCTGGCGTGCGCCGGACCAGTGGCCGGTGCCGCGCCGTTGTTGTCTGCTGGGCCGCCGGAGGCAAAGGCGTTGTGGAGGGCCAGGGGGGTGACGGAGAGGTGGACGGGGGTGGCGCCCAGGGTGGCCAGCTCTGTTTCGATCTGGGCGGCGAGTGTGGCGTAGACCGCGTCCAGCGGACCGGCCGCCCGTGGGGCGTCAGTTGGGGGCATCGGCGGCCGCCTTGGTGAGGATCACGCGAGCCGTGTGCAGTCCGGCGGAGCGCAGGTCGGCCGGGGTGGTGTCGCGGTGGAGCACGTCCCGGCCCGCCGCGCGCAGCCGCTCCAGCACGGTGGGGAAGTCGACGGGCGTCGCCGCGTCGGCCGGGCCGGCCACGGCCACCGTGGCGGGGGCCAGATCGCCGAGCAACGGGTCGCCGGTGTCCGGCTCCTCGCCGGTCTCGGCGGCCAGTTGGGCCTGGCCGAGCAGATCGCGCAGCGCCGCGACGGCGGCCTCGTCGCGGGTCAGCGCGGCGCTGACGGACCAGTGGCCGGCGCCGCCGTTCTCCCTGGCCAGCACCACGGGCGCGGGGCCGCCGTCGGTCAGGTCCAGCAGTTCGACGGCCAGCGACAGCGTGCCCGTCGAGCGGCCGAGGAAGACCAGCTCGGGTCCGGCGGCCTCGTCGTCGAGCGGCAGCGATCGGACGGACGCGGTGCCGCGCACCGCGCGCAGCAGCGCGTCGTGGGCCAGGGCCGAGAGCAGCGCGTGCCCCGCGGCCTCGCCCGGGGTCTCGCCGGCGCCGCTGCCCCAGGAGCCCGGCAGTACCAGCCGGTCGCGGTTGGGCGGGCCCAGCGGGCGGATCGCGGCGGTGGGGACGGCCAGCCGTTCCTTGGTCAGCAGCGAGGTGACCAGCGTCCAGGAGTCCACCGCTTCGGTGCCGAGCCCACCGTCCGCAGTCAGCTGACCAGGAGTCAACAAGGCGCTGTCGGAGGGGAGTTCGGTGGCGACGGGGGCCGGCACCGCGTGTTCCTCGTAGACGGTGGCCGCCGTGCGGAGCGCGCGTTGGCGGGCGCCGGCCAGATGGTGGACATCGAAGGCGGCGATCCGCCGGGTGCCGTGCGTGCCCAGCGGCACCTCGACCCGGGTCACCTTCAGCGGGGTCTGGGTCAGCGTCTCGTCGTCGTAGCGGGTGAACACCCCGGCGTGTGGGCGGACGACCGCGTCACTGAGCCGGTTGAGGCCGGCGACCAGCTCCTCCGCGTCCCGGGCGGACTCCACCGTCACCGTCGTGGCGACTGTCAACTCCTCGGGCAGTCGGCCCGGTTCCGCGGTGTCCGCGCAGCGGGGGCAGCGCGGGTGGGGGCGCAGCGGCTCGGCGATCACATCGAGCGAGTCCAGGTCCTGGATCAGCACCGCGCCGTCGGTCTCGGCGGGCAGCGCGCCGGTGGTGGTGCGGAAGATCTCGTAGCCCAGCAGGTTGCCGACCATTGCCGCGATCGGGCCGGTCAGCGCGCCGCCAGGCGCGGTGGGCGCGGCCAGGGCGCCGCCGGCCAGCTCGCTCCAGATGCGGGCGGCGGCGGCCTGGTCGGTGGTGTCGCCGAGGCGGAGCAGCGCACAGCCGAGGCAGCTGGTGGCGGCCGGGCCCGAGCGTGGCCCGATCACCACGCGGTCGCCGAACGTCCAGGCGGGGATGAGGAGTTGGTCATCGGCGAGGCCGGCGGCGAGCAGCCGGTGGGTGCGGGCGGCGGCGTCGGCGCCGGTGACCACCAGTACGTCGTAGCCGGCCGGTTCGGCGTCCGGGGCAAGCCGGGTGAGGGTCACCGGGCAGCCCGCGTCGGCCAGTTCGCCGGCCTCCTCCTCGGCGCGCGGTGTGGGGACCTCGGCGGCGATCTCGGCGCAGCCGTTGCGCACCAGGCTCAGCACACACCAGGCGGCGGTCTCGCCCGAGCCCAGCACCGCGACCCGGGTGTTCCGGAACCGGGCGAACCTGGCCCCGGCCTCGTCCCGGTAGTGGTCCACATAGGCGATCTGGGCGGCGAACCGCTCCGCCACCGGCTCCTCGGGGCCGGGTTCGACCGTCGGCCGGACATCGCGGGCGAAGTCCCGCTCCAGCAGCGAGTTGACCAACTCGGCGACCATCGCCCGCTGTTGGTCGCCGAGGCCGGCGCAGATCTCGGCCAGCGGACGGTCGCCGTCCAGATGCGGGACGATCAGCGAGGCGAACCGGTAGGCGGTGCGGCCCGCCAGATGGAACCCGCCGTCGGCGTTGTGGAAGAGCACGCCACCCGGGGTCTGGGTGAACAGCACATCCCGGCGGAGCCGTGGCCGGATCCCGGCGAGGCCGTCGAACGCTGTTGCCATTCCTCTCACACCTTCTGTCTTGGTTGGACGGGCTGTCTGGTTCTGATCGGGCCATGGGCCCAGCGGGCGGTGCGGCGTGCGTGCTGCCGCAGCAGGGGTTGCATGTGGTAGGGGCCCGGCGGGCCGTCCTCCAACAGGCCGGTGTCGGCGAGCCGTTCGAGCATGTCGTCGCTTTCGGCGGGCGAACGGCCCAGCATCGGGGCGCAGTCGGCCGCGTCGAAGGCGGCGGCGTCCAGCTCGCCCAACGCCGCGTAGACGTCGACGAGTTCGGGTTCGAGTCGGCCGACGGCGCCGTCCAGCAGCCGGGCCACGGACATCCGTGGGTCGCCGGTCAGGGTGAGCCGGGCCAGCGGGTCCTCGGCGAGCCAGCTGACGCAGTCGGCCAGGGCCAGCGCCGGCCGGGTCTGGAGGCGGGCGGCGGCGATCACCAGGGCCATCGGATGGTGGCCGCAGGCGGTGGCCAACTCCCTGGCCGCCTCGGGCTCGGCGGCCACCCGTTCCGCGCCCAGCACGGAGACCAGCAGCTCGTCCGACGCGCAAGGCGCCAGCGCGGCCAGCCGGTGCACCCGTACGCCGTGGGTGGCGACCAGTCCCGCGAGGCCCAGGCGGCTGGTGATCAGCACGGTGTGCCCGGCGACCTCGGCCAGCACCGCGCGGGCCTGACCGGCGTCCACCACATCGTCCAGCACCAGCAGGGCACGGCCCTGCTGGTCCGACTCCTCGACAACGGCGGCCAGTTCGGCGCGCACCTCGGCCAACGGGCGGGCCGCGCCGTCAGGTTCGGACATCCGCACCAGCAGCTGGCCGCCGGGGAAGCGGTCCCGGGTCAGATGGGCGACCTGCCGGGCCAGGGCGGTCTTGCCGATCCCAGGGGCGCCGCAGATCAGTTCGGCGACCGGCGCGCCCGAGCCGCCCGGTGCCTCGGCCAACCGCCGGGTGAGCGAGGCGACTTCGGCCTCCCGGCCGCTGAACCACGGCACGGCGGGCAGCGCCGGCGCCGGCTCGCCGGACTCGGCCGGGGCGGGCGGCAGGGCGAGGCGTGCCGGCGGCTCGGCGACCGGGCCCAGATCCTCGCCGCGCAGAATGGACAGCTCCAACTGGCGGAGCGTCTGCGACGGATCGACGCCAAGACCCTCCAGCAGATACTCCTTGAACCGCCGGTACTCGGCCAGCGCCTCGGTCTGCCGGCCGGTGCGGTACAGCGCCTCGATCAGCTGCTCCCGGAACCTGCCGTGGTCGGGGTGGGCGCGGGTCACCGTCCACAGCTCCACCAGGGCCTGCCCGCACTGCCCCAGCGCCAGCCACAGATCGCACATCCGCTCCACCGCGCGCAACCGTTCCTCCACCAGGCGCGGCACCTCGTCGCGGTGCAGTACCTCGGAGCGGACGTTCGCCAGCACGCCGGTCTGCCACAGCCCCAGCGCCTCCCGCATCGCGGCGAGCGCCACCTCGGGGCCCTCCGCCGCGTGTTCCGCCTGGCGGACCCGCTCGCGGAACTCCACCAGATCGAGGGAGCGGGCGTCCGCCGTGATCCGGTAGCCGCCGGGGACCGCCTCGATGGGCGTGTCCACCACGCCGTGCTTGACGAACAGCCGTCGCAGGCGCAGCACACAGGTCTGGAGCGCGGCCCGCGCGGTGGCCGGCTGCTCGTCGCCCCAGACCATCCGCTGCAGATAGTCCACGGAGACGATCGAGTTGGAGTTGAGCAGCAGCGCGGCCAACAGGTTGGCGGGCTTGGAGGGTTGGAGCACGACGGTGTCCTGGCCGTCGGTGATGCTGAGCGGTCCGAGGAGTTGGAACCGCACGGGCCTCACCTCCCGCGTCCGGTGGGAGCGGGGGGAACGGCGGCTTCCTGGGGGCGGGTGGTGCGGGTGGTGCGGATTTCGGGGAGAGCGGGGAAGTGGGGCACGAGCGGTGTCGTCATGCGGGGGCCACCTGGATCTGCGAACGTTCTCCTTGTGGGGGCACCCCGACGCTACTCGCGTCGACCGGGCCTGGGCAGGGGCGATGGCGTCAGGAACCTGCCGCGCCTCGGCGCAGCTTGCTGTCAGATCCGGGCGAAGGGCAATGACATGGACGCGGCGAGTAGTTGAGGGGGCAACGAGAAGGCCCCGCCGCGCGTCGGGATGACACGTGACGGGGCCACATCCGGTTCGGTCAGGGGACGGTGACCACGGTCGCGGCGAAGGAGAGGCCGGCGCCGAAGCCGATCAGCAGCGCCAGATCGCCGGGGCCCACCTCGTTGCTGGCCAGCAACGCGTCCATGGCCAGCGGGATGGACGCCCCCGAGGTGTTGCCCGAGCTGGTCACGTCCCGGGCCACCACCGTGGACTCCGGCAGGCCCAGGCCGCGCACCATCGCGTCGATGATGCGCACATTGGCCTGGTGCGGTACGAACACGTCGATGTCCGCCATGGTGAGGCCGGCCGCCGCCACCGCCTTGCGGGCCACGTCGGTGACCTCGTACACCGCCCAGCGGAAGACCTGTTGGCCCTTCTGGGTGAGCGCGGGCCAGCGCAGTTCGCGGTCCTCGCGCAGCGCGTCCCAGGGCACGGTCTGGGTGACCGCGTCCGGCTGGGAGCCGTCCGCGCCCCAGACCACCGGGCCGATGGCCGGGGTCTCGGACGGGCCGACGAGCATCGCGCCCGCGCCGTCGCCGAAGATGATGGCGGTGGCACGGTCCTCGAGGTCCAGCAGGTCCGTCATCCGCTCGGTGCCGACGACCAGCACATACCCGCCCTCGGCCCGCACGGTGTGCGAGGCCAGCGCCAGGGCGTGGACGAACCCGGCGCAGCCGGCGGAGATGTCGAACGCGGCGGCCCGGTCGGCGCCGAGCCGGTGCGCGATGCCGGTGGCCACCGCCGGGGTCTGCCAGAGATGGGTGAAGGTGGCCACGATGACGCTGCCCACGGCGTCCGCCGCGATGCCGGCCGCCGCCAGGGCCTTCCCGGACGCGGCCACAGCCATCTCGGCCAGGGTCTCGTCCGGCTCCGCCCACCCCCGGGTGACGATGCCGGTGCGGGTGCGGATCCACTCGTCGGATGAGTCGATCCGCTCGCAGACCTCCTCGTTGGTCACCACACGGCGTGGGCGGTAGCCGCCCACGCCGAGCACCCGCGCGTGCGGCGCGCCGGCGGCGGGTGTGATCCGCGGCTTCATCTGGCTACCTCCGTGGAGATCCCGGCCTTGGCGCCGGGGAGGAAACGGGCTTCTGCGAAGCAGGGCGGGGGCGGCTGGTTCGCCCCCGAGGGGAGGGCACGTCCGGCGCCCCGTGTGCGGGACGGGGGCCGAACGGGCGACACGCGGTGCGGGCCCCCGGCTATGTGGCCCGGGTCGACAACCCGGCGTCCACCGCCCGCGTTCATCCGCGGGGCGCCGATCGCCGGCGGGCGGACCCGCATCGGCCGACGGGCTGACGTTGTCGGTCTGGGGAACTGCTGTAGGGCCTCAACGGAACCTTCCGGGCGGGCGATCGGCGACGAGAGAGAAACCCTACGGTGCGAGCCGGGGAAATCCCGTCTCCGTCGTTCCGGGACGGGGGCAACCGCGACTCCTTCCCGGGGTTCCTCAGGCGTAGACGACGCGGGCCAGTGGCTCCAGCCGGCCCTCGGTCAACAGCGAGCGACAGCGGAACCGTTGGATCTTTCCGCTCGGGGTCCTGGGCAGCGCGCCACGCGGCAGGAACAGGCATTCCGTGAGCGCCACCCCGGACTTCTCCAGTGCCGCCGCCGCCGCGTGGTCGGCGATGGGCTGGTAGTCCTTCGGCCTGCCCTGGGGTTCGATCATCAGCACCAGGCTGGGCAGACCCGAGGTGCCGACGTCCACCAGCGCGACGCAACCCTTGCGGATCTGGGGGTGGTTGTCGATGGCCGATTCCATCTCGGAGGCGTAGACCTTGCGTCCACCGACCGAGAGCATGTCGTCCAGCCGGCCCACCACATAGATCTCGCCCTCGTGTGTGAAGCCGAGATCGCCGGTGCGCAGCCGCCCCTCGGGGAAGCGGGCGGCCGTGCGCTCCGGATCGCCCAGGTAGCCCTCGGCGAGGCTGGGGGAGCGGACGACGATCTCGCCGACCGTGCCGGGCGCCCCCGTGTCCAGCGTGACGCCGGGCAGCGCCGGGCCGTTGGAGACCAGCCGGGTCGCCCGTGGATGGTCCTCGGCCACCTCGGCGACAACGCCGTCGACGAGGGCGGACCCGTCCAGCACCGTGCCCCGCAGCTCCTGGTCCCAGGGCTTGCCGCTCACCGCGAGGGTGGCCTCCGCCATGCCGTAGGCCGGCTGCAGCGCCGTCCTCGCCATGCCGTAGGCGCCGAACCGTTCGGTGGCCGCCCGCATCGTCTCCCAGTCGAGACGTTCGGCGCCGATCACCGCGGCCCGCAACGAGGCCAGCCCGCGCGGGAGTTCGGCCCGCCCCTGGGCTCGGGTCGCCAGATAGACGGCGGTGCTGGTGCCGGCGGTCATCGTCGACTCGTACTCCGACATGTCGCGGAACCACGTCCTGGGCGCCATCCCGAACCGCTCCGGGGTGGAGAGCACGAAGTGGAAGTCGTAGGCCCAGGCGTACAGCAGGCAGCCGAACATCCCCATGTCGTGGGAGAGCGGCAGCCAGGAGGTCACCGTGTCGTTGCCGGGACGGCCCCCGGTGAGGCTGAGGATGATCTCCATCTGGGCCTCGATGGCCCGGGTGGTCAGCGCGCAGCCCTTGGGGGTCGAGGTGCTGCCCGACGAGTACTGGACGAACGCCAGATCGTTCGGCCCCGGCGGGCTGGGCTCGAACGGGCCGGCCGGCGCGGCAAGTCCGCTCAACGTCCAGGGCAGCACGGGGAGGTCACTGGTGAGCCGGTCCGGCAGCAGGGCGCTGATCGCCTCGTCGGCCAGCAGCAGCGTCGGGTCCAACCGCTCGCAGAGCACCGCTACTTGCTGCCCGTACTCCGCGTCGCTCTGCCCCCGGGTCGGCAGCGGCAACGAGGCCACGGCGCCGCCGGCCAGCCAGATGGCCAGCAGGCCGCGCACCGTGGCGGGCGTGTTCGTCAGGATGGTGGCGACCCGGGTGCCGGGACGGACCCCGGCGGCCCGCAGCGAGGCGGCCAGGCCGTGTGCGTCGGCCACCACCGCACGCCACGGTGTGTGCTCGAAGTCCTCGCCCGCCCACACGTGCAGCACGCCGTGCGAGGAACCGTTGGTCAGTGATTTCCACAACTGCATGAAGGTGTCTCCCCGTTACTCGAAGCCCGGCCGCGCCCGTCGGCGGGGACTACTCGACGTCCACGACGGAGGCCGCGGCGCTCTGCTTGTCGCGTTCGGCCATCGGGGCCAGCTTCTGCTGGGCCTCCAGCAGCTCCTGCCGGTCCTGGTTGGCGCCGGAGACCCGGCTGATGCCGGCCTCGCGCATGGTCAGCCGCTCGGGGTCGATCCGGATGACCTTCCAGGCCAGCCCGGTCTTCTCCATGGACCAGATCAGGATGGCGCTCAGGTCGACCTCGTACCACTTCATGCCGTGCCGCGCCGAGCGGGGGAACGCGTGGTGGTTGTTGTGCCAGGCCTCGCCGAACGAGGGGATGGCCAGCCAGGCGACGTTCCTGGACTCGTCGGTGGTGGTGAAGCGCCGCCGCCCGAAGTAGTGGCCGACGGAGTTGACCGCGTAGGTCATGTGGTTGATCAGGAAGATGCGGACCAGGCCGCCCCAGAGCATGCCGGTGAGGAACGCCTGGACGTCGCCGCCGGTGATGGCGAAGGCGATGACGCCGGGCAGCACGACGCTGGCGGCCGTCACCAGCAGCAGGTTCTCGCTCAGCCAGCGCAGCGGCTTCTCCCGCACCAGGTCGGGGCAGTAACGGATCGGGTCCGAGGTGAGCTTGGTGTCGAAGAGCCAGCCGAGGTGGGAGTGCCACAGGCCGGCCATCATGCCCTTGAAGCCGGGCTCGAAGTCCAGGTGCGGGCTGTGCGGGTCGCCCTCCTTGTCGGCGACCCGGTGGTGCTTGCGGTGGTGCGCCGCCCAGATGATCGGCGGGCCCTGCCCGGCCATCACGCCGGCGGTGGCCAGCGCCACCCGGATCGGCTTGTGCGTCTCGAACGCGCGGTGGGTCAGCATCCGGTGGTAGCCGGTGGAGATCCCGAAGCCGGAGATGGTGTACATGATGACCAGCACCACGACGTCCGACCAGCCGAAGATGCTGTTCCAGAGCAGGACCATGGCGCCGAACACCGCTATCAGCGGTATCACGGAGGCGCCGAGGATGAACCAGCGATGACTTCTACCGTCCATGGCTTCTCGCTTTCCTGAGTCGAGGGAGAAACGCGCCGCGCAGCACGGGGAAGAGCAGCGCGCGTGGGGTGTTGCGGCCGACGAGGGCCTGGGCCTTGGCGACAGGGCCAGGGGTCACCGTTCGGCGACCACGGAACAGGGCGGTAAGGCCCGCCTCGGCGACCCGTTGGGGGGTGAGCCAGGCGAGGATCCGCTGCTCGGTGAGGCGCGGAATGCCGCCCGCGCCATAGAAGTTGGTGCGGGTCGGCCCGGGCGACAGCAGTGTGCAGCTGACGCCGGTGCCGCGCAGTTCGGCGTGCAGCGACTCGGCGAAGGTGTTGGCGAACGCCTTGGTCGCCGCATAGGTGGCGGCCGTCGGCACCGGCTGCAGGCCGGCCGTCGAGCCGGTGACCAGCACCCGGCCGGCGTGCCGCCGCACCATCCCCGGCAGCAGCGCCAGGGTGAGCTGGTGCAGCGCGACGACGTTGACCTGGATCTCGGCCAGCTCGCGCGCCGGATCGTTCTCCGCCAGCGCGCCGCAGGTGGGGAATCCGGCGTTGGCGCAGAGCACTCCGATGGGCTCGGCCGCCAGCTCCTCCACCAGCGCCGCCCTGGCCGTGGGATCGGACAGGTCGCAGGGCCGCACCCGGACTTCGATGTCCGGGTGCGCGTCGGTGAGTTCCTTGGCGAGCCGGGTCAGGGTGTCGCCGCTCCTGGCGACCAGCCACAGGCTGTGGCCGCGCCGCGCCAGACCTCGGGCCAGCCACTCCCCGATGCCCGAGGACGCGCCGGTGACGACCGCCCAGCTCATCGGGCGGCCCCGCCGAGGTGGGCCGCGAGCCGGCCGGCGGCGGCGCGTCCGGAGCGGGCGCACGCCTCGATGGAGACGCCCTGCAGATAGTCGCCGGCCAGTTCGAGCCCCGGCAGCGACACCACGTCCTCGTGCAGTCGCCGCAGGAAGACCGGATGGTGCGGCAGATAGCCGCTGTAGGCGGCCGGCCAGTGCTTGGTAAGGGTGTTGAGCCTGGTCGCGCGCGGCGCGCCCAGATGCTTGACCAGCAGCGCCTCGCTCTCGGTGGTCAGCTTGTCGATCCGTTCGGGCGTCGGGTCGACGAGACGCCCACCCCGGTTGCCGCTGTAGGTGTAGCGGACGATATGCCGCTCCTCCTTGCCGTACGAGCCGGCGTTGCTGCACGGCCCGTCGTCCATGGCGAGCGCCCTGACATCGCTGGTGAAGATCGGCTGGTCGTATTCGACCAGCACCACCGTGGACGGGAAGTACCGCACTCCGCGCAGCCGTTCGGCCATCGCCGGCTCGGTCTCGGCGACGATGGCCGCGGTGGCGTGGGCCGGCGTGGCCAGCACCACCCCGGCGTAGTCGTGGATCTCGGCGGGCGCCCCGGCCTCGGAGATCGCCAGCCCCGAGACATGCCCGCGCCGGTCGCGCACCAGCCGCTCCACCCGGGCCCCGGCCCGCACCCGCACCCGTTCGGCCATCGCGTCCAGCGCCGGCTGGATGCCGCCGGACAGCTGGTCGTAGTGGTCGAGCAGCATCGCCAGATTGGTGCCGAAGGTGCCCGGGTAGACCTCGTCGGGCTCGGCGCCGTTGTTGCGGATCACCATCGGGCGGATCAGCGCGTCCGTCAGCTCGGGGCCGAAGTAGGAGGCGAGCGGCGCGTTGTCGTGCCGGCGGGAGATCCGGCCGAAGTAGCGGGAGCCGAGGAAACGGTTGGACGCGTCGGCGCGGATCCGCACCGCCATCGCGGCCAGCCGGGCCAGGTCCCTGGGCGAACCCATCCGGCGGATGTTGCGCAGGGTCTGTCCCCGGCGTTCGCTGTCCAGCGTCAGCACCCGGCCGTCCTTGACGCGGGAGGCGTTGTAGCCGAACGACTCGTAGGAGTCGACGCCCAGCTCCGAGGTGAACCAGCGGAACGTTTCGTACCGGCGGCCGATGTTCTTGCCGCCCGTCATCACCGCCCGGTCCCCGAGCCGACCGACGCCGAACCGGCCGCCCAGCGTCTCGTCCGCCTCGATCAACTCCACGTCATGGCCGAGGAGTCGCAGCCGCAGCGCGGCGGTGAGCCCGGAGATGCCACCCCCGACCACGGCGACGCGCCGCCCGTTCTCCTGCTGGTCCTTGGGCATCGCTGTCAGTCCTCTTCTGTCGCGGTGGCCGCCGGAACGCGCCGGCCCTGACTGCGCCGGGGGTCGGGGAGCAGGTCGACCCGCCCCTCCACCACCGGCTTTCCGAACTGGCGCAGCACGACGGCGACCGGCAGCCGTCCCTCGTCGTCCGTGCCGTCGCCGACCTTGGCCTCGCAGACCAGATCGGCCTCGAACTCGGCGAAGTCCAGGAACTTGGCCGTGAGGCCCACCGCCAGGGCGTCGGCCGGGCGCGCGAGGCCCGCCGCGTCCGCCGCCGCGACGGCGGCCTGCCGCATCGCCTCGGCCATCAACGGGCCCGGGATGTGGTCGTAGTCGTGGTCGAAGAACGCGGGATGGCCCTGGTCGAGGGCGAGCAGCGGCTCGCCGCCCCCCTGGGCGTGCCGAGGCGTGCCGATCACCACGTTGCGGGGGATCGACCGGCCCACGGCCGCCGGGGCCAGCCGGGTCACCGGCGTCGCGCGCGCGGTGGCCACCGGCTTCTGGCCGCGCTGGAAGGCGCGGAACACGTCGTAGTCGGCCCGCGACATGAAGGCCAGTTGGGCGGTGAGCGTCATCGCCCGGCGCCCGGCGATCCCGATCGTCCCGGCCAGCCGCATCCCGGTCACATCGGCGCCGCGCCTGGACCGTTCGACGATCCGGTAGCGCGCGAAGCCCTCCAGCGGCGAACGGTCGTCGTCGCGGTAGGCCGCCGGGTCCTCGACCCGGAAGCTGATCCGCTGCAGGCTGAACGGCAGCCCCACCTCGACGCCGACATGCCGGTGCAGCATCACAAAGATCGCCTGCCGCGCGGCTTCGGCCGAGGCGAACGGGTCGTGGTGCGCCGGATCCCGGTCGGACCACAGGCTGTGCGCCCTGGGTATCTGGAACGACATCACGAAATCGTCCTCGCCCTCGCCGACCCGCGCCGAGTCGGCGACAAAGACCTCGCCCAGCTGACGGCGGTGCGCCAGCTCCCTCGGCACCGTCCGCTCGAAGCCGAGGTCCACCCCGGCGGGCAGCGGCGGCTCGTGGTCGGGGATGTTCGTCATGCGCTCAACTCCGTTTCGGCGTGCGGCGGAACGGGTGCGTACGCCGGCCGGCGCATCGCCCGCCGCCGGCGGATCTCGGTGCCGCCCAGGGCGCGCACCTCGGACAGCAGCGCGCGGCGCCCGCCGCCGCGCAGCAACAGCCGGCCGGTGGCGCCCGCCACCCGCCCCGGGGTGAGCACGCCCAGCACGCCCACCCGGTGGCTCAACAGGTCCAGCACCCGGCCGCCCTGTCCCCTGGCGTGCAGCCGCCGCACCACCTCGGGCACCACCGAGGCGATCGGGCCCGCCACGCCCAGATCGCTGGCCAGCCCGTAGTACTCGGCGTAGACACGGTCCCGCCAACGGCCGAACTCGCCGCAGAGCCTGTCGAGTTCGGCGTCCCGACGGTTCTCGGTCACGGCCCTGGTGACGGCCGGCGCCAGCCGTTCGGCCTGGTGGAAGGAGTCCCCGATGCCGCGACCGCCGGCCGGGTCCTTGAAGTGGCCGGCGTCGCCCAGCAGTACCCAGCCGGGCCCGGACGCCTCCCGGAAGTACCCGGAGAAGCGGCGGATGCCGAAGACCCGGCTGGCCCGGTTGGCGCCGCCGATCGCCTTGGCGATCGGCGCACAGCTCAGCGCGTGCGCCATCAGCGAGCCCTCCAGATCGTCGTGGAAGGTCTCGCGCTCGTGCTGCTCCGGCGAAACCCCCACGATATAGAGGCCGTTGTCGGCCGGGCCGCCCAACAGGTGCCGGTCGCCCCAGCGGTGGAAGACAAAGGTCGGCGCCTCGCCGGTGTCGGCACCCTCGAAGTACGTCCAGTAGTAGGCGCGTTCGTTCCGCGTCACGTGGTACTGCCGGGCGCCGGCCAGCCGGGCGACCGTGGAGGCGCGCCCGTCGGCGCCCACCACCAGCCGGGCCCGCACCGTCGCCTCCCCGCCGCCGCGTTCCGCCGTTCGCACGCCGACCACCCGCCCGTCGTCACCGCGCAGCAGGCCCCGCACCTTCACCCCGAGCCGGACATCGGCGCCGGCCTCCCGCGCGGCCTCGACCAGCAGCGGGTCCAGCACCTGCCGCCGCAGACAGGCGGCGCCGCCCACATCCCCCGGGCGGGTCGGGAACGGCAGCACCGCCCGGAAGTCCTCAAGGCGCATGTCGACTTGGTCCATCGTGGTGAGCCCGGCCGCCCGCAGCCGCTCCGTCAGCCCCAACCGGTCGAGAAACGCCAGCGAGTCCGCCTGGACGATGTTCGACGACAGGGTGAAGCCGATCGTCGTCGCCTGGTCCAGCACCACCACCCGCAGCCCGCCGCGCGCCAGCAGCGCGGCCAGCGAGGAGCCGGCCACCCGCGCCCCGACGATCACCACATCGGCGTCGCCGTTGGTGTCCGGGGCCGCGCCCGTGGATCCGCCGGCGCTCATGCGGCGTTCCACCGCACGGCGGCCGCCGCGGCGAAGTCCCCGGCGTGCGCGAATCCCGACATCGCCACCAGGTCACCGTCCCGCAGCTCGCCGGCGCGCGCCGCCCGGTCGAGGGTGATGGGAACCGCCGCGCCATAGAGGTTGCCCAGCGCGTCGAAGGTGTCCAGATGGTGCTTGGCGTCCAGCCCCAGGGCCTCCCGCCAGTTCTTCAGAAAGATCCGGTTGGGCTGGTTGGTCACCAGCACGTCGATGGCGGACGCCGACTCGCCCAGCTCGGCCATGAGTTCGTTGACCAGCTCGGGCACCAGGCTGTTGCCGCGCTGCAGGATCTCGCTGGTCTTCCCCTCGGCGAACGCGATGTCCATCTCACCCTCGCCCGGCTCCCAGTACCGCCGCCCGTCCTCCGTCGCGATGCCCAGATCGTCCGCGTAGGCCGGGATGGAACGGGTCACCACCCCCAGCACCGGGGAACGTCCGCCCAGCTCCAGATAGGCGACGCCACAGCCGTCGCCCGGCACCGCGGCATGCCCCTTCTTCCGCACGCCGGGCTGCGCGAACATCCGCCCGGCGGTGTTCTGCACATTGGCGATCAGCGCGGTGCGCGCCGCGCCGTCCGCCATGATCTTCTGCGCCAACGAGATCATGTACATGAAGGAGGCGCAGCCGGTGTTGTGCAGGTCGACCACCCACTCGGGGTCGATCCCCAACCGGTGCGCGGCCTGGGCGCCGACGCCCATGAACGGCTCGTCGGGCAACAGCACATTGGTCAGTAGCACATCCACCCGAGGCCCCTCGGGCCGGTCGCCGAGCCGTTCGAGGACCGGACGGGCGGCCCTGGCGATCATCTCGGCCGCCGTGTCCCCAGGACCGACGTGATGCCGGGTGCGCGGCACCTTGAACAGCGGCAACGCGGCCATCGGGTCCGGCGGAGCGTCCTCGTCCAGGAAGAAGTCGGGCTCCACCACCCGCTCGGGAAGCCAGCTCCCGAAGTCGGTTATGCCCAGCTGTGCCATGACGTTTCCTTTCCAAGCCAGTCCTCGACCGCGGCGGCGGCCCCGGGCGCGTCGTTCTCCAGCAGCGAGAAGTGGTCGCCGGGCACCTCGGTGACGGTGTCCACCGCCCGCCACGGCGGCCAGCGCGCCGCCGGTGCCTCGGGACCGCGCTCGGCGGTCAACAGCAGGGTGGGGACGTCGAGTCGGGGCACCTGGTCGGCCGCCCAGCCGTCGAGCAGCCGCAGATAGCCGCCCATGGCGAGCACCTTGTCGTCCGTCAGATCGACATAGGCGTGGTCGCGGTCCAGGATGTGCCCCATCGCCCAGCCGAACACCTCGGCGCTCACCGCCGGCAGCGGCTCATAGGTGTCGATCAGCACCACCCCGGCGACCGGACGGCCCGCGTCCCGCAGCGCACCGGCCACCGCGTGCGCCAGCACGCCGCCGATCGAATGGCCGACGAGCACCGGCGGCCCGTCCCCGGCCGCCGCCAGCGTCCCGGCCGCCAGCGCCGCCACGGCGGCCCGCCAGCTGTCGGGCGCAGGCGTGGGCGCCTCGCCCGGGCCGAAGCCCGGCAGATTGAGCGCGGCCATCCGGGGCCGCCGGTCGAACCCGGCGGCCAGCCGGGCGAACTGGTGCGGCCCCGAGCCGGCCAGGAAGGACGGCACCGCCACCAGCGTGGGCTCCGCCCGCCCGTCCGAGACCAGCACGCTCGCCGGCGGCCCCGCCAGCTCCGCCGGATCGGCGAACGTCGGGCGGTATCCGGCGGCGGCGGCCAACAGCGGTACGACGCCCGCCAGTTCACCCCGTTCATGGGCGGTGCGCAGCAGCGCGGTGAAGGTGCCGCCGGCCGTCACCGCCGGCGGTGGTGGGGCCTCCTGCCCCAGCAGCGCCCGCAGCCGTTCGGCCAGCGCGGCCGGCGTGGGGTGCTCCACCAGCAGCGTCGGCGGCAGATCGAGTCCGGTCGCCACCGTCAGCCGCTGCTGGAGCCGGACCGCGCCCATCGAGTCGACCCCCAGCTCCAACAGGGTGCGCTCCGGATCCACCACCTCGTCGCCGGCGAAGCCCAACACCGCCGCGACCTCGGCGCTGACCAGCGCGAGCGGATCGCCGGGCGCAACGGGTCCGGGAGTCTCCTCGGGGGCGGTCTCCGCGCCGGCAGTCGACCGAGGCCGTTCCGCGTCCGGCGTCAGCCAGTAACGACGGCGCTGGAACGCGTAGGTGGGCAGCGTCACCGCCCGGGCCCGCGCCGGATCGAAGAGCCCCGTCAGCTCGACCAGACCACGGGTGTACAGCTCGCCCAACGCCTCAAGCAGCGCCTGCGCCTCCGGCTGACGTGCCGGCAACGCGGCGGCCACCACGGCGTCCGCCGGCGCGCTCAGACCGTCCCGCACCAGCGCCGACAGCGTCCCGCCGGGGCCGACCTCAAGGAAGCCGACCGCGCCGCCCCGCTCCAGGGCCCGCACCCCGGCGAGGAAACGCACCGGCTGCTGGGCGTGCCGCACCCAGTACTCCGGATCCGCGACCGTCTCCGCGTCCCACAGCTCGCCCGTGACATTGGAGACCAGCGGGATCCGAGGTGTGCCGACCGTGATCCCCTGGGCGACGGTGGCGAGTTCGTCCAGCATCGGGCGGAGCAGACGCGGCGAGTGGAACGCGTGGCTCACCCGCAGCCGCCTGGTCTTTCGGCCGGCCGCGCGCCACGGCGCCTCGAACCGCTCCAACGCGGCCACCGGGCCCGAGACCACCGTCGACGAGGGCCCGTTCACCGCCGCCAGGGCCAGCACCGGGCCGTGTTCGTCCGCCGGCCCCTCGGCCAGCGCCGCCCGCACCTCGTCCTCGCTCGCCTGCACGGCGAGCATCCCGCCGCCGGCCGGCAGCGCCTGCATCAGCCGGCCGCGCGCGGCGACCAGGGCGGCGGCGTCCGGCAGGGTGAGGGCGCCGGCCATATGCGCGGCGGCGATCTCCCCGACCGAGTGGCCCAGCAGCAGATCCGGCGTGATGCCCCAGGACTCCAGCAGCCGGAACAGCGCCACCTCGACGGCGAAGAGCGCGGGCTGCGCGAAGCCGGTCTCGTCCAGCGCGTTCCCGACGGCCCCCGCGACGGAGTCGTCGGCGGCGTCCTCGGCGAACAGCACCTCGCGCAGCGGGCGCGGCAGTTCGGGGTCCAGCACCGCGCAGACCGCGTCCAACGCCTCGGCGTACACGGGGTAGGCGGTGGCGAGTTGGCGGGTCATGCCGGGGCGTTGGGAACCCTGGCCCGGGAGGAGGAACGCGGTCCTGCCCGCGGTGACCTGCCCCTCGGCGGTGTGGGGTGGGTTCTGGCCCTGGGCGTAGGTGTGGAGGGTGGTGAGGAGTTGGTGGGTGGTGGTGCCGGTGAGGGTGGTGCGGTGGGGGTGGTGGGTGCGGGTGTGGGTGAGGGCGGTGGCGATGTGGGTGGGGTGGGTGTGGGGGTGGTGGGTGGTGAGGTGGGTGTGGAGTTGTTGGGCTTGGTGGCGGAGGGTGGTGGGGTTTTTGGCGGTGAGGGTCCAGATGGTGGGTGTTTCGGGGGTTTGTGGGGTTTGGGGGGTGGTTTCTGTGGTTGTTATTGGTTTGGTGGTATTGGT
>NZ_BBOM01000010.1 GCF_000974485.1 Streptomyces sp. NBRC 109706 | reverse complement strand
GCCAGCTTGGGTGGAGTCATTGTTGAAATACCACTCTGATCGTGCTGGATGTCTAACCTGGGTCCGTGATCCGGATCGGGGACAGTGTCTGGTGGGTAGTTTAACTGGGGCGGTTGCCTCCTAAAGAGTAACGGAGGCGCCCAAAGGTTCCCTCAGCCTGGTTGGTTATCAGGTGGTGAGTGTAAGTGCACAAGGGAGCTTGACTGTGAGACTGGCGGGTCGAGCAGGTGCGAAAGCAGGGACTAGTGATCCGGCGGTGGCTTGTGGGAGCGCCGTCGCTCAACGGATAAAAGGTACCCCGGGGATAACAGGCTGATCTTCCCCAAGAGTCCGTATCGACGGGATGGTTTGGCACCTCGATGTCGGCTCGTCGCATCCTGGGGCTGGAGTTGGTCCCAAGGGTTGGGCTGTTCGCCCATTAAAGCGGTACGCGAGCTGGGTTTAGAACGTCGTGAGACAGTTCGGTCCCTATCCGCTGCGCGCGTTGGAGTCTTGAGAAGGGCTGTCCCTAGTACGAGAGGACCGGGACGGACGAACCTCTGGTGTGCCAGTTGTTCTGCCAAGGGCATGGCTGGTTGGCTACGTTCGGGAGGGATAACCGCTGAAAGCATCTAAGCGGGAAGCCTGCTTCGAGATGAGGACTCCCACCCACTTGATGGGGTAAGGCTCCCTGTAGACCACAGGGTTGATAGGCCGGAGATGGAAGCCTAGTGATAGGTGGAGTTGACCGGTACTAATAGGCCGAGGGCTTGTCCATAGATGCTCGCGTCCACTGTGAATTTTCTTCGAAGCTTGTTGTGCTTTTTCAACTGAACAGCGCGCTTGTTCGTTGGAGCACTTCTTATAGTGTTCCGGTGGTCATGGCGAAGAGGAAACGCCCGGTTACATTCCGAACCCGGAAGCTAAGCTCTTCAGCGCCGATGGTACTGCATGGGGGACCGTGTGGGAGAGTAGGTCGCCGCCGGACAATTATTGATGGGACCTTTGGTTCCCCAGCGTAAGCGTTGGGGAACCAAAGGTCCTTTTTTGTTTTACCGGCATTTTTTCGCGGGTTTGGAAAGCTAGGAGTCACGGCCATGTCAGATTCTTCCGACGAGCGGCCTCCGCGGCGGCGCGAGGACGACGAACGGGGACGAGGGCGCGACCAGCGTGGTGGCGGCTTCCGCCGTGACGACCGCCCGCGCTCCGGGTTCCGCCGTGATGACCGCCCCCGTGACGATCGTTCTCGTGACGACCGTCCCCGTGGTGACCGTCCTCGTTATGACGGGCCGCGTCGGGAAAACGGCGGCGAGCGTCGGGAGTTCCGGCGTGACGATCGTCCCCGACAGGGCGGCGGTAGCGGTGGCGGTGGTGGTTACCGGCGGGACGACCGTTCTCGTGATGACCGTGGCCGTGACGACCGTCCGCGCGGGGATCGTCCGCGTCAGGGCGGCGGTGGCGGCGGTTACCACAGGGACGACCGTTCCCGTGACGATCGGCCGCGCCAGGGTGGCGGCGGCGGTGGTTATCGGCGCGACGATCGGCCGCGTGACGACCGGGGCCGCGATGACCGTTCGCGTGGCGAGCGTCCCCGTGGCGGTGGTGGCGGCGAGCGTCGCGAGTTCCGGCGTGATGACCGGCCGCGTCAGGGCAGCGGTGGTGGCTACCGCCGGGACGACCGTCCGCGCCAGGGCGGGGGCGGCGGTAGCGGCGGCTATCGCAGGGACGACCGTCCGCGTCAGGGCGGCGGCGGTGGCGGTTACCGGCGGGACGACCGGGGGCGGTCCGGAGGCGGCGGCGGTGGCTTCCGTCGCGACGATCGGGGGCCCCGCGAGCGGCGGTTGCCGATTCCCGAGGACGTCACCGGCGCCGAGATCGACAAGTCGGTGCGGCAGGAGCTGATGAGCCTGCCGAAGACGCTGGCCGAGGATGTGGCCAAGAACCTGGTGATGGTCGCCAGGCTGCTGGACGAGGACCCCGAGCGTGCCTATCTGTACAGCAGGACCGCGCTGCGGCTGGCCTCCCGGGTCGGTGCCGTGCGGGAGGCCGCCGGCTTCGCCGCCTACGCGGTGGAGAAGTACGGTGAGGCGCTGACCGAGTTCAGGGCCGCCAAGCGGATGACCGGTTCGGTGCATCTGTGGCCGATCATGGCCGACTGTGAGCGTGGTATCGGCCGCCCCGAGCGGGCCCTGGCGATGGCAGGGGAGCCCGAGGTGAAGCAGCTGGACCGCGCGGGTCAGGTGGAGATGCGGCTGGTCGCCGCCGGCGCCCGGCGGGATCTGGACCAGGCGGACGCCGCCGTGGTGACCCTGCAGAGCCCGGAGTTGGCGTCCACCGCTGTGCATCCGTGGACGGCCAGGCTGCGTTACGCCTATGCGGACGCGCTGTTGGCGGTGGGCCGCGAGTCGGAGGCGCGGGACTGGTTCGCCAAGGCCCTTGAGGCGGACCAGGGCGGTACGACCAACGCCTCCGACCGGCTGGCGGAGTTGGACGGCGTCGAGTTCCTCGACGCCTTGGATCCGGATCAGGCCGAGGAGGACTGACCCTTCGGGCGGTGCCGGGCCAGCGGGTTGTCGAGCGTGCCGACCAGGTGGGACTCGTCCTCGTCCGGGTTCTCCAGATCGACCATCTGCTGGTTGTTCCGCAGCTGCATGCGGTTCAGGCAGACGCGGTGGAAGGACTCGGCGAACAGGTCGTACTGCTCGAAGCGTTCGGCGAGCTCGGGGGTGGCCCGCTGGTAGGCGAGGACGCACTCGGCGACCGTGGCCCAGAAGGTCTCCTCGTCCAGCAGTCCCTCGCCGTCCAGGATCGGGCTGAGGAAGCGGAAGAAGCAGTCGAAGACATCGGTGAAGATCGAGAGGGGCCAGATGTCGTCCCTGGGGACGGGGAGCCGGATGCGCTCCACGTCCTTGGGGACCTCCGCGTCCTCGTCCAGCAGGGCGATCTCCTCGGCGAGGTCCTTCATCAGGGCGCGCACCGGGACGCCGTCCCTGAGGACCAGGATCAGGTTCTCGCCGTGCGGCATGAACATCAGGTCGTGGGCGTAGGCGCAGTGGATCAACGGCGTGAGATAGACGTCGAGATAGTGTCGCAGCCAGTCGGCGGGGGCGAGGCCCGATTCGCGGATCAGGCCGCCGACGAAGGACGCGCCGTCCGGGTCGGTGTGCAGCAGTGACGCCATGGTGGCCAGGCGTTCGCCCTCGCCCAGCCTGGGGACGGGGCTCTCCCGCCAGAGCGCGGCGAGCATCTTGAGGTAGGGGGAGGTCTTCTTGGCCGCCTCCTCGAAGTGCCGGTGGCGGTAGCCGATGGCGGCGCGCTCCTTGAGGATGCCGAAGCCGTGCCGGGCCAGCACCTCGTCGTCCTCGATGATCTCGCCCAGCCAGTCGTTGATGGCGGGGGTGACGCTCATGTAGCGGGCCGAGAGGCCGCGCAGGAAGCCCATGTTGAGGACGGAGAGAGAGGTCTTCACATAGTGCTTCCGCGGGGAGTCGGTGTTGAAGAACGTGCGGATCGACTGCTGGGCGCGGTAGCGGTCCTGGCTGGTGCCGAGGTAGACGAGGTGGCGCTGGGCGACCTCGGCGGCGAAGGTGACGGAGATCTTGTTCCGCCACTGCCAGGGGTGGGCCGGCAGCAGATAGAAGTCGTCGAAGTCGAGGCCGAGTTCGGACATGCGGTCGGCGAGGGTGGCGCGTTCCTCGGCGGAGAGCTCCTCCGCGATCAGCTGGTCGTAGTCCAGTCCGTCGATGGCGCTGAAGGTGGCCAGATCGCGGCGGGCGGCCAGCCAGACGAGGTGGACGGGCGCGCCGGTCTCCGGGGCGTAGTCGAGGTATTCGGAGGAGTCGAAGCCGAGCCGGCCGTTGTTGGCGACAAAGATGGGGTGGCCCTCGTACATGCCGGTTTCCACGGTCTGGAAGTCCTGGGCGGCGAGTTCGGGGGCGGTGTGTCTGCGGTTGGCGAGTTTGTAGGCGCTGCTGGCCAGGGTGCTGCTGATCTCCTCCAGATAGACGGGGAGGATGTCGTCGCTGAGGTTGAGCGACTCGCGTAGCTCCAGCACGAGGTCGAGGGCGTCGAGGGGGAGGCTTTCGCCGGCGCGTTCCCTGGTGATCGAGGTGTGGTCGATGCGCCAGTGGTCGAGGGCGTACACGCGGGCGGTGAAGCGGTAGGCGACGGTGCCCTCGTCGCTGTGCACGGCGTAGCGGCCGTCGGGCTGCTGTTTGGGGGTGATCAGGCGCTCGTGGGCGAACTCGGCGAGCGCCTTGCGTATCAGGAGGCGGTTGGCCCGCGCCCAGTGTTCGGGGTTGAGATGGGCGGGCGTCTGCTGAGGCGATGTGGGGGTCATCGGTCCGCTCCTGGGAGTCGTTGGCTGGTGGTCGCGAGGTACTGCTCGCGGGTGCAGAAGCTCAGTTTGGCTTCCTTGTCCGGCAGTCGCACGGTCTTCTCGACGGCGAATCCGACGGCTTCGTTGAGCCGGTGGACCGCGTGGTTGCGGGCGTCGGGTTCGACGACCACGCGTCGGTTGGCGGGGTCGGAGAAGAGGAGTTGCATCACGGTGTCGATCACGGCGAGGGTGAAGCCCGGGAGCGGGGTTTCCGTGGCGGCGACGAGGAAGTGCATCCCGATATCGCCCTCCCGCACCGGGTAGGTTTCGCCGACCGGATCGGCCGCGGGGTCGTAGCTCTCGACCAGGAACGTGGGCAGCCCGTCGTGGTAGCCGAGATGGGCGGCGCGGCGCGGGTCTCCGTCGATCGTCTCGTATTCCTTGCGCACATCGGCCAGTTGGGCGTCGCCCATGAGCCAGAAGGCCGATTTGGGGTGGGTGAGCCACTGGTGCAGCAGGGGGCTGTCGACGGCGGGGTCGACGGGGCGAACGGTGAACTCGCCGAGTTGTGGATGGCGTCGGGCGAAGGTCTGACCGCGCATGGGACTCCAAGTCACAAAGGGGGACTGGAGCGAGGTTAGCCTAGCCTAAGTTTCATCGGCAATTGGGCCTTCGGCCTCGTCGGAGAGATCGCGGAGCACCAGGCCACTGGCCGGTTTGGGTCCGAAGGACGTGGATTTCTGAGGCATGGTCACTCCCGCTTCGGCGAGTTGACGCACCGTCGCCTCGGCGACCGGACGCAGCAGTACCGCGCTGCCGCCGGACTGCCGGGCCTGGGCCAGGGCGCTCGGGGCGTCATGGAGATAGCGGGGGTTGGTGGGGCCGGTGTCCTCGGGGCGGGGTCGCCAGAGACCGTTCAGCAGGACGGCGTGCAGCACGGTGGCGTCCAGTCCGCGCCAGAGCGGCGGCCGGTCGTGGGGCACGGTGCGTTCGATCAACTCCGGGGCCGGGCGGTCCAGAAGATGCCAGCACTCCTCGTCCTGGCCGGCGAGCAGGAAGGCGGGGCCGGCGGTCGTCCGCAGCGTCTCCAGGGCGTCCGGCAGCGGGGTGGCGCGGATCGGGCGGACCCGGAAGGCGCCCGCGAGGCGGTCGACGGCGGCGGCGGGTGGCAGCCAGGGCAGCACCCGGTGGATCGCCTGCACCCGCAGCGGGAAGCGCGCCGTGTCGACCAGCAGGACCAGGGTGCGGTCCCAGGGCGGGGTCCCCCGGTGCTCCTCGTTGAGGCGTCGGGCGGTGGCCCACCGGTGGTGGCCGTCCGCGATCAGGGCCCGGTGGTGGGCCAACTCCGCGTTGACGGCGGCCTGTCGGGCGGGATCGTGGATCGCCCAGATCCGGTGTTCGATGCCGTTGGGCGTGGTGGTAGCGAGCAGCGGCTCGCCCTCGGTGGCCGCGTCCACGGCGTGGGCGGCCGGTCCTTCGGGCTCGCCGCGGTAGGAGAGGAGGAGGGGTTCGAGGTTGGCGGCCGTGGCGCGGGTCAGGGCCGCTCGTTCGGCGACCACCTCGGGCATCACGTCCTCGTGCGGCAGCACAAGACCGGATTCGGGCGGGGTCAGCGCGAGCGTGCCGAGGAGGCCGCGTTGCAGCACGGTGTCGGGGCCCCGGCGTTGCTCGTAGACATAGAGGCCGGGGCGGGGGTCGGCGGTGAGGACGCCGGAGGCGCGCCAGTGGCGCAGCCGCCGGGCGGCCGCGCGGTGATCGGCGCCCTTGGGCAGGATCAGCCGCACCACGTTGTGGGGTTCGGCGGTCTCCAGGCGGTGCAGTCCATCCGGTTTGACCACGACGTCGTACGGGGGTGAGGTGACGGCGGCGAGGTCGGCGACGCGACGCGGTTGGTAGCGCACGGCGTGGAACGGGGCGAGGGTGAGACCCGCTACATGCATCCTGGCATCGTATGCCCGAACGGGGTGGGGGATGATCGGGGCGATGGCTGATGCGACGAAACTCCCACGGACCCGTCCGGCAGGCTCCGCCCAGGCGTTGAGCGAGGACTACGACACCGCGCTGCTGGATCTGGACGGCGTGGTCTACACGGGCGGCGTCGCCGTTCCGCACGCGGTGGACGCGCTGCGGGCCGCGCGGGACGGGGGGATGCGGCTCGCCTATGTCACCAACAACGCGGCACGTACCCCCGGGACCGTGGCCGAGCATCTGACGCGACTCGGGGTGCCGGCCGAGGCGGCGGAGGTCGTCACCTCGGCGCAGGCCGTCGCCCGGCTGATCGCCGAGCGGGTGCCGGCCGGTGCGCCGGTGTTGTGCGCGGGCGGCGAGGGCCTGCGGGTGGCGCTGGCCGAACGCGGGCTGACGCCCGTCGACTCGGCCGAGGACCGGCCGGCGGCCGTGGTGCAGGGCTATGGCGGCCCCGAACTGCCCTGGGGCGTGCTGACCGAGGCCGCGCTGGCGGTCAACCGGGGCGTGCCGTGGTTCGCCTCCAACACGGATCTCACCATCCCCAGCGGGCGGGGCATCGCGCCGGGGAACGGGGCGGCCGTCGAGGTGGTGCGGATCGCCACCGGGCACACCAAGGATCCGGTGGTCGCGGGCAAGCCGCTGCCGCCGATGCACCGGGAGACGATCCTGCGCACCGGCGCGCGGCGTCCGCTGGTGGTGGGGGACCGTCTCGACACGGATATCGAGGGCGCCCATGCCGGCGGCGTCGACTCGCTTTTGGTGTTCACCGGGGTGACCGACGCGGTGACGCTGCTGACGGCGGTGCCCGAGCACCGGCCGACCTATCTGGCGGCCGATCTGCGGGGGCTGCTGACGCCGCATCCCGAGGTGCTGCCGGCGGGGGACGGGTTCCGCTGCGGCGGCTGGCTGGCGACGGCCGCTCCCGGGGGGCGGCTCGCGGTGCGCGCGGTGGACGGTGGCGACGGCGGCGATCCGCTGGACGGGCTGCGCGCGCTCTGCGCGGCGGCCTGGACGGCGGGCGGCTTCGACGACCGGGCGCGGGCGGCGGAGGCGCTGGGCCCGCTCGGCCTCTGAGCCGCCTCTCCGGGCAACGGGGCCCGGGGCGTGGCGGGTTGGCGTCGACCGCCGGTCCGCTCGGCGGCGCGCGCCCGGCGTGCCGGTCGGGTGGCGGGGGCACCCGGTAGCGTCGGGCCCATGTACCCCGCAGAGCGCGAGCCGGTCGAGCCGGCAGAGGACGCAGGGACCGCGGCGCACCAGCCGGTCGAGCCCGTCGAGCCCGTCCGGTCCGGCGAGTCCGGGGAGTCCGGGGAGTTCGCCGTGCCCGGCGAGTCCGCCGAACGTGACGGGCCCGCCGGCGGCGCCGGCGGGGACGGAGCGTCGGACGAGCCCGAGCCGTTGGGCCTGGTGGTGCGGGAGACCGGGCACGGGCCGGTGGACGCGGTGTTGGCGCGGCTGGCGGACGTGGACCGACTCGGTGTCGGCGGGCATCCGGAGGTGTACGAGGATGTCCACGACGGCCTGCGGCAGACGCTGGCCGCGCTCGACCAGCCCACCGGGCCGCCCGTGCCGGGCGCCCCTCACCCCTCCAGGAGCTGAACGCCCCGTGGCAGCGACACAGCGACGGCTCGCCCGGCTCGACGCGGAACTGGTGCGCCGCAGGATGGCCCGTTCCCGGGAGCACGCCAGAGCGTTGATCGAGGCGGGCCGGGTGACCGTCAACGGATCGGTCGCGGGGAAGCCGGCCACCCAGGTCGCCACCAGCGCGGCGCTGGTGGTGCGGGAGGACGACGGGGATCCGGACTATGTCTCGCGCGGCGGTCACAAACTGGCCGGCGCGCTGGCCGCGTTCACCCCGCGCGGGCTGCGGGTCGAGGGCCGGCTCGCGCTGGACGCCGGCGCCTCCACGGGCGGCTTCACCGATGTGCTGCTGCGGGCCGGCGCCGCCGGGGTGATCGCCGTCGACGTCGGCTACGGCCAACTCGCCTGGTCGCTGCGGGCCGACGAGCGGGTCACCGTCAAGGACCGTACCAACGTACGGGAGTTGACGCCGGAGGCGATCGACGGGCGGACGGTCGACCTGGTCGTCGGGGATCTGTCGTTCATTCCGCTGGGCCTGGTGCTGCCGGCGTTGGTGCGCTGCGCGAAGCCGGACGCCGATCTGGTGCTGATGGTCAAGCCGCAGTTCGAGGTCGGCCGGGAGCGGTTGGGCAGCGGTGGTGTGGTGCGTTCGGCGGCGTTGCGGGAGGAGGCCGTGACCGGGGTCGCGGCGCGGGCGGCGGAGCTGGGCCTTGGCGTCCTGGGCATCGTCGCGAGCCCGCTTCCTGGGCCGTCGGGCAATGTTGAATACTTCCTTTGGCTGCGCGCCAGGGCTCCCGCGCTGGATCCGGCCGATGTCCACCGTGCCGTGTCGGAAGGCCCACAGTGACCAGTACCGCTAAGCCACGCACCGTCTTCCTGCTCGCCCACACCGGCCGGCCCGCCGCCGTGCGCAGTGCCGAGCGGGTGGTCGCCGGACTGCTCGGGCAGGGGATCGGGGTCCGGGTGCTGGCCGACGAGGCCGACGATCTGGCGCTGCCGGTTGAGGTCGAGCGGGTCGCCAGGGCGGACTGCGACGGTCGGGTGCTGGACGGCTGCGAGCTGCTGGTGGTCCTGGGCGGGGACGGCACGCTGCTGCGCGGCGCCGAGTTCGCCCGGGCGTCCGGGGTGCCGATGCTGGGGGTGAACCTGGGCCGCATCGGCTTTCTCGCCGAGGCCGAGCGGGACGATCTGGAACATCTGGTGGACCGGGTGGTGGCGCGCGCCTACGAGGTGGAGGAACGGATGACGTTGGACGTCTCCGTGCACGCCGACGGCGATCTGCTGCACGCGGACTGGGCGCTCAACGAGGCCGCCGTGGAGAAGGCAGCCAGGGAGCGGCTGCTGGAGATGGTGATCGAGGTCGACGGCCGTCCGGTGTCCGGGTTCGGCGGGGACGGCGTGGTCTGTGCCACCCCGACCGGCTCCACCGCCTATGCCTTCTCCGCCGGCGGTCCCGTGGTGTGGCCCGAGGTGGAGGCGCTGCTGATGGTGCCGATCTCGGCGCACGCGCTGTTCGCCAAGCCGCTGGTCACCGCGCCGGACTCGGTGTTGGCCGTGGAGGTCGGGGCGCATACCTTCCCCGGGGTGCTGTGGTGCGACGGGCGGCGCAGCTTCGACCTGCGGGCCGGTACCAGGATCGAGGTGCGGCGGGGCGCGGTGCCGGTGCGTCTCGCCCGGTTGCACAAGGCTCCGTTCACCGATCGGTTGGTCGCCAAGTTCGCGCTGCCGGTCGCCGGCTGGCGCGGGGCTCCGCACTGATGTTCGGGCCCCGTCGTCGCCAGGGGCCCGGTTAACCTCGTATGGTCGTATCCGTGTTGGAGGAAATGCGGATCAAGGGTCTTGGCGTGATCGACGACGCCGTGGTCGAGCTGTCCTCCGGGTTCACCGCGGTCACGGGTGAGACCGGAGCGGGCAAGACCATGGTGGTGACGAGTCTCGGCCTGCTTCTCGGCGGCCGGGCCGACGCCGCCTATGTGCGGATCGGCGCCTCGTCCGCCGTGGTGGAGGGCCGGCTCGACGTCCCCGCCGGCGGCCCCGCCGCCCGCCGGGCCGAGGAGGCGGGTGCCGAACTCGACGACGGGGCGCTGCTGATCAGCCGCACCATCTCCGCCGAGGGCCGCTCCCGCGCGCATGTCGGCGGCCGCGCCGTTCCCGCCGGGCTGCTCGCCGAGCTGGGCGAGGACCTGGTCGCGGTGCACGGCCAGACCGACCAGCAGGGGCTGCTGCGGCCCGCCCGGCAGCGGGAGGCCCTGGACCGCTACGCCGGCGAGCCCGTCGCCGGCCCGCTCGCCGACTACCAGGAGACGTACCACCGGCTGCGCGCCGTCGCCGGCGAACTCGCCGAACTCACCACCCGGGCCAGGGAACGCGCCCAGGAGGCCGATCTGCTGCGGTTCGGCCTGGACGAGATCGCCGCCGCCGAGCCACGGCCGGGCGAGGACGTCGAACTGGCCGCCGAGGCCGAGCGTCTCGGCCATGTCGAGGCGCTGGCCGGCGCCGCCGCGCAGGCCCATGGCGCGCTCGCCGGCGATCCTGCGGACCCCGAGAGCCTGGACGCCGTCACCCTCGTGGGTGGTGCGCACCGGGCGCTTGAGGCGGTCAGACAGCACGACCGGTCCCTCGCCGAACTGGCCGACCGGCTGGGCGAGATCGGCATCCTGCTCTCCGACGCGGCCGGCGAACTCGCCGGCTACGCCGACGGCCTGGAGGCCGACCCGCGTCGGCTGGCCGCCGTCGAGGAGCGCCGTGCCACCCTCAACCACCTCGTCCGCAAGTACGGCGACGGCTCGGCCGACGGTGCCGGCGCCGTGCTGGGCTGGGCGGAGGCCGGCGCCGCCCGGCTCGCAGAGCTGGAGGGCGACGACGACCGCATCGGCGAGCTGACCGAGGAACGCGACGGGCTGCGCCACCGGTTGACCGAGCTGGCGCTGGCGCTGAGCGAGGCCAGGGCGCAGGCCGCCAAGCGGTTCGCCGACGCGGTCACCGAGGAGCTGACCCAACTCGCCATGCCACACGCCCGCGTTCAGGTCGCGCTCCGCCAGACCGAGGCGGCCGGCGGCCCGGATTCGGCCGACGACATCATCGAACTCCACGGCCGGCCCGTCCACTTCGGGCCACACGGCGCCGACGAGGTGGAGCTGCTGCTGGCCCCGCACCCCGGCGCCCAGCCCCGGCCCATCGCCAAGGGCGCCTCCGGCGGCGAGCTGTCCCGGGTGATGCTGGCCGTCGAGGTGGTCTTCGCCGATGTCGCCCCCGTCCCCACCTACCTCTTCGACGAGGTCGACGCCGGGGTCGGCGGCAAGGCGGCCGTCGAGGTCGGCCGCCGGCTGGCCAGACTCGCCGACGCCGCCCAGGTGGTGGTGGTCACCCACCTCCCGCAGGTCGCCGCCTTCGCCGACCGGCATCTGGTGGTGGAGAAGACCCACGACGGCACGGTGACCAGCTCGGGCGTCCGCTCGGTGCACGGCGAGGGACGAGTAAGGGAACTCTCCCGGATGCTCGCCGGCCAGGAGGACTCCGAACTGGCCCGCGCGCACGCCGAGGAGCTGCTGGCGACCGCCGCGGCGCAACTCCGCGAGCGGGGGCGCTGACCCCCGGCTCGGGCCTAGCCCGTGCGGGTGGCGGACGCTACCGCGATCCGGGTGATGGCTGGCATCCTGGTGTGCGCTGCCACTCCCCGCCAGCAGAGGGTCGCTGTGCGCGACGACGTACGCTGGGGGAGCGGCGGCATGGCCCGGCGGCAGCGCGGATGCCGAGAGGCATCGCCACCGCAGACCAGCGAACGAGAGGTTGCCGTGAGCAGCACGCCCCCACCACCGCGCCGAGGCGCGCCCTTGCACGTGGTGCAACTCCTGGGCAGCGGCAGCGTGGGGACGGGCACCCATGTGCGTTCCCTCTCCGCCGGTCTCGCCGCCCGTGGCCTGCGGGTCACCGTCTGCGGCGCCGCCTCGGCCGAGAGCCGGTACGGCTTGGTCGCCGCCGGCGCCCGCTTTGTCCCCGTGCCGACTCGTTCCGCCGTCGCCGCCGCCCGGATGCTGCGGCTGGCCTGCGCCGACGCCGATCTGGTGCATGCGCACGGCATACGCGCCGGACTGCTGGCGGCGCTGGCGCTCCGCGGCCGGCGCGCTCCCCTGGTGGTGACCTGGCACGCCCGCTCGGCCACCCTCGGCCCCGGCGCCCAACTCCGTGGGCTGACCGAACGGTTGGTGGTCCGAACGGCCACCGTGGTGCTCGGCGCCACCTCCGATCTGGTGGATCGGGCGCGCCAACGGGGCGCGCGTGACGCGCGCCTGGCGCCCGTCGCGCTCTCCGCGCCCCGCCGCGTCGCGGGCGGGGAACGGCTCGCCGGTGGGGATGGTCTCGCCGCAGCGCACCGTGACAAGCTCCGCGCCGATCTGGGTGCCGCCGACCGGCCGCTGCTGGTCGCCTCGGCCAGATTCGGCCGGGATCCGGGCCTCGATCTGCTGCTCAACGCCTCGCGCTACTGGCTCGACCGGCGCCCGCAACCCCTGCTCGTCATCGCCGGCGAGGGCCCGGATCGGGCCGTGATCCGCCGCCGCATCGCCCGACAGCGGCTTCCCGTGCGGCTGCTCGGCCCGGGCGAGGAGGCCACCGAGCTGCTGCCCGTCGCCGATCTGGCCGTTCTGGCGGCGCGTTGGGCCGGCCGCGCGCCCCTGGTCGACGAGGCGCTGCGGCGCGGCGTACCGCTGGTCGCGACCGCCGTCGGCGGGGTGCCCGAAGTGGTGGGCGGCGCGGCGGTGTTGGTCCCCTACGGCAAGCCGGCCGCGCTCGGCTCGGCGGTCAACGCGCTGCTGGACGACCCGGACCGCCGCGCGGCGCTGGCCGAGGCCGGTCCCGCCCGCGCCCGCACCTGGCCCACCGAGGACACCACCGTCGCCCAGGTGTTGAGCGTCTACGACGAACTGACGGGCGGCCGGGGCGCCGCCGGGCGCGGCCGTTGACGGGGTGAACGGTCAACCCGGGCCGGGCAGCGTGGCGTTGCCGGCCTGTGGATCCCAGAGGACCAGACGGAACTCCGTGGCCAGTGCCTCGATCGCCCGGAGTGCCGCATCGCTCCGCGACGAGTGACCGAGGCTCATGATCACATGGTCGACGCCGATCGCCAGCGGCGTCGACATCCAGGGTGAGTCCACGGGCGTGGGCGAGGAATCGGGGAACCGCGCGCGCAACCGCTCGTAGAACGCGACCACCCGCTCGTCCGGCTCACCCTCGTCGTGCCGGCCGGCCGTGCACCGCTCGAACATCGCTCGCGCGGCCGCGACGTCGGCCGCCTCGTCCATCGCGAGAACCGCCAGATCGAAGCTCACCGCACCATCCTCCACCCGGCCGGAACGGGAAGGGCCGAGGGGCACATCGCCCGGCGCCCGAGCCTCCTCGCGGCGTGTCGCCCGGCAGTACAGTGGCCGGATGACCGACAGGCAGGCGGCCCGGCCGTCGTTGATCGGCGCGGACGATCGCGACACGGCTGTGCGGCGCCTTCAGGAGGCGTACGCCCAAGGACATATCGCGCACGAGGAGTTGGACGAGGGCCTTCGCCAGGTGCTCACCGTCAGGACGCACGACGAGCTCGCGGCGGCCCTGGCCTCGCTCCCCGAGGAGACGCCGGACCGCACCGTCACCATCGCGGCCGCCGCCGGACGGATCCGGCGGCGCGGCGCCTGGCGGGTGCCTCGGCGCCTCAAGGTCGAGTCCGCGTTCGGCCGGGTGCGTCTCGACCTGTCCCGGGCGGTCATCGAACACCCGGTCGTCGACATCGAGTTGCGGCTCGGCACCGGCCGGGCCACGATCACCGTGCCACGCGACGCGACCGTCGAGGTCGAGGAACTGAGCACCGGCTGGAAGGACTGGCACTACCGGGTCCCTCGGCATCCTCGACCGGGCGGACCGAGCATCCGGATCTCCGGGGCCATGGGGTTCGGGCGGCTGAGGATCCGCCACGCCAGGCGCTGAGGCGCCCCCCCGGGTCGACGATCCGCCGGACCGGCCCCGGCACGGGCTACGCGGAGTCGCGCACCACCAGATGAACCGGCATGATCACCGGGGTCGGCGGCTCGGTGGCGTTGAGTCGTTTGAGGAGAAGCGCGGCCATGATCTCGCCCATCCGGGCGACATCCTGGCGGACCGTGGTCAGCGGCGGATCCGACCAGGTGGCGGGCTCCAGATCGTCGTATCCCACCACGGCCACATCCTCGGGGACCCGCAGCCCCTCGGCGCGCAGCGCGCGGAGCGCCCCCGTGGCCATCAGATCGTTGCCGGCGAACACGGCGTCCGGGGCGGGGGAGCGGCGCATCAGCTCCGCCATCGCCGCCATGCCGCCCTCCACCGTGAAGTCCCCGTGGGCCAGCAGCTCCCGCGCCGGCCGCTCCACGCCGAGCGCGTCGCAGTAGCCGGCCAGCCGGTCGACCGCCGAGGTCTGGTCCAGCGGGCCGCTGATCACCGCGATCCGCCGGCGGCCCAGCGAGAGCAGATGCCGCACCGCCTGGCGCGCGCCGTCCCGGTTGTCCGTGTCCACATAGAGCAGCGAATCGTCGCTCTCCCAGCCGGGCCACCAGGGGCGGCCGCCGAAGACGGTGGGCAGCCCGGAGGCGGAGGCGATGCCGCGCAGCGGATCGTCCGTATGCAGCGAGAACATCAGCGTGCCGTCGACATGACCGCCGGCCAGATAGCGGGCCACCCGCTCGTAGTCCGCGTCCTGCTCCAGCAGCATCAGCAGCAGTTGCAGGTTGTTCGCCGACAACTCCCGGCTGATACCGCGTAGTTGACGGGCGAAGAACGGGTCGGCGAAGACCCGCGTCTCCGGCTCGGCGATCACCACGGCGACCGCGCCGGTCCGTCGGGTGACCAGGCTGCGGGCCGCGCTGTTGGGCACATAACCCAGCTCGGCCACCGAGCGCTTGACGCGCTCACGCAACTCCGGGCGGACGCCCGGGGTTTCGTTGACGACCCGTGAGACGGTCGCGCGGGAGACTCCGGCGTGGGCCGCCACGGCCTCCAATGTGGGGTGGGCAGCGGACACCTTCACATCCCTCTTGTTCGTGACACCCCGACCGTACAGGCAAGCGACGACAGTGGGCAGGGGCGCGGCATGAGAGCGCTCTCACTCGTCCGGAAAAATGCGCTTTGTCGCCGCCCCGCCCGGCCCCGCCCCCGGCTGGGCATTGAAGTTCGCATCACGAATGATTATGGTTCGTGGTGCGAACTAATGGAAACTCTCTCTGTTCTGGAGTGTGTGTTATGAGCCCTACCGTCGCGATCGTCGGTGGAGGTTACGGGGGCGCCGCGGTCGCCAAGGCGCTGCAGGACGAGGCGGATGTCGTCCTCATCGATCCGAGGGACGCGTTCGTCAATGCCGCCGGGGCGCTTCGGGCGCTGACCAGGCCCGACTGGGCGGGCAACATGTTCTTCCCCTTCGACCGGCTGCTCACCCGGGGCAGGGTGCTGCGCGACCGCGCCGTCTCGGTCGACCCGACCGGGGTCGCCCTGGCGTCGGGCGGGCGGGTGGCGGCCGACTACCTGGTGCTGGCCACCGGCTCCGACTATCCCCACCCCGGCAAGCCGGCGGCCGTCACCGTCCGGGAGGCGCGCGACGACTTCCTGCGGACCCACAAGGAACTGCGCGGCGCCGAGCGGGTGTTGATCCTCGGGGCCGGGCCCGTCGGCCTGGAGCTGGCCGGGGAGATCAAGGAGGTCTGGCCGGAGAAGCGGGTGACCGTCGTCGATCCGGCCGAGGAGCTGCTGCCGGGGTTCGGAGCCGAGCTGGTGGCCGATCTGCGCCGTCAGCTCGACGGTCTCGGCGTCGAGCTGCGGCTGGGCGCCGGGCTGCGGGAGGCGCCGGGCACGGAGCCCTGCCGCGCCGGGGAGTTCACCGTCACCACCACGACCGGCGAGGAGATCGGGGCCGATATCTGGTTCCGCGCCCACGGGGAGAGCGTCAACAGCGGTTATCTCGCCGACGGCCGGCTCGTCACCCGCACGGAGAACGGCCGGGTCCCCGTCACCGAACGCCTCAACGTCCGCGGTCACGAGCGTGTGTACGCGGTCGGCGACCTCACCGATGTGGCCGAGGCCAAGATGGCCGGCTTCGCGATGCGGCACGCGGAGGTGGTGGCCGAGAACATCGGCGCGCAGCTGCGGGGGGAGCGGCCCACCGCCGAATACCGGCCGCTGCCGCATCCGGTGGTCCTGCTGCCGCTCGGCACCCGGGGCGGGGTCGGCCAACTGCCGTCGCCCGAGGGGCCGGTGACCGCCACGGCGGAGATGGTCGCCGAGTACAAGGGGGCCGATCTGTTCACCGCCAGGTTCACCGAGCAGTTCGGCCCCACGGCGGCCTGACCGCCGCTCCATGGTTCAGCCGTGGCGTTCGGCGGCCACCGCGGCGCGGACCGCCGGGGCGATCTCCCCGGCCCAGCAGCCGAGGGAGCGCGTGTTCGGCGCGCCGCCGCCGGAGGAGAAGAGGACAAAGCCGCCGGCGCCGTGTGTCAGCACGGCGCCGGTCAGCTCCTCGATCCACTGGTCGGTCGAGCCGCCGAGCCAACGGCCGTTCTCGTCTCGGGGGTTGGCCGAGGGGCGGGAGCTGATCCGGCCCGGGAGGTTGAAGACGGTGCGGATCTCGCCGGGCTCGCGGCCGGCGGCCAGCGCCGCCTCGTCGACGATCGGGCGCGAGGTGCGGAAACGTTCGCTGAGCCAGTCGGCGGCGTGGCCCGGGATCCAGCCGTCGGCCACCCGGCCGGTGGCGGCCAGGGACTTCGCGCCGACCGATCCCGTCCACACCGGGGGCGCGGGCACCGGCGCCGGGGTGATCCCGCTGACGCGGTGGTGCCGGCCGTCGAAGGTGACCGGGGGGCCGCCGCCGGAGAGCTTCCGGATCAGGACGATCGCCTCCTCGAACGCCTCGACGGCCGAGCCGGGGGAGAGCCGGGGCACGCCCAGGTCGGCGATCCGGTCCCACCGCCCGCCGGCGCCGGCGCCGAGCACGATGCGGCCGCCGGAGAGCGCGGAGAGCGAGGTCACGGCGCGGGCCAGCATGGCCGGGGGGCGGGTCGGGAGGTTGGTTACATTGACCAGGCCGGTGATGCTCCGGGTGGCGCCGAGGAGGAAGCCGACGGCGGCGTAGGCGTCCAGGTTCTCCCCGGTATAGGGGTGGTCCGACAGGCTGAAGAGGTCGAGGCCGTCGCGGTCGGCCTGTTCGACCGCGCGCCGCAGCTCGGGGCCCTGGTCGACGGTGCTGTGCGAGCCGAAGCCGAAGGCGACGTCCGGTACCGAGGATGCCCGCTGTTCCGACAAGGTGCCGCCTTTCGTCCGGAGGCCGTCGGCGAACATGCCGACAGGCAGCACAAGAGCAGTTCGTGGTGCGAACTCTATTGGTTCGTGCCACGAACTTCAAACAGTTGCCGGGGTCAGGAGTCGTGGGCGGCGGGCCGGTCCTCGTCCAGTTCGAGAAAGACCACGGGGACCTCGTTGTCCAGCACGACCCGGCCGAGCAGCCCGGCGAGCAGATCGCGTTCGGCCGCGCTCAGCCCGGTCGACAGCCGCTCGACCCGGCGGCAGGTCTCGGCGTAGAACCGCTCCACCAGATCGCTTCCCCTGGGGGTGAGAGCGACCCGCACCGCGCGGGTGTCCCGTGGATCGGGCTGCCGCCGCACCAGACCGTTGCGTTCGGTGCGGTCCACCAGTCCGGTGAGACTCGACTTCGCCAGCCCCAGCGTGCCGCCCAACTCGCTCATGCCGTAGGGCTGCGCCATCAACACGCAGAGCAGCTTCCCCTGCTGCGGGGTGAGGCCGAATTCCCGACTGGACTCCGCATACACCGCGTTGACCAGAAACGTGGCGCGGACCAGGGCGGGCACCAGCCCCAGCGCGCCCTCTTCTCGCGTACCCACCGGGTCACACTAACACCGGGACACCGCACATTCGCGAGACGAACTATCCGGCCCACGGCCGCCGTTCCCCCGGGGTGCGACAGGCAGTACGGCCGCCGTGCCCCAGGGGTGCGACAGGGGGTACGGCCGCCGTGCCCCAGGGGATCGGGATCTGCGGGTTCCCTTCGCCGCCGGCCACCGGCTGTGCCATGAGCTGTGCGTTCCGACTCCGGCCCCGGTGGTTTGTCCACGGTTTGTTGCACGGGGGCGTCCGTTTCCTCGGAGCTGTCCCGTTCACTCGGTCTCGGTGAGCTGGAGGAGCGCCGGTTGGAGTCGGTGCGCGAGTGCGGTGTCCCAGAGTTCGATCTCGGCGGAGAACAGGCTGACCGTTGCCTTGAGCGCCCTGCGAAGTTCCCGCGCGGTGAGCGAGCGCACAAGCGTCGCTTCCAGCGGCCTGGTCAGGTCGTCGGACAGCAGGTGGGCGCCTTTGGCGTAGGCGGTGGGGTGGCCAAGCCGGAGGCAGGCCAGGGTGATGAGGTGGTCGCGTAATGCGCTGATCCAGTGCTCGGCCTGCCACCACCGGTCTCTGGCGACGCAGGTCCGGGCGTGCAGCGTATGGTGCCAGGACAGCCCGATCAGCGTGTCCGGGTCGGGTGCGGCGAAGGCTTCGAGGTCCGCTGTCCGGCCGAAGACCGTGTGCCATTGAGGGCCGCGCGGGCCGAACGCGGCCTCCGGGGAGAAGGTGAGGTCGATCTCCAGCCAGTCGGGCAGGAGGAAGACGCGGACGGTGCTGGGCGGCGATGCCAGGTCCCAGTGGTGCAGTGCGCCGAACTCGTCGTAGAGCCGCTTGGTCCAGGAATCGACGGCCGGAGCGAGATCGCCGCGGACGGCGAGAACCAGGTCGATGTCCGACCAGTTGTCACCTTGTCCGGCAGCGTGCGAGCCGGTGAGTGCGGCGCCTGTGACGGCACCGTCGGACCTGGCAAGGTCGAGCAGGCGCTCACGGACCTGATCCCTTTGGTGAGCAGGCAGCATGGGGTTCTCTCCGTTCGGTGATCTCGTGAGTACTGACGGGCGATCAGCATCGGCGGAGGGATGGGGAGTTGGCCGTTGTGCTCGCGGAGGTCGTGGAGGCCGCGGAGATCGGTCGGCGCGCAGCGCTCACCGTCGACCGCGGCACCGACCGCGTCCTGGCCGGGATCTCTCTCGACCCGTGATCCGAGTGCGTCGTGCAGTGGCCACCGCTGTATCCGTCGGACCACCAACCCCGCGTTTCCCGAGGCGGCCCCGTCGGCCGCCGAACGCCGGGGTCCTGCCCCGGCCACGCACGCAGACGCCGACCGGGGCGGTCCCGTACACAACGAGCGGAACCACGCGCTCAGGGGCATGAATCCCATCCCCCTGTCCTGTCGGCCACGCGGTGGACATCGCCGGTGGGAGAGGACAGGGGATCCGGGATCCCACAGGATCAGCCGCCGAAGGCGCCGGAGGCCGTCAACCGCAACGCCGTGTCGATCAACGGCACATGGCTGAACGCCTGCGGGAAGTTGCCCACCTGACGCATCCGGCGCGGATCCCACTCCTCCGCCAGCAGCCCCAGGTCGTTGCGGAGCGCCAGCAGCTTCTCGAACAGCTTGCGCGCCTCGTCCACCCGGCCGATCATCGCCAGATCGTCCGCCATCCAGAACGAACACGCCAGGAACGCGCCCTCGTCGCCCTCCAGACCGTCCACGCCCGCCTCGTCGCCGGACGTCGGATAGCGCAGGATGAAGCCGTCCAGGGTGGACAGCTCCCGCTGGATGGCCTCGATGGTGCCTATCACCCGCTTGTCGTCGGGCGGCAGAAAACCCATCTGCGGGATCAGCAGCAGCGAGGCGTCCAACTCCTTGGAGCCATACGACTGGGTGAACGTGTTCCGCTCCGCGTCGTAGCCGTGCTCGCAGACCGCGCGGTGGATCTCGTCCCGCAGCTCGCGCCAGCGCTCCAGCGGGCCGTCCACCTCGCCCGACTCGATCAGCTTGACCGTACGGTCCACGGCCACCCAGGCCATCACCTTGGAGTGCACGAAGTGCCGGCGCGGACCGCGCACCTCCCAGATGCCCTCGTCCGGCTCGTCCCAGTGGTCCTCCAGATAGCGGATCAGCTTGAGCTGGAGCAGGTTGGCGTGGTCGTTGCGCGAGAGGCCCGTCATATGGGCCAGATGCAGCGCCTCGGTGACCTCGCCGTAGACATCGAGCTGGAGCTGGCCGGCGGCGCCGTTGCCGACCCGGACGGGCTGGGAGTTCTCGTAGCCGGGCAGCCAGCTCAGCTCGGCCTCGGCCAGCTCGCGCTCACCGGCGATGCCGTACATGATCTGGAGGTTCTGCGGATCGCCGGCCACCGCCCGCAGCAGCCACTCGCGCCAGGCCCTGGCCTCCTCGTGGTAGCCGGTGCGCAGCAGCGAGGAGAGCGTTATGGCGGCGTCCCGCAGCCAGGTGAAGCGGTAGTCCCAGTTCCGGGAGCCGCCGATCTCCTCGGGCAGCGAGGTGGTCGGCGCCGCCACCACGGCCCCGGTCGGCGCGTAGGTCAGCGCCTTCAGGGTGATCAGGGAGCGCATCACGGCCTCCCGGTAGGGCCCGTGGTACGTGCACTGGGCGACCCACTCGCTCCAGAACTCCTCGGTGGCGGCCAGCGTCTCCGCCGGGTTGGCCACCGGCGGCGGCTCCTTGTGCGACGGCTGCCAGCTGATGGTGAACGCCACCCGGTCGCCCTGGGCGACGGTGAAGTCCGAGTACGTGGTGAGGTCCTTGCCGTAGGTGTCGGCCGTGGTGTCCAGCCAGACCGAGTCGGGCCCCGAGACGGCGACCGTCCGGTCGTCCACCTTGTGCACCCACGGCACCACCCAGCCGTAGGAGAACCGCATCCGCAGCGCCGAACGCATCGGGACCCGTCCGCTGACCCCCTCGACGATCCGCACCAGCTGGGGCGCGTCCACGCCGCGCGGCGGCATGAAATCCGTCACCCGCACGGTGCCTCTTGGGGTGTCCCACTCGGATTCGAGGATCAGCGAGTCCCCGACGTAACGGCGGCGGTTGGCGGGCGGTGGCGGCATGTCCTTGCCATGGGCAGGACCCACCCGCCAGAACCCGTGCTCCTCCGTGCCGAGCAGCCCGGCAAAGACGGCATGGGAGTCGAAACGCGGGAGACACAGCCAGTCGGCCGTCCCGTCCCGACAGATGAGCGCGGCGGTCTGCATGTCGCCGACCAGTGCGTAGTCCTCGATGCGCCCGGCCACTTGCCACTCCAGTCGAACAGCGCTCCGCCCCCCGTGGGACGTGCGGAATTTCCTCGCCCATTCCGGCGTCCAGGCAGGATACGACGCCGTTCGGCGTTCCGCTGGACGCGTGGCGAACCCGTCGTTCGCCCCGGGTGCCCTTGTTGCCATTCGTCAGTACATATCGATTCGTCCGCTACCCGCCCGATACTGGTCCGGTAGGGGTCCTCGGGCGCCCTGGTCGGTCCTGCCGCTGTTACCCTGGTAGCCCGTGGACCGGAGGCAGCGACAGACCTTCGAACACCAACGATGGCACCCCGGAAGCAACCGCGTGGGGCCTTCGCGTATCCGACCTCGCGACCACGGGAGCCCCCACTTGGCCATGCCGCCCAGCACCACGACGACCAAGCACATCTTCGTCACCGGCGGGGTCGCCTCCTCGCTCGGCAAGGGGCTCACCGCTTCCAGCCTGGGAGCCCTCCTCAAGGCGCGTGGCCTGCGCGTCACCATGCAGAAGCTGGACCCCTACCTCAACGTCGACCCCGGCACGATGAACCCGTTCCAGCACGGCGAGGTGTTCGTCACCAACGACGGCGCCGAGACGGATCTGGATGTCGGGCACTACGAGCGGTTCCTCGACGTCGACCTCGACGGCAGCGCCAACGTCACCACGGGGCAGATCTACTCCACGGTGATCGCCAAGGAGCGGCGCGGCGAGTATCTCGGTGACACCGTGCAGGTCATCCCGCACATCACCAACGAGATCAAGCACCGCATCCGGCGGATGGCCACCGACGACGTCGACGTGGTGATCACCGAGGTGGGTGGCACCGTCGGCGACATCGAGTCGCTGCCGTTCCTGGAGGCCGTGCGCCAGGTGCGGCACGAGGTCGGCCGGGACAACGTCTTCGTGGTGCATATCTCGCTGCTGCCCTATATCGGCCCCTCGGGTGAGCTGAAGACCAAGCCCACCCAGCACTCGGTGTCCGCGCTGCGGAGCATCGGCATCCAGCCGGACGCCATCGTGCTGCGCGCCGACCGCGAGGTGCCCACCGCGATCAAGCGGAAGATCTCGCTGATGTGCGATGTCGAGGAGGCCGCCGTGGTGGCCGCCATCGACGCCAAGTCCATCTACGACATCCCGCCGGTGCTGCACGCCGGCGGCCTGGACGCCTATGTGGTCCGCCGCCTCGACCTGCCGTTCCGGGACGTGGACTGGACCCAGTGGAACGATCTGCTGGGCCGGGTGCACCATCCCGAACACGAGGTCACCGTCGGCCTGGTCGGCAAGTACGTCGACCTGCCCGACGCGTACCTCTCGGTCACCGAGGCGCTGCGCGCCGGCGGCTTCGCCAACAACGCCAGGGTCGCCATCAAGTGGATCACCTCGGACGACTGCCGCCCGCCCGGCGGCGCCGCCCGGCAGCTGGGCGACTGCGACGCCATCTGCATCCCCGGCGGCTTCGGCGACCGGGGCGTGGAGGGCAAGATCGCCGCGATCACCTACGCCAGGAAGAACGGCGTCCCGCTGCTCGGCCTCTGTCTCGGCCTGCAGTGCGTGGTCATCGAGGCGGCCCGCGAGCTGGCCGACATCCCCGACGCCAACTCCACCGAGTTCGACCAGGCCACCCCGCATCCGGTGATCTCCACCATGGACGAGCAGCTGGACATCGTGGCCGGCGAGGGCGACATGGGCGGCACCATGCGGCTCGGCCTCTACCCGGCCAAGCTCGCCGAGGGCTCCGTGGTGCGCGAGGCGTACGCCGGCGAGGCCTATGTCGAGGAACGGCACCGGCACCGCTACGAGGTGAACAACGCCTACCGCGCGGAGCTGGAGAAGAAGGCCGGTCTGGTCTTCTCCGGCACCTCGCCGGACAACCGGCTGGTCGAGTTCGTCGAGTACCCGCGCGAGACCCACCCGTACCTGGTGGCCACCCAGGCGCATCCGGAGCTGCGCTCCCGGCCCACCAGGCCGCATCCGCTCTTCGCCGGTCTGGTCGGCGCCGCGGTGCGCCGGATCGCCGAGGGGCGCGCGGACGCGGGCGAGGCGGGCGGGGGAAACTGAGGGGCATGACCCAACAGTCCCCGGAACGCGTCGTCGACTCCCCGTCCCGGTGGCCCGTCACGGCCACCGAGACCCCGTTCACCGGAAACAAGACCAGCGTCCGCACCGACCGGATCACCCTGCCGGACGGCGGCCAGGTGCACCGCGACTACCAGGTCCATCCCGGTTCGGTCGCGGTGCTGGCGCTGGACGAGCAGGGCCGGGCGGTCGTCATCGAGCAGTACCGGCATCCGGTGCGCCACAAGCTGTGGGAGATCCCCGCCGGCCTGCTCGACGTCCCCGGCGAGAACCCGCTGCACGCCGCCCAGCGGGAGCTGTACGAGGAGGCTCACGTCAAGGCGGACGAGTGGCGGGTGCTCACGGACGTCTACACCTCGCCCGGCGGCACCGACGAGGCGGTGCGGATCTTCCTCGCGTGCGGGCTCTCGGACGCCGAGGGCGAGCGGTTCGAGGTGTTCGCCGAGGAGGCCGACATGCGGCACGCCCGGGTGCCCGTCGCCGACCTGGTACGCGGGGTGCTTGCCGGGGAGCTGCACAACAGCTGCCTGGCGCTCGGCGTGCTGGCCTACCAGGCGGCCGGCGCCGGGGACGGGCTCGACGCGCTGCGCCCGGCCGACGCCCCCTGGCCGGCCCGCCCGTTCCCCGGCTGACGTGTCCTGACCTCGCCTCCCCGGGGCGTTGGCATACGCTCGGCCCGTGACGGATGTGACGGAACAGACAGTCACCGACGGCGGGGGTTTTCTCGGCCGACGCCGCGAGCTGGCCACCCTGCGCGCCGATATCGAGCGGGCCGGACTCGACACCCTGGCCGGCCGGCCGGCGCCGCGCGGGCGGGTCCTGCTGGTCGCCGGCCGGCCGGGCTCCGGCAGGAGCGCGCTGGCTGAGCGGCTGGCCGCCGAGCTGGCCGGGTCGGGCGACTATCCGGACGGCGTCTGCCACGCCCGGCTCACCGACCCGGGCGGCGTTCCGGTGCCCACCGCGCGCACCGCCAGGGAACTGCTCGCCCGGCTCGGCGTGCCGGCCCCCGCTGGGGGCGACGACGCCGAGCTGTCCGATCTGCTGCGCGAGGCGCTGGCCGACCGGCGGGCCGTGCTGCTGCTGGACGATGTCGCCACCGCCGACCAGCTGGCCGAGCTGGTCCCCGACAACCGGGACTGTCTGGTGCTGGCCGTCGCCGGCGGCCCGCTCACCGGCGTCCCCGACGTGCGGCCCTGCGTCCTGGGCGGCCTGGAACGGCCGCTCTCCGTCCGGCTGTTGGCGCGCGGCGGCGGGCCCGTCCGGGGCACCGTCGACCCGGGGGCCGCCGACAGCCTCGCCGAGCTCTGCGCCGATCTGCCGGCCGCCCTGGTGCTGGCCGCCGGCTGGCTCACCCTGCACCCCGAACACACCATCGCCGACGCGGTCTGCGGCATCGCTGCCGGGGCCGACCATCTGCCGCTGCACGACAGCGGTCCCGCCGATCCGGCGGACCTGCCGCTGCACCGCGCGTTCGGCCTGGTCTACGCCGCGCTGCCGACGCCGGCGGCGCGGATGCTGCGGCTGCTCACGCTGGCCCCCGGCGGTCTGGTCGACGCCCATGTCGCCGCAGCCCTGGCCGGCTGCCCGACCGGACTGGCCGAGACCCTGCTCACCGACTTCGCCGCGTTCGGGCTGCTCCGCCCGCTGGCCGAGCCGCCCGTCGCAGGCGTCGGCCCGCAGTACCGGGTGCCGGGCTGCCTCGACCCGCTGCTCGGGGCGCTGCTGCGCGCCCAGGAGCGGCCGGGCGACGCGCTGCTGGCCCGGGCCAGGACGCTGGAGCGGACGGTGCGGCTGCTGCGCGCCTGCCACGCCACCACCGAGCCGTCGGGCTCGCCGGCCAGACAGTGGCTGTCCGGGCTGCCGCGCTCGCTCCGGTTCGAGAGCCCGGGGGCCGCCGGTCGTTGGCTGACCGCCCGGCTGCCCGCGCTCTTCGCCGCCGCCCGGGTCGCCGTCTCCGACGGGGAGTTGGACACCCTGGCCAGGCGGCTGATCGCGGCCCTGACCCGAGCGCTGATCGCGCACCGGGGACCTGACGAGGCGGCGCCCGAGCTGTACCAGCTGCACGAGCTGGTGCTCGGCGTGGCCACCCGCCTCGGGCTGACCAGGGAGAAGGCCGCGGCGCTGCTCAACCTGGGGGACCTGGACGCGCGCACCGGTCGGCTGCCGCAGGCGTTGACCCGCTACCGGGCGGCCCTGGAGGAGGCCCGCGCGGAGGGGGACGCGGCCGATCCGCTGGCCGTGGGCCGCACCCTGGAGTCCATCGGCGGCACCTACGCGGAGCTGAGCGACTGGCAGCGGGCGGCCGACTGGTACGGCCGGGCCGTCGCGTTGGCCCAGGCGAGGGACGATCTGGCCGGCGAGGCCCGGCTGCACGGCCGGATCGGCGCCGTGCTCGCCTATGACGGCCAGTTGGACGAGTCGCTGCGCGCCTGGCGGGCCGCCGCCTCGGCGCACCGCAGAAGGGGCGATGTCCAGGCGCACGCGCGCTCGCTCACCGAGGCGGCCCGCATCCAGGAGTACGCCGGGCAGTACGAGGAGTCGGAGCGCACCGGCAAGGAGGCGCTGCGGCTGGCCGCCGGCACCGGGGACCGCCGGCTCCAGGCGGCGCTGCGGCTGCGGCTGGCGGACGCCGCCGAACGGCTCGGCCACGCGGAGCGGGCGGCCGTCCACCGAGCGGTGGCGCAGACGCTGCTCAACGAGCCGGTCCCGGTGCTGGAGCGGCCGGGGCCGGCGGTGGAATCCTCTGTCTCCCCAGAGGGACACACTTATGAAACGCAGATGAAGCACGGAGATGATTGACTGAAACCAAGGGTAGACAGCGTTCTCTCCTTGCTTAAAATGGTCAAAGCATCCTTTGCGGCAGGTTGTGACGGAGGTCTCCACCCGAGGCCGCGCCGCAGCTCCGCGACTCAGCTTCGCGACCCAAGGACCGTGATCGACATGAAGGTTGGCATCCCCCGCGAGGTCAAGAACAACGAGTTCCGCGTGGCCATCACCCCGGCCGGCGCACACGAGCTCGTCAGCGGCGGCCACCAGGTCTATCTGGAGCGCGGCGCCGGCCGTGGCTCCGCCATCCCCGACGAGGAGTACGTCGCCGCCGGCGCCACCGTGCTGGCCGACGCCGACCAGGTCTGGGCCGAGGCCGACCTGCTGCTCAAGGTCAAGGAGCCGGTGGCCGAGGAGTACCACCGGCTGCGCAAGGACCTGACCCTCTTCACCTATCTGCACCTCGCCGCCTCCCGGGAGTGCACCGAGGCGCTGGTGGCCGCCGGCACCACCGCCATCGCCTACGAGACGGTGACGGCCGGCGGCGCCCTGCCGCTGCTGGCGCCGATGTCCGAGGTGGCCGGCCGGCTGGCCAGCCAGGTGGGCGCCTATCACCTGATGCGCCCGGTGGGCGGCCGTGGCGTGCTGCCCGGCGGCGTCCCCGGCACCCCGGCGGGCCACGCGGTGGTGATCGGCGCCGGGGTCGCGGGCTGGAACGCCACCCAGATCGCCGTGGGGCTGGGCTTCACGGTCACCGTGCTGGACAAGGACACCGCCAAACTGCGCGATCTCGACCGGGTGTTCGGCACCCGGGTGCGCACCGTCACCTCCAACGCGTTCGCCCTGGAGCGGGCCGTGCTCGACGCGGACCTGGTGATCGGCGCCGTGCTGATCCCGGGTGCCAGGGCGCCTCGTCTGGTGAGCGGGGAGCTGGTGTCCCGGATGCGGCCGGGAAGTGTCCTTGTCGACATCGCGATCGACCAGGGTGGCTGCTTCGCCGACTCACGGCCCACCACCCATGCCGAGCCGACCTTTCCGGTGCATGGCTCGCTCTTCTACTGCGTGGCCAACATGCCGGGCGCCGTGCCCAGTACCTCGACATACGCGCTGACCAACGCCACCCTGCCCTACATCACCCAACTCGCCGCGCACGGTTGGCGTTCCGCGCTGCGGGCGAGCGAGGGGCTGGCGGCCGGGCTCGCCACACACGAGGGTCAGGTGACCAACAGTCCCGTCGCCGAGGCCCACCAACTGCCGTTTGTCGCACCGTCCGAGGTCCTTGCCTGAGGGAGCGTCCCCCCACCGGGTCAACTCCTCGCGTCAACATCGGGAATGTCACATCGGGGCGTTCGACCACCGTGTCGATTCAGCCACTCGGGCGGCTCGTCGAGACGCCCGAGAAGCCCCCAACTCGTCGCTAACGTCGCCGTTTAGCCGTCTGGGAAGGGGTGGGAATCGCCCGTCTCGCGAAGCATGGGCCCTTGACAAGCGATTGTTCGATGGCCGACACATCCGTGCCGGTCCGGTGGATTGTGTTGCTGCGGACCGCCGACACGCCATAGAGTCGCCAAACGTCGGCATGGTGCAACGCTGACTCTGTCTAGAAGTTTCCTGGTCCCCAAGGAGGTAAGACGACTTGTGAATGAGTCGATAATTACTCCCAGGGGAGCACAGCCAGGGGTCCCGGAGCGGCGTCAGAGCGCCTCGGATTCGACGGGCATCGGCTCCGTCGCTGTTCATACCTTCGCAACCCACCAGAGCCAACCGAGCATGACAGCGCATCAGAGCACGGACGGCCACGAGGCCAGTGCCGTAACAGCGAACCGAACGGCCGGCGAGACCGACCGTTATCCCGACTACGAAGACATCCCCGACGGGCAGTTCTACGACCCGGACGCGGAATACGAGCCCGACCCCGAATACGCGGCCACGATCGCCCCCGACGCGGCCCGGCAACGCCGGGAGCGCATCGGGCCGACCGGCCGCCCGCTGCCGTACTTCCCCATCCCGGGCCCGCTCACCGAGCGCGGACCGGCGAAGGTCATCGCCATGTGCAACCAGAAGGGCGGGGTGGGCAAGACCACCTCGGCCATCAACCTGGGCGCGGCGCTGGCCGAGTACGGACGCCGGGTGCTCCTGGTGGACTTCGATCCCCAGGGCGCCCTGTCGGTCGGACTGGGGGTCAACCCCATGGAGCTGGACCTCACCATCTACAACCTGTTGATGGAACGGGGCATGGCCCCCGATGAGGTACTGCTCAAGACGGCCGTGGCGGGCATGGACCTGCTGCCGAGCAATATCGACCTCTCCGCCGCCGAGGTGCAGCTGGTGAGCGAGGTGGCGCGCGAGTCGACCCTCCAGCGCGGCCTCCAACCGCTGCTGAGCGACTACGACTTCATCATCATCGACTGTCAGCCGTCGCTCGGCCTGCTCACCGTGAACGCGCTCACCGCGGCGCACAAGGTGATCGTGCCGCTCGAATGCGAGTTCTTCGCGCTGCGGGGCGTCGCATTGCTCACGGAGACCATCGAGAAGGTGCAGGAGCGGCTCAACCCCGACCTGCGGCTCGACGGGATCCTGGCGACCATGTACGACTCCCGCACGGTGCACAGCCGTGAGGTGCTCGCCCGGGTCGTCGAGGCGTTCGACGACAGCGTCTACCACACGGTCATCGGCCGCACGGTCCGCTTCCCCGAGACCACCGTCGCGGGGGAGCCGATCACTACCTACGCCTCCAACTCCGTGGGGGCGGCGGCCTATCGGCAGCTCGCCAGGGAGGTGCTCGCCCGGTGCCACGCCGAGTGAGCCTTCCGGCGGCCGACGAACTGTTCCGTAGTACCGGTGGGGCGGCGGTACAGCCGTCGACCCCTCCCGAGCACACCGAGGGCGAGCCGGGGCCCGATGGCCAACCGACCGCCGGGGCCGAGCAGTCGGCCCAGGCGGCGGGCCCCGCGTCCGACGAGGGCGCGGGGGCCCGGGGCGCGCGCCCGGCGCGTGAGCCGGGCGCCGGGCCGGCGCGGGAACGGTCGGGGCGTGAGCAGCCCCAGGTCCCGGGCCAACCCCAGCGGGACGGCGCGGGCCGCCCCAGTGTTCCGCCCGCCGGCAAGAACGCCGGCGCGCGGGGCGGGGCCCCCGCGACGCCCCGGAAGGGGCGGGGCGCCGGGCGCCGGCCCAGCGGGCGCGAGCGCCACGACGAGAAGATCACCGTCTATGTCTCCGCCGAGGAGTTGATGGACCTGGAGCACGCCCGGCTGGTACTGCGCGGCGAACACGGCCTCGCCGTCGACCGCGGCCGGATCGTTCGCGAGGCCGTCGCCGTGGTGCTCGCCGACCTCGAATCCCGGGGCGACGCCAGCATCTTGGTGCGCCGACTGCGCGGTCGCTGACCGCGCGGCGCGCCCCGGCGCCGGCGCGCCGGGGAGTAACCTGCCCGGCGATGACCCCGCCCACCCGACCACGTCGCCCTCTGGGAACCGGCCCCGCAAGGCCCCCGGAGGGCGCGTCGACCGACGCCACGCCGGCGCCGGACCCGCCCCAGGCGCCCGTCGAACCCGCCGGGCCCGCCGAGGCGGACCGCGACGAGCCCGACGCCGCCCCCGAACCGGAGGCGGCACCGGCGGGGGAGGCCGGGGAGGCGGCGGCGGAGGCCGAGGACGGCCGGTTCCGGGTGGTGTTGGAGAACTTCGAGGGGCCCTTCGACCTGCTCCTCCAGCTGATCTCGCGGCACAAACTCGATGTCACCGAGGTCGCGCTGTCCCGGGTCACCGACGATTTCCTCGCCCATCTCCGCGCGATGGGCCCGGACGGCGACCTGGACCAGACCACCGAGTTCCTGGTGGTCGCCGCGACCCTGTTGGATCTGAAGGCCGCCCGACTGCTGCCCACCGCCGAGGTGGAGGACGAGGCGGACCTCGCCCTGCTGGAGGCCCGCGACCTGCTGTTCGCCCGGCTGTTGCAGTACCGCGCGTTCAAGCGGGTGGCCGAGATCTTCTCGGCGCGACTGGCCGACGAGTCCCTGCGGCACCCCCGTACCGTGGGTCTGGAACCGCACCACGCCGAGCTGTTGCCCGAGGTGGTGATCACCATCGGGCCCGAGGGCTTCGCCCGGCTCGCGGCCAAGGCGATGCTGCCCAAGCCCAAGCCCGAGGTGTATGTCGAGCACATCCACGCCCCGTTGGTCAGCGTCCGCGAGCAGGCCGAGGTGGTGATCGCCCGGCTGCGGGAGCTGGGCGCGGCGACCTTCGCCGAGCTGACGGCGGACGCCCCCGACACCCTCACCGTGGTGGCGCGCTTCCTGGCCCTGCTTGAGCTGTACCGGGAACGTGTCGTCGCGCTCGAACAGGACGAGGCACTGGGCCCGTTGACGGTCCGCTGGAGCGGCGTCGACCCGGGGCGGGCGCGGGTGAGCGACGAGTTCGACCGGGCCGCCGGGGATCCCGACGGTCCCGAGGACGGGACGCCGGGTCCCACGGAGGAGGCGGAATGACCGAGACAGCGGCGGGCGAGGCGGCGACAAGCCGGGCGGACGGGGTTGCCGGCACGGACGGGGCGGCCGGGGCCGCCGAGGAGCCGACCCTGCTCAAGCCGGCCCTTGAGGCGGTGCTCATGGTGGTGGACGAGCCGGCGAGCGAGGAACACCTCGCCAAGGTGCTCGGCCACCGCCGCCGGGACGTCGCCGACGCGCTGCGCGAGCTGGCCGACGAGTACACCAGGGACGGGCGCGGCTTCGAGCTGCGGCTGGTCGCCGGCGGCTGGCGGTACTACACCCGGCCCGCCTACGCGAAGGTCGTGGACCGCTTCGTGCTGGACGGCCAGCACGCCAGGCTCACCCAGGCCGCGTTGGAGACCCTGGCCGTGGTCGCCTACCGGCAGCCGGTGAGCCGTTCCCGGGTCTCCGCGATCCGTGGCGTGAACTGTGATGGCGTGATGCGGACCCTGCTCCAGCGGGGGCTGCTGGCCGAAGCGGGCAGCGAACCCGAAACAGGTGCGATCCTGTATGGGACGACGCACTACTTTCTGGAGCGGATGGGCCTGCGCGGCTTGGACGAGCTTCCCGAGCTGGCGCCCTTCCTACCCGAAGCGGACCAGATCGAGGGGGAGAGCCAGGAGGGGGTGCCGTCGTTCGACGTAGATGCAGACGACAGCGGCGACTCCCCAACGGATCATTGATGCGAAGCAGCGGCAGGAACACCAACCGGAACACCAGCCGGAACAACCGGGGCGCGGGCGACAACCGCGACGACCGGCGACAGCGCGCGGGTCGGCCACGTCCCGAGGAGCGCCGCTACAACCAGGGCCAGGGCGGGCAGAGCGGCGGCCAGGGCGGAGGCGGCGACCGCCGGGGCCAGGGCGCGCCCGGCGGCGAACGCGGCCAGGGCGGCGGCCGTCCCCAGAGCGGTGGCCCCCGGGGCCAGGGTGGCGGTGGCCGTCCGCAGGGCGGTGGCCCGCGTGGTCAGGGCGGCGGCCCCCGTGGCCAGGGCAAGGGCGGTCCCCGGCGGCGTCCGGCGCCCGGCCGGTCCCGCGAGTACGACGCCCTGCTGGAGGAGCGCAACCGCGAGCGGCACGACAAGCCGTCGGTGCGGCTGCCCACCACGTTCGGCGAGCCGGAGGGCGAACGGCTGCAGAAGGTGCTGGCCAGGGCCGGTCTCGGCTCCCGGCGGACCTGTGAGGAGCTGATCGACCAGTCGCGGGTCGAGGTCAACGGCGAGATCGTCACCTCCCAGGGGCGGCGGGTCGACCCGGAGACGGACGAGATCAAGGTCGACGGGCTCACCGTCGCCAGCCAGTCGTACCTCTTCTTCGCCCTCAACAAGCCGGCCGGGGTGGTCTCCTCGATGGAGGACCCGGACGGGCGGCAGTGCCTCGGCGACTATGTGCAGAACCGCGAGACGCGGCTCTTCCACGTGGGTCGTCTCGACACCGAGACCGAGGGGCTGATCCTGCTCACCAACCACGGCGAGCTGGCGCACCGCCTCACGCACCCCAAGTACGGCGTGCGCAAGACCTATCTGGCCGCGATCCAGGGGCCCATCCCGCGCGATCTCGGCAAGCGGCTCAAGAGCGGCGTCGAGCTGGAGGACGGCTACGCCAAGGCCGACCACTTCCGGGTGGTCGAGAACACCGGGCGCAACTACCTGGTCGAGGTCGCGCTGCACGAGGGGCGCAAGCACATCGTGCGGCGGATGCTGGCCGAGGTCGGCTTCCCGGTCGATCGACTGGTCCGCACGGGCTTCGGGCCGATCGTGCTGGGCGACCAGAAGTCGGGCTGGCTGCGGCGGATGACCAACACCGAGGTCGGCCGGCTGATGCGGGAGGTCGGGCTGTGAGCCGGCGGCCCCCGAGGCCGATCGAACGGGGCGCGTTCCGGCGGCTAGGCTGATGGGATGCGCACCGCCCTCGTCATCGGTTGCGGCCTGATCGGCACCTCCGCCGCCCTGGCGCTCACCGCCCGTGGCGTCCGGGTGCATCTCGTCGACCGGGACCCCGACCAGCGCCGCACGGCCTCCGCGCTGGGCGCCGGCAGCGAGGACCCGCCGACCGGTCCCGTCGAGCTGGCCCTGGTCGCCGTCCCGCCCGCCCAGATCGCCACCACCGTCGCCGAACTGCAGCGGCGGGGCGCGGCCCGCGCCTATGTGGACGTGGGCAGCGTCAAGGCGGGCCCCGCGCGGGAGCTGGTGGAGCTGGGCGGCGACCCCACCAGCTACCTCGGTACGCACCCGATGGCCGGACGGGAGCGGTCAGGGCCGCTGGCCGCGACCGCCGATCTCTTCGAGGGCCGGCCCTGGGTGCTCACCCCGCATCAGGAGACCGCCACCGAGGTGGTCAACCTGGTGCTGGAGCTGGCCGCGCTGTGCCGCGCCGTGCCGGTGATGATGGCGCCCGAGGCGCACGACCGGGCGGTGGCGCTGGTCTCGCACACCCCGCAGCTGGTCTCCAGCCTGGTGGCGGCCCGGCTGCGGGAGGCCGATGAGGCCGCGGTGCGGCTCTGCGGCCAGGGCATCAGGGATGTGACCAGGATCGCCGCCTCCGACCCCCGGATGTGGGTGGAGATCCTGTCGGCCAACCCGGGCCCGGTCGCCGACGTGCTGGCCGAGGTGGCCGCCGATCTGGACGAGACGGTCCGCTCGCTGCGCGCCCTCGAATCCGCCGACGAGGCCAAACGGGAGGCGGGCGTCGCGGGCGTCGAGGCGCTGCTGCGGCGCGGCAACGCCGGCCGGGAACGGGTGCCGGGCAAGCACGGTGCCGCGCCGACCAGCTATGAGACGGTCGCCGTCTCCATCACCGACCGTCCCGGCGAGCTGGCCAGGATCTTCGCCGACGCGGGCCGGGCCGGGGTCAACGTCGAGGATGTGCGCATCGAGCACGCCACCGGGCAGCAGTCCGGTCTTGTGCAGCTGATGGTGGAGCCGTCGGCGGCGCCGGCGCTGGCCGCCGCGCTCGGCGAGCGGGGCTGGACGATCCGGCGGTAGCGCCTGTCTCCCGGATCCTCCGGCAGAGCCCGGGCGGCTGGTCGGCGGGCGGCCGGGGGCCGGTACCCTTCTCCGGGTGGGTCGGCGCAGGCATCCAGGGTGGCGCCGCCTCCACCAGCGCGCTGCCGGGGGCCAGCCGCCCCCAGCACGCCGAGGAGCCCGAGGCTCCCGTCCCGTCCCGAACCTGCGAAAGGTGTCCACCGCCGTGGCTGCAACTCCCGTCGTCGTCGCCATCGATGGCCCCTCCGGCACCGGCAAGTCGAGCACCTCCAAGGCGGTGGCCGCGCGCATGGGGCTGCGCTATCTGGACACCGGCGCCCAGTACCGGGCCATCACCTGGTGGATGCTGAACGCCGGGATCGACGTCGACGACCGCGACGCGGTGGCCGCCGCCGCCGGCAAGCCGACCATCGTCTCCGGCACCGACCCGCTGGCGCCCACCATCGTCGTGGACGGCACGGATGTCGCCGCGCCCATCAGGGGGAAGCAGGTCACCGGCGCGGTCAGCGCGGTCAGCGCGGTGCCCGAGGTGCGCACCCGGATCACCGAGCTGCAACGTTCCATCGCCGCCGAGGCGGTGGAGGGCATCGTGGTGGAGGGCCGGGACATCGGCACCACGGTGCTGCCGGACGCCGAGGTGAAGATCTTCCTGACCGCGTCCCCCGAGGTGCGGGCGGCCCGGCGCAGCGCCGAGCTGGCGGGCAAGCCGGGCGCCGCCGCCGAGGTGGCCGCCACCCGGGCCGCGCTGCTCAAGCGGGACGCGGCCGATTCGGGCCGCACCACCTCGCCGCTGGCCAAGGCCGACGACGCGACCGAGGTGGACACCAGCGAGCTGACCCTTGAACAGGTCATCGAGTGCGTGGTCACCCTCATCGAGGAGCGGGGGCGGCAGCCACGATGACCCCATCCGGCGCCCGCGGCGCCGTGGCAGGGCGCCGGCTGGCGCTCGGCGTGGTGCACACCGTGTGGCGCCCCCGGGTGCTGGGCGCCTGGCGGATGCCGCCGGCCGGCCCGCTGATCCTGGCCGTCAACCACACGCACAACGTGGACGGTCCCGTGCTGCTGGGCAGCTCCCCGCGCCCGGTGCGCTTCCTGGTGAAGCGGGAGGCGTTCGTCGGTCCGCTGGGTTCGTTCCTGCGCGGCATCGGGCAGCTCTCGGTGGCGCGTGGCGAGATCGACCTGGGCGCCGTGCGCGGCGCCCTGCGGGTGCTCGACGAAGGCGAGGTGCTGGGCGTCTTCCCCGAGGGGACGCGCGGCCAGGGCGACTTCGCCTCGGTGCGGGGCGGCGTCGCCTATTTCGCCCTGCGCACCGGGGCGCCGATACAGCCGGTGGCCGTGCTGGGCGGCGCGGAGCGGGCGAGCCGGCTGGTCCCCGCGCTGCCCCCGCTGCGCGGTCGCCTGGACGTGGTCTTCGGCGAGCCCTTCACGGTCGCCGCGCCCGGGGGAAGCAGACGCGGACGGGCCGCGTTGGACGAGGCGACGACCGTCATCCAGCGGCGTCTCGCGGCCCATCTGCGGGAGGCACGGCACGCCACCGGCCGGTGAGGGACACTGGACGGCCCGCCCCCGAACGCGGGACGGGCCCGGCGGTGACAGCACCAGCGACAGCATTCGGCAACACCATCACCAACGACACCATCAACGACACCATCAGCGACACAGGACGACAGACGGACGAGGTAGACGTACGCCATGAACGACCAGAACCCCCCAGGCGCCGTGGACGGGCCGAGCGACGGGCAGGCGGCTGGGCATGGCGCGCTCGGCGACGTCGAGTACGGCGAGTTTCTGCGGTTGGCCGAGCGGGAGGGCTTCGAGGCCGAGGAGATCGAGGGCGAGCTGGCCGCCGCCGCGTCCGGGCCGCTGCCCGTGCTGGCCGTGGTCGGCCGCCCCAACGTGGGCAAGTCCACGCTGGTCAACCGCATCCTGGGCCGCCGTGAGGCGGTCGTCGAGGACCGCCCAGGGGTCACCAGGGACCGCGTCAGCTATGAGGCCGAGTGGGCCGGGCGCCGGTTCAAGGTGGTGGACACCGGCGGCTGGGAGCAGGACGTGCTCGGCATCCAGGCGTCCGTGGCGGCCCAGGCCGAGTTCGCCATCGAGGCGGCCGACGCCGTGGTGCTGGTGGTGGACGCCACGGTCGGCGCCACCGACACCGACGCGGCGGTGGTGAAGCTGCTGCGCAAGGCGGGCAAGCCGGTGGTGCTCTGCGCCAACAAGGTGGACGGGCCCAACATGGAGGCGGAGGCCGCCTATCTGTGGTCGCTCGGCCTGGGCGAGCCGCATCCGGTGTCGGCGCTGCACGGCCGGGGCACGGGCGACATGCTGGACGCGGTGCTCGACGCGCTGCCCGAGGCACCCGAGCAGACGTTCGGCGATCTGGTCGGCGGCCCCCGCCGGATCGCGCTGATCGGCCGGCCCAACGTCGGCAAGTCCTCGCTGCTGAACAAGGTGGCGGGGGAGGACCGGGTGGTGGTGGACGCCGAGGCCGGCACCACCAGGGACCCGGTCGACGAGCTGATCGAGCTGGGCGGCCGGACCTGGCGCTTTGTCGACACCGCCGGCATCAGGCGCCGGGTGCACCTGCAGGGCGGCGCGGACTACTACGCCTCGCTGCGCACCGCAGCGGCCCTGGAGAAGGCCGAGGCCGCGGTGGTGCTGATCGACGTCAACGAGCCGATCAGCGTGCAGGACACCCGCATCATCACCATGGCCGTCGACGCCGGTCGCGCCCTGGTGATCGCCTACAACAAGTGGGACACGCTGGACGAGGAGCGCCGCTACTACCTGGAGCGGGAGATCGAGCAGGAGCTGGTCCGGGTGCGCTGGGCGCCCCGGGTCAACATCTCGGCGCGCACCGGGCGGCATATGGAGAAGCTGGTCCCGGCGGTGGAGACGGCGCTGGCCAGCTGGGAGAGCCGGGTGCCCACCGGGCGCCTCAACGGCTTCCTGGGCGAGCTGGTGGCCGCCAACCCGCACCCGGTGCGCGGCGGAAAGCAGCCCAGGATCCTCTTCGGCACCCAGGCCGGCACCCGTCCGCCCCGGTTTGTGCTCTTCGCCTCCGGCTTCCTGGAGGCGAGCTACCGCCGCTTCATCGAGCGGCGGCTGCGCGAGGAGTTCGGCTTCGAGGGGACGCCCATCCAACTGTCGGTGCGGGTACGGGAGAAGCGCGGCCGGAACAAGTGACGTCGGGCTCGCCGGCCGGTCAGCGCTCGTTGTGCGGCTCGGCCGGCGAGCCGGCGGGCAGTTCGGCCCGGGTGGCGGGCAGCGACCGGTAGTCCAGCTGCCGCCAACTGCTCAGCCCCACGCCCCTGATGGTGTTGAACCCGACGAACCCCAGCTCCTCCTCGCCGCTGCGGTCGCCGGGCAGCGCCCGGAACAGCCGGCGGTACTCGGCGCACAGCGCGTCGTAGATCGGCGTGGGCGAACCACCGCCCGCCCGTTCGTAGGGGGCCCGCATCCCGGGGATGGCGGCGGACGCGGGACGGAGGGACTGCGCGGATCGCTGGGGCTCATAAGGGTGCACGCCCAACCAACGACCGGCCGGGGCGCCGGATGCGGCCCCGTCCCGCCGGGAACCCGATCGCCTCAGGAACGCCCGGGCCCCCGGCGCCCCACCGGGGGCGCCGGGGGCCCCGCGGCTGGCCCGTCAGGTGCCGGCCAGCGGCATCGCCGCGGCCACCAGCAGCCCGCCGGCCGCCGCCTTCTCCAGCGCCTCCCGCAGCAGGTCCTCGCGCGGCTGCTGCCCGATGGTGCCCGCCGGCGCCGCGTAGACGAACACCGTATGGCGCTGGTTGGCGCTGGCCCGCCAGCCGTCGGTGACCGACAGCGGCTCGTGCGCCTGCCACCAGGCGCTGGCGTCACCGCCCGCCGGATCGTTCTGCAGCACCGCGTGCAGCTTGCCCATGGCCAGCAGCACGGACCAGCCGCCCAGCATGCTCGGTGCCCTGGCGACATCCGACACCGGCATGAAGCCGCCCTCGATCAGCAGCGGCAGGAAGTCGTCGCCCGGGCCCTGGGAGCCGGGCCGGACGATCGGCTCGGTCGGCTCCACGACGATCGCCGGGAAGAGTTCGTCGTCGATCAGGATCTGGCCGCAGGTGACGCCGAGCACGGCCTGTCCACGGGTGGCCTCGCCGCTCTGCCCGGGCTGGGTCTCGCCGGTGATGGAGCGCACGGCGCCGCGCAGCTGCTCCTCCGAGACGGAGACCACCTGGGAGGGGATGCAGGAGGCGTGCGCGAAGGCCAGCACGGCGGTCTCGCCGCCGACGAACAGCACGGTGCTGGTGCGTTCCTGGGAGGTGTTGCCGGGGGTGCGGCAGGAGGTGCAGTCGTAGGCGCCCGGGGCGTTCTCGCCGGCGAGCAGCCGTTCGGCTTCTTCGTCGCCGATCTCGGCGCGTACGTCGTCGCTGACGTCGAGCAAGGGGGACACGGTCGCTCCTCGGTTCGGGTTCTCCCCGCCGTCACGGCGGGTGCCCCGTGCACAACGGCCCGAGACGCGCCCGGGTCACGCGGCTGTGGTGAATCCGCGGGATCGCCCCGCCGGCCCCGGGGGCGCCTCCCGCACCGCCGACATAAACCCGGCGTTCACCGAGGTTCACCTGGGGCGTGAATTCCGCGTGTCCTGAATACCGTCCTTCGGGTCGTCGGAAAAGCGGACCGATAACCCGCCGAGGCGGCGTCACCGGTAATTCCCGACGGCCGGTCAAAAGCCCGACGGATCGTTCCCCTGAAGGGACGAAAGGGCGGGCGGCTGTGACACAAGCGTGACAGTTCGCCGATCCCCGTGGGACTTCCGGGTGGTGGCGGGCAGGCCGTACGGTGTGCCCATGCCATCCCTTCCGAAGCCGCCCAGGTCCCCCGACGACGAGCCCGATGCCTATGTGGGCCTGGGTGCCGACCAGGCCGAGGAACGTGCCAGAGGGCGGGGCTGGCGCACGGTCCGGCGGCTGGCCCCCGACGCGATGGTGACCATGGAGTTCATGCCGGGCCGGATCAACTTCGCCGTCCAGGACGGCTCGGTGGTGCGCTGCTGGCGCGGCTGAGCCCCGACGCCCGAACGCCTCGCCCCGGCCGGCTCAGCGCCGGCTGGCCGGGCCGACCGGCTGCTCCGGATGCGCGGGATGCGGCCGGGTGGCGCCCGGGGCGCGCAGCCCCACCTTGGCCGGCCGCCCGGCGCCCGGCCGACCGGCGACCGCCGGTTCGACGCGCGGCCGAGGCTCCTCGTCCCCGCGCGGCGCGGCGCTCAGCACGGTCGGGCGCACCTCGAAGGTGGGCAGCCCCGTCGGCTTCGGCCGGGCGCGGCGCAGCCCGTCCCAGTACCGCAGCAGGGTGGCGTCGGCCTTGATGATCAGCGGCTCGCACCAGGGCAGCGCCAGCAGGATCAGCAGACCGGCCGCCCAGCCGAGCAGTACGTCGCTCACCCAGTGGGTGCCCAGGTAGACGGTGGTGCCGCCGACGCCGAGCGCGAAGACGGAGGCGATCACCGAGAGGGTCCTGCGGGCGGTCGGGGTGGTGGCCAGATAGGCGAGAATGCCCCAGGTCACCACGGCGTTGGCGGTGTGACCGGAGGGAAATATATCCCCGGTCAGCCACATCTCGTTGGAGCCGATGGAGGTCGCGTAGTGCGGGCCCTCCCGGCCCATGCCCAGCTTGGCCGCGCCCACCGAGAGATTGAGCAGCAGCAGCGCGGTGGCCATCACCAGCAGCGGGCGCAGCGTTCGCTGCCGCCAGCAGCGCCAGCCCAGCCAGGCCGCGATCAGCACCGCGGTGGGGCCGCGCTGGCCCAGCACCACGAAGTAGTCGAGGAAGGCGTGCATCTCGGGCCACTGCTTGTAGGGCCGGAAGAGCATGACCTGCCAGTCCAGCCGGACCAGCCAGGAGGTGGTGCAGACCGCCGCCACGATGGCCGCGTAGATGCTCGCGGTGAGCCACAGCACGCCCAGGCGCGTGGGGCTCATAACAGGGGGCGGCACGTCCGGCGGGCGTGCCTCCTGTTCGAGGCGGGCGAAGAATCGGTCGATGCGCACTCTCGCAAGATTACCGCCAGTGATACCTGGCTTCCTCCCGTGGCCCGCCTTCGTAATGGCGATGTGATGTGATCGGGACCGAGCAAGCCTCCGACTTTCTCCCCGGTTTACGAATTCCCGCGTCATCGGATAAGCCGTCATCCGGCTTTTCCGGAGTCCGTTCATCTGCTTTTCCCGGGGGTCGAACGGTGAACGGGACCGGCGCCCTCGGGTGGCCGGCGGTGCCTGCCGTAGGCTGTCCCCCCGTCTGCCCTCCGCACCACGCCCGCGCCCGCGCGACGTCGGGGTTCCCCCGTGGCCGTGAGGGGTGTGTCGCCGCGCGACGGATGAGACGGGAGGGGCGTGGATGTCCGGGGTTCCCCAGCCCGCATCCCCCGCCACCGAGCGGAACCGCTGGACGGTCCTGGTGGTGCTGTGCGTCAGCCTGTTCCTGGTCGCCGTCGACGCCACGGTGCTGCATGTGGCGGTGCCCGCGGTCAGCGAGGATCTGCGGCCCGACGGCGTCCAACTGCTGTGGATCGTCGACGCCTATCCGTTGGTCTGCGCCTCGCTGCTGATCCTCTTCGGCTCCCTGGGCGACCGGATCGGCCGTCGCCGGGTGCTGCTGCTCGGCTGCGCCTGCTTCGGACTGGCCTCCGCCTTCGCCGCGTTCGCCGGAGGACCCCTCGCGTTGATCGTGGCCCGCGCGCTGCTCGGCGCCGGCGGGGCCATGATCATGCCGGCCACGCTCTCCATCCTGCGGCAGGTCTTCCCCGATCGGCGGGAGCGGGCGCTGGCCATCGGGATCTGGAGCGCGGTCGCGGCGGTGGGCGCGGCGATCGGCCCGCTCCTCGGCGGGCTGCTCCTCGAACACTTCTGGTGGGGCTCGGTCTTCCTGGTCAACGTTCCGCTGATGGCCGTCTGCCTGCCGGTGGCCCGACTGCTGGTGCCCGAGTCCACCGGGGACGGTTCGGGCCCCTTCGACGTGACGGGCGCGCTGCTCGCCGCCACCGGTCTCTTCTCCGCGATCCTGGCCGTCAAGCGGGCCGGCGGCGGGGACCTCGTGACGCCCGGCACGCTGCTGGCCGCCGCGCTCGGCGCCGCGCTCCTGGTGACCTTCGTACGGCGGCAACGGGCCGCGGAACGCCCGCTGTTGGACCTGTCCGCGTTCGCCAGGCCCGCGTTCGGCGCCTCGGTCGGCTGTGTGGTGCTGACGGTGCTGGCGCTGGTCGGCCTGGCCCTGGTGGCCGCGCAGTACCTGCAGCTGGTCCTCGGCCTCTCCCCGCTCCAGACCGGCCTGCGGCTGCTGCCGCTGAGCCTGGCGGCCATCGCCGCCGGGCTGCTCGGCTCCCGGATGCTGCTGTGGCTGGGGCCACGGGCCATGGTCGCCGGCGGCTTCGCGCTGACCGCGCTCGCCGTGTTCCTGCTGACCGGACTGGACGACACGGACCGGCCGCTGCTGCTCGGCGTCGGCTTCGTGCTGCTCGGCTTCGGCCTGGAGACCACCCTCTTCGGCTCCTACGAGTCCCTGCTCAGCGACGCCCCGGCGGTCCAGGCGGGAGAGGCGGCGGCCGTCGGCGAGACCGCCTACCAGTTCGGCGCCGGGATCGGGATAGCGCTGCTGGGCAGCGTGATGAACGCGCTCTACGGCCCGGCGGTCCGCAGCGTCGACGGGGTCGCCCCGGCCGATGCGGAGGCCGCGGGGCACTCGTTGGGCGAGGCGCTGGGGGTGGCCGACCGGCTGGAGGGCCCGGTCGCCGAGGCGTTGCGCGCCTCGGCCAGGGACGCCTTTGTGCACGGAATGCGGATGACGCTGCTGACCAGCGCCGCGCTGCTGCTGGTCGGCGCGCTCGCGGCACTCCGGCTGCCCCGGTCGCCGGCGGGGGCGGCGGACGACGCCGACGCGGCCGGCGGCGGGCCCTTGCCGACTCGGGTTACCCGCCCGTAACGTCGGCGGCGCTCGCCTCCACCCGCAGCGAAGGGCCGCAGCCGAAGATGCCGAACGACCAACCGTCCCCGCCACCCGTCGCGTTCGACCCCGCCGACCCGTTGGGGCTCGACGAACTGCTCGCGCCCGACGATCTCGCGATGCGGGACACCGTCAGGCGCTGGGCCGCCGAGCGGGTGACACCCCGGGTGGCCGAGTGGTTCGAACGCGGGGCGCCCGACGATCCCCGGGGCCTGGCACGCGAGTTGGGGGCGCTCGGCGCGCTGGGCATGACGCTGGACGGCTATGGCTGCGCCGGCGCCTCCGCGGTCCAGTACGGCCTGGTCTGCCTGGAGTTGGAGGCGGCGGACTCGGGCATCAGGTCCCTGGTCTCGGTGCAGGGCTCCCTGGCCATGTACGCGATCCACCGGTTCGGCTCCGAGGAGCAGCGCCGGCGCTGGCTGCCGAGGATGGCCACCGGGGAGGCCATCGGCTGCTTCGCGCTGACCGAGCCCGACCACGGCTCCGACCCGGCCGGGATGCGCACCAGGGCCGAGTGGGACGGCGACGACTGGGTGCTGACGGGCCGCAAGATGTGGATCACCAACGGCTCGCTGGCGGAGGTCGCGGTGGTCTGGGCCAGGACGGAGGACGGCATCCAGGGTTTTGTGGTGCCGACCGACCGGCCGGGCTTCACCGCCCACGACATCCGGCACAAGGCGTCGCTGCGTGCCTCGGTCACCAGCGAACTGGTGCTGGACGGGGTCCGGCTGCCGGCGGACGCCGCGCTGCCCGGGGCGCGCGGGCTGCGCGCCCCGCTCGGCTGTCTGGCGCACGCCCGCTACGGCATCGTCTGGGGCGCGCTGGGCGCGGCCCGCTCCTGTGTGGAGACGGCGCTGGAGTACGCGCGCACCCGCGAGCAGTTCGGCCGCCCCATCGGCGGTTTCCAACTGACCCAGGCCAAGCTCGCCGACATGGTGCTCGAACTGCACAAGGGCCTGCTCCTCGCGCTGCACCTGGGCCGCCGGATGGACGCGGGCCGGCTGCTCCCCGAACAGGTCAGCTTCGGCAAGCTGAACAACGTCCGCGAAGCGCTGGCGATCTGCCGGGAGGCCAGGACGATCCTGGGCGCCAACGGGATCTCGCTGGAGTACCCGGTGATGCGTCATATGGCGAACCTGGAGTCGGTCCTCACCTACGAGGGCACCAGCGAAATGCACCAACTGATCCTGGGCAAGGCCCTCACCGACCTCGACGCCTTCCGCTGACCGCGCATCCGCTGACCGCGCGGCCGCGCCGCCCCGGGCCCAGGGGCCCGGGGACCCCACCAGAGCCGCAAGCCGCCGCCCGGCGGCGCTCTCCCGGTATCCCGGGGGGAGGGCCTGCGACCGGTGGGGCTCTTCCGGAGCCGGCGGAGCCGGTTGGTGGGGTGTTGGGCGCGGCGTGTGGTGGGGCGGTGTCGAGGCACCGGCCCACGAGACGTAAGCCGCCGCGCGGCGGCGTTCTTCCGGTGTCCCCGGGGTGAGCCGGCCTCCGGTGGGAGCTTCCCAGGGCGTCGGCCGAGGCCGGGCCTGTGGCCGGTGGGGTTCTTCCGGAGTCGGCCCGGGTCGGTTGGCGAGGTGTTGGCCGCTGCGCGGTGTGCGTCCGGTGGGGTGGTGTCGAGGCACCGGCCCGCAAGACGCAAGCCGTCGCGCGGCGGTGTTTCGACGAGACCCTGGGGAAGGGGCCCGCCCCGCTGCGCGGTGGCGTTGCTCTGCGGTCCCTGGGGTTGTGCCTGCCCCGGTGGGGCTTCCCTCGGCATCGGCCCGGGGGTGGGGGCCGCGTGGCGGCGTTCCGCAGAGGGGGCCGGCGGTCGGACGGAGACCGAGCGGGGCTCCTGCGCCGGCGGTCTCTGGGGTCTCCCCGGAGGGCTGACTCCGCGTCCGCCGAGTCGGCTTGTCCGGTGTCGACCCGGGCCCAGGCCCGCGAAGCGCTCGGGCCGAGCGCGCGTGTGTGGCGGGGGTGACGGCGGGAACGCCGTCACCCCCGCCACACACGCGTCGCCGCGTGACGCCCCCCGCGCAGGGGTCAGCTCTGGTTGAAGAAGCCGTCGTCGTGGGCGCGTCTGGGGTCTTCGGTGACCACGTCGTAGGTGTCGGGCGTCAGCAGGAAGACGCGGTTGGCGACCCGTTTGATGGTGCCGCGCAGGCCGAAGTTGAGGCCGGCGGCGAAGTCCACCACGCGTTTGGCGTCGGCGGTCTCCAGGGAGGTGAGGTTGATCACCACGGGGATGCCGTCCCGGAACAGTTCGCCTATGCGCCGGGCGTCCCGGAAGTTCTCCGGAGTGACCATCGCGATACGGCTGCCCTGTTCCTCGGCCGCCTTGGCCGCCACCCGCAGACGCGGGTCGGTCGTCCATGGCGCGGGGCCGTTCCCGGTCTCGGGCCCCTCGGCGTACTCGTCGTCGTAGTAACGCATCTCGCGGTCATCGACGAGGCCCAGCCAGGCGCTGGCCTTTCGTACCGATCCCATGGTCGCCTCCTCTCCTGACGCGGCCTGTACCCATCCGCATGCCTATCGTCGTCCATGATGCGGATGTTGTGCCATGTGGATACCTGCCTGTTACGAGTTTCGTGACGGTTCTGGTGCATTCGACGTGGCGTCTCATCAGCGATGTTGTGGTAACTGACGACTGACGGAGAGTAAGTTCGTCTCCGGCGGCCATACGGGTGATCTCCAGCCTCGTGGCTGAAAAGCGTTCTTGGCAACCGGCCGGTATGTGAAGAAGATTCGACCAGCGCTTGTCAGGGTCATGGCAAAAACCGTGGTTCCTGACCACGCCTCACGGACCCGTTCACCCAGCGGGTCCATCGATTCCTTGACTGGAGGAAGTACGTGAGTTTGAAGCGCACCAACCCCCACAGCCGCAAGTCCCGTCGCGTCGGTTTTCTCGCCGCGGTCACGGGGCTGCTGGCAGCCACCGCCCTCGCCCTGCCCGGCTCCGCGCAGGCCGAGGAGGCGCGGGTCTTCTCCAGCGCCGAGCTGACGGTCGCGAGCGACGCCGTGCTGGCGGCGGACGTCGCCGGTACCGCCTGGCTGGTGGACCACGAGTCCAACACCCTGCGCGTGACCGTGGACGAGACCGTCTCGGCCGCGGAGATCGCGAAGATCAGCGAGCGCGCCGGCGAACTGTCGACCGCGATCACCTTCGAGCGCGCCGAGGGCAAGATCCAGCGCCTGCTGGCCGGTGGCGACGCCATCTACGCGAGTGCCGGCTGGCGCTGCTCCGCCGGCTTCAACGTGCGGATCGGCAGTGCCGACTACTTCCTGACCGCCGGTCACTGCACCGAGGGCCTGCCGGGCTGGTACACCAACTCCAGCCTCAGCACCTACATCGGCCCCAGCATCGACGCCAGCTTCCCGGGTGACGACTACGGCCTGGTGCGCTACGACTCCTCCGTCCCCCGCCCCGGCGTGGTGAACCTGTACAACGGCACCACCCGGGACATCACCGGTGCGGCCAACGCCACCATCGGGCTGTCCGTGCAGCGCAGCGGCAGCACCACCGGCCTGAGCGGCGGCACGGTGACCGGTCTCAACGCCACCGTCAACTACGGCGGCGGGGACATCGTCTCCGGTCTCATCCAGACCAACGTCTGCGCCGAGCCCGGTGACAGCGGTGGCCCGCTCTTCGCCGGGAACACCGCGATCGGCCTGACCTCGGGTGGCAGCGGCAACTGCTCCATCGGTGGCACGACGTTCTTCCAGCCGGTCGTCGAGGCCCTGAACGACTACGGGGCGACCATCCTCTGAGTCGTTCCCCATCCCTGCCCGTGCCATCAGGGGAGCATCCCCTGATGGCCATGGCGGGACGCTTGACCACTGCCCCCACCCGGGATCGGGTGGGGGCAGTGAGGCATTCGGGGGGCGCGCGTGGACGGTTCTTTGTTACGCGCTTGCTAAAAGGTGACCACAGTGCGGAGCTGGCGAGGTGTCAGCGCTGCTTTTCGGACAGGTCTACTCCACTCCTCGGGTCGTGAACGTCACTCCGTGCGCGGGTGTGGCGCGCCCCCGTTGCGCTGACTGGGCGTCTCCCGTCGGGGAAATGGGGAGTGTTCTGGCCGGTTTACGCGCATTACCCGCACCGGTGTGATGATCTGGTCGGGGCAGGAACTTGTCCTTGTGTGGCCCGGGGTGTGCTGGGAATACTCGCCGGTACCGCTTGGCATGGACGTGACGGGCCGCCCAATGGTCCGGACCGCGTCGGTGCTCTCTCCGGAGCGAAGGCTCCAACCCCCACAGGAGGAAAAAGCGTGACACAACGACGCAAGTCAACCCGGCGCGTTACCATCGCCGCCGCCGGCGCGGCGGCCCTGTTCGCCGGCTCGTTCGCGGTGGCCCAGGCCAGCGCCGAACCCGCGGCGGCCGAGACCGCCGCCCCGAGCGTGCTGTCCTCGGCCGAGGCCGGAACGCTCGCCACCACCCTGGTCGAGGAGCTGGGCGAATCGGCCTCCGCCGGCAGCTACTTCGACGCCGAGTCCGGGACCCTGGTGGTCAACGTGCTCGACGAGAGCGCGGCGGCCGTCGTCACGGCGTCCGGCGCCGAGGCCCGGCTGGTCGAGCACAGCCTGGACACCCTGAACGGGGTGATGACCGAGGTGGAGGCGTTCGCCGTGCCGGGCACGTCCTGGTCCGTCGACCCGCTGAGCAACGCGGTCCAGGTCAAGGTGGACTCCACCGTGGCCGCCGGGGACCTCGCGGAGATCGAGCGGGGCGTCGCCGAACTCGGCGAGCTGGCCGAACTCAACACCGTGGCGGGGGAGTTCCAGCCCTTCCTCGCCGGTGGTGACGCGATCTACAGCTCGGGCGCGCGCTGCTCGCTCGGCTTCAACGTCACCGCGGGTGGCACCGACGGCTTCCTCACGGCCGGCCACTGCGGCAGCGTCGGCAGCTCCTGGGCCGCCTCGTCGGGCGGTTCGGCGGTCGGCACCCTTACCCAGGGCGAGTTCCCCGGCGGCGACTACGCGTTGGTCGAGTACTCGACCAGCGTGGACAACCCGAGCGAGGTGAACCGCTACGACGGCACCACCCAGCAGATCACCGGCGCCGCCGAGGCGGTCGTCGGTCAGTCGGTGGAGCGCTCCGGCTCCACCACCGGCCTGCACGGTGGTTCCGTGGTCGCGACCGATGTCGCCGTCAGCTACCCGCAGGGCACGGTCTACGGCACGATCGAGACCAATGTCTGCGCCGAACCGGGCGACAGCGGTGGCGCGTTGTTCGCCGGCAGCAGCGCGATCGGCCTCACCTCGGGCGGCAGCGGCAACTGCTCCTCGGGCGGCGTCACGTTCTTCTACCCCGTGACGGACGCGCTGGCCGCGGTGGGCGCTAGCATCCCGTAACGAGAGCGCACGGCCCGGCCGCCGAGGCGGCCGGGAGCACCGCGACGCGGTCAGGGCCCCCGACCTCACCCGGTCGGGGGCCCTGACGTCGTCGACAGGGCTCCGAGCGCTAAGTGCAGCGTTTCCAGGGGGAGTTACGCGTGTTCGGAATCATCAGACCCTGTCAGCACCGGCTCTCGTCGCGGCTGCGCGAGGAGTGGCTTGGCCATCTGTGCGGGCTCTGCCTGGCGCTGCGCGGCACCCACGGGCAGGCGGCGAGGATCGCGACCAACTACGACGGCCTGCTGATATCGGTGCTCCACGACGCGCAGACCGCCGCGCCGGGGGGCGATCGGCGCACCGCCGGGCCCTGTCCGCTGCGCGGGATGCGCACCGCCAGGGTGGCCGCCGGCGACGGCGCCCGGCTGGCGGCGGCCGTCTCGCTGGTGCTGGCCTCCGCCAAGATCAGGGACCATGTGCAGGACGGGGACGGCCTGTTGCGCCGGCGCACGCTGGCCGCCGCGGCCACCCGGGTGGCCAGGAGCTGGGACGGCGCGGGCGCCCGGGGCGGCGCGCGGGCCGGATTCGACACGGCGGTGCTGGTGGACGCCGTCAGCCGGCAGCAGTCCGTCGAATCGCTCGCCGGGCTCGGCAGCCCGCTGCTGACCGTCACCGAGCCGACCGAGACGGCCACCGGCGCGGTCTTCGCGCACACCGCCCGGCTCGCCGGCCGCCCGGAGAACGCGACCGTGCTGGCCGAGGCGGGCCGGCTCTTCGGTCGGCTGGCCCATCTGCTGGACGCGGTGGAGGATCTTGAGGCCGACCGGTCGGCCGGCCTGTGGAACCCGATCGACATCACCGGCACCCCGCTCCCCGAGGTGCGTCGGCTCTGCGACGACGCGGTGCACGGGGTGCGACTGGCCCTGGCCGAGGCGGAGTTCACGGACGGTCGGCTGGCGCACGCGCTGTTGGTGCACGAGCTGGCCCAGGCGGTGGACCGGACGTTCGGCGCCGGCTGCGGGCACGCGCCGCCGGGCGCCTCGGCCGCGTTCGGCGCGCCGGTGGAGCCGCCCCCGGTCCGGCGCGGTCCGCAGGCCGGCTGCGCCGTCTGGACGGGCCTCTTCTGCAGCTGCCAGATCTGCTGTCGCCGCGAGTACGAGGATCCCTGGAACGGCAAGCGGCGCGAGGGCTGGTGCCGCAAGGGGGACTGCGGCAACTGCTGTGACTGCTGCGACTGTTGCCGGTGCTGTGGGCAGGGGGAGGGCGGCAACGGCTGCTCCTGTGACTGCTGCTCCTGTGACTGCTGAGCCGCGCCCACCGGCCGTGACCCCCCGGCAACCGACACGCCTCCTTGTGGAGCAATGCCCAGGTCGGAGCGGGCGAACAGGGTGTGATCTTCCCGTTCAGTTCTTCCTTACCGAGGGGTACACCCATGCGTCTTCGCACCGCTGCGGCTGCCACCGCCGTTGCCTGCACCGTCGTTCTCGGCGCCGGCTCGGCCGCGGTCGCCTCCGAGTTGCCCGTCCAGCCCCAGTCCTCCGACAAGGGCCACCACAAGGGTGACAAGCACGACAAGGACGACAAGAAGGGGAAGGGCGGCGGTCACCACGGCGACACCGAGATCGGCGCCGTCGGGTTCGCGGCCGGCTCGCCCGGCGTGCTCTCCGGGAACGTCATCCAGGTCCCGATCAGCATCCCCGTCAACGTGTGTGGCAACAGCATCAACGTCATCGGCCTGCTGAACCCGGCCATCGGCAACACCTGCGTCAACAAGTGAGCTGACGCACGGCATCTGACGGAACGAAGAAGGCCCACCCCGGCGGGGTGGGCCTTCGCCGTGTGCGCCGCTTGTCAGCCGCGCTCGGCCGCGACCAACTCGGCGATCTGCACCGCGTTCAGCGCGGCGCCCTTGCGGAGGTTGTCGCCCGAGACGAAGAGGGACAGGCCGTTCTCCACCGTCTCGTCCCGGCGCAGCCGGCCGACATAGCTGACGTCACCGCCGGCGGCCTGCAGCGGGGTCGGGATGTCGGAGAGCGCCACTCCCTCCGCGTCGGCCAGCAGCTCACGGGCCTGACGGGGCGGGAGGGGGCGGGCGAAACGGGCGTTGAGCTGGAGCGAGTGCCCCGTGAAGACCGGGACCCGCACACAGGTGCCGGAGACCGGCAGCCCGGGGATCTCCAGGATCTTGCGGGTCTCGTTGCGGAGCTTCTGCTCCTCGTCGGTCTCCTCCAGGCCGTCGTCCACGATCGACCCGGCCATCGGCAGCACATTGAACGCGATGGGCCGCACATACTGCTCGGGGGCGGGGAACTCCACGGCCGTGCCGTCGAAGGTGAGCGCCGTCGGGTCCTGGCCCAGGGCGGCCTTGACCTGGCCGTTCAGCTCGGCGACCCCGGACAGGCCGCTGCCGGAGACGGCCTGGTAGGTGGTGGCCACCAGGGCCACCAGCTCGGCCTCCCGGTGCAGCGGCTTGAGCACCGGCATGGCCGCCATGGTGGTGCAGTTCGGATTGGCGATGATGCCCTTGGGGCGGTTGGCCACCGCGTGCGGGTTGACCTCGGAGACCACCAGCGGCACCTCGGGATCCATCCGCCAGGCCGAGGAGTTGTCGATCACCACGGCGCCGGCCGCCGCGACCTTCTCGGCGAGGGCCCTGGAGGTGCCCTTGCCGGCGGAGAACAGCACCACGTCGAGGCCCGAGTAGTCCGCGGTGGTGGCGTCCTCGACGGTGACCTCGCCGTCCTGCCAGGGCAGGGTGCGACCGGCCGACCGTGCGGAGGCGAACAGACGAAGCCGCTCCACCGGGAACTTCCGTTCGGACAGAATCCCGCGCATCACGGTGCCGACCTGCCCGGTGGCTCCGACGATCCCGATCTTCATGGGGCTCCTTACCTCGTTTGCTCACGTCCCGTCCGTTACCTCCTACCCTGCCCGGTCGAACACGTGGCAGCCAACTGTTTGACGCTGGTCACACTCCTCGGCGGGTCCTGGTTACTTCTGGATGGAAGTTCTGAAGGGAAGTAACGCCGCCGTAACGCGCTCGATCTAACCTCCAACAGCCAGGTGGCCGGGCCGTCCGGGGCCCCTACGACGGTGAGGTGGAAGCGTGCAACTGACCCCGCACGAGCAGGAGCGGCTGCTGATCCATGTGGCCGCCGACGTGGCCGAGCGGCGCCGGGGGCGTGGGCTGCGGCTCAACCACCCGGAGGCGATCGCGCTGATCACCGCGCATGTCCTGGAGGGCGCCAGGGACGGCCGCACCGTCGCCGAGCTGATGGAGTCCGGCCGGCGGGTGCTCACCCGGGCCGAGGTGATGGACGGGGTGCCCGAGATGATCCACGACGTGCAGGTCGAGGCGACCTTCCCGGACGGCACCAAGCTCGTCACCGTGCACGAGCCCATCAGCTGACGCCGCCGACGGTGGCTTTCGTATCCGACCGGGGCCCGTTCCAGGGCCGGGAGAAGGGCCGATCGACGTGATCCCAGGAGAGATCGTCTTCGCGGAGACGCCGGTGCCGTTGAACGAGGGCGCCCCCGTCACCCGCCTCACCGTGCGCAACGTCGGCGACCGGCCCGTACAGGTCGGCTCGCACTACCACTTCGCCGAGGCCAACCCCGGCCTGGCGTTCGACCGCGAGGCCGCCTGGGGGCAGCGGCTCGGCATCGCGGCCGGCACCGCCGTGCGGTTCGAGCCCGGCATCCCCGTCGAGGTGGAGCTGGTCCCGCTGGCCGGCCGGCGGGTGGTGCCCGGGCTGCGCGGCGCGGCCGGTGGCCCCCTGGACGACGCGAGAGAGGCAGACCATGGCTGAGCTGAGCCGAGCGCGTTACGCGGATCTCTTCGGACCGACCACGGGCGACCGGCTGCGGCTGGCCGACACCGATCTGCTGATCGAGATCGAGGACGACCTCAGCGGCGGCCCCGGACGGGCCGGGGACGAGGCGGTCTTCGGCGGCGGCAAGGTGATCAGGGAGTCCATGGGGCAGTCCCGCGCCACCCGCGCCGAGGGCACCCCCGACACCGTGATCACCGGCGTGGTGGTGCTGGACCACACCGGCATCGTCAAGGCGGACCTGGGCATCAGGGACGGCCGGATCACCGCGCTCGGCAAGGCCGGCAACCCGGACACCATGGACGGGGTCCACCCCGATCTGGTGATCGGCCCCGAGACCGAGGTGATCGCAGGGAACGGGCGGATCGTCACCGCCGGCGGGATCGACGCCCATGTGCACTTCATCGCGCCCGGCATCGCCGACGAGGCGCTGGCCTCCGGCATCACCACCCTGGTCGGCGGCGGCACCGGGCCGGCCGAGGGCTCCAAGGCCACCACCGTGACGCCCGGCTCCTGGCATCTGGAGCGGATGCTGGCGGCGCTGGACGGGCTGCCGCTCAACATCGGCCTGCTGGGCAAGGGCAACACCGTCTCCGCCGACGCGATGCGCGCCCAACTGCGGGGCGGCGCCGTGGGGTTCAAGATCCACGAGGACTGGGGCGCCACCCCGGCGGCGATCGACGCCTGTCTCACCGTCTGCGAGGCCACCGGCGCCCAGCTGGCCATCCACACCGACACCCTCAACGAGGCCGGCTTCGTCGGCGACACCCTGGCCGCCATCGCGGGCCGGACCATCCACGCGTACCACACCGAGGGCGCCGGCGGCGGGCACGCGCCGGACATCATCACGGTGGTCTCCGAACCGCATGTGCTGCCCAGCTCCACCAACCCGACCCGGCCGCACACCGTCAACACCGTCGAGGAGCACCTCGACATGCTGATGGTCTGCCATCACCTCAACCCGTCCGTGCCGGAGGACCTGGCCTTCGCCGAATCGCGGATCAGGCCGTCCACCATCGCCGCCGAGGACGTGCTGCACGATCTGGGCGCGATCTCCATCATCTCCTCCGACTCGCAGGCCATGGGCCGGGTCGGCGAGGTGGTGCTGCGCACCTGGCAGACCGCGCACGTGATGAAGCGGCGGCGCGGCCCGCTGCCGGGCGACGGTCCGGCGGACAATCTGCGGGCCCGTCGCTATGTCGCCAAATACACGATCAACCCGGCGGTCGCGCAGGGGCTCGACGGCGAGATCGGCTCCGTCGAACCGGGCAAGCTGGCCGATCTGGCGCTCTGGGAGCCGGCGTTCTTCGGCGTCAAACCGCTGCTGGTGCTCAAGGGCGGCCAGATCGCCTACGCCCAGATGGGCGACGCCAACGCGTCCATCCCCACCCCGCAACCCCAGCTGGCCAGGCCGATGTTCGGCGCGCTCGGCCGGGCGCCGGCGGGGAACTCCGTCACCTTTGTCACCGAACTCGCCCTGCAGGACGGCCTGGACCGGCGGCTGGCCGAACGGTACGGCGTCGGCAAGGCGCTGGTGCCGATCCGTGACACCCGGCGGCTGACCAAGGCGGACATGCGGCTCAACGACGCCAGGCCAGAGGTGCGGGTCGACCCCGACAGCTTCACCGTCACCGTCGACGGCGAACCGGTCACCCCCGAGCCGGCCGAGGAACTGCCCATGGCCCAGCGTTACTTCCTCTTCTGAGCGGGGCGGGGACGATGAGCGCGCGCGCCGCCCTGCTGCTGCTCGCCGACGGCCGGTTCCCGGCCGGCGCGCATGCCCACTCCGGGGGCGCGGAGGCGGCGGTGCGCGCCGGGCGGATCAGCGATCCCGCGTCGCTCACCGCGTTCTGCCGGGGCCGCCTGCACACGGCGGGGGAGATCGCCGCCGCGCTGGCCGCCGCGGCCGACGCCGGCGCCGACCCGGCCGAGCTGGACGCGGCGGCGGACGCCCGCACCCCGTCGCCCGCGCTGCGCGCGGTCGCCCGCCGGCTCGGCCGCCAGCTGCTGCGCGCGGCCCGCGCCACCTGGCCGGCCGAGGCGTGGGACACGCTGGCCGCCGCCCACCCGGGCGGCCTGCACCAGCCGGTGGTGCTCGGCCTCGCGGGCCGGGCCGCCGGGCTCGGCCCCGGGGAGGTGGCGCTGGCCGCCTGCTATGACGCGGTCAGCGCGCCGGCCACCGCCGTGGTGCGGCTGCTCGGCCTCGACCCCTTCGACGCCACCGCGACCCTCGCCGACCTGGCCGACGAGATGGACGAGGTCGCCGCACGGGCGGTGCGGGCCGCCGACGCGTACCCGACGCTGGGCGCCGAGGCGCTGCCCGCCGGCGCGGCGCCGCTGCTGGAGATCGCCGCCGAACAGCACGCCGACTGGCCGGTGCGCCTCTTCGCCTCCTGAGACCCGCCCCAACGCCCCCGACCTGTCAAGGAGTTCGCCATGCACCGCGACCACCCCGAGAGCTTCCCCCAGCGCCACACCTACCGGTCCGCCGATCCCCGCCGCCCCGACGGCAGCCGGCGGGCGCTGCGCGTCGGGCTCGGCGGACCTGTCGGCTCGGGGAAGACCGCCACCGTCGCCGCGCTCTGCCGGGCGCTGCGCGAACGGCTCTCCATCGCGGTGGTCACCAACGACATCTACACCCGGGAGGACGCCGACTTCCTGCTGCGCGAGGCGGTGCTGCCGGCCGAGCGGATCAGCGCGGTGGAGACCGGCGCCTGCCCGCACACCGCGATCAGGGACGATATCTCGGCCAATCTGGAGGCCGTCGAGGAGCTGGAGGCCGCCACCGGACCGCTCGATCTGGTGCTGGTCGAGTCCGGCGGGGACAACCTGACCGCCACCTTCTCCCGTGGCCTGGTCGACGCGCAGATCTTCGTCATCGATGTGGCGGCGGGCGACGACATCCCCCGCAAGGGCGGGCCCGGGATCACCACGGCCGATCTGCTGGTGGTCAACAAGACGGACCTCGCCCCGTATGTGGGCTCCGATCTGGCCGCCATGGCCCGCGACGCCAGGGCCCAACGCGGCGCGCTGCCCGTGGTGTTCACCTCCCTGACCGCCGAGGACGGGGTCGCGCCGATCGCCGCCTGGGTGCGGGAACGGCTCGCCGCCTGGCAGTCGGCGCCGCTGGCCGGGGCCGGGGTGTGACGGGCAGGGCCGGCGTCGCCGCGCACGCCAGGATCGTCGCCGCGCCCGGCGGCGCGCTGCCGGTGCTGGCCGGCGACGGGCCGCTGGCCGTGCGCCGCACCCGCGCGGACGATCCCTCGTTCAGCCAGGTCACGCTGGTGGGGGCGATGAGCGCGCCGCTCGGCGGGGACCGGCTTGAGCTGACGGTCGAGCTGCTGCCGGGGGCCGCGCTGCGCGTCACCTCGGCTGCCGCCACCATCGCGCTGCCCGGACGCGATCCCGTCCCCGCGCACTACCGGATCACCCTGCGGGTCGGCGCGGACGCCACCCTGCACTGGCTGCCGGAGCCGCTGATCTCCGCGGCGGGCAGCGAGCTGCGCCAGCTGACCCGCGTCGAACTGGCGCCCACCGCCCGGCTGTGGCTGCGGGAGAGCCTGGTGCTGGGCCGCGCCGACGAGGAGCCTGGACGGCTGAGCAGCCGGCTGACAGTGCTGCGGGACGGCCGTCCGCTGCTCGACCAGGAACTGCGCTGCGGCCCCGACGCGCCGGGCTGGGACGGGGGCGCGGTGCTGCACGGGAACCGCGCGGTCGGCCAACTGCTGGTGGTCGACCCGGCGTCGGACGATCCGCCGGCCGAGCCGCGACTGCTCGGCGAGGGCGCGGTGCGCGCGCCGCTGGCCGGCCCCGCCACCCTGACCAGCGCGGTCGCGCCCGACGCGCTGACCCTGCACCGGGCGCTGGCCGCCGGCGCCCTGCCGGTCGGGGCGGGGCGGCGGCTGGGAGAATCGGTGGCGACCGAGGGGAAGTGAACGTCATGGCGGCGGACCGGACCGCAGGGGTCGCGGCGGGGGCCCGTCGGCGGCTCGACCTGGTGGGCGACTGCGGGGACTGCCAGGGCCTGTGCTGTGTCGCGCTGCCCTTCACCGCCTCCGCCGACTTCGCCCACAGCAAGGACGCCGGCCACCCCTGCCCCCGGCTGGGCGCCGACTCCCGCTGCGGGATCCACGCGGAGCTGCGGGAGAGCGGCTACGCGGGATGCACGGTCTTCGACTGCTTCGGCGCCGGGCAGCGGATCTCCCGAGGCACCTTCGCCGGCCGGGACTGGCGCGACGATCCCGCGACCGCGCGCCGGATGTTCGCCGTCTTCCCCGTGCAGCGGCACCTGCACGAACTGCTCTGGTACCTGACCCAGGCCGAGGAACTGCCCGCCGCCGGCCCGCTGCGCCCCGCGCTGCAGGAGGCCGTCGCCGCCACCGAACGCCTGGTCGCGGCGGACGCCGAGACGCTGCTCGCCCTCGATGTGGCCGCGCACCGGGCCGAGGCCAACACGCTGCTACTGCGCGCCAGCGAACTGGCCAGGGCCGGGCAGCCGGCCCGCGACCGGTACGGCAGGGGCGCCGACCTGGTCGGCGCCCGGTTGCGGCGGGCGGATCTGCGCGGCGCCAACCTGCGGGGCGCGCTGCTGATCGCGGCCGATCTGCGCGAGGCCGACCTCGGGCGGGCCGATCTGATCGGCGCCGACCTCAGGGACGCGGACCTGCGCGGCGCGCGGCTCGCCGACGCGCTCTTCGTCACCCGGCCCCAACTCGCCGCCGCCAGGGGCGACGCCGACACCACCATCCCCGAGGGCCTGACCCGCCCCACCCACTGGACCACCGGCACGCGCCCCCGCCGCACACGCCAACCCCGACGCCGAGAAGCCACCAACCGCCCCGGCCGGTGAGAACGGCCAGCGCCCCCCTCCGCGCAGGCCGCCGCCGGGCCCGCCCCCAGGACACAGGGGCGCCGCCGCCGGCTGCGGGCCGGCCGCGATATCGCCGGTGCCCACGACGGACTCCGCTTCCCGTACCGCCGGCTCGACCGGCCCCGGGGTTTCCACGGGGTCCAGCCCGCCGTCGGTGCGCGTCGCGAAGGCCCCGGCCCCGGCGGCCCGGGATCGTAGGGGCGCGGCCGACGGCCTGCGGCGCCGGGCCGGTCGGTGATGTTCCCTGGTGCACACGGAGTGGCGGACGCGTGCCAGAGCCCGGTCGCCGGCTGCGGGCCGGCGTCGTCGGCGGCCTTTCGCCGGTGGCGTGTTCGGCGGCGTTGCCGGCTGCGGGTCGGTGGCGCCCGTGGTGGGCTGTGTCCGCGCTCCCCGGGTGGGGGTGCCCGCCGCACGCGGCTTGACGTTCGGGCGGCTTGGGCCCCGGGGGGTCAGTGGCCGCCGAGCAGGGACGGGAGTTTGCGCATGTCGTCGAAGACGGTGGTGTCGGGTCCTGCCAGCCAGTCGGCCGGGGTGAGGCCGCCGGCGTAGCCGAAGGCGTACATGCCGGCGGCGCGGGCCGCGCGCACCCCGTACTGGCTGTCCTCGACCACCGCGCAGCGCGCCGGGGCGACCCCCATCCGTTCGGCGGCGTGCAGGAAGAGATCCGGCTCCGGCTTGCCCCTGGCCACCTCGCTGGCACTGAAGATCCGGCCCTCGAACCGCTCGCGGAGCCCGGTGCGGCCCAGCGTGCGGCGCATCTTCTCGTGGCCGCCGCTGGAGGCGATGCAGCTCAGCGGCACCGTGAGCGCGTCCAGCGCCTCCGAGACGCCGTCCACCTCCGTCAGCTCCGCGTCGACCAGCAGCGCCAGGCGCCGCTGGTACTCCGCGCCCCAGCGGGCGGCCTTCGCCGCGCCGAGGCGCTCGGCTATCTGCTCCTGGACCGCCCGCTCGGAGCGGCCGAGGAAGCGGTCCACCACCTCGCCCTCGGTCAGCGGCCAGCCCAGCTCGGCCCCCAGGTCGAGACAGACCCGGAGGGCAAGCGGCTCGCTGTCCACCAGCACGCCGTCACAGTCGAAGATCACGAGGTCAAAGGGGGTAGCCACGCCAGGAACCCTAACCTGTCCGGGTGACAGCGAGCATGGCGTCGGCCGGGGACCGACCGACGAGGAACCCGTCGAAAAATTAGTTTTGTCGCGCTGTCGGATTCCGCGATGGTTCTTCGTCGTCCTGATGAACCGCCCGAAAGAGGAGAACGTCATGAAGTATGTGCTGTTTGTCGCCACCGATCCCGCCGGGGAGCCGACCGACGAGGATCCGGGGGCCTGGGTCGAGAAGTGGAACGGCCGGGGTGTCCGGATCGAGGGGATGCCGCTCAAGCCGGTCGCCGAGACCAGGACGGTCCGGGTCCGTGGCGACCGGGTGCTGGTCACCGACGGGCCGTTCGCCGAGACCACGGAGTGGATCGCCGGCTACGACCTCATCGAGGCCGCCGACCTCGACGAGGCCATCGAGGTCGCCGGCTCGCATCCGATGGCGACCGCCGGGCGCATCGAGATCCGGCCGGTCGAACCGCTCGACCACGGCCGGGACACCGGAAACGTCCCGCACGAGGGCGACGCGCCCGCCTCCCGTTTCCTCGGGATCTTCCGCACGGACCCGGGCGCGCCGCCGTTCGCCGTCGAACCCCCGGCGGTGGCGGAGTGGATCCGCGCGGGACGCGCCACCGGCCGCTACCTCGGCGGCGAGCATCTGCGCCCCGTCGAGGACGCCACCCTGGTGCGCCACCGGGGCGGGCGGCGGCTGGTCACCGACGGCCCGTACACGGAGGTGCGGGAGTGGGTCACCGGGCTGGTGTTCGTCGACGGCGGATGGGACGAGGCGATCGACTACCTGGCCCGTTGCCCGATGGCACGGTCGGGGATCGCCGAACTGCGCGAGTTCTGGACGGATCTGTGACGGGGGCCGGGCCGGCCGAGGCGCGGGCGGCGCTCGCCGAGGCGCACCGCGACGAGTGGGGCGTCGTGTTCGGCACGGTCGTGCGGCTGACCGGCGACTGGGAGCTGGCCGAGGACTGCGCGCAGGAGGCGTTCGCCCGCGCCCTGCCGGCCTGGGAACGGGACGGGGTGCCGCGCAGGCCGGGGGCATGGCTGGTGACCGCCGCCCGGCACCATGCCCTGGACGTGCTGCGCCGCCGGACGGCGGAGCGCGGCAGGCTGGCCCAGCTCGCCGCGGTCGAGGCGGTCCGCGAACCGCGGCCGCCCGGGGACGAACGGCTGCGGCTGGTGTTCACCTGCTGCCATCCGGCGCTGCCTCTCGAATCCCGGGTCGCGCTGACCCTCCGCGCGGTCTGCGGCCTCACCACCCGCGAGATCGCCCGCGCCTTCCTGGTCCGCGAGGACACCGTCGCGCAGCGGATCCTGCGGGCGAAACGCAAGATCGCGGCGGCCGGCATCCCGTACCGGGTCCCGCCCCCGGGGGCCCGCGCCGAACGGCTGGACGGGGTGCTCGCCGTCGTCTACCTCGTGTTCACCGAGGGGTACGCGCCGAGCGACGGGAGCACCGTCCGCGACGCCCTCGCCGAGGAGGCGATCCGGCTGGCCAGGCTGCTCGTCGCCGAGGCGCCGGACGAGCCGGAGGCGCGGGGGCTGCTCGCGCTGCTGCTGTGCCAGCACGCGCGGCGCGCCGCCAGGGTCGACGCGGACGGCGGTCTGGTCACCCTGGAACGCCAGGACCGGACGCGGTGGGACGGTGAGCTGATCGCCGAGGGGGTGGCCCTCGCCCGCACGGCGGTCGCGGCGGGTGGCCCCTACGCGCTCCAGGCGGCGATCGCCGCGCGGCATGCCGTCGCCCCGGTCGCCGCCGCGACCGACTGGGCGGCGATCGTGGCGCTGTACGACCGGCTGCTCGCCCTGCGGGCCAACCCGGTGGTGGCGCTCAACCGGGCCGTCGCCGTCGGGATGCGCGACGGGCCGCAGGCGCAGCTGGACGCCGTCGCCGCCCTCGGCGAGCCGGCTGAGCTGGCCGGGGCGCACGCGCTGCCGGCCGTCCGCGCGGACGCGCTGCGCCGTCTCGGTCGCGCCGGTGAGGCCGGGGCGGCCTATCGGGCGGCGGCGGCGCTCGCGCCGAACGAGGCGATCGCCGGGGAGTACGCTCGGCGGATCGCCGAGCTGGGAGAGCCACGACCGGAAGGTGCCGACCTTGCCCATATTGCCCATGACCAGTCCGAACTCCCCTGACGAAGAACGGGACTCGGGCGCGGTCGTCCTGCTGAGCGGCCCGCCCGGGGTGGGCAAGAGCACCGTCGCGCGGTTGCTGACCGAGGCGCCGGGGGAGCCCGCCAGCGCCTGGCTGCACGCGGACGACTACTGGGCGGTGCTCGGGCATGACGCCGTGCCGCCCTATCTGCCGGCGGCGCGGCACCAGAACGAGGTGGTCATCGGGGTGCTGGCGCGGGCGGCGGCCGGCTATGCGGCCGGTGGCTATCTGACGGTGGTGGACGGGGTGATCGGCCCGTGGTTCGTCGAACCCTTTCTGGCCGAGACCGTACGGGCGCTCGGCGCGACGCCGCACTATGTGGTGCTGCGCCCCGACCGGGAGACCACTCTGGAACGGGGCACGACCAGGCCCGATCATCCGTTGACCGATCCCGGGCCCATCGAGGCGATGTATCGACAGTTCGCCGATCTCGGCCGCTATGAGCGGCACGCCCTGGACACCACCGGCCAGCCCCCGGCGGCCACCGCCGACGCGGTACGCGCCGCGCTGGCCAGCGGGCGCTGCCGGCTCCCCGGGGGTTAAGGGTCGCCGGTGGTCGAGGCGATCACCCGGGGCGGTCGGTCGGCGTCCGGATGGCCGTACCAGGAGGGCGGGCCCACGGCCGTCGCCCCGAACCGGCGGCGGATCCGGTCCGCCACCGCCTCCGCGGCCCGGGCCCGGTCGTCGCCGGGGTCGAGGGAGAGCTGACGGGGCGCGGATTCGGCGGGCCGCAGATCCTCGGCGCGGACGGTGAAGGCGCGCACCCGGGCGCGTTGCAGCCCGAGCCCCGCCAGCAGTTCGAGCGCGGCCGAGGCGAGGGCGGGGGAGTGGTCGGTCGGCTCGGCCAGCCGCTTGGCGCGGGTGCTGGCGGAACGGTCGGCGTAGCGCACCGTCAGGATGACGCGGCCGGCGACCTGGCCGGCGCCGCGCAGCCGGTGGCCCAGATGCTCGACCAGCCCCAGCACCGAACGGTGTTGTCGCTCCGGATCGAGGCAGTCCCGCTCCAGCGCGAGATCGGCGGTCAGCCGCGCGGCCGGTTCCTCGGGGGCGACCGGACGGGGGTCGTGGCCCCGGGCGCGCTCGGCCAACAGCCGCGCCCGGCCGACGCCGAGGAGACGTTGCAGGGTGGCCGCCGGCAGATCGGCGATCTGGCCGATGGTGTGCAGCCCGTATCGGCCGAGGGTGGTCGCCAGGGAGCGGTCGACCTCGGGCAGCGCGGTGACCGGGCGGGGGCGCAGCCAGGCGGTGACCCGTTCGGCGGGGACCAGGACGACCTCTCCCGGCGCGGCCGTTTCGGCCGCCATGGCCGCCAGCATGCGGTTGCCGGCGAGCCCGGCGCGGGCGTCGATGCCGTGCAGCGCCTTCAGCCGCAGCTGCGCCAACTGGACCACCCGGTAGGGGGAGAGGTCGAAGTATCTGAGCGCCGACGTCAGATCGAGCTGGACGGCGTCCGGGGGGACGGCCTTGACATGCGGGGTGATCCCGGTCAGCAGGTCGAGGATGTCGGCATACCGCTCCCCGTCCGGCGCGGCGTCGGACGCGATATCCGGTGCGGTCAGGGAGAGATGGGCGATATGCCGCTGGCGCGGGCCCGTTCGGTCGTCCCCGGTCATCCGGCGCTCCCCGGGCTGGCGTGGCCGAACTTCCGCAGGTCGATCGAGGGGCTGCCGGCGGGCCGCAGATCGGCGTACGGGTGCAGCCTGGCGCCCGCGGTGCCGTCGGTCAGGGTGCGCCCCGGCTGGGCGGGGGTCGGGTGGGGGCGGTCGGCGCCGAGCAGGGCGAGCGCGGCCTCGGGGCCCTCGTCCCGGCGGGCGGCGGCGATCCGTTCGAGGTCCCAGGCCATCGTGCCCACCACGGTGCGACGGCCGCCGCGCACCTGGACCGTACCCCTGACCAGCAGCAGCCCGCTGTGGAAGACGGTGTGCGCGCAGGCCGGGTGGGAGTCCTCGAAGAACGCCAGGTCGACCAGGCCGGAGCCGTCCTCCAGGGTGACGAAGATGATGCGTTTGCCGCTGGCGATCGGCGGGGTCTGGGTCGAGGCGCGCGCGCCGGCGACGAGCACCCGTCGGCCGGGACGCAGCGCCGCCAGATGCGCGGCGTCGGTCGCGCCGATCTCCCGCAGCAGCCGGTGGTGGTGCTCCATCAGATGCCGGGAGACGTCGATGCCCAGGGTGCCCAGCTCGGCGCCCAGGGCCTCCCGGCCGGTCATCTCGGGGAGGCCGCTCGGCTCGGTCCCGCCCAGGGCGCCGGTGTCGATCGGCAGCTGTCCGGGGACCGCGGCCCCGGCGCGGGCGGCCCGGTGGAGTTCGGCGATCTCCAGCAGCAGGTCACGCCGGCTGAGCCGCCCGTCGTGGAGCGGGCCCAACGCCCCCACCTCGGCGAGGCGTTCGGCGACCGGCCGGCTGGGCCGCGCCCGCTGCCAGAAGTCCGACAGCGAGTCATAGGGCTGGCCCTCCTCGATCCGGGCGCACTCCTCCTCGCCGATGCCGTGCACCCCGGCCAGCGCCAGCCGCACCCCCCACTGCCCCTCGTCGGTGCGCTCCACGATGTGCCGGACCCGGGACCGGTTGACGTCGACGGGGAGGACCGTCACGCCCCGGCGGCGGGCGTCGGCGACCAGGACGCGCTTGGGCCACATGCCCGGATCGTGCTCCAGGAGGCCGGCCAGCAGAAACGCCGGATGGTGCGCCTTGAGCCAGGCGCTCTGCAGCGCCGGCACGGCGAAGGCGACCGCGTGGGCCCGGCAGAAGCCGTAGGCGCCGAAGGACTCGACGGTCTTCCAGACCTCGTCCCTGACGGCCGCCGAGTAGCCGCGTTCGCCCGCCGTGCGGTGGAACCAGTCCCTGATCCCCGGCAGCCGCTCCCGGTCCCCGAGCGCGCGTCGGGCGACCTCGGCCAGCGCGGGTTCGCAACCGGTCAGCACCGAAAGCGTCTCGATCACCTGCTCATGCCAGATGGTCACCCCGTAGGTGTCGGCGAGCACCGGCTCCAGATCCCGGTGGGCATAGGCCGGCGCGCCGCCGTGCCGGGCGGCGACATACCGTTCGGGCATCCCGCCGGCGACCGGGCCCGGACGGAAGAGGCTGATGTCCGCGATGACATCCTGTGGATCGCGCGGCTTGAGCCGGGAGAGCAGGTCCTGCTGGCCCGGCGATTCGAGCTGGAAGAGGCCCAGCGTCTCGCTCTCCTGGATGAGCTTGAACGCGAACGGGTCGTCGAGCGGCACCTGACGGGGATCGTCCAGGTCGACGCGGTCCCCGGTGGCCCGTTCCAGCTCGTCGACGGCATGGGCCATGGCCGACTGCATCCGGACGCCCAGGACGTCGAGCTTGATGTTGCCCAGCTTCTCGATCTCCTCCTTGGCGGCCATCGCCATGGGGTAGTCGCCCTGCGGGGTCGGCTGCACGGGCAGCCGGTCGAGCAGCGTCGCATCGCTGATCACCACGCCGCAGGGGTGCATGGCCATGCCGTGGACCAGGGAGTCCAGGCCCTCGGCGAGTTCCCACAGCGGCCCGTAGTCGTCCTTCTCGGCGGCCAGCGCCCGCAGTTCGGGCAGCTCGGCGAGCGCGCCGGTGATGTCCGACGCCCGCAGGTGCGGGAAGCTCTTGGCGATCCGGTCGACGTCCGCCGGCGGGATCCCCAGGGCGAGCCCGGTGTCCCGCAGCGCCCGGCGGGCCCGGTAGGTCTCGGGCATCGCGGTGACCGCGACCCGTTCCGCGCCGAACCGTTCGAAGATCGCGTCATAGCACTCCAACCGCCGGGCGGACTCCACGTCGATGTCGATATCGGGCAGCGACGCCCGGCGTTCGCTCAGAAAGCGTTCGAACAGCAGCCGGTGGTCGAGGGGGTTCGCGGTCGCGATGTCCAGCGCGTGGCAGACCATCGATCCGGCGCCCGAGCCCCGGGCGGCGACCCGGATGCCCTTGGCCCTGATATCGGCCACCACCTGGCCGACGGCGAGGAAGTACGCGTCGTATTCCAGCCGGGAGATCACGCCCAGCTCCGCGGCCAGCCGGTCGTGGGCGGCCCGGTCCCGGCCCAGCCCCCGGCGGGCCAGCCCCTCCTCGGCCCGCTGCCGCAGCGTCCTGGCGGCGCCGCCGGGTCCCGGGTCGGCGCCCAGCGCCTCGGGCTCCGGGAGATGCGGCCGGCCGAGCCCCAGATCGGCCGCCGGATCGACGACGCACGCGGCGGCCGTGGCGGCGGTGTCCGTCAGCAGCCGGTGCGCCCGCCGGGCGTCGGCGCCCGCGCACTCGGCGATCAGGCGCGCGACGTCCGCCATCTCCCCCTCGCTCTTGAGCCAGCGCTGTCCGCTGTCCAGCCGGCGCCGGTCGACGGGCCGCAACAGCCGTGCGGCGTCCAGCACATCGGCGAGACGGTGCTGGTCCCGGTCGGCGTAGCGGACGGCGTTGGAGAGCACGGCGGTGGTGCGGGTGCGGTCGGCCAGCGCCAGGGTGCGGGCGGCCAGCCGCAGCGATCCGGGCCCGGTGCCGAGGCGGTGGTGCGCGACGGCCTCCAGCCTGATCCCGTCGCCGAAGACCTCCCGCCAGGGCGTCAGCAGCTTCACCGCGACGTCCTCCCGGCCCACCGTCAGCGCGCGCACCGGTTCCGAGACGGGGCCGAGCAGCGCGGTCAGCCCCGGGCCGCCGTGTTCGCGCAGCGCCCGCCAGGGCACCACGGGCGTTCCGCCGGCCGAGGTGCCATGGGCGGCCGAGGTGATCCGGCAGAGCCGGGCCCACCCGGCCCGGTCCCGGGCGAGCAGCGTGAACCGCAGGGGCGGCTCGTCGACATGGGCGCCGCCGCGCGCCGGGGCGCGGGTCCTGCGGGCGGTGGGCGGCGGGGGCGCGACGGCCTCCACCGCCAGCTCGACGCCGAAGATCGGCCGTATCCCGTGCTCGGCACAGGACTCAGCGAACCGCACGGCACCGGTGACGGTGTCCCGGTCGGTGAGCGCGAGCGCCGTCATGCCGCGCTCGGCCGCCCTCAGGACCAGCTGTTCGGGATGGGCGGCGCCGTACCGCGCGGAGTAGCCGGACGCGACATGGGTGTGGACGAAGCCCGCCATGCCGCACCTCCCTCGCTCCGCCCCCGTTCCAGCCACTGACCCAGACGCGTTATCGCACCTCAGTTCGATTACTGTAAACCCTGTCGGCGCTGGTCAGCGACCTGGGTCGAACTCGTGATCGACTGCCGGGCGGGATGGGGAGGGTGGCCGAAAGGTGTTCCTCCGTCAGCCTCTTTACGGGGTGCTGGAGTTGGCGAAGTAGTGTGCGGTTTGGCACTGGGGCGGAAGGGGCGGGTGTTGCTGGCGGGGCCTGTGAGGAAAATGTGGCCAGCTCTTTACCTTGCCGGTGTGTGCGCCAGGGGTTACCAGTCCGTAATTTGGCAGAGGTTTTCGCTTGCGATCGAAAACCATGACCGAACATCCGGAGTGAGGGAGACACTCATGACATTACAGAGACGGTCGAAACGGTCGCGGCGCCTTCGGGGGGCCCTCCTCACCACTCTGCTGGCCGCTCCGTTGACGCTGCTGCCGGCCGGCAGCGGTGTCGCGGCGAGTGGGGGCGAGGGCGGCTGGAACAAGCCGGGCTGTACCTCCGAGCGTGAACGCCCCGTGGTGCTGGTGCACGGCACCGGCGGCAACGCGTGGCTGAGCTGGTTCGGCCTCGCGCCCTATCTGGTGGAGCGCGGGTACTGCGTCTACTCGCTGAACTACGGGCAGATGTCGGGCGTGCCGATCCTGCACGGGCTGGCGCCCATCGAGGGCTCGGCGGACCAACTCGCCGACTTCGTCGACGGGGTGCTCGCCACCACGGGGGCCGACGAGGTGGACATCGTCGGTCACTCCCAGGGTGGGATGATGCCCCGCTACTACCTGAAGCACCACCCCGAGGGCGAGGAGCAGGTCAACGCGCTGATCGCCCTCGCGCCCAGCACCAACGGCACCACGGCCAGCGGGCTGATCGCGCTGCTGGACCTCGTCCCCGGCCTGTCCGACTTCCTGAACGAGCACTCGCCGGTGTTCGTCCAGCAGGCCACCGGGTCGCGGTTCATCACCGAGTTGAACGAGGGCGGCTACACCCTGCCCGGCGTCGACTACACGGTGATCGGCACCAACCGCGACCACGTGATCACCCCGTACGACACCCAGTTCATCGATGAACCCGGGGTCACCAACGTGCTGCTCCAGGACCTCTGTCCGGAGAACGAGTCGGGGCATATGGCTCTCGCGCTCAGCGACGAGATGGCCTTCCACGAGGTGGCCAACGCGCTGGACCCGGCCAGTGCCGAGCCCACCGGATGCGAGCTCCTGCCGGAGTGACGGCGGCGTCGAGGGCCCCCGTTCCGGTGTTCCGGGCGGGGGCCCTCGGCGGTTTCGGCGCCGGGTCCCGGGGCGCGCCGCGGGTGTGATCGTCCTCACGGCGCCTCCCGTCGATGTGTCCCGCCGGCCGGTGTTGAGCGCGTGCCCCGCTGTTCGAGGGGGCGTCGGGAGGGCGGGGGACTCCGGGGGACGGCGCGGGCCCGGTTGACAGACTTAGGTGTGCCTAACCTAAATTATCGTGGGGTCGTCGCGCCGGACCGCGCCGCCAACGTCGGTCCAGGGCAACGCTGTTCACCCCGTATCCCCACTTCCCCCCACGAGACAGCCTCCCCAGACTGCCGCGACACCCGAGACAAGGGACGTCACCGACTCATGAGCATGTCCGGCCACGCACCAACCGTGCCCGTGCCCGTGCCCGCCACCCTGCCGAACTCCGCCCTGCTGGCCGCCGATCCCGAGGGGATCGCGGAAGTCGGGCGCCTGGTAGGCGAGTTGACCAGTGAAGCCGCGAAGGCACTCCGCCGCAGAGGCGGACCGCTGCCCCCCATGACCCCCACCGAGTTGGCCCATGTGGTCGACGCCCAGCTCCCCGAGGGCCCGCTGCCCGCCGAGGGCGGCGGCCGGGACGCGCTGCTCGCGCTGGCCCGCGCCTACGCCACCTACACCGTCGACCTGGCCGACCCCCGCGCCGCCGCCCACCTCCAGCCCCCGGCCCTGGGCGTGGCCACCGCGACCGACGTGCTGGCCTCCGCGTTCAACGCCTCCGTCGACACCTGGGACAGCGGTCCCTACGCGGTGGAGCTGGAGAGCCGGCTGGTACGCGCCCTGACCGCGCTGGCCGGCTACGGCCCGCGCGCCGACGGCGTGCTCACCCCGGGCGGCACCGCGTCCAACCTCCAGGCCCTGCTGATCGCCAGGGACGTCGCCCTGGGCGACCACCGCGACGTCAGGCTGCGCGGTCTGCTCGGCGTGGACGTCCAACCGGTCGTCTACTGCTCGGAGTTGGCGCACTTCTCGGTCGCCAGGGCCTGCGCGGTGCTGGGCCTCGGCGAGGGCGCGGTGCGCCCGCTGCCCGCCGACGCCGACCGCCGGATGGCGCCGGAGACGCTGGAACGGGCGCTCGCCGAACGCGCCGAGAACGAGCTGCCCATCGCCGTGGTCGCCACCGCGGGCACCACCGACTACGGCTCCATCGACCCGCTCCCCGAACTGGCCGCCGTCGCCAGGCGGCACGGGGTGCGGCTGCATGTGGACGCCGCCTACGGGGGCGGCGCGCTCTTCTCCGACCGGCTGCGCCCCCTGCTGCGGGGCCTCGAAGCGGCCGACTCGATCACCATCGACCTGCACAAGACCGCCTGGCAGCCGGCGGCCGCCAGCGTGCTGCTGGTGCGGGAGCGCACCGACCTCACCGCCAGCACCGGGCTGCGGGTCGCCTATCTCAACCCGGACGACGACGGCGCCGCCGGCTACGACGGGCTGCTCGGCCACTCCCTGGCCACCACCCGCAGGGCCGACGCGCTCAAGGTGGTCGCCACCTTCCTCGCGCTGGGCCGACGCGGCGTCGGCGCCCTGCTGGACACCTGCCACGACCTCGCCGGCCATGCCGCCGACGCCATCACCGCCCACCCGCGCCTGGAGCTGGTCGCCACCCCGGTGCTCACCACCGTGGTCTTCCGCTACCGGCCGGCCGAGGCCAACCGGGCGCACGCCGACGCCATCAACGGCGCGCTCCGCCGCCGGCTGCTGCGCCAGGGCCGGGCGCTGATAGGCCGCACCGACGATCTCGCCGGAACGGCGGAGACCGGTCGGGTGCGGCTGAAACTCACCCTGCTCAACCCGCAGGCGACCAAGGACGACATCCAGGAGCTGCTGGCCGCCGTTGACGCGGCCGGACGCGCCGTGGAGACGGAGGACTACGCGTGAGCGAACCGGAACTCGACCTCGCGGCGGTGGGCATCGGCCCGTTCAACCTCGCCCTGTCGGCGCTGGCCGACGAACTGCCCGAGCTGCGGTTCGCCGCCTTCGACCGGCGCGAGAGCTACGACTGGCACCCAGGGCTGATGTTCGACTGGGCCTCGCTCCAGGTGGGCTTCCTGGCCGACCTGGTCTCGCTGATCCGCCCCACCAGCCGCTGGTCCTTCCTCAACTACCTGGTCGAGCACGACCGGATGTACCCCTTCTACATCGCCGAACGCTTCCATGTGCCGCGCCGCGAGTACGCCGACTACTGCGCCTGGGCCGCCGCCCGACTGCCCGGCTGCCACTTCGGCACCGAGGTGACGGAGGTGGCCTGGCAGGAGGAGAGCCAACGCTGGCGGCTCACCCTGCGCGAGGTGGCCACCGGCGCCGTCCGTCACCAGCTGGCCCGCCATCTGGTGCTCGGCGTCGGCACCCAGCCGGCGCTCCCCGAACCGCTGCGCCGGCTCGCCGGCGAGCAGGTCTTCCACTCGGGCGAGTACCTGCACCGGATTGACGCGCTGGCCGAGGCCGGGGTGCGGGAGATCACCGTCGTCGGCTCGGGACAGTCGGGCGCCGAGGTCTTCCTCGACCTGCTGCGCCGCCAACGCGCCGCCGGCTGGGCCGTCAGCTGGCTCACCCGCTCCTGGGGCTTCGCGCCGCTGGACTACTCCAAGCTGGTCCTGGAATACACCACCCCCGCCTATATGCGGTACTTCAACGCCCTGCCGCCGGAGACCAGGGACCGGCTGGTCGCCTCCCAGTGGCAGCTCTACAAGGGCATCGACAGCGAGACCATCGACCTGATCCACCAGGAGCTGTACGACCACCTGCTGGACGGCGACCGGCCCCCCGTCACCCTGCTGCCCGCCACCGCAGTGCTGGGCGCCGAGGCGCTGCCGGACGGCGGGGGAGTGCGGCTGACCACCCGGCACGCCGACACCGAGCGGGAGACCACCCGCGACACCGGGGCGATCGTCGCCGCCACCGGCTATGCCGCGCGCCGCCCCGACTGTCTGGCGCCGGTGGAGAAGCTCATCGCCTGGGACCAGCACGGCCGTTACGACGTCTCCGAGGGGCACCGGGTGGCCACCGTTCCCGAGGTGACCGGCGGGCTCTTCGTGCAGAACGCCGAACTGCACACGCACGGCGCCGCCGCGCCCGACCTGGGCATCGGCGCCTACCGCAGCGCGCTCATCCTGAACGCGGTGACCGGCCGGGACGTCTTCCGCATCCCCCGGCACACCGCGTTCCAGACGTTCGGGCCCGATCCCGAGGCGCCGAACCGCTGAACGAACGGTCCGTGGACACGTTCGGGCACGGGGCCCGAAGTGGGGCACAATCGGCGGGATGAACGGGATGACAGTGCGTATCGACCCCCACTCGTCCGCGCCGCCCTACGAGCAACTGTGCGCCCAGGTCTCCGAACAGGCGCGCGGCGGCACGCTCCCGGTGGGGTACAGACTGCCCACGGTGCGGGCGCTCGCCGCCGAACTCGGCGTCGCCGCCGGCACCGTGGCCAAGGCGTACCGGACGTTGGAGGCCGACGGCGTGGTGGAGACCAGGGGCCGGCAGGGCACCTTTGTCGCCCCCGCCAGGGCCGCCGCCGCGCGCGAGGCGGCAGCGGCGGCCGAGACCTACGCGCGGCGGGTGCGGCGCCTCGGCCTGGACCGGGACGCCGCGCTGGCCGCCGCGACCGACGCCGTCCGCGCCGCCTACCAGGCCGACTGACCCGGCCGACCAGGTGTCAGCGGTTCGTCGACTCCCGCTCCCGGAACGGGAGTCGACGCCCCGGCGGCTACCAGCGGGAAGCGCCGCCGCCCCAGAGCCAGACGGCGGTGTCGGCGGGCAGCTGACCGCCCGTGATCCGCTCGCTGGCCAGCAGCACGCCCCAGTTCTTCGGCAGCGGGAACGGCTCCCCGGAGAAGTTCACCGCGCAGCGCAGCACCGGGGACCGCTCGAAGGCCAGCACCCCCTCCGGCATCTCCAGCCAGCGCAGCGTGCCGCTGTCGAAGCCGGACTGCTCCCTGCGCAGCCGCAGCGCCGAGCGGTACAGCTCCAACATCGACCAGGGGATGCCGGACTGCGCCTGCGCCGTCAGGGCCTTCCACTCCCCGGGCTGCGGCAGCCACGCCTCGGTGCCCTTCGGGCCGAAACCGAACGGCTCGTCAAGACCCGACCAGGGCAGCGGCACCCGACAGCCGTCCCGGCCGCGCACGGCGCCACCCGACCGCCGGAACGTGGGGTCGGCGAGCACCTCGTCGGGCAGGTCCTCCACCTCCCACAGGCCCAGCTCCTCGCCCTGGTAGAGATAGGCGCTGCCGGGCAGCGCGAGCGTCAGCAGCGCCGCCGCCCTGGCCCTGCGGGTGCCCAGCTCCAGATCGGCGGGCCCGGCCTTGACGTCGTGCTCATGGGTCTGGGTGTCCCCCCGCCCGTAACGGGTCACGTGCCGGGGCACATCGTGGTTGGAGAGCACCCAGGTGGGCGGCGCGTCCACGGTGGCCAGGCTGGTCACGGCGCGGTCGATCACCTCCCGCATGGCGTTCGGCTCCCAGGAGGACTTCAGGAAGGGGAAGTTGAACGCGGTGTGCAGTTCGTCCTGGCGCAGGTAGTCGACCAGCCGGTCCTCCCGGACATGCGCCTCGGCCACGAAGAGCCGGTCGCCCGCGTAGGAGTCCGCGATCTTGCGCCAGGTCTGGTAGATCTCGTGGACCCCCTCCTGATCCCAGTGCGGGTGGTCCTCCTTGTGCCGCTCGTGCTCGAACAGCGCGTCGTCGGGGATGCCCAGATCGGGCAGCGCCGGATCCTTCGCCAACCCGTGCGCCACATCGATGCGGAACCCGTCCACGCCACGGTCGAACCAGAACCGCAGGATGGACTCGAACTCCGCCCGCACCTCCCGGCTGGCCCAGTTGAGATCGGGCTGCTCGGACGCGAACAGGTGCAGGTACCACTGCCCGGGGCTGCCGTCGGCCTCGGTGACCCTGGTCCAGGCCGGGCCGCCGAACCGGCTGCGCCAGTCGTTGGGCGGCCGCGAGCCGTCCGGCCCGGTACCGTCCCTGAAGACATAGCGGTCCCGCTCCGGCGAACCGGGCGGCGCGGCGACCGCCTCGACGAACCAACGGTGTTGGTCCGATGTGTGGTTGGGGACGATGTCCAGCACGACGCGCATCCCGCGGGTGTGCGCCTCGGCGATCAGCTCCTCGGCCTCGGCGAGTGTGCCGAAGAGCGGGTCGATGTTGCGGTAGTCGGCGACGTCGTAGCCGCCGTCCGCCATCGGCGATGGATACCAGGGGTTGATCCACAGCGCGTCCACCCCCAGTTCCTGGAGGTAGGGCAACCGCGCGCGGAGACCGGCGATATCGCCGATCCCGTCGCCGTTGCCGTCGGCGAAGCTTCTGATGTAGACCTGGTAGATGACGGCGTCACGCCACCATGGCGTGGCCGACTTCTGGTCTGTGCGGGTGCGGGGCACGTATCTTCCATTCCTCTTGCGAGTTGACCCTGGGAGATGCGCGGTCGGGGGGCGGCTCACCGCGCGGTTGTGCGGCTGTGCTGGTCCGGTTCAGGTCCCGGCCGAGGTAGTGGAGTGATATCGGGGCGGATGTTCCCTAGCCGCGCCGGTGGTGCCCCGGACGACCAGCCGGGTCGGCACCACCACCTGGGCGGGTTCCTCGCTGCTGCCGGACAGCGCGTCCAGTATCTGGCCGGCGAGCAACTCGCCCTGGTGGGCTACGGGTTGCGCGATCGTGGTGAGATCGAGCAGCTCGGCCGTCTCGTGGTTGTCGAACCCGATGACCGAGACATCGTGGGGGGCGCGAAGCCCCATGCGGCCCAACGTCCGCAGGGCGCCGAACGCCATCTGGTCCGACTCCGCGAAGACGGCGGTGGGCGGCACCGGCAGGCTCAGCAGCTGTGCCATCGCTGACGCACCCTTGTCGATACTCAGATGACCCGGCACTTCCAGATCCGGGTCGTACGGAATCCCGGCCTGCGCGAGCACCGTGCGGTAGGCGTGCTGGCGAACGATCGGGCTGGTGAAGCCCCGGGGATCTCCGGGGGCGGCGGTGATCATACCGATCCGGCGGTGCCCCAGGTTAATGAGATGGCGGACGGCGGTGCTCGCGCCCTCCGCGTTGTCGATGGAGACGTGCCAACAGCCGGGAATGCGGGTGCCGAGCACGGCGATCGGCACCTCCATCGACACCAGCGCCTCGCTCTCGGCGGTGGACAGCGGGAGGTTGAGCACGATCAAGGCGTCCACCCGGCGGCGCAGCGGCATCCTGGCGAAGAACCGCTCGTGCACGCGCTCGTCCCCGAGGTTGTACAGCAGCAGATCCAGATCGTGGGCGCGGAGCACCGAATCGATCCCGGACAGCACCTGGCTGTAGAACCAGCGGTTGACGAACGGCAGGACCACGCCGACCGTCCCCGTGCGCCCCGAGGCCAGCGAGGAGGCGTGCGGCGAGATCGAGTACGACAGCTCCTCGGCGGCGCGCAGCACGCGCGCCCGGGTCGCCTCCGACACGTTCGGCAGCCCGCGCAGGGCGCGGGAGACGGTCGCGGTGGACACCTCCGCGCGCCGAGCCACATCCATGATGCTCGCGGCCATAACCCTCCGATCACGGCAGTGAGCCGAACGTACTGCCGATCCCCGAGGGAATGCAATCGCTTACATGAAAAGATCTTGTGTTTTTGGCCAACTCAGGCCATGCAAGGCCCGGTTACCACCCTCTCCACGACTGAAACCCCGACAGGCGATCCTGTAAACGTGTGCAGCGCGGCGTTCACATGCCACGGCCCGACCGCCCGCGCCTCTCGGCGTCGAACGATCGGGCCGACGGACGAGCCGCCCCCGCCGGGTCAGCCGTTCAGCCGCTCCAGCGCCGCCTCGGCGGTCTCGGTGAACTCCGCGACCGGTGCCTGTGACAGTGTGCCCATCTGGCCCCAGCGAACCACCGTGACCTTGCTCCCGTCACGGATCACGGCGAACAGGTTGACATCGTGTCCGGCCTCCTCGGGCGCTGTCCACACGCCGAAGATCCGGCCGTAGTCCGCGTTCTCCAACTCGCCGAACTCGTCCCAGGAGGCGGTGCCCCCCGGGTTCTGCCACAGCCAGTCGGAGGCGCAGTCGGTGCCCGCCTCGTGCAGCACCTCGACCAGGAGGGCCGCCTCGCTCTCGTCGCCGAGGTCCACCACCACCTGGCTGGCGGTGGCGTCCAACTCCGTCCAGTACTCCTGGTGTGCCGTGCTGCCGTCCTCCGCGTCGGGCAGCAGCGCCCCGAAGCAGAACACCGGCACCTCGGGCCTCCCCTCACCGGGGCCCGCGGTGTACCAGCCCCAGTCATGGGGCGGCAGTTCGTCCGTGCTGACAAAGGCGGTGTCCGGTATCGCGGCGGCCGCCACCACCTCGTCGGTGGTGGCGCTCGCCTCGTCGGCGGTCGCCGTGCTGGCGAGCGTCGTCGAGGCCAACGCGCAGGCTCCGACGGCCGCGCCGATCGTGAGCGCGAGGCCGCGTCCGGAGAACCGGGTGTGCCGCATGGCTCCATCCCCCCTCGGGTGTCGTCGAGTCATCGAAATGATCATCGAATGGATATCTCGGGAGCAGCGTGCGGTCGGCCGACACCCGGCCACAAGCGTCCCGGCCCCATCTGGGACGGTGGAACGCCTGAGACGCCTCTGACGTCGAACAACGTGATGTCCCTGGGACGCGGAACGGGACGCGGAACGGGACAGGGCACAACGGGGAGAGCCGATGGAAAACACGCCGACCGAGGTCTTCGCGGCCCGGCTGCGCGCGCTCAAGGAGCGCTCGGGCCAGAGCTTCGGCAGTCTGGCCAAGCGGACGCACACCAGCACCTCGACGCTGCACCGCTACTGCTCGGGCGCGGTGCTCCCCGCCGACTACGCGCCCGTCGAGCGCCTGGCGCGCGCCTGCGGCGCCGAGCGGGACGAGCTGTTGGCGCTGCACCGGCTCTGGCTGCTGGCCGACAGCGCCAGGGGCCGCGCCGCGCCGCCCGAGCCGGCGCCGCCCGTCGCCGCCGAGCGCGCTCCGCGGGACGCCGCGCCCGCCCCGGCTCCCGCGCCGGCGCCCGCCCCCCGGCGGCGCCCGCTGTGGCTGGCGGCCGCCGTGGTGGCGGCGCTGGTCGGATTAGGCGTGTTCTGGTCCCTCGGCCCCGGCGATCCGGACGCCGACGCCCGTTCCGCCCGCCCACAGGCCGCCGACGACACGGCCGAGGCCGCCTCGCTGGACTACAGCGCCCGCTCGCATGTCTGGGCCGAGGGCTGCGCCCACCGCTATCTCGTGGACCGCGATCCGAGCCTGGTGCCACCGCCCCCGCTCGCCCAGGACGCGGAACGCTGGGCGCTCGAACAGGGCGCGGTGCACGGGGAGTCCACCATCGTGGAGGCCACCGTCCGGGGCACCACGGCCGATCCCGTGGTGATCGAGGCGCTGCATGTCCGCGTCGCCGAACGGCGCGCGCCGCTCGACTGGACGGCCTACGACATGTCCCCCGGCTGCGGCGGGGCCCTCACCCCGGCCGCCTACGAGGTGGACCTGGACGCCGAACGGCCGGTGGTCCGCGCCAGGGAGGGGTACGACGGCGACGCGGGGGAGCGGCTGTCCGCGCCGACGCTGCCGTTCGCCGTCAGCCTGGACGAGCCGCTGGTCCTGCGCGTCGAGGCGCGCACCACCGGTTGCGACTGCGACTGGTACATCGAGTTGGAGTGGAGCGCCGGCGACCGGAGCGGCACCCTGCGCCTCGACGACGGCGGGCTGCCGTTCCGCACCAGCGGCGACGGCTCCGCCGAGGCCCTGGTGCACTTCCCGGAGCTGGGCGGCTGGACGGGCGGTTGACCGGCGGCCGGCCGACGTTCGACCAGCCGGGTTCGTCCGGTCGGTGCGGAGCCTTCAGGGTGTGGCGTGCGGGGGGATTCAGTGCAGCGTGCCGAGGAGGCCGACGTGGAAGGGCCGCAGTTCGTCCCAGCGGTCGTTCAGGACCTTGGCCGTCCAGTCGGGGTTGGCCAGGAGGCCCCGCCCGACCGCCACGAGGTCGAACTCGTCACGCTCCATGCGGTCCAGCAGTCCGTCGATGCCCGTGACCTTGCCCTGCTGCCCCTGGAACGACTGGAGGAACTCGTTGTCGAAGCCGACGGATCCGACGCTGATCGAGGGCCTCCCCGAGAGCTTCCTCGCCCACCCCGCGAGGTTGAGGTCGGAGCCCTCGAACTCGGGGAGGTGGAAGCGGCGGGTGGAGCAGTGGAAGACGTCGGCGCCGGCCTCGGCCAGGCGGCCGAGGATGACCTCCAGTTCCTGTGGGGTTTCGGCGATCCGCGCCTGGAAGTGCTGCATCTTCCACTGGGACAGCCGGAAGAGGATCGGGAAGTCGGGCGAGACGGCCTCCCGGCAGGCTTCGACGATCTCGGCGGCGAAACGGGCGCGCGAGGCCGTGTCACCGCCGTACGTGTCGGTGCGCCGATTGGTGTGGGACCAGAGGAACTGGTCGACGAGGTAGCCGTGGGCGCCGTGGATCTCGACACCGTCGAAGCCGATGGCCTCCGCCTCCGCCGCGGCCGTCGCGAACGCCGCGATCACGTTGTCGATGTCCGACTGGGTCATGGTCACCCCCGGTTCCGAGTCGTCCAGGGGGACTCCCGAGGGGCCGATCCGAGGTGCGTCGGGGACTGGGGGAGCGCCGACGGCGCGGTCCATGCCCGTGTGCCACAGCTGCGGCACGATCCTGCCGCCGGCCCGGTGGACTTCGTCCGCCACCGCTGACCAGCCGGCGAGTGCCTCGGCGCCGTGGAAACAGGGGACGCGGGCGCTGTTGCCCGCCGATTCGTGGCCGACGTACGTCCCCTCGGTGATGATCAGGCCGACGCCTCCCGCCGCGCGCCGTCCGTAGTACCGGGCCACGTCGTCGCCGGGGATGCCGTCGGGGGAGTGCTCACGTGTCATGGGCGCCATGACGATGCGGTTGGGCAGCAGGAGGCTCCCCAGTGACAGGGGGCGCATCAGTACGGATGTGGCGCGTTCGGCGGAGGCAGTGGACATAGGAATGTTCGCCTTCGGTTGGGGCTGCGGTCGGCCGCGGGCGCGGCCCTCGGCAGCAGCGGACACTGAGGGTTCGAAAGGGGGCATGGTGGGGGCGTGTTCGCGGCCCCCGCGGTGGGGTCGGGTCCTGCGGTCCGGTCAGTCCGAGGGCGGCGTGCGTACGGCTGCCTGGTTCTGGCCGTGGTCGGTGCGGGCGTCGCCCGCCTCGTCCTTCCCACCGGGGCCGGGGCCGGGGCCGGGGGCGTCGGTCGGCGACGGCTCACTGCTGGAGGCCGAGCGGATGAACCACGTCGTGACGAACGCGACGAGGGACAGGAGACCGGCTCCGATGACGACTCCGCGCAGACCGCTGGTGATGGCCGCCTGGACGCCCTCGCGAACGGCCGGGGGCATGCCCTTCAGCAGGTCGGGGGTGAACTCGCCGCCACCGGTGAGGCGTTGCTCCGCGTCGGGGCCGAGCCGCCGCGCCAGCGTCTCGCTCATGCGGCTGGCCTGTACGGCCCCGAGCACCGCGACTCCCAGGGAACCGCCGATGGTGCGGGTGAGAGTGACCGTCCCGGACGCGGCACCCATGTCCTTCTTGTCGGCGTGGTTCATCGTCGTGAGCAGGGTGCTCTGCATCAGGATGCCGACGCCGGCCCCCATGACGAGGGTGGAAGCGGAGGCGAGGCCGACCGGGGTGTCGGTGCCGAGCATGAGCAGGACCAGCGCGCCGACGATCATGACGGCGCTGCCGGTGACGGGCAGGACACGCTCCAGTCCGCCCCGGTCCATCAATCGTCCCGCGGTCAGTTGCGCCACCAGCATCCCGAGCATCATCGGCAGGATCAGCATGCCGCTGACCGTGGATGAGGCGCCTTGGACGAACTGCATGTACTGCGGCAGGTAGCTGATGATGGCGATCATGACCGCGCCGGTAAGGAAACTCAGGATCTGCGCGAGGGTGAACTCCCGGCTGCGGAACAGGCGGGGAGGCGTGACCGGCTCGTCGGCTCGTCGTTCCACACGGACGAACCAGGCCAGCGACAGAACGCTCACCGCGCCGAGGCCGATGATCTGTGGTGAGAGCCAGGAGTACCTGCCACCGGCCCAGGTGGCCATCAGGGTCAGCGCCATGATGGCCACGGTGAGCAGGAGCGCGCCGAGGTAGTCGATCCGGCCCCTGGTGCGCTCGGTGCGCAGATTCACGCCGCGTGCGACCGCCAGCAGCGCGATCGCGCCGACGGGGACGTTCACATAGAAGGTCCAGCGCCAGCTCATGTAGTCGGTGATGAATCCGCCGAGGAGGGGCCCGCCGACGAAGGCCACCGGGAGCATCATGGCGACGATCGACTGGACGCGGCCTCTCTCCGTCGGAGCCACCAGAACGCCGATGACCGACAGGGCCCCCACCATCAGGCCGCCGGCGCCGAGCCCCTGGAGGGCACGGAACACGATGAGCTGCGTCATGTCCTGCGCCATGCCGCACAGGATCGACCCGATGAGGAAGACCACCACGGAGGACATGTAGGCGCCCTTGCGGCCGTACAGGTCACCCAGTTTGCCCCAGATCGGCGTCGACGCCGACATCGCGAGCAGATACACCGTCACCACCCAGGAGAAGTGGTTCAGGCCGCCCAGGTCCCCGACGACCGTGGGGAGTGCGGTGCTGATGATCTGCCCGTCGAGCGTCGCCAGGACGATGCCGAGCATCAGCCCGAAGACGCCAAGGCGGGGCAGGGGTGGACGGACGGGTGCGGGTGTCTCGGCTGCATGGTCGGTCATCGCTGCCCCCAAGGCGCGCTCGCTGGTTCGTCAGACGGCGTACGGCCGGGTCCGCTTGGCGTCCCGCAGCGTCTGGCCCCACCAGGCCAGCTGGCCGAGCATGCCCTTGGCCGCGACGTCGGACGTGGGGTCGGTCGACTTGCCGTTCGCGTCGAAGAGGTCGCCGTAGTTGTGGAAGCTGACGGTGTTACGAATTGTGACGGCGTGCACCTCGGCGAACACGACCCGCAGTTGCTCGACGGCCCGCAGGCCGCCGGCGATGCCTCCGTACGACACGAAACCGACCGGCTTGGCGTGCCACTGCTCGTTGTGCCAGTCGATGGCGTTCTTCAGCGGGGCAGGGAAGCTGTGATTGTATTCCGGCGTCACCACGATGAACGCGTCGGCCGCGGTCAGCCGGGGAGCCACCGCGCCGACCATTTCCTGGACCTCTTCGGACGGGGCCTCGCCGAACGCCGGGAACTGGGTGGGCAGGGGCGTCTCCACGAGGTCGACGCGGTCTGCCACCATGTCGTCGCGCTGATCGATATGGGAGATCACCCAGTCGGCGACGACGGGACCGAACCGCCCGTTCCTGGTGCTGCCGATGATCACGGCGACCTGCAGGGGCGTGCTCTTCGAGTCGGTCATGCGAGAAACCTCCGCTATGTTACGTTCAGCGCATCCGGTACGTACAATGTACACGTCGAAGTGTACGCCATCTACTGACGATACGTCGTACACGTCCGGCGTACCCAGGAAGGAGTCCCGCCGATGGCCGTTGGGGACAGGCAGGGCAAGAGCAACGAGCGCGAGACCCTCCCGCTGTGGCAGCGACTTGAGCGCCCGGCGCCGGCCCCCCGTACGCCGTTGAGCCCGGAGCGGATCGCGGAGGCGGCCGTGGGGATCGCCGACGCCGAGGGTCTTGACGCCGTCACGATGCGGCGTCTGGCCTCCGCGTTGGGCGTCGCCCCCATGGCCGCCTACCGTTATGTCACCGGCAAGGACGAGCTCCTGGAGCTGATGGTCGACCACGCGTACGGCGAGCTGGAGCTGCCCTCCGGGGAGGCCGACTGGCGGCAGGTCACCCGGGTGCTCGCCCTGCGCCTTCGCGACGTGATGCTGAGGCACCCGTGGGTGTCCCGGGTCGACTGGTGCGGGCCCACCCCGAATCAGCTGGCGGTGCTGGAGGGCGCGCTGACGGCGCTCGCCGGCAATCGGCTCGACGCCGATACAGCCATGGCGGTCTACAGCACCGTCACCGCGTATGTCCGGGGCGCTGTCGACTCGGAGATCGGCCTGAACCAGATGCTGCGGGCGAGGGGCTGGTCCAGTCACGAGGAGGCGCGCTCCGAACTGGCCCCGCAGATGCAGTGGTTGATCAAGACCGGTCGCTATCCGCTGTACGAGCGCTATCTCGGCGAGGCGGCCCGCAAGGACGACGCGGGGTGGCAGTTCGAAACCGGCCTCGACTGCGTCCTTGAGGGGATCACGGCGCGACTTGAAGTGGATGACGTCCCGTCTGAAAAGTGACGGATGCCGATCGGTTCCGGCCGATCGACATCTCCAGGGCAGCTCCATCAAGAAATTGCAAGGCCCACTACATGAGATCTACATGCAGTGGGCCTTTTCTTTGTTCGTCGTTGAATTCGTGAATTACGTTCGCCACACTCGAGACGGTGGGGAACATGAAGCGCGAATTCGACGACATGACACATACCACTCAGGTGAACCATGCGGTGCGGGACCTCGCGGAATGTGCGGGACTCGCGTGCCGCGGCGGACGTGAGACGCCGGACCGCCCCCGGGAACTCGCCGTGGTCGGGAGCCGGTTGTGCCCGACCTGCGTCCTGCGTCTGACGAGGGGTCTGACGCGGCTGCCCCGTCTGTACCACGAGTGCGGACTGCTCCTCGGGGGCTCCGACCGGCCGCGCGAGTCCACCTCGGGCGGTGGTTCGCTGCCCGGGCTCCCGTTCAACACCGCCGCGGCCGAGGCCCGCGCCACGATCCTCGGAGTGCTGCGCTCCTGGGCGGGGCTGGTCGTGCGGGAGCGGGCCGTCGCAGCTCCCCGTGACACGGTGGGGGACATCGCCGAGTTCCTGATCCGGCAGGCGCGGTGGCTGGCGGCGCACGAGGCTGCGGGCGCGCTGTCCGAAGAGGTGGAGCGAGAGGTGCGCCGGGCGCAGCACGTCACCGACCCGTCCCCGGGTCGGCGTGTGCGCGTCGGGACATGCGCCGTCGCCCGCTGCGAGGGCGTGTTGACCGCCACGGTGCGCGCCGACCGGCCCGACACACCCGTCGAGGTCGGCTGCGACGCGGTCTCCTCGCACCGTTGGTCGGCCCAGGAATGGATAGCGCTGCACCGCGTTGCGTCACCGGGGGGAGCGCGGCGGGACGGCCAGGCGGTCACGGAACCTGTGGTGCGGTGGCTCAGCGCCAGGGACATCTCCCGGCTGTGGAGAATCGCCTCCGGCAGCGTCTACCGCCACGCCAGCGAACAGCGGTGGCGTCGGCGCACCGTCAACGGACGCACCTTCTACCACGGAGGGGACGTCCTCAGGTCCCTCGGCGTGGGCAGCGCCTCTCGCCCCTGACCGTCCGTCCCCTCACGAGCCCGGCGGGCACGGCTGCGGCGCCGTGCCCCCTGCCAGGGAGATCGCCGAGGTAGGCCCAAAAAGGGGTCATGGGATGATCCTGATGCTCTGATGCCCCGCAGGCGACGAACACGCGACCGAGAAGGCCGAGCCGCTGGACGCTCTCGCACCGGGCGTCGATCCCATGAGCCGAGCCGGGCATGCCAGGGCAAGCCGAGTCCGGCTCCCTCGGGTACGAGGATCCGGCGACGTCGTCCCGCGTGTACGCGGTCAACCGGTCCGGGTTCCGCGCGCTGCTCGACGAGGCGGCGGTCGGTGACACCATCCGGATCGCGGATGCCGCGCGGCTGTTCCGCTCGGCCAGCGGTGCGGGCTGCGCCTGCGCATCGCGACCGGCGCCTGGTCCGGCTTCGATCTCGCGGCCGACGACCCGCGGACCGAGCTGTTCGTCACGATGCTCGCCGGGGGCCTGGAGTGCCGGCGCGGCCCGCTCGGCTTCGGTCGACACGGTGGACTCGCGCCAGGCGGCGACCAGGTTGATCCGGGTCGCGCTCTCGCCGGCGCCCGCGGCCTTCTTGGTGGGGACGTCGACGCACCAGCCGCAGCCGTTGATCTGACTGACCCTCAACTCCGGCATGCCCTTTGGCTGAACAAAGTGGTCGGGGGCGGCATCTTGTGCGCGTTCCCGTGTTCCCGGGTCTGCTCGGCGCGGGTCCCGTGCCGCACGGATACGCAACCCCGCTCTTGACCTCAACCGCACTTGAGGTCGCAGGGTGGGGCCCGTCCAGTCGGCCACCGGGAGGGTGGGCGCCTACAGTGAGGAGATTTCCGTGACTGAAGCGAAGAGCGTCCTGGTCATCGGCGGTACCGGAAACCAGGGCGGCGCGGCCGCGAGGGAGTTGCTCTCCCGTGGCCGGGAGGTGCGTGCCCTGGTCCGCAGCCCGGACAAGCCCGAGGCCCAGGCACTGCAGAAGCGGGGGGCGGTGCTCGTCCAGGGCGACATGGACGACGAAGCATCTCTGCACCGCGCCATGACCGGCGTCCACGGTGTGTTCAGTGTGCAGGCGCTGGCGTACGAGCCGGAGTCCCTGGCCGCCGAGGTCCGCCAGGGCAAGGCGGTGGCGGATGCCGCCAAGGCGGCCGGAGTCGGGCACTTCGTGTACAGCTCCGTGGGTGGTGCCGAACGGCGGACCGGCATCGACCACTTCGAGAGCAAAGCCGAGATCGAGCGGCACATCCTCGCCCTCGGCCTGCCCGCCACCCTCCTGCGGCCCGCCTTCTTCATGAACAACCTGCTGCACTACGCCGACGCCCGGGGCGAGCGCCTCATGTCACTGCCCGTCAAGCCGGACAAGCCCATGCAGATGATCGCCGCCGACGACATCGGGGTCTTTGCCGCCACCGCCTTCGACGCCCCGCACACCTACATCGGCCGTCATCTTGAGCTGGCCGGCGATGAGATCACCTTCCCCGAAGTGGCCGAGATCTACGAACGCGTCACCGGGGTCCCCACCCGCTTCGAGGCGCAGCCCATCGAAGAGCGCATGTTCGAGTGGTTCGCGGAGGCGGGCTACCGAGCGGACATCCCCGCCCTGCGTGGTCTGCATCCGGCGCTGATGACCTTCGAGGAGTTCCTCTCCCGACGGCTGCGGGCAGCCACGGTCTGATCCCCCCACCCTGGGAATTCGGTGAACTCCGGCAAGAACGGACGGGCAGGAGCGGGGAATGGACGAGGGCGGCGAGCGAACCACCGATACCGTCGAGCATCTTGCTCGCGAGGCCAGGTCTTCGACCTCGGCTATGACGAGATCGCGGACGCCGTCGACAAGCCCCCGGCTGCCGTCCGCCAGATCGCCCACCGCGCGCGCAACCAGGTCGCCGCGCGCCGACCGCGGGGGGACTCTTCCCCGGCCAGGGCCCGCGACGCGCTCGACGCGCATTGACGACGGCCTCGTCACCGGGCTCCATGCCGTGTGCAATCCCGAGAAACCGGCGCGGATCGGCCTTGAGACCACAGTGAGCCGCTGACCCGAAGAACCCAGATGACCCGGCCCGACAGCCACCGACCACGGGAAACGATCACACGGTGGGTGGGAAGCCATCTCCAACCGGCTCCCCTCACCGCGGGTCGGCCCGGCTCGTGAACACCCGCGCCATGGCGAACAGCATCCGGCCCTTTCCCCCGGTGGGACAGCGGCCGGGGTAGGCGGGCAGCTTCTCGGCCAGGTTGAACATCAGCGCCCTGTCCCGGCCGATCGGGCCGTGGAGCAACACCTCCTGCTCGTACTGCTGGGCGAACCCGCCGAAGCTCCCCACGGTCTTCGTGACCGTGCCGAGCCCGCCGGATCGCACCGGCAGGGCCTTCATCAGGGCGAGGACGGCTGAGGAGACCTCGCCGTCCAGGCGCCGGGCGACTTCCTCTGGCGGTGCCTGTTCATCCGGCCCCTGAAGGGCTTCGACCGCTCGGGCGTTGGCCGCCGTCGAGCCGCGGCGCCTCGGTGATGGGGTGCGGTGGCTCCCCTCCCGCGCCGTCTCGACGCCGGCCGGAGCCCAGACGTGGTGCTCCTCGGGACGGCGGTCTCCGGGCGGCCGCCCTTTCGTCCGTGCTGTTCGAAGGGGAGGGCCGGGCGTCCGGCAGGCAGCGCTCCCGGCAGCCTGATCACGGCCGGGATATCGGTGGGCATCGAGAGAAAAACCGGTCCGGCCGGAAGATTCATGGCCGCATAGGCGGCCTTCTCCATCGCCGCGCGCAAATGCCGTCCCGCCGGGTGTTCACCCGTCGCGACATCGCGCAATGCCGCGTCCGATGGGGCAAGTTCCAAAGGCGTCATTCATGCCCCCGATGCGGTGGCGGCGATAGTGAGGCCCGACCATACACCGAGTGCGATCTTTCCGGTGTGCCGGAGTCGAATTCGGTGACAGGCCAAGGCGTTGGCGCTGTTCTGTCCGCTTTGATGCGCGTCTGGGGGGAAGGTTGGGGCGCGGGTGAGCGGGTCTGATATGCGGCCGATCGTCCACCGGGCCGGCTGGTTCCGGAACTTCTGCACCGCTTGACGGAGGGGTGCGGTCGGTGCCAGGGTTATCTCCGTTGTCTTTGCTCATGCAATCTCTTTTTGCGCTGAGGTGGCTACGGGGAGTTAGCTGTCCTGGTTGCAGGGGTGGGCGCTGAGCGCCCCGTTTCCTGTGCGTTTCACGTAACTTGCAAAGACAGCACACGGTTGACCTGGGATATGGGCAGACCGATACGGCTTCCCTTCTGTCGATTTTCCCAGAGGCATGTGCAGCGCGGGTCGAGAGTGGTCGAGGGAGAGCTATGGCATCTGTTCTGAACACCGTGATCGCGGTCGCCGAAGGGGTCTTCGAGTCCCCGGTGCGGCCGGATGACACATTCTTCGATCTCGGGGCCGACTCGCTACGGATCGTGGAATTCGCGCAGCGCCTGGAGGATCGTCTCGGAGTGCCGGTCGACCTGGACGGCCTGGTTTCGGGCGACCCGATCGAGAAATTCGTGGGGGAGCTCGACAGAAGTCTGCCGGAGGCGCCGCGATCGGCACGTTGAATTCGGCGTCGCGACGGCGGACAGCGCCGGAAACCAGCACTTCTCGCGTAGAGGATCGATAAGCATGCCCATTAACGCCGAAGGGGCCGTCATGGACGACGGCTCCCGGCTCGTCGCGGCCGGACTGCCGGCCGATCTGATCTCCGAGGTGAACCGGATAGCCGCCTCGCTCCCGGCCCACACGTCCTGCGTCGCGACCGGGTCCCTGGTCGAGGGCTTCGGCAACGACCAGTCCGACATCGACCTGTATGTCATCCACGACGAGGACGTGCCGCCGACGGGGACCGCCATCGGCCTGCGGGGCTCCCGCTACGTGGACTGCGAGAGCATGACCGCGCGCGGCCTGTCCCGGACGGCCGAGCTGCTGGCGGACCCCTCTCCCGACGCGGTACACGCGCTGCGCGTCTCCGACCTCGACCGGTACTACCGGGTCGCCGTCTCCCTGCCCGTGACGGTCACCGAGCGGGGCGAGGAGGTCCTTTCCCGCTTCGACAAGAGCGTCGCCTGCCGGCGCTTCGCCACCTGGTCGAGGCTGCGGGCCATCGAGCATCTGGCCCGGGCCTCGTGGTCGCAGGCCTGGGGCGAGGGCAGGAAGGCCCGGATCCTCGCCCGGGACACCGCCATGTGGCGCGCCACCGCGCGGCTGGCCGCCGAGGGCGAGGGCTATGTGTCCCCCAAGTGGTTCGGCGAGAAGGCAGCCCGGCGGTACGGCCGCGGATCGGCCGCGTTCCGGGATCTTGTCGACGGCTGTCTGCGGCCGGCGCCGGTCGACCAGGCCCTGCCGGCGCTGCGGGCCGAACTGGCTGTGTCGTCGGAGGATCTGCGTCTCCTCGCCGGCGAGGCGGAGGCGGCCCCGGGGGTGCGCGTCGTCCCGGCGGACGGAAGTGTCCATCTCATCCAGGGCAAGCGGCACTTCGCACAGGTCTCCGGGCCGCTCACGGCGGTGTTGCGGCATCTGGTCGAGAGCGGGACCTGGTCCGCGGCGGTCGAACGGTCGGCCGACCAGCTCGGGATCTCCCCGTCCGATGTGGCGGTCGCCGCCTGGTACACGTCGGCGTCGCTGCGTCGCGACGGCTTCCTGCGGGAGGTCGAGCGATGATCGGTCCCATCCGCAGCGAGCCGCTGTTCGACTGGCTCAAGACCCGGCGCCGCGCGAACGAACTTCAGCTGCTGTGCATGACCTACAGCTTCGACCTGGACGGCGCGTTGGGCGCGGGGCAGCCCGAGCTGGCCTGGCAGGTCAGGAACAACTTCCTGGCCTTCGCCGTCGAGTTGTATCTGCTGGAACGCGGCAACTTCGGACCGCGCCCCGCCGATCTCGCGGAGCAGACCTGTGCCGTCATGCACACGCTGGAACATGTCGACGGGCGGCTCGCCGACGAGGTGTGGGAGCTGTTGACGCTTCCGGCGCCGACGGACGACGAGGCGCTGCGCTCGGAGATCACGGCCGTCCGCGCGTTCATCACCGACCGGCTCGGTGTCCCGGCCGCCAACCGGGCCGACTCGATCCAGCACTGGGCCGAGGGCGTCAAGGTGCTGCGCGAGATCAGCGGCGCGATGGGGCTCGCCCAGTCGGACGACTGGTACCTCAGCGACGAGAGCGACCTCTCGGAGGGGCTCTCCTGGTACGACGAGGTGCTCGGCCTGCTTGAGCAGCACCGTTGACCGACACGGGCCCACCACAGCGCCGGCGACACACGAGCGCCGACGGCACACGACAGAAGGGGGACCCGATCAGATGATCGGGAAGATCGCGTTCACCGGCTCCCGCACCGCCACGGCGCCGATGACCTGGGGGCAGCGCGAGACCTGGAAGGACGTCGCGCACTTTCTGCCCACCGTCATGCCTTTCTTCTTCATCCGGCGCCGGGTCGAGGTCCCCGAGGGCCTGGACCTGGCGGCCGTGCTCGACACCATCGGCACCCTGATCAGCCGGCACGAGACGCTGCGCACCCGACTGATCCCTTCGGACGCAGGACTTGAGCAGCACATCGTGCGGAGCGGCGTCCTCGAAGCCGAGATCGCCGACGCCCCGACCCGGGAGGAGTGCGTCGCGGCCCTCGACGCGCACCAACACCGCCAGACGTCGGTGGCGTTCGCGCACGAGTCCGAACTGTCGCTTCGGGTGATCGTCGCGTCGCGGGCGGGCGAGCCGGCGATGGTCGGGCTGATCTTCTCCCATGTGACGTTGGACATGCAGAGCGCGACCCTCTGCGCCAAGGAGCTGACGGCCCTGCTCGCCGCCCGCGCCGCCGGCGAGCCCGCACCGCCCGCATCGCCGGCCCGTCAGCCGGTCGACCAGGCCCTCATCGAACAGTCGGCGGAGGGGACCCGGCGCAACGAGGCGGCGCTGGCCCATCTGCGGTCGGTGCTGGAGACCGGCGCCCCCAGCCTCTTCGGCGAGATCGTGCCGACCGAGGGACCGCGCTTCCGCCGGGGCCGGTTGACGTCCCACACGATGCCGGACCAGCTGCGCGCCGTCGCCGTCAGGACCCGCAGCAGTCCCGCCGCCGTGCTGCTCGCCGCGCTGACCGCGATGCTGTACGCGACGGCCGACGCCGACGAGTGCCTGCTGAGCCTTATCTACGGCAATCGGTCGGAGCCGGAGCTGCGCCATGCCGTCGGCAATGTCAGCCAGGAGGTGGTGGGTCGGTTCACCCGTCAGGGGACGACCTTCACCGACCTGCTCCGACGGAACACGGCCACGGCGCTCAGGGCCTACCGGCACGGCGGTTACGACCCCGTGGCGGCCGACGCGTTGATCGACGAGATCGAACGGGAGCGCGGCGTCCGGTTCAACCGGCTGATCCGGCTCAACGACATGTGGAGCCCGACGCACGCGACGGACCGCGGGGGGCCACGGGACCTTCCGGCGCCCGAGCCGGCCTTCGACTGGCTGGAGGGCTTCGACGACGACCAGGTGACCCTGATGGTCGACGTGTTCGGGGGTCCCGGGGTCCTGCATGTCGTTCTGCTCGCCGACATGTTCCAGTTCCCGGCTCCCGAGGTCGAGGCGTTCGCCCTGGGGTTGGACCGGCTGCTCGCCGAACTGGCCGGGCGCGAGGTGGCGTTGGACGAGATCGCGGCCGTCACCGGCCTCGCCGGGGGACGACGGTCCACCACAGCACGCTCGGCCGGCCGACGGTCGCCGGCCCGGTGAGGAATCCCATGTCACTGATCGAAACGCGCGGACTGACCAAGTCGTATCGCCAGCCGGACAAGGCTCCGGGGCTGGCCGGATCGGTCCGTCACCTCTTCAACCGGCGGTTCACCGAGCGCGTCGTGGTCGATCACGTCGACCTGGACATCGAGGAGGGCGAGTCGGTCGCCTACGTCGGCGCCAACGGGGCCGGCAAGTCGACCACCGTGAAGATGCTGAGCGGCATCCTGGTGCCGACCTCGGGCGAGGTCCGGATCAAGGGCCTGGTGCCGCACCGCGAACGGATGGCCGTCGCCCAGCACATCGGCGTGCTGTTCGGCCAACGGACCCAGCTGTGGTGGGACCTCACGGTCCGCGACTCGCTGGACGTGCTCCGGGACATCTACGGGATCGCCCCCGACACCTACCGGCGTCGGCTCGCCTACTTCGACGAGGTCCTGGAGCTGGGGCGGATGCTCCCCGTGGTCGCCCGGCGGCTCTCGCTCGGCGAACGGATGCGCGCCGACATCGCCGCCGCCCTGCTGCACAGCCCGTCGGTGGTGTATCTGGACGAGCCCACGATCGGCCTCGACGTCGCCGTCAAGCACCGGCTGCGCCAGTTTCTGCGCGAGCTGACGGACGACGGCACGGCGCTCATGCTGACCAGCCACGATCTGGCGGACATCGAGGGCATCTGCCGGCGGCTGGTGATCATCGACAAGGGGCGGATCATCTTCGACGGCGCGCTGCGGCATCTGATGGACACCCATGCCCGCGACCGCATCCTGCACATCGAGACCGCGGGGCCGGCCGACCTCGACGCCCTGCGGGTCGCGCTGGACCGGGCCGTGGTGAGCGAGGGCGACGCCCCCCATCGCTTCCGCATCCGCTTCGACCGGTTCACGACCACGGCGGGACAGGTCGTCGCCGCGGTCAACAGCGTCGTGGAGATCGTCGACTTCTCGGTGGACGAGCCGGCGATCGAGGACGTGATCCGCAGGGTCTACGCCGGTGAGGTCGACGTCCAAGGCGCCGTCGGGGGCGCTGCCCAAGGCGTCGTCGACGCGGAGGCGGGGCACGGATGAGGCCCCGTGCCCCCGGGGTGCGGATGCGGCCCTATGTCTCGATCGCCCGCGCCACCGTCCGCACGACCCTGGCGTACAAGCTCCAGTTCTTCCTCGGCCTGCTGGGCACGGTGTTCCAGTTCGCCGCCCTGCTCGCGGTCTGGCGGGTGCTGATGGGCTCGGGCGTCGAGGTCGGCTTCGGCTGGCCGGAGATGCGCGCCTATCTGCTGGTGACCTTCGCCTGCGGGGTGCTGGTCTCCGCCCTGACGGACTTCCGGATGTCGTTCCGCATCCGCAGCGGACTGGTCTCACTCGACCTGGTCAAGCCCGTCGACTACCAGCGGGCGCGGCTCGCCGAGGCGTTGGGCGGCGTCGCGGTCGAGACGGGGCTCATCACCCTGGTCTGCGCCACGACCGTGGTCCTCAGCGGCGGGATCCCGGCGCCGGGGGCGGCCCAGGCGGTGCTCTTCCTGGTCAGCATGGCGCTGGTGGTCCCGCTGAAGTTCGCGCTCGTCTACACCACGGGGCTCGCCTGCTTCTGGACGAAGAGCTTCCTCGGTGTGCACTGGGCCAGGCTCGCGATCACCGGGCTGCTCTCCGGCGCCATGATCCCGATCAGCCTGCTGCCGCGGTATCTCGACGTGATCGCCCGGTGGTCGCCGTTCCCCGGCATGGCCTCCACGCCGGCCCTCATCTTTGTGGGCGAGGCGACCGGCGGCGAGGCGCTGCGGCTGATCGCCCTCCAGCTGCTGTGGGTCGTGGTCCTGTGGGCCGGCGCCCGGCTGGTGTGGCACCGGGCGCTGCGGCGCCTGACGATTCAGGGAGGATGACGATGCGTCTGCGGCAGGCTCCCCGGACGGCCAGGCTCTATGTGCGGTTGCTCTCGGTCCACCTACGCGCCGCCCTGGAGCACGAGTCGGACTTCTGGGTGATGGTCGGCGCGGCGATCGTGACGCAGCTGACCAGCGTCGTCTTCCTCTCCGCCATCTTCCTGCAGGTGCCCGCCCTGGAGGGGTGGACGTTCTCCGACATCGTGCTGATGTTCGCCCTGGTGACGCTGGCCGAGGGGGTGGTCAGCCTGTTCTTCGAGGGGATGTGGCAGCTGCCCCGGCAGATCAACGAGGGTGCGCTGGACTACTTCCTGGTCCGGCCCTACCCGGTCGTCCTCCAGGTGACGAGCGCCCAGGTCGGCCTCAACGGGTTGGGCAACCTGCTGTCGGGGACGGGCATGTTGGTGCTCGGCCTGGTGGGCGCGGACATCGACTGGTCGATCGGGACGGTGCTGGTGGCCCTGGTGGTGTTCGTCAGCGCGATGCTGGTCAAGATCGCCATCAGCCTGGCGAGCAATGTCACCTCGTTCTGGATCCCGGGCCCCAACCCGCTCTTCGGCGCGGCCATGCACCAGGTGGGCGAACTCCTCCGGTTCCCGCTCACCATCTATCCGATGGCGATGCGGATCGTGCTCGGTTTTGTCATCCCCTTTGCCTTTGTGAGCTTCTACCCGGTGACCGTCCTCACCGGCGAGGGCGGACACCACTGGCTCGGGCTGCTCACGCCGCTGGTCGCCGCCTACTGCCTCTCTGTCGCCCTGGCGTTCTTCCGCCGCGGACTGCGCCGCTACGAGAGCGCGGGCCACTGAGCCGGGTCTACTGGTCCGCCGCTTGTCGGGGTGGGGTCAGCAGGGCCGTCTCGGCGGGGGAGATGTCGACGCGCAGCGTCTGCCCGCCGTCGGGGCGGAAGAGGGCGATCTCGCCCGACACCAGCCGCGCGGTGCGGGCGGCGGCCTCCGCGCCCAGGACCTGGCCCACCTGCCGGGCGTGCGTGGCGTCCAACGCGAGAAGGACATCGGGGCGGTGCCAGAACGCGGCGCGGCGCGGCGCCGAACGGGTCACATGGACGACGGTGCGCCAGGGCCCGTCGGCCAGCGCGGCCGGCGGGGCGGCGCTCCGGTCGGTGACCAGCGCCTGCGGGCCGCCCGCGACCGTGGGCGGGGCCGGCGGGTGGCGGGGCCAGGGGTCGCCGCTGGCGGCGAGCCGCAGCCGGTCGTCGGCCGCGGCGAGCAGGCCACCCCACTGCTCGGGCACCCGGGTCGTCGCGGTGACCCGGGCGCCGACGGCCAGCAGGCGCAGCGCGATCAGCCGGCCGAACAGCGATTCGCCGAACACCGCGATCCGGCACCCCGCCGGCCCCGGCGCCGGCAGGTTCACCAGCCCGCCCGCCAGGTCGGTGCCCAGCCGGATCCCGACCCCGCGCGGGGTGAGTCGGAAGGACGGACGGAGCGCGTCCGCCCAGTCGGTGTCGGGAGTCGTCATCGGGCGGTGCCCTCCAGCGGAGCGGCGGGGACAAAGCCGATGGCCTCGTCCAGCGGACGGCCCGGATGGGCCAGGGGCAGGGTGGCCAGCAGCCCGGCGGCCTGGTCCTCGGCCGGCGGTCCGGTGACACCGGCCGAGCGCAGCGCATGGCTCCGGGCCACCGGCTGTTGGGCGAAGCCGCTGATCAGCCGCCCCCCGGCGCGGACCCGCAGCGTCCCGTCCGTCAGCGTCAGCGTGGCGGCGGCCACCGTCCGTTCGACAGCGGAGGCCCCCAGGCCGGACACCAGCCGTTCCCAGTCGGTCGCGGAGGCGACCGACGGCGATGACGCCGTCGTAGGCGGCCGGGTACATCCGGCCACCCGTCGGGCCCTGACCGCCCTCGTTGCCGGCGGCGGCGACGACCACCACACCGGCTTCCAACGCCGCCTCGATCGCCTCCCGCACCGGCTCGTCGTCGTGCGGGCGGGCGAACGACAGGTTGAGCACGCCGGCGCCCGCCGCCACGGCGTCCTCGATCGCGGCGGCGAGCAGCCCCGGGGTGGCCTGGTCCACCCCGTCGGCGATGCGCACCGGATAGACGGTGGCGTCGGGCGCCACCCCGGTCATCCGGTCGCCCTCCCCGCGCCCGGCGGCGACCATCCCGGCCACCGCCGTGCCATGGCCCACACAGTCCTGCTCCGGCGGCGGGGCGGTCCGCACGAACTCCCGCTCGTCGGCGACGGCCGTGAACTCGCTGCCGTGCACGACCGATCCGGCCAGATCGGGGTGGTCGGCGTCCACGCCCGAGTCGATCACGGCGACCGTGACGCCCTCGCCGTTGGCCAGATCCCACGCCTGGGGCAGGCCCAGCAGATCGATCAGCGGATACCGCCCCGCGCCGTCCGGCAGCTCCTCGCCGCGTATCTCCGGCACGGCACGGCTCGGCCGCCGCCGCCCGCTCCGCCGCGCCCGGCAGCACCACCGGGCCGGCGACCGCGACCAGCAGAGCGGCCACCGTGGCGACCGGGGCGTTCGACCCTCCACGCATCCGGGACACCCCTCAGACCTTCAGATCGAGCAGCGCGCCGTACACGCCCCAGACCGCGAGCACCAGCGGCACCACCGACACCAGCAGCAACGTCTCCAGCGCGTCGAGGGTCCGCGCCAGCCTGGGGTTGCCCCGGTACCGGCCGGCGGCCAGCGCCACACAGCCGGCCACCAGCGCCAGGGGCAGCACGAAACCGAGCAGCGGCAGCCCCTGGGAGGCGCGGTCCGCCACCGTCCACGCCCCGGCGCCGGCCACCGCGACCAGGGCCGACACCAGCGCCGTCGCCACCTGCCAGGACTCCCGGAACAACCGGGTCCGCAGCAGCATCAACGCGGTGAGCACCGCCCCCAGCACCCCCGCCCACAGCTCCGTCGCGGCGAACAGCACCAGGGTGCCCCCGACCGCCACCAGATGACCGCCCACCAGCAGCCCGCCCAACAGCCGCCTGGCCGCCGCGACCCGCTCCGTCAGCCGCTCGTGCGCCGGCTGCGCCGGCAGCCGGTCCAGATCCTCCGAGGTGGCGGCCAGCTGCGGCGTCGGCACCCGGGCGATCCGCAGCGCCAGCGAGGGCCAGAGCGCGGTCAGCGCCAGCGCCAACGGGGCGGCGACCGCAGCCGCCTCCGCCGGGGTGACGTTCCGCCCGACCGCGGCCACCGCCGCGCCGACGGCGGCCAGCGGACCCGCCACGGCCAGCGCCGCGAAGGTGCCGTCCCCGCCGCCGATCAGCACCGGACCCAGCCCGCCGACCACGGCCACCACCGCGCAGCCGAGCAGCAGACGGCCGGCCGTCGGACCGTCCCCGCCCAGCAGCCCGGCCGCGCCCACGGCCGCCGGCGGAGCGGCCAGCACCCCGGCGAACGTGCCCGCCCTGAGATCGCCGAACCCACGGGACATCAGCACCCCGACCGCCAGCGCCAGCAGCGCCGTCGCCAGGCCGAGACCACCGGGCACGGCCCGCCCCGGGGCCACCGCCAGCGCCCCCGAGACCGTCGCCACGGCCAGCGCCGCCAACGTCCCGGCGCCCGCGCGCGTCGCCCAGGTCGGCCAGGGCGCGCGCACGCTCTGCTCGCCGACGACCTCCACGACGTCGTCGTACACCGGCGGCACGACGCTCTCGACGCCATGGCCGAGGAAAAGCAACTCGCCCTCCTCGACGCCCTGTTGACCGAGCGAGGCGGCGGCGTCCAGCTCCGTGCCCTCGGCGCGGCGCAGCACCCAGCCGCCGTGCCCCAGCCCCGCGTCCGGCGTCGGGTCCTCGCCGGAGTGCCGCAGCAGCATGGGCAGCAGCCGCGCCAGCGGCACGGAGGCCGGCACCGCCAGATCCGCGCGCCCGGCGGGCGAGGCCAGGCCGATCCTGACGAACTCCACCGGCGCCGGCTCCGGATCGGTCAGGACCCCGGGATCCGGATCGAGACTGCTGGTCATCGCCGTTCGTCCCCCGTCGAAGCGGTCGCCAACGGCGAGTCGGCATGGGCCAGTTGCACCAGCACGGTGCCCAGGCGGCGGTGCAGCAGCACGCCGCGACCCTTGGCGCGCCGGTCCGGTTTGATCCCCCAGATCGGCATCTCGTCGGTGGGCACGCTGAGCAGCACCACGGGGTAGTTCAGCTCCTTCATCCGGCTGAGCACCGGGTCGAGCACGGCCCGGGAGGCGCCGCCGGCCTGCCGGGTGAGGAAGATGTTCAGACCCATCGCCCGCGCGTGCGGCAGATGGTCGAGCAGCGCGGCCAGCGGGTTGCTGCGCGAGGTGGCGACCAGGTCGTAGTCGTCGACCAGCAGATAGATCTCGGGCCCGGTCCACCAGGAGCGATCCCGCAGCTGCTCGGGCGTCACATCCGTTCCCGGCAGCCGCTTCTGCAGCCCCTCGGCCAGCCCGCCGACGACCTCAAGGGACCGCTCCAGGGTGGTCGAATAGCCCATCAGATGCGGCCCCTCGAACTCCCTGAGCATCGTCATCCGGTGATCGAGGACGATCAGCTTGGCCCGCTCCGGCGGATAGGAGCCGATCACCTGGTGGGCGACGGACCGCAGCAGCGACGTCTTGCCCGACTCGGTGTCGCCGATGACGACCAGGCCCGCCTCCTCGCCCGGCGTCAACGCGACCGGGTCGAGCCGGTTGCCCTCGACGCCGATCAGCACGCCGCCCCGTTCCGCGGGCGCCTTCGGGGCGCTCCACACCGTCGGCAGCAGCCGCACCCCCGGCGGGCGCGGCCCCTGCCATGCCTCGTCGACGCTCCGCACCAGCTCGGCCACGGCCTCCGCCAGCCCCTCGTCGGAACGTTCGCCGTCCACCCGGGGCACGGCGGTCAGGAAGTGCAGCTCCCCGTCGGTCACGCCGCGCCCGGGGCGGCCCGCCGGGATGGCGCGCTGCGCGTTGCGGTCCACCTCGGAGTCCAGCGCGTCGCCCAGCTTCAACTCCACCTTGGTGCCCAGCAGATCGCGCAGCGCCATCCGCATGTCGAGCCAGCGGTTGCCGGTGACGACCAGATGGATGCCATAGGTCAGCATCCGCGCGGCCTCCGCCATCAGCACCTCCTCCAGCTCCGGATAGCTCTGCTGCGAGATGCAGATCGACCGGCCGGAGGACTTCGACGCCAGCCTCCGTCTGCTCGAACTGGGGGCGGTGTGGGGCACGTCCTTCGAGTGCCCACCGCTGTCCTCGGCCAGAACGCCCAGGCTGATCCGGCAGGACGACCCCGAGGTGGTCTATCTGGCGATGCCCAGGCGGGGGCGGGCCGAGGTCAGCCGGGGGGACAGCCGGTTTGTCGTCGGGCCCGGCGATCTGCTGCTGATGAGCAGTTCCTACCCCTTCCAGAACCGGCTGGTGGGCGAGAGCGGCACCTTCGCGTTGCAGGATCTGCTCATCCCCCGGTCGTTGCTGCCGGACTCCGTGCGGCCCGACGCCCATTCGGCCGCCCTGTGGTTCAACGCCCCCACGGGGCTGGCCGCGTTGCTCGCCCAGCTGCTGACCCATCTGGTGGACGACTACGCGATGTACCGCCCGGCGCACACCCACTCGCTCGGCACCGCCGCCGTCGATCTGGTGGCGGCCCTGCTCACCCATCACCTCGACCGGCCGCTGCCGCCGGCGGAGCGGCAGCGGATCCTCACCCTGCGCGTCCACGAGTTCGTCCAGCGACATCTGCACGAGGACGATCTGACGCCGGCGACGATCGCCGCGGCCCACCATGTGTCGCCACGTTCGTTGCACCGGTTGTTCCAGCAGAACGGGACCACCGTGGGGGCCTTCATCAGGGAGCAACGTCTCCAGCGGGCCCGACTGGCGCTGGGGGACCCGCTGTTGGCCCAGCTGACGATCGCCACGATCGCGCGCCAGCACGGGTTCAGCCGGCCGGCCGACTTCACCCGCGCCTTCCGGGCGGCCTATGGCGTGCCGCCCCGCGACTACCGGGAGCAGGCGCTGCGGACCGGCCACACCCCTGACGTGACGTGACGCGCCCGCGCCCCGGAGCGGAAGGCCGCTTCGGGGCGCGGGCGTTGCGTCGGACGGCGCCGGCTAACGCTGCTTGGCGACCGTGACCCTGGTCTGCTCCTCGTCCCCTTCGGCGGACGGACCCTCGTCGGACGGGCCGTCCTCCTCGGACTCGGCGGACGGGTCCACCGTCGGCGGCGCCTCGTCCTTCATCCACTCGTCCACGTCGACCGTGCCCGGGTTGTCGAGCACATAGGCGAGCCGCTCGCGGTCCAGATCGCCGGTCCACCGGGCGATCACCAGCGTGCCCAGGCCGTTGCCGGTCAGGTTGGTCAGCGCGCGGCCCTCGCTCATGAAGCGGTCGATGCCGACGATCAGCGCGATGCCGGCGACCGGGATCACCGAGTCGAAGGCGGTCAGCGAGGCGGCCAGGGTGACCAGGCCGGCGCCCGAGACCCCGGCGGCGCCGTTGGAGGAGATCAGCATGAAGGCCAGCAGGCCGATCTGCGTCGCGATCGGCACATCGATGCCGAACGCCTGGGCGATGAAGAGCGCGCCCATCGACATATAGATCGCGGTGCCGTCCAGGTTGAACGAGTACCCGGTCGGAATCGTCATGCCCACGACGTGCTTGGGCGTACCCGCCGCCTCCATCTTGCCCATCATCCGGGGCAGCACCGTCTCGGACGACGAGGTGCCGAGCACGATCAGCAACTCGTCCTTGATGTAGCGGATGTACTTCAGCAGGCTGAAGCCGGCCGCGTAACAGATCGGGCCGAGCACCAGGAAGATGAAGAGCAGGCAGGTCAGCCAGAAGGACAGCATGAACGAGGCCAACGAGCCGAGGATCGCGCTGCCGTGCTCACCGATGGTGAACGCGATGCCGCCCATCGCGCCCAGCGGGGCCACCCACATCACCAGCTTGATCACGCCGAACATGATTTTGGCGAAGGTGTCCAGCGACTGCACCACGGGCTCGGCCCTGCTGCCCAGCATGCTCAGCGCGATCGCCACCAGGATCGCCAGCAGCAGCACCTGGAGCAGCTTGCCGTCCACGAAGGCGCTGGCGAAGGACGTCGGCACCAGATCGAGCACAAAGCCGGTGATCCCGCCCTGGTCCACCTCGCCGGCCGAGGCGATGGCGGCATCCGCGGCCGAGGTGTCGAAGGACTCGATGTCGTAGTCGAGGCCGCCGCCCGGCGTGAGGACGTTCACCACCACCAGGCCGATGCCCAGCGCGAACACGGTGGTGATGTTGAAGTACAGAACGGTCTTGAAGGCCAGCCCACCCGCACGGGCCAGATTGCCCATTCCGGCGATGCCCACCACCACGGTGGCGAAGATGGTCGGCGCGATCACGACCTTGACCAGCTTGACGAAGAGGTCGGCCAGCCACTTCATGTCGGCACCGACACCGGGGGCCACCAGCCCGATGACGATGCCGACGCTGATGCCGAGCAACACCCAGAAATACAGGTGGTGGTAGAGCTTTTTCTTCTTCGCCGTGGGCGCCTGCGGCGCCGGCTCATTCGTCATGGGCGTCCCCATCCCTGTGACTTGTTATGGTCGAGATCACAGCAAGGTGAGGCTTAACGGCGTGTAACAGCAATGACGCCGGTTAAAATTTAAGGTTGATCTGACATTGCGTGGACGGGGCCCCAGGAGACGGACGGTGCTGGCCGCCGCCCTCGGTATCGGCGCGGCCACCGCCTGCGACCGCGCCCCTGATCTCGATATCGCCCAACTCACCCTGGCCACCGGGCCCGAGGGCGCGACCTACCGCGAATCGGGCGCCGCGCTCGCCGAGCTGTGGAACGACGCGCTCGACCGCCCCGTGGTGCGGACCCTGCCCACCGAGGCATCCGTCGACAACACCCGGCTGCTCCTCGGCGACGAGGTCGACCTGGCCTATGCCAACGTCGACGTGCTGCGCCCGCACGGCGCCGACGTGGTCGCGTTGCTGCGCATCTTCGACTCCGTGGTCCATCTGGTGACGCTGCGGGACAACGGGGTGCGCGCGCTCTCGGACCTGCCGGGCCGCCGGGTCGCCGTCGGGCTGCCGGGCTCCGGCACCCGCTACACCGCCGAGCGCCTGTTCCGGGCGGCCGGGGTGGAGGTCGAAACCCGCGACTACGGCCAACAGAGCGCCGCACAGGCGCTGTTGGACGACGAGGTGGATGCCGTGATGTCGCTCACCGCGATGCCCACCCCGGCGATCTCCTGGCTGCTGGAGAACGGTCCGGAGATGCGCTTCGTCGATCTGGGCGTCGAGGCCCACGCCCTGCAGCAGGCGCACCCCGGCGAGTACCTTTCGGTGACGATCTCCAACACGGTCTACCCGGGCGTCGAGACCACCGACACCGTGGCCGTCCCCACCCTGATCGCGGTGCGCCCCGACTTCCCCTTCGACCTCGCCAGGCGGCTGACCGGGACGACGATCGACGAGGCCCACCGGCTGGCCCGCACCCGTCCCGAGGCCCACCAGATCAACCCCCGCACGGCCGCCGCCACCGCTCCCATCGCCCTCCACCCCGGCGCGGCCGATTGGTTCCGCGACGCCAAGCCGTGAGGCGGGGACGTGACGCCGGCGGCGGATCTCCGGGGGCCCGGGCTCCGTCGGACTCCGTCCCGGAGGTGCCCCGGCCGCCGGGCCGTTCGCCGTCCGCACCGCACCGGGACGCCCCGCCCCGTTCACGTGACCGGCCCGGCTGCCACCGGCGCGGCCAGGGACAGCACGCCCGGCCCGTCCTGCGCACCTCCCCCCGAGGGGGTCAGCGGACCACCGGAAGGCGGACCAGCACGCGAAGTCCGCGCGGCTCGGCCGCCTCCAGCCGCACCTCCCCGCCGACGTCCTCGACGACATCGTGGACGATCGCCAGGCCGAGCCCGGTGCCCGGCGCGTTCTGATGGCGCTGGGCCCGCCAGAACCTGCCTCTGGCCGCGCTCCGTTCCTCCGCCGTCAGGCCCACCCCGTCGTCGGCGACCCAGACCGCGCCCAGCGACCGGTCCGGGTCCACCGACCAGCCCACCCGCACCGTCGAGCCGTCCGAGAGCCGGGCGGCGTTCTCCACCAGCTCGTCCAGCACGGCGACCAGGCCGCCCGGCGGCTGGCGCAGCACCAGGCCCCGCTCCGGCTCGGCCACCTCAAGCGTCAACCCGTGCTCCCGCACGGCCCGCTCCCAGTGCGGCCGGCCGACGTCGAACACCTGGGTGAGCGTCCATGCCTCCCGGTCCCGCACCCGCTCGGCCCCGGAGACGGCGGTGGCCGCCAGCATCGCCTCGAACATCTCGCCCATCTCCACGGCCTCGGAGACCGCCTCGTCGCCGGCCTCCCGCGCCGCCGGCTCGCGCAGCCAGGGGCGCAGGTTCTCCACCGAGAGCCGCAGGCTGGCGAGCGGGTTCCGCAGCTGGTGGGCGGCGTCGGCGACAAAGGCCCGCTGCCGCTCAAGGGACCGCTGCACCGTGTCCACCATGGCGTTGAACGACGAGGCGAGCCCGCGCAGCTCCGAAGGGCCGTGCTCCACCTCGGCCCGCGCGTTGAGGTCCCCGCCGCGCACATCGGCCGCGATCCGCTCCAGATCCCGCACCGGCCGCAGGATCCACCGGGTGAGCGGCCAGAGACCCGCGACCAGGGCGGTCACCGGGAGCAGCAACAGCGCCGCTCCCACCCCCCACTGCCGCAGGGTGGCCCGTCGCAGCCCGTCCGTCGGCGCCTCCAGCACCACCACGGCCGTCACCTGCGAGTCCCGGCCCACCGGCTCCACCACCCGCAGCGGCCCCGGGGACCACGGCCACACCACCGGGTTCTCCGTCGTGCGGCTGCCGGCGAACGCCTGCTGGATGTTCTGGTCGACATCCGCCCCGGTGGGCACCGGCACGCCGGGATCGTGCACCAGGCTGCCGTCCAGGCCGAGCACCCACACCGGGGAGTCGAACAGCGCCTGGTAGGCGTCGAGTTCCGTCTTCAGCCGGGCCAGGTCGCCGGAGCCGATCGCGGCATCGGTCAGGCTGGCGAACCGCACCGCGTCCCCGCCCCGGTCGATCTGTACCTCCTGCGTCAGCCGCTCGGTCACCACCACGGCATAGCTGATCCCCACGCCGGCGATCAGCAGGGCGAGCACGGGCAGCAGGGCGACGACGATCCGTCGGCGCATCGACGGCTACCCGCCCGATCGCTCGGAGGGCTCCAGCCGGTAGCCGATGCCCCGCACGGTGCGGATGCGCGCCGCCGTGCCGAGCTTGGCGCGCAGCGAGGCCATATGGGTGTCCAGGGAGCGGCTGCTGCCCTCCTGGGTGGAGCGCCAGACCTGGTCCAGGATGTGGTCCCGCTCGACCACCACCCCGACATTGCGGACCAGTATGAGAAAGAGGTCGAACTCCTTGCGGGTCAACGGCAGCGGGCTGCCCCGGTGCGACACCCGGTGCTGGTCCCGGTCGATCACCAGCTCGCCGTGGGCGACGGTGCCGTGCACCGACGGCACGCTCCGCACCACCCGCAGCCGTCGGCTGACGGCCTCGATCCGGGCCAGCAGCTCGGCCACCCCGAACGGCTTGACCAGGTAGTCGTCCGCGCCCGCGCGCAGCCCGCGCACCCGGTGCGTCTCCTCGCTGCGCGCGGTCACCGCGATGATGCCGGTCGACGCGTAGTCGCGCAGCGCCCTGATCACCTCGACGCCGTCCCCGTCGTCCAGGCCCAGATCGACCAGCGCGATATCGAACTCCGAATGGCCGATCGCGCTCACCGCGCCCCGCACCGTGCCGACCCGCTCCACCTCGAACCGCTCGGCCTGCAGGGTCCGGCGCAGCGCGCGCGCCACCTTGTCGTCGTTCTCCACGATGAGGGCGCGCATGTCCCCAGCCTAGATCAGTACGTCCGATGTGTACCGGTCGCGGGCCCCACGGGCCCGCCGCTCCGCCCGGACGCCCGGCCGCCCGGCGCGGCCCCGGAATCGTCGAAGTGCGCCTAGAAAGCCGCATATCGGGAACGCTCGCTCTCAGGGAGGTGGCAACCACCGACACGAACCGAGGTGTGGACATATGCATGGCACAGGGATCATGAACAGGTCGGACGGGGTCGCGCCCCCCGTCGCCAGCGTGGCCGGGACCTCGATGGCCGAGGTACGGAACGCACGCGATCTCACCCGCGCCTTCTGCGCGCGACTGACCCCGGCGCCGCCGCGCGACGCGGTGGACGCCCTGCTGCTGGTCGTCTCCGAGTTGGTCACCAACGCGCTGCGCCATGGCGGCGGGCGCTATCTGCTCGAACTCTCCGCGACCCCGGAGGCGGTGCGGGTCGCGGTCAGCGACGGCGAGCCCCGACCGCCGAAGGCCCGGGGGCCGGACGTGCTGCGCTGCGGAGGCTTCGGCTGGCCGCTGGTGCGCTCCCTCGCCGCCGAGGTGAGCGTCCGCTGCCATCCGAAGGGGAAGACGATCGCCGCCGTTCTGCGGCGCGCTCCGGGCGACGACTGACGCGAACGCCCGCCCCGCCCGGTCAAGGGCGGGGCGGGCGGCGCGGTGACCCTGCGGCGGACTCGGCCGGACTCGGCCGGTCTCAGCCGGGGATGCCGAGGCTGTCGCTCGTGGTGCGGCAGGTGAAGCCCAGCTTGTTGAGCGCCCGGGTCACCTCTCGCGCGGAGAAGTCCCGGCGGTCCTGCTTGGTGATCACCTGGCCGACCTGCATGACCGGGTACTCGCGACGGCCGATGGTCACCGACTCCCCGGTGACGGGCTCGGGCTTGACGCCCTTCATCAGATGCTCGACCTCACTCTTGACCAGGTCGAAGGGAAAGCGGGCGATGATGCAACGCATAGGGCCTCAACTGGGGTGATGGGGACGCCGATCGGCGGTCCCGGGGGAGTGGGGCGAGGAGGGTGAAGGAGGGGACTCTCAGGATTCCGCCCCGGGGGCGCGGCGCGTGCCGCCGCCCCCCTGGCGCGGGGTCGAGCCGGAACGCCGCCCGCCGGGGCGGCGGCCGCGCCGCTGCCCGCCCCCGGGCGCCGAGCCGGAGCCGCGCGCGGCGGCCCCCCGGGCGGTGTTCTTGGCCGCGGGGTTGGCGGTGCTCTTGGCGACGGGCTTGGTGGCGGGCGCCTCCAGGGTCACCGGCACCCCGGAGGGTGCCTGCGCGCCGGTGACGCGCCGCAACTCGTCGCTGCCCGAACGGACATGGGCGACCTGCGGGGTGATACCGGCATGGTCCATCAGCCGGTGGATCTCACGCCGCTGCTCCGGCAGTACCAGCGTCACCACCCGGCCCGAGGCACCGGCGCGCGCGGTCCGGCCGCCCCGGTGCAGATAGTCCTTGTGGTCCCCCGGCGGATCCACGTTGACGACCAGGTCCAGATCGTCCACATGCAGACCGCGGGCCGCCACATTGGTGGCCAGCAGCACGGTGACATGCCCGCTCCGGAACCAGTCCAGGGTGCGGGTGCGCTGTGCCTGCGACTTGCTGCCGTGCAGGGCGGCGGCGCGCACGCCGTTGAGCGCCAGATGCTTGGCGAGCCGGTCGACCGCCCGCCTGGTGTCCAGGAACATGATCACCCGGCCGTCGCGGGCCGCGATCTCGGTGGCCGTCGCCCGCTTGTCGGTGTCCGGGACATACAGCAGATGGTGCTCCATCGTGCTCACCGCGCCGGCCGAGGGATCGACCGAGTGGACCACGGGGTCGCGCAGGAACCGCCGGACCAGCCGGTCCACGTTGCGGTCCAGGGTCGCCGAGAACAGCATCCGTTGGCCGTCCGGGGTCACCTGCGTCATCAGCGCGGTGACCTGCGGCAGAAAGCCCATGTCGGTCATCTGGTCGGCCTCGTCCAGCACCGTGATGGCGACCCGTTCCAGGGTGCAGTCACCCCGGGTGACCAGGTCGTTCAGTCGACCGGGGGTGGCCACCACGATCTCCGCGCCGTCGCGCAGCGCGTTGGTCTGGCGGCGGATGGAGACCCCGCCGATGACGGTCGTCATCCGCAGCCGCAGGGCCCTGGCGTACGGGGTCAGCGCCTCGGTGACCTGCTGGGCCAGCTCGCGGGTGGGGACCAGGACCAGCGCCAGCGGTCGGCGCGGCTCGGCCCGCTGGCCGGCGGTCCGCGCCAGCAGGGCGAGGCCGAAGGCGAGGGTCTTGCCCGATCCGGTGCGCCCCCGGCCCAGCACGTCGCGGCCGGCCAGCGCGTTGGGCAGCGTCGCCGCCTGGATGGGGAACGGTATCGACACCCCTTCGACGCCGAGGGCGGCGAGCAGCGGGGCGGGCAGCTCCAGCTGGTCGAAGGACTCGACGGGGGGAAGCGGGGGAGAGATGGTCTCGGGGAGCGCGAACTCACCGGGCGGAGCGGCGGGACGACGGCTCTTGCCGCCGGAGCCACCACCGGAGCCGCCGCGCGGGCCCTTGCCGCGCTGGGCCGGCGAGCCGAGACCGTCCCGGCGTTTTCCGGCGCCCGGCCCCGTGCGGGGACGGTGACCGGCCTGGACTGAGCGGTTCATGGGGAACCTTCCTCGATGCGGTGCGTATCGAGGAATTCCTGGTGACCCATGTCACCCGAAGAATCGCAAGAACGGACCGGCGGAGAGACGGGGGCGAGGACGGGGAGGCGCGAAGCGGCCCCGTGGTCGCCTGGGAATTCACTGAGCGGGAAGGACAGGAATTCGGGGGAAGCCCGGTCGCTGCCACGGCGCCCGCGGCGCCGGGTGCCCGGGGGTGAAGCACGGTTGGAACGTGCGCGATGTTGGGGAAAACCCGGAGCTGGGGCCCCCGCCTCGAAAGGTGTGGGGCCCCAGCCGATGTGGTACGGGAGGGCTGCTCAGGCAGGAACGATGTTCTCCGCCTGCGGGCCCTTCTGGCCCTGGGTGACGTCGAAGGTCACCTTCTGGCCCTCGTGGAGCTCGCGGAAGCCCTGGGTGGCGATGTTCGAGTAGTGGGCGAAGACGTCGGCGCCGCCACCCTCCTGCTCGATGAAGCCGAAGCCCTTTTCCGCGTTGAACCACTTGACGGTGCCAGTAGCCATGTCTTGCTCTCCTTCTCGGGGCAGTTACGTAACCCACACTGTGTGGATTCCGTGTCGCCGCGATGATTGCCCCGCCCGGTATACAGACCCGGGAAATACAAAGTAATTCTCGCCGTTCTGGTGAATCAGTGAGAGTACTCGAAGTCTTGGGAACCACAACTGCAACTGAGATCGACGGTAGCACGGGGGCGCCGGAGCGGCATCATGGCCTGTTTCCGGGGCGGTGCGATCCGCACGCCGCCCCGACCTCATTTCCCCGTCCGCCGGCTGCGATTCGGCGGGTCGTCCGTCACGTCCGGATTCCCGAAAATGGACTTATCGCGGAACAGCTGCTATGGGATCGATGACGGCCCAGGTCAGGGCGGTGGGCATCCGGCGCCGCCGACCTCCGTCGGGTGGACCGGTGGCGCGGCGCCCGGCCGCCGTGGCCGGCCGGGCGGCAGGGGGGCGCGGCGGGGCGGTGGAGCCCGGGGGCGGCGGCGTCGGAGTCGGGAGGCGCCGGGGGCACATGGGTACAGGGGGTGTACCGGGGGTGAACGGAGGGTCCGCCGAGCGTTGGTCCCGACGGGTGGATGCCATGATGGTGGTACTGATGGTGTGCAAGAGGTGCCTGTGGCAGTTGTGACAGTGCCAGCGTGGAGTTTCCGGTCGGCACGTGAGGTGGGCGTGTTCGTCAACCCCGTAGCGGGAAAGCTGATCGTGGGACCGGGATACCCACGTGTCCTTGTGGGGCGTTAGGGTTACCCTGCCCGGACCGGGTGCCGCTGTACGGGTGGGAGAGTCATGGAGCAGATAACAGCGCACGGCAGGCCGCCACGAGTGCCTGCGATCAACTGCGGGAGCGCCGCCAACAGCGCGCGCCTCGACCGGCATCTGAGTGTGCTCTCCGGTCCCGCGGTGCCGGCGGTGGAGGCCGAGGAGGCCACCACCCTGATGCGTGAGCTGACCAGGCGGGATCACAAGAGCCCGACCAGGACCAACCGCACGGCTCGGGTCCTGCTCTTCGCACCGCTGCGGCGCCTGCGCCGCACGCTGTTCGGCGGGCGCGGCTGATCGTTGTTGCCGCCGGGCCCCGCCCGGCGGCAACACCCACCCTCTCCCCGGTGTGACGGCGCTCCCGGTCCCAGCGCTCCCGTCCTCCACCGTTCGCCCGCACCGTTCCCCCCGCGTCGCACCACGGTTCGCGTTTCCTCGCCGACGAGCTCCCACCCGTGCTCGTCGGCGCACCCGTTTCCCGCCCCGTGGCGCGGGGTCGCCCGCGCTCAGGGCCCGGTTGTCGCCGCGCCCCCGTCGTCCCCCTCGGGGGTGGCCCGCACGGTGACGGCGAAGGAGAACCGGTCCCCCCGGTAGTGCATCAGCGCCACGTCGACGACCCGTTCGCTCTCGTCGTACTCCACCCCCGTGATGTGCAGGATCGGGCTGAGCAGCGGCACTTCGAGCAGGCGGGCGGTGACGGGGTCGGCGAGGCGGGCCTGGGCCGTGTTGTCGATCCGCCGCACCCGCACCCCGGCGACATCCCGCAACACCCTGGTCATGGGCCAGCGTTCCAGCGCGGCCGGGTCGATCCGGTCGGCCACCTCGGGATGGATCAGGTTCTCCACCCAGTTGACCGGCTCCCCGTCCGGCCGGTCGCGGCGCAGCCGGCGGAAGCGCACCACCTCGGCCACCCCGGGGAAGTGCTCGGCGACCTCGGCCGGCACCGGGATCGCCCTCGGGGCGACCTCCAGCAGGGTGCTGTGCTCGCCCGACTGCTGGGCCACGATGCTGTCCAGGGAGCCGAACAGCCGGACCGGCGCCCCGCGTTGGGCCGGTGGCTCGATAAAGGTGCCGCGTCGCCGGTGCCGGCTGATCAGCCCCTCGTCCTCCAGTTCCTTGAGCGCCTGGCGCATGGTCAGCACGCTCACCCCGTAGTGCTCGGCCAGCCGCTCCTCCGTGGGCAGCCGGGAGGGCGAGCCCGGCGGCCGGCCGAGTATCGAGGCGCGTAACGACTGGGACACCTGGTACCACAGGGGGAGCTTGCGGTTGAGCTCAAGGGAGTCGGGGGCGAAGACGGTCACGGGGTTGGCTCCCAGTCGGGTGGATCTGCGGGTGGTCAGGAGTCGGCGGTGCTGTCGCTCTCGGGGAAGTTCCGCCCAAGACCCTGCCACACATCGTCGTAGGCGCGCTGTCGATGGGGCGCGTCCGCGGCCTGTGCCGCGAGGGTCACCGGCCAGCGGGTCTCGAACATGAACGCGAGCCCCTGGTCGATGCGTTCGGGACGGAGCTCCGCCGTGCTCGCCCGGTCGAAGGTGGTCCGATCCGGACCGTGGGCGGACATCATGTTGTGCAGGGAGCCACCCCCCGGGCGGAATCCTTCCGCTTTGGCGTCATAGGCGCCCTCGATCAGCCCCATGTACTCGGTCATCACATTGCGGTGGAAGTACGGCGGCCGGAAGGTGTCCTCGCCCACCAGCCAGCGGGGCGCGAAGACCACGAAGTCGGCGTTGGCCTGCCCGGGGATCTCGGACGGCGAGGTGAGCACGGTGAAGATCGACGGATCGGGGTGGTCATAGCTGATCGAACCCAGCACATTGAACCGTCGAAGGTCGTACAGATACGGAAGATGGTTGCCGTGCCAGGCGACCACGTCCAGCGGGGTGTGGTCCCGTTCGGACGCCCACAGCCGGCCGCAGAACTTGTCGACCACCTCGACGGGGCCGCCGTCCTCCTCGAACGCGGCGGTCGGCGCCAGGAAGTCCCTCGGGTTGGCCAGCCCGTTGGCCCCGATCGGGCCCAACTCCGGGAGGGTGAACGGCTGGCCGTGGTTCTCGCAGACATAGCCCCTGGCCGGCCCGTCCGGCAGCTCGACGCGGAAGCGCACCCCACGGGGGATCAGCGCCACCTGCCCCGGCCCGGCCACCAGCACGCCGAACTCGGTGCGCAGCCGCAGCGTGCCGCGTTCGGGCACCAGCAGCAGCTCGCCGTCCGAGTCGCCGAAGACCCGGTCGGCCATAGAGGTGTTGGCGGCGAAGAGATGGATGGACAGCCCGGTCCGCTGCCGAATGTCGCCGTTGCCGCCGAGGGTCCACAGGCCGGCGACGAAGTCGGTGCCGGCCGGCGGGTCCGGCAGCGGATCCCAGCGCATCCGGTTGGGGTCGGGCTCGACCTCGTCGAACGGGGCGCCGCGCAGCGTGCCGTGGGCGATCCGGCGCAGCGGCGGATGGGCCGCCGATGGGCGGATCCGATACAGCCAGGAGCGCCGGTTGTGCGCCCTCGGCTCGGTGAAGGCGGTGCCGCTGAGCTGTTCCGCGTAGAGCCCCAGCGGCGCGCGCTGGGGGGAGTTGCGCCCCAGCGGCAGCGCGCCCGGCACCGCCTCGCTGCTGTGTTCGTTGCCGAAGCCGGACAGATAGCGCGGCTCGCCGTTCGCCGACTCACCGTCGGTGACCGCTGACCTCCCGGCCGCCTCGTCGCCGTTCATCCCACACTCCCGCCGCTGATTCCTGTGATGATGCTGAGGAATTGACGGTAGAAACCGTAGGAAGGGCGGAGGGGCAAGTCAACGACCCGACGGCGTCCGCCCCAACAACTCGGCCGTCTGCTTGCGGTTGCGGTAGGGGTGCAGCGCCTGGCGCATGTCCCTGAGCGCCTGCTCGGCGTCGCCCGAGCGCAGTCGCTCGCGGCCGTCGAGGAAGTTTCCCCAGGCCACGCACGCCTCGTCGAGGTGCCCCGCCTTCAGCAGGAGTTGGCCGAATCTGGCCTGGGTCAGCGTCCGACCGCGCAGATCGGCCGCCGACCGCTCCAGCGAGGAGCGGCGCAGCGCGCCCAGCGCGCCCGGCAGATCGCCCAGCGCCTCCAGCACCGAAGCCAGCTGGAAGTGCAGCGCCGCCGACGGATAGCTGTCGAACGGCGCGCCGGTGCCGGCCGCGCGCTCGGCGGAGCGCTCCGCCCGGTTGAGCGCCCCCAGGCACTCCCTGCGGTCCCCACCGCGCGCCAGCACCACGGCCAACTGGATCTGCACATAGGCCTGATGGGCTGCCGGCGCGCTCCGCGCCCCCTGCTGCGCCGCCTCGGCGAGCTGGAGCGCCGAGGGCAGATGCCCCAGCCGCTGGGCCTGGGCGCTCATCGCCCGCAGGACAACGCTCCAGGAGGTGCGGTCGCCGGACTCGCCGGCCAACCGTTGGGCATAGCCGTAGTACCGCTGTGCCACGCCGTGGAGCAGCCCGTCCTCGTACATCCGGGCCAGCAGAAAGGCCAGCCGGCTGGCGAGGACCAGGAGTTCGGCCCGGGTCCTGGCCGGCAGCCGGGCGCCGAGCAACGGCACCACGTCGTCGGCGAGATAGGCCGAGAGCGCGCTGCGGGCGTGCCGTCCGCCGTGCGAGTCGATGGAGGCGGCGAAGAACTCCACCGCGTCGTGCAGGGCCTTGGTGTCCTCCGTGCGCTGCCCCAACCCCCTGAGCTGCTGCGCGGTCGGCGGCCCGCCGGGCGCCACCGCGTCGGCGACCCGGTAGGGACGCTGGTGCAGCGGCACCCGGCGGGTGGCGTCCGCGTCCGAGCGGCACAGCGCGGTGAAGCCGGTGACCGGGTCGACGGGGCCGGCCTCGCTCGGGGTGTCGACAAAGCCCGCCGCCTCGGGGGTGATCGCGCGCCCGATGCGACGGGACAACGCCTCGGCGGCCAGCTGGGGAACGGGGTGTCGGGGCTGTGTGCCGGAGAGCCAGTGCGCCACCGCCGTGCGGTCGTAGCGCAGGGCGGAGCCGATCTCGGCACCCAGGATGTTCACGGAACGCGCCAGCGCCTCCTGCGTCCATCCCGCCTCGGTCAACAAGGCGCGCAGTCGGTGGTTCGGCACCTGCCGCTTCGTCATGCCTCAGTGGTCTCACGGTGGGGGCGCGAGTCGCCAGGGCGCACGGAGGCACACGACGCGGGGCGCCTGCCTCCCGATCACACTATCGAGTTGCTTTTCTGGCATTCGGTCACACGCAAGTGGCGTGCGGGGTCAGCGTCGTTGACCGTGAGGGCATGAACGATCCGAACATCTACGCCGCCGTCTTCCCGCCGCCCCGGCACCCCCGAGCCGGCGGCTCGAACCCCGCGGCGCCGGCGGCCAACTCCGTTCCCCGGCCCGGGGCCACCGTCCCTTCGGGCCCCCCACGAGGGCGGCGGACGCGGCGGGGGCTCAGACCAGATAACGGGTGACGGTCTCAGCGACGCAGACCGGCTTCTCCCCGCCCTCCCGCTCCACCGTCACCGCGAGCGTCAACTGCCAGCCGCCCGTGACGGCCTGGGCGTCCAGCACGGAGGCGGTGGCCCGCACCCGGGAGCCCACCGGCACGGGGGCGGGGAACCGGACCCGGTTCAGCCCGTAGTTCACGGCCAACCGCGCCCCCTCCACCCGCAGCACCTCGGGGGTCAGCCGGGGCAACAGGGCCAAAGTCAGATAGCCATGAGCGATCGTGCCCTGAAAGGGACCGGTCGCCGCGCGCTCAGGATCGGTGTGAATCCATTGGTGATCACCGGTGGCGTCGGCGAACTGATCGATCCGTTCCTGATCGATCAGCAGCCAGTCGCTCACGCCGAGGCGCGCGCCCACCGCGTCGGCCAACTCGTCGGGGGAGGCGAAGATCCGTGGTTCAGCCATGCGCCCAGGATACTCGCGAGTAGCACGCGGGCGACCGGCCCGTCAGCCGGCCGACGCCAGCGTCAACAGCGCGGCCAGCGACGCCAGTACCACCACCGAGGCAGCCGCCAGCAGCACGGTGCGCGACCCCACCCGGGCGCCCTCGCCCCGCGCCAACGTCACCATCCGGCGCTGCGCCAACGCCAGGAACGCCGCCCACACCAGGGCGCCGACGGACACCGTCACCCCGCCGACGAGCAGTCCGCCGTCCGCCGTCAGCAGACCGCGCCCGGCCAGCGCCAGCGTCAACACGAAGGCCAGCGTGGTCCGTCGCCAGGCCATCCTGGTCCGCTCCTCCTGCCCGTCCGCCGCCGGCGCCCCGGCCCGGCCTACCTCGGCCACAGCAGGGCCCCGATCACCAGCAGGGCGGTGAGCACCGTACCGAGGGCGAGAAACGCCGGGAAGCGGCTCAACGGAAGATCGTCACCGCGCCTTATCGCCCGCTCCGTCCGCACCCAGTGGTTCACCCCCCGCACCGCGCACAGCGCGCCACCCGCCAGCAACAGCAGCGCCACCACGGTGCGGAAGCCATGGGGGATCTCGGTCAGGAACTGCTGCACAGCGATCCCACCCGCAAGCAGGGCGAGCGCGGTGCGCAACCAGGCCAAAAAGGTTCGCTCATTGGCAAGCGAGAACCGAAAGTCCGGGGTGCGCCCCTCCTCCCGCAGCCGCTGCGGCGAGAACCATCCACGCACCGTGTCGCGCGCTCGTCCGATCATGCCGCCGAGCCTAGGGCGCGCCCCCACCGCTCCCGGGCGATCCCGGCCGGCCCGGCGGTGAGCGTGTGATCGCGGTTGACGAGGCGTCCCGGCCCACCGAGGATCGCTGTCTACCGACTGGGAGGACCGTGGGGATGGCATATGACGCCGACGTGATCGTGATCGGTGCCGGGCTGGCCGGCCTCGTGGCCGCCGCCGAGGTGGCCGACGCCGGCCGCAAGGTCATCGTGCTCGACCAGGAACCCGAGGCGTCGTTGGGCGGCCAGGCGCACTGGTCCTTCGGCGGCCTCTTCCTGGTGAACTCTCCCGAGCAGCGTCGGCTGCGGGTGCGCGACAGCCACGAGTTGGCCTGGCAGGACTGGCTGGGCACGGCCGGCTTCGACCGTCGCGAGGACCACTGGCCCCGCCGCTGGGCCGAGGCCTATGTCGACTTCGCGGCCGGCGAGAAGCGCTCCTGGCTGCGCGCCCAGGGCGTCAGGTTCTTTCCCGCCGTCGGCTGGGCGGAGCGCGGCGGCTATGACGCGGTCGGGCACGGCAACTCGGTGCCGCGCTTCCATGTCACCTGGGGCACCGGGCCGGGCGTGGTCGCCCCGTTCGAACGCCGGGTGCGGCAGGCCGTCGAACGCGGCCTCGTCGACCTGCGGTTCCGCCATCGGGTCAGCGGACTGGCGCGCGGCGAGGGCACCGTGGACACGGTCACCGGCGAAGTCCTGGCCGACGACACCGCCCGCCGGGGCGTGGCCAGCAACCGGGAGGTGGTCGGCGCGTTCGAACTGCGCGCCCAGGCGGTCATCGTCACCTCGGGCGGCATCGGCGGCAACCCGGAACTGGTGCGCGCCGCCTGGCCGCAGCGGCTCGGCCCGCCGCCGGAGCACATGCTCAGCGGGGTGCCCGCCCATGTAGACGGCCGGATGCTGGGCGTCGCCGAACGCGCCGGGGCCCGACTGATCAACCGCGACCGGATGTGGCACTACACCGAGGGCATCACCAACTGGGACCCGATCTGGGCCCGACACGGCATCCGCATCCTCCCCGGCCCCTCCTCGCTCTGGCTGGACGCCACCGGCCAGCGCCTCCCGGTGCCGCTCTTCCCCGGGTTCGACACCCTGGGCACCCTGGAGCACATCCGCCGCACCGGACACGACCACACCTGGTTCGTGCTCACCCAAAAGATCGTCGAGAAGGAGTTCGCGCTCTCCGGGTCCGAACAGAACCCGGACCTCACCGGCAAGAGCGTGCGCCAGGTCCTGGGCCGCGCCCGCTCCGGGGCGCCGGCGCCCGTGCGGGCGTTCCTCGACCGCGGCGCCGACTTCGTCGTGGAGCACGAACTCGGCGCCCTGGTCAGGGGGATGAACGCGGTCGCCGGCGAGAAACTGATCGAGGAGCCGGCGCTGCGCCGCCAGATCGAGGCCCGCGACCGCGAGATCGGCAACAGGTTCACCAAGGACCTGCAGATCACCGCGCTGCGCGGGGCCCGTGGCTATCTCGGCGACCGGCTGATCCGGATCGCCACCCCGCACCGCCTGCTGGACCCCAAGGCCGGGCCGCTGATCGCGGTGCGGCTGCACCTGCTCACCCGGAAGACGTTGGGCGGTCTGGAGACCGACCTCTCCGGCCGGGTGCTCACCGAGGGCGGCGAACCGCTGCCCGGGGTGTACGCGGCGGGCGAGGCGGCCGGCTTCGGCGGCGGGGGCATGCACGGCTACCGCTCCCTGGAGGGCACCTTCCTCGGCGGCTGCATCTTCTCCGGCCGGGCCGCCGGCCGCGCCGCCGCCCAGGCGCTCTGACCTCGGCCCCGATCCGCCGTGCGGCCGCGCGGCCGCACGGCCCGGGGTGCCGGGGCCGGTCCGGCGCGTGGCCGCGCCGCGGGGATCAGCCCGCGTCGCGGCCCGCGCCGCCGCCCGATCCGGCGTCACCCGGCCCCGTGCCACCGGACCCCGAGGTCCGCCGGTCCTTCGACGGGGCGCCGGGGAGGTCGGCCGTGCCCGGGCCGATCCTGATCTCGAAGTCGCCCGCGTACTTCTCGCTGCCGGCGATCACGGCCATCTCGACGACCTCCTCGCCCTTGCGCTCGCGCAGCACCAGCGAGTCCCGCCGCAGATCGCGCATGAACGCGAAGCAGAGCCCGACCATCACCAGGGTGAAGGGAACGGCCGCCAGAATCGTCAGGTTCTGCAGCCCTTCGAGCGCCGGATTCTCCTCGGAGCCCGAATCCCCCTCGCCGCTGCCGACCAGCAGCATGATCGCGGCCACCGCGCCGGTGAGCGCGCCCCAGAAGATCACCACCAGCCGGTGCGGCTCCTGCGAGCCGTTCTGCGACAGGGTGCCCATCACGACGGAGGCCGCGTCGGCGCCCGAGACGAAGAAGATGCCCACCAGGACCATCACCAGCAACGACGTCAGGGTGACGAGCGGATACTCCGCCAGCACCGAGAACAGCTGCCCCTCGGTGGTCGACTCGCCGGCGATGTCGACGCCCTTCTCCTGTTCCCGCATCCCGGTGCCGCCGAAGATGACGAACCAGACCAGACTGACCGCGCTGGGCACCAGAATCACCCCGCCGACGAACTGCCGGATGGTGCGGCCCCGGCTGATCCGGGCGATGAACATGCCGACGAAGGGCGTCCAGGAGATCCACCACGCCCAGTAGAAGACCGTCCAACCGGAGAGCCAACCGGCCACGTCCTCGCCGCCGCTGACATCGGTGCGCGCCGCCATCCGGGGCAGCTGGTCGACGAACGAGCCGACCGAGGTGGGGATCAGATCGAGGATCAGCACGGTAGGCCCGGCGACGAAGACGAACAGCGCCAGCACGGCGGCCAGCACCATGTTGATGTTGGAGAGCCACTGGATGCCCTTGGCCACACCGGAGACGGCGGAGAGCACGAACGCCGCGGTCAGGAAGGCGATGATCGCCACCAGCAGACCGTTGCCGACGTTCTCCATCCAGTCCAGTTCCTCCATGCCGCTGCCGATCTGGAGGGCGCCGAGGCCCAGCGAGGCGGCCGAGCCGAAGAGGGTGGCGACGATGGCCAGGATGTCGATGACCTTGCCGGCGCCGCTGTTGGCGCGCCGGGCGCCGATCAGCGGGGTGAAGACGGCGCTGATGGTCTGTCGGCGTCCGCGCCGGTAGGCGCTGTACGCGATGGCCATGCCGACGACGGCATAGATCGCCCAGGGATGCAGGGTCCAGTGGAAGAGCGTGGTCGCCATGGCGGTGGCCATGGCCTCGCCCGAATCGTCGGGCGACGTTCCGGGGGGAGCGGCGGTGTAGTGGGCGAGCGGCTCCGCCACGCCCCAGAACATCAGCCCGATGCCCATGCCGGCGCTGAACATCATCGCCACCCAGGAAACGGTTCTGAACTCGGGGGACTCGCCCTCCTTGCCCAGGGTGATCCGGCCGTAGCGGCTGATCGCCAGCCACAGCGCGAACACCACGAAACCGGACGCGGCGAGGACGAATCCCCAGCCCGCGTTCTTGATGATGCGGTTCAGCAGATCACTTGAGACGTCGGACAGCGAGTCCGTGGCGACGGCTCCCCAGATGACAAAGGCAAGAGTCGCGGCGGCGGATACGCCGAACACCACGGAATCCGTTCGTGGCTTTTGGAAAGCCGCCCGTACGGGCTCTTCCGACGTCGGTGGGTTCTGGTCGCCTGGCACGCGATTCCGCCTGTCTTTCTTGGTCATTTCCCCGTGGGTGGGCGGGGGCGGTTGTCCGAGGTCCGCACCGCCGTGCGCGAAGGTTATCCAGCCGGTACCTCCTGGCCACGGCGTTCGGTGACGGTGTTTTGGCAAGTCGTCGGCAAGTCGTGGGTAAGTCGTTCGCGGGTGGTTCCCGGGCTTTCGCCGGGCATTCGCGAGTCATCGCAAAAAGTAGCGTGCGAGGCGACGGAAGCCCTTTATTTCGGGGTGGGGGAACGCCTTCTCCGGCTGGTGTGTCCGCGGATGTCGCCCTTGGCGTGGCGGTGTTGCGGCCCGGTGGACGACGCGGCTGCCGACCGACGCCGGCGCCCGGTTCACTCTTCTGCCGGAACACGCGCCGGTCCCCGACCGCCGCCGCCTCCCCCGGACCCGCCCCGCGTCGCTCGCCCATGCCGGCGAGCGTGCCCGGTCGGGGGCAACGGGCGGTAGGAGACCGTTGGTTGATCAGTTCGCGACGCGCAGTGATCAGTGGCGTGAACGGATCGCCAGAAACTGCCGGCTATTGACATGGGCACTTCCATCAACGCGCGTTGCTTGGTACAAACAGTGCCACAGCGACCCCCCATGGAGGTTCCGTGAGACTGACCAGACGCCTGTCCGCCGTTGCCGTGCTCATCTTCGGGATTGTGCTCGGCCTGATCGGCGCGGGGCCGGCGCAGGCCGCGGCTCCCGCCTATGTGGCCCTCGGAGACTCGTACTCCTCGGGCAACGGGGCGGGCAGCTACATCGACTCCACCTGTCACCGCAGCAACAACGCCTACCCGTCCCTCTGGGCCCAGGCGAACAACCCCTCGTCCTTCTCCTTCCAGGCCTGCTCGGGCGCCGTGACCAGCGATGTGACCGGCTCCCAGGTCAACGCGCTCAACTCGTCGACCGGCCTGGTGACCATCACCATCGGCGGTAACGACGCCGGCTTCGCCGACGTGATGACCACCTGCGTGACGAGCAGCGACGCCACCTGCCTGAACCGGATCGCGACCGCTCGCACCTTTGTCAGCAACACCCTGCCGGCCCGGCTGAACACCGTGTACAACGCCATCAAGACCAGGGCGCCCAACGCCCATGTCGTGGTGCTCGGGTACCCGCGCTTCTACACCCAGCCCACCGGGCTGTGCCTGGGCCTGAGCCAGACCAAGCGCACCGCCATCAACCAGGCCGCCGATCTGCTGAACTCCGTGATCTCGGCGCGGGCCTCGGCGCACGGGTTCACCTACGGCAATGTGGCCGCCGCCTTCAACGGACATGAGCTGTGCTCCGGCGACAACTGGCTGCACGATCTGGCGCTGCCGCTCTGGGAGGCGTACCACCCGACCGCTCGGGGCCACGCCAACGGGTACTTCCCGGTGCTCAACGCCAACGACTGACGCCGACCGAGCCGCGGCTGTCTCTCCTCGGGGCGGGTGGTCCGATGCCCAGGCACCGGACCACCCGCCCCCACCGCTGCCGACGCCGGCCGTCGGTCAGGCCGTGCGGAGACGGCTGGGCGCCCGCGCGGCGAAGTCGCCGTTGGTGAGGAGCGGGAACGCGGCCGAGCGGCCCGAGGCGATGATGGCGTACTGGACGACGGGGGCAAGCTTGCGTAACTCCGCCATGGGTGCCCACCGGCACCCCGGCTTGAGCTCGATCGCCTCGGTGGGGATGCCCTCCGTGATCCCGCCGTCCAGGACATAGCTCAACTCCCGTACCGCGCCCCGCTCGTCCGTCTCCAGGCTGAAGGACAGCCCCGAGTCGATCGTCCTCCGGTACCCGGTCCTGGCCGCCAGCACCTCGACGCCGGTCTCCGCGACCGAGGCGCCGGCCGGGACCATCCCGCCCGGCAGCTCCCAGGCGTCGCCGTCGGGGCGCCGGATCATGAGAACGCGCAGGGTGCGCGTGGTGCAGAGAACGTTGACGCGGATCGGCAGCTCATGGTGCAGGGGCATGGATGATCTCTCCGATTCCGTGGGAGACAGACGTTTGCCGTGCTGGACTACCGGACTCAGTATCGGGCTCAACTACATTGTGTAGTAAGGGGATCGCACTCCGCGCTAGCGGGGGTCCGAACGGGTCCCGCCATGGGGACCTCGCCGGTTCACCGTCGGCGCGCCGCCTCGGTCGGCGGCGGGTCGGTGAGCCGGGCGCGCAGCGCGGCCAGGGCCCGGTCGGTGAGCCCGGCGGCGCGCAGCAGCGCGGCGACGTCGAACTCCCGCAGCACGGCCAGGATCTCGGCGCGGGCGGTGGTGCCCCGGGCGCGGAGGAGTGCGCGAATCAACGGAGCCTCATCCTCCCGACCCAGCTGGGCGAAGAGCGGTGGCAGACGTTCCCCGCTCCGCCCGTAGTCGTCCGCGATATCGCCCGGGCGCGCGCCCACCAGGGCGAGCAGCAGGAGTGAGATCAGACCAGTGCGGTCGCGTCCGGAGGCGCAGTGCACCACCACTCCGCCCGGCGGCGCCTCGGCGACGGCCGTGACCGCGCGGGCGCAGCGGTCGGCCTTGGCCCGGAGGAACGGCGCGAAGTACAGCGGTGTGCCGCTGCTGAGCCCCTGCTCGCGCAGGCGTCGCCAGAACGCCGTGTCGGCCGCGTCGTCCAGGGGGACGCTCATCCGCTCGACGCCGGCGGGTGGCACGGGGGCCTCCGCGGTCTCGTCAACCTCGCGCAGGTCCACGACGGTTCGCACCCCGTGCGCGCGCAGTGCCGCCCAGCCGGCGTCGGTGAGGTGGTCGAGCCGGTCGGCCCTGACCACCGCGCCCCGGCGGGTCGTTCCGCCGTCGAGGGTGGGAAGTCCGCCCAGATCGCGGGCGTTGAAGCAGCCCTGCCACGCCAGGTCCCGGTGGGTCACCGCACCGCCGGTGTGGCGGCGGGCAGTTCGAGGCGGGTGATCAGGCGGTCCAGGAGGGTGGCGAGCAGGGCGTCGTCCGGGTCGGTCGGGAGGGTGGTCCAGGCCGTCCGCACCCGGTGGGCCAGCTCCGCCTGGACCGTCACGCCGTGCGGGGTGAGCCCGGCCAACACCCGGCGGCGGTCCAGGGGATCGACCCGGCGGTGCACCAACCCGTCGTCCACCAGCTGGTCCATCAGCCGGGTGAGGCTGGGCGGCGGGAGCAGCATCCGGTCGGCGATGGCCGTCATCCCGTGGCCCTGCCCGTCGGCCAGCAGGGCCAGCACCCGCCAGCCGTCGACCGAGCAGCCCGTCTCGTCCAGCGCCTCGCGCAGCCTGCGGGCCGCCAGCCGTTCCGCCCGGGTGAGCAGGAAGGACAGATCCTCGGGTGTGTCGGCGCTGGGCGCGGGAGTTGAGGGCATCGCACTCCTTGAGGGGCGGTCCTGGTCTCCATGGTACAAACGGCGTCCGCCGGGCCGGGGCGGGCGTCGTCTCGCTGGGTGGGAGCGTCCGGCGGGGTGGGCGCCTCGGGGCCATGATGGGCGGATGGCCCACAGCGACTGGCTGGCCCCCGACGCCGACGCGCTCGGCGTCGCCCTGGTGGTGCCCAGGAGCGGCCCGGCGGGGATCTTCGGCCCGGCCTGCGAGCTGTGCGCGCGGCTGGCCGCCGACGAGGTCAACGCGGACGGCGGGGTGTTGGGGCGCGCGCTGCGGCTGGTGCCGGTCGACGGCGGCGCCCCGCCGGGGCGGGTGGCGGACGAGGTGGCGGCGCTGGTCGGGGCGGGAATCGTGCACGGGGTGACGGGGTGGCATATCTCCTCGGTGCGGCGCGCGGTGGCGCCGCGCATCGCCCAGCGGGTGCCCTATGTGTATACGGCGCTCTACGAGGGCGGGGAGAACACCGAGGGCGTCTTTCTGACCAGCGAGACCCCGGAAGGTCAACTGCGTCCCGCGATGCGGTTGTTCGCCGCCGAGCTGCGGGTGCGGCGCTGGTATGTGGTCGGCAACGACTACATCTGGCCCCGGCGTACCGCGCGGGCCGCCGAACGCTATGCCAGGGCGGACGGCGGCCGGGTCGTCGGCGCCGACTATCTGCCGTTGGGCACCGAGGACTTCGACGCCGCGCTGCGCCGTGTCGAGCGCGCCGAGGCGGACGCCGTCCTGATGCTGCTGGTCGGCAGCGACGCGGTGCGGTTCAACCGGGCGTTCGCCGCCGCGGGTCTTGACCGGCGCAGCCTGCGGCTGAGCACCCTGATGGACGAGAACATGCTGGTGGCCAGCGGGCCGGACGCCACCAGGGGGTTGAGCGCGACGGGTGGTTTCTTCGCGGCGCTGGCCACCGCCGACACGCTCGACTTCCAGGGGCGCTATACCGCCAGGTTCGGTCTGCAGGCGCCGGCGCCCAGCGCGTTGGGGGAGTCGTGCTACGAGGGCGTGTTGTTACTGGCCGCGCTGGTCGGTCGGGCCGGTTCGGTGGCGGTGCCGGCGATCGAGGGGGTGGCGCCCGAGGTGAGCTATCAGGGGGCGCGGGGCGAGCTGCGGCTGAGGGGGCGTCATGTGCGGCAGCGCATCTATCTGGCGCAGGCGGACGGCCTGGACTTCGCCGTCACCGCCGACCTGGACGCCTGGAGCTGAGGCACCGTGATACTTCCGAACGGAAGTATTAACGGTCGTGAAATTCCCGGGTAATAGGGCGAATTGAAGCTGTGGCGTGCCCTCGTCGGGCGGCGTTGCCCGGCGTTTCCCTCATCCTCCCCGTGGTCGTCAGGGGGAAGCTTCCCCGCGTCCACCGGGGAGAAGCCTCCCCCCGTTCCCGGGGACAAGACTCCCCGGAGCCGCCGGGGACAAGGAGGACGAGATGCCCGCCATAGCCCGGGTACGCCACCTGGCCGCGATCGCCGTCGCCGGCGCGACCGCCCTCGCGCTCACCGCCTGCGGAGCCAGAGCGGGCGAGGAGAGCACCAGCGCCGCCGCCACCATCGACACCTCGGGCGACACCGTCAAGGTGGGCCTGCTCAACTCGCTCTCCGGCACCATGGCCATCAGCGAGGTGACGGTCCGCGACGCGCTGCTGCTCGCCATCGACGAGATCAACGCCGACGGCGGCGTGTTGGGCAAGCAGATCGAGCCGATCAGCGAGGACGGCGCCTCCGACTGGCCGACGTTCGCCGAGAAGTCGGAGAAGCTGATCCAACAGGACCAGGTGGCCGCCGTGTTCGGCTGCTGGACCTCGGCCAGCCGCAAGGCCGTGCTGCCGGTCTTCGAGCAGAACGACTCGCTGCTGTTCTATCCGGTGCAGTACGAGGGCCTGGAGCAGTCGCCCAACATCTTCTACACCGGCGCCACCACCAACCAGCAGATCGTGCCGGCCCTCGACTACCTGGTCGAGCAGGGCGTGGAATCGCTCTACCTGGTGGGCAGCGACTATGTCTTCCCGCGCACCGCCAACCGGATCATCCGCGCCTACGCGGAGGAGTACGGCATCGAGATCTCCGGCGAGGACTACGCCCCGCTGGGCTCCACCGAGTTCGCCACCATCGCCAACAAGGTCGAACGCTCCGGCGCCGACGCCGTGTTCAACACGCTCAACGGGGACAGCAATGTCTCCTTCTTCTCGGAGTACGCCGCCACCGGGCTGACCGCCGAGACCATGCCGGTGCTCTCCGTCTCCATCGCCGAGGAGGAGGTCAACAGCATCGGCGCGGAGAACCTGGCCGGCCAGCTGACGTCGTGGAACTACTACCAGACCACCGAGGGCGCGGCCAACGAGGCGTTTGTCGCCGCCTACCAGGAACGTTACGGCGCCGACCGGCCGACGTCCGATCCGATGGAGGCGGCTTACACCTCCGTCCACCTGTGGGCGGCGATGGTCGAGGAGGCCGGCTCCTTCGAGGTGGCCGACGTCCGCGCGGCGGCCGACGGGATCACGTTCGAGGCGCCCGAGGGCACCGTCACGGTGGACGGCGAGACCCAGCACATCCACAAGACCAACCGCATCGGGGAGATCGGCGCCGACGGACTGATCACCGAGGTGTGGAGCAGCGAGGGACCCATCAGGCCCGACCCCTACCTGCGCGCGTACGACTGGGCCGAGGGCCTGTCCTGACCCATGACCGTCATCCTCAGCCAGTCCTTCACCGGCGTCAGTATCGGCGCCGTGCTGCTGCTGATCGCCCTGGGCCTGTCCCTGACCTTCGGTCAGATGGGCGTGATCAACATGGCGCACGGCGAGTTCATCATGGCCGGCGCCTACACCGTCTATGTCGTCCAGCGGTCCGTCGAGGCGCCCGGCACCTCGCTGCTCCTCGCCCTGCCGATCGCCTTCCTGGTCGCCGGCGCCATGGGGGTGCTTCTCGAATGGCTGCTGATCCGGCGCCTCTACACCCGGCCGCTGGACACCCTGCTGGTCACCTGGGGTGTGTCGCTGATGCTGCAGCAGCTCGCCCGCGACATCTTCGGCGCGCCCAACGTCCACACCCAGGCGCCGAGTTGGCTCAGCGGGCGGATCACCCTGATCGGCGGTGAGCATCCGTTGACGCTGGCGCACAGCCGGCTGTTCATCCTGGCGCTGGCGCTGTCCGCCGTGCTGGCGCTGACCCTCACGCTGCGGCTGACCCCGCTGGGGCGGCGGATGCGGGCCGTGGTGCAACACCGCGATCTCGCCGAGGCGTCCGGGATCGCCACCGGTCGGGTGGACCGGATCACGTTCTTCATCGGGTCCGGGCTCGCCGGGCTGGCCGGCGTCGCGTTGACGCTGGTCGGGCCCATCGGGCCGACCATGGGCACCAACATCATCATCGACGCGTTCCTGGTGATCGTGGTCGGCGGCATCAGACAGCTGCGCGGCGCGGTCATCGCGGCCTTCGCGCTGGGCGTGCTGCAGGCCGTGATGGAGTACTCCACCACCGTGAGCCTCGCCCGCGTCGTGGTGCTCGTCGCCATCGTCGCCTTTCTCCAGTGGCGTCCCCAAGGCATCTACACCCTGCGCACCCGGAGCCTGGCATGATCGAGAACCCGAACGGGCGCCTCGCCGCCCGCTGGCGGCTGGCCGCCGGCTACGCGCTGGGCGCGGTGCTGCTGTTCGCCGTCGCCCCCGCCCTGCTCTCCGACTTCCGTCTCGAACAGCTGGCCCGTTACCTCTGCTTCGCGCTGGTCGCCGTCGGCATCTCGCTGGCGTGGGGGCGCGGCGGCATGCTCACCCTGGGCCAGGGCCTGTTCTTCGGCCTGGGCGGCTATGCCATGGCGATGCACCTCAAGCTGGCCGACGCCGGGCCAGGGCAGCTGCCCGACTTCATGCTGCTCTACGGCTCCACGGACCAACTCCCGTGGTGGTGGGAGCCGTTCAGGTCCCCGGTGGTCGCGGTCGCCGCGGTGTTCCTGGTGCCCATGGCGGTCGCCGCGCTGATCGGCTACCTGGTGTTCCGACGCCGCGTCAAGGGCGCCTACTTCGCCATCCTCAGCCAGGCGCTCGCCGCCGCGTTCGCCATCCTGCTGATCGGCCAGCAGGCCACCACCGGCGGCACCAACGGGCTGACCAACTTCCAGGGGTTCTTCGGCTTCGCGCTGCACGATCCGATCAACCGCAGGATGGTGTACTTCATCATCGCCGGCACCCTGCTGGCCACGATGCTCCTCACCCGTCAGCTGTTCCTCAGCCGCTACGGCGAACTGCTGGTCGCCGTCCGGGACTCGGAGGAGCGGGTGCGCTTCCTCGGCTACGATCCGGCCCTGGTCAAGCTGGCCGCCTATGTGGTCTCGGCCGGCATGGCCGGTCTCGCCGGGGCGCTGTTCGTGCCGGCGGTGGGGATCATCTCGCCCGCGCTGATCGGCATCGTGCCCTCCATCCAGTTCCTGATCGGCGCGGCCATCGGCGGCCGGGCCAGTCTGGTGGGCGCCGCCCTGGGCGCCATCGCCGTCGCCTGGGCCCAGACCACCCTCTCCGAGGAGTTCCCCGCCGCCTGGACCTACTTCCAGGCCGGCCTCTTCATCGTGGTGGTGGCCTTCCTGCCCGGCGGACTGATCTCCCTGCGGCAGCTGGTCGCCCGCCGCCGCCCGAGCCCCGTGGGAGGAACCCCATGACCGAGGCGCCCCCGCCGCAACCGCCGAAACCGTCGCGAGCATCCGGCCTGACCATCGACGAACTGCGCGTCTCCTTCGACGGGTTCACCGCCGTGGACGGCGTCAGTCTCACGGTCGGCCCCGGCGACCTGCGGTTTCTGATCGGACCCAACGGAGCCGGCAAGACCACCCTGGTGGACGCCGTCACCGGACTGGCCCGGGCCACCGGCTCGGTGCGGTTCGGCGGCCGGGAGCTGCTGGGCCGGCCCGTCCACCGGATCGCCCGGCTCGGCATCGGCCGCACCTTCCAGACCGCGACCGTCTTCGAACAGCTCACCGTCCTGCAGAACCTCGACATCGCCGCCGGCGCCCGCCGCCGCCCCGGCACCCTGCTGCGGCAGCGCCGCACCGTCCCGCCGGCCGTGGAGGAGGCGCTGACCACCGTCGGCCTGACCGCCCACGCCCACCGCCCCGCCGGCACCCTGGCCCACGGACAGAAGCAGTGGCTGGAGATCGGGATGCTGCTGGTGCAGGACGTCCGACTGCTGCTCCTGGACGAGCCGGTGGCCGGAATGAGCCACGACGAACGGGACGCCACCGGGGAGTTGCTGCGCACCGTGGCCGGCGGCGACCGCACGGTCGTGGTGATCGAACACGATATGGACTTCATGCGCGCCTACGCGGCCAGCGTCACCGTGCTGCACGCCGGGCGGGTGCTCAGCGAGGGAACGGTGGCCGAGGTGCGGGCCGACCCCCGCGTCCAGGAGGTCTATCTGGGCCACCCGCCCGAGGCGTCGTCCACCGAGCCGCCCGCCGACCGGTCGACCACCGCCGTGGCGGCCACCGGAGTCGAGGAGTCGTGATGCTGGAGATCACCGATCTGGTCGCCGGCTACGGCCGAAGCCATGTGCTGCACGGCGTCAGCCTGACCGTGCCGGCGGACGGCGTCGCCGCCGTGCTGGGCCACAACGGCGCCGGCAAGTCCACCCTGCTGCGCGCCGCGCTCGGCCTGCTGCGCCCGGCGGCCGGCCGGGTGCGGTTCGACGGGCGGGACGTGACCCGGCTGCCGGCGCACCGGCGGGTGCGCCTGGGGCTCGCCTATGTGCCGCAGGGACAGCAGAGCTTCCCGCAGCTCACCGCCCTGGAGAACCTGCGGCTGGTCGCCGACGGACGCGGGCGCGGGGGCGCCGAGGCGCTGGACGAGGCACTTGACCTCTTCCCCGCCCTGCGCGAACTCGCCGGCCGCCGCGCCGGGTTGCTCTCCGGCGGCCAGCGGCAGCAACTCGCCATCGCCCGGGCGCTGATCACCCGCCCCCGGCTGCTGCTGCTGGACGAGCCGACCGAGGGCATCCAGCCGTCGGTGGTGGCCGAGATCCAGCGGACCATCCTGGAGCTCGCGGGCCGTGGCGGGCTGTCGGTGCTGCTGGTCGAGCAGCACATCGGCTTCGCGCTGCGCGCCGCCCAGCGCTACCACGTGCTGGAGGCCGGCCGGATCACGTCGTCGGGCGAGGGGGACGAGAACGCCCAGGCCCGGGTGCGGGAGGCGCTCAGCGTCTGACCCCGCGCGGTGCCGGGCGGATCGGACGCCCGGCATCGGGGCTCAGTCGTCGCCCTCGTCGTCCTCTTCGGCCGCCACACAGACGATCTCGTTCCTGGGGGTGTACGCCGTCTCGAACCGCTGCCGGTTCACCTCGTCGCCGCCCCGCACGAAGACCCGCTCGACGACCACGTCGAAGCCCTCAAGCGGGGGTTGGGGGACGCACTCCTCGTCGTCGTTCTCCCGGCGCTCCGGCTCCACCACGTTCTCCCGGGGGCCGGTCTCGGAGCGGACCTCGTCGTAGCGCTTGGTGCCCAGGAAGGTGATGGTCACCGAGTGGTCGTCGGCCGAGGCCAGCACATAGAGCGCGTTCCCCGAGTCGTTGCGGAAGCGCAGGTCCAGGCTGCCCCAGGCGACGGTGGCCTCCCGGCCCTCCGGATAGCGCTCGATATAGAAGGAGTGCGCGCCGTACTCGACGAACTCGACGCCGGCGAAGAAGGCCGCGTTGAACATCGTGGTGGCCACCGCCGAGACGCCGCCGCCCTGCGCCGTCTGGTAGCGGTCGTCGAGAATGATCACGCCCTCGACGAAGCCGTTGGCCTCGGTGCGTTCGCCGACCCGCTCGTTGAAGCTCCAGACCTCGTCCGGCTCCACCAGGGAGCCGTTGATCAGCTCGGCGGCCCGGCCGATGTTGGTGATCCGGTAGGCCGCCGGCTCGAACTCGACGGTGAAGCTGGAGACCTCCTCCACCAGGCCGAGATCGTCGAGGGTTTCGGCGGTGAGCGTCGGCTCGACCTCCTCGGTCGGCAGCACACCCGTCCTGGCCGCCGTGCCGACGCCGGTGAGCAGCGGCAGCACCACCTCGCCCAACTCGTCCGCGGCCACCTCGCGGCCGGGCGAGCCGCCCGAGGCGACCACGGAGCCGCCCTCCAGGCGGACCGTGGCGTCCGTCGGCTCCTCTGTGGCGGCCGCGAGCTGCGGCGCCAGCCGTTCGTCCGCGACCAACTCGTCGTCGGCCAGGGCCGGTTCCAGCCGACCCCCGTCGTCGGCCGTCAGCCGCAGATGGTCGCTCAGCAGATCGGGGGAGAGGGAGAGCTGCGCCGTGCCGTCCTCGGTGCGCAGCGTCACCGGGCCCGACATGGCGGGCTCGGCGAACTCCCGGACGGCGCGGGCCACCTCCTCCTCGTCGACCAGCGGCTGGGCCTGGGAGACGGGCAGCCGCACGGGCTGGATCTCCTCGTTGAGGTACCCGGTGCGCAGCAGTTCGACGGCGGGCTCGACATCCAGGGCGCTGCCGGCGCTCGGCTCGGTGACCACCACCTCGCCGTCGGCGAAGGCGACGGCCCCCTCGGTGACGGCGCTGTCGGCCTCCTCGGCCAGCCGGCCGAGCGTCTCGCCCGACTGCTCCCGGTGGTGGACCACCACCGGATCGATCGCGCCGCCCCCGCCGCCGAAGACCCGGCCCCACAGCCCGGGGCGGTCGGCCAACTCGACCGTGGCGGAGACGTCCAGCACGAGCCCCGCGTCCTCGGGATCCACCTCGTAGACCGGCTCGTCCGTCTCGCCGAGCACCACCCGGATCGGGGCCGCCCGCACCTCGACCAGCTCGGCCGTCAGCCGCGCCCTGGCGTCCTCGGGGGACAGCCCGCCGATATCGACCCCCAACACCGTGGTGCCGGAGGCTATCCGGCCGCTCTGGAAGACGCCGAGGGCGCCGAGCAGCAGGGAGAGCAGAAGAACCGCGAGCAGACCCGCACCGCCCCACAGGGCCCAGCGACGCCAGGGCGCCGGGTCCTGGCCGGGTATCCGAGGGGGCTGGGCCGGGATCGGTGGGATGACGGCCACGGAACTCCCTTGAGGCGACGGTCGGGCGGGCGACGCGGGAAGGAATAACCTCGAAAGGCTAGCAAAGACCGTGCTCGGAGCCGAGGGTGGGCGGCGTTCCGGGCGGCCGGCCGGCTCAGTGCGCGGGCAGCTCGGCCCAGACCGTACAACCGGCGCGCCGGTCGGGGGAGATCACGCCCCAACGCGCCGCGAGGGCGTCCAGCAACAGCAGCCCGCGGCCGTGCTCCTGATCACTGTCGGCCACCCCGACGGGGCCCCGGGCCGGGCCCGCGCCCTCGTCGGCGACCTCGATCCTGAGGAACTGTCCTGAGGACCACAGGAGACAGCGGACCTGGCTACTGTGCGTATGCAGAATGGCGTTGGTGACCAGCTCGGAGACGATGAGCTGCGCGGTGTCCGACGTGGAGGATGACAGACCCCAGCCGTAGAGTTGGACGCGCGTCCGGTGGCGGGCCGTAGCCACCGAGGTGTCCCGCGCGGGGAGCGCGAAGCTCTCGCCTGGCGAGGGGGCGGAGCGTATCTCCGGTGCCTGGAAGGGGGACGGCGGCAGGCCGCGAGCAGGGGACACGGGCGGGGTCGCCTTCCGGGGAGCTGGAGCCGTCGTGAGCCGGGACACGTGTTCACTATGCGGGCTGGTGGGGCGTCCACGCAAGGGTAGTTCTGCAATTCGCAGAAAGCGAAGGGATCTCTGTGGATATCGCTACCCGGTGTGGCAAACTTCTGTGCGGCGTAGGTGAGATGACATTCGGCGAGACGGAACGCGGCAAGGGGAGACGACGTGGCAGAGGCACGGTCCGGGCCGACCGTGGGGCAGATCGTCCTTGGCCTGCGGCTCCGGGAGCTGCGGGAACGGGCGGGCTGTTCCTTCGCCGAGGCCGCCGCCGCGTTGAGCGTCAACACCACGACGGTGCGGCGCATGGAGAAGGCCGAGGTCGGCCTGAAGCCGCTCTATGTGAAGGCGCTGCTGGAGCGTTACGGGGTGCGGGCCGAGGAGGCGGAGTCCTTCCTCCGGCTGGTCGACGAGGCCAACCGGCCCGGCTGGTGGCACCGCTTCCGCGATGTGCTGCCCGACTGGTTCAGCCTCTATGTGAGCCTGGAGGGCGAGGCCAGCCTGATCCGGGCCTATGAACCACACTGCGTGCCAGGTCTGTTGCAGACCGCTGGTTATGCGCGCGCCCTGCTGCGCACTGGGTTTCCCGGCGCTTCGGAAGAGGAGTTGGAGCGTCGGGTAGCGCTGCGGATGGAACGTCAGGAGTTGCTTTCCCGGCCCCGGGCCCCGCTGTTGTGGGCCGTGGTCGAGGAGCATGTGCTGCGGCGTCGGGTCGGAACGTGTTCCGAGATGCTGGAGCAGATTGACCGGCTGATCGAGGCGACGCAGTTGCCCAACGTCACCCTGCAGATCATGCCGTTCAGCGCCGGACCCCATCCCGGCATGTTCGGGCCGTTCCAGCTCTTCCGATTCGAGATCCCGGAACTGCCCGACATCATCTACGCCGAAAGTCTGACCGGCGCGACCTACCTCGACGAACGGCCCGACACCGTGGCCTATCTGGAGGTTCTGGACCGCATGGGTACGCAAGCGGCGTCAGCGCAGGACACCGAGGCCCTTCTCGGTGAGATTCGCAAGGAGCTGACCGCATGATCAACCACATCTACAACGGAATGCCCGCCAGGGAGTTGGGCAGCGAGGGCTGGCGCAAGCCGTGGAGCGGCACCAACGGCGGGAACTGCGTCGAGGCCCTGAAACTGGCGGACGGGCGGGTGGCCATACGCCAGTCGACGGATCCCGACGGTCCGGCGTTGATCTACACCATGCACGAGATCGAGAGCTTCATCCGAGGCGCCAAGCGCGGTGAGGCCGACTTCCTCTTCGCCTGAGTCCGCATCCGCTTTTTTTCGTCTGAGTCCCCCCTGAGTCGAGCCCGAGGCCGTCGTCCCGACCGGACGGGCCGACGCCGACCGTCCCCCCCAACCGACCCACCCCGAGGGTGGGTTGTTCCCAACGACCCCCGGGCCAAGGCGTGGGGGTCGCTTTTATGGGTGTGATCTATGTCTCCTCCGGGGCGGGAAGATCCCGGTGTAGTTGTAGGTTCAACTACACCGTACTGATCATCCGTCCCATCCGGAGGTTCCACTCAGCATGAGCACTCCCGTGAAGCTCGCCATCATCCACTACTCCTCGACCGGGACCGTTGCCCGGATCGCCCAGGAGTTGGCCGAGGCGGCGACCAAGGCCGGCGCCGAGGTGCGGTTGCTCAAGGTCGCCGAACTCGCCCCCGCCGAGGCCATAGCCTCCAACGAGGCCTGGGCCGCGCACGCCGCCGCCAGCGCCGAGGTGCCGGTGGCCACCCCGGGCGACGTCGAGTGGGCGGACGCCGTGATCTTCGGCACGCCGACCAGGTTCGGCAATGTGGCCGCGCAACTGAAGCAGTTCCTCGACCAGTTGGGCGGCCTCTGGGCGCAGGGCAAGCTCGCCGACAAGGTCTACAGCGGTTTCGTCGGCACCAGCACCCAGCACGGCGGCCAGGAGTCCACACTGCTGGCGCTCTACAACTCGGTGTACCACTTCGGTGGCGTTCTGGTGCCCCCGGGGTTCACCGACCCGGCGAAGTTCGCGGACGGGAACCCCTATGGCACGTCGCATGTCGACGGTCAGGGCAGCCTTCCGGTCGATGATGTGGTGATCAATGCCGCCCGGGTGCAGGCCGAGCGGGTGGTGCGTTTCGCGCGGGCGATCAGCGCCGACGCCTGATCCCCGGGCCGACACGACGACGGCGCCCCGTCCACCCCTGACCGGGGAGGGCGGGGCGCCGTCGCTCATCGGGCGCCGTCGGTCCTGGTGCGCAGTGCGATCTCCCGGATGAAGAAGGTCAGCAGCAGCGAGGCCAGCGCGGTGGGCGCGGCGAACAGGAAGATGTCGGCGACGCCGTGCCCGTACGCGTTCTCCAGCGCGCCCCGCACCGGGCCGGGGAGGGACGCCATGTCGGGGATCGCGCCGCCGCCTCCGCCCGCGACGCCCAGCTCGGCCAGCGGGCCGCTGGCATAGCCGGTCACCCGGTTCGCCAGCAGGGCGCCCAGCACGGCGACGCCGATGGCGCCCCCGAAGGTGCGGAAGAAGGCGACCATCGAGCTGGCGGCGCCCAGGTCCCTGGGGCTCACCACGTTCTGCGCCGCGAGGACCAGGTTCTGCATGGTCATCCCGACGCCGAGGCCCAGCAGGGCCATGAACACGGCGACCTGCCCGTAGGGGGTGTCGTGCCGGATGGTGCCCAGCAGACCGCAGCCGGCCGTCAGCAGGACGCCGCCCACCACCAGCCAGTGCTTCCAACGGCCGGTGCGGGTGATCAGCCAGCCCGACACCGTCGAGGCGGCCGTCATCCCGATGATCATGGGGATGGTCATCACGCCCGACATGGTGGCGCTCTCGCCCCGGGCCAGCTGGAAGTACTGGCTGAAGAACACCGTGCCGCTGAGCATCGCCACGCCCACCAGCAGGGAGACGGCCGAAGCGAGCGCGATGGTGCGGTCCCGGAAGAGCCGCAGCGGAATGATCGGCTCGGCGGCCCTGGTCTCGACGAACACGAAGAGGGCGCCCAGCGCCACCGACCCGCCGACCATGGCGAAGCTCTGCCAGGACGCCCAGTCGTAGGAGTCGCCCGCCAGGGTCACCCAGATCAGCAGCAGCGAGACCGAGGCGCTGACCAGCAGCGCGCCGGCCCAGTCGATGCGCACCCCGGGGCGGCGCACGGACGGCAGCTTGAGCGTGCGGTGCAGCACCACCAGCGCGGCCAGCGCGAACGGGACCCCGATATAGAAGCACCAGCGCCAGCCCAGCCAGGAGGTGTCGGTGATCACGCCGCCGACCAGCGGACCGCTGACCGTCGCGGCCGCGAAGGTGGCGCCCAGATAGCCGCTGTAGCGGCCGCGTTCCCTGGGCGGGATCATCGCCGCGAGGATGATCTGGGAGAGCCCGATCAGTCCGCCGACGCCGAGACCCTGGACCACCCGCAGGGTGATCAGCATCGCGGGGCTCTGCGAGAGCCCGGCGATCATGGAGCCGATCACATAGATGCTCAGGGCGATCTGGATCAGCAGCTTCTTGTCGAAAAGGTCGGCGAGTTTGCCCCAGAGCGGCATGGAAGCGGTCATCGCCAACAGCGTGGCCGTCACGACCCAGGTGAAGGCCGACTGGCCGCCCCGCAGATCCGAAAGGATGCGCGGCAAGGCGTTGGTGACGATCGTTGAGGAGAGGATCGCGGCGAACATGCCCAGCAACAGCCCGGATAGGGCGCGCATGATCTCCGCGTGCGTCATGGTGGTGGACGCGATGTCCGGTGGTCCCGGCGGCCCGACCGTGGGCGAGGTCGCCGGGTCGGGTATGGATTCCTTACTTTGCGTGGTCAAACGATCTCCCCATGATGTGGTCCGTTCGCGACCTTACGACAAGTTGCTTACTACACGTAAACGAGTTGGGGAAAGCTTTAGACGTTTTGGGGTGATCGGTCACCATCCCCGCGCGCCCCGGCGCGACGGAGCGCGTCGGTCCCCGGACGGTGCGACAGGTAACCGTCCGCAGGCGCCGTCTGTTCCCGGGACAGCCGGCGGGTGCGCACGCGCACGCGCCCCCGGAGTGCGCCGACACGATTCTCCCCGGCCCGGCCCCCGCGCCCGGCCCGCAGGTCGAACGTCCGGGCGAGGGGTGGGCGTTGGGTAGCGTGGGCTGATCACTCCCGCCCCGAAGGGACGCCTTTCGGTGACCGAACTCCGATGGCTTCACCGGCTCAGACGGCCGGGGCCGATCCTGGCCGGACTGGCCGCACTCGCCCTCCTGGCCGGGCTCGGCGCCCTCAGCCTCGCCATCGCCTCGGACGAGCCCACCGTCCGCCGCACCGACCAGGTGCTCACCCTGCCGGAGACCCCGGGCTCCGCACGCACCGTGGAGATCGACACCTCCTTCTTCGTCGCCGACGACGGGACGCCCCGCCCCGCCGTGCTGCTCGGACACGGCTTCGGCGGCAGCAAGGTGGACACCCAGGCCCAGGCGGAGGAGCTGGCCGGGGCCGGCTATGCCGTGCTGACCTGGTCGGCGCGTGGCTTCGGCGACTCCAGCGGCCAGATCGGCCTCAACGACCCGGAGCGCGAGGTGGCCGATGTCTCCGGGCTCATCGACTGGCTGGCCGAGCGGCCCGAGGTCACCCTGGACGGCCAGGGCGACCCACGGGTCGGCATGGCCGGCGCCTCCTACGGCGGCGCCATCGCGCTGCTGACCGCCGGACACGACGGCCGCGTCGACGCCATCGCGCCGGCCATCACCTACTGGGACCTCGCCGAATCGCTCTTCCCCCGGGGCGTCTTCAAACAGCTCTGGGCCGGCATCCTCTTCACCACCGGCGCCACCGACCCCGGCGTCGGCTCGCCGCCCGACGAGACCACGGCCGACCCCGGCTGCGGGCGCTTCACCCCCGAGCTGTGCGCCCTCTACCAGCGGGTCGCCGTCGCCGGCAGCCCCGACCAGGAGGCGCTCGACCTGCTCGCCGCGCACAGCCCGGCCGCCGTCGCCGACCGGATCGACGTGCCCACGCTGATCATCCAGGGGCAGCACGACTCGCTCTTCCCGCTCGACCAGTCCGACGCCATGGCCGCCGCCATCGAGGCCAACGGGGCCCCCGTCGCCGTCGAGTGGATCTGGGCCGGCCACGACGGCGGCATCTCCGAGGCCGAGCGCACCGACCGACGCGTCGTCGACTGGTTCGACCGCTATCTCCGCGACGACACCGACGTGGACACCGGACCGCCGTTCCGGGTGACCAGGATCACCGGGATCGACACCACCAACGGCGACACCCTGCTGCGCGGCGCCGCCAGCGACAGCTATCCGGGCCTTTCCGGCCCGCCGCTGACCGTCGATCTGACCGGCGAACCACAGACCTTCGTCAACCCGCCGGGCGGCGCGCCGGCCGCCGTCTCCTCGGTGCCCGGGCTCGGCGGGCTCAGCCAGCTCTCGGGGCTCGGCTTCGGCCCCGCGATCGACTTCCCCGGCCAGTACGCGCGCTTCGACTCGCTGCCGCTGACCGAGAGCACCCGGGTCACCGGCGCGCCGAGCGTGCGGCTCACCGTCAGCTCCGACACCCCCTCGGCGGTGCTCTTCGGCAAGCTCTACGACGTGTCCCCGGACGGCGAGACCCAGTCGCTGCCGGCCCAGCTCGTCGCCCCGCTGCGGATCGACGACGCGGACACAGAGCCCACCGTCACCTTCCAACTGCCCGCCATCGACTACCCGTTTGAGGCGGGGCACCGGCTGCGGCTGGTGATCTCCAGCACCGATATCGGCTATGCCTCGCCGGCCGGGACCGCCCGTTACACCGTCGCGCTCGCCGAGCCGGGACTCACCCTGCCGACCGCACCCGAGGTGGACACCGCCCCCGCCGCGCTGCCCTGGTGGGTCCCCGGGCTGCCGCTGATCGCCGTGGCCGTCGGCCTCGCCCTGGTGCTGGTCCGCCGCCGACCCCGGGCGGGCGGCCCGGACTTCGACCCCGAGCTGGCCGAAGTCCCGCTCGCCATCGAGGGGTTGACCAAGCGCTACAGCCGCTCCAGCGACCGGTACGCGGTGCGCGACCTCACCTTCCGGGTGGCGCGCGGGCAGGTGCTGGGGCTGCTGGGCCCCAACGGCGCGGGCAAGACCACCAGCCTGCGGATGCTGATGGGCCTGATCACCCCGGACGCCGGCACGATCCGGATCTTCGGCCGGCTCGTCGGTCCTGGCGCCCCCGTTCTCTCCAGGGTCGGCGCCTTTGTCGAGGGCGCCGGCTTCCTGCCGCATCTGACCGGCCGCGCCAACCTGGAGCTCTACTGGCGCGCCACCGGCCGCCCCGCCGAGGACGCCAGGATCGAGGAGGCGCTGGAGATCGCCGATCTGGGCACCGCGCTGGACCGCGCGGTCCGCACCTACTCGCAGGGCATGCGTCAACGCCTCGCCATCGCCCAGGCCATGCTGGGCCTGCCCGATCTGCTGATCCTCGACGAGCCGACCAACGGGCTCGACCCGCCCCAGATCCGCGCCATGCGCGAGGTGATGATCCGCTATGCGGCCGGCGGACGCACCGTGATCGTCTCCAGTCATCTGTTGGCCGAGGTCGAACAGAGCTGTAGCCATCTGGTCGTGATGGACAAGGGGCGGCTGCTGCGTTCAGGGCCGGTGGCCGAGATCGTGGGCTCGGGGGACACCGTGCTGGTCGATGTCGGCGGGCCGGTGACCGACGACGCGCTGGCCACCTTCCGGGAGCTGCCGGGCGTCGCCGCCGCCACCCGCGTCGAGGACGGGGTGCTGGTCCGACTGGACGGCGCCGGCCCCGACGTTCTCCTGGCCGAACTGGTCGCCGCCGGCGTCCCGGTGCACGGACTGACCCCGCACCGGCGCCTGGAAGACGCCTTCCTCACCCTGATCGGCGGTGCCTGACGATGCCAACCCCCGTCCGCGAGCGCTTCCGCGAAAGCCCCGCCTCCGCCGCCCCGGGCTATGTCCCGCGCCGGACCCTGCCGTTGCGGGTGGAGGCGATCCGGCAGCTGCGCCGGCGCCGCACCCTGGTCGTGGGCCTGCTGCTGGTCGCCCTGCCACCGCTGGTGGCGGTCGCCTTCGCGGTGGGCGGCACCCCCGACTCGAACGTCGACACGCTGTTGGACACGGCGACGGCCTCCGGGCCCAACTTCGCCGCCGTCTGCCTCTATCTCTCGGCCGGCTTTCTGCTGGTGGTGCCCGTCGCGCTGTTCTGCGGCGACACGGTCGCCGCCGAGGCCGGCTGGTCGTCGCTGCGCTATCTGCTGGCCGCCCCGGTGCCGCGCGCGCGGCTGCTGACCGCCAAACTGCTGGTGGCGTTGGCGTTCTCGGCCGTGGCGATGCTGTCGCTGCCCCTGGTCGCGCTGGGCGTGGGCACCGCCGCCTACGGCTGGGGCCCGTTGGAGCTGCCCACCGGGGGCTCGTTGCCGGGCTCCGAGGCGGTGGCCAGGATCGGCCTCGCCATCGCCTTTGTCTTCGCGAGCCAACTGGTCACGGCCGCCCTGGCGTTCTATCTCTCGACGGTGACCGACGCCCCGCTGGGCGCGGTGGGCGGCGCCATCGCGCTGACCGTGGTCGGCTCCATCCTGGACGCCGTCACCGCGCTCGGCGACTGGCGCGAACTCATCCCGGCGCACTGGCAGTTCGCCTGGTTGGACGCCCTGCAGCAGGGGGTGGAGTGGAACGGCATGGCGCGCGGAACGGCCATCTCCTTCTCCTATGCGGTGATCCTGGTGGCCCTGGCCTACCGGCACTTCGCGCGCAAGGACATCGTCTCCTGAGCGCATCGGGTCGGGGAACGCGACGGCCCTCCCCTCGGAGGAGGGGAGGGCCATCGTTGGTGTTCCGTTCAGATCAGGACTGGATCAGACCCGATCAGAACTGCAGGGCCCAGCTGTTGAGGGTGCCCTGGTCCAGGGTGGCGCTGTCCGTCACCTGAAGGGTCCAGGTGCCGTCGGCGTCCACACCGCTACCGGCGACCCGGTAGGTGGCCTGGATGTCGTCCGCGCTGCCGCCGCTGCGCTCCCGCAGGACGTAGGAGGTGCCCTCGGGGCTGACCAGGCTCACGGTCAGGTCGCCGACCCAGGTGTGGGTGATGTCGACCTCGACCTCGAACGCGCCCTCCAACGCGCCCACGCCGCTGACCTCGATCTCCGAGGAGATCGTGGAGTTGTCGACGATGGCGACCGGGCTGGTGCTCTCGAAGCGCTCACCGGACGGGGGGTTGCCCGGGCCGCTGCCGTCGCCGCTGACGTTGAGCAGCAGGTTGGCGGTGCCGCCGGGGATGCCGGTGATGGCGTCGGCGACGGCGGAGCCGGTCAGCGCCGCCTCGACCTCGGCCGGGGTGGCGTCCGGGTTCTCGGCCAGGTACAGCGCGGCGCCGCCGGCGACGTGCGGGGCGGCCATCGAGGTGCCGGAGATGGTGTTCTCCGCGCTGTCACCGGTGTTCCACGCCGAGGTGATGTTGCTGCCCGGGGCGAACAGGTCCACCACCGAACCGACGTTGGAGAACGGCGAGATGGCGTCGGTGTTGGTCGTCGAACCGACGGTGATCGCGCTGGCGACGCGGGCGGGGGAACGGGTGGAGGCGTCGGTGCCGTACTCGTTGCCCGCGGCGACGGCGTAGGTGACGCCGGAGGCGACGGAGTTCGCGACCGCCGTGTCCAGCGTCGAGTTGGCGGCGCCGCCCAGGCTCATGTTGGCCACGGACGGACCGTCGGCGTTGCCGGTCACCCAGTCCACGCCGCCGACCACGGCGGCGATGGTCCCGGAGCCGTTGTTGTCGAGCACCCGGACCGAGACGATGTCGGCCTCCTTGGCGACACCGTAGGCGGTGCCGGCCGCGGTGCCCGCGACATGGGTGCCGTGGCCCTGGCCGTCGCTGCCGTCGCCGCCGTAGGCGTCGAAGCCGAAGCTGGCGCGACCGCCGAAGTCCGCGTGGCTGTAGCGGACGCCGGTGTCGATGACGTAGATGGTGACGCCCTCACCCGCGTGGTCCGGGTAGGTGTAGGAGTTGTCCAGCGGCAGCGAAGCCTGGTCGATCCGGTCAAGGCCCCAGGACGGCGGGTTGGTCTGGGTCCCGCTGGCGTACACCCGCTGGTTCTGCGTGACCTCGGCGACCGCCGGGTCAGCGGCCAGTTCCAGGGCCTCGGCCTCGGTGGCCTCGAAGGCGAAGCCTTCCAGCGCGTGCTGGTAGACGTCGGTCACCTCGACCCCGTGGGCGTCGGCCAGGGAGTCGGCCGTCCGCTCGACACTGGTCGAAATCTCCGCACTGTTCAGCGTGACGAGGTAGCTGCCGGGGATGAGGTTCTCGGCACCCGCGTTGGCGATCACCCCGGTGGGGGTCTCGCTGGCGTGGGCGGCGGCTGGCAGGACCGCACCGGTGAGGGCCAGCACGGCGGCGGTGGCCACACCGGATCCCAGGAGGAGTCGCGTCGGCTTACGCGTCTTGTCCATGAAGAGGTTTGCTCCTTGTGAGGGCACATCGAAGGACCTTATGTGCCCATGTCAAGTCAGACTTTCCATGAGCACGTCACAACTGTTGATCTACGCGTGCAGATTCGCAAGAGGGCGGAGCGATGCTTCACAAGAACGACATCTCCGCGTAGCGGCCCACGAGTTGACGTGCTGTCGGTCAAAGCGCACGTCAGGCTTCGTATACGAGGAGCGGAGGGCGGGCGCGGGGCCTCCGGACGGCTGGCCGAAAAAAGCTCCCCCGTCGGCGTCCCCCTCGCCCCGTCCCGCCCCGGCCGGGGTGGCGCCGATCCCGGTGGGGGCCGGCCCCGTGATCGGGCTCCCACGGGCGCCCGCTAGGGTCCCGACGTGGGAAACAATCTATGGCTCCAGGACCATGGGCCGAATCGCAAAGCCCGACTCAAGGCGAAGGGACCGCACCCGTCCGACGGGCAGGTGCCGGTCGAGATACGGAGGGCCGCGGCGGATGATTCGCGCCATGCGTCCGCCGTCGAGGCGAGCGCCTACGCGGAGCGCCGACTGCCCCCGGGAGGCACCGTCGAGCGCTATCTCGCCGAACGTCGCGGCGGGGTACGCGCCTTCACACTGTGGCGCGACCCCGATCGCCGGGAACGCCTGGCGGAGGTGGTGACCCGGTCGGCGAGCCGACGCGGCCCCGCCGAGTACGAGGTGCTGGGCGCGGCCGGCGAGCCGCTGGCCCTCGTCGTCCGCGATCCGGCGTCCTTCACCACCCCGCGCCGCACCCGCTGGACGGTGCGTCAGGTGGACGGCACCGTGGCCGTCGGGAAGAAGGGCAACCTCTTCTGGTGGTGGGTCTGGTGGCTGCTCTCCCCGATCCAGGCGGTGATGCTGGTGCTCGCCCTCCTCGGCGGCGACGTGGCCCGTCCGCCACGCCGCACCCGCTGGCGGATCGGCGGCGCGGTGACGCTCGACTTCGCCAACGGATCCACCCAGTTCCGACTGACCGAGGTCGACAACCGCTGGGACCCCCGGGTGACGATGGCGCTGCTCGCGCTGCTCCACACCCACGAGGGGTGGATCGGCTCCAACTGGGACGACGGCAAGGACTGACGGGCGCCCGGCCCGCTCAGCCCAGCAGGTACTCCTCGCCGCCGGTGGCCACATAGACCGCGACATCGGCCAGCAGCACCAGGGCGACCAGCACCAGCAGCAGCGTGACGCCGTGTCGGACGGCCGGCCCCAGCCGCGCCGACGCGCGCTCCAGCAGCCGCACCGCCGCCCGGTGCCGGCCGGCCGCCACCGCGCCGCCGACCAGCACCAGCGGCGCCTGGCTGACCAGACTCCACAGCAGATGGGCGACCACCAGCTCCCACACCGGCTCCCGACCGGCCAGCACCACCAGCCCGAGGAACGTCGGGTCCAGCAGGATGGTCAGCGCCAACAGGACGGCGAGCAGGGCGAGTCGGCCGGCTCCGCCGCCGCGCGCCGTCCCGGCCGAGACGCCCGGATGCGGCCGGCGGCGCCGTCTGACCGCCCACCAGAGCAGCGCGAGCGCGATGGCCGCCTCGCCCAGCGCCCACCACGGGGAGTGCCAGTCGACCCCGGAGAGATCGACCCTGGCCACGCTCGCCCCGACGAGGAGCGACAGCGGAACGCCGAGCGCCGGCGGGATCAGCAGCGAGAGCGCGGTGAAGACCAGGATCGCCCGCCGGGTCGCCCCGGCCGCCAGCCCGCCCACGGCGATCAGCGCGCCGATCGGGTCGAGCCCGGCGAGGGCGAGCCCCACCACGGTGGCAAAGAAACTGAACACGGATGCCACCGTGGCACGGACACCGTTCCCCGGAGCGCATTGATCGCGTCTCGAACGTCAACGGCGCGCGCCGGGCGCGTACGCCGACGGGTCAGTCGTCGTCGCCCTCGAAGGCGTCGCCGATCTCGTCGATGATCTCGGCGGCGACAAAGCCGCCCACCACGCCGGCGGCCACCCCGGCCACCACGCCGCCGATGCCCAGGCCGCCGCCTCCGCCGTGGCCCTCGTGCTCCTCACCGTGATGGCCGTGGTAGCCGTGCTGGCCGTGCCCGAAGCCGCCGTGGCCCCCCGCCGTCAGCTGCCCCAGCCAGGAGTCGACCAGCGCGGTGAAGTCGACCTGGCCCACGTCCTGATGGGCGACCGAGAAGCGGTTCACCGCGTCGCCGCCGCCCCCGAACAGCCCGCCGCGCCGATCCGCCTCCAGCACCACGGTCAGGCCGGTCGGGTTGGCCAGGAAGCTCACCTCGACCTCGCTCATGGCGTGCGCGTGGTTCGGCCCCGGCGTCAGCTCGATCTCCTGGTAGAACGGCAGCGTCTGCCCGCTGTCCCGGATATGGCCCAGCTCCAGATCGGACGAGCGGAACCCGAAGCCCAACTGGCCGAAGGCGTCCAACACCGCCTCCTGCGCGGGCAGCGGACGGATCAGCAGCCGGTCCAGATCGCCCTGGTCCACCGCGCCGGCCACCGCCAGCTCGGTGCGCACGCCCAACGGGAAGCCCAACGGCTGCCCGAAGACCTCGGTGATCGGCGTCTCCCAGGGCACCGGGAAGGAGAACGGGATGGACAGCTCCTCCGCCTCGGCCAGCCGGAAGCCGCCGCCCACCACCACCCGGTGGAACCTGACGTTGCCCTCCCGCTCCTCCTCCCCGGCCTCCGACTCCACCCGGGCGACCAGATCCAGCGTCAGCTCGGTGATCTCCACGTCCATCGTGCCGCCGCGTACCAGCACGTCACCCGAGAGGGTGTCGCCGGGGAGCACCAGCTCCCGGTGCAGCACCGTGTCCACGGAGGGGCCACCCACGCCCAGCTTGCCGAGCAACCGCTTGAACACCATCGCGGCGTTCTCCTCTTGTGTCGTAACGACATGTGTCGTCAGTCCGTCAACCGAGGTCACGCCGGCCGGCGGCTCGTCAACTGGCCCCGGCTGCGCGCCTCTTCAAACGCTATCGCGTCCCCGACCCACGGGACGCGAAACGGTCGGTCGCGGCGACCAGCGCCTCGGCCATCCCCGTGTCGGCGGTGCTGTGCCCGGCCGCGCCCACCACCACCAGCCGGCAGTCGGAGCCCCAGCGGTGCGCCAGCTCCCAGGGCGTGCCCAGCAGGTTGCCCGGGTCCAGGACGCCCTGCACCACCACGCCGGGGATGCCGGCCAGCTCGGGGGCCCGGCGCAGCACCTCGCCCTCGGGCAGCCAGGAGCCCCGGCTCCAGTAGTGGGTGACGATCCGGGCGAACGCCAGCCGGAAGTCCGCGTCGTCGTAACGGGAGGGGGACCCCGGGCCGCTGATGTCGATCGCCTCCTCCCAGTCGCACCAGTCGCGCGCCGCCCTGGCCCGTACCGCCGGGTCGGGATCGTGGAGCAGCCGGTCGTAGGCGGCGGCCAGATCGCCGTCCCGCTCAGCGGCGGGAACGGCCTCCCGGAAGGCGCGCCAGGCGTCCGGGAAGTAGGCGCCAAGACCCCGGGTGAGCAGGTCGGTTTCCGCCCGGCGCCCGGTGGCCAGGCCCATCAGCACCAGCTCGGTGACCCGGTCGGGGTGGCGCTGGGCGTAGTGCAGGGCGAGCGCCGAGCCCCAGGAGCCGCCGAAGAGCTGCCAGCGTTCGACGCCCAGCGTCTCCCGCAGCAGCTCCATGTCGGCCAGCAGATGCTCGGTGGTGTTGGTCGACAGATCGACCTCGGGGTCGGCGGCGTGCGGGGTGGACCGGCCGCTGTTGCGCTGGTCGAAGAGGATGATCCGATAGGCCCCGGGATCGAAGAACCGACGGCTGCCCGGTGAGCACCCCGAGCCGGGGCCGCCGTGCACCACCAGCACGGGCCGGCCCTCGGGATTGCCGCAGACCTCCCAGTACATCCGGTGGCCGTCGCCGACCGACAGCCAGCCGTGGTCATGGGGCTCGATCGGGGGATGGAGCGCGGACATGGGGTACCTCCCGGGGACGGTGGGGACGGTCGCGAAGCGAATTGTCGCAGCGCTGTTATATCAGTGCTGTTATACCTGGCGCGTTCGGTTATCTTTCTGCGCATGGCCACCACTCCCGCGCTCACCGGCATCGGCACCCGGCTGCGCCATCTGCTCGACCTGCTGGAGAACGACCTCGCCGACGTCTACCCGTCCCTGGGGCTGACCGACTACCGGCCCCGGTTCACGCCGGTGATCCGGGCCCTGACCGCCCGGGGGCCCAGCACCATCAGGGAACTGGCCGAGGCCCTTTCGGTGACCCACTCGGCGGCCAGCCAGACCGTCGCGCAACTCGTCCGGCGGGGCCTGGTCGAACTGTCGGTGGGCGAGGACGCGCGGCAGCGGGTGGTCCGGCTGACCGAGGAGGCGGAGGCGATGCGCCCCGTGCTGGACCGGGAGTGGGCCCTGGCCGAGGCCGCGGTCGCCGATCTGGACACCGAACTCTCCGTCCCGCTCGCACGGCTGCTCACCGAGCTGGAGGAGGCGCTGACCCGCCGCTCCTTCCGGGACCGCGTCGCCGAGGCGGCCGCGCGCGCGGACGAACCCGCCGCCGACGGTTCTGCCGGCGGTGGACGGGGCGCCGGCTGAGCCCGAACGGCGTCGCCGGCGATGCGGCGGACGGGCGCGCGAGGCAGGATGACGCCATGAGCACAGCGGTGCGGGACAACGACCAGCGGAGTCGGTTCGAGGCTTGGGTGGACGGCGAGTTCGCCGGTTTCGCCGACCATGTGCGCACCGGGGACCTGGTGGTCTATCCGCACACCGAGGTCCGCGCCGAGTTCGAGGGGCGCGGGGTCGGCGGCGCGCTGGCCAGAACCGCGCTGGAGGACGCCGACCGCCGGGGGCTGCGCGTCCTCGCCACCTGCCCGTTCATCATCGGCTGGCTGGAACGGCACCCCGAGTACCAGCACCTGACCCAGAGCGCCTGACGCTGAGCGCCTGACCGGGAGCGCTGACCGGGGACGCCGCCTCCCGATCTCGCGCCCGGTCCTCGGGGCGGGTGGGTGGCGTCAGTCCTGGCGGCGCAGCCGCTCCAGTTCGCGCCGGTCGCGCTTGGTGGGCCGGCCCGCGCCCCGGTCGCGCACCGGGACGGCGGGAACCTCCACCCGGGGCGGCGGCGGGGGACTGTTGTCGATCAGGCACTCGGCCGCGGTGGGCGCGCCGACCCGCTTGCGGATGAGCCGGGTCGCCTCGACCACCCGCTCCCGCCCCGCGTGCCAGACCCGGACCTCGTCGCCGACCTTCACCGCCTGCGCGGGCTTGACCCGCTCGCCGTTCACCTTGACATGGCCCGCGCGGCAGGCGGACGCCGCCATCGACCGCGTCTTGATCAGCCGCACCGCCCAGATCCAGGTGTCCACCCGCACGCTTCCCTGCTCACCGGCCATGCCCCGAGCCTATGCCCTCGCCCCCGATCAGCTCATACTTTTTCCGACCGACCGACCGACCGACCGACCGACCGCCACCGCCGTCCGACGCTGGACCGCCGTCGCCGGGGCTCACCGGCCGGGCACGGCGGCCGTGGGGCGGTGGGGGAGGGACGCGCGCCAGTGGACCTCGGCCGGCAGCACGGTGGGGGAGGTGGGCGGGTCCACCGTGTGCTCGACCACCCGGATCAGCAGCTCGGCGCAGGCCTGGCCCAGCGCGCGCGGATGGAGGTCGACGGCGGTCACCGGCGGCGTGGTCATGGTCAGCGTGCGGCTGTCCCCGCAGCAGGCCAGCAGCAGATCGTCGCCCACCCGCCGGCCCGCCGCCGCCAGGGCCGGCAGCGCGCCGCGCACGATGGGCTCGGAGGACATCACCAGCAGGTCGGTCGCCGGCTCCCGGGCGAGCAACGCCTCGATCTGCGCCTGGTGTTCGCCCACCGACATGTCGCCGAAGCGGCTCTCCCCGGTGGTGGCGGGCAGCCCTCGCTCCTCGCACCAGGCCAGGAACTCCGCGCGGAGCAGCACCCCCCAGCCGCTGTTGGCGTCGGGGCCGACGAACGCGGGGCGGGTCACGCCGTGCGCCAGCGCCCGGTCCAGGATCGCGCGGAGCGCCGCCGCGTGGTCGGCGACGATCACCGGGCAGTCCGGCATCCCGGGGGGCAGATGTTCGCCGGCGACCACCGGCAGCCCGGACTCCAGGAGTTGGCGGGCGCGCAGATCGTCGGCGATCGGGTCCGCGATGATCACGCCGTCCACCCGGGGTACCCGGTTCCGAGGCACCTGGGGGTCGCTGGAGAGCAGGGTCAGGTCGTAGTCGGCGGCCTGGGTGCCGTCCAGCACGCCGGTCACAAACTCCCGGAAGTAGTCGGAGGCGAAGCGGTCACCGGCGTGCAGATGATGTAGCCCGATGGACCGGACCGATCCGGTGCGCAGGCCCTGAGCGACCGCGTTGGGGCGGTAGTTCAACTCCTCGGCGGCCCGGGCGACGGCCCTGCGGGTGGCGTCGGTCATCCGGCCGGTGCCGGAGAGCGCCTGGGACGCCGTGCTGGGGGAGACGTTCGCGGCCCTGGCCACGTCCTTGAGCGTCACTGTCTGGCGCCTCATGGGCACATCATACGAGCGCCACCCCGCTCGCCGGGGAGTCGCGTCCCGGGGGTGGTCGCCCCTCGGGCGCCGGGCGGCCGAAAACAATCGCCCTTGTTACGGCCAGGCTTCGTCGGCGCTTCGGGCACCGGCGGAGCGGTCCGTTCTCGCACCAGCTGTGTAAACACCGTCTGTCGCACCCCACTTGGCCATTGACGAATCGATTTCGCAGTACCTAGTTTCTCGTCCTACCCGAACGAGACGGCGATCAGGCCGTGCCGAGGGGACAACGAGGTTCACACCGGCGGCAACTCACCCCAACACGGGGCGAAGCGGGTCACGATCCCGCCGCATCGGGTCAGGTACGGCGCATCCGCAGAGAGGGCCCATGACCGAGAACCGCAGTGATTCCAGCCAGCCGTTGGACCCGCACGGGGAGCACCAGCACGGCTCCGACGGCGGTCACCACCATCACCACCACGACTTCGGCGAGGGCTTCTGGGAGCAACCGCCCCGGCTGGGCAGGGGACTTGACGGCCATGGCGCCGTGGACGACTTCAACGTCGGCCGCAAGCCGGGCCCCATCTTCGTCAACCGCAAGGGCGAGGGAGGCTTCGCCGGGATCCAGACCTTCGCCAAGCTCCCGGTCTGTCTGACCCCGGAGGACCTGGTGGCCGGGGAGATGGACGTCGCCATCTGCGGGGTGCCGTGGGACGCGACCGCGTCCGGGCGCAGCGGCACCAACCACGGCCCGCTGGCCATCCGTTCGTGCGACTACAAGGGCGGCTACGGCCGGGCGCACTACTCCCTCGACGTGCGGGTCGACGCGTTCGAGGAGCTGAGGATCTGCGACTACGGCGACGCGCCGATCAGGGTCGGCAACACCTGGACCACCTTCGAGGAGATCCGCAAGTTCGTCGGCACCATCGTCGACTCGGGCGTGATCCCGATCATTCTCGGCGGCGACCACGCCACCACCTGGCCGTCGGCCACCGCGCTGGCCGACCACTACGGCTACGGAAAGGTCGGCATCGTGCACTTCGACGCGCACGCCGACACCGGAACCGACACCCCGGGCAGCCTCGCCAGCCATGGCACCCCGATGCGCAAGCTGATCGAGAGCGGCGCGGTCCCCGGCAAGAACTTCGTCCAGGTCGGCCTGCGCGGCTACTGGCCCGACCAGGAGACCATCGACTGGATGGACGAGCGGCGGATGCGCACCCACTTCATGGCCGAGATCAACCGGGACGGCTTCGCCAAGGTCCTGGAACGCGCCGTGGACGAGGCCCTGGACCAGGCCGACCACCTCTATATCTCGCTCGACATCGACGTCGCCGACCCGGCCTACGCGCCCGGCACAGGAACCCCCGAGCCCGGCGGGCTGACCAGCATCGACGTGCTCACCGCCGTGCGCCGACTGGCGGCCGAGGTGGGCATCGTCGGGATGGACGTCGTCGAGGTCAGCCCGCCCTACGACGACCGGGGCGAGATCACCGCGCTGCTCGCCAACCGCGCCGTGCGCGAGGCGCTCACCGGCATCGCCATGCGCCGCAAGGGGCTGACCGAACCCGACTACCTGCACCCCGGCGCCCTGGGTCCCGGCCACTCCCGCGCGCTGCGGGACCGTGCCTGATCGTGCCTGGCCGTGCTTGATCGTGCTTGACCTCACTCCACCGCTGAGGCGCCGGCTCCGCGCCACCCCGCCCGAAACACCGAGGAGTTACCCATGAGACGGCAATCCGCCATCCGGCGCGCCGCGTCCCTGGCCGCCGTGTTGGCCCTCACGGTCGCCGCCTGCGGCGGCAACGGCGACGGCGGCACCGGCTCCGCCGCGCCCACCGACGGGGTGCTGCGCGTCGGCCTGCTCAACGACATCGGCCAACCGCCCGACCCCGACGTCTACTACTCGGGCAACGGCCTGGCGCTGACCACCAACATGTACGAGGGGCTGGTCCGTTACGAGCCGGGCGTGGACACCACCACCATCGGTCCGGCGCTGGCCACCGACTGGGAGGTGTCCGAGGACAACACCAGCTACACCTTCACCCTGCGCGAGGGGGTCACCTTCCACGACGGGACCCCGTTCACCCCCGAGGCCGTCGAGGCGTCGTTCGACCGGCGGACCGCCGTCGGCGCCGGCCCCGCCTATATGGTCGCCGGCGTCGACAGCGTCGAGGTGGTGGACGCGACCACGGTGACCGTCCACCTGTCCGAGCCCAACTCCGCGTTCCTCGACTATCTGGCCTCGCCCTACGGCCCGCGCATGATCAGCCCCACCGCGCTGACCGAGAACGCCGGCGACGACCACGCGCAGCGCTATCTGGCCACCCACTCGGCCGGCACCGGTCCCTACCAACTGTCCGAGGCCCGCGTCGGCGAACGCTACGAGATGACCGCCTACCCGGACTACTGGGGCGGCGAGGCCACGTTCACCACCATCGACCTGCCGGTGTACACCGACACGTCGGCCATGCAACTGGCCCTGAACAACGGCGATCTGTCGGCCATCATCGGCGCGGTGCCGTCGGCCTCCCAGGCCCGCTACATCGAGGACGACAGCCTCCAGGCGTACAGCCTGCCCTCGTTCCAGGTGGGCGTCCTCTACATGAACCCCAACCGCCCCTTCATGGCCACGCCCGAGGCGCGGCAGGCCATGTTCCAGTCGGTGGACTGGGCAAGCGTCATCGACCAGGTGGTGGCCCACAAGGCCGAGTTGGCGACCGGAAGCTACTCGCGCGGCGCGCTGCCCGAGGGCACCGAATCCCGCGAGATCGTCCACGATCCCGCGCCCCTGGCCGACTACGCGGCGGGCCTGTCCGGACCGGAGAAGACCGTGGTGATCGGGCATTCGGCGGCCAGCGCCGACGACGCCCAGATCGCCAACCTGATCGCCGCCCAACTCCAGGGTCTGGGCCTGGACGCCACCATCACCAGCTACCAGACCGCCCAGGTCTTCGGCGAGTTCGCCGCCGACCCGGAGAACGCCCCCGACATCTATCTCGCCTCCGGCACCTGGCCCGACTCCAGCAACCCCTATATGTACGGGCATGTGTTCTGGGACCAGGACGGTGGCCTCAACCACCTCCAGTGCTTCTCGGACGAGACCACGGAACTGCTCTCCGACGCCCTGGTCACCGGCGACCCCGAGACCTATGTGGCCGCCGCGGCGGCCAACGAGGCGGCCTCCTGCACCCCGGCCTGGGCCTATGTCAACGACTTCGTGGTCGCCCAGCCCTGGATCGGCCGGATCGCCGAGTCCCACAGCATCGCGGAGCCCTACACCCTCGACTTCCACACGCTGACGGTCCAGGACCAGTAGTCCCCGCCCGGGGGCGCCGCCCGCGCCCCCGGGATCGGCCCGAAGGAACCCCATGCCACACCGCCGGTCCCACGAACGGCCCACCCGCGCGGCGGATCTCCCCGCGAGCTTCTGGTGGCTCTGGTTCGCCGTCCTCGTCACCTGGACCGGACGCTTCGTCGTCCCGTTCATGACGCTCTTCCTCACCCGCGACGCCGGGCTCAGCACCTCGGAGGCCGGCATGATCGTCTCCGGCTACGGCGGGGGAGTGGTGCTCTCCGCCCTGGCCGGCGGCGTGCTCTCCGACGTGGTCGGCCGCCGCCGCACCCTGATCGGCAGCCTGCTGCTCTCCGCCGGCACCATGCTGGTGATCCCGTCCTTCCCCCAACCCGCCGCCATCGCGGTGCTGTTGTTCGTCTTCGGCCTGGTGAACGGCGCGGCCCAGCCGGCCGTCGCCGCGCTGATCACCGATCTGGTGCCCCAGGCACACCGGCGCGCCGCGTTCGCCTACAACTTCTGGGCGGTCAACCTCGGCTACGCCATCGGCCCCCTGCTGGCCGGCTTCATCGCCGACCGTGCCTTCTCCTACCTCTTCTACGCCCAGGCCGGCGTGCTGCTGGTCTCGGCCAGCATCGTGCTGGCCCGGGTCACCGACAGCCATGTGCCCACCGGGCGCCGTGGCCGGCGGGACGCCGACGCCCCGCCGGCGCCGCCCGGCGGACTGCGCCAGGTGCTGCGCGACCGGGTGTTCATCACCTTCGTCCTGGCGATGCTCGTCTACTCGGTGGTCTATGTGCAGTCCACGTCCTCGCTTCCGGTGGCGATGGTGGAGGACGGCTTCAGCTCCGCCGAGTACGGCTTTCTGCTCACCCTCAACGGGGTGCTGCTCTGCGCCCTGCAGATCCCCTCGGCGCGGCTCGTCGCCCGCTGGCGCCGCGAGGCGGTGCTGGCCGGCGCGCTGCTCTTCACCGCGCTGGGCGTCGGGCTCCAGGCGTTCGCCAACTCCTGGATCTTCTACGCGACGGCCGTCTCCATCTGGACCGTCGGCGAGATGGGCGCCCATCCGTCCGCCCAGTCCATCGCCGCCGACATGTCCACCCGTCAGGCCAGGGGCCGCTATCTGGGCACCTACGCCCTGGCGTTCAGCATGGCCACCATGATCGGACCGCTGGTCGGCGGCACCGTCATCCAACGGTGGGGCAGCGGCTGGCTCTGGGGCGGCTGCTCGGTGGCCTGCGTGCTGCTCGCCGGCTTCCTCACCCTCACCGCCCGCACCAGGGAACGGCGCCTGGCGGCGGGGATCCCCGGCGGTGTGTCGGGGACGGCCGGGGGCGCGACGGGCGCCGGTGAACCCCCCGGGGCGCCCGCGCCCCAGGAGCCCGCGACGGACGACGGCCCGCCGACCGAACCACCCCTCAGCCGCCCCCGCACCGGAGAACCAGAACCCCTCAGCGATCCCGCACCGCGGCGGGACCGCGTGGACCGGCAGGGCCGGTAGCCACTCGGCCACCGAAAACCATCGGGAGGACCGCACATGCTGGACACCCAACACGCCAGGCCGGAACAGGCCGGCGACCAACCCACCGAGGCCACGCCCGTGGCCACCCTGCGCGACCTGCGGGTCAGCATGTCCCGCAACGGGACCCGTGCCACCGTCCTCAAGGGTGTGGACCTGGACATCAACGCCGGCGAGATCCTGGGCCTGGTCGGCGAGTCGGGATCGGGCAAGAGCATGCTCTCCCTCGCCCTGCTCGGCCTGCTCCCCGCCTCGGCCGCGCCCCGGGTCGGCGGCACCCTCCGGGTCGCCGGCGTGGACATGCTCGGCGGAACGGAGGAGGAGCGGCGCCGGGTGCGGAAGTCCAGCCTCGGCGTCGTCTTCCAGGACCCGATGACCTCGCTCAACCCCACCATGCGCGTCGGCGACCAGGTGATCGAGGCGGCCGGCAGCGGCGCCGAGGCCGTCCGCCTGCTCAGCGCCGTCGGCGTCCCGGACCCCGAACGCCGGATGCGGGCGTTCCCGCACGAACTCTCCGGCGGGCTGCGGCAACGCGTCATGATCGCCATGGCGGTCGCCGGGGAACCCCGACTGATCATCGCCGACGAACCCACCACCGCACTCGACGTGACCGTTCAGTCCCAGGTCCTCAGGGTGCTGCGGGGGCTCGCCGACGAACTCGGCTGCAGCGTGCTGATGATCACCCACGACCTGGGCGTCGCGGGACAGATCGCCGACCGGATCGCGGTGATGTACAGCGGCAGGCTCGCCGAGGTCGGCCCCACCCGACAGGTGCTGAACCAGCCCCGACACCCCTACACCCTGGGCCTGTTGGCGTCCAGGCTGGACTTCCACACCGACCGGGACGGCCCCCTGCGCACCCTGGTGCCCGACACCGCAGAGGCCACCGCCTCCGACGGCTGCGCCTACCACCCGCGCTGCCCCCTCGCCACCGACCGCTGCCGCGCCGAACTCCCCACCCTGCCGGCGCCCGAGAGCGCACCCGAACACGACGCCGCCTGCTTCCACGCGGAGAACGCGGGGGAACGTCTCCTCGCCCTGGCCGCCCGCACCGCCCCCACCGGCACCGCAGTCGCCACCGCCGAGGCGCCGCCCCCTGCCACGGGGGCGCCGCCCGGGGCACCCGGGGCGATCCTCGGCACCACCGAGCTGACCTGCGAGTTCACCGTGCGGGACCGCCGTGGGCGCAAGGCCAGGCTGGCCGCCCTGCGCGGCGTCACCCTCGATATCGAGGCGGGTGAATCCCTCGCCCTCGTCGGCGAGAGCGGATCCGGCAAGTCCACCCTGCTGCGGGTGCTCGCCGGACTCCAGAAGGCCACCGGCGGTGGCATCGACGGACCGTCGGGACAGGAGGTGCAGATGGTCTTCCAGGACGCCGGCGCCTCCCTCACGCCCTGGCTGACCGTCCGCGAACTGCTCGTCGAACGCCTCAGGGCACAGCGGCTCGACCGGGCCACCCGACTCGAACGGGCCCGCGCCGCGCTGGCGGCCGTCGGCCTCGCCGAGGACACCCTGCACGCCCGACCCGCCGAACTCTCCGGCGGCCAGCGGCAACGCGTCGCCCTCGCCCGGGCCACCATCGTCCCGCCCCGGCTGCTGCTCTGCGACGAACCGACCAGCGCCCTCGACGTCTCCCTCGCCGCCAATGTGCTCAACCTCATCAGACGACTCCGCGAGGAACTGGGCATGACCGTCGTCTTCGTCACCCACGACCTGTCCGTGGCCCGGATCATCGGCGACCGGATCGCCGTGATGTACCTGGGGCGGCTGGTCGAGGTCGGCTCGGCGGAGGAACTGATCGCGGACCCCAAACACCCCTACACCAAGGCCCTGATCTCCGCTGTCCCCGGGCTCGACGTCGCGCTGCCGACGCTCGACGGCGAGCCGGCCAGCCCCCTCGCGCCGCCCTCCGGCTGCGCCTTTCACCCGCGCTGCCCGGTCGCCGTCGACGCGTGTGCCGACACCCTGACCGGCATCCAGCTGGTGCCCATCGGGCCCCGCCCGCCTGGCCCGGCCCGCACCGCGCCCCCGTCGGCCCGCCGCGCCGTCGCCTGTGTGCACCGGGGGGAGTTCTGATGGCCGCCGAGATAGCCGAGGTCCGCCCCCCGGTCCGGATGCCCCGCCGACACCTCGGCGGCGGACGGCTGTTGGACCACCTCATGGTGGCGCTGCTCGGCCTGGTGACCCTGGTCGCGCTGGCCGCGCCCCTGCTCGCGCCGGCCGATCCGGTCGGCACCAGCGGCGAGCTCTACGCCGGCATCGGCAGCTCCGACCATCTGCTGGGCACCGACGGCATCGGCCGCGACCTGCTCTCCCGCACCCTGCTGGGCCTGCGCACCAGCTGGTTGATGGCGCTGGCCGTCGTCGCCCTGGGACTGCTGGTCGGCGGAGTGGTCGGACTGCTCGCCGGCGCCTTCGGCGGCTGGCTGGACGCCGTGCTGATGCGGGTCACCGACCTCTTCCTGGCACTGCCCGGCACCCTGGTCGCGGTCGCCGTTGCCGCCGCCCTCGGCTCCGGGCTCGGCAACACCTTCCTCGCCATCTCCGTGGTCTGGTGGCCCTACTACGCCAGAATCGTGCGCGGCGAGGTGCGGTCCCTCGCGGCCCGACCGCATGTCGAGGCCGCCCGGATGGCGGGCGTCGGCACCCCCCGGATCATCCTGCGCCACCTCCTCCCCGGCGTGGTGCCGTCCGCCGTGATCACCGCCAGCCTCGACGTGGGCAGCGTGGTCCTCGTGCTGGCCAGCCTCTCCTTCCTCGGGCTCGGCCAGTCCGCCCCGGCCCCCGAGCTGGGCGCCGACACCTCCCGCGCCCTGCCCGAACTGCTCACCCACTGGTGGATACCGGTCATCCCCGGGATCACCGTGATGCTGCTCAGCCTGATCGCCAACCTCGGCGGTGACGCGGTGCGCAACATCATGGCTCGGCGCGGTCACTGACCCCGCGCCGAGCCGTGTGACCCCACCCCGGCTCCGCTCATGAAAGGCCCAACGGACCATGACCCCGCGTTTTCTCGGCACCCGGCTGGCCTCCCTGGTCGCGCTGCTGCTGGTGCTCTCCGTGGTGTTGTTCGTTCTCCAGGAGATCTCGGCGACCGACGCCGCCGCCGCGACCCTCGGACCGACCGCCTCGCCCGAGGCCATCGCGGCGGAACGCGCCAGGCTCGGCCTGGACGCGCCGCCCGTCACCCGTTACTTCGACTACCTCGGTGGCCTGTTCACCGGCGATCTGGGCATCTCCTTCCGCACCAAGCGGCCGGTCACCGAGGACATCGGGAGCTATCTGCCGGCCACCCTCGAACTCGTGCTCTTCGCCTTCCTGTTGGCGCTGGTGCTGGCCCTGCTGTTCGCCCTCTCCAGCACGCTGCGCTGGAAGGGCACCGGCGCCCTGCGCGGACTGCTCTTCGTCCTCTCCACCGCTCCCACCTTTCTGCTGGGCATCTTCTTCCTGATCGTCTTCTACCAACAGCTGGACTGGCTGCCCGCCAACGGCCGGGTCAGCGGCGGCGGGGACGTGGACGGGCCGACGGGCCTGCTCGTCCTCGACGGGCTGCTCGCCGGGGACCCGGCCACCAGCGTCGACGCGCTGCGCCACCTGCTGCTGCCGGCCCTGGCCCTGGCGGTGGGCCCCGCCCTCGCCATCGGCCGGGTGTTCCGCTCCAGCCTGCGGTCGACCCTGGACGCGGAGTATGTGCGCACCGCCCGCGCCAAGGGGCTCGGCGAACGCTCCCTCGTGCTCCGGCATGTGGCACGGAACTCCGTCAACGCCGCCCTCTCCATGACCGGGCTCCAGATCGGCTTCATGTTCGCCGGGGTGCTGGTCGTGGAGAGCGTTTTCAGCTGGCCGGGGCTCGGCAGCTATCTGGGGGCCGGCATCCCGGTCTCCGACTTCCCCGCGGTCGCGGGGGTCACCTTCGTCCTGGGCGCGGTGTACATCGTCGCCAACACCGCGGCCGACATCCTCCAGGGGGTGGCCGACCCCCGCGTCGCCGTCTGACCGACCGACCGGACCCGACCCGGGCTGCCGACCGGCCGGCGGCCCGGCCGGGCCGGAACGGGCGAACCGACGACGGCACTTGACGGAACGTTGCTGCAATGGGGTGAGCCAGCGGAAACCTGGGCCGCCGGCCGCGTTGGACAGCGTGCCCCCGCGCTGTCGGGGGCACCCACCCACGCGAGGGAAGGCCCACTCGATGAACATCCCAGGCACCACCGCACGGCAGGCACTCGGCATGGCGGCTCTGGCGCTGCTGCTCGGCGGCTGCGCCGGGACCGCCGGCGGCGAGGACGCCGAGGACGGCGCCCTGAAGAAGCCCACGCCCCTGGCCACCGCCCACGCCGTGGCGCCGGCCAGCGAACCGAGCCCGGCCGCCGGACCCGAGGGACCGGCGGGGAAGCGGGAGGACGGATCGGCCGCCCCCGACCCCACCCCCACCCCCACGGCGCCCGCCCCCCAGCCCTCGGGGCCCGAACCGATCGCGCCGGGGCCCGTCGAGGAGCCGGCCCACGCCCCCGCCGGCCAGGAAGCCCCGCCCGTCGAACTCCCGGACTCCTTCTGCGCCTTCCCCGACCCGACCATGAACGCGGTCTGCCGCTCGGCGCTCGGCCGCTAGGCCCAGGCGTCTCCTCCGGCGCCGGGCGGACGCCCCCGGATCCCGAACCGGGGCGCCTCCGGCCCGGCGCGGGCCGCGCTCCCGCCGCCCCTGCCCGCTACCCCCGATAGGCCTCCAGCAGGCGCAGCCACACCTCGCTGATCGTCGGATACGCGGGGACCGCGTGCCACAGCCGCGCCAGCGGCACCTCCCCGACCACGGCGATCGTCGCCGCGTGCAGCAACTCGCCGGCCCCCGGCCCCACAAAGCTCGCTCCGACCACCACCTGGCGGTCCTCGTCCACCACCATCCGCGCCCGACCCCGATAGCCCTCGGCGAAGAGTGCCGCGCCGGCGACGGAGCCCAGGTCGTAGTCCACCGCCCGCACCCGCAGGCCCGCCTTCTCGGCCGAGGCCAGCGTCAGTCCCACGGAGGCCGCCTCCGGGTCCGTGAACACCACCTGGGGCACCGCCTGATGGTCGGCCGTCGCGGCCTGGGCACCCCATGGCCCGTCATCGACCCCCGCACCGCGGGCTCGGGCCACGATCGCGCTCGCCGCGATCCGCGCCTGGTACTTCCCCTGGTGGGTGAGCATCGCGCGGTGGTTGACATCCCCCGCGCAGTAGAGCCAGTCGCCTGGCACCCCCTGGACCCGGAGCGAGTCGTCCGCCGCGAGCCAGTCGCCCGGGGTGAGCCCCACCGTCTCAAGACCCAGCTCGTCCGTGCGGGCCCGGCGCCCCGTCGCGAACAACACCTCGTCGGCGATCACGGTGTTGCCCCCGGACAGCTCGACCACCGCGGGGCCATCGGGATCCGGCCGGCGCAGCGCCGCGACGGAGGCGCCGGTGCGCAGCTCGACCCCCGCCCTGGCCAACCCCTCCGCCACCAGCTCGCCCGCGAACGGCTCCCAGTGCGGCAACAGGGTGTCCCCTCGCACCAGGAGCGTCACCCTGGCGCCCAACGCCTGCCAGGCGGCGGCCATCTCCACCCCCACGACCCCGCCGCCGACCACGGCCAGCCGCTCCGGCACCCGCTGCGACGAGGTGGCCTCATGGCTGGTCCACGGGCGCGCCTCGTCCATGCCGGGCAGCGGCGGCAGGGCGGGGCGCGAGCCCGTGCAGAGCGCCACCGCGTGCCGGGCGGTCAGGCGCCGCTCCGTCCCGTCCGACGCCGTGACCACCACCTTTCTCGGCCCGGCCAACCGGCCCTGACCACGGACGAGTTCGACATCGACGGACTCAAGCCAGGAGACCTGCCCCTCGTCCCGCCAGTTGCTGGCGAAGGCGTTCCGGCTGGCGAGCACCGCCGCCGCGGCCAGCTCACCGCCCGCCGCCTCCCGGGCGCCGGGGACCGCACGCGCCGCGGCCAGCGCGGCCGCCGGGCGCAGCAGGGCCTTGCTCGGCATACAGGCCCAGTACGAGCACTCGCCGCCCACCAGATCGCCCTCCACCAGGGCGGTGCGAAGCCCGGCGGCCTGGGTGCGCTCCGCAAGGTTCTCCCCGGGGGGCCCGGCGCCGATGACGATCACATCGAACACATCGATCACATCGCCGTCCGCCGGGGCCACGGCCCCGGCGGGGGCCCTCGACGTGTCGGCACCGAACTCCTCGGCGGTATCAGGACGATCCGTCATGCCGGCCTGCTCCTCTTCCTCGGTGTGCGGGCGCCCGTGGGGCGCACCTGTGCTCTCACCGTAGGGCGGTGTCGCTCGTCGGCCCCGGCACCGTGCCGTGCCGGCCGGGGGAGAGGAGGGAAGGGGCAGCTGGACGAACGCGGGATGAGTCGACATGGTCACACTCCGTAGTTGCTTGAGGTGAGACCAGGTCTATCAGCGGCCACTGACAATCGTTGCCCCAGCGGAGTCCTCCCGCCCGGTTCGGTCAACAGTGGTTCTCAGGTGGTCAGAGTCCGTCGGTAAAGGATCGCGAGCCGATCGCCCAACTCCGCCTGTGACCAGCCACGTTCGTTGAGCAGTCCCGCGATCACCTCGCTGGAGACCAGTGACCAGAGCAGGTCGGCCCCCGTCTCCACCGTCCAGGGCTCGGCCAGCCGCCCCTCGTCCGCGAGCCATTCGGCGAGCCGGCTGCAGTTCGCCAGCTGGGCGTCGCTGGCGCGTCGGTGGTGTCGCCCGGCGTCCGCGTCCTGCCGGCGCACCTGCTGCACCGCCTGGTCGACGGCGAGCACCCGGGGGTGGTAGCGCGCCAGATGGTGGGCCCACTCGGTCAGCGCGGCGACGGAGTCGTCGGCGGACCAGACCCGCCGCTCGTCCGTGCCGTCGGGGGCCGGCACCGGCCGACCGCCGCGTGGATCAGGCGGTTCTTGTTTCCCTCGGCGCCGAGACCGGCCAGGTCGGCACGGTAGCCGTGTTGGAGGTAGAGCACCGGGATCCGGGCCTCCCTGGCCCCGGCGAGCACCCGCGCGATCGGCTCGACGATCGCGCCGACCACCGAGGGATCGCCGCCACCGACATCGAGGCTGCCCGCCCTGACCATGGCCGCCGTCGCCGAGCGGGTCGGCGTCTCCCGACGCGGGCTCTATCTGCACTTCGGCTCGCGCGGCGAGCTGGTCACCGCGCTCTTCGACTACCTGGCCGGCCAGGAGGGGCTTGACGCCTCGCTCAGGGTATTGGTCCACGACACCTGGAACACCATGATCGTGGATCGGCTGACACCGGTCGGAGGTGATCACGTGCTGCGCAAGAACCGATTCAGCGGGTTCCACGACAGGGCCCTGGACGCCACCCTGCGCCGGCTCGGCGTCAACGACCTGATCGTCACGGGCTGCACCACCAGCGTCTGCGTGGAGTCGACGGTCAGGGACGCGATGTTCCGCGACTACCGGCCGCTGGTGCTCACCGACTGCGTCGCCGAGCCGCAGGGCCGCCGTCACCACGACTCCACGGTGGCGCTGGTGGAGAACAGCTTCGGCTGGACGGCCGCGTCCGAGGATCTGCTGGCGGCGTTGACAGGCCGCTGAGCCCGGTCGCGAGGCGCGACCGAAGCGGTCAGCGGCCGGGCGGCGGTGCGGTGCTCGCCCTCGGCACCATCCAGGTCGGCACCAGCGTTGTGCCCCGCTCCATGGTGTCCGTCCGCAACTGTCGGAGCACACCCTCCACGCACCGCCGGCCCACCTCGGCGAAGTCCTGGTGGATGGTGGTCAGGGGTGGGGTGAAGGAGCCGGAGTCCGGGATGTCGTCGAAGCCGACCACGCTGATCTCCCCGGGGACCGCGCGGCCGCGCTCATGGAAGGCGCGCAACAGGCCGAGCGCCATCTGGTCGTTGGCGGCGAACACGGCGGTGCAGCGCGGCTCCTCGGCCAGCTTCAGTCCGGCCAGGTAGCCGGAATCCGCCGTCCAGTCGCCCCGCAGCGGTGGCGGCACCTCCCGGCCGGCCTCGGTCAGGGTGTCCCGCCAGGCGTCGGTCCTCCGCTGGGCGGAGAACGAGTCGTCCGGTCCCGTCACATGCCAGACCGTCTCGTGGCCGAGGTCCAGCAGGTGCTGAACGGCGTCCCTGGCGCCCCCGGCCTGGTCGGTGTCCACCACGCTGTAGCGGTCGCCCGCGTCGGAGTCCATCACCACCACGCTGACGTTCGGCGGCAGGGTGACCGTTCCGGCGTCGAGGAGGTGCACCTCCATGATCACGATGATCGCGTCGACGGCCAGCTCTCCCAGCCGGGTGAAGGCCCCGCGCACCTGGTCCTGGGTGGGTGCGGCCACCGGCAACAGCGTGATCGCATAGCCCTGTTCGGCGGCGGAACTGGCGATGGCCTCCAGGGTCCTAACGTTTCCCGTGGTCGAGAGGGTAAACAGGATGACGCCTATCGTCCGGAACTCTCCGCTCTTGAGCGCTCGCGCGGCGCTGTTGGGTCGATAGCCCAACTCCTTCATCGCGGCTAGCACCTGCTGCCGGGTGCTCTCCACCACACCGGGGTGCCCGTTGGAGACCCGGGAGACCGTCTGGGAGGAGACGCCGGCCAGCCGGGCCACGTCCGCCATGGACACCCGCTTCTGCCGAAGCGGCCGTCGGGCGCCCGGATCGGCGGCCGGCCCCCAGACGCCCTCCGCGTCCGCGCCAGATCCCAACTCGTCCACGCCGCTCTCCTGTTTCGTGCCCGATGTACGGGGGCGCCCGACCGAACCGGTACCGGGCCGGCGCTTGACGCTCCCCAGCAGGCAGTGTAAGCATCACATTAATCAATGTTTACGTAAACACCCACTGCGGGTGAGCCGCTCGGCCATGGTGTGTTTGCGTAAACATTCGGTACGACCAGCGAGGTATGCCCATGACGACGTTGTCACCGCCCTCCGTGGCGGGACGCCCGGCCGCTCCGCCGCCCAAGGCCGCACGGAGCCGGCGCTCCTGGGTCGGTTGGGGATTCCTCGCGCCCTTCATGATCGTTTTTGTCGTGGTCTTCCTGGCGCCGATCGCCTACTCGATCTATCTGAGCCTTTTCCGCGAGCAGATGGTCGGCGGCACCTCGTTCGTCGGACTGGAGAACTACCAGCGGGCGTTCGAGGATCCGAAGTTCTGGGAGGCGCTGGGCCGGGTCACCCTGTTCCTGCTGATCCAGGTGCCGATCATGCTGGGGATCGCCCTGCTGGTCGCGTTGGCCATCGACAGCGGGCGGCTCTACGGGAAGAGCTTCTTCCGGATCGCGATCTTCATGCCCTATGCGGTGCCCGCCGTGGTCGCCACCCTGATGTGGGGGTTCATCTACGGCAACCGCTTCGGTCTGGTCGGCAACATCAACGACGCGTTCGGCATCTCGCTGCCCAACCCGCTCTCGCCTGATCTGGTGCTCGCCTCCATCGGCAACATCGTGACCTGGGAGTTCGTCGGGTACAACATGTTGATCTTCTATGCCGCGCTGCGGGTGGTCCCGCACTCGCTCTACGAGGCGGCGGAGATCGACGGCGCCGGCCAGTGGCGGGTGATCACCGCGATCAAGCTGCCCGCGATCCGTGGCGCCCTGGCGATCGCCACCATCTTCTCGATCATCGGCAGCTTCCAGCTGTTCAACGAGCCGAGCATCCTGCAGAACCTCGCGCCCAACGCGATCACCACCTACTTCACGCCCAACCTGTTCACCTACTCGCTGTCCTTCTCCGGCCAGCAGCACAACTACGCCGCCACCGTGGCGATCCTGATGGGCCTGCTCACCATGGTCATCGCCTACGTCGTGCAGCTTCGCGGCATGCGAAAGGAAGCGTGACCGATGGCAGCCACCACGACCACCACGGGGCGGGGCGCGAACGGTCGTCCGGCTCCTCGGCTGCGCACCAGGAGGCCGCGGCGTCCGCACTCCGTGAACCGGCCGCGCCGCAGCCCGCTGCTCACGGTGCTCACCGCACTGGTGCTGATCTACTCGCTGGTGCCGCTGGTCTGGCTGGCGATCAACGCCACCAAGACCCAGGCCGGGCTCTTCGACTCCTTCGGCCTGTGGTTCGACGGGGACTTCGCGCTGTGGAGCAACATCTCCGACACGCTCACCTACGACGACGGCGTCTTTGTGCGCTGGCTGTTCAACACGCTGCTCTATGTGGTGGTGGGCGCTGGCGGGGCGACGTTCCTCGCGGTGCTGGGCGGCTATGCGTTGGCGAAGTTCCAGTTTCCCGGGAAGCGGGCCGTGTTCGCCGTGGTGATCGGTGCCGTGGCGGTACCCGGGACGGCGCTGGCGGTGCCGACCTTCCTGATGTTCAGCGAGATGGGCCTCACCAACACCCCCTGGGCTGTGATCATCCCCTCGCTGATCTCGCCGTTCGGCCTCTATCTGATGTGGGTCTTCGCGGCCGACGCGATCCCCGTCGAGCTGCTGGAGGCCGCGCGGATCGACGGGGCCAGCGAACTGCGGACCTTCTTCCGGGTTAGCCTGCCGATGCTCGCCCCCGGGATCGTCACCGTGCTGCTGTTCACCATGGTCGCGACCTGGAACAACTACTTCCTGCCGCTGATCATGATCAAGGATCCGGACTGGTATCCGCTGACCCTCGGCCTCAACGCGTGGAACGCGCAGGCGTCCACCGCCGGTGGGGAGGCCATCTTCCACCTGGTGATCACCGGTTCGCTGCTGACCATCCTGCCGCTGGTCGTCGCCTTCCTGCTGCTCCAGCGCTACTGGCAGTCCGGGCTCGCCGCCGGAAGCGTCAAGGAGTGATCCCCCTGCTTTTCCTCCCTTGTTTGCGTCTCTTCTTTTTCCTTCCAACAGTTCTGACAGCGAAGTGAGTTGACTGTGATGACCAAAACAACGCGCCGCGCGCTGCGCGGGGTCGGGCTGGCCACCGTCGTGGCCCTGGGGCTGACCGCCTGTGGCTCCGACGACGGCGGCTCCGGCGGGGGCAGCGCCTCCGCCGACGAGCTGACCCAGGCCCTGGAAGAGGGCGGCGAGATCACCGTGTGGGCATGGGAGCCCACGCTGGGGCAGGTCGTCGAGGACTTCGAGGACGAATACCCCAATGTGAAGGTCAACCTGGTCAACGCGGGCACCGCCAACGACCAGTACACCGCGCTGCAGAACGCCATGCAGGCCGGCTCCGGAGTGCCGGATGTCGCACAGATCGAGTACTACGCCATGGGCCAGTTCTCGTTGAACGAGTCGATCAGCGATCTGTCCGGCTTCGGCGCCAAGGACCTCGGCGACACCTTCTCGCCGGGCCCCTGGAGCGCCGTGCAGGCGAACGACGGCGTCTACGGCCTGCCGATGGACTCCGGCCCGATGGCGCTCTACTACAACAAGGACCTCTTCGACGAGCACGGCATCGAGGTGCCCACCACCTGGGACGAGTACCTGCAGGCCGCCCGCGATCTGCACGAGGCCGATCCCAGCGCCTATATGACCAACGACACCGGCGACGGCGGCTTCGCCACCAGCCTGATCTGGCAGGCCGGCGGGCGCCCCTACCAGGTGGACGGCACCGAGGTGGGGATCGACTTCTCCGACGAGGGCACCGCGGCCTACACCGAGCTGTGGCAGCAGATGCTGGACGAGGACCTGCTGGCCCCGATCACCTCCTGGAGCGACGAGTGGTTCCAGGGGATGGGCGACGGCACCATCGCCAGCCTGGCCACCGGCGCCTGGATGCCGGCCAACCTGGAGTCGAGCCTGCCCGGCGGCGCCGGCTCCTGGCGCGTCGCCCCGCTTCCGCAGTGGGAGGAGGGCAACCCGGCCAGCGCGGAGAACGGCGGTAGCGCGCTGACCATCCCGGACGCCAGCAGCAAAAAGGAACTGGCCTACGGCTTCCTGCAGTACGCCAACGTGGGCGACGGCGTGGGGACCAGGCTGGACAACGGCGCCTTCCCCGCCACCACCGCCGAGCTGGGCTCCGAGGAGTTCCTTGCCACGGAGTTCCCCTACTTCGGCGGCCAGCGGGCCAACGAGGTGTTCGCCGATTCGGCGGCCAACGTCGCGGACGACTGGTCCTACCTGCCGTTCCAGGTGTACGCCAACTCCATCTTCAACGACACCGTCGGCCAGGCCTATGTGTCCAACACCCGGCTCGCCGACGGGCTCGCCGACTGGCAGGACAGCTCTCGCCGCTACGGCGAGGACCAGGGCTTCACCATCACCGACTGACCCCGGTCGCACCCGATGACGGCGCGGGGGCGGCACCGCCTCCGCGCCGTTCGACTTTTCCGAGGAGCACGATGACCCGCGACCCGTCGCCGCGCTGGCTGCGCTGGCCGACCGATGAGTCAACGCCCAGGTTCGCCTATGGGGCCGACTACAACCCGGAGCAGTGGCCGCGCGAGGTGTGGCAGGAGGACGTCCGGCTGATGCGCGAGGCGGGCGTGAACATCGTCTCACTCGCGATCTTCTCCTGGGCTCGGATCCAACCCGCGCCGGACATCTGGGACTTCGCCTGGCTGGACGAGGTGATGGACCTGCTGCACGCGGGCGGTATCGCCGTGGACCTGGCGACCGCGACGGCCTCCCCGCCGCCCTGGCTGAGCACGCTGCACCCCGAGATCCTGCCGGTCAACGAGCGGGGGCAGACCATCTCGCCCGGGGCCAGGCAGCACTGGCGACCGACCTCCCCGGTCTTCCGCGAGCACGCGCTGCGCCTCGCCGAGGCGATGGCCGAGCGCTACCAGGACCATCCGGCGTTGACGGCCTGGCATATCAGCAACGAGTTGGGCTGCCACAACATCTACGACTACTCCGAGGACGCGGCCACCGCCTTCCGGGACTGGCTGCGCGCCCGCTACGGCCAGGTCGACGCGCTCAACACGGCCTGGGGCACGGCGTTCTGGTCGCAGCGCTACGGCTCCTTCGACGAGGTGCTGCCGCCTCGGCTCGCCGCCTCGCACCCCAACCCGACCCAGCAGCTGGACTTCAAGCGCTTCTCCTCGGACGCGCTCAAGGACTATCTGCGGGCGGAGCGGGACCTGCTCCGCCGGATCACCCCGGATGTGCCGGTGACCACCAACTTCATGGTGATGGGCGAGACCAAGGGGATGCACTACGCCGACTGGGCCGGCGAGGTGGACTTCGTCTCCAACGACCACTATGTGCACCCAGGGCCGCAGGCGCGGGACGAGCTGTCGTTCTCGGCCAACCTCACGGGCAACATCGCGGGGGGCCGGCCCTGGTTCCTCATGGAGCACTCCACCAGCGCGGTCAACTGGCAGCCGGTGAACGTGGCCAAGCGGGACGGGGATCTGGCCCGCGACTCCCTGCTGCATGTGGCGCACGGCGCGGACGCCGTCTGCTACTTCCAGTGGCGGCAGTCGGCGGCCGGCGCCGAGAAGTACCACTCGGCGATGGTGCCGCACGCCGGGGCGGACTCCGAGGTGTTCCGCTCGGTGGTCGAACTGGGCGGCCGTCTCGGACGGTTGGCCGAGGTGGTGGGCGCGGAGCGGCGCCCGGCGCGGGCGGCCATCCTGTTCGACTGGGAGTCCTGGTGGGCCAGCGAGCAGGACTCGCACCCCTCCTCCCTGCTGAACTACCGGCAGGAGGCACTGGACTGGTACTCGGCCTTCCTCGCGCTTGGCGTGCGGGCCGACGTGATCCACCGGGGTGCCGCGCTGGACGCCTATGACCTGGTGGTGGCCCCGGTGCTGCATGTGGTGCCGGAGGAGCTGGCCAAGGAGCTGACCTGCTTCGTCGAGCGCGGTGGGCACCTGGTCACCACCTACTTCTCCGGTGTGGTGGACGAGAACGACCATGCCTGGCTGGGCGGCTACCCGGGGGCGTTGCGCGATCTGCTGGGCATCCGGATCGAGGAGTTCGGGCCGCTGCTCCCCGACGAGTCCGTTCGGCTGGACGACGGGGGCACGGGCACGCTGTGGACCGACCGGATCAGCGTGGTGGACCCCGAGGTGTCCGTGCTGGCCGGCTACCGGGACGGAGCGCAGGCCGGGCGACCGGCCATCACCCGCCGAGCGGTGGGGCACGGCTCCGCCGCCTATGTCTCCACCCGGCTCGGGGCCTCGGGGCTGCCCGCCGTGCTGGCTCGGCTCCTGGCCGGCGCCGGGGTGGAGAGCGAACTGCCAGAGGACCTGCGGGGGCGGGTGGAGTTGGTTGTTCGGGGCACCGGCGGGAGCGCCTACTGGTTCCTGATCAACCGCACGGACGAGGCCGTCGGGCTGGGCGAGTTGGCCGAGCTGGACGACGGGCGGCTGTCGCCCGTCGACGGCGAGCGGTTCGACACGCTCCCGCCGCGCGGTGTGACGGTGCTGCGCCGGACGGAGAACGCCGGCTGATCCGGACAGCACCTTTCGGACGGCGGCTCTCACCGGTGCGGTGAGGGCCGCCACCCCTGCGCGGAGGGCTGCCACCCACCATCGCGTGGCTGTGCGACGGCCCGTCATGGCGCCTCCTCCTCCGGCTTTCTGGCGCGCTGCCGCCGGTAGTGCCGGGCGGCGCGGACACGGTCGGCGCAGCTGGGCTTGCACCACTCCTGACGGCCATGGCCCTGCACGAAGTACCGCACGCAGCGCGGGGCCGTGCAGGCACGCAGCCGCTCCCGGAAGGGGCCGGTCAGAAACGCGATGGTGGCCCGGGCGAGCGCCGCGGCGAGGCGGGTGCCCTGATCGTCCGTCGCGGAGAGCGAGACCATGACCGGCGGCGCCCCGTCCGGCCAGTCGATCCAGGCGGTGAGCGGCTCCCTGGCGACCGCCTCGTTGAGCCGGGCCAGGGCCTCGTCGACGGGAAGCAGCCGATGGGCGTCCGCCGGGCTGGCCGGACCGGGGCGGACGGCGTGGGCGAAGAGGGCGCGCACCGCCTGGCGCAGCGCCACCACCTCGGCCAGCAGCGCGTCGTCGGCGCGGAACCGCCCGATATCGAGCCGGGAGTCGAACAACTCGGCGTGCTCCACCACCCATTGGTCGAGATCCTCGGGGGCGAGGAGGTCGTCGGCCACGCCGCCATGCCCGTCGTGCCGGATGGTGCTGGCCAGCTCCACCGCCAGATGCCGTCGTGTCCCCATCGCCCCTTCCTCTCCGCTCGTCGTTCGCGCCGCCAGGAACCCCTGTGGATCACGATGTGTCACTTTATCCGCCGGGGTGGTTGCGCTGGGTCACGAGTCTAGTCTAGATTGCTTCTCACGGTAAAGAGGAAATTTACCGTGAGAAGAACTTCGAGAGGGGGGAGGGCTCATGGCCCTTCTGCTGGCACAGCTCAGTGACTTCCATCTGGACGGCACCGCGCGATCCACCGAGCGCGCCCTTCGGGTGATGGACCATCTGCGGGCGCTGCCCACCGCTCCGGACGCCCTGTTGGTCACGGGCGATATCGCCGACCACGGCGCCCCGGAGGAGTATCGCGAGGCCGCCGGCCTGCTGACCGCCCCGTTCCCGGTGCTGTGCTGCCCGGGCAACCACGACGAACGCCGCGCCTACCGCGAGGTGTTGCTGGGGGAGGCGGCCGAGCCCGGCCCGATCAATCGGGCGCACCGCGTGGGAGACGCGGTCGTGTTGATGTGCGATGCCACCATCCCGGGCCGGAACGAGGGGTGGTTGGCCCCGGAGACGGTCTCCTGGATCGACGCCACGCTCACCGCCTTCGGCCCCGGTGTCCCCGCGCTGATCGCCTTCCACCAGCCGCCGGTGGCGTTGCACCATCCGCTGCCGGACGGCTCCTGCCTGGGCGACACGGAGGAGCTGGCGGAGTTGCTGGCCGCCCATCCACAGGTGGTGGCCCTGCTCACCGGCCATGCGCACACCGCGGCCGTCTCCCTCTTCGCCGGCGTCCCCGTGGTGGTCGCCCCCGCCGTCACATGGACGCTGCGCATGCCCTGGGAGTCGGACGATCCGGCAGACAGAGCCGCGCCTCCCGGCCTCGCCTTCCATGTGCTGGACGACGACCGCCGGTTGACCACGCACTTCCGGGTGGTGTCCTGACCCCTTCGGTGGCGGCTGTCGGCTTCGCCATGGCGGTGCTGCCGCTGGTCGTCACCCCGGGTGCCAGCTTGGCCCTGCTGACGCGCCATGTCGGCGCCGGCGGCCGGCGGCAGGCGATTCCCGTCATCGCCGGCACGGTCGGCGGGCTCTATGTCCATGGCGCGCTGGCGCTCGTCGGGCTTTCCGCCCTGATCGCCCGCTCCAGCCAGGCGTACACCACGCTCCGCCTGCTGGGCGCGGCCTATCTGGTGGCCCTCGCCGTCTGGACCTGGCGTTCGGCTGCCCCTCGCCCACACATCCGCCCGCACGCTCCCCCGGATCCTCGCCCACCGACCATGCGCCCCGCGCGCTCGCTCCCGAGGAGGTTGTCCCGTCCGCTCGGCTCGTCCGCCTGGGCCCAGGCCCTGCTGGGCAATGTGCTGAATCCCAAGGCCGCCGCCATCTATCTGACGCTGGTCCCCCAGTTCCTCGATCCCCACCGCTCCTTCGCCGGACAGCTGGTGCTGCTGGTCAGCGTGCACGCCACGCTGATAGCCGGCTGGCTGCTGCTGTGGACCGCGCTGATCACCGGCGCCAGACGGCTGATGGACAGCCCCAGGACACGCACGGCCATCGCCCGGGTCAGCGCCCTGGTGCTGCTCACCCTCGGCATACGTTCGGCCGCGTCCAGGTGATCCTCCGGTCGCGGCCGCCCCCGGGACAACCGCATAGTGGAAGGGCTCGGAAGGAGCGCGCATGGAGCACGCCATCTGGGCCGAGGGGCTGGTCAAGCGCTTCGGCGGCACCACCGCGCTGGACGGGGTCGACATCCGGGTCCGGCCCGGCACCGTGCTCGGTCTGCTCGGCCCCAACGGCGCGGGGAAGACGACGGTGGTCCGGGTGCTGGCCACCCTGCTCCGGCCCGACTCCGGGCGGGCCAGTGTGCACGGCCACGACGTCTGCCGCGACGCCCATCGGGTCCGTCGGCTGATCGGCCTCACCGGGCAGTACGCCTCGGTGGACGAGCAACTCACCGGCATCGAGAACCTGGTGCTGATCGGCCGTCTGCTGGGCCTGCGGCGCGGGGTCGCCCGGCAGCGGGGCGAGGAGCTGCTGGAGCGCTTCGGGCTGGCCGAGGCCGGCCATCAGGCCGTGGGCACCTACTCGGGAGGCATGCGGCGCCGGCTGGACCTGGCGGCCAGTCTGGTGGGGCGGCCACCGGTGCTCTTCCTGGACGAGCCGACCACGGGCCTCGACCCCCGTGCCCGCACCGAGATGTGGCAGCTGACCCGGGAGCTTGTCGCGGAAGGCACCACGGTGCTGCTGACCACGCAGTATCTGGACGAGGCGGACGAACTCGCCGACACCATCGTGGTGATCGACCGTGGTCGGCTGATCGCCCAGGGCACGCCACAGGAGTTGAAGGCGAAGGCCGGCGGGAGCACCCTCGCGGTCCGTCCCGAGGACGCCGACCAGCTGCCGCTGGTCCGACGCACCGTCGCCGAGCTGGCCGGTGCCGATCCGGAGGTGCAGGGCGCCCTCGTCACCGTGCCGATCAGCGATCCCGATGTGCTGCCCGCCGTGGTGCGCCGGCTGGACGACGCCCGGGTGCGGGTCACGGAGTTGGCGCTGCGCGGCGCCAGCCTCAACGAGGTCTTCCTCGGTCTCACCGGTCGTCCGGCCCGGGGCGACGAGGGCGACAAGGGTGACCAGAAGGCGGGGGAGGCGGGGAAGGCGGGGAAGGCGAGCGAGGGGGAGGGACCCGGCCGCGGGCAGGGGATGCCGTCGGCCACCGGCGCCCCCGAGCGGAGGCGCGGCCCGAGCGAGGAGGCTCCACGTTGACCAGCGAAGCGGCCCCCCGGGGCCCGTCCGGTGCGGGCGCCGAGCCCGGCGCCCGGGTGGGCCTGGCCGAAGGGGTGCGACAGAGCCTCACCCTGGCCTGGCGCACCCTCGTCCAGGTGCGGCACAACCCGTTCGAGCTGAGCGATTTCAGCATCCAACCGATCATGTTCGTGCTGCTGTTCACCTATGTGTTCGGCGGCGCGATCGCCGGCTCGGTGCACGACTACCTCACCTTCATGCTCCCCGGGATGATCGTGATGAACATGCTGTTCGTCACGCTCTATGTGGGGCAGGGCCTCAACACCGATCTCACCAAGGGGGTGTTCGACCGACTCCGTTCGCTCCCCATCGCCCGCTGGGCCCCGTTGGCCGGCCGGATCGCGGCCGATCAGGTCAAACAGGCGTGGTCGATCCTGCTGGTCTTCGTCGTGGGGCTGATCCTCGGCTTCCGGCTGGGCTCTCCCGGCCCGATCGGCATGCTGGCCGCCGTGGTGCTGCTGCTGGTGTTCGCGTTGGCCTTCTCCTGGGTCGCCGTGCTGGTCGGCCTGTTGGCCAAGGACGCCGAGCGGGTGCAGATCTTCGGCTTCACCGCGCTCTTCCCCCTCACCTTCGTCAGCAATGTCTTCGTGCCCACCGACACCATGCCCGGCTGGCTCCAGGCGTTTGTGGACATCAACCCGGTCAGCATCCTGGCCGAGGCCTGCCGCGGGCTGATGCTGGGCGGTGCCGTCGCCGCCCCCGTGCTCAAGTCGCTGGCCTGGGCCGTCGCCATCGCGGCGGTCTTCGCCCCGCTCTCGGTGTGGGTCTTCAAACGAAAGCTCTGAGGGCGCGGAGGCGCATGGGGGCCGGTTGCCCACCGTTGCCGCCGCGTGTGACGATACTCGGCGGTCCAGCCTGAACCGGACTCTTCACACCGAATCGATCGAGGACGCATCGTGACCTATGTCGCCGCGGATTCCCGCTACCAGGACATGTCCTACCGTCGTTCCGGCCGCAGCGGACTGAGGCTGCCCGCCGTCTCCCTCGGGCTCTGGCACAACTTCGGCGACGAGCGGCCCCTCGACGTGCAGGCCGCTATCCTCCGCCGCGCCTTCGACCTGGGGGTCACCCACTTCGATCTGGCCAACAACTACGGCCCGCCCCCCGGCGCCGCCGAGGCCAACTTCGGCCGGCTCTTCGCCAGGAACCTGCGCCCCTACCGCGACGAGATCATCGTCTCCACCAAGGCCGGCTATCTCATGTGGGACGGCCCCTACGGCGAGTGGGGCTCCCGCAAGGGCCTGCTCTCCAGCCTGGACCAGAGCCTCGGCCGGCTGGGCCTGGACTATGTGGACATCTTCTACTCCCACCGCCCCGACCCGGACACTCCGCTTGAGGAGACCATGGGCGCGCTGGACTCCGCGGTGCGCCAGGGCAAGGCGCTCTATGTCGGCATCTCCAACTACTCGCCCGAGCAGACCCGCGAGGCGGCCCGTATCCTCCGCGAGCTGGGCACCCCGCTGCTGATCCACCAGCCGTCCTACTCGATGTTCAACCGCTGGGTCGAGGACGGTCTGCTGGACACCCTCGACGAGGTCGGCGCCGGCTCCATCGCCTTCTCGCCGCTCGCCCAGGGCCTGCTCACTAACCGCTATCTGGGCGGCGTCCCGGAGGGCTCGCGTGCCGCGGGTTCCAGCCCGTTCCTCACCAAGGACGGCCTGACCCAGGAGAAGTTGGACAAGGTCAGGGCACTGAACGCGATCGCCGAGCGCCGTGGTCAGACGCTCGCCCAGATGGCCATCGCCTGGGTGCTGCGCGGCGGTCGGGTCACCTCGGCCCTGGTCGGCGCCAGCAGCGTCAAGCAGCTGGAGGACAGCGTCGGCGCCATCCACCGGCTCGACTTCAGCGACGAGGAACTGGCCGAGATCGAGGGCCACCTGGGCTGAGCGCCCGGGCGAAGTCCCAGAAGCGGCGGGAGTCGGGCCCCACGGGGCGCGGCTCCCGCCGTTCCGTGTTCGCCGCCCCTGGCCACCGCAGGACGGCCGGGGCTGGCAGGAATCGTCATAACAAGGTCATTGCCGCCACGATCGGGTCCCGCCCAGAATCGTGGGGTGACCAATCGCCGCACGCGCAGCGTCGTCTTCGTGACCTTCCCGCAGTTCCAGGCCCTCGATCTGGCAGGCCCGCACGAGGTGTTCGCCCAGGCGGCCCGGGACATCCCCGGCACGTCCATCGAGGTGGTGGCCGCCGAGCCGGGGCCGGTCACCTCCAGCTCGGGCCTCGGCGTGGCGACGACCGCCACGCTCGGACAGCTCGACCCCGCCTCGGTCGACACCCTGATCGCCGTCGGCGGCGCGGGAGTCCACCGGGCCGCTGAGGACGAGCGGCTGGTGGACTGGGTCTCCCGGGCCGCGCGCCGGGCGCGCCGGGTCGCCTCCGTCTGCAGCGGCGCCTTTCTGCTGGCCCGGGCCGGGCTGTTGAACGGGCGGCGGGCCGTCACCCACTGGTCCGCCTGCGATCTGCTGGCCGGCGCCCACCCCGCCGTCACGGTCGATCCCGTACCGATCTTCGTACGGGACGGGAACGTCTGGACCTCCGCCGGGGTGACCGCCGGGATCGATCTGGCTCTCGCCATGGTGGAGGACGACCACGGCCCCGAGCTGTCCCGGCGGATCGCCCGACAGCTGGTCATGTTCGTCCAGCGCCCCGGTGACCAGGCGCAGTTCAGCACGCAGTTGGCGGCCCAGCGCCCGGCCAGGTCGCCGCTGCGTGAGGTGCTGGAGTGGATCGCCGACCATCTCGACCACGATCTGAGCGTCGCCGCGCTCGCCGCCCGCGCCGGGATGAGCGAGCGGAACTTCGCCCGGGTCTTCCGCGACTCCGTCGGACGGACGCCGGCCGCCTATGTCGAGACGACCCGCGTCGAGGCGGCCCTGCGGCTCCTGGAAACCACCGATATGACCGTCGATGCCGTGGCCCGCTCCTGTGGGTTCGGCACGGTGGAGACCTTCCACCGGAGCTTCAAGCGCACGCTCCATGTCACCCCAGGGGCCTACCGGCAGCGCTTCACGCGCGGGATCCAGCCGACCCCCGCCTGACGCCACCCTGCCAGGTCTCTTTCGCCCGCCTTTCGCGTCTTTCGTTCCTTGCCCTGTTCCGCCCGTCCCCGACTCAAGTCGGCCGATTCCCCTCGGTCTTCCCGAAAGGTCACCCACGTCATCATGCGCATCCTGATTCCCGTCTTCCCCGGCATCACCACCCTGGACGCCATCGGCCCCTATGAGGTCCTGCGGCAACTGCCGGGCGCCGAGGTCTTCTTCCCCGCCGCCGACCTCGGGCCAGTGCCGGACGGCGCCGACTCCCTGCGGCTGTCGGCCACCCACCGGTTCGACGACTTCTCCTCGGCCGATGTGCTGGTGGTCCCCGGCGGTCCCGGTGCCCGGCCGCTCCAGCGCGACCGCGCCTTCCTCGACTGGATCCTCCGGATCCACGCCACGACGAGCTGGACCACGTCCGTCTGCACCGGCTCGTTGCTTCTGGGCGCCGCCGGCCTGTTGCGCGGTCTCGACGCCACCACCCACTTCCGCGCGGTCGCCGATCTGGAGGCGCACGGCGCGCGCTACACCGAGGAGCGGGTGGTGGTCAGGGGCCGCGTCATCACCGCCGCCGGGGTCTCCTCCGGCATCGACATGGCGCTGGTGCTCGCCGAGCGACTGTCCGGGCCGGTGGCCGCGCAGGCGGCGCAGCTGATGATCGAGTACGATCCGCGGCCGCCGTTCGACTCCGGCTCCTACGCCAAGGCGCCGCAGGAGGTCAGGGACTATCTGCCGACCCCCGGCGGCCGGGGGCGCTGAACCGGCCGACGGCCCCCGCCGGTTGGTCCGGGCGGTGACTGGGCAGATGGTTTCTGTCATGAGCACGTCTTATGGCGCGTCTCGCATCGTCCCCCCACAGGAGGCTGAGATGTCCCCCACCAGAGCCGAACGGGCACTCCCCGGAAGGGTTCTCCGGGTGCTGGTCACCCTGCTGGCCAGCGTCGCGTTGATCCTCACCGGCGGCCAGGCCGTCGCCGACGAGCAGTCCGCCGCCGCGACCACCCTCACCTATGACGTCAGCGGCGCCGCCGAGTTCGTCGACGCCGTCCACGCGGGCGCCGACATCTGGAACGAGAGCGTCACCGGGGTGCGTCTCGAACCGGTGGCGCCCGGCCAGTCCGCCAACATCCGGATCATCGCCGACAACGGCTGGCCGCGCGCGCTGATGACCAGCCTGGGCAACGGCACCGTCTGGTTCGGCCGTCAGGCCGTGACCGAGGGCTATGACACCACCCGGATCGCCGCCCACGAACTCGGGCACATCCTCGGCCTGCCGGACATCAAGCCGGGCCCGTGCAGCAGCCTGATGTCCGGCTCGACGGCCGGCGTCGGTTGCGTCAACCCCTACCCCGACGCCGCCGAGCGGGCGGCCGTCGAGAGCTACTTCGGGGGCGCGTTCGTCGCTCCCCAGGGGGCTCCCCAGGGGCCGGTCCTCACCCGGGACTGAACGGATCGGCGGTGCCGTCCACGCGCGGGCGGCACCGTCGCCGTTTCGGTGCCTCTTCTACGGGTGCCGACGTGCCGCCCAGTCGGCACGGGTGAGCACATACGCGACCTCGCCGTGCTCGGAGCCGGGGATCGCCTCCGGCCAGTCGCCGGTGAACGCGTGGTCGAAGGAGAGCCCGGACTTCTCCATCACCCGGCGGGAACGCGCGTTGACGGCCATGGTGTTGGCCGTGACGCGTTCCACCCCCAACTCGGCGAAACCCTTGTCGATCAGGGCCAGTGAACCCTCCGTCGCATAGCCGCGCCCCCAGGACGCTGCCCGCAGCCGGTAGCCGAGCTCGACCTCGGCCGGGCTGTCATCGACCAGGGGGCGGAACTCGAACCAGCCGAGGAACTCGCCCGTCGCGCGCTCCTCGGCCACCCAGTAGCCCGGCGTTCCCCAGCACGGGTGGATATGGGTGACCCTGGGCAGGGAGCGTGCCCGGAGCGTCGTCCGGGGGATCGGCCGGCCGCCGTTGATGAAGCGGGTGACCTCCGGATCGCTGTTCAGCTCCACCAGCCGGTCCAGATCGTCCTCGGCGAACGGACGGAGCGTGAGTCGATCGGTCTCAAGGAAGGAACGCATGCGGAAGATCCTGGCCATTCGCCCGCCGCCCCGCCACCGGTTACTCCGCGCTGGAACCCTGCCCGCATACCGTCGTCGGCGTACTGGATGCGCAGGGGCCGGATCTGTTGGAACCGGATCTGTTGGGACCGGACCTGTCGGAACCAGATGTGTTGGAACCGGATCCGTTGGTGAGGAACGAGGGAGTCGTCGTGAGTGTTCCCGTGGGTGTGATCGTGCCGCCGAGTCTGGACGGCCCGACGCTGTTGGCTTTCGCCCGGCGAGCGGAAGAGAACGGTTTTGCCTCGCTCTGGATCGTCGAGGACTGCTTTCTGAACGGGGGGATCGCACAGGCGGCCACCGTGCTGGCGACGACCGAGCGGATCACCGTGGGGCTCGGCCTGTTGCCGGCCGGGGCGCGCAATCCGGCGTTCGCGGCCATGGAGCTGGCCACGCTGGAGAACTTTCACCCCGGTCGGCTGGAGGTGAGCGTGGGCCACGGGATGCCCGACTGGATGCGGCAGGTCGGCTCGTGGCCCGCCAGCCCGCTGACCCTGCTCGCCGAGTATCTGGAGGCGCTGCGCCGGCTGTTGGCGGGCGAGACGGTCACCGTCGAGGGCCGCTATGTGCGGCTGGACGGGGTGCGCCTGGCCGCGCCGCCGCTGCGGGCGCCCGCCGTGCTGGCCGGGGTGCGGGGGCCGCGCTCCGTCGAGGTCGCCGGCCGGTCGGCGGACGGCACGCTGCTGGCCGAGCCGGTCACCCCCGAGTATCTGACGGCGGTCCGGCGGGGGACCGGCCGCGACCGGGATGATCATCGGGTGGTCGGCTACAACGTCGGGGCTGTGGACAACGATCCCGCCGTCGCGCGCGAGCGGGCTAGAGTCACCCTGGGGGCGGTCGGAGAGCCGGCATGGGCTCCCCATATCGCGCCGCTCCCGTTCGCGGACGAGCTGGCCGAGCTGCGCCAACAGGCGGGCAGTGCCGAGGAGTTCGCGAGGCGGTTGCCGGACGCCTGGGTGGATCGGCTGGCCGTGGTCGGCACGCCGGAGCAGGCCGGGGCGAGGATCGCGGAGTTGGGCGAGGCGGGGCTCGACGAGGCGGTGCTGTTCCCGGTGGGCCCCGATCCGGTCGGGGCGCTGGACGGGCTCGGTCGGCTGCTCTAGGGAGTCACCCGGCGCGCGGCGGGTGGCCGGGCGGCGCTCCTGGACGGTCCCGGTGCGCGGTCGTTCCGACCGGGTTTGATGTGATGGTGTGCTGATCAAGCATCGGGTGGGGTGGCGTCGGACGCGCCTGGCATGCCCGAGGCCCACCCCGAGGGAGAGCCGATGACGCCGTGGCAGCCCGCCGCACCAGCCCTGTTGGACACCCTCCGCGCGGTGGTGAACCGGCTGATCCCGCCCGACGGCCACCCCGGCGGCTGGGAGGCCGGGCTCGACGCCTTCCTCCCGGCGGCGCTCGGCGCGGCGGCCCGGGAGCAGGCGCCGCTGGTGGAGGCCGGGCTGGCCTGGCTCGACGGGGAGGCCGCGGCGCGGCATGCCGGGGCGGCCTTCGCCGCCCTGGCTCCCGCCGAACAGGATCGCCTGATCGAGGAGTCGCTCGCCGGCCGCGCCGAGGCCGTCGGGGGAGGGGCGGATCCCGCCGGTTTTCTGCGCACCCTGATCCGCCTCTGTGGGCAGGGGTTCTGGGGGGATCCGGGCAACGGCGGCAACCGGGACGGGATCTCCTGGCGGCTGATCGGCTACCGCGAGCGGCCGGCGGACGCCTCCTGGCCGCGACCGGACGACACCCCGCCAGCCGGTACCGACTGGGAGCGAATAGCCGACGACTACGACGCGGTGGTGGTCGGTTCCGGCGCCGGCGGCGGGGTGGCCGCATGTGTGCTGGCCGAGGCGGGTCTCCGGGTCCTGCTGGTGGAGCGCGGCGACTGGCTGATCCCGAGCGAGCTGGGCCGTGACCATCTGCGGAGTCAACGCGCGGTCGGTCTGGTCGGCCACTACGACAGCCTGGCCGGGCCGCCGGCCCGGGGCAATCCGCGCGTCGTCGCCGGAGCCGATGGCGAGGAGGCCGTGGGGCCGGCCGATCCCCGGTGGAACAACAACGCCATGACGCTGGGCGGCGGCACCCGGGTGTATGGCGCGCAGGCATGGCGGATGTGCCCCGAGGACTTCCGCATGGCCACCGTCTACGGGGTGCCCGAGGGCAGCTCGCTGGCCGACTGGCCGCTGAGCTACGAGGAGTTGGCCCCCTGCTACGAGCGCGCCGAATGGGAGGTCGGAGTCAGCGGGGACGCGGCGGGCAACGCCTTCGCCGGGGCACGCTCCCGGGGCTATCCCATGCCGCCGGTGCGCCCCAACGCGGTGGCCGCGCCCCTGCGCGAGGGGGCGAAGGCGCTGGGCCTGGCCACCTCGCCGGTGCCGCTGCTGATCAACTCCACCGCGTACAACGGGCGCGGCGGCTGTCTGGGCTGCGCCACCTGTGTGGGCTTCGGTTGCCCGGGGGACTTCAAGAACGAGACCAGGAACACCGTGCTTCCCCGGGCGTTGGCCACCGGGCGCTGCCATGTGGTCACCGGCACCCGGGCGGTGCGGCTGGTCAGCGACGCGCGGGGACGCGTGGTCGCGGTCGAGCTGGCCACCGAAGCCGCCGGTGCCGCCGAAGCCACCGAAGCCGCCGGCGTCGCCGACGGTTCCAGTGGCCGAGTGGCGCGCCGCACCGTGTCGGCGCGCGCGTTCTTCCTGGGCGCCGGCGCGATCGAGACCGCCCGGCTGCTGCTCAACAGCCCGTCCGAACGCGAGCCCCAGGGGCTCGGCAACAACCACGACCAGGTCGGCCGCCATCTCCAGGGCCATCTCTACGCCGGCGCACACGCGTTGTTCGACACCCCGGTGCAGGACTGCGTGGGTCCCGGGCCGAGCATCGCTTGCAACGACTTCCGCCACCACAACCCGGGAGTGATCGGGGGCGGAATGCTGGCGAACGACTTTGTGCCAACTCCGCTCCAGGCCTATCAGACGCTGGTCGCACTCGGTCAGATCCCGAGTTGGGGTGCGGCGGCGGTCCATGGTCTGCGGCAGCTCTATCCTCGGCTGGCCATGGTGACGGGGCCGGTGCACGAGGTGCCCAACCCCGCCTCCCGGGTGACGGTCGACCCCGGCACCCGGGACGCGTTCGGTGTTCCGGTGGCGCGGTTGAGCGGGCGGCCCCATCGGGCCGATCTGGCGAGCGCGAGACTGCTGTCCGAGCGGGCGACGGAGTGGTTGCGGGCCAGCGGCGCCCGCGCCGTCTTTCCGTTCGGCACCCATGAGCCCACCCATCCCAGCGGGGGCCAACACCAGGCCGGCACCTGCCGGATGGGCGACGATCCCCGGACGTCGGTGACCGATTCCTGGGGCACGGTATGGGGTCACGACAATGTGCGGGTGGTGGACGCCTCGCTGCATGTCACCAACGGCGGCGTCAATCCGGTGCTGACCATCCTGGCCCTGGCCTACCGGGTCGCCGGCCGCGCGGCCGAGGAGCTGACCGGCACCCCCGGCTGAGGGAGCAGCGGCGGCAACCGGCCCGGAGACAGTCGGGAAGACCCCCGCCGAAGGACCCCACGGAGGCAGTTCTAGGATAAACCGACTAAAGCCCGTCCCCCGGTTGGTTGTCTGAAGAAAAACGTCGATACGAGGGATCGGCGTTTCGAACAGCACCTGAATACGGGGGGAATCTGTCGTGCCGCGAAAGAACGTGCGCACCGGGGGAAAGTCCGTCGCCCTGCTGGCCGCGGCGGCCTCGCTGGCGTTGACCCTGAGCGGCTGCTCGATGTCCACCGTCTCCCCGGCCGATGTGCGCGGCGAGCCGGTGGACGGCGCGGTGCAGCTGGAGGGGCCGGATTGCGACGAACTCAAGTGCATAGCCCTGACCTTCGACTCGGCGCCCAGCGAACACACCCCGGAACTGCTGGAGATCCTGCGCGAGGAGGAGGTGCCGGTCACCTTTTTCCTGATGGGCAGGAACCACATCGAAACCTATCCGGAACTCGTCCAGCAGATGGTCGACGAGGGCCACGAGCTGGCCAACCACACCTGGACCCATCCCCGGCTCACCGAGATCGAGCCGGAGGAGGTCCGGGAGGAACTGCGGCGCACCCAGGAGGCCGTCGAGGAGCTGACCGGGATCACCATGACCCTGATGCGCCCGCCGCAGGGCCGCACCAACGACGAGGTGGGCGACATCAGCCGGGAACTCGGACTGGCCCAGATCCTCTGGAGCGTCACCGCCAAGGACTACGAGACCACCGACTCCGACCTGATCCGCAGCCGGGTCCTGGACGGCGCCGACGAGGACGGCATCATCCTGCTGCACGACCTCTACGACGGCACGGTGCCGGCGGTGCCCGGCATCATCGAGGAACTGAAGGCCGAGCACTACACCTTTGTCACCGTCAGCCAGCTCTTCGCGCCCGGGGCCGCCCAGCCCGGCAAGGTCTACCGCTGACGCACGGCCCCGCCCGAAACGGACCGAGACACGGTCGGACCTGACGACGAAGCGCCCAGGTCCGACCGCATCCGTTCAGCGTTCCGGCACCACCGTGACAAAGGCGGGCGAGGCGACCGACTGCCGGGCGCGCTCCGTCGGGAGCCCGGTCGCCGGGTCCAGATCCAATGTGACCAGGACGTCGTCGAACTGCCCCGCCGCGTAGAGCCGTCCGCCGTCCAGCGCGAAATGCCGGGGCCAGGCGGCGTCCAGCACATACTCGCCCGCCACCTCGGGAGCCGCGTCCCGACCCGCCGCCTCCGGCGGCAGCGCGAAGACCGTCACGGTGTCCGGACCCCGGTTGGACACATAGCCGAAGCGGCCGTCCGCGCCCAGGGTGAGCTGCGCGCCGGCGTTCTCCTCGGGCCGGCCCGACGCCGGAACGGACGCCACCACCTCGAAGGCGCCGGGCGCCGGCTCCCGCAGCGCGATCAGCTCGCCGGTCAACTCGGCCACCAGATAGGCGCGTCCCGCACCGTCCCTGACCAGCTGCCGGGGCCCGCATCCGGCGGGCAACATGGCCGCCGTCCGGTCCACCAGCCGGCCGTCCGGGGTGAGCGAGAAGGACCAGAGGGTGTCGGTACCCAGATCGACCACCGTGACCAGGGAACCGCTCGCGTCCAGCACCACCATATGGGCGTGCGGCGCCTCCTGCCGCTCCCGGTGCGGGCCGCTGCCGCTGAGCACCGCGAGGTCGGTCCGCTCCTGGAGACGGCCCTCCTCGTCCACCGCGAACACCGCGGCGCTGCCGCTGCCGTAGTGCGCCACCACCACATGGCGCCCGTCCGGCGTCACCACCAGATGACAGGGCGCGGAACCGCCGCTGTCCACCCGCCCCAGCACCCGGGGGGTGCCGTCCTGAGCCAACGAGAACGCGGTCACGCCGCCCTTCTCCAACTCGTTGACCGCATAGCCCACCGGCAGCCGAGGGTGCCAGGCGAGCCAGGAGGCGCCGGGCAGGTCCAGCTCGGCCAGCAGGGTCAGCGCCCCGCTGTCCGCGTCCTCCCGGAACACCGTGAGCCCGGCCCCGCTGCCGCCGCTGTCCGGCGTGTAGGACCCCACACAGATCAGCCGATCCGCCATCTCGCTCCGTCCGTCGTGCTGTTGGTGCCCTCACACGGTAGGCGGCACCCGGCGCCGGGGACGGCCCGGGGCCGCCGCCCGCGCGTCGCGCGGAGCGGCGATCCGAGGGAGAGCCCCTACGCCACCGCGTAGAGCGCGCAGGCCAGGGCGAAGCCCGTGACGGCGATCAACGTCTGGAGCACCGTCCAGGTCTTGAGCGTCGTCTTGACGTCCATGTTCATAAAGCGCCCCACCAGCCAGAACCCCGAATCGTTGACATGGCTGGCGATGACCGAGCCGGCGGCCAGGGCCATCACGACGGCCGCCAGCCGCAGCGCGCTGAAGTCCCCGCCGTCCACGACGGGTTGCATCAGGCCGGCCGCCGTGGTCAGCGCGACCGTCGCCGACCCCTGCGCCACGCGCAGCGCCGACGCCACCACGAAGGCCGCCACGATCACCGGCAGCCCCAGCTCGTCCAGGCTCTGCGAGAGGGCGTCCCCGATGCCGCTGGCGCGCAGCACCGCGCCGAACATGCCGCCGGCGCCGGTGATCAGGATGATCGAGCAGACCGGCCCCAGCGCCGAGTCCGTCAACTCCTCCAACACACCCCGGCCCCGGCCGCGCCTGGTGCCCAGCACATAGCTGGTCACCAGCACCGCCACCAGCAGCGCGATCGGCGTCGAGCCCAGCGCCCTGGCCAGCTCGTACCAGCTCTCCTCACCGCTGATCCAGCCGGCGGCGCGCGCCGCGTCAAGGCCGGTGTTGGCGAAGATCATCACCAGCGGGAGCAGCAGCAGGCCGATCACGGTCCCCGGGCGCGGCGGCTCCTCGTCCCTGGCGGCCTCGGGGCCGCCGGTGAGCAGATCGGGCACCGGGAGCACCACCCGCCGACCGACCCACAGGCCGAACAGATAGCTGGTCGCGTACCAGGTGGGCAGGGCGATCAGCAGCCCCGTCACGGTGACCAATCCCATGTCGGCGCCGAGCAGTTCGGTCGCCGCCACCGGCCCCGGGTGCGGCGGCAGAAAGGCGTGCATCACCGAGAACGCCCCGGCCGCCGGCAGCCCGTAGCGCAGCACCCCGCCGCCCAGCCGTCTGGCCACCGCGAAGACGATGGGCAGCATCACGACCAGACCGGCGTCGAAGAAGATCGGAAAGCCGAAGATCAGCGAGGCCACGCCGAGGGCCAGCGGCGCGCGCCGCTCCCCGAAGCGGCGGATCATCGCGTCGGTCAACGCCTGCGCGCCGCCGCTCACCTCGATCAACCGGCCCAGGATCGCGCCGAGGCCGACCAACAACGCCACATTGGCGAGGGTGTCCCCGAAGCCGCCGGTCAGCGTCGGCACCACCTGCTCGGACGGGATGCCGGTGGCGAAGGCGGTCAGCAGGCTGACCGCGACCAGGGCGAGAAAGGCGTGCAGACGCAGGACGACGATCAGAAAGAGCAGGGCGGCGACCGCCACCGCCGCGATGGCCAGCAGCGGCCCGGTCGACAGCGTCTGAACCCACTCCTCTTCGGTGGACATGGCGAGCTCCGTTGCACGTCGGGTCCTGGCGTCGGCGGAACGTACCACCTGTCATGCTCACCTCGAAAGACCGCGTCGAGGAACGCGAACGGGGCCGGCCGGGTGGGGAGAGCGCGCCCCACCCGGCCGGCCCGGGATCCCTACGGTTCCGTTCGCGTGGCGAACATCCCGTTACGGGTAGCTGGTGACATAGGACTGCTGGCTCGCCAGGTTGGCCGCGTCACCCACGTCGTTGATCACCCGGTCGATGGTGCCGACCCCGCCCAGCGACACCGTCACCAGGTTGTGGAACCGCACCCCCGGCGTGTTGGGCGCCTCGAAGCCGCGGCTGGCGTGGATGTCCGGGTTCACGTTGAAGAACGAGTAGGCGCCGACGCCCCACGCCTCGTGCTCGGTCACCGAGTCGGCGACCTTGTAGGAGGCCCAGCCCAACGACCCGTTGCCGCTGCTGCCCCAGGCCTCCTGGGTGGGCGGGTCGTACGGCATCTCGTTCTGGTAGAAGTACGTCCGGCCGCGCTCGCCGTTCCAGATGGTCTGGTACTCCTGGTAGTGCTCGACGAAGAGGCCGTACATGGTGACGTCATCGCCGTTGACGATCACGCCGTTGGCCGCCGTGTTGACGTCCCAGCCCCAGGTGCCGTCCTCACCGTGGTCGGCCCGCCAGACCCACAGGTTGTCGCCGATCACATGGTTGCTGTTGACGGTGAGGCTGTTGTCCGCCCGGCCCAGGTGCGAGCCGCCGATGCGGAAGTAGACGTCGTGCAGCGAGGTCGGGTTGTCCGCGTGGTCGGCGGACGAACCCTCCGGGCCCAGCTCGATCAGCGTCGGGGAGCTGTCCGCGCCCGCGTCGATCAGGATGCCGGCCAGCTTGACGCCGTCCACGTCGGCGACCCGGATCGCCTCCTCACCGGTGTCGGGCACCAGCGTCGCCAGGCCCAGGCCCAGCACCACCGTGTCCGGGTTCCGCACTTCGAGCGCCTGGTCCAGGTGGTGGACGCCGGGGGTGAAGAGCAGGTGCTTGCCCTCGGCCAGCGCCTCGTTGATGGTCGCCGCCGAGGCGTCCGGGTGCACCACGAAGAACTCGCTCAACGAGATCGACTCGCCCGCGGCCTGCCCGCCCGACCAGCTGGTGCCCACCGCGTTACGCCGCAGATCGGGCACGAAGACCCGGTACTCGCCGCCCTCGCCGATGTAGAGGAACGGCTTCTCGCGGATCACCGGGCTCTCGTCGACCACCGTGTGCGAGGGGTTGGGGAAGTTCGGCGGCGGGGTGCCCGTGGAACCCACGAACACCATGTTCCACACCGATCCGCTCCAGCCGCCGTCCAGCTCGGTGTTGCGGGTCAGCCACTGCTGCTGGGAACCGGACTCCACAAAGCCGTCGATCTTGGTGTCGGCGTAGAAGCCGCCGCTGGCCCAGCCGTCATAGCCGTTCCAGAGCTGGACGCCGATGCCCTTGAGATGCATCCGCCGATACGACACGGCCTGGGACACCGCCCAGCGTTCGATCTCGCCGTCCGGCACCGAGACCGTGAGGTTCTCCGCGCCGCGCCAGAAGTTCTGGGTGGCGTTGCCGAGGTTGTTGGGGTCGTCGCCCTGCTCCAACCAGTCGGCCTCGACCCGGACATGACCGTTGACGTTCACATCGCCGGGCGACAGGCCGAGACCGGCGATCTGGGTGTAGAAGCCGACGTTGATGTCGAGCGGGTAGTCGCCGGGCTCGAAGAGCACCGCGTGGCGCTCGGTGCCGAACTGGTTGGTGTGCTGCTGGGCGTAGATGGCGTCCAGCTCGCCCTGGATCTGGCCCACCGGCGTCGAGGGGCTGTAGACATGGACGTTGGGGCCCAGGTCGGGCGCGTACGGGTCGGTCTCGGGGACGGCGAGCGGCGCCGACTCCCCGCCGCTCTCCTCGCCGGCGATGGCGCCCGGCAGCGGTCCGGCCAACAGGCCGGCCGACACCAGCACCGCGGCGCCGGCCGTGACCATGCCGCGGCGGGACAGCGGCAACCGGCCGCGTGTGTCTGCTCTCATGGGATCTCCTGGTGGGGGGTGCAGAAGAGGCGCGACCGCGACGGGCGGGGACGACGCTCGACGCGCTCGCGACAACAGCAGGTGGCACCCGGGGAGTTGGCGTCCCACCACGCCCCGGGCACTGAGAGAGCGCTCTCAGTGGTACTCGCGGCGAGTTTCTTGGCCTGCGCGAGGACTGTCAAGGCACCCGGCGCTCCGGAACCGCAGTTCGGCGACGGCCGTGGGAAAAGGGCAGTTCACGGCCCCGCACCCGGTTCCGGATCTGCCGACCGGGCGCGGGGTTGGGGACGGGGAATCTGAGAGAGCGCTCTCTGTCATGTTGTGTCGTCGGAGCCCTTTTCCTGCGTGAACGGCGTGGGGCCGGCGGTGCCTTCGGGGCGGGGTGCGCCGGGCATGCCGATGCCGCGCCCCCGGGGGTGGGGGCGCGGCATCGGCGGGGGTGTGGGGGAGCGGGACCTGGAGGTGCCGGGGGTCAGCCGATGCGTGCGCTGATCCAGGCGCCCGACTCCTTGAGCGAGCCCGGGTCGCCCCAGGACCCCGCGTCGCAGGTGCCCGGCTCGAAGACCGCGCCGCTGCGGAAGTCGTCGGAGAAGTTCCAGTTGGTCCAGCCGATGTTCTTCTCCGCCATCAGATCGAGGTAGCGCTGCGCGTAGGCGAAGTCGTGCCCGCCGTCGCCGGTGTACTCCTCGGTGCCGAACTCGGTGACGAAGATCGGCAGTTGGTCGGAGGCCCGGTCCAGGGTGTCCAGGTAGCCTTCCTGGTGGCTGGCCGCGTAGAAGTGGAAGGTGTACATCACGTTGTCGGCGTTCACCGGGTTGGCCACGATCTCCGATTCGTCGGAGCCCTCAGAGACACCGAGGGACGACCAGCCACGGGTGCCCACGAGGACCACGCCGTCCGGGTCCCCGGCCCTCACCACCGGGATCACCTCCTCGGCGTAGCTCTTGATGCCGTTCCAGCTCACCCCGTTGGGCTCGTTGGCGATCTCGTAGAGAAGGTTGCCCTGGTCGCCGTGGCGGGCGGTGATCTCCGTGAAGAACTGCTTCGCGAGTTCGGTGTTCACATTGGGGTCGCCCGGAGTGAGCATGTGCCAGTCGACGATCACATAGAGCCCGCGCTCCGTGGCCTGGTCGATGATCCGGCTGGCCACATCGGTGAAGTACGCCGGGTCGGTCTCGTAGCCGTCCTCCTGCACATAGGTGGACACCCGGATCACGCCGGCGCCCCAGTCGTGGGCCAGCACGTCGAGGGACTCCTCGGTGACGCACTGCTCGTACCACTGGGTGCCGTGGGTGCTCATGCCGCGCAGCTGCACCGGCTCGCCGCTCTCCCCGCAGAGGGCGGTCCCGCAGACCGCAAGCGCGCCGTGCTCGGCGAACGGGGCGACGTCCGCCGCCCGGTCGTTTTCTCCTGCGCTGGCGAGCGAGGCGCCTGCGACGGCGGCGCCGGTGGCGAGCACGCCGGCCAACAACGCGCGCCAGCCGGGGCGCCGGCGACGGCGGTCGGTTGCCGCCGGTTCCATCGACTCTTCGGGGTGGGGGGAGGGGGTGACAGCCATGGCCTTCGTCTCCGTTCGTGCCGGGGCGTGGTGCCCCGGAGCGTGGGGGAAGTACGGAAGTTGGGTCGCCCTGAACGTAGAGTCAGCCAATTGTCGCGGTCAATAGTCCGTACCAACGGGGCCGTGCCCTGCGCCGCGCCGTCGCCGCGCCGCGCGGTTGCGGCCGGCTTCCCGGGAGGGGGGCCGACGCGGCGCGGCGAACTTGGTAGTCTTCCGGGAGGATTGGCTGTTGAGCTAACTGGCTCTTGTGGTGAGGTGTGCTATGGCGCAGGGCAGGGTTGTTCGTTTTGATGACATTCGCGGATATGGATTCATCATTCCCGATCAGGGTGGTGAAGACGTCTTTATGCACGCGAATGACTTGTTGGACGACAAGCATCTCTATCAGCCCGGTGCGGTTGTGGAGTTCGAGGTGGCGCAGGGCGAACGTGGCCCGAAGGCGTCGCTGGTGAGTGTGGTCAAGCAGAGTTCGCCGGAGAGTGTCGCGGCCATGCCCGCCCGCTCCGAGCAGTCCTCCGCCGTGGTCGAGGACGGCCTCTGCGATGTGCTGTCGCCCCGGGAGTTCCGGCAGGAGCTGACCGAGTCCCTTCTCGAAGGTGTCTCCAGCCTGACCGCCGCGCAGATTCTTCAGGTGCGGCAGGGGGTCGAGCGCCTGGCGCGCGGCCACGGCTGGATCGCCTCCTGACCGAGGCCCCGCACGTCCGAACGTCGAACGCCGGCCCCCGCCCCGGACCAACTCCGAGGCGGGGGCCCGGCCGTTCCGGGGCGGGAACGGGCCCACGGCGGCCGCTCCGGGAACGTCCCCTGGCCGGCGTCGTTCCGGGTGACAACTCCCACCGGCCGCGACCGTTCCCGACCCGGGGAGTCGCGGGGCCACAGTTGTTCCGGGGCGGGGCTGTTGCTGGTTGCGGGCCGTTCCCTGGGCGGGTCCGGTCGGGGTTGCGAGTGGCCATGGCTCTTCCCGACGAGGGCGTTCCGGGGGCACTGCTGTTTCGGCGTCCCGCTGCTGCTGGTTGCGGCCCTTCTCCGGGCTGGGCCCGGACGCGGTTGTGACGGGCCACAACAGTTCCGGATCAGGGGAGTTGCGGGACCCGCGCTGTTCCGGGGCCGGGTCGTTGCTGGCTGCCGCCGTTCCCTTGGCCGATCCGGTCGCGGTTGCGAGTGGTCACGGCTCTTCCCCGCTGCGGGAGTTGCGGGGCCACTGTTGTTTCGGGGGCGTGGTCGTTGCTGGTTGCGGCCGTGTCCTGGGGTGATCCGGTCGGGGTCGCGGGTGGCCATGGTCCTTCCCGGCCGGGGGCGTTCCGGCGCCGTTGCTGGTTGCGGTCGTTCTTGGGCTGGGCAAGGTCGTGGTTGCGAACGGTGACGGTCCTTCCCGGCCGGGGGAGTTGCGGGGGCCTCCGCCGTCGTTCCCGGTTATGGCTGTGGCTGGCTATGGCTGTCCGTGACCACGGCCGTTGCGGGGAGCGGCAGTTGCCGAGCGGGGTCGTTTCCGGTTGACGCCGTCGTGGGGTGTGGCTGGCTCCGGGCGACCCTCCTTCCCTGGCACGGTTGTTGCGGAGCAGCGCCCGCCCGTTGCTCGGGGGGCGCAGCCGTCGCGGTCACTGCGGGGACCGGTGGTTTCTGTCACGGCAGCACCCGCACCGTTCCCGGTCACGGTCGCTTCGCAAGCCGTTCGCGAAAGTGCGCCGGCCAGCCCCTCCCGTCCCCGTCCCTGTCGCCGCCCCCGTCCCCGTCCCCGTCCCCGTCGTAAGCCAACGCCCCCTTTGCACACGGCCGTTGCCACTCGCCGCCACCCCGCGCCGCGCCACCCCCGCTCCGCGCGGCGCCGGCTGCCGTCGCCGTCGAAACTGCCGTCGAAGCGGTCGTCGAAGAGTGTTTCGACTGTGTTGCCTCCGGGGTACACTCCCCACAGATATGGGAGCGCTCCCAACCGGAACCCCCAAGCCCGGAAAACGGAGTTCGCGCATTATGTATTGGCATGCACCTGCAAAATCATGGACCGTCAGGCTCGGCGCCCTGCTCGCGGCGGCGATGCTCTTCCTGATTCCCTGGACCGAGACCGCCAGCGCCCACGGGTCGATCGTCGACCCGGCCTCGCGGAACTACAGCTGTTTCGACCGTTGGGGCAGCGACCACCTGAACCCGGACATGGCGCAGGAAGACCCCATGTGCTGGCAGGCGTGGCAGGACAACCCCAACGCCATGTGGAACTGGAACGGTCTGTACCGCGAGAACGTCGGTGGCAACCACCAGGGGGCCATCCCGAACGGCACCCTCTGCAGTGGTGGTAACACCGAGGGCGGTCGTTACGACTCGCTGGACGCCGTCGGGCCCTGGAAGACCACCGACATCAGCTCCAGCTCCAACTTCACCGTCGAGCTGTACGACCAGGCCAGCCACGGTGCCGACTACTTCCAGGTCTATGTGACCAGGCAGGGCTTCGACCCCGCCACCCAGTCGCTCGGCTGGGGCAACCTGGAGCTGGTGGAGACCACGGGCTCCTACGCCCCGTCGCAGAACATCTCCTTCGACGTGAGCGCCCCGGGCCGCACCGGGCACCATGTCGTCTTCACCATCTGGCAGGCGTCGCACCTGGACCAGTCGTACTACCTCTGCAGTGACGTCAACTTCGGCTGATTCGCCGGAGGTTCGACGCCGCTTCGAGGCTGAGCCGCCACCCCGCCCGTAGGGCGAGGCCCCGCCGGACGCGCCATGCGTCCGGCGGGGCTTTTCAGCGTGCGGCGTTCAACAGGTCGAGCGCGGAGTGCTGTTGGCCGACGCCGTAGCTGTCGGCCAGGCCGCGCCAGGAGAGGTCGTACATGTCGATCGCGGTACGGGCGTTCGCGTAGGCCGCGTTCGCCTGGTGCTGGAGGTAGTCGGTGTAGGGCCGGTCGGGCAGGGCCTCGTTGAGCGCGCCGAGGCCGCGGGCGTAGGGGCCCTTGAACGAGGGGCCGTCCGCACCGCAGTTGGGTTCGCAGGGTTCGGTCAGCACGCCGTCCTGGTACAGTCCCGGCGCGGTGGTGGAGGCGTCGGCCAGGGTGCGGGCGGTGTCCAGCAGGCCCTGGTCGCCGTTGGCCTCGCTGAGTTCGGCGAGCGCGCCCAGGATGATGCCCTGGTTGTAGGTCCAGGTGGTCTGGCCGTTGTTGACGCAGCCGTTGTTGGCGTCGAGGCCGTCGTTGATCAGGTTGTCGCCGTTGATCATCCCGCTGTTCGCCAGCCATGCCCAGCCCTGTTCGGCGCGCTGGAGGTAGACGTTGTCATCGGGGATCCGGTTGTGCAGCGCGGCGTTGAGCTGGATGTAGAGCTCGTTGGTGACGGCGTTCTTGTAGGGGTTGTCGACCATCCACTGGACGCCGCCGCCGCAGAGGTCGGTCCAGTAGCTGTACATGTGCTCGGCGCCGGCGCGTGCGGTCTCCAGATAGCGTTCCTCGCCGGTGAGGTCGTAGGCGCCGACCCAGGCGAGTGCCCACCAGCCGGTGTCGTCCAGGTACTCGTTTCTGAACTGGCCGTCGGCGCCGTCGATCTGCTCCTCGTAGGTGGTCTCCATGACATAGGAGTAGGAGGGCATCCCGGTGACCCGGATGTTGTCGATGACGGCGGTGAGCGCGTTGGCGCTGACCCACCAGTGGTTCTCGAAGAGCCCGTTGTCGGTGTCGTAGCGCATCATCAGCGCGGTCGCGGCGGCGGTGGCCGGCTCGCCGGCGTTCCAGGTGGACCGGGCCCAGTCGGTGCAGGTGATCTCGGGCTGACCGGTGGCCTGGAGGCAGGCGCGGAGGGCGCCGACGCCCCGCTCGTCCCAGTTGTCCACGTTGAACATGGGGGTGGACGCGGAGTTCGCGCCGCCGGGCGTCGTGGTGTCGCCGATGCGGCTGTCGTCGGCCCAGGTGGCGCCGCCGTCGAAGGAGCGGTCGAGCCAGACCTGGTCGCCCGGGGAGCTGTCGGAGACGGTGGCCCAGCCCATGGCGGTGCTGTCGTCGAAGCGCAACTCGACTGTTCTGCCGTGGAGTTCGGCGCCGACGGCGAGTCGGTCCGTGTCCGCTTCGGCGGCGTCGCGGCCGTCGCAGTGCGCGTTGCAGACAACGGCGGCAGGGGCGACGGCGGGAGGGAGAGCGGCGTCTGGGGCGACGGTGGTGGGCTCGGGCTCGGGGGCGGCGTTCGGTTCCTGGGCGTTGGTCGCCGTGGCGGCGAGCGGGGTCGCGAGCAACGCCGCGCCGAGCAGCAGGGCGGGGATGCGGAGCGTGCGGCGCGGTAGGAGGTTCGGTTTTCGCATGACGGCCTCTCCGTGGGGGAAGTGGGGGCTGGGTTTCCGGGACGCGAGGCCAGGGCCGGGAAACCGCTCTCCCTACACTCCTAGAGAGGTTCGGGGCGATCGTCAATGTAGGAAACAGTCCGGAACCGCATGGGTAAGTGGGCGATTCGGTCTGTTTGCTGATCTTTGGCAGACAGATTGATGACGTGGTCGAGGGCTTATTCCGCAGCTATTCGAAAGGTAGGGCCATCTCGCTCTGGACCTCTTCGAAGAAGTCCAGCAGCTCGCCCGTGCCGCCCGCCTCGATCCAGCTCCGGGTGGCGATCCGCAGCGAGGTCAGGAACGCGCCGGCGTAGACCTCGGGGCGAACCCGCTCCGTGCCCGGGCGGCCCCGAATGGCCTCCACCAGATCCCGTTCCAGCGCGATATGGCTCCCCATCTGGCGGGCCAGCAGCGAGGGGTGGCGTTTGGCGAGCTTGCTGCGCGCCGCCCAGGCCCGTTCCTCGGGGGTGCCCATGCGGGCGGAGAGCGCGGTGGCCGAGGCGGTGAGCGCGGCCCAGGCCGGCTCGTCGGCGGGGCGCTGGCGCAGCATCTCGACGAGGGCCCTGGTCTGCTGCTCCTCGCCGAAGAGCAGGGCGTCCTCCTTGCTGGAGAAGTAGTTGGAGAAGGTGCGCCGGGAGATGCCGGCCGCGTCCGCGATGGCCTCCACCGTCACGTTCTCGATCCCGTGCTCGACGGTGAGGCGCAGGGCGGCCTCGTGGACGGCCTGTCGGGTGGCCGCCTTCTTGCGCTCGCGCAGTCCTGTGATGCTCTCCATGACTCCGTGATCCTACTCGCGCGTTTCTGCCTGGTGAGCAAAATTACCCTCTGCGCAATTATGCCCAATGTGCATGTACAGTGAATCGGTCTCCCTCGAACGTCTCTGCTGGAGGTCGCGCGTGAGCGCAACAACCGTCGCGCAGCCGAAGGGCGCGCCGATGGATCATCGCCATGTCCTGCGGGCCATGAGCGGGCTGTTCATCGTCCTGTTCATGGCGATGATCAGTTCCACGATCGTCTCGGTGGCCCTGCCCCAGATCATCGGCTCGCTCAACGGCACGCAGTCCCAGTACACCTGGGTGGTCACCGCCACCCTGTTGACGTCCACCGCGTCCACGCCGATCTGGGGCAAGCTGGCGGACCTGTTCAGCAAGAAGCTGTTGCTGCAGGTCGGCATCCTGATCTTCACCCTCTCCTCGCTGGCCTGCGGGTTCGCGCAGAACACCGGCCAGTTGATCGGCTTCAGGGCGGTGCAGGGGCTGGGCCTCGGCGCCCTCCAGGTGCTGGTCCAGGTGATCATCGCGGCGATGGTCACGCCCAAGGAGCGGGGCCGCTACAACGGCTACCTCGGCGGGGTCATGGCCGTCGCCACCGTCGGCGGGCCGCTGCTGGGCGGCGCGATCACCGATGTGTCCTGGCTCGGCTGGCGCTGGTGCTTCTTCATCGGCGTCCCCTTCACCCTGCTCGCCCTGGTGCTGCTCTCCCGCACGCTCCGGCTGGACGAGGTGCGCCGCCCCGACGTCAAGGTGGACTACCTCGGTGCCTCGCTGATCGCTGTCAGCGTCAGCCTGCTGTTGCTCTGGGTGACCTTCGTCAACAACGAGTTCGCCTGGGTGTCCTGGCAGACGGGCGCCCTGCTGGGCTCCAGCGTGCTGCTCGGGATCGTCGCCGTCTGGGTCGAGGTCCGGGTCAGGGAGCCCATCGTGCCGGTGCACGTGGTGCGCCGCAGGGACCCGGCCCTGGCGATCGTCGCCAGCGCCTCGGTGGGCATGGCGATGTTCGGCGGCGCCGTCTTCCTGGGGCAGTACTTCCAGACCGGGCGCGGTTACTCGCCCACCGAGGCCGGGCTGCTCACCATCCCGCTGATGCTCGGCGTGCTGATCAGCGCCGCCGTGGCCGGTCGGCTGGTGTCCAGGACGGGCAAGGTCAAGCCGTATATCGTCGGCGGCGTGGTCGTCCTGGCGGTGGGCTTCGCGGCCCTGTCCACCATCGACCACACCACCTCGCTGGTCTTTGTCGGCATCGGGATGTTCCTGGTCGGCGTGGGCGTCGGCGCGTCGATGCAGAACCTGCTGCTGGTGGTGCAGAACACCGTCTCGTTGCACGAGGTCGGCGCGGCCAGTGGCGCGATCACGTTCTTCCGTTCCCTCGGCGGCACCATCGGGGTGTCGGTGCTGGGCGCCGTGCTCGCCAACCAGGTGAGCACCAAGATCGCCCAGGGGCTCTCCGCCGCCGGTATCGATCCCTCGGGCGGGGACGCGGACGCCTCCACGCTCAATGTGGCGGCGATGCCGGGGCCCGTCCAGGAGATCGTCCGGGGCGCCTATGGCGACGCGACCGGCCATATCTTCCTGATCTCGGCGGCCATCGCGGTGGTCGGCCTGGTGGCGACCCTCTTCCTCAGCGCGACCAGACTGCGGGACAGCCTGGACCTGGAGCCGGCGGCCGAGCCGGATGAGCCGGCCGCCGAGCCCTCGTTCGCGAAGTCCTGACCCACGGGTATCCGTCAACCCGCCTTCCGTCGCCCGGTGTTGCCGGCCGGCGGGGGCGGGTCGACGTCATCCGCCGGACGGGGGTGGCGGGTTCGGTGCGGAGCGGGTCGACTCCAGGGGGTGGCCCGGTGGTCCCGGGGGGCGGGAACATGGCTAAACTTAGGCTTACCTAAGCTATCCTCCTCGGGTCCGCTACGAGACAAAGGAACGTCCATGCCGTCCTACCTCCCCCGTGCGCGCCGTCACAGCGTCGCTCTCGCCGCCGCAGCCACCGCCGCCGCGCTGGTGCTCAGCGGCTGCTCCTCGTCGGACGACTCGGACGACGCGGACGACGACGCGTCCTCGGACTCCTCGTCCGAAACCGGCGGTGGGGGCGGCGCCGAGGCGTTCCCCGTCACCATCGAGAGCGCGCTCGGCGAGGCCGAGATCACCGAGCAGCCCCAGCGGGTGGTCACCCTCGGCCAGGGCTCGGCCGAGACCGCCATCGCCCTGGGCAACACCCCGGTGGGCATCGAGTCCTACGAGTGGGGCAGCGACGAGACGGGCTATCTGCCCTGGATCCACGAGGCGGTGACCGAACGGGGCGACGAGCTGCCCACGCAGTTCGCCGGCGGCGAGGACATCGACTTCGACACCATCCTCGAACTGGAGCCGGACGTGATCCTGGCCGCCTGGTCGGGCATCAGCCAGGACCAGTTCGACATCCTCAACGACATCGCGCCCACCGTGGCCTACCCCGACCTGCCCTGGTCCACCAACTGGGACGAGCAGATCGAGCTGATAGCCACCGCGCTCGGCCAGCCCGACCAGGCCGAGGTGCTGATCGGCGACATCAGGGACCAGCTGGCCGCCGCCGCCGAGACCCGCCCCGAGTACGAGGGCGTCACCTTCTCCTACATCTACACCGCCGAACCCGGCAGCCTGGGCGTCTTCCTGCCCGAGGAGCAGCGGGTCGAGATGGTCACCTCGCTCGGCCTGACCATCGACCCCGTGGTCAACGAGTTCGAGGAGCTGGAGGGCACCGACTCCGCCCTGATCGGCCTGGAGAACGCCGACAAGCTCAACGACAGCGATCTGGTGTTCACCTTCTACACCGACGAGGAGACGCGGCGGGAGACCGAGGCCCAGCCGCTCTACGCCGCCATCCCGGCCGTGGCCCGCGGCGGCGTCGTGGCCAGCGACGACACCCCGTTTGTCACCGCCTCCTCGATCATCAACCCGCTGACCGTGCCGTGGAGCATCGACCGCTATCTGCCGCTGATCGACGAGGCCCTCACCACCCTCGACGACTGACCGTCCCGATCGAGGCAGCGCTCACGCGATGACCGTCACCCTGACGAAGCACACGTCGGGTGGGGCGGGCACCAACAGTGCCCGCCCCACCCGGCTGCTCCGCTTCCTCCTCCTCGGGTTCCTCGGGCTGCTCGCCCTCACGCTCGCCGCGCTGGCGAGCGTCGTCTTCGGCAGCAGGACCACCTCGCTCGGCGACGTGTTCGCCGTGCTCTTCGGGGACCCCGACCCCTATATCGAGACCGTGGTCGAAAGCCGTTACCCGCGCACCGCGTTGGGGATCCTGGCGGGCATCGGCCTGGCCGTCGGCGGCACCCTGATGCAGGGCATCACCCGCAACCCGCTGGCCGATCCCGGGCTGTTGGGCATCAACGCCGGCGCCTCGGCCGGGGTGGTCACCGCCACCGCGTTCCTGGGCGCGAGCGGTCGGGCCGGCGCCGTCTGGTGGGCGCTGCCCGGCGCGCTGATCGCCGGCCTGCTGGTCTACGCCGTCGGCTCGGCCGGGGCGAGCGCGGGACTGGTGCGGCTGGTGCTGGCCGGCGCCGTGGTCTCGGCCGTGCTCGGCGCCTATATCCAGGCCGTGACGCTCAGCAAACCGCTGGTCTTCGACACCACCCGGGTCTGGGTGGTGGGCTCGCTCGGCGGCCGGAACTTCGAGGTGTTCCGCTCCGTGCTGCCGTTCGCGATCATCGGACTGGTGCTGGCCGCCGTGGTCGCCGCCGGCCTCAACACCCTGGCGCTGGGCGACGAGTCGGCCCGCGCGTTGGGCGCCAACCCGACGCTCACCCGGGCCGGCGGTCTGCTCGCCGCCACCCTGCTCTGCGCCGCGGCGACGGCCGCCGTCGGCCCGATCGCCTTTGTGGGCCTGGCCGTTCCGCATATCGTGCGGGCCCTGGTCGGCATCGACTTCCGGCTCCAGCTGGCGTTCTCCGCGCTGGTCGGGCCCACCCTGCTGCTGTGCGCCGATGTCATCGGCCGGCTCGCCCTGCGGCCCCAGGAGCTGCCGGTCGGCGTGGTCACCGCGTTGGTGGGGGCGCCCGTGCTGCTCCTGGTGGTGCGCCGGATGAGGGGGAACGCATGACCGGGCAACCGACCGGGAAGATCGACGAGCGCCCCGCCGCCCGGACGTCCCACCGGCCCCGCGACATGCTGGTGGTCGGCCGCTGGCTGGCCGTGCCGGTGGGACGCGCCTCCGTGCTGGCCGCCGCCGTCACGGTGCTGCTGATCGTCGTCGCCGGCGTCGCGACCCTGAGCATGGGCCGACTCGGCATCCCGCTGGGCCAGTTGCCCACCGCGCTGACCGGCGGCGCCGAGGGCAAGGAGCTGTTCGTCCTGGACCGGCTGCGCGGCCCCCGGCTGACCGTCGCCATCGGCGCCGGCGCCGCGCTCGGCCTGTCGGGCGCGCTCTTCCAGTCCGTCACCCGCAATCCGCTGGGCAGCCCCGATGTCATCGGCCTGAGCGCCGGCGCCGGCGCGGGCGCCGCCGTGGTGGCGCTGAGGCTGCCGGGCACCATCCCGGTGTCGCTCGGCGCGCTGATCGGCGCGCTGGCGGCGGTCACCCTGGTGTACTTCGCCACCGGCACCGGATTCCGCGATCCGGGACGGCTGATCGTCGCCGGTATCGGGGTGGCGGCGATCGCCGTCGCGATCATCCAGTACGTGGTCTACGCCGTCGAACGGGACCGGGCCACCGCGCTGGCCTCCTATGTCAGCGGCAGCCTGGCCGCCAAGTCCTGGGACGACGCCAGGACCATCGGCCTGGTGCTGCTGGTGCTGGTGCCGCTGACCTGGCTGCTGGCCCGCCGTCTCGACATCGGCGAGATGGGCGACGAGCTGGCCGCCGCGCTGGGCGGTGAGCCGAAGCGCACCAGGGCGCAGGCCGTGGTGCTCTCGGTGCTGCTGTCGGCCGGCGCGATCAGCGTCGCGGGGCCGGTCTCCTTCATCGCGCTCACCGCGCCCCAGATCGTGCGCCGGCTCACCGGCGCCTGGGGCGCCCATCTCACGCTCTCCGCGCTGATGGGCGCACTGCTGCTGGTCTCGGCCGATCTGGCCGCCCAGCAGCTGCCGTTGGAGGACAGGCTGCCCGTCGGGGTCTACACCATGGCCATCGGCGGCATCTACCTCGGCTATCTGCTGACCCGGGAATGGAGAAAGGGGCGACTGTGACGACCCAGGAGCGGACGGACGAGGCGGCACCCGCCGAGAAGGGCCTCGCCGCACACGAGGTGACGATCTCCTACGGCGGCGGCCCACCGGTCGTCAAGGACCTCAGCCTGGACATCCCCCAGGGCGAACTCACCATGATCATCGGGCCCAACGGCTGCGGGAAGTCCACCCTGGTCAAGGCCCTGGCCCGGTCGGTCAAGCCGGAGTCGGGACGGATCCTCCTCAACGGCGCCGACCTGCACTCCTATCGGGGCAAGGAGGTCGCCCGGCAGATCGCGTTGCTGCCGCAGAGCCCCATCGCGCCCGAGGGCATCAGCGTCCGGGGCCTGGTCCGACGCGGCCGCTACCCGCACCACACCCTGCTGCGGCAGTGGTCGCCGGACGACGACACGGCCATCTCGTTCGCCCTGGAGCGCACCGGGCTGACCGAACTCGGCGACGCCAGGGTCGGCGAACTCTCCGGTGGCCAGCGGCAACGGGTGTGGATCGCGATGGTGCTGGCCCAACAGACCGATCTGCTGCTGCTGGACGAGCCCACCACCTTCCTCGACGTGGCCCACCAGTACGAACTGCTGGAGCTGTGCGCCGAGTTGCACCGCGAGGGCCGCACCGTGGTGGCGGTGCTGCACGATCTCAACCAGGCCGCCAGGTTCGCCACCCATCTGGTGGTGATGCACGACGGGCGGCTGGTCGCCCAGGGGCCGCCGGCCGAGGTGATGACGGCCGAACTGGTCGCCGACGTCTTCGGCCTCGCCTGCGATATCGTCCCCGACCCGCACACCCTGACCCCCATGGTGGTGCCACACGCCCGCCACCCCGTCGAGGGCGCGGGCCGGGTGCTCCCGGCGGTGGAGGCGTAGCCGAGGGCCCCTCGGAGGGCGCGTGAGACGCTGGACGCGCGCCCCGCGCCAGCGCGCGCGAGCCGGCCGGTCAGGCCGGGTGCGGGTAGACCGGCAGCGTCTGGTGCCCGTTGGAGATCATGCTGGGGGTGGGGTGCAACTCCTCGGCGGGGACGGCGAGTCGGAGGTCGGGGAAGCGGTCGAAGAGCGCCGGCAGCGCGATGGCGGCCTCCGCCCTGGCCAGCGGGGCGCCCAGGCAGAAGTGCGCGCCGTGGCCGAACGCCAGATGCTCCTTGTTGACGCGGGTGATGTCGAAGCGGTCCGCGCTCCCCCCGTGGATCCGGGGGTGGCGGCCGGCCGCCGCGTAGGCCGCCAGGATCGGATCGCCCTGCCGGATGACGACGCCGCCGGGCAGCGGGATGTCGGAGACGGCGAACCGCAGCGGCAGATAGGCGACCGGGGCCTCGAAGCGCAGCGTCTCCTCGATCACATCGCCCCAGCCGACCTTCCCGGCGCGCACCAGCGCCAGCTGCTCCGGGTGCGTCAACAGCGCGGTGACCGCCTGGTCCAGCAGGTTGGTGGTGGTCTCATGGCCCGCGCTGATCACCAGCATCAGGGTGTCGACCAGCTCCTCCTCGGTGAGAACGGAGCCGTCGCCCTCCTCGTCCCTGGCGGCGATCAGCACCGACGTCATGTCGTCGCCCGGATCGGCGCGCTTGTCCGCGACCACGGAGCGCAACAGCTCGCGCAGTTCGACGTTGTTGGCGGTGGCCTGTTCGATGTCGAGCGTGGTGTCGAAGATGCCGTACACCGTTCTGCGGAAGTCGCCGGCCAACTCCTCCGGCAGGCCCATCAGTTCGCTGATCACCCGGACCGGCAGCGGATAGGCGAGGTACTCCCGCAGGTCCACCGGCTCGTCCCTGGGCGCGGCCGCGATGGCGTCCATCAGCTCGTCGGCGATCACCCGGACGCGGGGCAGGAGCGCGTTGACCCGGCGGGCGGCGAAGGCGGGGGCGACGAGGCGGCGCAGCCTGCGGTGGTCCTTGCCGTAGGCGGTGAACATGTTCTCCACGGAGACCCACAGATCGAGCGGCCACTGGCCGACGATCTTCTCCGGGTACGGCGGCCAGTGCTGATCGGGATCCTTGGAGACCCGGTCGTCCGTGAGCAACTGCCGCAGCAGATCGGGGTCGTTGACCGCCCAGGCGGTGACGCCCAGCAGATCGACCAGCACGGCGGGCCCGCCGGCGTGTAACGCGGCGCCCTCGGCGTGCCGATCGGCGCCCGTCGGATCCAGGGTCACGGGCTCGGATTGGCTCATCAGCCGCCTCCACAACAGGGGTTGTCCCGACATCCGGCGCCACCACCGGGGCGCACGCCCACCGGATTCTCCCCAGCGGGCGCGTGCCGCATCCGTCGCCGCAGGGGGGGTTTTCCGCCGATTCGGCGAGGTTGCCGACCGGGCGCACCGTCAACATCGCCGCACAACAAAACATTGACGGCTCGTCAGCTGGAAAGTCTTGGGCCACCGGGCCCTTTACCTCCCCTGACCGCTATGCGACTCTCCCGGAGCGAAGCTCACGGAGCGAACCTCACGAGGGGATGACTCATGCGAGTGCTGACCAGACGCGTCGTGGCGCTGACCGGGGCGATGGCCCTGGCCGGGGGCCTGGCGGCCTGTGGTTCCGATGGTGAAGGCGACGGAGGAGCGGTCCGGCTGACCATCGCCATGAACGCGATCGCCGACGGCAAGAACGCCGCGGAGGCCGACTGGGTCGAGCAGTGGGTGATACCGGAGTTCGAGGCGGCGCAGGCGGCGGCGGGCGTCTCCGTCGAGGTCTCCTTCGAGCCGAGCGGCGTGGACGACGAGCAGTACAAGTCGCGGCTGGCGCTCGACCTCCAGTCGGGGGCCGGCCCCGACATCTACACGCTGGACGGCATCTGGCTGGGGGAGTTCGCCCAGGCCGGCTATGTCGAACCGCTCGCGGGCACCGGCGCGGACCGCGACTCCTGGGACGGCTGGGAGCAGATCCCGGACGCCGTCCAGGAGTTGGGCACCTTCGAGGGGGAGCTGTACGGGATCCCGGCCGGCACCGACGGCCGGGTGCTCTTCTACAACCGGAACCTCTTCGCCGAGGCCGGGCTGCCGACGGAGTGGCAGCCCACCGGCTGGGACGAGATCCTGGCCGCCGGCGAGGCGCTGGCCACCCTGGACGGGGTGACGCCGATCCAGCTCAACGGCGGCTCCGCGATGGGCGAGGCCACCACCATGCAGGGGGTGCTGCCGCTGCTGGCCGGCGTCGGGGAGGAGATCCACACCGCCGACGGCGCCTGGACGGGCGCGACGCCGGGCGTGGAGCGGGTCCTCGGCCTCTATGCCGACATCTACGGCCGGGGCCTGGGCGATCCCCAGCTGCAGCAGGAGACCCAGGGCCGCGACAAGTCGTTCGAGGAGTTCGCCGCGAACGAGATCGGCATCCTGGTGGAGAGCGACTACTTCTGGCGCAGCGTGGTCAACCCGGCCAACGGGGTCGCCCCCATGGCGGACCGCGACGAGGCCGTCGGCTATGCCCTGATCCCGGCGGCCGAGCCCGGCTCGGGGCTGCGCGGACAGGACTTCGTCAGCACCTCGGGCGGCAATGTCCGGGTGGTCAACCCGGCCAGTGACCAGTCCGAACTCGCCCATGAGCTGCTGACCTTCATGCACTCGGCCGACGCGTTCACCGCGCTGGTCGGCGACGATCCCAGGATCACCGCCCGCACCGATGTCAACGAGCGGGTGCTGGGCGCCGATCCGATGCTCGCCTTTGTCAACGAGCAGGTGCTGCCCCTCACTTCCTACCGGCCGGCGCTCGACGTCTATCCGCGGGTCTCGGTGCTGCTGCAGGAGGCGACGGCCGCCGTGATCGGCGGCACCGACCCCGCACAGGCCGCCGCCGACTACCAGGAGAGCCTGGAAGGAACCGTGGATGGCGACGACGTCACCCCCTGATCCGACGCCCGTCCGGTCCGGCGGCGAACGGGACGCCGCCGGGCTCGGCCGGGCCAGGGCGGCGGCCTTTGTCACCCCGGCGCTGCTCCTGATCACCGGCTTCCTGGTGTTCCCGGCGCTGTGGACGCTCTATCTGGGCCTGACCAACTACCAGCTCACCGGCCTTGCGGCGGCCGAGCCCGAGCTGGTCGGCCTGGACAACTTCGAACGCGCCCTGGACGACGACGGGTTCGCCAACTCCCTCGGTCTCACCCTGCAGTTCGTGGTCGGCTCGGCCGTCATCGGACAGGCCGGGCTCGGCTTTCTGATCGCCTGGACGCTGCGCGACCGACGCGGCGCCGGACGCCGGCTGATCGAGGCCATGGTGCTGCTGGCCTGGATCCTGCCCAGCTCGGTGATCGCCTTCCTGTGGATCGCCCTGCTCGACCGCGACGACGGCACCCTCAACGCACTGCTCAACACCCCGGGCACCGCCTGGCTGTTGGAACATCCGATGCTCACCATCATCGTGTTCAACATCTGGCGCGGCACCGCCTTCTCGATGATGCTCTACGCCGCGGCGCTCGGGAACGTCCCCCCGTCCCAGCTGGAGACCGCCAGGCTCGCCGGCGCCTCCTCCTGGCAGCAGCTGCGGGATGTGGTATTCCCCCGCATCCGGGGTCATGTGCTCACCAACCTGCTGCTGATCAGCCTGTGGACGTTCAACGACTTCACGCCGTTCCTGCTGACCAACGGCGGGCCGGAGGACCGCACCGAGATCATGCCGGTCTTCGTCTACAAGACGGCCGTGTTCGGCGGCGAGTTGGGCTTCGGCGCGGCCATCTCGGTGTTGATGCTGCTGATCAACCTGGTGATCGCGGTGCTCTATGTACGTCTGCTGCGGCAGCGGAAGGACCCCGTCTGATGGCCAGGAACCCCGGCGGGGAGACCGTCGACACCGTCACGGAAGCCGCCGCCGACCGGCACTCCGCCGGCATCGACGGCGCCAGACGCCTGCTGGGCCGGATCGGCTTCTACACCTTCTGCTCGCTGATCCTGGCCTTCTTCTCGCTGCCGCTGCTCTGGCTGGCCAGCGCCCCCTTCGACGACACGCCCGGCATCACCGCCGGACTGCCGTCGTTCACCCTGGACAACTTCCGGACCCTGCTGGACAACCGCTACGCGATGCGTTCGCTGGGCAACTCCACCCTGCTGGCCGCCGGCACAGGCACCGTCGTGGTGGTGTTCTCCGCGCTGGCCGCCTACGCGCTGAGCCGGGTCAGACTCCCCGGACGCGACGGGCTGCTCTACCTCCTGCTGCTGCTCTCCTCCATCGTCACCGGCACCGCCGCGATGGTGCCGCTCTTCAACCTCGCCTATGAACTCGACCTGATCGACTCCCAGTTGGGCGTGATCCTGGTGCTCAGCGGCGGGCTGCTGCCCAGTGCCGTCTTCATCCTCAAGGACTTCATGGACGGCACGCCCCGCTCCTACGAGGAGTCGGCGCAGGTGTTCGGCGCCTCCCCGCTGCAGGTGGTCAGGCATGTGGTGGTCCCGCTGGTGCGCCCGGGGCTGGCCACCATCGCCGTCTGGTCGGTCGCCCAGGTGTGGGGCAACTTCCTGATCCCGTTCCTGCTGCTGCGCTCGCCCGAGAAGTCCCCGGCCGCCGTGGTGATGTACACCTTCTACACCGAGGGCGGCCAACCCAACCTGGCGCTCATCTCCACCTTCTCGCTGCTCTACTCCCTGCCGGTGGTGCTGATGTTCCTGCTGGTCAGCTCCCGGTACGGCTTCCGGTTCCACGGAGGGATCAAACGCTGATGGCCGCTATCGCACTGGCCGCCCTGACCAAGGTCTACGCCGGCGGCGTCCGCGCCCTGGACGCCGTCGATCTGACCGTCGAGGACGGCGAGTTCTTCGCCCTGCTCGGCCCCTCGGGATGCGGAAAGACCACCCTGCTGCGCACCCTCGCCGGTCTGGAGACGGCCACCTCGGGCAGCGTGACGATCGGCGGCCGCGACGTCACCGCCCTGGCCCCCGGGCGCCGCGATGTGGCGATGGTCTTCCAGGACTACGCGCTCTTCCCGCATATGACGGTCACCGACAACATCGCCTATCCGCTGCGGATCCGAAAGGTGCCCGGCGGGGAACGCCGCGCCAAGGCGGCCGAGACCGCCGCCGAACTCGGCCTCGCCGAGCTGCTGGCCCGCCGCCCCGACCAGCTCTCCGGCGGACAGCAGCAACGCGTGGCGCTGGCCAGGGCGATGGCCTGCCATCCGCAGGCGTTCCTCTTCGACGAACCGCTCTCCAACCTGGACGCCCGGATGCGCCTTGAGGCCCGCACCTTCCTCAAACGGCTGCAGCGGGAACTCGGCGTCACCACCGTGTTCGTCACCCACGACCAGGCCGAGGCGCTGGCCATGGCCGACCGGATCGCCGTCATGGAGCACGGCCGGATACGTCAACTCGGCACGCCCGCCGAGGTGTTCCGGCGTCCGGCCAACACCTTTGTGGCGTCCTTCATCGGCTCGACCCCGATGAACCTGCTGCCGGGCCGCGCCGAGGACGGCGCCGTCCGGGTCGCCGACGCGCTGCTGCCCACCCCCGAGGGGATCGATCCGGGCGGGGAAGGGGAGCTGGTCTACGGCATCAGGCCGGAGTACCTGACCTACCACCCCACCCCGGTCGACGGGGCGCTCGCCGGCGAGGTGCGGGTGGTGGAGAACCTGGGCAGCGCCCAACTGGTCACCCTGGAAGGCCGGGCGGGGCCCGTGCAGACGGTGGTCGACGAGGACGTTCCGGTGGCGCCAGGCGAGCGCGGCTGGGCGCGTCCCCGGCAGGACCGCGCCCTGGTCTACCGTGAGGGCGAACTGCTCACCCCCACCGGCCGTTCCCCCGGGCCGAGAGCGGAGGCGTCATGAGCCCGGCCACCGATCTGGTGCACAAGGGCCGCTGGACCCTGGCCGACCGGCTGGAACAGCCGCTGCGCGCGCTGCCGTTCGAGGTGCCGCGCGCCACCGCCGGGATCACCGTCGAGCTGTCCTTCGAACGGGCGGCGGGCGTGCTCGATCTGGGCTGTCAGGGCCCGGACGGCTTCCGGGGCTGGTCGGGCGGCGCCCGCGACCACTTCACGATCAGCACGGGGTGGGCCACACCCGGCTATCTGCCGGGCGAGCCCGAGCCGGGTCAGTGGGCGGTGCTGCTGCGGCTGCACCGGGTGCCGCCCACCGGGCTTGAGTACCAGCTGCGGATCACCACCACCGGCCGCGCGCCCGAGGAGCCCGCCACGACGGCCGCGCCCCCGGTGCCGGAGCGGCCCGGACGCCGCCCGCTGCCCGAGGTGGACGGGCTGCGCTGGCTGGCGGGCGACTGCCACAGCCACACCGTGCACAGTGACGGGGCGCTCACGCCCGCCGAGCTGGCCGCGCTGGCCGCCGGTCAGGGCCTGGACTTCCTCGCCGTCACCGACCACAACACGGTCAGCCACCACCCCGAACTCCCCGCCGTCGGCGCCCGTTACGGCCTCACCCTGCTGCCGGGGCAGGAGGTCACCACGGACACCGGGCACGCGAACGTGCTCGGCGACGTCGGCTGGGTGGACTTCAGGGAGCCGCCCGACCGTTGGCTGGCGCATGCCGGGGAGCGTGGCGGTCTGCTCTCCATCAACCATCCGGTGGGCACCGACTGTGCCTGGCGCAATCCGCTCACCGAACGTCCGCGCCATGTGGAGGTATGGCACTCGGGCTGGCCGGACCGCCGGTGGGGCGCCCCGCTGGCCTGGGCCGGGGCCTGGCGCCCCGATGTGATCGCGCTGGGTGGCAGCGACTTCCACCGACTGGGCGACGACGCGCTACCGGGCCGGCCCACCACCTGGGTGCTGGCCGCCGACCCGAGCCCGGCCGGCGTGCTGGCGGCGCTGGCCGCCGGCCGGGTCGCCGTCTCGGCCGGGCCGCGCGCGCCGATGCTGCTGCGTCTTGGCGACGAACTGCTGGCGCTGGACGCGGAGGGCACCGCGCTGGTCTGCCCGGACGGCAGCCGGCGGGTGGTGCACGGGGACCGTGCGACGCTGCCGGCGATGCCGGGCCCGCACCGGCTGGAGAGCCATGAGAACGAGGTCGTCGCCCTGGCCCAGTGAGCCGCTGGCCCAGTGACCCCTGTGGCCAACGGCCCGAGGGCCCACCGCTGGCTGCGGCGGGCCCTCGGGCCGTGGGGGTTTCCTGTGGGGGGTGCTCAGTCGATGCTCAGTGGTGGTGCACCGGGCCCCCGCCGGAGACGACGGTGAAGGTCACCGTCTCCTCCTCGGAGACATTGCCCGCCAGGTCGGTGGCCCGGAAGGTCACCGTCTGCTCGCCGAGGTCGTGCACCATGAACGGCGCGGTGTACGCGACGAACTCCTCGTCGTCGTCGAGCGCGTACTCGACGGTGTCCACGCCCGAGCCGTCGTCCGTGGCATCGAGCGTCACGGTCGCCATGCCCAGATACGCGTCGTCCGCGTCCTGTTCGCCCTCGACCGTGGCGACCACCTCGGGCGGCGTGGTGTCCTCCCCGCCGCCCGGCGCCTCGACGACATCGACCGTGACGCTCTCGCTGGTCGACACGTTCCCGGCCACGTCGGTGGCCCGGTAGGTGACCCGGTGGCTGCCCGGGGTGTCCAGGACGATGGGCTCCTCGTAGGCGGCGAACGCCGTGGTGCCCACCGCGTAGTCGATGCTCTCCACGCCGGAGTCGTCGTCCGTGGCCGTCAACTCGACGGTGGCGCTGCCGAGATAGGCGCCGTCCGCGTCCTGCTCGCCGTCGACCGTGGCGGTGACCTCCGGCGGGGTGACATCGTCCTCGCCGCCCCCGCCACCGTCCTCGGTGACCACCAGGGTGCCCTGCATGGCGAGATGGCCGGGGATGGTGCAGAAGTAGCGGTAGGTGCCCGGGGTCAACTCGACGTCGATCTCGTGCAGTCCGCCCTTGGCGTCGTTCGGGTTGGCCAGGATGTTCACCCGGACGTCGTTGTTGTACTGCGAGTTGGAGACGTCGAAGGTGAGGGTGTGCGCCATCCCGGTGGTGTTGCCGGTGTCCACGCTGTTCTCGAAGACCAGGGTCGCCGGGCCCGCCACCGCCTCGACGGGCGCGGTCTCATAGCTGTCCAGATCGTCGTCGGCCGTCCAGGTCAGCACCTGTTCGGCCGGCTCCGGATCCGGCTCCGGCTCGTCGACGGCGGGCATCAACACGGCGGCGGACGCGGGCTGTTGGGCCTGCGCCGAGGGCAGCGCGGCCAGGCCGAGCGCGGCCACCGACAGGCTCACCGCCGCCGCCAGCGGCCGCCAGCGGCGCCGGGGCGTGCGTCGCTCCTGGGGATCCTCCCCGAGAGCGCTCTCGTGCGTCATCGTTCCTTACCTCCTGCTGTGGGGGTGCTGTGGGGGTGCTGTGTGTGGGGGTCCTGCGTGGGGGTGACTGCGGGGTCTACCGGATGGCCGGCCGCTCGGGCGAGGGGGTCGCGGGGCCGCCCTCGTAGGTGATCCGCCAGAGCGCGGACTCGTCGGTGAGGTTGAAGAAGCCCCGCCCGTAGTCGAGGACATAGAGCGAGCCGTCGGGCGCGAACTTCCAGTCCATCAGGTTGCGGATGCCGTCCTGGCCGGCCGGGACGATGTCGTCCAGGCTCTCGGCGTGCACCGGAAGACCGCCGGCGCCCGCGTTGTCCGGGTCCATCACCACGGCGTGCCGGGGCTGGTCGGCGTCGTAGTGGTCGCCGACGAACCACTTGCCCTCCCAGTAGGCGGGCCAGGCGACATCGGAGTCCACCGACTCGTCATAGCGGTAGAGCGGGCCGCTCATCGTGGCCTGTCCGCCGCCGGTGAGCCAGGGCAGCAGGAACGTCTGCTCGCCCGCCTCGTAGCTCGGCACGCCGTTCTCGTCGCGCGGGTAGTCGGGGGCGCCGCCCTGCGGCGAGTACCAGATGTTGTTCGGCGTGACCGGGGGCAGTTCCACCAGCCCGTCGTTGTGGGGCGACTCGTTGACCGGGTTGTCGCAGTCGTACCAGTCCAACGGCACCGTCGGATCGGGCAGGTTGCGGTCCCGGTAGGGCTGGTTGTTGCCCATGCAGTACGGCCAACCCCGGTTGCCCGCCTCGGTGATGACGGCGAAGGTGTCGTACTTGGCCGGGCCCCAGGTGGTGCTGGGCGCGCCGGCGTCCGGGCCGACCCAGCCGGTGTAGAGCCAGTCGGTCACCGGGTCGACCGCGAGCCGCGTGGGGTTGCGCACGCCCATCACATAGATCTCGGCCCTGGTCTTGCCGCCGCCCTCCTCGTCCCCGGTGAAGAGGTTCCCCTCGGGAACGGTGTAACTCCCGTCGGCCTCCGGGTGGATCCGCAGGATCTTGCCGTTGAGGTTGTTGGTGTTGCCCGAGGTGCGACGGGCGTCGGCGAAGGAGACGCCGGCGAACGAGGGCTCCGGGTTGTTGCCCGAGTAACCGTCGCTGAAGCCCGAGGAGTTGTTGTCCCCGGTGGCGATGTAGAGGTTGCCGTCGGAGTCGAAGTCCAGGCCGCCGCCCGCGTGGCAGCAGCTGTGGATCTGTGCCTCCCAGCTCAGCACCTGAACCTCGGAGGCCAGGTCCAGCTCGCCGGACGCCTCGTCGAAGGTGAAGCGGGAGATGCGCCGTTCACCGATCCGGCTCTCCCGGTCGATGGTGTCGTGCGGCATCCAGTAGAGGTAGATCCACTGGTTGTCGGCGAAGTCCGGGTCCAGGGCGATGCCCAGCAACCCCTCCTCGGTCTTGGTCAGTTCGTCGCCGCCGCCCTTGTTGCCGAAGACCTCAAGGTTGGCCGCGAGGCTGACCCCCTCGGTCGCCGGGTCGTAGACGTGCAGCGTGCCCTGGCCGAGGCCGATCTCCGGGTTGTCCCAGTCGGTGACCACCTCGGCGCCCGACCACTCGCCGGCCCGGCCGATGTAGAACACCCGCCCGTCGTCGGCGATGTCCAGGCCGTGCGGCTCGCCGATCTGGTCGAGCTGTTCGGGCTGGTTGGGCTCGGTGATCCGCTCGGCGACATAGTTGTCGGTGATGGTGGCCTGGCAGTCCGCGCGGGTCAGCCCGCCGGTCCACAGCAGGGCCCCGCGCAGATGGGCGCGGAACTCGTCCTCGCCGAAGCTCTCGGCGGTGCCGCCCATGCCGGTGTAGAACGAACGCCCGCCGTCGTAGTCGCGGCACCAGGAGATCGGGTGGTCCCAGCCGAGGGCACCGCCGCCGGGGGCGTAGCTGCTCTCGCGCACCCGGGCCACGGTGTGCACCTCGCCGCTGGGGTTCTCCTCCCAGTTGAGCCAGACGTCCGAGCGCTCCCACTCCAACGGGAGCCCGGCGGTGGCCGGATGGGTCCGGTCGCCGACCTCGACGACGGCGTCCTGGGCCTCGCCGGGGCTGTCCGGGTCGGCGCGGGAGCCGATCAGGCCGGTGAACCAGGACGAATCCGGCTGGGCGTTCGCCGCGTCGTGCACGCCGAGGAAGCCGCCGCCGGCTTGCACATAGGACTGGAGCGCGGACTCCTGGCCGGCGTCGAGCACCGCGCCGTCGGCCGACAGGAAGACGACCGCGTCGAAGGCGAGCAGCCCGTCGGCGTCGAAGACGGACGGGTCGTCCGTCGTCTGGACATCGAACTGCTCCTCCGCCGGTCCCTCGGCGCCGATGGCCTGGATGGCCTCAACGGCGGCCTGGGTGCGGTCGGTTGGCGCGTCGGCCGCGTGGAAGACCAGCACCTGCGCGTCAGCGGCGGCACCGGGCGGCGCGGCCGGATCTCGGGTTCCCTCCTCGTTTCCTGAGGCTGTCGGGCTGATGCCCAGCAGCGTGATCGACAGGGTGGCAGCAAGTGCGAAGACGTATGGCTTGCGACCCATAGAGCTCGCCCGCCCCTCTCGGGTGACTGCAGCAACGCCCAGGAAGCTAGACCTCTTTTGCTGGGTCGCCAATGGCTATGACCGTAAAAGAGGAAACTTTGTCCTGAGGGTGGGCAAACTATTGTCGTGCTCATACCATGAGGCGCCATCGGAGTCGTTGCACGACGAGTGAGGAAGGCTCGATATGAGGCGTCCAGGCTTCTCCCGGCGCAAGTTCACCAGTGGCGCGGCGGTCGCGGCCCTGGCCCCCGCGGGCCTCGCCGCCGGGGCCGTGGGGCTGACCTCGGGCCGCGCGGCAGGCCAGCCCACCGCGAACTCGGGCCAGCCCACCACCAACGAGGTGCACACCATCACCCTCTACGCCGAGGAGATCTCGGACGGGCAGGCCGGCTACGGCCTCGCCCCCGGCGAAGCCACCATCCCGGGACCGCTGTTGGAGATGACCGAGGGCGACACCTACGAGATCGAACTCGTCAACACCATGGACGTCGAGGTCAGCCTGCATGTCCACGGCGTCGACTACACCATCGAGAACGACGGCACCGCGCACTCCGGCAGCACCGTCCCACCCGGCGAGAGCCGCGTCTACACCTGGACCACCCACGTCCCCGGCGTGCGCGACGACGGCACCCTGATCCCCGGCAGCGCCGGCTACTGGCACTACCACGACCACATCGTCGGCACCGCCCACGGCACCGCCGGCCTCCAGATGGGCCTCTACGGCGGACTGGTCGTCCGCCGCGCCGGCGACGTCCTGCCGGACAAGCAGTTCACCATCGTCTTCAACGACATGACCGTCAACAACCTGCCCGACGGGCCCGACTTCGAGGCCGACCTGGGCGACCGCGTCGAGATCATCATGATCACGCACGGCGAGTTCTACCACACGTTCCATCTGCACGGTCACCGCTGGGCGGACAACCGCACCGGGCTGCTGGAGAGCGAGAACGACCCCAGCCGGATCATCGACAACAAGATCTGCGGACCCGCCGACTCCTTCGGCTTCCAGGTGATCGCCGGCGAACACGTCGGCCCCGGCCACTGGATGTACCACTGCCATGTCCAGAGCCATTCCGACATGGGCATGGGCGGCATGCTGATCGTCAACGACGCCGAAGGGAACGCCCCCGGCGACCCAGGCCACCACGGCACGGGACCAGCGGCCGACGGAACAGCCCACCACTAGACCGGGTCCCGCGCGTCGACCCGGCACGGGAACGGGCGACGCGTGCGTGGCCGGAAAACGTCTTCTGACCCGGCGGGACCATGCCAGGGCGGCCGGGTCAGAAGACGCCCTCCGACGCGACCCCGCGATCCCGGCCTCAGAACGCGAGCACCGCCACCGTGGCCGCGTAGATCCCGATCAACAACACCCCGTCGAACCCCAACCGCAACCACCCGCGTTCCTGACGCACCAACAGGCCGCCCAACAGCACCGTCGTCATCACCAGTGCCGCCGCCGTCAGAAACAACTGGTCGGCGTCCGCCGCGTGGAACAGCGAACCGCCACGGTAGGCCACATCCCCCACCACCAGATTGAGCGCGTCCAGACAGTTGCCGCCGATCACCGCCGCGATGGCCAGCGTGACGGCCCCCCGCCGCACCGCCGCGATCGCCGTCACTGTCTCCGGCAGCGCGTTGACCACCCCCATCAACACCGCGCCCACAAAACCGGCCCGCAGCCCGGTCACCGCGACAAAGGTCTCCGCCGCCCGCGCGATCACCCAACCCCCCGCCATCACCAGCACCGCGACGCCCAGGAACTCGGCCCACAACGCCCGGGTCGGCCGCGTCCTGGTGGCCCCCTCCGCATGCGGCAGATCCGGCACCGTGTCCGGGGTGCGCACCGCCGTCCACATCGGCCGGGACCGGTCGCTGATCAACCGCAGCCCACCCCAGTAGAACGCCACCATCGCCAGCGACACCGGATGCACCCCCCACACCGTCACCTCGGGACTGAACGTGCCCATCAACGCCAGCCCCAACAGGCCGATCAGCAGACAGCCGAACAGCAGATTCGGCAACGACGCCGTCGCGTGCTCCAGATTCACCCGCCGGTAGACCGCGTCCGCCGCCGCCACCGCGAGAGTCTGCGCCGCGATACCGCCCACCGCGTTGGAGTAGGCCAGATCCGGATGGTTGTCGGCCGCGCTCACCGCCGTCATCACAATGCCGGAGAGCGACGTCACCAGGCCGAAGAACACCGCGCCGAACAGCGCCTCACCCCAACCCGTCCGGTCCGCCAGCACATCGCCCAGCGTCGCCAGCCGCACACTGCCCAGCACGGTCAGCAGACCGGCGGCGAGAAAGAGGGCGACACTCCAGCCCAGCGGCCACTGGCCGGTCAACAAGTCAGGCACACCACGCATCCTGACCCGCCACCCGTACCCCACCCGGGAGGCAGGCCGGACACGCGGCGTCCCGAAGGGAAGTCCCACCCCGGCGGCGTGGTGGGGCGCCGGGGCGGGACCGTTCATCCGCGCGGGTGTGCCGGGGTCAGTTCAGCACCGGCGTCTGCCAGTTGCGCCACTGGCTCAGATCACCCGCCTTGCCCGGCGCGATGGCGAACACCCCGGGCGGCTGGCCCGTGCCCAGCAGGAACGTCTCGATGCTCGCCCGCAGCGGCCCCTGCCACTCCGACCTGGCCGCGCAGTGCGTGCCATCCCCCACATCGGACGAATAGCTGATGTTCGCCCCGGCGCCCAGCGCCCGGTACACCTCGGCGCCGCCCAGCGCCGCCACGCTCCCCGACCTGGCGCCCAGCCAGTCCACATGCGGGTTCTCCATCACGAACAACCCGCGCGGCGCGACCATCGCCACGATCTCGTGCGTGTCCACCGGCAACCCGCTCGGATTCCCGACATACGAACCGAACGCGTCGCCCAGCCACGGCTGTTCGCCATAGGCGCTGTCCAGCGGCTGGGAACCGCTCTCGCCCGGGATCCCGCGCAGGATCGGCGCCCCAGCGGTGCCCGACTCGATCGGCATCGTCAGATCGATCCGCTGGTCGAACGCACCGGCCACGAACGCGCCCTTGCCGAAGCGCGAACAGCCGGTGACCCCGGTGGCGTCCGTGCTCAGCACGCCGCCGTCCGACTGCTCGATGACATCGATGATCCGGCTCACCCCCCACGACCAGGCCATCAACAGTCCGGTACGGCTCCCGGAACCGTAGAGGTCGTAGAACGCGCCCTGCTTGTTGCTGCGCGGGGTGCCCTCGCGCCCCACCGCATAGGGGTCGAAGCTGATGACGGCGGCGCCCGCCGCCTTGATGGTGTTGGTGTCCGCGCCGAAGCCGCCGAGGACCACCACCGCCGGAACGGGCCCGCCGCCGGGGTTGTTCGGCAGCTCGACGCCGGCCGAGAAGCTGGTGCTCCGCCCCTGGTCGGTCACGTTGACGGTGATGCTGTTGGCCGAGACCGTGCCCGTGACACTCTCCGGCGGGTCCGGCTTCTCGCCGTAGACGGTCGCCTCCGCCAACTCCCTGATCTCCGCACGCCGGCACTCCCAGTCGGCGACCTCGGAGATCCGGGTCCCGTCCACCCGGGTGAACGGGTCGGGCAGCAGCTGCTCGGGCGCCACGGCGCCGGGATCGGGCACCGGACAGTGGGCGCCGTCGTTCTCGTCGGCCGGGGCGACCAGGACGACGGACCCGGCGTCCTCGGCGGCGACCGCCGCCGGGTTGAGGGTGGTCACGGCCAGACTCGCGACCGCGACACAGGCCGCGGCGGCCCACACCCGGGGGCGTGGTCGGTGGAAGCGCATGGGGAACCTCCGAAAAAGGGCGCGCCGTCCCAGCCGGCCGACGCCACAACGGACGGTCGCCGGCGCACGCCGGATGATGGGGGACCCTCCGGTTCCGGCCGGGCGGCTCGCGGGGCGCGGAACGGGAGAGGGCGGAGCTGAGGGTTGGGAGCGCTCCCAGAGTAGGGAGACGCCCCGGGGGTGACAACACGCGGGACATCGGTCCCTCAGGTTGGCCCATCTCCCACCCGCGCCCGGCGCCCCTCGTGCGGGCAAACCCCCAGCAAACGGCGGAAGTTTCCCGGTTGTCGCCCCGTCGACCCTCGTCAGCCATGGAAACTTCCGGACATCTTCCGGAAATGCCGGCAGGCTTATCTGAAAACTTTCGGGTCCTCCTGGTGCCTCCGGCGGGGTGTGTCAGCCGGTCGGGGCGCCGCCGAGCTGGCGGCGGGCGTGGTGTTGCCAGGACCGTACGCGGGGCTCTCGTGCCCAGGGGGCGAGGGCGGTGTGGATGTCCTCGACGTATTCGCGGGCGCGTGCGGAGGCGACGCCGGCGAGGATGTCCACCGCGCGGCGGCCGACGGCCAGGCCCTGGTCGAGATCCCGGTCCTGGAGATGCGCGGTCGCCGTGACGGACAGCCGCAGCCCGACGGCCCTGGTGTGGCCGACGGGCATCGCGCACTGCGCGTCCCAGCCGGCGGCGACATGGGGTTTCCCCAGGTCCCGGTAGATCTCGACCGCGTCGCTTGCCATCCGGGCGGGGCCGAAGTAGGCGATATAGGTGGGGGAGTCCTGCTCCCGTGCGGCGTCCAGCAGTCGCTCGCAGCCGGACAGGGCCCGCGCCGCCGCCCGTTCGTCGCCCGTCCTGGCGTGGGCGCGGGCCTCGATCAGCCTGGCGAACGCCCGCACCTTGGGGGTGGCGTCCCGGCCCGCGCGCTCATAGGCGCCCTGGGCCATGTCGATGGCCTCGCTCGGATAGCCACGGCGCATGGTCTGCAGCGCCATGGTGGCCGTGACATAGGCGCCCAACTCGGCGTTGCCGCCGGCCCGCGCCAGGCTCAGGGCCTGGATGAAGTGCCGCTGGGCGATGGCGTGGTCGCCCGCGTCGAACGCCGCCCAGCCGGCGAGTCGGGAGAGTTCGGCGGATGCCGAGTAGAGGCCGTCGCTGATCTGCTGGGTGGCCCGCCCGGCGAGCAGCGGAGCGGCGCGGGTGTTGAGGCAGTCAACGACCTGACTGGTGCGCCAGTTCCCGCCGCCGTAGCGGGCGTCCCACTGGCGGGCCTGTTCGGCGTGCTCCCACAGCTCGGTGAGCTCCCGTTGTCCGACGCGTTGGCCGCTGCCGCCGTTGCTGTTGTTGCCGCCGGCGTTGTTGCTGTCGTTGCTGTCGTTGCTCTCGGCGGGGGCGGCGGCGGCCGGTTGGATCAGCCAGCGGGTGACGGGCAGGGAGTAGGCGCTGACGGCGAACGCCCGCCTGACGAAGGAACGGCGGTGCATGGTGCTCCAGAAATCGGCCGCCCGACGTGCGGCGTCGGCGGGGTCACGGGGAAACTCCAACCCGCCGGCATCGCCCGGGCTGGTGGTGGCCATGCCGATCTCGGCGACATCCACCGCGCGGCCGAGGCGTTCCCCCAGCACCTGTGCCAGTAACGCGGGCACCGGCTGTCTCGGGCGCATGCCGTCGAGCCAGTTCATCACGCTGGTGTGGGTGTAGGAGGTCGATCGCCCCGCTGCGGCGGCGAGTTGGTTGACGCGGTGCGCTATGGCTTTGTGGCTGGCACCGGACGCGGTGACGACGGCGGCCAGCGACCTGTTGGGTGATCGGGGCACCGGGCCTCACCTCCTGATGGGGTGTCACCGTGTCCCCACCAAGCGTAGGAGAAGCGGCGTCGCCGGTGGCCGTTCTGTGAGTTTTCAGCCCCCTCCGTGTGCCTCCCGTTCTGTGCGGACGCCCTGGTTTCCTGGGGTCCGCGCCCGTTTCCGGCATCACTCCCGGTGTGCCGGCCGTCCGGGAGGAGAACTCCGGATGCCCGACGAACCCACCGTCCCGTGCACGCGCCCCGACGGCGACGGCACCCGTGTCAACGCGGAGGCCATGCCGCAGGGGAAGGCGCCGGAGTTCGTGGAGCACCGGAACCCCGCCTCGGCGCCCGCGCAGTGGGGGCGACGGGGCGGGGCGCCGATTGTCAGTGACAGCCGGTAACTTGTCCGACAGCACAGCACGTTGAGCAACCACGGGGGATCGTTATGCGACACAGCTTCATGACCTACCAGCCGGCGAGCGAAGCCGAGGCGGCGGCCGTCTCGGACGGCACCAGGCTGGGCGGCCAGCCGCACTGGCTGGCGGAGCCGCAGTGGCCGGTCGATCCGTATGAGAACGAACTCGCGGAGTTCATGGGCCAGTTTCGGATACCGGCGGCGGACGGCGGGGAGGGCGGGGCCCGGATGGTGTATCTGTTCGCCATCGGCTTCTCGGGCGAACACGCCACGGTCGTCCAGCCCGGCGGCCATGTCACCGAGTCCTTCGACACCCGGGCCGAGACCACGGGGCCGACCGCGCTGGACCGCGTCCATCTGCTGCGGGTGGAGGAGGAGCTCGACCTCGCCCAGCTGGAGCGGGAGCTGGAGCCGGTCGAGGACGAGTACGAGGGGGACCGGGAGGAGCGGCTGGAGGACCTGCTCGAAGAGCGCCGGAAGAACGCCGAGGGCAGCATCCGGATGAACCAACTGGGCGGCCCCGATGTGGTCCCGGTCTGGCTGCAGGCCGACGACCACCCGGGCACCGACTGGCAGCTGGTCGCCCAGTTCGATTCCGTCCAGCTCCCTTTCCCCGTCAACTTCGGCGACACCGGCGTTGGTTACCTCTTCTTCTCACCGGACGGAGGCGAAGCCGACTTCTTCTTCCAGTGCTGCTGAGCCTCGGGCGGCGCCCCCAGCCCCAGGGCGCCGGGATGTCCGGTTTCCTGTGTTGGAAAAAGATCCCTGGTTGTCCATGGCCACATCTGTGGGAACTTCGTCATGGGAACAAGCACAAGCAGCGGCAGGAAGGCAGGTAGGCAGACGTGAAGCTGATCCGCTTAGTAGGCGAATGCGAAGAGGGCGAGTGCCCGACGCTTTACTCGACCGATCGAGGGACGCTGGCTGTTCAGGGGGATCTGTTGGCCGATCACGGCATCAGGCTCTCCGACGGTGAGGGCGTCGTGGAGATCCCGATCTCGCTTCTGCGGAAGGCTGTTGCCGATGGCGTCATCTAGGAACCTCTTCGAGGACTTCCGAGCGGAAGCGTTCCGGTTGGAGACTCTCGACAGCTATGGGGTGTCCCGTCTGGAGGGCCACTTCCGGGCGTTCCTGAACGGGGAGCCGCAGCCGGAGGACTTCAAGAACTCGGGTTGGGTCTCGACCGTCCGCAACGCTGTTCAGGGCGGCAAGCGGATGTACCGCGTCCACATCCTCCGTCGTCCGCTGACCGACTACCTTCGGTACGAGCTGGGCTGGGGATACCACCGGAACATGGCGGCCGGGGAAGAATTCTTCATTCTGGACACCACGGAACAGCCCAACCCCCTTGCCGGGGTGGGCGACTTCTGGATGTTCGATGAAGCAGACGTTCAGGTCATGCACTACGAGGACGACGGCACGTATATCGACTCGGAACTCCTGCCGCAGGGGAGTGCCTCGGAGTTCATCGAGTGCCGGGACGTCGCTATGCGTCATGCGGTGCCCTTTGGTGAATGGTGGGAAAAGTACCGGGAATGAGCAGGGGAGAACTAGGGGCAGCGCTCCGGACACTTCGGCAGGCTTCCGGGAAGGAAGCAAAGGCCGTCGCCCGGAGTTCTGCCATGTCGGTGAGCAAGCTCAGCAAGATTGAAACGGGTAAGGTCACCCCATCCATCACCGACGTCGATCAGATTCTGATAGCTCTTGGTGTATCGGACGACGTTAAAGCCGAGTACCTAAAAATTGCGAGAGAGCAGGTGACGGAGTCAGTAGCCTGGCGTGAACTCCGTCGTATGGGAATTCATAAGCTGCAGGAGCAACTGAAAGCTATTGAGGGTCAAATGACCTCGATGAAGGTCTTTCAGCCCGCGCTTGTTCCCGGTCTCCTGCAGACCCATGAGTACATCAGAGTCATCTTGGGGCGATACGGGATGACCCCCGACGTGCTCAGGCGAACCGCGCAGGCCCGGCTGGAGCGGCAGGGTGTTCTGTATGACGAGTCCAAGGCCCTGAAATTTGTTATCACCGAACATGTTCTACGGTGGCGCATAGTGTCGGACAGTCGGATGGCTGAGCAAATCGACCGGATTATCTCTCTGTCTCGACTGCCCAACGTCGACGTGCGGCTCGTCCCAACTGCGGCGCGGCAGAATGATATTGCCAGCCATGCGTTCGTTATCCGAGACGATAGGACGGTCTCTTTGGAGACGGTGCATGCGAAGGTTGTCGTCACCGATCCCAGAGATGTCGCCGTGTATGTGCAGAAGTTCGAACGGTTCGGTGTTGCCGCCCTTCAGGGTGACGAGATGCGGACTGCGCTGACCGGGATAAGGGACGAGTTTTTGCGGCAACAGGAAACTGGCTAGGAATCCGCCTGTGGAATTCTACTGTTGGTACCACTCCGGTATCACAGGAGAGAAGCAGAACGGAAGGCAGGGATCAATGACGATCATGGTTGAGGGCCTGGTGAGCACGGCTCACCGTGACCCTCGGTTACTCCTCAACGCGGTACGGCCGTATGTCAAGGAGTGCACGTACAACGTGTTGGAGAGCCCCGGATCGGAAATCTCGCTCTGGGAGCGGGAGATCCGGATCATGATGCGTGACAACATCATGCTCCGGGACATGGCCGAGCGGATCATGGCGAATGCCATCGCATACACGATCACGGCCATGGAGCGGCCCGATATCCATATCGGCGTGGGCAGGATCGTTGATATCGGCGTGCACACGCTGATCCTCGACACCCCCGTCTACTTCGCGTTCTGCGAGGTCTACAACGGCGGGAAGTACAAGCACCACGCACCGCTGATCGAGCGGCGAAGCGATGGGTTGGTCATCCGTACGGCCGATTGTCGTGGGGTTCCGGGTAGCGGGCGCGCATCGACGGGCTGGCGGCTGGGCCGGCGGTGAAGACGAAGGCTTCGCTGTCGTCGAGGCTTCTTCCGGTGTGGGCGTCGACCAGCACCGGCTCGACCTCCTCGCCGCTGGTGGCGTCCACCAGGATCATGGCGCGATCCTCCGGGGCCAGGCGTTGGTTCCCCCAGGCGGCCAGGGCCACGATCACCGGCCGGAGGGATCGGCCCCGTTCGGTGAGCACATACTCGTAACGGGCCGGCCGGTCCTGGTAGCGCCGCCGTTCCAGCAGGTCGTCCGCGACCAGCGTCTTCAGCCGCGCGGTGAGCATGCTGGTGGAGATGTTCAGGTTCCGCTGGAACTGGTCGAAGCGCGTATAGCCGTCGAACGCGTCGTGCAGGATCAGCAGCGTCCACCACTCGCCGATGTGCTGCACCGTCGTGGACAGCGGACACTCCCGGTCCTCCAGCCGTATGCGGCTCGGCATGCCACCCTCCAGAAGTCGTCCGCGGTCACTGCTAATCTAGAAGTCACCGGCTTCTAGATTAGCAGTCGATGACCGTCCGCACCCCACGGAGGACCACATGTCCGAGTTCCCGACGTCGATCGACCCCGGCGATCTGCCCGAGGCGATCACCCGCTATCTGACCGCCCGCGCCGCCAGGGACGTGTCCGCCGCCGCTCCGGCGTTCGCGCCGGACGCCACGGTCACCGACGACGGACGGACCCACGAGGGCGCCGAGGCCATCGCCCGATGGCTCGGGCAGACCGACACCGAGTACACCTACACCACCACGCTCACCGCCGCCGAGCGCGACGCACCCGACCGGTACACCGTCCACCAGCATCTCGAAGGGAACTTCCCCGGCGGGAAGGTCGATCTGCGCTGCCGCTTCGTTCTGACCCACGGGCTGATCGGCGAACTCAGCATCGCCCCCTGACCTCGTCCGGGACTCCCTGTCAGAGGAGCAGTGCCTCAAGCTCCGGAAGTCGACCGAAGAGGTCGGGGAGGCCGCGCACCCCGTCCCCCGCGGACTCGTGCGACAGCGCGAGGTCGGGGCCGGTGGTCGCCTCGGCGCCGGCGAGGCAGCGGAGGATGTTCCACCGCGTGTGCCCCAGCCAACCGCCGATCAGGAACACAAACCAGCTCGGCCCCGCCGGCGGCAGCTCTCCGCCCCCCGCGACATAGCCGTCGAGAACCGAACGGAAAACGGCCGGCTCGACGGAGTCGAAGCCGGGCCCCTTGGCCAGGCTCAACGCGGTCGACCCCAACTCGCCCGACAGGTCGAGCATCCCCGCCAGCTCCCAGTCGAGCACCACCGGCCGGCCCTCCCGGGCCAGCAGGTTCCACGGTTGGATGTCCCGGTGCGTCAGCACGACGGGCCCCGGCCGTTCGCAGGTGTCGACGAACCGGGCGATGGCGAGGAACGTCTCGACGTGCGAGGCGAGTTCGTCCCCCCACGGCTGCCCGGTCGCCACCGCCCGAGCGGCCAGCTCGGGCCAGTCCCGGGACGTCGGCTCCTTGACCGCCCCCCGGGCCCAGGGGACGTCGAGCGCGTGGATCCGCGCAAGGATCTCACCGATCTCGAAGGCGTACCCCGCCGACACCGGCGCCTCGGGCACCCTCTCGCCCTCGACCCACCGGTGCACCAGCGTGTCGTGCCCGGCCGAGATGGGCTCCGGCATCGGAACGCCCGCCGCGAAGGCCGCCCGCTCAAACCTGAACACGTCCTCGACGCGATAGGGCCAGCGGCGGTCGACGACGTTCAACTCCTTGACCGCGAACGCCCCCTGGTCGGTGTCGAGCCGGTACATCCGGTTGGCGAACCCGCCATGGACGCGGATCATCGGCCCGGTCGGCGTGCCGAGATGCGAAAGTTCCACAGAGGCATTCTAGGAGCCGGGCATCACCGACGCGCCGGCCCGCGCTCCCGGTCGCGGGCCGCCGTGCGGAGTGCCGAACCGTTGTCGATCGCGTACGCGCCCACTCCCGGTGGGGGCGGAGAAGACATAGCGGTGATAGTGCCGTGAAAGTGGGGTCCCTAGCCTTCAGGTCAGTCGTGGTGAGAGGGACCGTCGCCACGACCGGGAACGGACAACTGGGGGAGAAAATGCGTCGTTTGACACGAGCGGTCGTCTGCGCCACCGCCACGGCCGCCATCATGGCCGGGAGCGTCGTGGGTGCCGGCGCGAGTGTTGCGGCATCGGAGTCGGCGTCGAGGCAGGGGGCGACCACGCAGGCGATCACCCCGCTCGCGACGGTCAATCTGGGCGTCCCCAGGGAGGACGCCAAGTGTCTGCAGAACTGGTTGGCGGCGACATGGGGCTATAACGGCGCCATCGACGGCTGGCTGGGAACGGAGAGTTGGAAGGCCATCCAGCGGATGCTCAAGGCCGGCTGGGGCTACACCGGTCCCATCGACGGAATTGTCGGCGAGGGAACGGTGAAGGCGTTGCAGCGGAGCCTGCGGAGTTGGGACTACACCGGGCCCATTGACGGCATCGCCGGCAAGGGAACGCAGGAGGCGTTCCAGCGGGCGGCGGCCTCGGGCGACGAGTGGTGCTGAACGCGGGGCGGTGACCCCTGCGGCGGAAAGTGAACGGGCCTCCACCCGGTGGGTGGAGGCCCGTTGTTCGGTCAGGGGAGGGCACTGACCGGCTCTGGTCACGCATGAGAGCCGGGCAGGAGCAGTTCCTGTCCTTTCGGTCCCACCCGCACCCGAAGCCGCTCGGCCTGGGGAGCGCCCGCCGCTCGCCAGGCGGTCAGCGACCGTGTCACAACGTCCCACAGTGGTTCGCGGCCGCCTTGCCGCACGCACCACCGTCCGGTCCCGTCCAGCCAGAGCGCCGCCCAGGCCCCCGTTCCCACGTCGATCAGCACATGCTCCTCCCGCCCCTCGCGCGGAATGACAAAGCGTTGGGCGCCCGGTACCGCGAACTGGGCCACAAAGCGGGCGGTCCATTCCTCCAGGGCGTCGGCCCCGATGTCCGTGGGGGAGGAGTCCCGCGCGCTCAGGTCCGGCAACATCCCGATGGGAGGTGCTTCTTGGGAACGTGCCAGCATGAAGGACACCTGTCCGCCCAACACTGGCCCGCTCGCGGAACCGTCCTCCTCCACGGTGAGCCGCACCAACTCCGAGGCGTTCAGCCACCCGCCGACGGCCACCAGAATCCGCCCCCCGGGCCGCACCTGTGTCAGCCAGTGCCTGGGAACCTCGCGGACGCCACAGGTGGCGATCAACTCGTCGTATGGCGCCGCGGCTGCGTGCCCCAGCAGCCCGTCACCCACCACCAGGTCCGGCCAGTGGCCCAAGGATCCGAGAGCGACACTCGCCCGCGCGGAGATCTCCGCGTCCACCTCCACCGAGGTGACGCGCTCGTCCCCCAGTGCGTGACAGAGAAGCCCTGTCGAATAGCCGGTTCCCGTGCCGATCTCCAGCACCTGCCCGTTGGGTGTCAGCTCCTCCAGCATCCGCACCACAAGGGATGGCAGGGTCGAGGAGGACGTGGGGCGGTGGGCCAGTCGTCCCTCCACCTGCCAGGGGAACACCGAGCCGGCCAGTTGGGTGACCAGGGTGTCGTCCTCGTAGACGCGCCGGGGACCCTCCACCCCGTCATCCGGAAACGCCGGGCGGTACCAGCCGCCGTCCTCATACTCGAACCAGCCACCGGACAGGAAGGCTTCCCGTGGCATCGCCTCAACTGCCGCCCGCCACCTCGGACTTCGCAGCACCCCGCCATCCGCCAACCGCCGTACCATCGCCGCGCGAGCCTCCCGCGACGCGTCCTGCTCCGTCATTCGCCGACCTTTCCGTTCTCCAGTACATCAGCGATGGCCTGAGTGAGGGGCAGCCCAGCGGAATACTCCAGCCACGCCCATTGACCGTTCGGGTTGCACTCCAGAAACCACCATGTGCCATCGGCCGTTACGGCGAAGTCGAACGCGCCGAAGCTGAGGCCGAACTCCGCGAGGAAACGGTGGATACCAGAGGCGACGTCATCCGGGCACGCTATCGCTGAGTAACTGAGATTGCGATAGTCGGATCGCCAATCCAGAACACCTTCCGATGCTTGGATACGGGCGGCGAAGATCCGGCTCCCGATGGCGATGGCGCGGACATCGTGGGTCTTCTGGACGAGTTCCTGGAAGAGATGGGCACTGTTTCGTACCGAGTCGTCGATCTCCTCGGGAAGAACCTCTGCGGCCCAGACCCCCGCAGCCTCCCCGTCTACCTGGTAGGCGCCGGCATGTAGAGGCTTGTAGATGCTGCGTTGCCGCCTGATAAACGATCTGGCCTCGCTCGGGCAGTTGGTTATCAGCGTGGCGGGCACACGAAAGCCTTCGCGTGCTGCGACCGCGAGCTGGAACGGCTTGTATTCAGCACGTGCGATCGCCAGCGGATGGCTCAGGTAAAGGCAGTTCGGCAGGCTGCCCAGGACTCCCCCCAGACCGCGACGGTTCTCAGCAGCTGCGAAGCGGGCGGTCTGGCTGTCGTCCGAGGCGGCGTAGCCGCTTGGCCTGCGGTGGTATAACGATCGCACCTCCGCCAGGCTGGCCCTGCGTTTGCCGAACGCGAGGGTTCCTTCCCAGCCGTCCGAGCCCATGTGGGCGGAGATCCGGACAGAACCCGGAAAGTCCCTCCCCGGGTCATATCGCAGAACCGGAACCCGGCGTCGATTGAGTTCGGTGATAATCAAATCCGCAGTAGCATCCTCGCGTTCGGTCGCCACCAGAACCGGGCCCCTCAGCAACTAATGCTGCCCTTCGTCCTGCTGAGCATCGTGACCGGAGTCCGCATCGATTCTGCCATCCTTGCTCACCTGCGTGGGCGGGTAGGTGTTGACGGAGGTTCCGTGTTTACCGAGATCGGCGGGGGAGGAGACCCCGCCGAGGTCGACCCACCTGCCTGTCTGTGTGGCGGGGTCGATTCCCTCATACCGTGAGGTCGGCCCCTCGCCGTTTCTCAGGGGAACCAGCCTACGAACGCCCCAGGGAGTAACTGAGGCTGTTTCTTGAGGTGAGCGTTTGTCGGGCACTGTTCCTCCCGTGTGTCGCCGCGTCCACCACATGGTGACATGCGTGGGGCTATGAGGTGTTCCCCTCCCGGGCAATGGCATATGCCAAAGAATCAGCCGTGGGTGAAGGTCAGCAGGGAGAACGCCATTCGAACCGGCTCCGCCTGCCGGCTCAGGCCGATTACATGGTGGCCCTTGGTCCAGAGGGCGCGGCTGGGCCCGGGGCGATGGGGGAGCAGGGGCAGTGGAACGGGCCTCCACCCGGTGGATGGAGGCCCGTTCCTCTGGTCAGGGGAGGAGGCCGGGTTGGCCGTCCTGGATGCCGCCGACGAAGGCCTGGTAGTCGTCGTGGGAGAGGACCAGGATCTGGGCGTCGGGGTGTCCGATGTCCTTGGAGTCGCGGAGAGCGACGACCCCGTCGACGAAGGCGACCTCAAGGCAGTTGTCGCCACCGTTGCTGCGGTGGCTCTTGGTCCAGACGGCGTTGGTGAGGCCGGGCCGGATGATCATGGGCTGCGCTCCTTGTGGAAGGCGAACGGGCCTCCGCCTGGTAGGTGGAGGCCCGTTGTTGGGGGGTGCGGCTGGTTGAGAGGGGTCAGGGGAGGAGGTCGCTTTGGCCGTCCTGGATGCCGCCGACGAAGGCCTGGTAGTCGTCGTGGGAGAGGACCAGGATCTGTGCGTCGGGGTGTCCGACGTCCTTGGAGTCCCGCAGGGCCACGACGCCATCGACGAAGGCGACCTCAAGGCAGTTCGCGCTGCCGTTGCTGCGGTGGCTCTTGGTCCAGGCGGCGTTGGTGAGGTCGGGCCGGTTGATCATGAATAGCGTTCCTTGATTGCGGTGCGGATGAGATCCCGTGATGCCCGCACATTGAGGGCCTCGGTCCGCAGGTGATCGAAGCCGCTCTCATAGCGGGCCAGGTGGCCATCTTCCTCCAGGTAGAGCGAGGTTGTCATCTCCTCAACCACGGCCACCGGCGGGCCGGCCGCGAAGTGGAGCAGGTGGAAGTCGCCGTCCACTCCCGCGTGGGAACCCTGGTCGAAGGGGAGTACCTGAACATCCACGTGTTTGAACTCCTCGGAGACGGCCAGCAGGTGCTCCAACTGTGCCTTCATCACGGAATCGCCGCCGACCCGGCGCAGCAGCGCGGCCTCGTCCAGCACACACCAGAGTTGAAGCGGATTTTCCCGATTGAAGACCGTCCGCTGCCTGGCCATGCGTAGCTCGACGAAGTTGTTGATCTCCCGCTGGTGTCGCCAGGCGCGGCCGTTCTCGATGATGGCCCGCGCATACTCCTCGGTCTGAAGCAGTCCGGGAACGACACTGGCGAAGGTCTCGCTCTTCAGGGCCATCTCCTCCAGCTGGACATAGTCCGCGAAGAAGTCGGGGATGGCATGGCGGTACTGGTCGAAGAGATTGCTCCGCTTGCCGGTGTTGGCGAGCTTGGCCAGCTCCCGGATGTGGTGGCGGCGTTGCTCGTCCTTGAGGCCGTAGATCTCGAAGAACGCGAGCACCGAGGTGGGCGGCACCCGCTGCTTGCCGTTCTCGATGCGGCTGAGCGAAGGCGCTCCGGGTAGATCGAGCTGTTCGGCCGCCTCGGCCAGGGAGAAGCCAGTCACCTTGCGCAGTGACCTCAACTCCAACCCCAAACGTCGCCGATGCAAGTTGGGTTGAGCTTCCGTCATCAGTAAACCTCCTTGGTTCATCAGCTTACGCATAGTGGGAATGGTCCGCATCTCGCAAAGACATTCGATAGTTAACCTTCCGGGAGATGCTGCTTGCGGACAACGTTCCCGCCATGGCAGCCTTGGGTCAAGCACTGAGCGTGTCCGCTCGGCCACGGCCACTCCCAACTGGCCGCCGGTGAGCCCCGTTTGGAGGAGCTATGACCGTTCCGGTTCGATCCCTCGCTGGTCAGCAGGTTCACGGGTGGGCGTTAACGGTCAGCGCTGGGGCGATCGAGGGCCGGCGGGGGGAAGTGGCCGGGCTCGTGCGGGGGTTGGGGGCGGCGCCCCAGGCCGTGGAGGTGGCGCGGTTGGGGGTGTCCGAGCTGCTGTCAAATGTGCTCAAGCACGTTGAGGGCCGCTGGTGCAGTTTGACGGTCTGCCAGTCGCAACTTCCGCTCGTGGTTGTCCAGGTGCTGGACCGTTCGCCGGTGCAGCCCGTCGTCCGTTGCCCGGCGTGGGATGCGGAGTCGGGGCGTGGGCTCTGGTTGTTGCGGGAGATGGCGGATGGGTTCGGGTGTTTTCGGCATGTGTGGGATGACGGGGTGGTCGGTAAGTCCGTCTGGTTCGCGTGCCGTCTGGACGGGCCGGGGTCGGCTCCTGTCGTCGACGAAACTCCCGTGGATTCGCGTGAGCGGCTGCGCGCGCGGTTGAGGGCGCGGAATTCGGCGAGTGAGGTCAACTATCGGATCAAGAGTGGGGAGTTGCCGTGAGTCTGGTGGCGTCGCAGGTGGTGAAGGGGGCGGACTGGATACTCAGCGAGGTGCGGGATCGGGGGGCGCCGCCGGCCATCCAGGGGGCGGAGTGCATGACGTGTGAGGCGCGTTCGCCGCTCGTCGACGACGTCGATCCGCAGCGGATGGCGGTCTGGGCCATAGGGCACACCCAACAGCAGCCGAGGCACACGATGTTCCTGCTGCGGACCGAGAAGCACTGGCGTGTTCAGCATCTGGTCCAGGACTTCGCGGCCGCCGCCGACGAGGTGACGGCGGAGGAGTCGGACGAGCAGACCGGCGGGTGGTTCGGGCCGGTGTTCGTCGGGCTGATGTGTTTGTTGACCGCCGGGGCCGGTTTGCTGCCCGCCCTGCGTTGAGCCCCAACCATATTGTCGATCAAGGAGAGTTGAACGCTGTGGTGCGTACCGTGATTGCCCGTTCGCCCATCCGGCTGGTGTTCCAGGTGCTGGCGACGACCGCCACCGATCATGTGCTGATGGTGCATGGTCCGGACGGGTGGGTGTTGCCGGGTGGGGAGCTGCCGCCGGGGAAGTGCATGATCCTGGCCGCGCGGGAGGCACTGTGGAAGGCCACCGGCTATGAGCGGGGGCTGACCGACATCCTGGCGGTCACGACCGACACCGACGGCGAGGGTGAAGTCAACCGCATCGTCTATGTGTTGGACGGTCATGTGCTGCCGAAGGTGCCGGCGGACGCCAAGCAGCTGCCTTCCTCCGCGGCCTGGATGCCGTTGCAGGAGTGGGGCGAGGCGCCGCCGTTGGCGCAGTACGCGGTGATGTCCGCCGGGCGTCGCAACCGACTGCCCCTGCTGATCAACGGCGATCGTCCCGAGTCCGCGTTCCTCTGAGCGGGCCCGAGCGGCCGGCCCGACCGGCCAGGTCAGGGCGCCGTGGCGGTGGCCAGGAAGAAGGGGACGGTCAGCAGCAGACGGTCGAGCTGGGCGCGGAGGCGCTGCTCCGCGACCCAGTTGGCCACCTCCGCGGCGCCGAAGGTCTCCTCGGCGCCGCCGGTCAGGGAGAGCAGGAGGGGGAGGGCCGTCGGGCCGGTGAGCACATGGGTGTGCACGGTGAGGGAGACCTCGGCGAAGCCGGCCTCCAGCAGCAGGCCACGGTAGCCGCGGGCGGCGCGCGGGCGGGTGATCCGGTCGGCGCGGGCGTGTACCAGGGCGCGGGTGAGGTCGGGGCGGTCGGAATCGATCAGCATCCCGTCCCAGTCCTGGCCGACCAGCACCATCTGGCCGCCGGGCACGAGGACCCGGCGGGCCTCGGCCAACGCCCGTTCGGGCTCGGCCAGTTCATGGAACACCTTGTCCGCGCGGTAGCCGGCGACCGAGGCGTCGGCGAGCGGCAGCGCGTACGCGTCGGCGATCCGGAAGTCGGCCGTCGGCCAACGGTCCTTGGCCAGGGCGATCATGGTCGGATCGGGATCGATGCCGATCGCCGGCACACCACGTTCGATCAGTTCGGCAACGGCCCGGCCGGCGCCGCAGCCGACGTCGACCACGGGCGCGGGCGCGGTGGTCAACGTTTGGTAGGAGGCGGTGCGCAGCTCTTCGGCGCCGGGCAGCCGATCGGCCAGATCCATCCTGGCGGCCAACTGGTCGGCGGGGGGCGGGGTCCCTGTCATCTCGCCAGCCTAAAACGCTCACGGCCAAGGCGCGCACGGCCGGGACGTTCAGCCGCCGGAGGCATCCGCGTCGGGGAGCAGGGGGGCGGTCACCGTTTCGGCGATCTCGGCGAGGGCGGCGAGCTGGGCGGGGGTGAGGCGGTCGACCAAGTGGCGGCGGACCGAGGAGAGATGAGCCGGGGCGGCCTCCTCGATGGCGCGCCAGCCGGTGTCGGTGAGCCGGGCCACCGTGCCCCTGCGGTCGTCGGCGCAGGCGTCCCGGCTGATCAGCGAGCGGCGTTCCATCCGGGCCAGATGGTGGGAGAGCCGGCTCTGTGACCAGAGCATCGAGCTGGCCAACTCGCTGACGCGCAGCTCCCCTTGGGCCTCGGAGAGCTTGGAGAGCACATCGTAGTCGGGGTCGGACAGGCCGCTGTCCGCGACATGGTCGGCCGCGATCCTGGCGGTGAGCAGCAGCTGCATCCGGCGCCAGGCGCGCCAGGCGCGCTCCTCCTCCGGGGTGAGCCAACGCGGGGCCTGATCGGTCATGGGGGCCATTCTAGGCCAATGCTTGACGTGTCATGTAACCCTGTTAATGTGAATGACGTGTCATGGAAAATAGTGCCGGAGCCGCGTCGGCTGGTCCGGCTGCTGGTCGGGCTCGCTCTCTTCGGGGTCTCGCTCGGGCTGCTGGTCCGTGCCGAGCTGGGGTTGCCGTCCTGGGATGTGCTCCACCAGGGCCTGGCCGACCGCACGGGTGCGCCGCTGGGGCTGATCGTCACCCTGACGGCCGGCCTGGTGCTGCTCGCGTGGGTGCCGCTGCGGGAGCGCCCGGGGGTGGGGACGGTCTGCAATGTGCTGCTGGTCGGTCTCGCCGCCGAGGCCGCGCTCGAACTGCTCCCGGGGCCCGAGCAGTTGGCGTTGCGCTGGGCCTTTCTGCTGCTGGGCGTGGTGACGGCGGCCGTGGGCACCGGGCTCTATGTGGGCGCGGGGCTGGGGGCCGGGCCGCGTGACGGGCTGATGACCGGGCTGGCCGGGCGGGGGCTGTCCATCCGGCGGGCCCGTGCGGTGATCGAGCTGTCGGTGCTGGCCCTGGGGTGGCTGCTCGGCGGAACGGTCGGCGTCGGCACCGTGCTCTACGCGCTGGCCATCGGTCCGCTGGTGCAGATCGCCCTGGCCCGGCTGAGTTTTCGGCCCGCCGCTCCGCCCGCCCGCCCGGGCGGGCCCCTGGGCGTGACCGGCGCCGGCGAACCGCGTTGACCAGGGGGCGCGCCGGCTCCGCCGGGCGGCGATGGCCGCGACCCCGCGCTCCGTACCATCCGAGATATCGAACGAACCCTGCGGTGAGCCCCCGCGCGGCAAGCGGCGCGGGGGCCCGTCCCGAACAGAGAAAGCAGTCGCCTCGTGCCTCGTCTCAGCGTGATCGTCGGCAGTAACCGTCCCCGCTCCAACGGGCTTCCCATCGGCTCCTGGGTCGTCGAGCGGGCGTCCGCCCTCGATGTCTTCGGCGAGGTGGAGCTGGTGGACCTGGCCCGGATCGGGCTCCCGTTCCTGGACGAGCCGGAGCATCCGTCCGCCGGCAACTACCAGCATCAACACACCAAGGAATGGAGCGCGTTGGTCGCCGCGTCCGACGCCTTTGTGATCGTGCTGCCGATGTACAACGGGGGCTATGGCGCGGCGCTGAAGAACGCGCTGGACTTCCTCTACGCGGAGTGGCGGGACAAGCCGGTGGCGCTGCTCAGCTACAGCGCGGGATCCTCCGGCGGCGCCCCGGCCGCCGAGGGGATCAAGCCGGTGCTGGGGCGGCTGGGGATGCGGGTCGTCGCGCCCTCGCTGGCCGTTCCCGGCGTGGACGAGCTGGTGGACCGGGACGCCGGTTTCCGGCCCGGCGGGGAGACGGTGACGGATGTGGACGCGCTGCTGGCCGAGCTGGCGGCGGAACTGCGGGCCCCGGCGGGCGGGCCTCCCGTCTCGTAGGGGGTTTTTACCCGCTTCGGGTCGGGAGACCGGCGTCGATGACGTCGGCTACCAGGGTGGCGCGGACCGCAGTGCACCCCCGCCGGGAGCCCACGGAGGTCGAAGCCGACATACGAGTCGACGTACTGCCGCAGAACGGGCGCCGGACGGGCGGCGATCCCGGTGGCGGTGTGGTCCTCCATTTCGTCAATGTACGTGCCGCGCCCGGCGAACGGAGTCGGCGGCCGCCGGGGCCGGGTCAGTCGAGTCGGTGGCGCACCCAGACGCAGGGTTCGCAGTAGACGGCGTGGTCGTGGGCGGTGTCGCAGTGGACCGGGACCAGGGCGCCGGGGACCTCGACCGGTCCTGTGGTGTCGAACGGCAGGCCCGTCCAGGCGCGCCACTCGGCGAGGGTGCCGGCGATGGTCATCGCCCGGACGGAGACGCCGGCGATGACGCCGCCGGCCCGGACATGGACCCGCAGCCAGGGGTCCTCGGGCAGCCCGTCGGCGCGGAGCCTGGCCGCGTAGTCGGCGACCGGCTCCTTCGGGCGGTGGTGTTTGGCGTTGGGCCGGACCGGGGCGACAAGGGTGCCGAAGCCCGACTCGGCGGCGTTGGCGCGCATCGCGGCGAGCATCGTCGACGAGAGGCCGGTGCCGCGCAGATCGGGTCGGACGGAGATCTCCAGCGCGGAGACCAGATTGCCCCGGCGGCCGGCGAGCCGGTCGAGGGTCGCGTTGCGGATGACCTCGTCCCAACCGCCGGCCGGCAGGGGGGCGTCGGGATCGTCGTCCCAGTGGAACGGCACGCTGTAGCCGCTGGCGACCAGCCGGTCGGGACGGTCCCGGTCGACGGCGATCAGCACATGCTCCGGCCAGGCGGTCCGCGCGTCGGCGTAGTAGAGCGGGCTGATCTGGTCCTGCAGCATAAAGGTGGGCCAGGGGCTGAAGTCGCCCAGCAGCGGCACCAGTTCGGGGTTTCGGGCGGCGGTCGTCACCAGCAGATCCATACGTGTTCCCTCTCGCGCTGCCATGGGCCGGGCGCACGTTACCGGCTCGACGCGCGGCCACGCACCGGGTTTCCCCCGGCGCGCGCGGGACCCCGCCCCGTGGTCCGGTCGGCCACGGGGCGGGGGTGAGTGAGCGGGATCAGGAGGTGGTGAAGAGGATGGAGTCGATGTCGAAGCTGTTCTCCGCCGGCGCGTCGAACACCAGATACAGCTTGTGGGTGCCGGCGAGATCGGTGACCGAGGTGGACTCGGTCAGCTCGTAGGCGTCCCAGTCGCCGGTGGCGTGGATCGGCGTGGTGGCGAGCAGTTCACCGTCGGGGGCTCCGGCGCGCAGCTCGACCGCGCCGCCGCCGTCGGGTGAGGAGAAGCGGTAGCCGACGCTCTCCACGCCCTCGACGCTCATCGGTTCGAAGGCGATCCAGTCGCCGTCGCTGATATCGCCGATCCGCTGGCCGTTCTCGGCTCCTTCCTGGGAGACGATCCGCGTCCCCGCCTGGTCGTGGTAGTACTCGGCCTGCTTGTGCTTCGGCTGGAGGACCGCCCGGCCGTAGCCGGTGAGCGATCCGGTGCCCTCGCCTCCCTGGTCGGTGTAGCGGGCGTTGAGGACGTACCAGAGGTCGGCGCCCTCCGGATGGCCGCCGAGGTCGCCGGTGTTCAGCGTGCCCTCGCAGCCGCGCAGGTCGGTGGTCGGATGCTCGTGGTCGTCATGGCCGAGGGCCGGGTTGACGATGACCTGCTGGCAGTCGATCTCCCCGTCCTCCGGGTCGGTGACCGTCACCCGGTAGGGGATCTGGTCGCCGAACTCGATCAGTTGACCGCTGGTCGGGAAGTCGATGGTCACCGTCGGCGTCGTGTTCCCCACGGTGATGGGGACGTTGGCGTAGCCGGAGACGTCCTCGGCGGTGGTGACTCGGAGTTGGGCGTTGAACTCGCCCACCTCCTGGTAGGTGTGGGTCACCTCGGATCCCTCGGCGTCGAAGGTGCCGTCACCGTCGAAGTCCCAGGCGTAGTCCAGCGAACCGCCGTTGGGGTTGGAGGAGCCCTCGCCGCTGAAGTCGACCGTCAACGGCGCGGGGCCGCTGGTGACCGAGGCGCTGGCCTGGGCGTGCGGGGCCTGCCCGCCGGGGGCGTAGTCGATGCGGTAGAGGCCCGAATCGGAGTTGCCGCCGCCGAACTGGCTGCCCCATTCCAGGACGTACAGCGAACCGTCGGGGCCGAAGGTGAGGTCCATCGGCTTGACGAAGTCCTCGGTGGGCAGGAAGTCGTTGATCTTCAACACGCCGCTGTCGGAGTCCAGTTGGACTTCCTTGACGTAGTTGCGGGTCCACTCGAAGAGGAACTGCGTCCCGTCGTAGTACTCGGGGAACTTGGTGGTCGAGGGGTTGTCCGCGTCATAGCGGTAGACCGGGCCGCCCATCGGGCCCGAGCCGCCCGAGCCCAACTCGGGGAAGGTCGGCGACTCGTCGTAGCCGTACCAGATCACCGGCTGCTGCACCGGGGGCAGTTGCTCAAGGCCGGTGTTGTTCGGCGAGGGATTGGTCAGGTTGTCGCAGTCGAACTTCTCCCCGACCTCCCCGGTGTCGGGGTTGTAGGGCGCGTACGGCTGGTTGTCGCCGTGGCAGAACGGCCAGCGCTACTTTCGGCAAGGGGTAATAGGCTGTCTGTCTTGACAGGTTGACTGGATGTAGGGGGAGTTGCCCGTGCTGGATCATCGGAAGCTGCCGCGCCGTGTGGGGATCTACTGTCGGCTCTCGTACGCGCCCGACGGCTCACTGGAGAAGGTCGAGCGGCAGGAGACGGACTGCCGGCAGCTCGGTGCCAGGCTGGATTGGCCGATCTCTGAGCAGCACGTCTACGTGGACAACTCCCGCTCGGCATGGCAGCGGAACCGCAAGCGCCCGGCCTGGGATCGAATGCTGGAGGCGGTAGAGGCCGGCTACGAGGGTGACGGGATCGACGGGCTGCTGATCTACCACGGGGACCGCCTGATCCGTCAGCCGTACGACCTGGAGACGCTGATCGGTCTCGCTGAGCACAAGGGGTTTCGCGTTGCGTCTCCGTCTGGGACGCGGGACCTGGACTCGCCGGACGACCGATACATCCTCAGGATTGAGGCGGCGGGGGCCTGCCGTGAGGTGGACGCCCTGGTGCGCCGGGTGAGGCGCGCAAATCAGATGTTGGCGGAGAAGGGGTTGCGGAGGGGTGGGGGGCGGTATCGGCCGTTTGGTTTTGGGGTGGAGACGGGGCGTGTGGTGGTGCGGCAGGGGCGGCGGCCGGGCCAGGGGGAACGACTGGTGCCGGAGGTGGACTGGAACCAGGTGCGGCCTGATGAGGCGAAACTCATTGTTCAGGCGGCGGAGCGGCTGCTAGCGGGGCAGCGGACGTATGCCATTGCGAGGTGGTTGAGCACTAGGTGCTCGACGACGGCCGGCAATCCGTGGAGTCGTCCCGCGTTGCGGGCGATGTTGTTGTCGCCGCGGATCGCTGGTCTGACGGAGTACGAGGGGACGCTGTATCGCGCGGTGTGGGATCCGATTATCTCGCACGAGATGTGGGAGGGGGTGCGGGCGGTGTACCGGCACAATGCCGAGGCGCAGCCGCACAGGGGGCGCGAGCGTCGGAGTTTGCTGTCGGGTGTCGCCGAGTGCGGGCGTGGCTGTGGTGGGCGGTTCCGGGCGGCGTCAGGGGGGCGCCGGAAGGCGTCCAGGCTCTATGCGTGCGAGGGCTGTGGCCTTGCACGGAACATGCAGTACGTGGATGCCTGGGTGGAGGGGCATGTGGTGCAGCTGTTGCAGGATCCGCGGCTGGCTGAGGAACTTGCGCGGGGCGCTGGGCGTCCTGGGGTGGCTGCGGAGATCGGTGCTCTGGAGGCACGCAAAGCGGAGCTGGAACGGGTGATTGAGCAGGCGGCTGATGACCCCGATGTCGATCCGGTGCTTGCCATGCGGACGTTGGCCGGATACAAGCGGCGGCTGGATGGGTTGCGGCAGGAGTTGGCGGGGAGTTCGCGGTTGCGGATGGTGGGGCGACTGATGGGTGTGTCGCGGGAGGAGTGGGAGGCGGAGCCGGTGGATGTGCGGTCGGCGGTGGTTGCGGCGTTGTTTCGGGTGGTGATCATGCCGGTGGGGCGGCGGGGGCCGGGGTTTGATCCGTCGTCGGTGTTGGTGGAGCGGCGTCTCGGGGAGGGTGGCTAGCGGGGGCGTCCGCGTTGGCGGGGTATTGGCGGGGAGTCGGGGGGGCGTATGAGGCGGAGTGTGCGCTCTTCCGGGTTGGGCTGTGTGTTGCGTTCGTGCTGGATGAGGATGCCGCGTAGGTGGGCGATGTCGAGGTGTAGGGCGTTCAGTTGCGTCTGTATGGCGCGGCGGATGTGGCGCGCGTAGACCAGGGCCGCGCTGGCGATGACGATGGCGGTGGCGCTGACTGCGAGTAGCACTATTTGTGGCATACATGTCCCTCCGTGGTCACACTGTCACGGGGGGCGCATCCTGCGAATCGAAAGTGCTTCCGATGTGATCGTTTTGTTACTGGGAGCCTCTGGGGGTTGCGATGGCAGAGGTCGATTCATTCTGGTGCTGTAGCTGTTCTAGTTGCGCTCGCAGTTCGCGCACTTCTGCGCGCAGTTGCCGATTCTCTTGGCGTAGCTCTGTGGCGACTCGACGCACGCGCACGGTGGCGATGTAGTCGGCGCGCTCTGCGGGGGTTGTGGCGTGCTGGCGCCAGATTTCCAGCTCGACCGGATGGCTGAAGACGACCTCATCGGGTGGTGGGGGGATGTCGCTCGCGGTTGGTGTGGCCGCGCTCGGTGGTCCGGGTGGCCTGGTCAGGCCGTCCTTGATGGCGCGGAGCGCAGATGCGGCGCCCGCGCGGCCGGCCGACTCCAGCTCTTCGGGGGTGACGCCGACCGCGTTGGCCATTTTGGCGAGGGTCCCGTCGGGTGCTCGCACGCTTTTGTAGCCGCCCTTGATCGCTTGGCAGCCGGTGACGATTTGGCGCCAGTGACTCAGAGAGATGCCGGCCGCTTGGGCGGCGTCCTTGACTTGGATGCGCAGACTCCTTTGTGCCGTCTCGATAAGGGCGCCCTCTGGGCGCTGCGGTGGGCGTTCACTCATGCGGTCACCATTCCATACCGTGGCACATTGAATCCACCTGTAGCGGAGATTGGCCAGGTCAGAGGGCATCTGCGTGCGCGTGAGTCGCCCCGAGGTGCCACGGTGAATGTCACAAATAGGAGCTGCGCGCACTTCTGCGCGCACTCGAGTTGCACTGCGCGCAGTGCGGCGCTACCGTTACCGGCATGACCGTGCGTAAGTACCGCAAACGGGGTTCACCGCTGGATCACGACCCGGAGGCGCTGCGGTGGGCGCGACAGCACGCAGGGCTGACGCAGCAGCAGCTCGCAGACCGCGCTGGCATCGCGTGTTCCCTGGTCAGGGACATGGAGAACGGTCGGCGGAATGCCACTCCGGAGAATCGCGCCCGCTTGGCCGGCGCCCTGGGGTGCCCTCCGATGCTGCTGGAGCGCAAGGAGCCCGCAGAGGGGGCCCCAGTGCTGGAGGTTTTGACTATGGATGCGCGGCGATGAGCGCCGCGTGGCCGTGCGATTGCGGCGCATCGAACGGCGATGAGCGCAGTTCCTGCGGGTCATGTGGCCGTGGCCGGGCGCACCACCGTCGTCTCGACGACGTCGAGTTGGTCTGGCAGGCGGGGTGGGCCGCGCAGTGTGTGCACCGCTCCAGCCCGACGCACTGCGCCGACTGCCGCATGACGGATCGGGAGATCGCACTGGTCGCGACACTCCTGACACGCCACAACTCGACTGCAGCCAACGCCGCATAACGACTGGGGCCGCCCCCTACCCGCTACGGGGGGACGGCCCAGGCCCACCTGCATCCCCGAACACCGATGACGAGAGGTAGGCGCTATGCCCAACCCTACTGTCCCCCCGGCGGCACTGACACCGCCTGATCCGGCCGTCGCGCGCGGCATTGCCCGCGACCGGAACGCGCGAGAGATGGATGCGCTGCTGGGCTACATGCCACTGCCGCACTCCACTATCACCCCGACCCCAACCGAGGTCGGCGTGACCGTTGCCACCCTGGATGACCTGGCGGAGTGGGCCCTCGCGCTGGGAGGCACGCCGGCGATCTCCCCGCCGTGGGACGGCGTTGAGACGTGGGCCCTCCACACCACCATCCCCGTCGGGGACGATCGGCGTCGCTTGCGTGCCCGGGTCGCCGCGCTGGCGCCGGTCGACGCCCCGGTGCCCCCTGCGCTGGAGGGTGCCTCCCGTATGAGGCTGGGCGCGGTCCCCACCCCGATCTATGTGGATCGGCGGCCCGTTGGGGCCGCGTTGGATATCACCGCGCACATGGAGCGGGTACTGCGCACCCTCGCAGAGGCGTACGTGGACACCCCGGACGAGATCGGGGAGATTTTTGAGCGGCTGCTGGTGGAGCCGGAGTTCGGGCCGGCCCGGGAGATGGATGGCCTGATCGACTCCCTGGACGCGGGTGAGATCCGCCTGTGGCAGCCGGGCCGCATGGCTGACCAGCTGGCGGCGTGTGCCTCTCCGGAGGAGCGGAGCCTCATGGCTGAGGCGCGGCGGCCGATCCCTCCGGCTGGCCCGGGGGTGGCGGCATGACGGTACGGCTGCCCATCGCGATGATCCTCGGCGCGATTGTTGCCCTGGTCGCGTTTTGGCTGGCGCTGCGCGGTGTGAGTAGCGGGCGGTCGGAGAGGCGTGCCGCTGAGGTGTTGGGTGACCGTGAGTCGCTGGTGCAGGGGCTGGCTGTGGCGTATCTGGCTGACCCGCACGCGGTCACGGATCGCCTGCGGATCGTCGCCAACCACACCAGCGAGCTGGCCAACCTGTCTGGTGCAGGGGCTGCTGAGGAGGCCAAGGGGCGGCCGAGGCGGCGCAGGGACGCGGCGACGCGGGCTCTGCTGGAGATGGCCTCGCCGGAGTACGCGCGTGCGCGTCGTGAGGAGGTCGGCCTGTGACCGGCACGAGGGACACGCTGGGGAGGAAGGTCACCGGGGGCGCTGCTGTCTCCGGCGGGATCACCTCCGGGCTGACGATGCGCCAGGTGACGCTGCTCGGTGCGATGGTCCGGGCCGAGGACGGCCGTCGGTGGGACGGGGCGCGGGTGTGTGCCCTGTACGCCGGCCATGGTGTGGTGCTGACCGATCCGGCCGAGGCCGAGCGGGACCTGGTGGCGCTAGCCGATCGCGGGTTCGCGATCGGCCACGGGCCTGGTGTTGATGGCGAGTGCTGGTACGAGATCGCCGGAGGCGCACGGTGACCGATCCGAGGTGGGCCCGGGAGACCGACAACGGGCGTTACTACGAGGACCCGCAGGGCGGCCCGGACCTGGTGTCCGTCACCAACGTGCTGTCCACCGGGGTCGCGAAGCACGCGATCACTCCGTGGGCCGTGAAGGTCACGGCCGAGTACTGCGTGAACAACCGGCTGACCGTGGCGCGGCGTGCGCTGCGGGACCGCGCGGAGCTGCTGAAGGACATCAAGAAGGTGCACCGGGACGCACGGGAGAGCGCGGCCGATCTGGGTACGCGCATCCACCACCGGGCGCACATGATGGCGCTGGGCGCCCCGTACCCGCCGGATCCCGAGGTGGACCCGTACGCGCGGCAGTTGGCGCGCTGGTGGGAGTCCTGGGGAGTCGATCTCGATCGGCACATTGAGGCCGCCGAGATGACGTTCCTGCACAGGGCGTTGGGCTATGCCGGCACGGGAGACTGCCTGATCTGGCTGCCCACAGGCCCTGGCTGGTCGCTGGAGTTGTGGTTGATCGACTACAAGACGTCGGCGAAGCGGCCGGCGAAGCAGGTCTTCCCCGAGCAGGCCATGCAGTTGGCCGCGCTGCGGTACGCCGAGACCGTGCTGCTGCCGGACGACTCCGAGATGGCGGTGCCGGCCGTGGCCCGCACCGGGATCTTGAACTTGCGGCGCCGGTCGCGGGCGCTGGTGCCGATGCCGGGTGACCGGCGGGCGTGGCGGGCGTTCCGTGGCGCGCTGGAAACCACGAAGTGGATGCACGCCAGCGCCGGCAACACCTACGAGGCGCTGACGCCGCCGCCAGCCGAGTCCCGGGAACTGGTCGACGCCGGTGCGGGGAGGGCCGCCTGATGGGGGCGCGCATCATCACCCGGCAGCGCACGGCCCGGGAGCTGGGCCGGTTGCGTACCGGCTACAGCCAGCCCAGCGAGGACCCGAACAAGCGGCCCCGCCCGGTCAAGTCCCGCACGTGGGTGGTGACCTCGCACGCCGAGCACTACGTGCAGGCCGCCGCCGAGCAGTGGGGCGGCACCGTTGAGCGGTGGCAGCCGCAGGGCACTGGGCCGGAGCAGTGGCGGGTCATCACCGAAGCGGAGGCGATCGATGCCCTGCTGCCCCCTGGGGACCCGTTGTCTCAGTACAACGAGATGTGGTCCAAGGGCGGCTGCCAGCGGCGGTGTGACGGGCAACGGGAGTTGATCTCCCGCCGGTCGTGCCTGTGCGAGGCCGAGCACGGCGAGTTCTGGTACCAGATGCCCAAGGGCACGGTGTGCTCGGTCACCTCGCGGATCAGCGTGGTGCTGCCGGACCTCCCCGACGTGGGGGTGTGGCGGGCCGAGACCCACTCGTTCTATGCCTCGGGTGAGTGGCCGTCGACGGTGGACATGGTGCTGGCTGGCACCGGCGGTAAAGGGCTGGTGCCGGTGCGGCTGCGGATCGAGCCGCGTCAACGTGTCGCCAGCGGCATGACTAAGCGTTTCCCTGTCGTGGCCGTTGAGGTGCGCGGGTTGACGCCGCGCCAGGCGCTGTCCGGGCCGATCCCCACCTCTGTTGCGCTCAACCCCAGTGGGGACACGGGGCCGCGCGCTCTGGAGGCGCCGCGCTCCAGCCGGCCGGACTACACCGCGCGGGCCGAGGCCGGCCTGACTGCCGAGGATGTGCGCGATGTGTGGCGGGAGGCGCGTGCGGCCGGGCACTGTGCGGCCGACGGCTCCGACCCGCTCTCGCAACAGCTGACGGAGATCGCCGCCCGCCGGCAGCGGGAGTTCGAGGAGGACGTGCGCGACGCGACCGCCGCCCCGCCCCCGGCGGTAGAGGAGCCGCCCGTTGAGGCGGAGATCGTCCCGGATGACGAGCCGGCAGGGCTGTGGCGCAGCATCCTCACTCGGGCTGCCGAGCGGGGCCTGTCCGAGCGACAGGCCGAGGCGGCGTTCGCGCGCCTCAACGAGGGGCTGCTTCCGGCCGAGGCTGGGCCGGAGCGGCTGGCTGCGTTCCTGGCAGCGATGGGAGGCGGGGCGTGACCCGGCACACGGGTCCCATGGTCGGTTTCGACCCGGGGACGGAACGGGCGCTGATCCCGGTGGGGAAGGCGGTTGCCGATGCGTAGGAGGAGACGCGGTCTGCTGCGGCGGGTCGTGGCCTTGCGTGCGGTCGTGGCCCGGGAGCGGGCGGCTCGGCGTACCGCAGAGCAGCGTGCAGCGGCCGCGGCTGCGTCCGCTGCCGACTTGGCGCGCGAGTTGAAGGAGCTGGACAGCCGGCTCATGGGAGCTAACCGCCACCTGAACCACCAGTTGGAGCTGATCGCCGCGCTGCGCATGGAACGGTGCGTGTCTCGCGCGCAGACGGCTCGGTATCGGTCTGCGTGGCAGTCGGCGCGGCGACGAGCGGCGTACTACTACGCGCGGATGCACAGGGAGCGTGGCCGATGCTCCGTGCTGGCGTCCCAGCTGACGTCGGTGCTGGCGCTCCCCGCGCCGAGGGATAGGGGAGACCGGTGACCGTCGTGGCGGCCGTCGCGCTGGCGGTGTGCGCGGTCGTGCTGGTGTGGGCGTGGTGGGCGCGGCTGGTGCCGACTGGCCGCCGCCGCGCCCCGCGCCCGGGGCTACTGGTTCGCCTCGCTGCCGATCCTCCGCCTGAGCCTGAGCCTGAGGCCGGTTCTGTCCGGGAGTGGGTGCGGCTTACGCCGCCCCCGATGGAGACCCACCAGGGGTCTCCCAACTGACCGCCGCCGCCCCCGCCGTGCCGCTGCCCCTCCCCCCATGCAGCGCCGGGCCGGCCGGGGCGGCGGCATCCAACACGACTGCCGGAGCACTGATGACGATGACATCGATCACGTTGTGGCTGGTCGCGGTGGCGGGGCTCCCCGCCGCCGCGCTCTGCCGCACAACCAGCCCTGTGGAGGAGCTGGCTGACGAACTGGCCGCGCGAGGTGAGGGTCGTGGCTGACCTGACCACCATGGTGGTGGTGTGGGGCGGCCCGTGGCTGCTGGGCACCTCGGTGCTCCTCGGCACCACGGGCATGGCCGTCACCGCCGGAGTACGCGCGGTGTGGCGGCGGGTGCGCCCGCCGGCCGAGGTCGAGCAGCAGCTCGGGCCTCGGGCCCGGCTGGCGGGCATCTGCCTGGACTGGGGCCTGGGCCCGGACGAGACGCGGGAGCTGCTGGAGCGTCACCTCGCCACGGCTGCTCACCCGTCCCGTGGGGGGCGATGTGGCTGCTGGCGTGCGGAGACCACACAGGAGATCACGCAGCCCGATCCGGATGGGCCGACGCTGACCGTGTCGATGCCGGAGGCGCGCCGTGGATGACGACCAGGCCGTGGCCGAGGTGCGGCGTATCGCGGAGGCCGCGATCGGGCGGCACACCGGGCACCCATACCCGGAGGGCATCCGGTCGGCGGTTGCCGACGAGCGGGACGGTGACGGCGGGGCGGTCGTGGTGCTGCACCTGCTGTTCGGCCAGCACGCCATAGCGGTCGAGCGGGCGCTCATCGACGCCGGCTGGTGGGTTGCGCCTCTCCCGCCCATCCCCGGCAATTACGGCCCCCGGCTGCGGGTCTCGGCCGGCCGTCCGCCGGAGCTGCCCGCCCCGCCGAGGCCGGTGTACCGGCCGTTCGTGGCGACCGGGCCGCCGCAGCCTCCCCGGCCCGCGTGGGCCGCCAATACGACTGACCGCCGCCGGTGATCACGACGCGCGAAACCCGCCCCGCCCCCATTCGCGCTGGGGGCGTGGCGGGCCGCACTAACCAGGAGACCACACACCCCATGCACACCACCACAAGCCCTGACCCCGGCGCCGGCCGGCGGCCCCAGGTTGTCGGGCTCGACCTGTCGCTCACCGCCACGGGTATCGCCTACCGCGATGGCACCACCGGAACCGTGAAGACCAAGACCAGGGACGGTGACCGCCGGCTCCTCCAGATCGAGGAGGCTGTCCAGATCGCGCTCGGGGGCGAACTCGCTCTGGCGCTCGGCCCCGGACCGGACCTCGTAGTGCTGGAGGACCTGCCGACCCACGCGAAGGCGGCAGGGATCGTCGGTATGGTCCACGGCGCCGTCCGGACGCTGCTGTGCCGGCTCGACATCCCCTACGCGGTCATCACCCCGGCCACTCTCAAGGCGTTTGCCACCGGCCGCGGCAACGGCGACAAGGCGGCCATGGCGATCGCCGCCTACAAGCGCGGTGGGGTCGAGTTCACCGACGACAACCAGTGCGACGCCTGGTGGCTGCGCGCTGCTGGCCTCGAACACCTCGGCGTGCCGATGGTTGAGCTGCCGGCGGCGCAACGGGCACGCCTGGAAAGGGTGGGCTGGCCGGAGGTTGGCCCGTGGCGCAGGTGACGTTCGGGCAACGGGCCGAGATCGAGCGGCGGTTGCGTGCTGGTGCCCCGGTGCAGCGGGTAGCCCGTGATCTCGGGCTCGCGTGGCGCACGGTCAACCGCATCCGGGACGAGGCGGGGATGCCGCCTCGGTCCCGGGGGCGCCGCGCCACTGCGCCGTTGCTGCATCGGTGGGCACAGCACGCCGTGCTGGTCGACGGCGGTCATGTGAGGTGGGACGGCCCCCGAGACCGCAGGATGCCGGAGATCAACCACCGTGGCCGTCACTACCCCGTGCGCCGCCTCGCTTTCGTTTGGGCCAACGGTCGCGAGCCCGTGGGGCATGTGCTGCCCGAGTGTGACATGCCCGAGGACTGCGTAGCCCCGACCCATCTGGACGACACCGCCGGACGTCAGCGGGTGCGTGAGGCGCTGGCTGCGCTGCTCGGGATTGCCAACGCGGAGGAGTGCCGGCGAGGCCACGACCAGGCGGTGTGGCGGCGCCGGCTGCCTGATGGCACCGCCTACTGCCATGCCTGTGTGCGGGAGAGGCAGGGGCTGGGGTGAGTGGCATCGACAAGATGGCTGTGGACGCGGTGCTGTCTGGCGGCCCGCCGGATGGCCTGTCCCGCAGGGAGCGGGTGGAGGCCACGGCGCGGCTGCGTTCACGGGGGTGGAGTGCGCGGCAGATCGCCGGCCGGCTCGGTGTGTGCCAGCGGACGGTGTCTCGGTACATCGCCGAGCTGCGGGAGGCCGGCCGGTGACGCACGCGGAGGTGGCGGTGCCCGGGGTGGCCGCCTCGCTGTGGGTCGGCCTCGGGCGCCGGCTACGGGATGGGACGTGGATGGAGGTACCGGCGGCGGACTACTGGTGCGGCCGGTGCGGTGCGTTGCTGTCGGCAGCTGGCGAGGAGGCCGTGCCGCCGTTCGTGGCCCAGGTGCGAGGCGAGCACCGGGCTGCCTGTGTAGGACATCCCGTTGCGCCGGCCGGCGCGACGGACATCAACGATCCGATGACGATGAGGAGTTACTGACGTGCCGATCAACCTGAGCAAGGTCGAGACCGAGGCGCCCGCGTTGGTGTCGCTGGCGAAGCAGGCTGCGGTCGCGTTGGAGCAGCGCGGCCTCGGCGACGCCTCGGCTGCGGTGTACCTGGTGCTGGACCACTCCCGCTCGATGCAGCCGCACTACCGCAGTGGCGCGGTGCAGCGGCTCGCCGAGCAGGCGTTGGCGCTGTGCGCCCACTTGGACGATGACGGCGTGGTGCCGGTGGTGTTCTTCGGATCGGAGGCGGCGCCGGCCGTGGACGTGCGCCTGTCGGAGTACGAGGGCGTCATTGAGCACCTGCATGTGCGGCAGCCGTGGGGGACGACGAATCTGCCGGCGGCGATGCGGGCGGTGGTGGCGCACTATCGGGCCTCGGGCTCGGCGGACCCGGCGCTGGTCATCACACAGACGGACGGCAATCCCAACTCGCGCAGGGACGCGGCCCACACGATGCGAGATGTCTCTGGGCTGCCGCTGTTTTGGTCGTTCGTGGGGTTCGGGGACCGGATCGAGTTCCTGGAGAAGCTGGACTCTCTGAGGGGCCGGCGGGTGGACAACGCCAGCCTGGTGCACGCCGCCGACCCGCACGCCATGGGCGACGCCGAGCTGTACGACGGGCTGCTCCACGAGTATCCGGCGTGGCTGGAGGCTGCCCGGGCGGCTGGCGTCCTCCCCGCCTGACCTCCGCACCCCTTGAGCCCCTGGTGGCTCGCGCTCCCCTGTCTTGCCCCCGGCGCGGGCCGCCAGGCCCCAACTGCCGCGCGCCCTGCGAGGTTTGCCGTCGGGCGGCGCCCAGGCCGCCCACATCCCGCCCGAGAGAGAGCCCCTGTGACAACTTTGATGGAGCGTGCCCGTGTGTCCCTGGCCACCGAACTGCCGGCCGTGGGTGACGCGCTGCTGGGCCGATATGCCGAGCTGGTGTGCACCCACGGCGATCGAGTGACCGAGTACCTGGTGCACGACGAGTGGGAGACCCACCACGGTGAGATGCCTCTCGCCCTGGATCAGCGCCCGGACGAGGTACAGCGCGAGATCGCTGCGGCCACGGTGGCGGTCAGGCGCGTGAGCGAGTGGTTGCGTGGCCTGCACGGATTTTTCATGCCGGGCCGTTCCTACGGGCACCCGACGGAGGGCGAGTTCCACGTCTCGCACGTTGCTGTCCCGCCGCCTGGGTGGGACTCCCCTGGTGACGGGCTCGGGGTGGCGTTCGGATGGCGGCGGATCCTGCGGGACATCCCGTTGGCCGGGACGGATCACTACAGGATCTCCATCCCCTCACACCACGTCGAGGCGTATACGACGCCGGACTACTACGGGTGGCGGCCCGTGCAGGTGACGCCCGTCTCCGGCGGCGCGGGTGGTGACGCCTGATGCCGCGGCTCATCCCTGGGCAGGTGCCCACGATCCGGCTGGCCGCTGCCAACGGGGTGAGTAAGCCGGACGCGGCCCGCGTGCTGCGGCACATCGCCGATGCGTGGGATGCCGAGAGCGGTGAGGGCCGGTGATTGCCCCGGAGCCGTTGACTGCTGGTCAGGCGTTGGTGCGGCTGAGCCAGTACCGAGAGCGCACCAGCACGTGGTCCACCGCCACCTACAACGACGGCACCGAGCGCGCTCTGGCCGACATCGCCGGGGCGCTCGCCACCGAGGTCGAGCGGCTGCGGGCCATCACGGACGGCCCGGTGTGCTCGGAGGAAGCGGCGCGGGCGGTCGGGTTGGATGTGCCGCCGGGTGTGGTGGCGCTGGAGGCCATGGCCGAGACCATGCTGCGCGCCTATGGCGATGAGCCGTCAGCCCTGGCTGACCTGGGGCGCGCGGTACTCCTCTCCACGACCGAGATCCGCCGCCTGCGGACCGAGCATGCCCATGCCGCCGCTGCTCTGGCCGAGCAGGCGCAGCGGTACGGGCGGCTCCTGCGGGAGCACAACGCGGACCGCGAGGAGCTGGAGCAGCTGCGTGCTCGCATCACCGAGCCGATCCAGCAGCGCGACGACCTGCTTGTGGAGGACGCTCGGCGCGAGACGGCCACCGGGGCGCCGGTCGCTGCGGGACCCGCGACGGACGCCTGTCGCGCCGAGGGGTTGCGGGAGGCGGCGGGAGGTGCTGACCGTCACGAATTGACTCGGCGGGATCTCCACAATGCCTGGGGCAAGGCCGAGGCGGGCGGGGCGAGCCAGTGGGCTACGCCGGCGGCGATCGTGCGAGAGGCCCTGTCGGATGTGTCGCCCGGGTCGTTGACGCCTGCTGGCCGGGACTATCTGCACGAGGCGTACCGCGTGCCCGATGCCGCGACCGTGTGGCTGGTCTGGAAGGACGCGCGGGCTGAGGGGGCGCGGCTGGACTATTTGGAGCGTATCGCTGAAGTGGGGGTGGCTCGGGCTGCTGGCGAGTGGGACCGCGCTGCCGAGGGCGGTGACGGCCGTGGCTGAGTACCGCAAGCTGACGCAGGACGAGCTGCTGGCCGAGGCCCGGGAGCGGTTCGGCGACGATACGGCGCGGTGGGCGGCGTACGGCCTGTTCAGGGGGCCATGGGAGATCGTGCTGCCGGACGGCCGGAGCCTGTGGGGGTTCCCTCTGGCGCTGGCTTCCCCGGCGGAGGAGGGCGCTGCCGCTCCGGAGCCTGCGGTGGGGCAGGTGTGGCAGGACGCCGACCGGCGTGTGCCTGGCCGCTACCTGCTGATCCAGGAGATCACCGACACGCACGCCGTGATGATCCCCGTCGCCTACGACCCGGCGACGGGTGGCGTTACTCCTCAGCCTGTCGCGCGTGGCCGGAGGCGGCAGACGCGCGTGCAGTTGCGCCGTCTGCGGCCGACCAGCAGCGGCTACCGGTACATCACCACCGTGGCGGGAGGTGTCCTGTGATGGGTCGCCCGCCCAGGCCGGTGCTGCCGTGGAACAGCGACAAACCCCACCGCTGCCCTGGCTGCCATGCGGTTGCGGTGTCCGCCGAGGAGCCTCGCCCGTGGCATATCTACACCTGCTGCCGCTGCTCGGCCAGGTTCGCTGGCTGGGCGCGGCTGCGGTGGTTGCTGCCTCGTGTGGGCATCCGGTGCGAGGAGCACCGACGGCCCGGAGGCGACGGAGGTGAGTCGTGACGCCCGTGACCCGCTACCCCGACAGCCAGCCGCCCACGCCGTTCGGCTGCCGCTGGTGCGGCACCGAGCAGCGCGGCCACGGCTCCCGGTGGGTCGCGTCGGCCGGGATGCACCAGTGGGAGCAGCCCACCCGCGCCCAGATCCTCGCCCGGATGCGGGCCAGGCGTGCGGCGGACGTGCGCCGCCGGGCCGTCGGCTCAGCGACCGGAGGTGCGTGATGGACCGCTGCGAGGAATGCGGACAGCCCTACTGCCGGGATTGCCCGACCCACTACTGCTGCGAGCCGTGCCCGTGCTCGCGCAGCCACCGCTGCGCCTGTGAGTGCGACACCTACGACCGCTGGCTCACCAACGCCGACTGAACCAACTACCCCAACCCCGAGAGCGAGCACGCCATGAACCAGCAGCCCGTCACCATCCCCGCCAAGGTCGCCGCGCACGTCCTCTACCACGAGAACCGCGGCGGCTACCCGCCCGGATCGTTCACCGCCAAGCTGCTCGAAGCCTGGGCGTGGGCCGACGACGACAACGCCTCCCGCCTCAGCGATGCGTGGCCCGAGTACGCCGCAGCCCTGGCCCTGGTCGGACAGCGCGGCGGACTGGAGCGACTGCGCGCCATCGCGGCCGGACAGTAGCCGCCCTCTCCCGTACACCACCACGCGCCAGGGGACCTCGATGCGCTCACCACACACCACGCCGCGCGGCGTGGCTGCCGGCTGCGGCCGGCGTGGTCAGCGTGTCCAGGTCCCCTGGCGCGTGGTGGCCGACCAGGCGTACGACGACCGGGCGTTGCCGGTGTACGTCAAGGTCGCGGCCCTGTCCGCGCGGCGCGAGTCGTGCACGGCCGGCGTCCACTACATAGCGGCGTCGCTCGGGATGCCGGTGTCCTCGGTTGAGAAGGGGCTCACCGCGCTGATGCGCCCCACCGGGGCCGACGAGCTGACCGAGGTGCACTCCCGGCGGCGCACGCACCGCGGGGGGCGCGGCCAGACCGCCGAGCGGTCCGTCCGGCCCGTCGCCGACGGCGAGCGGTGGGTGTGGCTGCCGGTGGCGGCGGCCGAGGCCCTGCCGCCGCGGCTGCTGCGGCTGTACGCCGGCATCGCCTACGCTCAGGCCCGTCAACTGCCCGTCACCCTCGCGGAGCTGGGCCGGCTGCTCGGGGTGGGAGCCAGCCGCGCCCGGGTGCTGGTGCGTGAGCTGGAGGCCACCGGGTGGATCGGCGTCCAGCAGCGCTCCGGTCGGCAGGGCCGGCACGTGTACGTGGCGCACCGGCATCCCCTGCACGCTGTGCCCGGGGCTGGTGAGACTGAGGCACCTACCGGGGCATCTGCCGAGGTGCCGGACGCTGGCCGGGGAGAGGCGCCCGAGGGGCCGGCGTGCGGAGGCGAGGACCAGGCGCTGGCCGCCGGCCGGGCCCGGCTCGCTGTCCTGCACGGGGATGGCCACGACCTGGACGAGGGCCAGGAGTACGGCGAAGGTTCCGCCAGCACGCCGGCGGCCGATGGGTGCCAGCTCGAACTCGCCCTCGGCGCCCCGGAGGAACTGCCGGGCCAACTCGAACTCCCCCTGGCCGCTGACGAGATGGGCGGGGCGAGTCCTCACCTCTCAGGCGGATCGGGTCATGATCACTCCGGCGGATCCCTCGCGACAGAGGAAGACCTACCACTCACTGACGTTGAGTACCTGCCCACTGCCGTCTCTACGTCCCGCCGTAGGCGGCAACTACGCGTAGCGCGCGCGGGCGTGGGCTCGGACCGCTTCGCGGCCCGGACGGACAACCACAGCTCGACCACCAACCAGACCATCAGCAGCGGCGACAGCGGGCGCGACGGAAGCAGCAGCGAGGACCCGGCGCGGGCTGCTGCCCGGCCGGGCCACGTCCCGGGGTGGGCCCGCCGCGAGCCCACCGCCAGCGGCGCCGGCCAGGAGCAGCGGCCGGGGGCCGGCGCGAGCCATCCCGGTGCCGGCATCGGCACGGCCAGCAGCAGCCCCGCCACCGGCGAACGTCAGCGGCGCTCTCCGGCCAGCGGCGACCGCGCGGCCGGCACTGCCCCAGCCGGCTACACCGGGCCAGGCCTGACGCTCGCGCCGCGGATCTGGGCTGTCCTGGAGCCGGTGCGGGACCTGCTGCCCGAGATCCGGCCGTACATGTTGCGCCGTGCTGCCCGCGCCATCGGCGCCGAACTCGGGCCTGCTGGTGGGCCGGCCGAGCCGGGGATGGTCGACCGCATCCGGCGCCGCATCGAGGCCCGCCGCGCCAGGTTGGACGGCGGCCGGCCCCACGACCCCGCAGCCTGGTTGCTGCATGTCGGCATCGCCCGCTGGGGCTGCAACCTGCCCGACTGCGACGGCGGGCTGCTGTACCGGCCATGGGCGCCCGGCGAACCGGTGGAGTGCCCGGTGTGCTCGGCCGAGGTGGCACGCCGCCGGCTGGCCCGGGTCCAGCACGAGCGAATCGCTGCCGGCCTGTGCCCTCACCACGCCACCCCCATGACGCGTTCCGGGGCCTGCCCCGGGTGCGTGACCGACCGGGCGGCCGGCGTGCCGATCCCGGAACTGCTGCCGCCGCCCCAGCCCAGGGCGGGCGCCACTTCGACACGAAGCTCGCGCCCCGACGGGCTTGTTCGTGACACCACGAAAAAGCCAGGTCAAACCCACAGTCAGGCCCCTGGCGTCCTTCCGGCCCCGGCCATCCTCCGGCGCACTGCCGGCCGCTGCTCCGACTGCGGCACGCACACCGACGCGCTCACCCACGGTGTGTGTGCCACCTGCCGGATCGAGGCCGAGACGACCGAGTTGGTGGCCGACATCGCAGAGATCGCCCCAGCGGTCGGCGACCTGAACGATCTGGCCGACATCGAGGAGCGCGCCGAGCACGGCCGCAGCCTCGCCTACCTCTCGATCGACCAAGCGCAGCACGCCGCCCGCGCCCAGGGCGCCGACCGGCACGCTCAGGCCCTCGCGGGCCGGCTCGCCGCCACCGAGCTGCGCGACCGCGCCACCCGCGAGGCGACCACGCGCCTCACCCGCAGCACCCCCACACCGGCCACCGGCGCTGCCCCGGCGGGCACCGGCCGCCAACTCCTCAACGACCGCCTGGACATGCTCCGCGCAAGCCTCGCCGACGCGCACGCCGACGACCAGCACGACCAGGCCACCTGCCCCCACGGCCGCGCCCAGCACCACGCGTGCTGGCGCTGCCTCGCCCACACCAACCGCCGCCCCGCCGCGGCCTGATCGACCGGGAGCACACATGCCGCACCACCACATCGACACCACCGCCGGCACCGTAGGAGTAGACGCGGCAGAGCCGATCCCCGGTCTGCTCGTCTACGAGCTGCCGCCCGGATTCTGCGATGAGGCGAGCGACCGCTGGTACCTGGCGCACCGGAGCAACGGATACTCCCTCGCCTGTTTCCCCACGCAGCAGGCCGCGACCGATGCGGCCAGCGCGGTGGCTGCGCTCGTGGACTGGACACAGGACATGGACACCATCGCGTCACAGCAAGACGTCCCGACGCACATATCAGACCTGGAGTCGATCCTCCGGGACGCCGGCGGTTCCTGGCCAGAGCCGTGCTCCTGTCACACCCACGATTCGCCATTGTGATGACCCCCTGCCTCGCCCACACCAACCGCCGCGACGCGGCCTGAGCCACCCCGGAGTCAGATATGAGCCACAGCGATGCCCTCGGCGCACGAGAAGGCGCGATCAACCATTTCAACTCTGCAAGCAGCGAGATCCACAAGCTCGACGGCGTTTCTGTCAACCGGAAAGAGCTGACAGGCATCGTCCAGGCCCGTGCCCAGCTCGCGATGGCCGCAGCGCTTGTCTACCTCGGCGACGCCATCCGCGAAAACCGCACCCCGCCCGGAGCGCGACGATGAGCACGCCTGCCCGCCTGCCCTACGACGAGCACTGGCAGGGCCATGTCCTCGGTGCCGATGCCAGCCACCGATACCTGTGGCTCTGGTACGGCTACAACATCCGCCTCATCGCCACACCACACGGCTCCGAGGGGCTGACCAGCTACGACCACGGCTGGTGCTACCCGCGCGACCCGGCCGCCGTCGAGGCCGCCTACACCGCCTGGGACCCCAACACCCAGGACGAGCCGGACGGCTGGCACAAGCGCGCCACACATCCGGCGAGACGAGCCCCACACCGCGAGTCCGATCCCGAGTACAACCGGCCTCGGTGCGCCCACGGCTGCTACAGCGACCAGGGCTGCCGCACCATCAACTGCCCAGACAGCCCGCCCTCACTCATAGGAGAGCCATGCCCCGTAAGCCCAACGGCCGCCGCGTCAGCGGAGACCCCCGCCGGAGCGGCGGCGACATCGCTGGCCCCGGCGGGCCCCACGACCGCAACGCCGTGATCGTCGACACCACCAACGCTGTCCTCCTCGATGCCTCCACCGTCTCGCAGGTCGAGACCGCCGACGGTACCCCCGCCCTGGCCATGCTCCTCGAAGGGCGCATCAACCGCAGCAGCGATCGCGCCAGGAACCTCTACCTGATGAATGAGGACGGCGCCGCCGCGCTCGTCACCGAACTCCTCGCCCTCGCCCACCGCATGGGCCCCGAGTTCGGCCAGCGCTTCACCGGCCGTATCCAACACCTCATCGACACCAACGCATTCACCGGCCAGCAGGGAGAGCAACCGTGACCAAGTGGGTCCGCGGCCGCCTCAACCACCCCTGAACGAACGGACCCTCACATGCCTCTCTTCCTCCTCGGCCTGCTCCTCGGCGCCCTCTCCGGCGGCGGCACCTACGCCCTCACCTCAGACAGTCAACTCGCCGCCATCGTCGGCCTGATCGTCGCCGTCGTCACCTGGCTCGGCCACGCACTGATCGTCCTTGTCGACGACTGACAGGAGCCCTTTTGATGCACACCATCCACCCCGGGCAGGTCTACGCGGCCTGCCACCCCGCCGACGTAGACGCTGCTGGGCGCCCCCGCCAGATCAGGGTCGAGGACGTCGGGCCCACCACTCCCGGCCTGCCGGCGTTCGGCAAGGACGACGCCTGACGCCATGCCCGCCCGACACCCGCTGTGCCGCCGCTGCCTGGCCCCGGTCGCCGTCACGACGACCGAGGCCGGCCGCATGCTGCTCATCGACCCGACCCCGGACCCTCAGTACGGCAACACCGCCGTGCACCGGGACGCGACCGGACGCCTGCGCTCCCGCCGGATCACTGCGGAGCGGCCGGCGATGCCGTGGGAACGCGTGTGCGTCCCGCACGCCGCGACGTGCGCGGCCAACCAGCCACAGCGGCCCGGCGGACGGGCCGACACGCACGCCGAACAGCCCCGTCCCGCGCCGCAGGCTCGCCGCCGTAGCGCCACCGGGCTGCCGGCCGGCGTGGTGTCCCTCACCGACTACCGCCGCCGGAGGCGCACATGAGCCCTGACCCTGCCTGGCCCGCCGAATGGCTCCGAGGCGTACCCCCATTCCTCCGCGGGCTGCCGGAGCCCCCGCCCTGTACTGGCAGCCGCATCCACGACGGCGGCACCCCAGCCCAACAGCGAGACGCATGCGCCATCTGTGCCACCTGCCCCGTCCGGCAGGCATGCCGCGACTGGGCACTGGACCACCCCACCGAGGCCGGCACCGCCGTCTGGGGCGGCCTCACCCAAGACGACCGTAAGACCGTGCGCCGCCGCAGGCCGCGCCGATAGACGAAGAGGAAGCCCTGTGCTCGAACCGCCCCCCGAACGTCGCCAGCCGCACTACCAGCGCATAGCCGCCGACGTCCGCGAGCAGATCATGGGCGGCAGCCTGGCTCACGGTCAGATCCTGCCGTCCGAGGCCCGCCTCGCTAGCCACTACGGGGTCTCAGTCCCGACCCTGCGCCAGGCTCTTGCCGTGCTCGTCACTCAGGGGCTCGTCGACAAACAGCATGGCCGGGGCAACTTCATACATTTCCCTACGCGTTCCTACACGCCCGACCCATCCCTGCCGCCGGTCGTGCTCTGCGACATCGACGGCACCCTCGCCCTTCACCACGACCGCGCCCCCTTCGAGTTCGCCCGCTGCGACACCGACCGCCTCAACCACCCGGTGCGCGACACGCTGGTGGCATGGCGGCATACCTATGGCGCCGGCATCGTGCTGCTCTCCGGCCGGCCCGACACCTGGCGGACCGAGACCGAGGCATGGCTGTACAGCAACGGAGTGCCGCACGACGAGTTGTGGATGCGGCCGGCCGACGACTACCGCCGCGACGACATCCTGAAAGCCGAGCTGTTCGACGCCCAGGTGAGGGGCCGCTACAACGTGCGGCTCGTGCTGGACGACCGCGACCGCGTCGTCGCCCTGTGGCGGCGCCTGGGACTGCCGACCTGGCAGGTCAACTACGGGACGTTCTGATGGCGTTGTGGGAAGTTTCTGCCAGTGCCAGCCTCGGCGTGTTTGTATGCGCATCCCTCGCCCTCAGGTGTGGACACATCCGGCCGCGCGCGTTCTTCGCGTGGATGGTCCTGGCACACGTCCTGCTACTCGCGGGATCGATCTCCGTCGACAGCCGGGCCGGTGCTGCGATCAACACGGCGGGCGCGGCCTGGGCGGCGTGGAACTGGTGGAACTCCGGTGGCGGTGACGGCACGCGCCGCCGGCTACGCGCCCTCGCCCGCCGCTTCCGGCCCGTCCGTCGCACCGCCCCCGCTACTACGTGAGGACCACTCATGTCTGAGCAGATCATCGCCCTGCCCGTGCGCCGCCTCGTGCGCGACCTGCAACTCTCCCACCCGCTGGCCGAGTTCGGCTCGCACTCGTGGCTGGTGCCCCCGCCCGAGGGCGACCCCAGCGGGGAGCACGGTCTGGTCCAGCCCGTGCTGGAGCGGTACGAGTGGGGCCACACCTACCAGGCCAGCCAGATACGGCTGGCCGTCGAGCGCGGGCTCATCACCCTGGGCGACCTGGCCGAGATGCCGCAGTACCTGCACGGGCCGGCTGGACGCGAGTGGCGTGAGGGGACGCGAGGGAGACAGGTCGAGTTGACGGAGGTCGGGCTGGCCCTGGTGCCGCGGGGAGGGCACGGGCTCCCCGCTGAGCTGGTGCGAGCGGCTGGTGGTTGGGGGTGATGCGGCGTTCAGGTGCTGGCGTCCGGCGGGGGTTTCGACGGGCTTTTTCGCGGCCTGCCCCCTCTTCGTGCGCGGCGCGCGGCCAACTCCTCTTCTGCGCCGGCCAGCTCGGCGCGGTCGTGGTCGTCGCCGCGGGTGGTGATGACGGCTCGGATGTGGTCGAGGAGGTCGGCGGTCCGGTCCTGGCCGGGCCCGAGGGCGCGGCCGTAGGCGGCCCACATGCGGCGTGGGATGCGGAAGCGGGTCGAGAAGGTGTGGTCCTTGTCGTCGTCGGCCATGCCGGTCATGTTCCCACACGGTTCGACCACACCCCAGCTTGTGTGGGTACACGGTTTTACGTTACCGTGTACCCACATAGTTAATTGATCGGCCGGAGGACCAATCACCATGACCAACCTCACCGCACGCGTCCGCCGCACCTACTGCGGGCAGGTCGACCCTGACCCGCACCCCGACCTGTTGGTGGTGGTGATGCCGACCATCCGGGTCGTCGCCGGCCGCCGGCTGGTGCTGGCGCCGGGCTGGAAGGGCGTGCTGGTCGATGACGAGACGGGCCGCCGGCTTGGCGAGGTCCGTACCACGATCGCCGGATTCGAGGCGACGCCGACGGCCGGCGTCCCGCTGCGCACGGGGAGCGACGAGCACGCGCTGCGCCACCTCATCACTGCGGCCGAGCAGCACGCCGCCTAACCCCCGCCCACGCCGGAGGGCCGCCCCACACAGCGGCCCGGGCGCCGCAGCCGCGGCGCCTGACCTATCCCCTGCACCACTACGAGAGAGGAGTAGGCCGTGTCCGAGCCTACCCGCAAGACCGAACCCTCCCCGCACCCGACAATGCGCGATCTGCATCGCGTGATGGGTGAGTTGCTGGACCTGCTGCCCGACATGGGCGACCCGACGGGCGTCTCCTGGGATGTGGGGCGTCAGCCGGATGGCACGGTGGGGCTGCGTGTCAGCGCCGTGGGTCCCGACGGGCCGGAGTTGCTGGAGGCGGCGCACCGCCTGATGGGCGGCGACGTGAGGCCGTCCGGCGACGTGCTGGTGCACGTCGGGGGCGGGCGGTCGCGGATGACGGCGCTGCACACGGAGCACGTAGGTGTGCCGGAGCGGTTGGCGGAGATCGCCGCCCGCGTGGAGGCCGCGACCCCGGGGCCGTGGCGGTTGGAGACGGAGCTGTGCGACTGCTCAGACGGCTACTGCCACCACGGCGCCTACGTCTCCGCGCTCTATGCGGACGGCGAGCGTCGCGACGACGTCAGTGAGTACCCCGAGGCCGACTGGCGGTTCATCGCCCACAGCCGCGCCGACGTGCCCGCCCTGCTGGCCGAGGTGGAGCGGCTGCGCACCCAGGTCGCGGACCTGACGCACCAGCGTGACGCGGCCCGCGCGGTGGTGGCGGAGCAGCAGGACGACCTGGTCGACCCGCCCCAGCTGCGGTGGGGGCTGGACGACATCGAGTACGGCGACGACGACACGACGCGGGTGCTGCTGTCCGACGAGGACCTGGAGCCCTACACGCTGGAGCTGGAGCCGGAGCAGGCCGCCGCGCTGCGCACCGCCCTCGCCGGACCCCACGGCGACACGACCCGCGCCGAGGTGCTGCGGGAGGCGGAGGCCCGCCTGCTGCTGCACGCTGAGCGGCTGGAGTCTGCCGTCTGGGCGGCTGCCGCCCGGGTGGTCGCCAGCATGGCCGACGAGGCTGACACCGCCGGGGGTGGCGACCGTGGCTGAGCGCGCCACCCGCCGGGCCATCGCACGGCTGATGGCCGTAGCGGCGACGCCCGGACCCGACAGGCGGACCAGCCTCGCGGACGCGCGCACGGCGCTGTGCCTCGCACGCGGAACTGCCATCGCCGACATTGATCCGGCGACGGGCTACGACTACTCCGACGCCGCCTACGAGACCGTGCGCGCCAGCTGGCGCACCCACGCCGAGAATTGGTCCGAGGACTACGACCCGCCCCGGTACGAGGCGGCGCGCGCCCAGTGGGCCCGGCATCGTCCGGATCTCACCGACGACTGGCTGGCCGGCATCGACACCGCCGGGGGTGCGCGATGACCCCGCAGCTCCCGTCCGAGCATCTGGCCCAGCAGGAGCAGACCCGCGCGGCCGGTGGCCGGCCGCCGACGACATCACCGACGGCGTCCGCCGGTGGCGCGGCTCCACCGTCATGAGGGTGCTCGGCAGCAGGCGCGCCTACAACCGGCAGTAGCGCAGACGCGTGAGCCGACAGCCGCTCGTCGCGCCGGCCGCCGGGCAGAACCCGGAAACACCTGTGCCCCCACCCATGATTGGTGGGGGCACAGACGTGTGGGGCTGCTGACTGTCAGAAGAGGACAGTCACAATCAGACCCAGGTGAACGATCAGTCCGCCGAGCATGTGAACTCCCGTGTCGTGGGGATGTGTTGGCCGGTTATCCGCGGGTTGGCCGGCCGGGACGATCCACTAATAGCACACGGCACTGACAGTTTCGGCAGGTCAGCTGGTGCCGCCGCTCTCTCCGGACGGAAACGAGGTGCGGGTGGGGGGGCGCTTTTGGTCGATCCCGAGGCTTCTCGCTATGCGTCGGTACACCTCGTCTGTCTCGCCGGTGGCGTGGGCGAGCTGGCCGGCGGTCACGCCACGGCGCAGCTCCTCCTCGGCGAGCTTGCGTACCTGAGGTTTGAGGCGTCGGGCTGTTGCGAGGGCGTCTCTGTACTGCTCGAACACCTCGGCGGCGTTCTCAGGTGGTGTGTAGCTGCTGCTGGCCATGCGGGGCATGGTCCCACAGCGTTGGGCTATCGGTTTCGTGGTGGGCATGTTGGGCCCTTGGGGGGAGTGGGTCACGGCACCCAGGATAGCCCAACACGTTGGGCTTGACAGCCCAACGTGTTGGGCTATATGGTGGAGTCACCACACAGGGACAACACCTCAGGGGGACCGATGAGGCGCACCGCCACCCAGACCACCACCCGCACCCTCGCGGACCTCCTCCGCGCCGCCGACCGCCACCAGCCCGTCACCATCACCGCCCTCAAGCAGGAGTGGGATGAGACCGGCCGCCCCACCGGCCGCTTGGTTGAGACGGTGCGCACGATCGAGATCTACGACATCCACACCACCGGCGCCGGCCACATCATCGACCGCGCGACCGGCGAGCAGCGCTCCTGGCGCCTGGACCGGATCACCGCCTACACCGTCCACCGCCACATGAGCTACATCACCGACACCCCGCTCCCGGCCATCACCGTGGCCGTGGACGGTGCCGACCCCGAGCAGCGGCCGGCCACCCCCGGCGAGGTCATTGCCCGCGAACTGTCCCGCGACGACGACGACTACGCGCTCGACGACTACACCGCGCTCGCCCTCGCCGCCTGACCGACCACCACCGTCCGCAGACCCGCCCCGTAGGAGGCCCGCCGTGCTGATCACCACCGCCATCCCCGCCCTCGCTGGCCTCCTCACCACCATCAGCACCGCCGACGCGGCCCCCGCCGAGGACGACGAGGCCCTGTGCTCCGGCTGCTGGGCCCCGGCCCCCGGCGGCCCGGACACCGCCCGCGACAACCACGACTGGGACCTCGACCCCGACACCGGCGACCTGCTCTGCGGGAGCTGCGCCACCGACGGGCCGACCGGCCCCTACGACCCCGCCTACTACGGCTGACCCGCCGCTCTCACGTCTACGGAGGCACCGAGATGACCTACACCTGGATCAAGGCCCGCCACGTCCGTGCTGGCGACGTCATCCGGACCGACGGCGGCGCCCCAGCCACCGTCACCTCCGTCCAGACCGCCCCCACCAGCGGGCCGCGCCCCGCCTCCTGGCAGCGCATCTACGCACTCACCGCCACCGGCGAGACCTGGCCGGACCCGATCGAGGTCCAGCATCCGGACTGGCCACTGGCCGTCATCTCGCTCGCCGAGCGCCCCGCGCCGGCCCTGCTGATCACCGACCCCGTGGAGATGCACGCCGCGATGCAGGCCACCGTCCGCCACCCCGCCCCCTGCCAGTACCCGCTCTACTCCTGCGCCGGCCCCGCCGGCGGCTGCACCAACTGACCAGCCCTCGAAGGAGCCGCGCCCGATGAACGCCACCCGCACCCTCCGCGCCGACCAGATCGCCGTTGGCGACACCGTCACCCTGCACGGCGAGACCGGCATGGTCTCCGGCACCAGCCAGCCCGACGAGGACAGCCCGTTCGTCGCGTTGTGGGTCGGCGGCCTGCCCGTCTGCCTGCTGCCCCACGAGACCGTGCCGGTCACCTCGCTGGCCGCGCCGCACACCAGCCAACTGCCCGACATCACCCCCGACCTGGAGTCCGGCGAGGACGGCTGGGACTGGATGACCCGCATCAGGGGCGAGGGCTGGGAAACGCCTGGCGTGTGGGGCTCCGAGGGCTGGGACCTCGGACTGTGGCCCTACGTCGTCGTCGCTCACATCCACCTGTCGCACCGCGACCTGCACGGCCTGGTCACCTACGTGGAGGGCGATGTGTACCCGGAGGCGTACGGGAGCCGGGAGGAGCTGTGGACCGCGACGGCCCGCGCCGCCCTGGGTATCTGGTCCGGGCACGACGGCCGCCCGCGTGGCCTGAGCGCCGCCCAGGCATCGACCCTCGCCAAGGCGCCGTCGGAGGACATCCCCGAGGCGTACCGCCGCCCCTACAGCCACTGACCCTGCCGGTCGGCCGGGACTTCCCGACCCGCCGACATCCGCCCCTGACCACACACCGGCCGGCGCCCGGGCGGGGCCGGCCACCAACACCCTGAGGAGAAACGTCATATGCAGACCATCCAACTCACCCCGCCTGCCAGCCGTGAGGCCGTGCGCGTCGCCCTGCTGGAGGAGATTGAGCAGGCCCGGAACAACGGGCGTACGGAGGAGGAGCGCGGGTTCCGGCGGGCGCTGGCCCGCTACCAGACCCGGTGGGAGCGGGAGGACGAACAGGCGCGTGGCGCTGGCGCCGTCCCGACCCCGCAGGCCGGCGGACGCGAACTGGCCCCGCTCGTCGCTGATCTGGGCGAGGCGGCGCGGCTCGCCGAGCAGCTCGCCGGTATCGGAGAGCGCGTCTGCTCCGACCTGCGCCGGGTGCGGGCCGAGGCCGAGCGCATCGCAGAGCTGGAGGCGCTGGTGACCCGGTACGCGGGCCTGCTGGCGCATGTGCGCGACATGGTCGGCGCCGACTCGGCCGAGGGCATCGTCGCCCGCGTCGCCGCGCTTACCTCCAACACCCGCCCCTGACCACGCCCCGCTGGCTGGCCGGCCCTGCGAGCCGGGGCTGGCCGGCCCCCACCAGAGAGAGCACCATGCACATCACCCTACGCACCCCGGCTGACGATCCTGACGCCCTGCTGACCGCGCTGACCCGCGCGGCGGTCAGCGGCGCCCACCTGATCCTGCATGACCCGCACGGCCAGTCCGTGGCCATCGCCGCCACCAACGCCAGCCTGCCCGTTGCCGGCCATGTCGAGCGGGTGGAGCCCGGGCAGCCCCTGATGGACGCACTGATGAGGTGCGCCCGGGTGGCCGGGACTTTGGTGGTGGGCTGCTCCTGCTGCGATGAGGACGCTGTGATCAGGGTGTCTCTCGCGCTGGCGGGCGAGCAGGTGTGCCCGGTCTGCGAGGAGAGCGACTGTGAGGCCCCGGACGAGGGGCCCTCGGCGTACTGCACCCGCCCAGGGTGCTACGCCGCGCACGACGAGCACGCCACCGATACCGCCGATCACTGCGGCACGTTCACCCTGGTTGTCGACCCCGTTGACGAGGAGTAGCCGTGGATCTGCTGCTCGCCGCTCTCGTGGCGGTCGGGGTGTGGCTGTACCGCCGCGCCCCGGCCGGCCGGCGGCCCCGCCGCCGTGGTGGACCACCTCGCCGGCCTGGCCGGCGGGGCGCTTCCCCCGTTCGCCGGCGCACCGCCGCCGGTGGCCGGCGCCCGGCCGGCCGCGTCCCCGGCCCGCGCCACCGCCCGAACCCCACCGGCGACGCCGGGAGTTCGGCCGCCGCCCGCGCCGCACACCTGCGTCGTTCCGCGCGCGGCGGCCTCGGCCGCCAGGCCCTCGCCGCGCTCGGCGTGCCGGATGCGGCCGGGGACCGGCAGCGCGCCCAGGCGGCACGCTGGGAGGCTGGCGCCGCTGGGGAGCGGGCCACCGCTGGCATCCTCCGCCAGCTGCCCGCCGGCTGGACGGTGCTGCACGACCGGGCGCTGCCCCGGGGGCGGGCCAACGTCGACCACCTGGTGATCTCGCCGTGCGCCCGGGTGTGGATGCCGGACAGCAAGCGCTGGTCGGCACGCACCGGCACCGTGCACGCCCGCCGGGGCCGCCTCTACCGGGGCTCCGAGGACTGGACGCGCGCGCTGGACTCTGTCGAGTACGAGGCTCGGGAGGTGTCCCGCGCCCTCGGCGGCGTCACCGTCACCCCAGTCATCGTGGTGCACGGCGCTCCGGTCGCCGGTGGCGGTATCACCGTGCGCGGCGTCCGCATCATCCCCACCGCTGGGCTCCTCGCTGAGCTGCGCGCCGGCACCACCACCCCCGCCCCGCCCGCCGCCCGTCAACTCGCCGACCGCGCACGCGCCGCACTGCCGTCGTATCAGGAGAGGAACCGCTGATGACCCCGCCGACCCCCGAGGAGGGCGCCCAGCTCCAGCCCTGGGCGTCCTACCCGATCGTCGGCCCCACCGCGCCCCTGGCTGCCCGTGAGGCGGTAGAGCAGCTGAGTCGGGCGTTCTGCGACGAGACCGGCCTGGGACAGGACCATGCCTACCTGGCCCGGTGCCCCGGCACCGAGACCATCGTGGCCCTGCCCACCCCGTTCCCGGCCGCATCGGCCAGAGGTGGGCTATCCCTCGCCGGAGCGGTCGCGGTTGAGCCCGAGACACCGCATGTCAGCTGGGTATACGTCGCCCCCGCCTACCGGGGGCAGCGCTTGGTCGACCGGGCATGGCCACTCATCGTGGGGCGCTGGCCCGGTATCCGCTGGAGCAGCGCGATTACCCCCGCCGGCGCCCGCCTCATCGACCGCCTCACACACCCGAACGGGTGATCCTGCCCCTGGTCGGGCCCAACACCCGGGCCCGACCAGCGACCATCACCATCAACCCGCCAACCGCTCCCTGGAGATCGACGTGACCGCGCACACCCCGCCGGCCGCCCGCCGCCGGAACACCCACCTCATCGCCACCTGCGCCCAACTCATTGCCGAGATCGGCCATGCCGCAGCCGAGGTCTACAACACGGTTGCGGGCGCGGGAGGTGAGCCGGTCGTCGTCTCCGGCCGGGAGATCTACATGTTGGGGATCACTGCGGCCACGCGGCTCGACCGGGCGACACAGATGGACCGCGACCAATGGGCTGCCATCTCGCGCAGCGAGGAGGCCGACAGCCAGCGTGCGGCCCGGGAACGGGCGGTACTCGCTGAGGTCGAGCAGCTGCTCGACATGGAGCCGGACACCGCTGCCGAGCCGGTGGCGCGGCCGGCGGTGCCGGAGATGACGGCCCAGCAGGGGGCAGCTCTGGCGCCGGCTGGGGCGATCGATGCGCTCCTGGGCGAGGAGGTCACCCCCGGACGTGTCCGAACTGTTGCTGCCGAGTTCGAGGTTCCGGTGGCCGAGCTGCTGGCTGGCGCGATCGTGCAGCACACTGCCTCGGCCTGTATCGCTCTCCAGGAGGCTGCGGGCCGGGCTCCAACCGATCCGTCCGCTGGCGCCGAGCTCGCTCTGGCCGCCACCCCGCACCTGGTGGATGCGGTGAGGATCGCCAGCCTGGATGTCTGACCCCCGCTCAGCAGAGCGCCCCCACACCGAGCTGGTGTAGGGGCGCTCTCGCATGGGCCCCGTGGGCCTCGGCCGCCGGCCACCACTGTGGACGCCCGGGTGGCGGCGGCTTGGCGTGCATGCCCTGCCGTCCCGTCAGGCTATCGGGTTCAGCAGCTCTCCAGGATGCCGGTCAGGGCGTCGTGCTCGTCCTGGTCGACGGCCAGGCCGTAGTCGTGCTTCACCTGGATCCAGTCCGCGGCGTAGGTGCAGTGGTACGACTCCAGCGGCGGCATCCATTCGGCAGGGTCTTTGTCGCCCTTGGCGCGGTTGACGCTGCTGGTGACGGCCAGCAGCTGCGGCCCGTCGAGGTCGTTGGCGAACGCCTCCCGCTCTTCGTCGGTCCAGGTGTCGGCGCCGGAGTCCCATGCCTCGGCGAGCGGCACGACGTGGTCGATGTCGAGGTCGGCGGCGTCCGTCCAGGTCTCTCCGTCGTAGACGGACTCCCAGGTGCCGGCGGTGGCGCGGCACTGGTCGTCGGTCTCGACGTCCTGGCCGTCGCGGGCGAGGACGGCCTCGCGGGTGTTGCAGTTGTTGCCCTGGCTGGACCAATGGTCGAACAGGTCACGGTCGTAGCCGGTGCGGTCCTCGGCAGCGACCTCCAGCTCGGCGAGTAGGGCGAGCGCGTCCCCGGCCTCGGTGCCGCCCGCGTCGGAACCGTCGTCGGCTGGCGGGTTGGCGTCGTCGGCCGGCGCGCTGGGGCTGCCGCTGGTACTGGTGTCGGCTGCCGCGTCGTCAGCTTCCGTGCATGCCACGGCGGTCAGGGTGAGGACCGTGGCGAGCACGGAGGCGGACAGGGTGCGGCCGGGGATGGTGTTGATCGTCACCTCGGCATTGTGCCCAGCCGACCGAGCGGGACACGACGAGACCCCGGCGTGGCCGGGGTCTCGTTGATCTCTCCCCGCGTATGCAGGGGCCGTGGTGTCCACGGCATCCTCATCGGGGCATCCCCGCGCACGCGGGGATTCAGTGCAAGCCACCACAGGTGGCCAACCCGGAACTTGGATCAACCCCGCGGTAGCGGGGAGAGGGATAGCATCCCGGCCCCCTGGGCCTTCCCTCGGCCAATGCCTTCCTCAAGGGCGGCTTGCAGCGCCTCGGTGTCCTCAACCTCCAGGCGACCTGTGATGCGCACCAAGTGCGCCTGGCGCGGGCCGCCGCGGCGCTGAGTGGTCTCGGCGATTGCCAGCACCCGGAATCCGGACTGGTACGCGCGGGACGTGCCGCTGTCAGCATCCACATCCGTCTCACCTGTGAGCCACTCTCGTGCCGACACCCGTTGGGCCTGCGCCTGCCGGGCACGTGCTCGTCCGGTTGATCGGCGGACCGTGTTGGCGGCCAACACGAAGTCCCACCGCTGGCCGGCGGCCAGCGAATCCATGAGCTGCTGCATGGCGAACGCCTTGGGACGGCTGCGCGCGCCCGGTAGCAGCCATGTGGGGTCCGGGCGCACAGGGTACTGGACCAGGAGTTCTGTGGGGGATTCCAGACGCCAGAGCAGTCGCGGGCCCTCAGACGCTTCCGTGTGCTCCGTCGGCACGCGGGAGGTGATGCCCCGCCACACCTCGGACGGACGCAGGTACCCCAGGGACGGCAGGTCGTACAGGACTCGATACACGGCAATCACAGGGAGGCGAGAATAGGGTCACCCCCGCTTGCGCGGGGACACAAGAGACCGCAGCTGGGTTACCCCCGCTGGCGCGGGGACCACGAGGGGCTACACGTATGCGAGTAGCTGTACGTGGGCTCACCCCCGCTCATGCGGGGAAAAGGGTCTCAACCCGCTCAGCGGGCGTGCCCCACACGATAACGGCCGGGCTGCCGCCGTGCTACCCACTCTGTGTGATTCAACGGGCGTGGACGGTGCGCTGGATGCGTCGTAGGTGCGCGGGATCAAGGCCGGTGACCGACCGCACCTCGGCGAAGCGGGCAGCGTCGGCCCCGCTGGGCCGGGTCCCCGCGGTGTGGGGCGGCAGGGCGTCGGCGATGGCCGCGTAGTAGGCGTCCCGGGCTCGCCTGACCTCGTCCACCGCGGCCTGGGCGTCGGGCAGCATCGCGTAGGCGTCATCCGGCGGACGGAGGCGGCGCGGCTCGCGCGCCTCCGCCCGGGCGGCCAGCTGCGCCTCGTAGAGGTTCCGGATGTTGCGGTCGGTCTGCCTGATGACACGGGCGACCGCGGCCCGACGGCCCCGACCGGGCACGGGAGGATTCCTCTCCCCCCGCGCCCTGCGGGCCGCCCGCTCGCGCGTCTCCTCCGCACAGGCTGCCACGGCGTCAGCGGGCGCCTCGTCGCGCACGCGCCGCAGGAGCCGCTCCGAGGCGCTGCGGGTGGGGAGGGCGCCCACGAGCTCCGACATCCGCGTCACCCGCTCCCGCTGGTCCTCCGGCTGCTCGATCCAGTGGACCAGGAGGTCGACGAGTGCGACGTCGTCTGTCAGCGATCACTCTTGGGGTGCGGCCGTTTCCGCCCCCGACTCCTTGGCGGGAGGCCCATCTCGCGCGCCCACCTGGACAGGGTCGGTGAGCTGCCGACCCCGAGCCGCTGAGCGATGGCCGGCAGACTCAGGGACTCGTCCATCCATAGCTCGGGCAGCCGGGCGCGGGCCGTCCGTAGCTGCTCACCGCGCAGTCGCTCTTTTGCGCGACGGCGGGGCAGCCCCAGTTGGTGGGCGATGTAGGAGACCGACGCACGCGAGACGCCCACCTGGCGCGCGATCTCGTCCGTGGTGAGCGACCTGTCAGGCCACAGCTCGCGCACCCGCTGGATCGACTCGTCCGATGCCCGTGTGAGGCGCGGGGGCAGGCCGAGGCGGCGCGCGGCGTGGGACACGCTAGACGGGGATCGGTCGACCTGCAGCCCGATCTGCTGGAGCGTCATGCCGGTGAGCCACAGGCGGCGGATCTCGTCGTACGCGCGCTGCCGCTCGACCTCCCGAGTCGACGCTGGAGGAGTGGATTGGGGCGTTGTGTCGATCCCCGGCTCCAGGCGTTGACGGTGGCCCGCAGCCCGAACCCACTTCCCCACAGCCACATCGCTGACGCCGAGCCGTCGAGCCACCGCCGCTTTGGACTCTCCGCCGCTGACGACATCTACAGCAGCCCGGCGCATATCGGCGTTCACACGGGAGCGTTCAGTGAGCCATGTGCCCGCGTCCGCGTAGCCGGCCGCCGTGGCTGCTGCCACGCCCTGGGGGGAGGCGACTACCCACGCCCGCAGTGCATCCGGGCCCACTCCTGCGTCTGGGGCCACGGCCCTGAGCTGTTCGCCATCGATCACCCTATCTATGGCGCGCTCCTTGGCCAGCGCGCTTGGTCGCTGCGCGCTGACCACGCCACGCCGCAACTCGCGCGCCGCTGCCCCCGACACCCCCAGCACCTCCCTGATCTGGCTGGCGGTGAGATCCGCGTGATCCGTCAGCCACGCGTCGATATCGGCATAGCCGTGAGCCCGGGCGGCCTCGTCGAGCCTGCGCCGCTTCGCGGCCCGCTCGCGCTCCGCCAGGCGAGCAGATGCGACCCGGCGGCGATGCCGCTCGGCGGCACGGGCGAGGGAGTCCGGCGCGGCGGCCTGCGCAGCCCGGGACGCCGCCGCGGAGCAGCCCCGGCTCAGCGCGTCGGCGAGCATGGCCCGGATGTCGGGGCGTTGGGCGTAGACCCTGGTGGAGTTGGCGCGCTGCGTCGCCGTCAGGCTGTCGGACGCCAACGGCTGCGTCACGCTCAGGCCGTGGGCTGCCCGGTACTCGACTGCCGTCATCCCGTGCGCCCGATTGATGTGGTACGGGAGCTGGCGGTAGCGCCGCCCGCACTCGTGGCACAGCACCCGCTCGCCGTCGTCGTCCAGGATGCCGTACTGGCCGTATCCGTCGCGGTCGCCGTAGTGCACGAGGGCCGTCCGTCGGTCGGCCGTGGCGCACCATGGGCCACGGCTGGCTGGCAGGGGTCCCCTCGTAGGGGCGATGAGGTTAGCACTATAGCGCGGCGCGGCTGGGTCGATCAGCGGTCGGGGTAGTCGGCTTCCGCCTCCCGCACGGCCTGGGTGAGGGCGTCCCGCCGCCTGTCGTCGTCGCTGATGAGACGGGTGACCTGCATCCGGGTGATGCCCAGGGTCCGTGCGGCGGCGGCCTTGCCGCCCCGGTCGCTGCCGGCGAGGCTGCGGACCAGCTCGGCGTCGGCGCGCTGCCACAAGGCGTCGGCGAGAGCACGGCGGGTGCGGATCTCGGCGCGGGCGGCCTGCGGGTCGGCAGGGAGGGTCAGGCGCAGGATCTCGGTGTACTCGTCGAGGAGCGCCTGGTCGTCGTCGAGGCGGTGGATCTGCCCGGCGTACCCCTCGGGGTCGCCCATGCGGTCCTGGGTCGTGTCGATGATGGGCTCGGCCTGTTCGGCGGCGGCCGCCGGGGTGAGGTGGTCGACGGTCCAGCCCTTGCCGCGGACGGGGCCGTTGTCGTAGGCCCACCAGATGGTGCGGGTTTCGGGGTCGAGGCGGATCTCGTGGAGGTCGGCGTCGTGGGCGGCGGTCAGCTCGGTGAGGGTGTAGGTGGCGTCGCTGGTGTGCTCGGCGAGGTACACCTCGGCGGCGTCCCAGTCGGCGACGGTGACGGTGGCGAGGGGGGCGTCGGTCATGGTGTCCTCCATGGTGAGTGGGTGGCCCAACACCACGAATGTAACGTGCCCCCGTTACGAAAGTCAACGGGGGCACGTTACAAGCGGGTTGGGGGAGCCACGCAGACCACCCCACGAGATCAGCCGACGGGTTGCCGATCCACGGCCGCACCCAACAGCAGCCGACGCGCCCACGCACGCGCGTCAGACTGGAGCAGCGGACGCCAGTCCTCCACCGTCGCCCTGACCGGCAGACCGGCCAGGAACAGCCGGGAGTTCGCCCGCATCATCACCAACCCCAACTTGTAGGGGTTGGGCGCGGCCTCCAGGTACTCCGCCCGCCGCTGCTGCCGCTGCCCCTCGGGACCGCCACGCCAGATCCACGTGGCCAACACCTCGGCAGCCGGCGCCAGATTGCCATCATCGATCCCCAGTACATGCCGGCCGTACTCGCCGGCCAGCCGGGCGATGTTGTGCCGCTGCGCCGAGGTCAGGCGCTCAGAGCCTCGTAGTTCGTGCAACGCCCACAGCAACGACCGGCTCGTTCCGTCCTCGGCCTCGAACACCAGCCGCGCCGCCTCTCCCGCACCGCTGGCCACGACCCTGCCGCGCCGGTCCCGCTGTACCAACGCCTCCTCCAGCAGCGCCCATGCCTCCCGCAGCGGCGCGTTGCCCTGCACCAGAGCCAGGAAGCGCGGCACGGCCCGACGGGTGAAGGACGCCCGCAGCCAGGGCTCCTCGTTGTCGTTCTTGAACCGCCACAACGTGGAACTGGCCAGCCCGCCGGCGGCGTGCTGCCGGCCCCCGACATCCCGCAGCTGCTGGAGGGCGAGGGCGAACGGCCCGTCCTCCACCCCGTCCGCCGCCAGCGCCTCGAACCCGCCGTCGACGATCCGCCGGGACCGGGCCACGCTGTGCTCGACGAACCGGCGCTCGGCTGCCTCGTCCTCGCAGGTGAAAACCGTCGCCGAGCCAGCCGTCACCCACGCCCCGTAGGGCAGGGTCCAGATCGCGACCCGGCATCCACGGCAGATCGGCCAACCCGGCACGCCCGGCGGCACGTTGTTCAACGCCTTGGACGTGTCGAACAGGGGGAGATTCGACTTCCCCCACGCCGTGCCCGTCATCTGGGCGCAGAACGTACACGGCCACGACCGGCCGGTGACGCCGTCCGGGGCGAACAGCGCCGCGACCTTGCTACGGATCACCTCCTGGTCCCGGCCGCGCTTGGCGTGGGTCGGCTTGGAGTTCGGGAAGAGCGCGAAGAGTACCTTCCACCAGTCGTAGCCAGCCGGGCCATCGTCCTTCGGCGCGACAGCAGCCCGAGTCGCGTCTCGGACGATCAGCCCAACGACCAGCTCCAGGTCATCCCCTGACACCTCCTCGGGCCGGAACCGGCCCGCGATGTGCGTGACAGCCCATGCGCCAGCACGCTGGAGGGGGTGGTGAGTGAGCGACAGGACAGTGGTAGTAGTCACGAAAGGGCTCCCAGGGGGACGACGGGCACCGGCTGGAGCCCGAGGCATGATCCCTCCAGGGACTGATGATCAGGACGAGGATAGCCCGCACGGTCGGCCGGCGTGGGGCGGCCGGTGAATCCGCATGATCTCGCTGCGGCACGGCCGACTGACCACTACGCTCACCGGTCGTGTCCCGCCCCTACACCTACCGCTGCGCCCTGTGCGGTGTCACCGCCGAGCCCCGCCGTACCCGTCGCCAGGCCCAGGACGACCAGACCGAGCACCGCGCCGCGGCCCACCACGGGCTGGCCCCGGACGGCGAGCGGATCGACGTTCAGCTGCCGGAACCGTCCGAGCCGTACCAGGACGCCCCTGAGCCCGAACCGGACGAACTGTCCGGCCTGGATCGGTGGGTGTCGTGCGCGCTGGTGGTCGTGGTCGTGGTGTTGTTCCTGGTGTTCGCCCGCCAGGGATGAGCCGCGTGAACCCTCTGAACTCCCTCAAATCGCCCATCAGTTGACTGACCGTCGGGCACCCTCAAGGCATGGGTATTTTCAAGCGCCGCAGCAGGCGCAGCACGAACCGCCGCGATCACGGCCGGCACAACCACAGTGGGTTCGAGGGGGCCGCCGGGGCCGCAATCGACATCATCACCACCGAGGCACCCGACCTGCCGGGCGAAGCGCCCCCGCCCGCGCCGTTGCCCGCGGACACGTCGACGCAGGCGGCTGCCCCTGTGGCCGACCCTGGGGCCTCGTTCTGGTCCGTTCCCCCGTCGTCGTCCTCGGGCTGGTCGTCGTCGAGCGGTAGCGACTCATCATCGTGGGGCGGCGGTGGCGACAGCGGCGGCTCGGCAGGTGGCGACGCGGGCGGAGGCGGGTTCTGATCGCCCCGGTCAGTTGACAGGCGAGAACTCGATCACCAGCACGGCTCCCTCGGGGGCGCGATCCTCGTCCCCGTAGACGTCGGACGCGTCGATGACGCTGTCGGGCGGGTAGGTCTCGCCGGACCATGTGGTCTCCGCCACGTACATCGCGAGGGTCGCGCCAGATACCGGCGAGTACCCGTTGCCCTCAGCATCCTTGCTGAGGATGAGGGGGGTGTCGTCAGGTAGGTCCCTGAAGTCGCCTTCGCTGAGCATCCGCACCAACTGGCCTTTGGTGAGGGCGTGAGGCAGGGAAGTTGCCGGTAGGTCGGTTGTGTCGCTCATGGTCTCCACGGTAGCCAGCTTGCGACGGACGCTGCCGAATGGGGTCGCGCCCTGCCTTGACAGCGAGGGGCGGGGCCCCTGCGGCGCTGCCGGTCAGCCCGCCCGGCGGTCCGCGTCAGCGGTAACCTCGATGATCTCGCCGGGCAGGTTGGGGTTGTAGTCCCAGGCGACCCACTGGCCACCGTCGTTGCGGAAGGCGCCGGGATACATCTCGCTGCCAGTGACCAGCGACTCCTCCCTCTCCCGCCTGGTCTCGCCAGGGGCGAGGGGCGCGGCCAGCCTCTCCAGCACGTCCGTCAGCTCCTCGTGCAGTCTCCGCATCGCCGCTTCGTGGAGCCTCTGCTTGTGGTCACGCAGCTCCTCAGCAACCCCCTGCGCGGATTCGAGGACGTCGGCCTCGGTGACCTCGCCCTCATCTCCGGTGCCCTGCACGACGTCGGTGTAGACGGCCAGCCAGTGCCCGCAGCCGTGCTCCTGGTCTCGGTCCAGCACCGTGGGGGCGGGGGCCGCGCTGCCGTCGAGGACGACCGGGCAGTACTCGCTCAGGTCCTGATTGATGGGCTGCGTGCACATGGGGCAAGTGCGGTCGGGGCGGTCGCTCCACACCACGCAGCGCGTGACGAGGCTGTTGTCGTATGCGCTGGTATCGGACAGCACGGCAGCGTGGACGCCGGCCGGTAGGCGGAGGTCGTCGAGCAGCGCTTCGAGAGCGTCGGGCGTTTCGTAGTCGTCCATCATCGGGCTCCTCCGGTATCGGGTGGCGGTTAGTGGTTCAGCGGGCCGTGTGCGGAGCGTGGAGCGCGGCGCCCAGGGCCTCGGCCGCCGCCCCGCAGTCCGGGCAGCGCTCCTCGCCTCGGCCGGGGTCGATGCGGGCCGCGCCGCACTCGCACCAGGGCAGGTCCAGGCAGCCGGTGCACAGGTCGTAGCCGGGGCGCACGGGTCGGCCGCACGCCCCGTCCTGGCCCTCGCATTCCGACATGACCCGGGTGAGGTGCTGGCCGTAGGTGGGCGCGGTCGGCGTGGGCGTGTCCCAGGGCCGCCCGGGACTGCCGGGCCTGCCCGAACTGCCGGCGCCGTGGTCGAGGCTGTGGCCGTGGTCATTCCCGTTCAACGAGCCGGCCCCGAACGGGTGTTGCCCGGGTGGGGGCGGGGGGCCAGAGCTGACCGCATCCCGCAGCCGGGCGGCGACGATCGCCCCCACGCTCGCCCGGATCTCACCCGCCGGCGGCAGCGGCCGGCCCGCCACGATCTGCCGCACCAACTCCGGCGACCACCCGGCGTCCAGCATCCCCGTGACCATCAGGCCCTGATCCGACAGCGTCCGGCCGGTCAGCAGATACTCCGGCCGCTCCTGGCCGATCGCGAGCAGCAACTCGACACCGGGCGACCGGCGGCCGGCAGGTGCGCCGGACGGCACTGGCCGGGCTGCGGCGCCGCGCACCGCCGGCACGTCCTGCCCCTGGTCCTCGCCCTCGGCCTCGGTCGTCGGCACACCCGGGGTACCCGGCCCCGGCCGGGCGCCGGATGTGCCACCGCCTGCCCTGGGGGAGCCGCTGCCCGTCCGTCCCTCCGTTTCGTCTCCGGCCTCACGCGCACACTCCTCACCGTTACGAGACGGACGGACGGGAGAGGGTTCCTCGTTGGTGGTTACTACTGATGGTTCTAGGGGTGACGTGGGCGTCACCCCGGGGGGCGACGTGCACGTCACCGGGGGGGACGACGTGGACGTCACCCCATCCCCACCTGCGGAAATGTCGCTGACCTGCGATTTCGCGTGGGCTGCCGCGGCCGCTTTCCTTGCCTTCTCGCGTCGCGCTTCGAGGCGTTCCTGTCCGGCCTGCGCCGCCTCGGCCACGCGCCGCCGCACTTCGGCGGCGGCCTCCTCGTCCCCGTCCTCGGCGACGGCCGCCGCCGTACCAGCCCGGAACTCGCCCTCAGCTGGCGCCTGAGCCCACCGCGCGGCCCGCGCCTCCTTGGGCGTCACGATCTCCGGGAACGGCGTCCCAGTGCCGCCGTAGTCGTCCCAAGGGCCGTGCAGGTAGTACCTGTTCGCCCCTTGGCTGCCGTCGGCGCGCATGGTCACACGGTCGGAGACCAGACCCAACGTGCGGAGCGTGGCCAGCGCCCGCTGGATGACGCGCGGTGATTTCTCGGCCTCGGCGGCCAGCAGCGGGACCGAGGGGTAGCAGGAGTAGCGCTCGTCAGCGCGGTCGGCCAGACGGCCGAGAACAAATTTCGCCGTCAGGTCGCCTACCCGGACTCTCACGGCGTAGTTCAGCGCCTCGATGCTCACCGGGACACCGCCTGGCGGGACGCTCCGGCCTGTGCCTGGCGGCGGTCGTGGGTGGGGTGGTTCTTGTGCGGGGGCACGGTAGTTCTCCGGTCAGGCCGACCCGGGGGGTGGGAGCGGCGGCACGGGCGCACGAGGGCGGCGCGACGGTTCACAGGAGCGCGTGAAAACCGCCGACCCGCCAGCGCGCCGCGCCAGCTCAACCAGCCGCCCCGGGCAGGGCGTTGGGGGTGTGTGAGGCATGGGTGGGCCAGGGCCCCGGCCAGACGCAGGTGTGCGCGGCCAGGGCCCTGGCGTGGGAGAGGTGGGGGCGGCGCGGTGGCCGTCCCCAGTGGTTATTCGGGCGGGGTGGTGGGGGCTGGGTAGGGCCGTCCCGCCCGCCGCTCACCAGCCGGCCGCTGGCAGGCAGCCCGCTCGCGCCATGCGGCGACGTCCGGGTCGGCCAGCCACACCCGGGGCCCCGGAGCGCCGGCCTCGCCGGCCTCCTTGGCCCGGTACATCGCCGCGTCGGCCAGCCCCAGCAACTCGCCCAGCCCAGCGTCCGGATGGTCCGCCTGCCGAACAACGCCGACCGAGGCCGTCACCCGTACCTGGGCGCCGCGCACAGCAGGCGGCAGCCCGTCCCCGGTCAGCAGCACCGGGACGGCGATGCGCCGCGCCACCTCGGCCGCCCCCACTCGGGCCGCCTCCGGCCCGGCAGACGGCCACAGCGCGGCGAACTCGTCGCCGCCCAGCCGGCCAACCAGAGCGCCCGCCCGCTCGGCCCACGCGGAGAGGCGGCCACCGATGGCGCGCAGCAGCTCGTCGCCGGCCGCGTGCCCCAGCCGGTCGTTGACCGGCTTGAACCCGTCCAGATCCAGGAATGCCAGCGCCCACGGGCCGGTCTCCGGATCGGCCAGCCACGCCTCCGCGCGGTCGTGCCAGGGCTCACGCCGCAGCAGCCCCGTCAACGCGTCCCGCTCCAGCCGCCGCAGCTGCTCCCGCTGCGCCAGACACAGCTCCCGCAGGGCCTCCACATCGGCCGGCAGCTCGGCAGTGAGGGTTTCCACGCTCACGACGCCTCACCCCCGCGCGCCCGGCTCGGGGTCGGGAACTCGTCCCAGACCCGTCCATCCAACTCACGGCCAGCGCGCCCCTTCCCCACGCGCCGCACCTCCACCCGGTGGCCCAACTCGTCCACCGGGTCCTTGAAGGCCAGCGTGCCGCTGCCCGTGCCACCGATCACCAGGTAGCCAGTCGGCACGTACTCGCCCCACTGCTTGAACAGGAACGGCACGCCCGCCTGCTGGCACTGGTCCCGCAGCCGGCGGGCCCAGTCGGGGTGCATCGGACGCGCACCGCGCCCGGACTCACCCCCAGCAATCACCCAGTCAAGGCGCGGCCCCACCGTCAGGGGCCGCATGTCCACACCGCTGAGCGTCGGGCTCGGCGCCCCGACCCCGGGGCGTCCCGTCAGCCAGTACGTCAACTGCCGGCGGGTCCCGGGCCCGTCCAGCGGCCCTTCGAGGTCGATCGGCCCGAGGAGTGGTTCACAGGACAGGAACCGCACAGCAGCCGGCGTTTCCAACAGGGCCGGCACCCGCAGATCGGCGCGCTCCTGGTCCTCCGCAGAGACGCCCAACCAGACGTTGCGCAACGGCCTGGAGAACTCGCTCCACCACTGCCGCATGAACGCGTCACGCCGGTACTGCGGCATCGGAGTGGACTCGTCGCCCACCAACCAGTTCCACTCTGCCTCGCACAGCTCCCGGAACTGGGGGCTGCTGAGCAGCGCCCGCAGCCGCCCGTGCCGCTTCGTCAGCACCTGGAATGTGTGCTGCGGGGCCAGGGCCATCACCGCCCACACCCGCGCCACATACTCGTCCGGCACCGAGGCATGGAAGAGATCGCTCATCGAATTGACAAACACCCGGCGCGGCTTCCGCCACCGCAGCGGCTCCAGCAGCTTTTCCGGCCGCAATGTCACGTCGAAGCCCTGCTCGAAGTAGTGGCCGCCGGTGCCCCGGAAGCGCTCCGCCAGCGTCTCCGCGTAGCAGTTGTCGCACCCTGGGGAGACTTTCGTGTAGCCCGTCACCGGGTTCCATGTAGCGTCCGTCCATTCGATCTTGGTCGTCGCGCTCACCGGTCACCTCCCGGACGCATCAGGTCGGCGAGGCGCCGCATCTCGTCGGCGACCTCGCAGTGGCACACCGTCCACGCCTCCTCGGCCTCCCCGTGCGCCGGGCAGGCGTCCACCATCTCGTCGGCCTGCTCGACCAGCACGTCGGCCCGCGCCTCAGCCCGGTAGCGGTCGAGCGCCTGCTTGACCTCGGTCGGAGACCAGACCGTCATCTGGCCCCGGCCCGTGCGGACCATGACCTCCAGCGTCGCGCGGGCACTCATCGGCGTCCGGTTAGCCACGGCCGTCACCCCTGACCGGGATGTCGGCGACGCCGTGGGCGTCCAGCACCGCCACCAACACGTCCCCGTCACTATCCGGACCGGGCCCGGATACGACCGCCTGGGCGTGGTCGACCTCGGCGATCAGCCGGTACATGGCCAGCACCTCCTCCAGCGCGGTCAGCCGCTCGCCGGCCGGCGCATGCGGCACCACCACGTCGGATACGGCGTCCAGCAGCGCGGACAGGTCGTCGGCGTCCAGCCAGGCCGCCCAGGGCAGGGCCGGCGGGTAGCCTCCGCTGGCCGGGCCGGCGACCGGCAGCTCGTCGCGCAGCGCGGCGGCGCGCTCGGCGTCCAGCTCCAGCATGTACGGCTCGCGGTCGGGCCCGGACATGAGGATCATCAGGTTGCCGTCGTCGTCCGCCTCCACATCGCCCAGGCCCCAGCGGAGCGGAGTCACCGGCCCCAACTCGTCATCGGCCTTGGCCGTGACGATCCCCACCAGCGCGTCATCCCGCTGCCGCACCAGCTCCTCAACGCGGGCCCGCAGCCGGGTGACCTCGGCGGACTCGCCCCCCAGATCGGACTCCAACCCCGCAACTTGGTCCGCCGCGTCCGACAACGCGCCCCGCAGGCGGGCGACCTCAGCCTCGTCGTGCTGTGCGAGGACCCGCCGCGCCATCTCGGCGCTGTCGTAGTAGACCGTCAGTGCGTGCTCAACCACACTCCGCTCGGTCACGCCCTGCCCCCATTCTGCGCCACGGCCTCACCGTGGGTGCTGTAGCCCTCACCCTGCGAACGGCCGTGCGTCACCGAGCAGTTCCCGTCAGCCACAGCAGGCGCCAGGCTCCCCCCCGCCTCAGCAGCCACCACCCACTCGCCGAGCTGCACCGCACGCCACACCAGCGCCACGCCCGTCACCACCGACGAGTACCGCCCCAACGCCGCCAAGGCGTCCGCCAGGTTATCCCGCACATCCACCTCAGCCGGCTCACCACCAATGTCCGGCAAACGCACACCCCACTCCACCGCCACACCTGGCCCCGGCGACCACGCCGGCACCGAGACAGCAGCCACGGACGCTCCGAAGCACGCCCCGGACTCGGCCCGCACCGCGCGCACCGCCTCCAGCAGATCCCGCGCATGCGCCTCAGCCTCATCCACTGTCAACACACGCTCCTGCTCAGCCAGGTCCCCCGCCATCACGTGGACCGTCGGCGCCTCATCAGCCACATGCTGCTGCACCTCAACCTGGAGCCACAGGCCCATGCCAGCAACGGCCTGATGCTGAGGGAGAGACAGGTCCGTACGGGCGGAGTCACCCACACAGGAGTACATGGCCGGCTCGGTGTCGTCATGCTCGTCACGCGCACACCACGCGGGGTGCGGATGGCCGGCGGGCCACCAGCCGTCAGCCTCGGCGGCCGGGGTGGGGCGGGCGTGCTCAGCCTGCACACGGGCAGGCGGCATCGGCGTTGCTACGCTCATTGCGTAGTCCTTCCAGCAGGGACTCATTGATCAGCGGATGGCAGTCCGCTGGTGCCGGCCCTCAGGATGTCGCCACTGCGGCGCCCTGGGGGTCTTTACGCGTTCACTGCGTGGCACTGAGTAACACCGTAAAGCATAATAGAAATTGCGGCAAGCTTTGCGTTTGTTGTGTGCCTGTTGAGGCTGGCCTCGCAGGTCAGGACACGCGGTACCCCAGCTTGAAAATGTGCCCAGGCTTAATCAGCTCGGTGACCTCAACCGCCACCCCCTCGCTGTCGGGCACCATGCGGAACACGTCGAAAACCGGTACATCGCCAGGGAGTTGGAGCAGCTCGTACTCCTCAGGCGTCGCCCACCTCGCGGAAACCTCATCCACCTGAGGAGGTGCCAAGCGGTGCCCCAGCTCGGCGAGGACCCGTGGCGATCCGCCGCGGATCTTCCTCCGCTGCGCAAGCTCTGTCCCCCGCGCCCATGAGGCGGGGTAGTACGAGTAGGTCACCTCCGCAGGCTCCCCATCGAGCAACCCCAGGCGCTTGCGGCGGATCACCGTCTCCTCGCCCAACGCCTCGGCGACCCGCTTGGGGGCGACGATCTCCCCGGCTGCCAGGACGCGGTTGGTCTCTCGGCCGCGGTGAGAGGCGCTGATTTTCCAGCGGTCCGCAGCGCTGTCGGGTTCCGGCGAGATGTACGACGCCGGTGTGATGACGTGTGGCGCCTCATCCCTCACGTAGACGCCACTCCCGGAGCGCCCAACCAGCAGGCCCTCCGACTTGAGAACGCCGACAGCCCTCTGGATCGTCACGTTGGAGACCCCGTGCTCGGCCATCAAGTCTGCTGTGGTCGGGAGCTGTGCCGCCGGCTCCCACCCTTCCTCTCCTCTCATGATCATTGTTCGGATGCTGGCCGCGATCCGTTCGGCGGCCGGACGCCTGTCCCACTGCTTCTTAGTCATGCTGCCCCTCCATGTGACGGCAGGCGCCACCTTAGATCCTTAATGAGTAAGCCTCCCACCTGCGTAGATCCACTTCTACCCCCAAGAGCTTGCTAAAAAGGTCGGCGAGCTATTAAGCTCTGCGACAGGCGCGAAGCCTGCAACTACCAGATCAGGAGCGACAAATGCTGCGCGTGAAGGAGGTGGCGGCCCGACTCAAGGTGCACCCGTCCACCGTCTACCGATGGGTCAAGATCGGACGCCTTCAGGCGTACCGCTACGGCCGCCTCGTGACCCCGGGCGCCCCGGACAGTGGCCCGGGAGGCGCGATCCGTATCCCCGAGTCCGAGGTGAAAGGCCACCTCGCGGCCTGACCCCTGAGGCCCGCCGGGCGCTGGAACGCCCCGGGCCGCTGGTCCCAACCCAACCCTGATGAGCAAACAGGAATGTCATATGACGTACAGCCCGGGTGACCGCGTCACCGTCACCAGCCCGATCCAGCCCACCCGACACAAGGGCGGCGAGACCGGCAAGGTCACCACCGCCAACGGCAACCTGGTCCGCATCCGCGAGGACGACGGCCGCGAGTCCACCGTCCACGCCGAGGAGCTGTCCCCGGCCACCTGAGCCCGGACGCGAGAAACGGCCCCCGACTGCCGGCGATTGCAGCGCCATATGGCAGCGGGGACCGCTGACCCCCAACCCAACCGCAAGATCAAGAAGGAGGATCGCCGTGCAGCGTATCCGCGAACGCGCTACCTGTACACGCCGCACCCCCGTGCGGCCCACCGGCACCACCCCGCCCACCATCCCGCCCTACACCCCCACCGGGCGCGCCCGGGCCGGCCACCACGCCGCCACCCTCATCGGAGGCACCCGGTGACCAGCGGAACCCACGGCCCCAACTGCTCCGCCAGCAGCGGCTGCCCGCAATGCGACCCGCACCCCTGGTACCCCGACCCCACCCAGCGCAGCGAGCCCCCCCAGCCGGACAGCGGGCCCACGAACGGGGGCCGCTGATGGCGCACAAGCACAAGTGGACCTACAGCGCTGATCGCCGGACCCGCACCTGCACGTGCGGCGCCTGCGACCGGAGCAGCGAGGGGTTCTGACGTGGCCCACAAGTGCGGCTTCACGAACAGCGTGGGCAACGGATGGTGGGCCTGCTCCTGCGGAGCCCAAGTACTCAAGTCGAGGACCATCCCCGCCCCGCACCCCAGCACCGCACAGGGGCGGCGATGACGAACTACCCGCCCGCGCGGCCGTTCGTGACCTGCCCCGGGTGCCAGCGGCCCATCCCCGTCGGGGACGTGCACGCCTGCCCCAACCCCCCACCTCCGCCCCGATGAGACGCCCCAACCGATAACCCTGGGGCTGGCCGGCCCACCTGCACACGGCCGGCCAGCCCCCACCCAGAACAGGACACAACAACCAAGATGAGCAACCCCTCCGCGCCCGCCGAAGGCAGCGACCCGCCGCCCCCACCCCCCGACTCGCCCGACCACGTCCGACAGGCCCGCGAGGCCGCCACCCGAGGCCAGTAGGCCCCCAGCCCTGGCAGCTGGCCCCAACCAGGGGAGCAGCACAGCGGATTCGAGACCCGCCCAGGGCACCAACCCCCAACCATCACCGCGCCCCTACCAGGAGACGACACCGTGACCATCCGCACCCTCACCGCCAACACCACCGGACCCATCACCATCGACGCCCACCTCCTCAACCACCCCGGCACCATCACCGTCCGCGCCACCCCCCAGTGCACGCGCGCCACCCTCACCATCCGCACCAGCAGCCGGTCGGGCCCGGCCGCCGACATCGTCCGCACGGCCACCCTCCGACAGGACGGCGCGAGGCTCATCGTCAGGGCCATCAACAACAGCCACGCCACCCGCCACCACGCACGGAACATCATCAACCCCGCCAGCAGCGGGGCGCCCACCATCCAGGCCGACACCATCAACGGCGCTATCCACCTCGGCGGCAGCCAGGCCACACTCACCGCCACCGCGCCCCAACAACCGGCGCCGATCACCATCGACGTCACCGTGCCCGAGAACAGCTCGGTCACCGCCCGCACCAACTCGGCGGACATCACCATCGCCGGGACGATCACAGACGCCACCGCCGCCACCCAGTCCGGCCACATCCACATCGAGCGGGCCGCCAACACCAGCGCGAAAACCCACCTCGGCAACATCACCCTCGGCCACACCCAAATCGCCGACGCCAACACCCGATCCGGCGACATCAACATCCTCAACGCGAGCGGCCACATCTGGGCCACCACCGAGTCCGGCGACATCGCCGCCCACGCCACCGCAGAGTGCGGCATCACCGCCGACACGAGGTCCGGCGACATCACCATCACCGCCACCGCACCGGCCATCGCCGCCCGCCTGTCTGTGCGCACCCGCACCAAGTCCGGCCGCGTCCGCATCCCGCAGCGATAAGCAGCCCCCATCCGCCATCCGCCCTAGGACCACGAGAGGCCCAGCCATGACCACGTACCACTACGTCAGCGACACCCACCCCGCCCGAGTCACCGGCGCCGACCGCTACCGGCTCCCGATCGTCGGCTACCTCACCCCCGCCCACCCCCGGTTCGACGAGATGACCGCCTTCCTCGCTGACGAGCACAAGCGGCCCGACGGCTACGGCCTCATCTTCCTGGAGTCGGAGGAACACTCCGCCCTCTACTTCGGCCCCATTGAGCAGGTGCAGCAGTACCAGGCTGAGAACGCCGACGGCACCGCGACCTTCGACCAGCGTCAGGGCCACATCTACGAGTTCTGGCCCGAAGGCTCCGGGTGGGCCGACTACATCCCCAACCTCACCTGGCACCCGGACGGCCGCGGCATCCTCACCACCCACCCCCACCCCGACGGGAACAGCCAGGTCATCGTCTACGAGTACCACGGCTCCCGGAGCCCCAACCGGCCCGATCAGCCGCTCGTCACCTACCACTGCACTCGCTGCCACGCCAACACCCTCCACGACATCGGGCACGTGCAGGCCAACACCGGCCCCAACGCCCGCAGGTGGGCCGGGAAGCAGGCCCGCCAACACGTCCTCAGCGCCCAACGCCACGGCGTCGGAACCCAGGCCAGCCTGTGCCGGCCCTCCGACCCGCAGATGAGCCGGATCGTCGCTCAGGTCGCCAGCGACATGTTCGGCCGGACCGTGCCCGAGACCAGTTGGGAATCCGGGTGCGCCACCAACGGGCCCTGCGCGGAGATCCGCCACCTCCGCGCCCACGCCGCCAACGCCACCGCTGGCTGACCCGCACCACTCCGCCCCATCGCCACAGTCAGGAGACCCCGCAGCCATGAACAGCCGCCGCCTCCGCGCCCATCTCCACATCGGACGCACACCCCGCCCCGCCGACCCGCATCCCTCGCCGGCCAGCACCACCCACCGCTACCTCACCGCCGCCGGCACCGCGCTCGGTGACCGCGACCACGTCGTGAACGTCACCGACGACCAGGCGTCCGACTCCGAATGGTCCTGCGCCGCCTGCCCGGCCAGCCGCCACCACATCTGGCACGAGAACGCTCACGGACAAGCCCAGGCCCACGCGGCTCAATGCACCGCGCTCCTCAACACCACGCGCCCCGCCACCGGCACCGAGCCCACCGGGCACGACCTCCTCTTGTTCGCCTGCCTGATCGCGGGCGCCATCGTGGCCCTCGCTCTCGTCCTCACCACCTCGTGAGCCTCCGCACCGTCGCCCTCATCGCGCTCATCGCACACGCCCTGGCACTCGCCATCTGGGCCACCACCGCACTCACCTAACCCGCCGCCAGGAGCAGCCCCATGCCTCTCGTCTACCAGTGCAACCAGTGCCCCTACATCGGGCCCCTGCGCACCGGCGACATTGAGCACGCCGACGCCCACGACGACATGTTCGCCCACCGCAACGCGGCCCACGACGGCCTCATCCCCATCGACCGGGACGGCATCCGGCACCCCAACCTGATCGAAAACGTCATCGTCGGGCACCCCACGGTCGCCGTCATCGCGGCCCTCATCATCGCCGCCAGCGCCATCGGGGCCTACCTCTCGCTCGAACTGATCGGCATCACCACCCTCGCCGCCTTCCTCCCCTGACCCGACCCCCGACTCCCACCCGAGAGAGGACCCACTGCCATGCAAGCCCAGGCCGCCCCCACCCCACCCCGGGAGCAGCCTCACCCCGCCACCCAGCCCCGCGAAGCCCTCCGGCCGCGCGTTGAGCTGAGCCGCGGCCAGTGGGCCCTCGTCGGCATCGTCATCGCCGGCGCCCTCGTCATCGCCGGCATCGGGTTCGTCGGCTCCTACCACGCCGTCGCCGAGCTGGCCGAGCGCAAGGGCTTCGGGTCGTTCGCGGCCTGGTTCCCCATCGGCCTCGACTTCGGCATCGGGATCTGCGTCGCCCTGGACCTCCTCCTCACGTGGCTGCGTATCCCCTTCCCCCTGCTGCGCCCCGCCGCATGGACGCTGACCGCCGCCACCGTAGTGTTCAACGCCTGGTCGGCCTACCCCGACATGCTGGCCATGGCCATGCACGCCACCACCCCATGCCTGTTCATCCTCGTCGCCGAGGCCGCCCGGCACGCCATCGCCCGCGCCGCCGACATCAACGCCGGAACCGCCACCGAATACCCACCCGGCCGCATGTGGCTCGTCGCCCCCATCGCCACCGCCCGCATCTGGCGCGCCCAGACCCGCCACGGCCTCACCACCTACCGCGAAGTGGTCGACCGCCGCCGCGACATGAAGGTCTACCGCGCCCGGATGCGGGAGGAGCACGGCCGGCTGTGGTGGCGCAGCGCGGAACGCGTCCTGCCACTGCGCATGGCCCGCTACGGTCTCCCCCTCGCCGAGGCCCTCGCCCTGCCTGACCAGGAGCGCGAGGAACGCGCCGAAGCAGCGCACCAGCAGAGCCTGCGCGCCATGCGCCGCACCAGCCAGCACACCAACCAGAAGCGCGACGTCGACGAGGAGCTGCGGCGCGCCGACGAGGCCGCCGAGAAGGAGCGGAAGCGCGCCGCCGAGGAAGAGGAAGCCCGCCGCGAGGAGGCGGAACGGCAGCGGCGCCTCGCCGACGAAGAGGAGGCCACCCGGCTCGCCGAACTGCGCGCCCGCCAGGCCGCCGCGGACGCCGACACCGAGGCTGCCCAGGCCCGCGCTCAGGCCGCAGCCGAGGAGGCACGCCGCATCGCCGAGGAACGCGCCCGCGCCGAGGCCGCCCGCCTCGCCGCCGAGCGGGAGCGTGAGGAACGCGCCGCCCGCCGGCAGGAGCAGATCGAAGACGCCCGCGCCCAGGCCGAGATCGAGCGCATCAACACCGAGCGGGAGGAAGCGAACCGTCGTGTGCTCGAAGCATCGCAACGCCGACCCGCAACGCCAGCCCGCAACACCGCGACACTGCAACGCCGCAACGGCACCCGCAACACCGCAACGCCGCCCGCAACACCAGGCATCGCAACACCCGGTGCACCCCGCAACACCGCAACTCCCGTGGCAGCAACGGTCGCAACACCCAACACCACCCCCCAAGACGTTGCAGCGCCTGAGCCCGCAACACCCAGCAGCCGCAACACCGCAACGGCCGACACGTCGCATCTGGAACAGGTCGTCGAGGAAGCCGCCCGCAACGTCGCAGCAGACAACGACCAGCCCCTCCTCACCGGCGCCCAGGTCGCCAAGCTCAAAGGCGTCTCTCCCGGCACCGTCCGCTCCTGGGTCAACCGAGGCCGCCTCACCCCCCGCAGCCGCGACGACAACGGCCACAACCTCTTCCACCCCGCCGACGTAGCCGAACTCGACTAAGGCCCCCGCCATGAACACCGAACCCACCTGCAACGCCGAGGACGACGGCCGGCCCTGCCACCGCAACGCCGTCGCACTCCGCCCCGTCCCGCTGTGCAACGCCCATCGCATCGAGATCGCCCTCACTCTCATCCCCGAGGTGTTGCGCGACCAACTCGCAACAGCGTTGCGCAACACCGCGACGCCCCCCGTGCGCAACGACCTCGTTGCAACAACCCGCACCGCAACGGTCGAGGACCTGTTGCACGGCGTCCACGACAGCGTCGTGTACTTCATCGCCAACGGCGGACGAGTCAAGATCGGCTACACCACCAACCTCAAGAACCGCCTCGGCTCCCTCGCTCTGCGTTCCGACGCCGTCCTATTGGCGTTGCACGGCGGCCCCGAACTGGAACGGGCGTTGCACCGCCATTTCGCGCAACACCGCAACGGCAACACCGAATGGTTCGACCTCGCCCCGAACATCACTCGGTACATCGCCACGCAACGCCCCGCCAAAAAGGAGCGCGTAGTCCGGCCGATCGAGACCGTGTCCGGCCGCCTGTCCGACACCGTCCGGACAGCGATCAGCATGGGCAAGACGCACCCGGATGACGTCGTGGCCTACGCCCGCACCGTCCACGGCCCGGACACCAACGAGGACTCCACCAGGCGCATCCTGCGCCGTCTCCTCCCCAAGGCCAGCTGATGTGGCCCCGCCGAACCCCACGCTCCTCTATGGGCCGTCCCGACCGAACCACCCGGCTCTCCAAGCGGCGAGCCGCCGCCGACGAGGACCAACAGCGCGCCGCCGAACGGTTCGGCGAACCCCTCCGCGGCCGGCAGAGGCGCCGAGGGAGATGGTGACCATGAGCCCCCTGACCTGGGCGTCTACCTGGTGGCGTGCCCGCTACCGGCCGGCCACCACCCCGGGGGAGGGGAGCCCCACCGTGCGGCTCCTCCTCCCCGGGCCCCAACAGCCCAGCCCTGTACACCTCACGCCCGAAACCGAACTCCCGCCCATCCCCGCAGAGTTCAAACAGCAGGCACCCGAACAAGCCCTCGCCCCGAGCACGAAACCGATGATCGACCCCGAACTCGCCATACGCGACCGACTCATAGCAGCCGACGCACACCCTTTTGGAGGCCCACGGTGAGCACCAACTCCGTCGACGATGTGCTCGCCAACATCGACGCCGTCCTCGATGGGACATCCGCCGCCGCCCCGGGATCCGAGGACAACGACACCAAGGACTACGCCGACCGGGCCGAGGACGGCATCAAGCGCAGCTCTGGGCAGAGCCGCGCACTGGTCCCGGACAACACCCTCCCGCCCCCTGAGGTCCCTGAGATCTCGCCCGAGCCCCGTGTCCGCCCCATGCGCGTCACCACGGCCGGCAGCCTCCCGCCCCCCGGCCAAACCATCGACCTCGGCAAGGAGCATCGCCCCACCCAGCCGAAGTCGGGCGGCGACGGCGCCAAGGACGACGGCCTGGAAGACGACCCTGAGGACGAGGGAGGCGACGACGAGCCGGCACGCCTCCGGCCCCCACGCAGCCCACGCGAGACCCCCCCGGAAGACGAGCCCGACAACCCACCCGCACCCCGCTCCGCCCCGGCTCAAGACGGGGAACGCGGCGCACTCGCCGCGCTGGTACCCAAGCGCCTCCAGCAGCCGTTCTGGAGGTGGCTGGCCTACAACGGGTCAGCCGCTGCGGCTGGCTCGTATATCGGCCTCACCAGCTACCTCAGCCTCCTGCCCCCGGCAGCGGAATGGGCCGCCGGCGGAGTTTTCGGCGCCGCAGGCGCCATCGCCTGCGGCTACGGCACGTGGTGGCTGGTGACCACGCCCATCATCTCCCGGTACCTGCACATCCTCGGGCAGATCGCCGCCATCCTCATCGCCGCCGAGGTCGGCCGCCAATCCGGCGAGCTGGCCGTCACCGCCATCGCCCCCTACGCCGCCCAGTACGCCGGCCTCACCTACCAGCAGACCGCGCTCCTCGTTGTCGCCGCCGGTATCTGCGGCCCCACCGGAGGGCTCGTGTGGCGCCTCCGCCACCAAGGCCCCCTCACCCGCTGGCTGGCCCGTATCCCCTTCGTCTCATCCGTCCTCGCCTGCGCCCTCTACGGGCCCGGCATCGCCTGACCTGGAAAGACCATGAACAGTCACCTCACCCACGCAGCGGAGTTCGCCGCCGAGGCCGCCCCGGGCGCCCAGGTCCTCGGCACCATCACAGCCTCCGGCGTCGCCCTCATCATCGGCACGCTGCTGCTCCTCGGGCTCCGCGGATCTGACACCATCCGGATCAACACCAAGCAGTCCGTCGGTGTCACCTCGATCATTTTCGGCATCGTCGCCCTCGCCGCCGGCGGCGCCTGGGCCGACATCGCCAACGGCATCCACTCCATCCCTTCCGGAGCCCTCGAAGGGGACGCGAGCGGCCGATTCGGCGACCCGGGCCCGGCCGCCGTATCGATCGTCCTCGCACTCCTGACATTCGGCCCCAAGTGGAAGCGGATGATCATCCCCGCGTTCCTTGGGATCGCCACAGCTGTCGCCGCCACCCGCTCCGGAGGCTACGGAACGATCCTCACCGACCTCATTCGCTCCACCATCCTCCGCCTCGCCGGAGCCGAGTGACGTGGCCCTCCGCAGCATCCGCAACGCCCTCGCCATCCCGTTCCAGGGCATCGGCGAGGCCGGCCGGGACCTCGCCGCTGGCTCCCGCATCATCCTCACTGCCCTCACCAGGGGCGCCATCTACGCCATCAGGTACGGCTGGAGAGCAGCCACCGGCACCAGCTACACGACCGACAGCGACGCCACAGGGGATGCCTCCGAGGGCGACAGCCAGGCATCCGAGAGCACGCCCAACCTCACCAAAGGCAAGACCCCCAAGGGTAAGAAGAGCACGAAGAAGAGGTCGGCGCCCTCGGCCGGTGACCGCCTGGAGACCATCGGCCTCGGATGCCTGACAGCCGCTATCGCACTCGCCGTCGCGGGAGGCACCGCGGCCACAGCCATCTCCATCGCCTGGCCCCACATCGCGCCTCACATGCCGCTGATCCTCATCGGCCTGGCCCTGGCGTGGTTCATCACCGCCCAATTCGTCGCGCCAGCACGGGACGACCACCCGGCCCCGGGCGAGGAGAGCCCGGCAGCCACCGGCCACGCCACCCACGATGATCATGAAAATGAGGCGGACACAGGGGAGCAGCCCAACCCCACAAACCTCACCCACCGCATATCCCGTCACGTCATCGCCGCCGTCGCCGACGCCGAAGGCGCCGGACTCAAGGGCGTCCACATCAACCAGCTCGTCAAGACGCTCAGCGACGAGGGCGAAGGCATCCATAACTTCCCCGACGTGACCTCACTCCGCGAGGTCCTAGAGGCATGCGGATTCCCCACCGACCGCAACGTCAAAATCCGCGGCGCCGGCCCCACATGGGGCGTGCGCGTCGACGCCCTCACCCACGCCCTCGGAGCCCCCCTCCGAGACGCCCTCACCCTCCTCGACCAACCCCCCACCCACACCCCCCAGCCAACCCCCGACCAACCCCACCCCGAGGACCCCACCAACACCCCACACCCGACCCCCGCCACAACCACCGAACCCACCCCACCCCAGCGCCACCTCACCGCCGTCCCCAACCACTCACCCGAGACCGCCGCGTGACCCGCCCCAGGCAGAGGTAGATCACCAGCTCAGACCCCATCTACCGCCCCCATCTACCGGCCCATCTACCCCCTATCTACCGGCCATCTCCCACCCCATCTACCGCCCCACGCGCCGAGCAACCCAGGCCCGGACAGCTCTCCTCACCGCCCCACCAGGGCGGTGAGGAGAGCCGGACCAACCCGAGAGCCGGCACCCCCACACCAACACCGCGAGGAGCCACCATGCCCAACAACCGGCATATCGTCGAGGTCGATCTCGACACCCCCGCCGGGACCCAGACCCGCCGTGCCGAGGTCATCGGCTCCGACAGCGTCGACCAAGCCATGGACGCCGTTGAGTTGGCCGCCGAAGCCGATGACGGCGTCACCGTCCGCGCCAGCCGAGGACGCCATGCCTGACAACGCCGCACCCTGCCCGTTCTGCGAGATCATCGCCGGCCGCGCACCCGCCGCAGTCGTCCGCGAATGGCCCGACACCATAGCCATCCTCCCCAGAGGCGGCGTCCACCCCGGACACGTCCTCGTCATCCCACGCCGCCACGTCGTCGACTACGCCGACGACCCCGATGTCACCGGCGCGAGCGCCCGTCGCGCCGCGCAACTCGGCAGGGCGCTCGGTGTGCAAAGCAACTTGATCACCAGCGCCGGCGAGGACGCCACGCAGACGGTGATGCATCTTCACTGGCACCTGATCCCGCGCGCCGCCCATGACGACATCACTCTGCCGTGGCCCAACCGCCGAGGCATCCGACACACCCAGGAGACCCTGTGAGCCCTCTGCCCGACCCCTGGCCCGTCACACCGAACCTGCGCATCATCTGGGCCCGCGAACCCCTCCCCGCCCCCGGGGCCAGCCCAACCGTGTTCATCGCCGGCCCCACCCCCCGCGCCGGCGACCCCGTCGACTCCTGGCGTCCCGAAGCCATCCGCGAGCTCTCCGCCCAGTGGCCGGACGACGGCCCCGAGTTGACCGTGCTGACCCCCGAGTCACGCGGCGGTATCAGGGCAGCCCACTACGACGATCAGGTTGAGTGGGAACACGCCGCCCGCGCCGACGCCGACGTGATCGTGTTCTGGATACCCCGCGACCTGCGCACCCTGCCCGGCATGACTACCAACGTCGAGTACGGCTACGACATCGCTTCCGGCCGCCGCGTCGTCCTCGGCTGCCCCCCGGACTGCCCCAACCCCGAACGCAACAGGTACCTGATCCACCTCGCTGGCCTCCACGGCGTACCGGTCCGGCACACCCTGCCCGACACGATCACCACCGCCATCAAGGCCATCAACCAGTACCAGCCGAGTGCCGCACATCACCCCCTGGCCGCCACTGACTGTGCAGACCAGACCCACTAACTCCCTGACCCTGAAACGCATAACACCCACCTACCTGGAGGCCCCTGTGACATCCCCAGCAGCCCGAGCTGGCGCCGTCTGGCTCGCGCTCAGCGCCAGCCACGACGCCGGCGACTACATCGTCCAGCTTGACCGCTGGGCAGACCCCAAGGGCGGCCGAAAGCGACGGCCCGTCACCTACGCGGACCCAGCTACCGGACGCACCATCGTCTGCGGCGCCCGCGAGGGCCGCGCCGCGTGCACCGCCCACGTCCTCAGCTACGTCGCCACCCAGGGAGCTGCGCTCTACGCCACCAACCGCGCCCTGCGCCTCGGCCTCACCCCACGCCGCGCCGCTCTCGCACTCACCATCAGCGGCGCCACGCACTACTGGATCGACCGTCACGCCGGACAATGGCAGGACCCGCCCGAGACGGCCCGCGGCCTCGTCCGCCTGTTCCACAAGGCTGGCAAGGGGGCCTGGCTCCAACGCGACCCGTCCGCCGGCGCCACCGTCGACCAGGCCCTGCACCGCATCGTGCTCGCCGCCGCCGCGGTCACCGCCGCCACACCCCGACGAGGCCGACATGTTCGGTAAGCGCCGCAAGCCCACCCCGATCCCCAAACCGACACACCCCCGACCCTCCGAGGCCGCAGCCCACAACCGTGACTGCGCCCAGTGCAAGAGCGCGCGCACGACCCACGACATGTGTCCCGAAGGACAGTTCCTCGCGCGCAGCGCGAAGCGATAACGCCCCGGGGCGGCCGACCACGGCTGCCACACCTCACCGGCCGCCCCGGGCCCCCACCCACCCGCAAACCGAGCAGGAGAGGAACCCGCATCATGCCACTGGAGAAGACGATCACCGTGGACGAGGTGCGCCGCCGCAACGAGCAGTCCCAGGCCGCGAGGAAGCGCGAGAAGCGCAACGCCCCCAACGCCGACTGACCGGCCACCACCCAGCGCCCCGCCCGGCACCAACCGGCGCGGGGCGCAATCGTCCGCGTTGCAGAGCAACACGAGACAATGCCGCCATGCCCTCTGCCGATACGCCCGCTCCCACCTATGACGTCGTGTCCCGCGCCGCAGACGCCCCACCGGGCGCCCGGTGGGGGCTCGATGACGTCAGCCTCACGCGAACTGAGGCCATCGCCCACATGATCATGCGCGCCATGCGATGGGACGAAGGCAACGCCGTGCTGCTCGTGCAACGTCTCCTTGAGGGGGCCGTCAACCCCGAGGAGCCCTACATGATCGAGTCCGCCGACGTCCTATGGGACGGCCCAGCCGGAGCCTGCGCCAGGATGTATTTCGCGATCGTGCAGGACGGGCAAACGCCCCCAGAGCCCTCGAGGCGATAGCCCATGGACACCGTGATGCTCGTCGAGTTCCTGCGCGCTCGCCTGGACGAGGACGAGGCGACTGCCCGTGCTGTACAGGATCGGAGCGCCCCGTTCGATGGCCAGTGGGAAGCAGACAGCAACACGGCCCTACGCACGGCCAACGGCCACGTCCTGGCTCACCTGCCGGACGGTCGCCCCTTCAAGCCCGGAGTCCTCAACCACCTCGCCCGCCACGACCCGGCCCGCGCTCTACAGCAGACCACAGCCCTGCGAGCTATCGCCAACGTCCACGGACGCATCGGAAGCCACGACTGGGAAGATTGGCTCAACAACGAGCCCGATGCCCGCAAGCGAGGATGCCTCGAATGCGGTCCCCACGCTGGCTACAACGGCAACCCAGAGGGCTGGTGCCAAACGATCCGACTCCTCGCCTCCGTCTGGTCCGGCCACCCCGACTACCAGCAGGAGTGGGCCCCGTGAGCCAGCATCCGGCGCCAGACACGCAGGCCGCCCACCTCAACCCTGGACTGATCGCCTACCTCCGGGCCCGATGGGATGAGGAGGCCCAGGCAGGCCCGACCGACTTCGAGCGCGACGCCATCGAGGGCAAGCGCGTGTGCGCCGCCGTCGCCGAGGCGCACCTCGCATACGACCCCACCACGCTGGACGCCATCGCCCACACCTACGTGCTCAGGGTGTTCGCGCGCCGCTACCAGGCCCGGCCTGACTTCGACCGGGCCTGGCTCGCCGACAGCCACAGCGGTAAGAACGACCCCACCAGCACCCCGGCCGACACGGCAGCAGTCGCCCACGGCATCCACCTCGGCAGCCCACCCGGCTCCCCACACCTCGCCCAACTCGACAACGCGCGCACTGTCGAACACCTCGAACGAGCCATCGCCCCCGAGCTGTTCAGCGACCCCGAACAAGTACAGGAACGTGAGGAACGCAGACGGCAAGAGCAGCCCACGCCGTTGGTCGAACACGTCGGATGCGCCAAGCTGTACTCGACAGACGAGTACAACCGCCTCCTTCCCGTGCCCCCCCGAGCTACGGCTTGAGGACGGCAGCTTCCAACTCGCCGCAGCAAGCGGCTGGCTCCCCGGCATCTACGCCAACCGAACGGCCGCGCTCACCGCATACGGGTACGTCCTCGGCGGCGAACACCCCGGTTACATCGACGACATCAGAGACCTGATCTACCGCAGGCAGCAGCGCCCGATCACCACAGCGGACATCGAGGCATACGCCCAGCGACAGCAGGAGCACACGTGATCGACATCCAGCCCGAGCACGACGACAACCTGGTGGCCTACTACTTCGTGGACTGGATACGCATCACCCCGCTCCAGCTCGACGGCGCTCCGCTCCACCAGCACGCCTGCGCCACCCCGGCATGGGCTCCAGGCAGCCTCACCATCCACCATGTCGAGGGGCACACCGGGGACCTGGTTGCAGTCCGCGCCCCGCTCCGCTGCCACGCCACCATCTCCATCCGGTCGGGTGGACCACCGCTCCCCATCGTGCCCAGCGGGCACGAGAGGGTCGCAGTTGAGACCTGGCACCACACGGATCAGCGCACTGTCCGCGCCTGCCTGCCCAACCTCACGCCGAGCACCCAACCCGGCCCAGGAGGCCGCATCATCACGGGATGGCTCGCCGACAACCCCAACTGGGGCCCAGCCCCAGAGGCCAACGGATACGAACCCATCGACACCGCCAGCGTCTCGGGCTCGCCGTGGCGAGTCGTCGTCACTGGCTGACGGGGACGCCGCACACCGGCAGTGGACGGGCGCAGGGACCAGCAAGGCCCCGCCCCAGGGGCTATCTCGGGACGTCTTGCGTGCGGCGGGGCGCATCATCGCGCTGGAGGAGCCGGTAGACCCCCTTGGGGTCCCGATACCCCAGTGCCCGGGTGATCTCCGAGACCGGTGTGCCAGTGTCGACGGCGGCCGAGATGATGCGCGGCAGCGCCAGCTCAACGGCGCGAGCGGCGACGACGATGTCCGCGATCTCATCCAACTGAAGTCCCGCTACGTCGTCGGCCAACTGCCGGCGCTCGTCTGCGGTGTGTGCGGCGCGGTAGCGGCGGGCGAGGCTGGTGGTGAGTGTGCTCGGCGTGGTGCCGGTGGCTGTCTCGTAGGCGGTGACGGCCTTCCGTACGGCGGTAGCGAGTTGGGCTGCCGCAGCAGCGTTGGCGGGCGTGTTGGTCATCAGGCGGCGTCCACGCCGGCGATGCGGTCGCCGGTCACGTACACCACGTCGTCGCCGGTGTCGATGCTGACGACCTTGCCGTTGGTTCCGAGGTAGGTGCCGCGCAGGCGCTCACCGTCCGGGCCGTACGCCTGGATCGTGATGACCTGGCCGGCGGTGGCGGCGGCGGTGGTGAGTTCCCTGATGGTGTCGATCATGGGGTGCATGGGGTGTCCTCCGTTGCGTGAAGCTCTGCGCTTGCCGTGAGAACAACACTACACGCCGCATTGGCATCTGTCCACATTTTCGTGGCGTGACGCCACTACTTTCCGTCTAGCTGCCGACAGGCTCACCGAGCACGAGCAGCGGCCAGCCGGCACCAGCACGCAACCGCACCAGGGCCTGCCTGATCCGCCCTGCCTGCGTCTCGGACACCCACCCGTCCAGCTCGCCCTCCGCCACCCACGCCACCGCGCCGATCTCCCCGGCGGCGTGCGCCGGCACCGTGACGGCCGCAGCCTCCTCGGCGGACAGCTGCGGGCCCCGGAACACCAGCGTCAGCCCCTCCGACAGCCACCGCGCCCCCGGCGGCACCGGCTCGCCCTGCGGCACGGCCACCGCAGGGCGGGCCGGCATCTGATCCACCACCAGGACCTCGGCGACCTCGGCGCGCAGCCCGGTCTCCTCCCACAGCTCCCGCGCCGCCCCCACGTGCGCCAGCTCGCCGGGCTCCACGCCTCCGGCGGGCAGACCCCACCGCGGCGGGTCCTCGTCCACGGTCTGCACGAGCAGCACCCGGCCCGCAGGATCGGTCACCACAACGGCCGCTGCGGCTCGCCGCCCGGCCGGCACCGCCGGCGTCTCGCTCACTGCGGGGGCTGTCTCGCGGGTGTGCACCATGCTGCTCCTCTGGTCGGGGCCTGCCAGCGCCCGCCCGGGCGCTGGCAGGCCCTCACCCTGGCGCGTCTCGCCACCAGGGCGGTAGCGACAACCGGCCAACATCCCCGCGAGGAGCGGTCAGACCGCCGCCCCTATCGGACTCCGCCGTCACCGTCCGCTGTCGGCAGCCGCAGCACCACCCGCCGATGCCCCTGCCGCGACTCCAACAGCCCAGCCCCTTCCAGCTCCGCCAGGGCGGACCGCACCGCCACCCGCGAGTAGCCGAATCGCTCACCCAGCTCGGCCTCGCTCGGGTACTCGCCCCCCAGCGTCAGCCCGTCCTCGGAGAACAGCGCCCGCATCCGCTCCACCAGCGGACGCCGATCCACCCCCCTAGCCACACGCCACCCTCGCCCCTGCATCGACACCACCACCCCCTCGGACTCCAACGCCTTGAGTGCTCGCGTCACGAGCCCTCGGGACACGCCGCCGCACTCGGCGCGCAGCGCGCTCACCGGCGGCAGCCACACCAGCTCCTCGTCCTCCTCGATCCGCCCACGAATCGCATCGGCGACCTGGAGATACGTCCCGCGCGGACTCAGACTCGACATGCTGCCTCCCTGGCTCAACCGCCCACTGTGCGGCCTCCAGCATGTCCGCACTCGTCTGCTGGACCAACTGCGATGGCGCGACCGCATCACAGGGGTGTCACACTGCGTCAAACGGCGCTCGCGTCCAGCGATCGGTGAGGCATTATCCTCTCGACACGCCCACTCACCCCCGGGGGGAACCTGACATGCCCAGCACCGTGAGTACACGCAGAGCCACGGCCACCGCGCTCGCCGCAGCGACCCTGCTCGCCCTCACTGGCTGCTCCAGCGACGACGCTGGCGACGCGCCGCCCGCCGGCCAGTCCGAGCAGGCCCAGGAGGGGCAGCCCACGGACAGCGAGGAGGCCCGCGACACCACGGCACTCGGTGACCTCGTCCCTGGAGACGCTCATGACTGGGGCGACGGCATCACCACCACCATCACCAGCGCCCACGAGATCGGACCCACCGACCTCCCCGAGGGCTACACCGTCGACGACGGCCTCACCGCGTTCTGGATCAACATGACCCTCGTTAACGACAGCGACGCACCCCTCGACCTCAGCGACATCGGGACCCGCGTCGAGGGAACCACCACCGGCGGCAGCGCAACCCCCGCATGGGTACCCGACGTCAGCGCCTCCCTCCAGGGCGAACTGGCCCCCGGCCATCAGATGGAGCACCGCGAGATCTACGCCATGGACCTAGACCGGTACGGGCGCGACATCGCCATCACCATCAACCGATGGCAGCTCGCCGAGCACGAGCCGCCCGTCTGGCGCGGCACTATCAACCCGCCCGCCTGAGGGCGATCCCACGTACACTGACCTGCGTCAACATGTTCCTGGTTGGCGGCTGTTGCAGTGCGATGCGTGTGGGTCGCCCTCGCTGCCCGGTGTGCACAGCGAGGGCGACCAGGGGGCACCACATCATCGACGTGCCCCCGGAGGTGTATTGCTCATGGCCGGAACCACCGCGATCGTCACCGCACTCCTGGGCGTCTGCGCTGTCGCTGGCGTCACCCTCATCACGTACATCGTCACCCGCGCCCGGGTAGAAACAGCGAAGATCCAAGCACGCGCCTCGCGTTGACATGAAGTGCTCGACCGGTCACACGATCTGGTGAATGTGGCCCCCCGTGCCCGCTCGCGCTGGCAGAATCCCTCCCGCCGACGACGGGACATGGGAGGGGCTTACCGTGGCGTTACTGCTGACACTGCTGGCCGCTGGCGCGGCATGGGTGTTCTGGCGCTGGACGGCCTACCCGGGCGCACCGTTCCGCGCAGACCTGGCAGACCTCCGTCAGCGACTACACCACAACCGCATGGCGCTCCGGAAGGCCGCCGTCAACGCACGCGGACAGAACTCAGTTGAGGTCGATGAGCAGGCCGCACGCCAGCCCTTCGAGCGGCAAGCCGCAGAGCTAGAGCCAGAGATCGAAGCGGCGCAGTTCCCAGGGAGCGGCCAAGAGGTGAATCGGCTCCTGCCTCTCGTCCTCCACGAACGGGTCCTTTTCCGCGTCCAGGAGGAACCACGGGTGGAGACCAGTACTGCGCCAGCCGACGCGCCTCCTGCCGTAGAGCCGGCGCTACCACCGAAGCCCGTCGAGATCCCTCTCCAGGGCATCACCCACGACATCACCCGAGTTCGAGGTGAGGAAGAGCTGGTGTTCCGCTGGCCGAATGGCGAGCACGAGTACTACTCGCTCCCGCTCCCTTTCGGTTCAGCCGAGGCGCGCACCGACTTCTTCAACGACCTGTACACCACGGCCAAAAGGCTGCCTGGCCGGCTCCAAGAGGACAAGCTCACCATCAAGTCGCTCCAGCAGCGCTTGGCCCAGGTCCAGCGGGACGCGGACGCAGCAGCCGCCGAGGCCCGCCAGCTACACAGCGAAGCAGCGGCGCAGTTGGCTGCACGGCACGCGGAACTCCTGGACGAGCGAGCCCAGTTGCACGCCGAGTGGAGGAAGCGGGTCGGGCGCGCGCCCCGCTGGTAGGCGCGCACCCGGACACGCTCACGCCTTGGCGGGCGCCATCGCCTCCAGCTCGGCGACCCAGCGGGCCATCTCCGGCCCAGGGGCCAGCTCGGCCGACCGCTGCCGGCACACGGCCGAGACCCGCTCCCACTCCTCGTGGTCAGTCAGCAGGCGGCGCAGGATCGCCACCCACTGCGCGAGGGCCCCCGCGCTGGTGTGGACGATGTTGGAGGGCACCGGCTGGGTCACGGCCCGCACCCCGCCCGGCCAGATCCCGGCCGCGCCCAGGCACTCCTGGAGGCCAGGGGTGGCGTTGGCCATCACGGGGATGCCGGAGCACAGGGCCTCGGCTGCGACCATGCCGTACGACTCGTACACCGAGGGGACGAGGAGCACGCGGGTGCGGGCCCACACGTCGTCGCGCATGTTGTTGGTCTGCGGGATGATCCGAACGTTCGGTGGGGCGCCGTGCACGATCTGCTGCCCGTGTCCCCCATGCACACCCAGGAACGGCTGGTGGGGGAAATGGCGAGCGAGCCTGTAGAACAGGTCGACGCCTTTGTGCCGGTTGAGGTTGATGAGGGTGACGTGGTTGCCCGGGGTGGTCGCGTGGTCGTCGGCCCGCACCGGTGGGTGGATCACGATGCTGCGGCCGGCCTGCTGGCCCCACATCGCCTTGATCCACTCCGTGTTGAACACCGTCAGGTCCGGGCGCAGTGCGAGGATCTGCCGGTTGAGGCCGAACGAGTTGTGCTGGATGAACACGGACTGCACGCCCAGCCGGCGCGCCTCCATGATGCCCTGGATGGCGTTCTGGTGGTGCGTCACGATCACGTCCGGCCGCAGCTGCCGCAGGAACCGCGTCGCCTCAGCCACCCCACGGCGGGAGTGCCCCGTCACGCCCTGGTACTCCCACGTTGGTGGGGCGTCGGGTAGGTCGGAGACGACAACGTGCGCCTCGTGCCCGGCCTCGGCCACGGACCGCATCATGGTGTGCAGCATCGTCTCGCTGCCGGCCATCCGGTGTGGTGCCGCGAAGTGCACCGACGCAACAACCCTCACAGTGCCACCCTGTCCACGTTGCGGAACTCTCCCTCGAACTCGTTCGGCTCGTCGCCACTCGCGCCGACGAACGTCTCTTCCTTCTCGATGTACATGTACGGCCCGCGGTACTGGTCATCGGCCGCCGTCACCGAGTAGGTGGTGCCGTCCGTCAGCTCGCGGGAGAACACGATCTGGTCGCCGCTGACCTCGATCGTGTACGTGCTCCAGAACCCGGCGGCGATCGGCGGGGTGTCGAGCGTCGCGAGGTAGGTGATGGTCTCGCCAGGCGCGCCCCATTTCGCGATCCCGATCTCCCCGGACTGGCGTTGGAACGCGCGGTACATGGTGACCTGCCCGTCCGGGTAGCCGGCCGGGTTCAGGTCCGGGTTGTCCTGCGGGTAGGCCAGCGTGCTCTCGTCGGTCAACGCCCCAAACAGCAGCGACATCTTGGCGCGGCCGGCTGAGTCCGGGGCGAGCGTGTTCCACCGGCAGTCGTAGGTGATGCGGTACGACGCCGGCGCCGGGGTGCCGTCGGACTCCCAGCCGCACAGCACGCTCGGCCGCCCGAGGCCGCCGCCGAACCCTGGCGGCAGGATCAGGCCCTGCCCCTCGGCCTTGGGTCGGCCACGGACCAGGCCGGCGTTGTCGATCACGCCGTGCTGGTCGGTGCGGTGCGTCAGCTGCCCGACCCCGGGGCGGCGCAGCCCTATCGGGTCGTACTCGCCCACGTAGCTGGGGGCGCCGCGCCCGGCTCGGTAGTACACCGGGTCCAGGCCCATCACGCCGCGCACTCCCAGCGCCTGTTCGCGGGGGCGCTGCTCGTGGCGGGAGTTGCCCATGAGGATGACGCTCAGCCCTGCGTCCACGTAGGCCGAGATCACCGCGTCCGTGTAGTGGTCGGACAGGATGATCCAGCCGATGCCGGCCGCGGTGAGATCGGCGGGCGGGTACGGCAGGGTGTCCACGCCCCACGTCGCGGGCGGGTTCTGCCCGTCCGGCATCATGATCGGCGTGATGCCGGCGTTGAGGACCGTGGTGGCGTTGGGGATCTCGGCCACGGCGATCATCACGGAGTCCTGCGTGCAGGTCTGCATCGCGGCGCGGATCGCGCCCTGCACGTGGTGCGCCTCCGAACCAACGGTGGCCCCGGACGGCACGCACGCCATCACCGCGATCGCCCGGCCGTTGATGGTGCGCAGGAAATCCTCGGCCAACGGCTGGTGGTAGCGCTGGGCGAGCCACCCGTACCAGCCTCCGCCCCGGTCAGATCGGCTCGTCGGAGTATGGGAGACCGGATCGTCTACGTTGCCGGCGTAGTTGTAGGCGGTCTTGACTGTGGCGGAGTTGAGGAGGGCGATCGGGGTGTCGACGTAGATGCTGGAGCGGCGGGTCACCATCTCCATCGCCCAGTAGTCCGACACCACGCCGACCCCGTCAGCGGTGGTGCCGACGATGTAGTGGATCAGGTCGATCCGGTTGGCCAGGCAGTACTCCAGCCCGTACGGCGAGCTGTAGGGGTTGTGGAGGCCGGCCAACGCTTTGGCACCGATCAGGTCGGCCTCGGGCAGTGAGTCGACCGTCACCCGGCACTCATCAGGGGAAGGTTCGCCGCCCTCCAGGTTCTTCAGCCCGCCGTCGGTCCCGAAGTGCAGCGTGTTGCCCGCATCGCGGGACAGGAACGCCTGGATGGCGCCGGTGCCCTCGTCCCGCACGAGCCCGGGTCCCAGGTGCACACAGTCCGTGATCGCCTGACACGGATCGGCCCCGGGCGGCCCGATCCCCACCTGGTAGTCCACCGGCCGTACCCCGGATCGGTTCACGTAGATCGGGGCGATACCCGACACCGTGACCTGCCCGCCGCCGCACCCACACGGCACACCCATCAGCCGTCTCCCTCCATGCTCTCCAGCCGCTCCCGGCCGTCCTCGCCCACGGTGAGCCGCATACGGCGGCCCTTGATCGTCAGCCACATCACGCTCGACAGACCGGCCTGTGGCCGGGAGCCGCGTCCCATCGCCCGCACCGCGTACCCAGCCGCGCGCTGCGGGTCCTGCGCCGATCGCTGCCCCGGCACCAAACTCCCGCTCATCGGCGCCTTCCTTCGTGGATACCCCGGCCTTCAGGTCGGGGAGGAAACGAAGCTCCTGCGGAGCAGGGCAGGGAAAGCCGGTTCGCCGCCAGGGCGGACCGGCGTCCACCGGCCAACAGCCAACGCCCGGCGCTGACAGGGAAGTTGATAGAATGTGAGGCATGACGCAGCAGGTCAAGCGGGCTTTTCGGTACCGCTTTTACCCCACGGACGAGCAGGCAGCTGAGCTGTCGCGCACGTTCGGCTGCGTCCGTCTCGTGTACAACAAGGCGCTGGAGGAGCGCACTCGCGCGTGGTACGGCGAACACCGCCGTGTCTCCTACGTGCAGTCCTCGACCGCGCTCACGGAGTGGAAGAAGACCGAGGAACTCGCCTTCCTGAGGGAGGTGTCCTCCGTCCCGCTCCAGCAGGCGCTCAGACATCTTCAGACGGCGTTCGCCAACTTCTTCGCCAAGCGGGCGAAGTACCCCCGGTACAAGAGCCGGAAGAAGTCCCGCGCGTCGGCCGAGTACACCCGCAGCGCCTTCAAGTGGCGCGACGGGAAGCTGACGCTGGCGAAGATGGCCGAGCCGTTGGATATCCGTTGGTCGCGTCCGCTTCCCGAAGGTTCGGTACCGACGACGGTGACCGTCTCTCGCGACAGTGCCGGACGTTGGTTCGTGTCCCTGCTGTGCGAGGACACCATTACCCCGGCACGGCCCACCACGGCGGCGGTCGGCATCGACGCGGGCATCACCTCGCTGGTGACCCTGTCCACCGGGGAGAAGATCGCCAATCCCCGGCATGAACGGCGGGACCGGGCGCGCCTGGCGAAGGCACAGCGTGAGCTGTGCCGCAAGGCGAAGGGATCGGCGAACCGGGAGAAGGCCCGGCGCAAGGTGGCCAAGGTCCATGCGCGGATCGTCGACCGGCGTCGTGACTTCCTGCACAAGCTGTCGACTCGACTCGTCCATGAGAACCAAGTGGTCGTGATCGAGGACCTGTCGGTCCGCAACCTGCTGAAGAGTCATTCCCTGGCGCGCGCTATCTCGGACGCATCGTGGACGGAACTGCGCTCCATGCTGGAGTACAAGTGCGCCTGGTACGGGCGTGAACTCGTCGTGATCGACCGCTGGTTCCCCTCCAGCAAGCTGTGCGGGGCCTGCGGCACGGTCACGGCGAAGATGCCGCTCAACGTCCGCGAGTGGACGTGCGAGTGCGGCACGGCGCATGACCGTGACGTGAACGCGGCACGCAACATCCTGGCCGCCGGGCTGGCGGCGTCTGCCTGTGGAGACGGTGTAAGACCTCAACGGGAGTCCTCCCGGACGGGGCGGTCGTTGGTGAAGCAGGAAACCCAGCGGGCGACCGCTGGAATCCCCCGCCTTTAGGCGGGGGAGGAAGTCAACCCGTCGGCACCTCCGTATCGCCGAGCGGCACCAGGCCGATCGAGATCCGCTCCACCCCGGACTGCCACACCCCGCGCACGTCGGTGAGTCGGAACCCTCGCTGGATGCGCCAGCACTCGTCGCCGGTCACGTCGATGCGCTCCCCGGGCACCAGCTGCCGCACCGTGATCGGTGCGTCGGGGGCGAGTTGCGCGTCGGCCGGCATGGAGATCACCATTGGCGCCGGGTAGCGGCCTGACAGTTCCTCCCGCGCGGCGCGCTCCAGGTCGGCCGGGTCCGGGTCGTCCTCATCGACCACGACGATCCGATCCAGCCGCCCGTACGGCGTCCCCGTGCGGCCGGTGCCGACCGTCACACCCTCGGAGATGTCCTGGCTGCCCGGTCGTTGGGTCGTGGCGAATGCGTAGGTGGCAGCCTCCAGGCCGTCGCGGATGATCTCCACGTCGCCGGCGAAATCATCCATGGTCAGGCGGGCCTGCGGGATCGTCTGCTCGGTCGGTGAGCCACGCAGCACGATCGACCTGCCCACGGTGGTCCAGGTCAGGCCGCGTTTGGTCCACTCCCGCCAGGCGTCCGCCATCGGCACCGTCCAGATCGCGTCGTTCGTTGATCCGTCGCGCTCGACCTTGATGGTGGGCAGGCCGTCCTCACGCACCACCAGGTGCTGCATGATCCCCGCGTAATCCGCAGGGTCAGACAGCGCCGACTCGATCATGTTCAGCCTGAGATGGTTGGCCGCGATGTAGGCGATCGTGCCGCGACGGCGCCCCTGGGCGTCCGGTGTCGCCGTGGTGTAGCCGACGCGGTAGGTGTTGACCAGCTGCTCCAGCCAGGCAGTGACGTCCTGCGCCTCGATGACGATTTCCCCGCGGCGGGAGCGCACCCGGGTGATCGGGCCCTGCCAGATCGGTGTGCGGTCATCCGCCCGGTAGATCGACAGCTCGTGCACCCAGGGGTGGATCTGCTGCACCTCCGTGCAGCAGTCCGGGTGCGCGCCCTTGGGGATGGTGACCGACGCGTCTGCCACGTCCCGCTCGGTGCGGGACCACTCCATCGCATCGGCGTCGTCGAGGAGTTGCAGCGGCAACTCCAGTGCGCCGCCGCGCCAGTGGACCCGCGCCGCATACTCGCCTGCGCAGCCCAGCACGTTGGCGCCGCCGGCGACCGGCGCGACTGTGCCGCAGCCGCCCGGCGGCGTGTAGGTGATCTCCTCGGTGGTGAGGGTCTGCGGCGCTTGGCCGACGCGTTCGATGGTGAGGACGTAGTGTGTCGGCGTACACCGTGGCGGCGCCGTGTCCAGCATCGTTGATGGCCAGTCGATCGCCTCGGCCTCCGCGCCCGTCCCGGCGAACAACAGATGTCCGCCGGGGCGGGTGACGCGCCACGTCACCACGCTGGCCGGGTCCTGGATCGCGACCGTCAGCTCGATACCGGCGCCGGACGGGGCTGGCACGGCGGATATGAAGGTGCCGGGGCCCGGCTCGGGTTCGGTCGCGTACAGCGCCACCCCGCGCTCACCGGCGGCGCCGACCGCGAACCCGAAGAACAGGCGGGGCCCGTCGGCCGCCAGCGGCCCGCTCGCCAGGACGCCGATGGCCTCCGCCTCGCGGTACTCCAACTCCTCGTGGTGCTCGTTGGGCACGTTGCGCACTACCGTGCCGGTGCGCAGGGAGACGATGACGAACCGGGCGTTGCCGCCCGGGTTGCTGTCGCTGTAGCCGGTGCCGTGGTGCTGGTAGATGTACTCCCCGAACAGCGTCCACGCCTGGTAGTCCGATGCTGCGCCGTCAGGGAAGGGGGCGTCCCATAGCGGATCGTCGAACTCGTGGGCCACGAACGCCTCATGGCTCCACACGCGGTACCGCAACTCGCCGCCGGCCGAGTAGCGGGCGCCGACCTGGCCGTGCGCCAGGTCCAAGCCCGGGGTGATCGACCGCGCCCCCGGCACCGGATCGAACACCTCGACCTCCGGCGCCCCGACATCCAGCACCGCACCGTCCTGGAACGGGAACCGGGCAACCAAGCGCCCGTGGGCGTTGCGGCCCTCCGCGACCTCAGCCGCGTCGTAGCCAGTCCACAGGTGCAGCTGCTCGCCCACCCACTCGACGCCCAGGCCCGAGCCGTGGTCGAAGCGCCGCACGTACATGCTGCCCAGCAGGTCGCCGTCGGGGGAGACGCGGCTGATCGCCAGGTCGCCGCGCGCTGCCCGCGCCGCGCCGGATACCGGGGCGTCCTCGCCGGCCAGTTGCCGCCCACCGTCCACCACCTGCGTGACATACACCTCGCCGGTGACCGGATCGACCGCGGCCTGCTGATGCACCCGCCCCTGCGAAAGGCGGGTGCCGACCGGCAGCAGCGGCGACACCGGCCCGGTGGGGTCGAGGAGGACAGCCATGTCAGATCACGTCCGTCCTGGGCACCAGCAGCACCCGCGCCCGCGCGTCCTCCGACGTGTCCGTGGCGAGGGACCACACCTCCACACACAGCCCGGACGGGCAAGGGAAATACGGATACCTGTAGAGGCCACCCTGCTGCCCATACAGGTCCGGCCGCGCCAATGCCGTGCCGACGAACTCCGTCTCGCACGCGATCTGGGAACGCTCCGTGCGGCCGTCGATCGTCAACACCGACTCCGCCGGCACATAGGAAACGTTGGCATCGCCGCACGAGTCGCACGGGTCCAACTCATCCACGCCACACTCGCCGCCAGCCGGGTTGGCCCAGAACCTGACCAGCAACCTGCGCATGTCGGCCCCGCCCGGCTCCACCTCGATCACCGGGACCAGCGTCGTCCACGCCGGATACTCATCCGCCGCGACCGACAGCCGGGTCACCCGGAACTCCGCAACGCCCATGCCGTAGCACGGCGAGACCGGCGCCGGTGGAGCCGGCGGCAGGATCGGCGGCGGACACAGCGGATCAGTCGCGCACGGCTCCGGCTCCAGACACCGCTGGTACACCTGGTCCGGGTCCTGCCGCACCAACTCCCCGCCACCCAGCGGCACCCACTCCTCCCCAGCGAGCGGATCGCTGTAGATCCAGGGGTTGCCCGCGAACAGGTTGACCGTCACCTGCAACAACACCAGGCCGTCACCCGCGTACTGCCGCGCCCCGGACTGCACCCCCCGCGCCACCCCGACGTCGTACAGGTACCGCAGCGACCCGTCATCCGGCGCGGTCGGGCAGCAGGCGAACACCGCCATCTCCATGCCCCGGCACCCGGCCGAGCACGAGTCCCCGCCCAGCGCCCGCGACAACCAGCCCAACCCGTACACCAGGGCACACTCCGAGGCGGCAACCAGCGTCATCACCACGGTCATGTCCCGCGCCGCGCGCCGCGGCGCGCCCGGCACGCCGCCACCCTGCGAGCGTTCCTGCGAGCCCTGGGTGAGGGTCGACATCCCCAACCCGTCGATCCCCGAGTTCGACCACACGCCGAGGAATTCCACCGACTCCGGCACGATCGGGTCATACCAGGGCGCGTCATCCGCCGCCGGGTTGCTGTACGGGGCATGCCCCAGCACCTCCGGCAGAGCCTCGCACCGGTCGCAGTTCAGCTGGATCCCATACTCTGCCGCGTAGGTCGCGGCGCGCTCGTTGTTGATGATCTCGTTGCAGCCCACGTTCAGATAGCCCGGATACACGTCACACCCCTGCCGTCACGAACATGCGATGCACCTGCGTGGCGACCACCCGGCTGTCTGCGGCCGGGGAGGTCACGTTCCACGTGTGGTACTGCGTCGTCTGCTGCGGCGCCTGGAGCGCACCACGCTGGATCAGCAGGTCGATCAGCCCGGACTGCTGCGCGAGTTGAGCGGCGCGCGCCGGCCTGGTGAGGGGGATGACGACCTCAGGGCCGGCCTCTCCGATGCGGGCGATCGTGTCGCCATACACGATCGCTCCGTTGGCCAGCTCGGGAATTTTGCTCACGTTGACGGGGGAGAACTTGTTGAACCCGTCGATGGCCGAGTTCACGAGCCGGATGCCCTCGTTGAGGAGCGATTTCAGCCCGTCCCACACCGACGACCCGAACGACGAGAGCGCGGACTCGATCTGACCCCGCAACCCCTCGAAGAAACCGACTATGCTCGCCAGTCCCTCCTCCACCCAGTCCCCGGCAGTGTCGAGCGCGGACGACATCACGTCGCCCAGGAGGCGCCCGAGATCCCCCAACGCGGAGACCGCGTTGCCCGGGAAATCGCGGAGAAACTGGAGACTCGCCTCAAGCGCTCCCGGAATGCGCGATGCCACGTACTCGAACGCGGCGCCCATCGCGTCCCACAGTGTGGAGCCCAGCGACGCCAGCCCATCAGCCGCCTGACCAGGGAGGTTGACGAAGAACTCGCCGATCGCGGGTCCTGCATCGTCGGTCAGGAAATCGACAACAGCCTCGATCGCGGTGACGAACGCCAGCACCAGCAGTCCGGCCAGCGCGCCGAGGCCCATCGCGATCAGCGCTGGCAGGTCCAAGAACCATTGGAGGAGGCCGAGGAACATCTCCGGCACGGTCTCCGTCAGAAATTCCGCCGTCGCCTGCCACGCGGCGCCGAACGCGTCGGAGATCAGCCCGCCGAGATCCGAGAAGAAAGCGGGCACCGTGCTGGTGAAGAAGTCGGAGACGGCCTGCCACGCCGACTGTAGGTATGGCAGCAACTGCCGCCCGATACTGACGAACGCGCCCGCCAGCCCGGTCAGCACCAGCCCCGCCAGCAGCGCCGGCAGCGCGACCAGGAACCCCAGCCCTTTGAGGACGAGCGGCCCCCAGTCGCCGATCGAGTCGCCGATCCGCTGACCGATCCGGTAGACGATGCCCGGGATGCGCGGTAGGGCTGCGGAGATGCCGGACTCGATGTTGCCGATCAGGCGCACGCCGACATCGCGCAAGTCCGGTAGCACGTCCTCGACCGCGTCTCGCAGGTCCCCGAACTGGCTGAAATCACCGGTGAACAGGCCGGTCATGGCCTGCTGGAACTCGCGGCCGACGCGCTGCAACCGGGTGCCCATGTTGTCCCGCAGTGCATCCCCGGCGCGGTCTGCGGCCCCGGCGACGTTGTCCAACTCGCCGGCCGCGCTGTTCAGATCGAGGCTTTCCCACGCCTGGCCCAAATCCTCTGCTTTGGTGCCGAACAACCCGATCGCGAGCTGGTTGCGTTCCAGCGGATCCTCGATCGCCTGGAGCGTGTCGAACACCTCGTCCAGCGCGGCCCGCGCGTCCGATCCCCCGGCGGCGAATGCGTCCGACAGCTGGTCGGCGTTCAGCCCCAGGTCCTCGAACGCGTCCACGACACGCTCGCCGCCCTGCGCGGCTTCGATCGAAAATTCTTTGAGGGCATCGGCGACGGTGTCCGCGTCGCGGGCGCCGCCGGCCAGGCCCTGCTGGATCAGCCCCAGCGCCTCCTCGCCCGTCAGCCCCAACTGCCGGAACTGCGTGGAGTACTCAGTGAATGTGTCGAGGAGATCCTCGGCTGCGTTCGCGCCGCCCTGCACGCCGCGCGTCAACAGGTCCAGGCCCTCGGTGGCGTTATCCACCAGGCCCGTGCGCACCATCTGGCCGACGGCGCGCGCCGTCTGGCCGACGTCCTCCTCCATCAGCCGCGCGACGTCTGACAGTTGCGTGGAGATCTCCGTCAGCTCAGGGATGTCGCCAGCCCCGGCGAACCCTGCGCGGACCGCGGCCTGGACGGCCTGGCTGCCCTCCTCCACGCTGTCCGCGACGCCGCGGGCGTACAGGTCGCCCGCCACGGTGCCTGCCTGATGTGCCTCGTCAGCGGTGACTCCGAGCTGCGCCTGCAGCATCCCCGCGATCTGCTGCTCTTCCAGCAGCCCCTGGAACCCGGCGTTGAACGCGGCGATCAGAGCAGCGGCGTACAGGGCGCCGACAGCGGCCAGCGCGGCGGGCCCGGCGGAGCGGAGCGCCGCCGTCATCCCGGCGAGCATGCCGCCCCCGGCGCGCCGGCCAGCGCCGCCCGGGTCGCCATCCCCCCCGCCCCCGCCACCGGGGCCGATCGTGATGGTGCCGGTGATGGCGTCGATTTCGTCCCGCAGCTGCTGGAGCGCATCGTCGGCGTCGATCGTGACCGGCACCGTCAGGTCCGGCGGGGTGAGCGAGCGCAACTGCGCCTGAGCGCGGTCGACATCGGCCGTGACCGGGATGACGATGTCGGGCACTGAGACGCGGCGCAGCGCCTCCTCGACCTCCCGCACCATGCGGTCGGTCGCGGCACGTACCTCGATCTCGGCGTCGGCCCCAACCTGCGCTGTCAGGTCCGGCACGGTCAGAGACCTCAACTGGGCCTGCGCCTGGTCTATGTCAGCGGTGACCGGGACGGTGATGTCGGGTACTCGAACGCGCCCGAGAGCATCCTCGATCTCCCGCACCATGCGGGCGGTCGCGGCCCGCACCTCGACCTCGGCGTCAACGCTCTTCAGGGAATCGCTGAGGGACTTCTTGTCCAGTGTGACCTTGACCTTGACGGCAGGCTGCCGCCGAGCCTCCTCCTGGAACCTGGTCCAGAAGTTGCGGGTGTCGGCCTCTACCTCGACCTCGGCTGTGCCCAGCGTCATCTACGCCACCACCCCAGGCGGCGGCATGGAGACCCGCTGAGACCACGACGCGGCCTGCGCCTCCTCCGACCATGTCGATGCCGCCCACGCTGCGGCCGAGGCGACGATCCGGTGCGCCGGCTGGCTGGCGGCATCGAATCCGTGGTTCACGCACCACATCTCGTACGCCAGCCGCGCCTCGGCCGCCTCCTGGAGGATGCGGTGCGCCGTCCACCACGCCACCCCATACACCCGGCGCGCCAACGCGAACGCGAGAGGGCGCAGCGCGGGCCGGTCGAGCTGGTCGTCAGGGTCAGCGAGCCGATCCTCCCAGTAGCGGCGCTGGCCGTCGGGCAGCGCCCCGGGCATGAGAGGAGACCAGTCGTCGACGAGGGCCCACAGGCAGGCGGTGGGGCCGTCGGGCTGGTCCATGATGATGCGGATGGGATCGCCGTCCAGGTCCGCGTCCACCACGATCGGCAGTTGCAGTCCGAACAGCATCAACGCCGCCTGGCCGGTGCCCTCTTGGTGGCGGCCCTCTTCGCCGGCGCCTTCTTCGTCGGCGCGGTGCGGACAGTGCGCGGCTTCGGCCCGGACCCCAACGCCTTGAACGACTCTTCGAGCGCCTTCGACCACTGGGGGCCGTTCTCGTCGGACAGCAGGTAGCGCACCAGCTCCATGAGGGTCGCCAGCGTCACGTCCTCGACATCCGGGTCGACCAGCATCTCGCCGATGCGCTCACCCGCCTCGCTGCCGAAGATGGCGGCGGTGTAGCCGGCGACCAGGTCCATGCGCCGGTTGGTGGCCGTGTCGGCCATCCGTGCCAGCACGGCGTCCTTAGGGCAGCGGGCGATGAACACCTCGCCGCCGATCCGCACGTGCGCAGGACGCCCGACGGGCTTGGCGAGGGTGGCTGTGTCGATCTCGATGACGGGTGCATCTGGAGCGCTCATGACCGGCGCCCCCCTTTCCTCAACTACCGGAATGGGTGGGCCGCTTGGTACATCCGCCGGGGACCCTGGGCACGGCAGAGCGCACCCCTACTTTACAGACGAGTAGGGGTAACGGGGAGCGGGCCGAGCGGTGAACTCCAGCACGCCGGCCACGCAGCCGCCCTGCGGACCCAGCGTCCGGGCGACGACCGGCGTAATCCCGTAGCGGGCCAGCGGCTCGCAGCACACCAGCGCCTGCATCAGCAGATCCTGATCCCACGCCAGGTCAGCCGACAGCTCCGACGCCTCATCGCACCCCAGCCCCTCCTTGCGGGTGGGCCAGCAGCGCGCGACACCGGCCTCCATCAGCCACTCCTCACCCCACGACGCCGGCCCGCACACCCCGCCGTCGAACCCACGCGACCGGGGCGCCTCCGACGGGCGGTAGCGGCGCTCGATGATCCGCACCCACCCCACGCCCTGCCCACCCGGGCACTCACAGTCGCACCCATCGGGCAGGAGGCGCCGCTCGTGGGTGATCCACTGGCAGCAGCAGACCGCCCGCCCGGCCTCGGCCAGTTGGGCGCACAGGCAGGCGATCAGGTCGTGCACCATCTCCTCAGCCCGCTCGTCACCCGCCACCAGCCACACCCCCCACAGTCACGGCCCGGCGGCATTCGGAATGGCCGCGGAACCGCCACCGCGGCGCACCGGGGTCGTACACGCGCGGCACCTGGAGGGTGCGCAGCGGGTTCACGATGTCCAGCCACTCGTCAGCCGCAGCCACGCCGGTGTCCCGCGTCGACGGAGCCCGCTCCCACTCAACATCACCGCGCCGCACGCTCGTCGCATCCCGGGGCGGCCCGCAGTCGACACCGCACGCGTCCTGAAACAGATGGCACGCCAGCGCCGAGACGGCGCGGATCGCGTCCCAACTGGATGCCGGGTCGATGCCACGCAGGTAGCGAACGCACCACGTGCCCGGGGCGCCGCAGGGGCGCCGCAGATCCTGCCCGTGCGGCCAGCAGCCGTCCATCAAGTAGATGCCGCCCTCGCCGTTCACGTCCCACTCAACGCCGCGCTCCAACTCACGCCCGTCGATCCGCACGTGCAGCACGTCGTGCACCGGGCCCGGCAGGTAGACGGTGCAGCACGGCTCACACGACGAGCAGGCGCAGCACCCCGAGTTGTACATGCGCCCTGCGGACAGCGCCGGGTTGAGCACCCCGTACCCGGCCCCGTACACGTTCGCCGGGTAGCCACGCGTCTGGCACTGCGGCGGGCCACACGGCCTCACCAGGTCCTCGCACAGCCCCCACCGCCAGGCGGTCAGCGTCCGCAGCCGCTCCGAGGCGATCGCGCGGGCCCGCAACGCCGCGACCTCCTCCGAGGTGAGGCCGCGGTCGGGAGGGGTGGGGCCGGAGATCTCCTCCCACGTCTCCGGCCACGTCGGGCAGCACGTCGGGTCGATCGGCCACGGCAGGCAGTCACACATGTCACCCACGGCTGGCATCCGGCCCCACCTCCTCTCGGTTCGATCCGCTGGTCAGCTGCCGGTGATGGGGACCTGCGCGACCTGGCAGCCACGGAACGAGGTGCGCTCCGCCCTGGTCGCGCACACCCGGTAGCGGCCCGGGTAGCGGTAGACGTGCTGCGCCTCCACCACCAGCGTCGCCGGGTCCGCCACGATCTCCGTGGTCTGCCGGTCACCCCAGTTGATGACGACCTCACCCTCAGCCTGCGGCGGCAACACCACCGTGGCGGTGACCCTGTTGGGCTCCTCCGGCGTGCCGGCATCCCCCAGCGCGATCTCCGGCTCATCCGGCGGGAGCGGCAGCGGAATCTCCCGCTGAGCGCACACCACCGGGTCCTGCGCATCACAGACGCGGATGACGGCGGCCCCGCCGGGGGAGCCGTAGGAGTCGTCCGAGTAGCGGTGCGAGACCGTGGTCAGCTCGGCGACCTCGACCACGGGGGAGCCATCACCCCAGTCCACCAACACCGGGCCAAGGCCAGCGTTGTCCGCCCACAAGTCGACGGTCAGGCGCGGGGACTCCTCGGGCCGGCCGGAGATGACCAGGGTGGCCGGCTCGGGGATGGGCCGGTCGACATCGGCGCAGTCGCAGTCCGCCTCCGGCGGGGGGAGGGTGACGATGCCCTCCCAGTACGGCTCGTCCAGGTCGGGGTCGAACGGGTCGGGCAGGCCAGCCGGCACGCCGTCCTGCAACGTGATCTGGTACGGGCCACGGCCCCATTGCGTGCCCCGCTTGGTGCGGCCGGTGAACGGGAAAGCGACTTCGTCGGCGCCGCCCATGGTGATCTCGCCCGGCGTGCCACCAGTCACCCACGGGTAAACCCGGTAGTACCACTGCCCCTCGCCGCCGTCGCCAGCAGCGCACATGTCGTTCGTGCCGCCAGCCGACGCCCACACCTCGACCGCGTACCCGGCCGAGCAGTCGATGACATTCGACTCGAACCGGCCTATCGCCTCGCCCGAGGAGTTCCGGCTGATGCGTGCCGATGGGTTCATGAAGTTGAACCCATCGAGGCTGATCTGGGACCAGTTGATGCCCAGGGAGTGGTAGTCCACCCGGTCGCAGCCGGGCTCGGTCCAGCACGCCTGACCGTCGAACCCGGTCTGTGTACGCGGCTCGGCCTCCGTCACCTGCGGGCTGTCGGTGATCGTCGCGATACACCTACTGATGACGGCGTTGCACGGCCCATACACGGGCCGGCCACACACATCGACCCGGGTGATGCGCACGACCTCCCACCGGGCAGGAGTGATGCAGGTACTCACAGGACACCCCCTCCAGGGCAGTTCGGGACGGCCGCGCTCAGCGCGAGGCAGTCAGCCGTGACGACGTAGATGCGATCGGCCTCACCGATGCGCTCGTTGCTGCGGGCCTCGAAATGCCCGGTGGCGATGGGGGAGGTGCGCCAGACCGTGACCTGGCCGGTCAGCAGGACCAGGGTGTCCTCGGCATCGACGGTGTCGAGGGCGTAGCCGGCGCCAGCGGCGATGGGCGTGCCCCAGGGCGTCTCCAACTGCGCGCCGTCTGTGGTGCGCTGCGCCAGGTTGTGTCGGAACAGCTGTGGCAGCAGCTGGCGCGGGACGTGCAACACGGGCTGCCCGCCGTACACCCGCGTTGCCATGCCCTCCAGGCGGCCGATGGCACAGTCCAGCGGCATCGGGCCGGGCGCGACCATCGGCGCCTGAGCGATGGCACGATCCCACCACTCCTGCTCGATCCGGTATTCCTCGCCGCGCTCCAGCTGTTCCCGCGCAGCCTGTTCAGCGTCGAATGTCGGCGCGACGCACACCGATCCGGACGTGACCGTGACCGGCGCACCCTCGACCCGCACCGGACGAAACGGCGACAGAACCCTGTCGCCGGTGGGGCACCAGCCCTCCAGCGATCCGGTCTCCATGTTGCAGAGCGGGCTGTAATACTCAACGCCCCGCTCCCACGGCGCGGGGGCATCCGCGCCTGACCCCTCGCCCTCTTCGGCCACCGTGCCGGACTCCTCGGCCTCTACGGCCACCGAGAGGAGGCCGTAGAGGCGAGGAGCTGCAGGCGGGGCGGCGACCTGGTGGCGGACCATGTAGTCCACGGGAGTCGTCATGTCCCCTCCTCAGGGTTGAGGAGGGCTACTTGGAGCCCTTGCTTGACCGCGAGCCCCTAGAGCCGGCCCCGTTCTGCGCCGCGGTGCTGGGCGCGGTGACGCTGGCTCCGGCCGACGCGACCGGCGTAGCCACGGCGGCCTCCAGCAGAGGCTCGGCGACGGCGGCCTGCTGCGGGGCAGCGGCGCCCTGGCCGGCCCCGGCCGCCGCCACGGGAGCGCCAACGGCAGCGAGCTGCGGCGACTGGGCAGTGGCTAGCATCTGCTGGAGCGCGGCGACCAGCTCGTTGATGACAGTCGTCTGCGCCTGAGCCTGGCCCTCGCCGCCGCCGTCCCCGCCACCCGGGGAGCAGGTGATGACCTCCTGGCCGCCGGAGACGCCGGTGGGGCACAGCGGCACGGTGTAACTCTTGGCGGCGCCGCACCGGTAGGCGATGGTGGTGGTGTCCTCAGAAAACAGCCTGATCTCGCGGTTGGCCTGCAACAGGGCCTTGTCGTGAACCATCTCGATCTGGACGCTCGGGCCGGTGATCGCCACGAATGCGCCGGCCTGGTAGATGACGAACGACATCTGGTCCGGCCACTGGGTGGGCGTGGCGTCGGAGGACAGCTCTTCGTCCTGCCAGTCCCACACGAACTGCGGGCGAATACCCCTGGTGAGCAGGTAGTTGATGACGTCCTGCTCGCTGGCGGCCCAGCGGCCCGCGATCGCGTTCTTCTTGGACAGGTCAGCGCGCAGCACGCCCAGCGCGAAGCGCGGGAAGATGGCCTCCAACGTCGTGTTGAGCGCCAGGCGGCGGCGGGTGCGGATGTGCTCAGCCTGCAACTCCACGAACGACAGCAGGCTCTCGATGAGGCCCGGACCGTGGTTGCCCCACTCGGTCAGGTCGGTGTGGCCGCCGGACATGCCGCCGATCTGGTCGACGATCGACTGGATGCGCATCCGGTTGGCGTGCCGCTGGTGCGCGATCGTCAGCTCGGTGATGGCGCGTTGCACCGTCAGCGGCTCGATCCGCGCCTGCAGGATCCCGGTCTCCAGGCAGAAGGAGCAGCCCTCCAACTTGAACTCGTCCCAGCCATCCGGGCACGGCAGGCTGACACACGGCTTCTGGAGGTCGTAGCCCAGCTGCACGTCGTCGTCCGAGAAACAAAACGGCTCGTACAGGGCGCTGAAGTCGGGGGTGCGGGGAAACATGACGCCGCCGCGGGTGGTGACCAGCGTCGGGATGTCGAGCATCGCGTCCAACGACCCGTCAACCGGGCAGTACTCCTCGCGCAGCTCCATCGGCGCGCACCAGGCGTAGCCGCCGAACGGGCCGCCGGGGATCGGCGTCGAGGCGGTCAGGGACTGCCGCTTGAGCATGGAGGCAGCCAGGGAGCCGCCGGGGAGGCGGGACTCGTCGGCGGCGGTGTTCAGGCGCTCCCAGTCGCGGATCTCGTCAGTGACGAGGTGCGTGTCGGGAGCCTGCCGCTGGAGGGAGACCAGGGGGACGCGCTGGCCGGAGCCGGAGCGGGCCAGGGACCGGGCGCGGGCGATCGCGGCGGCGGTCAGGGCGCGGCCGTCAGCGATGGTCTGCCCGGAGAAGTGATTCGGGAGGTCCGAGGCGGCGACCATGATGACGTGCTCGCGGCGGGCGGGGCCGCCGGCGGACGGGCCGCGGCTGCCGCCGGAGGCGGTGACCGGGGCGCCGCCGCCCCCGCCACCCCCGCCAGCGGGGGCGGCGTCGAGCGCCTTCGTAGCGGCGATCTTCTCCGCGAGCTTTGCGGCGTGGGCGGCGCGCTGCTCCTTCGCGCGCTGCTCCTCGATGGCGGCGATGCGGGTGTTGACCGCGTCGGACACCTCGGACAGCAGGCCGAACTCGGCGAGGGCTTCTTCGCTGATGTCGGCGTTGGTCGGGTCGACCGCTCCGCCCTTCTCGCGCACGGCTGCGCTCATGGCGGCGAGGTCGATGCTGGTGGAGGCGAAGACCTCGTCGAGGAGGTGTCGGCGGGCCTGGGTCTGCTCCTCGGCGGTGAGGTTGGAGTCGATCTCGCGGAGTTGCGCGAGGATTTCTTCGAGGTTCATTTCGGTCTACCTCTGGACATAGAAGGGCGATTCCTCGTCGCCCGGCCCAGAGTCACCAGTCAGCAGACATCAACAGGCTACCCATGCGTTTATCCAAATGTCTAAGGTGCCTAGGTACCATGACCGAGTGGTATTTGACTTCGCAGTAGGGGCGCTCGCCGTCCTCGCCCTCGCGCGCCTCAATCGGCTGGCCGTGAGAGACATCATCACGGCCCCGCTGCGCCACGCCCTCAAAGCGCGCGCCCCCCACGCAGCGGCGGCACGCTGGGCCACCGCTCTCCTCATGTGCCACTGGTGCACCGGCATCTGGTTCTCTGCCGCCGTCACCGCCTATGTCCACCACCACATGAGCTGGAGTTGGTGGCTCTACCCCGTGACAACCCTCGCGATCGCCCAGCTAGCCAGCGACTACACCGACCAAACCAACGGCATCCTGGAGCGCTGAGTGGGAGTAGTCAGGACGCCCCGACGTCGCATCGTCGCCGCAGCCACCGTCGACCCACGTGGCGTCGCCGGCTACCTCCCCACCCGCACCGTGGCCGGCGCCCCGTGGGATCTGTACCGCCTAGTCCCCGAACTTCAATCGGGAATCGAGTGGCTGGCCAACGCGGTATCCCGCGCCCGGCTCTACGTCGCGCTACGACAGACCGACGGAGACTACGAACGCGTCACCGACCCCAACGTCACCGCGATCGTGGACGAGGTGTTCGGCGACGGCGCCGCCCAAGGCGAGATCCTCCGCCGCATCGTCACCCACCTCAAGGTCGCGGGCGAAACTTTCCTGTTCCCCTACAACGACAGCCGGGACACTGCGTGGGCGGTGGCCTGCCCCTCTGAACTGCGCACGGGCGTCGCCGGCCTGGAGTACCAGACCGACGCCGCCTCATGGGCTCCGATCCACGCCGACCGCATGGTCCGCCTGTGGCACCCCGACCCCGAGCACGGCTGGCGCGCCCACTCCCAGGTGCTGGCGATGGAGCCGCTACTGCGGCAGATCATCGCGCTGACAGCCCGCTCCATCGCCGTCAACGAGTCCCGCCTCGCCGGCAATGGAATCCTCGGCCTACCCGACGGGCTATCGACCCCCGTACCCACCTCCGAGGGGCAGCCCAACCCCGTTCGCCCACCAGACGTGATCACCGCACTGGAGGAGGCGATGGTCCAGCCCATGACCGACCGCGGGCTGGCCTCATCCGTCGTCCCGTTCACCCTGGTTGGCGCACGCGAGGACATCGCCGGCATCCGCTGGATCACCATGGCCTCCGAGCTGGACGGCAAACTCACTGAGCACCTGGAGCAGGGGCTGCGCCGCATGGCCATGTCGATGTCTCTGCCACCGGAGATCGTTCTCGGCCTGGGAGGCAGCAACCACTGGAACGCGTTCGAAATCGTGGACCAGGCCGTCACGACGATGGTCGAGCCCGAGGCAGACCTGATCACTCACGCCGCCACCATCGGAATCCTGCGGCCCGAGCTGAAACGCCGCGGCATCACGCTCCCCCGCGTAGCTGTACGGCCTGACCTGACCGACCTCATCGTGCCCCCTGACCGCTCCCAAGCCGCGCGCAGCGCCCGACAGAACGGCCTGCTGTCCAACGAGGCGTGGGCCCGCTACGAGGGATTCAGTGAGCAGGACCTACCGTCTGCGGACGAGCGCCTACAGAATCTGATCGAAGACGTCGTGCGCAACGCCCCCAGTCAGGCCCCCTACCTGCTGCCTGTCCTCGGCTACGACGTCTCTGGCTACACCGATACGCGCCCCACCGACGCCGCGCAGGACCAGCCCGGCAGCGGCGAGGGCAACTCCACAGACCAGAGCACGGACACTCAGGAAGCTGCCGAGCCGCCCACTACTCCAGGCCGCCCACAGCGCCCCGCAGCTCCTAGCGCAACCGCCAACCTGCTGTCTATGGACCCGCCGATCATGCCCCCCGACCCCGCCGAGGCATTGCTCACCGGCGTCGAGGCCGCTGTCATCCGGGTACTGGAGCGTGCTAACAACCGCCTGTGGCGCGCGCACTCCCGCTCGGTACGACCGGAGCTGCGTGAGGTACCCATCATCCAGATGCACGCGCACCTGCCGGTGACCGCAGCCATGAAGGACCGGATGCTGAAGGGCGCGTACACGGTGTGGGAGGACACACTCCCCGGAGTCGTACCGCTGGTGTCGTCCTATGTGGACTACCTCATCGACAACCAGATACCCCACTCGCGTGACCTGCTGGCCGACACCCTGTCGCGCGTCGCCGAGGAGTCCGCGATGCGCGACAACGAGGCGCTGCTGGAGCCGACTGATGCCTGAACAGCGGGTGCAGCCGGTCGGCGAGGACGAGCTGACTGGCGCGGTCGAGGAGGCCATCACGGAATGGCTCGGTCAGGCCCGCGTGACGGCTGCCGTCGCGTGGCCCGCAACAGGGGCGTGGCGCGGCCTGGTGGAGCGGATCGTTGCCCCGGTCTCCCGCCGCTTCTACCTCGCAGCTGCCGCAACAGCCCCGGACGATGACACGGTCGCCCGGTTCGTCGGCGGCATGGTGGACCGGCTGGCGGCATCCACGGTGCCGGCCGATGTGCGGGCCGCCCACGCCCAGCATGGTGACGCCGTGCTCTCCCCCGACTGGGCCGGCTCAGACGGGGACGCCCTGCCATGGCGGTCCCGCGCAGCGCTGATCGGCAGCCACGAGGCCCAGGTCACTGCCATGCAGGCCGCGGCCGACACCGCACCCGGCGGGACCCGCAAACGGTGGCGGTCCCGCGGCGATGACCGCACCCGCCGCTCCCACCGGGCCGCGTCCGGACAGACCGTCCCCATCGACACCCCGTTCCGTATCGGCAGCGCCAGTCTCCAGTACCCGGGCGACCCGTCGGGTCCGGCCGACGAGGTGCTCCGCTGCCGCTGCGACATGTATCTCATCACTCAGGAGGACAGCGTGACCGCTGCTACCCAACCGAAGGTCACGGCGGCGGTGACCGCCGACCTGGAGGCGCCATGGGCGCCACGAGACACCCCATGGGAGCCGGACGAGGCACTGTCCCGGCTCCAGGAATGGGCCACCGACGATGGGGAGCTGGAAGAGGACCAGCTGGCGCGCGCCTACCTGTGGCGTACCGACGGACCGCCTGCCGACTGGCTGCTGCCCGTCGCGGACATCGTCGACGGCCAGCTGGTGCTGGTGTGGGACGCGGTCGCCGCAGCTGCCGACCTGGTGCAGGGCGGCGAACTCGGCCTGGCCGACGAGGAGGCCGCGCAGCTACGCGAGGTGCTGGACTCCCTGTACGTGCGCGCTGCTGCCGAGTGGGGGGACGAGGAGATCATCTCCCCGTGGCAGCGCGAGGAGGCCGTCGCTGCTGCGCTGCGGGCCGCCATCATCGCCGCGCCGGAGACGAGCGAGCACCTGATGAAGGCCCTGGCTGCCGCGCGGGATGACGCACTGCGCATCGCGGAGTCCGCGCGACGCCGCTCCCTCGCCGCGTCCGCGCTGGGTCAGGCGATCGAAGCAGCGCCCGAGTGGCGTCCGCCGGCCGAGTGGTTCCAGCCCCCGGCCGGTGAGGACGGCCCGCTGGTGTCGCCGGAGGGCCGGGTGTCGGGCTACGTCGCCCCCTGGCTGGATGTGGACGGCCGCCCCATGGTGCACGCCGGGTACGCCCCCAACGGCGAGGCGATCCACGTGCCCAAGGGCGGCTCCTACGGCTACTTCCACGCTGGCAACGTGATCCTCACGCTCGACGACGGCAGCCAGCTGCACCCTGGGGCGCTGACCACCGACATCGGGCACGGCACCGCTGACGGCGATCTCGCCGACCAGGTCGCGCACTACGACAACCCACTGGCGACTGCTGCCGCGGTCATCGTCGGCGAGGACGACACCGGGATCTGGATGGCCGGAGCGGTCCTGCCCGAGGTGCTGCGTGACGCGGACCGGATGACGCGGCTGCGGCTGATGCCGGTCTCCGGACACTGGTCGGAAACGCAGTTGGGCGCTCCGATGGAGCTGGTCGCGGTCACGGCCGTCCCGCGCCCCGGTTTCCCGCAGCGGTCGAAGTCGGGCTCATGGGAGTTGGCCGCGTCGCTGGCCGCCGCAGCTGGCGGCGCCGGCAGTGTCGACGTCCTGCGGGAGCTGGCGGAGCAGATGGGCGCGGCTGCCGAGACGCTGCGCCGCATCATCGCCACCGCCGTATCCAGCGCCGACGCACCACCGGCACCTGAGAGCGACAACGGCGGCGGGGAGCCGGCGCGCACCGAACCGGCCGAGCAGGACGGGCCGCCCCTTCCTGACGGTGTGCCGGCCGAGCTGGCGGCGGCCGCACGGGAGGCCCTGGCCGATGGGAGCGTGACCGCCGCTCATGTGCTGCCCGGTGTGGACCTGCCGCGCCCGCTACAGGTGCTGGCGGACTGGCTTACGGAGGCCGGTACGTCGTCGCCGCAGGCGCGCAGCGCGGCTGTGCGGGCAGCGGAGTCGATCTGCCGGTCGGACGCGGTCGAGCACGTGGGGGTGCGCATGATGGCGTGCCGCCTGCTGTCCGAGTACAAGGCCCGGAAGAAGGGGAACTGACATGGCAGGTTGCTGCGGCGGGGCGCGCAAGACCCGCACCACCACCACGGTGGCCGGCGGACGGCCGGCGCGAATGGCGTCCCGTAAGGGCCGGTTGCCGTGGATCCACCGCGCAGCCAGCGGCGGCGCGATGTCGTACTACGCGACCGAGTCCGAAGCGCAGCAGGCCGCCACCCTGTATGGCGGTGAGGCGCTGCGCGCCGAGGACGTGCAGCCCGAGTAGACCGGGTTGGGTGCCCACCACCTCCCCCCGTGCCGTGGGCACCCAACCCTCCCCCTACACGAGACCGATTGGCGGCCTGTTGTGGCGAGACTGACCCGCATGAATGACGCCGAGCTGCGGCGCATCGTCGCCGACCACGTCCGCCAGCTCACCGCCGACGTGCTCGCCGAAGCGGAGCGCACCACCCCGGGCAGTGGCCGGGGGGAGTTGCAGCGCTCCCACCACATGGACGTTGACGACTCAGGGCCCGTTATCGTCGGGCGGGTGTGGAACTCGGCACCGTACGCGATCTACGTGCACGAAGGCCGCGGCCCTATCCGCGCGAAGCCGGGGAAGGCGTTGGGGCCGTTGCCGCCGCCGTACCCCAGGTTCGTGCGCCGGGTGCGGGGCGCGGCCGGCCAGCCGTGGCTGGTCGAGGCGCTGGAGCGGGCCCAGCCCTACCCGGTGCGCCGCCGCTCCTCTTAGCGACCGGGGATGCGGCGCTGGTCCGGGGACGGGGGCCGCACGATCTGCTCGATACGGCGCGGCCCGGACTGCCTCACCAGGTGCCCGGCTGGCGGGCGCAGCAGGTCGATCGCGGCATACACGCTGGCATCGAGCCGACCGGGGCTGGGCTGCCCAGGCCGGTACGAGGCCCACTGCCGCGCCAACTTCGTCAGACCGCGCACGATCCGGAATCGCCCCATGGCCATCTGCTGGGCGATCGGTTCGGCCCGCAGGATTTTGCCGCGCTTGGCGGTGACGGTGTGGATGGCCGGCATCATGCACGTGCGCTCCCGCGCCTGCCATGCCACGCGGATCGGCTGCACGGTCAACTGGCCGCCGTAGTTGGTCTCCAGCACGATCCTGTCGGCCTGGTACTCCTCTGCCTGGTCGCAGACGCGGTCGGGCCACTCCGTCACCGGCATGGCGCCGGAGGCGTCCGCGACGATGTAGCAGCAGTCGTCTGCCCCGAGGATCGCTACGGTGATGCCGACCTCGTCCTCTCCGCCGCCGGCCGGGTCGACGGTCACGATGGTGCGCACGGCATGGGGGACGGCGGACGGCGCGACGGTCGCCGCCTCAATCACGTCCCACGAGACCAACGCGCCCTCACGCGGGCTCGGGTTGCACTGGTACAGCGACTCCCAGTCCCTGGGCAGCACCGATGTCTGCTTGTCGGCCCAGTGGGCGCGCAGCGCCTCAACGTCCCCCTCGGGGATCATCGGGTGGGGCAGCGGTTCACCGTCCGCCCGCCCCAGCGGGTCGCCGTGTGGGGTGAGTTCGCGGTCGGCCAAGGCCGGGAGGGTGATGACGCGCCATCGTCCGCCGTCCTCGATGCGGCCCTCGCGGTCGATGAGGCGCAGCATCGGGTCGTCGGGGGTCCACAGGGTGCCGATCATGACGACCGGGGCGTGGGGGGCGAGCCGGGTGAGTGCCGAGCCGGACAGCCACTCCCAGACCGCTTCGCGCGTCGCGGGGGATTCGGCTTCTGCCCGGTTCTTGTATACGTCGTCGACGAGCAGTACGTCGGCCGGGAAGCCGGTGATGCCAGCGCCGACGCCCGCGCTCTTCACGCCGCCGCCTTGGGGGGTGTACCACTCGGCTGCGGATGCGGTGCCGTGCTCCAACTCCAGCCCGTACCGGGCGCCGTAGTCGCGGACCAGGGCGCGGACGGCGCGGCCGTTGCGGGTGGCGAGGTCGGTGCCGTAGCTGGTGGTGATGATGCGCCGCCCTGGGGAGCGGGCGAGCATCCAGAACGGCGCCCAAATTGCGGAGAGTTGGCTCTTGCCGACCTGTGGGGGGCAGGAGATCGCGACCCGCGCCCCAGGAGTGCTGGCGGCTGTGGCCAGGGCCTCGCCGATGAGTCGCGTGTGGTCCCGCAGCTCCCAGGACGGTTCGAGGCGCGCGGCCGTCAGGTGCGGGGCGTTGAGGGCGAGCATGTCCCGGATGCGGTCCGAGACGGCCGGCGTGCTCACGACGGCCGGCCGCCGGTGACCAGGCGCTCCAGGTCGGCGATACGGTCCCCGTCGGCGCGCTCCAGGAGCTGATCGATGCGGGCCGCGATCTCGTCGTTGGTGACGCCCTCCTCGGCCGGGTTGAGGGTGGAGACGACCGAGCGGATGCCGGTGAGGGTGGCGGCGGACTCGGCTAGGCGGGACGCGGACGCGGACAGGCGGGAGATGTCCAGCGGCGTGAGCATGTCCGCATCCAGCGTGTGGGTCGCCCTGGTTGCCTTGGCGATGGCGACGGCGGCCAGCGCCACCATCTGCTCCGACAGGGCGGTGAGTTGCCGTACCCGGGAGTCGGCAGCGCGCTGGGTGCGGTGGTCCCAGTAGGCGTCACGGCGGGGCGCCCAGGCATGCCGATCGTACAGGGGCGCGATGCGGTTGAGGGGCTCACCCAGGGCGTCGGCGACTCGGTCCAGGCGGTCATCGAGCAACCCGCAGAACCTCATGAACAGCTCGTGCTCGGCGGCCTCCTCGTCGGGGCGCTGCTGCCACGGCTCGAACTCGTGGGCCTCGTCGCGGGGTTGCTGTTCGCCTGGGTGGTGATCGGCCACAGTAACCTACTTCCAGGTAGCGGAAATTCTTTTCCATTATGGCCCGTTGACGTGGAAACGCTTCCCTCACCAGCCACCCCCTCGACCGACCGGAGCAGCACATGACGGACGACCGGACTCTGAACCTCGCCACGCCGCAGGTCTGCTGCGGAGGTGTCTGCGCTGCACCGCAACTCCGTACGACCGATACCGATGCCGTGCCGGAGGATGCCCAGCGCGCGATCTACTACCTCCGCGTGGACGGTGCACCAATGGACGACCCCTTGGTCGAGATCGAAATCGACGCACCCTTCGACGGGCCGCTCCATGACCGTGACGGGGTCGTGCGCGTGCGCTACGGCTCGCGTGCCCTCAACCACGCAGTCCTACAGGCCATGGCCGACGCCATGCTCGCCGCCGTGCTGGAAGCACACCCCACGGCTCCCATGACAGCGTCGCGGCGTTACAGCGGAACGGTGACGCCGGCCGGCGCCACGTGGCCAGCACCCAGCGAGAGTGCCTGATGGCCACACCGCTGTCCGCTGACCGACTGGTGGCCGCGCTACGCGCCGAGGGCGTCAGGGTCGCAGAGCACAAGAGTTGGCGCACCCACAACCGGAACCACGCCGGATCCTGGGGGCCGGTGCACGGCGTCATGGTCCACCACACGGTCACCTCGGGCACCGCCAGCTCGGTCGACCTCTGCTACAACGGGCACTCCTCCCTGCCGGGGCCGCTCTGTCACGGCGTCATCGCCAAGGACGGCACGGTCTATCTGGTCGGGCACGGCCGGGCGAACCACGCCGGCAGCGGCGACCGCGCCGTGCTGGACGCGGTGATCGCCGAAGGCAAACTGCCTCCCGACCAGAAGGCCGACACCGACGGGAACAAGCACTTCTACGGATTCGAGTGCGTCAACCTCGGTGACAACAAGGACCCTTGGCCGGCCGAACAGGTGGAGGCGATTGTCCGGGCCTCGGCCGCGCTGCTGCGCGCACACGACTGGGGCAAGGACGGAGACACCTCCGTGATCGGCCATCTGGAATGGCAGCCGGGGAAGATCGACCCGCGCGGTCCCGGCGTCTCCATGGGCGACATCCGCCGACGCGTGGCCGAGCGCCTGAAGCATCCCGCCGACTGGAGCCCAGGAGGCTCGCCCCCAGAGGAGACCCCCATGCACACCTACTTCGAGCGGACGTCCGGCGTCACCCTGCGCCCCGGTGAGTGGTACACGATCACCTGGGATCGCGTCTGGACGCCAGGGAAGGGCTGGTCCGACCGTGACCGGGAGCAGACCCTCCTGAAGGGCGAGCGCCTGTTCAGCCTCGACTTCGCGGTGCGCGCCGGGGGATTGGGCCGCGGCCAGGAGATCCAGCTCCGCGTCGCGCGCAACGCGAAGAAGGATGGCGTCTGGGCCCGCGCCAAGTCTTGGCCGATCTCCTCCCCGGTGCACGACGGCGGCCGGCTCCACGCGGCGCACCACTGGCAGGGCCACCTGCCCGGCTCCGACGACAACCGGTTGGTCGCGGAGGTGCTGGTCAACGGGGACTCCCCGGTGCCGATCGACGAGCTGACCGCCAGCCTGCTGGCGTGGCCGCTGTGACCGCCATCGACTACGACCTGGAGTTCCTGGAGGACGGGCGCACCATCGAGCTGATCTCGATCGGCATGGTGGCTGACGACGGCCGCGAACTCTACGCCGTGAACGCCGAGTTCGACCAGGCGGCCGTGCGGGGGCACCCGTGGTTGCGGGGGAACGTGTGGCCGCATCTCCCCGTCGTACAGAACCCGCCCGGCGTGCGCGGAGTAGATCGTCTCGACCTCGACGACCCGGCAGTTCGGCCTCGTGCGCAGATCGCCCGCGCCGTCGCCGACTTCATCCTGGCCGCAGGGCCGGAGGTCGAGCTGTGGGCGAACTACGGCGCCTACGACCATGTCTGCCTCGCCCAGCTCTGGGGCCCCATGGTCGCGCTGCCCGAAGGGGTGCCGATGTTCACTCACGACATCCAGCAGGAGCGGTCCCGACTCGGGTTGCCGGTCGGCGCTCTGCCAGCGCAGCAGGAGAGCGAGCATCATGCGCTCGCGGACGCCCGTCACAACCAGATCGTGCGGCGCTGGCTCGCCGAACGCGGCCGGTCTGCTTAGGAGGTAGAGATGCTGGTGTCGATCGCCCGCACGGTGGTGCCGATGGTGGCCGGCCTGGTCCTCACGCTGGCCGCCCGGGTCGGTCTGGATCTGGACGAGGCCGAGGTGACTGCTGCGGTGGGCACCGCCCTGTCCGCCGCCTACTACACCGGGCTGCGCGGGGTGGAGGAGTGGGCTGGCCGCGCGCAGCACCCGCAGCTGCGGCGCGTGGCCGGCGTGCTGCTGGGCTGGGCCCGGCCGCCCCAGTACCCGGCCCCGGCCGGCCGCTCGCTGGATGTGGCGCTGGCCAACTCCCGCGCAGGGGCGGACCGGTGACGGACGCGGAGGTGCGGATGCTGTCGGACAGCCTGGACCAGGTGCGTGCGCAGCTCGCCTCGCTGCTGACTCGCATGGGTGAGGTGCACACGGACGTTGCTGTACTGGTGGAGCGCTCTAAACGTGCGGACCAGGACGTGGCCGCGCTGCGGGAGGAGTTGGACTCGTTGGGGGCGAGGGTAGCGGGGTTGGAGGCGCGGCGGTGGCCGTTGCCGGTCATCGGCGGAGTGACGGGTGTGGCCGGAGCTGTGGTCGCGGTCGTCGCGCTGTTCATGGCCTGACGGCGGCTGTTGCACCAGACTAGTGGCATGGCCTTAGATTCCACCATCACCAGCGGCCTGATCGCTGCGGGCTCTGCTCTATCGGGTTCGGCTATTACGGCGTACTTTGCGTACCGGGTACATGGGAGAGCACTCCTGGCGGCCAAAGACGAACGTGTCCGTGAGCAGCAAGATGCCATTCTGGCGGCCCTGGCCGATGGCATCGGACGAGTCCTGCGCCACGTGCGCGACGTGCCGGGCTCCAGGATCTCTCGCCGCAATCGGTCACTCGAGGAGCAGGAACGCCTCAGAGCAGCAGAGGATTCCTGGGAGCGTGAACTCATGGAGATTCTGGCGCCCTTGGAAGTGTCGGTACTAACTGTTCGAGATGAATCAGCGCGCGCCACCCTGGCGAAGGCCATTGAACTGCTCCGTAACTGGCGTCACCTTGGGACTGCGTACTCGAACTACGGCCAAGTACAGATCGACCCCTCGTCGGTTCTTTCTGACGTTGCCGCTCATGCAGTGGAGTGCCTTGGAGCGCTTAGGAGGGAAGATTCACTTCCGGATCGGAATGAAGGGTTCGTCAATGCATGTGATGCCTGGGAGACATTCCTGTGGGATCAGCGAGAGCTGGAACGCGCGGAGCGCGAACAGCGAAATTCATGGTAAGAGCTGCCAGGGGACGTGGTTGGCTATAGCACCAACCCGAGCGGAATCGCCCCCCACTCCGGTTTGAGGAGCAGCAGGATCACCCAGGCGAAGAACGCGAGGCGTAGGCCGATGATGGTGGGCTTCCACCACCTGGTGCGGCCCAGCTCGACGCGGATCGCGCGGATGAGTGGGGAGCGGCGCCACGCGTCGGCTATCGCGCCCAGCACGCGGCCGATGCCGGTGACGATGCCGGTGAGGAGTTGACCGGTGGTGGGGCCCTCCTGGTAGACGAGGATGGTGTCCCCATCAGGTGTCATGCCGCCGTGGTGGTTGGCGCGGTGGGTGTCCTGGTCGGCCCAGGCGTCCCAGCGGGAGCGGCGCCATGGGTCTCGGGCCTGGCAGGCGCCGCAGCGGTATGCGTACCGGCTCAAGGGATCCTCCTCCGACCAGTTGGGTGACGAACGGGAGCGTAGCGCGCACGGCGGCTGTGCGTGGACCGGTTCGACAGTCTGGCAAAACGCGTCGGCACGGGGAGTTCTGAGGTCTGCCGGCGTGCGCCCTTTCGCGCGCCCCTCGCGCGCCCTTACGGTGCGTCAGGTGACAATCACCGAGGTGTGGGGAGGTTAGACGATGCAGGTGCCGGAGCGGAAACATCGGTCGCCGATCAGTGATGACGGGCACCAGCCGGGGCGGCCGATCCCGCCGCCGCTCCCCGAGGACCCGCCCCCGCCGCAGCGGGATGACACGGCTGATCAGCCCGAGGGCGGGTCGTGACTGCGGTCGCCAGCACGCCGCTGCTGGATCAGCTCACCGGGCAGATCGCCGCCCGCTTGGGTCGGCCTGTGTCGCCGGAGTGGCTGGCCGCGATGCGTGCTGTGCCTCGCGATCGGTTCCTGCCGGCGCGGGTGTGGCTGCGGGATGGGCTGGGCGGCTATCGGGTGTGTGACCGGGAGTTGGAGCCTGCCCGGTGGCAGGAGGCGGCCTGGGGGGATGTTCCGGTGGTGGTGCAGGTGAAGGCTGAGCTGGGCGGAGGCGTGCGGCCGATGTCGTCGGCGTCTGCGCCTGGCACAGTGATCGCCATGCTCGATCTGGCGGATGTGCCGCCTGGCGGGAGGGTGTTGGAGATCGGCACGGGGACGGGGTGGCACGCGGGGCTGCTGTCCGCGTACCTGGGTGACTCCCAGGTCGTCAGCGTCGAGTTGGACCGCGACCTGGTGGAGCGTGCCCGCGCGACGCTGGAGGCTGTTGGGCTGCGCCCGCTGGTGGTGCGGGGGGATGGTGTGGAGGGCTGGGCGGCGGGCTCGCCGTATGACCGGATCATCGCCACGTGCTCGGTGCGGGGGATCCCTGCGGAGTGGGCGTCGCAGTTGGCGGAGGGCGGGCGGATCGTCGCGCCGTGGGATACCGCGTGGTGCACCTACGGCACGCTGGTTGCCGACATGGAGGCGGGCGGGGCGCTGCGGGGTCGCTGGGTTGCGGGCGGGTCCTATATGCCGATGCGTCGTGTGGGCCACGGGCCCGGGGTGATGGCGGACGCTTCTGACCTGTCGGCGGTGCCCGCCGAGGTGACCTCTCTGTCTCCATGGGTCGTGGCTGGCGAGGACTACGAGGCTCAGTTCGCGATCGGGCTGCTGACCGCTGGGGTGTGGCACGCCTGGGACACCGCAGACGACACCCCCGGCGTGCACGCCCAGCTGTGGCTGTATGCGGAGGACGGCGGCAGCACGGCGGTGGTGGAGGTGGCCACCGGCGGGACGATGACGGTTCGACAGGCCGGTGCGCGCCGCCTGTGGGACGAGGTCGGCGCGGCGTGGCGCTGGTGGATCGGTGTGGGTGCTCCGGGGGTGGACCGGTTCGGGGTCGACCGCCGGCCGGGGGGCGCGGCGCGGGTCTGGCTGGACACCCCCGATCGGCTCTTGCCTGCGGCGTCTCAGCGCTGATCCTCGGTATCGCGCGCGGGCGGTGTCTCGGCGACCAGTCCGGGCTGGGGCCACCGGTAGGAGACGATGCGATAGCTCAGGCTGGGGGTGGGGACCGCGATCTGGTACACCGGGCCAGCCCCGGCCCAGTCCTGACGGGCCATGACCCGACCGCGTAGCCACTGTCCGCCGGCGCGTACCCACATCACGGGCTGTGATCTGGCCGGATAGACGTGCACACGGGGCTCTGACCCGTCGTCGGGGCCCCACGGTCGGGCGCGCACGGCATCAGGAGGGCTGGTCTGCGGTGCGCGGTCGCCGTTTCCGTGGCTCACCCCGGCATTCAAGCAGCCAGGCGCCACGAGGCTTAGACAGACCACGCCGCCGGCCGTGCCCCTTCTCGCCGGAGGGTGTGGATGCCCGCAACGACGGTGAGAGTGTAGTCCGCCGGGTGGGGGCGGCCGGCGGCGAGCCAGCCCGCGGTGAGGGGCAGCCGCTCGTCCCACAGATCCCGCGGGCCGTCGTGTTCGACGAGGGCCCGCCGGCCGGGCCGCTGCGGGATCTGGCCGGGCAGATGGCTGGGAGCGCTGACCTACCGGACGTGCGGGCGCTCCGGGAACGCGTCTCGGCCCTCCCAGCCTGACTGGGGCGGTGGGGCGCCGTTGCGGCCCGGGGCTCACTCCCAGGTGTCGGGGCCGCCGCCGCGCCACTCGATCAGGGTCGGATCGCGCAGGTCGATCAGGTCCGGGTCGAGGCCGGCGCGCCGGAGGAATTCGAGCAGCTCGCGGGCGGAACGTGCGAGGCCGATGGCCTGCCCATCGGCGCGCACGCGCCGCCCGCCGCCGGGTGTGGGCGGGTACACGACGATCCTCGGTGAGGGCACACGTCGAGCGTGCGTCCCCGCGCCGGGTGGGGCCAGGCGGGCAGGGCTGATCGGGGGAGCACCGGAGTGCCTGCGGGGCGCCGAGTATCTCTGGCGACGGTAGGGGGCCAGCGTGCGAGCAGGGGAGAGTAGACGTGCCTGAGGCCGAGCAGCAGCCGGTGGGAGCGATCGCGGTGCGGACGGCGCAGCGGCCGGGGACCGAGCCGCCGTGCGCGGACGGCACGCACGTGCAGCGCCGTGGTGGAGAGGTCACCGCGGCGGTGGTCGACGGGGCCGGGCATCACCCCGACACCGTCCAGTACGTGCAGTGCGCCGCTCCGGTGATCACCCAGATCGGCATGACGCTGGGCGGGCTGGCCGGTCTGATGACGGCCGGTCAGATGGCTGAGGCGTACGACCACTATGTGCACGCCTCTGCGGTCTACGCCCGCGCCGTGCCAGGGGAACCGACTGGGGTGCATTGGATCGGGGACTGCCGCATCTACGGATGGACCGGCGAGCAGACGCAGTGGTCCACGGACCAGACCATGGGCCAGTACCTGCGGCGGCACGGCGGCGTCGCGGTGGATCTGGTTGAGCATCATGATGAGTGGGCGCGGCTCGGCCTGGCGCAGGCGTCTGCGGCGACCTGCCGAGAGGCGGAGATCCCCGCCGAGGTGGGGCTGGTGCTGCTGGTGTCGGACGGCGTCTCGGACCAGGTTCCGGACATGGCCCGCCTGGTAGCCGAGTATGCGGATGATCCTCAGGCCCTCGCGGACGCGCTCGTGGCAGCAGCCGAGCAGGACAGCGAGGGATACCGAGACGACGCGACCGCCGTGGTGCTGCTGCGGCCCTAGGCTGGCGCCGTGATCAGATGCGTCGCCCTCGACATCGGAGAGACCCTCACCCGCGATGACCGGTATTGGGCGGCCTGGGCGGACTGGCTGGACGTCCCACGCCACACGCTGTCAGCGCTCGTCGGCTCGGTAGTGGCACGCGGTCAGGACAACGCCGATGCGCTGCGCCTGGTGCGCCCGGGCCTGGACCTGGCGGCCGAGTACGCCGCCCGCGAGGCGGCCGGGCGGGGAGAGTGCCTGGACGAGTCCGACCTGTACCCGGACGTGCGTCCGGCCCTGGCCGCGCTGCGTGGGCTCGGTGTGCGGGTGATCGTGGCCGGCAACCAGACGTCGCGGGCAGGGGAGTTGCTGCGGGCGCTGGACTTGCCGGCGGAAGCGGTTGCCGTGTCCGGGGACTGGGGCGCGGCCAAGCCATCAGAAGAGTTCTTCGTTCGGGTGATCAGCCTCGCCGAAGCTCGGGCCGAGGAGGTTCTCTACGTCGGTGACCATCCACAGAACGACATCTACCCGGCGCGCGACCTGGGCCTGTTGACAGCACATCTGCGGCGCGGCCCATGGGGGCACCTGTGGGCGGATGATGCTGGTGTGCGGGAGGCGGCGGACTGGTCTATCACCAGTCTCAACGAGCTGGCCGCCATCGTCACGGAAGAGTGAAAGCAAGTACCCGGGCGTCACCGCCCGGGTACCGTTCGGGTGTTGAGTACCGAACGGGAGCCAGTATGCCCGCAGACAGCCCCGCCGAGGTAGGGCGCCGTATCGCCTACCACCGGCATCTCGCCAACCTGACTCAGGACCGCCTCGCCGACCGGGCGGGCCTCGGTAGCGGCACCCTGCCTAAGATCGAGCGCGGCGCCCGCCTGCCCAGCGACCACGTGCTCCAATCGATCGCAGACGCGCTCGGTATCGACCCAGCCAGCCTGCGCGAGCACCACCTGCCATCGGCAGAGCGAGCACACACCATGATGCCCAACCTGCGGGCCATCCTGGCCAGTTGGGACGACCCAGACGACGGGCCGACGCGCTTCCTGCCAGAGCTACGCGAAGCCGTTGACGAGGTGCAGCAGTACCGCCTGGCGGCGCAGTACGCGCGCATCATGCGCGAGGGGCCGGCCCTCCTTGCCGAAGCGCTGCGCGCCCTGGCGGCCGCCCAACCAGCAGAGAGGGCAGAGGCGGCGCGGATCGCGATCTCGGCCTGCCGCACCGTGGACGCCGCCGCCTACAAGTACGGCGCCGTGGACCTCTCGGGCAGGATCATTGACACGATGCGCTGGCTGGCCCATGTCGCCGACGATCCGATCACCCACGCCACTGTGGCCTACGTTCGCACTGAGCAGTATTTCGCGAGCCGCGCGCACGCGGCCGGCCAGCGCGCTCTGGAACGCGCGATCGACGTGGCACCCGCGCCAACGACCAGCGGAGCGGTAGCGGCGCGCGCGGCGCTGCATATGCGCGCGGCCGTGATCGCAGCGCGCGCGGGCGACGGTGACGCAGCCGACGAGCACACCAGCCACGCCACCCGACTCGCGGAAACGGTCCGCGAGGGGGTCTACGCCGGGACTGCCGTCGGGCCGGACTCGGTGCGCATCCACCAGGTGTCGCTGTCGGTGTCCCTGGGCGGGACGCGCCTCGGGCAGGCGCTCGCCATCGCCCGCGAATGGGCACCGCCTCGGAGTATGTGCGCGGAGCGGCGCAGCGGCTTCTACATCGAGATGGCCAGAGCCCAACTTCATGCGGGGCACCCGGGCCACGCTTTCGAGGCGCTGAAGGTCGCGCAACGCCTCGCACCGCAGCACGTGCGCGAGCACCGCTGGGTGCGCGAGGACATCTCAGCGCTCATCCGGCGCCGCAAGACCAGCGTGGAGTCTCTGACGAGCTTCGCTCAGTGGTGCGGCGCGGAATGATCTGACCCAACCTGGGTCACTGACCCGCGTTGGGTCAGATCTGGCCCAGTTCGCGCGCAACCATCTGCCGACGCCTTCGGCAGATAGGACACAGCGTGCACATCACCACCCCAGATGAGACCGACGGGGTCAGCATCGCTCGCCTCCATGGCGAGGCATGCTGGCACTGTGGCGCGGTCTACTGCTCCCTCACCCCTACCGGCCCTGTGATTGTCGGCGGTCGCGAGTGGCAGACCGTGAGCTGCGTGAAGCACGAAGGGCGCCCTCTTGCCGACGGGACGCGCTCGGAGCTGTTGTCCAGTCACGAGGGGCTGCCGCTATGACGCCTGATGCCGCCTCCTGGGTGCCCACCGCCCCGGACCTGCACGTGATCCCTGCGGGCCGCCACTGGGATGCAATCCAGGTGCACGCATTTGATGGGGCGGTGGTCCAGTGCGGCTACCGCGCCCCGGTGATCCACGACCGCGAGCACATGACCGTGACCTGGCTCGTCCCACTCGGCGCGGCCACAGGTTGGCAACTTCCGAGCGTCGCGCGCCTTTTGGTGGCGGGGCAGCCGGTGCGGGTCCCGCCAGCACCCTGGACTCTCCCCCCTGAGTCGCCGCCAGTCGTGTACTGGACGTCTGCTCCTGGCAACGGAATCGTCCATAACGTTGACGGCCTACGGGACGTGCTGGCCAGAATGGCGCGCCTCTTTCCCACCGTTGGGTGGGATGAGCCGTGACCGCCGCCTGGCCGCCGTGGATGCCACCGGACGGCGCTCGGCCGCAGCTGGTGCCGGCCGGGGAGTGGTGGGATGCGATCCGGGCCCCGATCCTGGACGCGCCTGCGATTGCCCGGTGCCTGCCCGACGGTACGACCGCGATCCGGCATGAGGGGTGGTTCACCAGCATCTGGCTCGTGCCGCTCGGCGCGGCGAGGGGCTGGCAGCTGCCGGCTGAGGTCGAGCTGGTGACACTCGGGCAGGTCGTCGTGCCGGCGCCGGACACCGCGCCGCCGCACCCCGCAGCCGGACCGCCCCCGGTGTGGTGGACCGCCCCACCCACAGCGCCGATCACGGACTCTGCCGCGCTGCGCCGCGCCCTGGACGAGCTGGATACGGCGTCACGACATGGCAGGAGCCGGCGTGCCCGATAGCTTCAGCCAGCCCGCTCGGCTCCTGATCCGCTGTACCACCTGCGGCGCGACCCCTGAGGAGGGGCGACTGCACCGGTGCGCGGTGTGGACCCTCCCCGAACCCCTGCGCGGGATTGTGCGGGGCGAGAACCTGACGCCTCTGCAGCTCGCGGGCCGCGAGTGCGCGCGCTGCGGCCGGACCCTGTGCGCCCCGGGGGTCTACCCCCACCCGGCAGGGACTGCCACGGATCCGGACGGCCGTACCCACTCCCTCTACATCCACCCCTCACCATGCCCCCGGGACACATGATGGCCACGACCACGGTTCCAGCCCTGACATACGGAGCGCTCCACGCCGCGCTGCTCGATCCTGACACAAGGGGCCCCGAGCGGGTCCTGGCCGACCGCGTCATCAAGGCGTGGCCAGGCGCCCCTCGAACCTGGCGGGCCGCGCTCGCCTACAGCGCGTGGGCGGCAACCCGCATGGTGGCCGACCTGAGTATTCGGCAGCTTCTCGTCGTGGACTGGCCCGGGGCGTGTCTCGCGCCCCGGATCGCGGCGGCCGCACCCAACCGTGCCAGCGCCCACATCGGATATATCCACCGCGACGCCACGGCGGTGCGTCTGGGCGGCGCCAGCCGGCCGATCGACGCCCCGGGCTGCACCGTGCAGCACGCCCTGTGCACCGATACCGACCCTGCCGCGATCCTCACCGCCGCCCGGGCCGCCGGCGCCGACCTCTCCCGACCGGTCGGGATCCTGTGGCCAATGCCAGCCACGTGGCCCCTCACTGCGCGCACTATCGGCCGCATCACTGGCGTACTACCGGCGCGCTCCGCGCTGGCGACGACGCACCTCGCGGTGGACGTCGCCGGCTGCCCGACCGGACAGGTCGAGACCGCCTCGGGCATCGCCACCGAGGCCGGACTTCGCATCACACCGCGCCGCCGGGGCGAGACACAGGCACTCGTCGCCGGCCTGCGGCTCGCCCCGCCCGGCCTGCGCCAGCTGGCGGCCGGCGTACCGATGCTCGCCACGCTCGGCCTCACCCACTGACACCCAACCCCCTGTGCGGCGGGGCGCCCAACGAGGAACGGTGCGCCCCCGCCGCACAGCGGGTTGGTCCGCCACGCGACCCGGACGAGGAACACGGTGACGCAGCCCGCCCACTCCCACACAACGAATGCACTTTCCGGGGCCGTATCCGGACCCGCCGTCCAGGCCGGCACAGTGCACGGCGGCGTGCACATCACCACCCCGCCCACCCACCAGCCCGACCCGCCACGACAACTCCCCCCGGCCCCGACACATTTCACCAACCGCGACACACCACTCGCCCAGCTGAACGCCCTCGGCGACCACCGCCTCGCGCTCCTCACCGGACCCGGCGGCGCCGGCAAATCGGCCCTCGCACTCCACTGGATCCACCAGCACGCCCACCAGTTCACCGACGGCCAGCTCTACACCGACCTCCGCGGCCACACCACCACCCCCGCCCAGCCACTCGCCCCACTCCCCGGGTGGCTACGCGCCCTGGGCACACCACCAGCCCACATCCCCACCAACCCAGACGACCAGCTGGCGCTCTACCGCACCCTCACCGCCACCCGCCGCCTCGCGCTGCTGATCGACAACGCATCCAGCGCCCACCAGGTGCGGCCCCTCATCCCCACCTCACCCCACACCACCACCCTCATCACCAGCCGCCACAGACTCCTCGACCTCGTCATCGACGGCGCCACCCCCCTCCCCCTGAACCCCCTCAACCCCGAGGCGACCCTCCAACTCATCACCCGCATCGCCGGCCCCCAACCAACCCCCCACCCCGCCACCCGCGCACTCCTGCGCCCCACCGGCGCCTGGCCCCTGGAGATCCGCCTCACCGGCGCTCTCCTCGCCACCGGACTGCACTGGCCAACCACCCCACCCACCGCGGAGCACACCATGACAACAACACTCACCCAGTCCTACCGCGCCCTCCCACCCCCCGCCCAGCAGCTCTACCGCCATATCGGCCTCCACCCCACCCCCACCCTGTCCACCGCCTGCGCCCACGCCATCGCCCACACCGCGCCGCCCATCACCGACCCTGCCCTGGCACTGGCCACGCTCGCCGAAGCCAGCCTCCTCACCACCTCCGACCGCCCCGGTTTCGTCACGATGCACGACGTCATCCACGAGCACGCCGCCCAGCTCGCCCAGACCGAGGACGCCGAGCACACCCGCACCGAGGTGCTGGACCGCATGGCGGACTACTACCTGGCCGGCTCGGACGCCGCCGACATCGTCCTCACCCCCAACCGGCGCCGCCCCCGACCCACCTACCACCACACCGCCCCCGCCCCGCTCGTCGAGGCGCCGAGCGACCGTGCAGCAGCCCTCACCTGGCTGGACGCCGAGCGCGCGAACCTCCTCGCGATGCAGCGCATTCTGTACGGCCGTGGCGACAACGCCACGGTGTGGCAGCTGGCTGATGCCGCCTGGTCGCTGTTCACCCACCTCCACGCGCCGGAGTGGGTGGACTGCTACCGGCTCGGCGTCCAGGCCGCCGTTCTGGCCGGCCACCGCCTGGGCGAGGCACGCATGCGCACCGGCCTCGGCGCCGCACTGCGCGAGCACCAGCGGTACGACCAGGCCCTGGACGAGTACGGCATCGCGCTCACCATCCGCCGCGAGATCGACGACCCGCACGGCGAGGCGACCGCGCTGCACCACATGGCCGTCATCCACCAGCGCACCGGAGACCTCGACCAGGCCCGCGGTCTCCTCGTCCAGGTCGTGACGATCCGCCAACACATCGGCGACACGCGCGGCGCGGCCCGCGCACGCGCCCTCCTCGGCGCGACGGAGAGCATGGCAGGCCGCCACCAGGAAGCCATCACCCACCTCACCAACGCCCGCGACACACTCCTCGGCGTCGACGACCCGCACAGCGTCGGCATCGCCCAGCGGTGGCTCGGGCAGGCACACGCACGCGCCGGTGACCTCGGTGCGGCGCGCGGCGCACTGCACGCCGCCGCGCGGGTACTCGATCAGCTCGGCGCCACACCGGACCTGGCGGCGACCCAAGAAGCGCTGGGAGAAGTCGAGACCGCCGCCGGCAGCGCGGAGGCAGCGCGCCAGCACTACACCGCCGCAGCCGACATCTACCGCGCCATCGGCGCACACCAGGACGCAGAGCGAGTCACCAACCTCGCCACCGGGCAGCCCGCATGAACGCCCCGGCCAGTGACGGCGAGGTGCTGCGCGTTGTGAGTTGGAACATCGAGCACAACGGAATCCCCATCGGCGGACAGCCTGACCGCCGCGCCCGAGCGCGCGCCGTGCTGGCCGCTCACCGGCCGCACATCGTGCTGCGCCAGGAGGTGCGCGGCCCGAAAGGCACATTCGAGTCGGCATTGACCGAGCTGGAGACGGAGGCTGCCGCACTGGGGCTGGAGATCGCCGTGCTCGCGCCAGGCACGGACGAGTCCCCGAACGCAACCGCGGTGTTGGTCGATCCGGAGCTGTTCGAGGTCGAGCACCGATACGTCCACACCACTGGTATGTGGCACCCGATCGCCAACCCCGTCGTACGTCTCCGAGGTACCAGCAAACCGCTGGGCCTCGCGTCGGCTCACCTGTGCTCGTGGGATCCGGCGTGGCGGGAACGCGAGGCCCAGCGGCTCCTGGTCCTCGCAGACAAGGGCCGCTCGGCGCTCATCGGCATGGACGGCAACTCCTACCCCCACACCGCCATGGAGCGGCACAGGCTGCCGGACTGGCGGATGGTGGCAGACACGGCGCACGCCCGGCGGTTCACGATCTGGGAGGGCGGCCGGTAGGTGTCGCATATCGGGCCGGACCGGATCCTGTCCGGGCCGACGGAGAACGGCGAGGCGCCGTATGTGGAGCTGGGGGTGTGGGCCGCCACCGTGCTGCACCAGCGGGACGCCCTGACGCCGACGGCGAGCCTGTGGCGTACAGACCAGGGCCCGCCTCAGCGTCTGGATCGCATGTATTGCACGCGGGATCTGGTGTCGGCGCTGCTCAGGTTGTGGGTGGATGACTCATCAGAGGTCGTTGCCTGCTCGGATCACGCGTTGGTGCTCGCGGAGTTCGACCTGGAGCGGCTGCGGTACGCCCTGGCGTAGAACGAATAGGCGCGGGCTGTCCTCCGGTCCCGCGGGACAGCCCGAGTCGGTCAGGGGCCGTGCTGCGGCAACTTACGCCTGTGTGTCTTGGGGCTCGGTGTCGTCCGGCGGGGTGTACGGGTAGGAAGCCATCCACGCGCGGAACCGGCTCAGGGGGCGTCCGTCCATGTTCCAGACGGGGTCCTCGGTGGCGATTGCCGCGCGCTCGGCTCGCATGGCGTGGGCCCGGGAGGGGTGCCGCTCCAGCGTGATGGTGACGGCGTACCGGGTCCAAGGGGACGAGGCGGCGTGCTGGCTGAGGCGGATGAACTCGCCGTCGCTGATTCCGACATACAGCAGGCGTTTCTGCTGGTCATAGGCCCGATACACAGTGGTGATGCCCAACGCGACGCTCCTTACAGAGTGTTACCCCTAAACGATATTATTGCCAACCGAAGTTGCCCGGCTCCTTGATGATGTTGTACTCCACCAGGCCCTCGGGACCCCGCTCGGTGGTGGGCCCGCCCCGGTCGGGGCCGTAGTCCGCGACATGGACATAGCCGGTCTCGGAGTCCACGGTGAAGCGGAACGGGTTGCGGAAGCCCATGGCGTAGATCTCGGGCCGGGTGTCCTCGGTGCCCTCGGCGAAGAGGTTGCCGTCCGGGACGGAGTAGCCGCCGCCGTCCTCGGGCAGCACCCGAAGGATCTTGCCCCGCAGGTCGTTGGTGTTGCCCGAGGTGCGCGCGGCGTCCAGCATCTCCTCGCCGTCGCGCCAGTCGATCGGGGCCCAACCCTGCCAGTGGCTGGAGAGGTTGGGCGGCACATCGTCACCGGTGGAGAGGTAGAGGCTGCCGTCGGGACCGAAGTCCACGCTGCCGCCGGTGTGTCCGGGCTCCGGATACGTCCGGTCCCGGTAGGCCGGCACCTCGATCACCGTCTGCTCGCTCGCCTGGTCCAGGGAGTTGCCCTCGACGGTGAAACGGGACAGCCGGTTGATGTCCTCGTCGGCGTCCGCCGGCGCGTAGTAGAGATAGACCCAGCCGTTGTCGGCGAAGTCCGGGTCGAGCGCGAGCCCTACCAGTCCGTCCTCGCCGCCGGTGTAGACGTCCAACACCCCTGCGGTGACGGTGGAGTTGGTCGCCGGATCGTAGATCTTCAGCTCGCCGCCGCGCTGGGCGAAGAACACCCGGCCGTCGTCGGCGACAGCCAGCTCCATCGGGTCGGACGTGTTGTCGTCCAGCGTCACCTTGTCGAACTTGCTCCAGACGGTGCCGCCGCAGTCGCCCGGCAGATTGCCGGCCGCCCATTTGACGCCGCCGACCACATGGTCGATGAACTCCGCCTCGCTGTAGGCGCCGGACTCGTGGCCCATGGCCGTGGCCCACACCTTGCCGCCCTCGGCCTCGCGGCACCAGGAGATCGGATGGTCGGCGCCCATGGCGTCGCCGCCCGGGTCGTAGGTGGACTCGTCGGCCGTCACCAGCACATGCACGTCGCCGCGCGGGTTGGGGTCGAAGTTGTACCACTCCTCCGCGCGCTCCCAGCGTTCGGGCAGTCCGGCGGTGGAGGGGTGCACCCGGTCGGCGACATGCGCGGTGCCGTCCAGCGTGCCGGGGGAGTGCGTCGGCATATGGGCGCCGCCGTTGATGAGGTCGTCCCACCACGGGAACTCCTCCTCGATGCCCATGTCGAGGGTGTTGTGGATGGCCGCCACCCCACCGCCGTTGTTGACATAGGTCTGGATGGCGGCGCGCTGTTCGTCGGTGTCCCAGACCATGCCCGAGTTCTGGAGCATGATCACCACGTCGTAGGTGGCGAGTTCTTCATCGTTGAACACGGCGGGATCGTCGGTCTCGACGATCTCGAAGTCGTTCGAGGCGGCCTGTTCCTCGAACATCTCGATGCCCGCGGGGATGGAGCCGTGGACATAGCCCACGGCCCGGGTGAAGAGCAGGGCCCGGAACTCGGCGGCCTGGGCCTCGGTCGCCAGAACCGGTAGTGCGCCGACGGCGAGCAGCGGCGCGGCGACCATCGCCACCACCGTGCGTCGTCTGATTCTCGATGGGCGTTTCATGTGGGGGTTGCTTCCTCTCTCGCTCCTTGTGCTGCGGCTCCCAAGGTGCTGGGTCAGAGGGCGGCGCCGGCGCGGCGCAGGAAGCGCAGGCCGGCCACCGCGATCTCGTCCTGGCTCTCCGCGAGCGGACGCCAGACGGAGGCGGCCACCGCGATGCTGTCGTTGTGCGCGGTGAAGGACTCGATGCAGAGCGGTCCCGTGTGGCCGGCGTCCCGCAACGCGCGCAGAAAGCCCGACCAGTCGAGGTGGTCGGCGCCGGGGGTGCCCCGGTCGTTGGCACACACCTGCACATGCGCGATCCGGCCGGCGGCCTGACGCACGGCGTCCGGCAGGGACCGTTCCTCGATGTTCTGGTGGTAGGTGTCCAGGGCCACACCGATACCGGCCGGCGGCATCCCCTCCATGGCGTGGAGGGTCTGGCCGACGGTGTTGAACAGGCTGGTCTCGTAACGGTTCAGCGGTTCGACGGCCAGCCGCACCCCGGCGGCCAGGGCCTGTTCGACCACCGGCGCCAGATGCTCACGCCATTCGGCGTAGGCCGCCTCGCGTTCGTCCGGGGTCATCCGCCAGGTGCGGCCGACCGCCGAGTAGATCGGCCCGGCCACCACGGGCGCGCCGGTCAGTTGGGCCGCGTCCACACAGTGCAGCAGATAGTCCTGGGTGCCGCGGACCGCCGCCGGTTCGGTCCGCACCAGATCGCGGCCCGGCGGCATCACGGCGATCACGGCCGCCGGCTGCAGCTCGTGCCGCTTCAGCAGCTCGGCCGTGGCGGCGTAGTTCCAGTCGTCCGCCGACTCCAGCGGCAACTCGACCGCGTCAAAGCCCCATTCGGCCAGCCTGGGCAGGGTTTCGGCGAGCGCCGCGTCGTTCACCGGCGAGTGCCAGATCCACGGGTTGGCTCCGACGGAGAGTCTCACCCGCGGCCTCCCCAGTCCTGCGGGTAGCCCGGCAGGTCCTCGCAGCCGCACAGCCCGTAGTGCAGCGGCGGCATCTCGGCCCGCAGATAGTCGTCGCGGTTCTCGCTGGTGATCACCGGCTGCGGCAGCACCCACTCGCCGGGCACCTCCTCGCCGCGCAGCACCGCCAGCGCCGCGATCACCGGGGTGCGCCACTGGAAGGTGGGGTAGCCGGGGGCGATCGCGGTGAGGTCGTTGTCGGCCCACGCCTGGAGGAAGTCCTGCTGGTCCTCGCCGGTGATCGGCGGCACGTCGACGCCGGCGTCCTCGAACGCCTCGATCGCGGCCACGGCGGTGGCGCCGGAGTCCATCCAGACGCCGTCGATCGAACCGTGCCGCTGGATGGCGTCCGTCACGATCGACTTGGTCGCGGCCGGGTCGCCCTCGGTGAACTCCACGTCGGCGACTTCGAGTCCGGCCTCCTCCAACGCGATCTCCGCCGCCGACCAGCGGTTCTCCAACACGTCGACGCCGGGGGAGATCCGCAGCGCCAGGATCTTCCCACCGGAGTCCACGTGCTCCACCAGGAAGTCGGCCGCCGCCGCGCCATAGGCGTAGCCGCCGATCGGGTGGATGAAGGTGACCGCGCAGTCGGTGTTCACCCCCCGGTCGAAGACGATCACCGGCAGCTTCTGGCAGGCCTCCTCGACCGCCGGGGTCAGCGTCGCGGTGGTGTTGGGCGAGACGATCAGCAGATCGCAGTCCTGGTTGCTGAGGTTCTGGATATCGGATATCTGCTTGTCGTCCTTGCCCTCGGCGTCGAGGACGGTGAACTCGGTGATCTCCGGATGCTGCGCCACCTCGGCCCGCATGGTGGTCATGCCGACCTGACGCCAGGGGTTGAAGACGCCGGCGTTGGAGAAGCAGAGGTGGATCTCCTCGTCGGGGATCGCGTACTCCTCGGTGCTCACCAGCTCCGGACGCAGCATCTGCTCCCAGGGCCGGTCCGCCGGGCCCTCGGGCGTCTCCCCGGTGAGGGCGAGCTGCCGGGTGTACTCGTCCTCCTCGAAGAACTCCGCCTCCTCGGCGTCACCCCCGTCCCCGTCCCCCGGCTGTGCGGAGCCGGCCGGGTCGGGCGGCCCCTCGGTCGGGGAGTCGGAGGAACAGGAGGTGATCAGGGCCGCCGTCAGCACGGCGGAGACGGCCAGCGTCAGTCTCTTGCGGGTGGGGCTTCTCATGCGGTGGAACCTCCCGGGGAACCTGCGGAATCGCTGGAATCGCTGGAATCTCGTGGTTCTTGTGGATCTCGTGGGTTTCTGGAGTCGGCTGGGGTAGTGGGGCCCGGTGCGGGGCCGGTGGGGGAACGGCGGCGTGGGCGGGACCAGTTGGCGGCGCCGAGGGCGACGGCGGCGATCACGATGACGCCCTGCACGGTGGGCTCCAGGGATCCGGAGACGCCGCGCAGATTGAGCAGGCTGAACAGCGCGGTCAGCGCGAACGCCCCGGCCATCGCGCCCAGCACCGAGCCCCGGCCACCGCCGAGCAGCACCCCGCCCAGCACCACGGCGGTGATGGCCTCGAACTCCATCCCGTTGCCCGCCTGGGCGGACAGCCCGGAGTAGCCGGCGACCAGCACGGCCGCCAGCGCGGCCGCCGTGCCGGAGAGAACGAAGGCGACGATCCGCACCCGGTGCACCGAGACGCCCGACAACTCGGCGGTGCGGTCGCTGTCGCCGGTGGCGATCAGCGTGCGGCCATAACGTGACCGCATCAGCAGCGCGACGCCGACCCCGACGGCGGCGCAGACCAGCACCGCCCACGGCAGCCAGCCGAAGACCTCCTCGCGGCCCATCGCCCGGAAGTCCTGCGGCAGATGGCCGGTGGGCGAGCCGCCCGTCCAGTAGAAGACGCCGCCTTGGAGGATCAGCATCATGCCCAGTGTGGTGATGAACGACGGCACTCTGAGCAGCGTGGTCACCATCCCGTTGACCAGGCCGACCAGCGCCCCCGCGGCCATCAGGGCCAGGGTGACCACCAGCCAGTGCGCCCCGGGGAACTCCTGGTACAGCTCGGAGGCGACGACCACGCCGGTGGTGACGACGGCGCCGACCGACAGGTCGAAGTGCCCGCTGACGATCACCAGATACTGGCCGGCGGCCAACAGCACCAGGGGCGCCGCGCGGCGCACCCACGCCAGGAAGCGGTCCGCCTCGAAGAAGTTGGGATCGGTGATCGCCAGGGCCCCGAAAAGCAGCAACAGCAGGGCGTAGACGGGCAGCGCGGTGCCCAGCGCCTGGGTCAGCCGAACGCGTCGGCTCTCCGTGACCCGCACCGGGGTTGCGGTGACGGTGGTCATGCCGACCTCCTCGTCGAGCGACGGCGGCGGGCGTAGACGGCCACGGCCGCGATGATCACCACGCCGCGCAGCACGTTCTTGAAGAACGGATCGATGGCGAGCTGGTCGAAGACGCTGTCCAGCACGGCGAGGACGACGACGCCGCCCAACGTGCCGACCACGCCGCCGCGTCCACCGGCCAGGATGGTGCCGCCCAACACCACGGCGGCGATGGACTCCAGGTCGTAGGACGCCTCGGTGCCGGCCCAGGGCGAGCCGGAGCCGAAGCGTGCCGTCAGGAACAGCGCGGCCATGCCCACGCAGAGCGCGCACAGCACATGGGCGATCAGCACCGTGCGCCCGGTCCTTACTCCGGAGAGCCGCGCCGCGTGCTCGTCGCCACCGGTGGCGAACATGTGATGGCCGAGGCGGGTGTGCCGCAGCACGAACCACAGCGCCAGCGCCACGCCCACCAGCAGGAAGAGGGAGACGGGGATCGGCCCGATCCGGTCATAGCCCAGCCGCTGGAAGCCCGGGGAGACCTGCCCGGCGGGGCCGGTGTAGTTGTCCTCGATCCAGCCGCGCAGGATCAGCGCGACGCCCAGCGTGGCGATGAAGGCGTTGACCTTCAGCTTGGTGACGATCAGCCCGTTGGCCAGCCCGACGCCCGTGCACAGCGCCAGCACCGCCAGGATGCCGAGCACCAGATTGCCGTCGTCGCCGGCCATGGTCTCGGCGGCGACCAGGGTGCCCAGGCTCGCCAGATAGGCGACGGAGAGATCGAGCGAGCCGGTGAGGATCACCATGGTCTGGCCCAGGGCGATCAGGCCGAGCGCCACACAGTTCTGCAGGATGCCCGTGATGTTGGACTGGGTGAGGAACTCGCCGCCCCTGACGGCGACCACCGCCCAGCCCAGCACGGTGACGGCGAGCGCGGCGAGCCAGATGCCGACGGCCGGATCGCTGAGGTTGCGGCGCCAACGTCGCAGGTCCGCACCGCCGATGGCGGGCAGCGCCCTGGCGTCGGTGGTGGCGGCCATCAGGCGGCACCCGCCTCGGCCTGCCGGCCAGGGGCCGTGGTGGCGAGCAGCATGATCTCCTCCTCGGAAGGACCGGCGGGCAGTTCGCCGGCGATCCGGCCCTCGGCCATCACCAGGACCCGGTCGCTCATGCCGATGAGTTCGGGAAGCTCGGACGAGATCAGCAGCACGGCCAGGCCCTCGCGCGCCAACTCCCTTACCAGGGTGTGGATCGCGGCCTTGGCACCGACGTCGACGCCCCGGGTCGGCTCGTCGAACAGCAGCACCCTGGGCCCGGCGGCCAGCCATTTGGCGATCACCACCTTCTGCTGGTTGCCGCCCGAGAGATAGCGCACCTCCTGCCCGGCGCCGCCGCGCGAGGCGAGCCTGACCCGTCGCAACAGCTCGGCCACCGGCACGTCCTCGCGCCGCTCCCTCGGCATCCGCACCGCGCGGGTCACCAACAGGGCGTTGTCCCGCACCGACTGACGGAGCGCCAGTCCCTCGGCCTTACGGTCCTCGCCGACCAGGGCGATGCCGGCGCGGATGGCCTCCCTGGGACGGCGCGGCCTGATCGTCCGTCCCGCCACGGTCAACTCGCCCCGGGTGAACGGGTCGGCGCCGAAGACCGCCCGGGCCAGGGCGCTGCGGCCCGAGCCCTGGAGCCCGCCGATGCCCAGGACCTCGCCGGCGCGCACGGAGAGGGAGATGCCCGACAGCCGTTCGTTGCCGCCGTCCCTGATGGTGAGCACCGGCTCGCCCAGTTCCTTCTCGGTGGCCCTGGGCGGGTAGTAGGCGCTCAACTCCCTTCCCACCATGGCCCGGACGATGCCGTCCACATCGGTCCGGTCGGTCGGCACGCAGGTGACCAGCTGACCGTCCTTCAACACCGTGATGCGCTCGGAGAGTTCGAAGATCTCCCGCATCCGGTGCGAGACATAGAGGATGCCGAGACCCCGGGCGGTGAGCCGGCGGACCAGGTCGAAGAGGGTGGCGACCTCGTGTTCGGCGAGGGCAGCGGTGGGCTCGTCCATGATCAGGATCCGCACGTCGGCGGCGAGCGCCTTGGCCACCTCGACGGTCTGCTGACGGGCGACGGACAGTTCGCGCACGGGGGTGCCCGGGCTCACTCCCTCGGCGTTCAACTCGGCGAGCAGGGCGGCCGTTCGCTCGGCCATCGCGGCACGGTCCACCAGGCCCCGCCGGGTGGGCTCCCGGCCGAGAAAGACGTTCTCCGCGACGGTGCGGTCGGGGAGCAGGGCCAGCTCCTGGTGGATGATCCCGACCCCGGCGGCCTGGGCCTGTGCGGGGTGGCTGAAGGAGTGGGGGGTTCCGTCGATCTCGATCCGCCCGCTGTCGGGGACGTGCTCCCCGCTGAGCAGCTTCATCAGAGTCGACTTGCCGGCGCCGTTCTCACCGACGACGGCGTGCACCTCTCCCGCCTTCAGATCGAGGGAGACGCCGTTGAGTACGCGGATGCCGAGGAAACTTTTTGTCATGTCCTGCATCGACAGCATGGAAGCAATGTTGAGGTGAAAGTTGCGCCTGTCAAGACACAAAGCAGCTTCAGGATCGAACGGTTGGGCAAAACTAAGACTGAATGGTTGGTAACTTTCGCTTCGGAGAGGCGAAAGTGGAGGGCATGGAGGTGTTATGTCCGAACTGGGGCCGGTGCGGGCCGAGATGCGAAGTCGAACGCGGAGCGACACGCGCACGGACGGGGGGTCAGCCCCCGCCTCCCCCGGCCGGGTGCTCTCCCTCATCGCCGGCGGCTCCGCCGAGACCCGCGCCGATATCGCCAGACTCACCGGCCTCGCCCGTTCCACCGTCTCGCAACGCGTCGACGCCCTGATCGCGCACGGCCTGCTGGACGAACCCACCGAGACGGGCGCCGGCGGCCGGCGCCTCTCCCGCCGCCTCCGGCTGCGCACCCGGGACCAGCTCGTGCTGGGCGTCGGGCTCGGCGCCACCCACGGCCGGGTCTCCCTCCTGGACGTCGCCGGCGCCGAGTTGGCCACCGACGAGGAGCCGCTGCGCGTCGCCGACGGTCCTGAACGGGTCCTCGGCCGGGTGGTCGTCCTCGCCCACCAACTCCTCGAAGCGGTCGGCCAACCGCCCTCCGTGCTGCGCGCCATCGGCGTCGGCCTGCCGGGCCCCGTCGAGTTCCGCGCCGGCCAACCCGTCGACCCGCCGATCATGCCCGGCTGGCACCGCTTCCCCGTGCCGGCGTTCCTCACCACCCGGCTGGGCGCCGCGACGCTGGTCGACAACGACGTCAACCTGATGGCGCTCGCCGAACGCCGCCGGCATCTGCCGGACGCCGCCCATCTGCTCTTCGTCAAGATGGGCACCGGCATCGGCTGCGGCATCATCGCCGGCGGCCAACTCCACCGTGGCGCCCGGGGATCGGCCGGCGACATCGGCCATATCCGCGTCGGCACCGACGAGACGCCCTGCCGCTGCGGCAACCTCGGCTGCCTGGAGGCCACCGTCGGCGGCGCCGCCCTGGCCCGCCGGCTCAGCACCCCGGAAGCGCCGCTGACCAGCACCATCGAGGTGGCCACCCTGGTGAAGTCCGGCGACCGCGAGGCCGTCCGGCTGGTGCGGGAGGCCGGCCGGTCCGTCGGCGAGGTGCTGTCCGGGCTGGTCAACTTCTTCAACCCCGAGGCCGTCGTCTTCGGCGGCGCCCTGGCCGCCGCCCATGACCAACTCCTCGCCGGCGTACGGGAGGTGGTCTACCGCCGCTCCCACCCGCTGGCCACCCGCAACCTCCGCATCGAACCCAGCCAGTCCGGCCGCGACGCGGTCGCCCTGGGCGCGGGGCTGCTCGCCATCGACCACGCGCTCTCCCCGGAACAGGTGAACGAAGCGCTGTTGACGGCGACCCGCTGACGCCTGGCCGGCGGGGCCAGGCGGAACGGCGCGTCGGGCTCCGCCCGGACGGCGGGCGGCCGGGCCGACGGGCCGACGGTCCGACGGTCTGTCGGGAGGTGCGTCCGGTCGTCGGGGCCTGGTGCCGGGCGGCGACGAGAGGTCGGTGGCGGGTGGCGGGCGGGGCCGAGCGGCGGGGCCGGGGACGTGGGGGGATAGGTCCTTGGCGGTGGGGGTGTCGTGGCGGATGGGTTGCGCGTCGGGCTTCGCCGGGACGGCAGGGGTCTGGTTGTCCGACGGTCTGTCAGAAGGCGGTCGTGGACGGTGAGTTGGTGGTGAGTGGCTGGCGGTGCCGGGCGGTGGGGTTGATGGCGGGTGGCCGGCCCGGTGAAGTCGGTGGGCGGGCGGGCCGTTGGGTCGGTGAGGGGGTGTCGTCCGTCGGAAGCTGCCGTTCGGGGCCGCGACCGGGAGGTACCCGGGCCCGTCCGTCCGGCGGGTTAGGGTGGGTGGGTGTTCACCGAGCGGGGGCCCACGGTTCGCGAGCTCGTCGTTCAGGCGTTGTCCTCCGTCGAGCGTGGCTACGATCTGCTCGCCCCCAAGTTCGACGAGACCCCGTTCCGCACCCCCGAGGTGTTTCTCTCCGCGACCGCCCGTGCCCTCGCCGCGCGCGGCGGGTACGCGGCCGGCCTCGACCTCTGCTGCGGTACGGGCGCCGGCCTCCGCGTGCTGCAGGAGGTCTGCCGGGAGCGCGTCGTCGGCGTCGACCGCAGCGCCGGGATGCTGGCCGTCGCGGCGGCCTCGGCCGCCCCGGCGACCTCGTTGGTGCGGGCCGACGCGCTGGCACTACCCTTCCGGAACGCCTTCGATCTGATCGTCAGCTTCGGCGCCTTCGGCCACTTCCTCCCGCACCAGCGCCCCACCCTCTTCGCCCAGGCACACGCCGCGCTGCGCCCCGGCGGGCTGCTCGCCTTCCCCGTCACCGCCCCACCCCGGGTCGGCTCCGCCGGCTACTGGCTGCTCTGGGGCTTCGACACGGCGATGCGGGTGCGCAACGCGCTCTGGCACCCGCCGTTTGTGATGTACTACCGCACCTTCCGACTCCCCGATGTCCGGGCCGAGTTGACGCGGGCCGGCTTCACGGTCGAAACCCCGGCCCTCGCCGAACCGGGCCACCGCCCGGACGGCGCCCCCCACTGCCGCCTGGTCCTGGCCACCCGCCGCTGATCCTTCCGGGCGGGCGACCCGGCCGTCAGTACCGCGACGTCAGCGGCGCGAATCCCGTGCGCTCCCGCAACCGGTCGTCGTTCCGTGTGGTGATCGATTCCCAGACCGTCAGCGCGCGCAGGTCGTTCAGCTCGGCCAGCGGGGCCAGATCCACCATGGCATCCTCACCGGCCAGTTGCAGTGTCCGCAGTCCGGGGAAGAGGTCGACGACCTGCCGCAGATCCACCTCGCCGCCCAGGCCGAACAGGTCCAGTCTGGTGATCCGGGGCAGTGCGGGTCCGTGGACGCGCAGCGCGGTCATCAGGGGCGGGGTGGTCGCCAGGTGGTTCAGCGCGGGCAGCGCCGCCACCGCGGCCAGACTCGCCGGCCCGAAGTCGTTCTTCCCCTCGACGACCCGCAGCGTTGTCAGCTCCTCCCAGACGCCGATCCCGGTGAGATCGGTGACCCCGGGAGGAACCCCGAGATCCGTGAGCGGGGCCAGGGTGGGAAGGGAGGACAGACTCGTGCCCGGCATCTCGTCGCCCACATAGAGGGAACGAAGCTCCGGCAGGGCGTTGAGACAGGTGAGGTCGGACACCCTCGGCAGCTTCCGCACCAGCAGGCGTCGGAGCGGCAGACCGGCGACCGCCGAGATATCCGTGAGCGCGGGACCGTCGATCAGCGAAAGGCGCTCCAGCCGGGGAAAGGCGTCAAGGACCGTCAGGTCACCGAGGCGCTCGCAGGAGAGCGAAAGTTGTCGAACCGGTGCCCCGGCCAGCACCTTGACGATCTCCTCCCGGGAGAACGCGCCGAACAGCGAGAGATAGGGATGTTCGGCGAGCCGGCGGTGGGTGCTCAGCTCCGCCAGTTCGTACACGGTGATATGCGGCGCCCCTTCGAGCGACAGTCCTGGCATGATCTCGACGACGAACCGGTGGGGGTCGAAGGATTTCCGCGCCCGGAGAAGCCGCTCCCGCACCGTCGGCGACGGATGCGTACGGAACGGCGCCAGCTTGGCCAGCGCTGCGTCGCCCCCTACCAACCTCGCCGTCTCCACCACCGCATGGGCCTCCTCCGATGGCAACCCCTCCGGCCCGGGGAGCAGTTCCAGCACCACCTGACCGGCGGAGGCGAGCGACGTCGCCTCGCCGAAGGTCCTGGGCGGCAGCAGCGCCGCCCCCCGGCGCTCCACCTCGGCGCGCACCTCGGGATCGAGCTGGGTGGCGTGCTCAAGACAGGCCATGGCCAGCAGGTGCAGCCGCACCCGGTGCTTGCGCACCGTGTCGCCCCGACGGAGCAACTGCCCAAGCAGCCGGCGCCGTTCGTCCGGCCGACCGTGGGCCACGGCCATCCGCACCACGTCCTCCCACAGGTCCAGGTGCGCGTTCCGCACCAGCAGTGGGAAGTCCCGGTTCTCCACGGCCGCGTGGGCGGCGAGATAGTCCTGAAAGGTTCGGTGCACGAAGTCGACGACGCCCTCGGCCGGTTCGCGCAGCAGGCCCGAACGGTCGAGCAGCTGCCGGTACACCTCCTCGGCCGAGCCGCGCACCGCGTCCTGCCGCATGGTGGGCAGCGCCTGTTCGATCAGCTCCACCGCGTCCTCGCGTTCCATCTGCGAGTGGCCGTTGCGGATCAGCCAGTAGGCGAGCCGTTCCAGCAGCACGCGTTGGGACCTGGCGTCCATCCGCAGACCCTGGTCGACGCTCCGCTGCAGGTCCCGCCGCTCCAGGAGCATCCGCAGCGCGGCCTCGTACAGCTCCTCCCGGCCCTGCGGCAGAAAGCCGTGGCTGGCGCGGTGCAGGGCACAGATCAGGCCGCACATCAGCGGGTTGGTGGCCAGCCGGCTCAGGTCCTGGCGGCTGCGCACGGCCGTCAGCAGGGCCGTCGCCTCGTTCCGGCCGGCGCGGGCGGCATGGTGCCAGCGCGTGACGAACGCCGCCACATCCGCGTGGCTCATCGGGGAGAGGGACAGCTCACGGAAGTCGTCGGCGGCCAGCCAGTCCTCCCGGACGGCGGACGGACGGGCAGTGACCAGGCAGGCGTTGCCGGGGAAGTCCCGCAGCATCTCCCGCAGCCACCAGCGGGTCTGCTCCCTCCGGTCCTGCGGTACCTCGTCGATGCCGTCGACCAGCAGCAGGGCGCGGCCGGCGGTCAACACCCGCTCCGCCCAACCGGCCGGCGGGGTGTGCGGACAGTTGACGGCCGCCAGGAAGTCACGAGGGGGCGGCAGCTCCCGCCCGGCCCGCAGCAGGGTGCGCAGGGGAAGCACGAACGGGATCCGACCGACCAGGTGCGGTGGGCCCGCATCGGCCCGGTGCTCGGCGATGGTGACGGCGAGCCATTGCACCAGCGTGGTCTTCCCGGCGCCGGCCACCCCGCGCAGCAGCACCCGGTTCAGGCCGGCGAGCGCCTGCTCGGCGCGTTGCGGCGGTGTGGCGACGGGCCGCCGGCCGTGCTCCGGACCGCCCCCCTTCCGCCGCTCGGTCTCGGTGGTCTCCAGGCTCAGATAGGCGTCGTCCAGCGGCCATTCGTCGTCCACGTCGATGCCCAGGATGGTGAGCGTGCCATGGCGGCGCACGAGATGGCGTCGGTAGGTTTCCTCGAACCGCGCGTCCTCGCTGTGCGGCGCGGGCAGGCGCTCGACCAACAGATTCAATGTCTCGACAACGCGGGCGTTCGCCCGGCTCTGCTCCACCAGGGTGCGGGCCACAAACGTGGAACGCCGGGTGAAATAGTCGATGATGTGCAGGGCGGCCAGCCGCACCAGTCGATCGTGAAACAGCTCGGCGTCCCGGGACAGCGGAGCGGGACGCCCGTGGCGCAACGCCTCGGCCAGGCCGTCGGCGCCGAGTTGGACGGCCTGCACATCGTCCATGGTCAGGTCCCCGAGGCCGGAGAGGGTGTCGACCAGCGCCATCGTGACGGGGAGGCGATCCTCGACGGGGGGCGCGTCATGCGGCCCCATCGCCGCCACGGCACGGTTCACCAGCCGTCCGGACAGCTTCTCCAGGCCACGGCGGGTCAGGGTGGGTCGCTCGCCCCGGAACGACAGCAGCGAGTCGATCCGAACCGGCCCGTCGACCAGGCCGGCGCCCGGCTGCTCAGCACGGAACAGCCGTCGCACCAGCGGTGCGACCACGGCCGATCCGAGGCGCAGCCCCACGGTCGCGGCAACATCCACGCCAACTTCCCTTCCCCAGGCGGACCGTGCGGGCCCCGGTGCCGACAACCACCGTGCCCGGCCCACGACGGGCCGTTCGACGACCACGGACGGACACCCCACATCCGGCCGGTCTCATCCCATCGCATGGCACGCCGACGCGGCAACGCCACTGTCCGGTACGGGGGGTTACGCTCCGCCACGGTCGATCCTCTCCCGCGCGGCGGGACACCCGGTCGCCGCACCCCCACCCGCCCAAGGCCCTCTCGACACCGTGCGGTGATGGCTCTTCACTCTCCGCATGGGAAACGGGAAACACGCTGATTCTCCTTGCCGCCGTGATGCGGGGTGCCGCAGTCTTACTGCCGGTGACCGACGGACTAACAGGTGCGAAGGTCGCGGGGGTTCATGTGCCTGACGAAACAGCACGGTTCGGGCCGGAACTCCGCAGGCGACGCCTGGCCGAGGGGTGGACGTTGGACCGTCTCTCCGGCCGGGTGCACTACAGCAAGAGCCATCTGAGCAAGGTCGAGACGGGCAGCAAGAGACCCACCCCCGATCTGGCCAAGCTCTGCGATGCCGCGCTGCACGCGGGAGGCGCGCTCGCCTCGCTCGTCCCCGGGCGTGCCACCCCGGTCCAGGTCCCCGACGCCAGTGACGACGGAGAGGTGTGGGTGCTGAGCATGAACAGAGCAGACGGCTCAAGTCGCTTCGCGGCCATGGACCGTCGCCGGGTCACGGCCGCCGGAGCCGGCTCGGTGCTGGCGGTCGGACTTGGTGGCCTGCGTTCCGTCGCCGACGACGAGGGCACCACTCTGCTGAAGGCCGCCCGTTCGCTCTTCACCCAGTTCCGCGGCCTCGGCCAGACCTCCGACCCCGGCCTCCTGATCCCCGCGCTCACCGCACAGACCCACAGCATGGAACAACTGGCACTGACCGCCTCCGGACGCACCCGCCGCGAACTCCTCGCCCTGGCCGCTCGGTTCGCCGAATACACCGGCTGGATGGCACAGGAGTCGGGCGACGACCGCGCCGCGCTGTGGTGGACCGACCGCGCGGTCGACCTCGCCGATGCCGGGGGCGATCCGAGCTTCGCCGCATATGGCCTGGTCAGACGCGGGCTGGTGCATCTGCTGCGCGGCGATGTGGCGACCACCATCGCGCTCACCGAACGGGCGGCGGACGAAGCCCACACGCCCCGGGTGCGCGGACTGGCAGCCCAACACCTTGCCCAGGCACACGCGGTCGCCGGCGACCACCGGGCCACGATGCACGGTCTGGACCGGGCACGCGATCTGCTCACCCGGGCCGCCCAGGAGGGCGACGGCACCATGATCGGTTCGTCTCACGTTCCCGACCTGGTGGCCACCTACACCGGCTGGTGCCTGCACCACCTGGGTCAACCGGCCCGCGCCGCCGAGGTGTTCGCGGCCGAGGCGGCCCGGGTACCGCCACACGCCCAACGCGCCCTCATCCGCCACGGAGTACGCCTCGGTCTCGCGCACGCGGCGGCCGGCGAGATCGAGGAGTCGACGGCCGTCCTCGCACCGCTGCTGCCCCGGCTGGGGCCGGTGCGCTCGGCCACCATCGCCGCCGAACTGCGCCGCACGGCCCAGATCTGGGGACGACACCGCGCCAACCCGGCTGTCAAGGAACTGAGCCCCGATCTGGCGGGGGCACTCGGCCGCCTCTGAACCAGCACCTCGATCCTCACCCCCCGACCCACCCGAGAGAGGGAACCTCGCCATGCCCGAAATCTTCATCAACTACCGCACCATCGACGGTAAGGAAATCGCCTACCGAATCTATGACGAGCTGACGCGACGCTTCGGCGAGGGCCGGGCGTTCCTAGCCGGCCAGTCGATCCCCAAGGGCGACAACTATGAGAGCGCCCTCGACCGGGGCGTACGCCGCAGCGAGGTGCTGCTGGTCCTGATCGGCTCCCGCTGGCTGGACGCGCCCGAGCGCGACCGGCCCGACCGGCGCGCCCTGGACAACGAGCAGGACTGGGTCCGCCGGGAGATCGAGGAGGCCATCAGGTGCGGGCTGGTGATCCTGCCGGTGCTGATCGGCAGGCATGTCGAACAACTGGACGCGAGGCGACTGCCGTCGAGCATCGCGCCGCTGGCCGAGTGCCAGTACACGCGGTTCGCGCTGCGCACCGCAGCCCATGACCTGCGGGAACTCGGCGACGAACTGGTCAGGATCGTCCCCGATCTCGCCACGACCGACCGCGACGCCCCCGCCCAGGGCGACGACCGACCGCGACCCGGCGACGACGGGAACGACAGAAGGAACGGGAGCGCGGACGGGGCGTCGCAGTTCAGTACCGCGCAGGACAACAGCGGAACGCTGATCGGCACCTCCCAAGGCCCGGTCCACTCGGGTACGGGCGATCTGGTGCTCGGAAACCGGGTCAGCGGCGATACCTACCACGGTGACCGGATCGGAACCCAGGTTCGCGGCGACCAGGTGAACGGGGACCAAGTCGCCGGCGGTCAGGTGAAGGCCGACCAGGTCAACGGCCAGGTGCTCAGCGGTGGCCAGGGCGATGCGTCGGGCAGCCAGCTGCACTTCGGCCCGGTCCGAAACCGCGACACGGGGGAGGACGCATGACGGGGGACGCCCGGACGTTCATCGGCAACACCGGCTTCGCCAACACGGGCTCCGGCCATGTGACGTATATCCAGGGCGTGATGGCCGAGACCCTGGAGCGGCTGGGCCGGCCGGGTCGTGATCCGCGCACGATGGCCGGCCGGAACCTGCGCTGGCTGCGTGCCCGGTTCGTGCCGCCCTCCGGCAGCGCCAGGGCCCGCCGCCGGCTGGGGGAGTGGCACACCGTCGCCCTCGCCGGCCCGCCAGGAAGCGGACGGCGGACCACCGCATGGATGCTTCTCCACGAGTTGGCTCCCGACGGCGACGACATCCACGAGATCGATCTGGGGGAGGAGGACGAGGGCAGCGCGCTGGACGCGCGGACGATCGGCCGTGGCGACCGGCTGCTGCTCGATCTCTCCGGCAGCGACATCCCCCAGTTCCTGCGGGCACAACGCGAGTTGACCGGCTTCCGCGCCGTGGTGGAACGACAGGACGCGCATCTGGTCGTGGTGCTGCCGCAGCACGCCGAGGGCCATGTCGACCCGGAACTGCGGCCCGTCGAGGTGACGATCCAGCGCCCTCCCCCTCACCACGTGTTGGCGCGCTATCTGCGCCGCGCCGGCATCACCCCGAAACCTGACGAACTCGACCTCCCCGAACTGGCCAGCTCCTCGCTCGCCGAAGTCGCCGATCTGGCACGACTGGTCGACGAGGCGCGCGGCGCCGACCCCGAGGCGACCTTCCAGGACTGGCTGCGCGCCGCTCGGAACCGGCTCTCCGAGGACGGCTCCCTGGCCGCGACCTTTGTCGCCGGCCTGCCCGACGGGCGGCGCCGCGCCCTGGCGTTGACCGTGGCCCTCTTCCACGGCGCGCCGCCGGAGATCATCCACCGCGCCTGCACCGAGCTGCTGAACCTGGTGGACCACACCAGGGACGACCGGCCGCGCTTCGACCGGACCGATCTGGGCGCGGAACTCGGGAAGATTGGGGCGTTGCCGGGGCGGGACGGGCGGACCCGCTTCGCGAAGACGGTTCGGGAGACCGCCGTCCTCCACCACTTCTGGACCTACTTCCCCGACCTGCGGGGCGCCGTCCAATGGTGGGTCGAGCAGTGCCTGCGGCACCTTCCGCTGGACGGTGCGGAACGGGCGCCCGTGGTCGCCCGGTTCGCCGAGCAGGTGCTTCGATCAGATGAGCCCGTGCGGCTCGTCGATGTGGCCGGCGGGTGGACAGGCCGCGGTTCCGACCGGCGCCTGGTGCCGGACGCCACCCAGGCCCTGGCCATCGGGGTCAGGCACCCACGCCACGGCCGGGCCGTGCGCCGGAAAATCCTGGAGCGTGCCAGGGAGCCAGGACTGTCCGAGCCTTTCCGGCTGGCCCTGGCCCTGGTCTGCTCCGAGGTGATGGCGGTGCACCACCCGGACCAGGCGCTGGTCCGGCTGCACCATCTGGCCCGGGCCGAGGCCGACTTGCCTCGGCGCCCCGCCTGGGACGCGCTGCTGGGGCTGGCCGCCGAGGGGCCGCGACGCTGCGCCCAGCTGCTGCAACGCCTGCTCCGCCATATCGGGGACGGTGCGGCGCACCTCACGGCCGACCGCAGGATTCTGCTGGCACTCACCGGAACGATCGCCGCACGACCCGCGCTCTGCGCCGACGACACCGTCCAGGAACCGCTCGTCCTGGGCTGGGCCGAGGCCCTGGGACATCTGCCGCACCAGGAGTGGGAGCCCCCCGTCCGGCGCTGGTTGGCCGCCGTGCTGGAGGCCGAAGGCCAGCTGGGCGACTGCCTGGTGACCACCCTGGCCACCGCTGGCGCGGCAAGCCCCCGTGCCGTGGGCCGCATGTATGTGATCTCCCGGACCTGGGCCAACGAGGTCCCCGAGGAACGTACGGCACGACGTCCCGTCGCCGACCACCTTCGCCGCGCCCTGGACACGGCACAGGGGCTCGACGCCTGGACCCGCCCCGCGCCGACCCCGAACCACCACACCACGGAGAATGTTCGATGAGTTCAGGACACCGCACCCTCACGGTGTTTCTCGCCGTCCTCTACCTGTTGGTCGCCTCGATCCTCGGCCTCGTCACAGGGTGGCCCGGGTGGCTGTGGCCCACGCTGGGCGGAGCGCTGTTGCTGGGCGCCGGCGTTCTGCTGGCGCTGACCGGCGGGTCGCGCGACCGGATGCCGCAGGAGAACGCCCTGGAACAGCGGGTGAGCCAGGTCGCCCTGCCCAGCGCGGAGCCCGACTACCAGTTCCTGTTCTCCGCCACGGTCCGCTGGCTGCCACACGAGGTGGAGGGCATGGCCTACTTCGATCCGGGTGGCCTCGCCGTGCGGTCTGTGCTGATGCGTGCCAAGGCGTTCACCTCCCGGCAGGATCCGGCGGACAGCAGTCTGGCCCAGCACCACCTCAACGGGGTGCTCGGGGTGATGGAGACGGACCCCTCCGGACGCGTACTGGCCATGGCGAGAAACGTGACGCTGACGCTCAGCGAGACTGACCAGGACCGGCTCAGCAAGCTCTCCGCCGTCCGCAAGGACGAGGAGGTCTGGGAGCACGAACGCAACTACGAGCGCAGCAAGCGGAGTTACCTCAGCCAGGACGTGCTGAAGGACCCGGGCAGCGCGGTGGTCTGGTGGTTGGCCAGGAACGACGACGAAGTGGAGGGAACAGTGGACCGGATCGGGCTGCTGGCCCGGCTCTCCGCCGCCGCCAACAACAGCGAGGTGCCGTCCCCGTTCTACGAGTGGGCGCTGCCGCCCGCCCCCGAGCCGGTCGCCGAGGACGCCTTCACCCCCGAGGAACCGCCGGTGGCCGGCGCGGAGCGCGTCGTGGACGCTCTGGCCGACTGGCTTCGGATCGGCGCGGACGACCCCGATATCGCCCTGCTGGCCGACCGGTTGGCCGATCTGCTGCGCGCCGAGGACCGAAAGGAGGAGGCGGACGAACTCGCGGATCTCGTCGCCCCACCGCCGGAAACCGGCGAGTGGGACGACGGGACCGCGTCGGAGTAGCGTCGCGGGGTGCCGCTGCCCGGGCTAGAAGGTTTCGTCGACCTGGATGTCGAGTTCCGCGTTGGTGCCCTCGACCGCGGTCGCGGTGACCGTTACGCCGATGGTGTCGCTGCCGGCGGTCACTTCGCAGCGGACGGTGGCGCCGACCTCGGCCGGTAGGTCCTCGGCGCAGGTGACGTCGTCGGGGGTCTGGCCGGTCTCCTCCGTCAGGGCGGCCGAGACCTTCTCGGCGACATTCTCCTTGTCGATGGTCGGGTCACCCGACGAACAGCCGCCGGTGAGCAGCACGGTGAGTGCTGCCAGGGTTGTTCCCGCCGCTATCCGGCTCCGACTGATACGTCGCATGGTGGTTCTCCGCGCTCTTTGGGATGTTCTGTGCGTACCGAGACGTTAGAGGCGGGGGAATGGTTCTGGGACGGGAGTCTCGTATGTCGGATTACGCGGCCGGTCGGGTGCGGCCCTGGCCGCCACGGCCACCGCCACCGCCACCGCCGAACATCGAACTCTCCTGGGGCGTCTCGGAGATGGTGGAGAGCTGGGTGGCGAGCTGTTCCCCGGCCTCGGCGGCGCCGTCGTCGCCGGCGTTGCCGGCCTGCTCCGTCAGGGAGTCCAGGAGGTCCAGCGCCACCCCGTCGTCGATCAGTTCCTCGCGCAGTTCGGCATAGGCCCGCTCGTAGAGTTCCTGGAAGGTGTCGTCGGCGAGGAAGCGTTCCTTCAACGCGCCGCTGCCCCTGCCGCCGCCGGCCCCCTCTTCGGGGAGTTCCATCCCTTCGGGGAGTTCCCTGTCGCCGGGAGGGACCATGCCTTCGGGGGGTTCGAAGCCCTCGGGGAGTTCCATGCCGTCCGGCAGCTCCATGCCTTCGGGGAGTTCCATGTCGTCCGGAGGGTCCATGCCTTCGGGCGGGTCCGTGTCCTCGCCGCCGCCCGGGGTGCCCATGGAGCCGAGCGCCAGGTTGAGGTCCCAGGAGAGGACGGTGAACCGTTCGTTGTCGGTGTCGTACCAGAGGTAGTAGTTGTTGCCCGGGCCGTCCATCGCGTCGCCGTTGGAGATCAGGGCCTGGGTGGCCAGATAGCGGGCGAAGGAGTCCACGTCGAGGTGGTTCTCCAGCTCCGTGGCGAACTCCTCGTCGTCGGCGTCGGCCACGAACTGGAGGAGCCGCATCACCGGTGTCAGATCGTAGCTGCCCTCCGCGTTGACCTGGCGGAACGCCTCCTCGTAGTCGGTGGGGTCGTCGCCCAGGTAGTCGAGTGACCCGCCCGCGCGGGCCTTGTAGAGGACGCCGTCGCCCAGCTCCGCCGCCCAGGGTTCGTCGGGCGACTCCAGCAGCAGCCGGGGCACGGAGTCCCCGCCGTTGACGGCGACCGAGGTGAAGGTGAAGTCCTGGGTGGCCTGTCCGTCGGCCGCCGTCAGGGACAGGGCCAACGCCTCGTTGAGCGCGGTGTCCGAGGTGGCCGTGCCCGGGCGCAGCGCGATCTCGGTGCGGCCCTGGAAGGCCCGTCCGCTCTGGTACTCGTCGAAGCTGATCAGCCAGGGCAGGTTCTCGGGCTCCTCGTCGGAGAGGGTCGTCCCACCGGGGCCGCCGGCACCGAAGCCGCCGCCCTCGCCGGCGGCGCCGTCGCCGTCCGAACGCAGGCTCATCAGCGTGGAGTTGCCCTTGAGCCGCAGCCCCACGTCGTTGAGCACGGTGCCGTCGATGACGATATCCGCGCGGATGAACTCCTTCTCGCCCTCCTCGCGGAAGACGCGCAGCATCTCGGCGTACTCGTCCTCGTTGAAGGTGATCTCGATCTCGTGCTCCCCGTCGTCGAAGAGATCGCCCTCGCCCTCGATGTTCTGGGTGACGGTGTCCTCGGCGACCAACTCCGAGCTGACATAGGGGCGTACCCGCATCCCGCCCAGCACCACGGCGAGGAGCAGCACGACGAGCGCTGCGCCGGCCAGGGCCTTCCAGTGGCGCCGCAGCCGGAGCGGAACCAGGTGACGCCAGGGGCGACGTCGCGCAGTTGAGTGGCCGGCCATGGTCACAGGTCCGTCTGGTCGTAGCCGGTGAGTACGGCGACCTTCTGGCCCGCGTTGAGCCCGCGGAGCGCCTGGACCAGTTCGGCCGGCTTCACGTTCTTCCTCAGCCGGGTGGTGTACGCCATCTCCAGGATAATTCCGCCGCGCACGGCCTCGGTGCTGATCAGCTCGTGCTCGTCGGCGTAGCGCAGCAGCACGTCGTCGACGCTCGGGCCGTAGTCGTAGTCGTCCGCCGGGACCTGGATCTTGACCACCTGGCGCTGCACCTGGAGCGCGAACCAGTTGAACTTGTGCATCAGTAGGACCACGGTGCAGATCAGCACGGTGGCTATGGCGGCCAGCGCGTAGAAGCGGGTTCCGCAGGCCATGCCGATGGCCATCACCAGGAAGATGAAGCCGACGTCCCTGGTCTCCTTGATCGCGTTGCGGAACCGCACCACGGACAGGGCGCCGACCAGGGCGAAGGCCCGGGCGATGTTGGAGCCGACCACCAGCATGATCAGGGCGATCAGCATCCCCAGGATGATCAGGGTGTGCACATAGCTCTGGCTGTAGGAGATGTTGCGGTGGGTGGCCCGGTAGGTCCACGCCACCACCAGGCTGGCGGCGAAGGCGAGGGCGAGGGCGACCGTCACGTCCAGCACGCTGAAGGTGCCGGAGAGGTCGGTGATCCCGAAGTCGAGTTCCATACGGGGTTCCTTGTCTGGTGGGGGGGCAGGCCGGGTCTAGCGGTGGGTCCGGACGGGCGCCTCCGGCGCGGCGGTCTCCGGCGCGGCGACCGGGGGTGCCGGCGGCGCCTCGCTCTCCGGGACGTGGAAGACGGAGCGCGGCGCGTGGCCGAAGGCCTCCACGCTCTGGCAGTACTTGGAGATGCGCTGCACCTGGAGGCCGAACCTGGCCGCGAGGTCGGTGATCCAGTACGGGACCCGTTCGTTCGCCTTGACCTCCATCACCACCAGATGAGGGCTGATGATGTAGCGGCTCTCGGCCTCGGCGCGCAGGTCGAAGTCGCGGTCCCGGCCACGGACCCGGTGGTCGAACGTCACCCGAAGCCCCAGGTCGGCGTGGGTGCCCACATAGGGTTCACGCCGGTAGCCGGTCATGGCGACCGGGCGCAGGTCGAGCCGCTGGATCAGCTCCAGCACCTCGTCGACGAAGCCCTGGTCGGCGTCCGGATGCGCGATCCGGCGCCGCCCGTCGCACAGCTCGCCGGCCAGGTGGTACGGCAGCAGCACCCGACGCTTCTGGGTGACGCGGTTCACCCGCTGTTTGATCTCGACGGAGACCGGGGTGTCGTCGGGCGCCGCGCCGAGCGGGCCGTAGCGGCGGATGCGCAGCTTGCGGCGGAACCGCAGGCCCTCGATCTTCTCCCAGTAGAAGCGCAGTCCCGTGGTGTCGTAGTACACGCTCCAGACGCCGTAGCCATGCGCGCCCGCGTTGCCGTCGGGACGCATCCGGGCGGCGATCTCCTCGCGGATCTCCTCGACCTGGGTGGCCGGGACGAGGTACTTCAGTTCGTAACGGTTGAAGGCGTGCAGTCGGGACGTGCCCGGCGGCGACATAGCGGCTCCTCTCGACATCGTGGTGATCCGAAGACGAATGGAACACGACGAGTGTGGGAGAACCCGGAGAACTTCCTGAGAGAACCCTGAGAGCCCGCCGTGCGGGCCGCCCGTGAAGCGGGCCGCCCGCGACGCGCCCGCCGGGTCGGCTCAGCCGAGGGGCAGCACCACGGTGAAGACGGTGCCCCGGCCCGGCGTCGAAGCGACGGACAGCCGGCCGTCGTGGGCGGTGACAAACGCCGCGCCGATGGCCAGGCCGAGACCGGCGCCGCCGCGCCCCTGGGGCGAGTTGGCGCGATAGAACCGGTCGAAGAGCCGGGGGAGTTCGTTGGCGGGGATGCCGGGGCCGCTGTCCCGGACGGTGATCACGGCGACCTCGGCGACGCCGGCCGGCAGGGTGCCCACCGTCGAGGGGCCGGGCGGCGGGGCCTGGGCGGCGCGGCGCACCTCCACCAGCACCGGGGTGCCGGGCGGGGTGTGGACGAGGGCGTTGCCCACCAGGTTCTCCAGCACCTGGCGGATCCGTTCGCTGTCGGCCACCGCCAACACCGGCTCGGGCACCCGGAGTTCGATGCGGGCGCCCGGCTCCCGGGCCCTGGCCGCCTGTGCCACGCGCGTCGCGATCTCCCCCAACTCCACGTCGGCCGGCTGGAGATGGGGGGTCTCGTCGAACCGGGAGAGGATCAGCAGATTGTTGACCATGGTGCTCATGCGCTGGGACTCCTCCTCGATCCTGGACATCCAGCGCTCGGTGCGCGGGTCCTCGGCGACCACCCCCCGCGCCCGGCCCTGCCGGTGCAGTTCGGCGAACCCGAGGATGGAGGAGAGGGGGGTGCGCAGCTCGTGGGAGGCGTCCGCCACAAAGCGCTTGGTGGTCTCGGCCGACCGGTCGCGCTCCCCGATGGCCCGGGCGAGCTCGCCGAGCATGGTGTTGAGCGCCGCGCCCAGCCGGCCGGTCTCCGTCGCCGGGTCCTGCGCCGGCACCCGGCGGTCGAAGTCGCCGCCGGCGATGGCCTGCGCCGTCCGTTCGATCTCGCGCAGCGGCCGCAGCTGGAGGCGGACCGTCGCCACCGCGCCGGCCCCGAGGGCCAGCAGCAGGGCCAGACCGACCACCGTCTCGATGATCAGCAACCGGTCGAGGGTGTGCTCCACATCGTTCAGGGACCGCGCGGTGATCCGCACCCCGCCGTCCGGTTCCGGCGTGGTCAACACCCGCCAGGAGCCGTCGCCCTGGGTGCTCGGGACGGTGAAGGGTTCGCCCCCGGCCGCGCGCAGCCCTTCCAGGTCCCGGTCGGCGAGGTCGGGCAGCGCCTCGTCGGACGAGGTGCGGCCGACCACCCGCGCCACCTCGCCGGAGGCGTCCAGCTGGATGCTCCGCAGCTCGGTGGGGAACGGCGGGGGCCGCTCCTCGACCGGCTGGGACGGGGCCGGGCCACGGCTGGCCGGCAGGGCGGCGAGCTGGTCGTCCACCTCGGCGATCAGCGAACGGCGCAGCAGCACCGTGCCGGCCGTGCCGAAGGCGAGCAGGCCCAGCGTGGTCAGGCAGAGCAGGGTCAGGGTGAGCCGGGCGCCGAGGCCGCGCGGCCGCAGCCGGGGACGGCCCCCGTTCACCGCCGGTCCTCCCTGGTCAGCCGCAGGCTGTAGCCGACGCTCCGCACGGTCTGGATCAGCGGGCGGCCCAGGGAGTCCACCTTGCGCCGCAGATAGCTGATGTAGGTCTCCACCACCCGGGTGTCCTCGGTCCCGCCGTGCCAGACCTGTTCCAGGATCTGGGACTTGGTGACCGTCCGGCCCGAGTTGACCAGCAGATAGCGCAGCAGGGCGAACTCGGTGGGGGAGAGCGCCACCGGACGGCCGGCCCGCCGCGCCTCGTGCGCGTCCTCGTCCAGCTCCAGATCGGCGTAGCGCAGCGGCTCCGCCCGCTCCTCGGCGCGGCCCGTGCGGCGCAGGATCGCCCGCAGCCGGAAGACGACCTCCTCCAGGCTGAACGGTTTGGTCACATAGTCGTCCGCGCCGGCCCGGAAGCCGGCGAGACGGTCCTCGACGGTGTCCCGGGCGGTGAGGAAGAGCACCGGCAGATCGGGGAGGAGGCCGCGCAGATCGCCCACCAGCGCCAGACCGCTGCGGTCGGGCAGCGTCACATCCACCATCGCGATATCGGGGGCATGGGCGTCGGCCGCCCGTAGCGCCGCGTGGGCGTCGGCCGCGCCACAGGTGGTGAAGCCGTTCAACTCCAGTGAGGCGGTGAGGAGTTCGAGGATATTGGGATCGTCCTCGACGATCAGGATCCGGGCCGGCCCGCCGGGGGGTTCCTCGGGTGTGGCATGCGCGTGCATGGACCGATCCTGTCCCAAGGGCGGGCGCGGGCGCCGAGGACACCCCCGGGAACGTGCGGCCGGGCCGCCGGTCACGGCCTGCCACGGCCGGTGGCGAGCGCGGTCAACCCCGGGGCGATCCTGGCGCAGCGGGCGGCGTAGGCCGGCAGATGGCGGGCCGTGAAGAGGTCGATGTCCCAGTTGTCGGCGCGTATGTCGCCGCCGGTCCAGAGGTAGGCCCAGGCGGGTTCGCCGGAGGCCAGGGCGAGCACGGTCCTACGGTACTCCTCGCCCTCGAAGGCGTCGAGCACGGCGTGTTCCAGGGCGCTGAGATCCGTGAGCAGCTGACCGGCCGCCGTGCCGCCGGCGGCGGGAACCAGCCCGGGGTAGATCCGCCCGTCCAGCGCCGCCGCCCGCCAGCCGTGCACGGCGGACGGTGTCCGGGCCGGTATCCGGCCCAGGAGCGCTTCGAGCACGGGCGCGAGCCGCAGCGTGCCGTAGACGAAGAGGCCGGCGGGGTCGTCCGTGGCCGGCCGCGGTTCGGCCGTTGAACGTGTGGTCGGTGACGGCATGCGGGGCCCTTTCCGTCGTGGGTGGGGTGGGTGGCGCCAGGCCGGGGGATCGGGGCGGACCAGGCCCGTACGGTAGACGATGACGACGAGCTGGGCCCGGTCGCGGGCCTCCGGTGTGCCCATGGCGCGCTGGAGATGGGCGCGGACGGCCGACAGCCGGCGGGCCGGGACCAGCGGGGTGTCCGCACGGGTGCGCACGCACTACAGGTCCGCGCCCGGGCCCCCTCGGGTGTGGGCCAGTGCCCGGTGGGCCAGGGGCGCGGCGGCGAGGAAGCAGCCGACGGTCCAGAGCCAGCCGGCGAGATAGCTGCCGAACCAGGCCAGCAGCCCGCCGAAGACCAGCGGGCTGACCATCAGGCCGAGGAAGAACGCGCCCTGGACCCGCGCCGACGCCCTGGGCACCGCCTCGGGTGGGCTGTCGTGGACCACCACCAGCATGGCGAGGCCGTTCCAGGACGCCGAGCTGAGCCCGGCGAGCACCGCCCCCACCCACAGCGCCCAGGACCCCGCCCACTGCGCGCCGGCGATCACCAGCGCCGCGACGGTGGCGCCGCACGCCAGATCGCGCAGCATGGTCAGACCGCGCGCCGCCGGCCGGGGCGAGCGGTCGGCGATCCCCGGCAGCCAGATCCTGGCCACCACCGCGACCAGGCCGACCAGCGCGAACTGGGCGCCGGCCAGCCGGATATCGAGGCCGAGCCGCTGGTGCCCGTAGACCACCAGATAGGTGTTGACGCTGGCCGCGCCCGCGCCCATCAGCGCCGCATAGCCGGTGAGCGGCGCCAGCCAGGGCCGGGCTGCGGCGCGCCCCGACCGGGCGGCCCGCTCCCGCCGCGCCGGGCGGCCGGCGCCCAGGTCGGCCCGCCGCGCCAGCACCAGCGAAAGGGCCAGCAGACAGCCGCCGGTGCAGCACAGCACGGCGGCCCGCCAGCCGACGCCGAGCGCCACGGCGGGCAGCAGCGCCCCGGTGAGAAAGGCGGCGGCCTGCACACCCGACTGTTTGATCCCGATCAGCGAGCCGTGCGGCCGGGGCAGGGCCACGATGACCAGATTGGTCGCCGGATTGGCGGCGGCAGCGGCGGCGCCGGCGACCAGCAGTCCGGCGATCAGCCAGCCGAGCCCGGCAGAGCCGGCCAGCAGCGCGGTGCCGGCCGCGCCGAGGCCGGCGGAGAGCAGCATCCCGCCGACGCCGCCGAGCGCCGCGACCCAGCGGCCCATCAGCGGGGAGAGCCCCGCCGCCGCCAGGTAGTAGCAGGCGGTCAACAGGCCGAGCGCCGAGGGTTCCAGACGGAACTCGGCCAGCAGGAACGGGCCGAGCGCCCCCAGCAGGAACTGGGTCAGGCTGGCGCTGACCATCACCGCCGCCAGCAGCAGGGCGTTCGCACCCCAGCCGGCGCGCGGCCGTGCCGCCTCGGCGGACACCCGTCAGCCGTTCGCGCCGTGGGCGGCGCTGACCGCCCTGGCGCAGCTGATCACATCGGCGGCCACCTCTTCCAGGTGGTCCTCGGGATAGCGGAAGTCGGGGATGGTCAGCGCGATATCGCCGATCACCCGGTGGCGGTCGAAGATCGGCGCCGCGATGGCCGCCGCGCCCGGCACCCGTTGGCCCCGGGAGACGGCGTAGCCGTCGGCCCTGATCCGCTCCAGCGCGCGGTCCAGCGTCTCCCGGTCGGGCACGGTGCGCTCGGTCAGCGCGGGCAGCCCCCGCTGGTCGAGGACCCGTTCCCGGTCGGCCTCGCACAGGAACGCCAGGATGGCCAGGCCGGTCGCCCCGGCGTGCACCGGCAGCCACTTGTGGAGCTGTTCGGTGTAGCGGATGGGCTGGGTGGACTCCACACAGGCGGCGACGAACAGCTCCATCCGCTGGTAGTCGTAGATGTTCATCAGCGCCGTCTCGTCCCGCCGGCCTACCAGCTCCTGGAGCATCGGCCTGGCGGCCCGCCACAGCGGGAAGCTGTCGGTGGCCACCCTGGCCAGCCGCAGGAAGTCGAAGCCCAGCAGATAGCGGCCCGTTGCCGGGTCCCGGCGGACGGCGCCCTCGTCCTCCAGCATGCCGAGGGCGCGGTGCGCGGCGGACGGTGGCATGCCCAGATGGTTCGCCAGCTCGCGCACCCCCCAGTCGTCGCCGCTCTCCACCAGGCAGCGCAGCACCTGGAAGGCGCGGCCCACCGGGCTCTGGCCACGTTCCCTCGGCTCGCCAGGGGCGTGCGGTCCCGGCCCACGGGGGGAGGCGGGATCGGGGTGTGGGGGCCGGGTGGTGGTCACGAGCGGCCTCCGGCGGCGGTGGTGGTGGTCCGGCCGAGCACCGAGGCGATCAGCTCGTCGGGCGCCTTGAACTCCCGCAACACCTCCTCGGTGTGCTCGCCCAACCTTGGTGGATAGCGCAGGGGTTGGTCGGCGGCCGGTTCGGCGAGCTTCACCGGGTTGCCGGCCAGTTCGATCCGCCGCCCGGCCGCCTCGTCGGCCAGCTCCACCACCATGTCGCGATGCCGCACCTGGGGGTCGGCCAGCGCGTCGGCCACCGAGTTCACCGGCGCGCAGGGCACCCCGGCCGCGCTCAGCCCGGCCAGCAGCTCCGCCGAGGGACGGGCGGCGAACGCGGCCTCCAACAGGGCGTCCAGCTCGGCCCGGTGGGCCAGCCGGCTGCCGTTGTCGACGAACCGGGGATCGGCCGGCAGCTCGTCCCGGCCCAGCACCCCGCACAGTCCCCGCCACATGGCCTCGGTGTTGGCGGTGACGATCACGTCCTGACCGTCGCCGCAGGTGAACGAGCGGTAGGTGGGGATGCTGAGATGCCCCCTGCCCTGGGGGCCGGGCACCTGACCGGAGAGTAGGTAGTAGGCGGCCTGGTAGGTGAGCATCGAGACCTGGGCGTCCAGCATGGAGACGTCGAACCGGCTTCCCTCGCCGGTCTGTTGACGACGGTAGAGGCCGGCGAGCAGCCCGGTGGCGGCGAACATGCCGGCGGCCAGGTCGCCCACGGGTATCCCGGCCCGCACCGGTGGTCCGCCCTCCTCCCCGGTGATGCTCATCCCGCCGGAGAGCGCCTGGATGATGGCGTCATAGGCGGGCGCGTCGCGACGCGGCCCCTGCTGGCCGTAGCCGCTGATCGAGCAGAGCACCACGCCGGGGTTGGCCGTCCGCAGCGTCTCGTAGTCCAGACCGAGCCGGTCGAGCACCCCGGCCCTGAAGTTCTCCACCACGGCGTCGCACCCCTCGACCAGCCGCAGCAGGGCGGACCGCCCGGCCTCGGACTTGAGGTCCAGGACCACGCTGCGCTTGTTGCGGTTGACGCTCAGGAAGTAGGCGCTGTCCTCCGCCACAAAGTGCGGTGGCAGCCGCCGGGTGGCATCCCCGGCGGGCGACTCGACCTTGATCACATCGGCGCCCAGATCGCCCAGGATCAGCGTGCAGTAGGGGCCGGACAGAAAGGTGGTCAGATCGAGTACCCGGAGGCCGGCCAACGGACCCGCGGACGGTTGGGTCGTCATCAGTAATCCCCTGCTCGGTCGCGACGTCAGGACTTCGGAACTTCAGGACTTCGGAACTTCGGCACTTCAGGGTTTGGTGAGGATGTGGACGCAGGAGGCGCCGTGGTCGAACCCGGAGATCCCCCCGCCGCTGCAGTGCGTCATCGCCACCCTCGGCGCGCGGACCTGCCGGTCGCCCGCCTCGCCGCGCAGCTGCCAGACGGCCTCGCAGATCTGCGCGACGCCGGTGGCGCCCACCGGGTGGCCCCTGGACAGCAGGCCGCCGCTGGGGTTCACCGGTATCCGCCCGTCGAGCGCGGTCTCCCCCCGTTCCAGCAGTTCGGCCGCCTCCCCGGGGCCGCACAGTCCGAACGACTCGTAGTACATCAACTCGGCGCTGCTGAAGGCGTCGTGCAGCTCCACCAGGTCCAGATCCTCCGGGCCGACGCCGGCCTGTTCGTAGGCGGCCTCGGCGGTCCGCCGGGCCAGATCGCTGTGCGCCATATCGCGGAACCCGGTCTCGAACTGCCCGGACAACAGCACCGAGGCGTCGATTCTGGGCCCCGAGGCACCGTGCCGGTCCCTGGCCGTGCCGGACATCACCACCAGCGCGGCGGCGCCGTCGCTGACCGGCGAGCACATGGGCAGGGTGAACGGATCGGCGATCGGCCGCGCCGCCAGCACCTCGTCGACCGTGCTCTCCTTGCGGAAGTGCGCATAGGGGTTACGGGCCCCGTTGTGCCGGGACTTGACGCTGACCCGCGCCAACGCGGAGACATCGGTGCCGGTCTCGTACAGGTAGCGGTTGGCGCGCATGGCGTAGACGCCCGGCATCACCATTCCGGCCCGCACCTCGGGGTCGGTGGTCTCCAGCGGGAGGGTGCCGCCGCCGAACCTGGTGAGATGGTCGACGCCCATGACCAGCACGGTCTCGGAGCGTCCCGAGCGGATCGCGGCGATGGCGTCGCGCAACGCGGTGGCGCCGCTCGAGCAGGCGTTCTCCATGTTGCTCACCGGGATGCCGGTGAGGCCGAGGCGGCCCAGCACCCGCTGTCCCGCCATCGGGCCGCCGTAGCCGGTGCCGCAGAACGCCTCGTCGATGTCCTCCCGGCCGAGCCCGCCGTCCGCGAGCGCCCTGGTCACCGCCTCCCGGCCCAGGCTCTCGAAGTCACGGTCACGATGCTTGCCGAACGGGGCCATACCGACCGCCGTCACATAGATGTCCTGATCCCGCTGGGACATGGCTCAGCCCTCCTGTCGGACGAAGTACGGGGCGTGCAGCGGCTCACCCTGCGCGGTGTGGCCGATCACCCGGGGGACGGCCAGCACCTGATCGCCGATCGCCGGCGTCGGCGGCTCCTCGGCCAGCCGGCCCAACACCCGTGGCCCGTCGTCCAGATCGACATAGGCCAGGGTGTAGGGGGTGGGGAACCCGGCGGGCGCGGTGTGCACCCGGGTGTGGGTGTAGACCCGGCCGCGGGCGGGGATCGGCACCCGGGGCAGCGGCCCCTCGGCGCCACAGCGGTGGCAGTGGTCGGCCGCCGGATAGGCGTGGTTGGCGCACCCGTCGCAGCGGGAGGCCACCAGCCACCAGCCGCCGTCGCGCCGCTGCCAGTCGGCCGGATGGTCGGTACCGGACACACGGGCCTCGGTCATGACAGGGACTCCTCGGGCATCGGGGGAACGGGGGTGGCACGGGTCAGCTCCGCCGTCCACGGGTCGTAGCCGTACACGGCCGCGACGGGTCCCGCCTCCCGCATGAAGGTGTTCTTGTGGGACTCCGTCTGCATCCAGGCGGTGCGCGGTATCCGGGTGGCCTGGTAGTCGGCGAGCGCCCGGTCGGGATCGTCCGGCGATTCGGCCAACGCCCGGCCGAGCAGCACCGCGTCCTCAAGGGCCATGGCGGCGCCCTGCGCCATGTAGGGCACCATCGGATGGCAGGCGTCGCCGAGCAGCACCACCCGGCCCCGGCCCCAACTGTCCATCGGCGGACGGTCGCAGAGCGCCCATTTGTAGGTGCGGGTGCCGTGGCCCAGGACCCGGCGCACCGGCTCGGGGAAGTCGGCGAACGCGGCGCGCAGTTCGGCCGGATCGCCGTGCGCGGACCAGGACTCGTCCGTCCACTCGTCCTCGGGGACGCTGGTCACGTAGTAGATCTCGCGCCCGCCGTTGATGAAGTAGAGAACGATATGCCGGTCCTCGCCCCACCATTTGGCGAAGTCGTCGAGACCGGCGATGTCGAGCCCCTCGGTGGGGATCACGTCCCGGTAGGCGACCCGGCCGGTGAACGTGGGCTCGTCGGGGCCGAACAGTTCGGCCCTGACCCGGGAGCGGATGCCGTCGGCGCCCACCACCAGATCGGCCTCGGCGGTGGAGCCGTCCTGGAAGCGCAGCCCGATCCGTTCGCCACGGTCGTCGAGCCCCACCAGCCGCTTGCCGAGCCGCACGGACCCGGCGGGCACGGCGGCGCTGAGCGCGGCGTGCAGATCGCCCCGGTGCATCTGGATGAACGGCTGCCCGTAGGCGGTCGCCGCGCTCCTGCCGAGCGGGAACTCGTGGCGCAACTCCCCGGTGCCGGCGTCGTAGTTGCGCCACGATCCGGGCAGCGAGGCATGACGCCGGACGGCCGGCAGCACCCCGAGCCCCGCGAGCGCCGCGGTGGCGTTGGGGGACACGTTGATCCCCGAGCCGATGCGGTCGAACCGGGCGGTGCGCTCGTAGACGGTGCTGGCGATGCCCCGTTGGCGCAGCGCCCGGGCCAGCGCCAGGCCGCCGATGCCGGCGCCGACGATGGCGATCTCCGGCCCGTCCCCCCGACCTCCCGGTCGGCTGGTCCCTGGTCGTGGTCGGCGTGACTGGTCGCTGCTGTGCACCGGAGACTCCCCTTCGGTTCGTTGTCGGTATCCGCTCATGGCCGCTGTCTCTCCCCTGAGCTGTTACTGCTCGGCTATTTCTGTTCGGCCCAGGGCGCCAGCCACTGGCCGAGGGCGTTGAAGGCCCACGCGGACAGGCCGCCCACCACGCCGACGATCGCCAGGCCGACAAACATCGCCGGGACGTCCAGGACCTGCCAGGAGTTCCAGATGAAGTAGCCGATGCCGTCGTTGGACGAAAGGAACTCGGTGGAGACGACCAGGATCAGCGCCTGTCCGAAGCCCAGCCGCATCCCGGCCAGGATGGACGGCAGCGCGGCCGGCACCACGACCCGCCGGAACCGCGTCCACAGCGGCAGCCGGAAGGCGGTGGAGACATCCCCGTAGACCGGGTTGGACTGCCGGACGCCCAGCGCGGTGTTGATGGCCAGCATGTAGAACACGCCGAGCGCCACCAGCGCGATCTTGCTGGCGTCGCCGATCCCGAAGAAGATGATCATCAGGGGGAAGAGCGTCAGCTTGGGCAACGGGTAGGTCGCGTTGATCAGCAGGTCCAGGGCGTCGCGGGCGAGCTTGGACAGGCCCATGGCCAGGCCGACGACAAAGCCGGCCAGCGCGCCTATGGCGAAGCCGGCGAACAGCCGCACGCCCGAGACCGACAGGTTGTGCAGCAGATCCGACCGCTGTTCGGCGTCGGTCACAAAGGCGGCGGCCTGGTCGGCCACCTCCGTCGGCGGCGGGAAGAACCGCGCGTCCAACGCCCCGGAGCGGGACAGCACCTCCCAGAGCAGCAGCAGCGCCACCGGGGTCGCGACGCTCAACACCAGCCGGGTCACCCGGGCGCGGCGGCGCCCGAGGCGCAGCTCCCGGGAGATCTCCGCCACCACGGCCGACTGTGCCCTCGGCGGGCGCTCCGTCATCGTGGTCATCGCGCCGCCACCCGTCCCGCGCTGCCGGAGCCCGAGCCGACCGGCTCGACGGGCCCGGCGGGCTCGTCGCGGCCCGTGCCGGCCAGCGACTGGCCGACCTGGTCGGCCACCATCTGCCAGAGCCCCATGGTGAGTTGGCCGAACTCCGCGCGCTGGCGGACCTCGGTGACCTGCCGGGGGAAGGAGAACGGGATGCGCTGGTCGAGACAGATCCGTCCCGGGCGGGCGGACAGCACCACCACCCGGTGCGCCAGCGTCACCGCCTCCTCGATGTCATGGGTGACATAGACGATGGTGGAGCCGGTGTCCTCCCACAGCCGCAGCAGCTCCTGCTGCATCACCAGCCGGGTCTGGGCGTCGAGCGCGGCCAACGGCTCGTCCATGAGGAGGAGTCGTGGCCTGGTCGCCAGTGCCCTGGCGATGGCGACGCGCTGCCGCATGCCGCCGGACAGCTCGTGCGGGTAGGCGCCGGCGAAGTCTGCGAGGCCCACCAGGCCGAGCACCCAGCCGACCCGTTCCTCGGCCTCGCCCCTGGACAGCCGGAGGCTGGACAGGCCGAGCCTGACGTTCTCCGCGACGGACATCCAGGGCAGCGTGGAGTCGGTCTGGAAGACCGTGGCGCAGCGCAGCCGGTCCGCCGGGCCGGTGGACCGCTCCTCCCGCCAGTCCACCCGGCCGACAAAGCCACGGTCGAGACCGGCCAGGATGCGCAGCAGGGTGCTCTTGCCGCAGCCGCTCGGCCCGAGCACCGCCAGGATCTGGCCGCGTTCCACGGACAGGGTGATATCGCGCAGGGCCTCCACTGTCTCGTCCCTGCGGGTCAGGAAGACCTTGGTGAGTTCACTCACCGTCACGGCAAAGGGGTTGGGATCGGCCATGGCATGCCTCTCTCGGTCAGTGCTTCGGTCGGTGCTTCGGTCGGTGCTTCGGATGTGCGGGTGTGCTCAGTTCCCGACGGGCCGTGGCCCGGGGGCGGCGAGCGGTCCGCCGGGTGCCAGTGCCTCGGCGATCAACCCGGCGAACGCTTCCGGGCGTTCCAGCGGCGCCAGATGGCCGGCGCCGGCCAGCTCGGCGTAGCGGGCCCCCGGGATCAGCGCGGCCAGCTCCCGGCTCGCGGCCGGCGGCGTCGAACGGTCCGCCGCACCGCACACCACCAGCGCGGGAATCCGCAGCGCGGGGAGGAACGGCCGGGCGTCGAAGGCGCCGATCGCCCGCCAGGTCCAGGCGTGCGCCACCGGCTCCGCGCCGGCCAGCCAGCGCCGCACCCGGGCCACCGTCCCCGCGTGCGCCCGGCGGAACCCGGCGGAGAACCACCGTTCCTCGGTCTCGTCGAGCACCGCTTCGAGCCCGCCGGCGAGGGTGCGTTCGGCCCGCGCCTCGACCGCCCGGCGCAGCGGTGGCGAGGCCCAGGCCACGGTGTCCGCCAGCACCAGGCCGTCCACCAACTCCGGATGTCTGGCGGCGGTGAGCTGGGCGACCATCCCACCGAGCGAGAGACCCACCAGCACGGTGCGGGCGCCGGCCTGCCGGCCGGCCAGCGCCCGGGCCACCTCGTCCGCCAGCCGCTCCAGCTCCGGGGGCCCTTCGACCGGCGGGCGGGAGCCGTGCCCCGGCAGGTCGAGGGCCGTCAGCGAGCAGGACGTCGGGCCCCGGCCCGGGGCGAGCCGCCCGAGGCCGGGTACCAGCTCCCAGACCCGGGAGTCCAGGCCCACCGGATGCAGGGCGACCAGCCGGACGGGCGGGCCGGCCGTCACGACTCCTCCAGGGCGGCGACGGCGGCCTCGGCGAAGCTGCTGTCCACCATGTCGGCGACGTCGATGGGCTCCCGCAGCAGGTCCTGCTCGACGAAGAAGTCCTGCAGATGGCCGAGGTAGTCGACGTTGACCAGCTGGTCGGGATGGAGCCCGCCGGGGGACGCCTGGCGCACCAACTCCGGCGGGACGTCGGCCCGTTCGGCGATCAGCTCGATCACGTCCTGGTCGACCTCGGCCTGGCCGAAGGCCGCGTTGTAGTCGCGGACCCCGCGCACATAGGCGTTCATGAAGTTCTGGGCCGTCTCGGCGTCGTCGATGAAGTCCTGGCCGTAGACCAGCGGCACCAGGGTGATGCCCTCGGGCGGCACCACCTCCAGCAGGTCGGAGACCAGCTCGGCGTCACCCGAGTCCAACGCCTGGGCGAGGAACGGCTCCAGCATCACCGCTCCGTCGATGGCGCCGCTGGAGAGGGCGCCGGACATGTTGGCGTAGGACAGCTCGGTGACCTCGATGTCGTCCAGGGTCATCCCATGCGCCTCCAGCAGGTCGTTGAGCAGCAGATAGGCGCCCGACGCGGTGGCGGAGACCGCGACGGTGCGGCCCCTCAGGTTCTCCAGCGACTCCTCGGTGCCCGCGCCGACCAGTTCGGGCCTGGCCACCAGCCGGGTGGCGGAGAAGCCCTCGCGCAGGCTCTGCTTGTCACCCACCACCTGCATGTCGATGTTCTGGGTGAAGGCGCTGTAGAGGCCGGGCGTCACCGAGATGCCCGCCGCGTCCAGCTGTCCGGTGGCGATCGCGTTGGTGAGCGCCGGGCCGCTGTCCATCCGCTCGAAGGTGACCTCGATGCCGGCTTCCTCGAAGTAGCCGCGCTCGTCCGCCAGATAGAGCCCGGCGTCGGTGAGGCCACCGACCGAGCCGAACCGGACGGTGGTCAGCCCGTCCTCCGTCTCGCCGCCGCCGGTGGCCGGGCCCCCGCAGCCGGCGATGACCAAAGCGGCCAACGGAAAGATCGACAGTCGGTGCAGGCGTGCCCTGGCCGGTGTTCCCATCATGGTCCTCTCCCGCGACTTCACGCCCTCGGCGCCGTTCCGTTAAACGGAACAGTTGTTCCGTCTTTTGGGGCGGACCAGGCTGCACCCGACCCCGAAGCGGGTCAAGAGGGTGAACCAAGCGAATATCGCCCGTAATCGACCGGACGCGGCGCGTGTCCCCGGGGGAGGGCGGGGCGGATGCGGGTGGCCGGGCGCGCCCGTCGCGCCCACGGCTGGAGAACAACGGAAGCGGGACCCGCCGGACGAATCCGGCGGGTCCCGCTGCTGTTTTTCGTTCAGTCGGTCAGAACTTCTTCCACGGCGAGGAGCCCTCGGCGATGAACTGGCGGCGCAGCATCACCAGATAGACGATGTCCAGGAACAGGATGGTGGTGTAGAGCACCATCATGCCCCAGCGGTCCGGGTAGAAGAGGATGTACAGAATCGACGAGGAAAGCGTCCCGAAGAGCTTGCCGAGGCCGATGTACATCGTCTGGCCGACCGTGGACTTGCGCTTGGTCAGCATCAGGATGAAGCAGTAGCTGATGAAGGCGTTGAGCGTGAACGCGGTGTAGCCACCGATGTCGTCGCCCAGGTCCCGGTTCATCAGGATCATGATCGCGTAGGCGAGGACCAGCACACCGGCGAAGATCCACAGGAACTGCCGCTGGGTGAGATGCGGATAGTCCTTGCGACCGAATTTGATGCCCTGCCAGATGATCAGGATGTCGAGGAAGAACCAGGCGATGTTCACATAGTGCTGACCGGTGAACGGCGGCACATAGACGAAGGAGTAGGTGAACTCCCAGCCGAAGTTGAAGAACAGCGGGACCAGCGGCATCGCGAGATAGCGGTCCTTGAAACCGCGCCGGATGATCCAGAAATAGGTGAGCATCCAGGGTATGCCGCCGGTGAGCACCAGCAGCTGGAGGACAAAGGAGTTGACCTCCTCACGGTCCTGGAGAACGGGTGGGGGAGAGGGGAAGCTCACCGACAGCATGTCGATGGTGGTAATGAGCACGGCTCAGTCTTTCCGTTCGGTCTCTCGTGTGGTGTCGGGAGGAGTGCGTCCGCCGCCCGGCGGACGCGCCGGCAGCGCCCCGGCCGCCGGCGGTGTCAGGTCCACTTGCCCGTGCCGAAGCCCTCGGTGCCGCCGACGATCCGTTCGCGCAGCTCCAGGCGGCGCACCTTCCAGGTCGAGGTCCGGGGGATGTCGTCCCAACTGACGAGGTGCGGCTCCTCCATCGGGGGCAGGCCCTCGCTGGCCCGCTTCCACTCGTCGGGGCTCAGCTCGCCGTCCGGCATGCTGACCACGGGCACGGGCAGCCCCTGCGGATTGGGGAGGACGACCACCTCGTGCGCGCGGTCGAGCCGTTCCAGCAGCAGGCCCTCGGCCTCGATGCAGCTGATGCCGGGGATACGGTCCACCTCACGGTCGACCAGGGTGACCCTGCCGCGCGCGTCGAAGCGCCCGAGGTCGCCGGTGTTCCACCAGTTCGCGGCGGTCTTCTCCCGCCAACGCTCCTCCTCGCCCAGGTAGTTGACGCAGCGGCTGGCGCTGCGGACGAAGACGATGCCCACCTCGCCCCTGGGCAGGGCCGGCTGCTCGGCCGAGCCGGCCACCTTCACCTTGGATCCGGGCGCGCGGCGGCCACCGGCGGCCAGGGCCGGGTTGCCAGGACCGAACTTCCGCATCGAGCGTCGGGTGTAGGTGCTGAACGCGATCACCGCGGTCTCGCTCTGCCCCCAGCCCTGACTCCACAGCGGCAGCCGCCTCTTGGAGGCGTTCAGGAACCGGCGCACCGTCCGCGGATGGATGGCGTCGAAGGTGCTGATGTACTGCCGGACGCGGGAGAAGACCTCCGGATGGGTCCGGACGATGTCCTCCCAGAGCTGGTACATGTTCGGATGCGCCTCGAAGAGCGTGGGGCGCCGGTCGCTCAGCACCCGGGCCACGTTCTCCGGGTTGGCCTCGGAGATGATCACGATCTCCCGGGAGGGGCAGGCCAGCACCCCGGAGGTCCAGGAGACGTTCCTGCCGTGGTTGAACGCCGTGCAGTTGACCACCACGTCCTTGGCCGACGGGGTCCACGGGGCCCAACGGATCCGCTCCAGACGCGGGGCCTCCCGGCAGAGGGTGGTGGCCGAGTGCACCACCAGCTTGGGCACCCCGGTGGTGCCCGAGGTGTGGGTGGCGATCATCGGCTGGTCGTCGGCGACGGGGGACGCCGGCGGGACGGGCGCGTCACGGTACTCGTCGAGCGGGGTGGCGTCGGAGTCGGCCGGCGGCTCGCCGATGGAGACGATCCGGCTCTCCTGGCCGCCCAGGTCGACGCCGTCGTCGAGGGCGCCCCTGATGACCTCGGGCGAGGCGAGGACCGTGCGCGGGTTCAGCCGGTCGAGCATCACCCGCAGCGCCTTGGGCGGCACCTCGGCGGAGATCATCGCGGGGAACGCGCCGATGCGCGCGGCGGCGGCCGCGAGCAGCACGATGTCGTAGTGGTTGCGCTTGACGACGGCCACGTTGTCGCCGGGCCGCACCCCGCTGGCGTGCAGCCAGCCCGATGCCTCGGCGACTAACCGGGCGAAGCCGGACAGGGTCCAGCCGACGCCACGGTCCGGCGCGATGTCGAAGGGACGGTCCAGGGTGAACGCCTGCTGGTGGTGCGCGGCTTGGGTCTCGAAGAGCAGACCGATGTTGAATGAGCCCTGTGCTCTGGTGGGCAAGGTCCCTCCTGGGTCGTAGTCGTCGATGTGCTGGAACGAAAGGTCCGTTCGGCGATCACGGAACGCGGCACCGCCTGCCCACGTTCGGTCGGGGCGGCCCGCCCGGAAGCGCGCGCGGGCCGCGTCGACGCGCTCCCCGAGCACAGCCCCGACCCCGCTCCCGGGAAGGTGGGGCGTGCGCGGGGGACCGGCGCGTCCCTGCGCCTCGGGTCCCCGGAAGCGGCTCCACCCGTGGCAGGCTGGCCGCAATCCTTCAGGTGGCAGATGCGCCGCGGCTATGACAATCACCTGTCAACTCCCGGTCCGTTTCCGCCGCCACCTCCCCGTCCGCCGTTGCGTCGGCCGTTGCGTCGGTTGCCAGGCCGAGCACGGTGCGGGCGACGGCGTCGGAGTCGGTCAGCGTCACCGAGCCGACGCCCGGACGGATACCGGCCGCCGTCACCCAGTGCACCGACTCGGTGGGCACCCCCAGCGCGAACCGCCGTGGATGGGGGCGGCCCCCGGCGTCCACCACGTGATAGGGCCGCTCGGTCACATCGAGGCCGCCGGTCGGATAGCTCCCGCCGGCCTCGGTCGGGATCCGGTACGGGCGGCACCGGCCGGATTCGAGCAGCTGACGCAGCAACGGGTCCGCCGTCCGCGACAGGTCCACCACGGGCAGCCGCGCCTCCACCAACACCCGCGCGCGCACCCGGGAGCCGGGCACCAGCGGGGAGTCCGCGACGAACTCGCCGGTGGCGGCCGAGGCCGTCACCCGGAGCCCGGGGCCGACCACCCGCAGCACCCCCGCCTCGATCAGCGCGGCCATCTCCGCCACCCGACGCACCGGCGGCCCGATGGACAGCAGCGCGTTCAGCGGCGTGTACCAGCCGTCGACGTCCCGCTCGTAGGAGTCGCCCGACACCCCGCCGTGGTCGATGGCGAGCCGGATCTCGTTGCGCAGATCGCGCAGCACGTCCAGCGCCGACTTGCGGGGGCTGGCCAGGTTCCCCCGGCGCGCCTCGGCGATGTCCGCGCGCAGGTACCCCAGGAGCCACCGGTGGAACTCCTCGGGGCCGGCGAAGGTCCGCGCGCCCCAGGGGCGGGTGAGCGCGTCCCAGTCCCAGCGGTCCCCGGGCGCGAGGCCGTACCGGCCCAGCACCCGGTCACGTTCCCCGGTGCCGAAGGGCGCGGCGGCGTAGTCGGCCCGGAACCGCTCGACCTCGGAGAGCCGGCCACGCTCGGCCAACAGCCCCTGGTAGTAGACCAGTTCGACCTCGGTGGCGATCAGCGGCCACAGTGTCTCGCGGAAGTTCAGGCCCACATCGTCGGCCGCGGTCCCGGCCCGCAGCTTCAGGGCCCGCTCGGCGGTGAGCAGCAGCGGCTCGTGGCGGCCGTAGGCGCCCTTCTGGTTCTCGCCCCTGGCGTGGTAGGGGATGCCGCCGCGTGAGCCCGCGTGGAGCAGCGGCTCCTCGCCGGAGGGCTCGTAGACGAGACGTCCGCCGGCGTCCCGGTAGCGACCGCCCCTGCCCTCGGTGAGGAGCGCCATATGGTCGAAGAAGTTCAGGCCAAGGCCCCGCAGCAGCACCGGTTCCCCGGCGGGGACGGCGGACGGATCCAGATCGGCGGGGTTGGCCGGGGGCGTGTACCGCAGGCGGTGGGTGGCGGCGAAGCCGGCCAGGGCGGACTCCTCCGGCTCCGGCAGCAGCGGCAGATGCCCCTGGGTCAGCACCACCGCGTGCAGTTCCTCCAGGGTCCGGCCGTCCGCCAGCCGCACCCGCTGCCGGGGCCCTGGGCCGGGCTCGTCGGACAGGGCGACGGCCCGCTGCCGGTGGACGTCGATCCGCACCCGGCGCGGTGCCTTGTCCACGATCCGCGCGAACACCCAGCGGTAGTAGGCCCCGCACAGCGCCCGGCTGGGGTAGTCGTCCGGGCCGAGTTCCCTGGCCTCGCGCAGCAGTTCGCCGTCGAGGCCCACGTCCTCGCGCGGTTCCAGCAGCCCGGCGGCCCACTCGTACAGGCTGGGTCCCGGCTCCAGCGGTCCCTCCATCACGACGGTCTCGTCGGTGAACGCCGACACCTGGCTGGCCACCGTGTTCATCAACAGCCGGCGCGACTGGTCGACCCGCCAGACCTGCCCGGCGCCCGGCGGATGGGGGTCGACGACATGCACGGTCACCCCGCCGGGAGGCGCCTCGTGCCGGGCGTTGGCGCAGATCCGCTCCAGGACCGACAGGCCGCGTGGGCCCATACCGATGACGCAGACCCGCAGGCGCTGCTCCGGCTCGGCTCTCCCGACCTCGTTCATGGGCGTGTCCGTCCTCGGTCGTCCGCGATATCGCTCGATCGCGGTCACTCGATCCCTCGGCCAGGGGGAGCCGGTGGGAGCCAGACTCGGCAGCGCACAGGGGCCGCCGGTCCGTCACCCTAGAAACGCCCTCCGCGACACCGCTATAGCAGGGGCTTGTAGGCGACAGTTGACGCCCCATCAACAGCAACCTGTCATGCGGCCGGGCGGCCGGCCCCCTTGCCCCGACAAGGGGGCGGCCGCCCCGACGGGCCTCAGATGAACTGGTGCCTGGTGGTCGTCGCCGGGTCCTCCTCCGGCGCCGCAGGCCCGTTCGGCTCCCCCGACTCCCTGATGCCGAACCGGTCGTGCAGCCGGCGCAGCCGCTCCGGGGCCCACCACATGGCGTCGCCGCCCAGCCGCATCGCGGCGGGCAGCAGCGCCCCCCGGATGATCGTCGCGTCCATCAGCACGGCCAGCGGCAGGCCGACACCGTACGCCTTGACAAAGGTGATGTCCGAGACCAGGAACGCCATGAAGACGACGGAGATGAGCACGGCGGCCGCGGTGACCATCCGGCCGACGCGCTCAAGTCCCACGGCCACGGCGGTGGTTCCGGATCCGGTGCGTTCGTACTCCTCCCTGATCCGGGCCAGCATGAACACCTGGTAGTCCATGGCGAGTCCGAAGGCCAGGGCGAAGAGCATCACCGGAACGATCGAGGCGATCGAGCCGGTCACCGTGAAGTCGCCGAAGAGGAACGCGAGATGGCCGTCCTGGAAGATCCAGACGAGCGCGCCGAAGCTGGCCGTCAGGCTCAACCCGCTCAGCAGCAGGGCGAGCAGCGGCAGCAGCACGCTGCCGGTGAGGAGGAAGAGCAGCACGACCATGGCGAGCCCGACGGCGGCCAGGGCGTAGGGCAGCCGGTTGCTCAACGCGTCGGTGGTGTCCTCGTTCACCGCCGCCGTGCCGCCGATCAGGGTGGGGAAGGGCGCCTCGACGGAACGCACCTCGCCCACCAGCTCCTCGGCCACCGCCGTGGAGTCGGACGTGGGGACGATCGAGAAGTACGCCGTGTTGTTGATGGCGAAGCGCTGGTGCAGCTCCGACGCCGACTGCACCCGCTCGCCGTCCACATAGGAGCCCGTCGTGGTGTCCACCCGGCCCGCGTGCGGCAGTCGGGACAGGTCCAGGGCGTAGCCCTCGACCGTGTCGCCCACGCCCAGCGAGACTCCGGCCACCACCTGCACGGCGTTGAGCTCCGCCGCGTCGAAGCTCTCCTTGATCTCGGTCGCGACCTGCCGGGACTGGGACGATTCGGGCATGCTGCGCTCGTCCGGCATCCCCAGGTTCATGCCGAGAACGGGGGCGCCGAACAGCAGCAGCACCACCACGGCCAGGGTGGCGACGGGCAGCGGGCGGCGCATCACCAGGACGGCGAGGCGGTGCCAGAACCCGTTCTCCGTGCTGGTCCCGGCGTGCGCGGCGGCGCGCCGGCGCAGGATCCGGCCCTTCTCGATGCGCGGGCCGAGCACCACGAAGAGGGCGGGCAGCACGGTCAGCGCGGCGACCGCCGAGAGCAGCGCCGTGATGATGCCGCCGTACGCCAGCGAGCGCACCGCCTGCAGCGGGAAGAACAGCAGCCCGGCCAGGACCACGGCGACGGTCACGGCCGAGAAGGAAACGGTGCGCCCGGCGGTCACCATGGTGGTGCGCAGCGCCTGCTCGGGGGTGCCCGAACGAAGCTCCTCCCGATAGCGGTTGACCATCAGCAGGCAGTAGTCGATGGCCAGGCCGAGCCCCAGCAGGGTGACCACGCTGATGGCGAAGACCGACAGATCGGTCACGCTCGCCAGCACCCACATGACGCCCATGCCGACCAGCAGCGAGAAGACGGCGACGATCAGCGGCAGCACGGCCGAGACGATGCTGCCGAAGACCAGCACCAGGATCACCAACGTCAGGGGGAGGGCGATCATCTCTCCCTTGGTGGCGTCCTCCTGGCTGAGCGTCGCGGACTCCTTGTCGAACATCGCCATGCCGCCCACGGCGACTTCGAGGCCGTCGTGCTCGCCGTCGTACTCCGGCAGCAGTTCGTCGAGGCGTTCGCCCACCGTCGTCTCGTCGCCCGTGATGGTGGCGATGACCAGTGCCTGGCGTTCGTCCTCGCTGCGGAGCTGCGGCAGCCGGCCGGCGGACCAGTACGAGGAGACGGCCCGCACCCCGGGCTCCTCGGCGAGCCGCTGGGTCAGCAGCGTCCCGGCGGCGACGGCACCCGGATCGTCCACGCCCTGTTCGGTGGTCACCAGAAGCGTCAGGTTGGGGGCGCCCTGGCCCGCCTCATGAAGGATCCGTGCCGCCTGCCCCGACTCCGCACCGGTGTCCGTCAGCCCGCCCGCGGTCAGCTTGTCGAACAGCGTCGCGCTCAGTGCCCCGCCCACCACCGCGAGCAGTGCGGCGACCACGAGTACGGCTCTGCTCCGACGCCAGATCAGCCCTGCCAGCCTCGCCAACATGCCTGCCCCGCTCCTCTCTTGTCCCGACGCCGGCCGGACGACCGGCGAGGATGAGAGAGTGCGGGACCTCCGTCTGTGACATCACCGGGGATAGTGAGACGCAGCTCACAACTGACTGTCTGTCGCGAACCTATGCTCGGGGGCGCGGGTGCCGAGACCGCTGCGGACGAGGGAGGGGACGCGCGCGATGGACACGAGTGTGTCGACGGCGGTGCCGGTCGGTCGCGAGACGGCCGACGGAGCGGCGGGCGACGCCTTCGACCAGCACCGGGACCTGCTGTTCGGCCTGGTCTACAACCTGCTCGGGACCGTCGCCGACACGGAGGACGTCCTCCAGGACGCCTGGCTGTCCTGGGCCGGGGTGCGACGCGAGGAGATCGTCAACGAACGTGCCTATCTGGTGCGGATCGCGGTGAACCGCGCGCTGTGGTGCCTGCGCGACGAACAGCTCAGACGGGCGCGGTATGTGGGCACCTGGCTGCCCGAGCCGGTCGTCACCGAGGGGGCGTCGGAGGACAGCGCGCTGCGCAGCGAGCATGTCTCGTTCGCGATGCTGGTCGTGCTGGAGACGCTTTCCCCGCTGGAGCGCGCGGTGTTCGTGCTCCGCGAGGCGTTCGGCTACGAGTACACCGAGATCGCCGACATGCTGGACCGGACCAACGACGCGGTACGGCAGTTGGCGCACCGGGCGAGGAAACGGGTGCGCGGCCGCCGTCCGCGCTATGCCTCGGACTCCGACGATGTGCGGGCCGCCACCGAACGCTTTCTGGCGGCGGCCATCGGGGCCGATCTGGACGCGCTGATGGAGATCCTCGCGCCCGATGTGCGGCTGTGCAGCGACGGCGGCGGAAAGACCCGTACCGCGCTGCGGGTGATCGAGGGCCGGGACAAGTTCCTCCGGCTGGTCGCCGCCACCGCCCGGCGCCTTCCGGCCGGGCTGAGCACCCGGCATCTGGAGGTCAACGGGGAGCCGGCGGCGCTGCTTTCGGCCGGCGGGCGCCCCTGGGGGCTGATCGCCGTCGTGCTGGGCCCCGAGGGGCGCGTCCACACCATCCATCACGTGATCAACCCGGACAAGCTCGGCGCCTTCGGCTGAGCGGCGGACGGGGCGGGGCCGTTCAGGCACGGGCCCCCACCCCGCCCGCCGAACCGAAGGTCGGCGCCTGGGGTCTCAGCAGCGGCCGGCGGCGTCCCGCAGGGTGGAACGCAGCGCGAAATAGGCCGGCTTGCGGGCGAAGTCCTCGGTCATCACGGTGGCCGAGCCCTCGCCCTCGAAGAACACCGGCACCCAGGAGTACTTGTCGGTGAAGCCCCAGATGGTGAACGAGTCGCAGCCCTCGACGGCCAGACAGGCGGCGAGCGCCCGCTGGTAGTAGTCGGCCTGCTGCCGCAGCTGCTCGTCGGACGGTTGGCCGTCCGCCGGCAGGTCCATCCGGACGTCCAGCTCGGTGATGGCGGTCTCCAGGCCCAGATCGGCGAACCGGGTCAGATTCTGTTCGAGATCGCCGGGGAAGCCGTACCGCAGGCTCAGATGGCCCTGCACGGAGAAGCCGTGCACGGGCACGCCCTCGGCGAGCAGTTCCCGGGCGAGTGCGTGGTAGGCGTCGCTCTTGGCGTTGTCGCTCTCCACCCCGTAGTCGTTGAAGAACAACCGCGCCTCCGGATCGGCCTCATGGGCCCAACGGAAGGCGTCCGCGACGATGTCCGGGCCGAGTTCCCGGATCCAGATGTTCTCCTCGGTGCGCAGCGCGCCCTGGTCGTCGAATATCTCGTTGGCCACGTCCCACTGTTGGATCCGTCCGGCGTAGCGGCCGACGACGGTGGTGATGTGCTCGCGCAGGACGGCGCGCAGCTCCTCGTCGGTGAAGTCGCCCTCCTCCAGCCATGCGGGGTTCTGGCTGTGCCAGAGCAGGGTGTGCCCGCGCACCACCTGGTCGTTGCGGTCGGCGAACTCGACGATGGCGTCGGCTGCCCCGAAGTCGTAGCGGTCGGCCTCCGGGTGGATGAACTCCCACTTCATCTGGTTCTCGGCGGAGAGCGAGCTGAACTGCTTACCGAGAATTTTCCGGTACTCCCTGTCATGGGTGAAGGGGTCCGGGTAGTCCTGCTCCAGGTGGTGGCCGCCGCCGGCCACGGCGGTGCCCATATAAAAGCCCTCGGGGGCGGCCCGACGCAGGCTGTCGGTCCGGTTGCCGAAGCCGTGCGACGCGGCGGCGCCCCACTCCCCGGACTCCCCGGCCGAAGGCGCGGCGGCGGCCGGCGTCGCGGCCAGCGGAACGGCCAGGGCCGCGGTGGCGAACATCAGGATGACGGAACGGACGGATCTCATGGGAGGTCCCTCGGGTGACATAGACGGCTCCGAAAATTTCCGGAAGATTCCCGGAAGTGAGAGCACGGAGATTAGGGCCCCGCCGGGGGAGCGTCAACGGATCGGTCAGAAACCGGCGAAACGAGAACCGGCATGCCGGTGGGCGGAGTTCGGGACGTGGATCACGCAGGGGGCGACCCGGAGCCCGTTGACCTTCACCGGACAACATGTATAGATTCCTTTCCATGTTGTCCTTCCGGTCCGCGCACAGCCCCCGGTCCCGGCTTCTCCGCCGGTCCTGTACCGGGCGCTGAACGGCACGCCGCCGGTTCGGCCCGCGCCCCTCTCCCGGCGCGCTCTTCCCTCGATCCCCCCGGTTTCCGACCGGTGTTGATCGCTCGCTGATCTCCCACTGATCGCTCGCCGATCAGCCCTTCCCCTTTTCCGATGCGCCCGTTGTCACGACGGCTCCGCACGCACGCCCAGGGGGGACGCCGTCGGGTGTCCTTCCCGCGCGAGGAGACCACCCATGCCCACCAGCAGCACACCCTTCCCTGTCCGCAACCAGTGGGACCCGAGCGCCGAGGCGCGGGCCCGCACCGCGGTCGTCGTCCTCCCCGGCCGGGGGGAGACGACGCGGTCCTACCGACGCCTCGGGGCCCGCCTCGCCTACGACACGCTCGCCGTCACCGTGCTCGAACCCACCGCCGACGAGGCCGACATCCCCGGGGTCGCCGAACAGATCGCGGCAGGCGTCGCGGCCGCCGGCCACGACCACCTCGTACTCGTCGGACACGACGCCGGGGCCAACCTGGCGCTGCGGCTGGCCGACCCCCTCGGGGAGCGGCTGACGGCGCTGGTCCTCTCCTCTCCGGGACGCCGCGCCCTGCCGGCCCCGGTGGACTGGGCCGCCGAGCTGGAGCTGCGGGCCGGCTGCCCCGGATACACCGGCCAACTCGACGCCGACCCCGGCGTCTCGCGCGGAACGCTGGTCGATCCGCCGGCCGTCGCCCCGCCCGACGACCCGTCCGCACTGGCGGCGATCCAGGCCCCGGTGCTGCTGCTGACGGGCGATCAGGACCCCATCCCCGACCGGGAGTTGCTGCGCCGGCTGCGGACCCGGCTGCCGCGCGTCACCAGCGTCGAGGTGCGCGGCGGGCGGCGCGATGTGCTCAACGACCGGACCTCGCGTTCGGTCTCCGGCGAGATCGTCAGGTTCGTCGAATGGGCCCGCTCCGGGGACCTCGAAGGGCCGCTGCTCCGCCATCTCGCCCCGACCCCGTTCACCACGGCGCCCCCCGCCGACCCGCCCACCACCGGCTGAGACAGAAGCTGAGACAAGGACACCTCCCATGAGAAGCGCGCGTACCGCGGTCGCGGGCCTGGCCCCGGCCCTCGCCCTGGCGCTGGCCGCCTGCGGCGGGGCCGACCCCGGCTCCACCGGCGGCTCCGACAACTCCCCCGCCGGCGAGCCCCGTTCCGGCGGCACCCTGACCGTCGCCTACCCCGAGGACCCCGGCTGCTGGGACTTCCAGAACGGCCAGGGCGCCACCCTGGTCCCCATCCAGCGCAACCTGTTCGACGGACTGGTGCACCAGGCGCAGAACGGCGACATCGTGCCCTGGCTGGCGGAGAGCTGGGACATCTCCGAGGACGGCACCTCCTACACCTTCCGACTGCGCACGGATGTGACGTTCTCCGACGGCACCCCGCTGGACGCCGAGGCGGTGAAGACCAGCTTCGACCGGCTGACCAGCGAGGAGACCGCCTCCCGCTCCTACGCCGGCAACTTCCCCTACGCCGGCGCCGAGGCGCTGGACGACCACACCGTCCGCATCGACCTCAGCGAACCGCACGCGCCGTTCCTCCAGATCGCCGCGTCACCCGGCGGCGCGATCCTGTCGCCGGCCGCCGCCGCGCACGATGTGGAGACCCTCTGCGGCGGCGGTGAACTCCTCGTCGGCTCGGGCCCGTTCGTGGTGGCCGACTACGCGCCCAACGACCACATCACCCTGACCAGGAACCCCGACTACGCCTGGCCGCCCGAGGGTTCGGGCCACGAGGGGCCCGCCTACCTCGACGAGGTGACGTTCACCTTCCTCAACGAGTCGTCCGTCCGCATCGGCGCGCTCACCAGCGGACAGGTCGACTACGCCTACGACATCGCCCCCGCCGACTACAACGCGCTGCCCGAGGGGGAGTACACCAAGCTCAAGGCGCTCAACGCCGGATCGCCCGATCTGTGGCTGCTCAACACCAGCCGCGCCCCGTTCGACGACCCCGACGTGCGGACCGCCCTGCTGCGCGGGATCGACATCGGAACCATCATCGACACCATCTACCAGGGCACCGACGAACGCGCCTGGAGCGTGCTGACGCCCGACACCCCCTACTACGACGCGGGGTTGGAGAACAGCTGGCCCCATGACCCGGACCTGGCCGAGGAGTTGCTGGACGAGGCCGGTTGGACCGAACGGGACGGCGACGGCTACCGGGTGCGGGACGGCGAACGGCTCTCGGCCCGCTGGCTCATCAACGGCGACAGCGCCGACACCCTCGACACCACCCTGGCGGAGGCACTGCAGGAGGCCGCGAAGCGCATCGGCGTCGAGGTGGTCCTGGAGACCGTGGACGCCGGCACCTTCGCCGAACGCGGCGAGGCCAACGACTACGAGATCGTCCGACAGGGCACCAACCGCGCCGAGGCGCACATCCTAGGCTCCAACCTGTTCTCCTCCTGGGCGCTGCCCGAGAACCGCCTGCACAACTACGCCCGCGTGCAGGACCCGCAGGTGGACGAGTGGCTGCTGGCCGCCTCGACGACGACCGACGACGACATCCGCGCCCGGAACTACGCCGAGGTGCAGCGCTGGGTCCTCGACAACGCCGTCGCCGTGCCGCTGCAGGTGCGGGCCTGGCTGGGCGCCACCGGATCCCGGGTCCACGACGTCACCTACGACATCGTCGGGTTCCCCGAGCTGTTGTACGACACCTGGATCGAGGAGTAGGCGGTGGCCGGGTTCGTGCCGTCGGCCGTGCCCCGCCGCCTGGTGACCGGGGTGGCGATCCTCTGGGGCACCGCCACGGTCACCTTTCTGGCCATGCGGGTCATCCCCGGCGATCCGGTGGACATGGTGATCGGCGGGGAGGCCGTGCTGCCCGAGACCGTCGAACGGATCCGCGCGGACCTCGGCCTCGACCGGCCGCTGCCCGCACAGTACGCGGACTATCTGCTGGCCATGGCGCGCGGCGATCTGGGCACCTCCTACCAACAGCGGCGCCCGGTGACCGAGTTGCTGGCGGAGAACCTGGGCCCGACGGTGCAGTTGGCGGCGCTGGCGGCGGCGCTCACCGTGCTGCTGGCCCTCGCGCTGGCGCTGAGCACCGCCGGGCGGCGGGGGCCGGCGCGGGCGGTGGCCTCGGCGCTTGAGCTGAGCACGGTCGCCATGCCGTCGTTCTTCATCGGGCTGGTGCTGCTCTATGTGTTCTCCTTCCAACTCGGCTGGTTCCCCGTCACCGCCAAGTCCGGGCTGGTCGGCCTCACCCTGCCCGCCGTCACCCTGGCGCTCGGCAGCGTCGGGGTGATGGCCCAGCTGATGCGCGACGGCCTGGAGGAGGCGTTGCGGCAGCCGTTCGCGCTGACCGCGCGGGCCCGGGGCCTCAGCCGCCGCGCCGTCACCGTCGCGCACGCGCTGCGGCACGCCTTCGGCCCGGTGCTGACCATGTCGGGCACCCTCGTCGGCGGCCTGGTCGGCGGCGCGGTGCTGGTGGAGAACGTGTTCGGGCGGGCCGGCCTGGGCCGCGTCACGCTCCAGGCGGTGACCACCCGCGACATGCCGATGGTGATGGGCGTGGTGATGCTGTCGGCCGTCGCGTTCACCGCGATCAGCATCACCGTCGACGCCCTGCACCGGCTGGTCGACCCACGGCTGCGGAGCCGCCGGTCGGCGCCGGCGCCGGCGGCCACCGAGACGGCCCCGGCCGGAGGTGTGGGATGAGCGCCGGTACCGAGGCGCCGCCGGCGGACCGGGGGCGGGGACGACTCGTCCCCGGCGCCGCCGGCGCCCTCCTCAGCGCGCTGGTCGTGGTGGCCGCCGTGCTGGCGGCGCTCGCCCCCGGCCTGGTCGCCGGCGACGACCCCTACGCCAGCGACTACGCCGCCGCCCTGAGCCCGCCGTCGGCCAACGCCTGGTTCGGCACGGACGAGTTGGGCCGCGACGTCTTCGCCAGGGTCGTCCACGGCGCCCGCTCCTCGCTTCTCATCGGCGTCGGCGCCACCGCGCTGGCCGCGCTGATCGGCATCGCCCTCGGACTGGCGGCGGCCACGCTGGGCCGCTTCGTCGACCTGGTCGTCGTCCGGCTCGCCGACCTGGTGATGGCCTTCCCGACGCTGCTCTTCGCGCTGGTGGTGATCGCCCTGATCGGCGGCGGCCGGACCAACATCCTGCTGTCGATCGCGTTCGCCACCGCGCCGGTCTTCGTCCGGCTGGTCCGCAGCCGCGTCGTGGTGACGGCGGGGGCCGAGTTCGTGAGCGCGCTGCGGCTGCTGGGCATCGGCCGGTTCCGGCTGTTCACCCGGCATGTCCTGCCCAACGCCCTCGGGCCGCTGCTCGTGGTCGCCACCACCGGGGTCGGCAACGCCCTGATCATCGGCTCCGGGCTGAGCTTCCTCGGCATGGGCGCCGTGCCCCCCGAACCGGAGTGGGGCCTGCTGCTGGCCAACGCCCGCAACCAACTGGCCCACGGCTGGTGGCTGGTGGTCTTCCCCGGACTGAGCATCACGGCGGTCGTGGTGGCGTTCACCGTCCTCGGCCGCTGGGTGCGGGCCCGATCCCACGGACAGGAGGCATGATGGGCGACCATCAGGAACGGAACCCGGCCGAACCACTGCTGCGGGTCCGCGATCTGCACGTCTATGTCGGCCGGCACGGCCGGCGCAGCCACGCGGTGCGCGGCGTCGACCTCGAACTGCGCGCCGGGGAGTGCCTGGCGATCGTCGGCGAGTCCGGCTCCGGCAAGAGCGTCACCCTGCGCTCGCTGATCGGGCTGGTCGGCGGCCGGGCCCAGGTGACGGCCGCCGAGCTGTCCGTCCTGGGCGAGGACGCCCTGACCCTGCACCGACCGCCGCTGGCAGCTGCTGCGCGGCCGGCGGATCGGCGTCGTCCTCCAGGACGCGCTGGTGGCGCTCGACCCCGCGCGGACGGTGGGCGCCGAGGTCGCCGAGACCATCCGCAGACACCGGCTGGCGCCGCGCGGCGAGACCGGCGGGCGGGTGCTGCGGCTGCTGGCCGACGCCGGGATCCCCGACCCGGAGATCCGGGCCCGCCAGTACCCGCACGAGCTGTCCGGCGGGCTGCGCCAGCGCGCCCTGATCGCCTCGGCGCTCGCCGGCGACCCGGCGATCCTGCTCGCCGACGAACCCACCTCGGCGCTGGACGCGACGGTCCAACGGCGGGTGCTCGACCTCGTCGCCGAGATCAGGCGGAGCGGCGTCGGCGTCCTGCTGGTCAGCCACGACCTGGGCGCCGTCGCCCGGCTGGCCGACCGGGTGGCGGTGATGCGCGCGGGCCGGATCGTGGAGACCGCCGGCACCGAGGAGATCCTGCGCCGCCCCACCCACCCCTACACCAGGGCGCTGGTCAGGGCCGTACCACGGCTCGCCCGCCCGTCGGGGCAGCGCGCGACGGCGGCGGCCGAACCCGGGCCGGAAGCACCGGCCGTGATCGAACTCGCCGATGTCTCGGTGAGTTTCGCCGGCCCGGGACGGACCCGACGCCAGGCCGTCAGGAACGTGAACCTGACGGTGCGCGCGGGACAGTCCGTCGGACTGGTCGGCGAATCAGGATCGGGGAAGTCGACGCTGGCCCAGGTCGTCCTCGGGCTGCGGCGCCCCGACTCCGGCACGGCGACGCTGCGTTCACCCGACGACGGAACGCCGCTGCCGGTCGGCGACCCGCGCCGGGTGCGCACCATCCAACCCATCCAGCAGAACACCGCCGACGCGCTCGACCCGCGCTGGCCGGTGCGCGCCTCGCTCACCGAGGTGATCCGCCGCCACGACCGGCTCGACCGGGCCGCCGCCCTCGACCGCGCACGGGAGCTGCTGGCCTCGGTCGGACTCGACGACACGGTGCTCGACCGGCGCCCGCAGGAGCTGTCCGGCGGCCAGCGGCAGCGCGTCACCATCGCCAGGGCCCTGGCCGTCCGCCCCCGGGTGCTGCTGTGCGACGAGGCGGTCTCCGCACTGGACGCCACCGTCCAGGCCCAGGTGCTCGACCTGCTGGCCGAACTGCGCGCCGGGCTCGGGCTGACGCTGCTCTTCATCTCCCACGACCTCGGCGTGATCAGCCGACTGTGCCAGGAGGTGACCGTGCTGCGCGCGGGCGCCGTCGTCGAATCGGGCCCGGTCTCCCGGGTCTTCGGCGCGCCGCGCCACCCCTACACCAGGGCGCTGGTCGAGGCCGTGCCGTCGATCGACCCCGTTCCCACGACCACCAGGAGCCCCGGATGACCATCCACCCCCGGGACGGCGCCGAGCGCGCCGACACCATGAACCTCAACCTCTTCTTCTCCCGCACCGGGCACCACCGCGCCAGCTGGCGGCTGGGGCGCGGCGAGCCCGGCGGCGTCCTGGACGATCTCCTCGGCATCGCGCGGCTGGCCGAACGCGGCGCGCTGGACTCGGTGTTCTTCGCCGACGTACTGCACGCCCCACCGGCCGCCACCGCCACGCCGCCGTCCTGCCTGGAGCCGGTGACCGCGCTGAGCGCGCTGGCCGCCGCCACCGAACGGATCGGCCTCATCGGCACCCTGTCGGCCACCTACAACGCGCCGTACCACATCGCCAGACGCCTCGCCGCGCTCGACCATCTCAGCGGCGGCCGGGCCGGCTGGAACGTGGTGACCTCCCGACACGACGCCGAGGCCCGCAACTTCAGCGACGCCCCGCACGCCGACCGCGCCGACCGGTACGCCCGCGCCGCCGAGTCGATCGAGGTCGTGCGGGCCCTGTGGGACAGCTGGTCGTCCGACGGGCCACGGCCCGTCGACCACACCGGGCGGCACTTCTCCGTGGCCGGCCCGCTGAACATCCCGCGCCCGCCACAGGGCCATCCGGTGCTGGTGCAGGCCGGCGGCTCCGACGAGGGCCGCGACCTGGCCGCCCGCCACGCCGACGCGCTCTTCGCCGTCCAACCCTCGGTGGAGACGGCCCGCGCCTTCTACGCCGACATCAAACGGCGGACCGCCGCCCTCGGACGTGACCCCGCCGGACTACGGGTGCTGCCCGGTGTCTATCTGCTGATCGGCTCGACCGAGGAGGAACTGCGCCGTCGGCAGGCCGAGTTGGACGCGCTGGTCGATGTCGAGAACGAACTGCCGTGGCTGGCGCACTTCCTGCGACTGCCGATCGGCCCCGACGACCTCGACCGACGCGTCGCCGACCTCGACCTGCCGGAGACCGCGCCGACCAGCCAGGCGTTCCACGAGGTGCTGATCGGCCGGGCGCGTCGCGCGGGCCACACCCTGCGCGAGGTGCTGCACCGCACCGCGGCCGGCGCCGGACACTTCCGGCTGGTCGGCACGCCCGAACGCGTCGCCGACGAACTGGAGTCGTGGTTCCGCACCGGCGCCGCCGACGGCTTCAACCTCAAGCCGGCCGTCGTCCCCACCGATCTGGCGCACTTCGTCGACCAGGTGCTGCCCCGCCTGCGCCGACGCGGCGTGTTCCGCGCGGAGTACACCGGAAGGACCCTGCGCGAGCACTACGGACTGACCCGCCCGGAGGACGCGTGAACACACCGAGGCTCGGCTTCCTGCTCCAGGGCCGGTGGAACGCGGCCGACGCCCGCACCGGCGCCGTCGAGGTCTTCCGGGGCGCCGAGGCGCTGGGCGCGCACACCGGCTGGCTGGCCCAACACCACTTCGAGGCCGGCCGATCACCCTCCCCCCTGGTGGTGCTCGCCGCCGTGGCGCAGGCCACCACCCGCATCGGGCTCGGCACCGCGACCGTCATGCTGCCCTTCGAGAACCCGGTGCGGCTGGCCGAGGACGCGGCCACCGTCGACCTGCTGTCCGGCGGCCGACTCCGACTCGGCCTCGGCAGCGGCTTCGGACTCGCCTACAACGCCACGTCCGCGCGCATCGACCGGGAGTTCGGCGTCCCCGGCGACGACCGGGGCCGGCACACGGAACGGACCCTCGACCGGCTGCTGCGCCTGCTGCGCGACCGAACCGTCGACGCCGATCCGACGCTCTCCCTCCAGCCCGCGCCCGGCACTCTGGGCCGGCGGCTGTGGCGGGCCACCTCCGCACCGGCGACGGCCCGCGGCGCCGGCCGCGCGGGCCTGGGCCTGCTCGTCTCCAGCAACGCCAAGGAACTCGACGGCCGGACCGACGACAGCCAACTCGACCTGATCCACGCCCACCGGGAAGGCCACGCCGACCCCGGCACGGAACCGCCCGAAGTCGGCGTGCTGCGGGCGGTCCACATCGGCGACGACCACGCGGCGTTGGAGGCCAGGCTGGCCGCCGAGTACCGTGAGCGCATCGACGCGGCGACGGCGGCCGGCCGCCTCCCGGCCGGTCTCACCGACGGCGCCTGTCTGGACCGCCTGTCGGTGCACCGGGGCAGCGGGGCACGGGTGGCCGACTCGCTGCGCGCCGAGAGCACCTGGCCACACACGACCGAACTGATCGTCCTCTTCGGTGGGGAACTGACGGTGAACTCCGTACTCCACACGCTGGAGGAGATCCTGATAGGGCTGAACGCATGACACGACCGCGGGCCAACCCCACCGAGCGCGGGTGGAACGGCAGCCGTTCGCCGATCCCCGTCTACTACCAGATCTCGCGGGCCATCCGACAGCGGATCATCGAGGGCTACTACGAGCAGCACGGCAACAAGATCGAGTCGGAGGAACGGCTCGCCACGGAGTTCGGGGTCAGCCGGGTGACGGTCCGTCAGGCACTGCAGGAGCTCGCGGCCGACGATCTGATCGTCACCCAGAAGGGGCGCGGCAGCTTTGTCCTGGACGTCGACCGGGCGAGCATCGGCTACTCGCTGCGCGGCGATATCGAGGATCTGCACGGCACCTCCAACAGCGTGGTCTCCGCGCGGATCGAGACCGTCGGCGTCGACCATGCCGCGCCGCTGCCGCCGTACGCCGCACGCCGGTTGGGCCTCGCCGAGCCCGTCGGCACCGTGATCCGCCGGGTGCGGCGGCTGGCCGACCGGCCCGTCGGCCTGCTGCTCAACTACCTGCCCGACGAGCCGGGACGCCTGGTGAGCGCCGAGGCACTGCGCACCAGGGGCATCTTCGGGCTGCTCACCGACCAGGGGGTGCGCATCACCCACGCGCACCAGACGCTGCGCGCCCAGCACGCCGACGCGGACGCGGCGGAGACCCTGTCGATCGGCCTCGGCGACCCCGTGATGGCCACCGAACGCGTCTCCACCGACGCCGACGGTGCCGTCATCGACTTCGCCCGCTCCTGGTACACCGGCGACTCGATCGCCTATGTCATCGAGTACGCCCAACGCGACTGAGCCGCCCGCCCCCGGTCACGCGCCGGGCCCCGGGAGGGCACGGCGCAGGAGCCGGGCGGCGTTGTCGCCGGCGACCAGATCCGCCTGCGCGGTGGTGAGGCCGGCCGCGTCCAGCGCCGCGTTCACCCGCTCCCTGCTCGCGGACCTGGCGCCGATCGGCCAGTCGCTGCCCACCAGCACATGGTCGGCGCCCAGCACGTCGACGGCGAAACGGATCGCGGCCGGCGCGAAGCCCATGGTGTCCAGATAGACATGGGCCCGCTCCCGCCCGGGCGCGCGCGAGGTGAGGACCGCGCCCTCGTCGGAGGCGGCGGCGAGGGCGAGCCCGGCGACGCCGAGCATGGGGAAGACCACCCGCAGCTCCGGCAGTTCCTCCAGCACACCGTCGGTGAGCAGGGACAACAGCGCCGCCGCGTTGATCGTCCCGCGCGCCAGCGAGGTGCCGAACCGGCCCAGGCCGGTCAGGGCCAGCGACAGCGTCCGGGTGCTGACCGGATGGACGAGAACGGGCACCCCCAGCTCGGCGGCCGCCCTCAGGGTGGGGCGGGCGACGGGCGCGCCGAGCAGCTGGCTCTCGGTCGCACAGTCGACGACGATGCCCGGCAGCCCCAACGCCGTGACGGCGCGCACCACCTCGTCCGCCGCCGCGTCACCGGCGAACGCGTCGACGGTGGCCAGCCCCGCCACCCGGTCCGGCACCTCGGCCGTCACCGCCGCCAAATGGTCGTTGAGCAGCCGCAGTTCGGCCGGCGTCATCCTGCGTCCCGCCGGCGTCACCAGCGAGGGGGGCGCGCTCAGCACCCGCAGATCGATGTCCTGACGGCCCGTCTCGCCGAGCAGATCGTCGAGATCGGCGATGCGGGCGGCGAGCCCGTCCCACCGCTCCGCCAACGACGCGGCGGAGTGCGGCGGGGGCAGCGCCGGCATCCTGGGGTTGGCGTGGTGGGTGTGGAAGTCGGCGATATAGCGGCGCACCGGCTCGTTCAGCCGCCTCACAGGTCGACAAAGGTGTAGGTGAACCCGCGTTCGGCCCTGCTGACGCGGCCGGCCGAAGGGAAGGGGAAGTGCGTCGGGACCAGCAGGTCCCCGGTGTCGGCGACCCGTTCCAGCAGGGCGCGGCGCTGCGCCGCCGAATCGCCCGGCAGCACGCAGTAGCGGATGCTCCACTCCGGCCGCTCCAACTGGACGCCGTGATGCAGCATGTCCCCGGCGAACAGCGCCCGGCTGCCGGCCGAGGTCACCTCGATGTACACGTTGCCCGGGGTGTGCCCGAACGCCGGCACCAGCCGGATGCCCGGCGCCACCTCGTGGTCGGCCGGCACCAGGTCCAGCACGCCGGCGGCGTGCAACGGCAGGATGCTGTCCGCCACATAGTCCCCGGTGCGCTCCAACTGCCGGGCGCCCTCCGGCCCCGTCCACCAGGCGAACTCCTCCTCGACCAGCAGATAGCGGGCGTTGGGGAAGGTCGGCACCCAGCCCCCGGCGCCGTCGGCGCTGGTCGCGAAGCCCACATGGTCCACATGGAGATGGGTGAAGACCACGGTGTCGATGTCCTCCACGGCCACGCCGGCGCGTGCGAACTGCTCCAGGAACGGGCGGTCGGCGCGGTCGAAGACACCCCCGTTGCGGCGCTTGCCGTTGCCGCCGCCCGCGTCGACGAGGATGCGCCGGTCGCCGGTCACCAGCAGATGCGCCTCCTGGTTGAGGACGATACGACCGTCGCGGGTGAAGGGCTCCCTGGTGTAGAAGGCGCCCTCCGTCCAGGACTCGGTCTCCAGCTGCGGGAAGAAGTCCGTCGGCAGCGGCAGGTAGTCCACCTCCCTGACGGGGTGGACCCTGATGTCCCCCACGGGGAAGGACCACAGCGGTCCGCTGCCCCCGCCGGTGTCCACCCAACGCGGCGCGGTGGGGGGCGTTCTCTCGGTAGGCGTGCTCATCCGCTCGTGCTCTCCTGTCGGTTGTCGTGGGGGGTGCCCGGCCGCGGGGAGCGGCGGATCCGCTCGTACACCCGGGCCCGCAGCTCGGCGAAGCGGGGGTCGGAGCGGGTCGTCAACTGGTCGCGTGGGCCCGGCAGATCGACGGCGATCTCCGTTTCGATCCCGGCCGGCGCCGGGCCGAGCACCACCACCCGCTGGCCGAGATAGACCGCCTCGTCGATGTCATGGGTGACAAACAGCACGGTGAAGGCATAGCGCCGCCACAGGCCGGCCAGCAGATCCTCCAGATCGCCCCTGGTCTGGGCGTCGACCGCGGAGAACGGTTCGTCCATCAGCAGCAGCCGGGGCCGAATGGCCAACGCCCGTGCGATGGCCACCCGTTGCTGCATCCCCCCGGACAGCTGCCACGGGTAGGCGTCCCCCGCGTCGCCCAGGCCGACGGCGTCCAGCGCCTCCGTCACCCGTTCCCGGCGTTCGGCTCCGGACAGCCGTCGCTGCCGCAGCGGCAGCTCCACGTTGGCCCGGACGGACTTCCAGGCGAACAGGCTGCGGCCGTACTCCTGGAAGACGACGCCCATCTCGGCGGGCGGCCCTTCGACCCGGCGGCCGTCGAGGACCACCTCCCCCGTGGTCGGGGGCAGCAGCCCGGCGACGATCTTCAGCAGGGTGGTCTTGCCGCCCCCTGACGCGCCGACGACGGAGACGAACTCCCCGTCGCACACCGCCAGATCGATCCCGGCCAGCGCCACCACGGTGCGCTCCCTGGCCTGGTACGTCCTGCCCAGCCCGACGACCCGCAGCAGCGCGTCGGTCTTCTCGGTCCGGTCGCTCACGGTGATCCCTCCTCGCGTCCGGTCAGCCCCCGGTGCCAGCGCAGCGCATGCCGTTCGACCAGCTCCAGGAGCTTGGCGAGGACAAAGCCGAGCAGGCCGAGGAGCAGGACGCCGCTCCACATCTCCGGCAGGGCGAACGACCGTTGGAACTGCACGACGGTGAAGCCCAGACCGTCGGTGCTCATCAACATCTCGCTGACGACCATCAGAATGATCGCGATGCCCAACGCCTGCCGCAGGCCGGCGAAGACGCGGGGGCTGGCGGCCCGCAGCACCAACCGGCGCCTGGTCCAGCCCGGCAGCCCGTAGGCCGCCGCCGTCTCCCAGGTCACCTCGTCGACATCGCGGACCCCGTCGCAGGTGTTGAGCAGGATCGGCCACAGCGCCCCCAGCGCGATCACGACGATCTTCGTGGTCTCCCCGATGCCGACGGCCACCAGCAGCACCGGGATGATCACCGGGGGCGGCAGCACCCGCGCACAGGCGAGCGCCGGACTCGCCAGCGCCCGCAGCAGCGGCGAACGCCCCAGCAGATAGCCGCCGCCGACGCCGACCGTGACCGCGATGGCCAGCCCGAGGCCCAACCTCCGCAGGCTGGGCACCACATCGTCGACAAACGTCGACGAGAACCAGACCCGGCCGAACGCGTCCAGGATGTCGCGCAGCGGCGGCAGAAAGATGTTGGAACTGTCCTCGCTGGCGACCCACCACAGCGCCAGCAGCGCCAGCGGCAGCCCGAACACGGCACCCAGCGCGGCCAGTCCCCGCAGCACGGTCGCGCCCCGGCCGCTCATCGGACGGCCTCCCTGCTGCCGACATGCCAGTGCAGCAGCCGCCGTTCGGCCAGCCGCGCCAGCAGGTCGAGACCGACTCCCACGCCGCCGGTCAGCAGCACCAGCGCGTACATCCCGGTGATGTCGCCGGCCTCCTGGCTGCGCCAGATCAGCTCGCCCAGCCCGGCCGCGCCCATCACCAGCCCTCCGGTGAGGGCGAGCGCCAGCGCCACCGAGACCACCAGCCGCAGTGCCGTGCCGAGGTAGGGCAGCACGGTCGGCCAGGTGACATGGACGGCCCTGGCCAGCCGGCCGAGACCGAAACAGCGCGCGGTCTCCCTGGCGACGGGGTCCACGTCCCGCACCCCGTAGAGCACCTGGAACAGCACGATCCAGAAGCAGGAGACCGCGACCAGCAGCACGGTGATCCGGGCGATGTCCAGGACGAAGACCAGCACCGGGATCAGCACGATCGACGGCACCGGGCGCAGGAAGTCCAGCGTGGACGACACCACGCGCAGCAGCCGGGGAAGGGAACTGATGCCGAAGCCCAACGCGATCCCGGCCACGGCCGCGATCCCGATCCCGGCGCCGGCGGCCCCCAGGGTGCGCCAGGTCGCCGTCCAGAACGCCTCCTCGCCCAGCAGGCCGACGGCCTCCGGCAGGGTTTCGCTCAGCGGGGGAACATGCCGGGGGTCGAAGAACGCCCTGGCCACAACCTCGTAGAGAACGGCGGTGCCCACCAGTCCGACGGATCCCAGGAGGCGGCTGTCCTGCCGGGGCCACCCGACCGCGCGGTGGCCGGCGCTCACGGCAGGATCAGCTCGTCGAGATCGGGCTCCTCGGTGATCAGCCCGTCCCGCAGGGCGTAGCCGACCAGCTTCTCCGCCGCCTCGCGGCTCACCTCGTCGCGCCAGCCCGTGATGGTGATCGACGCCGCCACCTCGGGGCTGATCTCGGTGAAGGTGGGGATGATCTCCCGTACCTCGTCCTCGTGTTCGCGGGCATAGGCGTATGCCTCGCGCACCGCGTCGCGGAACGCCTCGACGGTCTCCGGGTTCTGCTCGGCGTAGCTCCCCGAGGTGTACCAGGAGGAGACGGTCAGGTCCTCGGCCAGATCGGTGAAGCCCCAGCCGATGGGCACCGCCCCCTCGGCCTTGGCCGCGGAGAGGAACGGCTCCACCACCCAGGCCCCGTCGACCTGCCCGGTGCTGATCGCGGCGGGCACCTGCGGGAAGGGCAGTTCGACCAGATCCACCGCGTCCGCGTCGCCGCCGTCGGCGGTGACGGCCTCGCGTGCCGCCGCCGCGGCGATATTGGTGAGGATGTTGACCGACACCGTCCTGCCCTCCAGCTGACTCGGCCTGGTGATGCCGGAGTCGCCGGCGACGACCAGCGCGCCGTAGTCCTCGCCCGGCACCCCCGTCGAGGCCGAGGCCGGCACGACGGCCTTGACGTCCAGCCCCTTGGAGCGGGCGACGATCAGCGTGGTGAGGTCGCCGGTGGCGAAGTCCACCCGGTCGGCCAGCACGGAGGGGACCGAGGTGAGGTCCGAACTCTCCGTGTCCACCTCGACGTCGAGCCCGTGCTCGGCGAAGATGCCGCGCTCCTGGGCTATCCGGATCGGCGCGAGATGGCCGAGCGGGGCGGAGGCCAGCCTCACGGTGGTCAGCCCCTCGTCGCCGGTGCCGGCCTCGTCGGCGGGGGAGGCGTCGTCTCCGCAGGCGACCAGCACACCGCCCAGCAGCAGGGCGGTAACCGCGGCGGCGAGGCGGCGCCGAAGGCGCCGGGACGGGGGTGGGAACGGGCAGGGGACATGGCGGTGCTCACTTTCGGAAGAACGGGGGAGACGTGCGGGGCCGGCCGGCGCGGGCCAGGGTCAACGTGGCGGCGTCCGGGGCCGGTTGACGCGCTGACGGCGGGGCCGGTTGGCGGGGGACCGGGCCCGAACCGGCCCGGCGGAGGTCAGAAGCGCAGGCGCAGATCGAGATCGCGCGCGTACTCGGGGAAGGGCACGGGCCCGCCGAGGGGCAGCGCGCCGATGCTGGAGACGGCGGCCTCCTCGATCGCGGTCACCAACGTCGCCGCGTGCACGGCGGTGTCACCGGCGACCAGCAGGCCGTGGTTGCCCAACAGCACGCCATAGGTCTCCGGATGGGCCCGGTAGGTGTCGGCGATGGCGCGCACCGCCTCCTCCGTGCCCCGGGGGGCCCAGGGGGCGACGGGCACGTCGACATGCTGACCGTGCACGAGCAACGCCTCGTACCGGGCGGGCAGCGCGACCGAGGCCAGCGCGTAACCGGTGGCCTGTGGCGAGTGGGTGTGGATGACGGCGGTGAGGTCCGGCCGGGTCAGATAGACGCCGACATGCATCTTCAGGATCGCGGCCACCGAAGGACTCGGCCGGCCGTGGACCACCTCGCCGTCGAGGTTCACCACGACCACCTCGTCGTTGACCGTGCGCAGGCCGGGGACGGCGACCCTCGGATCGTCCGCCGGCCAGGGGCGCAGCAGCTCACCGGCGTTGACCGCGAGCAGATCGTCGTGGCCGGGCAACCGGACGCTGATGTTGCCGTGTCCGCTGGCGGACATCACCGAGTTGGCGAAGAGCCGGTTGACCGCCGTGGTGAGTTCGGTCCGCGCGGCCCGCAGTTCGTCGGCGCCGAAGGGCTCGGTGCCGTCAAGAGAAGGGGGAGAAAGGGGAGAAGGGGGAGAGGAAGTCATGGTGTCGCAGCCTTGTCTCGTGGTGCCGGGGCGCGGCGGGGCCGACGGGCGCGAGGGCCCGGGCGTGCGGCGGCGCGGCGGGGGAGGAGAGCCGGAGAAGGTCAGCGACCGTGACAGAGCGCGCTGGCGACGAAGCCGTAGTCAACGGCGCGGCGGGCGGTCAGCAACGCGAACATGGGGGGACTATAACCCCAGGGGTATAAGTCCCTCAACCCTCGTCCACCGACGCCGGGTCCGTGACAGGATGCACCCCGTGCCCAAGGTCAACGTCTATCTGCCCGACGGCCTCGCTGATCGCGTGCGCGAGGCCAGGCTCCCGATCTCGCGCATCTGTCAGATCGCGCTCACCCAGGCGCTGGAGACCGTCGGCGACGCGGCGGAGTGGGGGGCGAGCGACTTCGGTCTGCCCGAACCCCTCGCCCTGACGCCCCCGCCCAACCACCATGTCGCGCTGATCCTGCGTCAGTCCTACGAGGCCGCCGAGGCCAGGGGCGCCGCCGAGGTGGACACCGCCGATGTGCTCCAGGCGATGCTCGACGAGGGCGAGAGCGTCGCCCTCACCACCGTCGAACGGCTCGGCTTCCCCCGTGCGCTCATCGGCGAGGCGCTGGCGCGCGCCGCCGCCGCGCACCGCGCCGACGCGGTGGCGGTGCCGGCGGCCAGGGGCTCGGCGGCGGCCTCACCGCCGAGCCTGTCCGCCGGCACCAGGACCGCGCTCACCAGGGGCGCGGACCAGGCGACCGAGCACGGTTCCGATCTCACCACCGCCAGCCATCTGCTCCTCGGCCTGATCCGCGACGCAGGCCCGGCAGGCGAGGCGATGCGCCGCTCGGGCGTGGCCGACACCGTGACCCCCGCCGTGCTCTCCGCCCTCTACTTCGGGGTCTCCTTCGGCCGCATCCGGCTGGAACGCGACGCCGAGGACGGCTGGTTGCGCTCCCGCCTCACGGAGATCGCCGACCGTCTCGAGCGGATAGAACGCGGCGTCCTGGAGTGACCTCCGCCCCCGTTCGTCCGGGGCGTCGGGTCGGTCAGGAGCCGCAGCAGCCGCCCGGCGGCGCGGTCTCCGTCATCGCCGGGGCGCCGACGCCGAGTTGGACGAGCCGGGGTTCGGGGGCGCCGCATCCGCCGGCCGTTCCGGTGTCCCCGGGGGCGGCCCGGTCGAAGAGTCCCGACCCGCCGCACACCCCCGTCTCCGGCAGGGTCAGCTCCACCCGCCGCGCGGACTCCAGGTCCCCGGCCAGGGCGGCGGCGATCGAGCGCACCTGCTCGTAGCCGGTCATGGCCAGGAAGGTGGGGGCGCGGCCGTAGGACTTCATCCCGGCCAGGAACAAGTCCTCCTCGGGATGGGACAGTTCGTCGACGCCATGCGGGTGGACGGTGCCGCAGGAGTGCTGGTTCGGGTCGATCAGGGGGGCCAGGGCGGTCGGCGCGGCGAGGCGTTCGTCCAGCCCGAGCCGGACCTCGGACAGGAAGGTCAGATCGGGACGCAGCCCGGTGAGGACGACGATCCGGTCGACGGGTTCGGTGCGGCGGCCGTCGTCGGAGACCAACACCAGCCCCTCGCCCGCGCGTTCGACGGCGACGGTGCGGAAGCCGGTGACCGCGACCGCGTGGCCCTCGTCGACGGCCGCCCTGGCGGCCAGCCCCAGGGCGCCACGGGCGGGCAGCTGGTCGGCGTCGCCGCCGCCGAACGTGGCGCCTGAGATGCCCCTGCGCAGCACCCATACGGCGCGGGTCCCGCCGCCGCCCTCGGCCCTGGCCAGCTCGGCCAGGCCGGCGAGCGCGGTGAACGCGGAGGCGCCGGCGCCGACCACGGCCGTGCGCCCGCCGGCGAACACCGCGCGGACGGCCGGGTCGCTGAAGTCCGGGACGCGGTAGCCGATGCGTCCCTCGGCGGCCAGGGCGCGCTCCCCGGCGGCCGGATAGCCGTCCGCGCCAAGGGGGTTGGGGGTGGCGTAGGTGCCGGAGGCGTCGATGACCGCCCGGGCCGCGATCCGTCCGCCGTCGGCGGGCGCCAGATGCACGGTGAAGGGCTGGGCGGCGCGACCCGAGTCCACGACCCGGTCCCGTCCGGCCCGGGCCACGCCGGTGACGGTGGTGCCGTAGCGGACGCGTTCGCCCAGCGCGGCGGCGAGCGGCTGGAGGTATGCGTCGGCCCACTGGGCCCCGGTCGGGTAGCGGTCGTCCTCGGGGCGGGCCCAACCGGTCGGGAGCAGCAGCCGCTCGGCGGCCGGATCGACCAACTCGCGCCAGGTGGAGAACAACCGCACATGCCCCCACTCGCGCACCGCGGCGCCGGCGCGGGTGCCGCGCTCCAGGACCACGGGTTCGATGCCGCGTTCGAGCAGATGGGCGGCGGCGGCGAGACCGACGGGGCCGGCCCCGATGACGGCGACGGGGGGACCGGTGGTGTCCGGCATGATCAGCGCTCCTCACTGTTTCGACAGCTGTCGATATGGGGAGCTTGCCGCACGGTATCGACGGATGTCAACATAGACGTATGTCGAAGCAGAAGCGCGCGGAACTCCCGCTGCTCACACCGGAGGACGGGGCGGCGCCGTGCTGCCCGCCGCTGACCGCCGGGGAGTTGTCGGCGGCCGACGCGGAGCGGATGGCCCTGATGTTCAAGGCGCTGTCCGACCCGGTGCGGCTGCGCCTGTTCTCCAAGGTGGCCTCGCATCCGGGCGGCGAGGCGTGCGTCTGCGATATCCAGGACGTCGGCGTCTCCCAGCCGACCGTCTCCCACCACCTCAGGAAGCTGCGGGAGGCCGGCCTGCTGACCGCCGAACGGCGCGGCACCTGGGTCTACTACGCCGTCGCCCCCTCGGTGGTGGCCGCGCTGTCCGCCACCCTCGACCTGCGCACCGCCGGCACCACCCCCGCCTGAGACCGGCGGGCGCCGGGACCCCGTGGCGCACGACGTCCCGCACGCCGGCGGCACCACGATCCCCGGCCCCGGCCGCCGCCGAACCCCGCCCTGCCCCGGCCCGCCCCGTGAAGGAACGAAGCCATGTCGCCCGACCCGTCCCCGTCCCCGGCCGCTCCGATCGCCTCGGTGCTGTTCGTCTGCGTCCACAACGCCGGCCGCTCCCAGATGGCCGCCGGGTTCCTGACCCGTCTCGCGGGCGACCGCGTCGAGGTCCGCTCCGCCGGATCGCTCCCGGCCGAGCGCGTCAACCCGGCGGCGGTGGCGGCCATGGCGGAAGTGGGCGTCGACATCTCGACCGAGCGGCCGAAGACACTCACCCCCGAGGCCGTCACGGCATCCGACTACGTCATCACCATGGGCTGCGGCGACGCCTGCCCCATCTTCCCCGGCAAGACGTATCTCGACTGGCCCCTGCCGGACCCCGCCGGTCAGGGAGTCGAGTCCGTCCGCCCCGTCCGCGACGAGATCCACCGACGCGTCCGGTCCCTGATCGCCGAGATCGACGCCGGGCGGGAGGTCTGACGGTCCGCGTCCGCCGGCGCGCGGCGACGCCCGGCGGCTTTGTCGACCGCCGGGCGCCGGGGCGGCCCCCCGAAACGTGCACATGTACGCTCGTACACGTGTGCGTTCAGAAGGGGTTTCGGTGAGCCGGCCGTCGGGCGGTGGTGGGCTCGCCGGCGGTGGCTCTTCGGTCAGGGCCACCACCATGCGGGACGTGTCCCGACGCGCCGGCGTCTCCGTGTCCACGGTGTCGCGGGTGGTCAGCGGCACGGGATATGTGGCGCCCGAGACCCGGCTGCTGGTCGAGCGGGCGGTCGAGGAGCTGGGCTATGTGCCCTCCGGGGCCGCCCGGGGGCTGGTGGCGCGCCGGACCGGGATGCTGGGCCTGTGCCTGCCCGACGTGGGGCCGGCGGCCGATCTGCGGGTGCCGGTACGGACCGGCTCGGGCGTCGAGGTGGTCACCGACGACGCCGACGTACCCGGTGGCCCCTCGTGGGGCAGCCTGTACTTCGGCGAGGTGGTCCGGGGCGCCGAGTACGCGGCCTGGCAGGCCGGGTACGCGTTGACCGTGGTGGTCGCCCGACCACCCCAGGCCGCCGAGCGGACGCGGGATCTGGCCGGGCAGGTCGACGGGTTGATCGTGGTCGCCGAGACGCTGTCGGACCAGCTCATCGAGCATGTGGCGCACCGGCTGCCCGTCGTTCTCCTCGCCGGGCCGCGACCGGCCGGCGGATACGACCATGTCGGTGTCGAGAACGCGCGCGGGGTGCGGGTCCTGGTCGAACACCTCGTCCGGGCGCAAGGCATCCACGATGTCCGGTACGTGGCGGGCCGGGTACGCACCTCCGACGATATCGACCGCTTCCGCGGCTACCGCGCGGCCCTGACGGCGCTGGGCCTCCCGGCGCCCCAGAACCCGGCGCTGCGCGGCGACTTCACCCGGGCGACGGGGCGGACGCTGGCCCGGCGGCTGGTGGCCGAGCACCGCGACGGCCATGGCCCGCTGCCCGGCGCGCTGGTGTGCGCCAACGACGAGACGGCCCTGGGCTTTCTGGACGTGTTCAACGCCGAGGGCATCGAGGTGCCGGGCGACGTGGTGGTCACCGGCTTCGACGGGGTCGACGGCGCGCGCACCTCCTCGCCGCGCCTGACCACGGTCGAGCAGCCGATGGCCGATCTGGGCCGGCTCGCGGTGGGTGTGCTGCGCGCCTGTCTGGCCGATCCGAAACTGCCACGGCAGGACCTGCGGGTGCCGGTCAGGGTGCTGCTGAGGGAGAGCTGTGGGACGCACTGAGCCGGCCCGCCGAAGATGGGAACGCTCTCATGGTTCCGGAGCGCCATCCCGCCATACGGTGTGATCCGTCGGCCACCCGTCGGGAGACACACCAGGTCACCGCCGGGCCGATTCCCCGCGTCACGTCCCGGAGGAACGTCCGTGAAAGCCGTCACCGAGAGCATCACCAAGAACCGGCAGCCGCCGGCGACCCTGCGGGCCATGATCGAACGCGCCTACGGGGCCGCTCAGGTGCCCGGGGGCGACGACTTCGCCGAGGAGATCACGCACGGCTGGTTCAACGTGGCGTACCGGATCCGGCTGCGCGACGGACAACAGGCGGTGCTGAAGATCGCGCCGCCCGCCGATGTAACCGTGCTGACCCGCGAGCAGGACATGATGCGCACCGAGCTGGCCGCCATGGAGCTGGTCGCCGACCGCACCCGGGTGCCGATACCCCGGATCGACCACGCCGACCTCTCCCGGGAACTGGTCGACGCCGACTACTTCTTCATGGAGTACGTCGACGCGGACAACTTCGGCATCGCCGCCGCCGAGGGGCGCCTCCCGAACGAGGTCGTCGTCGCGGCAGGCCGGCAACTGGGCGCGCTCAACCGCGAGTTGAACGCGATCGTGGGCCCGCACTTCGGTCCGCTGCGCGGCCCGGGCTCGGCGAGCTGGCGGGTCGCGTTCAGTCGGATGATCGAGGACACCCTGACGGACGGCGCGCGCGTCCAGGTCGACATCGGCTGGAGCCATGACGAGATCCGCGCCGTGCTCGCGGAGCACGCGGGCGCGCTCGACGAGGTGACCGAGCCACGTTTTGTCGAGCTGGACCTCTGGACCAAGAACTCGATGATCAAAGACGGTCGGATCGTCGCCATCCTCGATCACGAACGTGCCGTCTATGGAGATCCGCTGATGGAGGCCGGATTCACCGGCATCGACCTGCCGGTGTTCGGCGACCCCACCGACTTCATGACCGGATACGGGATCGGGGAGCTGTCCGCCTCCGAGCGCGTCCGCCGGCGTCTCTACTCCCTCTACCTCGCCGTGATCATGGTCGTCGAGACCAAGTACCGGGGCCACCAGGACCCGGCCACCTACGACTTCGCCCGCGAACAACTCGACCTGCTGATGGCCCAGTTCGGCCGCGGTCCCGTCGCGCGCTGAGGGGCGTGGACGACATGGGGGAGGAGCGCGCCACCCGGCGCGACCACACGGCGGCGCTCGGCACCCGGCCGATCGGACGGCTGCTGTGGAGCACCAGCGCCCACACCACCATGTCGGTCGCCACCTACGGCATCTACGCCCTGACCAACGCCTGGTTCGTCGCCCGGGGCGTCGGGCCCGAGGCGCTGGTGGCGGTGAACATCGTGGCGCCCGTCCTGCTGCTGCTCGGCGCGGTCTCCACCACGGTCGGCGTCGGCGGCGCGTCGATCGTCTCGCGGAGCCTGGGCCGTGGGGATCCCCGCGGGGCCGCCCGGGCGGCCGGCAACACGTTCCTCGTCTACTGGACGGCCGCCGTCGTCATCACCGTCCTCGGCCTGCTGCTGCTCGATCCGCTGCTCACCCTGCTGGGCGCCAGGGCGGAGATCCGCGAACACGCCCACGACTACGCGCTGATCGTGCTGGCCGGTTCGATCACCGCGACCGGATTCTCCAGCCTGGTACGGGCCGAGGGGCGGCTGCGGTTCTCCACCCTGCTGTGGGTCCTTCCGGTGCTCTGCCAGATCGTGCTCGATCCGCTGCTGATCTTCGGCCTCGGCTGGGGCGTGCGCGGCGCCGCCTTCGGCACCATCGGCGGCCAGGCCGTCTCCATGGGGCTGAGCCTGTGGTTCTTCTTCCTCCAGCGCGACCGCCCCTACCGGATCACCCTCGCCGACCTGCGCCCGCACGGCCCGACCCTGCGGGAGCTGGTGGCCGTCGGCACCCCCTCGTTCCTCGCCGGATTCGGTGCCACCCTCGTCATGTTCATCGCCAACAACCGGCTGGCCGCGCTCGGCGATCCGGTGGCCCCCACCGCGTACGCCACTTCCGTCCGCGTCACCACCTTCGTCCTCATGCCCCAGACCGGCATCGCCCAGGGCATGCAGCCGCTCATCGGCTACAACACCGGCCGCGGCCTGACCGCCAGGGCCGAACGCACCCGGGTCCTCGCGCTCCGGGCCACCGTGCTCTACGGAACGGCCGCCGCACTCGTCCTGCTGCTCGTCGCCGATCCCCTGGCCGCCGCCTTCACCGACGACCGGGACGCGGCGGAGCGGACCGCGGGGGTGCTGCGGCTGATCGCCCTCGGCTACCCCTTCGCCGGGGTGACGGCCCTGATCGCCACCTACTTCCAGGCACGCGGCCGGGCCCGCCCCTCGTTTGTGATCTCCGTGGGATCGATCCTGGCCGTCCATATCCCACTTCTGCTCGTCCTCAGCCTCTTCGGCACACCCTGGCTGTGGATCAGCTTCCCCCTCGCCGCACTGCTGTCGGCGGCGGGCGCCCTGGCCATCCTCCGCCGGCCGCTGCCAGAGCCGGACGCCACCGGTCCCGGGCCCGCCGTCGTTCGCCAACCGGCCGCACCGCGCCGTCAGTCGATCCGGCGCCGCCCGAGGGTGTGACGTCCGCCCGGTGTCGTGGCCATACTGCCGTGATGGTGTGGTTACGTGGCCTCGCGGTCGCCGGGGGGACAGGTCTGCTGGGGTGGGGCTGGTGGCTCGACCGGCGGCCCGCCGTTCGTCTCGAGCTGTACCGGGACCCGGACAGCGGCGCGCTCAGCACCGCGACGCGATCGGGCGGCGCCCTACCGGCCCACTCGCTCGCCGTGATCGGTCTGCTGCTGCTGATCGCCGTCCTCCTCAACCGGCGCGGCGCCGACATCCGCCGGGTGCTGGCGGGCTGGCGAAAGCGTCCCGTCGCCGTCCTCGCCTCGCTGTCCTCGGCCGCCTTGATGCCCACCACCGCGCTGGTCGTCATCCTGCTGTACGACCTGAAACGGCGGGTGCCGCCGGGCAGCCACCTCCGCCACCTGGTGTGGGCCGACCCGCCGTTCGCCTGGTTCCTCGCGACCCTCCTGCTGGTGATCAGCGCCTTCTGCGCCGTCATCGGCCCCTGGCAGGTGGATCACCTCATCCGACTGCGGGAGAACGAACGCCGGTTGCGGCAGGCGCGGGAGCGGGGCGACTGGCACGTTCCGGCGCAGCTGGTCATGGAGCTGGGCGAGCGCGTCACCGAGCGGCCCTACCGCAAGAAGATCCTGGTCAACCTGCTTCTGCGCTACCACAGCGAACTGCCCAACGCCGAACCGGCGGAGCGGGCGCTGCACGCCCTGGCCCGGGTTCCCGGCCTGGTGAACCGGCCCGGCTGGCTGTTCCGGATCGGGCCCTCGTCGGCCGAGTACGGGGCCCGCTACCTGCTCGCCGACGCGTTCATCACCAGGTTCGCCCACAGCAGCGCCCGGCCGCATCTGGAGCTGGCCATCGGAATCCTGGAAGGGATCCATCGCCGCCCGCCGATCCTCGTCGGCCGCCGGCTCCGCCCCTGGGTCGCGCTGACGCTTGCGCACGCCCTCGCCGTGCGCCATCGGCACGAGATGACGGCCGACGGCCACGACCTCGACCGGGCGTTCCAACTGGCCGACGGCGCCGCCGCCCTGCTCCCCCCGGACGAGCGCGAGGCGACCGTCCAGTTCCTCGGCCGGCTGCTGCTCGACCGGCACGAGGAGAACGACGACCGGGCCGCCCTCGACCGGGCCGTCGCCCTGCTGGGACCGGTGCGCCCCACGCCCGAGCTGGTGTTCGCGCTGGTCATCCGGTACCAGGTGGCGGGCAGCCAGGACGATCTGACGCGGGCCGTCGCCACCGCCCTGGCCCAGGAGGCGGTGACCGACGAGGCGGCCGCCGACGATATCGCGTCCGAGACCGCGCTCGGCGCCCTGCTGCTCGCCCTGGTGCAGCGGCCGAACTGGTGGCACGGGCCCGGGAGCGACCTGGTGACCGATGCGCTGGCACGGTTGGACGCCCTGCCCCGACTGTCCCCCGGGACAATCCAGTTCATCGCGATCGTCAAGGGCCTGTCGGCCTTTCAACGCGGCGACCACGAGGCCGGGACGCGTCACTACGAGCACGCGCTGACCCAGCTGGCCGTCGCGGCGTCCCTCGGACTGAGCAGGGCGGACCGCCAGCGACAGCTCAGCGGAATGATCACCGGCCCCGACGAGTTCGCCGGAACCCTCCTGGCCCTGGGACAGGTCGAGCGCTCGGTGGAACTGCTGGAGCTGGGCCGGACCGTCATCTGGTCCGGGACCCGCACCCTGCGCCGCTTCGTCCCGTCGCCCGACACCGAGGCGCGCCTGGCGGAGATCCGCGCCGCGCTGGACCGGCCCGGCTACGCGAACCCGGAACCGGACGATCCCCTCGCGGCGCACCAAGCCGCCGCCAGGCGCGCCGAGTTGAACGCCGAATGGGAGGCGCTGACGGCCGCGCACGGCGCGCGCCACCGCATGAGGTACGCCGAAATCCGGCGGGCAGCCTCGGGCGGGCCGGTCGTCGTCATCAACGTCGGCGAGGCCCGCTGCGACGCGATCATCGTGCTCGCCGAAGGGGATCCGGTGCATGTGGTGCTCCCCGACGTGGACTCGGCCACGGTCGCCACCTGGACCGGCGGGCTGCTGGCCCCCACCACGCGCCGCATCAACGCCCGCTCCATCGCCCGCGAGCTGTGGGACACCGTCGCGGCCCCCGTGCTGGCCGCCGTCGAGCCGCACCTCGGACCCGACCGCCGGATCTGGTGGTGCCCGACCGGGCCGCTGGCGGCCGTTCCCCTGCACCTGGCCGGCCACCACGACCGGACGGACGGGCCCGCGTTGATCGATCACGTCGTCTCCTCCTACACCCCCAGCCTCTGGGCGCTGCTCGACGCCAGACGGGCCCAGGCCCAGGCCCCGGCCGCCCCGCACCCCGCCGCCCCGTCTCCCGCCGCGATGCTGATCGCCTCGCTGCGCGACACCCCCGGCCAACCGGCGCTGCCACACGCCGAGGAGGAGGCCCTACGGGTCGCCGGCCGGTGCCCGGCGGCCCGCCGGCTGACCGGCCAGGAGGCGACCGTGCGGGAGATCCGGGCCGCGCTGCCGACCCACCCGTGGGTACATATCGCCTGCCACGGCGACCAGGGCGGGCTGGTCCTGCACGACGGCCGCCTCGGCCTGGACGAACTGGCGGACATGAACCTGACGGGGGAGCGGCTGGCGTTCCTCTCCGCCTGTGTCACGGCCCTCCCTGACCCCAGGACCGTGGACGAGGTGCTGCACCCGGCCGCCGCGTTCCATATCAGCGGCTTCCCCCAGGTGATCGGGACGCTGTGGGACATCGTCAGCTCGGACGGGCCGACCCTGGCCGACGACTTCTACCGACTGCTCCTGACCGAGGGCCGCACCCCCGCCGAGGCCCTTCACCAGGCGCAACGCCGGCTGCGCGCGGCGGCCCCCGGAGATCCCGCGCGCTGGGCGCCGTTTGTGCATATCGGGCCCTGAACTCCCCTACGTTCGGGCACACTTGACGCATGTCCCCGCTCTTCCCGCGACGTCGACGCCGACGCCGTGCCGAACCGGCCGCGCCACCGCCGCGGCCCGGTGCCGGCCCCGGCGCCCCGCCGAAGGATCCGGCGCCGGCCCTCGCCTGGTTCTGCGAGCGCCTGCCGCAGCTGCGCGCCCAGGCGGATCTGCACGGCTGGCGCAGGGAGTTGGAGGCTCAGGTGACGGCCGTCCGGGAGGGCCGCCCCGTCGCCGAGGCGCTGGACGCGCTGCTCCTATCCGACCAGGGCACGCTGCGGCACGCCGACGAGGTGCCGCTGCGGGACGTATGGGACAGGGCGCCGATCGGGCAACGTTTCCACTGCCCGCGCTCGACCTGCCCGCCGCGCGCGCGTGCCGAGGACGCCGGCGAGCCCTGGTGCCATCTGGACGACCGGCCGCTGCGGGCGACCACCCACCGGCTCGACACCTAGGCGGGCGAAACGGCGTGGACGGTTTTCTCAACGGCCTCGGCACCAAGTTCGCCGAGCGCTGGGTGGTCCTGCTGGCGCTGCCCGGCGTGGTGTTCGCCCTGACGCTGGCGCTGTCCTGGTGGCTGCACCCGGTCGGCGCCGCCCACGCCCTGGACCCGACCGTGCTCGGCGACCGTCTTGAGCGGACCCCGCCCCGCTGGTTGACGGACACCGCGCACCGGCTGGTGCTGGCCGCGCTGGTGGTCCTCGGCGCCGTGGCCTCGGCCGCGGCGGCCACCGAACTCGGCCGTGCCATCGCCCGGTTGTGGCTGGGACAGGGCCGGCTGAGCCGGGCGCTGCTGGCCCCGCTCCGCCGCCGACGCGTCCGCCGCGCCGAACGCGAGGCGCCGCCCGGCCACCGCGTTCCCACCCCGTATCTGCCCGAACGGGCCACCCTGATCGGAGACCGTCTGCTGCTCGCCGAGCGGCGGGTGGCGGCCCAGTACGGCGTCCGGCTGGTCCGGGCCTGGCCCCGGCTGTGGCAGCTGTGCGACGACAGCGAGCGCGCCCCCCTCCAGGCCGCCTGGGACCGCTACACGGCGGCGGCGGTGCGCGCCGCGTGGGCCCTCGGCTATCTGGCGCTCGGCATCCTGTGGTGGCCGGCCGCGGTGGCTGGCGGCGCGCTGTACCTGTCGGCGTGGGCCGCCGCCCGCCGCGCGGCGGCCGAACTCGGCGTCCTCGTCGAGGCGTTGACGGACACCAAGCTCCTGTCCCTCGCCGAGGCCCTGGGCGTCACCCCGGCCCACGGCCGGTTCACCACAGCCGAAGGCCACGCCGTCGAGGCCATCCTGGACAAGGGGACCTTCCTCCCCGCCCCACCGCCCTGAGCGCCGGGCGGCGGATCCCGGCCCGCGTCACAGGTCGTCCAGGCGGACCAGACCGTCCTGGATCGCCCGGGCCAGCAGGGCCGCCTTGGTGGGGGCGGCCCTGCCGTTCATCGCGTACTTGATCCGGATGCGTTCGAGATGGGTGTTCACCGTGCGCGGCGAGATGCCCAGGCGTTGGCCCACGAGGTCCTTGGACTCGGACTGGAACCACTCGACCAGCACCTCGGCCTCGCGCGCCGACAGCGTCGGACGGTTGGCGGACCGGTCACCGGCCAGCGCCCCCGCCAGCGCGGGCGGGGTGTACGCGCGGCCGGCCGCCGCCGTGGCCGTGGCCTCGACCAGGTGCTCCGCGCCCTCGGCCTTCGTCAGATAGCTCAGCGCTCCCAACTCCAGGCAGCGCAGGGCGATATCGTCGTCCGCGCGCATCGAGTAGACGACGACCCGGCGGCCCGCCTCGGCCAGCCTGCGCAGCTCGCCCATGGCGGGGGTCGGCCCGCCCAGGTGCAGGTCGAGGATGACCACATCGGCGGTGGCCCCGTCGCCCGACCACGCGACCCGGACATCGTCGCCCGAGGCGGCGACCCGGATCGGCGGGCTCCCGGCGGACAGCCACTGGGCGACCCCGGCGCGCACGGCGGGGTGGTCGTCGACGATGACCGCGGTCACCGGTGTTGCCTGCGCCATCGGGCCTCCATCCGCAGCTGTTCACCGTAGACGCCGTACTCGACCTCCACCTGCCAGGAGGACGCGGTGCCCACGTCGGCGCTGCCGTCGGCCACCACCGCGATGCGTACCTCGTCGCCGGTGCGCAGCACGCTCACCCTGGCACGGTCGTCCGCCGCCGACAATGCCGCGACCACCGGGCCGGTCAGCTCCCGCCGCACCTGAGGGGGGAGTGGCACGGCCGCGCCGCTCACCGCGAACGACACGTCGACGCCCCGACGTTCGGCCGCGTCCAAGCAGGCCGTGACCTCGTGGACCAACGGGTCCGGCACCTCGTCGTTCTCGGCGAACAGGCGACGCAACTGGGTCGCGGCCAGGGCACACCGCCGCTGGGTCCCGCTGTCGCGCGGATCGAGTTCGCCGTCGGCCAGTCCGGCCAGCAGGGGGAGCGTCAAACCCAACTGCCCCGCGAAGACGCCGCGTTGGTCCCGTTCCCACTGCCGCGCGATCAGCACCCTGAGCACCAGCCGGTCCCGTTCCTCGGCCGCCGCCCTCGCCTCCAGGGACCGCCGGTGCAGCATCCGGGTGATCAGGATGACCGCGAGTTGGACGTTGAGCGCCCCGAACGCGGCGGCTCCGGCGGCACCCAACGCGGCGCGGTCCGGCGCGCCGGCCCACAGGAACAGCCCCATGCTCGTCACCAGATGTGCGGCCAGCACCGTGACCAGCACCCGGACCCGGTCCAGAAGCAGCAACAGCAGATGCCACCCCACCAGGCCCAACGACCAGTCCGGCGCCTGGAACCGCTGGTCGGGCTCGACCGCGACCATGGCGCAGAACGACGCCACGAGCACGACCGCCGTGCCCCCCACCGCGACGGCCGCGGGCAACGGCCTGCGCCGCAGCACCCACCCGCAGCAGACGGCGGTGACACAGGCCAGGGCGACGAAGGCGGCCACGGCCAGGCCCCGGTCGCGGTACTCCCGGGTGAGCAGGGGGTGCAGGGACAGACCGAACTGCAGGACCCCGGTGGCACAGACCAGAATGATCCGCATCGTCGCGTAGACATGGTCGCTCGCCGCGCTCCGCCTACTCACCGGGCCACACCATCCGCACCGTCGCCCCCGCGCCGGGACACGAGGTGACCGTGGCACCGCCGCCGGCGGCCGCCATCCGCTCGACCACCGAGCCCCGAATGCCACGCCGGACGCGCGCCACCTCCTCCGGGTGGAACCCCGCACCGCTGTCGGCCACCACCACGACGACCCGGTCGCCCTCGCGGCGCACCTCCAGGGCGGCACGGTCGACCCCGGCGTGCCGCTCGACGTTCACCAGCGCCTCGCGAGCCGCCCGCACGAAGGCGAGCGCCACCGAGGCCGGTACCCGTGGGGCGCCGTCCGCCCTGACCTCGACGGCAAGTCCGGCGCGGGCGGCGACGGTACGCAGCGAGGCCGTCAGGTCCACCGGGCTGTCCTGCGCGGTGGCTCCTCCGGCGGCGCCGGTGAGCACCGCGAGATCGCGCCGCGCGTACGCGGCGACCTGATCCGGGGCCAGGTCCTTCCCCTGCACGGTCACCAGGAGAAAGGTCGAGGCCGCCGTGTCGTGCAGCAGGGCCAGGTACTCCCGTTCCTGCCGGTGCCGCGCCAACGACACCGCCTCCGCGCGGGTCAGCGCGGAACGGCGTTCCCGCAACCGGTCCACGCGCGCGCCGGACCGGCGCAGCAGAACGAACCCCAGGCGCGCCAGCAGACATTCGAAGAACAGGCGCGGCACCAGGGTGCCCACGGCCCCGGCCCCGACCACCGCCAGGTCGACCGCGAGCATCCCGACCGTGACCGGAACGGCGACCGCGGGCGACCACTCCCACTGGAGCGTGATCGCCGTGGTGGTCAGCATGTTCAGCGCCCACAGGTTCGCCGGCCCGCCGGTCCACTCCTGCGTCACGCAGACCGCCACGACCCGCACGACGGCGAACGCCAGCGACAGCGCCGCGCCGCGTCCGGTGAACCCCGCCCAGCAGTCCACCGCGCTCCCCACGAGCACAAGACCGAGCAGCGCGAAGCCCAGCGGCAGAGCCTCGTTCGGCACCGCGAGAAGGCCGAAGAGACTGATGACGACCAGCGCGATCCCGCGCACGGGAGGAACCCACCGACGCGCGGACGCCAGGAACGACGCCTCGACGCCACTCCCCGAAGAACCCGGAGCCGGACGGCTCATCGAGCCGGTCCCTCCGCCGTGCCACCGCCGCCACCCGCCGGGCGCGCGCGGGGGAGCGACGGGCAGAGCCCCCTGCCGCCGGTGCGAAGCCGCGGCGTGACGGCCCCCAGCATCGGTTCACCGTCCCCTAGGTCGGGCCGGCCGCTGCACCCGCCGACCCCGTACTCCGACGAGCCGGGACTATACCGGAGCCGTATGAACGGCTTCACGCGCCGAGACGCCGAGACGCCGAGACGCCGAAGTACCCGCCCACGGTGGGGTGGAGGCGGGAAAAATGACATGTCCCGGCCCATCAGGTCGGTCGAACACCCGATGCCCGGCGGGCCGTCCGTTGCTACGTTCGGCGTGCGCCTTTTCTCGACACTTTCTCGACTGTTCCTCGACGCTGGGAGTCGGCTTGATACCGGTAACAAGATTCAGCCGTGCGTGGATCGCGGTCGCCACGGTGTGCGTGGCCGCGCTGCTCTCGTTCGGTCTCACGCCACCGGCGGTGGCCGCCCCGAGCTGGCCGGTCATCAGCAACGGGTCGTCGGGCCCCGATGTCGCCAGCGCGCAGTTCCTGCTGCGCAGCCACGGTCACGACATCGCCGCCGACGGCCAGTTCGGGCCCGCGACCGAGGGCGCCACCCGCTCCTTCCAGCAGTCCAGGGGCTACGGCGTGGACGGGATCATCGGGGCGGAGACCTGGCCGGGGTTGATCGTGACCGTTCGGCAGGGGGACAGCGGTGACGCGGTGGCGGCGGCGCAGACCGCGTTGAACAAGCACGGTTACGGGCTCGCGGTGGACGGTCAGTTCGGCCCGGCCACCGCCTCGGCGGCCACCGCGTTCCAGAGCGCCAAGGGGCTGGCCGTCGACGGCATCATCGGCCCCCAGACCTGGCAGAACCTCCTCGGCCAGGGCGGAGGCGGTGGCGGCTCCTACTCGCTGCCCATCCCGCGCGGCACCCTGTCCCGCGGCTACTACAACGCCCCGCACCACACCTACCCGGCCCTCGACCTGCCGGTGGGCACCGGGACCCCGGTCTACGCGGTGCACTCCGGCGTGGCGACCCGGGTCAGCAACGACCGGTGCGGTCTCGGCTACTCGCTCGCCGGTGACGACGGCGCGACCTACTTCTACTGCCACCTGTCCGCGTACGGAGTCGGTTCCGGCGCCCGCGTCAACGCCGGCGCCCACCTGGGTTCGTCGGGCAACACCGGCAACTCCACCGGCCCGCACCTGCACCTGGAGGTCATCGCCGGGGGCGCGCAGCGCTGCCCGCAGCCCGCGATGCTCGCCATCTACGACGGCGTCAGCCCGCCCTCGCCCGGCAGCCTGCCGACCAGCGGCTGCGTCGGATAAGCGCACCCCGGGGCCCGGCCGGCGGGGTACGACAACCCGCCCGCCGGGCCCCGGCGTTCGCCCGCTCACCAGTCCCAGCGCACTCACCACGGGAGTCCGGGTTGCACACGAGAACTCTGTCCGCGAAACCAGCGACCTACCGCGCGTGGATCGCGCTCACCGCGCTCTGCGCGGCCCTGGTGGTCTCCCTCGGCCTCGCGCCGTCGGCCTCCGCCGCACCGGCCTGGCCGGTGCTCGCCAACGGAACCACCGGGGCCAACGTCACCACCGCCCAGTACCTGCTGCGCGGCCACGGCTACGACATCTCGGTCGACAGCGACTTCGGCCCCGCGACCGAGAACACGGTGATCGCCTTCCAGCAGTCCAGGGGTTACGCCGTGGACGGGATCATCGGGGCGGAGACCTGGCCCGGGTTGATCGTGACCGTTCGGCAGGGGGACAGCGGTGACGCGGTGGCGGCGGCGCAGACCGCGTTGAACAAGCACGGTTACGGGCTCGCGGTGGACGGTCAGTTCGGCCCGGCCACCGCCTCGGCGGCCACCGCGTTCCAGAGCGCCAAGGGGCTGGCCGTCGACGGCATCATCGGCCCCCAGACCTGGCAGACCCTCCTCGGCACCGGCGGGGGAGACGACGGCGGCGGCTGCAGGGTCCCGGCCGAGCCCGACCCCGAGGTGCTGAGGGTCGTCTACCTGACCGGCGTCGGACTCGGCGTCAGCGACAAGGTGATGCTCGCCGGGTTCGAGGCCGGCGTGGTCGAGTCGAACATGAACAACCTCGACTGCGGCGACCGGGACTCGCTCGGGGTCTTCCAGCAACGCCCGTCGCAGGGCTGGGGAACACCGGAACAGATCATGAACGTGTCCTACGCGTCCAACTCCTTCTTCACCCGCGCCATCACGGTGGCGGCGAACAACCCGAACCTGACCGCCGGGCAGGTGGCCCAGGCCGTACAGATCTCGGCCTACCCGGACCGCTACGACGCGGTGGAGACCACCGCCCGCCAACTGATCGACCGCGCGAGAGAACTGGCCGGCTAGCCCCCCGGCCTCGGGCCGCTGTTCGGGCCGCCGGCCCGCACAGCGGCCCTGCCCCGCGTGCGCACCTCTGCCGAGCGGACGATCCCCGACGTGCGCGACGTCCGCATCGCCTGCCGGCGGCGCGCGGCATGGTGGGACGAGAGGTTTTCCGGCATCAACCTCCACCAGGGATGCGCATGGTCAGACCGGACCCACGATGGGAACCCGGCGGGGTTCGGGAGAACCAGATCGTGGAGTGTGTGGTCACCGCACACCGTGACCACCATGGAGTCGATGTCGAGGTGGTCTCTCCGCCCGTCGGGACGCCCGCCTTCATCGACTCCGTCCTCCTCGCGGAGGCCGGCACCGAGGTCACCCCCAGGACTTCCCCCCGGTGGGCGAACGGCTCAGGGCCGTCGCCCTCAACCTCATGCCCTGGGGGGAACTGCGCCTCTCCGCCCGTCCCTCCTCCATCGACCGCGCGGCGGCGCCGGAAGACTGACCCCTCCACGGGCGGTCAGCCGGTCCTGTTGCCAGCTCGTACGGCAACAGCGCACGCCCGGTGGTCTGGTCTGCGACGATCCGTGTCGGCGGCGCGCAACGGTGGGGCAACTCCGCGCAACGGGGCCCGGGGTGGTGGGCGAGGGCGAGATCCTGGGCGGGTGGCCGGCACGGTGTCGGCTCGACGTCCCGGGAGGCGCCCGCCGTGAACGGCCCGCTGATGACGCTGCGTACCGCGGTCATCCTCACCCTTGGCGGTATCACCGCCGCGAGCACCGCCGTGCTCACGCTCCTCGCCGGCGGCACCACCGCCGGAGCCTTACTGGCCGCCGGTGGCGCGTTCGGCGCGACCGTGCCGGCGCTGCACCGGCTGATCGCCGCCGACGCCGGGGAGATCGATCGTGCCTGACCTCCGCCCCCTGGCCGCCGATCTGTCGCCTCAGTGCCATGCCCTGGCCGAGGCCCTGCGGGGCCTGTTCACCGGTCTCGGCATCTCGGTACGGCGCTACGCCGCACGGCGCCGTCGGGATCCAGGGGCCCTGTCCCGCTACCTCAACGGCACCCGTATCCCACCGTGGGAAGTCGTCATGGACCTCTTCACCGACCTGGCCGAGCACCACGGCCGGCCCACCACGCCCGCGACCATCGAGCACATACGACGCCTCCACCGCGACGCCGTCCAGGCCGGCAGCTCGCCACGGCACGCCGCCGAGGTGCTCGCCCAACAACTCGCCGACGCCGACCGCACCTCCCGCCGCTCCTTCGCCCACGGGGAGGTCCTGGAGGAAGCGCTCCTGGACCGTGGCCACCGGATCGCCGACCTGGAGGTCAGGCTCAACCAGTTCGAGTCCGAATGGGCCGCCGAACGGGCCCGCGCCGACCGACTGGAGACGGAGCGGGGCGACGCCCATGTGCTGCGCCAGGAACGCGACCGGCTGGAGTCGGAGGTCACCCAGCTCAAGCACGAACTGACGGACGCCCAACGCCGCCGCGAGGAGGCCGAGGCACGCTGCGCCCTGCTGGAGCGGCAGATGGAACTGGTGGAACAGCAGAGCGCCGCCGACCCGGAGCACTCGCTGCCGCCCTCGCCGGCAGCCCGAGGAAGGCGGGAGCGGCTACCCAAGATCCTGATCGTGGACGACCAACGGCCGAACATCCTGACCCTGACCGCGGCACTGGCCAACCTCGGCCAGAAGCTGGTGATCGCCTACTCCGGCCGGGACACCCTCAAGGCGCTACTCACCCACGACGACTTCGCCGTGATCATCATGGACGTCCAGATGCCGGAGATGGACGGCTACGAGACCGCCGCACACATCAAACGCCGCACCCGAACCCGCGACATCCCCATCATCTTCCTCACCGCGATGGGCATCGACGCCGAACACAGCGCCCGCGGCTACGCGGCGGGAGCCGTGGACTACATCAGCAAACCCTTCGACCCCTGGGCCCTACGCGCCAAGGTCTCCGTCTTCACCGACCTCTTCCTCGAACGACAACGCACCCGCCCATCCGACACCGACCCCGCCTACAGGGCCCGTTGAGCGGACCAGCCTCACCGCGACGCCACCACTCATGGAAACCCGTCTCGGCCGTGAGCGATTGCTCTCCGTCTCACCTTTGGACGAGCTGCCGGAACCGTGGGCAGCCGACGGCGTGCCACGTCAGGTGCTCGGTGGGTGATGTCCTGTCCGCTGACGATCCGAGGCGTACGCAGATCCAGCGGTCCGAGGTCCGCACGCTCTCCGGCCGCCGTCTCTTCGGTCGTGACGGCTTACCACCTCAGCTCGTGGTGTCCGTGCGCACCACCACGATCACCGTCCCTGGCGGCTGTTCTCCGAACGTGACGCCGGGGCCGGGGTGGCGGCGCCGTGCCGCGTCAGTCCCGGGCGCCGTCGGGGCCGTTGGGCTCGGGGTCCGGTTGTTGGCGGTAGCGGAGGAGGAGGTGGGTGCCGTAGATGAGGAGGCCGGAGAAGCCGAGCATCACGGTGCCCTGGGCGAGGATGAGCAGGATGCGGTCGCCGAGGGGTAGGTCGCCGCCGTAGGTGAGTTGGATGCTGCTGATGATGAAGGCGATCGCGGTGACGAAGACCGTGATCATGGTGATGAGGTGGTTGGTGGCGGAGTTGAGCCGGGCCTCGACCCGGCGGTAGGCGGCGTGCTGCCGGTCCCACTGCTGGCGGTGCGCGGCTGTCTCGGCGCCCCGTTGCTGGCCTTCGAGGATCAGTTCGCGCTTGGCGAGGTACTGCTCCTGGAGCTGGGCGTGGCTGCCGCGGCTGCCGATGGAGGGGAGCAGGGCGAGCGCGAGGTCGATGGCCTCCAGCGCGGCGTCGTGCTCCTTGTTCAGGTGCAGACCGGTGGCGAGCCGGAAGACGAAGAGATGGTTCTCGGGCCATTCGGCGGCGGCCTCGCGGGCGCGGTCGCGCAGGAGTTGGCCCTGGCCGTCGAACGGCACGGCGGCGGAGAGGGCGTTGAGGCACAGGTCGACCGTGTGCATGGTGCGTTGGGGGGAGTACCAGGCGTGGTCGAGCAGGTCGGCGGCGTGCTCGGTGGTGACGCGGCGGCTGCCGAAGGCGGCGAACGCGCGCAGGGCGGTGAAGACGGGACCGCTGCGGTACGGGCCGGTGGCCAGGGCGAGCATGGACGACTCGACGAAGGAGTGCAGCTCGTCGAAGCGGAAGTTCGCCCGGAGTTTTCCCGCGTGGTAGAGCGCGGCGAAGTAGGCGATGTCGGCCGAGCCGACGATCTCGGCGCAGGCTTCGGCGATCTCGGTCGCGGACTCCTCGCTGTCCCGGGTGATGAAGGCGTAACCCAGCGCCCACTTCTGCTCGATCTCGGCGCGATGGGCCTGCCCGGTGCCGTCGGCGGCGTCCTGGAGGTGCTGGTGGAGCCAGCTGGCACAGTCGGCGGCGGTGCGCACGGAGGGCCGGTTCAGAAAGCGCAGCCGCCAGTAGCGGTCGGCGCAGATGAGGAAGGGGTCGCCGGCGAAGTTCGCCGAGCCGATGCGGAACGGTGGTTCGGTCCCGGAATCGAGCAGGGAACGCGCCACCTCCTCGCATACGCGGTCCAGCTCGCGGGAGTCCTCGGTGGCGACCTGGTTGAGGCGCGCGGTGATCGAATTGCCCTCCATAGCAACGTACTTACCGGGTTCCTTGCAGAAAGCCCCGGCGTTCACGCCGGAGATGAATGCATCTCAAGACTGCTCTGACGTGCACGTTAGAGCGGACGTTTTTGCTGCTCGATGTATTGGCGGACGATCGCCAACGGCGCACCGCCGCACGACGCGGAGAAGTAGGAAGGTGACCACAGGTGCCCGTGCATGATGGCGCGGTTGATCCTGCCGGTGAACTCCTGCCGTATCCGCCGGGCGGAGACGCCCTTGAGGCTGTTGACCAGCTTGGAGACGGCGGCCTTCGGCGGGTAGTGCACCAGGAGGTGGACGTGATCGCGCTCGCCGTTGAACTCCCTCAGCTCCGCCTCGAAGTCCTCGCAGACCTTGCGCATGATCTCTTCGCAGCGCGTCAGCATCTCGTCGTTGAACACCCCGCGCCGATACTTCGTCACAAAGACCAAGTGTACGTGCATCGCCGAAACCACATGTCTGCCACGCCTGTAATCGTTCTGCCCATCCATGAGACCAATCGTAGTAGGATCTTGGCTGTGCAGCTCCGCTACAACTACCGGGTTTACCCGGATGCCTCCCAGCGCCGTGCGCTGGCGAGTGCGTTCGGGTGCGCCCGCGTGGTGTGGAACGACTGCTTGCGTGACCGGAAGGAAGCGCACGCGGCGGGGCTGCCGTACGTGAAGTCGGCCGAGCTGTCCCGGCTGCGCATCACCCAGGCCAAGCGCACCGAGGAACGCACCTGGCTCGCCAACGTGTCGGCGGTCGTCCTGCAACAGTCCCTCCGGGACCTGGACACCGCCTACAAGAACTACTTCGACTCGGTCAAGGGCAAGCGGCAGGGCCGCAAGATGGGGCCGCCCCGGTACAAGTCGAAGAAGGACACCCGGCAGTCGATCCGCCTCAACACCAACGCCTTCTCCCTCCAGGGCGACGGCACGGTGTACGTGGCCAAGGTCGGCAACCTCAAGGTGAAGTGGTCGCGCCGACTTCCGGCAGCCCCGACTTCTCTCACCGTCACCAAGGACAGCTCCGGTCGGTACTTCGTCAGCTTCGTCGTCGACACCGAGCCGGACATCCTCCCCGAGGCGGAGACCGACGCCGGTATCGACCTCGGCCTGTCCGCATTCGCCGTCCTGTCCGACGGCCGGAAGATCAACAGCCCACGCTTCCTGCGCCGGGCCGAGAAGAAGCTCAAGCGCCTTCAGCGGGAGCTGTCCCGCAAGGCCAAGGGATCGAAGAACCGGGCCAGGGCCCGCATCAAGGTCGCACGCCAGCACGCCAAGGTGGCGGACCGGCGCCGGGACTTCCACCACAAGGTATCCACACAGATCATCCGCGACAACCAAGCGGTGTACGTGGAAGACCTCGCGGTGTCCGGCCTCGGCCGCACCCGGCTCGCCAAGTCCGTGCACGACGCGGGATGGTCCGCGTTCGTCGGCATGCTGGAGTACAAGGCGGTCAAGCACGGCCGCACCTTCGCCAAGGTGGACCGGGCCTTCCCGTCCTCTCAGGTCTGCTCGGCCTGCGGATTCCGGGACGGCCCGAAGCCTCTCCACGTCCGTGAGTGGGCGTGCGCTGAGTGCGGCACGGTGCACGACCGCGACCACAACGCAGCCCGCAACGTCCTCTTCGAAGGACGCCGTATCGTCGCCGCCGGACGGGCGGAGACGCTAAACGCCTGTGGAGCGCCGGTAAGACGGGCACACGTGCCCGCACAGCGCGGTGAAGCAGGAAGCCCCCGGAAGGGGCAGACGACCCAGGCCGGAATCCCTGGACTTTAGGCCAGGGAGCACGTCAACATGTCTCGCTGTGCAGGGAGACCGGACCCGCGTAAAATCTCCCGCCATGCGCGTGGATGTCGTCACCGCCGCTCATGCCCCGAACGCCAGGTACCTCGCAGCGGCCTGGTCCTCTCTGCGTGCCCAGACACACCGCGACTGGCGGTGGGTGATCCAGCTCGACGGCACCGACGCCGGCCCGCTCCGGGCCGCACTGCGCGCCTGCGGTGCGGCGAGCGACCCCCGGGTGAGTGTGGGGATCCACAGCACCACCGAGGGCCCGGCCGTCTCCAGGAACCTCGCCCTGGGGCGCTCGACCGCGCCCCTCATACAGAACCTCGACGCCGACGACGAACTCGAACCGTCGGCCCTCTCCGACCTCTCCCACGCGCTGGACGGTCACCACCTGGCCGGGTTCGCCGCCGGCCAGGCACGCGATCTCCTTCCATCGGGCGAACTGCGTGAGCATCAACTACCGCTGTCGGGCGGATGGTTGGCGCGCGGGGTGTTGCTGGAACACTGGTCCACCGAAACCGGCCGCTACCGCCTGCCCATCCACCCGGCCGGGGTGATGTGGCGGCGCGACCTCCTGCTCTCCCTCGGCGGCTGGGCGGCGATGCGGGGCATGGAGGACACCGGCACCCTGATGGCCGCCTCCGCCCGCGCGGGCGGCGTCCTCATCGGCGCACCGACACTGCGCTACCGCAAACACCCGGAGCAGATCTCCGGACGAAAATCGAATTTCGCCGGGGGGGGGGCGCAGATCTCCCTTATTCGCCAGCGCGCGCTACACCTGCTCACCGCGCCGGGATGGCAGCCGTCGTCGCCGCCCTCCCGCTCGGACCAGCGGGGCACCAGCTGAGGCAACCATAGGCGAGTGGATCGTCTTGTCCACGGTCGGCTGATTCAGCAAGATCACGCCCGTTGCCCAACCGGGGGCAGCCGCGCGGCATGTGGTGAACGGGCGTGCAGTCACCGGGATCACGGGTGCCCTGATCGGCCTGACGTTCCTGTTCGGGTTCCGGAACGTGTCGCGGCTGGGCGTGCCGGCGTACGTCGCCCCGTTGGTCGCGTCGGCGGCGGCGGACGGAGCTTGACGTGGGTCGAGGGGTCGGGGGAGACTTTCACGAAAAGGACGGAAAGGGTTTTCCTTGATGCCGGACGGCCAGGGCCATGGCACGGTCACCATCACGGAGGTCGCGGCGCGCGCCGGGGTCGCGATCAGCACCGCGTCCAAGGCGCTCAACGGGCGCGGGCAGCTGCGCGCGGAGACGCGCGAGCGGGTGCTCGCCGCCGCCAACGAACTGGGTTACCAGCCCAACGCGTTGGCGCGCAGTCTGGTGCAACGACGCAGTTTCACGGTCGGGTTGCTCTCCACCGAGAGCGCCGACCGGTTCAATATCCCGCTCCACCTGGGCATCGAGAACGCGCTGGGCGCCGGCCGGGTCTCCGTCTTCCTCTGCGACGGGCGGGCCGATCCGCTGCGCGAGCGGTTCTATCTGGAGTCGCTGCTCGCCCGCCGGGTGGACGGCATCGTGGTGACCGGGGTGCGGACGGACGCCCGGCCTCCGCTGTCCGCCACGCCGCTGCCCGTGCCGGTGGTGTACGCGTACTCGCGCTCCACCGATCCGGGGGATCTCTCGGTGCTGCCGGACGACGAGCAGGGGGCCGGGTTGGCCGCCGAGCATCTGCTGGCCGCCGGGCGGCGGGTGTTCGCGCATATCACCGGGCCGATGGACTTCGCCGCCGTGCGGGACCGACTGGCCGGCTTCCGGGCCGCGCTGGCCGAGGCCGGCCTCGAACTGCCGGACCGGCGCGTCTATTCGGGGCCCTGGCGGGAGGCGTTCGGCCGGGACGCCACGGCCGATCTGCTCGAACGGCACCCCGAGGTGGACGCGGTGTTCTGCGGCAGCGACCAGCTGGCGCGCGGTGTGCTGGACACGCTGCGCGAGGGCGGCCGGCGGGTGCCGCACGACGTCGGCGTGGTGGGCTTCGACAACTGGGGGGTGCTGACCGAGGACGCCCGTCCGCCGCTGACCTCGGTCGACATGAACCTCCAGGAGTTGGGCGAGCTGGCGGCCCGCCGGCTGCTCTCCATGATCGAGGGCCATCGCGAGTCGGGGTTGCTGCGGCAGCCCTGCCGGCTGGTGGTGCGCGACTCGGGCGCCCCGACGCCCTCGCGTGGCCGCGGCGGGGTCGGCCCGCTCCGCCAGGACTGACCCGCCCCCCAAAAAACACCCACCGCATGCGGCCGAACGCGTCCGCGCGTGACCGCATGCGGCATTACCTGACTTCACCTGACTTCATGTGATCGAAAGGACGTTGAGGCATGTCCAGAGCACGAGCCGAGACCCCGTTCGCCGCGCCCGCCGACCCCCGGGGGGCGCCGGGCGCGCTGCGGACGCCCGTTCCGTTGCGGGCCGCCACGCTCACCGGCGGCCCGTTGGCACGGGTGCGCGAGCGCAATCGCGAGGTGACGCTGGAGATCATCCACCAGCGGTGCGAGGAATGCGGCGCGGTGGACAACCTGCGCCGGGCCGGCGGGCTGCTCGACGGTGATCCGGTGGCGGACTTCCAGGGCCAGTACTACGCCGACTCGGACGTCTTCAAATGGCTTGAGGCGGCCTGCTGGCAGCTCGCGGAGTCCCCCGAGGACGAGAAACTGCGCGCCCGGATCGACTCCATGGTGAGCATCCTGGAGGCGGCCCAGCAGGACGACGGCTATCTCAACTCGTACTTCATGAACGAGCGGGCCGCCCGTCGTTGGACCAATATCCGCGACGAGCACGAGATGTACTGCGGCGGCCATCTGGTCCAGGCGGCGGTGGCACATCTGCGGGCCACCGGGGAGCGGCGGCTGGTCGAGGTGGCGATCCGGTTCGTCGACCATGTGTGGACGGTCTTCGGGCCCGGCCGCCGCCCCGGCGCCGACGGGCATCCGGAGTACGAGACGGCGCTGGTCGAGCTGTGGCGGGCGACCGGCGAGGAACGTTTCCTCGTCCAGGCGCGGTGGTTCATCGACCAGCACGGCGCCAGCCCGGCGGCGATCGGCGGCCGCGAGTACCACCTCGACCATGCGCCGCTGCACAAGCAGCGGGAGGTCACCGGCCATGCGGTGCGTGCCCTGTATCTGTACACGGGCGCCACGGATGTGGTCACGGAGACGTCGGGAACGACGGAAGCCACGGGGACGACGGGGACCACGGGGATCGCGCCGTTGGCGGAGGCCGTGGACGCGCTCTGGCGGGACTTCGCCGACCGGAAGCGCTATGTGACGGGCGGCGCGGGCTCCCGGCACGACGGGGAGGCGTTCGGCGAGCGCTGGGAGTTGGGCGACGAACGGGCGTACGCGGAGAGCTGCGCCTCGGTGGCCCATTTCCAGTGGGCGTGGCGGATGTTCCTGCGCACCGGCGCCGGCGAGTACCGGGACGCGATGGACGAGGTACTGCACAACGGGCTGCTCTCCGGGCTCGGCCAGGACGGCGAGGAGTTCTTCTATGTCAACCCGCTGGCGGACAACGGCCGGCACCGGCGGAGCCCGTGGTTCGGCACCGCCTGCTGTCCGCCGAACCTGGCCCGGCTGGTGGCGAGCCTGCCGGCGTACGCGCACGCCGTGGGCGACGACACGCTGTGGACGCTGCTGCTCGCCGAGGGCACGGTGACGGCCGAAGTGGCAGGCGGCACACTGGAGTTGCGGATCGCGACCGCCTATCCGCTGGACGGCGCGGTGGCCGTGGAGGTGGTGCGCGCGCCCGAGGAGGCGTGCGGGATAGCGCTGCCGGCGCCGGCCTGGGCGGGCCCCGTGGCCTGGTCGGTGAACGGGGTCGAGGCGGCGGTCGAGGCGGCGGACGGGTTCACCGTGCTGCGGCGCCGCTGGCGGGCCGGCGAGCGGCTGACCGGCGCCTACGCGATGCCGGTGCGGCCACTCGCCGCGCATCCCCGGGTGCGGGCGACGCACGGGCGGATCGCGCTCACCCGGGGCCCCCTGGTGTTCTGTCTCGAACAGATGGACCACCCGGAGGTCGATATTCGGGACGTCTCGGTCGACGTGGACGCGGAGTGGACCGTCCGTCAGCGCCCCGAGTTGTGGGATGGCACGGTCACCCTGCACGGCCCCGGCTGGGCCCGACCGGCACCGGCCCCCGACGCGCCCCTCTACCGCCAGGCCCGGGCGGAGACCACCGCGCCGCGCCGCGTCGAACTGACCGCGCTTCCCTACCACCTCTGGGCCAACCGCACCCCGGGCCCCATGCAGGTGTGGATCCCGCTCGCCGGCTGACGGGACCACCGCCGCGCCCGGAGCCGGGCCCTCCCGGGCCAATGCAGTTGCTTCTGAGCTGGCTGGTCCGTTGACCTGCTCGTGGAGGGGCGGGGGCGCGGGGTGCCGGCGGTCCCGGAGACGCCGGGCGCGTGGTGGCGTGGTCTGCGCCTCCTGGCGCTGGACGGCCTTCGGGACTGGTAGGGCACACAGTTCGACGTGCCGGACTCGGTGGGCAACAGCGACACCTTCGACGGCCCCTCCACAGGCGGGACGCCGTTCGGCTTTCCGCAGGTGCGAGCCGCCGTGCTCGCGGAGATCGGCACCCACGCCATCCTCGACGCCGGTCCGGGCGGCTACCGGGACAGCGAACGGCGCCTTGCCTATCCGCTGGCCAGCTCGACAGGCCCCGGGGATCTCGTCATCGCCGACCGCGGGTTCTGGTCGGTCGAATTCGTCCACGCCTTCACCACGTCCGGTGCCCATGGCCCGACCTGGATGCCGACAGGCTCTCCTACCTCCGCCGTGTCCGGATCGCCGGCGCAGCGTACCGTCCCGGCACGGCGCAAACACCGGGGCGCCGGCAGACCCGTGCCTCGCGCTCAACCGCCTTGACCTCCCTACAGCTGGTCCCCCCTGCTGGGCGGCCCTGGTGGATGTATCCCGCCACCGTCCTTGGCGTCCACTTTGCAGGAGGGGCGGTCGTAGGACTGGTCGTTGGGGATGAACAGCACTTCGGCAACCTGCTCGGGGTGCTCGACGCCGAGCCAGTCATCGCCCGTGAGGGGATCTTCGGCCGGCCCGAACGCCTGGGACGAGGAAACCCTCTGACACCCCAACGTCACGTGCTTGTTGTCGACCGCGCAGGCGTCCACTGCGGGGTCGGAGTATTCGTCGGCGCCGTCGAAGCGGAAGCGGAAGTGGACCTTGTCACCTTCGGATGGCACCTGCGGGTGGGGCTCAAGACTCCAGTCGACAACCGCGGCGGTGACGCCGAGAGGCTGCCCATCCGTGTCCACGATCTGCACCCGGACACCGGCCCTACCGCGCTCTGCCGTCGTGTCGGTGCAGACCCAGGAAGAGCAGCCGGACAGGGCGAGAATCACCAGAGCCAGCGGGGCGACGGCGAGTACCCGTGCGGGGAACACTGAGATGACCTCCGGTCGGGGTGCGGCGCGGCAGTGTATCCCGGGGCATGGCAGCTGCGGGTGATGGCTGCGAGCGCCCGCGGCGGCGAAGCCGAAGCGCAGAGGAGCCCAGTGAAGTGGGCGGGTACGCGGGCGGGTACTCAAAGCAACTGCATTGGCCCTCCCGGGCCCCCGTTCCCTCTCGTCAGGGCCCGAGGCGGACGGTGTCCCGCCGCCCCTCGGGCCATTCGACGAGCGCCTCGGCCGGGTCGTCGGCCCCGAACGAGACGTGGATGTCCGGCGGTCGGACGTCTGTCAGGCCGGCGCCGAGGCCCACCAGGGCGGCCACCGGCGAGCCCGGCGCGCGGGGCTCGGCCGTGGCGAGCCAGGGCACGGCGCTGTGCGGGCCCATCGGATTGTCGTCGGTGAACGTGGCGACGCCGGCCAGGTCGAAGCCGTGCAGCGCGACCAGCACCGAGGCGAGGCGCCCGTTCTCCACCAGGGCCCGCCCGGCGGCCGTCTCCGTCGCCGGCTCCCGCGCGCCGGCCAGGGACCAGCCGCCGACCCGCAGCCGGAACGGAACCGCAGCCGGCCCCGGCGCGATCCGGCCGAGCCGCACCTCCCACGGGCCGCGCACCACCGAGGCCAGCCACAGCTCGGGGCCGTCCGTCAGCTGCAACGGCGCCTCGTGCAACAGCTGTTGCTCGCCCATCACCACCCAGTGCGCCCGGGAAACCGAGACCGCGGTGTGTTCGGTGAGCGCGACGAGCCGGAACGCGCGGCGATGCGAGGGGCGTTGGGCGTCGTCCAGCAGGGTGAGCGTGGACTCAAGCGGCGCCAGATGCGCCGCCCGCCGGCTGCCGGGGGCCGACGCCCCGGAATAGCCGATCGCCGAGTACAGCGCGTCGTCACAGCCGGGCCGGCCGGGCTCCGCGTGGTCGGCGCCGTGGTTGTAGACGCGGATCACCCCGTCGGCGCGGGTGCCGCGCAGCAGCCAGCCGGCCGGGCGGATCGTCCGTCGGGTGTCGCCGAGTTCCACCGGCAGCGGCTCCTCGGGCGCCGTCCACACCGGATGGTCGGGCGGCAGCAGCAGTCCGGCCATGCCCTTGCTGGCCCAGTAGGGCGATCCGGGGCCCGAGTAGTACTGCTTCATCGCCGGATGCTCGGCGTGCCAGCCGAGGTTGAGCAGCCCGTCGGCGGCCGGCGCCCCGTGGTCGGCGAAGTGCTTGACGATGCCGACGGCGGCGCGGCGGGTGAGCCCGGGGGCCAGCGGCGTCGCGTCGTGCAGGGCGCCGACCCAGAACGGCGCGGCGGCGGCGAACCGGTAGGTCAGCGAGCGGCCCTGGTGCAGCGGGGCGCCGTCGGAGCCGACGGTGTGCACCAGATCGGCCAGCTGTTGCCGCAACCTCTCCCGCCACAGTGGCCGTTGGCGGGCCGCCGCCGGATGGTCGGGGGCCATCGCCGTCCACCACAGCGGGTAGAGATGCAGCGCCCAGCCGTTGTAGTGGTCGATATGGGTGCGGCCGCCGTCCCCGTACCAGCCGTCCGCGAGGTAGAAGCTCTCGTGGGTGGCGAGGTTGCGTTCGACGTCCTCCTCGTTCCAGTCGGCGCCGACCGAGGCGAGGAACGCCTCGGTGATGTTCTGGAACCAGAGCCAGTTGGTGGCGTAGTACTCAAGGCCCAGGCAGCCGGAGAGCCAGGCCACCACGCGCTGCCGGACGCCGTCGTCGAGCCGGTCCCAGAGCCACGGCCTGGTCTCGTGCAGGGCGAGCGCCACCGAGGCGGCCTCCACCCTGGCCTGCGGCACCTTCACCAACGACGGCCAGCGTTCCGGGTGGTGGGGATCGGTGCCGGCGGCCAGGCCCCGGGCGTACCAGTCGGCCAGGCCCAGCGGGTCGTCGCCGCGCGCGCCGGCGAGCCGGAACGCGGCCAGCAGAAAGGTGCGCGCGAAGCCCTCCAGGCCGTCGCTGCGTTCGCCGGAGACGCTGTGCGGCCCCGGCGGCAGGATCAGCGCGTGCGCCTCGGACGCGTGCGGGCGCACCGCGCGCAGCAGCAGATCGGCGTGCTCCTCGAACCGGCGCCTGGTCCAGCCGGTGTAGGGGGCGGGCGGGTCAGTCGGCATCGGCGTGCTCCCCGGTGTCGGCGGCGCCTGTGTCGGCCGCGCCTGTGTCGGCGGCGCGGAAGGTGAGCCGGGTGTGGCCCTCGGCGGCGGGGGCGGTGGCGATCAGCCGCACCCGGTGCACGGTGGCGCCCCACACGGACGCCAACTTGGCGTCGTCGACGGCGCGTTCCTCCGCTTCGAGGGAGAAGGCGGCGGCGTCGTAGCCCAGCAGCACCCGATGGCCGGGGGCGCCGAGCAGCAGGCTGCCGGGCGTGGGCCCGACGTCCACCGGGTGGGTGGTCACCAGGTGCAGCGCGAGGGCCTCGGGCGGCGAGGACAGCCGCCAGCGGTCGGTGACGGAGACCTCGGCGGGGCCGGTGTCGGCGGCGGCGCGGCGCAGCGTCAACGTGCGGTCCCAGCGCTCGATGCCGGCCTCGTCGGGCCAGGTGGCGGCCAGGTCGAGGGAGAGCGTGGCGGAGCGGTCGGTGAGGGTGGCCGTCACCTCGCGCGCGGTGTGCCGGGCGCCGGAGGCCTGTTGGTGGCCGTCGACCAGGGGGAGGTTGTGCCAGGCCGAGCCCATGGTCCAGATGTCGTAGCGGTCCGGGCCGAACGTCTGGCGGCTGTAGGTGCCGACGCCGAGGTCGATGACGACCGGGCGGCCCCGATGGGCCAGGACGAAGGACCCCACATCGTTGTGGTTGTGGAACTCGTCGTTGTGGCCCCCCTTGGCGGCCAGAAACAGGCCCTCGGGGTCGCCCGCGCGCTCCCGTGCGACCAGCAACTCGGTATCGGGCAGCCAGCGTTGCCTGGGCAGCGGCGCCCTCCCCGGCCGCTCGGCGGCCGACTGCCAGTCGGCGTCGAGCAGCGGCGTGACCAGCCGCGCGAGGGAGACGTCGGGGGCGGCCAGCGAACCGGCCGGCGGCGTCGCGGTGGCGAGCTGGGCCACCTCGGGCTCGCCGACCCGCACGCCGTAGCGGTGCAGCAGCCCCGGCTCGACATGGCCCAACAGGGGCCGGCCGTCGGCGAAGTTGACGTACCAGTCGCCGGCGATGTGTGCGGTGACCGGATAGCGGGCCAGCGCCGCCGTGCCGGGCAGGGCGAACGCGCCCTGCTCGCCGGTGGCGTCGGCGAGGTTCTCCAGGCACTCGAAGTAGGAAGCGCCGGAGCGCCACCAGTACCAGATGCCCTCGTCGCAGCCGCCGTCCGCCGGGGCGCAGGCCAGATAGCGGTCCAGCGTGTCGACCGCGCGGGAGACGCTGGCCAGCAGGGTGTCGGCGCTCTCCTCCAGCAGCAGGGCGGCGGGCAGGACATTGGAGACGATCCAGCTGGTCCAGTTGTTGAGCCGTTCGCCGGAGCGGCCGAGCCACCACCAGTCGTCCCGCTCCCGGAACGGCGCCAGCACCCGGGCGCGGACCTCGCGCACCAGGACGCGCTCCGTCTCGGCCGGGAGCTCGTCGCAGACCAGCAGCCGGGTGTGGGCCAGCAGGGCGGCCGTGTCGGCCGCGAACAGGTCGACGGTGGGCCGGGTGGGGTCGGGCGCGGGGTCGCCCTGGGCGCTGTGGCCGAGTTCGTGGGCCGGGAGGCACCAGGTGAGCTCGGCGCAGATCAGCCGGACCACGGCGTCGAGTTCGGCGCTCGCCGCGCCGGGGCCGAGGAGCAGGGTACGCAGGACGGCGGCGTTGAGCCGGGTGCGGCGGGCGAAGTAGGCGTGCTCGTAGCGCTGGCGGTCGCCGGTCCGTCCGTAGGCGGTGAAACCGTCGGCGGGCAGCGGCGGCAGCTCGTCGGCGAGGTGCCGGGCGGTGAGGTCGAGCAGCCGGCCGCGCGTCGAGGCCGGCACCCGCCCCCAGGCGGCGCGGTCGGCGGCGGGCGGCAGCGGGCGCCAACCGCCCGGTGGGGGAAGGGCGGTGGCGAGCTTCTCGCGCGGGTAGAGGTCGGTGAGCCGGTGGTGCGGCACGTTGGGGTCCCTCCGTGCGGGGTGCTTGGTGCTCGGTACTCGGTGCTCGGTTTTGCTCGGTACCCGGTAAATCGGTACCCGGTAAAGGGGGTTGTGTCGGGCCTTCGGGGACGCTGGACGGGGGTGGGGGGCGGGGGGCGGTCGTGGGGGAGGGGCGAGCCCGTCGGGGGCGCCCCTCCACCATGCCGGTTCACAGGAATCGTGGCGCGTTCAGATCGTGGTAAACCCGGTGCGGCCAGCGTTCCTTCACGCCGGCCAGGGCCCGGAACGGGCCGACCGGCTGTTCCTCCGCGCCCCGGTCGGTGGGCTGGTAGCGCAGCCTGGGGGCGAACGGGCCGTCCCCGTCGTCCGGATCCACCCGGGTGAGCGCGGCGGCGAGCAGTGTCGGGTCGGCGGCGGCGCCCGGCAGGGCGAACGGCGAGGAGAAGACGCCCTCCTGGGCGAGCACCACCGGGCCGTGCAGCAGCGCGGCGCGCTCCGGATGGAAGCGGTCCACGGCCTCCGCCCGCAGGGTGGCGCCCAGGGTGACCTGGAGGCGGTCCCCCGGCTGCCACTCCCTGGTGACCAGCGCCCAGCCGTACGCCGCGTCCCACCCGGCGACCGGCTCCCCGTTGACGCGCAACCCGAAGCCCTCGCTCCAGGACGGTATGCGCACCCGCAGCGTGAGGGTGACCGGACTGTCGCTCTCCACCCGCAGTTCGGTGGTGTCCGTCTCCGGGAAGAGGGTGTGCTGGCGCAGGGTGACCTCCTGCCCGGCATGGGACCAGCGGATCTCGGCGGGGAGGAACTGCGCGACGGCGATCCCGTCGTCCGACGGCCAGAAGATCAGATCGGGCACGGCCGCCACCGCCTGGAGATAGGTGCCCGAGCAGCAGGGCCAGGCGTCCCAGTGCCGCAACTTGGTGGACTGTCCGCCCAGTCGATAGTCCGCGTAGTAGTACGAACGGCCGTCCGGGCGGATCGGCAGGCTCGCGCCGATCCCGTTGAAGAGCAGCCGTTCCGCCAACTCGGCGTGCGCTGCCTGGCCGGTGGCGGGCAGCAGCCGACGGGTCAGCTTGAAGACGGCCCACGTGTCGCACGGGATCTCCGCCGAATCCGTGCGCCACTCCAGCGCCCGGCCCAACGAGCCGTCGTCCGGCACCGACCACTCGCCCGGGCCGTAGCCGCCGGTCGCGTAGGACTGTGTCTCGGCCGTCCACTCCAGACCGTTGCGGGCGATGTCCAGCATCCGGCGGTCGCCGGTGGCGACATAGGCCTCGGCGGCCGAACAGAACGTGTTCACATGGCTGTAGGCGTGCAGCCACACCGGCACGTCCCACGGCTGCCCCGGCTCGGGGCGGGTGGCGAAGGCGTCCCAGTAGGCGTCGTAGTGCCACAGCTCGGCGAAGTCGCGGAACGATGTGTCCCCGGTCAGCGTGAACGCGCGGTAGGGGTTCTCCGCGAGCGTGTACCACTCCAGCGTGCCGTACGGCAGCCGGCCGTCGCGGTCGGTGCGGGTGGCCGGGCTGCGGGTGCGGTCGAACGTGCGGGCGGCTGCCTCGGTGATCCGGGACAGTGCGCGCAACGCGTCCTGGTGGCCGGCGTACTCGGCGACGTCGACCAGGCCGCAGGCGGCCTTCTCCCAACCGTAGGTGGCCATCCGGGCGTCGCCGTCGGCGGGCAGCGTCGCCGCCCAGCCGTCGGCCAGCTCCACGGCGCGGGCAGCCAGCGTGGTGTCGCCCAGGGTGTGGGCGAGCCGGGCCAGGCCACCCACCCACTGGCCGAAGGTGGCCTCGGTGGTGCGGCTGGCCCAGCCGCCCAGATCGTTGCCCGGCGCCGGCTGGCCGGCGTTGCGGCGGAAGCCCTTGAGCACATCGGCGGGCGAGAGCCCACCGTAGACACCCGCCGCGTGGCCCGCCCGTTCGGCGAACGGCCCCGGCAGCAGCCGGACGCGCGCCGGATCGGCCTGCCGCAGCCGGACGCCGGGCGCAGTGGGTGGGTCGACGGGGGTCGGCTCGGCGGTGGGCGTGGGGTTGAGCGTGGGGTTGGCGGTGGGTGTGGGGTTGGCGGTCACGATTTGACGGCTCCGGAAGTGAGTCCCCGCACCAGCCAGTCCTGGAGCAGGTAGAAGAACAGCAGGGCGGGTAGTGCGGCGAGGATCGCGCCGGCGGCGAACGGCCCCCAGCGGTTGGTGTACTCGCCGCTGAGATAGCTCCACATGCCGACCGGCAGGGTCATCTCGGGGGCGTCGGTGATCAACACGCTGGCCACGATCAGCTCGCCATAGGTGGCGACGAAGGACAGCACGGCGATCACCGCGAGCATGGGCCGCGCGAGCGGCAGGATGATGGTCCAGAAGATCCGGGCGTGGGTGGCGCCGTCCACCATGGCGGACTCGTCCAACTCCTTGGGCAGCGAGTCGATATACCCCTTCACCAGCCAGACGTTGCCGCCCAGCACACCGCCGAGGTAGATCAGCACCAGCGTCCAGTTGCTGTTCAGACCCAGCACCGGAAGCAGCCTCCCGGCCTCCTGCACCATCAGGTAGAGAGCGATCAGGGCCAGCAGGTTGGGGAAGAGCTGGACCAGCACGATGGCCCGCATCAGCGTCTGCCGGCCCCGGAAGCGGAACCGGGAGAAGGCGTAGGCCGACATGGTGGTCACGACCACCGATATCCCGGCGACCAGGAACGACACCTTGAGGGTGTTCCACAGCCAGCGGAAGAAGGGGAACGTCGGATCGTCCACCAGGACATGGAAGTTCGCCAGCGAGGCGTTCTTCGGCCAGAAGCCCTGGGTGCCCAGCGCGTCGGTGTCGTCGAACGCGGCGACCACCACGTACCAGAGCGGGAAGAGCACAAAGGCCAGCGAGACGGTCAGGATCACGGCGATGCCGGCCTGACGCCAGCGCTTCAGCCTGCGAGCCCTGGGATTGGGGTGCGGCGCGCGGCGGACGGGGGTGGAGGTCGCCATGTCAGTTCTCCTCTGCCCAGACGGCGTACCGGCGGAACTGCGAGGCCACGACGGGGATCAGCACCACGAAGATCATCATGGTGATCACGGCGGCCTGGGCGTAGTCGGACCCGTTGCCGAAGACGAACGCGAGCTTGTAGGTGTACGAGATCAGCAGGTCGGTCGAGCCGGCGGGCGTGTCCGTGTCCGTCATGGGTGGACCGCCCTCGGTGAGAAGGAACGTCACCACGAAGTTGTTGAAGTTGTTGACCATGCCGAGGATGATCAACGGCGAGATCATCCGCATCAGCAGCGGCAACACCACCAGCCGGAACCGCGCCCACCAGCCGGCGCCCTCGACCTGGGCCGCCTCCAGCAGGTCCTCCGGTATCGCCTGGAGCGCGCCCGAGACGATCAGCAGGAAGTAGGGGAAGCCCAGCCAGAACGTCACCACCAGCAGCGCCAGCCGCGCCATTGTCGGATCGCCCAGCCAGTTGCGGTCCAGGCCGAAGAGTGTCTCGCCCAGCTCGGTGATGATGCCCAGGTTGGCGTTGAGCATCGCCGCCCACACCAGCACCGTCAGATACATCGGCACCACATAGGGCAGCAGCAGCAACGAGCGGATGAACTTCGCCAACCTGCGGGGAATGTCCCGGCTGTTGAGCGCCAACGCGATGATCATGCCGATCACCAGCTGGCCGGCCACCACCACCACGGCGTAGACGATCGTCCACAGGAAGATCTCCAACAGCGGCCCCCGGATGCCCGGGTTGCTGAAGACCTCGGTGAAGTTGTCCCAGCCCACGGTGGTCTGGAACGAGGGCGACACCTCGAACTGACCGTCGGCGGTGGTGAACGTGCCCTCGACCGGCTCGTACTCGCGGCCCGTCAGCAGGTCGGTCAGCACCCCGTCGTCGTAGGCGTAACGGTGCTGGTACTCGCCGGCCAGGCCCATCGACTGAACGGTGATCGGCGTGTCCTCGGGACCGAACTCCTGGTCCGTCAGCCCGTCGAGCGCCCGCGCCGTCTCCGGCACGTCCAGCAGCCGGTGGCCGTCGACCTCGGTCGGATAGCCGTCCGCGTTCAACTCCGTGTCGCGGACCGTGCGCAGCTCCTCGCCCGGCGCGGCGACCAGCGGCGCCGCCCCCGCGTCCTCGCCCGGCTTGACCACCAACAGCGCCTCGCCGGCGTCGTTCTCGTACGCCCGCCAGTCGTAGGTGCGCCCGTCGTCCGGCAGATAGGTGACCGACTCCAGCGCGTCCACCGCCTGCGACCTGGTCAGCAGATGGTCGGCGCTGTAGTTGGTGAACGCGATGTAGAAGCTGTACGCCTGGGGCGCGATGGTCAGCAGCACCAGCAGCGATATGCCGGGCGCCAGCCAGCGCATCGGCACCAGACTCGGCACCAGCGCGACCACGTTGACGCCGATCACGGTCAGCGCCAACGCGCCGGCCAGATACCACGTGCCCTCGGCGAGGAAGCTCCGCACCGCCACGATGGTGAAGGTGTCGATCAGCATCAGCGCGAGCAGCGTCAGCGTCCAGGCCAGGGGCGAGCGCGCGCTGGCCGCCGCCGAGGCGGCCGAGCCGCGCCGGCGCCCGAACGGGCTCTGTCCCAACGGGGACTTCCAGGGAGACTTGCCGAGCGACTTGCCGGGGGATTTCCGGGGAGATTTCCCGGGGTTGGGGGGTGTTCGGGTGGTTGTCATGGCGGCTGCTCAGCTCTCCTCGATCGCGTTGCGCATCCGGCGCGCGGAGTTGCGCATCGCCGCGTCCGAGCCCTGCTGGCTGTTGAGGATCGCGGTCAGACCCGCGCCGGCCGCCTCCCAGTAGGTGGCCAACTCCGGCGCGGACGGAATGGGCTGGGCCTCGCTGCCGGCCGCGCTCAGCGCGGCCACGATGTCGTTGTCATCCGCCCTGCGGGTGGGCATCCAGGACGACTCCATGCTGAGTTTGGTGGCCATGGCGGTCATCGGGCCGGTGTCCGCGAGGTACTGGGTCAGAAAGGTGCGGGCCAGCGCCAGCTGGTCGGAGTTGCGGTTGACCATGAAGCCGCGCGCCGAGAGCCAGGGCCGCGCGGGCCCGGCCGGACCGGCGGGCAGTGGGTCGATCACGAAGTCGACGCCCAACTCCACGTAGCGCGGCGCCATCCACGGCCCGGAGAGATGCACCCCGGCCTTGTCCTCGCCGAAGACGCTGGTCGCCACGTCGTCGGTGGTGCCGGGGCGCAGCCAGCTCTCCGCGACCATCTCGGCCAGCCAGGCGCCGGCAGCCAGACCGCCCTTGCTGTCCAGGCCGATGTCCGTGACATCCACCACGCCGTCCCGCTCGCCGAACACATAGCCGCCGAACGAGGTGAGCACCCCCGGCCACATGTACGCGTTGCCCGCGTCCATGATCAACGGGTACTCGACGCCGCGCTCCAACAGGCCGGGCGCGACCTCGCGGAACTGGTCCCAGCTCTCGACCGGCTCCGGCAGCACGTTCGGATTGCGGTACAGACAGAGCGACTCGACCGCGTACGGCACCCCGAGCAGGGTCTCGTCCATGGTCCAACCGTCGATCGCCCTGGGATCGAAGTCCCGCGCGCGGGCACCGAGTTCGACCGGGGCGAGCAGCCCGGCCCGGTTGAGCGTGCCCATCCAGTCGATGTTGCCGTCGAGCAGATCCGGGCCACCGCCGGAGGGGCCCGCCTTCTGGAAGTTGGCGTTGATGTCGTTGAACGCCAACGGCTGGTAGCGGACGTTGACCTGGTAGTCCCGGCTGAAGGCGGCGCTGGCCGCCACCATCGCGGGAACCCGGGAGCTGTCCGCCCAGACCACCAGCTCGGGCCCGTCGACGCGTTCACCGGCGTACTGGTCGGGATCGTCACCGTCCTCCGCGCCGGCGGGCGCGTCGCTCGCGGTGCAGCCGGCGAGCCCGGCCACCCCGGCGGAACCCAGGGCGACGGCGCCGGTCATCCCGAGCCAGCGTCGTCTGCTGAAGAGTTTCTTGTTGGTCATGCCTTCCCGGTCCGTCTTCTGGCTCCGTCTCCCGGCACCGACGTGATCGCGGGTCGGAGGGCTCGGCGCGAGTTGAGCCAACCGTCGGGCCCTGGTTCGGGCCGAACGGCGCGCTTTCCAACGAGTTGTTTCCAACGTTGTAGAGATGGGTGGGTGGCCTCGTCAATGGTCCGGAAAGGGTTTTCTGAACTTTTCCGAGATGGGACGAGGATGGATGCGACCCGGGTGGGCCGGGGCGGGGCCCTCGCCGGGGTCAACTGCGGTCGGAGGGAACGGAGTCGAGCTTGCTGATTACTGAGAGTGACTATACCATGGCGTAGCGCAACCGCAAGTGACGGTGGCGGGGCGGCCGCCCAGCGGAGTGGCTGCCGTCTGGGAGCCACCCGGGGGTGGCTGAGCGGAGAGGAGACGAGAGAGACGATGTCGGACCGACGGAGGATGTGGCAGCGGTTCGCTGCGCGAGCCAGGCCAGGCGGGGTGCGCGTGGTCCGCGCCGTGCGCGCGGTGCGCGGGGCTTGCCCGCCGCGCGGGGTGCGCGCGGTGGACGCGGTGCCTGTGCGGGATGGTGTGCGGGACGCCTGTGCCGTGCGCGGGGCTTGGCCGGTAGGTGCGGGGCGCAGGGCCCGCGAGATGTGCGGCACTTGGTCGATGCGCGCGGTGCGGCGAGCGCCGGTACGCGCGGTGTGCGCGGTGGACGGTGCGCGTGACACCCGTGCTGTGCGCGGGGCTTGGCCGACGCGTGGGGTGCGGCGAGCGCTGGTACGCGCGGTGCGCGGGGCGCGCTGGATGTGGCGAGCTTGGTCGGTGCGTGGGATGGACGGGGTTCGCTTGGCCCGGCAGAGGCGGCCAGCTCGGGTGGTGAGCTGGGAACCCGGGACGCGGGCGGTGCGACCAGCGCGGTCCGTGCGCGGAGTTCACGAAAAGCGGCCGAGCCGGGCGGCGTTGCTGGTAAGGCCCGTGCAACCGGGTGGATGGGCGCCACGAAGAAGCCGGCTGGCATACCGGGCGCGGCCAGCCCCGCGGACTCCCTCGGTGCAGCGGCATCCACCGCTCGGGCGCGCCGGGGTCCGACGGGCACGACCGATGCGACCGACCAGGACACTGCTGCTGCCCCGACCACCGCTGCGCGCACCATGGGTCAAGAGGGCGCAGCCGAGCCCGCCGGCCCGGCCCGTCCGACCAGCAGGGTCGAACGGGCCGAATCGGACAAGGTCACCGGCTCAACGGAGCCGGCCGGCCCGGCCGATAGGCCCACGTCGGGCCTGCCGGCCGAGGCCGCCGGCCGGGGTGGCCCCGTCGTCGAGGCCGGGGGGTGGTGTGGGGTGTCTACTCCAGATCGATGGAGTCGAATTCGGCGAAGCCCGCCCCCTTGGTGAAGGTGATGGTGTTGGGCCCGGCGGTCAGGTCCACCTCGAAGGTGGCGGTGGCGATGTTGTCCGCCGAGCCGGACCAGCCGCCGGTGGCGGGCAGTTGGATGGGGGTGCGCTCGCCGCCGTTGACCGACAGAAAGTACGCCCCGTCGCTGCCCGCGATGCCGTTGGCATAGCGCACCTGGACGGTCCAGGTCCTGGCCTCGGGCACATCGACGTAGAAGCTCACATCGCTGGTGCCGTTGAAGCCCTGCCACATCGGGCCGGTCCTGGTGTCGCCGAAGTCGCCGGGCCGCACCGCAGACCAGTCGTCGACGAAGTAGGCGTGCTCGGTGTTCAGCCCGCCGACGACGCCGTAACCGCAGGCGGCGGCGGACGGTTGTTTGCCGCCGAGGTTGACCACGCCGTGCTCGGCCTCGTAGTGCTGCGGGCCCGCGCTGGGGCAGTTCACCGGCTCGGCGAGCTGCTCGGCCGGGCCCCATGCCTCCAACTCCGTGATGCCGACGGGCGCGTCGCCCTCCGGCAGCAGGAGCCGCAGTCGGCTGGTCGTCACCGGCTCGGCGAAGGGCAGCGAGAGCACGTCGTCGCCGACCAGCTGCCCGGGCCCCGCCTCGGCGAGTGGTGCCCAGCCGTCCCCGTCCCAGCGTTCCAGGCGCAGTCCGCTCGGCGGGGCGACCGCCTCGTCCTGGTAGATCGCGATCCGGGCCTCGTCCAGCGTCCGTTCGGTGCCGAAGTCGACGGACAGCCAGTCCTGTTGGTTCGGCGAGCCCCGGGTGGACCACTTTGCGAAGTCCAGGTCGTCGTCATAGAGGTGCGCACCGTCGAAGGCGTTGCGCACCTCCTCGGCCTGACGGTTCTCGCCACCGTCCCGGGTGTTGTCATAGCCGGCGTAGGAGGCGTCGAACGCGGGGAACGCCTGCGGCGTGTCGGCGGCGAAGTTGGCACGCGAGCCGTCGTAGCGGCTGGCGGTGGAAAGGGGCTCCGCCTCGGGTACCACGGTCGGACCCACATCGATGGTCAGCTCGCCCAACGCCGCTTCCTGGGCGACCAGTTCGCCGTCCAGCCAGACGGAGAGGCCGGCGCCGCGGCCGTAGTGGCTGCCGTCCTGGTCCCAGGCGAAGGCCAGGTCCCGCCCGTGGTAGGGGATGTTCTCGGCGGCGAAGTGCGTCCACTCCTCGGGCACCAGCGGGTTCAGCACCAGGGTCTCGTCCGCCTGGGGCCGCACCCCGAGCAGCCCGTTGAGCACCAGGTCGGTGAACGGATAGGCGTTGTAGTGCTCCGAGCGGTTGGGCTTGTCGTAGATCCACTGTCCGGTCACGGAGTCGGCAGCCTCGGCCACATAGGGCTCGCCGTCCTTGTACTGGAGCCGCGCGTAGCGGTCCAGCAGCTCGACATAGTCGTCGACGGTGAGGGCGGGGGCGTCTGCACCCTCCGGTGTCAACTGCTCGTAGCTGTTGAGCGCGTTGGCGGCGGAAACGAGGGTGCGAGCGTGGCTGTAGGGCCAGGCGGCGCCGTCCCAGCGGCAGCAGTTGCCGTTGTCCTTGTCCGGGGAGTACGCGCCGGAAGTGTCGGTGTCCGGGTCGCGCACCTCGGCGGTGCTCGGCCCGTAGGGCGTGCCGAAGCCCTCCGGGTCCTCAAGGAAGTCCCAGGCGCCGGCGAACCGCGCGTCGTCGGGGAGGAGTTCGAACTGCCAGGGGTAGTAGCCCCAGATCTCACGGCCGGAGAGCTCGGTGCCCTCCGGGTAGACGGAGCCGTCCGGCGCCAGATAGCCCTGGGCCTCGTTGTCCCGCATCACGTGGTAGAAGAAGTCGCGGTCGTCGTCCCAGAGGTGGTCGATGATCCGCTCGGTCAGATCCGTGGACCGCCGTTCGAACTCCTCGGCCAGCGTCTCGTCCCCGACCAGCCGCGCGGTCTCGGCGATCACCCGGGCGTCGGCGGCCTGCGCGGTGTTCAGCGGGGTGGAGTAGCCCCAGCCCCCGAAGAACTCGTGGAGCGGTAGCAGGAAGTCCTCGGGGTTCGGGAACTGCACGTCCATCGGCACGACGAAGTCGGTCTTCTTGGCGGCGATGGTGTGTTCGGTGGCGTCCCAGACGGGTTGGTGCCAGTAGAGGCCGACCTCCTCGTCGAAGTAGTCGTCCCTGGCGTGCCACTGGTCCACCAGGTCCGGCAGTGCGTCGACCAACAGGTCGGTCCTGCCGGTGGCCAGGGCGTACTGGTGGACGTTGTCGGCGGTGGGGTCGGTGTAGCGCAGGCCCTCGGTGATCTGGTGGGTGGCGATGTCGTTCTCGACGATGCCGGGGTGTCGGAGCCACCTCAGGTCGCGCATCGCGTTGGGTCCCATCCAGGGCCCGAAGACGAACACCGCGTCGTACCAGCCGTCGTGCGGTCCGGCGTAGCGGAGCATCCGCTTGGTGACGGACCACCGGTAGTAGTAGATCTCCTCGATACTCGCGCCGCCCTCGTCCGCCGGCAGGTCGACAAACGGGATGGAGCCCTCGAACCACTGCTGTTCAGGAAAGCCGGCCAGCTTCTCGGCGTGGTCGAAGAGCGGGTCTTCGTTGGTGGGTTGGAGTGGCCGTCCGGCGGGCCGGGCATCGGTCGGGGCACTGGAGTCGGTCGTGCCAGGGGGCGCGAAGGCCCCCGCGGTCACGGCCAGGGCCGCCGCCAGACAGACGGAACTCGGTCCGCGCCAGCGTCTGTTCACGTGGGGATCCTCTTGTCGGGAGAGCGCGGGACGGCTCTCAGGCCGAAGATGTGCGCACTGGCAGGCTGACGCAGCCTTACAACGACGTAAATACCCAGGAGCGAACTTTCTTTCACGCAAATATCAACATGATCAAACAGTGGTGCGTGTGACCACCCGATGGTGGCGACGCGAGTGACCGTTCTCAACGGTGGTTGTGGGGGTGGCCCGACCCGGCCGGCGACGGTGGGACGCCGTCGACCGGAGTGAGGGGCCGGTCGCCTCGTCCCATTTTTACCTTCGCGGGGAGACAACCACGCAGGCTCGCGTCCGGTCGATCTTCCCGGCCACGTTCAACTCGGCCAGGAGCATGCGGTGTAGCTGGTCGAGGACACCGGCCCCGTGTCACCGGCCCGACCTGCGTCAGCAGGTCCGACCGGAGCGGAAGCCCAGTTCCGGCGGCAGCCGTTGTCAGAAGACCCCGGTGTAACAGGACAAAATGGATGCCTTGCGTGCACCGCCGGTCGTCCACAGGTCGCCGGCCCGGTGATTGCTCAGGCCACTGCCGATGCTGCCGCCAAGGCCGCCGAAAGCTCGTCTGTTACCGAGAAAGGCGGCGCGGGCTGTTAGCTCCAGTCTGTGGCCGGTAACTCCACGCGCCGGGATTGACAACCTCATCGAAACCAGGCCCTCACGATTCGCTTACAGATGATCGCGATATGAGGACGCGTCACGTGCGGATCACGTCCTGCGGACGCTGCCGCGTTCCTCTCGACCGGCCAAGGCTCGGGTGGCTGGGGAACTGAGGGCTCTGGTGCCCGATCAGCCTCCGTCATTCAACCCGGCGGCCCGCGCACTGCTGCGGCTACTGCGGATCGCCCACCAGCGGCGCCCCCGGAACCCCGGGGAACAGGACCTGGAAGGCCACAACGGCGCCGCACCACAGCAGTTTCGGAGGCGGGTCGCATGACGACCACGTTCGCCTTCGCCGGGCGATGCCCCACCGAAGATCTTCAGGATCTGGGGTCCTCCCATGCCTGACCGTCGACCACCCGCGCAACGTCTACCGCAACGAGGCGGACCTCCTGCCCCGGCTCGACGACTGGCTCGGAGGCGGCTTCACCCCGGACCGCCTGGCCGACGCTCGCCCGCCACCGAGAAGCCCTCGAAGCCGGCACCGACCCAAGCTCGTCACCGTGTGGACCGCCAAGGCACAAGCGTACCGAGCCGAAACCTCGCGCAGGATGACCAAGGAGGAGATCCACAGCATGATCAAACCGCTCGGATCGATCCGCAAGACTCCCGCCACGGCGGACCCGGAAGCGGAGGTCGACATCTACCGCAGTCTGGGCCTGACCCTGACCTACCACCCCGAGAAACAACTGGTGCGAGCCGAGGCCTGCCTCGACCCGTACCAGTCGGGGATAAAGTCCGTGTCGGAGTGGGGAGTTGAACTGCCCCCGGACTCCACGTAATCGGACTTCTGACCTGCGGTACTCACTGCTCGATGGGCCCGGTGCACGGATCGTCCTTCGTGCTCGCTACCTGGGGTTCTCGTCTTCTCCTGACCGTTGTTGTCCACGCGTCAACGGTCCTTCCGCCTGCCACCCGGCCTCTCCCGGGTTGTGTGCCCACGCAGGATTCTCACTTTTGAGGTAGTCGTGCCGGGACCGGGCGGCAAGATGGGCGGGCGTCGGGGAGTCAGTTCTGCGGAGGGCAGACATTCATGATCACCTGGTAGGTCTCGATGTCGCTTCGCGTCTTCTTGAGTCGTAGACGGCCGCCGTCACGTCGGGGTGGACGTCCTGGCCGAAGGAGTCCTCGGCGGTGGGGGGCGAGTCGGCCTGGGCCTCCCGCTCCGTGGCCCGGGCCCTGGAGTGCGTGCGGATCTCACCGAGGTGTCGGTCGCCGTGGCGGCGGCGTGCAGAGCGGTGGTGTTTCGACGCTGAGGCTCCGTCAGTTCGTCGAACGTGCTCACCTGCCGCTGGAGGGCTGCGTCGTGGGCCTGGTATGCCTCGGCGCAGCCGGCCGGCGAAGCGATCCCGTCGGAGGTGCCTGCGGTGGCGGGCACGCTGCTCCCGCCGGACGTCGCCACGACGAGCGCGATGGCGGTCCCCGCCGCCGCTGTGGTGGCGACTGCCGCCGCTGCCATGCCGTAGACATGCTCGAACTGAAGGTTCTGAAGGCCGACCGGGCCGAGCGGCAACCGAGGCTCGCCGCTGAGCAGTTCGACCGCGGCAGCGCGGCTCAACGGTTGCACATGCTGGGACATCGCGGGTGTGGGCAGCCGGGAGACCTCGGAAGTGATCAGAAAGGTGCAACCGGAGAACGTGTCCACCAGGCTGGACAGGTCCTCGCCGCTCAGGGTCGTGTCGCTCAGGGTGACGTGGTCGGTGGTCCCGGCCACGGCGGTACGGAGCATCGCTTCGTCGGGCTCGCGCAGGAAGTTCCTGCCGAAGAACAACCCGGCGAGGCGCCCGTGGAGCTGCCCCAGCGTTTTGCTCCCGCCGGCGCGTGGCAGCAGAAGATGCCAACGGAGCGAGGCGAGCGCGTCCGGATCGCCGGCGGCGGTTGCCAGGTTGGCGACCGCGTCCCGGACCGGGGCCGGATCGGTGGCCCTGCTCGGAATCCGGACGAGCACCCGTTGTCCCAGTCGCACCGACGCACTGGCCGCCTCGTCCTCTGCCTGGCTCAGCACTCCGACACCATGGGCACTCACCGCCGCCCCGACCGCCGGAGCGATCTGGCCGATGAGCGTGTTGAGATCCACCACGATGTTCCCTTCGCATTGAGTCGATCGTTCACAGCGCAACGACGAGAATCAGAAAAAGCGCGATAACAAACACAGCGATGCAACCGCGGGACCTGCGGCTCATCCGGTTGGGTTCCGAGCCGCCTCCTGGAGCGAGTCCGGGATGGCTCTGGGCGTAATGGGCGGCGGCAAGGTCCTCGGCCTCGGATTCGGTGGTCCACCGAGCGGAATAAGAGCATTCGCCGCACCGGTAGCGGTATGACATGTCACCTCCTCGACATCGGGGGGCGGGTGGCGAACCATTGACAGCGGGCGCGCGGCGAACGCCCGGTGCGCGGTCAAGGGCACTTGCCACCCGGGGCCTCTCCGGCAGCTGTCCCGACTGCCCTGTCGGCCGCCCCCCGTGCGGCGGCCGACAGGAACACCGATCAGCTGAAGAAGCAGGCATATTGGCTCTTCGCTTCACGAACTGCCGCACCCGAACCCCGGGTCAACGAGGGGCCGGGGGCCCGTGCGTCGTTTTCCAGGCGTCAGGAACGCTGCGGTGCGTCCTCGCACAGCGCCGTGTCCATCAGTTCGGTCATCTGCGCGGTCGGACGATGCCCCACCATGACCGCCCAGTTGGTGACCAGCGAGGCGTGACGGCCGTCGTCGGTGGTCAGGGTGTAGGTCATGTAGCCCGGTACGACACCGTTGTGGCCCCACGCTGTTCCACCACAGGACAGATCGTGCCTGATGATCCCCAGGCCGTAGGCCACGTCCTTGTCGTCGACCCGCGTGCCGCGCATCTCAGCGAGGCTCTCGGCGGAGAGCAGCTCCCCGTCGTCCAGAGCGTGGTAGAAGGCGGTCAGGTCCTCCATCGTGGAGACCATTCCCCCAGCACTGCTGTAGAGGGAGGGGGAGTAGGAGGTCACCGGCGTCCACAGGTAGACGGGGCCCACCCGGACGCCGTGGTAGCCGTTGACGGCCGGGGACGGCAGGGTGTGCTCGCCGGATGTGGGGAAGACGGTCCGGGACAGGCCAAGGGGCTCGATGACGCGTTCGGTCACGGCCCGGTCCACCGGCTGCCCCGTCAGTTCCTCGACGAGCATGCCGAGGATGTAGTAGCCCGTGTTGGTGTAGGTGAAGCCCTCGCCCGGCTCGGAGGCCGGAGGCGACGAACTCAGCCCATGCCGTACCAGAGCCGCCAGGCTGAAGGAGCCGTCCGGTTCCGGCTGGGGCGTGTTCAGGCCGGGGTAGGGCGAGTACGCCCCGATGCCGCTGGTGTGCTGGAGCAGTTGGCGCACGGTGACGAGGGTGCCGTCGTAGCCGTTGCCGGTGACCACGCCCGGCAGGTAGTCCTCGATCGGTGCGTCCAGCGAGACACCGCCCTCCTCGGCGAGTTGCAGCACCACCGTCGCGAGGAACGTCTTGGTCTGACTGCCGATGCGGAAGTGTTCGTCCGAGCTGATGGGTCGGTCGGCGTTGACGGTTCCCGTACCCGCCGAGACAGTCCAGGTCTCGCCGCTGTCACCGGCGTAGACCGCGGCGCCCGGGCCAGCCGCCGCCTGGAACGCCCGGAGCGCCGCGAGTGTGGCGGGGTGTTCCTCGGCGGTCGTGTCGGCATGAGCCACCGGGCTCGTCAGTGCGAGCATCGACGCGCACAGAGCGCCGACGACGGGGACGAGCATCTTGCTGTTCCGTGCGATTGCCATGGTTTCCGTTCCTCTGGAAGCGTTTCCCGTTCGGCAGGCCCTGACCGGTCACTTCGTCGCAGCGGCCCTGAGCGGGATCTCCCGTCACGGACGCCGTTCGTGCGTTCGGTGACCCGCGTCGGAGCAGAGCCGTTTGATGCGAGGTGACCGACGGGTCCGCCGGCTCGACCACCATGGGGGTCCGCCCAGCTCACAGAACAGGTCAGGGGCCGGTCATCGGGAACCGGTCATCTGTGACCGGCCGTCACGTTAGGCTGGCCTGTCCTCGTGGCGACCGTGGAAAGTGGGAGCTAGGTGAGCAACGAGCTGGGCACACTCTTACGCCAGGCCCGTAGACGCGCTCGCCTTACCCAGGAACAGCTGGCGGAGCGCTCCACCGTGAGCGTGAGCACGATTCGCCGGCTGGAGACGGGAAGATCCCCCGATCTCCGGCTGAGGACGCTGCACCTGCTGGCGGAGGCGCTTGAGCTGGACGCTTCGGAGCGGCAACGACTCACCGCGCTTCTCGACAGGTCACGGTCGGAGCCGGTCGACCGGCGGGACTTTCCCGCCCCCCTCGTCCCGACCGACAGGGCTCCCGCCGGGCCGCTGGCCGACGAGGTCGCGGACGCGGCCGCCTCGCTGGCTCGTGAGGTCAAGCGCCGCTGGCAGCGCGAGGAGCAGCAGCGCCGGGTCCACGACCCGTTTCCGCTGCCCGTGCGGTTCCGGCCGGCCCCCGCCGACCTGATGGACCTCCCAGAGAACATCCAGCGCCTACAGCCGGGAGCCGCGCCCCAGGAGCTGCGGCTCAGCGGCGATCTGCGTGGTGTCGTCGGCACCTACCAGGGGGTCGCGTCACAGCGGCTGGTCGTCCTGGGGCGGGCCGGCTCGGGGAAGTCGGTCCTGGCCATCACGTTCGTCCTCGATCTCCTCGCGGCCGCCGCCACCCCGGTCCGGATACCGATGATCTTCGGTATCGGCTCCTGGGATCCGACCAGCACCAGGCTGCGCGACTTCCTGGTCGACCGCCTCCTGCAGGACCACCCCCATCTGGCCGGCCGGCTACCTGACGGGGCGACGCTGGCCGCCGCCCTCGTCGACGCGGACGTGATCCTGCCGGTCCTGGACGGCTTCGACGAACTCGCCCCTGGACTGCGCGGGCCGGCGTTGGCCGCGCTCAACGAGACCTCCCTGCCCCTGATCCTGACAAGTCGCCGGGACGAGTACGCCCAGGCGGTCAGGGAAGTGCACTCACCTCTGGTGTGGGCCGCGTGCGTCGAACTCGCCGAACTGACCGTCGATGACCTCGACGCCTACCTCCCCCGGACAGACCGCCGTGTCATGTCCTCCGGTGGCCACGACGATGCGGGCGTGTGGGACGCGGCCCTGGAGCGCCTGCGGAGGCAGGACACGCAGGCGAGCGTACGGCTCGGACGGGTCCTCAGCACCCCGCTGATGGTCATGCTGGCGCGGACGCTGTACAGCGGGGCCCCGGGACAGGACCCCGCGGAACTCTTCGACACCGCCCGCTTCCCCACCGAGAGACACCTGGAGGAACACCTGCTGGCGGGGTTCGTGCCCACCGTCTACCGACACCGCGCTCCCGAGCGGCTGGACACAGCCCGGGGGCGGCGCGAGTACGCCCCCGACCAGGCGTTGCGCTGGCTCGGGTATCTCGCCTCCCACCTGACCAACGGCTCGCGCGAGCGGCAGGACCTCGCCTGGTGGCGTCTCGGCGAGTCCGTGCGGCTCCCGACACGCTTGCTGCACACCGCGCTGTTGTCCGCCCTGTGCATGTCGCTGGCCGCTCTGCTCCTAGAGCCCCTCGGCTACGTCTTCGTGTACTCGTTCGAGTTCAGGCTGGCGGGCTACCTGCGGTCGGTGGCGGTGGTCGGACTGTCCTCCGGGGTCGCGTTCAGCCTTGTGCACGTCGTGGTGGCCGCCTTCGGCCGGTCCGTGGCCGTCCCCTCCCAGGTGCGACTGAGGCTGTCCGCGCCACACCGGCGGACCGGGTACCGGCCACCCCGCGAGGCGCTCGTCCACCTCCTGGCCGGGCTGCTGGGCGGGGCGGCACTGGGCTCCGGGTTGGCCTGGGGTGACTTCCTGGTGCGATCCGCCAACAGCTCCTCCCAGGAACCGGCTGTCAGCGACGCGATCGTCAACATGCTGGCCTACGGGACGGTCTTCGGCCTGACGGTCGGGGTGGCCCTGGGGCTGCTCGCCGCGTTCGAAGCCCCCATGGACATCACCGCCGCCGCCTCGCCGATCCGGCTGCTGTCCGTCAACCGTGCCATCGCGATCCAGCGGCTTCTCTTCCTGGTTCCCGCCGTTACTCTCGGCTGCTCCCTCGGCGGGCACGGCATAGTCCAGCTGTGGCAACAGGTGCTGCACTGGAATCCGATCTGGCAGATGGACGCCATGGTGGTGGTGGCTCTGATCGGCGGACTGGGCGGCGCGACGACCTACCTCCTGGTGTTCACCGCGTGGGGGCAGTGGCTGACGCTGGCCCGGTTCTGGCTGCCGCTCACCGGCAAACTGCCCTGGGACACCGCCGCCTTCCTCGACGACGCCTATCGCCGGGGCGTGTTGCGTCAGACCGGCGCCGTGTACCAGTTCCGGCACATCCGGCTGCAACGTCACCTCGCCCACGCCCATGGCCGGCCCGCCGACCGGCACCGACCGGACGCGCCCTGAAGCGGGGCACGGTGAGTGGTCGTCAGGACTCTTGGCGCTGGGGCATTCAGTTGATCGCGGGGCCCGGATCGTCACCCAGGGCGAACGATCCGCGTCTCGGCGCCGGAGCAGCGCCCGCGATGGTGAGGGGCGCGTGGCCGTCACCGACCGACGGCTTTCGCGCCAACGAGCAGTGTCTTTTCGGCGACGGCCTCACCATTGTCCGAGCCGCCCACTAACCTCGTGTAACTGTGCGGTCGCGCGACTTGCCCAGACCGCCTATGGCCGAGGGAAGCACAGTGACGACCATGCTCAACGACCCGACCGGGTGCCGGATCTCAGTCGTCGACGACGATCCGCTGCGCGCGCGCAAGGACGCACGCGAACTCCTCGCGGAGGTTGCCGGCGCCGACCCCGGCGCGGCCCTGGACATCCCCCCTCGTGGTACGCCCGGCGGCACGGACAAGGGCGGGCTGTCCGTCGAGACCATCGGGGTACTGATCAGTGCGGCCTCGCTGGCCGTGGCCGGAGTGCAGCTGTGGCTGTCCCGGGTACCGCAGCGGACGATCGTCGTGGAGCGGCCCGATGGCGTGACCCTCCGGATCACCGGGAGGGAGGCTCGCGAGGACGACACGCGGATCGAGCGGTTCCTCGCGGGCGGCGCCACCGACGGCGACGACGGAGGCAGCGACGACATGAACGGCAACGGCACGGGCAACGGATCGGCGGCGGGCTGAGGGCACATGACCGACAACGACCGGTACGCCATGCTCATCGGCGTCTCCACGTACGACAGCGACAGATATCACGATCTGCCGCCGGTCCGTGCCGACCTGCACTACATGCGGGCGGTGCTGGAGAACACCGAGATCGGCCTGTACAACGACTGCGCGATGGTCGCCGAGCCGACCCGCGCGGAGATGCTGCACGCCATCGAGACGTTCCTGGCGGAACGGCAGCCGAGCGAGACCGCCTTGCTGTACTTCAGCGGGCACGGGGAGTTCTGCCAGGACGACAACCAGCTGTACTTCCTCACCCGTGACACCGACCCCAACGACCTGCCGAGCACGGCGGTGCCGTCGGATTTCCTTGAGCGGATGCTGACGGCCTGCCGCGCCTCTGCGAAAATCGTGCTTCTGGACTGCTGCTCCAGCGGCTCCGTCGTCCAGGGGTGGACAGCCAAGGGGGCCGCGGGCGACGCCGACCAGCCACCCACGGGCAGCACGCTGTTGCGACCGACCGGCGTGTACTTCATCACCGCCTCCGACGCGTTGCAGTCCGCTTCCGCGATGGCGCCGCCCGGATCCACGCTCGGTACCTCGCGGTTCACCGGCGAGATCGTAGAGGGGTTGCGCAACGGGCACATCAAGGGAGGTGGGTGGATCTCCCCGGACGACCTGTTCGAGTATCTGACGGCGCAGATGGTGCGCAAGGGCGTCCCTGAGGAGCAACGGCCCACCAAGTCCACGTTCCGGGCCACGCAGATCCTCTACTTCGCACGGTCGGTGGCACGTCCCGTACACCTGCCAGTGCTACCGAACAGCGACGCGCGGGAGGCGGTGCGATCCTCCCCCACCTTGCGGAAGGCGCGGGAGCTGGCGGCGCTGGACGCGCGAAACGGCGTGGACTGGGAGTGGCTGCTGCGCTACTACGTGCACTGCCTGACGGCCGAAGCGGCCGCCGGTATGCTGCCCGACCGTGACCGCGAAAGGGAGAAGGGCTACTTCCTGTTGGGCGGTGGGGAGGAGATCATCCAGTCGGGGCGGGGCTCGACTTTCCCCGCCCCCGGCCGCCTCCCCCGACCACGGCCCAGGCGCGACAGCGCGGACGCCAACGGCGGAACTCAGCACGTGTACTGGTACGGGTATCCGGCTGTCACGCTTCCCAGGTCCGAGGGAGGCGGTCAGGGACGTCGTGGGGCCGTGCGGATCGCGCCTCTGCTGATCCAGCAGATGGAACTCGCGCCCGACGAGGACGGCCGGGACGTGCTCCGGCCGACCGGGGTGCCGGTTCCGCACGCCGGCGTGGTCTCGGAACTGCTCGACGAGGAGGACGCGGCCGACCTCCTCGCGAGTTGGCAGCCGACCTGGCAGGAGGGCAACGACGCCCAAATGCTGCGAGCCGTACGACAGTTGTTGGAGGAGCTGGGGCTGCCGGAGCTTGAGCCGCTGGACCCGTCCGCGCTCAGCGAGCGGACCGTGGCGCAGACGCTCCGGACCGGGGCGCACAACGCCGCCGTGCTGCTGACACCGTCGAGTGCCGAGACCAACTTCACGCAGGCACTGGTGGACAACCTGCTGCAGATGTCGACGCGGACCGGGCAGATTCCCGGCACCGCGATGGACGCGTTGCTGAGCGGCGGTGAAGCGGAGGCGGACCCGAGGGCCGTTCTGGTGGCGTCGGGGCCGTGCAACGAGAGTCAGGAACTGGTGGTCTCCTCGGCGATGTCACGGACGCTGACGGTGGCCACCGGGCCGCCGGGGACGGGCAAGAGCGAGGTGGTCACGGCCGTGGTCACCACCTGCGCCGCCGCGGGACAGTCCGTGCTGGTCGCCTCGACCAACAACGAGGCGGTGGACGTCGTCGCCGAGCGCTGCGACAACGTGGCGCCGGGGCTGCTGATGCGGACGGGCAACGTCGAGAAGCAGCAGCTGGAGGCGGCCAAGCTGGATCGACTGCTCGACGAGCCCGTGGAGCAACAGCGGCGGAACTCCGCCACGGTGGGCGGAGCGCTGCGCAACACCCGGGCGCTGGCCTCCCGACAGCGGGCTGAGGCGGGGGGCCGGGTCGGCGAGGAGGTGCGGCTGCTGGACCTGCTTCAGGAGCGTGAGGAACGGGCGGGCGCGCTTGAGCTGCCGCTGCCGCTGCTGGAAGGTGCCTGGGCGACGGGGAGCGGAACGGCCGCGCTGCGGCGCTGGGAGAGCAGGGCCCGGAACGCGGCCGGGGCACCGTCCTGGCGGTTCGGCCGTTGGCGCCGGGCGCGGGCGCTGGCCGCGCTGCTCCGGTCCGGCTGCGCGTCGACGAGCGACGGCCCGCCGTGGCCCGGATGGGCGGACGAGCGGCCCGTGCCTCCTGAGACGTTGGAGAGCCTGGCGGACGTGGTGGCCGTGGAGCGCCAGCTGCGCGCACTCGTCCATGAGCACGGCGACTGGGACGAGGAAGAGCTCAAGAAGTCGCGGCTGGAGACGGCCGGTGCCCTGTCGGAGTTGTCCACGGAACTGTCCCGGGCGATCTCGGCGGAAACCCTCGCGCGGGCGCGCGGGCTGATGGGGCAGCGGGTTCAGGCGCTGCGAGGAGAACGTTCAGGTAAGCGCAAGAGCCAGCGGAACCTGATGGCGCACATCAGGGGATGGGCGATCAGCACCCACTCCGTGGGGCAGTTGGAACTGGTGCCGAAGCTGTTCGACCTGGTCGTCATCGACGAGGCCAGCCAGTGCTCCATCCCGTCGGTGCTGCCCTTGCTGTTCCGAGCTCGACGGGCGCTGATCATCGGTGACCCCATGCAGCTCGACCACATCGCCACCATCGCGCCGGAGCAGGAACGTCAGGCGCGGATCCGGGCCGGGCTGAGCGCGGCACAACTGGAGGACCACCGGCTCACCTACCACGTCCACTCGGCGTACCACGCGGCCGCGCAGCACGGCGACACCGCGCTGCTGCTCGACGAGCACTACCGGTGCCACCCGGAGATCGCCGATGTCGTCAACGGCTACTGCTACGCAGGGCAGTTGCGGGTACTCACCGACGTGCGGCGGCAGGTCCCCGCGCTCGACCCGGTGGGCACGGCCGAACCGGCGCCCGTACTGGGCTGGGTCGACGTGCCGGGCGGCTTGTCCGCGCGGGGCAGCGGCGATCGGTCCTGGCGCAACGACGCCGAGGCTGCCGCCACGCGGCGGGTGGTGGACCAACTGCTCGCGCGGCTGCCGCGGGACGCCAAGGTGGGTGTGGTGACGCCGTTCAAGGCGCAGGCGGTGGCCCTGGCTCGGATGTGGCCCGACGACAAGCGGGTGCGGGTCGGGACGGTGCACGCTTTCCAGGGCGGCCAGCGCGACGTGATGGTGCTGAGTCCGGTGGCCACGCTCAACACCCCGCCCAGGACGACGCACTGGGTGGCGAGCCAGGTCAACCTGTGGAACGTGGCGATCACCCGGGCCAAGTCGCAGCTGATCACCGTGGGCAGCCACGCGTTCTGGCAGGGGCAGAGCGGTCTTCCCGCGATCCTCGCCGGACGCTCGGTCCTGCTGGGGGCGGGGGCGGGTGCCTTCGGCCAGGAAGCGGAAAGCGGCCTTACTGGTGGGGCGCCCGGGGCCGTGCACGCCGGGAGTGTGGCGGGTGCGTTCCGTGAGGAACTCGCCGACCGGTTTCAGCAGTACCTCGAAAGGCGCGGGGTCACCGATCTCGAGCGCGCGGCCGTCGTCGGCGGCCACCCGGTGGACCTGGTGTTCACCACGGACGGGGAGAACACAGCAGTGCTGATCGATTCGGGCCCGCGCCCCGGCCAGGATCCGGCCCGGCACCTGCGGCTGGCGCACGCCCGCGAGAACCTGCTCACCGGGCTGCCGTCTGGCGGCCACGGGGCGAAGGCGTGCGAGGTGAGTCGGACGCTGCGGGTGCCGGCCTGGCGGATCATGGCGGGCGAGGACAGGTTGGATGCGCTGTTCGACTGATCCGGAGAGAGCCCCGAAGGAGAGGAGGGTGGGTCAGCGCTGGAGCAGGGAGCGGACCCACGATCGTCATGTGCCTTGGGAGTGCTGGGCGGGGTATTTACCAACGAAACCGGCCGTTTCGACTTCTACGACAGTGAATCTGGTTGTGCGGGGGGAGTTGTACCCGCCCCATCCTGGACCTCCGGCCGGGACCGCCGCGGGGCGGCGAAGATCCCGGACGAGCGGGAGTTCGCCACCAGCGGCGGGTGTCGGCCCGGTGCGGCGGCCAGGTCCGATGAGATCGAGTACTGCCTCGCCCACGCACCCGTCGGCATCGCCGGGACCCGCTGGGTGATCGAGGAAGCCTTCCAGGCCGTGGAGAACGAGTGCGGACTGGTACCGGCACCCGACCGAGGGGAGGTGGGTGTCCGGAGGCTGACGTGGTATCACTCCATGGCGCGCAGTTCGAATCCCTGTGCGCCGTCGTTCCCGCAGGTCTGCTGGACGAGTTCGGCGCCGTTCTCGGCCGAACCATCCGACACCGACAGGCACTTGCCGCTGTGCTGCGCCACCAGCCGCTTCAGTCCGTCGGGCCGGTCCTCGACGCGCCACAGCTGGTTGTCGCCGGTGCCGCAGGAGTACTGGATGACGCGCTGCCCGTCGGCGGACGACCCGTCGGCGACGTCGAGGCACTTGCCGCTGTGCTGCGCCATGATCCGCACGCGTCCCTCGCCGGCGTCCGCCAGCCGCCACCGCTGGTTGAGGCCGCCGTTGCACGCGTACTGCACCACCGAGGCGTCCTCGGCTGACGAGTTGTCGGCGACGTCCACGCATCGTCCGCTGTGCCCGGCGACCAGGGTGTGGTAGGGGCCGCCGCCGCTGCCCGTGACGGTGCCGGCCTCCGTGTCGATGACGGTTTCGGGGTACCACGGCAGGTTGAGCGTGGTTCTGGTCGGGAAGCCCAACGGCAGCCATACGTAACGGGAGTCGTTGACGGTGCCTCCGAAGGAGTTCCCCCAGCGGTCGCCGAGGTAGAGGTACGAGGTGCCCTCGGTGCCGTGCACCGGCAGGACGAACGTGGTCTGGGAGCCGTAGCCGGTCGCGTCTCCCACGTCCGCCATCGGGGTCCAGGGGCCCTCGATCGACGGCGCGGTCGCGTAGCGCTGCTGGTTGGGTTCCCAACCGCTGTTCGCCGACGTCAGCATGAAGTAGACGCCGTCCCGCCGGAAGAGGGCGGGAGCCTCGCGGAAGGTACCGGACCACGGGTTCGCGACGAGGGTGTCGTAGCCGAGGTAGTCGTCGGTCAGTCGGTAGATGTGCAGGTCGGCGTTGCCCTCCGTCGAGGTCGCCTGGTAGGCGGTGCCGTCGTCGTCGACAAAGACGGTCTGGTCCCGTGAGGTGGTGCCGCTCGGCGGCCGGAAGCTGCCCCGCCACTCGTAGTCGCCGTCGACGGTGTCGGATACGGCGACGGCGGCGCGGGCCTCGGTGTAGTCGGTGCCGTTCTCCTTGTGCATCCACATGACGAACTGTCCCGTGGAGTCGTTGTAGACGACCTTGGGCCGTTCGATGTTGGACAGCTCCAACTCAGGGTCGCTGGCCTGGGTCAGGACGTCGTTCCTGAACTCCCAGTCGCGCAGGTCCGTCGAGCGGTAGACGGAGAAGGCCCTGAAGGTGTTGTCGTCGTGGCGGTTCTCGCCGAACAGGTAGTAGTAGTCGCCGACCTGGAGCACGCCGCCGCCGTGCGCGTGCACGAGGGCGCCCGAGGTGTCGGTGAACTGTGTTCCGCTGACGACCGTCACGGGGGCGGCGTGGGCCGGTGGTCCGGCCAGAAGCATGGCGCACAGGCCGGTGACGGCCGCCACCAGGATGGTCAGGACGCGACGAGACATCGAGGTCCTTTCGGAGGGGACCGGAAGCGGACCTCCGGCCCGGGTGTGGGGGTGCTGGGGGCGCTCGACCAGAACGGGGGACGCGGCTCGGGAGCGGGGGAGGCGTCGGCCTCCCGTCGTTAAATGTTTGATCGAGTGTCTTTCCGGTGGAGATTAGGGCGGTGACGGGGGCCCGTCAACCGTCTCGACCGAACGGACTCCCCCTCGGTTTGTCCCGATCTTGCTCCAGGCATTGGATGAAGGGCATCTCGAACCAGTCCTGCAGGGCGAAAGTTTGCGTAAACCACGCACACATCTGGACACGGGCCGGCTGGCACCCTCCTAATGCATCCCATGTCCATGCGCCCTTCCTTGAGGCGTGTGTTCCTCTGTATCCCATCCCGTCCCCACCTTCTCCATGTTTGGTTTTGTTGGAGAGGGGGAGAGAGGAGACCAGTGATGTCGCATCACCTCAGCCGGCGCGGAGTGCTCACGGGCATGGCCGCCATGACCGCCGCCGCCGTGACCCTCCACGCGCCGGCCACGCCCGCGCACGCCGCGCCACTGCCGCTGCCCGTCCCGCCACCCCGCGTCCCCGAGACGGACCAGGGTGTGACGCAGCAGCCGGAGGAGAAGCTCGGCTGGCTCCGGGACGCCAAGCTGGGGATGTTCATCCACTGGGGCGTCTATTCGGGCCCCGCCAAGGGCGAGTGGCACATGGAGAACGACGCCGTGCCCCCCGAGGACTACCGGCGCTATCTGACCGAGGAGGGCGATCAGCAGTTCACCGCCGAGTCCTACGACCCTGCCGCCTGGGCCGCCCTCGCCACCGAGATGGGCGCCCGCTACACCGTGCTGACCACCCGCCACCACGACGGGTTCTCCCTCTTCCCCAGCGACCACGAGAACGCCTGGCACGCCGGCCAGGCGCCCCTGGAGCGCGACCTTGTCACCCCCTACGTGGACGCCGTCCGCGCCGCCGGACTCCGGGTGGGCCTCTACTACTCCCCGATGAGCTGGCGCTACCCCGGCTACTACGACGTGACCGGAACCAACTGCCTTCCCAACCGCTGGGGTTACCAGACCGATCCGGCGCACAAGGAGAACGCGCGGATCATGAAGAACGAGGTCTACCAGCAGATCAGGGAGCTGGTGACCCGCTACGGCGTCATCGACGACATCTTCTACGACGGCGGCTGGCTGGGACAGCAGGGTTCCGACGCCGACGCGGCCTTCTTCTGGGAGCCCGGCGCCCATCGCGACGCCGCCAACGAGTGGCCCGTGGACGACGCCTACAGCGAGACCGACCCCGCGACCGGACAACCCTTCGGAATCAGCGGACTGGTGCGCCACCACCAGCCCGACGTCGTCGCCAACCTGCGCTCCGGCTGGATCGGGGACTACGACAACGAAGAGGGTCCATCCGTTCCGACAGGGGCCATCAGGACCGGGCACCTGGCGGAGAAGTGCTTCACGATCTGCGGCAGTTGGGGCTACCGCGCCGGACAGCCCGTGATGCCCTACGGCACGGCCATGAACATCCTGGTGAACGCCTGGGTCCGGGACATCACCTGCCTGGTGAACGTCGGCCCCGACCGGACCGGGACGATCCCCTCCGACCAGGCGGACGCCGTCCGCGCCATCGGCGCGTTCCTGGACACCTACGGGGACGCCGTGTACGGCACGCGCGGCGGGCCGTGGAACCCGACGGACGGCCGGTACGGCTTCACCCACCGGGACGACACCTTCTATGTGCACCTGCTGCCCGGCTACTCGGGAACAGGCTTCACCACGCCTTCGGTCGGCGACGGCGTGGTGCGGCGGGTGTTCGACGTGGCCACCGGGCAGGAGTTGGCCCACAGCGTGGACGGCGACGCCCGGGTCACCGTCACCGGGATCGACCGGGAGCGGCACCCCGAGGACACCGTGTTCGGGGTGACCCTCGACCGGTCGGTCGTCCCCGCCGACATCGCCGTCGGGGCCACGGCCACCGCCAGCAGCGAGGAGACCAACCACGGCAACACGGCCGGCAACGCGGTCGACGGCTCCACGGCCACCCGCTGGTGCGCCGCGACCGGCGCCACCGGGGAGTGGCTGACCGTGGACCTCGGCGCCACCAGGTCACTGACCGGAACGCGCCTGGTCTGGGAGAAGGACGAGGTGAACTACCGCTACCGCGTGGAGGGTTCGACCGACAACACCACCTGGTCGACGCTCGCCGACCTCACCGGGTCGACGGACACCGCGCGGGTGCGGGCCCACACCTTCACGGCCGACGCCCGGTACGTCCGGGTCACCGTCACCTCGCTGCGGGCGGGGAGCTACGCGTCGATCCGCGAACTGGAGCTGTACGACCGGCCGTTCGGCACCAGTCCCGACCAGGCGTCCTGAACGGCCCGGGCGTGCCGGGGGCGACCGCCCCGGGCACGCCCCGCCCCGCCGTCGCCCTCGTCCCCGCTACATCTTGAGGCTGCCCGCCGACACCCCGGACCGCCAGTAGCGTTGCAGCAGGACGAAGACCAGCACCACCGGGAACACGGAGACGAAGGCGCCGACGATGGTCAGCGTGCCGAGTTGGGCCACCGAGGCCGACTGCTGCGACCAGTCGACCAGACCGAGGGTCACCGGGAACAGCCGCTCGTCGTCCAGGACCAGCAGCGGCAGCAGGAACGAGTTCCAGCTCGCGGTGAAGGCGAACAGGAGCACGGTCGTCAGCCCCGTCCGCATCAGGTGCACCGCGATGGTGAAGAAGATCCGGAACTCGCCCGCCCCGTCGAGCCGGGCGGCCTCGACGATCTCGTCCGGGACCGACGCCCTGGCCGTCACGTAGCACAACATGACGCCGAACGGATAGACGAGCGAGGGCAGGACGACGCCCGCCATGGTGTTGTTCAGCCCGAGCCACACCAGGAGCAGGAAGATCGGCTGGGCGACCACCGTGGCCGGGATCAGCAGGCTGGCCAGCAGCGCCCCCATGAGGAGCCTTCGTCCACGGAACTCGTACAGGGCGAGGGCATAACCGCACAGGGCGCAGACGAGGACGGTCAGCAAGGCGCCGAACACGGAGTAGACCAGGGAGTTGAGGAGCCAGCGCGAGAAGATCCCCGACCGGTACGCGAACAGCGCCTCGATGTTCTCCCACAGCCGCCAGTCGGCGAACGCGAACCCCGGCGTCGAGTAGAGGTCGCCGGCCGACTTGGTCGAGGCGATGAACAGCCAGGCCACGGGCCCGACGAAATAGACGACGGCGGCGGTCACCATCACCCGGGAGAGGGTCCGCGCCCACCAGGACGATCCTTCGCGTGCCCGCCGGCGCCCGCCGCGCACCGTTGCTGTCGTACCGCTCATCGCTTCGGGCTCTCCTTGCTGCGGTCGAACCGGGACACGGCGAGCGACAGGACCAGGCTCACCACGGCCAGGACGATGGCCATCGCAGCCCCGAGGTTGCGGTTGTTCCCCATCGTGGTGACCTCCAGGATCGCCATGTTCGGCGTGAAGTCGGACGAGACGTTGGAGGTGAGGCTGCGCAACACCTCGGGCTCGTTGAAGAGTTGCAGCGTCCCGATGATCGACATGAGGCAGGTCAGGAGGAGCGTCGGCAGGATCAGGGGCAGTTTGATGCCCAGCGCGATCCGCAGCCCGCCCGCTCCGTCCAGCCGCGCCGCCTCGTACACGTCCGTCGGGATGGCCTGGAGCGCGGCGAACAGGATGACCATGTTGACGCCGATATAGCTCCAGGTCGTCACGTTCGCGATCGACCAGAGGACGGTTCCGGGAGCCAGGAAGTCCGCCTGGACGCCGACGGATTCCAGGAAGCCCACCACGGGACTCACCCCGGGCTGGTACAGGAACCCCCAGAGGAGGGCCGCGACGACGCCGGGAATCGCGTACGGCAGGAAGATCACCAGCTGGACGGACTTCTTGAACCGCACGAGGGCGGAGTCGATGAGAAGCGCGAACACCAACGCGAGACCGAGCATGACGGGCACCTGAACGATTCCGAACAGGAAGACGCGGCCGAACCCGGCGAGGAACTCGGAGTCCCCCAGAGCAGCACGGAAGTTGTCGAAACCCACGAATTCGAGCGAGGGCCCTTCGCCGTCCAGGCCCAGGCCCGAGCGTCGCATACCGAAGAAGCTGCTGACGATCGCGTAGAGCGTCGGCGCCACCAGGAACGCCAGGAACAGCGCGACGAAGGGGGCCACGAACAGGTACGGCGCGCTGCGTGCCCTGCCCCGGTTGCGGCGCCGGGGAGGTCCGGCCGCCTTCCTGGCGGAGGTGAAGGAAGTCATCTGACCGTCAACCCCGTCGACTCGATGATCTCCCGCGTCTCGGCCGCCGCGTTGGACAGGGCCGAGGCGAAGGTGATCTGGCCGTTCGCCACCCTGTTGAACTCGTCGCCGAGCGCGGAGAGCGCCAGGTCGTAGGCGGGCCCCTCCACGGCGGTGCGCGACGGGTTCGCGGCGGACTCGACGAAGGGCTCGGCGATGTTCTGCCCGCCCCAGAACTCCCGTGGCTCGTTCAGCGCGGGGGAGTCGAAACCGGCGACGGCCGCGGGGAAGAGCCCGCCGTCCCGGATGAGGATCTCCAAGGACTCCGGGGAACCGTTCAACCAGCGGAGGAACTCCGCGGCCTCCTCCGGATGGTCGGCTGTCCTGGTGACGATGTTCACCGACCCGCCCAGCTCCCCGTAGGGCCCCTCGCCGTCGTCCGACGGGCTTGGCACCACGGCCCATTTGCCGGCCAGGGCCGGGGCGTTCTCCTCCAGCAGCACCGGGAACCACGCCGCGTAGTTGATGGACGCGATCGTGCCGTTGTTCACGTTGGCCCAGAACTGGGGGGTCCACATCTGCTCGACCTTGATCAGATCGTTCTCCAGCAGGTACTGCCAGCGCTCCGCGACCGGTTGGGTCTCGGCGTTGTCCATCTCGACGGTCCAGGCGTCATCGTCGATGCCGTACCAGGAGCCGCCGCTCTGGATCTGGTCTCCGTACCAGAAGGACGGCTCGTTGGGGGAGAAGTGTGCGAGGTAGACGTCGGGGTTCGCCGCGTGCAACTCCTCTGCCGCCGCCGCATACGCGTCCCAGGTCCGCGGTACCTCGATGCCGTACTCCTCGAAGATGTCCCGGCGGTACATCAACGCCACGGGCGCGGCGTCCTGCGGCACCGCGTACACGCGTTCCCGGAAGACGACCCCCGCCCAGGCGGCCTCGGAGTAGAGGTCCTCGTCCTCACCGAGGTACTCGGTGAGGTCCTGGGCCCGTCCGTCGATGACGTAGTCCGGCAGCGCGTGGACCTGCAGCTGGGCGATGTCCGGCGCGGTCCCGGTGTCGATCTGGGACGGCATGTTGGCGATGTCCGCACTGGCGATCCGGGTGAAGTCCACCCGGATGTCGGAGCGTTGGGCGTTCCACAGGTCGACGGCACGCTCGATTCCGGGCACCCAGCCCCGGAACGAGATGGTCACCGGGCCTTCCGCGCCGGAGCTGCCGCCGCCCGTGCAGGCGCTCGTCACCAGGACTCCCGTGACGCACAGCGCCGCCAGCCGCCTGCCGGCCCGAGACGGCGATGTCATGTCGGCCTCCTTCCGGTGGTGGACGTCGAACCGGTGCCACCCGGTGAGGTCGGTCGTCGGTGCCACCGGCGAGGCGCGCCGTCCGGAGGCGCGGTCGGCGCGATGCGGCCGAGATCACCCCACCGGGTCGCCGACACGACCCGTCCCGCTGTCTCCTGGGCCCTCATGGGACTGTCCGCCTCCGTGTCCGTGAACATTCCCGTGAATGTTCACGAAGCCCGGTGTCGATGTCAAGAGATTGAACAAAAACCACCAGAAGGCGGATCCTGGGGTGAGCCGTCGCGAGCGATTGCGAGCTGTCGCGAGGGCGCGGGGGAGGCGGTGGCGAGCGCCGACAGGGCGCCCGAACGCGGCGGGGATCCGTACGACGTGTTCCGTCCCTGCGGCTGACCCGACCTCAGCCGTGCCCCGCCGTCCTCAACTCACTCCGACAGATTCCAACAGACCGGCAGGCCCACGTCCGTGGGCGAGGACCGGGCCACCACGGGGCGCACCGGGTCGCTACGCGGACTCCCGCCGCAGCAGGTGAGGGGTGACGACCCGGGTGATCTGACCCGGGGACTCGTCGGAGAGGCATCGCCTGGCGATGTCGAGGGCAGCGACAGCGATGGCGTGACGGTCGATCGAAAGCGAGGTCAGAGGGGGATATGTCACCGCTCCCAGCGAGAGTCCGTCGATGCCGACGACCCTGACGTCGTCGGGAACGGCCAGCCCCAGGGCGTGGGCACTCTGGAGGGCGCCCATGGCCATGAGGTCGTTGAAGACGATCACCGTGTCGACGTCCGGCGCCACACCGCGCAGCCGCACGAAGGCGTGGGCCGCGCCCTCAATGGTCTCGGGCGCCGTCTCGACGGGAACCCCGGAGCGGCCGGCGAACTCCTCGAAGACCTCCCGGCGCGGGGTGGGCCGGTAGGGAGGCCCGGTGCGTTCCGAGTCGATCATGGCGAACCTGCGCGAGCCCTGTCGGCGCAGGTCGTCGATGAGTCGCGCCATGCCCTCGCGGAAGTCGAGCAGGACCGAGTGCGCTCCCGGCATCGTCGTGGGGCGCTCGATCAACACGACGGGCACGCGGCGGGCGGCGCGGACGACCGACTCCTCGGGCTCTTCGAAGTAGCCCGCGATGGCATCGACCTGGGGCGCCAACCGGGCGACGACCTCGGGGCCGGAGGAACCCTCACTGGTCGCCATCAGGATCTGCCACCCCTCGGCGGCAGCCACGTCGAGGACGTCCGCCGCCAGGTCCGTGTAGTAGGGGTTGCGAAGGGTGCCGACGACCAGGCCCAGCGAGTGATGCTTCTGGCGGGCCAGGTTGCTCGCGAACCGGCTGGGACGGTAGCCGAGTTCCTCGCTGACCCGGAGCACCTTCTCGCGCGTGGCCGGCGTGATCTCCGCCATCGCGTTCATCGCGCGCGTCACCGTCTGTCGCGAGACGCCGGCCGCGGCGGCGACATCGTTGATCGTGACGCGCTTGGTTCCCATGCGCCAGAATCTACCCGCCGGGCGCCGGCCGACCGCTCCCGGTCACCGAGGGAGGCGCCCCCGTCACCGGGGCGGGACCCTAGCGGGAGGCCACCGGCGCGGTCGGCCACGGTGGGTCACTCCAGACTCCACACCATCGGCAGGCCGTCGTCCTCGCCCGAGTAGTCGTCCTCGACCTCCAGGAGATCGGCCATCCGCGCCTGCCAGGCCAGGTTGACCGGATCGTCGGCGAGCGCGTGGCGCATCGCCCGGTAGTCGGTCACCTCGATCTCGTGGAAGAGTTCACGCCCACTGCGCCAGATACGCCAGCTCCGAACGCCGGCGGCGCGCAGCCGCGTCGCCAGCTCGGGTGGGATGGTGGCGTGGACACGGTCGTACTCCTCCTCCCGGCCGGGCTTCAACCGGGTGTGGACCGCGACGCGTTGCATCTTGAGGACACCCTCCCGAGGCGGCAGTGAAGAGCAAACCTTATCTGTGCCTCCCGGACCCCCGCATTCCCCGTGTGGGCGTGGCTGCCGGCCACATGCTGCAACCACCGGACGGTCCACGGCACCCACTGGTGGGGGCGGTGCGCGAGGGACTGTCGTCCGGACCTGGCCCGGTGTCGTAGCCGGCGGCAAGACCTATTCCTCTCGCCGCATCCGCACCTACCTGCGCAGAGGCGGAATCAAGGCCGTGGTTTCCGAGCCGAAGGACCAGGCAGCGAACCGCCGGAGGAAGGGATCACGCGGCGGGCGCCCCGTCAGCTGTGGCCCCGGCCTCTATCGCGAGCGCAACACCGTCGAACGCGGCATCAACAAGATCACGCCCTGGCGGGCCTGGCCACACGCTACGACAAAGACCCCGCCAACTATCAATCGGCCTCGGACTCCGCGCAGCACTCCTCTGGATCCGCAGCCTGCAACCCACCTCGTGATCACAACATCAGACAGACCCTAAGGCAGGCCCGGGCAGCTCCGCTGCGGCTAACTGTGAGTTCGGCGTTACCGGCTACGCGGGTTGTAGCCCTCGAATGCGGCAGCGTACGGAACGGCACCTCGACGTTCCCTCTACGCGGGGTCACTGCGGCCGACGGCAACAAGCGACAGCTCATCAAATAAAACTCGGCGACGGTGCGTTCGTCGGCTTTGACGCTCTGTCCCCACCCTTTCTATGATGATCTTAGCTCTTTGTCTGGAGGTAGGTCGTGGTACGTGCGTTCGACTGGAGCCCGGTGGACATGGACCGGGACCCCACCCCTGGCGATCCGGACGAGGTACGGGAACTGGCTGATGACCTACAGGAGTTCGCCGATGACGTTGGCGAGGCGCTCGGCAAGATCCGGGGTCTGGCCTCGGAGCGTGCGGTGCTGGACTGGGCGGGGCTTTCGGCGGACGCCTTCCGCACCGAGTTCGATGGGGTGCCGGACAACCTGACCAAGTTGGAGGAAAGCTACTCCCTCTGCGCTCAGGCGTTGCACACATACTGGCCGAAGCTCCAGACGGCGCAGGGGATGGCGGATCGCGCGTTGGATCGTGCGGTCAGTGCGCAGGCGGATCTCAACTCCGCGCAGTCGGCGTTAGGGGATGCCACCGACTGGGTCGGCCGGGCCGGTGAGGAGGCGGAACGCCTTCAGCGCGAGGGGGAGCGGGAGGACGTCGAGCCGCCGGACGAGGCCGATGTGCGTTCCGCCGCCCGCGATCAGCAGGCGGCCGAGGCTGCGGCGGGTGCCGCGCGGTCCCGGGTGAACGATGCGGAGGAGCGGCTGTCAGCCGCGCGCCAACTCGCCCTCGATGCCCAGGAGATGCGGGAGGAGGCGGCGCGGGAGTGCGCTCGTGACGTCGACGCGGCCTCGGATGCCGGTATCCAGAACCGGCGTTGGTGGGAGAAGGCCATCAAGTGGGTGACCGACAACTGGGACACTCTCGTCGAGATCTGCAAGGTCATCGTTGCCGTACTCGGCATTGTCGTCATGATCATCGGCGGACCGCTGGCCTGGGTGGTGCTGGCGGCAGCCCTCGTCGTCCTCACGGACACGCTGATCAAATACGCCAGAGGAGAAGCTGGACTTCTTGACGTCGCGTTCGCGGCACTCGACTGCATCCCCGGCATGAAAGGACTCACCACCCTCGGTGGGCTCGCCAGAGGACTGCGCGGCGGGCTCTCCGCCGCCCGCACCGGGCTTCGGGCCTACGCCGGCAATCTCCGCAATCTGGGCCAGATGTGGCAGCTGGACGGGATTCGCGGAATCGGTAAGGTTCTGGTGGGCGACCCCATCGACATAGCCACTGGCGAGATGACGCTACGCCATACGGACGTGCAACTTCCGGGAGTTCTCCCACTGCTCCTGGAGCGTGAGCATCTCTCCGCGTACCGCGACGGTCGCTGGTTCGGCGCATCCTGGGCCTCCACGCTCGACCAGCGACTCGTGCTGGGCGAGTTCGGAGCAGACTTCTTCGCGGCCGACGGCATGCGGTTGCACTACCCGGTACCCCTGGCTGATCCGGAGACCCCCGTCCTTCCCGTCACCGGCCCTCGCTGGGGACTGAGTTGGGACGGTCAGGGAGGCGGCGACTTCATGATCCACCAGCCGGCCAGTGGCCACACCCTCCACTTCGCTCCGGTGTCCGGCCAGCCGAACGTGGAACTCCCGTTGACCGCCATAACCGACCGCAACGCCAACCGCATCGATATCCTCTATGACGAAGAGACCGCGGTGCCTCGGGAGGTCCTCCACTCCAGTGGTTACCGGGTTGGCGTGGCAGTGCAGAACGGCCGCGTCACCGCCCTCTCTCTGTTGTCCGCACCAGGTCAGCCCCTGCTGCGCGCGTTCGAGTACGACGTGGCGGGAAACCTGGCCAAGGTATTCGACTCGTCGGGGATGCCCCTCACGTTCGACTACGACGATCAACACCGCATGATCCGCTGGCAGGACCGCAACGACACCTGGTACGCCTACACCTATGACGGCGCCGGCCGTTGTGTGCACACGACAGGCACCGACCGAGTCCTCGAATACCGGTACGTCTACGAAGAGGAACACCTTCGCACCACGACCATCAACTCCCTCGGGCACCGTACGGTCTACCAACTCAACGACCGGTACCGACTCGTCTCCACGACCGACCCAGCGGGTCACACCACGCACCAGGAGTGGGACGACAGCAATCGACTGGTCGCGATCACCGATCCGCTCGGCCGCGTCAGGCGCCATGAGTACGACCAGGACGACAACGTCACGACCATCGTTCTGCCCCTGGGCAACCGCGTGTTTTGCGAGTACAACGCGCTTGGCTGCCTTACCGCCGTCGTCCACGAGGACGGCACGTCCTGGTCGTTCGAGTACGACGCCGCCGGCAACTGCACCTCGGCTCTGGATGCGGCTGGACGCCGCACCCGCTACGCCTACGATGCCCACGGTGGCATAACCGGCATAACGGACGCTCTCGGTGAGGAGACCCGGATACGCCGAGACGCTGCGGGACTCCTACGGGAGGCTATCGATCCCGCAGGCAGTATCACAACGATCACGCGGGACTCCTTCGGCCGCCCAGTGTGGATCTTCGACTCCCGTGTCGGGGAAACCGGCTTCGAGTGGTCCACCGACGGGCACCTGTTGCGGCGCAGCAGCTCCACTGGCACCTCGGAGACATACGAGCGCGATCCGGAGGGCAACCTCCTCACCCATACCGACGGCGACGGCAGGGTCACCTCGTTCACCTACGGCCCCTTCGACCTGCCCATCTCTCATACCACTCCGGACGGCGCGACCCACAGCTTCGAACGCGACACTGAACTGCGACTCGTCCAGGTCACCAATCCGCTCGACCAGTCCTGGCGGTACGACTACGCGCCGAACGGCTGGTTGAACACGGAAACCGACTTCGGTGGTCGCACCACGACGTACGAGCACGACGCCGCCGGCCAACTCACTCGCCGCGTCAATGCCGCAGGGCAGAGCGTGGATTGTGTATACGACGCCCAGGGTCTGCTGACCCGCCGGATCTCCTCCGGAGGGGAGGTCACCACCTTCATCCGCGATTCCCAGGGCCGCGTCATCCGCGCCACCAGCCCCGGAGTTGAGCTGACCCGCTCCTACAACGCCTGCGGCGAGTTGCTTTCCGAGACTGTCAACGGCCTCACTCTCACTCTCACCCACGACCCGCGCGGAAAGTTGTCGGAGCGCATCACCCCCAGCGGTCATCTCAGCACGTGGACCTACGACGCGGCCGGGCGGCCGCTACGCCTCGTCTCCGGCGGGCACCCAATCGAGTTCACGTACGACGCCACCGGTCGCGAGTCAAGTCGCGCGCTGGCCTCCGAAATGACGCTCACCCGGTACTGGGATGCCGCCGGGCGCCTGTCCCGGCAGAGTGTCGTCGGTCCCGGCGAGCAAATGCTGACCAGCCGCGGCTACCACTACCGGTCCGACGGTAACCTGACCGAACTCGACGACCTCGCCACTGGACACCACCGATTCGACCTCGACCCGATAGGTCGCGTACTCGCGCTGACCGGTCCCGGCGAGCGGGAGAGCTACGGCTATGACGCCCTGGGCAACCAAACCGACGCTCAGTGGCCCACGGGTTTGGCCGACACCGATGTGACCGGTGAACGCCACTACCACGACGGCACGCTCGTGCGGGCCGGACGTGTGCGCTACGCGTACGACGAAGCCGGGCGCACCGTTCAGCGGCAACGCACGCGCCTGTCGAAGAAGCCCGGCACCTGGCAGTACGCGTGGGACGCGGATGACCGGCTGATCCGGACAGAGACACCGGACGGCACCGTGTGGACCTACCTCTACGACCCCTTCGGTCGACGCGTGGCCAAGGAGCGCCATGACGCGGACGGCCTCGTCGTGGAACGCACCATGTTCTCCTGGCACGGCACCACCCTTGTCGAGACGACGAACACCACGGCCGACGGCGCGGAAATCACCCTCACTTGGGACCACGACGGGAATCACCCCCTCACCCAGAACGAGGCCCGCAGCTTGGACCAGAACGAGATCGATCGGCGTTTCTTCGGGATCGTCACCGATCTCGTCGGCACCCCGACGCACCTCGTCGGCGATGACGCCCGAACGCACCTCGCCTGGCAGCCGTCCACCCTGTGGGGCAACAGTCGCCTCGACTCGGCCGACACGTCGTCCACCCCGCTGCGATTCCCCGGTCAGTACGCCGACGAGGAAACCGGTTGGTTCTACAACTTCCACCGGCACTACGACCCGGCCATCGGCCGCTACACCAGCCCCGACCCGCTCGGTCTGGAACCGTCACCGAACCCGTATAGCTACCCGGTCAACCCGTTCACCTGGCTCGATCCGCTCGGCCTGTCGGCGCACCCGATGCGACGGCTCGGCCTCAGCAGCACGGCCGACAACGCCATCCAGAAGCTGCACAACATCTTGGAAGACCCGGTCGGTGCCATCAATTCGCAACCGGGCCACAACCACTACTCCGCCGCGCGCAGAGAGGCGGGTGGCGAGGTAGTCGCCGTGCGCCCCGACGGCACGCCGTTCGACCATGTTGCCGACCTCACCCAGGGCCGAAACGGTTTGAACAATATCCGCCGCGCTCTTGAGCGAGAAATGCAGAACCCGCCTGATTCAATGACAGACCGCGGCCTGGATGTCCTGGTACAGAAGCACAAGGAGACCGTCACCGAACTCGACCGCCTCAATGGCTTTCTGCATCAGATCCAGAACCAATGACCGAAGGGCCAGGACGCCGCAACCATGCCACCCACCTCCCGCCATCGTGGCCGTTCCCGACGGATCGAGGGGATCTTCGCCGCAGACGTACAAGTCTTTCGCTTCTACCCGGACGGGACAGTTCTCGACGTGTTGGTCAAACCGGCCCCGGGACCCGATCAGGCGGCCGCGATCGAACGCTGGTTGCGCCCAGACACGGCTCCGCGCGGTACCCACAGTTCCACGTACACCCTCCGGGGGAAGCAGCTGTCCTTCACGACCCGGGGGCACTTCGATGATGCACGTGTCACGGTCCAGGGCACCTGGCGCCAGGATGAGTTGGTTCTCGACATGGCGGGCGGAGGCCGCACCCTGAAGGCGCTCCGCTTTCGCCGCCTGGATGTGGGACGACCAGTGCGGTGAGGTGAAGCGGGCGCCGTGAAGGAGCAGGTCTTCGAGTTCGTCGAGCGGCAGTGAGGCGTGTCGGAGTTGGTCCAGCCCTCTCGTGTCGGGGAACGGTTCAGCGGTGATAGGGGCTCTCGGCCAAGCGCGTCCGGATCCGTTGCCCCAACACCTCGCGCGGTGCCAGGCAGATCACCGGCCGGATGTCCGCCACTTGGCTGAGTGCAGGCATTGCAAGATCGCGAAGAGTCCCGCTTCGCGTCCTTCATGCGTAATGGGCGGTCATGCCCCGTTCGATGAGCACAGGTTCGGGACGCGGAACAGGCACGGCGTCGGTGATCATGTGGTTGTCGAGCCCCATGCCCACCAGGCAGACTCGTGCCCGCACCCTCACCATCCCCCATACCCATGGCGCTGGACCAACTCCCCGCCACCACCCGCCCCGTCACCATCGAACAGGTCGCACAGCTACGCCGCCACCTAGTAGTGCTTGGTCATGTTGGACCGGGGGCTGGCATGTCACGGTGACAGGTGGGGCGGGCGCCGGTCCAGATCACGAGAACTATCTGCAGCTCGTGGACGACTCGGCAGAGTCTCAGGCCGACGCCGTCTCTTTTGGAGATCGGCTCAGTCGTTGGAGGGTGCAGAAGGTGTGGGCGACCGAGACGAGGGTGACGTGGTGGTGCCATCCCGGCCAGGTTCGGCCTTCGAAGTGGGCCAGCCCCAGGGCCTGTTTCATCTCGCGGTAGTCATTCTCGATGCGCCAACGGAGCTTCGCGGTGCGCACGAGGACGGGCAGCGGTGTGGTCTCGGGCAGGTTGGAGAGCCAGAACTGGACGGGCTCGTCCCCGCCGGCGGGCCATTCGGCCAGCAGCCAGCGGACCGGGAGGCCGGTGTCGGCCGTGGCCTCGTGGATTTCACGCTCGGCGGTCCGGATCCGCAGAGCCACGAAGCGCGAGTAAATGCGTTTGTGTCCGCTGCGCCCACTGCCGGGCCGTGATCCCTCCCGCCACTGCACCGTCCGCCCCGGGCGCCGGCGAGGAACATGCTCGGGTCGGCCGTCTGGCCGCCGACGCCGGGATCAGCTTGTTGGTGACGGTCGGCGGTGATGACGCGCGGGTGATGGTCGACGCCCCGAAGCAGGCGCGGCCGGGCCTGGAGATCGTCGAGTCCCGCGACCGGGACCACGCCCTGACCGTGGCCCGTGAACTGCTCCGCCCCGGTGGCGTCGTCCTGGTCAAGAGCTCCCACAGTGTCGGGCTGGAGCATGTGGCGGTGTGCCTGGCCCAGCCCGACCCCGTGAGCGACGGCCGTTAGACAACGGCGGCCACCGGCCGGTCGAGGGCCTGCTTGATCAGCGTCGCGAGGCTGGCGACCTCGCCCACGCTCATCGTCACCACCACATCCCCGGGCCTGGCAGCGGCGGTGACCACGGCGGCGGCCTCCACCAGACCTGTGGCCCGGTGAACGCGGGCCCCGGCCACGACTGCGGCCCGCTCGATCCCGTCCGTGCTCGTGGGCACGGTCGCCTCGGCGTCCGTGCCTCGCACCGGCGGAGCACGATCTCGTCCGCCGCCGCGAGTGCCGCGCCCATCCGCGTGCCCAGAGCCCGAACGCGTGGCTCCCCACACGCCTTGAAAGCGACGATCACCCGGCCGCCGGCGGCCAGTTCCCGCGCGGTGGTGAGGTCCGCGTGGATCGCGGTGGGGTGGTGGGCGAAGGTATCCACCACCCTCACCTCGTCCCGCGTGCGGGGAAGCCTCTGCATCCTGCGGTGCACCCCCGCGAAGCCGGACAGCCCGACTGCCAACGCTTCGGGCGCCTCGCCCAGGGCGCGGCCCGCCGCGTACGCGGCGAGGGACGCGAGGACCGCCGGGGGTGCGCACCGTCCAAGAGGCCCGCGCCCCGTCGATGTCGAGCACGGTCACCGTGCTGCCCGCCGCCGTCTTCGACATACACAACGTGTGCGCCGACGCCCTCTTCGAGAGCGCCCTGCGGGCCGCCCGGATCGCCGGCGACGACGCACTGGGCGCCAACGTCCTGGGGTTCTGGGCGGTGGCCGCCTACAACACCGACTGCCCACAGGACGCCGAGACGATGACCACGGTCGCGCTCTCCTCACTCAGGGGCTGCACCACCCCACGCGTCGAGGCGATGCTCACCACACGCCGAACCCGCGCCCGCGCACACCTGCGCGATCAGGGATGCTGGGCCGACCTCGACCGCGCCGAGCACCTGCTCGCCGACGCCGGCGACCACCAAGATCCCGGCTGGGCCTACTGGTTCGGGACTCCCGACATCCCCGCCGCACGCGCCGGCAGCCACCGCGACAAGGGCCAGCCCGACCTCGCCGCCCTGCAGTTCGCACAGACCGCCAACCTGTACGACCCGGTCTACGTCCGAGATCGAGCGCTCTACCTCAGCCGACAGGCCGATGCCGAGTACGACGCCGGCCACATCGAAGCAGCCTGTTCCACCGCCTCCCAGGCTCTCGACCTCAGCGAAGCCATCACCTCACGCCGCACCACCGCACCGCCGCTCGACCTCGCCAACCACCTGCGGAACTCCTCCGCACCCGAGGCCCGAGACTTCCACGAACGTGCCCACAGCACCCTGACCACCTGACCCGCGTTTCCTTCCCCTGCCCGGACCGAGCGGCCACGCCTCCTCCCGGGCGCCTCGTCAACCCATCGACCCCAAGCCGCAGGACGTCCCTCATCGCCTCCACCTCAGAAAGCGCTCCGTGATCCTGACCCTCGCCGAAATCCCAGCTCCCGGCCCCAGAGAATGAACGGGCAGCTCCTGGTCTCCACGACCTCACCGCAGAAGTCACCCACCCGGTGCTCTCTCCGCACCTGTCGAGATCACCGTCGTGCCCGCCCTTGGGCCTGACGCGCCCGCCACTGCCGCACCAGAAAGAGGACTTAGCCAGCGCCCGTTGTGCGAACGGGCGACGCCCGCTCGGTGTTCAGGTGTGGAGGGGGAGTGTGGTGAGGCCGCGGGTGAGGCGGGTGTGGCGCCAGTGGAGTTGGTCGGGTGGGATGGCGAGGCGGAGGTTGGGGAAGCGGGTGAGGGTGGTGGTGAGCGCGATGTCTGCCTCGGCTTTGGCGAGGGGGGCGCCGAGGCAGCGGTGGATGCCGTGGCCGAAGGCGAGGTGGCCGGTGGGGTCGCGGGTGAGGTCGAGTTGGTCGGGGTGGGGGAAGCGTTGGGGGTCGTGGTTGGCGGCTGCGGGGGAGATGAGTACGGCGGTGCCGGCGGGGATGGTGGTGTCGCCGAGGGGGATGTCGTGGGTGGTGTGGCGGAAGGTCGCGGTGTTGATGGGGCCGTCGTAGCGGAGGAGTTCGTCGAGGGCGTGGGGGATCTGGTCGGGGTGGTCGCGGAGGTGGGTTAGTGCTTGGGGGTGTTGGAGGAGGGCGAGGAGGGCGTTGCCGAGGAAGTTGGTGGTGGTTTCGTGGCCTGCGATGAGCAACAGGACGGCGAGGGAGACGAGTTCGTCCTCGTTGAGGTGGTCGCCGTTGTCCCTGGTGGCGATCAGGTGGTCGAGGAGGTCGTCGCCCGGGTGGCTGCGTTTGGTGGTGATGAGGTCGGCCGTGTAGTCGGCGACCTGGTGGGAGGCCGCGTCGTGGCGGGCGGGGTCGCCGGCTGCGAAGAGGTCGGCGGACCACCGTTGGAGGGTGGGTCGGTCGTCGGTCGGGACGCCGAGGAGCTCGCAGATCACGGTGACGGGGAGGGGGGTGGCCAGGCTTTCGACGAAGTCGACTTCGCCGTCGAGTGGCCAGCGGTCCAGCAGTTCGTGGGTCAACTCCGTGATGCGGGGGAGCAGTCGGGTGACGGCTCCGGTGGTGAACGCTTTTGCCACCAGTTTGCGCAGCCGGGTGTGGGCGGGTGGGTCGGTGGCCAGCATGCTGCGGGAGACGGCCGGGTGGATGTCGCGGGGTGGCTGGTCGGCGAAGAAGGGGGCCGGATCCTTGGAGAGTCGAGGGTCGGCCAGGGCCTGCCGGGCCTCGTCATAGCCGAGCACGAGGTAGCGGCGCCGCCCTTCCGAGCGAATGGGACCCAATTGCACGGGGGCTTCGGTGCGCAGCTTGGCGTACATGGGGTAGGGGTCCTGGAAGAATTGAGAGTCCTGTGTAGGGGCGGTCATGTGTTTCATGCTCCTGTTGGGGAGGACGGTAGCTGCGACTCGCGGAGAAAAACGAGTTCCTCGTCGCCGTAGGCACGGGCGACCGCGAGAAGCCGATGCGTCTCGGTCCGCAGCTGGGCGGTGGACGATGCGGGGCGTGCCCCGGACCGACATGCGGCTTGATATTCAGCCACAGATCGGGACGGACGGAAGGCGAGAATACCGTCATTGATCTCAATGACATATCGATGCAGCGTGAAGCTGGACCTATCGGGACCGCTCTCGGCGACATATTCTGATGAAGGGAGGACGATTTCTGGGACCGCCGTGGGAAGGTCTTCTCATAGAGGGCGAAGTGCAGTGAGCGAATGAGTTTCCCAACGTCGAGCAAGTACTTGCTGATTGACCACGCGAGCGGCGGCAGTGTGAATCCGAAAGTCGACGCGCATGGGGGTGGTTTTGGTGAATTTCGCGTGACGTAGGGTCTGATGCAGAAGCTCTTTAATCGCGAAAAATAGGGAGCATGTGTACGTGAAGGTGTGAAGAATGTGGATTTTCGGGAAATGGTTCACGGATTGCTCGATGGTGAACAGAAGAAGTCATCGTTGCGATTGTGGAGGCGAAGACTGCGAGTTGGCGGTAAGTTCGGTGCCGCGCGTGCGCGGGCTTGAGGCGGGCCGCGTGCGGCACGATCGATTCGATGTGCACTTTGGTCGTCGGCGCTTATCTATCTTTTGCCTTCGGTCATCGACGGGTTCATCGCCTATGGCGTCCGGGCCTTGCTCGTCCTCCGTGAAGCTCCGCTACGCGCTGGGCTCTCTGTTTGGACACTCTTCGGAGTCGCCACCTCGGCGAGCATCTGGGCCAACGCCCTCCACGCGTTCAGACTCAATCAGCAGGCTGGGTCACTGACCGGACTCCGGCTGGGCGAATGGTGGCGGCCACCTTGCTCATCCTTGCACCGTTTGTCCTGACCGGAGCAGTGTACTTGTACATCCTCATCGTTCGAAGCTCGATCACGGGTGGACATGGGGGTGTCCGGTTGGACTTCGGACACTCCGGTTGTGATGTCCCAGGACAGTGTCCACCGACCGCCCGGCTCGATCGCCCAGGGCATCATCCCCGAACGGGAATTAATTCACCCGAGTTGCCCCTGTGGCTGGCCTCTTCCCGGACAACCCGCGTCAGCGCACCGGGACAAGCGTCGAGGTCTGTCCTCCTTCGGAGGACAACGGTTCGGTCAGCCCGGACACATTGTGAGCAAACGGTGCCCGAGCGGGCAGCGCCCGACCGCCGGGGGCTGCTGGAGAAGGCCGGCAACTTGCTTTCCGCCGAGGTGAGCGAGACACCGAGCAGCTGCTCAGGATCGCTCGGGTGGCGGTCAGCGCGGAGGACAAACTGACCCGAAAAGTCGTTGCGCGAGCCATTCGCGGCCAGCGCATCCCGCTGTCCAACGACACCCTGTCCGACCGAAGTGGACAGCTGGCTGTCCCTGCTGCAGCAGCGCGGACACCTTCATCGCATCGAGCGTGCTGCGGAGGGCAGTTGGACAGTGCGCCGCCGTCCCGACAGCCGCCCGTGGACTTTGCACCATCCAGTCCTGGCGATGGACCGGGTGGAGAGGCTGCTCCGGAACCTCCAGCGGCGTGGCCTCGACCATGGTCGGTGAGCGTCGACAACCCGGTGCTCCCACCCCCGGACCGGAGGGTGACCCACATCGGGCCGCCGGCGGAGCAAGTTATCGCATATGACGGTCCCACGGCCCGTCATATGCACTTCCCTCGCCCAGGAGGGCGAGGGAGATTTGGTTGCTCCTCGCACGAGGGCGTGCGAGGAGCAACCAGAGTCCGGGCACCCGGAGGAACCGGTTACTGTGGGAGAAGCCGCCCCCGTGATCCAGCTCTTCAGCAGCCGCCGAGTTTCACCGCTTTCCCCGACCGAGAACCGCGCCGTCGATCCCGCAACCCCAGCCAGCGCCCTGACAAGCTCACCGTCCGCTTCTCAGAGGCTGAGAGGAGCGAGATCGAAGCCGCCGCCATGAAGAAGGCGATCACTACTGCACGTTTCCTCGCCACCTTGGCGCTCATCGCCGCCCGCAGTCCGGGGGCGACGCATCTCAACGAGCAACTGGACGCAGCCATCGACGAGCTGGCCGCGCTCCGCACCCAGATCTCTCGCGTCGGCAACAACCTCAATCAGATCGACTATGTCTACAACGTCGGTGGAACGCCGTTCCCTGACGAGTTGCAGCGCGGTCTTGCGATGTTGAAACACTCGCTGGCGCAGATCGATCGAGCGGCTGACAGGCTGGTGCGGAGGCGGATCTGATGATCCCCAAGATTCGGCGCGGCTCGCGGACACCCGGTCTGCTCGCCTATCTCTACGGGCCCGGCAAGCGGGACGAACACACGGACCCCCACCTCGTGAGAAGTTGGGACGGCTTCGTCCCCGATCCTGGCCGCGACAGCGAAGCGACACTGTCCCGACTCACCGCCGCACTGGATTTCCCCGTCAAGCAGACTGGTTCCAGGGCCCCGGCCAAGCATGTCTGGCACTGTTCGGTCCGCACCGCGCCCGGCGATCGTCTGCTGACCGATGAGGAGTGGGGCGATGTCGCGTGCCGCCTGGTCCAAAGCGTCAAGTTCGTGTCCGATGGCGACGCGGATGGATGCCGTTGGGCGGCAGGACGGAGACGAGCATGGCAGTTGCCGTTCCGTCCACTGCGCGCCAGGGGCCCCCGAGGCTCCTGCGAGAAGCCGTCGCCCCAGGCGAACTGGGCACCGCCGAGGACATCCACCAGGTGGTGGTGTGGCGACTACACCGGCTCGCCAACCTTCCCTCCTATCCTCATCGGGCGAACCACCGGCCGAAGTCGGAGCCATCGCGGTTGGGCGCCCACCCCGAGCGAAAGAGCGTCGAATGGGTGGCTCCACTCCCTTCGCGGAACCCGCGTGAGTGAAGGCCACGCCGCTGAGCGGGCAGTCGTGGCGCAGCACCGCGAGCCGCCCGCAGTGGGTGGCCAGGGAAGTGGCGGAGACCATTCTCCTGATCCCGGGGCGCGGGGGCGCCGGTCGCCATCCAAGAGTCTAAGCATGACGCCGGAGCCGGACTCGGCCGCCCGTTCCCGTGCCGCCACCGCGCTGGTGCGAGCCTTGGGCGTGGCCGCCCGTTGCGCGGCTGGCGGACAGGAGACGGCCGAGGTGGTCAGCGCTGGCATTCCGCGGCAAGGGTCCCGCGGCACGTGCTTCCTTGGCGCCTCGGCAGCGGAGGCCCGCTCGCACTGGCTTCTGTGGATGCGTCGGGGGGAGTGACTATGAGGGGATGTGTTCGGTGGGGGTGTCGTGCCGTTCAGGAAGGACGATGTAGGTACCGGAACCGGGGGGATCTTCGGCAGATGCTCGGCGAATGCGTTGCTCCCATAGGGGGGTGGGCCATCGGGTGTGCTGATCCCAGCGCAGTCCCGCGAGGTTGAGATTTTCGAGGCTGGTGGGGTTGAGATCGGCGCCGGTGAAATCGTTGGCGGCGGCAGCCAGATCCTCCTGAACCGAGGCCAAAGCTCGGGCGAGGTCGCTGTCAAGGTTGCGTGCGAGGTCGAGGGTGTGGGTGCCGTCGACGGCGTGGGCGAGGTCGTTCACGAGGCCGTAGACGAGGTCGAGGGCGTGGGCGAGGTCGTGGGTGAGATCGAGTTCGCGGTCGAAGTCGAGGGCGTGAGCGAGGTCGCGGGCGCGGTCGAGGTCGAAGGCGAGGTCGCGGGCGAGGGCGAGTTCGCGGTCGAAGTCAAAGTCGAGAGTGAGGGCAAAGGCGAGGAATGCTGCGCTGGTGTCCGTGCGGTAGAGGGCGTCCGAGAGGTGGAGGAGGGCGGTGCGGTGTTGAAGGCGAACATGGGGGTGCACGGTCTTCCAACGCGCGGCTGCCCTCCGTAGGTAAACGGGAAGCTGTATCGCGGGTAAGGCCTGCTCGGGATGTTCCGCTGGCGGGGTGTCCGGTTCTGGTTCCGGTTCGGGACTGGCTTGGGCGGGCACCGGTGGAGGCAGCGGTGTGGTGAGGAGGGAGGCGAGGTAGCGGCGCCACAGCGTGTTGCCGTCGGCGTGCCGTTCATGGCGGGAAGGTGCCCGGCCTGTGAAGCCGAGTGGCAGGAGGGAGTCGAGGTAACGCCGTGAGAAGGGCCGGCTCATTCTGTGACCCCCTGCCGCTGGGACTCCACGGTGGCCTGTGCCGAGGGTTGCTCCCCCCGCAAGCGTTCGGTGCCTCTTACGCCAGGGGATTGTGGCCCTGTTGCTGCGGCTGGTGTATCAGATGGCTCGGGGCCTTGCGAAGTCATGCGGGCCGCACGGGCAGCACCGAATTGCTGGAGCAAGGCGGGAGCGGCGGCCCCTACCGCGACTGCGGCGTAGACGCCGGTGACCTGGGGGTGGAACAGCCAGCCCGCCCCAGCTCCCAGCATGACTCGGGTCAGCCCGGCCAACGCGTCGGCGAGTGGGTCGACATATCTCCGCAGTGGGGGTAACCGTTTCCGGCCTTGTTCTCGCTGCCTGTGTCGGGCGGTCTGCCATGCCGAGACGCGGCTGTAGAAGACCACCGCCTCAACGATCAGTCCGCCCAGAGCCCCCAGCCCGAGCGCCACGTGCCAGTCCACCGACGAATCCCCTCCTATCGGGGTGCATGGCGCCCCGTCGCCCCGTTGGCTATTGCCAGGCTCCCAGACCTACACTCCCGCCGGAAGCTGATCAGCGGCGCCACCGAGGGCCGGTCGGCCGATCATCGCCCCTGCGGAGCCGGCAGGCGGGATGACTTATGTCGGATCCCGGAGCAGAGGTGGGCGTGTCGGATAAGGGCTGGATATGGGGGGAGTGGCCATGACCGCCCAGGAGGTGGAGCGCAACGTGGCTGCGACGCTGTCGAGGCGTTACCCTGCCCCGCGCTGGTGCATGCGCCAGCTGTCAGCGGTGTGCGGCATCACCGGTAGATGGCTTCCATGCCTGTGGCCCCGCTGACCAATTTGGATCGTCTGCGATCGGAACTGGACCTGATCGAGCAGGACTTCGTACTGATCCTCGCGGACTCGCAGGTCCGCAACGTCGATCCCAACCGCAGACTCGGCTATGCCGTGCATCTTGGTGCGCCGAAGTGGGGCTGGGCGCCCAGCAGCCGCGAGTTGGAGGCACGAAGGATGAAGCTGCTGGGCCGATTGCCGGCACGGTGCCGGCCACCATTGAGAAGGCCACCGACCACATCGGGATTGCTGTGGCAACGCTTCGGTAACTGGGCGACTTTCTGCCCACCGATCCGTGGGCGGTGCGCTTGGTGGTCGATACCAACATGTTGCTGGATGACCCCGTTGTGGCCATCTACACCCCGCTGTTGGGGAAGCCGTACATGGTCCGCCTGATGCCCGCAGTTCTGAGAGAGTTGGACGACCAGAAGCGTGCTGGCCGCAAGCCTGAGATCCAGGAGGCGGCGAAGAAAGCGGACCGCCGGTTGAAGGGGCTGCGGGCCAACGGCAACGTGTTGCGCGGAGTTCGCGTCGATCGTGCCCCTCGGCCCTCACCCTCACCCGGCCAAAGCCGCAGAGGGGAAAATGATCAACGGCCTGGATCCAGATCCGGTCGCTTCCCTGGTCGTCCAACGGGTCTTCCGGGAGTTCCTGGACGGCTAAGGACAACAGAGCCATGGAGAGGCGTACTACCGCTGCCGGTATCCGGAGGAGTACGCGCTGGCCAACCGGGTCCAACATCCCCGCAACATCACCCTCAGGGAAGCCGACGTACTGCCCCCGCTGGATCGATGGCTGGCCCGAGCGTTCGCCCCGCACCGCCTGCGGGCCACCGTCGACGCCATGGTCGATGCCACCGCATCCGGCACCGGCATCGATCCCGAGGAGGAGCAGGCTCGCCAGGTGATCAAGGACTGCGACCAGAAGCTCGCCCGGTATCAGACAACTCTGGACGCGGGGGGCGACCCCGTCACCATCGCCGCCTGGACCAACGACGTCAGGGCACGCAGGACCAAGGCTCAGGCCCGTCTCAACGCCGTCTCCCGGCCTGAGGAGCCCACGCTCTCCCGCGACGACATCGAAGCGATGATCCGTGAGCTTGGGGACCTCGTGAATGCGGTCCAGGGGGCCTCGGCGGAGGAGAAGACCGCCATCTATCGCGCCCTGGGAATCCAAGGCACCTACCACCCAGCAAAACGCCAGGTGCGGATCGAGGCTGCCCCCGACCCGCACCTGGCAGACCCAACATCATCCCGTTGGGTAAAGGTTCGTGTCCGAGGGGGGACTTGACCCAAAACCCCAACCGCTCCTGTTGTGCGGTGACCTGCGTCTTTGCGGTGGAGAGCCGGAGCGGTCGTCCCCGCGGGGTGGTTCCCGATGACCGCTTTGGGAGTTGCCGTTCGCGGCGCTGAGGTCGCCGGTCCGAGGTGGCTCTGCGCAAGTGGGTGCCTGCGGAATCATCGCCGCTTGTGCCAGTTCGTGCCCCTGGCAAGGCACTACGCAGATGGTCGCACGGCCGACCCGCAGGTTCTCGCGGGTCGGCTGGTGTTCGAAGGGCGATTTGAGCCTGCGGTCGTACTGGGGAGGCGATGATGGCACCTCCCTCGTCGCCCGGCCAGGGGTCGGCCGCAGGACATGTGGCGATAGAGCGTGCGGTCACCGGGATCGTGGGCGCCGTGATCGGCCTGACGTTCCTGTTCGGCTTCGGGAACGTGTTGGCACTGGGGCTTCGCCTGGGGGTGCCGGCCTACGTCGCCCCGTTGGTCGCGCCAGCTGTGGACCTGTCGGTTCTCGGACTGCTGCTCGGAGTGCGCTACTTGGCGATGAACGAAGCACCGAAGGAGCAAATCCGTCCCGCACGTCGCCTGTTGGTGCTGGCCAGCGTGATGACGCTGGCGTTGAACATGGCGGAGCCGGTACTGGCCGGTCACTACGGCAAGGCCGCCTTCGACGCGGTCGGCCCGCTGCTGCTGATCGGCTGGGCCGAGGTCGGCCCTGGCCTGCTCCAGGCCATCGCCGCCGTGGGCACGGCGTCTGGGGCGACGGCACAACCTGATCAGTCCGGCCCATTCCATACGGGGGCGGAGTCGGCTTCCTCCCCGGTGAAGTCTGTGCACCAAGCGACTAAGACGGCTGTGGTTCTGGACAAGGGGCGGTCTCGGCCGGTCTCGGAACTCCGCGTCCAGCCGCGGAGGACGAACACACCACACTTGGAACAGGAACTACTGAAGCGGGCACGTGCGGAGGATGCCCAGCACCAGCAGGAGCACCAGCGGCCGATCTCGGCGGAGACCCTCCGTATGCGGCTCGGAGTCGGCGCGCGGAAGTCCCGCGCGTTGGTGGCTGCGGTGCGTTCCGAAACAACTGCGGTCTGACGGGAAGACCTCGGTGCTCCAGTTCGTCTTGGGGAGGGGGGTGAACCCGGTTCGAGGGGGTCACACAGCGATGCCCGGCCCATATAGTGAGCGGCCCTCTGCCGGCGACGCCAGTTTCCTGGCGGAGGGCGCGGCCCCTTCAGCCCTTAATATGGCTCTGAGGAACTTGGTCGTTGACATGACATAGGAACTGTTCGAGGTAAATATCAATGTTCTCTGGGCGCCTGTTCAGCCACGCGTCGGCGCCGTGTCGGCGTGGGCATGGGAGTTGTTGAAGAGACCGGCTTGTCTGGGGCCAAGACGAGCTGGCGAAGCTCAGCTTCTTGGCACTCTGGTTCACAACCTTTCCATTACCAGATCGCGCGCCGTGTGGAGTTCTTTAAGGAATTCTTTGGGTGGATCTCAGTGAAGGTCTAGGGGGAAGACCGCTTCTTCGTGATGAGGGCCTGGCCTGGAGACGTGGGAAGGCTGGTGCTCATAGGCGAGTGGCGGGTACTGGTAACTGATCTCCCCGAGACCTCGGCGGACCATGAGACCATCCTGATCCAGCTGTTCGTACCGCAGCATCAGGTCAGCGAAGCTGCGGCCTACGCGGGCGCAATGTGCTGAAGCAAGACCTTCGGGTGCGCATCTCTCCGCAAGGAGGGCAGGATCCCACGCAAGCCGACAGGCAAGAAGCGTCACCCCGCGGGAGCCATGAGGTGTCGACCGGAAGGCTCGCATGCGCTCGGTCCAGAACTCCCGTGGGTCTCCTTCTCTGAGCTTCCTTCCACGGGGCCATCGTCAGCGCGGTGGGACTGGCTCCGCCTCTCTGCATCGCGCTCCCGTGGCGTTGAACTCATCGCTGCGCTAGTGGTCGTGACCCGTTCCCGTCTGGGCGATGCATGGTCCTGAGTGGAGTACGTGGGGAGAGAGGGTCCGACGCCGGCCCGAGACGCCCCCGAACCGGGGCTCGGGGTGCGGACAGCGTCCCCGTAACGAGTTGTCCGTGTAGGCCCACGAATCGGGGGACCAGTCCGAATACGGGTCGAAGCACCGTGGAGCAAGCTCGGATGTCAGTGCCCGGGCGTAGCCTGATGCGCCTGGACGGCTCGAAGGACGTGAAGATGAACGCGAGTTACTACCGTAGTCAGCTGGAGTCGAAGTTGAAGGCACGCGCTGCTGCTGAGAAGAAGGCCGGGGAGCAGCGGAGCAAGGAAGCTGGCAAGCGCTCTGCTGCGGCTGCGGCGCGGAAGGCCGCCGCGAGGTCGACGAACGCTTCAACGGTCAAGAGCAAGCTCCGGGAGGCCGAAAGGCGCGAACAGGAGGCCAACACCGCTAGTCGTGACGCGGCCGGATGGACCACGAAGGCTGCCAAGTACAGCAAGGAAGCCGCAAATCTCCAGAGCAAGCTGGCCAAGGCGGAGGAATCGGACCGCAATACAGCGGAGCGTAAAAGGAAGCGCCTGGAGTCGGAAGTGAACCGTCGCGATGCTGCTGAAAAGCAAAGGCTCCAGCAAGAGCACGCGGCGGCGGCCCGCCGCGTGGCGAACGAACAGGCCGAGCTTAAGGAGCGCCTGACAGCCGCAGAGATCCAGATGCACATGGTCCTGCGGGAACTGAGGCCACCCAAACCAGAGAAACTGCGTGTACTGATGTTGGGCGCATCCTCGGAGGGCGACTTGCGCGTTGGCCGGGAACAGGCACGTATTCGCAGCATGGTTGAACGAGCCCTACATCGTGACCTGATCACGTTTGACCTCCGCACTGCGGCAACGGTGGTAGATCTTCTGGACGGCGTCACTCGCTTCCGTCCACATGTGATCCATTTCTCTGGCCACAGCACCAAGGACCTCGTCGTCTTCGAACGGGATCTCGACGAACCTCACGAGGGTGCCATCGTTACCGCGCGCGCATTTCGCCGTGCGGTGACCGCGACCGACGATCCACCCCTGCTGGTCCTGCTCAATTCCTGCAGTTCAGCGGCCCATCTGGACGACCTGATCGGCTCGATTCCCTTCGCCATCGGGATGGCCGATGAAATTGGGGACACGGATGCAATCTACTATGCTGGTCAGTTCTACGCCAGTGTGGCTAATGGGCAATCGATCTTGGCTGCCCACTGCTCCGGGCAAGCCGCTGTCGAACTAGCAGGCCTGCTTGATCATGAACTCCCGACCCTTGCCTGTGCGCCGGATGTCGACCCGCGAACCGCGCTGCTCGTAAGGCCGCCCGCATAGCCGCATTTCGATGCTCGATGTCTGAAACGGTATCTGGCGGTGTGAGGGGAAGCGCCGAATCCGGTATATCGGAGTGATGCCTCACGATGGTTCGGAGGAGCTGATTGCGACGTGCTCCATGCAACAATGGCAGTTTGCTAGCGGATGCGTGGTAGAAAACTTTTGGTGGGGTGCCCTTGGCAGGGTAGAGCCACCACGTGTGACCAAGTGGGGTCGAGATCGAGGGGTGGGGCCGGATGGCGAGCAGAGATCAGCAGGTTCGTGAGATTGTCGAGGGTCTTGGGCTTGGCCTCGTAGCGTTGGGAGCTTCCCGTGTAACCTCGCAGAAGATCGACCTTGAATTCGCGTTCTCCTACGCGTGGCGGCGGTGGCCGCATGCGGATCAGTACCCCTCCATCGGCCGCGCGTCGAAGCCGGACAACCTCTTCTGGCGCGGCGTCACGAGGTCAGAGCGGCGGAAGAGCGCGGTCATTGTCTGGCGGGGCGACCGTGGCGAGTACGCGATCGGCACGGTGCACGATGGTTGGATGCCCGAGGACGCGGTGGGCATCATCGGTGATCGGCTGCTCAGCGAGTGGGTTTCGCTGGCGACGGATTTCCGCGAGAGGCTCGAAGGAATCGTGTAGGCACCCGGAGTTGCGAGGCCGCAGGTCGCTACCACGTAGCGGCAGGCAGGCATTGGCCGTCGCCCTGGGTCGGCCGATGGGGGAACTGCGGGTACAGATACCGTGTCGACGCTGATGCCCTCGCTGGTTACCGCCGTCGGTGCCGCAAGTTCGCGAGGCCCGATGTACTAGGAACGCGCTGAGGGCGGATGGTGGACCTGACGCACGGGTCGGATGCTCCCGAGTCGGCTGTTCGCGAGCAGCTGCCCACCGGTCGTGTGTCCCAGGTGCTGCTGGGCGTCACGATGCCTGCGGCCCCTTGCGAGGTTCCCTTTCCCGGCCGGGGCCCACTTGGCGTGCTGAATCGACAGCTGTCAAAATCGACGCATGTCGGTTTCCTCGTGTGACTGTGTCGTGTCCCGATTGGTGACGTCGCCGGATGGGTGCTGTGGGTCGTCGGGGGTCGAAGGGCTTTCGATGTCGGAGGCGGAGAAGCTGGCCGGCATGTTCAAGGCTCTGTCGGATCCGGTGCGGCTGCGGTTACTGTCCCGGATCGCGAGTCGACCCGGGGGCGAGGCGTGTGTCTGTGACATCCAGGACGTGGGCGTTTCCCAGCCGACCGTGAGCCATCACCTCCGAAAGCTGCGGGAGGCGGGTCTGCTGGTGTCGGAACGTCGGGCGAGTCGGGTGTACTACCGGTTGGTCCCGGCCGTCGCTCCGTGGGCGCGGCACTGGCTGTGAACCTCTGCCGTGTCAGAGAAGGGGCTTGCCGGTCATGGTGAGCCCCGGTGGCACGTCCAGCAGCCGGAGCACGGTGGGGGCGACGTCGGCGAGCGTCGCGTGCGGGGCTGCCGGGGGAGTCCCTCCGTCGCTGGTGCGGATGGCCAACGGGACCGGGTTGGTGGTGTGGCCGCCGTAGGGGCGTCTCGCGGCGCCGCTGGTGATGGTCATGGTCTCGGCGTTGCCGTGGTCGCCTACGGCGAGGATCCAACGGCCCCTCTCCTGGGCGGCCTTGAGGAGGGTCGCCATGGCGCGGTCGGTGTACTCGCAGGCGGCCACGGTGGCTTCGAGATCGCCGGTGTGTCCGACGACATCCATATTGGGGAGGTTGGCGACCACCAGGGGAAGGTCGGCCCGGGTGGTCGCCGCCAGAATGGCGCCCGTGAGCCGGTCGATGTTCATATCCGGGCGGGCGACATAGTCCGGGGGCGTGGCGTCGGTGATCCGGAGGTGCTCCTCGATCGAACGGGCGGCACGATCGCGGCCGTTGAGGTAATAGGTGACGTGTTCGAACTTCTCGGCTTCGGCGATGCGCGCCGAGCGAATGCCGGCGGCCCGCAGTTGGTCACCAAGACCGCCTGAGGCGTCCGCTCGCTCGACGAGTGGGGTGATGGGGGTGCGGGTGTCGTAACGGGCGAGGCTGAGCGCGGACACAGCGCGGCCTGTGGCGGCGAGGTGGTCGTGCAGGCCGTCGGCGAATTGCTGGATGCGGTCGCTGCGGAAGTTGAACCAGATCAGTCCGTCGCCGTCGGCGATCGGGGCGGCGCCGGGGAAGCGGGTAGGGGCGGTCCACTCGTCGCCGTTGTCGCCGGAGACGGCCGCCTCGGGGGTCTCCGTCCTGCGGCCCTGAAGGTCCGCGACCAGCGCGACCGCCTGGTCGGTGAGGTCGGAGCGGCCTGCCTTGTCGAGGGCGTAGCCGCGGCCGATGACGGTCGCCAGCGTTCCGATGCCCGCCTCCCCGGTGTGGGCGAGGACACGGTCGAGATAGCCGGCCGCGGTGCGGTCAGCGACATCCCGGCCGTCGGTGATGGCGTGGATCGCGACGCGTGGTGGGGTGGACGCTGACGCCGCAGCGGCCAATAGGATGCGGAGGTGGTCGACATGGGCGTGGATCTGGCCGTCCGAGCACAGGCCGATCAGGTGGAGCGTGCCGTCTCGGGCCGCGACGTCTGAGATCAGCTGTGTGAGCCTCGGGTCGCGCGCCAGGCTGCCGTCGTCGATGGCGTGTTGCACCAGAAGGCTGTCGTAAGGCAGCGGGCGGCCGGCGCCGATGACCAGGTGTCCGATCTCGGAGTTGCCGACGGTGCCGGGCAGTAGCCCGACGGCGTCTCCGGACGCCTCGGCGAGGGTGGCGTGTTCCGTGAGCGCGTCGAGGGTGGGGGTGTGGGCCAGGGAGATCGCGTTGTCCGGTGCGGGCGGCGCGTGGCCCCAGCCGTCGAGGATGAGGAGCAGACCGGGCTGAGGCGTGGTCACTTGGTGCTGACCCCTTCCGGGTGGAGGGCGTCGAGGGCGGACCAGAAGGTGGGGAACGACTTGGCGACGCACCCGGGGTCGTTGATGACGACCCCTTCGGTGCGGAGCCCGGCGATGGCGAAGGTCATCGCGATGCGGTGGTCGTCATACGTGTCGATGGTCGCGCCGTGCGGGGTGCCGCCGGTGATGTACATGGCGTCGTGGTGTTCCTCGACGCCGATGCCCATCTTCCGGAGCTCGGTGGTGACGGCGGCGATGCGGTCGCACTCCTTGACGCGCAGTGAGGCGATATTGGTGATGCGGGTGGTGCCGGTGGCGTGCGCGGCGACGATGGCGAGGGTCGGTACGACGTCTGGCATCGCCTCCATGTCGATGTCGATGGGCGTCAGTTGGCCGCCGGTGAGGGTGACCGAGTCGGCGTCGGCGCGCGTTTCGCAGCCCATCCGTCGTAGTGCGTCGACGAGGTGGACGTCTCCCTGGTGGGAGGTGGTGCCGATGCCGGGAATGGTCACGGTGGATCCGAGGATCGCCGCCGCGGCGAGGAAGTAGGACATGCCGGAGGCATCCGGCTCGACGGCGACCTGACCACCCCGGATGTGCTGTCCGGCCGGCACGGTGAAGCGTCGGTAGCCCTCACGGGAGAGGTGAACTCCCATCTCGGCCATTGCCGCGATCGTCATCTCCACATAGGGCTTGGAGACGAGGTCGTCGGCGATGGTGATCTCGGTGTCGCTCTCCGCGCGCAGCGCGTTGATGAGGAGGCTGGAGGTGAACTGGCTCGACACCGCGCCGCTGATGCTGGTGGTGCCGCCCTTGAAGGAGCCGCCGGTGACCCGGATGGGCGGGCTGCCGTTGCCGTGCACGGCGGTGGCCGCCACCCCCAACGGGCCGAGCGCCGAGAGCAGGTCCCCCATGGGCCGCTCCCGCATCCGGGCGTTGCCGGTGATCACCGTGGTGCCGGAGGCGTGGCCGGCCATGGAGATCAGGAACCGCAACGGGGTGCCGGCCCCGCCGACGAAGATCTCCTCGTCGGGCGCGCGCATCGGACGCCCGGTGGGAGTGACGGTTATGCGGGCGGACGTCTCGTCGATCGCGCAGCTGACGTGGTCGAACGCTTCGACGGCGTGCGCCAGGTAGCGGGTGTCGTCGGAGAGCAGAGCGTTATCGATGACGGTGGGTTCGCCGCTGAGCGCGGCCAGTGCGAGGTAGCGGTTGGTGTAGCTCTTGGACCCGAGGACGCGCACCGTGGCGTCGAATCCACTGAGGGGGCGCACGGTAAGCGCCGCCGCGGCGAGGCGGGCGTCAGGGGTGGGGGACATGCGCTGCCTTTCGAAGGACTGCGAAGGATGGGCGGGCGGTGCCGGAGGGGATCAGATTGGGACGACCCGACAGGCGAAGCACTTGTATGCCTGCTGGCCGGAGAGGTTGTCGTAGTAGCGGTCGTCGACAAGGGTGTTGGCGGCTGAGTATCGGGGCGCCTGGAAGAGATCGCCGTTTTCCTGGGCAGGGCCGAAGGTGTTGGGTACGAAGACGGTGTCCCGGCGGATGCCCTCCCACAGCAGAGCTGTGCCGGTGACCGACCCACGCGGGGACTCGACCCGGACGGGCTCGCCGTCGGAGATGCCGGCGGCGCGCGCGGTGGCGGGGTGGATCTGGACGAAGCGGATCCCGTTCAGCTGCTTCCCGGTGTCCGTCCAGTGCGTGACGCTCGCGAAGTGCACGACGCTGGGGCGCCCCGTCATGCCCATCAGGGGATAGCGACGGTGTACCGAGCCATCGCCCCGTACCCCCAGGCGTACCGGGTGGGTGAGCGCCTGGGGGTTGACCGGGTTGGTGACGAAGTCCGTGCCATAGGCCACGGTGGGGTGGGCTCCGGTCACCTCGGGGTGGGTGTAGAAGGTGGGCAGCGCGTCGTGTCCGGCGCTCGCGAGGCTGCGTTGGAGTGCGGGCGTGGTGATCTCAACGGTGCCGCTGGGGGTGAGGAACCGTTTGCCCCGGTGTGCCGCATCGAGGGATTCGGCCGCCTCGTACCAGCTGGGGTGGTCCAGGTAGAGGGTACTCACCCCTGGGTGCTCGGCGGTGGGACAGGGCCAGCGCAGTGGCTCGGCGCGGTCCGCCAGGCGCTGCTGGGACATGCCGCCCATGCCTGGTGTGTGGGCGACGAACTCCGCCCACAGCGCGCCGTAGTCCATCCAGTCCGACGGGAAGGCCCGGCGCCACTCGGCGGCGGGGCGGCTGGTGTCGAGATCGGCGAGCGCGTGGGCGAGGCCGATCCAGATCTGCCAGTCGGGCCGGGACTCGCCGACGGGCGCGAGGACTTGCTCCTGCCAACGGATGGCCCGGTCGTCGCGCCGCATATACACCCCCTCCATCTCAAGACCGCCGCAGACCGGGAGGATCACGTCGGCGTAGTCGGCGGCCTCTTCCATGAACAGGCCGGCATAGACATAGAAGTCGAGGGCGGCGAACGCCTCCTTGACCTTGGTGGTGTTGGCGGACGACACCAGCGGATTGCCCTGCGTGATGACCGCGCGCAGCCCGTAGGGCTGGCCGGTGAGGATCGACTCGGCGAAGTAGTCGGGGCCGACGGGCAGCGCCGCGGTGGCCGGTTCGGGGAGGTCGACGTCCAGCGGCGGCAGGTGGAGGTCCCCGGGCCAGGTGTTGTGCATGAAGTTGCAACCGCCGCCCGCGCGACCGATGTTGCCGGTGACCGCGGCGAGGAAGGTGATCACGCGATAGGTGTCGAAGGCACCGAGTTGGTGGGATATCCCCGCGTTGCAGAAGATCGCGGCGGGCCGGGCGGTGGCGTACTCCTCGGCCATAGCCTCGATGGTCGCCGCAGGCACATCGGTGACACCGGCCGCCCACCGAGGGGTGTAGCCGTGCTGGGCGAGGTGGTCGCGCAGCTCGGCGAAGCCGGTGACCCACCGGTCGACGAACTCCGCGTCGTACAAACCGCATTCGATGATGTGGTACAGCATGCCCAGCAACAGCGCGAGGTCCGTGTGCGGCTTGGGAGCCACCCACCTGTTGGCGAGGGCCCCCGTGGGGGTGAGTCGCGGATCCACGACGGTCAGCGTCGCGCCGGTCGACTCCCGGGCGCGCAGGAGGTGGTCGAAAGTCACCGGATGGGTCTCGGCCTGGTTGGTGCCCAGGAATAGGTAGTGGCGCGCGGCGCCGAGGTCCTCCTGGCCGGTCGCCCCGTCGATGCCGTAACCGTTGGTGAAGTTCCCGAGACCGAAGGTGGCGGCGAGGGCGTTGGCGCCCGCGTCGTTGCAGACCGGGCCCACGTCGGTGTTGTTGGGGCTGCCCAGCATCGCGAAGAGACGGGCCACCAGCGAGCCCGTGCCGCGGGGGAGCCGGCCGGTGGTCCGATTGGCGATGGTGTGGGCCTGCCCGGCGTCCCGAAGTTCCAGCAGCCGCTCTGCCACCGCCCGCAGGGCCTCGTCCCAGGTGGCCTCTTCGAAGCGGCTCTCGCCCGACCCCTTGACGCCGCCGATGCGGACCAGCGGAGTGGTCAACCGCCGTGCGTTGTAGGTCAGTTGCGGCATCATTTCGGCCTTGACGCATAGCTGCCCGCGCTGGACGGGGTCTTCCTCCTCGCCGCGGACGGCCAGGATCTGGTCCGCCTTGAGGTCAACGCGCAGACCGCAGTTCGAGTTGCAGAACTGGCAGGCGGTGCGTGCCGTGCGGTCTGGTGTCATCGCGGCCGACTGCTCGACGAACTCCGCCCGGTCGGGCGCATGGAGTTGCGTCGAACCCGTCCCCGCTACCGTCGCCGTGCCCGATCCGGTGGCCGGGGTGCCGGCGTGGGCCTGGATGGGATGGATGACCGGCAGCAACGCCGGCACGCCGAGTCCAGCGCCGCTCCGCATGAGTCCACGGCGGGACACGCCTCTGGTTTCCCTTCTCATGGCTGCCCTCTCGTTGGCTCTGGTCAGCCGGCGTTTCCCACTGGCGCCGCCGCGCGCCGCCGTACCGCGTCAAGAAACGCGGTGAGGATGGGGTGTTCGGCGCCGGGTTCGGAGGACAGCTCGGGTTGAAAGAGGCTGCCGACGAAGAACGGGTGGTCGGTGATCTCCAGCGCGCGCGGCGCGCCGTCACCGTCCCAGGCACTGATCCGCAGCGTGCCGTCGCTGGCCTCGTCCATGAACTCCTGCGTCAACCCGTAGGAACAGTGGAAGACTTCCTCGGCCTCCGTGCGCCCGTAGATGGTGGACAGCAGCGAGCCCGCGGCGACGCGCAACGGTGCCGTCTCCCCGTTGAGGGAGCACGTCAGGGGGGTGACCAGGTGTGTCAGCTTCTCCGGGTCCTCGTCCACGCCCTGCGCCTGGGGGAGCTTCAGCACGTTCTGGGCGTGCTCGATCAGCGCGCTGAAGAACCCTCCGCAGGTTCCCAGGAAGGGGAGGTGCCGCTCGCGTGCGTGGCGCACCGCGATGTGCACCCCACGCTGGTTGTGGTAGGGGGCTCCGGGCACGACCCAGACGCCGTCGAAGCCGGCCAGTACTCCGTCGTCGCCTATGTTCTCGGTGGGCACCCACTGGGTGGAGAGGTCCCACAGTTCGCGCATCGCGTCTATCCGAGGGTGGGACGGCTCGTTGTGGTTGCCCCGATCGCCCACCAGGGCGAGCCGGGGCCGGTCGGTAAGAGACATCGCTGGCCTTTCGCTGCGTTGGGCGGGCCGGAGCCGGACATGCCGGACCGCTCCGCTGCCTGGGCGGGGTGGACCGCGTGCCGACACGGTTCACCGCCGCGGGATGGGAGAGGTGTTCTCGGCGCCCGCGCCGCCACGCGCGGGCTCGCCGTCGGGATACGGAGAAGGCGGATGGGCTACCGCCGGATGCGTGGCCCGGTCACGTCTTGATGCTGTTCGTTACCGGGTATGCGCATGATTCCAGCCCCCTAGGCATCCATGGGAAGCCGTCCGCAGAGGCCCCCGTGCTGCGTCTTGCTCAATGTATCGATGGCAATCGAAGTAATCGAGGGGTTAGTTCCAGCCGCCGAGTGTTTTGCGCCAGTCCTTGCCCCGTGGCCCGCCGGGGCGGACGGGGGTCTTTCTGTAGGGCTATAGCGCTTCTGGTCGGCGGCTCCGAGGGGGTCTGGAGCGTTGCGGGCCGCCGGAGGGGGGGAGAGGGGGTGTCGGCCGGTCCGGTGCGCCGCATCCGTGGGTGTGACTGTTCGGGCATGTCAGGGTGGTGGGGCGGGGGGAGCGTCGAAGGGCGGATCCCAACTGGCTTGATTGCGCGCTTGATTGTCTCTCAATTCAACAGTCCATGCTGTTGATAACAGCATCTGTGGTTAGTGTGGCGCGCCGAAACAGGGCCCTCCCACTCCGACGAGACAGCAGGGCCCTCCTGCCACGCACCGAGGAGAAGTACGTGAAGCACCCCGGCGGTCATCCGGACCGGTGGAAGATTCTGGCCATCCTGTGCCTGAGCCTGGTCCTCATCGGCCTGGACACCCTGATCCTCAACCTCGCCCTTCCCAGCATCCAGACCGACCTGGACGCGAGCAGCAGCCAACTGCAGTGGACGGTCGACTCCTACGCGCTGGCCTTCGGCGGGCTGCTGCTGATGGCCGGTGGCCTCTCCGACCGCTTCGGCCGAAGGCGGCTGCTCGCGCTCGGCCTCACGGCCTTCGCCCTCACCAGCCTGGGAGCGGCGTTCGCCAACAGCCCGGAACTGCTCATCACCTTCCGGGCGTTGATGGGCATCTCGGCGGCGCTGATGATGCCGGCCACCCTGGCGATCATCAAGGACGTCTTTCCCCTGGAGGAACAGGGCAAGGCCATCGGCATCTGGTCGGGCGCCGCTGCTGTCGGCGTGCCACTTGGCCCGCTCGTCAGCGGCCTGCTCCTGGAGCACTTCTGGTGGGGCTCGCTCTTCCTCATCAACGTGCCGCTCGCCGCCGTCGCCCTCGTCGGCGCGGCCAAGCTCATCCCCGAATCCAGGGCGGAGAACCACCCGGGACTCGACCTGGTGGGCGCCCTGCTCTCCGTCGCGGGCCTGGTCGCCATCGTCTACGGCCTCGTCGAGGCCCCGCACAACGGGTGGGCCGACCCGGTCACACTGGCCTCCCTGACCCTCGGCCTTGCCCTGATGGCCGCCTTCGTCGCCTGGGAGCGCCACACCTCCAAGCCCATGATCACCATCGGGCTCTTCCTCAACAGTCGCTACGGCGGTGGGGCGCTCGCCATCGCCTGCACCTCCTTCGGGCTCTACAGCGGCCTCTATCTCCTCACCCAGTACCTGCAGTCGGTCCTCGAACTGGACCCCCTCGGCGCCGGACTGCGGATGCTCGCCATCGGGACCATGATGATCGGCGCGCCGCTCTCGCCGCGCCTGGTCGAGCGGTTGGGGTTGAAGGCCACGGTGGTCGTCGGCCTGGTGCTGTGCTCCGCCGGGTTGGGCGTCCTGGCCGGTCTCGGGGTCGATGACCAGACCCAGGCGCTGGTTGGCCTGGCCGTCTTCGGGCTGGGCATGGGCATCGCGCTGCCGGCCGCTGTCGACGCGATCCTGGTGGTCTCCGCCGCCCGCCAGGCCGGCGCCGGTTCGGCCGTCGCCGACGTCGGCATGCAGGTCGGCGGCGCCCTGGGCATCGCTGTCTCCGGCAGTCTGATCGTCACCCTCTACCGGTCCGAGCTGCCCGCCGCCGACCAACTGCCCGCAGGCGTGGGGGACACCGTTCGGGAGTCGCTCGCCGGCGCCACTGCCGTCGCTGAACAGACCGGTGGAGCCACCGGTCAACGGCTGCTGGAGACCGCCCAACAGGCCTTTGTCTCCGGCTTCGCCGCGACCCTCACGGTGGCGGCGGCTGTCGCGGCGATCGGCGCGATCGTCTCCGCCTTCGTGTTGCCACGGACCCGGCTCGACCCGGACGAGGACGGCCCAGAGCCGGGGGAACCGCACCGTGAGACGGCCGAGACAGCGACCGGCTCCTGACGGACGCGGACGCCCCGTGACACGTAGGATCGACCGGGCCTCCGCCATGCCGCGGCCCGGCACCGAGGCCAGGAGGCAGGAGGAGGTGGCGATGGGACGCCCATCCGAACTCAACGTCGCCGTCAGCGACCCGGCGCGCTGGCTCGGCGAACGCCAGCATGCCCAGGTGCTCGCCCCCAAGCTTCGGGCCCTGGCTGACGAGACACGCCTGACCCTGGTCCTGCTGATCGCTCAACGCCCGCGCACGGTCAAGGAGTTGCAGGAGGCGACCGGGCTCAGCCAGACCCTGGTCAGCCACCACCTCGCTCCGCTGCGGGAACAACAGCTGGTGGAGGCCATCCCCAAGGGGCGCAGCAACCAGTACGTGATGTGCTGTCAGGCGTTGGCCGAGCCCTTGCGGGTCTTCGCCAGCCTTGCCGCGCTGGATCCCCGGGCGGTCGCGGCCTGTTCCAATAGCGCTCCCGAGGGTGCCGGGGGATGAGATCGCGGTCCGGCGGCCCGTCCCGGGCGGGCCGCCAGACCGTCAGTTTTGAGGGGGTTCGCCGGCGTCGAGTGCATTGAGGAACCGGTCCCGCATCGCCTCGGGCCCCAGTGCCGCTGTCGCTCGTGGCGGCATCTCTCCGGTACGCGGCAGGGTCCTGACCCGCACCAACGCGGGGCCTTCGGCCGCGTCGGCGGCGACGACCGCCCGCGCCAGGTCCTGCTCGGCCGTGCAGGAAAGGGCGCTCACATAGCCCGCCGCCAGCGCCGACTCGGTGAACGACGTGGTCGCGGACGTCGTCGCCTGGCCCCCCGTCGACTCGTGGACCCCGTTGTCCAGTACGACATGGACCAGATTCGGCGGAGCCATGTGGCCGATCATCGACAGTGCCCCCAGGTGCATCAACAGGGCACCGTCGCCGTCGAGTACGACCACGGTCCGTTCCGGATGGGAGAGCGCCACCCCGAGCGCCAGGGAGGGGGCGTGTCCCATCGACCCCTGCATATAGAAGGCGCCGGGGCGGTCAGCGACCGCGAAGGCGTCGCGCCCGGTGTAGCCGGTGGTGGCGATGACCATGGCTCCTGGCAAGGCGTCCGTCACCACCCGGATCGCTTGCGCTGCCGTCAACCCCAGCTTCTCGGGGGGTAGTTCGACTGTTACCTTGCCGATGGCGCCCCGCTCGACCAGGACGAAGGGCGCGCGCCCCGCGGTGAGTTCCTTGTCCGTGGCGTCGAGTATGAGCTCGAACTCGGACGGGCCGTCGTTCTTGCGGAGGATGTGGTGAGGGGCGCCGACCGCTTCGAGCAGCGGGGGTGTGGCCGGCCCCATGACGGCGTGCTGTGGCTCGTCGGTCGTGGGGTCTGGCCAGCCCCTGAGGCTGGTGAACGTCAGGACCGGCAGGCGGTACATCATTACCAGCGAGGTGAGCGGGTTGATGAGGTTGCCAAGACCCGAGTTCTGCAGCATCACATAGGCACGCCGTCCCGCGAGGGCGGCGCCAGCCGCCACCGCCAGCGCGCTGCCCTCGTTGGGCGCCGGCACATAGCGCCCCTCCCTGGCTCCCAACAGCGCGATGGGGCCTCCGAAGTGGGAGCAGGGCACGCCGCTGGCCGTGGTGTACCCACGGGCCTCCAGCAGGGTGCAGAAATCCTCGGCGCTGATCACGGCTGCGGCTCCGTTTCCTGGGCGTCGGAGGTGGCGTCGGCGGGTGAGTCGGTGGCAGCGGCGGAGCGCTCCGCCTTCGCTCGGCGGCGCATCTTGACCGCTTCCATGATGACGGGGATGCCGGAGACCAACACGATCCCGATGACGATGGATTCGATGTTGTTCCGGACGAACTCGATCTGCCCCAAATAGAAACCGATCAGGTTGAGGCTGACCGACCACACCACGGCCCCGACGATGGAGTAGAGCAGGAAGGTGCGATACCGCATCCGTCCCACCCCGGCGATGATCGGGATGAAGGTTCGGAAGACGGGAATGAACCGGGCCATGAGCAGGGCCTTGGGGCCGTGCTTGAGCATGAAGTCGTGCGCGCGCTCCGCGTTCTGCGCTTTGAAGAAACGGGAGTTGGGGCGTCGGAACAGAGCCGGCCCGACCCGGTTTCCGAAAGCGTAGCCGAACTGGTTGCCCAGCACGGCGGCCACGACCACCACCAGCATCACCACCCAGAGAGGCTGGTGCAGGAACTGGTCGTTGGCCACCAGGAGTCCCGAGGTGAACAACAGGGAGTCGCCGGGGAGGAAAAAGCAGAAGACGACGCCGCACTGGGCGAAGACGGTGATCATGATGCCGAGCAAGCCGAACGCGGAGATCAGCGCCTCCGCGTCGAGCAGCGGTGACGACGAGGCAAGCGTGGACACGGGAAGAAGCCCCCAGGAGTGGATGAGTCGGATGCGGCCCCACCGGGGCGGGGGTGCCCGCCCCGGTGGGTGACGGTCAGCGGCGGCGGGCCCAGGGCGGCCGTTGGTCGATGCGCACGACGGCGCAGGTGATGGAGACCCCACCGCCGTGGGCGACGATCAGGACGTGGTCTCCGGGGCCGACCTCACCCTCGGCGACGAGGTGGTCGAGGCCGACGACCTGATCGCTGACGGTCAGATGCCCGAGAGCCCGGCCGAACTCCAACAGCCCCTGGTCGGGGGAGAGCCCCATAGGGTCGAGAATGACCTTGAGATAGCTCTCCTGACCCGTGAAGACGTGCGCCACCCTGGTCACGTCCGCCGGCTCAAGGCCCGCCTCGGCGAGCGTGCGCAGCGCGATCTCCGTCCGCAGCTCGCCCTGGCGTCGGACGACTTCGGCGACGGTCTCCTCCAGGCCGCCGGCCGCGGCGAGCCGTTCCTTGAAGTCCATGGAACGGCCCACCGTCAGCGACGGCGGGAACAGCGGCTCCGCGCCCCGGTACTGCTCCTCCACCTCGGCGGTGGAGCCTGTGTTGATCGCTACCAGAGTGGCGAAGCCCTCGCGGGTGGAGAGCAGCACCGCGCTGCCCGCATCGCCCAGCACCCCGTTCTGGATGCCGAACGCCCACCGGTTGAAGTTCGGGGTCCCCACGTTGTCCGAACCGGTCAGCAGCGCGGTGGTGCGCTCGGGCACTGCCATCAGGTAGCAGGCCGCCAGCTCCAGCGAGCCGATCAGGCCGCTGCACGCCTGCCATACCCGGAAGGAGGGAATGTCGCGGTCGGTCAGGTGCCGCAGGATGTAGTGCTGCGCCGACCAGCCTTCCGGCCCCTGCTCGTGCCCGCAGGCGTGGATGTGGAGATCGAGGTCGTGGGGGTGGGCCCCCGAGCGTTCCATCGCCTGCTGGGCGGCGGCGATCGCCATGTCGGGGGCCGGCATGTCATCGGCCACGGCCGCGCCGGTCCAGCCGTAGAACTCGTAGTCCTCCGCGTCGTAGAGGCCCAGCGCCACGGCCTTGCGCGCGTCGACGGTCTCGGGAACGTATGTCCCCAGACCCGCGATGCGAATGTCGGGTGTCTTCATCGTCAGCTGTCCTTCTCGCGCGCTCGGTCAGGCCGAGACATGGACGGTGGTGAGTTCGGTGGCCAGCGCCTCGGCGACCGTAGTGACGGTCCCGTCCTTGAGCAGTCGCACCATCGGGAGCTTCACCCGGTATGCGCGTTGTATCCGGTTGCGCAGCTCCACAGCCATCAGGGAGTCCATCCCGATGCGGCTCAACGGCCGGTTCGGGTTGACCCGCTCAGGCCGGGTCCCCATCACGGCGGCGACCTCCTGCCGGAGGAAGTCGAGGAGTTCAGCCAGGTCGGTCCCGCCGCCCTCGGCGGCGGCCGGTGCGGGCTCCGTCGTCGTTGCCTGCCTGGCCAACGGCTTCTCTGGTGCCGGTACCTGTGCCTGTGCTGGTTCCCGCCTGGGCACGGTGACGGCGACGGTCGGTTCGCGGTCGCCACCATCCACCGCCTCGGCGGCCGGCGCCGGGTGGGTGACCAGGTGGGCCAGCAGCGGCGTCTGGGCGGCGCGTGGGTAGGCGCGTGCCCACTCGGGCCAGTCGGCAGGCAGAACCGCGGTCGCCGGGCGACCATCGGCGAGGATCCGCCCCAGCAGCTCCAGCCCCTCGTCCGGGCTGAAGGAGGACATCCCCTGCGGTACCAGCCGTCGCTCCTCGGCCTGTTCCTGCCGGGCGACCATTCCGACGCTGTTCCAGAAGCCCCAGTTGACGACCGTGGCAGGCTGACCTTCCCCGTGCCGGTGCTGGGCCAGCGCGTCCAGGAAGGCGTTGCCCGCCGCATAGCCGCCGAGCAGCGGGGATCCCAGGAGCGCGGACCCGGAGGAGAACAGCACAAACGCGTCCACCGGCTCCTCCGCCAGCATCCGGTGCAGGTTCCATGCTCCGCTCACCTTCGCGGCCAGCACGCGCGCCAGTTCCGCCGGGCGCAGGTCCGACAGCGGTCGGTAGTCGATGACACCCGCCGCGTGGAAGACGCCGCGCACCGGCGGCGACCCTGCGGCCCGCCGGGCACGGAGGAGCGCCCGCATGGCACCCGCGTCCGCGACATCGACCGCCTCGTAGGTGAACTGGACCCCACGCCCCGCCAACTCGTCCTGGAGCGCTTGCCACCCTTCGGAACCTGCGACATCGGCGAGTTGACGACGGCCTGTCAGCAGCAGATGGCGCGCCCCCTGGTCGGCCAGCCAGCGCACCAACGACCTGCCGATACCACCGGCACCGCCGGTGACCAGGTAGGTGCCGCCCGCGTGGATCGAGACCGGGGCGGTGCGCGCGGCCGGCACCGGGGAAGAGCCATCCGCCTCGAAGGCGATCACGAGCTTCCCGGTGTGCTGGGACGTGGCCATCAACCGGAACGCACCGGCGGCCTTCTCGGCCGGGTGCACGCTGTGGGGCAGCGCCGGAAGCTCACCACGGTCGACCAGCTCGGCGACCGCCCGCAGGATCCGACCGGCGCGTCGCGGCGCGTGCTGGATCATGTGGACGACGTCGACCGCATGGAAGGAGAGGTTGCGTGCGAACGCTCCCAACGGCAGGGCGTTGTTCTCCAGAATGTCGCGCTTCCCCAGCTCCAGATAGTGGCCGTAGGGCGCCATGAGGGAGAGATTGGCCTCGACCGCCGGGCCGGCCAGGGTATTGCAAATGATGTCGAAGCCGTCACTTCCCGCGGCGTCGCGGAAGGTACTGGCGAACTCCAGGGTGCGGGAGTCGGCGACCGCCTCGACTCCCAGTTCCGTCAGCAGCCGGCGCTTCTCGGCGTTTCCCGCGGTGGCGAAGACCCGGGCACCCCGCCAACGGGCCACCGCCAGCGCGGCGCGGCCGGTGCCGCCCGTAGCCGAGTGCACCAGGACCGTCTGTCCCCGGCTCACCCCGGCCAACTCGTGCAACGCGTGAAAGGCCGTCAGATAGGCGGCGGGCAGCCCCGCCGCCTCGGCCGCGCCGATCGACCGTGGACGTGGCGCTGTCAGGCACGCCAGGGTTGTCACCTGCGAGGCCAACGCCCCCTCGGCGAGGGCGATGACCTCGTCCCCCACGGCCACGTCACGGACCTGGCGGCCGACCTCGATGACCGTGCCGGCGCACTCCCAGCCCAGGACCGGTGCGCTCTCGTCCTGGCCGGGGTACATCCCCACGCTCAGCAGGACATCGCGGTAGTTGACGCCCGCGTGGCTGACCCGGATGCGGACCTCGTCGTCCGCCAGGCGCTCGGCGGGCGGCAGTTCGGCGAGTCCCAGATCGTCCAGGACGCCCGGGCTGGTGAGCGTCAGCGCGTGGGCGCCCGATGTCGGGGCCGGGACGAGGCGCGCGACCAGCCGCCTGCCGCCGCGCAAGGCGATCTGGTCCTCGCGATCCGGGGCGCGCAGCGAGGCCACCAGCCGGGCGACGCTCGCCGGCGACCGGTCCAGATCGACCAACCGGCTGCCGAGGCCGGAAGCCTCGGCAGCGATGGTGCGGCCCAGTCCCCACAGGAGCGCCTGGAACGGTGCACGTACCCGCTCCTCGGGATGGGTGGCCTGCGCGTGCTGAGTCACCAGCCAGAGTGGGGCTCCTTCGAGGCCCTCGTTCTCCAGCGCCTGACACAGCGACACCACGCTGTCGGCGGAAAGTAGTTGCGCGCGCCGGATCTCGGCGTCGCTGGCGTCGAGTCCGGCGACCGCGTCGAGCGCCCACAGGTGGACGATCCCCCGGCACCGGCCGGGTTCCCGGGCGACCTCGGCGAGCAGTTGCCGGTAGTGGTCCCCCTGGCCCAGGTCCATCCGGTAGCGGTCTCCTGCCCCCGCCAGCGGGCCGGCGCCGGCGGTCACCACGACGACCCGCTCGCCACGGTCCCCGAGTTCACGGACGAGGGCCCGGCCGGTGGGGCCGCTGTCGCTCAGCACCAGCCAGTAGTTCTCCGGATCCGTGCCACTGGTCGGTGCCGGCTCGGCGGCGACCGGCTCCCAGACCACGGTGTGCAGGGCCCGGTTGCCCAACGTCGATGCGGGCGGTTCCGGAACTGCCAGTGGTTCGGGGGCGCGCCCGCTCAGATACTGGAGGCGCAGGCCGACCAGTTGTGCCACCAGCGCCCCGTCCCGCTCACGGATGTCGATGTCCGCGGTGAACGAGTCCTGACGGTCGCTCTCCCTGAGCCGGGCGTGGCTGAACAGTTCGGCGGGCGGCCGGCGGTACAGCCGGAACTCCTCTATGCCGCCTAGGACGAAGACGCCCTCATCGCCGGGCGCGGTCGCCGCCCGGGCCGCTGCCATCGCGTGCCCGCTCGCGTCCAGCAGCGCCGGATGGAAGTGATGGCCCTTGATGTCCGCGCGGATCGACATGGGGCAGCTCAGCTCCGCCAGCGCCTCTCCGTCGCGGCGCCACACCCTCTCGATCGCGCGGAACGCGCCGTTCCACTGGTTTCCGCGCGCGGCGTGCCAGGGGTAGAACTCCGCGCCGCGCTGCTGTTCCTGGCAGCGCTCCCGCACCGTGGCGAGGTCATCGAGGCCGGACGGGGTCGCCCCCTCCAGCCGCCGCACCTCGGCCTCGGTGTGGAGGAGCCAGCCACCGTCGGTCGTCTCGTCCTCGGCCAGGATCCTGGCCCGCCAGGCGCCCTGGGGGGTCTCGGCGAGGGTCACCCGCACCATGGGCGCCGGCCCGCCCTCATCCAGGAACAGTGCCCGGTGGTACCGAACCTCGGACAGGGACAGCGGGCCGGCGCCGATCGCGGAGCGGGCCGCCGCCGTGATCAGTTCCAGGTGCGCGGTGCCAGGGACGATGACGGAGTCCTGGACCCGGTGGTCGCGCAGATAGGCGTGCTGGTCGAGCGACAGTGACCCCTCCCAGGCCAGCGCGCCCTCCACGCCTGGCACCGGCTCGCCCAACAGCGGGTGCGTCGCGGCCTGTTCGGCGGGTGTGTTCGGTGGGGCGAGCCAGTGCCTGGTCCGCTGCCAGGGATAGCCGGGCAGCGGAACGAACCGGCCGGTGTCGTTGAGCGCTGCCGCATCCAACTCGACTCCGGCGGTGTGCAGCACCGCTGCGGCGCCCAACAGATCCGCCCGGCTGCCGGCGTACCGCCGGATGCTCCCGGTGGCCCACGCCTCGGCGCCCGGGTGGGCGTCGGCGACCTCGCGAATGCCGGCGACCAGCAGCGGGTGCGGGCTCATTTCGACGAACACGGTCTCGCCGTCTGCCAGTTGGGCTCGGACTGCGGAAACGAAGTCGACGGGTTCGCGGAGGTTACGGGCCCAGTAGGCGGCGTCCATGCCGGCGCCGTCGATGGCCTCGCCGAGCACGGTCGATTGCAGCGGGACGCGTCCGGCGCGCGGTCGAAGGTGCTCAAGCGCCGCCAGCAGTGGTTCGCGCAGCTCGTCCATCTGCGGACAGTGCGAGGCGAAGTCGACGTTGACGCGACGGTTGTCCACCTCGCGTGCGTCGAGGGCGGCCAGGATCTGCTCCAGCGCCTCGTGTTCCCCCGAGAGCAGAGTGGACGTGGGGCTGTTGACGGCGGCCACGGCCACCCGCTCCTCGTGGCCGGCCAGCGCCTGGCGCGCCTCTTCCACGGGGAGCGCCACCCACGCCATGGTGCCCCGGCCGGTGAGCGCCTTGGCCAGCCGGCTGCGGCGGCAGATCACCGAGGCGGCGTCGGCCAGCGAGAGGGCCCCGCTGACATAGGCGGCGGCCGATTCGCCCATGCTGTGGCCGATGACCACATCAGGCTCCACGCCCCAGGAGCGCCATAGCTCGGCCAGGGAAATCTCAATGGCCCACAAGGTCGGCTGAATGACATCGAGTTCAGCCAGCCGGTCCTCGTCGGCCTCGCGGAGCACCTGGCGCACCGACCAGCCGGCCTCCGCATGGATCGCCCTGTCGCAGGCTGCCATGGTTCGCGCGAAGACCGGTTCGTCGTCGAGGAGTTCCTGCGCCATTCCCGGCCACTGCGAACCCTGGCCCGGGAAGACGAAGGCGATGCGCGGCCTGTGGCCGGGGGCGGTGTAGTCGCTGGTGGCCACGCCCGCCTCGGCCTGGCCCTCGGCGAAGGCGCGCAGCGACTCGGCGGCCTCCGCCCGGTCCTCGACCGCGAGGGCGAGACGAGCCTCGTGGCGGGTGCGCCGGGTGGCGGCCGTGTGGCAGATGTCGCGGAGCGACTGGCGGGTGCCATCGCCGGTGAGATGGTCGGCCAGGGCTGCCGCGCTTGCGCGCAGCGCCGGCGTGGTGGCGGCCGACAGCGTCAGCAGTCGGGCTCGGCCGTCATCGTTTTCGAGGCCGGCGTCGTCGGCCGGGGGAGCGGCCCGGAGGACCAGGTGCGCGTTGGTGCCGGAGAACCCGAAGCTGCTGACCCCCGCCAGCGCGGGTCGGTCGTGTGCTGGCAGCGGGGTGGCCCGGGTCGGCACGGTGAGCGGGAGGTCGTCCCAGTCGACGGCCGGGTTGGGGGTCTCCAGGTGCAGGTTTGGCGGCACTGTGCCGTGCTCCAGGCAGAGCACGGCCTTGATCAGCCCGGCGATGCCGGCAGCCGCCTCGGCATGCCCGATATTGGTCTTCACCGAGCCGACCAGGCACTCCTCACCCGCCGCGCGGGGGCCGAGAACGTCTGCGAGCGCGGCGAGTTCCACGGGGTCGCCGACGCTGGTGCCGGTCCCGTGGGCCTCGACAAAGTCGACGTCGCGCGGGTCCACGCCAGCGTCCCTATAGGCGCGCTGCAACACCCGCCGCTGCCCCTCGACGGATGGCGTGACCAGGTAGCCACTGGAGTCGCCGTCGTTGCCGATCGCCGACCCCAGGAGCACGGCCCGTACCCGGTCGCCGTCGGCGAGCGCGTCGGTCAGACGCTTGAGCACGACGACGCCGACCCCGTCGCTGCGGACGAACCCGTCCCCCGAGGCGTCTGCGAACTTGCAGCGACCGTCGGCGGCGAGCATGCCGGCGCCCGAGTACACCACTCCCTCCTCGGGAAGCAGCACAAGGTTCACGCCGCCGGCGAGTGCCACCGGACATTCGCCCAGGCGCAGCGCCTGAACGGCGTGATGGACCGCCACCAGGGCGGATGAGCAGGCGGTGTCCACGGTGACGCTGGGTCCACGCAGGTCGAAAGCGTATGAGAGCCGCCCCGAGGTGATGGCCCGGGAGGCGGCGCCGGTCATCGCGTGCAGATTCAGCCGCTCCCGGTCGGCGTACTGCAGATGCCAGTAGTCGCCGCCGAGTTGGCCGATGAAGACCCCGCCATCGCTGCCGGCGAGGTTGGCCCTGGTCTGGCCGGCGTCTTCGAGGGCCTCGTAGGCGGTCTCCAACAGCAGCCGCTGTTGCGGGTCCATCCGGTCGGCCTCGCGCGGTGAGATCCCGAAGAACTCGGCGTCGAAAGCGTCGACATCCCGCAGCAGGCCACCCCAACGGCTGATCGTCCGGCCCGGGGTGCGTGGCCTGGGGTCGTACACGCTGTCGATGTCATAGCGCTCGGGGGGAATCTCGGTCACCGCGTCGCGGCCGTCGACGAGCATCCGCCACAGTTCCGGGGGCGTCGACGCGTCGGCGAATCTGCCCGCGAGACCGACGATGGCGATCGGTTCACGCGGGGTGGGGACGGGATGGTCGTGCGGCATTGCTGTCCTCCGGGCATGGCGAAGCCGTTCTGGGCAGCAGCACGGAGAGCCGTGAGTAGGCACGGTGGGCGGGGACGGACGAGGCCGTACCCGGTGGCGGACGTGCCCGCGGACGGAAGGACGAAGGACGGGACGGGACACCGGCCGTCCGGGGATGCTGGGCCGGCAGGTCGTCGGCACAACCCGCGAAGCCCGCCCCGCGACGCCGGCGAGGGGAGCACCCCCGCCGCACCGCCCTGATTAGACGATTGTCGAGATAGACCCTACCCGGTCCCCTGGCGCCGCGTCGACCCCCGGCCCAGCCATGCGCGGCTCGGGCGGGACCCGCCGGGTTGACATCCTTCGGCGCGCGGGGAACCCTGGAAATCCTCTATTTCGTTAAGTGTCTATATAGCGGGTTGTTGTCGAGTGACTACCCGGGCCCGCTCCGATGGGCCCCGCCCGCTCCGCACGCCGAAAGGACCCCCCGTGGCCGACCGCCTCCCCCTCGCACATCCCGTCGCCGTCATCGGAGCTGGCCCCATCGGGCTCGCCGCCGCCGCGCACCTCGCCGAACGAGAGGTTCCTTTCGTGCTGTTGGAAGCGGGTGACACGCCAGCCGCGGCGGTGCGCTCCTGGTCCCATATCCAGCTCTTCAGCCCCTGGGAGTTCAACACCGACCCCGCCGGGCGCCGTCTCCTCGCGTCCGCCGGCTGGGAGGAGCCGCCGGGCGAGGAGCTCCCCACTGGGGGTGACCTTGTCAAGCGGTATCTCCAGCCCCTGGCCGAACATCCGGCCTTGGCCCCGCACATCCGCTACGGGGCCAGGGTCGAGGCCATCAGCCGGCACGGGGTGGACCGGCTGCGCACCGCAGGGCGCGACGCCGTCCCCTTCGTGCTCCGGCTGTCCGAAGGGGACGAGGTCCTTGCTGGCGCCGTCATCGACGCCTCCGGTACCTGGCTCCAGCCCAACCCCCTGGGGGCCAACGGCCTGCCTGCCCATGGGGAGCGGGAGGCCGCCGCCCGGATTAGCCACGGCCTGCCCGATGTCCTGGGCGCCGACCGCCCCGCCTACGCTGGCCACCACACGGTGGTGGTCGGCGCCGGGCACTCCGCAGCCAACACCCTCCTCGCGCTCGCCGAACTCGCCGACGCCGCCGAGGGTACTGCGGTCACCTGGGCCATCCGCGCCGCCGAGCCCGCCGGCTCCTTCGGCGGGGGAGGCGACGACGAACTGCCCGCACGCGGCGCGCTCGGCTCAGGACTGCGCATGCTCGTCGACACGGGACGCGTCACCCTCGCGCCCAACTTCCGCACGCACCGGGTCCACACGCTCGACGACGGACGGATCCGGCTCTACTCCCACACCGACGACGACAGCGAGTACGCCATCACCGCCGACCGCGTGGTCGCCGCCACCGGCTTCCGTCCCGACCACCGCATCACCGACGAACTGCGCCTCGACCTCGACCCCGTCACGTCCGCCCCCCGCGCGGTCGCTCCCCTCATCGACCCCAACCAGCACTCCTGTGGAACCGTTACCCCGCACGGCTTCCGCGAGCTGGCGCACCCCGAACCCGGCTACTACGTGGTGGGGATGAAGAGCTACGGGCGTGCGCCCACGTTCCTGATGGTCACCGGCTACGAGCAGGTCCGCTCCGTCGCCGCAGCCATCGCCGGAGACCTGGCGGCGGCCGAGTCCGTCGAGCTGCAACTGCCGGAGACGGGGGTCTGTTCCGCCACCGGGGGAGCGGAGGCCATCGCGCTACGCCTGGGTCTGACCAAGGAACGCTACGATCAGCTTCTCCATGCCACCGCCAGGCACCTGGGTACCTCGTCCAGCGCCTCGGAAGCCGTGCTGACCGCCGCCACCGAGCTGGGCATTGACCACACCGCCGCGCTCCAACTCGCCGCCTACACCGCCGAACAGTTCGACGCCCCCGGGGCGGCGCCCGCCTGCTGACTTCGGGGCGACATGTGGGCTGGCTCCATCGTCCGTGACGGAGCCAGCTCTCAAGTCGCGTGGGCCGCCTCAGCCCAGCCGGTGCACCTTGTGCTGCGCGGCCTGCGCCCGAGGCCGGACGACCAGGAGGTCCACGTTGACGTGCGGAGGGCGGGTCACCGCCCACGCCACGGTGTCGGCGATGTCCTCGGCCACCAGCGGATCCGGTACGCCGGCATAGACGTCGGCCGCCCTGGTGGCGTCCCCGCGGTAGCGGTTGAGGGAGAACTCCTCGGTCTGCACCATGCCCGGCGCGATCTCTACCACGCGCAGCGGCGTGCCACACACCTCCAGCCGGAGCGTCTGGGCCAGCGCGTGGGCGCCATGCTTCGCCGCGCTGTAGCCACCGCCTCCCTCGTAGCAGGTGAATGAAGCGGTGGAGGTGAGGACGACGACGGTGCCGGCCCGTCCGCGTAGAAGCCGGGGGAGCAGTGCCTGGGTCAGGCGCAGCGTGCCCAGGACATTCACTTCGTACATGCGCAGCCAGTCGGCGGGGTTCGCCTCGGAGACCTCCTCCACCCCGAAGGCGCCCCCGGCGACGTTGACGAGTACGTCGCACTGTTCCACCGTGGCGGCCAGAGCGGCCACCGACTCGGCGTCGGTCACATCGACGGCGTGCGCTCGCGCCGTCCCACCCGCGTCGCCTATCTCCTCCGTGACCCGGGCGAGCCGATCCTCCCGACGCGCGATCAGGACAACGGCGAATCCCTCATCTGCCAGACGACGAGCGGTGGCCGCTCCGATGCCGCTGCTGGCGCCGGTGATCACCGCAGTGGGGCGGGTCCCGGTATCGGGCATGAGGGTCCCCCATTGATTTGATAGATGTCAAATTGTTTGATCTTTGCATTCGCCGGTGATTGGTGTCAACATAGATGCATGTCGAATCCCCGGGTGAAGGTGGCGATGCTCGCCGCTGAGCCGTGCTGTCCGGCCCTCACCGAGCGGGAGTTGACCGCCGACGAAGCCGGGATCGCGGCTGTGATGTTCAAGGCGCTGGGTGATCCCGTTCGGCTGCGCCTCTTCTCCAAGGTGGCCTCACATCCTGAGGGGGAGGTCTGTGTCTGTGACATCGCGGATGTCGGTGTCTCGCAGCCGACGGTTTCCCATCACCTCAAGAAGCTGAGGGAGGCGGGGTTGTTGCTCGCCGATCGGCGGGGCACCTGGGTCTACTACCGTGTCGAGCCCTCTGTTCTCGCGGTCATGGGGCGGCTCCTGAGCCCCGTGCGCGTTCCCGCTGCCTGACGTGGCCCTCCGCCCGCCGCCGGGCGTTCGTCGGATCGGTCGGCCCGGAGCGGGGGAGGGTGTGCGTCCAGTGGTTCCTGTTCTGCTACTGACGAATCAGCAGCAGCCCTGGTTCTCGGGGCGGGTGGCAGCGCTTTTGCCGAGCGTGTCCGCGTCCGCCTTCACCACATAGACCTCCCAGGGCTCCTTGCCGGGGGCTGTCACCCACACCTTGTCCTGTAGCGCGTAGCAGCAGGACGTGTCGTTCTCCTCGAACGTCGCCAACCCGGCGCCCTTCAGACGCTCGGTCGCCGAGCTCACTTGCTCGGTCGACTCCACCTCGATGCCAAGGTGGTCCAGTCGCGTGTCCTGGTCCGGCTCCCCTTCCAGGAGGACCAGCTTCAGGGGCGGCTCGGTGATGACGAAATTGGCGTAGCCCTCGCGCCGCTTCGCGGGCTCGGTATTGAAAAGTCGGGAATAGAAGGTGATCGACCCTTCCAGGTCGGCGACGCGCAGTGCGAGTTGGGTGCGGGACACAGCCTGCTCCTCCATGCGATATCGACGGTTGTCGATTACACACTTCCACTTGATTCGATAAACGTCAACATAGAGGGGGTCTGGGTCCGGAATCCCCTCGACGCCCCCTCGCCTGCGGTTTGTGTCGTGAAGTTCTGGCGGGCGTCCGGCGTGGTCCTTGTTGCTGGAGCGGCGCGGCTCTGTTCGGCGTTCGCGGTGGTGGCTGTCGGGGTGGGGGAGGTCCTCGATGCAACCGCTTTGGGTGTGAACTCCCTTACAGTTACTGGCTGTTCAGAAACTGTTCCCCTGTGCGCCATCTGCTGTTTAGACTCCCATGGAATCAGCGATGCCAGTCACAGGAGGAGCTGCATGCCTCACACGGGGACATTTCCCGCTAAGGGGTGGAAAAGGCGTAACGGTGACAGGGAGACATGCGAGCGGGTCATCGGCGCCCCGTTGACGCATCGCGTGGGTGTCGGATGTGTGGTGATGCTGCTCGCCGTCACTCTCTCGGCGTGCGCCGACGGCGATGCCGGCTCCGGGACGATGCGGGTCAGCGGTTCCACCACGGTTGCTCCAGTGGCGACCGATGCCAGCGAGGTGCTGCGGGAGCGGGGGTACGACATCACGGTCGCCACCGACGGCGGGTCCGCCGGCGCGATATCCCAACTCGGTGCGGACCAGATCGACATCGCCATGAGTTCCAAGCCGTTCTCCGCAGAGGATCAGGCGGCGCACCCCGACACCGACTTCCACCCCACCCAGATCGGCGCCGATGCCGTCGGCGTGATCATCCACCGCGAGGTAGCGGACGCCGGAGTCACCAACCTCAGCCGCGAACAGGTTCAGGGCATCTTCGAGGGGACCATCACCAACTGGTCTGAAGTCGGCGGTCCTGACCTCGGCATCTTCGTCTACGACAAGGAACCGGGGCGAGGTACCCGCGAAGTCCTCGACAAGTACCTCTACGGCGAAGGTGACCCCCCGCCACCTCCCGACACCGACAACTTTGCCATCGTGGGCGGCAACCTTGAGACCCGCAGCAAGGTAAAGTCCACGGCCGGCGCCGTCGCCCCCCTGTCCACCGGGTTCATCGACAGGCACGACGACCTCGTCGCGGTCCACCTCGACGGCATCTCCCCTGACATCGAGAACGTCGCCTCCGGCGAGTACCCGATGACGCGCCCCCTCTACCTCATCACCGACGGGCCACCGGAGGGGCAGCTCAAGGACTTCATCGACTATGTCCTCTCCGACGAGGGGCAGGCGATCCTCCCCACCCACGGCTACCTCGGAATCCGCGAACTCGGGGGCTGACAGTTGACCAGCCAGACGCCGGTGCGGCCCCTGTCGGCCGCACCGGCCACCGAGCCACGTCCACGACCCTCGCGGTGGATCTGGACCTGGACGGTCCTCGGGGCCGCCACCGTCCTGGGCATCCTCCTCGTGCTGGTCGGCTATCTCACCTCGGGCCTCACCGGCGGGTCGGTCGACTGGGGAGAGATCCTCACCGCCGGCACCTGGAGTCCCACGCACGCCGCGTTCGGCGGGCTGGCCATGATCTACGGCTCTGGCATCGTCTGCCTGATGGCCCTCGCCTTGGCCGTTCCCGTCAGCTGGGCCGCCGCGATCGCCCTGAACGAGTACCTGCCGCTGCGGCTGGCCCGCCCGTTGCGCACCAGCGTCGAACTCCTGGCGGCCGTCCCGTCCATCGTCTACGGGCTGATTGGCATCATGGCCATCCGGCCGCTGGTCTCCACTCTCGGCGCGGTGCCGGGGGGCGACAGCCTGCTCGCTGCCGCCATCGTGCTGGCGGTCATGATCACCCCCACCGTCATCGCGGTCAGTGTCGACGCGCTCAAGGCCGTCCCCGACCGTTATCGCGAGTCCGCATACGCCCTCGGGCTCACCCGACAGGAGGTGGTCCGCTCCGCCGTCCTCCCACGTGCCCGGCCCGCCATGCGCACCGGCGTGCTTCTCGGCCTGGCGCGCGCCCTCGGCGAGGCCATCGCCGTCTACCTCGTCATCGGCCGCGCGGACGGGAGGCTCCCCACCACACCGGGCGAGTTCTTCGACTCCCTCTTCCAGCCGGGCCAGACCCTCACCACCAAGCTGGCCGGCCCTGAATCCATGCTCGCCGGAACATCGGGGCCGCACTTCGCCGCCCTGTGCGCGCTGGGCGTCGTCCTGCTCGCCGCCGTCGCCGCGGCCACCGTCCTGGGCACCAGAACCCGCCACGCGCGGCCGGGCGACGAGCGACTGCCCGCGCCCCGCGCCGTGTTCACCGCCCTCCGACTTCAACGCGACCGGTCCACCGCCGCGTTGCGGTTCGCCGCGCTCCTGCTGCCCACCGCACTGCTCATCGCGATGCTCATGCTGCTGGCCGCCCGCGGCACCGCCGCCTTCGACCCCACCTTCTGGCTCACCGAGTCCGTCGGCTCCTCCGGCGGCGGCGTGCGCAACCAGATCTCCGGCACCCTGCTCTTCATCGTCGGCACCGCGGCCGCGGCCCTACCACTCGGCTTCGCCGCCGGCATCCTGCTGGGCGTCTACGGAAGTTCGCGGCTGATCCGGACGCTGAACGTGCTCACCGTCGTCATCGGCGGCGTGCCCACCATCCTCCTCGGCCTCGCCGGCTTTGTGGTCCTCTCCACGGCCATGGGCTGGGGGAAGTCGTGGCTCGCCGGCGTCATCGTCCTGGTGCCCGTTGTCGTCCCCGTGGTGGCCCTCGCCACTGCGGCCAGGATCAGGGGCATGCCCCCGGAGCTGACCGAGAGTGCCAAGGCACTGGGACTGACTCAGGCCCAGTACCTGCGTTCCGTCGTTGTCCCCTACGCCTGGCCGGCCACCATCACCGGGCTCCTCCTGGGGCTCGCGCGCGCCGCCGGTGAGACCGCCCCGCTCCTCTTCACCGCCACCGTCTTCGCCGGTGCACCGGCTTTGCCCGGCGGTGTCGTCGAGAGTCCGGTGCAGTCCCTACCCACCCATGTTTTCAACCTCTCCCAGGACTCGGGCGACCCCCAGGCCGTAACCCAGGCATGGTCCAGCGCCCTCGTCCTCATCGTCATCACCGCCCTCCTCCTCACAGCCGCCGTCGTGCTGCGGAACCGCCTGGAAGGACAGCGATGGACATCGTCATAGCAGCTCACGAACTACGGGTCCTCACGCGAGGGACCACTCTCGTCGGTCCGCTCTCCTTCGAACTCCGGCACGGAACCACCACCGGCCTCTGCGGGCCCTCGGGCGCCGGGAAGTCCACCGTGCTGCGGGCCCTCGTCGACCTGTTGCCGCCCGAGCTGAGGACCGAGGGGGAGATCCACGTACTCGGCCGGCCCGTCGTCCACCGCAAGGGGGACGCCGATCTGCGGTCCAAGGTCGTTCTGGTGCCGCAGACCCCCGTCGTCTTCGGCGGCAGCATCCTGGACAACGCCCTGTTCGGCATCCGGCATGTCCTCAGGGAGAGCAAGGAACGACTCCGTCAGCGCGCGGAGTTGGCACTCGCCGAAGCCGGTCTCTGGGAGGAAATTCGCGATCGCCTCGACACCCCAGCAGGCAACCTCTCCGCCGGGCAGAAACAGCGACTCTGTCTGGCGCGTTCCCTCGCCCTCGAACCCGTGGCGCTGCTGCTCGACGAGCCCACCAGCGCGCTCGACGAACGGAGCCGCGACACCGTCGAACAGTCCGTGGCCTCCCTGCGCGGACGCAGAACCGTTCTCCTGGTCTCACACGACCCCGCGCAGGTCGCGCGGTTGTGCGACACCACCATCCAGTTGGAAGAACCTCGGTTGGAGGTCCAGCCGGCGGGCTCGGCGAGTGGGACGGTCGATGGGCCGTGACGGCCCGGACCGGGGATCGTGCTCCTCCGGTCACGCCTGCTGGTTTGCGTCGATCTCGGCGATCAGTGCTTCGGTCCGGCGTTGGATCTCGTCTCGAATGGGCCGGACAGCGTCGAGTTCCTGGCCGGCCGGGTCGTCGAGTTGCCAGTCGAGGTAGTGCTTGCCGGGGAAGATCGGGCAGGTGTCGCCGCAGCCCATGGTGATGACGTAGTCGGACGCCCGGATGGCCTCGGTGGTCAGTACCTTCGGTCGCTCGGCCGAGATGTCGACGCCCACCTCCTTCATGGCTTCGACGGTGGCCGGGGTGACCTGCTCGGCCGGCAGCGAGCCGGCGGAGCGGACCTCGATCCGGTCGCCCGCGAGGTGGGTGAGGAAGCCGGCGGCCATCTGGGAACGGCCGGCGTTGTGCACGCATACGAACAGCACTGACGCGGTCGGGGGAGGGGGCATTTCGTTCATTCCTTTACGGAGCGCAGCAGGATGTCAGCTGCGGCTGGTGTCAGTCTCAGGTGATGTGACAGTATCAGCACATGCTGATTTCAGTGGATGCTGATCTGTTCAGGGTGTTGGCCGACCCGCTCCGGTTGCGGATCGTGACGCTGCTGGCACACGAAACGCTGTGTACCACGCACCTGGTGGAGGAGACCGGAGCGAAGCAGACCAACCTCTCCAACCATCTGCGGGTGCTGCGCGAGGCCGGGGTGGTGGAGACCGAACCGTGCGGCCGTTTCACCTACTACAAGCTCAGGCCCGAAGTCTTGGAGGCCCTGGCCGGCCGGTTCGGTGTCCTGGCCGGCATCGCCCGCGCCACCGCGGAGAACGACCGGAAGCGGGCCTGTCCGTGACCACCGCACCCGCGGGCGGTCACGCCGCCGTGGACGTCGGCCGGGCCGCCATTGTCGCGAAGCTCTCCCCGCTGGACCGGTTCCTGCCTGTGTGGATCCTCGTCGCCATGGCCGCCGGCCTGTTGCTCGGGCGGGCAGTCGACGGGTTGGACGAGATGCTGGCCGGCCTGGAGGTTCGCGGAGTCTCGCTGCCCATCGGGCTCGGCCTGTTGGTGATGATGTATCCGGTGCTGGCCAAAGTCCGCTATGACGCAGCCAGTTGGCGCGCCGTCGCCACCGACCGCCGCCTGATGGCCGCCAGCCTGATGATCAACTGGCTGATCGGCCCCGCGGTGATGTTCACCTTGGCCTGGATCTTCCTGCCCGACCTGCCGGAGTACCGCACCGGGCTGATCATCGTCGGCCTGGCCCGCTGCATCGCCATGGTCGTGGTCTGGAACGACCTGGCCTGCGGCGACCGTGAGGCCGCCGCCGTTCTGGTCGCCCTCAACTCCGTCTTCCAGGTCCTCGCCTTCGGCGTCCTGGGCTGGTTCTATCTCGACATCCTGCCCGGCTGGCTCGGTCTGGGCGAAGGCGAGAATCTCGACATCTCCGCGACGGAGATCGCCTTGAACGTCCTGGTCTTCCTCGGCGTCCCGCTGCTCGCGGGCTTCGCCACCCGCCGGCTGGGGGAGCGGCGGATGGGACGCGAGCGTTACGAGGCGAAGGTGCTCCCCCGGATCGGGCCATGGGCGCTCCACGGGTTGCTGTTCACCATCGTGCTGCTCTTCGCGCTCCAGGGCGACGCCATCACCAACCGCCCAGGGGATGTCCTCCGGCTCGCCCTGCCGCTACTGGCCTACTTCGCGCTCATGTGGTTCGGCTCCTACGCCATCGGTCGGGCCGCCGGACTGCCGTACGAGCGCACCGCCACCCTCGCCTTCACCGCGGCCGGCAACAACTTCGAACTCGCCATCGCCGTAGCGATCGGCACCTTCGGCGTCACCTCGGGACAGGCCCTGGCCGGCGTTGTCGGCCCCCTCATCGAGGTCCCGGTCCTGGTCGCCCTCGTCTATGTCTCCCTCGCCCTGCGGAGGCGCGTCCCGAGTGCCACGCCGGCAGACCCCTGAGGCCCAGCGCCGGCCCGAGTACGGCGGAGGGGCGAGACGCGGATGTGCCGACGACGTGGCCGCCCACGAGTGCGCCCTGGAGAGAGCCCTGAGAACCTTGAAATCTCGCTTCACGCCACCGTCACTCGTGAGTGTCGGCAGCACCCTCGGCACGTGGCTTCTGGTCATTCCGCCATCCCCTGACGGACTGAGGCACGCGGGTGCAGCCGCTCAAGGTCTGCGTGCTCTCCAGCTGCCGTCTCTTCGGTCGTGACGGCTTACCACCTCAGCTCGTGGTGTCCGTGCGCACCACCACGATCACCGTCCCTGGCGGCTGTTCTCCGAACGCGAAGCCGTGGCTGGGGCGGCGGCGCCGCGTCAGTCCCGGGCGCCGTCGGGGTCGTTGGGGTGGGGGTCTGGTTGTTGGCGGTAGCGGAGGAGGAGGTGGGTGCCGTGGATGAGGAGGGCGGAGAAGCCGAGCATGACGGCGCCCTGGGCGAGGATGAGCAGGATGCGGTCGCCGAGGGGTAGGTCGCCGCCGTAGGTGAGTTGGATGCTGCTGATGATGAAGGCGATCGCGGTGACGAAGACCGTGATCATGGTGATGAGGTGGTTGGTGGCGGAGTTGAGCCGGGCCTCGACCCGGCGGTAGGCGGCGTGCTGCCGGTCCCACTGTTGGCGGTGGGCGGCTGTCTCGGCGCCGCGTTGCTGGCCTTCGAGGATGAGTTCGCGCTTGGCGAGGTACTGCTCCTGGAGCTGGGCGTGGCTGCCGCGGCTGCCGATGGAGGGGAGCAGGGCGAGCGCGAGGTTGATGGCTTCGAGTGCGGCGTCGTGTTCCTTGTTGAGGTGCAGGCCGGTGGCGAGTCAGATGACGAAGAGGTGGTTCTCGGGCCATTCGGCGGCGGCTTCGCGGGCGCGGTCGCGCAGGAGTTGGCCCTGGCCGTCGAAGGGCACGGCGGCGGAGAGCGCGTTGAGGCACAGGTCGACCGTGTGCATGGTGCGTTGGGGGGAGTACCAGGCGTGGTCGAGCAGATCGGCGGCGTGCTCGGTGAGCGGCATTCACCGCTCGGGGGCCTTCTGCCGGTTGCTTCCGGTTCTGGGCACCCTTGATCCTCTTCTCCTGAGCGGGGCGGCATTCACTCGACCTTGTCGCCTCCGCGCTGGACTGAGTGGCCTCGGCGATCAACAGCCGTTCTTCTCGCCGTTGTTCATTGCCTGCTCCACCAGGTTGACGATGGCCTCCGGCTGTTCCTCGACCGCGAGGTGCCCGGCCCCGGGGAGGGTACGCACCGACAGCCCGAGACGCTGTGAAGCGGCGGGCATCAATCGCGACGGAGGGAGGAAGACGTCGTGCTCGCCCGTGGCGACCAGGTCGATGGGGCTTAGGCCACGGGCCAGCAGGTGCCCCGGGAGCGGCGCGGGCGCCAGGCTGGAGCGACAGGAGCGGGCCAGGAGCGTCATCCAAGCGACGATCTCCGCCGGTGGTTGCACACCCGGTGCGTACAGGTGCCGCAGAAGCCGTGCACTGCGTACCTCGGTGGGCCGCGTGAACCAGGGCACGGTGGCCATGAGCAGATCGCCGGTGACCTTGAGCCCGACCAGCCCGGCGGGCGCGACGAGGATCCGCCCCCGGATCTGTGGTGCGGGGCAGGCCAGCGCGATGCCACCACCGAGCGAATGCCCCACCACCACGACACGCTCATGGCCAAGGCGGTCGAGGACTTCGCTGAGCCACCGCCCGTAGACCGCGAGCCGCTGCCGTCCGGGGCGACGGGGATCGCTGAGCCCGGGCTGCCCGGGCACGTCCACCACCGAGGTCGACCACCGTTCCGCGAGCGACGTTGCGAGCGACAGACTGGTGGCCGCGTTGAAGTTGGTCCCCGGAACGAGAACGACCCGTGTCCCCTCCGGCCCGGTTCCTTCTCCCGACATCACCACATGGGTTCGACCGAGGCTCGTTTCGAGCAACGTGGTCCGGTGGTCGACGGGCCAGCCGGCCAGCCTTTCCGCGCACCACGAAGTCACGTCTCGATGAGCCTTGAGGCTTCGATAGATGCCGGTCATCCGCGCCGTCCGCAGGGCATGGCGCGGAACACGGGCCGAGGCGAGCGCGGTTGACCCGTCCCGCCCGGGGCGCGGGGCGACGACGTGAGCGGTGCGCCCGTTGGGCGCGCCTCCCACCGGGCAGAGGGGCGGACGCCAACTGGCTTCCGCCTACCGCACTTGATTGACATCGGAGTACTCCGGGATCCGCTGGCCGACAGTTCGATCTCTGTCGCCGACCAGCCTTCCCGGCACACCAGCGCCGCTCCGGCGCATCCCGATGACTGTAGCGTGCGCCTGACCACGCGGGCCATCCCGCCGGGTGATCCGGTCCTCGCGCATACCCGATCGGCGGGATGCCCGCCGCCGCACGATGTCGTACAGCCAGGTGCCTGAGCCATCTGTGGCACCACGTGAGTTCGGGTCGATGTTCCCATTTTTACCAGGTCAGGAGGCTAGGCCCCAGATGGCCCTCAGAGTGTGTCCTTCAAGCTTGCTTGTGGCGCCGCAATGGCGCTATCGACCACACTCCGTATGTCGAGACCCTCCGTCGCGAACTCGCCCCCGGCTCGGTCGATGTCGGGGCCTGAGGAACATCGGTGTCAGATCGTGCGCTAAGCCTTCGTCGGCCCTGGTGGGCGGCCGGCGGGCCGTCGGCGATGGGACCGGTTTGAAGTTGTCCCACAGATAACACCCCAATATCTGCGGTAGCTTGATCCGTCACCTGCGGTGATGCTCTCCGGGCCGTACGTGAAGCGGCCCTGTTATCTGCGGCAAGGGGGAAGCGGTGCCCACCGTCGTACAGCTGCCGACCGACAAGGCGCTCACCGTCCGGACGGCGGCCGACGTCTTCCTCGACTCGCTCGGCAACCCGAACACGGTCCGCAACTACTGGATAGGGATCGGCAAGACCGCCGAACGGCTCGGCGAGGGCCGGCCGCTGGCCTCGGTCGCGGACGACGAGATCGGCGAGGCCCTCGAACTGCTCTGGGGCACTTCCGCGGCGAACACCTGGAACTCCCGGCGCGCGGCGGTGCTGTCCTGGCTCGGCTGGTGGCGGGAGCGAGGCTACGACGGTCCCGCCGTCCCGGCCTGGGCGAAGCGGCTGGCAGTGCCCGACTCCGAGACCCCGGCCCACTCACGCATGGCCATCGACCGGCTGATCGCGCGGCGCGAGGTGCACCTGCGGGAGAAGACGTTGTGGCGGATGCTCTACGAGACTGCCGGGCGCTCGGAGGAGATCCTCGGGGTGAACATCGAGGACCTCGACTTCGCAGGCCGCCGCTGCCCGGTCAAGGCGAAGGGGGCGAAGTCGAAGTCCCGCCGCCGGGGCCAGGTCCGCGAGGACTTCGTGCTGGAAACCGTGTACTGGGACGCCGGCACTGCCCGGCTCCTGCCGCGGCTGCTCAAGGGCCGCACCCGCGGGCCGGGTACGGGCTGGGACCTGCACGAGTACCGCCACTCCTCCCTGTCCCACCTCGGTGAGCAGGGAGCGTCGCTGCTGATGCTGATGGCGAAGTCCCGGCACAAGAAGCCGGAGAACGTCCGCCGGTACTTCAAGCCGTCCCCAGAGGCGATCGCCGAACTCACGGCTCTGCTCGCCCCGGGAGGCAGCCGCCGCTGAACGGCTCCTGCTGGAGCGGAGCTAGCCTACCCAGGAGCGCTTCGCAGGCTGGGAAACAGGGCCCGGGCTTGCTCGGGGTCCGGTGAGACGAAGACGCCCTCTGCCGCCACCAGGACCGTGGAGAGGAGAGGTCTTCTTCGGTGGCGATCGAACCCGTCACGTACACCTTGCGGCCCTCGGTGCCCGTGACATGGGCGAGCACGCGCAGCGGGGATTCCAGCGGAACGGGGCGGTGGTAGCGCATCTGAAGGGAGACGGTCACACCCGGCATTCCCCCGGTGGCGCAGGCTCAGCCCATCAGCTCGTCCAGCAGCGTGGCGCTGATGCCGCCGTGTCCGTAGCCGGGCGGCCCTTCGTGGGCCATGGCCAGGGCGCAGGTGCCCGCGGCGCCGCGGTCCAGTCGTGTCACGCGCAGGGGCGGAGCGAGCGGGCTGCCGGTCCCGGTGACGGGGCTGTACATCCGCACTCCGCCCGGGAACTCGTCAACCTCAGGGACTTCCGCTCGGGTGCGGCGACGTCCGGTCAGCTGCGCGGTGAGCCTGTGCACGCCGTCTGACACGCGGTTCAGGGTGCTTGGTGCGGCTGTGGTGCGGACGGCCGCGTCGACCAGGGCGCGCAGCTCGTGGCCGAGCGCGGCGATCGCTGTCCGTCGCTGGTGGAGTTCCTCCTCGTCGTGTCGCTCGGGGGCGGTGCTGGTGGCGGAGCGGTGGGGCAGGGGCGATGTCATCGGGGCCTCTCGGTGCGTGGCCGCATGCAGCGGCCGGGCGGAGGGATCAGCTCGGGGCCGGGGCCCGTGTCGGGGTGATGTCCCGTACGAAGACGGGCTTGAGGTGCTTGTCCGGCAGCGCGTCGGGGAGCTGTTCCCAGTCGAGGACGTGGGAGACGACGCGGGCGGGGTCGACGGTGCCGGAGGCAGCGAGGTTGAGGGCGTCGGGGATGTGGGTGCGGGCGTTGTCGCGGGCGATGCGCAGGGTGACGCCGGTGAGGTACATGTCGAGCAGGGGGAGCTCGCCGGGCCGGAAGTGGTTGCCGGCGGACTCGCAGATGCCTTCGGGGGCGAGAGATCTGACTGCGATCGCGAGCTGGTCGACGCGGCCGGTGGCCTCGACGGCGATGTCGAAGCCGTGCGGGATCGGTTCGAGCGTCTCGGCGCTGCGGGCGCCGAAGCCCTCGGCGAGCTTGCGGTGCTCGGCGTCGGGGTCGACGTAGAGGACGTCGGAGGCGCCGAGTGCGCGGGCGATGTCGCACACGTACAGACCGATGCTGCCTCGGGCGACGACCAGGACCCGGGCGCCGGGACGGGCCTTGAGATGGGGGGCGACGAGCCGCCAGGACAGGGACCAGTTGTCGCTGGCCGAGGCCATGGCGACCGGGTCTAGGCCGGTGGGCAGCGGGACGAGCATGGCGTCGGCGTACGGGACGCGGACCAGGTCGGAGAAGAGGCCGCCCCAGCTGCCGCCGATCGGCGCGCCATACATCGCCATGTGCGGAACCGAGCCGCAGTGAGCGGTGAGTCCTGCGCGGCAGGGGGCGCAGGTGCCGCAGCTGATGGACCAGGGCACCACGACCAGGTCGCCGGGGGCCACGGTGGTGACCTGGTCGCCGATGTCGGTGACGCGGGCGACGCATTCGTGGCCGAGGGCGAACGGCGGGTCGATGAAGCCGTGCCCGGCCAGGATCGCGGAGTCCACGTCGCAGGAGGTCGCGGCGACGGGGGCGACGATCGCCTCCAGGCCGGAACCGATCTCGGGGTCGGGCGCCTCGCGCCATTCAACGGTGCGCCGGGCGATGTAGGTCAGTTCACGCATCGGCCCGCTGCCCCTTCGCCAGGGCCACCAGGTCGGAGTAGCGGACGACAGAACCGCCGGCTCCCCAGGTGCCCTCGGGCTGCTCGTGCACTAGCACCCACACACGCAGCGCCTGGTCCGGGGACAGATCTGCAGCCGCGAGCACGGTAACGGTGGCCTCCTCGACCAGGCCCGCCTTGCGCCGCTCCGAAAGAGCCCCCTGCGGAACCGTCACCTCCACGAGGAAGCGTGGCGCGTCGTCCTCGGCCGTCTTCTGCGCCCCCTCGGACAGCTCGGTCAGGTAGCTCCACGCCCGGCCCGGAAGAAAGCGGTGTCGGGCGCGCCCTCCCACCGCAGCAGTACAGCGGCGAGATCTCGCTGGATCCGTCATGCGGCCCTGATTGGTCAGGGCACCGGTCGGGACGGTCAACCGGATCATCGGCATGGCAGCTCCTCGGTCTTCGACAACCTCTCGTTATGACAGTCGTCATAACGAGAGGCCACGCTAGACTATTCGCAATCCGGGTCTTCCCGCTGCCTCCAGGGCCCTCCACGACGACGATCCTGCTTGTGGGGCCTTCCGCGTCGAGTTCGGTACGGATCCGGTCCTGGATCTCAGTTGCGCCGTGGAGTTCGGCGGTCATTCCCGGGATGGTGCCGGAGAGTCGCTCCAGGTACATCTCCGCAGTGGACAGGGCCCGGGGCTGGCGCGGACGGACACCGAGTTCGGCCTCGGCCACCCATCGCAGACTGTCCGACTCCAGCTCCGTGACGAGCTCGGCAAGGTCGACGATCTCCAGGTCCACCCCGAACTCCGTCTTTGCCCGCTTCCGCGCTTGCCTCTTCTTGATCTCGGTCGTCGAGCGGTTCATCACGAAGACGGCTGGCGCCGTACGCCCGTGCTTCTTGTGCTTCTCCAACTCGATGGTGAGCTTCGTGCTCCATGTGCGCTGCAGGCTGACCCACAACGCCACGTCAATCTCGTCTTTGAACAGGGGCCGGCTGTAGCCATCGAGACCGGTATCACTCGTGGCGCTGGTAGGCCGGAGGCTGGGATACCGCTCCCGCAGCACCCATAGCGCCACCCGCTCCAGAACAAGATCATCCGTGAGTTGTTCCAGCGCACCATGTGCGGTTTCGTGCAGCACCCCTCGCCCTTCCGATTCACCGAGACCTGCGCAGACCATTCTCCTCCACACAGGTCGGCGAGCCGGTTCAGAGTGGCGCTCGACAGCGGCAGGCGGGCGGTGCAGACAAGGCCGTCAGGGCCCTCGACGGACTGTTGTTTCTCTTCACACCAACTCGACTGCCGTCACGGGCCTGTCAGGTACGGCCCGCCCCACGCAGTTGCGGACGTGCGGTAACTGCCCGTCAGAGCGTGTATGTAGCCAGTTGCGGTTCGGCGAGCTTGGTCACCTTCACCCGAGAAGGTTCCAGCTTGCCGCGCACCGAGGCGTCCAGGCTCAGCCGCTCGCAGATCGCCCTGACCTGGACCGAGCCCTCGGCCTCCCGCGCGATTGCCAGTTCATCCGGTTCGGACTGGACTTCCTGGGGCCTCGTGGTCAACTCCTCGTCGAGGGGTTGCAGTTCGCTCCGGCCGGGCCCTGATCCACTGCCGCTCCTGTACCCTCCGCGCCCCCGCTTTCTCGCGATTTGTCGACCTGCTGACGGATCGTAGGCGGCAGTCGGCCGTGGGAGCAGTCGAACCCAGCATCCTGCCCGAGCCGGCCCGATGATCTACGCCATGGTCATCGGGCACCGACCGCACGAGTACTCCAATCGCCATTCATAGCAGGCCCGTGACCTGTGACTTCGCGAGGCACATCGCTCAATGCTCACAGAGAAGGGTCGCTCGGCTGATGCGCCTCCAGGTGCGAGATGGGAAGGGCAAGACGCGAGGGCTCCAGCGCGGACATTCGATCCTAGCCCTGCCGTTGCGATGTAGAAGGCCGAGTTGCCGCCGCGAAGTCGTCTCCCGCGTATCGGTACGGCGCGATCTGGATCAGCTCCCCGGTTCTTGGTGCGTGGATCATTTGGTCGGCTCCGATGTAGAGGCCGACGTGGTGGATGTCGTCTGGGGTGCCGTAGAAGACGAGGTCGCCGGGTTGGAGTTGGTCTTCGGGGATGTGGGGGCCGGCGTTGTACTGGTCTTGGGCGACGCGGGGGATGGGGATGCCGGCGGTTTCGTAGGCGGCGCGGGTGAGGCCGGAGCAGTCGAAGCCGTCTTCGCCTGCGGCGGGTCCGTCGCCGCCCCAGAGGTAGGGGAGGCCGAGTTGTCCTTGGGCGTAGTTGATGGCTTGGAGGGCGATGGGGGAGGCGTCGTTGTCGTCGCCGATGGTGGTGGCGCTCTGGTACTGGGTGGCCTGGGTGAGGACGTCGGCGACGTACCAGTCGGCGCGGTTGTACGTAAAGAGGGCGCCGGGGAGGTTCTCGCCGTTTCGGGCGCCGGAGTCGCACAGGTAGGTGGCTGCGGCATAGGTCGCGTCGTGGAGGTTGTAGGGCGAGGGCGGTTGGGATTCGCCCGGTGGTGGGGGGTGTTCGGTGACGACTTCGTCGAATGTGGGTTGAAGGAACTGCATCGGTCCACGAGCGCCTTTGTGGTTGGTGCCGTTGGTGACACCGTCGAGAGGGGAGCGGCCGTGGTCGCTCTCGACCTTCCCGATGGCCGCGAGAACGGTCCAGTCGAGGCCGGGGCAGGTCCCTGCAGCGGCGGTGTAGAGGGCGTAGTTCTCGGGCGGGATGTCCTCCATGGCGGTGCGGCTGGGTGAGCTGGCTCCTTGTCCGGTGAGGGTGGAGAGCATGCCGGCTGCTCCGGCTGCGCCGAGTACGACAAGAAGCAGAAGGCCGGTGAGGAACGCGGCTGTGGTCCTGAACGTGGTGGTTCACCACCTTCCTGAAGTCGCCATGGATCCGAGTTGGTTGGGCGGCATGGGCGTGGGCGGCCGGAGGCCGGAGTCGGGGGTGGTGGTGTTCTGTGTGGCGGTGGGGGAGACGGGGGGAAGGTGGAGCCAGGCGCGGGTGAGGCCGGCCAGGGGGAGGCGTCCGCTCTGGCTGCTGGGGAGGGGGAGCCAGCGGGGTGCGGCGGGGTCGCCGTTGTTCGGGGGTGCGGCGTTGGTGTGGGTGGTGGCGACGGGAACGAGTCTGGGGTCCTCCAGGGACTGGTGCGCGGCGGCGAGGGCGGTGCGGGCGCCGCTTTCCCGTTCGGCGGACGGCAGCCAGAACAGCACGGGGGTGGTGATGGCGGAGGCGCGGGCGAGCTGGTGGTACCGGCCGAGTTTTCTGGCCAGCTTGGTGAGTGGTTCGGTGCCGCGGTCGTATTCCAGGAACCATTCGGTGGTTCCGGCGCGCTGGTGGTGCCAGCGGCCGTAGGCGTCGGGGCGGACGATGTCGCCGAAGATCGACGTGCAGCGGGTTTCGGACCACCAGGCCGTCAGCCGCTCCTGCGCGGCGGGGTGTCGGGCACGGGCGATGAGGGCGGTGAACAGCCCGTTGGTGCCGGTGGTGTGGGCGAGCTGGCGGGAGTGGGCGATGCCGATGGCGGTGTGGTGTCGGTAGGAGAGCTTGCGGGGGTCGAGGCCGTCTTCGGCGGCGAGGATGGAGGCGCCGGCGGTGTCGAGGACGTAGTGCATGGGGGCGGAGCCGCTGGCGGTGAACGGCTGGAAGCGGTCGAGGACGCGCCACCGGTACAGCTGGAGTAGGCGCAGGTTGGCGGATCGGACGGACGGCCAACCGATCTGCGTGATCTGGTGGGTGGTGAGGACCTTGTGCTCGTGGACCATGCGGGCCAGCCACCGGTCGCGGACGGTGAGGCGTCCGGCCAGTCGGGCCAGGTGTGCGCCGTTGACGGCGAGCCGGGAAGTGATGCGGCCGGGCTGGTGGCTGCGCAGGGGGCGGCGGAAGGGGTATTCGTCGGTCACGGAGGAACCTCTCGTTGCAGGCGCGGAGTTGTCGACGGGAAGGCCCCGGGTCACGGCGTGCGGCGGGGGTCCGAGGCGGCCGGTCGACCTTGGGCCTGGGGCGCGGTGAGTCGGGTGCGTGCGGAGCGGGCGGCGGTGGCGCGGATGGTCTTGGCGCGGCCGGGGATTCGGGGTGGAAGCTTCTCGGTGATGGCGGTGAACGCGCCGGTCTCCGCGCCTCGTAGCACTGGGCGGACCGCGATGGTGTAGGCGCCGAGGTGGGAGAGGTCCTGCTCGGCCAGTCGGGGAGCGGTGTGACGGGCCAGGACCCGGGCATCCTCGGGCGAGGCGTTGAAGTAGACCTTCGTGCGGGCGTTGGCCGAGATGCCCTCTTCCAACTCCCTGGGGAGCTGGCGCAGGTACTGGTGGGCGAGGGTGATGGACAGCCGGTAGCCGCGTGCCTCGGCGAGCATGTCCTCCAACGGGTACGGCAGGTTGAGGAAGTTGTGCGCCTCGTCGAGGTAGAGGCTGGCGTCGGGGCGCTGATGCTGGCCGACGTGCGAGCGGGCGGTGGCGGCCTGCCAGGTGCGGGCCACGACCAGCGAGCCGAACAGCCGGGAGGTCTCCAGCCCGAGGGCGTCTCGGGCGATGCGCACCAGGCAGATGCCCCCTTCGTTCAGGACGCGGTCGATATCGACGGTGGAGGGCCCGCCGGCCAGGGCGTTGCGGACGAACGGCCGCAACAGCAGCCCTCGGAGCTTGTTCATCAGCGGGGCGGTGATCTGTGCGGCGGCGGGATCGGAGAGCTTTCCGTACCAGGTCCAGAAGCCCTTCAGCAGGTCGTCGTCGAGCTGGTTGACCGCGCGCTGGCGGGCGGCGGGGTCGGTGAGCAGGGTGGGCAGGTCGGTCAGCAGCGGCGCCTCGTCGCCGGGGCGGGCTCGCAGGGTCAGGAGGCCGGCGCGCAGGATGTCGTCCGTCCTCGGGCCCCAGGAGGAGGCGTAGATCCGGGAGAAGATGCTCATGAGGTTGTCGACGATGCGGGTGGTGTCCGGCCCTTCGAGGGGGTTGAGGATCGGGGGGCGGGTGGAGCTGTCGGCGTCGAAGAGCACGACGCGCTCGCCGAGTTCTTCGGGCAGTCGGGCCAGCACGTCCTGGATCAGGTCGCCCTTGGGGTCCACGGCGACGACTCCTCGGCCGGCCTCGGCGTCGTCCAGGATGAGGCGGGCCATCAACTCGGACTTTCCTGAGCCGGTTGCCCCGAGGATGTGAAGGTGGTGGCGGGAGTCGGCCACATGCAGGCCGACGGGGCGGGGCCGGCCGGTGTCGGTGTGCCCGAGCGGTTTGACGCCGGGGCCATGTGCTGGCACGCCGGGGGGTGGGGCGACGGCGCGTGCTCCGGCCCGATCCAGCTGCGGGATATCCGTGTCCCAGGGGAGATGGGCCAGCACGGCGACTTCGTCGACGGACATCAGATCGCCCCGGTCCAGGCGCCGTTGGGTCAGTCGGGGTAGGGCGCGCCGGTCGCCGAGCCGGGTGCGGCGGTAGTAGTTGTGCTCGCTGAACGTCGCGAACGCCGCTGCCAGCGCGTGGACGCGGCCGGTCAGCCGGTCGCGCACGACCGTCCGCTCGGTGCTGTCGGACGGGTGGGGCAGGGTGCTGGAGACCGCGAAGCGGACCAGCGTCTCGTAGTGCGCGCCGCGCGCCTTGTTCACGATCGCTCGGTCCTCGGCCGCCGTCTCCAACACCGTGTGCCGGTCCTGGAGTTGGGCTGTGCGCGTCGGGCGACGTGGGGTGGGCCCGGGCAGCAGGAACGTCTCCAGCAGGCGGCTGATCGTATGCGGGGAGCGCCCGGAGCGCAGTCGACGGGCGGCACGTCGGGCGGCGCGCAGCCGGCGCCCGGCCACCGGGCGGGCGAGGATCTGTACGACGGCGCGTTCGCCGGGGCCCAGGCCGACCGGTGCACCCAGCAGGGCTCGGATGGGATCGGTGGCGAAGTCGGTGCGGATCGGCAGGGCTTCGCTGCGCGCCAGCCGCAACTGGCCCGCCACCAACTCGATCTCCCCGTCCCCCTCCTTGGCCAGCCGGCCGGGGAGTGGGCTGGTGGCCGGAGTGGTGCGGGTGTGCGCACCGGGCCAGGCGGCCTCAACGGCCCGTTCCACCAGTCCCGGTGGGACGACGCCCGGTACCCATATCTGGAGGGACAGCGTCTCCCGGTCGGTGACGTACTCGAAGACGACATGTGGCTGACCCGCCAGGCGTTTGATGGCCGGGCGCAGCAGCCCGACCAGGTTGGCCCACAAGGCGGCGGCGCCGCTCGCGTCGACTTCCGGTGGCGGGAGGATCCGGACGATCCTGGCGTCGGCGGCGATCCGTTCCCGGCAATGCCGTCGCCACCACAGCCATCCCAGGCCCAACATCGCGAGAGCGAGCATGGCGATGGTGCCGGTCAGCAGGCCCCACTGGGCGGCCCACGCCAGGACATCGTCCAGCAGGTGGTCGAGCGCTCCGGAAGGGTCGAGGAGATAGTCGCGCACCGGGGAGTTCGGCTCCTCTTCGGCAGGGTTGCGGTTCACGGTCGCCTCTCTGGAAACGGGGACGGAAGGGGCGAGCAGTGGCTATGCGGCCTGGTCGTGCCGCTCACCGGGGGATCGCGTCCCGGACTGCGAGGCAGCGCTGCGAGCACGGCCGTCGGGCAGGAGTCGTAGATGGCCGTGTCGCGTTGCGCGGGCGCGTCGTTCGGCGTCGACTTCGGCCTGCCAGGAGCGGAACGTTCGGCCGTTCAGGCGCTTGAGGAGGTGGGGGATGCGGTTGGCCGGGACGCCGACCAGCCGGGGCCCCAGTACCGCGAGGAGGTCGTTCGCCTCTTGGGAGTGCCAGCCGGCCTCGCGGATGGCGGCTTCGTCGGGGAAGACGTCCGCGACTCGGTCCCGTTCGGCGTCAAGGGTGGAGTCCTGGGTGCCGCCGTAGCTGTAGACCCACAACAGGTTCTCCGGCGGGGCGGGTTCGACGAGTGCCCGGAACCGGCTGACTTCCTTGGTGTAGGCGTAGAAGGTCACGTCGGGGTGGGCACGCGCCACGCGGAGCCAGGCCAGGGTGTAGGCGTCGGAGAAGAAGTCGCCGGAGTCGTGGATTCGCACCCAGGCACGACGGAGCCGTGCTGCGCCCAGCTCGGTGACCATGGTGTGTTCCCAGCTGGTGAGGTCGTCGAGGACGAAGCGAAGGTTGGCCTGGTGTTTGGCCAGGACCTGGGGCCAGGAGTAGGTGCCGTGGCGGGCGTAGCAGACCGAGCTGCATATCCCCGCGGAGGGGCAGGTGTTGTAGGTGCGGCCGTCGGGGAAGCGGCCGGCCCATGCGGGCAGGGTCCAGTTCCACACCCCGATGGACTTCATTGCGCGGTTCTGGGTGATGAGCCGTTTGGGGCGCGCGATGACGTTGGGTGGATGCGGCAAGGGGGAGTTCACCTCCAAGCTCGGGAGGGACAAGGGGAAGTGGTCAGGCGGCCAGCGGGTCGTCGCTCGCGGGGTCGAGGTCGATGAACGGGGCCCGTTCCTGTTCCGTCGTGTCGGGTTCGTCGTCGTAGGTGGCGAGTTCGGCGGGGTTGGTGGTGACCAGCCGGTGCTCTGCGGGCGACGCGATGGCCTCGAAGGCGACGCGTTGCGTGCCGGCCGAGAGGAGGCCTTGGCCGCGCTCGGCGGAGAGCAGGAACTGGCGCTCTCCGTCGGAGAGGTTGAAGACGGTGGTGATCTCGTCGATGGCCTGGGATGCCTGGCGCAACAGGATCTGGGTGGCGGCGTTGGCGACGACGGCCTTGCCCAGCTCGGTGCCCAGCACGTCAGCGGTGTCCTGCGTGGCGACGGTGAGGCCGGCCCACTGCTTTCGGCTGGCCTTGGCCATCCGGAAGAGGAAGTCCGCGCCGGCGGGGTCCCGCATCAGCAGCCACGCCTCGTCGACCACCACCAGGCGGGGACGGCGGATGGCCGGGTTGGAGACCCGGCGCCACACGGCGTCCAGCGTGAGCAGGGTGCCGATGGCCTTGAGTTCGTCGGGCAGGTCGCGCAGGGAAAAGACGACGAGGTGTCCGTCGGGCCGGCTCGTGGTGGGCCCGTTGAACAGGCCGCTGAACGCGCCGTGGACATAGGGGTGGAGGCGAGCGGCGAGGTCGGCGGCCTCGGTGTCTTCGGAGCGTTCGAGGGTGTGGGCGAGGTCGGCCAGCAGCGGGGCCGGGCGGGTCCAGGTGCGGGCGTCGCCGGTGATCCCGGCCTGCTGGTAGGTGGCGGTGATGGCGCGGTCGAGGGTGGCGCGTTCGCCGGGGGTGAGCTGGGTGCCGAGGAGCACGCCGATGACGGTGTGCAGGAACAACGAGCGTCGCACCGGGGCGTCGCGGGGCGCGGTGCGCCGGCCGTCGGGCCGGGTGTGAACGGGCAGGTCGAGAGGGTTGAGCCTGACTCCCTCGGCGCCGAGATGCACATAGGTGCCGCCCACGGCCTGGGCGAGGCGGGCGTACTCGTCCTCCGGGTCCACGACGTAGATCTCGATTCCCCGGTACAGCGACCGTAGGAGTTCGAGTTTCACCAGGTAGGACTTGCCGGCGCCGGAGCGGCCCAGGATGACGGAGTTGTGGTTGTCGAGGGCGAAGCGGTCCCAGTGCACCAGCCCCTGGCTGCCGACGTTGTAGCCGTACAGCACGCCGGTGGGGGCGGCGACCGAGGTGGGGTCGGCCGGCGGCAGGTCGGGGCTGGTGAACGGGAAGCTCGCGGCGAGGGCGGAGGTATCGAACGTCCGGCGCATCGACAGGAGATCGAGCCCCATGGGCAGGCAGGTCACCCAGCCCTGCAATGCCCGGTAGCTCGCCGGTTTGGCGTCCATCAGGAGGCTGGCGGCCAGCGACCGCACGGCCCCGACTTCCGTGACCAGTTCCTCGCGGCTGGCGGCGTGCACGGTCAGATACAGCCCGAGCCTAAAGAGCCGGCCCTCGCCACGGGCGACCCGTGAGCTGAGGTCGTAGGCGTCTTCGGTGGCGGCCTCGACGTGTGGGTCGGGCAGGCGGCCGTGCTCGTCGTTGGACCTGCGGCCGGACTCGAACTTCGCCAGCTGCTTCTTCAACCGGGCGGAGGCGGTGACCGGGTCGATGGGTTCGATGTGGACCGAGACGTCCATGCGGCCTGGGTAGGTCAGCAGCGGCTGGAGCCACCCCGGGTGCACTTCACGGGGGTAGCCGACGATTGCGAAGCTCGCCACCCACTCACCACCGACCTCCAGGTGCCGCGCACCGACGGCCAGGGAGATGCTCTTATGGATGTCAAGCAGCGGTTGCGAGGTGATTCGGGGCCGGTGCGGTGGCGTTCGTGGTGGTCAGGACGTGGTAGACCTCGCGGGCGACGAACCGCTTGAGGCAGCGGATGATCTCCTTCTTGGACAGGCCCTCCTTGGTCCGTCGCTCCATGTACTGCTTGGTGCGCTGGTCCCAGCGCAGGCGGCAGAGCACGATCCGGTAGAGGGCCGCGTTCGCGGCCCGGTCACCGCCCCGGTTGAGCCGGTGGCGGTGGGTGCGGCCGGATGACGCGGGCAGCGGGGCGACGCCGCAGAGCATGGCGAACGCCGCTTCCGAGCGGAGCCGGTCGGGGTTGTCGCCCGCGGTGACCAGCAGCTGGCCGGCGACGTCCGGGCCGACGCCGTTCAGCTCGGTCAGGGCCGGGTTGATCTCCTGGGTGAGCGGGGCTATCAGCTCGTCCAGTTCGTCGATCTCCTGGCCCAGGTCGCGGTGGCGGCGGGCGAGAGAGCGAAGGGCGATCTTCGTCGCGGTGAGCGGACCGCCGGCCTGGTCCAGGCTCGGGCGGAAGCCCGCGCAGGTGGTCAGCAGGTCCTTGTCCTTCAGGTGCCGCAGCATGGTGCGGACGCCTTCCGGCGCGGTGACGATCAGGTTCTTGACCTGCCGCTGCACGTCCGAGCGCTGCTGGACCGCGCTGCGGCGGGCGACCCGCAACGCCCGCAGGGCCTCGACCCGCCCGTC
>NZ_BBOM01000011.1 GCF_000974485.1 Streptomyces sp. NBRC 109706 | reverse complement strand
AAAGCGCCACTCCTGGCCGTAGGCGGAATCCGCGGTCACCCAGGCGATCGGCAGGGGTGAGGCCAGGGCGCGGGCCACTATCACCTTGGCGAGATCGCCCTTGGTGGCGAACTCCCGCTCGTGGGGGATCTTCGCCGCGGTGCAGCGGTCCGCATCCTGTGTCCAGGACTTCGGCAGATACAGCTCCCGGTCGACCAGTGCCCGCCCCTTGCTGGTTGCGTAGGCGGCGAACACGCCGATCTGGCAGTTCTCCGTGCGGCCGGCCGTGCCGGAGTACTGCCGCTGCACCCCAGCCGACGTGGTGCCCTTCTTGATGAAGCCCGTGTCATCGACGATCAGCACGCCAGCCCGATCCCCGAGCCTCTCAGCAACGTATTCCTGCAGGTCATCCCGTAACTCGTCAGGATCCCAGCACGCCCGGCCGAGTAAGTGCTGCAACCCAGCCGGCGTGCTGTGACCTGCGTACTCGGCCAGCTGCCAGCCGTTCTTCCGGCCCACCTGGCCGAGCAGGCCCCGCACGTAGGCGCGCATCCGCCGCCGCAGATCGACCCGGCTGAACCGGTGGCCGACCCGCACGAGCACTTCTTCCAGCTCCGACAACCAGACATCGGGCTGCACATCATCCTGCACGACCAGCACAACGGCCCGCCACACCCGAAGTCACGAACCCGCTGAAGATAACGGCCCGTTACACCGCTACACTCAGAAACAGGCTCCTGACCAGCAGCGATAGCGAACTGCAACTGGAGTACTAGGGGATGATCACGGTGACGCCGGGGGTGGAGCCCTCGGTGAGGGCGGTGAGGGCGGCGGGGGCGTCGTCGAGGGGGATGGTGGAGCGGACCAGCAGTTCGGGGCGGAGTGTGCCGGCGTCGATCCCGCGCATCATCTCGGGATAGGCGTGGGCGGCCATGCCGTGGCTGCCGAGGACGGCCAGTTCCAGGGCGACGACGCGGTCCATGGGCAGCCGGGCGCCGTGCGGCAGCAGGCCGACCTGGACGTGGCGGCCTCGGCGGCGCAGGCCGTGCAGGGATGCGGCGCAGCTGGTCGGTGAGCCGATCGCGTCGAGCGAGAGGTGGGCGCCTCCGTCGGTGGCGGCCCGTACGGCTTCGGCGATCCTCTCGGGTGGGTCGTCTCCGTCCAGGCAGACGGCGGCGCCCAACTCGGCGGCCAGGGCGCGGGCTTCGGGGTGGGTGTCGATCGCGACGACCAGGGCGCCGGCCGCGACGGCGATCATGACGGCGGAGAGGCCGACGCCGCCGCAGCCGTGGACGGCGACCCAGGTGCCGGGCCTGACCCGGCCCTGTGCGACGACGGCGCGGTAGGCGGTGGCGAATCGGCAGCCGAGGGCGGCGGCCGTGGTCCATTCCATGCGGTCGGGGACGGCGACGAGGTTGATGTCCGCGTGGTGGAGCGCCACCCGCTCGGCGAAGGATCCCCAGTCGGTGAAGCCGGGTTGGCGTTGCCGCTCGCAGATCTGGTGGTCGCCGGCGGCGCAGCTGGGGCAGCGTCCGCAGGCGCTCACAAAGGGGACGGTGACGCGGTCGCCCACCCGCCAGCGGGTGACGTGGGGCCCCACCGCCTCGATCCGGCCGGCCAGTTCGTGGCCCGGCACATGGGGCAGGGCGATGTCCTCGTCGTGGCCCATCCAGCCGTGCCAGTCGCTGCGGCACAGCCCGGTGGCCGCGACCCGGACGACGACCCCGTCGTCGGGCACCGCCGGATCGGGCACGTCCCGTATCCCGGGCGGCCCGCCGAACGCGTCGAACACCACAGCTCGCACGTCGTTCACCGTAGTCGAGTGCGCCGGTCAGGAGTAGGTGTGGAAGCCCTGCCGGGTCTTTCTGCCGAGCCGGCCGGCCTCGATCATGCGCAGCAGTCGGGGTGGGGGCGCGTACAGGGGCTCCTTCAGCTCCTCGTACATGGCGTCGGCGACCGAGGCGATGGTGTCGAGGCCGATCAGGTCGATTAGGGCGAGCGGGCCCATGGGGTGGCCGCAGCCGAGGGTCATGCCCCGGTCGATCTCCTCGGCGCTGGCGCTGCCGGAGCCGAGCATCCGCACGGCCGACAGCAGATAGGGGACGAGGAGCGCGTTGACGGTGAAGCCGGGCTGGTCGGCGCCGTGGACGGTCTGTTTGCCGAGGGTGTCGGTGACGAAGGCCCTGGTCCGTTCCAGGGTGGTGGGGTGGGTGCGCAGGGAGCTGACGAGTTCGACCAGGGGCATGGCGGGGACGGGGTTGAAGAAGTGTGCGCCGATGACGCGGCCGGGGTCGCGGGTGGCGCCGGCGATCTTCATGATGGGGATGGAGGAGGTGTTGGACGCGAGGATGGCGTCGGGGTCCTGGACGACCGTGTCCAACTCGGCGAAGAGGGCCCGCTTTTCGTGGACGCGTTCCGGGACGGCTTCGAGGACGAACTGGCGGTCGCTCAGGTCCTTGATATCGCTGGTGAAGGTGATGTGGCGCAGGGCGATGTCCCGGTCGGCGACGGTGGTTCGGCCTCGGCGTACCGCGCGGTCGAGGGAGTCGGCGAGTCGTTGTCGGCCGCGGGCGGCGCTCTGCTCGCCGGTGGCGAGGACGATGACGTCCAGGCCGGCGAGGCCGGTGACCTCGGCGAAGCCGGCGCCCATCAGGCCGCAGCCGACGACGCCGACGCGTTCGACGGCCGTCATGCGGGCTCCCTGGGTGGGGCCCAGCGCAGCAGGCTGTTGCCCATGGACATGCCGCCGCCGAAGGCGGACAGCAGGACGAGGTCGCCGGGGGCGATGTGCCCGGCGCGTGCGGCGTCGTCGAGGGCGACGGGAACGGAGGCGCTGCCGATGTTGCCGTAGCGTTCGAGGATGCGGGCGGTGGTGGCGTCGCGGAGTTCGCAGCGGCCGACGAGTTCGTCGAGCAGCACCCCGTTGGCCTGGTGGGGCACGAAGCAGCTGACGTCGGCCGGGGTGAAGCCGGCGTCGGCGAGGAGTTTCTCCAGCGCGGGCGGCACATGGGTCATCACGAAGTCCCGGACGCCGCGGCCCCGCATGGTGAAGTAGTGGGCGCCCTCGGCGACGGTTTCGGCGGTGGTGGGGATGCGGCTGCCGCCGGCGTGGACCTTGATCAGGTCCTGGGCGTCGCCCCGGGTGGACAGTTCGGTGGCGAGGAGGCCGTGTCCGGCGTCGACCTCGCCGACGACGACGGCTCCCGCGCCGTCGCCGAGGAGGACGGCGGTGCGGCGGTCGTCGAAGTCGAGGATTCTGGAGTACAGGTCGGCGGCGATCACCAGGACCCGGCTGCCGGGGTTGGCGGCGACGAGGGAGCGGGCGAGTTCGACGCCGTAGACGAAGCCGGCGCAGACGGCGTTGATGTCGAAGCAGCCGGCGTCGTGGGCGCCGATCAGGTGTTGCACGATGCTGGCGGTGGGTGGTTGGGGGTGGTCGCCGGTGGAGGTGGAGACGATGAGGTGGTCGATGCGGTCGGCGGTGAGGCCGGCGTCGGCGAGGGCGGCGCGGGCGGCGTGTGCGGCGAGGTCGGAGGTCGCCTCGTCGGGGGCGGCGTAGCGGCGGCTGCGGATCGCGGTCTTGCGGACGATCCAGTCGGCGGTGATGTCGGGGACGCGCTCGGCGACTTCCTCGTTGGACACTTCGCGGGCCGGCACATAGGAGCCGGTGCCGAGGAACCCGATGGACCGCTGCCCTTCGGATGTCGTCATGGTCACTCTCCGATGGGCGGGGTGAGTCCCCGCAGCGGGTTCAGTCGTTCGTCGCCGATGCGGGCGCGGAACGCGGGGTCGGTCACGCCGAGTCCGGTCTCGGGGGCGAGGCAGAGGATGGCGACCTTGCCGGTGTGGCGGTTCTCCTGCACGAGGCGGCAGGCGTCGGCGACATCGGCGAGGGGGTGGACGGCGGAGAGGGTGGGCACGATGCGGCCGGAGGCGATGAGCCGGTTGCAGTCCCATGCTTCCTGGAGGTTGGCGACATGGCTGCCGACGATCCGTTTGAGGCGCATCCACAGGTAGCGGTTGTCGAAGACGTGCTGGTAGCCGGTGCTGGATCCGCAGGTCACCACGGTTCCGCCGCGGCGGACGACGAAGACGGAGATGCCGAAGGTGGCCCGTCCGACGTGTTCGAAGACGACGTCGGGGTCGCGGCCGGCGCGTTCGCGGATGAGGGCGCCGAGGCGTTTGCCGATCGTCAGGACCCGGTCGGGGTCGTCGGTGGGGTCGTCGGTGAGTCCGATCTCCTCGCGGCTGATCACGATGGAGCAGCCGAGTCGGCGCACCACGTCGGCTTTGCTCTCGGAGCCGACGATGCCGACGGGGATGCCGCCGCCGTTGCGCACGAACTGCACGGCGTAGCCGCCGAGTCCGCCGCCGGCGCCCCAGATGAGGACGACGTCGCCCTGTTTGATGCGGGCGCCCCGGTCGCCCACCAGCATGCGGTAGGCGGTGCCGGCGCACAGGGTGTTGCTGGCGGCCTCCTCCCAGGTGAGGTGGGGCGGCTTGGGGACGAGTTGGCTGGTCCTGACGACGGTGTACTCGCCGAGGCCGCCGAAGTTGGTTTCGAAGCCCCAGGCGCGTTGTTCCTCGCCGAGCATGCCGTCGCTGTGGGTGGCGGGTTCCTGGTCGTCGACATAGGCGGGGCTGAGGACGACATGGTCACCGATCCGCCAGCGGCGGACGCCGCTGCCGACGCGGACGATCACTCCGGCGCCGTCGGAGCCCACCACCTGGTAGGGCAGGTCGTGTCGGGTGGTCCAGCCGCCCTGGCGGGCGAAGTTCTTGAGGAACCGGAAGGTGGAGACCGGTTCGAACATGGCGGACCAGACGGTGTTGTAGTTGACCGCGCTGGCCATGACGGCCACCAGCACCTCGTCGGGTGCGAGTTCCGGCATGGGCACGGCGCCCACTCGGATGGATTTCCGGACGTCCTTGTCCGCGACTCCGCGAAACATCTCGGAATCCTCGGCGCGCAGATGAGCGGCCGTGTATTCGTCGGGTAAGTCCGCGCGTTCCAATTCTTGCGGTGTCGCGCCTTCCAGAAGCGCGTCGACCAAAGACCCCACGGCTATCTCTCCGTCCGCATCCATCGGGAATGACGAGTGACGAACAAATGGAGGCCGAATATCACGGGTTCCGGCCTCTTGAAGACGCTAGCCAGCGACCTGTCGGGGCAGCCACCCCCTACACCCCCTCTTCGGCGGTGCCGGGGCAGGGGGAGCTGTTCGCGGGGACACGGGGGTGGTGGGGAACGCGAAGGTCCGCGTACCCGGGACGCCGGTGGCGGTGGGGGTACGCGGACCGTGGTGCTGGGACTGTCGTGGCGTGAAAAGGGGGGTGCGGGTGGCCCGAGGCGTTGTCAAGGGCCGTTCGCTACCGGGGAGTTGGGCGAAGGGGCGGGGTCAGACGGAGGTGCGCTCGGCCAGCAGCTCGGTGAGATGGGCCTCGGTCCATCTGCAGAGGGCTGCCATCGGTTCGAGGAGGGAGCGCCCGAGATCCGTCAGCTCGTACTCGACGCGGGGGGGCACCTCGGGGTAGGAGGTGCGGGAGACGAATCCGTCGCGTTCCAGCGCGCGCAGGGACTCGGCGAGAACCTTGGGGGTGATGCCCTGAAGGGCCGTCTGAAGCTCCGAGAAGCGCCGGCGATCATCCCGCAGACAGAGCAGGATTTTCCCCGTCCACTTGTTGCCGAAGCGGATGGGCAATGCGAAACTCTTGCACCCGTTGAACATCTCCGGGTCCAGTGGCTCACTCACGCTCCCCACAGTACCCCAACTATCGTTGCGGTAACCAGGGTAGTGCCGTCTAACGTGCAGTCACAGCCGCGGCCGCTTGCCGGGCTTTGTCGAACGGAGGACTCGGGATGAGCAAGATTGTGGTTTTCGGTGCCGGAGGAAAGGCTGGACGTCGGGCGGTCGCCGAGGCCGTGTCCCGTGGTCACCAGGTCACCGCCGTGGTGCGCGACCCCGCCAAGTACGAGGACCTGAGCGGCGAGGCGGTCACCGTGGTCGCCGGTGACGTGCTGGATGCCGACAGCATCGCGAAGGTGTCGGAGGGGCATGACGCCGCCATCCAGGCGTCGTTCCAGCCGGGCCTGCCGGTGGACGAGTTCTTCGGCGGCGCGGCGCGCGCCCTGGTGAAGGGCCTGGGCCGGTCCGGGGTGGGTCGCCTGCTGGTGGTGGGGATCGGCACCGCGCTGGAGGTGTCGCCGGGCGTGGCGGTGCATGACACGCCGGACTTCCCCGAGGAGGGCCGGATCTTCTCGCTGGGGCATGTCGCCGAGCTGGAGGCGCTGGAGCAGGCCGAGACCGAGATCGACTGGCTGGTGCTGGCGCCGCCGCCGGCGGTGCTGGACAACGAGGCGGAGCGGCCGGGTCGTTACACCTCGGGTGGGCGTTCCGTGCTGCCGTCGGAGGAGGGGGCCCCGGCCTTCTCCTACACGGACCTCGCGGTGGCGTTGATCGACGAGATCGAGGCGCCCAAGCACCACCGGGCGCTGGTCGCCGTCGCCTGACGGGCCGGACGGACGGGAGTGGGGGCGGCGGCCCGGGCGGTGCCGCCGTCCCCACTCCGTTGTCGTTTCCGGGTTGTCGTTTCCGGTTGTCGTGTTCGGGTCCCGGCACCGGGGCGGGGCCGTCAGACGTCCGCAGGTTCGGTTTCGTTCTCCCGCTGTCCGGCGACGGCGCGGGGTTGCGGGCCGGTGCGGACGCGGACCGCGACCAGGACGACGAGGGCGGTGGCCAGCGCGATGCCGACGCTCCAGCGGGAGGCGACGACAAAGCCGTGCACGGAGGCGCTGAGCTCGCTGCCCGGGTCCCCGTCGCGGCTGGCGAGGTAGGTGGCGGCGGCGCTGATCGAGATGGTGTTCAGCAGCGCGGCGCCGACGGAACCGCCGGCCTGTTGCACGGTGTTGATGATGGCGGAGGCGACGCCGGAGTCGCGGCTCTCGGTCACCGTCATCACGGTGGTCATGGCGGGCACCGTCAGCGTTCCCACGCCGATGCCGAACAGCATCAGCGCCGGCAGGATGTCCGTCAGATAGTCGGACTCCGGGGTGAGGCGGGTCAGGAGCAGCAGCGCCACGGCGAACACGCCGAGGCCGGAGGCGATCATGGGGCCCAGCGGGGCGCGCGCCACGAGCCAGCGGGCGACCTGGGTGGAGAAGACGACGGCGGTGCCGACGTAGCCGAGGAAGGCCAGTCCGGTCCTGAGGGGCGAGTAGCCCATGACGGTCTGGAACTGGTACGTCATGCCGAGCAGCATTCCGTAGGTGCAGAACGCGGCGACGCCCATGGCGAGGAACGCGGCGGCGCTGTCGCGGTTGGCGAGGACGCGCAGCGGCAGGAGGGGTTGGGTCACCCGGGACTGGCTGAGCAGGAAGACGGCCATCAGGAGCGCGGCGGCGGCCAGGGCGCCGATGACCTGCCAGGAGGACCAGCCGTATTCGGCGGCCTCGCCGAAGCCGTAGATCAGGCCGAGCATGGCGAGGGAGCTGAGGACGGCGCCGGGCACGTCGAGGCGGGAGCGGCCTTCCCTGGGGGGCGTCGGCACGGAGGTGAGCACGCCGATGAGGACGGCGGCGCCGAGGGGGACGTTGACGAAGAGGCACCAGCGCCAGTTCAGGTAGTCGGTGAGGACGCCGCCGAGGACGAGGCCGAGGGCTCCGCCGGACATGGCGCAGGCGGCGTAGACGCCCAACGCCTTGGCGCGTTCCCGTGGTTCGGTGAAGGTGGTGGTGATCAGGGAGAGGGTGGAGGGCGCGATCAGGGCGGCGAACACGCCCTGGAGGGCGCGGGCGCCGAGCAGCATTTCGACGTTGACGGCGGCGCCGCCGAGCACGGAGGCGAGGACGAAGCCGGCCACGCCGATGAGCAGGGCCTGTTTGCGGCCGATGAGGTCGCCGACGCGCCCGCCGAGCAGAAGCAGGCCGCCGAAGGCGAGGGTGTAGGCGGTGACGGTCCACTGGCGGCCGGCGTCGCTGAGGTCGACCGCGTCCTGGATGGCGGGCAGGGCGACCGACACGATCGTCGAGTCCAGGGTGATCATCAGCTGGGCCAGCGAGATGAGGGCCAGGGCGACCCCGCGGCTGACGCGGGTGCTCGGGGCCTGGCCGGCTCGCGGGGCGTTGGTCATCTTCGTCTTCCTCGGCGTCTTCCTCGGCGTCTTCCTCGGCGGGTGTCCGCGGTCGGCCGCCCGTGGCGCCTCGTGGGAGGGGCGGCGCGGCCGGTTCGTCCCACGAGGCGTCGGCGGGTGGTGGTCAGTGGGTGACGCCGACCAGCTGGCGGTGGTGCCGTGGCGTGTCGGCCTCGTCGACCAGGGCGACGGCGAGGTCGGTGAAGGTGAACTTCGGGCCCCTGTCGTCGTAGGGGTAGTCGAAGGTGGGGCCGTCGCCGTTGTCGTAGGGCAGCAGCCGGTTGCCGGTGGTGCGGTAGCGGCCGGTGCGGGGGGTGACGTTGTCCAGGGGGGTGGGGGGCGCGGCGACCACCACCCAGTCGACGGCGGAGCCGTTGGTCCGCAGCACCTCCAGCTCGACGGCGCGGCCGTTGTTGAACGGCGCGAAGGAGGCGGGGAACTCGGGCTGGTCCATGAAGCGGACGCCGGGCGCGCTCTCCAGCAGGGTGCCGATGCCGAGGATGACGAGGCGTTCGACGCCGGCCTTCTCCAGGCCGGCGAGCAGGGCGCGGGCCGCGGCGCCGTAGTAGGCGGAGGCGTCGACGTCGGGCCGGTAGACGGAGACGATGGCGGCGTCGTGTCCGGTGGACACGGCGGCGATGCTGTCGGGGTCGGTGACGTCTCCCGCGACCAGGGTCACGGCGTCGGAGGCCAGTTGGGCGTATTTGGCGGGGTCGCGGACCACGGCGGTGACCTGGTGGCCCCGGGACAGTGCCTCGGCGACGACGCGCTGGCCGCCTCGTCCGCCCGCTCCGAATACGACAATCCTGCTCACCGGGTCTCCTTCGTTCGACCGTTCGACGGGGAGGCCGGGGCATGTCACCGGCCGATATCGTGACGCTACTCGGCGGGACCACGGTTTCCGCAACGATAGTGAGTGGGCGCGTCACCCGTGTGGGTGTGGGGGTGCGGGCAGGCCGGCGGCCCCGTCGCCACGGGGGCGGCGGCGGGGCGGTCGGTGTCGGTACGGTGTCTCAACTCGCTTGTTGGCCTTGCTGGTTCACCAGGTGACGGGAAGTCGTATCGGGCCGCGCAGGATGGCTCCCTCGCGCCAGGGCACCTCCTCGGCGGGGACGGCCAGCCGCAGTTCGGGGAAGCGGCGGAACAGGGTGCCGGTGACCACCTGCAGCTCCATCCGGGCGAGTTGGGCGCCCAGGCAGTGATGAATTCCGTAGCTGAAGCTGAGGTGTTGGACGTCGGGGGCGCGGTCGAAGTCGATGCGGGCGGCGTCGGGGAACGCCGTTTCGTCGCGGTTGGCGGACATCATGGACGGCAGGACCGCCTCTCCGGCGCGCACCAGGGTGCCGCCGAGTTCGACGTCCTCGGTGGCGCGTCGGGGGAAGAACGCGGAGGAGGTGAGCGGGATGTGGCGCAGCAGTTCCTCGACGGCGGGTGCCACGTCCTCGGGGTGTTTGCTCAGCCGGGCCGCCAGGTCGGGGTGGGTGAGCAGGGTGTGGACGAAGTTGCCGATCTGGTAGGCGGTGATCTCGTAGCCGGCGAGCAGCACCGACCAGGCGAGTGAGATCATCTCGTCCTCGGTGAGGCGGTCCTCGGTGTCGCGGGCTTCGACGAGGACGGTCAGCAGGTCCTCGGCGGGTTCCCGGCGGCGCTGTTCGACGAGGTCGGCGAGGTAGGCACGCAGGTCCTCGTTGGCCCGCATGAGGACGTCGACATCGACTCCCGAGGTGGCGGTGGAGGCCAGGACGGCGCTCCACTCGTGGAACCGTTCGCGGTCGTCGAAGGGGACGCCGAGGAGTTCGCAGATGACGGCCATGGGCACCTGGAGGGCGAACGACTCCATCAGGTCGACGGGCGCGGGGGCGCGTTCCATGGCGTCGAGCAAATCGTCCACGATGCGTTGTGTCCTGGGCCGCAGGGTTTCGATGCGCCGCGAGGAGAAGGCGCGGGAGACGACGCGGCGCAGCCGGGTGTGTCGCGGTGGGTCCATGGTGGTGAGGGCGTCGGAGCGGTGCACATACGGCATGAACCGGGGTTCGTCCTCGCCGACGACGGCCTCCCGGCTGAACCTGGGGTCGCCCAGCATGGACTTGACGTCGTCGTAGCGGGTCAGCAGCCAGGTCGGGCTGCCGTAGGGGAGTTGGGCGCGGGTCAGCCCCTCGCGTTCCCTGGCCGCCGCGTATCCGGGGTCGACCGACAGGCGGTCGGGCTCGCTGAACGGGTAAGTGGTGAGTTCGGTCTCGTCACTCATCGGGTTCTCCCCTTGGGAGTCAGACGTCCTGGGGTGCGACGAGGCGGCCGGAGGCGGCGTCGCGCACGGTGATCGCCTCGGCGGGGCAGGACTCGGCCACATCCACGATCGACTCGTCGGGGGCGGTGGCGTCGTCCCGCAGAGTGCGGGCGCGTCCCTGGTCGAGCCGGAAGTGCGTGGGCGCCATGCTCACGCACATGCCGGAGCCGACGCACCGGCCGCGGTCGACTTCGGTGTGCCAACGTGGGTCACTCATGTGGCTCCCTCCTCGGGCCGCCGAGGTGGGACCGGTCCGGCCGTGCCCGTTGCCGGGGGCGGGGCGGCGGCCGGACCGGTCGGGGTCGGCTCTGCTGCTTTCGGCTTTCCTGCTTTCGGCTCTACTGCTTTCGGCTCTACTGCTTGCCGAAGACGTCCTTGACGGCGATCTTTCCGTCGCGCATCTCGAAGACGTCCAGGAAGCGGCGGATCTCGGTGCCGTCCGCGGCCTTCACCGAGGCACCGATATAGACGCGTCCGTCGGGGGCCTCGACCATGTCGAAGTAGTTGACGGAGACTCCCTGGCTGTGGAAGTCCTCAAGGACCCCGATCTGCTGGACGAGGTATTCCTTGATCTCGTTCCGCTCGTAGACCTTGCCGGTGGGGTCGACCCAGATGCCGTCCTCCGCGAAACAGCTCATGGCCGTTTCGACGTCGTTGTCGTGGCTCGCCTGGAAGAAGAGGGATACGACCTCTTTGGACATGTGTCCGCTCCTTCGGTGTCGAATTGCGTGGTGGGGCTCTGGTCAGGGGTGGGTCTGCTCAGGGGGGTTCTGCTCAGGAGAGGCGAATGGGCAGGCGTTCAAGACCGCGGAACTGCGCGCTGTACTTCCACTCCAACTCTTCGGCCGGTACTCCCAGTTGCCAGGTGCCGAACCGTTCGAGCAGCTTGCGGAAGACGATTTCGCCCTCCATTCGGGCCAGTGGGGCGCCGATGCAGTGGTGGATTCCGTGACCGAACGACAGATGCGACTTGTTCGCCCGGAGGACGTCGAAGGTGTCGGGCTCGTCGAACTTCTCCGGATCGCGGTTCGCGGAGAGCAACGAGATGAAGACGATCTCGTTGGCGGGGATGGTGACATCGCCCAGGCGAACCGGGCTTGCCGTGAAGCGGATGGTGGAGAGATTGAGCGGGCTCTCGTAGCGAAGGAACTCCTCGACGGCCCCCGGTACCAGGGTCGGGTCGCGGCGCAGCAGTTCCCGCTGGTGCGGCGTCTGGAGCAACGCCAGCGTTCCGCTGCTGATCATATGGGCGGTGGTTTCATAGCCCGCGTTCATCAACAGGAAGATGGTGGAGAGCAGTTCGGGCTCGGTGAGCCGGGTGCCGTCCTCCTGGATCTCGGTCAGCGCGGAGACCATGTCGTCGCCGGGGGCGCGACGCTTGTCCGCGATGAGTTCCCTGAGGTAGGAGAACGCCAGCTGGTGTGCCTTCCCCTTCTCCTCGGCGGAGGTCTCCAGGCCGGCCAACACCCCGTTCCAGGAACGGAAGTCGTCCCGGCGTTCGGGCGGCACGCCCAGCAGCTTGCCGATGACGTAGATCGGCAGCGCCATGGCGATCCGCTCGACGAGGTCGAACGGCTCCCCCGGCCGGACCGAGTCGAGCAGTCCGTCGGTGGTCTCCTCGATCCAGGGCCGAAGCTCCCTGACCCGGCGCATGGTGAACGCGTTGCCGATCAGTTTGCGCAGGCGGGTGTGGTCGGGCGGGTCGCTGAACAGCATGCTGCGCGGCGTCTGGGCGATGGTCTCGCCGGGGCGCACCGTCTGCGCAGCCATGACCTTCAGCAGTTCCTCGGCCTCCTTGGAGAGCCGAGGGTCGGCGAGCATCGCGCGGGATTCCTCGTATCCGGTGACGACCCAGGCGTGTAACTCCGTCGCCAGGGTTTTCACGACATGCCTGCGCACCACTCCGTCGTCGCGCATCCTGCGATAGGGAAGATGCGGGTTCTGCGTGAATTCCCGGCTCAGCAGGTCCATTTGGCCCGCCGTGCTCGATGTATCGGACATTACTCGTCCCTTTCTGCGCCGCGCGCGCTGGGAGAGCCAGCCAACCAGCGTTGCAGGGCCTCGGCGGTCTCCGCCGCGAATTCCTCGATCATGGACAGATGGCTTCCGGGAACCTCTTCCCGGGTGTGCGGCAGGGGCCAGGAGGCGCCTGAAGCTGGTTCCCGTTTCAGGCCCGAATCCGGCTCCGGTTCCGGGTCGGTGAAGGTGGCGGCTGCCACAAAGAGCGTGGGGGCGTGGATCTGCTGGGGGGACCAGTCGCGGAAGAGGTGGAGATACCGTCCCATCGCAGCGAGTTTGACGTCGTCGATGAGATCGACCAGCTGTTCCTTACCGGCGATCTCGCGGTACAACGCGGTCTGCAGCGCGGCTATTTCGGCGTCGTCCGGCAGATAGCTGTCGAGCAGTACCACGCCGGCGGGCGGAACTCCGCTGTCCTCCAGGGATTGCGCGAGCGCATGCGCGAGCCAACCGCCCGAGGAGTATCCGACCAGGACGAAAGGGGAGCCTTCCGCCGCCTGACGCACCGCCTCGGCATGCAGCTCGACGGCGGATTCCAGAGATTCCGGCAGATGCTCCTTCTGTTCGTATCCGGAGGGCACGACCACCCGGAGGTCCCGGATATCGTGGAATCTCTCCGCGATGCGCGCGTACTGGTAGGGGGTCGCCGGCGCCACCAGGGACGGCAGGCAGATCAGCACGGGTCGCTCGGCGCCTTCGGCGAACCGGGCCGGCTCACGGGCAAGGTACTCGGCGGGTCCGGCGTCCGTCGCCTCGCGGAGATCGGCCGCCACGGCGAGCAGTTCCATGCCCTCCTGCGCCTTGCCGGCCGCGCAGGCGGCCTGGAAGAGCGTGACCAGCGGGCCGCGCGGCGCAAGTGGGCTGGTTTCGGTGGGCAGTTCACGGGCCAGCTCGCCGGCGAGGAACCGGGTCAGCGCTGCGATGGTCGGATGGTCGAAGACGGCGCCGACCGGCAGACGCAGCCCCAGCGCGCGGTTGATGGCGCCGCGCAGCTCGGATGCGGTGAGGGAGTTGAGCCCCAACTCGGTGAAGTTTCGCTCCCGGGACAGCTCGCGGCCCGCGTAGCCCAGCACTCCGCCGACCGCGTCGCGCACCACCTCGTCCACCGTCAACCGGCGTTCTGCCTCCGGCTGTTGGGCGATCTGTTCCCGGATGCTCATCCCCCCGTCCACGGGGTCGGCGTTCCGCTGGAAGGCCCGCCCGAGCGCCGTTCCGTCGCCTCCTTCGGGTGCGTCGATCCAGAACCGTTCGCGTTGGAAGGCGTAGGTGGGGAGGTCGATGTGGCGGTGGGGGGTGGGGTTGAGGTGGGTGGTCCAGTTGACGGGGGTGCCGTGGACATGGAGGTGGGCGAGGGCGGTGAGGAAGGTGTCGGGTTCGGGGCGGTCGGCGCGTAGGGCGGGGACGGTGGTGGGTTCGGGTTGCTGATCGGTGAGGGCTGCTTCGATCTGGGGGGTGAGGACCGCGTCGGGGCCGAGTTCGAGGAACCGGCGGACCTGATACTCGTCGTGCATGGTGTGGACGATGTCGGCGAAGCGGACGGGCTGGCGCACATGCCGCACCCAGTACTCGGGCGCCGACAGCTCCTCATCCGTGGCGGTGCGCCCTTCGAGCGCGGAAACCAACGGAAGGCGCGCGGGAGCGAAGGAGAGGCCGGCCACCACCCGGCGGAACTCCGCCAACATCGGATCCATCAACCGGGAATGGAAGGCGTGGCTGACCGCCAGCCGCTTCACCCTCCGACCCCAACCCCGCACCACTTCCATGGCATCGACCACGGCCGTTTCGGGGCCGGAGACCACTACGGAACGTGGACCGTTCACCGCCGCCAGATCCACCCCGGGATGATCGGCCAGCAGGCTACCGGTCTCCTCCTCGGTGGCCTCAAGTGCCGCCATCGCGCCGCCCGTTGGCAGCGCCTGCATCAACCGCCCCCGCGCCTCCACCAGGCGCACCGCATCCGACAGCGACAACACCCCGGCAACATGTGCGGCCACGATCTCACCCACCGAATGACCACCCACCACCCCCACCGGAACGTCGAACGACTCCAACAGACGGAAAAGCCCGACCTCGACAGCGAACAGCGCGCACTGCGCCAGCCCCGTCCCCTCCAACCCCACCCCCGACGCGATCACCTCGCGCAGAGACAGACCCAACAGCTCGTCGAACAACCCACACACCTCGGAGAAGTGCTCGGCGAACACCGGAAACTCCGCCGCCAACCCCAACCCCATCCCCACCCGCTGGGACCCCTGACCGGTGAACACCACACCCACCCCACCACCCGAGACCACACCCGCAATCCCCTCACCACGAGCCAACCCCTCCAGACCGGACAGCAACTCCCCCCGCTCCCGACCCACCACCACACCCCGATGCTCAAACAACGAACGCGACAACACCAACGCCGACGCCACCCCACCCACACTCACGCTCTCATCCGCCCGCAAAACCTGCGCCAACCGCCCCGCCTGCGCACGCAACCCCGCCGCCGAACGCCCCGACACCACCCACGGCACCACAACACCAGAAGCCCCCGACGTCCCAACCGGCTCCGGCTCCGGTTCGGCCTGTTCCAACACCACATGCGCATTGGTGCCGCTGACGCCGAAGGACGAGACGGCGGCGCGCCGTAAGCGTTCGGTTTCGGGCCAGGGGCGGGCCTCCGTCAACAGCTGCACCGCGCCGGAAGACCAGTCGACATGGGGCGTGGGCTCGTCCACATGCAGCGTCTGCGGCAGGACCCCGTGCCGCATGGCCAGCACCATCTTGATAACCCCCGCCACACCGGCGGCCGCCTGGGTATGCCCGATATTCGACTTCACCGACCCCAACCACAACGGACGATCCGCCGACCGCCCCCGCCCATACGTCGCCAGCAGCGCATCCGCCTCGATCGGATCACCAAGCCGCGTCCCCGTCCCATGCGCCTCCACCACGTCCACATCCGACGCCGACAGACCCGCATTCGCCAACGCCTGCCGAATCACCCGCTGTTGGGAGGGACCGTTAGGCGCGGTCAGGCCGTTGGACGCACCGTCCTGGTTCACCGCCGAACCCCGCACCACCGCCAACACCCGATGACCATTCCGTCGAGCGTCCGACAACCGCTCCAACAACAACATCCCCGCACCCTCACCCCACCCCGTCCCATCCGCACCCGCAGCGAACGCCTTGCAGCGACCGTCGGCGGCCAGCCCGCCCTGGCGGCTGAACTCGACAAAGCTGGAGGGTGAGGCCATCACGGTGACCCCGCCGGCCAGCGCCAGCGAGCATTCGCCGGAGCGCAGCGCCTGGGTCGCCAGATGCAGCGCCACCAGCGAGGAGGAGCAGGCCGTGTCGACGCTCACCGCAGGGGCCACAAAGCCGAGTTGGTAGGAGATACGGCCCGAGGTCACGCTCGCGGCGTTGCCCGTGATGACAAAGCCCTCGACCGCCTCGGGGGCGGTGGTCAACAGCAGCAACGGGTAGTCCTGGCCGTTGCCGCCGACGAAGACGGCCGTGTCGCTGCCCTGCAGTTCGGCCGCGTCGATGCCGGCGTGTTCGATGGTCTCCCACGCGGTCTCCAGCAGCAGACGTTGCTGAGGATCCATGCCAAGGGCCTCGCGGGGCGATATCTCGAAGAACGCCGCGTCGAAGGTGTCGGCGTTGTGGACAAAGCCGCCTTCGTTGGTGTTGGTCCGGCCGGGGCGCTCGGGGTCCGGGTCGTAGAGGTCGTCGGGCCAGCCTCGGGTGGTCGGAAAGGTCGAGATGGCGTCCTCGCCGTCGGCCACCAGCCGCCACAGGTCGTCCGGGGACTCGACGCCGCCGGGGAACCGGCAGGCCATGCCGACGATGGCGATCGGCTCCGTCATCGCGCTGACGAGCCGCCGGTTCTGCTGGCGTAGCCGTTCGGTCTCCTTCAGCGACTGCCGAAGTGCCTGACGGTAGCGGTCGGTTGATGTGGTCATCGCGCTCTCCCCTCGGGTGTCAGTTGTTCGAGCCGTCGATGGCCAGGCGCAGCAGCGCTTCGTCGTCCATCTCGTCGATGGACAGCGGTTCTTCGTCGGGTTCGGGGGTGGCGGCGTCCGGTTTGGCTTCGGTGTCCTCGCCGGCGAGGCCGAGGAGCATGTCGAGGAGGCCCGCCCGTCGGAACCGGCTGATGGGGATGGAGTCGAGCAGCTGACGTACCCGCAGGTCCTCTTCGCTCTCGCCGTCCGCTCCTGTGGTCGTGTCGAGCGGTGGGGCGAGTTGGGTGGTGAGGTAGGCGGCGAGGGTGTCGGGGGTGGGGTAGTCGAAGATCAGGGCGGCGGGGAGCGTCAGCCCGGTCACCGTCTTGAGACGGTTGCGCAACTCGACCGCCGTCAGGGAATCGAACCCCAACGCCTTGAACTGCCGGTCCGTTTCGATCGCCTCGGGATCGGGATGACCCAACACGGCGGCCACCTGACCGCGCACCATCTCCCCCACCAACCGCACCCGCTCCACCCCCGACAAACCCGCCAACCGCGACACCAACTCCGCCATGCCGTCAACCGCAACGGCCTCCGCGACACCCCGCCGCACCACCGAGCCCACCACACCCCGCAACACCGCCGGCACCCCATCCCCCAGCCCCCGCAACGCCCGCAGATCCAACCCCACCGGCACCACGGCCGACGCACCCGACGCCACCCCCGCATCGAACAACGCCATCCCCTCCACATCACCCAACGCCCGCACCCCCGCCCGCGCCATCCGCCGCAGATCCGCACCCCCCAACCCCTCACCCATCCCGCCACCCGACCCAGAACTCCCCCACAACCCCCAAGCAAGAGATGTGGCAGGCAGGTTGAGCGAACGACGGTGGCGGGCGAGGGCATCGAGGAAGGTGTTGGCCGCCGCGTAGTTGCCCTGCCCAGGACCGCCGATCAGACCGGCCACGGAGGAATAGAGAACAAACGCGTCCAGGTCGAGGTCGCGGGTGAGTTCATGGAGGTTCCACGCCGCATCCACCTTGGGACGCAGCACCGCCGACACCCGCTCCGGCGTCAACGAGCCGATCACCCCGTCGTCCAACACCCCCGCCGTATGCACCACAGCAGACAGCGGGAACTCCCCGGGAACGGCCTCGACCAACACCTCACGCAGCGCCGCACGGTCCGCCACATCACAGGCAACCACCGCGACCCGCGCACCCAACTCCTCCAACTCCGCCACCAGTTCGGCGGCGCCCGGAGCCGCAGGGCCGCTGCGGCTGACCAACAACAGGCTGCGCACCCCGTGCTCCACCACCGCATGCCGCGCCACCAAACCACCCAACACACCCGTACCACCCGTCACCAACACCGTTCCAACGCCCAGACCGCTGCCCGTGCTTGACTCGCCCGCCGCCCGGGCCAGGCGTGGCACCAGCACCGTCCCGGAGCGGATCGCCAGCTGAGGCTCACCCGTCCCCAGAGCCACCGACAACGCGGCAACCGAACGCCCGTCATCATCCAGATCCACCAGAACAAACCGACCCGGATTCTCCGTCTGCGCACTCCGCACCAGACCCCACACACCCGAAGCCGCCAAACCCCCCGGATCCCCCTCACCCGTCGAGATACCACCACGCGTCACCACCACCAGTGGGGTGCCCGTCAGGCGGTCGTCGGCGAGCCACCGTTGCACCAGGTCGAGCGTCCGCAGCGTGTGTGTGCGCACCGCTTCGGGGAGGGGCTGGTCGGCGGGGGTGGGAGAGGTGAGCGGCAGGATCACGGTCGGCTCGCCCTCCTGGACGCTCCGGGTCAGCGCGTCCAGGTCCGGGTGGGTGGTCACGGGGGCCACGGCCGTCAGTGCGGCGGTGAGGTCGGCGTCGGCCGGCCCCAACAGGGCCCAGGAGGTGGGGATGTGGGGAGTGGAGGGCTCGGTGGGCCGGTCCCAGTTCACCTGGTGGAGGGAGTGCGGGCGGGTGCCGGGGGCCGCGCGCAGTCGTTCCGTTGTCGCGGGCTCCAGGCGGGCGATCTCGCCGGTGACGACGAGGCCGCCCTCGTCGTCGACGGCGACCAGCCGGACGGTGTCGGCGGCCTCGCCGGGGGTCAGGCGGACGCGGAGTCGGGCGGCGCCCGTGGCGTGGACCCGGAGGTCACGCCAGGTCACGGGGAGGCCGGTGGCGCCGGGCGGGTCGGCGAGTGCGCCGGGCAGCAGTGGGTGGGTGAGTGCGTCCCAGAGCGCCGGGTGCAGCACATGGGTGCGTGCTTCGGCGCGCTGGTCGTCGGTGAGGACGAGTCGGGCGTGGAGTTCGTGGCCGTGCCGCCACAGGCCGTCCAGGGCGCGGAAGGCGGGGCCGTGGTGGTAGCCGTTCTCGGCCGCTTCGGCGTAGGCGGTGGTCACGTCGATGCCGGTCGCCTCGGCCGGTGGCCAGGGGCTCGGGATGGCGGGGGTGGTGTGGTTCGGGGGTGTGTCGTCGCCGTGGGCGAGCTGTCCGGTGAGGTGTTCGCTCCAGGGCGTCTCGGCGCCGTCGCGTGGTTCGGGTCGCGCGTACACCCGTACGGGGCGGTGTCCCGTCAGATCGTCGGGGGCGCCGACGACCACCTGGATCTGGCTGGCGGTGCGTTCGTCCAGCACCAGGGGGGCGAGCGTGGTCAGCTCGGCGACGCGGTCGTAGCCGAGTCGGTCGCCGGCCGAGACGACGAGTTCCAGGAGGGTGCTGTCCGGCACGAGGGGGGTGCCCAGTACGGAGTAGTCCGCGAGCCAGCGGTGGGTGCGGAGGCCGAGCCGCCCGGTCAGCACCAGGGTGCCGTCCTCGCCGGCGACCGGCACCTCGGCGCCCAGCAGCGGGTGGTCGGCGGGGGACAGTCCGGCCGAGGTCACGTCGCCCTGGCCGGAGCCGGCGGGTAGCCAGAAGCGGGTGCGTTGGAAGGCGTAGGTGGGCAGGTCGACGGGAAGCCGTGGGCCGGTGGTGTCGAACAGCGCGTTCCAGTTGACGTTCGCCCCTCGGACGAAGACCTGGGCGAGCGCGTGCAGGAACTGGACGGGGCCTCCGTTGTCGCGGCGCAGGGTGCCCAGTACCAGGGCGTCGGTGTCGAGTGCGTCGACGGTTTCCTGGATCCCGATGGTGAGCACCGGATGCGGGCTGACCTCGACGACGACGCCGGCCCGTGTCTGCTCGGCGAGGGCCTGGACGGCCGGTTGGAACCGCACCGGTTCGCGCATGTTGCGGTACCAGTAGTCGGCGTCGAGTTCGGCGGTGTCGAGTTGGGTGCCGGTCACCGTGGAGTAGAACGGGATGGTGGAGGGGCGTGGCCGGACGGCGGAGAGCACGTCGAGGAGGTGTTCCCGCAGCTCCTCGACCTGCGGTGAGTGGCCGGCGGCGTCCACGCCGGGGATGCGGCGGGCGCGCACCCCGTCGGCGGCCACCTCGGCGAGCAGCGCGTCGAGGGCTTCGGGGGCGCCGGACACCACGGTGACGTTGGGGCCGGTGATCGCGGCGACGGAGAGGGCGTCGCTCCATGGTGTGAGGCGTTTCTCCACCTCGGACACCGAGAGCGGCAGCGAGGCCATGGCGCCTCTGCCGGAGAGCCGCAGCAGGGCGAGGCTGCGGAGTGCGACCAGGCGGGCCGCGTCGCGCAGGGACAGGCCGCCGACGACATGGGCGGCGGCAATCTCCCCCTGGGAGTGGCCCACCACCGCGGCGGGCTCCACGCCCAGCGAGCGCCATAGCTCGGCCAGGGAGACCATGACCGCGAAGAGGGCCGGCTGGAGTACGTCCACCCGCCGCAGCGGTGGCGCGCCTTCGACGCGGCGCACCACGTCGAGCACGGACCAGCCGGTGAACTCGGCGAGCGCGGCGTCGCACCGGGCCATGGAACGGGCGAACACCGGTGCGCTGTCGAGCAGTTCGGCGGCCATGCCCTCCCACTGCGCGCCCTGTCCGGGGAAGACGAACACCACCCGTTCGCTGCCGGCGGTGGCGGTTCCGGTGACGACGGACTCCGACGGGGTGCCGGCGGCCAGCTCGCCCAGCGCGGCGATGAGCGAGGACCGGTCCTCGCCGAGGACGACGGCGCGGTTCTCCAGCACGGCGCGGGTGGCGGTCAGCGACCAGGCGATATCGGCCGTGTCGGTGTCCGGGGTCCGCTCCACGCTTCGGTGCAGGGCGGCGGCCTGGTCGCGCAGTGCGGCGTCGCCACGGGCGGTCAGGACCCAGGGGAGGACGGTGTGTTCGGTCTCGGCGTCGTCCCGCGGCGGCTCGTTGTCGGGGGTGGGCGTGGGCGCCGGCTGGGGCGTGGGCGCCTCCAGGATGATGTGGGCGTTGGTGCCGCTGAAGCCGAACGAGGAGACGGCGGCCCGTCGTGGGCGCTCGGTGTCCGTCCACGGGCGGGGTTCCGTCAGCAGCTCGATGGAGCCCGAGGTCCAGTCCACGTCGGGGGTCGGCCGGTCGACATGCAGGGTCCTGGGCAGCACGCCCTGCCGCATGGACTGGATCATCTTGATGATGCCGGCGACTCCGGAGGCGTGCTGGGTGTGCCCGATGTTCGACTTCAGCGAGCCGAGCCACAGCGGCCGGCCGTCCGGCCGGTCCTGGCCATAGGTGGCCAGCAGCGCCTCCGCCTCGATGGGGTCGCCGAGCCTGGTGCCGGTGCCGTGTGCCTCGACCACGTCCACATCGACGGCGGAGAGGCCGGCGTTGGCCAGCGCCTGCCGGATCACCCGCTGCTGGGCCTGGCCGTTGGGCGCGGTGAGTCCGTTCGAGGCGCCGTCCTGGTTGATGGCGGTGCCGCGCACCACCGCCAGCACCCGGTGCCCGTCGCGGCGCGCGTCGGACAGCCGTTCAAGGACCAGCATGCCGATGCCCTCGGCGAAGTTGGTGCCGTCCGCCGAGGCCGCGAACGCCTTGCAGCGGCCGTCGGGCGCGAGCCCCCGTTGCCGGGAGAACTCGACGAAGGCCCCCGGCGTGGACATCACCGTCACACCGCCGGCCAACGCCATCCGGCACTCGCCGCCGCGCAGCGCCTGGGCGGCCAGATGGACCCCGACGAGGGACGAGGAGCAGGCCGTGTCGATCGTCAACGCCGGCCCGTTGAGGCCGAGTTCGTAGGCGACGCGCCCCGACATGATGCTGGGGGCGCCGCCGGTGAGCAGTCGGCCCTCCACCTGCTCGGGCGCCGCCGACAGCTCGGGCCCGTACGCCTGCCAGGAGGCGCCGACGAACACGCCGACCTGGGTGCCGCGCACCGAAGCCGGGTTGACGCCGCCTCGTTCCAGGGCCTCCCAGCTGGTCTCCAGCAGCAGCCGCTGCTGCGGGTCCATGCCCAGCGCCTCGCGTGGCGAGATGCCGAAGAAGTCGGCGTCGAAGTCCGGTGCCTCGTGCAGAAAGCCGCCGTCCCGGGCATACGTTCGGCCGGAACGGTCCGGGTCCGGATCGTAGAGCCCTTCGGTGTCCCAGCCTCGGTCCTCGGGGAAGGGGGTCACCGCGTCGACGCCGTCGGCGACGAGCCGCCAGAGATCGTCCGGCGTCGCCACTCCCCCGGGGAACCGGCATGCCATCCCGATGACCACGACGGGGTCGTCGTCGTCCTGGCCCGCCCGCTGCGCCTGCACCAACTCCGTTGTGGTGCCGGTGAGTTCGGAATCCAGACGGGCGGCGAGGGCGCGGGTGGTGGGGAAGTCGAAGGCGAGTCCGACGGGCAGCCGGAGGCCCGTCGCCTCGTTCAGCCGGCCGCGCAGGTCGACGGCGGTGATCGACGTCAGGCCCAGCTCGGCGAAGGCCCGGTCGGGCGCGATCTCGGCGGGATCGTCATAGCCGAGCGCCGAGGCGACCTGCTCACGTACGAAGTCGTGCAGGGCGCGCTCGCGTTGGGCACCGGTGCGGCCGGCGAGCCACTGGTGGAGCAGTGCGCCGGGGGAACTCTCCTCCTCCGCCGCCGTCGCCGTCACCGGGTCCAGCGGGGCGGGGGTAGCACGGCTGCCGGCCGGGGTGGCCTCGGGTGCGTCCAGCCAGTAGCGGCGGCGTTGGAAGGCGTAGGTGGGGAGGTCGATGTGGCGGTGGGGGGTGGGGTTGAGGTGGGGGGTCCAGTTGACGGGGGTGCCATGGACATGGAGGTGGGCGAGGGCGGTGAGGAAGGTGTCGGGTTCGGGGCGGTCGGCGCGTAGGGCGGGGACGGTGGTGGGTTCGGGTTGCTGATCGGTGAGGGCTGCTTCGATCTGGGGGGTGAGGACCGCGTCGGGGCCGAGTTCGAGGAACCGGCGGACCTGATACTCGTCGTGCATGGTGTGGACGATGTCGGCGAAGCGGACGGGCTGGCGCACATGCCGCACCCAGTACTCGGGCGTCGACAGCTCCTCATCCGTGGCGGTGCGCCCTTCGAGCGCGGAAACCAACGGAAGGCGCGCGGGAGCGAAGGAGAGGCCGGCCACCACCCGGTGGAACTCCGCCAGCATCGGATCCATCAACCGGGAGTGGAAGGCGTGGCTGACCGCCAGCCGCTTCACCCGCCGACCCCGACCCCTGATGTCCTCCATGGCATCGACCACGGCTGTTTCGGGGCCGGAGACCACTACGGACCGTGGACCGTTCACCGCCGCCAGATCCACCCCGGGATGATCGTCCAAAAGGCTACCGGTCTCCTCCTCGGTGGCCTCAAGTGCCGCCATCGCGCCACCCGTTGGCAGCGCCTGCATCAACCGCCCCCGCGCCTCCACCAACCGCACCGCATCCGACAGCGACAACACCCCGGCAACATGTGCGGCCACGATCTCACCCACCGAATGACCACCCACCACCCCCACCGGAACGTCGAACGACTCCAACAGACGGAAAAGCCCGACCTCGACAGCGAACAGCGCGCACTGCGCCAGCCCCGTCCCCTCCAACCCCACCCCCGACGCGATCACCTCGCGCAGAGACAGACCCAACAGCTCGTCGAACAACCCACACACCTCGGAGAAGTGCTCGGCGAACACCGGAAACTCCGCCGCCAACCCCAACCCCATCCCCACCCGCTGGGACCCCTGACCGGTGAACACCACACCCACCCCACCACCCGAGACCACACCCGCAATCCCCTCACCACGAGCCAACCCCTCCAGACCGGACAGCAGTTCGTCACGCTCCCGACCCACCACCACACCCCGATGCTCAAACAACGAACGCGACAACACCAACGCCGACGCCACCCCACCCACACTCACGCTCTCATCCGCCCGCAAAACCGAAGCCAACCGCCCCGCCTGCGCACGCAACCCCGCCACCGAACGCCCCGACACCACCCACGGCACCACCGCCCCCGACACCTCCCCGGGCTCGGGTTCCGTCGACGCATACTGCTCGACGATGACATGGGTGTTGGTGCCGCTGATGCCGAAAGCGGAGACGGCGGCTCGGCGTGGACGGTCGCTTTCGGGCCAGGGGCGGGCCTCCGTCAACAACTCCACCGCGCCGGAAGACCAGTCGACATGGGGCGTGGGCTCGTCCACATGCAGCGTGCGCGGCAGGACCCCGTGCCGCATGGCCAGCACCATCTTGATGACCCCCGCCACGCCGGCGGCGGCCTGGGTATGCCCGATATTGGACTTCACCGACCCCAACCACAGCGGACGATCCGCCGGCCGTCCCCGCCCATAGGTCGCCAGCAGCGCATCCGCCTCGATCGGATCACCGAGCCTGGTCCCCGTGCCATGCGCCTCCACCGCGTCCACATCGGAGGTCGACAGACCCGCGTTCGCCAACGCCTGCCGAATCACCCGCTGTTGGGCCGGTCCGCTGGGCGCGGTCAGGCCGTTGGACGCACCGTCCTGGTTCACCGCCGAACCCCGCACCACCGCCAACACCCGATGACCATTCCGTCGAGCGTCCGACAACCGCTCCAACAACAACATCCCCGCACCCTCACCCCACCCCGTCCCATCCGCACCCGCAGCGAACGCGCGACAGCGGCCGTCGTTCGACAGTCCGCGTTGACGGCTGAACTCGATAAAGCCGGAGGGGGTGGACATGATGGCGACGCCGCCGGCGAGTGCCATGCCGCATTCACCCGAACGCAGCGCCCGCACCGCCTGGTGCAGGGCAACGAGCGAGGAGGAGCAGGCCGTGTCCACCGTCACCGCCGGGCCGACAAAGCCCAGTTGATAGGCGATACGGCCCGACATGATGCTCAGGGTGCTGCCGGTCAGCAGAACGCCCTCAACGCTTTCCGGCGCGGCCCCTACCCGGGGCCCGTATTCCTGGCCCGTCGCCCCGACGAAGACGCCGGTGTCACTCCCCCGGAGGGTGCTGGCGTCGATTCCGGCCTGTTCGACGGTCTCCCAGGCTATTTCCAGAAGCATTCGCTGTTGCGGGTCCATCGCCAATGCCTCTCGTGGCGATATCCCGAAGAATCCGGCATCGAACTCGGGCGCGGCGTAGAGGAAACCGCCATCGCGGACATAGCTGGTGCCGGGATGATCCGGATCGGCGTCATACAGCTCTTCGAGATTCCAACCACGGTCGTCGGGAAAGGCGGAGATGGCATCCCGGCCATGTTTCACCAGATTCCATAGATCCTCCGGAGAGCCCACCCCACCGGGGAATCGGCAGGCCATGCCCACGATCGCGATCGGCTCGTTGCTCCGGTACTCCAGATCGTCAATCCGTTGCCGCGCCTGCCGAAGGTCGGCCGTCACCTTTCTGAGGTATTCGACGACCTTCTCCTGCTGAGCCTGCTGATCCTTCTGACCTGCGTGATCTTCCTGCACCGTGTCACTTCCTCATCGGGCGACGAGTAGATTCCGGAAGGGGGTTACGAGAGGTCGAACTCTTCATCGATGAGGCTGAGAAGGCTGTTGACTGAGGCCGTCTGAATGTCCTGTTGGGAGGAGTTCCCAACGCTCTCCCGCGCCGGCTCACGCAGTCGCAGAATGATCTTCTCCAGCCGGTCCGCGATCAGCCGATGGTCCGTGCCATCCCGCTGTGGATCCCAGAGGGACGATTCCAGTCGGTCGATCTCCTGCGCTGGCGTGAGTATCTCGCCACCGGTGCCGGCCGTTTCGCTTCCCGCGTGTGGGAGTTGCGCGGAGAGGAATTCCGCCACCGCGACCGATGTCGGGTGGTCGAAGACGAGGGTGGTGGGGAGGCGGAGTCCGGTGAGGGTGTTGAGGCGGTTGCGGAGCTCGACGGCGGTCAGGGAGTCGAAGCCCAGGTCCTTGAACGCGCGGTCCTGCGCGACCGACTCCCGGTCCGCATGCCCCAACACGGCCGCGACCTCGCCCCGAACCGTCTCCAGCAACAACCCACGCCCCTCCTCACCACCAAGCCCCGAAAGCCGCTCGACCAACGTCGGCCCCTGACCCCCACCCCGCCCCCCGGCCGCCGCCTCCCGACGCCGACGCACCACCACCGAACCCACCAACCCCCGCAACACCGCCGGCACCTCACCACCACGAGCCCGCAACGATCCAAGGTCCAGCCGGACGGGGGCCAGTGCGCCCCCTTCCATGGCCTGCGCGCGGTCGAAGAGGCTCATCCCCTGAGTCGCCGAGATGGGAAGCATGCCGACGCGGCTCATCCGTTGGATATTCACCTCATCGAGGTGGCCGGTCATGCCGCTGGCGTCCGCCCAGAACCCCCAGGCGAGGGAGGTGGCCGGCAGGCCGAGGGAACGGCGATGGTGGGCGAGAGCATCGAGGAAAGCGTTGGCGGCGGCATAGTTCCCCTGCCCCGCCGTGCCCAACGTGCCGGCGAAGGAGGAATAGAGAACGAATGCCTTCAGGTCGAGATCAACGGTCAGCTCGTGGAGGTTCCAGGCCGCGTCCGCCTTGGGACGTAGTACGGCCGCCACCCGCTCCGGCGTCAACGAGCCGATCACTCCGTCGTCCAACACCCCCGCCGTGTGCACCACGGCCGACAGCGGGAACTCCTCGGGGACGGCCTCGGCCAACACGCTGCGCAGCGCTTCGCGGTCGGCCACATCACAGGCCACCACCGCGACCCGCGCACCCAACTGCTCTAGCTCTGACGTCAGTTCCGCCGCACCCGGAGCCGAAGGTCCGCTGCGGCTGAGCAGCAACAGGCTGCGCACCCCGTGTTCCAGCACCAGGTGCCGCGCCACCAGCCCACCCAACACGCCCGTACCACCCGTCACCAGCACCGTGCCGGAGCCCAGACCGCCACCACCTGCGCTTACCTGCTCGGCCGTGACCGGTGCCAGGCGCGGGGTCAGGATGGTGCCGGCGCGGATGGCGAGCTGGGTCTCGCCAGTGGCCAGAGCAACAGGCAGGGCGGCGACGGAGCGGTCGTCGTCATCGAGGTCCACCAGAACCAGCCGGTCGGGATTCTCGGTCTGGGCACTGCGCACCAGACCCCAGATGCCGGCCACGCCCAGGTCGACGGGGTGATCGTCCGGGCCGGTACTGACGGCCCGCCGGGTCACCACCACCAGACGGGAGCCCGTCAGCCGTTCATCCGCCAACCACCGCTGGAGAGTTGCGAGCGCATCGACAGTGACCGCGCGGACGGCGGCGGGCAGTTCCTGATCGTCCGTCATCGCTGGTACGGCAATTGGCGCCAGAACACAGCTGGGCGGCGTGGCGTCCTCGTCGAGCGTGGCCGAGAGGGAGGCCAGATCGGCGAACGTGCGGGCGTCGGGAAGGAGCGGGGAGAGGTGGGCGGAGATCACCACCACGGACTCCGAGGCGAGGGCTGCGTCGGTGACAGATGCCTCGTCCCAGCCCAGCGCGAACAGTGAGTCGCCAGCCCCTCCTGCCGCAGCCGCCTCCCGCAGTGCCTCCTCCGATACCGGCCTCGACAGCAGCGATTCGACCGAGATGACCGGTGCCCCGGCCGTGTCGGTGGCGGTGAGGGAGACGGTGTCCTGCCCGGTGGAAGTCAGCCGCACCCGCAGGGTCGTCGCCCCGGTCGCGTGGACGGTGACTCCGGTCCAGGAGAAGGGGAGGCTGAGGGGACGGTCCTGGTCGACAACGCCCGGGACCAGGGGGTGAGTGGCCGCGTCGAGCAGGGCGGGGTGGAGGGTGAAAGAGGTGTGGTGCTCCTCCTCGGGGAGGGTGACCTCGGCCCAGATCGCCTCATCGCCCTGCCAAAGCCGGGTCAGCCCTTGGAACACCGGACCGTAGTCATAGCCGCGTTCGGCGACCTTGGCGTAGACGTCGGTGACGTCGACCTCGGACGCGTGCGGGGGCGGCCAGTGGGTGAACTCGGCGGGCGCCATCGGAGCGTGAGAGGTGAGTTGGCCGGAGGCGTGCCGGGTCCAGTCGCCGTCGTCGGCCTCGGGTGCCTCGGGGCGGGAGTAGATGGTGATCTCCCGCCGACCCGACTCATCCCCCGAGCCCAACACCACCTGCAGCTGGACCGACATGCCCTCGGGTAGCACCATCGGCGCGGCCAGGGTCAGCTCCTCCAGATGCCCGCAGCCGACCCGGTCCCCCGCTGTGAGGGCCAGCTCGACAAAGGCCGTCCCCGGCAACAGGACAGTGCCCAGCACTCCGTGATCGGCGAGCCAGGCGTGAGTCCGTTGGGAGAGACGGCCCGTCAACACCACCCCATCCCCACCCGCCAGGTCCACCACGGCACCCACCAACGGATGCCCACCCACCGCCAACCCAGCCGAACCCACATCCCCCACCTGGACGGTTGGCCGCAACCAGAACCGCTCACGCTCAAAGGCATAGGTCGGCAAATCAACCCAGCCAGTGGTAGCCGGAAGCACGCTCTGCCAATCGACGTCGACACCGTGGACGAAGACCTCCCCAACGCTGGCCAGGAACTGGTCCAAATCCCCGTTGTCCCGCCGCAGCGACCCCACCGACACCGCCCGGTCCGCGAAACCATGCGCCTCGGCCGTCTCCGTCACCGCCACACTCAACACCGGATGCGCACTCGACTCGATAAACACCCCAAAGCCCTCACCCAAAAGCCGAGCAACCGCCTCCTCAAACCGCACCTGCTGACGCAAATTCCGAAACCAATAACCAGCCGAGAACGCACCATCGGACTCCGTGATCCAATCACCCGTCACGGTAGAGAACATCGGCACCCTCAACCGACGAGGCTCCACACCCTCCAAGGCTTCGAGCAACTGCTCACGGATTCCCTCCACATGAGAGGTATGCGAGGCATAATCCACCGGCACCCGCCGAGTACGCACCCCCGCCTCCCGCAAACCCTCAACCACCGAGTCGAGATCCACCGGATCCCCAGCCAAAACAACCGACGAAGGCGCATTCACCGCCGCCACCTCAACCCGCCGACCCACCAACCACTCCCCAACCCGACCAACAGGCAACGCAACCGACACCATCCCACCACGACCAGCCAACTCCTCCGCAATCAACCGACTACGCAACACCACCACCCGAGCCCCATCCCGCAACGACAAACCACCCGCCACAACAGCCGCCGCAATCTCACCCTGCGAATGACCCACCACCGCATCCGGCTCCACCCCCAACGACCGCCACAACCCCGCCAACGACACCATCACCGCAAACGACACCGGCTGCACCACATCCACCCGCCCCAACAAACCCCCATCCCCAGAACGCAACACCCCCACCAACGACCAATCCACAAACTCCGACAACACCTCCTCACACCGCCCCATCCACTCCCCAAACACCACCGACGACTCCAACAACCCCACCCCCATCCCCACCCACTGCGCCCCCTGCCCCGGAAACACAAACACCCCACGCCCCACACCCAAACCACCACCAGAACCCAAACCCTCACCCCGAGCCACCCCCTCCAACCCCGCCAACAACTCCCCCCGCCCCCGACCCACCACCACAGCACGACGCTCAAACAACGACCGCGACGACACCAACGCCGACGCCACCGCCCTTACACTCACGCTCTCATCCGCCCGCAAAACCTGCGCCAACCGCCCCGCCTGCGCACGCAACCCCACCACCGAACGACCCGACACCACCCACGGCACCACAGCACCAGAAGACTCCGGCGTCTCTACCGGCTCCGGCTCCGGATCACCCTGCTCCAACACCACATGCGCATTCGTGCCACTCACCCCGAACCCGGAGACGGAGGCTCGGCGCGGACGATCCGCCTCCGGCCATTCCCGCGCCTCGTCCAGGAGTTCCACCGCACCGGTCGACCAGTCGACATGGGGCGTGGGCTCGTCCACATGCAGCGTCTGCGGCAGGACCCCGTGCCGCATGGCCAGCACCATCTTGATAACCCCCGCCACACCGGCGGCCGCCTGGGTATGCCCGATATTCGACTTCACCGACCCCAACCACAACGGACGATCCACCGACCGCCCCCGCCCATACGTCGCCAGCAGCGCATCCGCCTCGATCGGATCACCGAGCCGCGTCCCCGTCCCATGCGCCTCCACCACATCCACATCGGAGGTCGACAGACCCGCGTTCGCCAACGCCGCCCGAATCACCCGCTGCTGAGACGGACCGTTAGGCGCCGTCAACCCATTCGACGCACCGTCCTGGTTCACCGCCGAACCCCGCACCACCGCCAACACCCGATGACCATTCCGCCGCGCATCCGACAGCCGCTCCACCAACAACATCCCCACCCCTTCACCCCACCCCGTCCCATCCGCACCCGCCGCAAACGCCTTGCACCGACCATCAGCGGAAAGCCCCCGCTGCCGCGAGAATTCGACAAAGGCTCGGGGGGTTGCCATCAGGGTGACGCCGCCCGCCAGCGCCATCTCGCACTCGCCGGAACGCAGCGCTTGCGCCGCCAGATGTAATGCCACCAACGACGACGAACACGCCGTATCCACCGTTACCGCAGGCCCAACCAACCCCAATTGATAAGCAATTCGTCCGGAGACCACGCTCGCGGCGTTACCCGTGACCAGGAATCCCTCGATGCCCTCGGATGCCTGGGCGGACAGGGTCGAGTAGTCCTCACCGTTGCCCCCGACGAAAACGCCTACCTCTCGTCCGCTCAGCGACTGCGGGTCCAGGCCGGCCCGTTCCACCGTCTCCCAGGCCGTCTCCAGCAGGAGTCGCTGCTGCGGGTCCATCGCCAGCGCCTCACGCGGCGAAATCCCGAAGAACGCGGCGTCGAACTCGGTGGCGGTGTCGACAAATCCGCCCTCGCGGACATAGCTCTTGCCCGCACGGTCGGGATCCGGGTCATAGAGCGCGTCGACGTCCCAGCCACGGTCGCTGGGGAACGCGGACATCGCGTCTCGGCCTTCAGCGAGCAGATTCCAGAGGTCTTCGGGTGAGGAGACCCCGCCGGGGAACCGGCAGGCCATGCCGACGATGGCGATCGGCTCGTCGGCGTCCACACCGACGGTGGCTGGTGTGCGGACGGGCCCGGCGTCCGTCGAACTTCCACCGCCCAGTTGGGTGGTGAGGTAGGCGGCGAGGGTGTCGGGGGTGGGGTAGTCGAAGATCAGGGCGGCGGGGAGGGTCAGCCCGGTCACCGTCTTGAGACGGTTGCGCAGCTCGACCGCCGTCAGGGAATCAAACCCCAACGCCTTGAACTGCCGGTCCATCTCGATCGCCTCGGGATCGGGATGACCCAACACGGCGGCCACCTGACCGCGCACCATCTCCCCCACCAACCGCACCCGCTCCACCCCCGACAAACCCGCCAACCGCGACACCAACTCCGCCATGCCGTCAACCGCAACGGCCTCCGCGACACCCCGCCGCACCACCGACCCCACCACACCCCGCAACACCGCCGGCACCCCATCCCCCAGCGCCCGCAACGCCCGCAGATCCAACCCCACCGGCACCACGGCCGACGCACCCGACGCCACCCCCGCATCGAACAACGCCATCCCCTCCACATCACCCAACGCCCGCACACCCGCCCGCGCCATCCGCCGCAGATCCGCACCCCCCAACCCCTCACCCATCCCGCCACCCGACCCCGAACTCCCCCACAACCCCCAAGCAAGAGATGTGCCAGGCAGGCCGAGCGAACGACGGTGGCGGGCGAGGGCATCGAGGAAGGTGTTGGCCGCCGCGTAGTTGCCCTGGCCAGCCGTACCCAGGGTGCCGGCGAAGGAGGAGTAGAGAACGAACGCCTGCAGGTCGAGATCAACCGTCAACTCGTGGAGGTTCCAGGCCGCATCCACCTTGGGACGCAGCACGGACGCCACCCGCTCCGGCGTCAACGACTCGATCACCCCGTCGTCCAACACCCCCGCCGTATGCACCACAGCAGACAGCGGGAACTCCCCGGGAACGGCCTCGACCAACACCTCACGCAGCGCCGCACGGTCCGCCACATCACAGGCAACCACCGCGACCCGCGCACCCAACTCCTCCAACTCCGCCACCAGTTCGGCGGCGCCCGGAGCCGCGGGGCCGCTGCGGCTGAGCAGCAGCAGGCTACGGACCCCGTGCTCCACCACCGCATGCCGCGCCACCAAACCACCCAACACACCCGTACCACCCGTCACCAACACCGTTCCAACGCCCAGACCGCTGCCCGTGCTTGACTCGCCCGCCGCCCGGGCCAGGCGTGGCACCAGCACCGTCCCGGAGCGGATCGCCAGCTGAGGCTCACCCGTCCCCAGAGCCACCGACAACGCGGCAACCGAACGCCCGTCATCATCCAGATCCACCAGAACGAACCGACCCGGATTCTCCGTCTGCGCACTCCGCACCAGACCCCACACACCCGAAGCCGCCAAACCCCCCGGATCCCCCTCACCCGTCGAGATCCCACCACGCGTCACCACCACCAGACGTGAGCTCTGGAACCGCTCATCCGCCAGCCATCGCTGCACGGTGGTCAGGGCGTGGTTGACGGTCGCGCGCGCGATGTCCGGCAGGTGCTGGCCGGCCTCGGTGGTGGGATCGGCCGGTTCGACTCGGTAGAGGACGTGCTCGGGGATCGTGCTCCACTCGCCAAAGGACAGTTCCGCCAAGGGAGTTGGAACAGGCGCCCCGCCCATCGTCGAGGGCCGCCAGTTGAGTGCGAACAGCGATTTGGGACGGCGGTCGGCCACCCGGTTGAGCCATTCGGGAGTGGCCGGCCGGAAGCGCACGGAGTCTGCGGCAAGCACCTCCGCGCCCGTTCCGTCGGTGGCGGTCACCCGGACGGAGTCGTCCGGCTGGGGAGTCAGCCGCACCCGCAGCGCGGTGGCTCCCACGGCGCGCACACGTACTCCCGACCAGGCATGCTGGAGCCCGCCCTGCCAGCCCAGGCCCGTGACGGCCCCGGGCAGTGCCGCCTGGGTGAGGGCGTCCCAGAGGACGGGGTGGAGTACATACGTAGATCCGGTCTCGGCTCGTTGCCGCTGCTCGGCCGGCAGTTCGACCTCGGCGAGGAGTTCCGCGCCGTTGCGCCACACCCGGCGCAGGGTGTGGAAAGCGGGGCCGTACTCATGGCCCTGCTCGGCGATGCCCGAGTAGACGTCCGTCGTCAGCCCCACCTCGACGGAGTCGGTGGGAGGCCAGGGTTCGGGTTCCACGCCGACGGTTCCGGCGTCGGCCGGCGTCGATGCGAGGAGGCCGGTTGCGTGCCGTACCCATGTCTCGTCTTCGCCTTCCCGGTTCTCAAGCCGCGAGAACACCGTGAGCTTGCGCTGCCCGGAATCGCCGGGTGCGTCGACGACAACCTGGATCTGTAGGCCGCTGCTGTCTTCGGGAAGCGGTAAGGGGTTTGTCGTGCTCAGCTCCACGACGAGGTCGTGCCCGATCCGGTCGCCGGCCGCCAGGGCCAGTTCCAGCAGTGCCGCGTCCGGTAGGAGTGGCGTGCCGTGCACCCGGTGATCGTCCAGCCAGGGGTGGGTGCGGCTGGACAGCCGGCCGGTGAGGACGACGCTTCCCTGGTCGGCCGCCAGATCCATGGCGGCGCCCAGGAGGGGATGCCCGGAGACGCCCAACCCGGCCGAGGAGACGTCCAGGACGCCTGATCCGCCATCGATCCAGAACCGTTCGCGTTGGAAGGCGTAGGTGGGGAGGTCGATGTGGCGGTGGGGGGTGGGGTTGAGGTGGGTGGTCCAGTTGACGGGGGTGCCGTGGACATGGAGGTGGGCGAGGGCGGTGAGGAAGGTGTCGGGTTCGGGGCGGTCGGCGCGTAGAGCGGCAACGGTGACGGATTCGGGCCCTTCGTTGGTGAGGGACGCGTCGACCTGGGGGGTGAGCACCGCGTCGGGACCCAGCTCAAGGAACCGACGGACCCGGTGTTCCTCTTCCATGGTGCGGACGACATCGGCGAAGCGGACCGGCTGACGCACATGCCGCACCCAGTACTCGGGCGCCGACAGCTCCTCATCCGTGGCGGTACGCCCTTCGAGAGCGGAAACCAACGGAAGGCGCGCGGGCGCGAAGGAGAGCCCAGCCACCACCCGGTGGAACTCCGCCAACATCGGATCCATCAACCGCGAGTGGAAAGCATGGCTGACCGCCAGCCGCTTCACCCGCCGACCCCAACCCCGCACCACTTCCATGGCATCGACCACGGCCGCCTCCGGGCCGGAGATCACCACGGACCGTGGACCGTTCACCGCCGCCAGATCCACCCCGGGATGACCGACCAAAAGGCTACCGGTCTCCTCCTCCGTAACCTCAACCGCCGCCATCCCACCGCCCGTTGGCAGCACCTGCATCAACCGCCCCCGCGCCTCCACCAACCGCACCGCATCCGACAGCGACAACACACCCGCCACATGCGCCGCCACAATCTCACCCACCGAATGACCACCCACCACCCCCACCCGCACACCAAACGACTCCAACAGACGGAAAAGCGCCACCTCAACCGCGAACAACGCACACTGCGCCAACCCCGTCCCCTCCAACCCCACCCCCGACACAATCACCTCACGCAACGACACCCCCAACAGCTCGTCGAACAACCCACACACCTCACCAAACACCTCAGCAAACACCGGAAACTCCCCCGCCAACCCCAACCCCATCCCCACCCGCTGCGAACCCTGACCGGTAAACACCACACCCACCCCACCACCCGACACCACACCCGCAACCCCCTCACCACGAGCCAACCCCTCCAACCCCGCCAACAACTCCCCCCGCCCCCGACCCACCACCACACCCCGATGCTCAAACAACGAACGCGACAACACCAACGCCGACCCCACCGACACAACATCCACACCGCTCTCATCCGCCCCCAACACCTGCGCCAACCGCCCCGCCTGAGCACGCAACCCCACCACCGAACGCCCCGACACCACCCACGGCACCACAACACCAGAAGACCCCGACGTCCCAACCGACACCGGCTCCGACTCGGCCTGTTCCAACACCACATGCGCATTGGTGCCGCTGACCCCGAACCCGGAGACGGCGGCTCGGCGCGGGCGATCCGTCTCCGGCCACGGGCGGGCCTCCGTCAACAACGCAACCGCCCCGGTCGACCAGTCGACATGAGGCGTGGGCTCATCAACGTGCAACGTTTGCGGCAGCACTCCATGCCGCATCGCCTGCACCATCTTGATGATCCCGGCGACGCCCGCCGCGTGCTGGCTATGGCCGATATTGGACTTCACCGACCCCAACCACAGCGGACGATCCGCCGGGCGCCCCTGCCCATAGGTCGCCAGCAGCGCGTCCGCCTCGATCGGGTCACCGAGCCGCGTCCCCGTGCCATGCGCCTCCACCGCGTCCACATCCGACGTCGACAGGCCGGCGTTGACCAACGCCTGCCGGATCACCCGCTGTTGGGCCGGTCCGCTGGGCGCGGTCAGGCCGTTGGACGCACCGTCCTGGTTCACCGCCGTGCCCCGCACCACCGCCAACACCCGATGACCGTTACGGCGTGCGTCCGACAACCGTTCCACCAGGAGCATTCCGATGCCCTCGGCGAAGTCGGTGCCGTCGGCGGCGGCTGCGAAGGCCTTGCAGCGGGCGTCGCCGGCGAGTCCGCGTTGGCGGGCGAACTCGACAAAGACGCCGGGGCCCGACATCACCGTCACGCCGCCGGCCAGCGCCAACTCGCACTCCCCCGACCGCAGCGCCCGCACGGCCAGGTGCAGCGCCACCAGGGACGAGGAGCACGCGGTGTCCACGGTCAGGGCCGGCCCGGTGAGTCCGAGCTGGTAGGCGATGCGGCCGGAGGTGACGCTCAGCGTGGTTCCGGTGAGCAGGTGGCCCTCGACCGCTCCGGGGGCATCGTGGACGCGTGGCCCGTACTCCTGGTTGGTCGCGCCCACGAACACGCCGGCGTTCGCACCTCGGAGGCTGGTCGGGTCGATGCCCGCGTGTTCGATGCTCTCCCAGCTGGTTTCCAGCAGCAAACGCTGCTGTGGGTCCATCGCAAGGGCCTCGCGGCGGGAAATCCCGAAGAAGTCCGCGTCGAAGGCGCTCGCCTCGTCCAGGAAGCCGCCCTCGCGCACATAGGTGGTGCCGGAGCTGTCGGGGTCCGGGTCGTAGAGGGAGTCCAGATCCCAGCCCCGGTCGTCGGGGAACGGGGACACCGCGTCGGTGCCCTGGTCGACCAGCTGCCAGAAGGCGTCGGGTGAGGTCACGCCGCCGGGGAATCGGCAGGCCATGCCGACGATCGCGATCGGCTCGTGTTGCCGCTCCTCGATCTCCTGCAGACGCGCCCTCGCCTCACGGCTGTCCGCGACGGATCGCCTGAGGTACTCGCGGAGCTTCTGTTCGTCAGCCATCTGTGATCGTGCTCCCGCAGCGTGGGTGGACGGTGCTGTTGGTGGCAGGGCTGGATCAGCCGCGCTCGTCAACGAGCGCGAACAGCTCGTCGTCGGTGGCCGAATCGATGTCGTCCTGGTTCGGGCCGGTGTTTGCGCCGGTACCGGTACCGGTGCTGGCGACACCCGCGGCGTCGCAGATGTTGATCAGCTCTCTGAGGGCCGCCATGATGTCGCGGCGTTCGTCCTGGTCGGCTCCGTCGGACTGGAGCACCAGCTTGAGTCGGTCGAGATCGGCGAGGACGGCGCCGGTCGTCGAACCGCCCGGGGGCGCTCCGGTCACGTTGAGCCGGTCGCCGAGGTGGGCGGCCAGTTCGCCGGCGGTCGGGTGGTCGAAGACGAGGGTGGTGGGGAGGCGGAGTCCGGTGAGGGTGTTGAGGCGGTTGCGGAGCTCGACGGCGGTCAGGGAGTCGAAGCCGAGGTCCTTGAACGCGCGGTCCTGCGCGACCGTCTCCCGGTCCGCATGCCCCAACACGGACGCGACCTCGCCCCGAACCGTCTCCAGCAACAGCCCACGCCCCTCCTCACTACCAAGCCCCGAAAGCCGCTCGACCAACGTCGGCCCCTGACCCCCACCCCGCCCCCCGGCCGCCGCCTCCCGACGCCGACGCACCACCACCGAACCCACCAACCCCCGCAACACCGCCGGCACCTCACCACCACGAGCCCGCAACGATCCAAGGTCGAGCTTGGCCGGGACCAGCGTTGGCAGCCCGTGGGCCCGCGCGCGGTCAAGTAGGGCGGCGCCTTCGTGTGCGGCCATGGGGAGGAGCCCGTCGCGGCTCATCCGCTGCCGGTCGGCATGGGCGAGGTGGCCGGTCATGCCGCTGGCGTCCGCCCACAGCCCCCAGGCGAGGGAGGTGGCCGGCAGGCCGAGGGAACGGCGATGGTGGGCGAGAGCATCGAGGAAGGCATTGGCGGCGGCATAGTTCCCCTGCCCCGCCGTGCCCAACGTGCCGGCGAAGGAGGAGTACAGAACAAACGCGTCCAGGTCGAGGTCGCGGGTGAGTTCGTGGAGGTTCCACGCCGCATCCACCTTGGGACGCAGCACGGACGCCACCCGCTCCGGCGTCAACGACTCGATCACCCCGTCGTCCAACACCCCCGCCGTATGCACCACAGCAGACAGCGGGAACTCCCCGGGAACGGCCTCGACCAACACCTCACGCAGCGCCGCACGGTCCGCCACATCACAGGCAACCACCGCAACCCGCGCCCCCAACTGCTCTAGCTCTGAGGCCAGTTCCGCCGCGCCCGAAGCCGAAGGTCCGCTACGACTCACCAGCAGCAGGCTGCGCACCCCGTGTTCCAGCACCAGGTGCCGCGCCACCAGCCCACCCAACACGCCCGTACCACCCGTCACCAGCACCGTGCCGTCGGCGCGGAGTGGTGACGGGACGGTAAGGACGATCTTGCCGATATTGCGGGCCTGCGAGAGGAAGCGGAATGCCTCGGGTGCCTGCCGAATGTCCCAGGTGGTCAGCGGTATCGGCCGCAGAACCCCCCGTTCGAACAGCTTCAGCACCTCGACCAGCATCTCCTGGATCCGGTCGGGCCCGGCGTCCATCAGCTCGAACGCGCTGTAGTGGACGCCGGGGAAGTCGCGGGCGATGGCTTCGGCGTCCCGCAGGTCGGTCTTGCCCATTTCGACGAAGCGGCCCCCGCGCGGCATAAGGGCGAGGGAACCGTCGATGAAATCCCTGGCCAGCGAGTTCAGGACCACGTCCATGCCGTGCCCGTCGGTGGCAGCGGTGAAGGCATCGACGAAGTCGAGCGTGCGGGAGGAGGCCAGATGGTCGTCGTCAAAGCCCTGTGCGCGCAGCGTGTCCCACTTGGCCGGGCTGGCCGTGCCAAACACCTCCGCGCCCAGATGCCGTGCGATCCCGGCGGCCGCCATCCCGACGCCACCGGCGGCGGCATGAACGAGCACCGTGTTCCCCGACCGCAGGCGGCCCAGGTCCACCAGCCCGTAGTAGGCCGTCAGATAGACCACCGGAACGGCCGCGGCCTGAGCGAACGACCAACCGTTCGGCATCGGGGCGAGCAGCCGGCGATCGGTGACGGTCACCGGAGCGAACCCTCCGGTGAAAAAGCCCAACACCCGGTCGCCCGGGGCGAGATCGGTGACACCGGGGCCGACGTCGATCACCACGCCGGCGCCCTCGCTGCCCAGCTGGGCCTGCTCGTTGGGATACATGCCAAGGGCGATCAGCACATCGCGGAAGTTCAGCCCGGCGGCCCGAACGGCGACGCGTACCTCGCCCTCGGCCAGGTCGGCGCTCGCGGCCGGGTTCGGCAGGGTCGTCAGCGCGTCGAGCGTGCCGCGTTCGGTGAGGCCAAGCCGCCAGTCGGTCGTCCCCGCCGGCATCAGCGGCTCGGCCGTGACCGGTGCCAGGCGCGGGGTCAGGATGGTGCCGGCGCGGATGGCGAGCTGGGTCTCGCCCGTGGCCAGAGCAACAGGCAGGGCGGCGGGGGAGCGTTCGTCGTCATCGAGGTCCACCAGAACCAGCCGGTCGGGATTCTCGGTCTGGGCACTGCGCACCAGACCCCACACACCGGCCGTGCCCAGATCGATGGGGTGATCGTCCGGGCCGGTACTGACGGCCCGCCGGGTCACCACCACCAGCCGGGAGCCCGTCAGCCGTTCATCCGCCAACCACCGCTGGAGAGTTGCGAGCGCCTGAAGGGTCGCGGCCCGTGCCCGGTCGGGCACGGAACCGACCTCGGCCCCGAGGGGCACCGGCCAAAGCACCACCTCCGGCGGCGCCCCCTCCGCATCGTGACTGAACGCAGGCAGCCGGAGCGAACCAATCAGCCCGTCCTCCGCGCCGCCCAGGGCAGCCCAGGCAGGCGGGCCGTCGGTGACCGTCGGCTCGGCCGACAACTCCACCCACGGCAGATGGAACAACGAACCCGCCCCAGGACCAGCAGCCCGCAACGCCCCCTCCGACACCGGACGCAACGCCAACTCATCCGCCGTCACCACCAGCGCCCCGGCCGTGTCGGTGGCGGTGAGGGAGACGGTGTCCTGCCCGGTGGAAGTCAGCCGCACCCGCAAGGTCGTCGCCCCGGTCGCGTGGACGGTGACTCCGGTCCAGGAGAAGGGGAGGCTGAGGGGACGTTCCTGGTCGATAACGCCCGGGACCAGGGGGTGAGTGGCCGCGTCGAGCAGGGCGGGGTGAAGAGTGAAAGAGGTGTGGTGCTCCTCCTCGGGGAGGGTGACCTCGGCCCAGATCGCCTCATCGCCCCGCCAAAGCCGCGTCAGCCCCTGGAACACCGGACCGTAGTCGTAGCCGCGTTCGGCGACCTTGGCGTAGACGTCGGTGACGTCGACCTCGGACGCGTGTTGCGGGGGCCAGTGGGCGAACTCAACGTCAGGTGTTGCGGGTTGGGGTTCGGGGGTGAGCTGGCCGGAGGCGTGGCGGGTCCAGTCGCCGTCGTCGGCCTCGGGTGCCTCGGGGCGGGAGTAGATGGTGATCTCCCGACGGCCCGACTCATCCCCCGAGCCCAACACCACCTGCAGCTGGACCGACATGCCCCCGGATAGCACCATCGGCGCGGCCAGGGTCAGCTCCTCCAGATGCCCGCAGCCGACCCGGTCCCCCGCTGTGAGGGCCAGCTCGACAAAGGCCGTACCCGGTAACAACACGGTGCCCAAAACTCCGTGATCGGCGAGCCAGGCGTGAGTCCGTTGGGAGAGACGGCCCGTCAACACCACCCCATCCCCACCCGCCAGGTCCACCACGGCACCCACCAACGGATGCCCACCCACCGCCAACCCAGCCGAACCCACATCCCCCACCTGGACGGTTGGCCGCAACCAGAACCGCTCACGCTCAAAGGCATAGGTCGGCAAATCAACCCAGCCAGTGGTAGCCGGAAGCACGCTCTGCCAATCGACGTCGACACCGTGGACGAAGACCTCCCCAACGCTGGCCAGGAACTGGTCCAAATCCCCGTTGTCCCGCCGCAGCGACCCCACCGACACCGCCCGGTCCGCGAAACCATGCGCCTCGGCCGTCTCCGTCACCGCCACACTCAACACCGGATGCGCACTCGACTCGATAAACACCCCAAAGCCCTCACCCAAAAGCCGAGCAACCGCCTCCTCAAACCGCACCTGCTGACGCAAATTCCGAAACCAATAACCAGCCGAGAACGCACCATCGGACTCCGTGATCCAATCACCCGTCACGGTAGAGAACATCGGCACCCTCAACCGACGAGGCTCCACACCCTCCAAGGCTTCGAGCAACTGCTCACGGATTCCCTCCACATGAGAGGTATGCGAGGCATAATCCACCGGCACCCGCCGAGTACGCACCCCCGCCTCCCGCAAACCCTCAACCACCGAGTCGAGATCCACCGGATCCCCAGCCAAAACAACCGACGAAGGCGCATTCACCGCCGCCACCTCAACCCGCCGACCCACCAACCACTCCCCAACCCGACCAACAGGCAACGCAACCGACACCATCCCACCACGACCAGCCAACTCCTCCGCAATCAACCGACTACGCAACACCACCACCCGAGCCCCATCCCGCAACGACAAACCACCCGCCACAACAGCCGCCGCAATCTCACCCTGCGAATGACCCACCACCGCATCCGGCTCCACCCCCAACGACCGCCACAACCCCGCCAACGACACCATCACCGCAAACGACACCGGCTGCACCACATCCACCCGCCCCAACAAACCCCCATCCCCAGAACGCAACACCCCCACCAACGACCAATCCACAAACTCCGACAACACCTCCTCACACCGCCCCATCCACTCCCCAAACACCACCGACGACTCCAACAACCCCACCCCCATCCCCACCCACTGCGCCCCCTGCCCCGGAAACACAAACACCCCACGCCCCACACCACCCACAACCAAAGAACCACCACTCCCCCCACCAACCACCGCATCCAACCCAGCCAACAACTCCCCCCGCTCCCGACCCACCACCACAGCACGATGCTCAAACAACGACCGGGAAGACACCAGCGCCGAGGCCACCGACGCAACGTCCACGCCACCCTCGTCCGCCCGCAAAGCCTGCGCCAACCGCCCGGCCTGCGCACGCAACCCCGCCACCGAATTCCCCGACACCACCCACGGCACCACAGCACCAGAAGACTCCGGCGTCTCAACCGGCTCCGGCTCCGGATCACCCTGCTCCAACACCACATGCGCATTCGTGCCGCTGACACCGAAGGACGAGACGGCGGCGCGCCGTAAGCGGTCGGTTTCGGGCCATTCCCGCGCCTCCGTCAACAACTCAACCGCACCCACCGACCAATCCACATGCGGAGTCGGCTCATCAACATGCAACGTCCGCGGCAACACCCCAACCCGCATCGCCATCACCATCTTGATAACCCCCGCCACACCAGCCGCCGCCTGCGTATGCCCGATATTCGACTTCACCGACCCCAACCACAACGGACGATCCACCGACCGCCCCCGCCCATACGTCGCCAACAACGCATCCGCCTCGATCGGATCACCCAACCGCGTCCCCGTCCCATGCGCCTCCACCACATCCACATCCGACACCGACAAACCACCACTCGCCAACGCCGCCCGAATCACCCGCTGCTGAGACGGACCATTAGGCGCCGTCAACCCATTCGACGCACCATCCTGATTCACCGCCGAACCCCGCACCACCGCCAACACCCGATGACCATTCCGCCGCGCATCCGACAACCGCTCCACCAACAACATCCCCACCCCCTCACCCCACCCCGTCCCATCCGCACCCGCCGCAAACGCCTTACACCGACCATCAGCAGAAAGCCCCCGCTGCCGCGAGAATTCGACAAAGGTGCCCGGCGTCGACATCACCGCGACTCCGCCGGCGAGCGCCATATCGCATTCGCCCGAACGCAGCGCCTGCGCCGCCAGATGCAATGCCACCAACGACGACGAACACGCCGTATCCACCGTCACCGCAGGCCCAACCAACCCCAACTGGTAGGCGATACGGCCCGATATGACGGACCCGGTGTTGCCGGTCAGCAGGATGCCTTCGAGTTCGGCGGGCATGTCCTGGAGGGCGGGGGCATAGTCGTGGTACATCAGCCCCGCGAACACACCCGTCTGGCTGCCGCGCACGGAGTCCACCGGGATGCCGGCCCGCTCGAAGGTCTCCCAGGCCGTCTCCAGCAGGAGTCGCTGCTGCGGGTCCATCGCCAGCGCCTCACGCGGCGAGATCCCGAAGAACCCCGCGTCGAACTCGGCCGCGTCGTAGAGGAAGCCGCCCTGTCGGGTGTAAGTGCGGCCTGGCTGCTCGGGGTTGGGGTCGTAGAGGGCGTCGATGTCCCAGCCACGGTCGGTCGGGAAGTCGCCGATCGCGTCGGCCTCCTCGGTGACCAGCCGCCACAGGTCCTCGGGCGAGGAGACCCCGCCGGGGAACCGGCAGGCCATGCCGACGATGGCGATCGGCTCATCGTCCGCGGCGGGGCCGGACGCCGCCTCGTCACGGGGCGCGGGCTCATCGGCGCTGAGCAGTTCGTCGAGGAAGTAGGCGACCACCTCGTTGGGGGTCGGGTAGTCGAAGACGAGAGTCGTCGGCAGGCGCAGGCCGGATGCGGCGCCCAGGCGGTTGCGGAGTTCCACGGCGGTGAGGGAGTCGAACCCCAGGTCCTTGAACGGGCGTTCGGCGGCTATGGCCTCGTGGTCCGTGTGGCCCAGCACCTCGGCGACCTGGCCGCGTATCAGTTGCAGGACCAGCCGCTGCTGCTCCTCCCTGGACAGCCCTGCCAGCCGGCTCCCCAGGGAGGAGGTCGACGTCGGAGCGTTCTGCCCCCGGGTTGCCCGCCGGGGCCGAACGAGTCCGCTGAAGAGTGACGGAATCTCTCCGGATTCGGCCAGCCGCGACCGCAGGCTGGTCTGGTCGAACCGGATCGGGACCAGAAGTGCATGATCGGTTGCGAGGCCGGCGTCGAACAGCCGCATGCCGTCCGCGCGGGTCAGCTGCGCGATGCCGGACCGGGCCATCCGCGCCACATCGCCGGCCGCCATGGCGCCGGTCATGCCGCTGGCCTCCCCCCACAGTCCCCAGGCGAGGGAGGTGGCCGGCAGACCGAGGGAACGGCGATGGCGAGCGAGGGCATCGAGAAAGGTATTGGCGGCGGCGTAGTTGGCCTGGCCGGGCCCGCCGATCAGGCCGACCACGGAGGAGTAGAGAACGAACGCCTTCAGGTCGAGATCAACGGTCAGCTCGTGGAGGTTCCAGGCCGCGTCCGCCTTGGGACGTAGTACGGCCGCCACCCGTTCGGGCGTCAACGAGCCGATCACTCCGTCGTCCAACACCCCCGCCGTGTGCACCACGGCCGACAGCGGGAACTCCTCGGGGACGGCCTCGGCCAACACGCTGCGCAGCGCTTCGCGGTCGGCCACATCACAGGCCACCACCGCGACCCGCGCACCCAACTCCTCAAGCTCTGAGGCCAGTTCCGCCGCACCCGGAGCCGAAGGTCCGCTGCGGCTGAGCAGCAACAGGCTGCGGATCCCGTGCTCCACCACGGCATGCCGCGCCACCAGCCCACCCAACACGCCCGTACCACCCGTCACCAGCACCGTGCCGGAGCCCAGACCGCCACCACCTGCGCTTACCTGCTCGGCCGTGACCGGTGCCAGGCGCGGGGTCAGGATGGTGCCGGCGCGGATGGCGAGCTGGGTCTCGCCAGTGGCCAGAGCAACAGGCAGGGCGGCGACGGAGCGGTCGTCGTCATCGAGGTCCACCAGAACCAGCCGGTCGGGATTCTCGGTCTGGGCACTGCGCACCAGACCCCAGATGCCGGCCACGCTCAGGTCGACGGGGTAATCGTCCGGGCCGGTACTGACGGCCCGCCGGGTCACCACCACCAGACGGGACCCCGTCAGCCGTTCATCCGCCAACCACCGCTGGAGAGTTGCGAGCGCCTGAAGGGTCGCGGCCCGTGCCCGGTCGGGCACGGAACCGACCTCGGCCCCGAGGGGCACCGGCCAAAGCACCACCTCCGGCGGCGCCCCCTCCGCATCGTGACTGAACGCAGGCAGCCGAAGTGACCCCATCGCCAGCCCGTCCTCCGCACCGCCCAGGGCGGCCCAGGCAGACGAGCCGTCGGTGACCGTCGGCTCGGCCGACAACTCCACCCACGGCAGCTGGAACAACGAACCCGCCCCAGGACCAGCAGCCCGCAACGCCCCCTCCGACACCGGACGCAACGCCAACTCATCCGCCGTCACCACCAGCGCCCCGACCGCATCGGTCGCGGTGAGGGAGACGGTGTCCTGCCCGGTGGAAGTCAGCCGCACCCGCAAGGTCGTCGCCCCGCTCGCATGGACGGTCACCCCCGTCCAGGAGAAGGGGAGCACAACGGGCCCCTCGTTGCTGCCTGCTCCAGGAAGCAACGGATGCAATGTCGCGTCGAGCAGGGCGGGGTGGAGGGTGAAAGAGGTGTGGTGCTCCTCCTCGGGGAGGGTGACCTCGGCCCAGATCGCCTCATCGCCCCGCCAGAGCCGCGTCAGCCCTTGGAACACCGGACCGTAGTCATAGCCGCGTTCGGCGACCTTGGCGTAGATGTCGGTGAGGTCCACCTCGGACGCGTGCGGGGGCGGCCAGTGGGTGAACTCGGCGGGCGCCATCGGAGCGTGAGAGGTGAGTTGGCCGGAGGCGTGGCGGGTCCAGTCGCCGTCGTCGGCCTCGGGTGCCTCTGGGCGGGAGTAGATGGTGATCTCCCGACGGCCCGACTCGTCCCCCGTGCCCAACACCACCTGCAGCTGGACCGACATGCCCTCGGGTAGCACCATCGGCGCGGCCAGGGTCAGCTCCTCCAGATGCCCGCAGCCGACCCGGTCCCCCGCTGTGAGGGCCAGCTCGACAAAGGCCGTCCCCGGCAACAACACGGTGCCCAAAACTCCGTGATCGGCGAGCCAGGCGTGAGTCCGTTGGGAGAGACGGCCCGTCAGCACCATCCCGTCTCCGCCGGCGAGGTCCACCACGGCACCCACCAACGGATGCCCACCCACCGCCAACCCAGCCGAACCCACATCCCCCACCTGGACGGTTGGCCGCAACCAGAACCGCTCACGCTCAAAGGCATAGGTCGGCAAATCAACCCAGCCAGTGGTAGCCGGAAGCACGCTCCGCCAGTCGACGTCGACACCGTGGACGAAGACCTCCCCAACGCTGGCCAGGAACTGGTCCAAATCCCCGTTGTCCCGCCGCAGCGACCCCACCGACACCGCCCGGTCCGCGAAACCATGCGCCTCGGCCGTCTCCGTCACCGCCACACTCAACACCGGATGCGCACTCGACTCGATAAACACCCCAAAGCCCTCACCCAAAAGCCGAGCAACCGCCTCCTCAAACCGCACCTGCTGACGCAAATTCCGAAACCAATAACCAGCCGAGAACGCACCATCGGACTCCGTGATCCAATCACCCGTCACGGTAGAGAACATCGGCACCTTCAACCGACGAGGCTCCACCGATGCCAACGCATCCAACAGCTGAGCCTCAATGCTCTCCACATGAGAGGTATGCGAGGCGTAATCCACCGGCACCCGCCGAGTACGCACCCCCGCCTCCCGCAAACCCTCAACCACCCCATCCAAATCCACCGGATCCCCGGCCAAAACCACCGACGAAGGCGCATTCACCGCCGCCACCTCAACCCGCCGACCCACCAACCACTCCCCAACCCGACCAACAGGCAACGCAACCGACACCATCCCACCACGACCAGCCAACTCCTCCGCAATCAACCGACTACGCAACACCACCACCCGAGCCCCATCCCGCAACGACAAACCACCCGCCACAACAGCCGCCGCAATCTCACCCTGCGAATGACCCACCACCGCATCCGGCTCCACCCCCAACGACCGCCACAACCCCGCCAACGACACCATCACCGCAAACGACACCGGCTGCACCACATCCACCCGCCCCAACAAACCCCCATCCCCAGAACGCAACACCCCCACCAACGACCAATCCACAAACTCCGACAACACCTCCTCACACCGCCCCATCCACTCCCCAAACACCACCGACGACTCCAACAACCCCACCCCCATCCCCACCCACTGCGCCCCCTGCCCCGGAAACACAAACACCCCACGCCCCACACCCAAACCACCACCAGAACCCAAACCCTCACCCCGAGCCACCCCCTCCAACCCCGCCAACAACTCCCCCCGCCCCCGACCCACCACCACAGCACGACGCTCAAACAACGACCGCGACGACACCAACGCCGACGCCACCGCCCTTACACTCACGCTCTCATCCGCCCGCAAAACCTGCGCCAACCGCCCCGCCTGCGCACGCAACCCCACCACCGAACGACCCGACACCACCCACGGCACCACCGACTCCGGCGCCTCAACCGGAACCGGCTCCGGATCACCCTGCTCCAACACCACATGCGCATTCGTACCGCTGACACCGAAAGACGAGACAGCAGCACGCCGCAAACGACCCACCTCCGGCCATTCCCGCGACTCCCTCAACAACTCAACCGCACCCACCGACCAATCCACATGCGGAGTCGGCTCATCAACATGCAACGTCCGCGGCAACACCCCAACCCGCATCGCCATCACCATCTTGATAACCCCCGCCACACCAGCCGCCGCCTGCGTATGCCCGATATTCGACTTCACCGACCCCAACCACAACGGACGATCCACCGACCGCCCCCGCCCATACGTCGCCAACAACGCATCCGCCTCGATCGGATCACCCAACCGCGTCCCCGTCCCATGCGCCTCCACCACATCCACATCCGACACCGACAAACCACCACTCGCCAACGCCGCCCGAATCACCCGCTGCTGAGACGGACCATTAGGCGCCGTCAACCCATTCGACGCACCATCCTGATTCACCGCCGAACCCCGCACCACCGCCAACACCCGATGACCATTCCGCCGCGCATCCGACAACCGCTCCAACAACAACATCCCCACCCCCTCACCCCAACCCGTCCCATCCGCACCCGCCGCAAACGCCTTACACCGACCATCAGCAGAAAGCCCCCGCTGCCGCGAGAACTCAACAAACATTCCTGGGCTGGCCATGACGGTGACGCCGCCCGCCAGCGCCATCTCACATTCGCCGGAACGCAACGCCTGCGCCGCCAGATGCAACGCCACCAACGACGACGAACACGCCGTATCCACCGTCACCGCAGGCCCAACCAACCCCAACTGATAGGCGATTCGCCCCGAGAGCACGCTGGGAGTGGCACCGGTCAGCACATGCCCCTCGATGGTCTCCGGCGCGTCGTGCATCCGGGGTCCGTAGTCGCTGGCGGTGGCGCCGACGAAGACACCCACCTCTCGGCCGCTCAGCGACTGCGGGTCCAGGCCGGCCCGTTCCACCGTCTCCCAGGCCGTCTCCAGCAGGAGTCGCTGCTGCGGGTCCATGCCCAGCGCCTCACGCGGCGAGATTCCGAAGAACGCAGCGTCGAACTCGGCCGCGTTGTGCAGGAACCCGCCGGCGCGGGTGTAGCTCTTGCCGGTTCGGTCCGGGTCGGCGTCGTAGAGCGCGTCGAGATCCCAGCCACGGTCGTCGGGGAACGGGCCCACGACGTCGCCGCTTTCCACGACCAACTGCCACAGTTCCTCGGGGGAAGAGGTGCCGCCGGGGTAGCGGCAGGCCATGCCCACGATGGCGATCGGCTCGTCGAGGGCGCTGGCGGCAGTCCTTGTCGGGGCGACGTCGGCCGCGGCCTGGTCGTTGCCGGTCAGGCGGTCGTGGAGGTGGGCGGCCAGGGAGGTCGGCGTCGGGTAGTCGAAGAGGAGACCGGTGCCCAGGGAGAGCCCGGTTGCCGCGGCCAGACCGTTGCGGAACTCGACGGCCGTCATGGAGTCGAAGCCCAGCTCGGAGAAGGGGAGTTTGAGCGCGACGGTCTCACCGTCGGCATAGCCGAGCCCCATGGCGATATGGCGGGTGATGAGTTCGCTCACGGCTCGCTGTTGCTCGGCCGCCGGCAAGGTGGCGAGTTGTTCGGCGAAGGTGCGCTGCCGTTCGTCCGTTTCCACTGTCGCCGGCAGGGCGCTCGGCGAGGGGGGTTGCGCGCTGCCGGCCGGTGCGTCGATCCAGTAGCGGCGGCGTTGGAAGGCGTAGGTGGGGAGGTCGATGTGGCGGTGGGGGGTGGGGTTGAGGTGGGTGGTCCAGTTGACGGGGGTGCCATGGACATGGAGGTGGGCGAGGGCGGTGAGGAAGGTGTCGGGTTCGGGGCGGTCGGCGCGTAGAGCGGCAACGGTGACGGATTCGGGCCCTTCGTTGGTGAGGGACGCGTCGACCTGGGGGGTGAGCACCGCGTCGGGACCCAGCTCAAGGAACCGACGGACCCGGTGTTCCTCTTCCATGGTGCGGACGACATCGGCGAAGCGGACCGGCTGACGCACATGCCGCACCCAGTACTCGGGCGCCGACAGCTCCTCATCCGTGGCGGTACGCCCTTCGAGAGCGGAAACCAACGGAAGGCGCGCGGGCGCGAAGGAGAGCCCAGCCACCACCCGGTGGAACTCCTCCAACATCGGATCCATCAACCGCGAGTGGAAAGCATGGCTGACCGCCAGCCGCTTCACCCGCCGACCCCAACCCCGCACCACTTCCATGGCATCGACCACGGCCGCCTCCGGGCCGGAGATCACCACGGACCGTGGACCGTTCACCGCCGCCAGATCCACCCCGGGATGACCGGCCAAAAGGCTACGGACCTCCTCCTCCGTAACCTCAACCGCCGCCATCCCACCGCCCGTTGGCAGCACCTGCATCAACCGACCCCGCGCCTCCACCAACCGCACCGCATCCGACAGAGACAACACCCCCGCCACATGCGCCGCCACAATCTCACCCACCGAATGACCACCCACCACCCCCACCCGCACACCAAACGACTCCAACAACCGGAACAACCCCACCTCGACAGCGAACAGCGCGCACTGCGCCAACCCCGTCCCCTCCAACCCCACCCCCGACACAATCACCTCACGCAACGACAACCCCAACAGCTCGTCGAACAACCCACACACCTCACCAAACACCTCAGCAAACACCGGAAACTCCCCCGCCAACCCCAACCCCATCCCCACCCGCTGCGAACCCTGACCGGTAAACACCACACCCACCCCACCACCCGAGACCACACCCGCAACCCCCTCACCACGAGCCAACCCCTCCAACCCCGCCAACAACTCCCCCCGCCCCCGACCCACCACCACACCCCGATGCTCAAACAACGAACGCGACAACACCAACGCCGACCCCACCGACACAACATCCACACCGCTCTCATCCGCCCGCAAAACCGAAGCCAACCGCCCCGCCTGAGCACGCAACCCCACCACCGAACGACCCGACACCACCCACGGCACCACAACACCAGAAGACCCCGACGTCTCAACCGACACCGGCTCCGGTGCGGCGGTCCCCCGAGGTGCCTCGGCGAGGACCAGATGGCAGTTGGTGCCGCCCATGCCGAAGGAGCTGACGCCGGCGATCAGCGGCCGGTCGTCCCTGGGCCAGGCGGTGAGCCGTTGTTGGACCGCCAGGTTGAGTCGGTCGAGGGGGATGTCCGGGTTGGGGGTGGTGAAGTTGAGGCTGGGCGGGAGCGCGCGGTGGGTGAGGCTGAGGATGGTTTTGAGCAGGCCGGTGATGCCGGCGGCGCCTTCGAGGTGGCCCAGGTTGGTCTTGACGGATCCGACCAACAGGGGTCCGTGGGCGCGGTCGGTGTCGTCGCCGAGGACGGCGCCGAGGGCGGCTGCCTCGATCGGGTCGCCGACGGGGGTGCCGGTGCCGTGGAGTTCGATGTACTGGACGTCGGCTGGGTGGACGGACGCGCGGCGGTAGGCGGCGCGTAGGACGTCTTCCTGGGCCTGGGGGCTGGGGGTGGAGAGGTGCTGTCCGGCGCCGTTGTTGGTGGCGCCGCCTCGGATGACGCAGTAGACGCGGTCGCCGTCGGCTTGGGCGTTCTTCAGTGGTTTGAGGAGGACGGTGCCGCCGCCTTCGCCGCGTACATAGCCGTTGGCGCGGGCGTCGAAGGTGTGGCAGCGGCCGTCGGGGGAGAGTCCTCCCCATTTGCTGGAGATGACGGAACTCTCCGGCAGGATGCTGATGTTGACGCCGCCGGCGATGGCCGTGTCGGCTTCGCCCTTGAGGAGGCTCTGGCAGGCCAGGTGGACGGCGACCAGGGAGGACGACTGGCCGGTGTCGACGACCAGGCTGGGGCCTCGGGCGCCCAGGAAGTGGGAGAGGCGGTTGGCGATGATGCCGCGTTGGATGCCGCTCGCGGTGTGGTGGGTGCTGGTGTCGACGGCGTCGCGGTAGACGAGTCGGGCGTAGTCGTCCCACATGGTGCCGACGAAGACTCCGAGTCGGGTGTCGCGGATGTCGGCGGGGATGATTCCGGCGTCTTCGAGGACTTCCCAGCCGAGTTCGAGCAGCAGGCGTTGCTGGGGGTCCATAAAGGTGGCTTCGCGGGGCGGGATGCCGAAGAAGTGGGGGTCGAAGGTGTCGACGCGGTCGAGGAAGGAGCCCCATTTCGAGGTCATTCGGCCGGGTGTCGCGGGGTCCTGGCTGTGGTGTGCGGCGGCGTCCCACCGGTCGCTCGGCACCTCGGTGACGGTGTGGCGGCCCTCGCTGAGCAGGCGCCAGAGGTCGCGCTTGTCGGCGGCCTGCGGGTAGCGGCAGGAGATGCCGATCACCGCGATGGCGTCGTCCGGGGTGAGGGAGTCGTCCTGCTCGGTGGCGGCGGTGGGGTTCATTCCCGTCCTTCACTACGAGTTCCGGTGGGCGGTCGCGCGGCGCCGGGTTTCTGGGCGCGCGTGCCAGCGGGAGTTGCGTGCTGTTCGGGGACGTGGGTGACGGCGTGCGTCGACGGCCGTGGGGGCGCGGTCGGGTGGGGCGGGATCGACGGCGATCCACGACGGGGGTGTGGGGTGTGGGCGTGCCTCGGGGGCGTCGGTGCCCATGATTGGGCTGCTCGGCGGCGCTCGACAACCCCCTACCTGTGACCCCTCAGCTCCCCTTAACGCGGCGCTGGTGGTGTGGTGTTGGGCCTGGTCAGCGGGGGTTGGCCGGTGGTCGGGGGGTGGTCGGCGCGGTGGGCGGGGCGGGGGTGGGGGGTGGCGTGGCCGGTCCGGCGGGTGGGGGGGGGGGGTGGGCGGGTGGCCGGTGGGTGCCGGGGTCCGGAGGGGGGTGCGGCCGGGGGGCGGGGCGTCGGATGGTGCGGTCCGCCGTCGGGGATTCGATGTGCCGGTGGCGGTCGATGCTCTGCCGCTCTTTCCTTCATGGGTCTGAAGGATGGCGGCGGGGGCAACTCCGTTGTGCTCTCTGCCACATATGGGCGGTCCGGGGTTCCGGGTACGCGGTCGCGTTTGCCGCGCGCCGGGTGGATTCGGGGGTTCGTCTCTTAGGAAGCGGTGTCCGCATTTCGCGAGGTCCGTTCATGGTTTCCTTGAGGATACTAACGCGGAGGCCGTTCGGAAGACTCCCCTTAGCTACCCAAACAAAAGGCATGGTTCCGGTTTTTTGTCGCGCCCTCAACAAGCACGGAGGGGCCTCTTCCGATCGCTTCGGGGTCGTGAATCCCCAAAGGAAACCGACCCGTTACCGGACGAAGGCAAGGTTGCTCCCGAGGGCTGCCACATGCGCTCTGACCTGGGGAAACATCAGCCGCCCACACCCCACATAAGATGCGTCGTCACAAAACTGTCACGAGCCATCTCGTCTTCCACACGACTTAGGTATGCTCGCGATAGATCGACGATCCGTTCGCCGCTAGGGGAGCTTCAAGAATGCGGTGCGGTTTTCCTGACCAGTCGATCGGCACACTGCGCACTCTTACTCTTGGGGGATTCTGGTGCCCGCAGTTTCACGAAGGACAATTCTGGCCGGCATGGGTACAACCACTGCCGGCCTCGCCATAGGCGCGACCGCAGGAACGGCTCTGGCGGACGGAACCGTCGGTACGACCTCCGAATTGGTTCCGGGCCTCGTGACCGTCAACCGAGGGGATCCGCTCTACAAGGACCTCCTCCTCCGGGGCTACAACAGGCGCTACTCGACCGACCCGGACAACATCAAGGTCGTGGGTCAGACCTCGCACGTCGTCCAGGCCGTCAACGAGGCGGTCGACTCGGGGAAGCGGCTCGCCATCCGGGGTGGTGGCCACTGCCTGGACGCGCTGGTGGACAACCCCGAGGTCGAGGTCGTCATCGACTTCACCGAGATGCGTGACATCACGTTCGACACGGACATGAACGCCTTCGCCATCCAGCCGGGCGCCACGCTGGGGCAGGTGTACCGGACGCTCGCCTTCGGCTGGGGCGTGACCCTGCCCGGCGGGGTGTGCCCCTTAGTCGGAGCGGGTGGCCATATCGCCGGCAACGGCTTCGGGGCGCTGTCCCGCCAGCACGGCCTGATAGCCGATCACCTCTACGCCGTCGAGGTCGTGGTGGTGGGCGCGGACGGGCAGGCCAGGGCGGTGGTGGCCACCCGGGAGACGGCGGACTCGGACCGGGACCTGTGGTGGGCGCACACCGGTGCCGGGGGCGGCAACTTCGGTGTGGTCACGCGGTACTGGATGCGTTCTCCCGGCGCCTCGGGGACCAATCCGAGCGCGCTGCTGCCGGCCACGCCGCACGCGCTGATGACTAGTCAGGCGGTGTGGCGCTGGGAGGACCTGGACGAGGACGGCTTCATCCGGGTGACGCGGAACTTCAGCACGTGGCTGGAGGAGAACAGCGCCCCGGGCGCGCCCGGCACGGCGCTGCACTGTGCGCTGAGCGCACCTCGGGTGGAGCGGCCCGAGATGATGATCGTGGCGCAGACCGATCCGAGCGTTCCGGGCAACGAGGCGCTGCTGGACGCGTTCCTGGCGGACATGGGGGCCGGTGTCGGCACGGCGCCGAGGATCGTGAAGTCGGGTCAGCTGCCCTGGCTGACCACCACGATCAACGCGCCGGACTCGTCCGTGGCGCAGGGGGTGACGGGCCCGCCGCGCTGGAAGAGCAAGGTCGCCGTGATGCGTAAGGGGTACTCGGACGAGCAGATCGCGACGGTCTACCAGCATCTGACGCGGGCGGACTACGCCAACCCCGCGTCCAGCTTCTCGATGACGTCCTACGGGGGGCAGATCAACGCGCTCGCGTCGGACGCGTCGGCGCACGCGCATCGTGACGCGGCCTACACGGGGGCGGTCTCCGCCGCGTGGGACGTGGTGTCCGAGGACGACGCGCACACCAAGTGGGTGCAGCAGCTGTACCACGATCTGTACCGGGACACCGGCGGGGTGCCGGTGGCCGGCGACACCAACGACGGCTGCCATGTGAACTGGCCGGACCTGGATCTGCTGAGCGCCGACTGGAACACGTCCAACACGTCGGCGAGCGCCCTGTTCCACAAGGGCAACTACCCGCGGCTGCAGGGGATCAAGGCGGCCTACGATCCGCTGAACGTCTTCCGGCATCCGCTGTCGATCGAGCTGCCCGGCTAGCCGTACGTCGGTCGTGTCGCCGTGGGCCCTCCGTTCCGGGGGGCCCTTCGGGCTGTCGCGGCCCGCGCCGCCCGGTGCGGTGACAGAGAAAAATATCACTCCGCCGTCGGGATCTTTTACACCCCCCTGTTTCACCCCCCTAGAATGCGTCACTGCCAAATCGGCCGGGTTTTGCCGATCCTTTTATGGCCGCTCGGACTGGAAACGGGCCGATGCGGGCAGCGCCACTGGCGCACCCCGGGGAAGCGGGCGGCAGATTGTTCGCCAATTAACTTTCTGTTGGCCGGACGAGTCGCCGAGGTAAAGCGGCCCGCGAATTCGAGCCATATCCGGAACACGGGACTCCGGATGTGCCCGGGAGGGCCCGCTCTCCCCCTGGGGGCGGCCCTCGCGCGGTCGAACCCCATGTGAGTCCATGGCCACACTGAGCGAACACCCATGTAAAGTGCCTGCCAGCCTTGCTAGTCTGTCGTCACCAGGTGGTTACCGAGAGCAGATGCCGGCTCGCGGGCACGCACCGGATCGACCACTGCGGCACAGGAGAACTCGGACGGTTTTCTCGTTTCCCTAGAACTCATTTAAGGGGGACCAGCACGTTGGCGACTAGCCATTACCCCGAACAGACACCACTGGTCGAGCGCCTGAGAGAACTCTCGTTACTCACCGACTCCTTCGAGCGCGGCGTGAAAGAGGGAGAGGCGGTGTCCGTCCTCGTGGACGGCCCGGTTGGAACGGGGAAGACCCGCCTGTTGGATGCTTTCGCCGAATGGGCGTCCAAGACGAGGAACGCCTTTCTGTTACGGGCCACCTGCGCCCGATCGGAGGAGCACTTATCACTGGGCGTGGTCCGGCAGCTCCTCGACCAGCTACTCGACGGTCCGGATGCCCCGGGGGTCCGGGTGTCCCCCACCGTCCAGCGGCTCAGGGAGGATGTTCTGTCCCTGCTGCTGTCGTCGCCGGACCCGGACGCAGCCCGGCAGGCCGCGTTCCGCGCCCAGATCGAGTTGGTCCCGGTGTTCCAGGACCTCGCCCGGGAACGTCCGGTGGTGGTCTTCGTCGACGACGCCCACCATATGGACCCCAGCTCCGCCCACTGCCTGCTCTACGCGATCCGGCGGCTGCGCTCGCCGGTCGTCTTCGTCCTCGCCCAACCGGGCGTCCCCTCGGGGGATCTGCGTTCCTTCTACGACGAGCTGCTGCACCAGGGCAACTGCCGTTCGCTGCGCCTGCGGACGCTGTCGGTCGCCGGTGTGCGGCAGGTGGTCGACGCCGTCGTCGACGCCTTCCCGCAGCTCGACGCCGAGCAGTTCGCCGGCGCGTGCCACGAGGTCACCGGGGGCAATCCCCGGCTGATGCACGCCATGCTCAGCGATCTGCGGCCCCTGGCGCACGCCCCGCGCGCCGGCGTACCGGAGAGCCAGGCGGTCGGCGAGTTCTTCGCCCGTGCGGTCTCCAACTGCCTGCTGCGCGCGCCCGTTCCCATCCAGAAGGTGGCCCGCGCCATGGCGGTGCTCGGCCATGTCGGTTCGCCGGTGCTGGTGGCGCGGTTGTGCGGTGTGGAGCCGATCCAGGCGGAGAAGGCGACGGCCGGGCTCACCACCATGGGGCTGGTCGTCGACGGTGGCTTCCGCAGCGGTCCCGCGCGTCTGGCGGTGCTGGAGGAGATGTCGCCGGAGGAGCGCGCGGAGTTGCACGGCCGCACCGCGGAACTGCTGCACGAGAACGGCGGGTCGGCGATGACGCTGGCCAGACATCTGATCGTGGGCGGCAAGGTGCGGGGGCCGTGGGCCATCGGCGTGCTCCACGAGGCCGCGCGGCAGGCCGCGGTCCACCACGACGTCGGCTTCGCCGTCGCCTGTCTGGAGCTGGCGACCCTGGCCGGCTCGGACGAGCGTCGGCCGGTGACCAAGGCGATGCTGTTGGACGTGGCGTGGCGGCGGGATCCGGCGGTCGCCGGGCGGCATGTCAACGGTCTGGTGGAGGCGTTGCACCGGGGCGAGGTCGAGGCCGAGCAGGCGGTGACGCTGGTCTGGCATCTGCTGTGGCAGGGCCGGATCGGCGACGCGGCGGCCGCGCTGGATCGGCTGCGGGACTCGCTGTTCGCCGAGGACGGGCGGGAACTCCCGGTGGCGACGGCCCTTCGGGCGTGGCTCGCCCACTCCTTCCCCATGCTGCTCTCCCTGTTCCGGCCGGGCCCGACCGCCGCTGCCTCGTCCCGGGAGCGGCCGGGTCGGGAGACGGTGCTGTACGACATCGACCACCGGGTGCGGGCCCAGGTGGGGTTGGCCGAGGTGCTGGGCAACCGGACGGGTCCCCATCCGCTGGCGGACGCGCGGCAGGTGCTGCGGGGTTCGCCGGGGGACGAGTTGACGTATACCTCCGTCCACGCGGCGCTGTTGACCTTGGTGTACGCGGACCGGACCGGGGAGGCCAGGCAGTGGTGCGAGCGTCTGTTGGCGGGCACCTCGCGGCATGAGGCGCCCACCTGGCATGCCCAGTTGACGAGTGTGCTGGCCGAGGTGCGGCTCCGCTCGGGGGCCGTGGTGAAGGCGGAGGAGAGCGCGGCGGCCGCCATGGCGGCGTTGCCCGAGCGGAGTTGGGGGGTCGCGATCGGCCAGCCGCTGGTCCCTCTGCTGCAGGCGCAGGTGCTGCTCGGCAAGTTGGAGCAGGCCGGTCAGCTGGTGGAACGGCCGCTGTCGCCGGCGATGCTGCAGAGCCGTCACGGGCTGACGTACCGGTACGCCGTGGGTCAGTACCAGCTGGCGCGGCAGTCGCCCCAGGCGGCGCTTGATCTCTTTCTGGAGGCCGGTGAACTGGCGCGGGTCTGGGGGTTGGACAGCCCGTCGCTGGTGCCCTGGCGGGGTGGCGCCGCCGAGGCGCTGGTCGCGCTGGGGCGGCCAGGGCGGGCCGGGGAGTTGCTGGCCGAGCAGCTGGAGTTGGCGGGTGACGAGTATCCGCGGGCCCGGGCGATGACGCTGCGGTCGATGGCGGCGCTGGTGGATCTGGAGAAGCGGGGTCCGCTGTTGTCCCACGCGGTGGAGCTGCTTCGGGCCTGTGGGGATCGGGTCGAGTTGGCGCGGACCCTGTTGGCGCTGGGCACCATGCACGGCGCGTTGGGTGAGGCCAGGCGGGCCCGGATCCAGACCCAGCTGGCCTATCGGGTGGCCAAGGAGTGCGGGGTGCCGGCGTTGTTGTCCGCGCAGACCAGGACGGCGCCGCCGGAGCCGACGCCGGTGGCGTCGGGGCTGTTGACGTTCGCGGAGCAGCGGGTGGCGACGTTGGCGGCTCGGGGGCACACCAACCGGGAGATCGCGACGCAGCTGTTCATCACGCCGAGCACAGTGGAGCAGCATCTCACGCGGGTCTTCCGGAAGTTGAAGGTGAAGCAGCGTGAGGAGCTTCCGCTGGGGTTGGGGCTGCACAGCTTCGACGCGGTGTAGCGGTCCGGCGCGTCGAGGCCCTGGCCGGTGTCGCCGGGCGGGGCCGTCGCCGGGGTTGCCGGGACGGGCTACTGGGGTGGGTTTCCGTGCTTGCGGGCGGGGAGGTCGGCGTGCTTGCCGTCCAGCATCTCCAGCGAGCCGATCAGGATCTCGCGGGTGCGCGTCGGGTCGATGACATCGTCCACCAGTCCGCGTTCCGCCGCGTAGTAGGGGTGCATCAGCTCGGCCCGGTACTCGTCGACGACGCGGAGCCGGGTGGCCTCGGGGTCCGGGGCGGCGGCGATCTCGCGTCGGAAGATGACGTTGGCCGCTCCCTCGGCGCCCATCACGGCGATCTCGTTGGTGGGCCAGGCGTAGGCGAGGTCGGCGCCGATGGACTGGGCGTCCATGACGATGTAGGCGCCGCCGTATGCCTTGCGCAGGACGACGGAGATCCGGGGAACGGTGGCGTCGCAGTAGGCGTAGAGCAGTTTCGCGCCGCGCCGGATGATGCCGTCGTGTTCCTGGTCGACGCCGGGGAGGAAGCCGGGGACGTCGAGGAGGGTGATCAGCGGGATGTTGAACGCGTCGCAGAACCGGACGAAGCGGGCGGCCTTCTCGGATGCCTCGATGTTGAGCACCCCGGCGAGGTACTGGGGTTGGTTGGCGACGACGCCGACGGTGCGGCCGGCCAGCCGGGCCAGGGCCACGATGACGTTGGGTGCCCAGCGTTCGTGGACCTCGGTGACATCGGCGTCGTCGACGATCTCCTCGATCACCCGGCGCATGTCGTAGGGGCGGCGGCCGTCGGTCGGGACCAGGTCGAGCAGCGCGTCCAGGCGGCGGCCGGGCGGGTCGACGGGACGCAGGCGCGGGGGCTGTTCGCGGTTGTTCTGCGGCAGGAGGGCGAGCAGCGCGCGCACCTCCCGCAGGCAGGTCGGTTCGTCGTCGTGGACGAAGTGGGCGACGCCGGAGAGTTCGGCGTGCACGTCGGCGCCGCCCAGGCCGTTCTGGGTGACCTCCTCGCCGGTGACGGCGTGCACGACATCGGGTCCCGTGATGAACATCTGGGAGGTGTCGCGCACCATGAAGACGAAGTCCGTGAGCGCGGGGCTGTAGGCCGCGCCGCCGGCGCAGGGGCCCAGGATCACGCTGATCTGCGGGATCACCCCGGAGGCCCGGGTGTTGCGGCGGAAGATGCCGCCGTAGCCGGCGAGGGCGGTGACGCCCTCCTGGATGCGGGCGCCGGCACCGTCGTTGAGGGACACCAGGGGGGCGCCGGCGGCGATGGCCATGTCCATCACCTTGTGGATCTTGGCGGCGTGGGCCTCGCCGAGGGCGCCGCCGAAGATCCGGAAGTCGTGGGCGTAGAGGAAGACGGTGCGGCCGTGCACGGTGCCCCAGCCGGTGACCACGCCGTCGGTGGCGGGGCGTTTGGTCTCCAGGCCGAAGCCGGTCGCGCGGTGTCGGCGCAGCGCCTCGATCTCGTGGAACGAGCCGGCGTCCAGGAGCAGTTCGACGCGTTCGCGTACGGTCAGCTTGCCCTTGGCGCGTTGGGCGGCGGTCGCCCGTTGACTGGGTCCCTCGGTGGCCTCCTCGCGTTTGCGCCGGAGTTCGGCGACGAGGCCGCGCAGGCCGGGCGCGGGTGGGGTGGTGGGCCGGGTCGCGGGGTGGTCCGAAGCTGTCACGGTGTTCGCTCCCAGGAAGTGGTGAGGCGCGTGGCGCCGGTCCCGCTCGGTGCTTCGGCCGCGTGGTGGGGACCCGGGACGACGGTAGGGCGGCGGGGTCGCGGCCCGTCACCCCCTACGGCCCCGGAACTGGTGCTTTGTCCCCCTGAGTCGCGGCTGGCGGGGCTGTGGTTGGGTGGGGTGATGTTCACAGTCGAGCGGTTGTTGCCGGAGCACGGTCCCGCGGTGTTGGAGTTCGAGCGGGAGAACCGGGCGTTTTTCGCGGCCTCGGTGAGCGACCGGGGCGACGCGTACTTCGCGGAGTTCGAGGAGCGGCACCGGGCGCTGCTGGCGATGCAGGAGGCGGGGACGGACCACTTCCATGTGGTGGTGGACGACGGCGGGGCGGTGGTGGGGCGGGTCAATGTGGTCGAAGTGGCCGACGGTTCGGCGGAGTTGGGGTATCGGGTGGCTCGGTCGGTCGGCGGGCGTGGGGTGGCGACGACGGCGGTGCGCGCGGTGCTCGAACTGTCCGCCTCGGTGTACGGGTTGCGGTCGCTGCGGGCCGTGACGACGGTGGACAACGTGGCGTCGCGGGCGGTGTTGGCCCGGGTCGGTTTTGTCGAGTCTGGCGAGGAGTTGGTGGCCGGCCGGCCGGGGCTGCGGTTCCGGCGGGAGCTGCGCGACGCCCGTTAATGGCGTGCCGGCCGGCGCCGGCGTTGGCTACCGTCGCGGCCATGACGGATGGCGAGGACAGCGCGCGGGGCACGGATCACTGGCTGCGGATCAACCGGGAGAACTGGGACGACCGGGTGCGGGTGCACGCGGGGAGCGACTTCTACGATCTGCCGGGTTTCCGCGCGGGGGACGATCCGCTGCGGCCGGTTGAGGTCGCCGAGGTGGGGGATGTGACCGGGCTGCGGCTGCTGCATCTGCAGTGCCATATGGGCCAGGACACCCTGGCCTGGGCCCGGCGCGGGGCCTTCGTGACGGGGGTGGACTTCTCGTCCGCCGCGATCGGGGTGGCGCGGGGCCTGGCCGACGAGCTGGGCCTGGCGGACCGGGCGCGGTTTGTGGTCTCGGACGTGTACGAGGCGCCGACGGCGCTGGACGGCGAACGGTTCGACGTGGTGTACACCGGCGTGGGCGCGCTGGTGTGGCTGCCGGATCTGACCCGCTGGGCGCGGGTGGTGGCGTCGTCGCTGACGATGGGCGGGTTTCTGTATCTGGCCGAGTTCCATCCGGTGTCGGACGTGTTGGGCGAGGACGGGAGCCGGGTCGAGTTCGACTACTTCGACGGGAGCCCGGAGCGCGTGGACTATCCGCACACCTATACGGACGGCCCGCCGTTGGGGAAGACGGTCTCGGTGCAGTGGCGGCACCAACTGGGCGAGGTGGTCACGGCGTTGGCGTCGGCGGGGCTGCGGATCGACTTTCTCCGCGAGCGGCCCGACACCCTGTTCCAGCGGTACTCGTCGCTGGAGCGCCGGCCATCAGGGGAGTTCGCCTTCCCCGAGGGCCGGCCGCGGGTTCCGTTGATGTACGCGCTGCGGGCCACCAGGGACCGGCCGGCGGACTGAGGCCCCCGCCGGCCGGTGGGCGCCCGGGCCGTGTCAGGCGGTGAGGCGCGCGATGTGGTCGCGGATGGTGGCGATCACGGCCGGCGCGTGGTCGCCCAGGTAGAAGTGGCCGCCGGTGAAGGTCTTCAACTCGAACGCGCCGGTGGTGTGCGCGGCCCAGCGCTCCGTCTCCTCGCGGGTGGCCATCGGGTCGCTGTCGCCGAGCAGCGCGTAGACGGGGCACTCCAGGCGCGGCCCGTCGGTGTGGCGGTAGGTCTCGACGGCCTGGAAGTCGCCACGGACGGCGGGCAGCACCATGGCGCGCAGTTCCGGGTCGCTCAGCAGCTGGGCGTCGGTGCCGCCGAGCCGCTGGATCTCCGCGATGACGCCGGCGTCGCTCCTGGTGTGGATGGACTCGTCCCGGTAGCGGTCGGGGGCGCGGCGTCCGGAGACGATCAGCGTGACGGGCGGCTGGCCGGCCTTGGTGAGGCGCCGGGCCAGCTCGTAGCCGACCATGGCGCCCATGCTGTGGCCGAAGATGGTCAGCGGCCGGTCGAGCCAGGACGCCAGCGCCTCGTGGACGCCGTCCGCCAGCTGCTCGATGGAGGTGAGGACGGGCTCCGTCCTGCGGTCCTGCCGCCCGGGGTACTGGATGCCCAGCACGTCGAGGCCGGGTGACAGGGCGGCGGAGACGGGGTGGAAGTAGCTCGCGGCGCCGCCCGCGTGGGGCAGGCAGACCAGCCGGTTCTTCGCCTCCGGCGCCGGATGGAACCGCTGTATCCACGGGCTCTGCTGGCTCACTGATCCCCCACCGCTGTCTGTCGTCGTGGCACGTACGCCGCGTCACCGGGCCGGCGATATGCCGGCCGCCGCGCGTCGCGCTCCAAGGTACCGCAGACGCCGCCGAGTTCGGCAGCCAGCCAGGGCTCAGCCTCGGCTGCCGAGCCGCGCGAGGTAGTCGTTGTAGGCGGTGAGGTCGGCGTCGCCGTCGCGGTCGGCGGCCCGGTCGAGTCGGCGGGAGGTCCGCTGTTCGGCGAGGTACCACTGCATGACCAGGGCCAGCAGCACCACCACGGTGGGGATCTCGCTGAACGCCCAGGCGATGCCGCCGGCGGCCGACTGGTCGGAGACCGGGTCGGTGCCGAGCGAGCCGGGGATGGTCGCATAGGAGTCGACCAGCGGTTCGGAGGCCATCATCAGGGCGATGCCGAAGAACGCGTGGAACGGCATGGTGGCGAAGAGTTCCAGCATCCGCATCAGATGGCCGGCGCGGCGGGGGCCCGGGTCGACGCCCATGATCGGCCAGAAGAAGACCAGGCCGACCGCGAGGAAGTGGCCCATCATCGCCAGATGTCCGAGCCGGCTGCCCATCAGGAAGTCGAAGAGCGGCGTGAAGTAGAGGACATAGAGGCTGGCGATGAAGAGCGGGATGGTGAACAGCGGGCTGCTCACCACCCGCACATAGCGGCTGTGCAGCAGGGCGACCAGCAGTTCGCGCGGCCCCTTGTGTCCCCGGGGGGCCGTGGGCAGCGCGCGCAGCAGCAGGGTGATGGGGGCGCCGAGCAGCAGCAGGATCGGCGACACCATGCTGATCACCATGTGCTGCACCATATGGGCGCTGAAGAGGACCATGCCGTAGTCGTTGAGCGCGGTGCAGGTGACGGCGGCGATGCTGAGCACGCCGAGCGCGAAGGAGACGGTGCGTCCGGTGCCCCAGGAGTCGCCGCGTCGGGTCAGCCGGATGACGCCCCAGCCGTAGAGGGCCAGCGCGAGGAGGCAGCCGATCAGGAAGATCGGGTCGCCGCCGAACTCCAGCGCGCGTCCTGGTGTGAGGGGTGGCAGCTCCGCATGGCCGCCGTGGTCGCCGTGACCCATCGCGTGACTCCCTGTGCTCCGCCCCGTCGCGGGAGCAAGCCTAGGAAACCGTTCCGTGGCCCGCGCGTCCGGGGTGCCCCTGGCCTGTCCCGGTGCGCGCCGCCGCGTGGCGCGGCGGCGCGGGGTCGGTCAGGCCGGGGCGGTGGCGGCGGCGATGCGTTCGGCGCGCAGCGCCTCGTACCAGCGGTCGTCGACCGGGGGCAGCGCGTTGACGTCGAGCGTCAGCTTGAGCAGCAGGTCGGCGACGGCGGGGTTGCGGGCCAGGACGGGGCCGTGCATGTAGGTGCCGAAGACGGTGCCGGCCCAGGCCCCCTCGGTGCCGTCGCCCGTGCCGTTGCCGTTGCCGAGCCGGACCCGGGCGAACGGTCGGGCGTGCGGTCCGACGCGGGTGATGCCCTGGTGGTTCTCGAAGCCGGTGAGCTGCGGGAGGTGCAGCTGTTCGTCGACATCGCCGAGGACGTCGCCGACGCAGCGCTCGCCCGGGCCGCGTTCGCTGATGACGTCGAGCAGGCCGAGGCCCTGCTGGCGCTCGCCGAGGTCGTTGATGAACTCGTGGCCGATGATCTGGTAGCCGGCGCAGACGGAGAAGATGATCGCGCCGTTCTGCACGGCGCGGCTGAGGCCGCCGTCGCGCAGCAGCCGTTCGGCGGCGAGCCGCTGGGGCCGGTCCTCGCCGCCGCCGATGAGATAGATGTCGCCCGAGGTGGGGACGGGCTGGTCGGAGCGGACGTCGACGCGTTCGACGCGCAGTCCGCGCTGCTGGGCACGGCGCTCCACGACGAGGACGTTGCCCTGGTCGCCGTAGGTGCTCAGCAGGTCCGGGTAGACCCAGACCAGGCGCAGGCCTGAGGTGCTCATACTCGCGGTGTTCCTCTCGGTCTTCCCAAGGGTGGGGCGGTCCCCGGCGGCTAGTTGCCGACGACGCGGCGCAGGTCCTGGAAGGCGGTGTAGTTGGCGATGGCCTCGATGCGCCCCGGTGGCAGCTGGGGAAGGGCCTGGTCCAGCGTCTCGAAGACCCGGAAGTCGACGCCGGCGACTTCGAGGCGGACGGCGAGGTCCAGACGTCGGTCGCCGATGACGGCGATGGGGTGCCCGGCGAGCCGGGTGTAGTCGACGTCCCACAGCCAGGAGGTGTCGGTGCCGTCGGCGCCCCTGGCGTTGACGGAGAGGATGACGGGCGTGGGCGGCGGGTCGATCAGGGAGAACGTCTCCAACCAGCCGGCGGGGTTCTTCGCCAGCAGCAGCCGGATGTCGCGGCCCTGGTAGCTGACGACGTCGTAGCGGCCGGCGACGGCGGTGACGGACTCCATGCGCTGGAGGGCGACCTGCGGCGGGATGCCGAAGGCGGCGGCGACGGCGGCGGCCGTGGTGGCGTTGGCCTGGTTGGCGCGGCCCGGCAGCTGGAGGCGGATGGGCCAGGCGGTGCCGTGCGGGTCGATCACATGGCCCTGGGAGAGGACCCAGGAGGGGGCGGGGCGGCCGAATCCGCATTCGCCGCAGCCCCAGTTGGTGTCGTCGGGGCGTTGCATGACGCCGCCGCATGCGGGGCAGGACCAGGCGTCGTCCTTCCACTCCTGGCCGGCGGCGACCCACATGACGTTGGCGGAGGAGGAGGCGGCCCAGACGACGAGGGGGTCGTCCGCGTTGGCGACGACGGTGGCCTTGGAGTCCTGCAGGCCCTCGCGCCAGCGTTCGGCGAGCATCCGGGTCTCGGCGGCGCGGTCGAGCTGGTCGCGGGAGAGGTTGAGCAGGGCGATGATCTTGGGCGCGACGTCCTGCGCGACGCCCGTCAGATACTTCTCGTCGACCTCCAGCACGCCGTAGCGGGCGTCGGCGCCGCCGGAGAGGGCGGAGGTGATGCCGGCGGGCATGTTGGCGCCCAGCGCGTTGGAGACGACGGGGCCTCCGGCGCGCAGGGCCTCGGCGATCAGTCGGGTGGTGGTGGTCTTGCCGTTGGTGGCGGAGACCAGGACCACGTCGAGATGGCCGGCGAGGCGGGAGAGGAGCTCGGGGTCGACCTTGAGAGCGACGCGGCCGCCGATCACCGATCCGCTGCCGCGGCCGGCGGCCCGGGAGACCGCGGCCGCCGCCTTGCCCGCGGTGACCGCCAACTTGGCCCGCGCCGACAGCGGCTGGGTACTGTCTGCCATCGTCCTTCTTCCTCCTCGCCCTCGAACAAAGGCCAGCCTATCGAGGTCTTGGGCCGGCGCCGTACCACGGCGCCGTGGCGGGGTCTGACGGGCGGTGAGTTCGCCGGCGTGGACCCGACTTTCGCCCATATGACCTTTTCAGCCGATATTTAGCTTTTTCTGCCTTTACAGTGCTTCTCAGAACGCCACTCGGCCGCTGGGGAGTGCTCATGGTCTTGTCCGTCTCGGGAGTCGTCCTGCTCGGTGTCGTGGTGGTCATGTTCTTTCGCAAGGACGGGCTCAAACCGACACACGCTCTGGTGTGCGGGTTGTTCGGTTTCTATCTGGCGGGCACGTCGATGGCGCCGAGCATCCATGCCGGGGGCGCGAAGCTGGCCCATCTGCTCGGCGGCATCGCGCTGTAGTCGGTGCGCGGTGTGGGAATCGGGCCACTCGGTGTGGAAAGCGGGCCGTTCGGACCACTCGGCCGCCGTGGGAACACCGCACGGGCTGCGGCGGTCGCTGGCCGTGGCGTGCTGGGGGCCGTGGGTGCTGTCGCGGGGGCTGACCCGGCTGGCGGCCACCGCCTGGTGGTGGGGGGCGCACGGCCGGCGCCGGCTGCCGCTGGCCGGGCTGGTCGTGGGCGTGCTGGTGGTGGCGCTGTGGTTCCCCGCGGTGGGGGTCGCGCTGACCGCGCTGCTGCTGGCGCTGGCCGTGGGTCTGGGATGGGCCCCGGGCCCGGTGCTGTGGCGGCCCGTGGCGCCGGGCGTCGGGGAGGGGTGCCCGCACGAGGAGCCGGCCGCGGGCGAGGTGCCGGTGGCCCCGTTGCCGACGGGCGTGGCGGCGCAGCGGTTCCCGGCCGGTCCTGGCGAGGTGGTGCTGGGTCTGACGGACACGGCGACGGCGGACCGGAGCGTTCCGGCGCGCGACGGGCGGGGACGGTGGGTGGAGGTCGCGCCGCTGGTGTGGCGCACCGGGCCACGGGCGACCGCGCCGCATCTGCTGGCGGTGGGCACGCCGGGCGCCGGGGCGACCTCGTTGCTGCGGTCGGTGGCGCTGCAGGCGTTGGGGGACGGCGAGGCGGTGCTGGTCGACGGCAGCGGGGTGGGCGAGTTCGCCTGCTTCGCCGGCCGGCGCGGGGTGTTGGGGACGGAGACCACGCCGGAGGGCGCGGTGGCGGGGCTGTCCTGGGTGGCGCGGGAGACGGAGCGGCGGCTGCTGCTGTCCGGGGCGGACCGCCGGGTGTCGCGTCCGTTGTGGGTGCTGGTGGACCGGCCGGCGCTGTTGGCGCATCTGGCGTGGGCGGCCGGCGCGGGTGATCCGTTGGGCCTGCTGGATGTGCCGCTGCGGTACGGCCGCGAGGCGGGGGTGACGGTGGTGCTGGCCGAGCAGGTGGGGGTGTGGGAGTCGCTGGCCGGCGCCCTGGTGGGGTGCACCGGGGCGCGGGTGGTGTTGGGGGCGGTGCCGGTGGAGCAGGCGTCGGCGGTGTTGGGCGGGGTGCCGCCGAGGGGGGCGGTCTCGGCGCCGGGGGACGGTTTCGCGCGTCTCGGCACGGGCGGGGTCTGCCGGCTGCGGGTGCCGGCGACCCCGGATCCGTGGGACGAGTCGAGCGATCAGGGGCCGCGGCGCGCGGTCTGGGAGTTGCTGCCGGCCCCGGCGAGCCCGGAGGCGGCCAGGGGGGAAGGGGGCCGGCCCTGAACGGTCAGCCGGGGAGCGCGGTCAGCGGATCGTCGAGCACGGGCTGCCAGGCGAGTTCGGCCGCGCCGACGAGGCTGTTGTAGTCGAGGGTGCAGGGGGTGAGGGGCACCGTTCCGCTCCGGCCCCACAGGCTGCGTTCCTCCACGGCGCCGCAGAGCCGTCGGGGGTCGGCGTCCAGCAGCCAGCGGTGCAGGCCGCCGAGGATGATCCGGTCGGGGTTGAGGATGTTGACCAGCCCGGCGAGGCCGAGGCCGAGGCGGTCGATGACCTTGTGGGTGGCGGCGCGGACGGCGGGGTCGGTGGCGTACTCGGTGCGCAGCAGCTCCCTGGCCTGGTCCAACAGGGAGCCCTCCGGGCCCGGTTGGCGGCCGGCGGCGTCGAGCAGGGCCAGGGGGTCGGTCTCCACGTCCAGACAGCCTCGGCTGCCGCAGTGGCAGGGGCGGCCGGCGGGGTCGACGGTGAGATGGCCGACTTCGAGGGCGAGCCCCGCGCTGCCGGAGTGCAGCCGGCCGTCCAGGACGAGGGCGCCGCCGACGCCCCGGTGTCCGGTGGCGACGCAGAGCAGTTGGGCGGCGCCTCGTCCCGCGCCGTGCCGGTGTTCGGCGAGGGCGGCGAGGTTGACGTCGTTGCCGCAGTAGCCGGGGGCGTCGATGCCGGCGTCGGCGAGGCAGTCGTTGAAGATGTCGCGGACCGGGGCGCCGGCGGGCCAGGCGAGGTGGAGCGGGTTGAGCGCGGTGCCTTCCGGTTCGGCGACGGCGGAGGGGACCGCGAGGCCGGCGCCGACGCAGTGGCGTCCGCTGGCGCGCAGCAGTTCGGCGCCGGCGGCGACGACCTGGCCGAGGATCTGGGCGGGGTCGGCGGCGACGGTGGTGCAGGCCGGGGTGGTGGCGTGGAGGCGGCCGCCGAGGCCGACCAGCGCGGCGCGGAATCCGTCGGCGTGCACCTGGGCGGCGAGGGCGACGGGGCCGCCGGGGTCGATCGCCAGCCGGTGGGACGGTCGGCCGTGGCTGCCGGCGGGTGCGCCGGGCCGGGAGTCCACCGTGATCAGGCCCAGCGTCTGCAGTTCGCTGGCGACGGCGCCCGCGGTGGCGCGGGTGACGCCGAGCGCGGTGGTGAGGACGGCTCGGGTGGGAGCCCGGCCGGTGTGGACGAGCTCCAGCGCGGGGCCCAGCGCGTTCCGGCCACGTTCCAGTCTGGTACGGGTGTGGGTCACGCTCCTATTCTGGCTTTGTGTCTTCAATAAACAAATTTCGGGCGATCCTGTCCCCGCGTGCCCCGGCGGGCGAGGACCCGTCGGCGGCGCGGGCGTTGGCCCTGTTCCGGGTCGCGCTGACGGCGTTCTTCGCGGTGGACGGTTTCGTCTTCGCCGGCTGGGTGGTGCGCATCCCGGCGGTGAAGGAGCAGACGGGCGCCTCCCCCTCCGCTCTGGGGTTGGCGCTGCTGGGTGTCTCGATCGGTGCCGTGGTGACGATGACGCTGACCGGCCGGCTCTGTCAACGCTTCGGCAACAACCGGGTGACGGTGTTCGCCGGGGCGCTGCTGGTGCTGAGCGTGGCGCTGCCGCCGCACACCCACTCGGCGGTGACGCTGGGGGCGGTGCTGCTGCTGTTCGGGGCGGGGTTCGGCGCGGTGAACGTGGCGGCCAACAGCGCGGCCGTCGATCTGGTGGCGGCGCTGCGGCGGCCGGTGATGCCGAGCTTCCACGCGGCGTTCAGCCTGGGCGGGATGGTGGGCGCGGGGCTCGGCGGGCTGGTCGCCGACCGGCTGAGCGCGGCGCGCCATCTCGCGCTGCTGGCGGCCGTCGGGCTGCTGGTGGTGGTGTGGGCCGGCCGGACGCTGTGGCGGAACGCGCCCCGGCCGGCCCCGTTGTCGGGGGACGGCGGCCGCAAGGCGAGGGCGAAGGGCGTCGCGGCCGGCGGTTCGGTGGGCTGGCTGGTGGGCGTGTTGGGGTTGATAGCCCTGTGCACCACCTATGGCGAGGGCGCGATGGCGGACTGGAGCGCCCTTCATCTTCGGGAGACGTTGGGCGCGGGCGCCGGGGTGGCGGCGGCCGGCTATTCGGTGTTCGCGCTGGCGATGACGGTGGGCCGGTTGACGGGTTCCGCGGTGCTGGCGCGGATCGGGCCCGACCGGGCGCTGGTCGCCGGCGGCGCGTTGGGCGCGGCGGGGATGCTGCTGGGCGCGCTGGCGCCCACGGTGTGGTTGGCGCTGGTGGGGTTCGCGCTGACGGGCCTGGGGTTGGCCAACGCGTTCCCGATCACCATCGGCACGGCGGGGCAGTTGGCCGGCCCCCGGGGGGTGGCGCTGGCCTCGACGGTCGGCTACGGCGGGATGTTGGCGGGCCCGGTGGCCATCGGGTTCCTGGCGGACTGGTTCAGCCTGGCGACGGCGTTGGTGACGGTCGCCGTGCTGTCGGGGGTGGCCGCCGTGACGGCCTACGGCACGCGGGACGCGCTGCGCCGGGCGGGGTGAGGGGCGTCTCCGACGGCATTACCGGCAGGTAACTTTCCGTGGTAGCTTACGGATTATGTCGGTACGAATCGTCAGCCCCCGCACCCTGCGACGCGTCATGCGCTGGTGGCCGCCGTTCCGCGCGGCCGGGATCCGGGTGGAGCGCATCGCCGACGACTGGAGCGCGGCCCGGGTGCGGATGCGCCTCGGCCGGCTGAACCGCAACTACTTCGGCACCCAGTTCGGCGGCTCGCTGTACTCGATGTGCGACCCGTTCTGGGCGCTGCTGGTGCTGCACCGCCTCGGCCCCGGCTATGTGGTGTGGGACCGGGCGGCCGAGATCGAGTACGTCTCGCCCGGGCGCGGCGATGTGTTCGTGGAGTTCGAGCTGTCGGAGGAGCGGGTCGCGGAGATCCGCGCGGCCACGGCGGACGGCGCGAAGGCGCTCCCCTGGTTCGACTGCGAGGTACGAGCCGCCGACGGCACGGTGGTGGCCCTGGTGCGCAAACAGCTGTACGTGCGGCGCAAGCGGGATGCCGCCACGGCGGTGGCGTAGCCCCCGGTTGGACGTCGGGCGGTCGCCCGCCGGTCATCCGCCGCCCCTATCGTGCTCCTCCGGTCGAGGAGCGGCGGGGCCGACCGCCGCGGTGGGGAGTGAGCGATGGGCGCACCCGGGTCCGCGCGGGCGGGAGAACTGCGCCGGCGTCTTGGGGTGTTCGACGCGGTGGTGATCGGCCTGGGGTCGATGGTCGGCGCGGGCATCTTCGTGGCACTGGCGCCGGCCGCCGGCGTGGCGGGCGGCGGTCTGCTCCTGGCGTTGGCGTTGGCCGCCGTGGTGGCGTACGCCAACGCGCTGTCCTCCGCCCGGTTGGCCGCGCGCTATCCGCGCTCGGGCGGCACCTATGTCTACGGCCGGGAGCGCCTGGGGGACTTCTGGGGATATCTGGCCGGCTGGGCCTTTGTCGTCGGGAAGACGGCCTCCTGCGCGGCGATGGCGTTGACGGTGGGCTTCTATGCGTGGCCCGAACAGGCCAGGGCGGTGGCGGTCGCCGCCGTGGTGGCGCTGACCGTGGTGAACCACCTGGGGATGCGGAAGTCCGCGTGGGTGACGCGGGGCATCGTGGCGGTCGTCCTGGCGGTGCTCGCTGCGGTGGTCGTCGCCAACCTGGCAGGGGGATCCGCCGGGCGCGCCTGGGCGGCCGGCGGCTCCGACATCGCCTGGGGCGGGGTGCTCCAGGCGGCCGGGCTGCTGTTCTTCGCCTTCGCCGGCTACGCGCGGATCGCGACGCTCGGCGAGGAGGTCCGCGATCCGGCGCGGACGATTCCGCGCGCGATCCCGTTGGCGCTCGGCGGCGCTCTGGTGGTGTACGCGGCGGTGGCCGTGAGCGTCCTCGCCGTGCTGGGGGTCGACGGCCTGGCCGGGGCCACCGCGCCGCTCGCCGACGCGGTGGACGCCGCCGGCGCTCCCGCCCTGGTTCCCGTGGTGCGGGTGGGGGCGGCGCTGGCGGCCCTGGGGGCGTTGCTCGGCCTGCTGTTGGGGGTCTCCCGCACCGCCCTGGCGATGGCCCGCGACCGGCACCTGCCGCAGGCCCTGGCCGCCGTCCACCCGCGTTTCGGGGTGCCGCACCGCGCGGTGTGGGCGGTCGGCGCCGTGGTCGTGGTGCTGGCCACGGGCGCCGACCCACGCGGGGCGATCGGCTTCTCCTCCTTCGGTGTGCTGGCCTACTACGCCATCGCCAACGCCTCGGCGTGGACGCTCCCTTCGGCCGGGCGCCGCCTGGACCGGGTGGTGCCGGGCGTCGGCCTGGTCGGGTGCGGGGTGCTGGCCCTGGCCCTGCCGCTGTCCTCCGTGCTGTGGGGGGCGGCGACGCTGGCCCTGGGCGCGGTCGTCTTCGGCGTGCGCCGCCGGGTGCCGGCGCGGGGCTGAGGACGGTGGGGGCCGGCCCGACCGTCAGCCGACCGGGGTGGGTTCCCGCTTCGCGGGCGGCGGTGGGGCCGCCGGCAGGGCCTCGCTCAGGCCGAAGCGGTCGTGGAAGCGGCGGAGCGGGCCCGGGGCCCACCAGTTGGCGCGGCCGGCCAGCCGCATGGACGCCGGGAGCAGCACCATCCGGATCAGGGTGGCGTCGGCCAGGATGACCAGCGCGGTGCCGATGCCCAGCTCCTTGAGGAAGACGACGCCGCTGGTCGCGTAGGTGGCGAAGGTGACGACCAGGATGCCGGCGGCGGCGGTGATCAGCGGGGCGGTGGTGCGGATCCCGGCGACGACGGACGCGTGGGTGTCGCCGGTGCGGTCGTGTTCCTCCTTGATGCGGGAGAGCAGGAACACCTCGTAGTCCATGGAGAGTCCGTAGGTGACGCAGAACATCAGCATCGGGATGCTGGGTTCGATGGAGCCGGTCGGGGTGAAGCCCAACACCCCGGAGAAGCGGCCGTCCTGGAAGATCCACACCAGGGCGCCGAACATCACGCCGAGGCTCAGCAGGTTGAGCACGGTGGCCTTCAGCGGCAGCAGCACGCTGCCGGTGAGCAGGAACAGCACCACGCAGGTGGCGATCAGGATCAGGGCGGCCATCAGCGGCACCCGGGAGAGCAGGACGGAACGGAAGTCGCTGGTCTCGGCCGGATAGCCGCCGAACTCGAAGGCGGCGGGGGCCGGGGTGTCGCGCAGTTCGGCGACCAGCCCCGGGACGTCGCCGGCCATCGCGTCCTGGGTGGGCACCACGGAGAGCGACGTTCCGCCGTCCTGGCCGGTCATGGCGGCGGACGCCGCGCCGGGTGGCTCGGCCAACTCGCCCCGGCGGTGGGTGCCGACGGCCGACACCACCTGGAACACGCCGGGGTGGCGGGAGAGTTCGGCGGCGTAGTCGGCCGTCTGCCGCGCGTCGAGCCCGGCGTCGGGTCCGGTGACCGCGAACAGGGTGTCGGTGGGCTCGGCCTCGAAGTGCCGTTGGGTCTCCTCGGCGACGACCCGGCTTGAGGTGCCGGCGGGCAGGGTGCGCTGGTCGGGCAGGCCGAACCGCAGGCCGAGCACCGGGGAGGCGGCGAGCAGCAGCACGCCGAGCGCGGCCAGGCCGGTGACCAGCGGGCGGCGCAGCACGCCGCGCGCGGTGCGCTCCCAGAAGGTGCCGGTCGCGGCGGCCGGTCGGGTGCGTTCGAAGCGGTGGCCCCAACGGGCCAGCGCGGCCGGCAGGATGACGATGGCGCCGACCACGGCGGCCAGGACCACCAGGACGCCGGCGTAGGCGAAGGAGCTGAGGAAGAAGAACGGGAACACCAGGAGGGTGGCCAGCGAGATGGCGACGGTCAGCCCGCTGAAGACGACGGTGCGGCCGGCCACGGCGACGGCGGCGACGGCGGCCTCCTGCTGGGGCAGCCCGGCGGCTCGTTCCTCGCGGTAGCGGTTGATCACGAAGAGGCAGTAGTCGATGCCGAGTCCGAGCCCGAGGACCAGGGCCAGGTTGGCGGCGAACGTGGAGACGGGCGTGAGCTGGGCGATCAGCCGCAGCCCGGCGAGGGTGGCCAGCACGCTGAACAGGCCGACGCCCACGGTGATCAGGGCCGCGACGGCCCGCCGGTAGACGAGGACCAGCAGCAGGGTGACGGCGGGGAGCACGATCAGCTCGGCGGTCAGGAAGTCCCTGGCGGCCTGCTCGCCGACCTGCCTCGACACCTCCTCCTGGCCGCCGACCGCGACGTCGACAAAGGCGTTGCTGTCCGTCAACTCCGGTGAGAGGTCCGCCAGTTCGGCGCGGGTCTCGGTGGCGTCGCCCTCCAGCCTGGCGAGTACCAGGGCGCGGCTGCCGTCGGTGGCGCGCAGCGCGGCGTCCCGGTCGGTCCAGTAGGCGGTGACATCGGTGACCATCGGGTGCTCGGCGAGTTCGGCGGCGACCCTTCGTCCCTCCGCCTCGACCTCGGGGCTGTCCACATCGCCGTTCCTGGCGGTGACCAGCAGGGCGAGGTTGGGATTGCCGGTGCCGTAGGTCTCCCGCAACACGTCCTGGACGCGGACCGATTCGGTGCCGGGGGCGTCCCAGCGGGCCAGTTGGAGGGCGCCGGGGGCGCCGGCGCCGAGCAGCCCGAGCAGCGGGAGAAGCACGGCGGCGGCCAGCAGGATCGCTCCCGCACGCCGTACGGCGACGCGGCCGAGCCGGGTCAACAGGCCGGGATCGGCTGGGCGGTTGGGCTGTGCCATGGAGGGAAGAACCTTTCGCGAGCGTGAGCTGCCAACGGTGGCCCGGCCCGCTGACCATCCGCTGGAACGCCCACTGACCGTCCGCTGGAAGAACCGCTGGAACGCGGCGCGTCGGCGGGTGCGGAGCGGCGCGTTAGGCTCGTTCGTATGGCGGAGGCTGTGCGTGAGGCTGTGCGTTTCGAGCTGCTCGGTCCGATCCGGGTGTCGCGCGGGGGTGTCGAGCTGCCGCTCGGTCCGCCCCGGCAACGGGCGGTGTTGGCCGTGCTGTTGCTCCAGGAGGGGCGCCCGATGACCTTCGAGGCGTTGGTGGACGCGGTGTGGGGGGAGCGTCCGCCCGGGCAGGTGCGCAATCTGGTGCAGAAGTACGTGTCCGGCATCCGGCGCGCGCTGGCGCCGGGTCCGGCGCCCCGGTGGACGGGCAGCGGCTATCTGCTCGCCGAGGCCGGCATCGACGATCTCGCCGACCGGCGTGCGCTGTTGGCGCGGGCGGTGGCGGCCAGGGACGCGGGGCGGCTGGCGGAGGCCGGGGACTGGGCGGAGCGGGCCGAGTCGCTGTGGCGCGGGGAGTTCGCCGAGGGGCTGACCGGGCCCTATCTGGCGGCGGAGCGGCGGCGTTGGGCGGAGAAGCGGCTGCTGGTCCTGGAGGCGCGCCTGGAGGGCGCGTTGGAACGCGGCCGGTACCACGAGTGCGTGCACGAGTTGATGCGACAGGTCGCGGCGCACCCGCTACGGGAGCGGCTGGTGTGGCTGCTGATGCTGGCGCTCTACCGCAGCGGGCGGTCGGCGGACGCGTTGCTGACGTTCGAGGAGACGCGGGCCCGGGTGGGGCGGGAGCTGGGGTCGGATCCGGGGCCCGAGCTGCGCGCGCTGCATCAGCGCATCCTGCGTCAGGATCCGGCGCTCTCCCCCGATCCCGCGCTGGCGTCCTGACCGCCGGCGCCGCCCGAACCGCCCGTCCCCTCTGGCCCTTCGGGGCCCTCGCCGCGTCGGTCCAGCGCGTGCAGCGCCTTGCGGGCCAGCGGATGGGTGCGCACGATGCCGGCGAGGGTGGTGGAGCCGCGGGTGATCTGGGCGAACGCGCCCCAGGCGGGGCGGAACCCGACCAGGGCGGTGTGCACCAGCCGGGGTCGCTGCGCGAAGGTGGCGAGCATCCGACGGCCGACGCCCATCTCCACGCCGAGCCCGGACTTGATGGCGAACGTGTAGTTGAGGGCCTGCCGGCGGGCGTCCACCGCGTCGCCGGCCTCGGCGATGCGCACCGCCCACTGGCCGGCGAGGCGTCCGGAGCGCAGCGCGAAGGAGATGCCCTCCCGGGTCCAGGGCTCCAGCAGTCCGGCCGCGTCCCCGCAGACCAGGACACGGCCCCGGGAGAGCGGCGAGTCGTCGGTGCGGCAGCGGGTGAGATGGCCGGAGGAGATGCTGGGTTCGAACCCCGACAGGCCGAGCCGGCCGACGAAGTCCTCCAGATAGCGCTTGGTGGCGGCGCCGTCGCCCCGGGCGGAGATCACACCCACGGTGAGGGAGTCCCCCTTGGGGAAGACCCAGCCGTAGGAGCCGGGCAGCGGCCCCCAGTCGATCAGGGCGCGGCCGCGCCAGTCCCCCGCCACCTCCGGGGGCACCGGGATCTCCGATTCCAGACCCAGATCCACATGGTCGACCCGGACCCCGACATGGGCCCCTATCCGGCTGGCGCTGCCGTCGGCGCCGACGACGGCGCGGGCCAGGATGGTCTCGCCGCCGGCCAGGACCACGGCGACGGTCCGCCGGTCGGGCACGGCCGGGCCGTGCTGTTCGACGCGGGAGACGGTGGCGCCGGTGCGCAGCCGCGCGCCGGCCTTGACGGCGGCCTCGGCGAGACGCTTGTCGAACTCCGGGCGGTTGACCAGGCCGAACAGCATCCGCTTGGAACGTCGGGTGCGGTTGAGCCGCCCGTTGAGCGAGAAGGTGACCGCGTGCACCCGGTCCCGCAGCGGCAGTTCGAAGCCGGGCGGCAGGGCGTCCCTGGTGGGGCCGATGATGCCGCCCCCGCACGTCTTGTAGCGGGGAAGTTCGGCCTTCTCCAGGAGCAGTACGCGGCGGCCGGCCTCGGCGGCGGCTCGGGCGGCGGAGGCCCCGCCGGGCCCGGCTCCCACCACGACGACATCCCAGACGGTGCGGCCCTCGGCCTCGTTCTCGCTGCTCACGACGTGCTCGTGCTCCCCGATGCGGTCTTGAATCCCTCGCCGTTGTGCATCCTAATGCGGTGTCACAGGCGGAGCCCGGCCGGTTTGGCGGGGCCGGAGCGCCGGACCCGTGGGTGGCCGTCCACGCTATGACATCATCGACCGCACCGTCGTTCGTACGCATGTATGAGAGGGCCGTCGGAACAGCGACCCGGCCCGCTCAAGGAGGTCCTCATGCCGCACAGCCCGCAGCACGCCGCCCTGGCCGGCACCGTCGCCGCCGCGCTCCCCACGGCACGACGGGAGTTGGCCGAGCTGGTGGCCTTCAGGTCGGTGGCCGATCCCCGGCAGTTCCCGCCGGAGGAGTGCCGGGCCGCGGCCGAGTGGGTCGCGGACGCGCTGCGCGCCGAGGGCTTCCCCGAGGTGCGGCTGCTGGACACCCCGGACGGCACCCAGTCCGTCTTCGGCCACCTCCCCGGCCCCGCCGGCGCCCCGACCGTGCTGCTGTACGCGCACTACGACGTGCAGCCGCCGCTCGACGAGGCGGCCTGGACCTCGCCGCCGTTCGAGCTGACCGAACGGGACGGACGCTGGTACGGGCGCGGTGCCGCCGACTGCAAGGGCGGCGTGCTGATGCATCTGCTGGCGCTGCGGGCACTCGCGGCCAACGGCGGGGTGCCGGTCGGCGTGAAGGTGATCGTCGAGGGCTCGGAGGAGCAGGGCACCAGCGGCCTCGAAGAGTACGCGCAGGCGCATCCGGAGCTGCTGGCGGCGGATGTGGTGCTGATCGGCGACACCGGCAACGTCAGGGCCGGGCAGCCGACGGTGACGGCGAGCCTGCGCGGGATGGCCGTGCTCACCGTCCGGGTGGAGACCCTGGCGGGCAATCTGCACTCGGGCGCGTTCGGCGGCGCGGCGCCCGACGCGCTGGCGGCGCTGGTGCGGATGCTGGACTCGCTCTACGACGCCGACGGCGGTCCGGCCGTCAACGGCCTGGCGGCGGACGGGAGTTGGTCGGGCACCGGATATCCGGACGAGGCGTTCCGGGCGGACGCCGGGGTGTTGGACGGGGTTTCGCTGATCGGCTCGGGGGCGGTCGCCGACCGGCTGTGGGCCAGGCCGTCGATCACGGTGATCGGCATCGACTGCCCGCCGGTGGTGGGCGCGACCCCGTCGGTGCAGGCCACCGCGCGGGCGCAGATCGCGCTGCGGGTGCCGCCCGGGGTCGAGGCGAAGACCGCCGGCGAGCTGGTCGGCGCGCATCTGCGGGCGCACGCGCCGTGGGGCGCCAGGGTGACGGTCGAGCAGCAGGGCGAGGGCCAGCCGTTCCAGGCCGATGTCACCAGCCCGGCGTATGCCTCGATGGCCTCGGCGATGCGGGACGCCTATGACGGCACCGAGATGGCCGTGGTCGGCCAGGGCGGTTCGATCCCGTTGACGGCGACCCTCGGCGGGCTCTACCCCGACGCCGAGTTCCTGATGATCGGCCTGAGCGACGCGGCGGCCCGCATCCACGCGGTGGACGAAAGCGTCTCCCCCGACGAACTGGAACGCATGTCGGTGGCCGAAGCCCTCTTCCTGTCCCGCTACGCACAGTCGACCACGGCGTAACGCTGCCGCGTACGGCTGCCGCGTTCCGGCTGCCGCCGGCGGCCACGCCCCGCCCGGGGGGGCATGGCACGGCGGGCCACAGGTACACACAACCGGGCGGTGCGGTACGGGATGAGGGCGCCCCTCCGGGGGTTGTGCGGCGAAGGGATCGGGGGGAGCGGGTGCGTGGCGCGGCCGCCACGTGTCCGCACATGCGACCGGGCGGTGCGGCCCGGTCAGGTGCGAACGGCCGGGGGCGCCGACCGCGGGTCCCCGGGGCCGCTGCCCCGCGAAGGGGCCCCTACGGGGCGTCCGAAGACGGGCCCTGGCGGGCGGCGGGCACATCGTTCCGGGACCCGGGCCAACCGCGCTGCTCCAGCAGCCGGTTGAGCCCCGTGACGCATCCACCGGGACCTCGGCCCGGCGCCACTGGCGCGTTCCGCCCGGAAGTCACCGCGCACGTCCGGCGGGCACCGCTCAGCCGGAATCCCAACGAGGATTCACCGTACGGTGAGGCGCACGGCCGTGATCCCGGCGGCAGGCGCGCACTTCCCCCCCCCAGAACCCCTGCGAGCCGCCGCGCAGGCGCGTCCCGTTCGGGCACTCCCGGCCGTGGCTCGTTGCACTTCTCACGGTCCGGCCGGCCGCAGGCACCGTCGGGGCGGGGGTTCGTGGTTGCCTGGCCGACCGCCCAGGTCTCAGTGGCGGGAGGCGCGGCGGCGGACCAGCATGGCGCCGCCGGCGACGGCGGCGACGGTGAGGCCGGCGCCGGCCAGCACCATGGGGGCGGTGCCGGACTGGGAGCCGCCGACGCCGGCCTGGGCGCCGAGGCTCGGCTTGGTCGTCGAGGTGCCGGCCACCGTGGGCGTCGCCGTCGGGGTGGGCGTGGTGGTGGCCTCGGCGATGGCCAGCCGGGCGGCGGCGGTCTGGTCGCCGCAGCTGAAGATGACGTCGTACTGGGCGCCGCGCCTGGCGTCGGTGTCGACGGTGGTGCGGGCGCTCTGGAGTTCGCCGGGGATGCCGAGCACGACGCGGTCGAAGACGGGGGATTCGGCCGTCGCCTCGTAGTCGGTGCAGCCGGTGACGGTGAGGTCCACCGCGCCGCCGGGGCGGACGGTGCCGGGGGAGACGCTGTAGCCGAAGTCGACGATCTGGGCGGGTGCCTGGTCGTCGACGGCGAGCGCGGTCGGGGCGCCGGTGCCGACCAGCGTCGCGCCCAGCCCGGCGGCGGCCAGCGCGGTCCTCAGTCTGCTCATGGGAAGACTCCTTCGTCGGGTGTGTGCCGGAGATGCGCTGGTGGTCGGAGCTGCGCCGGAAGGTGAGCTTCGCCCGCTTCGTCCTAGTGCGACATAAACACAGCGGGTGGGGGTCAACACCCCAGCGAGGGCGAACGGGTTACCGTCGGGGCCGTTCGCGTCAGGCGGCGCCGGTGAGCGCGGCGTAGACCACGACGTTGCCCCGGTAGCCGCCGGTGCCCGGCTCGAACGGGCCGCCGCAGGTGATCACGCGCAGCTCGGGGTGGTCGGTGTCCTGGTAGACGCGCTCGGGGAGTTGGTCCTTCTCGTAGACGGCGGTCTCGTACACCGTGAAGGTCGCCTCCAGGCCGTCCTCGCGCACGACCTGGATGGTGTCGCCCGGGCGCAGTTCGCCCAGGCCGTAGAAGACGGCGGGCCCGGCGTCGTTGTCGACATGGCCGACCAGTACGGCGGTGCCGGCGGAACCGGGGGACGCGGCGTCGCGGAACCAGCCGGCGAGGTTGTCGACCTCCTGCGGCGGGGCGTCGACCCAGCCCTCCGGGTCGAGGCCGACGGAGGTCAGCGGGGCGTCGACGCCGATGGCGGGGATGGTGACCCAGGTCGGTTCGGCGTGCCCCAGCGGGGCGTGCGCGAGTCCGGTGGGCGGGGCGCTGGTGGCGGGGGCGCCGAGGGGCGGCGCCGGAGGTCCGTCCGAGCCCTGGACGGCGCCGGCCATGATGGTGAGGCCCAGCGCCACGGTGCCGGCCATCACGCCGAAGGCGGCGCGGGTGCCCCAGCCCATGGGCTCGTCGGGCGGGGGGTCGCACGGGTGGTTCGGGCCGGCCTGATCGTCCGCGTGGCGCATCGGGGTCACCGCTCGTGGGGAGTCCTCCCCCGTTCTGGGGCCATCGCGACCACGCTAGAGCGAGCCGGGCCGACCCGCGATTCCAGCGCCGCCGTAGCGGCGTCGCCGGTCAGCCGGCGGTGGCCGGCCCGGTGATCACCCGGCCGCGCTCCAGATAGAGCGGTCGGCCCAGGGCGCGGGCGCGCAGGGCGCCCTGGAGGCGGGCGAACCGGTCGGCGGAGAGCAGGTGTTCGGCCTCGGCCTCGCTGGCGAACCGCCAGCCGCGCAGTTCGGCGTCGGGCAGCAGCAGGTCGGCGGCCCGGTCGGGGGTCAGCAGCCCGCCGTCGAAGAGCAGCCGGACGCCGCCGAAGCCGGGTGGGCGGGGCGGCTCCCAGTCCACCACCAGGGGGGTGGGCTCGCCGGCCAGGCGGAGCCCCAGCTCCTCGAAGACCTCCCGGGCGGCGGCCGAGGTCGGCTCCTCCCCCGGTTCGACGACGCCGCCGGGGAACTCCCAACCGGGTTTGTAGGTGGGGTCGACCAGCAGCACCCGGTCCTCGGCGTCGAAGAACAGCACGCCGGCGGCGAGGGTTTCGCCGCGCGGCCGCGCGGTCTGCACGATGGTGCAGGCGCCGTCGCCGCGCCGGATGCCCTCGGCCAGTGCCTCGGCGGTCTGGCGCGGGGTGAGTTGGGAGGCGGCGACCGGGTGCGCGTCGTCGGCGAGCCAGGGCAGCGCCGCGTCGTACTGCGGCAGCCTGGCGAGGTAGCGGGTGCGGACGGCGTCGCCGTCGACGGCCGCCCGTTGGTCGATCCGCGCGCGGAGGAACGTTTCCTCGGTCTGAAGCAGGAAGTGCCGCACCGGAATGCGGCGGGCCGCGAGCCCGCCGAAGATCTCGTCCCGGTATGCCTGGCTGAGCAGGCTCATCGGGGTGATCAGGGGACCCGGCAGCTCGGCGAGCAGGGCGGAGGCCGTGGCCACCACCAGGCTGCGCCAGGACGGCAGGTCCTGGTAGTCGTCGACCTGGGCCAGACGCTCCTTCGGCAGCATCCCGCGCAGCTGGTCGCCGACCCGCTCCGGCTCGAACAGGGTGCTGCCCGGCAGCAGATGGAGCAGTTCGTGTGCCGCCGTGGTCTTGCCGGCACCGAACGCGCCATTGAGCCAGATGATCACGAACCCCCTCCTTCCTCGCCCCCAGGTTCAGTTGCCCGCTGCACCCCGGGACAAAAACGTGTCCGGCGCCGTCCAGCACACCGCCGCCGCGCCCACCAGGCCGGCGTCGGTGCCGAGTTGGGCCGGCACGACATCTATGCCCCGCACATAGGGCAGCGTCGCGTACTCCCCCAGCGCGCGCCGGAGCGGGGCGAACAGCACCTCGCCGGACTGGCTCACGCCGCCGCCCACCACCACCGTCTCCAGCTCGACCAGGGTCGCGGTGGCGGCGATGCCGGCGGCCAGCGCGCGGGCCGAACGGTCGAACGCCTCAAGCGCGACGGGATCCCCGGCCGCCGCCGAGACGGCGACGCCGGCCGCCGTGGCGTCCCCGTCGGGCGCCGCCGGACGCCAGCCGGCGGCCAGCGCGTAGCGGGCGATATTGGTGCCGCTGGCGATCCGTTCCACACAGCCACGCCCGCCGCAGGGGCAGAGGTCGCCGTTGAAGTCCACGCTGATATGGCCGATATGGGCCGCGTTGCCGGTGGGCCCGGGATAGAGCCGGTCGCCGACGATCAGGCCGCCGCCTACGCCGGTGGACACCACCATGCACAGCGCGTTGCCGCGCCCCCTGGCCGCGCCGCGCCAGTGTTCGCCGGCCGCGATGGCCGCGCCGTCGCCGACCAGGGCGACCGGGAGTTCGCCGACGGTCTTGCGGACCCCCTCGACCAGCGGGAACTCCCGCCAGGCCGGGATGTTGACCGGGCTCACGGTGCCGAGCCTGGCGTCGATCGGGCCGGCGCTGCCGATGCCGAGCGCGCGGACCCGCGCCCAGTCCGGGGTGCCGACGAGTGAGGTGACCACCTCCGTGACCGCCCGCAACACGTCGGAGGCCGACTCCTTGGCCGGGGTCGGCCGTTGGACGCGGTGGAGCAGTTCTCCCTCGCCGGTGACCAACGCACCGGCGATTTTGGTGCCGCCGATGTCAACGGCGGCGACAAGATCAGTGGTCATGAGCGGAAAGCCTGGTCGGTAGGAGCACGGTTGTCCAGTCCGATCATCGTCGATCACCGGGGCCCCCGGGTCGGCCGGGGCGCGGTGAGCTGGTGCAGGCGCTCCCGGGTGAGCCCGGCGCGTTCGGTCACCTCGGTGCTCTCCAGCGCGCCGCAGGCGAGGCCGCGCAGCAGGAAACCGGCCAGGGCGCGGGCCGTGGCCGGCTCGTCCAGCACCTCGCCCTCGGCGCCTCGTTCATAGGCGGCGAGCCGGTGCGCGGCGGGGGCGAACCCGGCGCGGTAGAAGGCGTGGACGGCGGCGTAGCGGGTGGGCAGATGCCCCGGGTGCATGTCCCAGCCCTGGTAGTAGCCCCGGGCCAGGGCGCGGCCCACCAGCCGGTGGTGGATCCGCCACGCGTGCCGGACCTGGGCATTCGGGCCGACGGGCAGGACGTTGGTGGAGCCGTCGGAGAGCCGCACCCCGGTGCCGGCGGCGGCGACCTGCATCACGGCCTTGGCGTGGTCGGCCGCCGGATGGTCGGGGGCCTGGTGGGCAGCGCTGATGCCCAGCGCGGCGCTGTAGTCGAAGGTGCCGTAGTGCAGGCCGTTGGCGCGGCCGGCGGCGGCCTCGATCAGCCGGGCGACGGTGGCGGTGCCGTCGGGGCCCACGACGGCCTGGGCGGTCTCGATCTGGATCTCGAAGCGCAGCCGCCCGGCCGGCAGTCCGCAGGCGGCCTCCAGCGCCTCGCAGAGCCGGACCATGGCGGCGACCTGCCGGGGGTCGCTGACCTTGGGCAGGGTCAGCCGCAGCCCCGCCGGGAGCGGCCCGTGGGCGAGCAGGGTGCTGAGAAAGATGTCCAGGGTGCGGATGGCCCGATCCCGCACCTGGGCTTCGAGCGACTGGCAGCGGATGCCGACGAACGGGGGCCCCGTTCCGGCCGCGTCGGCTTCGGCGACCTGGCGGGCCACCCGGGCGGCGACGGCGTCCTCCTCGGCGTCGGGGCGGGGCGCGAAGCCGTCCTCGAAGTCGAGCCGCAGATCCTCGACGGGCTCGTCGGCGAGCTTGGCACGGACCCGCGCGTACAACTCCTCCGACGCCGCCGCCTCCCGCGGTTCGTCGTGCAGGGCGGCGGCGAACGCGGCGGCGTCCGGGGCGTGTTGGTCGAGCAGCGCCAGCGCGGCGCGGCCCCAGTCGCGCGGGGTGTCGGGGGTGTAGCGGTCGGCCGGCAGATAGACGGTGTGCACGGGCTGGCGGCTGCCGTCGTCGCCCGGGTAGCGGCGGGCCAACTCCTCGTCCACGCCGGCCAGGTCCTTCGCCAGCTCGCCATTGACGGCGGCGGTCAGTCGGGTTGTCACCGGATCACCGTGCTCCATGCGTCCTGCTCCGATCGGTCGACTCGGTTGAAGGCTTCCCGGCGGCCGGCGGAAACACAACGCGCCGCGCGTCATGTCGCGTTCATCGGGAGACGACGGATCGCCACGGAGGGTTGATCGCGGGGCAAAGGCGACGTCACGCGGCTGGCCGACGCTGGATTCCACGGCGGAACTCCGCCGTGGACCGTGGATGACAGGAGTGAGTCATGGAACCACAACACCTGCTGGCGGCGCTGATCCTGGGCCGGTCCCGGGAGGACAACGGCAGCGGCCCGCCGCCGGTCGTCTCGGACCTGGAGGCGGACCGGCGCGCCGGGCGCCGCGCGGCGCCCGCGCCGGTGGCCGACGCGCCGCCGGCCCCGAGGGCGCGCGGGCGTCGGCGACGGCGGACGAACGCCGCGCCGGTACCCGTCACCTGACGGGCACCGACGCGGCGCGGCACGGCCCGTGGGGGCTCAGCCCCTGCGGGCCGTGACCTCGTCGGTGAGAGCCGGCACCACATCGAACAGGTCGCCGACGACGCCGAAGTCGACCAGCTCGAAGATCGGCGCCTCGGCGTCCTTGTTGACGGCGACGATGGTCTTCGAGGTCTGCATCCCGGCGCGGTGCTGGATGGCGCCGGAGATGCCGGCGGCCACATACAGCTGCGGGGACACCGTCTTGCCGGTCTGGCCGATCTGGTGCGAGTGCGGGTACCAGCCGGCGTCGACCGCCGCGCGGGAGGCGCCGACGGCGGCGCCCAGCGAGTCGGCCAGCGCCTCGATCACCGCGAAGTTCTCCGCGCCGTTGACGCCGCGCCCGCCGGAGACGACGATCGCGGCCTCGGTCAGCTCGGGCCGCCCCGTGGACTCGCGCGGGGTGCGGGAGACCACCTTGGTGCCGGTGGCCAGCGGGCCGAAGGACACCGCCAACTCCTCGACCGTGCCGGCGGCCTGGGCCGCCTCCGGAGCCACGGAGTTGGGCTTGACGGTGATCACCGGCGTGCCCGTGGTGACCCGGGAGGTGGTGGTGTAGGCGGCGGCGAACACCGACAGGGTGACGACCGGGCCTTCGTCGCCGGCGGTCACGTCGACGGCGTCGGTGATCAGGCCGGACTCGATACGCAGCGCCAGCCGGGCGGCGATCTCCTTGCCCTCGGCGCTCGACGGCACCAGCACGGCGGCCGGCTCGACGGCGGCGACGGCGGCCTGCAGCGCGTCGACCTTGGGGGCCACCAGGTAGTCGGCGAACTCGGGGGCGTCGGCGGCCAGCACCCGGACGGCGCCGTGCTCGCCGAGCACCGGGGCGGCGGCCTCGGCGCCCGGGCCCAGATGGACGGCCACGGGCTCGCCGAGCCGGCGGGCGAGGGTCAGCAGTTCGAGGGTGGGCTTGCGGACGGTGCCGTCCACGTGGTCGACATAGACGAGGACTTCAGCCATGGGTGCGCTCTCCAGCGGATTCGGGACGACGTGCGGGGTTCTGCGGCCGGACGGCCGGGCGGGGCATGGGCCGTGCGGCTCAGAGGAACTTGCGCTCGGCGAGGAACGCGGCCAGCCGCTTGGCGCCGTCGCCCTCGTCCGTGACGACCTCGCCCGCGGTGCGCGCCGGACGCGGGGTGGCCGAGTCGACGACGGTGCGGGCGCCGGCCTGGCCGACCTCGTCGGCCTCGATGTCCAGATCCTCCAGGTCGAGGGTCTCCACCGGCTTCTTCTTGGCGGCCATGATGCCCTTGAAGGACGGGTAACGGGCCTCGCCCGACTGGTCGGTGACGGAGACCACGGCGGGCAGCGCGGCCGTCAGGCGCTCGGTCGCCGCGTCGCCGTCCCTGCGGCCGGTGACCTGGCCGTCGGCGACGGAGAGCTCCGACAGCAGCGTCACCTGCGGCACCTCAAGGCGCTCGGCCAACAGCGCCGGCAGCACGCCCATGGCGCCGTCCGTCGAGGCCATGCCGCAGACCACCAGGTCGAAGCCGACATGCTGGATCGCCTTGGTGAGCGCCAGCGAGGTGCCCAGCACATCGCTGCCCACCAGGTCGTCGTCCTCGATGTGCACGGCCTTGTCGGCGCCCATCGACAGCGCCTTGCGCAGCGCGTCCGTGGCGTCCTCGGGGCCGGCGGTCAGCACCGTGACCTCGGCGTCGTCCGCCTCCTCGGCGATGCGCAGCGCCTGCTCGACCGCGTACTCGTCCAGCTCGGAGAGGAGACCGTCGACGGCCTCGCGGTCGGTGTTCAACGCATCGGTGAAACCGCGGTCGCCCGTCGCGTCGGGTACGTACTTCACACAGACAACGATCTTCAAGCTCACGCCGGCTCTCCTACAGCTAGTCGGTCCGCAACGGACTGGCAAGATCAACCCGGTAGTTACTCACCAGTACACTCAGGGTATCCCCCTCGGGCAAGGATGTCGCACTGTGACATGGCCAACGTGCGATCATCCGACCGCAGCCACCTTCTCAAGTCACGTTCCCCAGCGCGGGCTATCCGCCGATCGCGGCGCCCAGCGCCGCGATCACGTCCACGCGACGAGGCTGCCCCGTCGCCCGACGGACCACGCGTCCCTCCGCGTCGAGCACCAGCACGGTGGGGGTACCGCTGACGCCGAGGGCGCGCACCAGGTCGAGCCGACCCTCGGCGTCGATCTCCTGGTGCGCCACTCCGTCCACCATCGCGGCCACCTCGGCCAGCACGGCGCGGGTGGCGCGGCAGGGCTGACAGAACGCGGAGGAGAACTGCACCAGCGTGGCCCTGCGCCCCAACGGGCCGGCGCCGAGCGTCGCGGCGTCCAGCCGGTCGGCTCCCCCGGTGGCGGCCATGGCGTCCCCCTCCCGCACGCTGGTTGGCTCGTCCTGTTCCCCGCACAGCGTGCCAGAGGTGCTTTTTCTTCCCGACAAGGCCCCCAACTCCCGCCCGGATCGGGCCATCTGGCGACGCCCCCGGCCAGCGCCTCCGCCGCCGGGGTGGCGATCGCCTGCGCTTTCGGGCACCATCGGGCCACGCCGGAAGTTACGGTTGCGTAGGTTGCCGCTTGAGAAAGGGCCTTCATGGCAGAGTTCGTGTACCCGCCGGTCATCGCCACCGCGCGGACGATGTTCAAGGTGCTCGACCTGCGCTTCGACATCAGCGGCGACGAGCATGTGCCGCGCCAGGGCGGCGCGGTCCTGGCCAGCAACCACATCGGCTATATGGACTTCATCTTCGCCGGCTTCGCCTGCCGCCCGGCCAAGCGGCTGGTGCGCTTCATGGCCAAGGAGTCGATCTTCCGGCACAAGGTGTCGGGGCCGCTGATGCGCGCCATGAAGCACATCCCGGTGGACCGCGCCAGGGGCGACCAGTCGTTCGCCCCCGCGCTCAAGGCCCTGCGGGAGGGCGAGATCGTCGGGGTCTTCCCCGAGGCGACGATCTCCCCCTCGTTCACGCTGAAGAAGTTCAAGTCCGGCGCGGCGCGGATGGCACAGGAGGCGCAGGTGCCGCTGCTGCCCGTGGCGCTGTGGGGCACCCAGCGGCTGTGGACGAAGGGCCGCAAGCGGGATCTGCGGCGCAACCACATCCCGATCACCATCCGCATCGGCCAACCGCTGTTCGCCGAACCGGACGAGCCGGCCGCCAGCGTCACGGAGCGGCTGCGCGAGCGGGTGCACGAGCTGCTGGACGCCGCGCAGCGGGCGTATCCGGACAAGCCGGAGAAGCCGGAGGACGCCTGGTGGCTCCCCGCCCACCTCGGCGGCGGCGCCCCCCCGGCCCCGACCTCCCACCCCTGACCCACCGCCGGCAGTTTTGTCGGCCGCGTGGCGTGGGCCTGGTTGGCTGTTCGTCCGGGGAGAGGCCATGGCCCGCCCTCCGCCGCCGACGGGCGGCGGAGGGCGGGCCCGTTACAGCTTCGAGCTGCCGCCGGCGGGCACGGCACGCGGGCAGCAAGGCTGCCACCAGCGAGCACGGCACGACGACGAGCCGCAACGGACCCGCCGGCCCCGGGACGCGGCCGACAAGGTCGCCGCCAGCGGGCACGGCACAACGACGAGCCGGAACAGGCCCTCCGGGCCCCACCACCGACGGCCCCCGGCCCGCGGCCCGCGGGCATCAACACACGACCGGGCCGACCAGCCCCCGGCCGCAGGCGGAGTCGGCACAACGACGAGCCGGAACAGGCCCACCGGGCCCCACCACCGACGGCCCCCGGCCCGCGGCCGACGAAACCGCCGCCGGCGGGCATCAACACACGACCGGGCCGGCCGGCCCCCGGCCGTAGGCGGCGCCGCCTCGTCGGCCGCCCGCGCCGGCCTTCGGCCGTTGACGCGGAGTCGGGCTCTCGGCCACTGGCAACCTCCGGCCCATGATTGGCAAGGCAACCGTCGGCGGGCAGCCGCAGCGGGCCGCACCGGCGCCGGGGTCCGGTGTCGGCTCGTCGCTGGCGCGTTCGCGCGCCGCCGACGGGCCGGCCGGGCCCGGCCGCGGCTCAGCCCAGCGGCCAGCGACCCGCGGCTATCGGCCCAGTTCGTCGCGTAGGGCGGCCAGGAAGGCGTCGACGTCCTCCTCCGTGGTGTCGAAGGTGCACATCCAACGCACCTGGCCGGCCGGTTCGTTCCAGAAGTAGAACGCGTAGCGCTTCATCAGCCGCCGGCTCACCTCCACGGGCAGTTCGGCGAAGATGCCGTTGGCCTGGACCGGGTGGCAGATCCGGACGCCGTCGAGGTCGGCGACGCCCGCCGCGAGGCGGCGGGCCATGGCGTTGGCGTGGCGGGCCGAGCGCAGCCACAGGTCGCCGGCGAGCAGCGCCTCGAACTGGGCGGAGACGAACCGCATCTTCGACGGCAACTGCATGGACAGCTTGCGGATATGGCGCATGGCGCGCACCCGCTCCGGGTCGAGGACGACGACGGCCTCGCCGAGGAGCAGGCCGTTCTTGGTGCCGCCGAAGGAGAGCAGGTCCACGCCGACGTCGGTGGTGAACGCCGCCAGCGGCAGGTCGAGCGAGGCGGCGGCGTTGGCCAGCCTGGCGCCGTCCACATGGACGGCCATGCCGTGTTCGTGGGCGAAGTCGGCGATGGCGCGGATCTCGTCGGGGGTGTAGAGGGTGCCCAGTTCGGTGCTCTGGGTGAGCGAGACGACCTGGGGCGTGGCGCGGTGCTCGTCGTCGAAGCCGAACGCCTCGCGGGCGATCAGCTCCGGGGTGAGCTTGCCGTCCGGGGTGGGGACGGTGAGCAGCTTGAGGCCGCCGACCCGTTCGGGGGCGCCGCACTCGTCGACGTTGATATGGGCGCCGGTGGTGGTGATCACCGCGCCCCAGCGGTCGGTGAGCGCTTGGAGGCCGACGACGTTGGCGCCGGTGCCGTTGAAGACGGGGTAGACCTCGGCGCGGGGGCCGAAGTGGCGGCGGAACAGGTCGCCGAGGTGGGTGGTGTAGGCGTCGCCGCCGTAGGACGTCTGGTGTCCGCCGTTGGCCAGGGCGATGGCGGCCAGCACCTCGGGGTGGGCGCCCGAGTAGTTGTCGGAGGCGAACCCGCGGACGGCGGGGTCGTGGTGGCGGCGGGCGTCGGTGGGGCCGAAGGGCGGGGTCACGGCTTCTGGGTGAGCCACAGGCGGTTTCCGTTCACTTCCTCGGTCGGGGTGGTCCACAGCCGGCTGACGGCGTCGGCGAGGTCGTGGACATCGGTGAAGCCGGCGAATTTCGCCTTTGGCTTCTGGGCCCGCATGGCCTCGGTGACCAGCGCCTTGACCACCAGCACGGTGGCGGCGGCCGGCGGCGGGGCGTCGTCGGCCGCCGCCTTACGGTAGTCGTCGGCCAGCGCCAGCGTCCACGCCTCGGCGGCGGCCTTGGCGGCGGCGTAGGCGGCGTTGCCGGCGGTGGGCCGGCTGGCGCCGGCGGCGCTGATCAGCACGAAGCGGCCGTTGCCCGAGCGGGCCAGCGGGGCGTGGAAGGCGAGCGAGGTGTGTTGGACGGTGCGCACCAGGAGGTCGTGCAGCAGCGTCCAGTCGGCGAGGTCGGTGTCGGCGAAGGTGGGCGAGCCGCGCCAGCCGCCGACGAGGTGCACCAGTCCGTCGATCCGGCCGTATTCGCGTTCGGTCCGTTGGGCCCACTCGCGGGCGGAGTCGAGGTGCAGCAGGTCGACCGTGTCGCCGATCACGGTGGCGCCGCCGTGCGCGAAGCGGGCGGCGTCCACGCCCTCGGCGAGCCGGGCGGGGTCGGCGTCGGCGGCGACCACGACGGCGCCGGCCTCGGCCAGCCGCAGCAGGGTGGCGTGGCCGGCGGGGCCGCCGGCGCCGGCCACGGCGATCACGGCTCCTTCGAGCGCACCCCCGGCCTTGGGGGTCTCGCCTGGGACGGGGTTGTTCATCGGGTGCCTCCTCGTCGAAGCGTGCTGCCCGGGGGCGCGCCGGCGGTCAGGCGGCCCTGGTGGGGGCCTGGTCGGCGGCGGTGATGCCCCGGGTGGACTCGATCACCTTACGGAGCTTCTTGGCCAGCGCCTCGTAGAAGAGGCTCAGCGGGAACTCGTCCGGCAGCACGTCGTCCACCAGGCGGCGCGGCGGCTGGTCGAGGTCGAGGGCCTCGGCGCCCTTGGCCCAGACGGATCCCGGGTGCGGGGCGAGGTAGCGGGAGACCAGGTCGTAGGACTTCAGCCAGTGCACGATCTTCGGCCGGTCGATGCCCCTGCGGTAGAGGGTCTCGATCTCGTCGCGCAGCTGGGCGGTGACCTCGCGGGCGCGGGCCCAGTCGACGGTGAGGCGGTTGTCGCGCCAGCGGAGCGCGTCGTGCTGGTGCAGATAGGCGAAGAGGAGCTGGCCGCCGAGCCCGTCGTAGTTGCGGACCCTGGCGCCCGTCACGGGGAACCGGAAGAGGCGGTCGAGCAGCACCGTGTACTGCACGTCGCGGCCCTGGGGATAGCCGTCGGCGGCGAGGCGGCCGGCCTCGTGGAAGGCGGTGAGGTCGCAGCGCAGCTCCTCCAGGCCGTACATCCAGAACGGCTGGCGCTGTTTGATCATGAACGGGTCGAACGGCAGGTCGCCATGGCTGTGGGTGCGGTCGTGGACCATGTCCCACAGGACGAAGGCCTGCTGGCAGCGCTGCTGGTCGGTGAGGAGTCCCCTGGCCTCCTCGGGGAGTTCCAGGCTGGTCACCTCGCTGGCGGCGCCGATCACCCGGCGGAACCTGGCGGCCTCGCGGTCGCAGAAGATGCCGCCCCAGGAGAACCGGGCGGGCGCCTCGCGCACGGCGATGGTCTCGGGGAAGAGGACGGCCGAGTTGGTGTCGTAGCCGTCGGTGAAGTCCTCGAAGGTGATGCCGAGGAACAGCGGGTTGTCGTAGCGGGTGCGCTCCAGCTCGGCGAGCCAGTCGGGCCACACCACGCGGAGCACGAGGGCTTCGAGGTTGCGGTCGGGGTTGCCGTTCTGGGTGTACATCGGGAAGACGACCAGGTGCTGGCGGCCGTCGACCCGTTCGGCCGCCGGCTGGAAGGCGAGCAGCGAGTCGAGGAAGTCGGGGACGCCGAAGCCGGCCTCGGCCCAGCGGCGCAGATCGTCGACGAGCGCCCGGTGGTAGGCGGCGTCGTGCGGCAGCAGCGGGCTGAGCCGCTGGACGGCGTCGACGATCACTTCGACGCGGCGGGTCAACTCGGCCCGGTCGGGGGCGCCTTCGGCGGCGAGGTCGATCGAGCCGTCCTTGGCCTGGGCGGGTCGGATCGCCGCGACGGCGTCCCTGAGCACCGGCCAGGCGGGATGAGAGACCACACGGTCCGCCGTGAATCCGTCGCCCGTTGCCGCGATAGACGCGAGACTTTCCGTCATGACCCACCCTCCACAGAAGAATATTCAGCACAGCCACGGTATCCGGTGAAGATTGCCCGATCAACCGGGCGTCCCGTTGGTCCCTTCCGTGCGGGCTCTAGGGTGTGGGCCATGTCGCTGCTGACCGTGGGGCACCGTGGGCTGATGGGTGTCGAGCCGGAGAACACGCTGCGTTCCTTCCGCAGGGCCGAGCGGGCCGGCCTGGACGCGATCGAGCTGGATGTCCGGCTGAGCGCGGACGACGCGCTGGTGGTGATGCACGACGCCCGGGTGGATCGCACCACCGACGGGCACGGGGCGGTCGCCGAGCTGACCCTGGCCGAGTTGCGGAGTCTCGACGCCGGCCGGGGCGAGCGGGTGCCGACGCTGGAGGAGGTGGTGGCGGAGGTCGGCGGGCACCTTCAGGTGGAGATCAAGGACACCGCCGTGGCCGAGCGGCTGGCCGACCTCGTCGAGCGGCACCGGCTGCACCGCCGGGTCACCGTGATCTCGTTCCACGACACCGCGTTGAGCACCGTCGCCGCGCTGCTGCCCGAGGTACCGAGGGGGTTGGTCACCGGTACCTCGACGCCGAGTGCGCCGGAGCGCGCCGTGGCGCTCGGCTGTGCGCTGGTCTCCGGCGAGCTGCCCCGGCTGGACGACGAGGTGGTGGGCCGCTGCCGGGCCGCGGGCCTCGCGGTGCTCGGCTGGACGGTCAACACCGCCGACGAGCTGGCCCGGGCGCGGGCGCTGGGCCTGGACGGGGTGGTCACCGACCGTCCCGAGATCGTGCGGGCGGTCAGCCCAGCGGCTTGACCAGCACGGCGAACCGCAGATCGGGCCGGCGCGGCAGGCCGAAACGCTCGTCGCCGTAGGGGAAGGGCTCGGTCTCGCCGGTGCGGGTGTAGCCACGGCGCTCGTACCAGGCGATCAGCGACTCACGGGCGGAGATCACCGTCATCCTGAGGCGGTCCGCGCCCCAGTCGTGCGCCGCCCGGCGCTCCGCCTCGGCCAGCACGCGGCGGCCAAGGCCCTCGCCCTGCAGCCCGGGGCGGACGGCGAACATGCCGAAGTACGCGGTGCGCGGCTCGCCCTGGTCGGCGGGCGGCCTGCGCAGATGGCAGCAGGCCACCAGCTCCCCCGCCCGCCGGACGGTGAGCAGCCGGCTCTCCCGGTCCTCGACCAGCTCGCGCACGGCGTCGGCGTCGGTTCGGCGGCCGTCCAGCAGATCGGCCTCGGTGGTCCAGCCGGCGCGGCTGGCCTCGCCCCGGTAGGCCGACTCGACCAACGCCACCAGGGCGGGGATGTCCGCCTCGTTCGCCTCGTCGAAGGTCAGCTCCGTTGTCGCCGTCACAGTGCGGCATCCTACGTCCACGCGCCCCCGCGCTCCCGTGCGCCGCCGTGGCGGGGCACGGACGCGGGAAGCCTCTGCCCGGACGGCCGCCCTGTCAGGCCGCGCGGAGGTGGGCGATGCACGGGCCCGTGCTGGTGAACTGGCTGCTGGTCGTGGTCTGCGGGGGCACCGGCGGCTACTGCCTGGCGCGGCTGCGGCGGTGCCGCCCCGCCGAGCGCCAGGACCGGGGCCTTGAGGCCGCGATGGGGTTCGGCATGGCGCTGATGGCGTGGGCGATGGCGGGTGGCGTGGCCGGCGCCGCGCCCCCGTCCTGGCTGCTGGTCGCCCTGACGGCGGCGAGCACGCTGGGCGCGGCGCTGCCGCTGGGCGCCGGCGCGCGCCACCGGGCGCACCATCTGGTGGAGGGCGCGGCGATGCTCGCCATGGCGCTGGCCATGGCCGGCGGCCACCACCCCGGGCACGGCCCACCGGGCTGGGCGGGCCCCGCGCTGCTCTACTTCGGGCTGCACGCGCTGCGGGCCGCGCCCCGCCTGCTCCCGGCACCGGCACCGGCACCGGCGGAGACGAGAGCGGAGACGGAGACGGGGGCGGCGCACCGTCCTGACGAGGTGGGGGCGGCCTGCCGACTCGCTCTGTCCCTGGGGATGTTCACGATGGTGCTGGCGGGATGAGGGTTCCGGTGAGGCGTTGCTCACGCCGGCACCCCCGAGGGAGGCCAGGGCGCCGGGCGCGTTCTAGGCTGGGTTCATGGTGATCACCATCACGCTCCTGGTGCTGGGCGCGCTCACCGCGGCGGTGGCGCCGCGGGTGGTGGCCCGTGGTTCCTGGTCGGATCGCGAACCGGTCCTGGCCCTGTGGATGTGGCAGTGCGTGGTGGCCGCCGTGCTGCTGTGCTGTGTGCTGGCGATGGCGCTGTCGGGCGCCGCCGCGTGGCGGGCCGTGCACGGCGGGGTGTTCGCGCCGGCCCCCACGGTGGTGGTGGACGCCTACGCGCTGCCGCCGGCGAGCGAGCCGTGGGCCGCGCTGATCGCGTTGGTGCTGGCCTGCGGCGGTCTGTGGACGGCCGTGGCGCTGACCCGCGAGGTGCGGCGGGCCTCGGCGTTGCGGCGTCGGCGCCGGGCCGAGCTGTTGGCGCGGGTGCCCCGGCTGCCGGGTGAGGAGCCCGGATCGGCCGAGCGGCTGATCGTGCTGGAGGACGAGCGTCCGGACGCGTGGCTGCTGCCCGGCACGCCACCGAGGCTGGTGATCACCACGGCCGCGCTCCGTCGGCTCAACCGGCGGCAGCTGGACGCGGTGTTGGCGCATGAGCGCGGGCACGCGCGGGCCCGTCACCACTGGCTCCAGCACTGCGCCGGCGCGCTGGCGGGCGGCTTCCCCGGGGTGCCGGTGTTCGCCGCGTTCCAGGCGCAGGTGCACCGGCTGGTGGAGCTGTCGGCGGACGATATGGCGTCCCGCCGGTTCGGCCGGCTGACCACGGCGCTGGCGCTGGTCGGGTTGAACGAGGGGCGCGGGGTCTTCTGCCACGCGTCGGAGCACACCGAGGTGCCGCAGCGGGTGAGTCGGCTGCTGGCGCCCGAGCGTCGGCTGTCCGCCTCGCGGCGGCTGCGGCTGACGGCGGCGGTGACGCTGGTGCCGGCGGTGCCGCTGCTGGTGGCGTTCGCGCCGGGGCTTTCCGCGCTCACCGGCTGAGCTTCGGCTGGTCGCCCGGGCCCGGGCCGGGAGAGGATCGTCCTATGACGATCTCGGGTGTGCTCTTCGACTTCTCGGGGACGCTGCTGCGCGTCGAGCCGACCCTGGACTGGCTGCGGGTGGGGCTGGACCGGGTGGGGGTGAGTCTCCCGGCGGACGAGGCGCGGCGGCGCGCGGCGGAGCTGGAACGGGTGGGCGCGCTGCCGGGCGGCTCGGAGCCCGACAGGGTGCCGCCCGATCTGCGGGAGCTGTGGGAGGCGCGGGACATCGATCCCTCGGGCCATCGGGAGCTGTATGTGCGGCTGGCCGAGCAGGTGCCGTTGCCGGGCGCGCCCGAGGTGTACGACGCGCTCTACGACCGGCACCGGGAGCCGGCCGCCTGGCGCGCGTACCCGGACACCGGGCCGGTGCTGCGCGCGTTGCGGGAGCGCGGCCTGCGGATCGCCGTGGTGAGCAACATCGGCTGGGATCTGCGGCCCGTCTTCCGGGAGCACGGTCTGCTGGACCTGGTCGACGCGTTCGCGTTGAGCTTTGAGCACGGGGTGCAGAAGCCCGATCCGGCGCTGTTCGCCCATGCCTGCGAGGCGCTGGGGGTGGCGCCCGAGCGGGCGCTGATGGTGGGGGACAACGCGCGCGCCGACGGTGGGGCGACGGCGTTGGGCTGCGCGGTGCACCTGGTGCGGCATCTGCCGGTGGACCGGCGTCCCGAGGATCTGCTGCCCGTGCTGGATCTGGTGCGTTGACCCCGGTGCCCCGGGCGGCCGGTGGTTGCGCGGGGCCGAGACGAAGCGGCGGTATCAGGCGGTCCCCCGCGCCGCCCGATACCGCCGCCGGACTGACCGCAGCCGACCCGGGCCGAGGTCAGGTGCCCGGCTGAGTATATTGGCTGTGAGCCAGTCAACAGGAGCCCAGCATGTCGCCTCGAAGCGCATCGGTCAATGAGGAGATGCGCCGACGTTCCCGTGAAAGGCTGCTCCAAGCCGCCGTCGAACTGGTCGCTGAACGCGGTTACGAGGCCACGACCTTGGGTGATATCGCGGATCACGCGGGTGCGGCCCGTGGCTTGATCTCGTACTACTTCCCAGGAAAACGTCAACTGTTGCAGTCGGCGGTGCACCGACTGATGCATCGCCGGCTCGCCGCCGGGCTGGATCGGGCGCCGCAGCCCGAGGGCGAGGACGCCGGCCGGGAACTGTTGGCGCGGGCGATCGACGCGATACTGGGGCTGGCCGAGGAGCAGCCGGTGTTGATGCGGTCGCATATGGCCGGGCTGCTGCAGCACGAGGGGTTCATCCAGTGCGCCGAGCAGCAGCGGCTGGCATTTCTGCTGCGGAACACGGTGATCGAGTTCGGCTCGGCGGATCCGGACAGCGACTATCCGATGCTGCGCGCCCTGCTGATGGGCGCGGTGGTGGCCCAGCTGCTGCCGGGGGCGCCGATGTCGTCGGCGCGGCTGCGCGCCGAGTTGTTCGCCCGCTTCGACCTGTCCTGGGAGTTGGGCATCCCGCCGAGCGAGTCGCCGCCCGGCGGGATGCCCCGGCCACGGGTGTCCCCGTAGCGGTGGTTCAGCGGTAGGTGGGTTGGGTCTGTGCGTTCAGCTCGGACAGCCACACCCGGCGGGCGGGGTCGGTGCGCCGGTCGTCGATGCGCAGGACGTCCAGGCCCTTCTGGTCGTTGGAGTACACATGGCCGTTGTAGTAGTAGGCCGACCAGGAGCCGCCGAAGGAGAGTTGCTGGTCGTTGACCGGGCCGCGCTCGAAGTAGCCGATCTCCCTGGGCCGCCGCGAGTCGGTGAACTCCCAGAAGGAGACGCCGCCCTGGTACCAGGACTGGACCATGATGTCCCGGCCGGCCACGGGAATCAGGGAGCCGTTGTGGGCCACGCAGTTCTCGGTCTCGGCCTGGTGGCGCGGGATCTTGAAGTAGCTCTGGAAGCTCAGCCGGCGGTGCTGGCCGCGGCCCTCGACGTGGTAGATCCCGTTGGCGCCGAACTCCTCACCGGTGCGGGCGTCGCAGGTGGCGCCGCCGCCACCGCCGAGCTCGTCGGTGAAGACGATCTTCCTTCCGTCCTGGCTGAAGGTCGCCGAGTGCCAGAAGGCGAAGTGCTCGACGTCCCGCACCCGGTCCAGCACCCGGGGCGCGGCCGGGCGGGAGATGTCCAGCAGGATGCCGTCGCCCATGCAGGCGCCGGCGGCCAGGTCGAGGGCGGGGTAGGCGGTGATGTCGTGGCAGCCGCTGGTGGCCGAGCCGTCCTCGTCGCCGGGGAAGCCGCCGTCGGGGAAGAGCACCTCGAAGCTGGCGAGCGCGGCCCGTTCGGGGGCGTGCTTGGGCACCTTGACGATGGAGATCCCGTCGTGCGGGGGCTGGCAGTCGGGGAAGGTGGCGTTGGGCCCGTAGGAGGAGACATAGACGTAGACGTCGCGCCGGTCCGGCACCAGGGTGTGGGTGTGCGAGCCGCAGGCGGTCTCGACGGCGGACACATAGCGGGGCGCGCGCACATCGCTGATGTCGAAGACCCGGATGCCCTCCCAGGAGTCGGGATCGGTGGCCGGCTGGGGCTCGCTGGCGCAGGAGTCGTCGGAGCGTGAGGTGTCGACGGAGAGGAAGAGCAGGTCCCCGTGGACCGAGATGTCGTTCTGCGAGCCCGGGCAGAGCACCCGGGTGACGATCCTCGGCGCGCTGGGCCGGCTGATGTCGTAGACGACGAAGCCGTCGTAGTTCCCGGCGAACGCGTACTTGCCCTGGAAGGCGATGTCCGTGTTGGTGCCGGTGAGGCCGTCGGCGCGCGGGATGTTGGCGAGGTGGGTGATGTTGTCGGTGTGCACGATCTCGTCGACGCCGGGAATCTCGCCGCCGGCGATGGCGGCCTCGACCGACTGTCGCTCGCTTTCGGAGACATCGACGGTGGGTGGGGGCTCGTCGCCCGGATCCGGGGTGGCCGCGGCGGGGCCGGCCACCAGCAGGGCCGCTACCAGGCCGAACAGGACGGCGAGCACCCCGAGGCGCCCTTGTCGTCGGCCGATCCTGTGCCACGATGTCACTGGCGTTCTCCCTCGATCGTCGGGCGGGGCGGCGCAGTTGCCCCATAAGGCATACCCTTCGCGTCAGTGATTTACATGGACACATCAAGATGGGTAACAGAACTTTCATACGCCGCAACAGGAGGACCGTTGACGGACCGTCCACGCCCCGGATCCCGCTCCTTTCCGGTCGTTCTGGTCACCCTGGTGGCCGGCGCGCTCGCGACCTTCGGGCTGTCCGGCTGTAGCGACGGCTCCTCCGCCTCCGCGGCCGACGAACCCCCGCCGGTGGTCGCGCCGGGCGCCCCGGGCGAGCCCGCCGAGACGCTGAGCGCCGAGGAGGCCGCCGAGCGGGCGCCGGGCGAACGCCCGCCGGGGCCGGCCGACTTCGCCTATATGGACGCCATGGTGACGCACCACGGGCAGGCCCTGCTGATGACCGAACTCGCCCTGGAACACGCCGGGTCGGAGGAGATCCGCCGACTGGCGGAACGGATCGACGCCGCGCAGACGCCCGAGATCGAGGTGATGCGCGCCTGGCTGGAGCGGCACGCGGATGCCACGGACCCGGCGGACGGGGCGGACGGGGCGGACGACGGGCACGGGGACCACGGCGAGCACGGGGACCACGGGGACCACTCGGGGATGGCCGGAATGGCCTCGGAGGAGGAGCTGGCGCGGCTCGCCGACGCCAGGGGCGAGGACTTCGACCAGCTCTTCCTCACCCTGATGACCCGCCACCACGAGGGCGCGGTCACCATGGCCGCCGAGGTGCTGGGTCACACCACCGACACGGACGTGGAGCAGCTGGCCACCGAGGTGATCGCCAGTCAGACCGCGGAGATCGCGCGGATGGACGCCCTGGGCTGAGGGCGGGCCCCTCGGTCGGGACAGCGCGCCCCGGGGCCTCGCCAGGTCGGTCGGGCGGTGGGATGCTGGACGAAAGTCCGTGCCCGACGCTCCACCGTCTCCGGTGGGCGGGTAGGGGGTTCGCCATGGCGCGCATCGCAGTGGTCGGTTCCGGTCCGAGCGGCGTGTACACCGCCCAGGCGCTGCTCGACCGGCACCCGGGCACGGAGTTGCGCGTCGATGTGCTGGACCGGCTGCCCTGCCCCTACGGGCTGGTGCGCTACGGCGTCGCACCCGACCACCAGAAGATCAAGTCCCTGCAGGCCACGCTGCGGCGGGTCTTGGAGGATCCGCGGGTCCGCTTCCTCGGGAACGTGTCGGTGGGCGCCGGCGGGGTGCGCGCGGATCGGCTGCGGGCGCTCTACCGCGCGGTGGTGTACTGCGTGGGCGCGGCCAGGGACCGGCGTCTCGGCGTTCCCGGCGAGGAGTTGGCCGGCAGCTGGTCGGCCACGGACTTCGTCTCCTGGTACAGCGGCCATCCGGACGCGCCCCGGCTGGAGTTGCCCCGGCGGGCGCGGGCGGCGGTGGTGGTCGGCGCGGGCAATGTCGCGCTCGATGTGGCCCGGATGCTGGCCCGCACCGCCGCCGAGTTGCGGAGCACGGATGTACCGCCGCCGGTCCTCTCGACGCTGGCCGACAGCGCGGTGCGTTCGGTGCATCTGGTGGGCCGCCGGGGCCCGAGCCAGGCCAGGTTCACCACCAAGGAGTTACGCGAGCTGGGCACCCTGGCCGAGGCGGAGGTGGTGGTGGAAGGCGCCGAGCTGGCGGCCGATCCGGACGCCGCCGGCCCCGCCGCGCTCGGCCCCAACGCCCGGCGCAATCTGGCGGCGTTGGGCGCCTGGGCGGACGCACCGCCGTGCGGCCGGCCCCGACGGATCGCTTGCCGGTTCTTTCTGCGCCCGGTCGAGCTGCTGGACGACGGCGCCGGCGCGGTGCGCGCGGTGCGCTTCGAACGGACGGTCGGCACCGGCGGCGGCCGGGTGCGCGGCACCGGTGAACAGGTGGAGATCGAGGCCCAGTTGGTGCTGCGGTCGGTGGGCTACCAGGGGGTGGCGCCGGACGGGCTGCCGTTCGATCCGGAGCGCGGCGTCGTCCCGCACAGCGCGGGGCGGGTGCTGCGCGGGGGGAACGTCGCGCCCGGGGAGTATGTGGCCGGCTGGATCAAGCGCGGCCCCACCGGGGTGATCGGGAGCAACCGGCCGTGCGCCAAGGAGACGGCCGCCTCCGTGCTGGCGGATCTGCCGGCGCTGCCCGCCGCGCCGGCGGCCGATCCGCTGCCCGCGCTGCGGGCGGCCGGGGTCGACCCGGTGGAGTGGCCCGGCTGGCTGGGCATCGAGGCGGCGGAGGCGGCCTTGGGCCGCTCCCTCTCCCGTGGGTCGGTGAAGATCGCCGACTGGCCGGGACTGCTCCGCGCGGCCGGACGGGCCGAGGGCCGAGCCTAGGACCCGTCCCGCCGTTCCTGTTGGGCCGCCGCGCCGAGGACCACGTCCAGCAGGCCGGGGAAGAGCAGGTCGAGGTCGTGGCGGCGCAGCGCGTTCAGCTTGGCCGTGCCCCGGTAGACCTGGCGGACCAGTCCGGCCTCCCGCAGCACCCGGAAGTGGTGGGTGCAGGTGGACTTGGTGACCGGGAGCGGGAACGCCGAGCAGGGCAGCTCGCGTTCGCTGGCGGCCAGCGCGCTGACCACGGAGAGCCGGACCGGATCGGCGAGCGCGTGCAGCACCTGGTCCAGCCGGATCTGCTCACGCGTGGGGTGCGCGAGCGGGCGGCTGGGGGCTTCGGGACCGGCGCTGGGCGTCATGTGTCCATGGTACGAGAGGGCGTTGGGCGGGAACCCGAAGGCATCGTACGATGCCTCTCGTACTATCCGGGCCGGCAGACCCGGGTACCGACCTCGGGAGGATCCCCGTCATGAGCACGTTGTTCGAGCCCTGGTCGCTGCGCTCGCTGACCGTCCCCAATCGCGTCTGGATGGCGCCCATGTGTCAGTACTCCGCCGCCACTTCGGGGCCGGACACCGGCGCCGTCAACGACTGGCACCACACCCACTACACCAGCAGGGCGGTCGGCGGCGCGGGCCTGATCCTGACCGAGGCGACGGCGGTCGGCCCGGAGGGCCGGATCAGCCCCGCCGACCTCGGCCTGTGGAACGACCGGCAGACCGAGGCGCTGACCGGGCTCACCCGGGCGCTGCGCGAGCGGGGCGCCGTGCCGGCGATCCAACTGGCGCACGCCGGGCGGAAGGCCGGCACGCGCCCGCCCTGGGACGGCGGCGGTCCGCTGGCCGAGGACGAGGGGCCCTGGCGCCCATCGGCGCCCAGCCCGGTGCCGTTCGCCGAGGGGTGCCGGACGCCGTCGGAGCTGACCGAGGACGGTATCCGAGAGGTCGTCGGGCAGTTCGCCGCCTCGGCGCGGCGCGCGCTGACCGCCGGCTTCCAGGTCGCCGAGGTGCATGGCGCGCACGGCTATCTGATCAGCGAGTTCCTCTCCCCGCACAGCAACCGCCGCACCGACAGCTACGGCGGCGACTTCGCCGGCCGGACGCGGTTCGCGCTGGAGGTGGTGGACGCCGTGCGCGCCGTGTGGCCCGACGAACTCCCGTTGTTCTTCCGGATCTCGGCCACCGACTGGCTGGCGGAGCACGGCTGGACGCCGGACGACACCGTGCGGTTCGCGCACGATCTGCGGGAGCACGGCGTCGATGTGCTCGATGTCTCGTCCGGCGGCAACGCGCCGGATGTGCGGGTGCCGACCGAGCCGGGGTACCAGGTGCCGTTCGCCGCGCGGGTGCGGCGGGAGGCGGGGCTGCCGGTCGCGGCGGTCGGGCTGATCACCGAGCCGGAGCAGGCGGCCAAGATCCTGGCCTCGGGCGAGGCCGACGCGGTGCTGCTGGGGCGGCAGTTGCTGCGCGAGCCCTACTGGCCGCTGCGCGCGGCCAAGGAGCTGGGCGGCCCGCCCTCGGTGGTCCCCGCGCAGTACGAACGCGCCTACTGACGGCGCCGGGGCCGTCCCTCGGGACGGCGCAGGGTTGCTCCCGGGCGCGCGGCTCCCGCCGCGCGCCCGGCGGTCGACGCGGCAACGGGCTGTCAGTGCTTGCCAGTAGGGTGACGGACCGTGGCAGCACGAGCATTGCACGAGATTGTCGAAGCGGGCTGGGCAAAGGCGCTTGAGCCGGTGGCGGACCGGATCACGGCCATGGGGGACTTCCTCCGCGCCGAGATCGCCGCCGGCCGCACCTACCTCCCGGCCGGCCAGCACGTCCTCCGCGCGTTTCAGCAACCCTTCGACGACGTCAGGGTGTTGATCGTCGGTCAGGACCCGTATCCCACGCCGGGGCACGCGGTGGGCCTCAGCTTCTCGGTGGCCCCCGAGGTGCGTCCCCTGCCCGGCAGCCTGGAGAACATCTATCGCGAGCTGAACACCGATCTGGGCCTGCCAAGACCCTCCAACGGGGATCTCACCCCCTGGGCGGAGCAGGGGGTGCTCCTGCTCAACCGGGCGTTGACCACCGCGCCCAGGCGCCCGGCCGCGCACCGCGGCAAGGGCTGGGAGGAGGTCACCGAACAGGCCATCCGCGCCCTCGCCGGGCGGGGCCGGCCGCTGGTCGCCGTCCTGTGGGGGCGCGACGCGCGGAACGCGCGGCCGCTGCTGGGCGGGGTGCCGGCGGTCGAGTCCGCGCATCCCTCGCCCATGTCGGCGGACCGGGGCTTCTTCGGCTCCCGGCCCTTCAGCCGGGCCAACGCCCTGCTCGCCGAGCAGGGCGGCGCCCCGGTGGACTGGAAGCTCCCATGACGCCCCCGCCGGGGAGGGCATGGGTGCTGGGGGTGGATTCGGGCGGCTCGGGGCTGCGGATCGCGCTGGCCGAGGCGACGCCCGGGGGCGCGCCGCGCCCCGGCGGCGAGCGCCGCACCGAGGAGCCGGTGCGCACGGGCCCCGGCGGCATCGACGCGGGCCATCTGCTGGCCCAACTCCTGCCCACGGCCCGGGCCCTGCTCGACGAGGTGGCGCCCGGGGGGCGGATCGAGGCGATCTGTGTGGGGGCGGCCGGCATGGCGACGCTGGGCGGCCGGCTGCGGGCCGAGCTGCCCCAGGCGCTGGCCGCCGGGCTCGGCGTCCGCCGGCTGGCGCTGGCCGCCGACGCGGTGACGGGCTACGCGGGGGCGCTCGGCGAGGCGCCGGGCGCCGTGGTCGCCGCCGGCACGGGCATGATCGCGCTCGGGACGGATCTGGTGTCCTGGCGGCGGGCGGACGGCTGGGGCCATCTGCTGGGCGATCTCGGCGGCGGCGCCTGGATCGGGCAGCGCGGGCTGACGGCGGCGCTGCGCGCGCACGACGGCCGCCCCGGGGGCTCCGCCGCGCTGTTGGCCCGCGCCGAGGCCGAGTTCGGGCCGATGTCGGGGCTGCCGGCGCGGATCTATCCCCGTACGGACCGCCCCGCCGCGCTGGCCTCGTTCGCTCCCGCCGTGGCGCGCTGCGCCACGGCGGAGGAGCCGGACGACGTGGCGGTCGGCATCCTGCGGGAGGCGGCGCGGGAGATCGCCGATTCGGCGGTGGCGGTCTGTCCTGCGGACACGGCCGGCGGGATCGCGCTGACCGGTGGGCTCTTCCGGATGGGCGATCCGCTCACCGGGCCGCTGCACGCGGAGTTGGCCCGGCGGCTCCCCCGCGCCCGGGTGGTCCCGGCCGCCGGCACCCCGCTGGACGGCGCGCTGCAGATCGCCGCCGGGCTCGCGCTGGGCGCCTCCCACCTGCCGGAGGACCCCGCGCTGCTGCATATCGTCGACCACCGTGGGTAAAGTGCCAGGTCGGTGGCCGTCACACCGACGCGCGGGACATACCGGGACACACCTGGTCCCTGTCCCCCCGGACGAACGGCCGGGCACATCAAGGCATTAACATGCGGCGACATGAGCTCCTCCACTGGGCCAGCATCCGGCCTCCCCGTACGCATGCCGCGACCCCGTCAGTCAGGACGCCATCGCAGGCCGGAGCCGGTGTCCGCCCCCGAAGGGGCGCCGCCGCTGGTGCTCGCGGTGCCGGGGACGCCCTCCGCTTCGTCCCTCTCGGTCGCCGAGGAGGTGTTGAGCATCGCCCGCTCCGAACTGCCGGGCCTGGACGCCCGGATCGGCTTCGCCGAGCGCGTGGGCGAGGAGTTCCCCTCGTTGGAGGGGGTGCTCTCCGGCGCGGACGCGGAGGCATCCGAGGCGAGCGGGGCGCCCAGCGCGATCGTGGTGCCGCTGCTGGCCGGCCCGGACAGTGCCCAGTTGCGCGGCATACGGCAGACCGTGGTGCACAGCGGTTCGGGTGCCGAGCTGACCGATGTGCTGGGCCCGCACCCGCTATTGGCGGAGGGCGTGCATGTCCGGCTGTCGGAGTCCGGCTTGGCCAGGGCCGACCGGGCGCGGCTGTTCACGGTGGCCACGGCCGCCGACGGCATCGTGCTGGCCACGGTGGGCGGCGAGGAGGCGGTGCAGACGGCCGGGATCACCGGCATGTTGCTCTCCGCGCGGCTCGCGGTGCCGGTGCTGGCCGCCGCGCTGGACGAGGAGGGCGCGGTGGCGCACACCGCGAACCGGCTGTTGGAGGCCGGCTCCCAGCAACTGGCCCTGGCGCCCTGCCTGATCGGCCCGGAGATTCCCGAGGGCCTGCTGGAGTCGGCGTCCAAGGAGGCCGGTTGCCCGACGGCCGAGCCGCTGGGCGCCTATCCGGCGGTGGGCAAGCTGGTCCTCTCCACCTATATGGCGGCGGCCGGCCTGGCCCCGCAGCCGGCGCCCCCGGGGGGCCCGCGCGTCTGACCCGGGAAGCGGCGCGGGCCGTTGCCTCACGGGGGCGCGGCGTCCGATCCGGCCTCCCGCTGGTGGAGCAGCTCGGTCAGGTCGGTGAGACGGTCCAGGCCCCGCAGGGGCCTGGACATCCGCGCGTTGTCGGCGAAGGTGTCGCGGTGGCGGTCGAGGAAGGCCCAGTAGCCGGCGGTGAACGGGCAGGCCCGCTCCCCCACCCGGTCGCCGGGCCGGTAGGCGCAGGGCCCGCAGTAGTCGCTCATCCGCCGGAGGTAGGAGCCGCCCGAGGTGTAGGGCTTGGTGGCCATCAGTCCGCCATCCGCGTACTGGGACATGCCGATCACATTGGGCAGCATCACCCAGTCGTAGCCGTCCACGAAGCTGCGGTGGAACCAGTCGGTGACGGCGAGCGGGTGCCAGCCCCGCTGGAGGGCGTAGCTGCCCAGGACCATCAGGCGCGGGATGTGGTGGGTCCATCCGGTGTCCCGCACCTGGGCGAGCACGGTGGCCAGGCACCGGGCGGTGACGGCGTCCGCGTCGAGGTTCAGGAACCAGTCGGGGAGCGGCGCGGTGTGCCGCAGCGCGTTGCGGTGGCGGTAGTCCGCGCCGGCGTACCAGTAGAGGTGCCAGACGTACTCCCGCCAGCCGGCGATCTGCCGGACGAAGCCCTCCACGCTGTTGAGCGGCGCCTTTCCCGCGCGCCAGGCGTCCTCCGCGCGGGCCACGCACTCCCCCGGGTCGAGCAGCCCGAGGTTGAGCGAGGACGACAGCAGGCTGTGGCTCAGCACCGGATCGTCGGCGAGCATGGCGTCCTCGCGGGGCCCGAAGGTGGCCAGTCGGCGATCGAGGAAGCGGCGGAGCGCGGCCAGGGCCTCGCGTCGGGTGGCGGGGAACGCGCGGGGGCCGTCCCGGCCGACGAAGGACACCTCGCCGTCGCGTTCCATGCGGTCGAGGTCCGCGCGTACCTCCTCGTCGATGGCGTCCTCGCGGGGACGGTAGGGCGCGGGCAGGTCCAGGGACGAGGCGTGGCGGGGCGGCGGTTCGCGGTTGTCGTGGTCGAGGTTCCACCGGCCGCCGGCGGGCTGGTCGCCGTCCATCAGCAGGCCGCGGGCGCGGCGCACCCGGCGGTAGAAGTTCTCCTGGCGCAGTCCGCTCTCGTCGTGTTCGTCGGCCCAGGCGCGGAAGTCGTCGGGGCGGACGAGGAAGCCGCGCGGCGGCAGCACGGTGACCTGGTCCAGGGCGGTCACCAGCGCCAGCGCCGCGCGTGAGGTGGGGTGGTGGACCGTCACCCGGGCGTCGCCCACGGCGGCGCGCAGCCCTTCCCGGTAGGTGTCGGCCTTGATGTAGCGGACGCGGTCGCCGAGTTCGGCCGCCCGGTGGCGCATCGCGGAGAGCACCAGGTGGGCCTTGGCGCGGTGGAAGCGGCGTCGGCGCAGCACCGAGCGGGCCTCGATCATCACCAGGGGTGCGTCGCGGGCGGGTCCGCCGTCGCCCCGCGCGGTGAAGTGTGGGCCGAGCTGGTCCCCGAAGAGCCAGTGCGCGGTGCTCACGGCTGCCGGCCGGGCGGCGGCGGATGGGGGTGGCGCATCGGACTTCTCCTGGTGGGGGCGGGGGCCGGGGGCGGCCCCCATCCTGGGCGACGTCGCCCTGTGGCGCGGGGCGCCGCGCCGACGCGGGACCCGGCCGGGCGCCGTCGGGCCCCTTCGCCCTTCTATAAGCTGACGGGATGGCCACTACCGAGGACCCGGCGGACGATCTCCAGGCGTTTGCCCGGCAACTGCGGCGGCTGAACGGGGAGATCAACCGTCTGGTCCACGGTTTCGCGCTGGCCCAGGGGCTGCATCCGACCGATGTGCAGGCGCTGGCCGTGATCCTGGACAGCGAGCAGCCGCTGACGCCGGGGATTCTGCGGGGTCGGCTGGGTCTCACCTCGGGTGCCGTCACCGCCTGTCTCGACCGGTTGGAGCGCGCGGGTCATGTGCGGCGTTCGCGCGCCAGCGAGGACCGCAGGGTCGTTCATGTGCACTACGCGGCGAGCGCCAGGCCGGCGGCGCGGGAGCACTTCCGTCCGCTGGCCGCCGCCGCCGAGAGCACCCGCGCGGGGTTCAGCGCGGCGGAGCTGGCCGTGGTGGCGCGCTTTCTGACCGCGCTCAACGAGGAGTTGGGCGAGTTGCGGACCCCGCCGCGCTGATCGGCACCCGCCTCGTCCCCGGCGCCGCGGCACGGTAGATTATCTCAATCATTGAGATAGTTACCCGTTGAGTAGTCGCCTCGGGTGAACCGGTGTGACGTTCACCCCCGGGGGTCGGCGTCCGGTCAGGAGCACCTATGCCCAGCAGTACCCGGCGGATCCGTTGGCTGGTCCCCGCCGTCGTCCTTCTCGTCTGGCTCGGCGTCGGCGCCGGCCTCGGTCCGTTCGCCGGCCGGCTCGGGGAGGTCGCCACCAACGACCAGGCCGCGTTCCTCCCCGGCGGCGCCGAGTCCACCCGGGTCCTGGAGGCCCAGCAGGCGTTCCGTCAGGACGAGACCCTGCCCGCGATCGTGGTGTGGACCTCGGACGAGGAGGGCGGCCGTCTCGGCGAGGAGCGGCGGGCGGAGGCGACCCGCGCCCTGGCGTCCCTGGCCGACGATCCTGCGGTGGTGACCGAGCCCTCCCCCGTGCTGCCGGCCGAGGACGGTCTGGCCCTGCAGGGGGTGGTGCCGCTCGATCCCGATCTGGACGAGGAGCTGTCCGAGACCCTGGAGCGGCTGACCCGGGCCGCCGAGGGGGTGTCGGGCACCACCGTGTGGATCGCCGGCCCGGCGGCCAGCCAGGCGGACCTCTCGGAGGCGTTCGCCGGCATCGACGGTCTGCTGCTCGGGGTCGCGCTGACGACGGTGCTGCTGATCCTGCTGCTGGTCTACCGCAGCGTGCCGCTGCCGCTGGTGATCATCGTCGGGGCGGTGTTCGCCCTGGCGTTGGCGTGCGCGGTGGTCTATCTGCTGGCCGATCTCGACGTGGTGCGGGTGGACGGGCAGGTCCAGGGCATCCTCTTCATCCTGGTGATCGGCGCGGCGACCGACTACGCGCTGCTGCTGACGGCGCGCTACCGCGAGGAGTTGGCGCGCGGGGACGACCGGACGGCGGCCATGCGCACCGCGCTGCGCCGCTCCTTCGGCCCCATCACGGCGAGCGCCGCCACCGTGGCGGCCGGCCTGTTGGCCCTGTTGCTCAGCGACCTCACCAACAACCGGGCGCTGGGCCCGGTGGGCGCGATCGGGATCGGCTGTGCGGTGCTCAGCGCGCTGACGTTCCTGCCGGCGGTGCTGGTGCTGCTCGGCCGCGCGGCGTACTGGCCGGCCAGGCCGCGGTCGGCGGGTGGGCGGGATCGGGCGCACGGGCTGTGGACCCGGGTCGCCGCGCTGGTGGACCGGGCCCCGCGCAAGGTCTGGGTGACCACCCTGGTGGTGCTGCTCGCGGGGGCCGCGTTCGCCCCGACCCTCAACACCAGGGGCGTGCCGCTGGACGAGGTCTTCGTCAACGACGCGCCGTCGGTGGCCGCCCAGGAGACGCTGGGCGAGCACTTCCCCGGCGGTTCCGGCAACCCGGCGGTGGTGATCGCGAACGCGGAGGCGGTGGAGGGGGTTCTCGACGCGGCCGAGGACACGGACGGCGTGGCCTCGGTGGCGCCGGCGACCGCGTCGGGCCGCCCGGCCGGGGGCCCGCCGCCGGAGGTGGACGGCCGTGTCCTGCTGGAGGTGACGCTCGACGACGCCTCGGACAGCACGGCGGCCGAGGAGACCGTCGTCCGGCTGCGGGCGGCGGTGCACGCGGTGGACGGGGCGGACGCGCTGGTCGGCGGCTACACCGCCCAGCGGTACGACACCCAGCGCACCGCCGCGCAGGACCGGACGCTGATCGTTCCTGTGGTGTTGGTGATCATTCTGCTGATCCTGATCGCCCTGCTGCGTTCGTTGGTGATGCCGGTGTTGCTGGTCGCGACCGTTGCTCTCAACTTCCTGACCACGCTGGGGGTTTCCGCGCTGGTCTTCCAGCAGTTGCTGGGCTTCGGCGGGACCGACTCCTCGGTGCCGCTCTACGGGTTCGTGTTCCTGGTGGCCCTGGGGGTGGACTACAACATCTTCCTGATGTCCCGGGTACGGGAGGAGGCGCTGCGGCACGGGCCGCGCGAGGGGGTGCTGCGGGGGCTCACCACCACCGGTGGGGTGATCACCTCCGCCGGGGTGGTGCTGGCCGCGACGTTCGCCGCGCTGGGGGTGATCCCGCTGGCGTTCCTGGTGCAGATCGCGTTCATCGTCGCCTTCGGCGTGCTGCTGGACACCCTGGTGGTGCGCTCGCTGCTGGTGCCGGCGCTGGTCCGGGATCTGGGCCGCAGGGCGTGGTGGCCGGGTGCGCCGAGCCGGACGCCCTGAGCCGGAATCGCCGAGCCGGGCGCGCGGTGCGGCGCGCCCGGCGGCTCCCGTCAGATGGCGATGTCGAGCCGGTGGCCGTCCGGCCAGGTGAGCGTCACCCGTTCGACGGCGACCAGCACCTCCGGTGCGTCGTCCGGCAGTTCCTCGTCCCCGGTGAGCGCGACGCGGGCGGCGAGGAGGCCGTCGGCCGGGAGCGGGCCCTCGGTGGCCAGCCAGGGGGTCGCCGTCCAGGCGCCCAGCGGGCCGGCGTCGCGCTCCACCGTCACCCCGGCGCGGTCCAGGCCGCGCAGCGGGTGGAGGGTGGAACGGAGCCGGTCGGTGCGGGCGAGCGCGCCGGGTCCGGTGGCGGGGCGGGTGGCGGCGGCGAGCGGCCAGCCGCCGAACCGCACCGTGGGCGGCCGGGCCGGTGGCTCGTCGAACACCACGCGCGCCAGCCGGACTTCGACGCCGCCCCTGACCGCCGAGACCACGGTGACCAGCGGGCCCCTGGTGATCGTGCCGGGGCGGCCCGAGCCGTGGTCGGGGCCGGCGTCCGCGGCCGGCTCCACCCAGTGGGCCCGGCCGCCGGAGGCCGCCAGCAGCACCCCGCCCTCGGCGACCCGGGCGTGGTGGTGGGTGAATCCGGTGCGGTGGGTGGCGCGGCCGGCGGCGTCCAGCACGACGACGGCGTTGTCCAGCGGCGCGTCCACCGTGGGCCCGGTGAGCGGCGGGACGGTGGCCGTCGAGTAGCCGAGCCGGGCGTAGAGGGGGGCGTCGGCGCCGCCCGCCCCGGGGGCGGCGTGGTCGGTGCCGTGGTTGAGGACGGTGATCACGCCGTCGCGTTGCCGCCCGGAGACCAGCCAGCCGGGCGCCTCGATGACCCGTTGGACGTCCCCGCGTTCCACGGGCAGCGGCTCCTCGGTCGCGGTCCAGACCGGGTGGTCGGCCGGCAGGGCCAGGCCGAGCATGCCCTTGGCGGCCCAGTAGGGCGATCCGGGCCCGGAGTACGCCTGTTTCATGGACGGCCAGGCGTGGTGCCAGCCGAGGGTGAGCAGGCCGTCCCGGTCGGGGACGCCGTGCTCGGTGAAGTGCCGCAGGGTGCCGCTGGCGGCGCGGCGCAGCAGCCCGGGCGGCAGGGCGTCGACGCCGGTGTAGGCGGCGGTCCACAGCGGCGCGGCGCTGGCGAAGCGGTAGATCAGGCTGCGGCCCTGGAGCAGCGGGGAGCCGTCCGAGCCGATGAGGTGGACCGCGTCCCGGAGGTAGTGGCCGAGGTCCGCCGCCCAGTCCTCGCGGAGCGCGGGCGGGCAGAGGGTGCCGGCGACGTCGAACGCGCGGGCCCAGAGCAGCGGGTAGAGGTGCAGGGCCCAGCCGGTGTAGTGGTCGTAGGCGCGCTGGTCGGCGCCGTCGGAGAGCCAGCCGCCGGGGCGGCGCAGCCGGGCGTGGACGGCGAGGTCCTCCTCGATGTCGGTGGCCGACCAGGGCCCGCCGACCTCGCGGAGGAAGGACTCGACGACGATGCGGAACCAGACCCAGTTGATCGGCGGGTAGGGCTGGCCGACGACGGTGGCCAGCCAGTCGACGGTGCGCTGCCGCACGGCGTCGTCGAGCCGGTCCCAGAGCCAGGGGCGGGTGAGTTGCAGGATCAGCGCGAGGGAGGCGGCCTCCACCTTGGCCTGGCCCAGTCGGTCGGGGCGCGGCCAGGCTTCGGGCGAGGTCGGGTCGGTGCCGGCGGCCAGGCCGGCGGCGTAGCGCTCCAGCAGCCCCGTGGGGTCGGCGCCGCGTTCGCCGACGATCCGGAAGCCGGCGAGCAGGAAGGTGCGGGCGAAGCCTTCGAGTCCGTCGGAGTCCGGGCCGTAGCGGCTGGCGGGGCCCGGCAGGTCGAAGCGGGTGCCGAGCGGGGAGCGGTGGCGGTCCACGGCGGTCAGCAGCCGGTCGGCGAGCGCGGCCCAGTGGGCGCGGGTCCAGCCGGTGTGCGGGGAACGGGCCCGGTCCTCGGGCGGCGGTTCGGGGAACTCCCGTGTGGCTGTGGTCATTTGATGCTCCCGGCGGTGAGGCCGGAGCGCCACTGCCGTTGCAGGACGACGAAGGCGAGGATCAGCGGCAGCACGGCGAGCAACGAACCGGTGATGACCAGGGGGTTGTAGTGGGGGAACTGGCTGACGCGGGAGCTCCATTGGAAGAGGCCGAGGGTCATGGGGAAGAGCTTGGGGTCGGTGAGCATGACCAGGGGGAGGAAGAAGTTGTTCCAGATGCCGACGAACTGGAAGAGCAGGATGGTGATGATGCCGGGGCGCATCATCGGCAGGGCGATGGTGAAGAAGGTGCGTAGTTCGCCGGCGCCGTCTATGCGGGAGGCTTCGAGGACTTCGTCGGGGATGGCGGCTTCGGCGTAGGCGCGGGCGAGGTAGACGCCGAAGGGGTTGGTGAGGAGGGGGATGAAGACGGCCCAGAAGGTGTCGACGACGCGGAGTTCGGTGGCCAGGAGGTAGAGCGGCAGGGCGAGTGCGGTGGTGGGGACGAGGACGCCGGCGAGGGTGACGGCGAAGAGGGTGCGGCGGCCGGGGAAGTCGAGTTTGGCGATGGCGTAGCCGCAGGCGGCGCAGATCAGGGCGCCGACGACGGCGCCGAGTCCGGCGTAGAGGAGGGAGTTGCGGATCCAGTGCAGGAAGACGCCGTCCTCCTCGGCGAAGAGGTCGCGCAGGTTGCCGAGCAGGTTCCAGTCGCCGAGTTCGAAGGCACTGGTGGTGGAGAAGTCGCCGACGTTCTTGGTGGACGAGGTGAGCAGCCAGATCAGGGGCAGCACGCTGTAGAGGGCGGCGATGGCCAGCAGGGCGTGCACGGCGCCCTTGGACGTCCAGCGGGATGTCCGTCGTGTGGGGTTCATCGGGACCTCCGGGTGGACAGGCGCATCACCAGCGCGGAGAGCAGGGCGCAGGCGACGGCGAGCAGCAGCGAGGCCGCGGCGGCCCGGCCGTAGTCGTTGCTGATGAACGCGGCCTCGTAGACGTAGAGGCTGGGCGTCCAGGTGCTGGTGACGGAGGAGCTGAAGGACCGCAGTACCAGGGGTTCGGTGAAGAGCTGGAGCGAGCCGATGATGGTGAAGACCAGTGCGACGAAGGCGGTGGGGCGGATCATCGGCACCTTGACGGCCAGCGCGGTGCGGATGGGTCCGGCGCCGTCCACGGTGGATGCCTCCAGGACGTCACGGGGCACGGTGCGCAGCGCGGTGTAGAAAATGATCATGTTGTAGCCGAGCCACTGCCAGGTGGCCATGTTGACGATGGAGGGCAGGACTCCGTCGCTGCCCAGCGGGTCGAAGGGCAGGATGTCGTTGACGGGGCCGATGCCGGGGCTGTAGAGGTAGGCCCAGATCAGGCCGGCGATCACGCCGGGCACGGCGTAGGGCAGGAAGACGGCCAGCGACCACAGTTGGCGCAGCCGAACGGTGGCCCCGTCCAGCAGCAGCGCCAGGACCAGGGCGCCGCCCAGCATCAGTGGCACGTGCAGCAGGGCGTAGCGGGCGACGTTGCCGACGCTGTCGCGGAAGTTCTCGTCGCCGAGGACGTCGGTGTAGTTGGCGAACCAGACGAAGACGTCGCGGGGGCCGTCGAAGCCGAGGCCGGAGAGGCGTTCGGTGAAGAGGCTCAGATAGAGGGCGTAGCCGATGGGCACCAGCACGGTGCCGGTCAGCAGCAGCGCGAAGGGGGCGGCCAGCAGCAGCGGGGCGAGCCGGGAGCGGCGGCCCGCGCGCGTCGTGGATTCGGTGGTCATTCGGCGCTCCCTTCGCGGACGGCCAGGCCACGGTCGCGCATGGTGTTCACGGCGGTGGTCTGCAGGGAGTGGACGGCGTCCGGGAGGGTGGTGGCGCCGGAGGAGACGCCGCCGAGGGCGTCGGCGACGGAGGAGAAGAGGCCCAGCGCGTTGGGGCCCCAGGTCCATTCGGGGACGCGGGCGTCGGCCTCGTCGAGGGTGTCGTAGACCGGGTCGCCCAGGAAGTAGTCGTCCGGGACGATCTCGCGGGCGATGTCGCGGTTGGGCAGGTAGGCGGGGAAGGGGGAGGTGAAGGTGGCGCCGATGCGGGGGACTTCGGGGTCGGTGGACAGCCAGCGCAGGAAGGTCAGGGCGGCCTCGGGGACGTTGCTCTCGGCGGAGATCCCGAAGGCGGTGCCGCCCTGCATGCCGTTGGCGGGCGGGCCCTGGGGCCAGGTGGGCATGGTGGCCACGGCCCAGCGTCCGGCGTCGTCGGGTATGGACTTCTTGAGCGTGCCCACGCCCCAGGAGGCGCCCAGATAGCCCCAGAGGCGGCCCTGGTGGATGGCGGCGATCCAGTCCTGGGTGCCGGTGCCGCCCCCGGCGACCAGGTCGGCGTCCAGGAGGTCCTGCCAGTAGGCGGCGGTGCGCAGGGTGCCGGCGCCCGCGACGTCGACGACCCAGGTGTCGCCCTCCACCCGCCACCAGGGATCGCCCGCGCCCCAGGCCATGCCGGCGAAGAACGAGCCGTCGTTGAGCGGGAAGGTGGTGAGCCGGGCCGCCGCGTCTGCCTCCCGTACCTGTTCGGCGACGGTGGCGAACTCCGGCCAGTCGCGTGGGACTTCGAGGCCGTGTTCGTCGAAGAGGTCCTTGCGGTAGTACAGGGCCATCGGCGCCATGTCCATCGGCACCGCCCAGGTGCGCCCGTCGGGGCGCACGGCGCGCCAGGCGGCGGGCGAGTAGCCGTCGGCCAGGTCGGCCACGTCCTCGGTGATCTCCCGCAGCCCGCCGGTGGCCAGCACCTGGATCAGGCCCTGGTACTCGACATGCAGGATGTCGGGCGCGTTGTGCGCCTTGATCGCGTTGGTCTGCTGGGCGTAGCCCCCGGAGAGCCCGGCGGCGATCACGCTCAACTCGACATGGACCTCGTCCTGGGCCGCGTTGAACGCCGCCACGTACTGGTCCATCCCCGTCATCCAGGACCACAGGGTCACCCGGGTCGCCCCGGACCCGGTGGTCGAGGACGCGCAGCCGGCGAGCCCGACGCCCCCGGCGGTGAACGCGGCGGCCCCGGCCGCCGAACGCAACAACGCACGACGGGACCATCCGGTGTGCGGAGCCATGAGTCCCTCCTTTCTCGATCGGTGTGCCGGCTCACCTCACCGTGTGGAATAGTGCTCGGTCAATCACTACGAAACGAAACAACCAGAATCGATCAGAAACGAAAGTGAGGGGGTGGCGGTGTTCCTACCGTCCGAGCGCCAGGAACGCATCCTGACCGCCGTACGCCAACACGGCACCGTACGACTGAGCGAACTCGTCGATCAGCTGAACGTCTCCGCGGTCACCATCCGACGGGACGTCACCGCCCTCGCCGACCGCGGCCTGCTGCGCCGCGTACACGGCGGCATCACCCTCTCCCACCGCACCGGCCGCGAACCCGAACCCCAGCGCACCACCTTCGGCCCCACCACCGCCGGCATCCTGCTCGGCATGGTCGTGCCCTCCGTCGAGTACTACTGGCCCCAGGTCATCCAGGGCGCCCAGACCGCCGTCAACGCCGCCGACGGGCGCCTGGTCATGCGGGTCTCCAGCTACGAACCCGGCGAGGACCGCCGCCAGATCACCGCCCTCCTCGAACGCGGCGTCCGCACCCTCCTCGTCGCCCCCGTCGTCACCGGCGCCTACGGACTCGACCTGCTGCGCTGGCTCGCCGCCCGACCCGTCCCCGTCATCCTGATCGAACGCCAACCGCCCCCGGAACTCCCCACGTTGGCGCTGGACGCGGCCACCACCGCACATGCCATCGGCGCTGGCCTCGCGGTACGCCACCTGGTCACCCTCGGCCACCGCGACATCGCCCTCGTCCTCTCCCGCCAGTCCCCCACCAGCCGCGCCCTCCGCCAGGGCTGGCACGACACCCTGACCGAACTCGGCCTCCCCCACCCCGACAGCCGACTCTTCGAACTCGCCGTCTACGGCACACCCGGCTGGGCCACCACCTACGACACCGTGCTGCGCCGCTGCCGCGAACTCGGCGCCACCGCACTCCTGGTGCACTCCGACCGCGAGGCGATCGGCATGGTGGAGCGCGCCAGGGACCTCGGCATCACCGTCCCCGACGAACTCGCCGTCATCTCCTACGACGACGAGGTCGCCGCCACCTCCGACCCCCCACTCACCGCCGTACGCCCCCAGAAGCACCGACTCGGCCAGCTCGCCGCCGAGTTGGCCCTGGCCCGGGCCACCGAGGTCGGACGCCGCCCCGTCCACCGGGTGCAACTGTGGCCCACCCTTGAGGTCCGCGAATCCTGCGGCGGCCAACCGGACTGACCGGCGGAGCGCGCCCGGGCGGCAACCCCTGACGCGCCGGCGACCACCAGAGGGCGACGGACGGGCATCAGGACCGTCCGCCCCTCTCGGGAACAGGAGTTGCCCGTGCGTCACCATCCAAGGCCCGGCGCGCCCCCACGACGTGGCGCCCTGGCGTCCGTCGGCGCCCTACTGCTCGTTCTGCTCACCGCGCTGCTCGGCCCTTCGGCCGCCGCGCAGGGGCCAGGCCCGGCGGACCATCCGGACGACGCGTGGAACCCGCCGGCGGAGTACGCCGTCGGGCTCGACGAGGTCTGGCGGCATATGGAGGACACCTATCCCGACCTGTTGGGCTTCCCCAACTACGGCTGGGACCACATCATGGCCAACGGAGGCACGCTGCAGTACTGCGTCCGCTGGGAGTCCACCACGCCGGTCGACGCCGAACTGCGCGACCGCGTCCACACCGTGCTGGACGAGCAGGTCAACCGGTGGTTCGAGGCCATCGACGGATTCGACGGCTTCCCCTACGACCGGGTGCCCGTCACCGTGGTGGGCTGGGCGGCGGCCGACCGGTCGACCCTCCAGTGGGACGACGACGCGGTGGATCTCTACATCGGCGACCTGGACGGCGGGGGCGCCCCGCGCTGCGCCCCGGAGTGCGACCGTTTCTTCCACCAGGACGGCGACTACTCCGACTGTCCTGGCGGCGAGGCCCGGCACTTCGACCAGTCGCTCTGGCTGACCGACGGCTTCGGCGGCGGGGCCGGCGGCGACTGGGGGCAGCGGATGGGCCGGGAGTACTTCGTCGGCGCCCTCGGCCAGGAGAACATCCATATCCTGCTCCACGAGATCGGGCACACCCTCGGCCTCGACGACTTCTACGACTGGACCCCGACCGGCGTCTCCGGCTTTCTGATGAAGGCCGGCACCGCCAGTGAGATCACCGGGTTCGACGCCTGGATGGCCAGGGACTTCTGGCGCCATCTGAAGGACCGCTACCAGGTGTAGCGGCGGCACGGGGGGCCGTCCCGGCCGGGCGGCTCCCCGCTCCCCGTCGACTCCGCCGATGGGGCCGCCTCGGACACGCCATCCGGACAATTCACCACCAAGCGTGATGAGGTGGTCCGCGGCGTCGAGGACGCCACGGCGGGCCGCCCCCGGCGCGCGCCCGACCGTCCGGCCCGAGGAGGAGCGGCGATGCGCGACACCCCGGTCAACCCCGCGGACACCCAGGCGACGGGGGGCAGGGCATGAGGCGACTGTCGGGACCGACCGACCATGTGGTGGTGGTCGGCGCCGGTCTTGCCGGCCTGGCCACCGCGCTCCATCTGCTGGGCGCCGGCCGGCGGGTGACGGTGGTCGAACGGGAGGCCCTGCCCGGCGGCCGGGCGGGCCGCTGGGTCAGGAGCGGCTACCACCTCGACACCGGCCCCACCGTGCTGACCATGCCGGACCTGATGGAGGAACCGCTCGCCGCGGTGGGCGAGAAACTTGGCGACCGCCTCGACCTCATGCCGCTGCACCCGGCCTATCTGGCCCGCTTCGCCGACGGCGACCACCTCGCGGTGCACACCGACCCCGAGGCGATGGAACAGGAGGTGACCCGGTTCGCCGGCGCGCGGGAGGCGGCGGGCTACCGGCGGCTGCGGGGCTGGCTGGAACGGCTCCACGCGGTGCAGATGAGGCGCTTCATCGACAGCAACTTCGACTCCCCGCTGAGCCTGCTCAACCGGGACCTGGCACGGCTGGCCGCGCTCGGCGGCCTCGGCCGCCTGGACGGCCGGGTGCGCCGCTTCCTCACCGACGAACGGCTGCGGCGCGTCTTCACCTTCCAGTCGCTCTACGCGGGCGTGCCACCGGACCGGGCGCTGGCCGCCTATGCCGTGATCGCCTATATGGACACCGTGGCGGGGGTGTGGTTCCCGCGCGGGGGCGTGCACGCCCTGCCGCGCGCGCTGGCGGACGCCGCGGCCGACGCCGGCGCGCGCCTGCGGTACGGCGAGGCGGTGATCGGTCTCGAACGTTCCGGCGCGCGGATCACCGCCGTACTGACCGACAGGGATCGCGTCCGCTGCGACGCGGTCGTCCTCACCCCCGATCTGCCCGTCGCCTACCGGCTGTTGGGCCGCACCCCACGCCGTCCCGTACCCCAGCGGTACGCCCCCTCGGCCGTGGTCCTCCATCTGGGGATCGACCGCGCGTGCCCGGAACTCGGCCAACTCGCCCATCACACCCTGTCGTTCGGCCGGGCCTGGGAGCGGACCTTCCAGCAGCTGACCGCCGAGGGCCGGCCGATGACCGACCCCTCGTTGCTCATCACCCGCCCCACCGCGAGCGATCCCGGCCTCGCGCCGGCCGGGCGCGAGCTGCTCTCCGTTCTCGCGCCCTGCCCCAACACCGCGATCGGGCCGGGGCCCATCGAGTGGCGGGAGCTGGGGCCCCGCTACCGGAACGGCCTGCTGGCCGTGCTGGAACGCCGGGGGCTGACCGGTCTCGCGGCGGGCGTCGAGGAGGAGTGCCTGGTCACGCCGGCGTACTGGAGCGCGCAGGGGCATCCGGCCGGCACCCCGTTCTCGCTGGCCCACACCCTGGCGCAGACCGGCCCGTTCCGCCCCCGCAACCTGGTGCGCGGCACCGGGAACGCGGTGCTCGCCGGCTGCGGCACCACGCCGGGCGTGGGCGTGCCGATGGCCCTGCTCTCCGGGAAGCTGGCGGCGGCCCGGGTGACCGGCGGAGCCGAACGGTGACCCGGCGGGAGCTGGACGCCGCCGGGATCGCCGATCCCGGACTGCGCGCCGCCTACGCCAGCTGCCGGGCGCTCAACGCCCACCACGGCCGCACCTACTTCCTCGCCACCCGGATACTGCCACCCGCCCGCCGGCCCGCCGTGCACGCGCTCTACGGATTCGCCCGCCGGGCCGACGAGATCGTGGACGACCTGGGCACGGCGGCCTCGGTCGCCCAGCGGGAGCGGGCGCTGACCACGCTGGAGGAGGAGCTGGCCCTGGGCCTGCGCGGGGCGCGCACCGTGCACCCGGTGGTGCGCGCCCTGGCGCACACCGTGGCCGAATACGCCATCGACGCCCGCTACTTCACCGCGTTCATGGCCTCGATGCGCAGCGATCTGACGGTCACCGACTACCCCGACTACGAGGCGCTGCGCGGCTATATGCACGGTTCGGCGGCGGTGATCGGCCTCCAGCTGCTGCCGGTGCTGGGCACGGTGGTGCCGCGCGAACAGGCCGCCGAACACGCCTCCGCGCTGGGGGTGGCGTTCCAACTGACCAACTTCCTGCGCGATGTGGGCGAGGATCTCGACCGGGGCCGGATCTATCTGCCGGCCGACCTGCTGGCCGCGCACGGCGTGAACCGCGAGCTGCTGACCTGGGGCCGGTTGACGGGGGCCAGGGAGCCGCGGATCACGGCGGCGCTGCGCGCCACGGCCGGGCTCACGCTGGCGGTCTACCGCGCGGCCGAACCGGGCATCGCGCAGCTCGACCCGGTGTCCCGGCCCTGTGTGCGGGCGGCGTTCGTGCTCTACCGGGACATCGTGCTGGCCGTCGACCGGGCGGAGTACCCGGTGCTGCGGCGACGGGTGACGGTCGGCCGGGCGCGCCGGGCCCGGGTGGCGCTGGCCGGCGCGGCCGGCGCCGTCGCGGCCCGCGCCCGGGGGCGGCGGCCGATGCCGGCGGACGCGGAATGAGGGCCGGCCGCCGCCTCCCGCTGCGCGCGCGGCGCGACGCCGTGCCCTGGGAGGCGCAGCGCCCCACCTGGCGGGCGGCCAGGCCGGAACTGATCGCCCGGGCCGTCCGGCGGGCCGAGGCGCGACCCAGCGGCAACTGGTATGTGGTGGGCGCCAGTCGGGACCTGCGCGACGACCGGCCGCTGGGCCGTACGGTCGCCGGTCGTGAGGTGGTGCTGTGGCGGGACGCCGGCGGCCGGCTCCGGGGCGGCCCGGGCGCCTGCCCGCACCTGGGCGCGCCGCTGCGTCGCGCGCCGGTGCGCGCCGGCTGTCTGGTCTGCCCCTGGCACGGACTGAAGCTGGACGGCGGCCCGTTCGCCGGCTGGGAACCGTATCCCACCTGGGACGACGGGACGTTGCTCTGGGTGCGGCTGGACGCGGTCGGCGGCGAGCCGCCGCTGGCCCGCCCACCGCTTCCGGAGCGGCCGGACCCCGGGAGCGCGCTCGTCGCCGTCTACACCGGGGTGGGCCGCTGCGAGCCGACCGATGTGCTGGCCAACCGCCTCGACCCCTGGCACGGCGCGTGGCTGCACCCCTACTCGTTCGTCGACCTGACGGTGCGGGAGCCGGCGGCCGACGGGACGGACACGCTGCTGGTCGACGTCTCCTTCCGGGTCGCCGGGCGACTCGTCGTCCCGGTCACCGCGGCGTTCACCGCGCCGGGACCGCGCACCGTGGTGATGCGGATCGTCGCGGGCGAGGGCGTCGGCTCGGTGGTCGAGACCCACGCCACCCCGCTGGGCGCGGGGCCCCGCACCGCCGTGGTCGAGGCGGTGCTCGCCACATCGCCACGACGCGGCTTCGCCGTGGCCCGCGCCCTGTCCCCCCTGCTCCGCCCCCTGACCCGCGCCACGGCGGCCCGCCTCTGGCGCGACGACCTCGCCTACGCCGAACGCCGACACGCTGCGCGCGGTGGCGGCGGCCGGCACTGACGCGGACGCGCTGCGCGGTGGCGGTAACGGGCACTGACGCGCTGGCGCGCGTCGAGCGCAGCGCTACCGCGACGCTGCCGCTACGCGGTGGTACGTGGGCCGTGATGGCATCACCCCGGTGCAACAACGGTCCGCTGGCGGGGTGCCCGGGAGGGGTAATTCCGCTGCGTGGACCCGCCGGTGGGCGTGGAACGTCGGCTTCTCGCGGTGCGCCGTTCGGCACGCCGGCGCCGACGCACTGCGCGCGGTGGCGGGCACTGACGCGCTGGCGCGCGTCGAGCGCGGCGCTACCGTGACGGTGCCGCTCCGCAGAAAGCTCTGGCTCGCGGCGGGTTCCAGTGGTGGCGCCACCGGCCACCACGGTGTCCCGCCGGTGGGCGTGGAACGTCGGCTTCTCGCGGTGCGCCGTTCGGCACGCTGGCGCCGACGCACTGCGCGCGGTGGCGGGCACTGACGCGCTGGCGCGCGTCGAGCGCAGCGCTGCCGCGACGGTACCGCTGCACGGCAGGCTTCCGCTCGCGGCAGGTGGGACGGCGGGCCGATGACGCAACGCTGCCGCTACGCGGTGGTGCGTGGATTGCCGTGACGGCGTCAGCCGGCGCGACAACGGTCCGCTGGCGGGGTGACCGGGAGGGGCGATTCCGCTACGTGAGCGCGCTGGTGAGCGTCGACCGTCGGGGTGTCACGGTGCGCCGTTCAGCACACCGGCGGCGCGCTGGCGCGGTGACCGGGAGGGGATGAACCCACCCCACGGACACACCGGCGAGCGCGGAACACGCGCGGCTCCGCTCAGGTGGTGGCACCTCCGCCACGTAGACCTGCGAGTTGCTCCCCGGCCCCTCGCCCACAAGAGTCCTTCCGGCTCGCAACGCCCCATTGATGCGCCCTGCGTTCGCCCCGCCGCCTCACCGGTGCCACCCCCGTCCGGCGCCACCGCGATGGACGACCGAAGCTCCCGCAAAGCGCCAGCGCAACAAGGCGTCATCCCCGCCACCGCACGCCGATGCACCGCAAGACCCCCACCGAGAAGGCAGGCATCCCACCCCACCGCAGTCGACACGCACCAGCGCGTCGCAGACCGCACCAACCCCAGCCCGCCGGCGCACAACCCCCACCCCAAGTCGGCCACGCAGCGGCACCCTCGCACGCGTCAGCGCGTCAGCCCGCCGCGCAGCGGCACCACAGCGCTGACGTCCCACCCAACTCTCGCCAACACACAGCAGAACCGCACCAATCCCCACCTCGAATCGACAGCAGCACAGCAACGCCCACTCTCAACGCGCCCAGCCCGCCGCGCAGTGGCACCATCGCGGCAGCGCCGCGCTCGACGCGCGCCAGCGCGTCAGTGCGCCGCATAGGCCATCGCGCGCAGCGCGGCACTGCGGCCGGTTCTTGGCACCGTCCACAGCGGGTGGCCTCGCACGCCCCAGCGGGCGAGCAGTGTGTTGGCCGCGAGGAGGCCGGTGGTGGCGGCGCGTTCCATCAGGGCGACGGGCAGTGGCGCGCGGACCAGGTCGCCGGCGACGACGACGCGCGGGTCGGGGGTGGTGACGGTGGGCCGGTCGCGGTAGCCGTCGACGGGGAAGAGCGGGCAGTCGTCCCGCCACAGGTGCCGCGCGTCCAGCACCCGCGCGGCGGCGGTCTCGGGGTAGACGGTGCGGGCGGCGGCCAGCAGTCGGGCCTGGGTGGCGGCGCGGTCGGCCGCCGGATCGACGGCGTAGGCGTGGAGTTCGACGACGGATCCGCCGGTGCGGGCCGCCCAGCGGGCGGCTTCGCCCTCCCACCGGTCGAGCACGCTGATGTTGTCGAGTCCGTCGTAGCCGGCGGTGCCGAGGAAGCCGGGGCGGTGGTGGGCGAGGGGGCGGTCGAGCCAGAGCCGGGAGACCAGGAACGGGGGCGCGGTGCGCAGCCGGCGCAGCCGGTCGCGCCAGGCGGCGTCGCCCAGGCGCGGCGAGTGGGCCGCGATGCCGCGCAGTCCCGCGGTGTCCAGGGCGAGCACCACCGCGTCGTGGCGGTGGGTGCCGTCGTCGGTGAGGACGTCGAGCCCGTCGTGCGGGTGCGGTCCGGCGGGACGGACGGCGTGTGCGGCGGTCCCGGTGCGCGGGGTCAGTCCGTGTCCGACGAGGTAGCGGGCGAGGGGTTCCCACAGCGCTCGGGGGAACGGCTCCGCCGGGACGTCGAAGAGCAGGCCCTCGCTGGAGCCGAGGAAGTAGATGTGGAACATCAACGCCATCTCGGCGGCGGAGAGTTGGCGCGGGTCGGCGAAGAAACTGCGGGAGAAGACCTCGAAGGCCAGATGGCGGGCGGCGGCCGGGAAGCGGATCCGGTCCAGCAGGTCGGCGGCGCTGGTCCCGTCGAGCCGTCGGTAGACGTCGGGGACCCGGATGTCGAGCAGCGGCAGCGCGGCGCGGAGGTCGAGCGCGGCGAGTTCGCGGGGCGGGAAGCTGGGGCTGAGCGCGGCGAGGGCGAGGGCGTTCCAGGGTGGGACGCGCGGCAGGTGGGCGAAGCCGTCGTGTGCGCCGTCGCGGTGCCGGAGCGGGTAGTCGGGCAGCGGGCGGAGCATGGCGAGCGTGGGGTCGGCCCGACGCAGCAACCCGCGCAGGTTGTAGTACTGGCGGAAGAAGGCGTGGAAGCCGCGGCTCATGGTGGCGGCGGAGCCGTCGGCGAGCCGGTCGGGCCAGCCGGCGAGCCGGCCGCCGAGGACGGGGGCCCGTTCGTAGAGCGTGACGTGGACGCCGCGTTCGACCAGCCCTGTGGCGGCGGCGAGGCCGGCGATGCCGCCGCCGAGCACGGCCACCCGGGGCGGCGGGCCGGTGATCCGGTCGCGTCCGGGCGGTGCCGGGATGGTGACGGCTTGCCGGTCGCGGCCCCGGCGCGGGGTGCTCATCGGACGCCCGCCGGCGGGACGGGCCGGCGGCGGCGCCAGGGCAGTTCGGCCGCGGTGCGCAGCATGGGCGGCACGGGGGTGTGCAGGCCGATCGCCAGGTCCTCGTGGAGGCGGGTGTCCCCGTCGAGGAAGCGGAGCAGCCGGTCCGGTGGGATCTCGCGGAAGAGGCGGGTGAGGAACGCGGCGCCGTCGACCCGGCCCCGGTCGAGGGCGCGCAGCAGCACCGCGTCCATGGCCAGCGCCCTGGCCGGGTAGGCGGCGGGCGGCCGGGGCCGGCGGCCGCCGGCCAGGGCGCGGGCGACGGCCCGGGTCTGGCGTTGGGCGGCGGCGAAGGTGTAGCCGGTCGCCGGCCGGGTGGCGCCGCCGGCGGCGCCCAACCGGAAGACGGCGGGGGCGAGTTGGCGGGGGTGGCGGGCGTCGGTCATCGGGATGGCGCCGCGTTCGGTGGCCAGGACACGGAAGGCGCCCAACCGCCGTACGGTGGCGGCGTAGTGGCCGAGCGCCCGGTCGTAGGCCGCGTCGTCGAGGGCGGCGGCGGAGAACTCGGTGTACTCCACCAGTGCCTCGTCCGGGGCGAGCGGCAGCACATAGCCGAAGGCCAGCCCGCCGGGCGGCTGGGGTACGCGGAAGTCCATCAGGTCGACGACGGTCGGGTCGAACGCCGGGCGGGCGGTGCGCAGGAACCAGCCGTGGAAGTGCTGGAGCAGCCGGGTGCGGGCGGGGGGTGGCGCGGGCGGCCGGGAGTCGAAGACCCAGCGGGCCCGCAGCCCGACCCTCTCCCCGGTGGCGGTCTCGGCCCGCAGCTCGGCGCCGCGCGGCAGCGGGCGGATCGCGGTGACGGTCAACTCCCTGGCGCGCACCGGGCCGAGCCGCGCCCGGACGGCCGCCTGGAGGTCGGTGGAGCGCAGCATCTTGTAGCGCAGCGTCGAGGGTCGGCGTTCGACGGGGACGCCGTCCGGGCCGAAGACCCGCAGCCGCGCCCAGGACGCGGTCAGCAGCTCGTCGAACTCGCCGCCGGGCGGCTCCCAGTAGCACCAGGTGCGCGGGGGCGGCCGGTGGGGTCCTGGCGGCGCGTCGATCAGCGTCACCTGGGGGCTGCCGGGCGGGAGCGGGGCGGCGGCGAGCCGCAGGGCCAGCGAGAGGCCGGCCGCGCCGGCGCCGACCACGGCGATGCCGACGTCCGGGCAGAGGGGGGTGCACACCCGTGGATATGTACCAGGACGCCGGTTTCCTACCTCGCGCCACGCCCGAGGCGCCCCGAAACGGGGTGCGCCGCCCGCCCCGCCGGGAGGAGCCCGGTCAGGGCCGTCCGGGCGCGGGCCCCGTGGACTCGCGGATGACCAGCCGGGCGGTGGGCGGCTCCGGGGCGGCGTCGGCCGGCTCGCCCAGCAGGCTCAGCAGCCGCCGGGCCGCCGCGCGGCTGACCTGCCGGGCGTCCTGGGTGATGGTGGTGAGCCTGGGGTGCAGCCACTGGCCGAGCGGATGGTCGTCGTGCCCGATGACGGAGACGTCGTCGGGCACCCGCAGCCCCATCCGCTGGGCGGTGGCGATGCCGGTGAGCGCCATGGCGTCGTTGGGGTAGAGGATCGCGGTGGGCCGGTCGTCGGGGTCGGCGAGCAGGGCGGTGGTGGCGTGCGAGGCGGCCTCGCCGGTGAGTTCGGTGTCCAGGCGGGTGCGCAGCCGCAGGCCGCGCGCGCCCAGCTCCGCCTCCAGATGGACGCGGCGCAGCCGGCCGTGCACCCGGTCCTCCGGGCCCGCGACATAGGCGATCCGGCGGTGCCGCAGGTCGATCAGATGGTCGACGGCCGCGGCGGTCGCCTCCTCCAGGCCGAGCGCGTGCACGCTCTCGGCCGGCTCGCCCTGCCAGGGCCGGCCGATCAGCAGCCCGGGGACGCGGAGCCGGCGCAGCAGCTCGTGCCGGGAGTCGCCGATCCGGTGGTCCGTCAACAGGAAGGCGTCGACGCGGCGTTGGCGGACCAGCTGTTCGTAGCAGTCGGACTCGGCCTGGCCGGCGCCGACGAGGTGGAGGCGCAGGCCGTAGCCGGCCGGGGCGAACTCCTCCTCAAGGCCGGCGACCGTCTCGGCGAAGAAGGGGTCGGCGGTCAGCAGATCGGGGTCCCTGGCGATGACCAGCCCGACGGTGCGGGTGCGTTCGCCGCGCAGCGCCATGGCGTGGGCGCTGGGCGACCAGCCGAGCTTCTCGGCGGCGTCCAGGATGCGTTCGCGGGTCGGCCCCGAGATGCCGTCGCGGTTGTTGAAGACCTTGGACACCGCCGACTTGGAGACACCGGCGAGGGCGGCCACGTCCATGATGGTGGGCTGGGATCGGCGGGGTGGCGCCGTCGCCCTGGCCGCTTCGTCACGAGTGATGGCCCGGTCTCCGTTCCTTCGGGGCGCGGTGTCGCCCGGGCCGCTCCCCGGTGGGAGCGGCGGTCACATCTTGACCGCGCCGCTGATCAGTGCCTGCTCCATTCTGCGTTGGAGCACCACGTACACGATATAGACCGGGATCAGGGTGATCGCCGTGCCGGCCATCAGGACGCCGTACTCGGTGGCCTGGTTGGCCTGGAGGGTGGGCAGCGCCACCTGGATGGTGCGCTGCGAGGTGTCGGGACCGATGATGACCAGGGAGTAGAGATATTCGTTCCAGAAGTTCAGGAAGTTGAGCAGCAGCACGGTGGCGATGCCCGGCATGCTCAGCGGGACGAAGACCCGCCACAGCACGGTCCAGGTGCCGGCGCCGTCCACCCGGGCGCTCTCCTCAAGCTCCGGCGGCACGGTGCGCATGAACTGGGTGAGCAGCACCACCGACAGCGGCAGCGCGCCGGCCGGCAGCAGCAGGATCACAAAGGTCCTGGTGTGGAAGAGCCCCGAGTAGGCGGCCATCAGGAAGGTGGGCACCAGGGCGGCGAAGGTGGGCACCAGGAAGCCCATCGCGAAGATCCGCTCCAGCAGCGTGGAGAGCCGTCCCCTGCTGCGGGCCAGCGCGAAGGCGGCCGGCACCGCCAGCAGCAGGGTGAGGACCAGCGCGGTCGCCGTGACCAGCGCCGAGTTGACCATGGCCAGGTCGAGTCTGGCGTAGCTGATGGCATCCCCGAAGTAGTGCCAGACGGGGTCGAGCGGCGGGGTCAGCGGGCTGTCGAAGATGTCGGTGGTCTTCTTGAACGAGGAGATGACCAGGTAGTAGAGGGGCAGCACCAGGGCCAGGGCATAGAGCCAGATCAGGCTGTGGCTCACCCCCCACAGCAGCCGTCCGCCACGGCCGACGCGGCGGGTCGTCCGGGGGCGGCGGAGGGCGCGGGGCGCCTGCTCGGGGTTACGCATGACGGCTCCTGGGCGGTCAGTAGGTCTGGCGCAGCAGACGGCGGATGGCGAGCATGCCGAGGAGTCCGGCGACAAAGAGCAGGACGCCGGCGGCCTGGCTGTAGCCGAGGTCGGACTGGACGAACGCCTTGTTGTAGACGAGGAACGACAGGTTGGTGGTGGCGTTGCCCGGACCGCCCTGGGTCAGCAGCAGCACGTTCTGCGCGGAGGAGAAGAGGATCCACAGGAACTGGAGCATGGTGACCACGCCCACGTAGTCCTTGGTGATGGGGAAGGCGATGCCCCACATCCGGCGCCAGTGGCCGCTGCCGTCGAGTTCGGCCGCCTCGTAGACCTCGCCGGGAACGCTGCCGAGCCGGGCGGCGAAGAGGACGGCGGTGAAGCCGATCCCGTTCCACAGGTCGATGGCCATGATGCAGGCCAGCGCGGTCTCGGTGTCGGCGAGCCAGGCGCGGCCGAGGGAGCCGAGGCCGACGCCGTCGAGCATGCCGTTGAGCAGCCCGTTGGGGGCCAGCACGCTGTAGGCCATCATCGCCTTCGCCGAGGCGGAGATCAGCGCCGGCGTGAAGAGCACCACCCGCAGCACCCGGTGGCCCCGGGGCTTCAACGTGAGGTAGTAGCCCACCATGAACGCCGCGACGACCATGACGGGGAGGACGACGCCGATCTGGATGGCGCTGTTCCGCACGGCCTGCCAGAAGAGCGGATCACCCCAAACGATGCGGAAGTTCTCGAAGCCGGCCCAGGAGCGTGGCGCCAGCATGCCGGGCCAACTGAGGCCGCTGATATAGAACATGGCCAGCAGCGGGCCCAGCGTGAACAGCAGGTACCAGACGAGCGCCGGGACGGCCAGCAGCGTGACCGGTGAGCCCTCGCGTCGGGATCTGGTCGGCCGCCGGCGGGCGGGCCCTGGCCCGGTCCCGGTGGTCGGGGTGGAGGAGTGCACCGTCGTTGTGCCCTTTCCGCTTGGGATGGCCGGCGGCCGGCCGGGTGGCCGGGTGTGGTTCCGCCTGTGCCGTGGTGGGTGCCGTCAGCTCCGGTAGGCGGTGTCCAGCGCCCGGGCGATGGCGGCGGCGTCGCGTCCCGGGGTGAAGGCGAGGCTGGTGGCCCGGATCAGCGGCTGGGAGACGGCCGCCGGCACGAAGAGGTCGGGCAGCACGGCGTAGGCGACCTCGCTCTCGCCCTCGTCGGCCTCGGAGAGCCGCACGGACTCGCCGATCAGCGGGAACTGGGGGCTGTCGACGGCACCCCTGAGCGCCACCACCTGCCCCGCGTCTCGGACGAACCGCTCCGTGCTGGCCTCGCTGTAGAAGTGGGTGACGAAGCGGCGGACCAGATCGATCTTCCGTTCGCCGTTGGGGCTGATCCAGATGCCCGTGGAGGTGTAGCCGCGCAGGGCGGTGGGCCGGTCGTAGACGCTGTCGGCCGGCACCGGCCAGCCGCCCAGCTCGGTGACCTCGACCACCTCGGGCGGCACGCTGGCCAGGGTGCCGGAGATGACGGACACCATCGGGGCCTGGCCGTTGTAGAAGTCGGTGTTCATGGAGTCGGCGTTGAGGCCCTGGGCCCCGTCGAAGAAGACGCCGGCGTCGCGCAGTTCGACGAAGTGTTCCAGGCCGCGCAGCGCGTCGGGGTCGTCGGCGTAACCGGCCTCGCGGAAGAGGCGTTCGGCGCTCTCCGGCGGCAGATACGCCTGCATCACCTGCATCAGCAGCTTCTGGCCCGACCAGTCGTTGCCCCCGATGGCGACCAGCCCCTTGGCGCCGGCGGCGCGGACCAGGTCGGCGGCCTCGATCAGATCGTCGGCGGTGCGCGGGCGTTCGGTGACGCCGGCGTCCGCCAGCAGCCGGGTGTTGTAGGCGACCGGCCAGGTGAACCCCGTCCAGGGGAAGCCCATCAGCCGGCCGTCGGCGTCCGTCCACTCGGTCAGGGCCTGCGGGATGATCCGGCCCGCCAGGTCCCAGTCGTCCAGGTAGCGGGTGACGGGGACGGTGGCGCCGAGTTCGATCCAGGAGAGCGACTTCTCCGCGAGGTTGACCAGGACGACATCGGCCTCCTTGCCGGCCAGTCGCGCCGTCTCATAGACGTTGATCAGATCGGTGCCGCCGCTGACCAGGTTCTTGATGCGGCTGCCCGGGTTCGCCCGCTCGAAGTCGTCGCAGACCGTCTCGTAGACCTCGGAGTCGTCCGAGCCGGCCGTGAACATGCTGTGCACCACAAGGGTGTCGGGGTCGTCGTTGCCCGGATCGAGCGCCCCGCAGGCGGTCAACGCAGGAGGGGCGAGAGCGGCCGAAACCGCGCCCGCGAGCAGGGTTCTGCGACGCATGGGCACCTCTTCAGATCGCTGGTGGAACGGTTTAGCGGATCATAGGTAGACGCCCATCAAGCGTCAACGCCTTGCACAACATGGCTGGTGGCGATCCATTTCACCGCGCGGGCACCCTTGCGGGCCGGTTTAGTGGAACGGTATACCTGGTGATGGCCACGGGACTTCGCGCCCGTTTGTTCTCGGCTGGCTGGAAATAGATCCAGTGGTCCGGCCGGGACCCCGCCTCGACCTCAGGAGAATCTCCCCCGCATGTACAACGTGATCGACTACGGCGCCGTGGGTGACGGCACCACCAACGACACCGGAGCCATCCAGGCCGCCATCGACGCCTGCGCGCGGGCCGGCGGCGGACGCGTCGTGCTGCCGGGCGGGCATGTGTTCCGCGCGGGCACCGTGACGCTCCGCTCGCACGTGGACTTCCATGTGGAGCACGGCGCCACCCTCGCCGGCAGCCCCGACTTCGAGGACTACACCGTGCGCTTCGGCGGCGTGGTGCTCAACGACGGCAACACCCAGTGGGGCGAGGAGCCCACCACGGTGCTGCTCAACGCGGAGAACGCGGAGAACATCGCGGTGACGGGCGCCGGCACCATCGACGGCGCCGGCCGGCACTTCGTGCTCTCCGACAACGGCTACATCTACACGATGGACCAGCGCCGCCCGTTCACCGTCTACTTCCGCGACTGCCGCAACGTCACCTTCCGCGACGTCTCCATCGTGGACGGCGCGGTGTGGACCCTGCGGCTGTCGCTCTGCGACGACGTGCTGATCCACGGCATCCGCATCCACAACGACCTCAAGACCCCCAACAGCGACGCGATCGACCTCGACTGCTGCCGCCGGGTGCGGATCAGCGACTGCGACATCGTCGCCGGCGACGACGCGATCTGCCTGAAGACCTGCCTCGAACACACCGGAACGGTCACCGACCGGGTGCCCGTGTGCGAGGACGTGACGGTCACCGGCTGCACCATCACCACCACCTCCAGCGCGCTGATCCTGGGCGTGGAGGCGCAGACCCCGATCCGCAACGTGGTGTTCTCCTCCTGTGTGATCAGGCAGAGCGCGCGGGGGCTGGCCGTCCGGCTCGGCGAGGGCGGCGATATCGAGAACGTGCTCTTCAGCGACATCGTGGTGGAGACCCGCTTCTTCCACGAGGGCTGGTGGGGCCGGGGCGAGCCGATCGCCATCATGGCCGTCCCGTGGCGGGACCGCTGCGGCACCATCCGCAACGTGCGGGTGCGCAATGTGCTGTGCCGCTCCGAGAACGGGGTGCTGGTCTACGCCCAACAGCCCGGCACCATCAAGGGGTTGGTGTTGGACGGCGTGCGTGTCGAGATCGACCGCTGGAGCCGGTGGGAGGGCGGCCACGCCGACCTCAGGCCGCGCCGCGCGGAGGACTTCCCGAAGATGCCCACGGACGGCTTCCATCTGGAGAACGTCGAGGACGTGCAGCTGCGGGACTGCGAGGTGGTGTGGGCCGCGCGCCCCGAGGACGGGCGGCACGCGCTCTACGCGGAGAACTGCTCGGGCCTGACCAACCGCGACTTCCGCGGCGAGGCCGCCCACCCGGAACGCGGTCAGGAGCCGGTGGTCCTCACCTGATCCGAAGGGAGCGAAGCCGGCGGGGTCGGGGTGCGCCGAACGGGTGGGGCGGTCGTTCGGTGGCCCTGTCGGCTTCTCCGCTCCGGGTGGACCGCGTATCCAGGAACCCGGACCGGCGGCCCCCGAGGGAGTTTCCATGGCGCAGGACCGGGAGAATCCCGATGTCCCCTTCACCTCGCTGCTCGATCTGCCGCTGTCTTCGGATCTCGGCCGGGTCAGCGACCGGCTGGACGCCCTGGCCCGCGCGCAGGACAGCCTTCAGGGACTGCTGGACGCCGTGCTGGGCATCAGCGGCGAGCTGGAGCTGCCGGCGGTGCTGCGACGGATCGTCAGCACGGCGATGGAGCTGGTGGGTGCCCGCTACGGGGCGCTCGGGGTGTTGGACGAGCGGCGGGACGAGCTGGCGGAGTTCATCCCGCTGGGTCTGACCGCCGCCGAGCTCGCCGCCCTCTCCGGGGTCGAACTACCGCGCGGCCGTGGGCTGTTGGGGCATCTGATCCACCATCCCGAACCGCTCAGGGTGGCGGAGATCCCCGACCATCCCGAGTCGGCTGGCTTTCCGCCGGGGCATCCGCCGATGCGTTCGCTGTTGGGCGTCTCCATCCGGGTGCGCGACCAGATCTACGGCAATCTCTATCTCTGCGACCGGCACGACGACCGCCCGTTCGACGAGCACGACGAGCGGGTGATCCGCGCGCTGGCGGGGACGGCCGGGGTCGCCATCGAGCACGCCAGGCTCTACCAGCAGGTGCGCAGCGGCGCCGAGACCTTCCAACGGATGCTGCTGCCCCGGCTGTTGGACCTGCGCCCGCTCTCCGCCGCGACGATCTACCGGCCGGCCAACGAGCCGGGCCATCTGGGCGGCGACTGGTACGACGCGCTGCCGCTGCCCGGCGGCGCCTTTGTCGCGGTGATCGGCGATGTGGTGGGGCACGACATCGAGGCGGCGGCGACCATGTCGCAGATCCGCAACATGCTGCGGGCGTTGGGGCTGAGCGGGGAGACCTCGCCCAGTGGGGTACTCACCCAGCTGGACCGGATCCTGGCCACGGTGGACGAGGCGGTGTTCACCACCGCCTGTCTGGCGCGGTTGGAGCCGGCCGGCGGCGACTGGTCGATGCGGTGGACCAACGCGGGCCATCCGCCGCCGCTGCTGCTGCCCCCCGAGGGCCCGCCCCGGTTCCTGGGCGAGGAGCCGGGGATTCCGTTGGGGGTCGATCCGGGGTTCCCCCGTCCCGAGCACGCCGTCCGGCTGCCGGCGGGGAGCCGGCTGCTGCTGTACACGGACGGCCTGGTGGAGGAGACGGACCAGCCGTTGGACCACGGGATGGCGGCGCTGGCGCGCACCGCCGGGGCCTGTGCCGGCCACTCGTTGGAGGAGCTGTGCGAGGCGCTGGTCACCGAGCGCGCGGCGAGCACGGCGGACGATATCGCGATCCTGGCGCTGGCCGTCCCGTCGGACGGGCGCTAACCGGCCCGCGGCGGCCGGTGGACGAAGCCGGCGAGGGGGGCGACCTCGGCCCAGTCCAGGGTGCGGTAGAGGGCGCGGCCCTCGACGGTGGCGGACAGTACGCCGGTGTGCGCGCCCCGGTCGAGGGCGGCGTCGCCCAGCGCGCCCATGACCAGGCGGCCCAGGCCCCGGCGGCGGTACGCGGGCTGGGTCTGGATCCGGTCCATGACCACATGCGGCCCGGTCACCACGCACTGCCCGGCGGCGGCGAGTGTTCCGTCGTCGGCCAGCAGGCGCACCCGGGTGACGCCGTCGTCGGTGGCGGACGACCAGCCGAACCCGTCGGGGGCGGTGGCCCGGGCGGGCCGCAGCCGGGTGGTCATCATCCAGCCGGGGATGTCCCGCACCCAGCCGGTCGGCAGCCAGGAGCCGATCAGCTCGGGGTCGAGGAAGGCCTTGATCCAGATCGCCGGCTCCTCGATGCTCCCGGCCAGGGCGCGGACGGACGCCTCGTCGGTGACCGGCAGCACATGCCGCACCCGCTGCTCGGGGGCGCCGACCGCGAGCCGCAGCCCAAAGCGGTCCTCGACGGCCGGGGGTACGCCGCGCGAGCGGGCCCAGCCGGTGACCCAGACCCTGCCGAGTGCGGACAGATCCATGTGAAGCTCCCGGGAACAGGCACCAACGTAAGAGGTGAACAACGAGGGGGAAGCTTACACACCCCACGCGGAGGAGCGGCCCGGCAGGCCACCGATCGCGGCTTTCGCCACGTTTAGCACCGCTATCGAGGGTTGTTCGCGTTTTGCCCCCGGGGTGGCGGGGAAGCCGGTCGGGAGCGACCAGAAGGGAGGACTGGAGATGACCGACGAGAGCCAGATGGGCGACGAGGTCTACCAGCCGACCGAGTCGGAGACCAGGGACGACCCCTACGAGTTGGATCTGGAGAACAGCCTGGACGGATACGGCGCGGACGCGACCCTGGACGAGGGGTACTCCCCGCCGGAGAAGCCCCTCGCGGTGAACGATCCGGGCACCACGGCGCGCGGCCAGCACGAGGGGCCCACCCTCGACCAGCGCCTCACCGAGGAGATGCCGGACGTCCAGCCGCCCGCCGGGGACGGCATCGGCGATCTGCCAGGCGCCGAGGGCGAGCCGCTGGCCGACGGCGAGGTGGGCGACAAACGAGCCGGCCGTCTGGTGCGGGCGACGGACGAGGCCACGCTCAGCCCCGATCCGGTGGCCGCCGAGGACGCCGGCATCGACGGCGGCGCGGCCTCCGCCGAGGAAGCCGCCGTGCATCTGACGGAACTGGAGGAGCCGCCCGAGGAGTCCGAGCAGTGAACGGACCCCACCGGCGCGTTCCACGATGAACGGGTTGTTTGGCAGTATGTCGCAAGCCACGCCCGTGTCGGCGCCGGCGAGTCCCGAACAACCGATCCGCTCATCGTCCTCAGGGGGGACATGTCCGACCACAATCCCTACCAGCAGCCGAACCCCCAACAGCCCCCCGCGGGCGGGCAGCCAGGGCAGCCTCCCGGTCAGCCCGGCTACGGCTATCCCCAGCAGCCGGCAGGCGGTTACGGCTATCCCCAGGCAGGCGCCTACGGTCAGCCAGGCTACGGCCAGGACCCCAACGCGCCCTACGGGTACGACCCTTACGGTCGCCCCTACTCCCACAAGTCGAAGGTCGTCGCCGGCGTACTCCAGATCCTGCTGGGCGGGCTCGGCGCCGGTCGTTGGTACACCGGGCACCCCGGCATGGCCGTGGCGCAGCTGCTCACCTGCGGTGGGCTCGGCGTCTGGTCCCTGATCGACGGAATCCTCTTCCTCGTGAAGGACGACCGCACCGACGGCGACGGCCGGGTCCTGAAGAACTGACGTCCATGGACCACGGCTCGACCACCGCCACGGTGGCGCGGCGGATACATCCCGCCGCGCCACCGTTGGCGATGGTCGGCGCCGGGCTGGCCGGCGCCGTCTACCTCCGGGGCACCGACCCCTACCAGGGCGGCCAGCTCCTCCCCCGCTGCCCGGTCCACTGGGCCACCGGGCTGCTCTGCCCCGGTTGCGGCGGCACCCGGATGTCCTACGACCTGCTCCATCTGGACCTCGCGGGCGCCTGGGCGGCCAATCCGGTGCTGCTCACCGTCGGCGTCCCGCTGGCCCTCTTCCTCACCGGCCGATGGCTGGTCGCCGGGCTGCGCGGCCGGCGCTACCGGCCGCGGTTCACCCCGGCGGCGACGTTCGCGGTGCTCGCGGTCGCCGTGCTGTGGACGCTGGCCCGCAACCTGCTGGGCTGACCCAGCGCCCCGGGCGGCCTGCGCTTCGTCGCCTGGTTAGCATGGGCGTCGCCATGCACGAGACAGCAGACTTTCCAGACTTTCGCCAGTTCAAGAGCTTTGTCGCCCTGGGCGACTCGTTCACCGAGGGCATGTCCGATGCCCTGCCCGACGGCACCTACCGGGGCTGGGCCGATCTGCTCGCGCACCGCCTCGGCGAGGGGCGTGATGACTTCCAGTACGCCAACCTCGCGGTGCGCGGCAAGCTGATGCGGCAGATCGCCGACGACCAGGTGCCCGTCGCCGCGGCCATGGGCGCCGATCTGGTGACGCTGGTCGGCGGACTGAACGATGTGCTGCGCCCGCGCTGCGATCTGCCCGCCGTCTGCGCGCTGCTGGAGCGCTCCGTGGCCCGGCTGGCGCCCAACTGCCGCCAGCTGGTGCTGATGCGCAGCCCGGGGCGGAACGGCCCGGTGCTGGAGCGCTACCGGCCGAGGATGGAGCAGCTGTTCACGGTGATCGACGAGATCGCCGAACGCCATGGCGCGCTGGTGGTCGACCTCTATGCGGCGCCCTCCCTCGCCGATCCCAGGCTCTGGGCCGACGACCGGCTGCATCTCACCGCCGACGGCCACCGCCGGGTCGCCGAGGCCGTGTGGCAACGGATCGGCGGCGAGCCCACGTTCGCCTGGCAGGAGGCGCCGCCGGCCACCGCGCCCGGCCGCTGGTACGCCAGGCGCGCGGCCGATCTCCGGTTCGCCAGGCGGCATCTGCTGCCCTGGATCGGCCGCCGGCTGACGGGACGCTCGTCCGGCGACGGCCGGCTGGCCAAGCGGCCCGACCTCACGCCGCTGGCCTGGGAGAAGGGGCCGTAGAATCCGGTGACGTGACTGACAAGCCGCGCATTCCGAACGTCCTGGCCGGCCGCTATGCCTCGGCGGAGCTGGCCAGGCTGTGGTCCCCCGAACACAAGATCGTGCTGGAGCGCCGGCTGTGGCTGGCCGTGCTGACCGCCCTGGCCGATCTGGGGGTGGCCGTCCCCCCGGCCGCTGTGGAGGACTACCGGCGGGTGCTGGAGCAGGTGGACCTGGCGTCCATCGCCGAGCGCGAACGGGTCACCCGGCACGATGTGAAGGCCCGCATCGAGGAGTTCAACGCCCTGGCCGGCCATGAGCAGGTGCACAAGGGCATGACCTCCCGCGATCTGACGGAGAACGTCGAGCAGCTGCAGCTGCGGCTCTCCCTCGAACTGGCGCGGGACCGGACGGTGGCGCTGCTGGCCCGTCTCGGGCGGCTGGCCGCCGAGCACGCCACGCTGGTGATGGCCGGCCGCTCGCACAATGTGCCGGCCCAGGCCACCACGCTGGGCAAGCGGTTCGCCTCGGCCGCCGACGAACTCCTGGTGGCGTTCGGCCGCCTTGAGGAGCTGCTGACCCGCTACCCGCTGCGCGGCGTGAAGGGCCCCGTCGGCACCTCGCAGGACATGCTGGACCTGCTCGGCGGCGACGAGCGGAAGCTGGCCGAGCTGGAGGGCCGGGTCGCCGGACATCTGGGCTTCGGCCAGGTCCTCGGCTCGGTCGGCCAGGTCTACCCGAGGTCGCTGGACTACGAAGTGGTCAGCGCCCTGGTGCAGTTGGCCGCCGCCCCCTCGTCGCTGGCCAAGACGATCCGGCTGATGGCCGGGCAGGAGCTGGTGACCGAGGGCTTCCAGCCGGGCCAGGTCGGCTCCTCCGCGATGCCGCACAAGATGAACACCCGCTCCTGCGAGCGGGTCAACGGCCTGGCCGTGGTGCTGCGCGGCTATGCCTCGATGGCCGGCGAACTGGCCGGCGACCAGTGGAACGAGGGCGACGTCTCCTGTTCCGTGGTGCGCCGGGTGGCGCTGCCGGACGCGTTCTTCGCGTTCGACGGGCTCGCCGAGACGATGCTCACGGTGCTGGACGAGTTCGGCGTCTTCCCGCCCGTCGTCGACCGCGAACTGGACCGCTATCTGCCGTTTCTGGCCACCACCAAGGTGCTGATGGCCTCGGTCCTGGCGGGCGTCGGCCGGGAGACGGCGCACGAGGTCATCAAGGAGCACGCGGTGGCGTCCGCGCTGCGGCTGCGGGAGGGCGCCGAACACAATGAGCTGCTGGACCGGCTGGCGGCGGACGAACGGATCCCGCTGGACCGCGCCGGACTGGCCGAGCTGATGGCCGACCGGCTGTCCTTCACCGGTACCGCCGGCGACCAGGTGGCGGCCGTGGTGGCGCGGGTCGACGAGGTGGTGGCACGCTATCCGGCGGCGGCGGGGTACGCGCCGGGGGCGATTCTGTAGAAACGGCGCTACCGGGACAACGGTCGCCCAGGGCGCAGGCGGGAGGCGCGAGTGGGTCAACTGATGGGCGGAGACCCCTCGTTGCTCCGCAGGATCAACTCGGCGGCGGTGCTGCGGGCCCTGCGGGCCGCCGAGCCGGCCTGCTCGCTGACCGATCTGGCCCGGGTCACCGGCCTCTCCCGCCCCACCGTCGAGGGCGTCCTCGACGGCCTGACGCGGGCCGGTCTCGTCGCCGAGACCACAACGGAGGCGGCCCCCGGCACCCGCCGCCTCGGCCGGCCGGCGCGCCGGTTCAGGTTCCGGGCCGAGGCCGGCCGGCTGCTGGGCGTGGAGGTGGGCAGCCGCCGGGTGTCGGCGGTGCTGGCCGATCTGGCCGGCCGCCGTCTCGGCGGGGTGAGCCGCGCCGTCTCCACCCAGGCGTCGGCCGACGACCGACTGGCCCGGGTGACGACGGCCGCCGGGGAACTGCTGGGCCGACACGGCGTCACCGCGCCCACGCTGCGCGCGGTGGCCGTCGGCACGCCGGGCATCGTGGCGGACGACGGCTCCGTCGCCCTGTGCACGGCGCTGCCGGGCTGGACGGGGCTGCCGCTGGGCGAACGGCTCGGCGAGGCGTTCCAGGCCCCCGTGCTGGTGGAGAACGACGCCAACGCGGCGGTGCTGGGCGAGCGTTGGGTGGGCGCGGCGCTGGGCGCCGACGATGTGGTGATGGTGCTGGCCGGGCTGAGCCCGGGCGCGGGCTCGCTGATCGGCGGCCGACTGCACCGGGGCCACGCGGGCGCCGCCGGCGAGATCGGCGCCCTCCACCTGCTGGGCCGGCTGGCCACCCCCGAACGGCTGCTCTCCACGGCCGGCACCCCCGTCGACCCGCTGGACGAACGCGCGGTCGCCCGGGTGCTGGCCCAGGCCAGGGCGGGCGACCCGAGGGCCGGCGACGCGGTGGCCAGGTTCGTCGAACGGCTCACCCACGACGTGACGGCGCTGGTGCTGGCCCTCGACCCCGAGCTGGTGGTGGTGGGCGGCTGGGCCACCGGCCTGGAGGCCGTGGTGGAACCGCTGCGCCGGGAACTGGACCGGCTCTGCCTGCGCCCACCCCGCGTCGTCGCCTCAGCCCTCGGCGCCGCCGCCGTCCCCACCGGCGCGGTCCGCCTGGCCCTCGACCGCCTGGAGGCCGAACTCTTCACGGTGGCCTGACCGGCGATGGCCTGACCGGCCGGGCAGGCAGCGCCCCGCCACGTCCGCACCATGTCTGGCGGGGGGGCTCGGGCGGTGCCCGTACCGGGCCGGCCGGAAGAGGACACGGACGAGGTCCGGGCAACTGACGAAACGGGAGCCGACGCCCGGGCCCGGCCCGGTACCCGGGTACCGGGCCGGCCGGACGAGGTCCGGGCGACTGACGGCGCGTGTCGAATACGGCGCCGCCACGCTGTCCCGGGCACCGATTCACGGGGTGGGGACGAGAAGGGTCTCGAACACCGTCGTCTCACCACCCCGCCCCGGGCACCGATGCGCGGGGCGGGGCGCGGGCGGGCGCGAAGGTCGGGGGCGCCGCCGTCCCGTGCCGGGTACCGAACGACGGGTCCGGGGGCCCCGGGCGACCGACGGGGCGGGGGAAACCGAGTGCCGGGGGCGCCCGCCGGGCGAGGCGGTGGGGCCGAGGCCGACAGGAGATTCGGGTCCGTCCCGGGCAGTACCCGGGGCTCCGGCCGAGCGGGCCGGCGACGGGGACGTTACTTCGTCCACACGCACCGGCGCGCCCGCCGGGCACGCCCCCACGGGGGGACGGCGGCCCTGCGGGCCCAGCGTGCCCCGGCACCGAGAACTCGGCGCCCTACGGGCAACCACCGCCCCGTGCCGGGCCGGCAACAATCTCCGCCCCCACAAACCCTGGCTCGGTACAGGTCCCCGCCCGCACAAACCAGCCCGGGCTCGGGACACGTTCCCGCCCGGGCAAGCCGGCCCGGCCCGGGTGCCCCGGGCGGAGCGCGGCGTGTGTCCGGCGGGCGCGGCCCGCCGTACGCGGCGGCGCGCAGCGCCGGGCGGCTTTCCGTCCGGCGGGAGCTGGTCAGCTGGGGGTGAGGGCCAGGGGTTGGTCGCCGAAGGTGAGGCGGCAGGTGTCGGCGCGGTAGGTGGCTCGGGAGAGGGCCACCACGCGGCCCGCCGTGGTGTAGCGGGTGGTGACCAGCAGCACCGGCGCGCCGGGGAGCCGGTCGAGGCCCCTGGCCTGCTCCGCGTCCGCCGAGCCCAACTCGACGGCGCGGTCCTGCCCTTCGAGGGGCTGGCGGCGCAGCGCGGCCAGCAGTTCGTCGGCCGTCGTGGTCTCGTCCGCCGGCGGCGTGGGCAGCGCGTAGAGCCGTTCCATGGCGACCGGCTGGCCGTCGGCGACCAGATCGCGCAGCACCACGGGCAGCGGGCCGGCGGGGTCGACGCCCAGCGCGTGGGCGACGGCGGGCGGCGGGGGGACGAGGGCCCGGCCGGTGACCGTCCAGGGGTCGTCCTCGGCGCCGGGCCAGGTCTGCCGGGCGGGGCTGACATCCACCCCGACGCGCGGTGGCGCGACCGTGGTGCCGACGCCGCGTCGGCGCTGGAGTCGTCCTTCCAGCTCCAGCTGGTCGAGGGCCTGGCGCAGGGTGGCCCTGGCGACGCCGAAGCGGGCGGCCAGGGTGCGTTCGTCCGGCAGCACCTGCCCGACGCTGAACTCCGCGTCCAGCGCGTCGGTGAGCGCGTTGCGCAGCTGCCAGTGCTTGGGCTCGGCCGGCGGCGCGCCCCGCCGGGACACGACTCGTTGTGTGGCGCCCACCTGTGCCTCCCCTACCCCGCCGCACCGGCCTGACCTGGACCGGGGCTGGGCGTGATCACCGAACACGGTCATTATGAAAGGTTGTTGCGTATCTGGACTGTAGGGTCAGCGCGCACCTTGGTCAAGACCAAGTCCGCCCACTGGCTAGGGTGACGCCCATGAGCAGTGACAAGCAGCAGGCCACGGCGCCGCGCGTGACGGTGGTGACCGGGGGCGGTCGGGGGATCGGCGCGGAGGTCGCGGTGCGGCTGGCCGAGGAAGGCCACGACGTGGCCATCGGCTACCGCGCGGACGACGCGTCGGCCGAGGCGGTGGCCGAGCGGGTGCGGGCGCTGGGCCGGGAGGCCGTCACGGTGCGCGGCGAGATCGACGTGGAGGCCGACGTGGAACGGCTGTTCACGGCCGCGACGGAGACCCTCGGTCCGGTCACCGGGCTGGTCAACAACGCGGCGATCACCGGCCCGTTGGGGCGTTTCACCGAGACTCCGCCCGAGATGATGCGGCGGGTGGTGGAGGTCAATCTGCTGGGTGTGCTGTGGTGTGCGCGGCGGGCGGCGCTGGCGATGTCGACGCGGCGGGGCGGCGCCGGCGGGGCGATCGTCAACATCTCCTCGGCCGCTGCCACGTTGGGCTCGCCGGGCGAGTATCCGCACTATGCGGCGACCAAGGCCGCCGTGGACAGTCTGACGGTGGGTCTGGCCAAGGAGTTCGCCGCCGAGGGGATCCGGGTGAACTCGGTGCAGCCGGGGTTGATCCTGACCGAGATGCACGCGGCGATGGGTGATCCGGAGCGGCCCTGGCGGGTCGCCGAGCGGATCCCGCTGGGTCGGCCGGGGCGACCGGACGAGGTGGCGGGCGCGGTGGCGTGGCTGCTGTCGCCGGACGCGTCCTACACGACGGGCGCGGTGCTGCGGGTCTCCGGTGGGCTCTGAACGGACCGTCCCGTTCCGGTCGCATCCGCCTCCACCTGCGGTTTTTCGTGACGGCGGTCACAGTTCATGGGGTCGGGAGGCACTCGGTGAGGGTCCTTTACCCGTCGGTCACAGCACGTTCGTGACCAGGCAATAACTTGGTACGACAGTGCAGACATGGATGAGTGGGACACTCCGCGACCGACGCTCCGCCTTCCTCGCGCGACACCGCCCGCGCGGGTGAACGGCTACCAGTCGGGACGTGGCTGCCACGCGCCGGGCCTTTCCGCCGGAACCACACGGCATGGCACGGCGCTGACCGAGGCGACGTCGGCCGGTGGGGAGCGGGTATGGCTCCGACCGGCGGGGGCCGATGACCTGACGGCCGCTCTGGCGCTGCACGGGCGCTGTTCGGCCGGCACCCTGGCGCGCCGCTACCCGGGCGGCGCCGGCGAGGCCGACGACTATCTGCGGCATCTGCTGGGCGGACGGCACGGCTGCAGCGTGGCCGCCGAGTTGGCGTCCGGGGAGCTGGTCGGCCTGGGGCATGTGCTGTGGGACGGGGACGAGTCCGAGGTGGCGCTGCTGGTCGCCGACGCCTGGCAGCGGCGCGGTATCGGCGGCGCGTTGCTGCGGTCGCTGCTGGCACTGGCCACGGCGCGGCGCTGTGCGAGCGTCTACGCGGTCACCGAGGCGTCGAACGCGGCGATGTTGGAGACGATGCGGTCCACCGGGCTGCCGTTGGAGCACCGCGCGGACGCCGGTGTCCTGGTGGTGTCGGCGCGGCTGGCCGACGCGGTGGGCCCCTGAGCCGCAGGTCCGGGGCGTCTCGGCCGGGGGCCGATTTACCCGCCGGGGGGCTGGTGACGAACGGGCGTCCGCGTACCAGGATGGGGGTATGGCAGACACCAGCAACTTGCTTCCGCGCCAGCTCGCCGACGTCTATGTGGACGAGCTGATCGCACTGGATCCGATCACCGGCACTTATCTCGGCGACCCCGGGAGTTCCACCCGGCTTCCGGACTACTCACCCCAGGGGCTGGCCGAACAGGCCGAGTTGGCCCGACGCACGCTGGCGCGGCTGGCCGAGGCCGAACGGGTGCCGGGCGCCGACGCGGCCGGCGAGCGACGCTGCGCCCGGCTGTTGCGGGAGCGGTTGACGGCGGAGCTCGCCGTGCACGAGGCGGGCGAGCCGCTGCGCGCGGTGAGCAGCCTGTTGGCGCCGGTGCATTCGGTGCGTTCGGTGTTCACCATCATGCCGACGGCGACGGATGAGGACTGGTCGGCCATCGCCGTCCGGCTGCGCGCGGTGCCGGAGGCCCTGTCCGGCTATCGGGCGTCGCTGGCCGAGGGCGTGGAGCGGGGGCTGCCGGCCGGTCCGCGTCAGGTGGCGGAGCGGGTGGCCTTGTTGGGCGAGTGGGTGGCGCCGGAGGGGAGCTGGTTCGCGGACTTCGTGGCGCCGGGTCCCGAGGCGTTGCGCGCGGAGTTGGACGAGGCGGCCGGTCTCGCGGCCGGGGCGGTGGCCGAACTGCGGGACTGGCTGCGGGATGTGTATGCCGAGCGGGTCGCCGGCGCGCCCGATGTGGTGGGCCGGGAGCGGTACGCCCGTTGGGCGCGGTTCTGGAACGGCACCGATCTGGATCTGGACGAGGCGTACGCCTACGGCTGGTCCGAATTCCACCGGCTACGCGCGGAGATGGTGCGCGAGGCGGACCGGATCCTGCCGGGCGCGGACCCGTGGGACACGCTGCGCCATCTGGACACCCATGGCACCGTGGTGGAGGGCGTCGAGGAGGTGCGGGTCTATCTCCAGCGGCTGATGGACGAGGCGATCGAGCAACTGGACGGCACCCACTTCGAGTTGGCGGAGCCGATCAAGCGGGTGGAGGCGATGATCGCGCCGGCCGGCAGCGCGGCGGCGCCCTATTACAGCGGTCCCTCGCTGGACTTCTCCCGTCCGGGCCGCACCTGGCTGCCCACCATGGGGCAGACCTCGTTCCCGGTGTACGACCTGGTGTCCACCTGGTATCACGAGGGGGTGCCGGGGCACCATCTGCAGCTGGCGCAGTGGGTGCTCATGGCGGACGAGCTGTCGCGCTACCAGACGACGGTGGGCGGGGTCAGCGCCAACATGGAGGGCTGGGCGCTCTATGCGGAGCGCCTGATGGACGAGTTGGGCTATCTGTCGACGGCGGAGACCCGGCTCGGCTATCTGGACTGTCAGATGATGCGCGCGGTGCGGGTGATCATCGACATCGGGATGCATCTGGAGATGGAGATCCCGGCGGACGCGCCGTTCCATCCCGGGGAGCGCTGGACGCCCGAGCTGGCCGAGGAGTTCTTCCAGCGGCACAGCGGCCGGCCGCCGGAGTTCGTGGGCAGCGAGCTGGTGCGCTACCTGGGCGCGCCGGGGCAGGCGATCGGCTACAAGCTCGGCGAACGCGCCTGGCTGCTCGGCCGGGACGCGGCGCGGGAGGCGCGGGGCGCGGGCTTCGACGCCAAGAAGTGGCATATGGCGGCGCTGTCGCTCGGCTCGTTGGGCCTGGACGATCTGGTTGCCGAGCTGTCGGCGCTGTAGCGGGCGGCCTCCCGGCGCCGGTCAGTCGGCGCCGGGGACGGTGTGGTACCGGACGGTGGAGCCCCGACGGGTCTTGATCACCTCCAGCTGGCTGGGCACCCGGGAGCGCAGGTCGGGAACGTGGCTGACGATGGCGACATGGCGGTCGTGTTCCCGCAGCCCGTCCAGCACGTCGAGCACCTCGTCGAGGGACTGTTCGTCCAGGCTGCCGAAGCCCTCGTCGATGAAGAGGGTGTCCAGGCGGCGGCCCCCGGCCTCGGCTGAGACCACGTCGGCCAGGCCGAGGGCCAGCGCCAGGGAGACGAAGAACGACTCGCCGCCGGAGAGCGTCGCGGTGTCCCTGGCGCGGCCCGTCCAGGCGTCGAGCACCTTGAGGCCGAGGCCCGAGCGGGCCCGGTGGGCGGCCAGGTCGTCGGAGTGGATCAGCGCGTAGCGGCCGGCGGACATGTGGTGCAGCCGGCGGCTGGCGACCTCGGCGACCTGCTCCAGGCGGGCGGCCAGCACATAGGTCTCCAGGCGCATCCGGTACTCGTTGCTCGGCGAGGTGCCGGCGGTGAGCTGGGCGATGCCGGCGATCCGGCGGCTCTCCTCGCGCAGCGGGGCGAGCCGCGCCGCGTCCGTCGCCACCATGGCGCCGAGCGCGTCGAGTTCGGCACAGCGCTGGCGGGCGGCGGCGTCGGCGGCCGAGGCGGCGCGCAGCCGGTGGGTGGCGGCGTCCAGGGCCGAGCGGCTGGCGTCCGGATCGGCGGGCGGCTCCTCGGCGGCGGCGGCGCCGCGCGGGTCGTTCAGCACGGTGGCGACGGCGGCCTCGCGGGCGCGCCACCGCTCCAGGCGTTCCTCGGCGGCGCGCTGTTGGGCCTCGCTCCGCCGCGCCCGGGCGGCGGCCTCGGGGTGCGCGAAGCCGGCCGCGTAGGCGGCGTCGGCGAGGGCGGCGTCGGCCTGCTTGCGGCGGGCCGCGGTGTCGGCGGCGGCACCGGCCGCCGCGCCGGCGGCGGCGAGCAGTTCGGCGCGGCGGGCCAGCGTCGCCGCGCGGGCGGCGACGCTGGGCGCGCCGGCGCGGGCGCGGTCGATCTCGGCGGCGAGCGCGGCGTGTTCGGCCGTGAGGGCGGCGCGGTGCGCGGCGCGGGCGGCGCGGTCGCGTTCGGCGGCCTGGCGGGCGGCGGTCAGCTCGGCGTGTTCCCGCTCGGCCGCTTCCAGGGCCGCCCTGGCGGCCGGCTCGGCGGCGAACGCGGCCCGGGCCTCGGCGTGTTCGGCGCGGGCGGCGCGCAGCCGCTCGGCCAGCGCGGCGGCCGGCTCGGCGCCGGCAGCGGCGCCGGCAGCGGCGTGCTCGGCGGCGAGATCGGCCTGCCGGCGTTGGGCGCGCTCCCTGGCGGCCTCGGCGGCCCGGTGTGCGGCCTGGGCGGTCTCCTCGGCGGCGTGGTCGATCCGGTCGGCCGCATCGGGGGCGGGGGCCGGATGGTGGGGCGATCCGCAGACGGCGCAGGGCTCGCCCGGGGTGAGGCCGGCCGCCAACTCGGCGGCGATGCCGGTCAGTCGGCGGTCCTTGAGGCGCAGCCAGTGGTCGAAGGCGGCGGTGGCCGCCTCGCGGGCGGTGAGGGCCGTCTCGCGGGCGGCGGGGAGCAGCGCGGCGAGCCGGTCCCGTTCGTGGGCGGCGGCCAGCCTGGCCTCGGCCGCGCCGACCCGTTCGGCCAGCTCGGACAGGCGGGTCCCGGCGGCGCCGGCGCGTTCCCTTTCCCGGCGGAGCCGTTCCAGGGTGGTCGGCCAGTCGGCGAGGTGCCGCTCGCTGGTGTCGAGCAGGGCCTGGTCGGTGGCGTCCCGTTCGGCGAGGGTGGTCAACTCGGCGGCGATCAGCTCGGCGCGCCGTTCGGCGGCCTCGGCGGCGGCGATGGCGCCGAGCCTTTCGCGTACCGCGTGTTCCTCGGCGGCGAGTTGGGCGGCCGGGGCGTCGGGCGCTGGGCCGTCCGGTGCCGCGAGGGCGGCGCGGGCGCGGCGTTCGCCTTCGGCGGCGGCGCGGTGTTCGGCGTCGGCCGCGGCCTGCAGCCGGAGCGCGGGGGCGACCCGGTCGGCGGCCCTGGCCTGGGCCAACTCCCGTTCGGCGGCGGCGCGTTCGTCCTGTTGGGCGGCGAGCGTCGCGGCCTGTTCGGTGGCCTCGGCGTGTCGCTGCTGGAGGCGGGCGCGTTCCACCGTGTCGGCGTGCCGGCGCTCGGCCGTCTCGTGGGCGGCCTCGGCGGCGGTGAGGGCGCTTTCGGCGCCGGCCGCTCGTTCCCTGGCGGCGCAGCGGGCGAGGGCGGCGAACTCCAGGACGCGGTCGGCGAGTTCGGCGTCGCCCGGGCTGTGCTCGGGCCAGGGGTGGTCGGCCAGGTCGGGGTGCGGTCCGGCGGCCTGCCGGACCCGGTGGGCGCCGGCGAGCAGCCCTTCGTCTCCGGCGCGGACCCGTTCGACGGCGCGGGTGCGCAGCTCGGCGAGATGCGCCTCGGCGGCGGCGAACCTGCGGGTGTCGAAGAGCCGGCCGAGGAGTTTGGCCCGGTCCTCGGCGCTGGCGCGGAGAAAACGCGCGAAGTCCCCCTGGGGCAGCAGCACGACCTGACAGAACTGGTCCCTGCTCATGCCGAGCAGATCGTCGACCTCCTGGGCGATCTCCTGGTGGGAGCGGCTGACCGGCTCCCACGCGCCGGCGCGGCGCTCCCGCAGCAGGGCGCGGGCCCGGTCCCTGGTGGTGCCGGTGCCCTTGCGTTTGGGGCGGAGCTGTTCGGGCCGGCGGGTGATCTCCCAGCGGCGGTCGCCGACGGTCAGCTCCAGCACGATCTCCGTGGGGGTGCCGGGGTCGGCGTGGTCGCTGCGCAGGGCGAGGCCGCTGCCCTGGCGGGCGCCGGGCACGGAGCCGTAGAGGGCGTAGGCGACGGCGTCCAGGATGGACGTCTTGCCGGCGCCGGTGGGCCCGTGCAGCAGGAAGAGGCCGGCGGCGGAGAGCCGGTCGAAGTCGACGGTCTGGGTGCCGGCGAACGGGCCGAAGGCGGTGACGGTGAGCCGGTGCAGTCTCAACGCTCGGACTCCTGGACGCGGCTGGCGGTCAACGCGGCCCGCAGCGCGGCGCGTTCGGCCCGGTCGGGCCCCTGGCCGCCCCGGACATGGGCGACGAAGTCCTCGGCGATCTGCTGGTCGGTGCGGCCGCCGAGCCGTTCGGCGTAGGAGGCGGGGCCCCGGCTCGGGGGGCGTTCGGGCGCGAAGACCAGGCTGACGGTGTGCGGGAAGCGGCCCAGCAGCCGGGCCATGGGCTCGTCGGGGCGGACCGGGTCGGTGAGGGTTGCCTCCACCCAGGAGTCCTGGTGTTCCGTCAACTCCGGTGCGGTGAGCAGGTGTTCCAGCGGGCCCCGGAGGCGGGCCAGCGGCCGGGGAACGGGCCAGTCCAGCCGCTCGGCGCGCACGGCTCCCGCCGCGTCGAGGTCGACCAGCCACATGCTCTTGCGATGGGTGGCCTCGGAGAAGGAGTAGGCCAGCGGGGAGCCGGAGTAGCGGACCCGGTCGGTGAGGGTCTGGCAGCCGTGCAGATGGCCGAGCGCCGCGTAGTGGACGCCGGCGAAGGTGTCGACGGGCACCGCCTGGACGCCGCCGACGGTGATGTCCCGTTCGCTGTCGGAGGGTTGGCCGCCGGTGACGAAGGCGTGCGCCAGCACCACGGAGCGGGTGCCGGCGGGGCGGGTGGCCAGATCGGCGCGGACCCGGTCCATCGCGGCCCGCAGCACGGCCGCGTGCCGGGGCCTGTCGACGCCGAACGACTCACGGACCAGGGTGGGTTCGAGATAGGGCAGGCCGTAGAGCGCGACCTCGCCGTGCGCGTCGTGGAGCAGCGCGGGGGTCGCGCAGTCCTCGGGGCGGGTGCGCAGATGGATGCCGGCGCGCTCCAGCAGCCGGCCGCCGACGCCCAGCCGGTGCGGCGAATCGTGGTTCCCGGAGATCATCACGGTGGGCACACCGTGCTCGGCGAGCCGGTGCAGCGTGTCGTCGAAGAGCCGCACGGCGGACAGCGGGGGCACCGCGCGGTCGTAGATGTCCCCGGCGACCAGCACGGCGTCGACCCGCTCGGCGACGGCGGTGGCCACCAGATGGTCGAGAAGGGCCTCCTGGTGGGCGAGGAGGCCGACCCGGTGGAAGGTGCGGCCCAGATGCCAGTCGGAGGTGTGCAGCAGTCGCATCGTCCCGCCACCTCTCGTCGGTCACCGGGCCGGCCCCGGTGGGATGTCACTCAGTGTGCCACCGGGGTCCGACAACGGTGCGCGGGGGCGGCGTCCCGCCGGCCGGTCAGGGCGTCCAGTCGCCCAGCCAGCGTGCGGCGGTGTGGTCGGCGGCCTCCTCGTCCGTCAGTTGCGGCCGGTCCTGGCCGGCCCCGCCGGAGCCGGGTCCGCTGTTGTGGTACTCGGCGAAGCGGGCGCCCTGCCAGGGGAAGCCGCTCATGTCGGTCCAGGGCGCGGTGCGGACGGCCGGGCCCAACTCGCTGTCCCTGACCACGGTCTGGGGGTGCAGCGCGGCGTCGCCGCCGGCGTACCAGGGGCGTCCGAGGTGGAACGTTCCCTGGTCCACGTCGCCGGTGATCCGGCTGTCGACGATCAGGAACCCGGCGTGCTCGGCGACGGTGGAGGGGGCGGTGACATAGCCGCCGGAGGAGCCGTCGGGGCGGCGGCCTGGTGTCCCGGCTGGTCGGCGTGGGCGAGTTCGTCGAAGTCGTTGGCGAAGGTGAGGCGGCGCGCCTGGAAGTCGTCGGCCTCCACGGTGAAGGTGGCGCTGCCCGAGGTGCCGTAGGTGCCGCCGTCGGGCCGTTCGGTGCCGGCCGAGTTGTCGTAGACGATGGTCACGTCGGCGGCCGAGTCGCCGAGGCCGACCAGCCGCAGATGCGGCCGGTCCCTGGGGACGAGGACCGTCTCCCGGTAGACCCCGGGCCGGACGCCGATGGTGAACGGGGCGTCGTTGTCGGCCGGTACGGCGGCGACGGCGGCCGTCACGGTGGTGTGGTCGCCGCTGCCGTCGGCCGCCACCACCAGATCGGGCTCCTCCTCCGCGACGGGTTCGGCGGTGCCGAGGTCCGCGCGGGGCCCGGTGCCCTCCCGCAGCAGGGCGGGAACGTCCTCGGCCGGATCGAGGGTGTAGTCGTAGAAGTCACCGGGGTCGAAGCCCTCCCCCTGGGTCTCGGCACGCCCGGTGGTGTTGACCAACACGCTGCCGCGTTGGACGAGTTGGGCGTCCGGGTCGGGGAAGTACGGATCCCGCACGTTCTCGAAGTAGCTGTTCTCCAGCACCATGTTGGTGGCGCCGCGCGCCCAGTTGCCGTAGGCGCTCCGCACCTCGCCGGCCGGATCGTCCTGGAGGTAGTTGTTGTAGAGATGCGCGTGCGCGATGTTGTCGGCGGACGGGTTGCGCTGCTGGGTCTCGTGGAACCAGTTGTGGTGGATGGTGATGTCGGCCGTCACGTTCTCCGTCCAGCCGATGCCGAACGCCTTGTTGTGCTGGCTGAGCTTGTTCCAGGACACGGTGAGGTAGGTGGTGTCCTTGCGGCTGTCGATCAGCCCGTCCTCCATGCGGGTCAGATGGTTGTGGTCGATCCACACGTGGTGGGCGCCGTCCAGCTGGATGGCGTCCCAGTCGTTCTCCTTGCCGTCCCACTCACCGTCGTAGGTGTCGCGGATGGTGAGGTTGCGGATGATGACGTTGTGCACGCCCTCGCCGAGGAAGAAGCCGCCCTCGACGATCTCACCGCCGGTGCCGACGCCGACGATGGTCTTGTCGGAGGCGACGCGGATCTCGGTGCCCTTGTCGGCGAGCGTGATGGCCCCGGCGACCCGGATGGTGTAGGGCTCCTCGGCGGTGGCGTAGCGGACCAGTTCCTCCTCGGTGGTGACGGTGACGGTCTCACCGTCCCGGCCGCCGTAGGTGCCGTCCTGGCCAAGGGCGTTGACGGAGGCGAAGCCGTCGGCCTCGGCCGGCCAGGCGGCCGGCAGGACGGGAGCCGCGGCGGCCGGCTCGCCGCCGGCGACATGCCCGGCGAACAGCGCGCCACCGAGCACGGTGAGCGCGGCGAACAGGGTGAGGGGGCGGCGTCGGCGCTGGATATGGGAAGTCAACGGCGGTCCAATCTCGCGTGGGGGAACTCCCCCACTGGTGGCCACCACCCCACCGAAGGTTGCCGCCGCCGACCCGACCGCCGGTTCCCCGGCGGATCGACGCGCCGATCGGGTCGGTCAAGGGGCGCCGGGGCCGGAGCACCGGAAGTCGGCGAAGTGCGCGTGGAGTTGACGCCCGCTCTCCCACTCGACCGCCAGTCCGACGAGATCCGGGATGCCGAACCGGCGGACCAGGGAGATCTCGGTCAGTCCCCAGTCGAGCCGCTCGGGGTCGGCGAGCTGCGCGGGGCTCAGGGCTCCGGTGAACTCCAGCCGCTGCACCCCCAGCAGAAACAGGCTGACCAGCACCGGTCGTTCCCCGGGCCCCGCTCACCGCTCCGCGCTCCATGTCCTACTCGACGCGCAGCGCCGCGAGTTGTTCGGCGAAGGGGGTGACCGCCGGTTCGTCCGGGGCGCCCTCGATCGCGGCGGGGGCGGCGCCGGCCAGGGCGGCGAGTTCGCGGGCGGCGCGGTCGATCCGGGTGGGCAGGGTGTCGGTCAACGGGTCGCCGTCGCCGCCCCAGTCCTCGGCCGCCGCGAACACCGCCGTCGGAACAACCGTGGTGCGCAGGTACGCGAAGAGCGGGCGCATCGCGTACTCCAGGGCCAGCGAGTGCCGCGCGGTGCCGCCGGTGGCGGCCATCAGCACCGGCTTGCCGACCAGCGAGGCGGGTTCGAACAGGTCGAAGAAGGACTTGAACAGCCCGCTGTAGGAGGCCGCGAAAACGGGCGTCACCGCGATCACCGCGTCGGCGGCCAGCACGGTGTCGATGGCGGCGCGCAGCGCGGGCGCGGGGAAGCCGGTGACCAGGTTGCCCGCGATATCGGTGGCCAGATCACGGAGTTCGAGAACGTGGGTCTTTGTCTCCCGTTCGTCGGCCGCCAGTTGACGACGGGTCGCCTCGGCGAGCCGGTCGGCCAACAGCCGGGTGGACGAGGGCTGGCTCAGCCCGGCCGAGACCACCACCAGGTTCCGCGCTGCCATGATCTCTGACTCCTTGTCGATAGAGCGTCTTACCGCTGTGTCATCTTTTCGTCGCCCAACGCCCAATGCCCAACGCCCGCCACCACCACCGCCACCGCCACCGCCACCGCAGCCGTTTCGGCTCAGGCGGCCGCGCTCGCGGCGGCGTCCTGCCGCGCCTTCGCGGCCCGCGCCTCGTGGGTGGGCCCGCCGGGGACGTCCGCCGGGCGGCCCGCGGCGAACTCGCGGCGCAGCACGGGGAGGATCTCCTCGCCGAGGATGTCGAGCTGTTCCAGCACGGTCTTCAGCGGCAGCCCGGCGTGGTCCAGCAGGAACAGCTGGCGCTGGTAGTCGCCGAAGCTCTCCCGGAAGGTGAGCGTCTTCTCGATCGCCTCCTGGGGGCTGCCCACGGTGAGCGGGGTCTGCTCGGTGAACTCCTCCAGCGAGGGGCCGTGCCCGTAGACCGGGGCGTTGTCGAAGTACGGCCGGAACTCGCGGACCGCGTCCTGGGAGTTCTTGCGGACGAACAGCTGCCCGCCCAGGCCGACCATCGCCTGTTCCGGGGTGCCGTGCCCGTAGTGGGCGTAGCGCTCGCGGTAGAGGCCGATCAGCTGCTGGAAGTGTTCCTTGGGCCAGAAGATGTTGTTCGCGAAAAATCCATCTCCGTAAAAGGCCGCCTGTTCGGCGATCTCCGGGCTGCGGATGGAGCCGTGCCAGACGAACGGCGGCACCCCGTCCAGCGGCCTGGGGGTGGAGGTGAAGCCCTGCAGCGGGGTGCGGAAGCGGCCCTTCCAGTCCACCACGTCCTCGCGCCACAGCTGGTGCAGCAGCGCGTAGTTCTCGATGGCCAGCGGGATGCCCTGGCGGATGTCCTGGCCGAACCAGGGGTAGACGGGTCCGGTGTTGCCCCGGCCCAGCATCAGGTCCACCCGGCCGTCGGCCAGGTGCTGGAGCATCGCGAAGTCCTCGGCGATCTTCACCGGGTCGTTGGTGGTGATCAGGGTGGTGGCGGTGGAGAGGATCAGCCGCTCGGTGCGGGCCGCGATCCAGCCCAGCATGGTGGTGGGCGACGAGGGGACGAACGGCGGGTTGTGGTGCTCGCCGGTAGCGAACACGTCCAGGCCGACCTCCTCGGCCTTCTGCGCGATGGCCACCATCGCCTTGATCCGCTCGTGCTCGGACGGGGTCCTCCCGGTGGTCGGGTCGGGGGTCACATCACCGACGGTGAAGACTCCGAACTGCATCACACCCACCTCACTTAGTTGACTGTTCAACTTGTCCGGGTCAACCGTATCCTCCGCCGGACTATTCCGGGCAGCCGAGTACCCCCTTTGACGCGGATCCCTGTGGCCCCGGCCCGGGTGCCGGCTCAGCCCGCCTCCACCGTCTCGTCCCCCGGCTCCAGCCGGGCCGCGCCGGCCGTGGCGCCGGCCAGCCAGGAGGCGAAGGATTCGAGATCGGCGGCCGGCAGCGCCAGCGCGATGGTGACCTCGGCGCCATAGGTCACCGAGCGCACCGGATGCCCCAGCGCGCGCAGCTCGTTCTCCAGCCGGCCGGCCCGGCCGTGGTCGACGGTGACCAGCGCGGACCGCAGCCGGCGCCGGGTGACCGTGCCCTGCGCGTCCAGGGCCGCGCCGACCGCGCCGCCATAGGCCCGGATCAGCCCGCCGGCGCCCAGCTTGGTGCCGCCGAACCAGCGGGTGACCACGGCGACCACATGGCACACCTCACGCCGCAGCAACATGCCCAGCATCGGCTGACCAGCCGTACCTCCCGGCTCGCCGTCGTCAAACGCTCGTCGCACCGAGGCATCGGCACCGATCACATAGGCATAGCAGTGGTGACTCGCCGTGGGGTGCCGCTCCCTGATCCGTTCGATGAACCGCCGGGCGTCCTCCTCCGTGGCGGCCGGCGCCAGGGCGCACAGGAAACGTGAACGGTTGACCTCGGTCTCGTGCTCTCCCTCGGCGGCCACCGTCAGATAGTGGTCAGGCATCCGCCCAGCCTAGAACCGGCGGCGGCCGGGGAATGCGGCCGGTGGTCGTCGCCGTTGAGCGGGCATGTACGGAGACAGGTACGGGGACCGGGAAACCGTCCGCAGGATTCTGACCGAGACCGGCACCACCTGGGCCGTCGTGGGGCTGTCCGACAACCCCGCGCGCGCCGCCTACGGGGTGGCGGCCAGGCTGCAGCGGTTCGGCAAGCGGGTGGTGCCGGTGCACCCCAAGGCCGAGACGGTGCACGGTGAACCGGGCTATGCCACGCTGGCCGACATCCCGTTCCCGGTGGACGTGGTGGACGTCTTTGTGAACAGCGCGCTCGCCGGGGACGTCGCCGACCAGGCGGTGGCCGTCGGCGCCAGGGCCGTGTGGTTCCAGCTCGATGTGATCGACGAGGCGGCCTATGCCCGCACCCGGGCCGCAGGGCTTGAGATGGTGATGGACCGCTGCCCCGCGATCGAGCTGGCCGCCCCCGAGTACCGCTGAGGCGTGCGGTCGGAGACCGTCAGGGGCCGCCGAACGTGCGCCGGTAGGCGCCGGGGGTGACGCCGTGGGCGGTGCGGAAGCGGCGGCGCAGGTTCACCGCCGACGACAGGCCGACCCGGGTGGCCACCGCCTCCACCGGAAGATCCGTCCGTTCCAGCAACCCCCGGGCGGCGTCCAGGCGTTGGGCCAGCAGCCACTGCCCCGGGCTGGTCCCCAGCTGTTCGAGGAAGCGGCGCGTCAGGGTGCGTGCCGACACCCCGGCGCGGGCGGCCAGCGCCTCGACGGTCAGCGGTGTGCCCAGCCGCGCGACGGCCCACTCCAGCAGCGGCGCCAGCGAGGCGTCCACCCGGGCGCGGCTGTCGTCGGCCCTGGCGGCGTACTGGAGTTGGCTGCCCTCGCGGTGCGGCGGCAGCACCATGCTGCGGGCGATGCGCGCGGCATATGCCGCCCCGTGGTCGGCGCGGACCAGATGGAGACAGAGGTCGATGCCGGCGCCGCTGCCCGCGCTGGTGGCGACGTCGCCGTGGTCGACATAGAGCACATCGGCGTCCACCGTCACCCGGGGGTAAGCGGCGGCCAGTTGGGCGGTCCGCCCCCAGTGGGTGGTGGCGGATCGGCCGTCCAACAGCCCGGCCCCGGCCAGCACGAAGGCGCCGGTGCAGATCGAGACCAGCCGGGCGCCCCTGGCGTGCGCGGCGCGCAGCGCGTCCAGCACCTCGGCGGGCACCTCGCCGCCGACCGGATGCCACCCGGGCACCACGACGGTGTCCGCCTGCCGCAGGGCGTCGAGACCGCTCTCGACCAGCAGCGCGGGGCCCACCGTGGTCCGCAGCGGGCCCGGGCGGCGCGCGCAGACGGAGAAGGCGTAGTGCGGGGTGAGGCCCGGCCGCTCGGTCCCGAAGACCTCGGCCACGCAGGCGAGTTCGAACGGCGACTGTGGCTCGTTGAGCAGGGCGATCACCCGGTGACGCGTCATGGCGTGAATGTACCCGATGACGTCTTTCCAGACTCTGCCGGTCCTGGCCCTCCGCGCGGCACCGTGGGTCCCATGACCGAACAGACAGAAACCACCGCGGGGACCACCGCGGGAATCACCGCCGGGGCCACCGCGGGCAAGACCGCCCTCCTGGTCGACGATGTCGAGCCGTTGGAGGTCGCCCCCGGGATCCTGCGCCGCCGCCTCGGGCGCACCCCCTACGCCAGCGGCTGGTTGATCGACTTCGCCCCCGGCACCGAATGGCCGGATGTGGACCAGCACGCCACCGAGGAGCGGTACTTCGTGCTGAGCGGCGAGGTGATCGACGGCGGCGAGCGGCACGGCCCGGGCACCTATGTCGTCTTCGAGCCGGGCACCAGCCACCGGCCGCGCACCGAGACGGGCGCGCGGATGCTCGGCTTCACCGTGCTGGGCCGGCCGTAACGAACGCCGGGCGGGGGTGGGCGCGGGTTCATGGCTCGATCAGCGGGGTGATCGAGCCGGCCGCGCTCAGGGCCCGGTGGAGGGCCAGCTCGGCCGTGGCGCCCTCGGTCAACAGGATGCCGGTGCACCCCCGTTGGTCGGTGAGATGGCGCACCGCGTCTCCGGCCGCCAGGGTCGGGAACCACCGGGGGGATCCTGGGAAGGCGGTCAGCCCTTCGAGCCCTGACCAGCCGGTGAGGGTGCCGGGGCGGTCCGGGTAGAGGAGCACGAACGCGGTGGCCGGCCCGGTGCGTTCGGGCCCGTCCAGCAGGCTCGGGCGCCGGCCCAGGGTGGTGTCCACCAGCGCCTCGTACACATTGGTGGCCAGGGCCCGGCACAGCGCCTCGCCGACCAGGGCGCCGCCGATCCGCCGGTTGATCTCCACCAGTTCGGGCCCGTCGGCGGTGAGGACGAACTCCACATGGGCGAAGCCGTCGCGGTGTCCCGCCGCCGCCAGCAGCCGGCGCACCCAGCTCTCGACGGCGCGCTCCTGGTCGGGCGGCAGGGCGACGGGGAAGGACGCCGCCTCCTCGCGCACCGCCGGCGGCGGCGACAGCTGGCGGCTGAGCACGCCGAGGAGCCTGGTCTCCCCGGCCCAGCCGACGGTCTCCGCGCTGTACACCGGGCCCGGCAGATAGGTCTCGGCGAACAGGCCCCCGGTCAGGGGCTGTTGGGCGGCCTCGGCCAGCGCGCGGTCGAGCCCGGCGGCGTCCCGCACCAGCCAGACGTTGCGGGACGAGGTGCCGGCGGAGTCCTTGAGGACGGCCGGCAGGCCGATCTCGCGCAGCACCTCGGACGCGGCCCCTGGGCCCGGCTCCACCGGGATCGCCCGGACCCGGCCGAGGCCGTGTTCCGCGAGCAGTCGGCGCACCCGCAGCTTGTCGCGGAGCACCCGGACCGTCTCGGGGTCGGGTCCCGGCAGCCCGAACTCGGCGGCGAGTTCGGCGGCCGGGACGCTCCAGCCGTCGGTGGAGTTGATCAGCCCCACCAGATCGGGGACGGCGCGCAGCGCGGCGCGGCAGGCGGCCAGGTCGTGGGTGTCGACATCGACGATGTCCAGTGCGTCGGGCGGCAGTTGGGCCAGCTCATGGCGGTAGATGGCGCGGGCTCCGGTGAGCAGCCGGAGCCGGTGTCCGGCCCGGGCGGCGGCCTCGACGGTGTTGACCAGCCCGAAGCTCAGGGTCTCCAGGGCGGCGATGGTGGTCATGCCTCTCCTCGTTTCCGCTGGTCGCCGGCCGGCCCCCCGGGGCGGACGCCGCGCACGATCAGTCGGCGGGCGCGCTGGTCGTAGGGCGAGAGATCGAAGTCGCCATGGCAACTGACCTCGGTGAAGCCGGCGTTCCCGAACAGCGCGCGCAGTTCGGCCGCGCTGTAGAGCTGGGAGGTGATCGACGCCTCGCGGGCGGTGCCGCCGCGCACCAGCGTCCAGTCGGTGCGCAGACGCGTCCAGTCGTCCAACACGGTGTCGCGTTGCACCACATAGGCGTCGTCCAACTCGACGACCTGGGGCCGTCCGATCCAGCCGGCCAGCACCTCCTTGCCCATCAGGTCGATCACCAACTGGCCGCCCGGCACCAGCGAGTCGTGGGCGTTGCGCAGCACCCGCAGGTTGTCCTCGGCGGCGTCGAAGTAGCCGAAGGAGGTGAAAACGTTGAGCACCACGTCATAGCCGGCCGGCTCCACATGGGTCAGCATGTCGCCCTGGACCAGCCGGACCTGGACATCGGCGGCGGCGCAGGCGGCGCGGGCGCGGTCCAGCATCGCGGCGCTGAGGTCGAGTCCGGTGACCCGGTGGCCGGCGCGGGCCAGCGGCACCGCGTAGAGCGCGGGCCCGCAGGCCAGGTCGAGCACCCGGGTGCCCGCCGGGTAGTCGAACAGCGGGGAGGTCTCGACGAGTTCGGCGATCGCGGCGCGTCGGCTGGGGGAGAACATCACCTCGGAGAAATCGACCCAAAAACCGTCATCCTCGTACCAGTGCATCGGTGGGACACCTCGCTTCCGGTGGTGGCCGGCTCGGAGTGTACCCAGGGTCGGTGGGAATAGACGCCTCCCTCGTTGTTCTCGGGAAGGTAGAAATCCTTTACCCGACCGAGGCATGCCGGGCCCTAAGTCGGGGAACGCGCGACGCCGGAACGGGAAATGCCCCGGGAGTGCGCTCGCCCGCTTTTGACGCCGGCCCGGGAAACCGTCCGGCCCCGTGCCGAACGGGAAATCCACCCGCCGATAGCCTGGGTCCACACCGGTCCGGCGTGGGGTGCAGCGGCCTTTCACTTGAGAAGTCGGCGGCCGTGGCGGGTAAGTTCCCGGCCAACCGCAATGCGTTATCCGACGGCGAAAATCGTGCCGCACATATCGTCACCCGAACCCGGCGGTGTCACCATGGTTCTGTCATGGAACCTGGCCGGACGTTGCGCGCCACGAGAGCCGCCGTATTCGCGGGGCTCTGCGTGGTGCTCACCGTTTCCAGTCACACGTTGATCTCCGGGGATTCCGTTTCCTGGGCGACGCTCGGGGTGGTTTTCCTCGGGGTCTGGATCGGGGTGGTGGCGTTCGCCGACCGGGAGCGGGGGCCGGTCGCGGTCATCGCCTCGGCGTTGGGCGTCCAGGCCCTGCTCCATGGCGCGTTGTCGTTCGGGCATGCCGTCGGGCCGGCTCAGCCGCCCGTCGCGCGCCCCCATCCGGCGGCGGGCGAGGTGGCGCACGCCGCCACCGTGACGCTGTCCGGCGCCGGCCATGAGGAGCACGGCTCCACGGCGTGGATGCTCGCGGCGCATCTGGCGTTGGCGCTGCTCAGCGCCGTCTGGCTGTGGTGGGGCGAACGCGCGCTCTTCCGGCTGCTGCGGTGGGCCGCCGACCGGGTGTGGCCGGTCCCGCCGCCGCGCGCCGTGCCGCCGACCCCGTCGACTCCCCCGCGCCGGCGGCGCGTTGGCCGCGACGACGAACGGGAGCCCACCCGGTCCTGGTGGGCGCGTCGGCTCGGTTCCCGGGGGCCGCCCACGGTCACCGCGCTCCCCGCGCCGCTCCGGCGCCCCAGCCGGGCCCACACCGCCTGACAGGCGACGCGACGTTCGTCCGTCCTGTCCCCCGGCGGCGTTCGGGCTCCCCCACGCCGTGCCGATTCCCGGCTGGAACGGCACGTTCCCGCGAAAGGCGACAGGACCGTGACCTCATCACTCGCCGCCCCGCCCCGCCGGCGGCCGACCGTCCGCACCGGTCAACCACCCGAGGAGCAGGGCGACATAGGCCAGGACGCGGCGGCGCTGCGTGCCCTGGCCCTCGATCCGGCGCGCGCCGACGACGCCACCGTCACCCGGTGGGCCCTGGCGGCCCGCACGGGCGACCGGCGCGCGGTCGAACTCTTCGTGCGCGCCGTGCGCGACGATCTGCAGCGCTATCTGGCCAGGTTGAGCGGCGATCCGCAGGGCGCCGAGGACCTGGCCCAGGACACCCTGCTGCGCGCGCTGCGCAGCCTGCCGGCCTTCGAGGGCCGATCGTCGGCCCGCACCTGGCTGTTGACCATCGCCCGGCGCACGCTGATCGACCGGGTCCGCTACGAGCGCGCCCGCCCCCGGCTGGCCGACACCTCCGACTGGCTCTCCGTGGTGGAACGCCAACAGCGCGGCCAGGCACCGGGGTTCGAGGAACGTGTGGCGTTGGACGAACTGCTCGCCCGGCTTCCGTCGGACCGGGCCACCGCGTTCCGGCTCACCCAGATCGTGGGCCTGCCCTACGCGGAGGTGGCGGCCGCCAGCGGCTGCCCGATCGGCACCGTGCGCTCCCGGGTGGCGCGGGCCCGCCGGACGTTGGCCTCGCAGCTCACCACGGCCGAGACCGGTCGGCCCCAGCCGTGACCCCGGCGCCCGGCCGCGCCCCGCGTCGCGGCCGGGCGCCGACACCGTCCCAAGCCCGTTTCTCCGGCGTCAACCCCGCCGGATCCCCCACGAGTCGAGGTGGCGACGCCATGCGAAGGCACGAGGAGCACATCCCTGGAACCGTTCCCCATCCCCCGTCGTGTCGGGCGACGGGCCGCGTCGCGGGCGGCGGGCGGTGAACGCGGTGCCGTCGTCCGCGCCGCCGCCGGCCCCGCCAGCGGGGCCCCCGGTGGTGCACGAGCACATCACCGACGCCATCAAGGCCCCCGACCTGGTGCGGCTCTCCGCCAACACCGTGCTGGCCCGCTTCGAGACGCTCAAGGTGTACGCCGCGCTCGGCGCGGTGCGGACGTTACTGGAGCGGGGCGTCATCCGCCCCGGGCAGACGCTCGTCGACAGCTCCAGCGGGATCTACGCGCTGGCCCTGGCGATGGCGGCGCACCGGCACGGTCTGCGCTGCCATATCGTGGCGTCCACCACCGTGGACGCCACCACCCGGGTGCAGTTGGAGATCCTGGGCACCACCATCGACCAGATGCCGCCCTCCGACGATCTCCGTCTCGACCAGCGGCGCCGGGTCGCCCGGGTGCGTGAACTCGTCGCGGCCCGCCCCGACATGCACTGGATGCGCCAGTACCACGACGCGGTGCACTACGCGGGCTACCGCGAGTTCGCCGCGCTGGTGGCATCGGCGCTGCCCGGGCGGGAGTTGACGGTGGTCGGCTCGGTCGGCACCGGTTCGTCCACCGGCGGGCTGATCCTGCCGCTGCGGCAACACGGCCTGGACGCGCGGCTGGTCGGCATCCAGCCGTTCGGCAGCGTCACCTTCGGCAGCGAACGGTTCCTCGATCCGGAGGCGATCATCGCGGGCATCGGCAGCGCCATCCCGTTCGCCAACGTGCGCCACCGGCTCTACGACGGGCTGCACTGGATCGACTTCCGGCACGCGATGGCCGGTTCGGTCGGGCTGCTGCGCGGGCACGCGGTGTTCGCCGGGCTCTCCACGGGGGCGGCGCATCTGGCGGCCCGCTGGGAGGCGGCCAGGCGCCCGGAGCGCACCCACCTGGTGATCGGCGCGGACACCGGGCACCGTTACGCGGAGCGCGCGTTCGCCCGGCACCGGGAGGCGCCCGATCCGCGCACGCTCAAACCGCACCAGATCACCGAGCTGACGGATCTGCGGCCGCCCTGGTCGGTGATGGAGTGGGGGCGCCGCCCCTACCCGCCGGGCGAACCCGGCGGGCCGACCGGGCGCTGATCCGGCGCGGCACGGGGGCGGGTCAGGCCCGGCCCGCCTCCTGCTCCGCCTCGATCCGCTGGTTCCACTCGGCCTTGCTCGACTGCCAGCCGTCCTCGTCGCTGCCCCGGCGCCAGTAGCCGGAGACGGACTTCACGCCCTCGCGCGGCAGGCCCCGGTCATGGCGCAGATGGCGGCGGAGCGTCTTGACCATGTGCGCCTCGCCGTGCACGAACACCTGGACCTCGCCGGCCGGGAAGTCGAGCGCCGTCACGGCCTCCACCACGGCGTCGCCGACCGGCCGCTCGCCCCGGTGCAGCCAGTGCACCTCGACGGGGCCCGTCGGCTCGGCGAGCTTCTGCTCCTCCTCGGGCCCCGCCACCTCGATATAGGCCACCGCCCTGGCGCCCTCGGGCAGCCCGGCCAGCGCGGCGGCGATGGCCGGCAGCGCGCTCTCGTCGCCGGCCAGCAGATGCCAGTCGGCATCGGCCGAGGGCGCGTAGCCGCCGCCGGGGCCCAGCAGGTACAGCTCGTCGCCGGCCTGGGCGGCGGCGGCCCAGGGGCCGGCCAGCCCCTGGTCGCCGTGGTACACGAAGTCGACGGTCAGCTGCCGGGCCTCGGCGTCCCAGGCGGCGACCGTGTAGGTGCGTGTGCGGGGCCAGGACTCGCGCGGCAGCTCCGCGCGGATGGCCGCGACGTCGAACGGCTCGGGGTAGGTCACCCCGGGCGCCGGGAAGAGCAGCTTGACGTAGTGGTCGGTGCAGCCGCTGGTCGCGAAGTCCCGCAACCCGTCGCCGCCGAAGACCACCCGGATCATATGGGGGGTGAGGCGCTCTTTGTGCAGCACACGAGCCCGATGGGTCTGGACGGGCCGGCGGGTGGGGCGATCGCTCACGGGGAACTCCTGGCTCGGGGCGGGTTCGGCGCGGGTGGCGACACCCGGATCGGTCCGGGCACCACACCAAGCACCAGGTTAGGTAAGCCTCACCTCACAGTACTCCGAAGTCAAGGCCCCCCCACCGCCAGCCGGGCGCTACCTCCCCAGGCCGGGAACGACCACCGCGCCCGGCAGCTGGGCCAGCGCCGCACCGGGCACGATCAGCTTGCCCCGGCGGCTCCCGCTGCCGATCAGGACATGCGGCAGCTCCACCACCGCCGGATCCAGCAGCACCGGCCAGTCGGCCGGCAGCCCGATCGGGGTGATCCCGCCGTACTCCATCCCCGCGGCCTCGACCGCCGTCTCCTGGGGCGCGAACGACGCCTTGCGGGCGCCGAGCTGCTTGCGCACCGCGCCGTTGACGTCGACCCGGGTGGTGGCCAGCACCACGGCGGCGGCCAGCGTGGTCTCGCCGGCGCGCTTGCCGGCGATCACCACGCAGTTGGCCGAGGTCGCCGGATCGACGCCGTAGGTCTCGACGAAGAGGGCGGTGTCGGCCCGTTCGGGATCGCTGTCCACCCACAGCAGTTGGTCCGCCGGGATCTTCCCCGTCCAGTTGGCGACCGCCGCGACAACGGCGGGGCAGAGCGGTTCCTCGACCTCGGGAAGCGGAATGGCCTGGGCGAATTCGCCGATGGGAGCATGCATGGCGGGCACCGTATCAGCCGCTCAGCGGGGCGCGGGCGGCACCACCACCGCCATGATCAACTCGGCCGGAATCCGCCCCTCGTTGCGGTAGCCGTGCGGCACATGGGACTCGAACGCCGCCGAGGCGCCCAGCGGCACCCGATGGTCGGCGTCGTCCACCCGCAGCGTCAACTCGCCCTCGACCACATGGATCAGCTCGGTGGTGCCACGCGGATGGGCGTCGGCGTCATGCCCCTCCCCCGGCATCAGCCGCCACCGCCACATCTCCAGCGGCCCGGGCGCCTCCGTCCCCACCAGCAGGGTGCTGTGGCTCCCGGCCTCGGTATGCCACAGCCGCACCGCCTGCTCGGCGGTGAACATCCGTACGGCGGGCGGGTGTTCGGTCTCCAGCAGGGTGGTGACGCTGACGCCGAGCGCGTCCCCGATCTTGACCACGGTGCCGACGCTCGGGTTGGTCCTGGCCTGTTCGATCTGGATCACCATGCTGCGGCTGACCCCGGCCCGGGCGGCCAGCGCCTCCAGGGTGAGGCCGCGCTCGGCGCGCAGCCGGCGCAGATTGCTCGCGAGGGACTGGGTCAACTGGTCCAGATCGGTCACCGGCGCCTCCCGCACCCATGGACGAGTGTATTATTTTCCACGAGAGAGTTCATTATTCCACCCTGAAGCCCTTCCCGAATCCCGTCCCGGGCCCGGTCGACGAGACCGCCCGGGACACTGTACGTGTGAGGTAACGATGGTCGCCCTTGCCCTGGTCACCAGTCTGCTCTGGGGACTCGCCGACTTCGGCGGAGGTCTGTTGACCAGGCGGCTGCCCGCGCTCACCGTGGTGGTGGTCTCCCAGACCCTGGCCGCCGGGGTGTTGGGCGTGGTCGTGGTGGCCACCAGCGCCTGGACGGAGGCCGGCGGACGCCTCTGGTTCGCGGTCGCGGCCGGTGCCGTCGGCCCGCTGGCCCTGCTCTGCTTCTACCGGGCGCTGGCGCTCGGCCCCATGGGCGTGGTCTCGCCGCTCGCCGCCACCGCGGTGGCGGTGCCGATCGGGGTGGCGCTGCTGCTGGGCGAGCGCCCCGGGCTGTGGCAGTACACCGGGATGGCCGTCGCCTTCGCCGGCGTGCTGCTGGCCGGCGGGCCCCGCCTCGGCGGCGGGGGCGGCGTCCCCCGGCAGACCCTGGTGTACACGGCGGGCGCCGCGCTGGGCTTCGGCGCCGTGCTGGCGCTGATCGCGGAGGCGTCCACCAGCGTCACCGGCCTGTTTCTGGCCCTGTTCGTCCAGCGGGTGTGCAATGTGGCCACCGGCGGCGCCGCCCTGTGGTGGGGGGCGCGGCGCGGGGTGGCGGTGCTGCCCGAGGGCGGCCGATCGCTGCTGGTGGCGGCGCTGCCCTCGCTGACCTTCGTCGGTCTTGCCGATGTGGCGGCCAACGCCACCTATGCGCTGGCGGCCAGGATCGGGCCGATGACGGTGGCCGTGGTGCTGGCCTCGCTCTATCCGGTGGTCACGGCCCTGGCGGCACGCGGCGTGCTGCGGGAACGGCTCCTCGGCAGCCAGGCCGCCGGCGCCGGCCTCGCCCTGGCCGGCACCCTCCTGCTGGCCACCGGCTGACCGTCGGCCGGCCGCCGGCTGGACGCCCAAGTCCCCTCGTCCACAACGTGGTTGAGCACCCGATGGGTGCGTGGTTCGATGGCTGGCACGGAGTGCACGAGGGGGCGGAACCATGAGGTCGAAGGCACGAAGACGAACACTGGCCGGGGTGGGGGCCCTGGCCCTGCTGCTCACCGCGTGTGGAGGCGATCTGCGCAGGGCGGAGCGTCCGGACGCCCGCGCCCCCGGGGACGCCGGCGGCGAGGATCTCTCGACGCTCTCGGCCGGCGCGTTGCTGGACCGGTCCGCCACCGCGATGGCGGACGCGGGCGCGGTGCGGTCCCAGGTGATGTTGCAGATGGGAACGACGGTGCTGAACAGCGACTTCCGGGTCGACCAGGACGTCTGCTCGGGCGCGCTGGAGACGGACCGTGGGAGCGTGACGTTTCTCCAACGGGGCGAGGACGCCTGGCTGATGCCCGACGAGCGGGCCTGGCAGGTCAACGCGTCGGCCGGCTCCCGCGACCTCACCGGCCGGTATCTGCACGGCACTCCCGAGGAGTTGAGCCACCGCTACTTCGACGCCGTGGGCGCGTGCGACTGGGAGGAGCAGTTCCAGGGCGGCGGCGCGGGGGCGGAGGAGTGGGAACGCGAGTGGTCCAGGGAGGAGGACACCACCTTCCGAGGCCAGGCCGTGGCCACCGTGCGGACGCTGGAGTCGGACCGCTCGTCCGAGACCGAGCGCCTTTTCCTGATCGCCCTGGAGGGCGAGCCCTATCCCCTGCTGGCCCGGGAGATCTTCGCCACCCACGAGCAGGAGGTGATCGGGGAGGCGCTGTACAGCGACTTCGGCGTGCCCGTCGAGGAGCCGGCGCCGCCCGCCCATCTGGTCGTGGAGTTCGACCAGTTGGACGGCGTGGACCCGTACGCCTTCCTGGAGGAGGCCGTGCCCGACCTCTGACCGGGCCGGCCCCGCCCGGCCCTACGCGTCGTGCGGCCGGAGCGTCCAGAGCACCGTCATCTCGCCCGTGACAGCGCCGTCCGCGCGGGTGATCGCCACCTGGACGGGGAACTCGGGGCGCTGCCCGGCGTCCAACTCGGCGACCACATCGGCGATCGGCCGGCCCAGCGTGGCCGTGGCGGTGACCTCGCCCTTGGCCAGCTTGCGGTAGGCGATCTCGGCGCGCACCGCCAACGGCACCGCGCGGGAGAGCTGATCCCCGAAGGCGGCCAGCACGATGGCGCCGCTGGCGGACTCGGCCAGGGTGAACATGGCGCCGGCATGCGGCCCGCCCAGGTGGTTGTGGTACTCCGGCTGGTCGGGCAGCCGGACCACCGCGCGCTCCGGATCGGTGTGCTCGAAGGCGAGGTTGAGCGTGCGCGCCATCGGGACGGTCGCGGCGAGTTGCTCGCCGATGGAGATCGAGTCAGTCATACCCACACGTTACCAGCGGGTAATGACAGTGGGCCGGCACACGCCCGCCCTCGTCGGGGACGCCCGCACGTCGCAGGTCCGTCGCAAATCGGTGACAGGTGTCAAGCGTTGGCGCAACCCCCTTTAGAGTCTTCTTCCATGAGGCCAGGAGAACAACAGCCGGGGGGCGAGCCGGCCCGCGAGTGGTCCAACCCCTATCAGCAGCCGGGGTACACCCAGCCCAACCCGTACCAGCAGCAGGGGGGCGACGGTTGGCAGCAGCAGCCGGGGCCCACCCAGCCCGGCGCGGGCTGGCAGCAGCCGCCAGGACCGCCCGGGGGACCCGGGGCGACACCGCCGCCGCCGGGTGGGGGTGACAACTCCAAACGGACGAAGATAGCCGTCGGCATCATCGTCGCGGTCGCCGTGGTGGCGGGCGCGGCCGTCACCGGCGTGGTGCTGCTGGGGGGTGACGACGACGACTCGTCCCAGGCCGGCGAGTCGCGTGACGCTCCCGGGCCCAGCGACGAGCCGTCGGACGAGCCGTCCGACGAGCCGACGGAGGAGCAGAGCGAGCGGCCGGACAACCCGGACGACCCGCGTCGCGGAGTCCTCCAGCGCCCCGACCCGGTGATCGCGCCCGACTGGCAGGTGCAGACCCTGGAGAACCGCCATATCGCGTTCGACGTGCCGCCCGAGAACTGGATCACCAACTCGGAGAGCATGACGTACGGCCTCACGGACGACCGCGAGGACGCCGAGCCGGGCGATGTCCTGGTCTCCATGTCCGGCGTAGCCGTCTATATGGACGACTGGTGCGACGACGCGGAGTACGGGGTCAGCAGCCGCGCGTGGGCCGGCACCAAGGGTGCGCAGGGCGCCACCAACACGGGCGAGGCGGCCGAGAACGAGGCCCTGAACTGGGCGCTCGGCGGCTATGACCAGAACCAGCTGGGCACCTTCGAGATGTCGGAGCCCGAGGAGTTCGAGAGCGACTACGGCATCAGCGGGCATATCGTCCGGGCCAGCGTCACGAACGTGCCGGAGGACCCGGACGATCCGGAGCCGTGTGGCCAGACGGACGGGAAGGTCGTCGCGGTCTCCTATCTGGATCTCAACAACGACATGGCGACCTGGGTGCTGATGGCCGACGCCGGCGTGCCGGACGAGCTGGACGACGAGGTCATCGAGCAGATGCTCAGCAGCCTGCGGCCCTACCCGGTGGACGCCGAGCAGAGCTGAACCGCCGCCCGCAGTGCCGCCCGCCGTCGCCAGCCGCCGCTAGCCGATCCGGAAGGCGTCGGCCGGCGGCTCCGGCGACGGCACGGCCGCGCCGTCCGACACCGGCCGGGCGCCGGCGATCAGCCGGGTCAACGGCTCGCCCTCGGTGAGCCGGGCGGGGAAGGCGTCGGCGGCCAGCCGCCGGGCCAGCCCCGCCGGGGGCGGCGCCTCCGCCGAGGCGAGCAGCAGCACATTGCCGAACCGCCGCCCGCGCAGCACGGCGGGCTCGGCGATCAGCGCCAGCCGCTCGAAGCAGGCGGCGAAGGCGGCCAGTTGGGAGCGGAGAAAGGCGAAGGGCGCCGCGTCCGCGAGGTTCGCCGCATAGATCCCGCCGGGCCGCAGCGCGCGGGCCGCCGCCCGCGCGTGACCCAGGGTGGTGACCCGCGCCGGCACCCGCGAGCCGCCGAAGACATCGGCGACCAGCAGATCGCAGCCGCCGGGCGGCGCGGCCTCGACGGCGTCCCTGGCGTCGGCGATCACCACGTCGATCCCGCTGTCGCCCGGCAGCGGAAGCCGCTCGGCGACCAGCTCGGCCAGCCCCCGGTCGACCTCGATCACCCGCTGCCGGGAGCCGGGCCGGGTGGCCGCCAGATACCGGGGCAACGTGAGCCCGCCGCCGCCCAGATGCAGCACGTCCAGCGGTTCGCCGGGCGCGGCGACGGTGTCCACCAGATGCCCGAGCCGGCGGACGTACTCGAACTCCAGATGGGTGGGGTCGGCCAGATCCACATAGGACTGCGGGGCGTCGTCCACGGTGAGCAGCCAGGCGCCCGCCCGGTCCAGATCGGGCAGCAGCCTGGCGGTGCCAAGATCCACGGCGCGCAGCACCGGCGTCGGCTCGTCCATCCGGGCATTCTCCCGTGACCGACGGGCACCGCCGCACGCCGGGGCAGGCGTGCGGCGGTTCAGCCGGTGTGGGGTCAGTCGGCCAGCACCGAGGTGACGGTGCCGGCGCCGACCGTGCGGCCGCCCTCCCTGATGGCGAAGCCGAGCCCGGTCTCCAGCGGCACCGGTTGCCCGAGGGTGACGGTCATCGAGATCCGCTCCCCCGGCAGCGCCAACTCACCCTCGCCCAGCTCGATGTCGCCCACCACGTCGGCCGTGCGCAGATAGAACTGCGGACGGTATCCGGTGGTGACCGGGGTGCGGCGGCCGCCCTCGGCCGAGGAGAGCAGATAGACCTCGGCGGCGAAGCGACGCCCCGGCGTGACGCTGTCCGGCGCCGCGACCACCTGTCCACGGCGCACCGCGTCCCTGGGCACGCCGCGCAGCAGCAGCGCCACGTTGTCGCCGGCCTGCCCCTCGCTCATCGGCTTGCCGAAGGTCTCAAGGCCGGTGACCACCGTCTCGATGTCGGCGCCCAGCACTGCCACCCGGTCGCCGACCCGCACGGTGCCCCGTTCCACGGCGCCGGTGACCACGGTGCCCCGTCCGGTGATGGTCAGGGTGTTCTCCACCGGCAGCAGGAACGGCGCGTCCAGGTACCGCTCGGGCACCGGCACATGCCGGTCCACCGCGTCCAGCAGTTCCACCACCGCGTCGATCCAGCGCTGCTCCCCGTTCAGGGCGCCGAGCCCGGAGACCCGGACCACCGGCAGTTCGTCGCCGGCGTAGCCCTGCGCGGTGAGGAGTTCCCGCACCTCGAGCTCGACCAGGTCGGTCAGCTCGGGGTCGCCGGCGTCCGCCTTGTTGAGCGCCACCACGATGTGCCGCACGCCCACCTGACGGGCCAGCAGCACATGCTCGGCGGTCTGCGGCATCACGCCGTCCACGGCCGAGACCACCAGGATCGCGCCGTCCAGCTGCGCCGCTCCGGTGATCATGTTCTTGACGTAGTCGGCGTGCCCCGGCATGTCGACATGCGCGTAGTGCCGGGTGGCGGTCTGGTACTCGACATGGCTGAGGGTGATGGTGATGCCCCGCGCCGCCTCCTCGGGCGCGCGGTCGATGCGGTCGAACGGGACGAAGGTGCCGGTGCCGAGGTCGCTGAGCACCTTGGTGATGGCCGCGGTCAACGTCGTCTTCCCGTGGTCCACATGCCCCATGGTGCCGATGTTCAGGTGGGGCTTGGTACGGGTGTAGGGCTGCTTGGGCATGGCGTGTTCTCTCACTGCCGAGTGGTGTTGGCTCCGGCGGGGCGCGCGGCCCCGAGGCCGGAACGTGGACCCCGAGCGGTGCGCCGACCCTCCCCCTGTGGGGTCCACGGTGCGATCCGGGAAGGGTCAGCTTCGAGCGCCGTCTGCCACTGTCAGCGGAACGCCGGCAGCCCGCAGAGCGTCCGCGCATGCGGACGGTGCTGCGGGGTGGGCGTTCGGGAACATGGGTCCAGGGTGCCGGATACCCCCCCGGAAATCGAACGGTTTTCTGAAGGACACGTGTCGGACAGCCGGTGTTCCCCAGTCGTTGGGGCGCTCGCCTAGAGTGACACCGCCCACCAACTCCTGTCTGTTCCCCCCTCCTCGTCTGCCTCTTCCAGGGATACCCGCTGAGTTCATGTCTTGGTTCGAATCGATTGTTCTCGGCCTGGTCCAGGGGCTGACGGAGTTTCTGCCCATCTCCTCAAGCGCGCATCTGCGGTTGGCCGCCGTGGCCGGTGGTTGGGAGGATCCGGGGGCCGCCTTCACTGCGGTGTGCCAGATCGGCACCGAACTGGCGGTGCTGATCTACTTCCGCAAGGACATCGCCCGCATTCTCAGCGCCTGGTTCCGGTCGTTGACCGACCGGTCCGTGCGCTCCGACCCGGACGCGCGGATGGGTTGGCTGGTGATCATCGGCTCCATCCCCATCGGGGTGCTGGGGCTGACGTTGCAGGACGCCATCGAGGGCCCGTTCCGCGATCTGCGGCTGATCGCGGTCAACCTGATCGTGCTGGGCGTGATCCTGGGCGTGGCCGACCGGATGGCCGCCAGGGACAGCGGGGGCGGCCGGCACCGGGCGGTGCGGGTCCGCAAGGACCTCGACCAACTCACCGTCAGGGACGGCCTGTTGTTCGGTCTCGCGCAGGCCATGGCGTTGGTGCCCGGGGTCTCGCGGTCCGGCGCCACCATCACCGGGGGGCTCTTCCTCGGCTACCGCAGGGAGGCCGCGGCCCGCTACTCGTTCCTGCTGGCCATCCCCGCGGTGCTGGCGTCCGGCGCCTATGAGCTGACGGAGATCGGCGGCGAGGACACCCATGTCTCCTGGGGGCCGACGATCCTGGCGACGTTGATCGCCTTCCTCGTCGGCTATGCGATCATCGCCTGGTTCATGCGCTGGATCAGCACCCGCAGCTTCATGCCGTTCGTCTGGTACCGGATCGGGGTCGGCGTGGTGTTGCTGCTGCTGATCTGGTTCGGGGTGGTGGAACCGAACGCGGGCGAGGACTTCGGCACGCCGGCCGAGGTGACGACCGAGGGCTGACCGGGCGTCAGTGCCGGCCCTGGGCGGCGAGCACCACCCGCTCGCACAGCTCATGGGTGCGCAAAGCGTCCTGGGCGTCGAGGGTGTGGCCCGTGCGCACGGCGTCCAGGAACGCCACCGCCGCCTGCTCGATGCCGCGTTGACGGGCCACCGGCACCCAGTCCCCCCGGCGGCGGACGCTCGGCTGGCCCTTGTGGTCGATGATCTCGGCGAGGTTGCGCACCTCCCGCTTGGTGTCCTGGCCGGAGACCTCAAGGACCTCCTCGGCCGAACCGGAGAGGTGGTTCATGGTGCCGAGCGCGGAGAAGCCGTCGCCCGCCAGATGCAGCACCACATGGTGCAGCAGCCCTTCCCGCACCCGGGTGCTGAGGTGCACCTGGTCGATCGGCGCCGGCGCGAGGAAGCGCAGGGTGTCCACCACATGGATGAAGTCGTCGAAGACCATCCGCCGGGGGTCCTCCGGCAGGCCCCTGCGGTGTTTCTGCAGGACGATCAGATCACGGGGGCCCTCCAGGCACTGGGCGTAGGCCGGGGCGTGCCGGCGGTTGAACCCGACGGCCAGGGACACCCCGAGGGTGTCGGCCAGATCCACCAGCCGCCGCGCCTCGGACAGTTCGTAGGCCAGCGGCTTGTCCACATAGGTGGGGACGCCGGCGGTGAGCAGCCTGGTGACGATCTCGGGGTGGACGGCGGTCGGGGCGTGGACGAACGCGGCGTCGAGGCCGACCGCCAGCAGCGAGGTCAGCTCCTCGTGCAGCGCCTCGCGGGGCAGCCGGTAGGCCGCGCCGGTCTCCTCCAGGGTCGTCCGCCGCCGGGTGTGCAGGTGGAGGCTGATACCGGGGCGTGTGCCGAGTACCGGCAGGTATGCCTTGTGGGCGATGTCCCCGAGCCCGATCACGCCGACCTTCACGAACTGCTCCTCGGTGTAGGTGGAACCACGGATCGCGCGCCGTGTGGGCGCGGACGGGCAGCATACGCGGGGGCGTTCGCGCCTCGAACACCGATGCCGGGGTGCGGGGCCGTCGCCCCGCCCGACCACCGGGGACGGGCGGGGCGACGGCCAGCCGACCAGCGGGTCGGCGGGTCAGCGGGTCGGCGGGTCAGCCGGCGAGGTCGGGAACGCGCCAGTCGATCGCCGTGTGTCCCTGGGCGGCGACCGCCTCGTTGATCTGGGTGAAAGGCCGGGAGCCGAAGAACTTCTTGGCGGACAGCGGCGAGGGGTGCGCCCCCTGGACCACCACATGCCGGTCGGTGTCGATCAGCGGCAGCTTCTTCCGCGCGTAGGCGCCCCAGAGCACGAACACCGCCGGGTCGGGGCGGTCCGAGACGGCGCGGATCACCGCGTCGGTGAACTTCTCCCAGCCCTTGCCCTTGTGGGAGTTGGGCTCGCCGGCGCGGACCGTGAGCACCGCGTTCAGCAGGAGGACGCCCTGCCGGGCCCACGGCAGGAGATAGCCGTTGTCCGGGACGGGGTGGCCCAGCTCCTCCTTCATCTCCTTGTAGATGTTGCGCAGCGAGGGCGGCACCCGCACTCCGGGGCGCACCGAGAAGCACAGCCCATGGCCCTGGCCCTCGCCGTGGTAGGGATCCTGGCCGAGGATCAGCACCTTGACGTCCTCGAAGGGAGTGGCCTCCAGCGCCGCGAACACCTCGTCGCTCGGGGGGTAGACGGGGCCGGCGGCCCGTTCCTCCTCGACGAACTCGGTCAGCTCCTTGAAGTAGGGCTGGTCAAGTTCCTCGCCCAGCGCCGTCTGCCAGGAGTCGGGCAGCTTGCCATTCACGTCGTTCAACCTCCGGGGTCGTGCGGTGAGTTACCGCGCCGCCACTGCGGCGCGGTGTGCCTCACAACGTACCGGCCGGCACTGACAGCTCAGCCCAGACCGGCGCCCAGACCCAACCCACCGTCCAGCACGAACGTCTGGCCGGTGATCCAACTCGCCTCCGCCGAGGTGAGAAACGCGACAGCGCCGGCGACGTCCTCGGGGACGCCCAGCCGCTTGAGCGGGTAGCCAGCGGCGACGGCCTCCTCGTCGGCGGCGTAGAGCGCGCTGGCGAACCTGGTCTTCACCACCGCGGGGGCCACCGCGTTGACCCGGACGCCGGGGGCCAGCTCCAGGGCCAGCTGCTCGGTGAGGTTGATCAGCGCCGCCTTGGTGACGCCATAGCCGCCGAGGAACGGCGCGGCGCCCAGGCCCGCGATGGAGGAGACGTTGACCACGCTGCCGCCGTACTCCCGCTGCCAAGCGTGCCAGGCGTGCCGGGCGAAGCCGAAGGCGGAGAGCACATTGATCTCGAAGACCTTGGCCAGGGACGCCGGTTCGACGTCGATGAGCGGGCCGAAGACCGGGTTCCCGCCGGCGTTGTTGACCAGGTGGTCGAGCCGGCCCCAGTCGGTGAGCACCCGTTCGACCACCTCGGCCTGGTGTGCCGGATCGTGGGCCTTGCCGGCCACGCCCATGGCGCCCGGGCCCAGCTCGGCGACGGCCTCGGCCAGCCGCTGCTGATCGCGCCCGGTGATACAGACCCGCGTGCCCCTGGCCGTCAACACCCGGGCTATGCCCAGGCCGATCCCCCGGCTGCCGCCGGTGACCACGGCCACCGGGGTCTCGGCCTCCTCCGGCTTCCCGGGCGGCGGCTCAGTCAAGGGGGCCTCCGGCCACATAGAGCACCTGGCCGGAGACATAGCCGGCGGCCTCGCTGGCGAAGAAGGCCACGGCGTTCGCGATGTCCGCCGGCTGTCCGACCCGGCGGACCGGGATCTGCTCGGCGGCGGCGCGCTGGAAGTCGTCGAAGGCCATGCCGACGCGCTGCGCCGTCTGCGCCGTCATCTCCGTGGCGACAAAGCCGGGCGCCACCGCGTTGGCCGTGATGCCGAACTTCCCCAGCTCGATGGCGAGCGTCTTGGTGAAGCCCTGCAGGCCCGCCTTGGCCGCCGCGTAGTTGGCCTGGCCCCGGTTGCCCAGGGCTGAGCTTGAGGAGAGGTTGACGATCCGGCCGAAGCCGGCCTCCACCATGTGCTGTTGACAGGCGCGGGACATCAGGAAGGCGCCGCGCAGATGCACGTTCATGACCGTGTCCCAGTCGGCCTCGCTCATCTTGAAGAGCAGGTTGTCGCGGAGCACGCCGGCGTTGTTCACCAGGATCCCGGGCGGGCCCAGCCGCTCGGCGACCTGGGCCACGGCCGCGCTCACCGCGTCCGTGTCCGAGACATCGCAGCCGATCGCGAGGGCGCTGCCGCCCGCCGCCTCGATGGCGGCCACGGTGGGCTGCCCGGCTTCCTCGGTCAGATCCAGCACGGCGACCCGATGGCCGTCGGCGGCCAGCCGCTCGGCGGTGGCGGCCCCGATGCCTCGGGCCGCGCCGGTCACCAGCGCGACGCGCTGCTCGGTGGTGGACATGCGTGGGACTCCTCGCCGTCGAGTGATCTACTACCCACAAGTAACTACCATCCGGGACTGACAACGGGAAGGCCGCCCCCGCGTTCAGTGCACCAACACCGTGAGCAGCCGCTCCAGCTCCGCCTCGGGATCGGCGGTCAACCCGCTGTGTACGGGCCCGGGTTGCACCACGGTGCTGCGCGGCGCGATCAGCCAACGGAAACGCCGCCCCACCTCGTCGGCCGCCCCCTGGCCGCCCTCGGGGCCGCCGTCGCAAAGGCTCTCGACGGCGCGCAACGCGGCCCGTACCCCGTCCAGGTCCACCTGGGGGTCGAGCGCCCGCAGCCGCTCGGGGGCGAGGTGGGTGCGGGCCGCGAGAAAGGAGCGGGGGCGGCAGTAGAGCAGCACCCCGGCGTTGACGCATTCGCCGCGCTCCACGCGGGGCACCACCCGCAGCACCGCGTACTCGAAGACGGCGCGCTCGCCGCTCGTCCCGCTCATCGGCCGGCTCCGTCCCGCTCGGCGGGGCGGCCGGTGAGCCAGCCCGGCGCGTTGGACCGTGCCTGCTGCCGGGGCGGCCCGAGGGTGACCCGGTCCCCGATGGTGGCGGCGCGGGCCAGCAGCACCTCGCGGTAGGCGGCGCGCACCGCGTCGGGCGTGGCCAGCCCCGGCTCGGCGGCCAGCCAGGCGTCGGGGACCTCGGCCAGCGTCTGGTCGAGCAGTTCGACGGTGACCCGGGGCGCCAGGGCCTTCCCGGCGGCGGCGACGTCGGGCCCGAACGGCGCCAGCGCATGGTCCGACGCGTCGAAGCCACGCGCCGCCGAGGCGGTGGCCGTCGGCCAGTTGTGGTGCCAGATGAGCGCGGCGCCATGGTCGATCAGCCACAGATCGCCGTGCCAGACCAGCATGTTGGGGTTGCGCCAGGACCGGTCCACGTTGTTGACCAGGGCGTCGAACCAGACGACCCGGCCGGCCTCCACCGGGTCGACCCGGTACGCCAGGGAGTCGAAGCCGATCGAACCCGGCAGATAGTCCATGCCGAGGTTGAGCCCGGCGCTGGCCTTGAGCAGTTCCTGCACCTCCTGGTCCGGCTCGGCGAGGCCGATCACCGGATCCAGCGTCATCCGCACCAGCTCCGGCACCCGCAGCCCGAGCCGCCGCGCCAGGCCCCCGCAGATCACCTCGGCGACCAACGACTTGGGGCCCTGCCCGGCGCCGGTGAACTTCATGACATAGGTACCCAGATCATCCGCCTCGACGATGCCGGGCAGCGATCCCCCCTCCCGGAGGGGCGTGACATAGCGGGTGGCGAGGACTTCTCGGAGCATGCCCGCAAGGCTATACGCCGCCGTGAACGCGGCGTTCATGGCCGGAATCCGCCGCCGCCCGGGCCGGATGTGCGGGGCCCGGGCGGCGGTGGGTGTCGGGTCAGGAGTCCCGCGCGCTGATCCATTCGTCGACGACCCGGGCCGTGTTGGTGGCGTGGGCGTCCAGGATCGAGAAGTGGTTGCCTGGCACGTCGATCGCCGTGTGGGGGAAGTCCCACGACGCCTGCCAGTCCGCAGAGGCGGGCTCCGCCTCCCCGTCCACCAGCTCGGTGGCTCGCAGGAGCAGCGTCGGCGTGGCGATCTCCGTGGGGGCCCACAGGCGGCCGAAGAGCTGCATGTACCAGCCGGTGGCGGTCAGGGCCCGGCCGTCGAGGTAGTTGTAGTCCTCGGCCCGGTCCCAACCCTCCCGCAGCCAGCCGGCGCTCAGCCGCTCCAGCTGCTCGGCCAGCGGCAGGTAGGTGTCGATCAGCACCAGGCCCGCCGGCTTCACCCCCAACGCCTCCAGGTGCGTGGCCGTCGCATGCGCCAGCCAGCCGCCGGACGACATGCCCGCCAGCACGACGCCTTCACCGTTCGGGTAGCGGCGCAGCACCGCCTCGGCCTGGAGCCTGCCGAGCGCGTCCAGGTCCGCCGGCACGGGCTCCTCGCCGCGGAAGCCGGGCATCGTGTAGAGCGACACCTCCCGGCGTCCCTGGAACTCCCGCGCGAACCGGAAGTACTGGTGCGGCCCGGCGAACGCGTTCGGCGGCGCGAAGCAGACCAGCGCCGGCCGCGCCGGTCCCTCGACCAGCCGCTCCACCTCCGGGCGCCGCCCCAGCTCCTCCGGCGTCGCGAACGTGCGCCGCAGGCTTCCGGCGGCGACCAGCAGCTGGCTCGCCACATCGATCTGGCCGGAAAGAGTTGCCCGGCCGTACAGGCTTGTCAACGAGTCGAGCGCTGTGGCGTCGTCGGGCCGCACATCGGCGACCGCCCGGATCAACTGCTGCGCCTCGGCGGTCAGCCCACGGGCGCAGGCGTCCTGGTACATCCGAACGATGGACCCGTCCGGATCGGCCACGGCACCGCCCGCCTCCTCCGGGCCTGGCTCGCCCGCGCCGGCGGAGAGAGTGCCCTCGGCGAGCAGTTCGTCGTGCAGGTGACGGGCGAGCAACGCCGGTGTGTTGCGGTCGAAGATGACCTTCGACGTCAGCCGGATCTCGGTCGTCTTGGCCAGCGCGTTCCGCAGATCCACGGTGGCGAGCGAGTCCAGGCCCAGTTCCACGAAACCCCGGTCGGCCTCCACCGACTCGGCACCGGGATACCCCAGCAGCCGCGCGACCGTCTCCCGCACCAGGTCGAGAATGCGCCGCAGCTGCTCGGCGCCGTCCAGACCGACCAGGTCCGCCACCCAGCTCCGCTCCGCCTCCTCGCGTGCCGTGGCCCGAGCGGGAGCCCGGACCAGACCGCGAAGAAGCGCCGGAACGGTCCCGGTCCCGGTGGCGGCGACGGCGCGCGTCGCGGCGAGGTCCAGGCCGATGGGGACGGTGAGTTCGGCGTTGAGGCGCAGGCCGGCGTCGAAGAGGGCAAGCCCTTCCTCGGTGCTCAGGGCCCGGATGCCGCCCCGGTTGATCCTGCCGGAGTCCGCCTCGCCGAGGGTGGCACCCATGCCGCCGCCCTCCACCGCCCACAGCCCCCACGCCATCGACACACCCGGCAAACCACGCTCACGACGCCGCGCCACCAACCCGTCCAGGAACGTATTCGCCGCCCCATAACTGGCCTGCCCCGCGTTCCCCAACACACCGGCCGCAGAAGAGAACACCACAAAGAGGTCCAAGTCCTGGTCCGCTGTCAACTCGTCCAGAACCGCCGCACCCCGCGCCTTCGGGGCCCATACCCGTTCCAGGCGTTCGGGGTTCAGTGAGGCGAACACCCCGTCGTCCAGCACGCCGGCCGCATGGACGACACCGCGCAGTGGGAAGTTCGGGTCGATCGACGCCAGCACCTCGGCCACCGCGTCCCGATCCGAGGCATCACACGCCACCGACTCCACGGACGCACCCACGCCGGCCAACCGCTCCACCAGCCCCTCGGCGACCACGCCGCTTCGGGACAGCATCAACAGCCGCCGCACCCCATGCCGTTCGGCAAGACGCTCCGCCACCAAACCCGCCAACGCACCCGAACCACCCGTGATCAACACCGTCCCATCACCACGCACCACCGCCTCACCGTCCTGAGACACCGACCCCTTCGGCACCCGCACCAGACGCGGCACCCACACCTCACCCCCACGCACCGCAACCGCAGGCTCATCCAACCCCAACAACCCACCAACAGAAACCTCGCCATCCGAGTCCGTGTCGAGGAGCATGACCCGGCCGGGCTGTTCGGCCTGCAACGCCCGCACCAACCCCCACACCGACGCCGCATCCGGATCCACCCCACCCCCACCCACCGGATCCACCGCACCCGACGTCACCACCACCAACGGCACCCCCGACCCCTCCTCCTCAACCAACCACCGCCGCAACCCAACCAACCCACCCGCCGCATCACCCAACCTCAACTCCCGCCAGTCCTCGGCGTTTTCACCCCCACCCACAACCGAAACCCACTCCACCCGGAACAACGACTCGCCAGCAGTGTTGATCGCCTCCGGCGAAAACGCCCGCAGAAGCAGCGAGGCAACGGTCACGACCGGACGCCCGGTGGCGTCCGTCGCGGTCAGGGTGAGCGCGTCCGGGCCGGACGGGCTCAGTTTGACGCGCAGGACCGAAGCCCCCGAGGCGAACAGCCGCACGCCTTCCCAGGAGAACGGCAGCCGCGTAGCCGCGTCGCTCGACACCGCATCGGCCCCGCCACCCCACGCGACCGCGTGCAGCGCCGAGTCGAGCAGCGCCGGATGCAGACCGAACGCGCCCGCCTGGTCGACCACCGAATCGGGCAACGCGACCTCGGCGAAGACATCGTTCCCCTGCCGCCACATGCGCCGCAGCCCCTGGAACGCGGCCCCGTACGCCAGCCCGCCGTCGGCCAGATCCGGGTAGGCGCCGGACACCTCCACCTCCGTCGCACCGGCCGGCGGCCACTGCGTCAACGTGTGCTCGGCGCCCGCCCGTTCCGCATCGGTGCCCAGCACGCCCACCGCATGGTGCGTCCAGCCCTGGGCGGCGCCCGGGTCGTCGTCCGAGCGGGAGTGCACGCTGACGGAACGGCGTCCGGTCTCGTCCGGGCCGCCCACGCTCACCTGCACGATGACGCCGCCCTGTTCGGGCAGCACCAACGGCGCCTGCAACGTCAGCTCCTCCACCACGCCACAGCCGGTCTGGTCGCCGGCGTAGGTGACGAGTTCCAGCAGACCCGTGCCCGGCACAAGCGTCTGGCCGGCGACGCGGTGATCGGCCAGCCAGGGGTGCGTGCGCACCGAAAGCCGCCCGGTCAGCAGAAAACCGTCGCTGTCGGCAAGCGCCACCGCCGCGCCCAGCAACGGGTGTTCGGCACGGCCAAGACCCGCCGCACTGACATCGCCCACCCGGGCGCCCGCCTCCGGCCAGAACCGCTGGTGCTGGAAGGCGTACGTCGGCACGTCCACCCGCCGGGCGCCGGTGCCCGCGAGCGCGGCCGCCCAGTCGACCGCCACGCCCACGCTCCACAGGTGCCCGACACCGGCGAACAGCGACTCGACCTCGTCGCGGCCGCCGCGCAGGGCCGGGGTGAACACGGCCTCCTCGGCGGTCTCGGCGCCGGCCGCGGACAGCACACCGTCCGGGCCGAGTTCCAGGAACGTACGCACACCCTGCCGGTGAAGGGTGGCGATCCCGTCGCCGAAACGGACCGCCCGCCGGATATGGTCCACCCAGTAGTCGGGGTCGGACAGCTGCTCCGTGGTGGCCAACTCACCCGTCACATTCGAAACCAGGGGAATGGTGGCAGGCTGGAACGTGAGCCCCGCGATCGCCGCGCGGAAATCGTCGAGCACCGGCTCCATCAGCGGCGAGTGGAAGGCATGGCTGACGGCGAGCTTTCGGGTCTTGCGCCCCTTCTTCCTCCAGACGGCGGCCACGGATCGGACCGCCCGTTCCTTGCCGGAGATCACCAGCGACGTCGGCCCGTTGATCGCCGCGATCCCCACGCTCTTGGGCAACTCGCCCAACTCGGCCTCACTGGCCTGGATCGCCACCATCGAACCACCGGCGGGCAACGACTGCATCAACCTGCCACGCGCGGCCACCAGTTCACACACATCCGCCAGCGACCACACCCCCGCACAATAGGCAGCCGACACCTCGCCGATGGAATGACCGGCCAGAAACTCGGGCCGGACACCCCAGGACTCCACCAGCCGATAGAGCGCCACCTCGACCGCGAACAACCCGGCCTGAGCATAAGCAGTCCGGTTCAACAGCTTCTGATCATCGCCGAACACCACATCCCGCAACGGCCGTTCCAAATGACGATCCAACTCACCACACACCGCGTCGAACGACTCCGCGAACACCGGAAACGCCTCATACACCTCCCGCCCCATGCCCAGGCGTTGCGCGCCCTGCCCCGTGAACAGGAACGCGGTCCGCCCGGTCCCTGATGAGGAGCCGAGCAGCGCGTCGAAGCGGGGGTCGCCCTCGGCCAGCGCCGCGAGGTCGTTGAGCAAACCGTTCCTGTCACCGGCGACCAGCGCGGCACGCGCCGCCAGGGACGCCCGCCCCGTGGCCAACGACCAGGCGATGTCGGGCAGTTCGGTGGTGACTGCGCGGGCCGCCAGATGCTGGTGCAACCGTCGCGCCTGCGCGCGCAGCGACCCTTCGTCCGTCGCCGACAGCAGAATCGGCAGAGCGGGAAGGGAACTGGCCGGGACCGTCGGCACCGCCACGGGCGGTTCTTCGATGATGGTGTGGGCGTTGGTGCCGCTGATGCCGAAGGAGGAGATGCCGGCGCGCCGGACGCGGCCCGGTTCCGGCGTCCATGGCTGCTCATCGGTCAGCAGCGAGACCGCGCCCGCCGACCAGTCGACGTGCGAGGACGGCTCGTCGGCGTGCAGGGTGCGCGGCAGCTTCTCGTTCCGCAGCGCCATGACCATCTTGATGATCCCCGCGACACCCGCAGCGGCCTGCGTGTGTCCTATGTTCGACTTGATCGATCCCAGCAGCAACGGCCGCTCTGCCGACCTGTCTTGACCATAGGTGGCGAGCAGCGCCTGGGCCTCGATCGGGTCGCCCAGCGTGGTGCCCGTGCCATGCCCCTCGACCACATCCACATCGGACGTGGACAGGCCCGCGCTCGCCAGCGCCTGGCGAATCACCCGCTGCTGCGAGGGACCGTTCGGCGCCGTCAACCCATTGGACGCACCGTCCTGGTTGACGGCCGAGCCGCGCACGATCGCGAGCACCCGGTGGCCAAGCCGTTCGGCCTCGGAAAGCCGCTCCACCAGGAGCATGCCGACGCCTTCGCCCCAGCCAACCCCGTCGGCCTGCTCGGAGAACGCCTTGCACCGCCCGTCCACCGACAACCCACGCTGCCGCGAGAACCCGATAAACGTCCCCGGCGTCGCCATCACCGTCACACCACCGGCCAACGCCATCTCACACTCACCACTACGCAACGCCTGCACCGCCAAATGCAACGCCACCAACGAGGAGGAGCACGCCGTATCCACCGTCACCGCAGGGCCTTCAAGCCCAAAGGTGTAGGACAGCCGCCCCGACGCGATACTCCCCGTCCCACCCGAACCCATCGACCCCTCAGCCTGCGGCGAAGCATGCAGAAGATCGGCGTAATCGTGGTACATCACACCCGTGAAGACTCCGGTGCGACTACCCCGCAGCGTCGCCGGATCGATCCCGGCCCGCTCGAACGCCTCCCACGTCGTCTCCAACAACAACCGCTGCTGCGGGTCGGTCGACAGCGCCTCGCGTGGCGACAGGCCGAAGAACCGAGGATCGAACGACGCGACATCCCCCAAGAAGCCGCCCTTGCGGGTGTAGGAGGTGCCGGGGTGGTCGGGATCCGGATCGTAGAGGGCGTCGAGGTCCCAACCACGATCGTCGGGGAAGTCCACCACCGCATCCGTCCCCGATGCCACCAGCTGCCACAACTCCTCGGGCGAGGTGACCCCACCCGGGAACCGACACGCCATACCCACGATCGCAATCGGCTCATCGTCCGCGCCCCGCACGGCGACGACCGTCGACTCACCCGACGTCTCGCCGACGATCTCCTGGACCAGGAACTCCGCCAACACCTCAGACGAGGGGTAGTCGAACACCAGGGTCGCCGGCAACCGCACACCCATCACCGCCGCCAGACGGTTCCGCAACTCGATAGCCGTCAACGAGTCCAGACCCAACTCGGTGAACGACTGGCCCGCGTCGATAAGGCCCGGCTGGGCGTAGCCCAACACCCCCGCCACATGCTCACGGACCACATCGAGCAACAGCCCCCGGCGCCCGGCATCGTCCAGACCCGCCAACCGGCCCGCCCAGCCCGACTCCACCGACTCACGCGCCACCACCCGCGACGGCACACGGACCAGACCACGGAACGGCGCCGGCACGCTGCCCACGGATACCGCAGCGGCACGCACCGCGGCGAGGTCCAGGCCGATGGGGACGGTGAGTTCGGCGTTCAGACGGAGACCCGCGTCGAAGAGGGCAAGCCCTTCCTCGGTGCTCAGGGCCCGGATGCCGCCCCGGTTGATCCTGCCGGAGTCCGCCTCGCCGAGAGTGGCACCCATACCGCCACCCTCCACCGCCCACAGCCCCCACGCCATCGACACACCCGGCAAACCCCGCTCACGACGCCGCGCCACCAACCCGTCCAGGAACGTATTCGCCGCCCCATAACTCGCCTGACCCGCATTCCCCAACACACCCGCCGCCGAGGAAAACACCACAAACAGATCCAGATCCAGATCCGCTGTCAGCTCGTCCAGCACGGCGGCGCCGCGCGCCTTCGGAGCCCACACCCGCTCCAAACGTTCGGCGTCCAGTGACGCGAACACCCCGTCGTCCAGTACCCCGGCCGCATGCACCACACCCCGCAACGGGAACTCCGGGTCGATCGACGCCAGCACCTCGGCCACCGCACCCCGGTCCGACACATCACACGCCACCGCCTCAACCAACGCACCCAAACCGGCCAACCGCTCCACCAGCCCCTCGGCGACCACACCACTTCGAGACAGCATCAACAACCGCCGCACCCCATGCCGCTCGGCAAGACGCTCCGCCACCAAACCCGCCAACGCACCCGAACCACCCGTGATCAACACCGTCCCATCAGCACGCACCGCAGGCTCGCCGTCCTGAGACACCGATCCCTTCGGCACCCGCACCAGACGCGGCACCCACACCTCACCCCCACGCACCGCAACCGCAGGCTCATCCAACCCCAACAACCCACCAACAGAAACCTCGCCATCCGAGTCCGTGTCGAGGAGCATGATCCGGCCGGGCTGTTCGGCCTGCAACGCCCGCACCAAACCCCACACCGACGCCGCATCCGGATCCACCCCACCCCCACCCACCGGATCCACCGCACCCGACGTCACCACCACCAACGGCACCCCCGACCCCTCCTCCTCAACCAACCACCGCCGCAGCCCAACCAACCCACCCGCCGCATCACCCAACCTCAACTCCCGCCAGTCCATAGCCTCTTCACCCCCACCCACAACCGAAACCCACTCCACCCGGAACAACGACTCCCCACCGGCACCGATCGCCTCCGGCGAAAACGCCCGCAGCGCGAGCGACGCCACCTCCGCAACCGGCCGGCCCTCACCGTCCGCGAGGAGGACGGAAACCGCCTCCCCACCGGCCGCCCGCAGCCGCACCCGAAGCGCCGACGCCCCAACTGCCCACAACGACACCCCGTTGAACACAAACGGCAACCGGCCCGTGCCATCGCTGGGCAGGACACCGCCCACACCCAGTGCATGCAACGCCGCGTCCAGCAACGCCGGATGGAGACCGAACGCACCCGCCTGATCGGCCACCGGCTCCGGCAGCACCACCTCGGCGAACACGTCCTCCCCGCGCCCCCACACCCGCCGCAGACCACGGAACCCAGGCCCATACTCCAACCCAGCCCCCGCCAACCCCTCATACAAACCCGAGAGTTCAAACTCCACCGCCCCCGCCGGCGGCCACTGCGCCAGTGACTCCTCGGCCGTGGACCTCGGCGTGCCGGTTCCGAGCAGGCCCTCGGCGTGCAGGACCCATGTCTCGTCGCTGTCCAGGCCGTCATCGACTCGGGAGTGGATGCTGGCGGCGCGCCGACCGTTCTCGTCCAGGCCACCCACTCGGACCTGGACGGTGATGCCTCCCTCCTCGGGCAGCACCAGCGGGGCCTGCAACGTCAGCTCCTCCACCAGGCCGCTACCGACCTGGTCACCCGCGTGCCGCACCAACTCCAGCAGCCCGGTGCCCGGCACGAGTACCCGTTCCGCGACGCGGTGATCGGCCAGCCAGGGGTGCGTCCGCACCGACAGCCGGCCGGTGAACACCACCCCGTCCCCCTGCGCCAACGGCACGACCGCGCCGAGCAGCGGGTGATCCGTCCGGCTCAGCCCGGCGGCCCCCACATCGCCCACCGGCGGGGCCAACTGCGGCCAGTAGCGGTCGCGTTGGAAGGCATAGGTCGGCAGGTCCACCCACCGGGCGCCGCTGCCCGCAAAGACGGCCGCCCAGTCGACTTCCGTCCCTTGCGCCCAGGCGCGCCCCAGAGCGGTGAACAACGTCGCGACCTCCGCGCGCCCGGCGCGCAACACCGGCGCGAATACGGCCTCCTCAGCGGTTTCCGCACCGGCGGCGGACAGCACACCGTCCGGGCCGAGTTCCAGGAACGTACGCACACCCTGCCGGTGAAGGGTGGCGATCCCGTCGCCGAAACGGACCGCCCGCCGGATATGGTCCACCCAGTAGTCGGGGTCGGACAGCTGCTCCGCGGTGGCCAACTCACCCGTCACATTCGAGACCAGGGGAACGGTCGGGGTCTTGAACGTCAACTCCGTGATCGCCGCGCGGAATTCGTCCAGCACCGGTTCCATCAGCGGCGAGTGGAAGGCATGGCTGACGGCAAGCCTTCGGGTCTTGCGGCCCCGTTCCTTCCACTGCTCGGCCAGCGCGACAACGGCTTCCTCGGCACCGGAAACCACCAGCGAATTGGGCCCGTTGATCGCCGCGATGCCAACCCCCGCCGGCAGCTCGCCCAACTCGTCCTCGCCCGCCTGAATCGCCACCATCGCCCCACCCACCGGCAGCGACTGCATCAACCGCCCACGCGCCGCCACCAGTTCACACGCATCCGCCAGCGACCACACCCCCGCGCAATAGGCAGCCGAGACCTCACCAATCGAATGCCCGGCCAGAAACTCAGGCCGCACCCCCCACGACTCGACGAGCCGGAACAACGACACCTCAACCGCGAACAACGCCGCCTGCGCATAAACCGTCTGACTCAACAACTCCCCATCGTCACCGAACACCACATCGCGCAACGGCCGTTCCAGATGCCGGTCCAGCCCACCGCACACCGCGTCGAACGACTCCGCGAACACCGGGAACGCCTCATACAACTCCCGGCCCATCCCGAGCCGTTGCGCGCCCTGCCCCGTGAACAGGAACGCGGTCCGCCCGGTCCCTGACGAGGAGCCGACCACCGCGTCAAACCGGGGATCGCCCTCCGCCAGACCGGTCAAGTCCGCTGCCAGCTCGCCGCGTTCACCAGCCACCAGGACGGCCCGCGCCGACAGGCCGGCACGGCCGGTCGCCGTTGAGAACGCCACATCGTGCAACGGAACCTCGTGCCGCGCAGCCAGAAATGCACCGAGCCTGCCCGCCTGCGCCCGGAGGGCCGCGTCATCATGGCCCGACAGCAGGACGGGAACGGCCGGCAGCCCGGCATCGTCCGGGCCAGTTCCCACGCCCTCCTCGTGGGCGGGCGGTTCTTCGATGATGGTGTGGGCGTTGGTGCCGCTGATGCCGAAGGAGGAGATGCCGGCGCGCCGGACGCGGCCCGGTTCCGGCGTCCATGGCTGCTCGTCGGTCAGCAGCGAGACCGCGCCCGCCGACCAGTCGACGTGCGAGGACGGCTCGTCGGCGTGCAGGGTGCGCGGCAGCTTCTCGTTCCGCAGCGCCATGACCATCTTGATGATCCCCGCGACACCCGCGGCGGCCTGGGCGTGGCCGATGTTCGACTTGATCGATCCCAGCAGCAACGGCCGCTCTGCCAACCGGTCTTGACCATAGGTGGCGAGCAGCGCCTGGGCCTCGATCGGGTCGCCCAGCGTGGTGCCCGTGCCATGCCCCTCGACCACATCCACATCGGACGTCGACAAGCCCGCGCTCGCCAACGCCTGGCGAATCACCCGCTGCTGCGAAGGGCCGTTCGGCGCCGTCAACCCATTGGACGCACCGTCCTGGTTGACGGCCGAACCCCGCACCACCGCCAACACCCGATGCCCGTGCGCCCGCGCATCCGACAACCGCTCCACCAGGAGCATGCCGACGCCTTCACCCCAGCCGACCCCGTCGGCCTGCTCGGAGAACGCCTTGCACCGCCCGTCCACCGACAACCCACGCTGCCGCGAGAACCCGATAAACGTCCCCGGCGTCGCCATCACCGTCACACCACCGGCCAACGCCATCTCACACTCACCACTACGCAACGCCTGCACCGCCAAATGCAACGCCACCAATGAGGAGGAGCACGCCGTATCCACCGTCACCGCAGGACCCTCAAGGCCAAAGGTGTAGGACAGCCGCCCCGACGCGATACTCCCCGTCCCGCCCGAACCCATCGACCCCTCAGCCTGCGGCGAAGCATGCAGAAGATCGGCATAGTCGTGATACATCACACCCGTGAAGACTCCGGTGCGACTACCCCGCAGCGTCGCCGGGTCGATCCCGGCTCGCTCGAACGCCTCCCAGGTCGTCTCCAACAGCAGCCGCTGCTGCGGGTCGGTCGACAGCGCCTCACGCGGCGACAGACCAAAGAACCGAGGATCGAACGACGCGACATCCCCCAGGAAGCCGCCCTTACGGGTGTAGGAGGTGCCCGGGTGGTCGGGGTCAGGATCGTAGAGGGCGTCGAGGTCCCAGCCACGGTCGTCGGGGAAGTCCACCACCGCATCCGTCCCCGATGCCACCAGCTGCCACAACTCCTCGGGCGAGGTGACCCCACCCGGGAACCGACACGCCATACCCACGATCGCAATCGGCTCGTCATCGGCGCCCCGCACGGCGACGACCGTCGACTCACCCGACGTCTCGCCGACGATCTCCTGGACCAGGAACTCCGCCAGCACCTCAGAGGTGGGGTAGTCGAACACCAGGGTCGCCGGCAACCGCACACCCATCACCGCCGCCAGACGGTTCCGCAACTCGATAGCCGTCAACGAGTCCAGACCCAACTCCGTAAACGACTGCCCCGCATCGACAAGACCCGGCTGGGCATACCCCAACACCCCCGCCACATGCTCACGGACCACATCGAGCAACAGCCCCCGGCGCCCGGCATCGTCCAGACCCGCCAACCGGCCCGCCCAGCCCGACTCCACCGACTCACGCGCCACCACCCGCGACGACACACGGACCAGACCACGGAACGGCGCCGGCACCACCCCGGTGGATGCGGCCGCCGAACGCAACGCCCCAAGATCCAGCCCAATGGGTACAGTTAGCGCCTCGTTCAGGCGCAGGCTCGCATCGAAGAGAGCAAGCCCCTCGTCCGCTGTCAGGGCCCGGACTCCCCCTCGGCCGAGCCGGTCGGACTCGGCCTCGCCAAGGGTGGCCCCCATGCCGCCGCCCTCCACCGCCCACAGCCCCCAGGCCATCGACACACCCGGCAGCCCCCGCTCACGACGCCGCGCCACCAACCCGTCCAGGAACGTATTCGCCGCCCCATAACTGGCCTGACCCGCATTCCCCAACACACCCGAGGAAGACGAGAACACCACAAAGAAGTCCAAGTCCAGATCCGCCGTCAACTCATCCAGAACCGCCGCACCCCGCGCCTTGGGCGCCCACACCCGCTCCAAACGCTCCGGATCCAGCGACGAGAACACCCCGTCATCCAGCACCCCCGCCGCATGGACGACACCCCGCAACGGGAACTCCGCACCGACCGCAGCCACCACCCCGGCCACCGCATCCCGATCCGACACATCACACGCCACCGCCTCCACGGACGCACCCAAACCGGCCAACCGCTCCACCAGGCCCTCGGCGACCACACCACTTCGGGACAGCATCAACAACCGCCGCACCCCATGCCGTTCGGCAAGACGCTCCGCCACCAAACCCGCCAACGCACCCGAACCACCCGTAACCAACACCGTCCCATCACCACGCACCACCGACTCGCCGCCCTGAGGCACCGACGCCAACGGCACCCGCACCAGACGCGGCACCCACACCTCACCCCCACGCACCGCAACCGCAGGCTCATCCAACCCCAACAACCCACCAACAGAAACCTCGTCGTCCGTGTCGACGAGCATGATCCGGCCGGGCTGTTCGGCCTGCAGCGCTCGCACCAAACCCCACACCGACGCCGCATCCGGATCCACCCCACCCCCACCCACCGGATCCACCGCACCCGACGTCACCACCACCAAAGGCACACCCGACCCCTCCTCCTCAACCAACCACCGCCGCAACCCAACCAACCCACCCGCCGCATCACCCAACCTCAACTCCCGCCAATCCCCAGCCCCTTCACCCCCACCCACAACCGGAACCCACTCCACCCGGAACAACGACTCCCCACCGACACCGATCGCCTCCGGCGAAAACGCCCGCAACCCCAAAGACGCCACCGCAACGGGCTGCCCCTGGCCATCCGCGAGCAGCATCGACACCAGGTCCGAGCCGATGGCCCGCAGCCGCACCCGAAGCACCGACGCGCCAACCGCCCACAACGACACCCCGTTGAACACAAACGGCAGCCGCCCCACCCCATCGGCAGCAACCACACCGCCCACGCCCAGCGCATGCAACGCCGCGTCCAGCAACGCCGGATGGAGACCGAACGCACCCGCCTGATCGGCCACCGACTCGGGCAGCACCACCTCGGCGAACACGTCCTCCCCGCGCCGCCACACCCGCCGCAGACCACGGAACCCAGGCCCATACTCCAACCCAGCCCCCGCCAACCCCTCATACAAACCCGAGAGTTCAAACTCCACCGCCCCCGCCGGCGGCCACTGGGCGAAGTCGAACGCTTCGTCGGGACGTCGTCCGTCGGCCAGTACGCCGGCGGCATGCTGCGTCCACACCGGCATATCTCCGGCGTCATCGTCCGACCGCGCATACACGCCGATCGAGCGGCGCCCCGTCTCGTCGGGGGCGCCGACGCTGACCTGCACGGTGACGCCACCGTTCTCCGGCAGCACCAGCGGGGCCTGCAAGGTCAGCTCCTCGACCAGTCCGCTACCGACCTGGTCACCCGCGTGCAGGGCGAGTTCCAGCAGGGCCGTGCCGGGGACCACCACCCGTCCGGCGACGCGGTGATCGGCCAGCCAGGGGTGGGTCCGCAGCGACAGGCGGCCGGTGAACACCAGCCCATCGCTGTCGGCCAGTGCCACGATGGCGCCGAGCAGGGGGTGTTCCGTTTGGTCCAGGCCGGCGGCACCCACATCGCCCACCCAGCCAAGCACATTGGGCCAGAACCGCTCGCGTTGGAAGGCATAGGTCGGCACATCGACTCGCCGCACGCCGGTGCCCGCGAAGACGGCTGCCCAGTCGACAGCCGTGCCATGCGCCCAGGCGCGCCCCAGAGCGGTGAACAGCGTCGCGGTCTCCGCGCGCCCGGCGCGCAACACCGGCGCGAATACGGCCTCCTCGGCGGTTTCCGCACCGGCGGCGGACAGCACGCCGTCCGGGCCGAGTTCCAGGAACGTACGCACGCCCTCGCCCTGGAGCGTGGTGATCCCGTCGGCAAAACGGACCGCCTGCCGGATATGGTCCACCCAGTAGCCGGGGTCGGACAGCTGTTCCGCGGTGGCCAGCCCACCCGTCACATTCGAGATCAGCGGAATCGTCGGGGCCTGGAACGTCAACCCGGCAATGGCCGCACGGAATTCGTCCAACACCGGTTCCATCAACGGCGAGTGGAACGCATGACTGACGGCGAGCCGTCGCGTCTTCCGCCCCCGCTCCTTCCACTCCCCGGCCAACGCGACAACGGCTTCCTCGGCACCGGAAACCACCAGCGAATTGGGCCCGTTGATCGCCGCGATGCCAACCCCCGCCGGCAGCTCGCCCAACTCGGCCTCGGCAGCCTGAATCGCCACCATCGCCCCACCCACCGGCAACGACTGCATCAACCGCCCACGCGCCGCCACCAGTTCACACGCATCCGCCAGCGACCACACCCCCGCGCAATAGGCAGCCGAGACCTCACCGATCGAATGTCCCGCCAGGAACTCAGGCCGCACCCCCCACGACTCGACGAGCCGGAACAACGACACCTCGACCGCGAACAACGCCGCCTGCGCATAAACCGTCTGACTCAACAACTCCCCATCGTCACCGAACACCACCTCCGAAAGCGACCGCCCCAGACGCCCATCCAACTCCCCACCCACCGCATCAAACGACTCAGCGAACACCGGGAACGCCGCATACAACTCCCGGCCCATCCCGAGCCGCTGCGCGCCCTGCCCCGTGAACAGAAAGGCCAACCGGCCGCCTTCGGCCGAGGAGCCGACCGCCGCGTCGAGTCGGGGATCGCCCACGGCCAGGCCGTCCAGCCCTTCGAGCGCGCTGCCACGGTCGGCGGCGACCAGGACGGCCCGCGTGGAGAGAGCCGCACGGCTCGTTGCCAGGGTGAACGCCACGTCGGGCAACGGGCGTCGGGCGTTTGTGGCGAGGTGTTCGCCGAGTCGTCGTGCCTGGGCCCGGAGCGCCGTGGTGTCGCGTGCGGACAGGAGGATGGGCAGCGCGGGAAGGTCAGCGGCGACGGCGCTGGGGGCGGCGGGGGCCGGCGCCTGGTATTCCTCGATGATGGTGTGGGCGTTGGTGCCGCTGATGCCGAAGGAGGAGATGCCCGCGCGGCGGACGCGGCCCGGCTCCGGCGTCCATGGCTGCTCGTCGGTCAGCAGCGAGACGGCGCCCGCCGACCAGTCCACATGGGAGGACGGCTCGTCGGCGTGCAGCGTGGGGGGCAACACCCCATGACGCAGCGCCATCACCATCTTGATGATCCCGGCGACGCCCGCGGCGGCCTGGGCGTGGCCCACATTGGACTTGATCGAGCCGAGCCACAGCGGCCGTTCCTCGTCACGGCCCTGGCCATAGGTGGCGAGCAGCGCCTGGGCCTCGATCGGGTCGCCCAGCGTGGTGCCCGTGCCGTGTGCCTCGACCACATCCACATCGGACGTGGACAGGCCCGCGCTCGCCAGGGCCTGGCGGATCACCCGCTGCTGCGAGGGGCCGTTCGGCGCGGTGATGCCGTTGGAGGCGCCGTCCTGGTTGACGGCGGAGCCGCGCACGATCGCGAGCACGGGGTGGCCAAGCCGTTCGGCCTCGGAAAGCCGCTCCACCAGGAGCACGCCGACGCCTTCGCCCCAGCCGACGCCGTCGGCCTGCTCGGAGAACGCCTTGCACCGCCCGTCCACCGACAGCCCACGCTGCCGCGAGAACCCGATAAACGTCCCCGGCGTCGCCATCACCGTCACACCACCGGCCAACGCCATCTCACACTCACCACTACGCAACGCCTGCACCGCAAGATGCAGCGCCACCAGCGACGACGAGCACGCCGTGTCCACCGTCACCGCAGGGCCTTCAAGGCCGAAGGTGTAGGACAGCCGGCCGGAGGCCATGCTGACGGTGTCGCCGGAGCCGACCGCTCCTTCCGCTTCGTTGGAGAAGCGTAGGAGATCGGCGTAGTCGTGGTACATCACGCCGGTGAAGACTCCGGTGCGACTGCCGCGCAGCGTGGCCGGATCGATCCCGGCCCGCTCGAACGCCTCCCACGTCGTCTCCAACAGCAGCCGCTGCTGCGGGTCGGTCGACAGCGCCTCACGCGGCGACAGGCCGAAGAACCGCGGGTCGAACAACGCGACATCCCCCAGGAAGCCGCCCTTGCGGGTGTAGGAGGTGCCCGGGTGGTCGGGGTCGGGGTCGTAGAGGGCGTCGAGGTCCCAGCCACGATCGTCGGGGAAGTCCACCACCGCATCCGTCCCCGATGCCACCAACTGCCACAACTCCTCGGGCGAGGTGACCCCACCCGGGAACCGGCACGCCATACCCACGATCGCGATCGGCTCGTCGTCCGCACCGCGCACGGCGACCACGGCCGGTGCCTCCGGCGTCTCACCCACCACTTCCCGGACCAGGAACTCCGCCAACACCTCGGACGAGGGGTAGTCGAACACCAGGGTCGCCGGCAACCGCACACCCATCACCGCCGCCAGACGGTTCCGCAACTCGATGGCCGTCAGCGAGTCCAGACCCAACTCGGTGAACGACTGGCCGGCGTCGACAAGACCCGGCTGGGCGTAGCCCAACACCCCCGCCACATGCTCACGGACCACATCGAGCAGCAGCCTGCGGCGCCCGGCGTCGTCCAGGCCGGCCAACCGGCCCGCCCAGCCGGTATCCGTTGCGGCGGCGGCCCGCGTCGAGTTGCGCGACGGCACGCGGATCAGGCCACGGAACGGCGCCGGAACGCTGCCCACGGACGCGGCGGCGGCGCGCATCGCGGCGAGGTCCAGGCCGATGGGGACGGTCAGCGCCTCGTTCAGGCGCAGGCTCGCGTCAAAGAGGGCGAGCCCTTCGTCGGCCTCCAGTCCGCGCACGCCTGCTCTGGCCATCCGGCCCGAGTCCGCGTCGCCAAGGGTGGCCCCCATGCCGCCGCCCTCGACCGCCCATAGCCCCCAGGCCATCGACACACCCGGCAGCCCCCGCTCACGACGCCGCGCCACCAACCCGTCCAGGAACGTATTCGCCGCCCCATAACTCGCCTGACCCGCATTCCCCAACACACCCGAGGAAGACGAGAACACCACAAAGAAATCCAAGTCCAGATCCGCCGTCAACTCATCCAGAACCGCCGCACCCCGCGCCTTGGGCGCCCACACCCGCTCCAAACGCTCCGGATCCAGCGACGAGAACACCCCGTCATCCAGCACCCCAGCCGCATGGACGACACCCCGCAACGGGAACTCCGCACCGACCGCAGCCACCACCCCGGCCACCGCATCCCGATCCGACACATCACACGCCACCGCCTCCACGGACGCACCCAAACCGGCCAACCGCTCCACCAGCCCCTCCCCGACCACACCACTTCGAGACAGCATCAACAACCGCCGCACCCCATGCCGTTCAGCAAGACGCTCCGCCACCAAACCCGCCAACGCACCCGAACCACCCGTGATCAACACCGTCCCATCACCACGCACCACCGCCTCACCGTCCACAGGCACCGACGCCAACGGCACCCGCACCAGACGCGGCACCCACACCTCACCCCCACGCACCGCAACCGCAGGCTCGTCCAACCCCAACAACCCACCGACAGAAACCTCGCCATCCGAGGCCGCATCCGTGTCGACGAGCATGACCCGCCCCGGATACTCCGCCTGCAACGCCCGCACCAACCCCCACACCGACGCCGCATCCGGATCCACCCCACCCCCACCCACCGGATCCACCGCACCCGACGTCACCACCACCAAAGGCACACCCGACCCCTCCTCCTCAACCAACCACCGCCGCAACCCAACCAACCCACCCGCCGCATCACCCAACCTCAACTCCCGCCAATCCCCAGCCCCTTCACCCCCACCCACAACCGGAACCCACTCCACCCGGAACAACGACTCCCCACCGACACCGATCGCCTCCGGCGAAAACGCCCGCAGCGCGAGCGACGCGATCTCGGCGACCGGCCGCCCCGTACCGTCCGCAAGGAGGACGGAGACCGCGTCCCCGTCAGCCGCGCGCAGCCGTGCGCGAAGCACCGACGCGCCAACCGCCCACAACGACACCCCGCCGAACACAAACGGCAGCCGGCCCGCGCCGTCGCTGGGGATGACACCGCCCACGCCCAAGGCGTGCAGGGCCGCGTCGGACAGCGCCGGGTGCAGGCCGAAGGTGCCCGCCTGGTCGGCGACCGGCTCCGGCAGCACCACCTCGGCGAAGACGTCCTCGCCGCGCCGCCAGGCCCGCCGCAGGCCACGGAAGCCCGGGCCGTAGTCGAGCCCGACCCAGGCCATGCCCTCATACAGGCCCGACAGGTCCAGTTCCTCGGCGTCCGCCGGCGGCCACTGCACCAGCGTGGCGTCGTCGGCGGGTGGCCGGGTGGTGGAGGGGGCGAGGACCGCGCGGGCGTGCCGGGTCCACGGGTAGTCGGTGTCGGCGCCTTCGGGGCGGCAGTAGATGCCCGTGTCTCGCCGGCCGGTGTCGTCCGGGCCGCCGATGCTCACCTGTATGACGACGCCGTCCTCGGGGGGCAGGACCAGCGGTGTTTCCAGGGTGAGTTCGTCGACCGTGCCGCAGCCGACCCGTTCGCCGGCGTGCAGGGCGAGTTCCAGCAGGGCCGTGCCGGGGACCACCACCCGTCCGGCGACCTGGTGGTCGGCGAGCCAGGGGTGGGTCCGGATGGACAGGCGGCCGGTGAGCAGCAGGCCGTCGCCTTCCGCCAGCGGCACGGCCGCGCCGAGCAGCGGGTGCTGCGCCTGGTCGAGGCCGACGGCGGAGACCTCGCCCGGGAGGGCGGCCAGATTCTCCAGCCAGAACCGCTGGCGCTGGAAGGCATAGGTCGGCAGGTCGACTCGCTGGGCGCCGGTGCCGTCGAACACGGCCGCCCAGTCGATGGCCGTGCCAACGGTCCATGCGCGGCTGAGGGCGGTCAGCAGCGTCTCGATTTCGTCGCGCCCGGCGCGCAGCGCCGACACAAACACCGCGTCCTCGGCCGTGTCCGCGCCGGCGGCGGACAGCACGCCGTCCGGGCCGAGTTCGAGGAAGGTACGCACGCCCTCGCCCTGGAGCGTGGTGATCCCGTCGGCGAAACGAACGGCCTGCCGGATATGGTCCACCCAGTAGCCGGGGTCGGAGAGCTGTTCCGCGGTGGCCAGCCCACCCGTCACATTAGACACCAGGGGAAGGGTCGGGGCCTGGAACGTCAACCCGGCAATGGCCGTCCTGAACTCGTCCAACACCGGTTCCATCAGCGGTGAGTGGAACGCATGACTGACGGCGAGCCGTCGCGTCTTCCGCCCTCGCTCCTTCCATTCCCCCGCCAACGCGATAACGGCTTCCTCGGCACCGGAAACCACCAGCGAATTGGGCCCGTTGATCGCCGCGATGCCAACCCCCGCCGGCAGCTCGCCCAACTCGGCCTCGCTCGCCTGGATCGCCACCATCGCCCCACCCACCGGCAACGACTGCATCAACCGCCCACGAGCCGCCACCAGTTCACACGCATCGGCCAGCGACCACACCCCCGCGCAATAGGCAGCCGAGACCTCGCCGATCGAATGCCCCGCCAGAAACTCAGGCCGCACCCCCCACGATTCGACGAGCCGGAACAACGACACCTCAACCGCGAACAACGCCGCCTGCGCATAAACCGTCTGATTCAACAACTCCGCATCATCCCCGAACACCACCTCCGAAAGCGACCGCCCCAGACGCCCATCCAGCTCCCCACACACCGCGTCAAACGACTCAGCGAACACCGGGAACCCGGCATACAACTCCCGCCCCATCCCCACCCGCTGCGCGCCCTGCCCCGTGAACAGAAAGGCGAGTTTGCCCTTGCCGACTGTTCCTTCGAGCACGGCCGCGTCGAAGGAGCCGCCGGCGAGCGCGGCGGTGCCTTCGAGGAGACGTTCGCGGTCGCCGGCGAGCACGACGGCGCGGTGTTGGAGGCCGGCGCGGGTGGTGGCGGCGGCGAACGAGACGTCGGCGAGGCGCAGTTCGGGGCGTTCTTCGAGCCAGGACCGCAGGCTGGTGGCCTGTCCGCGCAGCGCTTCGACGCTGTGGCCGGAGAGGGGCACGGGGAGGACGGGAAGCGGGCGGGTGGGCGCGGCCCGGTCCGGCTCGGCGGCGGGCGTGGGGGTGTCGTCGCCGTCCTCCTTGGTGGCCCATTCGGCGCCGTCGGTCAACTGCTCGACGATGACATGGGCGTTGGTGCCGCTGATGCCGAAGGAGGAGACGGCGGCCCGGCGTGGCTGGCCGGTTTCGGGCCAGGGGCGGGCCTCGGTGAGGAGGGAGACGTCGCCGGCGGACCAGTCGACGTGGGGTGTCGGCTCGTCGACGTTCAGGGTGCGGGGCAGGATGCCGTCGCGGAGCGCCATGACCATTTTGATGATGCCGCCGACGCCCGAAGCGGCCTGTGCGTGACCGATGTTGGACTTCAGGGAGCCGAGCCACAGGGGGCGGCCCTCGGGGCGGTTCTGGCCGTAGGTGGCGAGGAGTGCCTGGGCCTCGATGGGGTCGCCGAGTCGGGTGCCGGTGCCGTGTGCTTCGACGGTGTCGATCTGTGCGGCCGAGAGGCGGGCGTTGTCGAGGGCCTGGCGGATGACGCGTTGCTGTGCGGGGCCGTTCGGTGCGGTGAGGCCGTTGGAGGCACCGTCCTGGTTGATGGCGGAGCCTCGGACCACGGCGAGGATCTGGTGGCCGTTGCGGCGGGCGTCGGAGAGGCGTTCGAGCAGCAGCATGCCGATGCCCTCGCCCCAGCCGACTCCGTCGGCGGCGGCGGCGAAGGACTTGCAGCGGCCGTCCTGGGCGAGGCCACCCTGGCGGACGAAGTCGGCGAAGGCGCCCGGGGCGGACATGACGGTGACGCCGCCGGCGAGGGCCATGTCGCAGTCGCCGTCGCGGAGTTCCTGGCAGGCCAGGTGGAGTGCGACCAGCGAGGAGGAGCAGGCGGTGTCGAGGGTGACGGCGGGGCCTTCCAGGCCCATGGTGTAGGCGACGCGGCCGGAGGCGATGCTGTCGGAGTTGCCGTTGCCGAGGTAGGCCTCGACGCCTTCGGGGATGTCCAGCAGGCGGGCGGAGTAGTCGTTGTAGGTGACGCCGGCGAAGACTCCCGTCCGGCTGCCGCGCGCGGTGGTCGGATCGATGCCGGCGCGTTCGAATGCCTCCCAGGACGCTTCGAGCAGCAGCCGGTGCTGCGGGTCCATGGCCAGCGCCTCACGCGGTGAGATGCCGAAGAACGCCGGGTCGAACTCGGCGGCGTCGTAGAGGAATCCGCCTTCCCTGGTGAACGGTGCCATGGCCGCGTCGGACGGTTGGGTGTCGGCCTCGGCCTCCTCCAGGCCGGTCAGGTCCCATCCACGGTTGTCGGGGAAGGGACCCACGCCTTCCTCGCCCTCGCGGACGAGGCGCCACAGGTCCTCGGGGGAACGGACTCCGCCGGGGTAGCGGCAGCTCATGCCGACGATGGCGATGGGCTCGTGGGACTTGGCCTCCACCTCACGCAGGCGCCGCCGGGCGATGCGCAGGTCAGCGGTCGCCCGCTTGAGGTACTCGAGAGCCTTTTTCTCGTTGCCCATGTCTACCGTCATCCTCCGCGCAGAGTGAAGCCTGGGAAGCAGCGTGCTGGGGGTGGGTGCCTCAGCTCAGAAATCGCCGAGTTCTTTGTCGAGCAGATCGAAGATGTCGTCCGCGGTCGCCGCGTCGATGTCGTTGGTCGCCTCGGCCTGGTCGGCCGTGTCGTCGGACCAGCGGGCGAGCAGTTCCCGCAGCCGGTCGTTGATCAGCGATTTCGCTTCGGCTCCGGCGGGCAGCGTGGCGATGACCGCTTCGAGCTTGTCGAGTTCGGCCAGGCCGGGCGTGCCGCGTGAGGCGTCGTCGCCGAGCGGCAGCGTGTCGACCAGATGGTCCGTCAGGGTCTGCGGCGTGGGGTAGTCGAAGACGGCGGTCGCCGGCAGTTTCATGCCGGTCACCGCGCCGAGGCGGTTGCGGAACTCCACGCCGATCAGGGAGTCGAAGCCCAGTTCGGTGAAGGCTTTTTCGGGGTCGACGGCGCCGGGCCCCGACAGGCCGAGCACGGCGGCGACATGCTGGTTGACCAGGTCGAGCAGGGCCGCCGCGCGCTGTGGCGCGGTGAGGGGGGTGAGGCGGCGCAGCAGGGCCTCGGTGGGGTCGCTCTCCTCGGCGCGGGCGCGTCGGGTGGGCGTCTTGACGAGGCCGCGCAGCAGCGGCGGGACGGCGGTGTTCGCGTCGCGCGGGGCGGTGGGCTGGAAGTTCATCGGGATGAGCAGGGCGTCGTCGGCGGCCTGGCGGTAGCCGATGTCGAAGAGGGCCATGCCCGTCTCCGGTGTGAGGGCCGCGAAGTGGGAGCGGGCCATGCGCTTGAGGTCGTTCTCGTTGAGCTGTCCCGCCATGCCGCCGGGCGCGTTCCACAGCCCCCAGGCGAGGGAGGTGGCCGGGAGGCCCTGGGCCCGGCGGTGCCGGGCGAGCGCGTCCAGGAACGTGTTGGCGGCGGCGTAGTTCGCCTGGCCCGAGCCGCCGAGGAGGCCGGAGGCGGAGGAGAAGAGGACAAACGCGGTGAGATCGAGGTCCCGGGTCAGCTCGTGCAGATGCCATGCGGCGTCGGCCTTGGGCCGCAGGACGCGGTGCAGGCGTTCGGGGGTCTGGGAGGAGAGGATGCCGTCGTCGAGCACGCCGGCGGTGTGCACCACGGCGGTCAGCGGATGCTCGGCCGGGATGGACGCCAGGAGTCCGGCGAGGGCGTCGCGGTCGGCGACATCGCAGGCGGCGAGCCGTACGCGGGCGCCGAGTTCGGTCAGCTCGGCGGCGAACTCGGGGGCGCCGTCGGCTGCTTCGCCCCGACGGCTGACCAACAGCAGTTGACGTACGCCGCGTTCGGTGACCAGATGCCGGGCGACCAGCCGGCCGAGGGCGCCGGTGGCCCCGGTCACCAGGACCGTTCCCGAGGTGGCGGGCGCTGTCTCTGCCGGTGTCTCTGCTTCGGCGGTCTGCCGGGCGCGGACGATCCGTGGGACCAGCACGCGCCCGCCGCGCAGGGCCAGCGTCGGCTCGTCGTGGTCGGCGGAGATCACTCCGGCCAGGGCGGGGACCGATGTCTCGTCATCCACGTCGACCAGCAGCAGCCTGCCGGGGTTCTCGGACTGCGCGGTGCGCAGCAGGCCCCAGGCGGCGGAGTGCGCCAGATCGCGGACGTCCTCCCGCGGGCCGCAGGAGACGGCGCCCTGGGTGACCACGGTCAGCGTCAGATCGGCGAACCGTTCCTCGGCCAGCCAGTCGAGCACGAATGTCAGCGCCCGGGTGGTCCTGTCCAGCGCCACCGCCGGCAACGCGGCACCGGTGGCCGCGTTCTCGGACCGGATGGGCACGAGCACCCGGGTGGGCGACGCGGCGCCGCTGCCGAGCGCGGCGGCCAGGGCGGCGAGGTCCTGGTACTGATCGACCAGAGCCGTGGCGGCCATGGCCTTGCTCAGCCAGGCGCCGTCCCCGTTGGGGCTGACGATGGCGCAGCGTTCGGCGGGTTCGGTCGCCGCCGCCGGGCGCGGGGCCGTCCACTCGGGCCATTCGAGCTGGAACAGCGCGTCGTGACGGCCGGTGGACCGGGCGGCGGTCAGCTGCTCGGCCGACATGGGCCGCATGGCGAGCCCGCCGACGGAGGCGACCAGCTGCCCGGCGCCGTCCGCGACGGTCAGCGCGATGGCGTCGCCGGCCGACGTCAGCCGCACCCGCAACTCGGCGACCCCGGGGGTCAGCAGGGTGACATCGCGCCAGGAGAACGGCAGCAGCCCCGGCTCGCCGCCGGGAACGAGGTCCCCGAGGCCGACGGCGTGCAGCGCGGAGTGCAGCAGCGCCGGGTGCAGCCCGAACCGCCGCGCGTCGGCCGATTCGCCGGGCGAGGGAACGATCTCGGCGTAGAGATCGTCGCCGAGCCGCCACAGGGCGTGGAGCGCCTGGTACGCGGGGCCGTAGGCCAAGCCGTCCAGGGCGAGCCGATCGTAGAGGTCGTCGATGTCGACGGGTTCCGCGCCCGTCGGCGGCCAGGTCGTGAACGGGGCCTCGGCGTCGTCCGGAAGCTCCTGCCCGGGCGCGAGAGAGCCGGTCGCGTTCTTGGTCCACGGCTCGTCGTCCGCGTGCTCGGCGCGCGAGTAGAGGTCGACCGAACGGCGGCCCGCCGCGTCCGGGGCGCCGACGGTGAGCTGGAGCGCGACGGCCTCCTGTCCGGTCAGTGTCAGCGGCACCTGGAGCGTCAGCTCCTCGACCGAACCGCAGCCGACCTGTTCGGCGGCGTGGAGGGCGAGTTCGAGGAGGGCCGTCCCCGGCAGGAGCGCGGCGCCCGCCACCTGGTGGTCGGCCAGCCAGGGGTGGGTCCTGGTGGAGATCCGCCCGGTGAACACCAGCTGTTCGCTGTCCGCGAGCGGCACGGCCGCGCCGAGCAGCGGATGGTCGGTGCCGCGCAGCCCGACCGCCGTCATATCGCCCTGGCGCGCCAGATCGATGCGCGGCCAGTAACGCTGGTGCTGGAAGGCGTAGGTGGGCAGGTCGACGCGGCGGGCGCCGGTGCCGTGGAAGAACGCGGTCCAGTCGACGTCGGTTCCGTGCTCCCAGGCGCGGCCGAGCGCGGCGAGCAGTGTCGCGGTCTCGTCGCGGCCGTTGCGCAGGGCCGGGGCGAAGACGGCCTCTTCGGCGGTCTCGGCGCCGGCGGCCGACAGCACGCCGTCCGGGCCGAGTTCCAGGAAGATACGGACGCCCTGCTGGTGGAGGGTGGCGATGCCGTCGGCGAACCGGACCGCCTGACGGATATGCCGCACCCAGTAGTCGGGGGCGGACAGCTGCTCGGTGGTGGCCAACTCGCCCGTGACATTGGAGACCAGGGGGACGGTCGAGGGCTGGAACGTCAACCCCGCGATCGCGGCGCGGAACTCGTCGAGCACCGGTTCCATCAACGGCGAGTGGAAGGCGTGGCTGACGGCGAGCTTTCGGGTCTTGCGTCCCTTCTCCTTCCAGGCGGCGGCCAAGGCCAGAACCGGCTCCTCCTCACCCGAAACGACCAGCGAGGCCGGTCCGTTGATCGCCGCGATGCCCACCCCCGCCGGCAGCTCGCCCAGCTCGGCCTCGGCAGCCTGGATCGCCACCATCGCCCCACCGGCCGGCAACGACTGCATCAACCGCCCACGAGCCGCGACCAGTTCACAGGCATCGGCCAACGACCACACCCCGGCGCAATAGGCGGCGGCGACCTCGCCGATGGAATGACCGGCCAGGAACTCAGGCCGCACACCCCACGATTCGACCAACCGGAACAACGCCACCTCAACGGCAAACAATCCGGCCTGGGCATAAACCGTCTGATTCAACAGCTCCGGATCACCGCCGAACACCACCTCCCGCAACGGCCGTTCCAGATGCCGATCCAACTCACCACACACCGCATCGAAAACATCCGCGAACACCGGGAACGTGTCATACAACTCCCGGCCCATTCCCAGCCGTTGCGCGCCCTGACCCGTGAACAGAAACGCCAACCGACCACCCGTCACCGATACGACCGGGAACCCGTCCGCTGCCAGCTCCGCCAACAAACCATCCCGATCCTTCGCCACCACCACCGCGCGCTTCTCCAACCCCGCCCGGCCCGTCGCCAACGAGAACGCCACATCCGTCAGACCCAACTCCGGCCGCGCCACCAGCCGATCACGCAACCGCTCCGCCTGACCCCGCAACCCACCACCATCAACCGCCGACAACAACACCGGCACCGCAGGCAACCCCACCCGCCCACCCTCATCGTCGGCCACCGGCTCGGGCGCCGGCGCCTCCTCAATGATCGTGTGCACATTCGTCCCGCTGATACCGAACGACGACACCCCGGCCCGCCGGACCCGTCCCTCCTCCGGCTCCCACGGCCTGGCCTCCGTCAACAACGACACCGCACCCGCCGACCAGTCCACATGCGACGACGGCTCGTCGACATGCAGCGTGGGCGGCAACACCCCATGACGTAGGGCCATCACCATCTTGATGATCCCCGCCACACCGGCGGCGGCCTGGGCGTGGCCCATATTGGACTTGATCGAGCCCAGCCACAGCGGCCGGTCCGCGTCCCTGCCCTGGCCATAGGTCGCAAGCAGCGCCTGCGCCTCGATCGGGTCACCCAACGTCGTGCCCGTCCCATGCGCCTCCACCGCGTCCACATCGGACGTCGACAGACCCGCACCCGCCAACGCCTGCCGAATCACCCGCTGCTGCGCGGGACCGTTCGGCGCCGTCAACCCGTTGGACGCACCGTCCTGGTTCACGGCCGAGCCACGCACCACCGCCAACACCGGATGACCGAGCCGACGGGCGTCCGACAGCCGCTCCACCACCAGCATCCCCACGCCCTCGGCCCAGCCCGTGCCGTCCGCCGCCTCGGCGAACGACTTGCACCGTCCGTCCGACGCCAGCCCGCGCTGTCGCGAGAACTCGACATAGGTGCCCGGGGTGGACATCACCACGACGCCACCGGCCAGCGCCATCGTGCACTCGCCCTGCCGCAGCGCCTGCCCGGCCAGATGCAGCGCGACCAGCGAAGACGAGCAGGCCGTGTCCACCGTCACCGCGGGGCCCTCAAGCCCGAAGGTGTAGGACAGCCGGCCCGACGCGACGCTCATCGCACCACCGGTTGTGCCATAGCCCTCGGTGTTGTCGAGGGAATGGGCGAGCAGGACGCCATAGTCCTGGTTGTTGGTGCCGACGAAGACGCCGGTCTGGCTGCCGCGCAGCGTGGTGACGTCGATGCCGGCGCGTTCGAACGCCTCCCAGCCGGTTTCCAGCAGCAGCCGCTGCTGCGGGTCCATGGCCAGGGCCTCACGCGGTGAGATCCGGAAGAAGGCGGGGTCGAACTCGCCCGCGCCCGACAGGAACGCGCCGCTGCGGGTGGTGACCTTGCCCGGCTGGTCCGGGTCCGGGTCATAGAGCCCGTCGATATCCCAACCCCGGTCCGAGGGCAGGTCCCCGACGGCGTCCACCCCGTCGGCCACCAGCCGCCACAGCTCCTCGGGCGAGGTGACCCCGCCCGGGTAACGGCAGGCCATGCCGACGATCACGATGGGGTCGTCGTCGACCGACGCCACCACGGCGGGCAGCGACGCGGCCGATTCGACCACCGAACCGAGCAGCTGCTCCCGCAGATACCCCGCCAACGCAACGGGCGTCGGATGGTCGAACACCAGCGTCGCCGGCAGCTTCACGCCCGTCGCCGCCCGCAGCCGATCACGCAACTCCACCGCCGTCAACGAGTCGAACCCGATGTCCCGGAACGCCCGCCCCGCCTCCACCTGACCCGCGTCCGCATGCCCCAGCACCGTCGCGGCCTCCGCGCACACCAGGTCGGTCAGCGACCGCTCCTGCTCCGCCGGGGACAGCCCGGCCAGCCGACCCGCCAGCTCGGAAGAGGCCCCCGCTCCGGCCTGCTCCTCGGCCACGACGGAGTTGTCATCGGTGTCTCCGGGCTCCAACTCGCCCAGCAGCGGCCAGTTCCTGGACGAGGAGAACAGCGGAACGAACCGCCCCCAGTCCACATCCGCGACCACCTGGGACGCGGCGCCCGAACCGACCGCGCCCGCGATGGCGGACACCGCCCGCTCCGGAGCCATCATCGCCAGACCCCGCCGGCTCAGATAGTCCGACGTGCCATCGTCGGCCGCCATGCCGACCTCGGCCCAGGGCCCCCACGCGATCGACGTCCCCACCAGACCACGCGCCCGCCGCGAAGCCACCAACCCGTCGAGGAACGCGTTGGCCACCGCATAGGCGCCATCACCCGCGCTGCCCCACACGGCGGCGATCGACGAGAACACGAGGAACGCGTCCAACTCCCGTTCGCCCAGCAGCTCGTCCAGATGGGCCGCACCATCCACCTTGCCCCGCGACGCCGCCGCCAGATCGGCGACGGTCAGCTCGTCAAGGAGCACAATCCCCGGGACGCCGGCGGCATGGACGACGGCCGTAAGGTCGTCGCCGGCCACGGCCAGCGCCGCCGCGACCGCATCGCGGTCGGACAGGTCACAGGCCACGATCTCGACATCGGCGCCCTCCGCCACCAGTTCGTCCCGCAGTTCGGCCGCACCGGGCGCCGCATCGCCCCGGCGGCTGCACAGCACCAGCCGCTCGGCGCCGTTCGCCGCCGCCCAGCGGGCGACCTGCGCGCCCAAACCACCCGTGCCGCCGGCGATCAACACCGTCCCGCGCGGCGTCCACTCCCCGCCGCTCCTCGCGGCCCGCACCAGACGCCGGCCATAGACCGCCGAGGAACGGACCGCCGTCTGATCCTCCGCGCCCTCGGCCGCCAACACGCCCACCAGCCGGCGCGCCACACCCGCATCCCAGGTGCCGGGCAGGTCGACCAGACCGCCCCAACGCGCCGTCGCCTCAAGGCCGATGACCCGACCCAGACCCCACACCTGCGCCCCCACCGGATCAACCACCACATCCGAACGACCCGTCACCACCGCGCCGCGCGTCAGGCACCACAACCGCCCACCCACACCGGCGGCAACCAGCCCCTGCGCGGCGACCAACGCGCCCACCACGCCCGCCGAGACCTCGGCACGCGGCGCGTCCCGCAGGGACCACAGCGATACGACGCCCGTTACCTCGCCGCCGGCCCGCTCGGCCAGCAGCGACGCCAGACCCTCCCGGCCCACGGACGGCTCCGCCCACACCACCTCGATGTCGGCTCCCGCGCCCGACAACGCGTCGCGCAAAGCGGCGGCGTCGGTCTCCTGGCCGTCGGCGGCCAGCACCAGCCACCGTCCGGCCAGCCCACCGCCCGACAACGACAACGGTCGCCAGGTCTCCTCATAGCGCCAGCCGTCCACGAGGCCCCGCGCCTGATGTTCACGTCGCCACGAGGAGAGGATGGGAAGCGCCGCCTCAACCGATGCCCGTTCCTCCTCCGCAAGGCTCAGACCGTTGAAGTCGCCCTGCTCCAGGGCCTGCCAGAACTCGCCATCCGCTTCGTCTCCGCCGGTTCCGCGCGTCAACAGATCGACACGCGGCCAGAACCGTTGATGCTGGAAGGCATAAGTCGGCAGATCGACACGGCGGGCGCCGGTGCCGTGGAAGAACGCGGTCCAGTCGACGTCGGTTCCGTGCTCCCAGGCGCGGCCGAGCGCGGCGAGCAGTGTCGCGGTCTCGTCGCGGCCGTTGCGCAGGGCCGGGGCGAAGACGGCCTCCTCGGCGGTCTCGGCGCCGGCGGCCGACAGCACGCCATCCGGGCCGAGTTCCAGGAAGATGCGCACGCCCTGCTGGTGGAGGGTGGCGATGCCGTCGGCGAACCGGACCGCCTGACGGATATGCCGCACCCAGTAGTCGGGGTCGGACAGCTGCTCGATGGTGGCCAGCTCACCCGTGACATTGGAGACCAGGGGGAGGGTGGAGGGCTGGAACGTGAGCCCGGAGATCGCCGCGCGGAACTCGTCGAGTATCGGTTCCATCAACGGCGAGTGGAAGGCGTGGCTGACGGCCAGCTTTCGGGTCTTGCGTCCCTTCTCCTTCCAGGCGGCGGCCAAGGCCAGAACCGGCTCCTCCTCACCCGAAACGACCAGCGAGTTGGGTCCGTTGATCGCCGCGATGCCCACCCCCGGCGGAAGCTCACCCAACTCGGCCTCGGCAGCCTGGATCGCCACCATCGCCCCGCCGGCCGGCAACGACTGCATCAACCGCCCACGAGCCGCGACCAGTTCACACGCATCGGCCAACGACCACACCCCCGCGCAATGCGCGGCGGCGACCTCGCCGATGGAATGACCGGCCAGGAACTCAGAACGCACACCCCACGACTCGACCAACCGGAACAACGCCACCTCAACGGCAAACAATCCGGCCTGGGCATAAACCGTCTGATTCAACAGCTCCGGATCACCGCCGAACACCACATCCCGCAACGGCCGTTCCAGATGCCGATCCAACTCCCCACACACCGCATCGAAAACATCCGCGAACACCGGAAACGTGTCATACAACTCCCGCCCCATTCCCAGCCGTTGCGCACCCTGACCCGTGAACAGAAACGCCAACCGACCACCCGTCACCGATACGACCGGGAACCCGTCCGCTGCCAGCTCCGCCAACAAACCATCCCGATCCTTCGCCACCACCACCGCACGCTTCTCCAACCCCGCCCGGCCCGTCGCCAACGAGAACGCCACATCCGTCAGACCCAACTCCGGCCGCGCCACCAGCCGATCACGCAACCGCTCCGCCTGACCCCGCAACCCACCACCATCAACCGCCGACAACAACACCGGCACCGCAGGCAACCCCACCCGCCCACCCTCATCGTCGGCCACCGGCTCGGGCGCCGGCGCCTCCTCAATGATCGTGTGCACATTGGTGCCGCTCATCCCGAACGAGGAGACGCCCGCCCGCCGGACCCGTCCCTCCTCCGGCTCCCACGGCCTGGCCTCCGTCAACAACGACACCGCACCCGCCGACCAGTCCACATGCGACGACGGCTCGTCCACATGCAGCGTCTGGGGCATGACCCCGTTCCGCAGCGCCATCACCATCTTGATGACGCCCGCGACCCCCGAAGCCGCCTGCGCATGGCCCATATTGGACTTGATGGACCCCAGCCACAGCGGCCGATCGTCCGACCGCCCCTGGCCATAGGTCGCAAGCAGCGCCTGGGCCTCGATCGGGTCACCCAACGTCGTGCCCGTCCCATGCGCCTCCACCGCGTCCACATCGGACGCCGACAGACCCGCACCCGCCAACGCCTGCCGAATCACCCGCTGCTGCGCGGGACCGTTCGGCGCCGTCAACCCGTTGGACGCACCGTCCTGGTTCACGGCCGAGCCACGCACCACCGCCAACACCGGATGACCGAGCCGACGGGCGTCCGACAGCCGCTCCACCACCAGCATCCCCACGCCCTCGGCCCAGGCGGTGCCATCCGCCGCTTCCGCGAAGGACTTGCACCGTCCGTCCGACGCCAGCCCGCGCTGTCGCGAGAACTGCAGGAACGCGCCCGGGGTGGACAGCACCACGACGCCGCCGGCCAGCGCCATCGTGCACTCGCCCTGCCGCAGCGCCTGCGCCGCCAGATGCAGCGCCACCAGCGAAGACGAGCAGGCCGTGTCCACCGTCACCGCAGGACCCTCAAGCCCGAAGGTGTAGGACAGCCGGCCCGACGCGACACTCATCGCGCCACCGGTCGCCGCATAGCCCTCGTTTCTGTCGCTCGACACCGCGAGAACACTTGAGTAGTCCTGACCACTGGTGCCGACAAAGACGCCCGTCTGGCTGCCGCGCAGCGTCGTCAGGTCGATGCCGGCGCGTTCGAACGCCTCCCAGCCGGTCTCCAGCAGCAGCCGCTGCTGCGGGTCCATGGCCAGCGCCTCACGCGGTGAGATCCCGAAGAACCCGGGGTCGAAGTGCGCGACATCGTCGATAAATCCGCCGTACCTGGTGGTGGAGGTGCCGGCCTTGTCGGGGTCGGGGCTGTAGAGGGTGTCGACGTCCCAGCCACGGTCGGTCGGGAACTCGGAGATGACGTCCCGGCCGGACGCCACCAGGTCCCACAGGTCCTCGGGCGAGCGCACGCCGCCCGGGTAGGCGCAGGCCATTCCGACGATCACGATGGGCTCATCGTCGATGCGGCCCGCTGGAAGCTCCGACAGCCCACTGGCCGAGTCCACGATCGTGCCGAGCAGTTGTTCCCGCAGATGCTGCGCCAGCACGGTGGGGGTGGGGTGGTCGAACACCAGCGTGGCCGGCAGCTTGACTCCGGTCGCCGCCCGCAGCCGGTTGCGCAGTTCGACGGCCGTCAGCGAGTCGAACCCGATGTCCCGGAACGCGCGCCCGGCCTCGATCCGGCCGGCGTCCGCATGCCCCAGCACAGTGGCGGCCTCCGCGCACACCAGGTCCGTCAGCCGCTGCACCCGCGCGCGTTCGGGCAGCTCAGCCAGTTGCTCCAGCAACCGGCTGGTCCCGTTCTCGGCGTCGGCCGGTGCCGTCGCCTCATTCAACGCGGCCTGTGCCGCTTCGAGTTCGGCGAGGAGGGGCCAGTTACGTGAGGAGGCGTACAGCGGCGCGAACCGTTCCCAGTCCACATCGGCGATGACCTGGAGCGCCGCGCCCGAGCCCACGGCGCCGGCGATCGCGGAGGCCGCCGCATCCGAGGCCATCGGGGTGAGGCCATGGCGGGCGGGACTCTCCCCGCTGCCCTGCCCGCGCGCCTCCTCGATCTCGGCCCACAGCCCCCAGGCGATGGACGTCCCCGTCAGACCACGCGCCCGACGCGATGCCACCAGCCCGTCGAGGAACGCGTTCGCCGCCGCATAGGCGCCGCGACCGGCGCTGCCCCACACGGCGGCGATCGAGGAGAACACCACGAACGCGTCCAACTCCCGCTCGCCCAGCAGCTCGTCCAGATGTGCCGCGCCCTCCACCTTGCCTCGGCCGGCCTCGGCAAAGGCCGCCGCGTCCAGATCGGCCAGCTCGGCACTGTGCGAGACGCCCGCCGCGTGAACGACGGCCGTCAGGTCCTCGCCTGCCACGGCCAGCGCGGCCGCGACGGCGGCGCGGTCGGACAGATCGCAGGCCACGATCTCGACCGCCGCACCCCCGGCCGCCAGTTCGTCGCGCAACTCGACCGCTCCCGGCGCGGCCATGCCCTGCGGGCCGGTGAGGACGAGCCGGTCCGCGCCGCTCGCCGCCGCCCAGCGGGCCGTCCGGAGGCCCGTTCCCTCCGTGCCGCCGGTGATCAGCACCGTGCCGCGCGGCGACCAGCTGTCGCTTCCCGTGGCGGGCGCCTTGACCAGGCGGCGGCCATAGACCGCCGAGGAACGCACCGCCGTCTGGTCCTCCGCGCCCCCGGCCGCCAACACGCCGACCAGCCGGCGCGCCGCACCCTCGTCCCAGGTGCCGGGCAGATCGACCAGACCGCCCCAACGCTCCGTCGCCTCAAGGCCGATGACCCGACCCAGACCCCACACCTGCGCCACCGCCGGATCAACCAGCGCATCCGAACGACCCGTCGCCACCGCGCCCCGTGTCAGGCACCACAACCGCCCACCCACACCCGCAGCGACCAGGCCCTGGGCGGCGACCAACGTTCCCTGCAGCCCATCGACCCCGCCCAACAGGCCCCACAACGACACCACACCCACGACCTCCCCGCCCGCCAGCAGCGACGCCAATCCCTCCCGACCCACGGACGGCTCCGCCCACACCACCTCGACCTCGGCCCCCGCACCCGACAACGCATCGCTCACAACAGCGGCGTCGACCTCCTGTCCCTCCCCGGCGAGCACCAGCCAACGCCCGGACAACCCAGGGGCGCCCGACAACGACACCGGCCGCCACTCCACCCCATAACGCCAGCCGTCGACCTCACCCCGCACACGCCGCGCGCGCCGCCACGACGACAGGACGGGGAGCACGGCCTCCACCGACGCACGTTCCTCCTCGGCGAACCCAAGACCCGCCAGATCCTCCCCCTCGACGGCCCGCCAGAACTCACCGTCCACAACATCGACTTGCCCCACCGGCCGCGCCACCGGCGGCTCAGCCCAGTACCGCTGACGCTGAAACGCATAGGTCGGCAGGTCGACACGACGAGCGCCCGTACCGTTGAACACGGCCCCCCAGGCGACACCCGTCCCCTGCACCCATACCCGACCGAGCGCCGCGAGCAGGGTCTCGACCTCACCACGGTCCTTGCGCAGAGCCGCCGCGAAAACACCCTCCTCGGCGCTCTCCGCACCGGCGGCCGACAGCACACCATCCGGGCCAAGTTCAAGAAAGGCGCCCACGCCCTGCGACCGGAGAGTGGTGATCCCATCGGCAAAACGCACGGCCCGCCGGATATGGTCCACCCAGTAACCCGGATCGCACAGCTGCTCCGCCGTGGCCAACTCACCCGTCACATTCGAGACCAACGGAATCGTCGGCGGCCGGAACGTCAACCCCGCAATCGCCGCGCGGAAGTCGTCAAGCACCGGCTCCATCAACGGCGAGTGGAACGCATGGCTGACGGTGAGCCGACGGGTCTTGCGTCCCTTCTTCCTCCAGGCGGCGGCCACGGATCGGACCGCCCGCTCCTTGCCGGAGATCACCAGCGAGGTCGGCCCGTTGATCGCGGCAATGCCCACGCTCTTGGGCAACTCGCCCAGTTCGGCCTCGGTGGCCTGGATCGCCACCATCGCCCCACCGGCCGGCAACGACTGCATCAACCACCCACGCGCCGCCACCAGTTCACAGGCATCGGCCAGGGACCACACCCCGGCACAGTGAGCGGCGGCAACCTCACCGATGGAGTGCCCGGCCAGGAACTGCGGCCGCACGCCCCAGGACTCGACGAGCCGGAACAGCGCCACCTCGACCGCGAACAACGCCGCCTGAGCGAACACCGTCTGGTTCAACAGCTTCTGGTCCCTGCCGAACAGCACATCCCGCAGCGGCCGTTCCAGATGCCGGTCCAACTCCCCGCACACCGCGTCGAAGGACTCAGCGAACACCGGGAACGCGTCATACAACTCCCGCCCCATCCCGAGGCGTTGCGCGCCCTGCCCCGTGAACAGAAACGCCGTCCGTCCGCCACCGGCAACACCCGTCACCGCGTCCAACCGTGGATCGCCAGCAGCCAGCGCCGCCAGATCGGCCAACAACCGCTCGCGGTCACCGACCGCCAGCACCGCCCGCCGATCCAGCCCCGCCCGGCCCGTCGCCAACGAGAACGCCACATCCGTCAGACCCAGCTCGGGACGTCCCACCAGGTCATCCCGCAGCCGCTCCGCCTGGCCCCGCAACCCGCCCGCATCGGCGGCCGACAGCAGCACCGGCACCGCCGGCAACCGCACCCGCCCGCCCTCGTCGTCGGCCACCGGCTCCGGAGCCGGCGCCTCCTCGATGATCGTGTGGGCGTTGGTGCCGCTGATGCCGAACGAGGAGACGCCCGCCCGTCGCACATGGCCGTCCTCCGGCTCCCACGGCCTGGCCTCCGTCAGCAACGACACCGCACCGGCCGACCAGTCGACATGCGAGGACGGCTCATCGACATGCAGCGTGGGCGGCATGACCCCGTGCCGCAGGGCCATCACCATCTTGATGATCCCGGCAACACCGGCAGCCGACTGGGTGTGGCCCAGGTTGGACTTGATCGAGCCCAGCCACAACGGCCGGTCCGCTTCCCGGTCCTGACCGTAGGTGGCAAGCAGCGCCTGCGCCTCGATCGGGTCACCCAACGTCGTGCCCGTCCCGTGCGCCTCCGCGACATCGATATCGGCGGTCGTCAGGCCCGCGCCGGCAATCGCCTGCCGGATCACCCGCTGCTGCGCGGGACCGTTCGGCGCGGTCAGACCGTTGGACGCGCCGTCCTGGTTGACGGCCGAGCCGCGCACCACGGCCAGCACCGGGTGCCCGAGCCGGCGGGCGTCGGACAGCCGCTCGACCACCAGCATCCCCACGCCCTCGGCCCAGCCCGTGCCATCGGCGGCCTCGGCGAACGACTTGCAGCGGCCGTCCGACGCCAGCCCGCGCTGCCGCGAGAACTCCACAAACGTCGCCGGGGTCGCCATCACCGTGACGCCGCCGGCCAGCGCCATCGTGCACTCGCCGTTGCGCAGCGCCTGCACCGCCAGATGCAGCGCCACCAGCGACGAGGAGCAGGCCGTGTCCACCGTGACCGCGGGGCCCTCAAGCCCGAAGGTGTAGGACAGCCGCCCGGACGCCACCGAGGACGCCGTGCCCGTCAGGAAGTAGCCCTCCGAACTCTCCGAGCCCTTCGGCAGTTCCGAAAGGCCGACGCCGTATCCGGAGAACGAGGCCCCGACGAAGACTCCCGTCTGGCTGCCGCGCAACGCCGAAGGGGCGATGCCGGCGCGTTCGAACGCCTCCCAGCCGGTCTCCAGCAGCAGCCGCTGCTGCGGGTCCATGGCCAGCGCCTCGCGCGGTGCGATACCGAAGAACCCGGGGTCGAACTCGCCGGCCCCCGACAGGAACGCGCCGTTGCGCGTGGTGACCTTGCCCGGCTGGTCCGGGTCAGGGTCGTACAGCCCGTCGATATCCCAGCCCCGATCCGTGGGGAAGTCCCCGACCGCGTCCACGCCATCGGCCACCAGTCGCCACAGCTCCTCCGGCGAGGTGACCCCGCCCGGGTAGCGGCAGGCCATGCCGACGATGACGATCGGCTCGTCCTCCGCCGACGCCACCACGGCGGGCAGCGACGCGGCCGAGTCGACCACCGAACCGAGCAGCTGCGCGCGCAGATACGCCGCCAGCGCAACGGGATTCGGGTGGTCGAACACCAGCGTGGCCGGCAGCTTCACGCCCGTCGCGGTCCGCAGCCGGTCACGCAACTCCACCGCCGTCAACGAGTCGAACCCGATGTCCCGGAACGCCCGCCCCGCCTCCACCTGGCCGGCATCCGCATGCCCCAGCACGGCCGCGGCCTCCGCACACACCAGGTCGGTCAGCGACCGCTCCTGCTCCGCCGGGGACAGCCCGGCCAACTGACCCGCCAGCCCCGACGACGACCCCACACCACTCCGGGACGCCACCGACGGCGAACTCCCGTCGGTCTTCCCCAGCTCCAACTCGCCCAGCAGCGACCAGTTCCGGGAGGAGGAGTAGAGCGGCGCGAACCGTTCCCAGTCCACATCGGCGACCACCTGGAGCGCCACGCCCGAGGCGACCGCGCCCGCGACGGCGGACACCGCTCGCTCCGGAGGCATCATCACCAGACCCCGCCGGCTCAGATAGTCACGGGCCCCCTCACCGGCCGCCATGCCCACCTCGGCCCAGGGCCCCCATGCGATGGACGTGCCCGCCAGACCACGCGCCCGCCGCGACGCCACCAACCCGTCGAGATACGCGTTCGCCGCCGCATAGGCGCCATCACCCGCACTCCCCCACACGGCGGCGATCGAAGAGAACACCACAAACGCGTCCAACTCCCGCTCGCCCAGCAGCTCGTCCAGATGGGCCGCGCCATCCACCTTGCCCCGCGACGCCGCCGCCAGATCGGCGCTGTCCAGGTGCTCCAGCGGCACCATATGTGAGACACCGGCGGCGTGGACGACAGCGGTGAGGTCGTCGCCGGCCACGGCCAGCGCCGCCGCGACCGCATCGCGGTCGGACAGGTCACAGGCCACGATCTCGACATCGGCGCCCTCCGCCACCAGTTCGTCCCGCAGTTCGGCCGCGCCGGGCGCCGCATCGCCCCGGCGGCTGCACAGCACCAGCCGCTCGGCGCCGTTCGCCGCCGCCCAGCGGGCGACCTGCGCGCCCAAACCACCCGTGCCGCCGGTGATCAACACCGTCCCGCGCGGCGTCCACTCCCCGCCGCTCCTCGCGGCCCGCACCAGACGCCGGCCATAGACCGCCGAGGAACGGACCGCCGTCTGGTCCTCCGCGCCCCCGGCCGCCAACACGCCGACCAGCCGGCGCGCCGCACCCTCGTCCCAGGTGCCGGGCAGATCGACCAGACCGCCCCAACGCGCCGTCGCCTCAAGGCCGATGACCCGACCCAGACCCCACACCTGCGCCCCCACCGGATCAACCAGCGCATCCGAACGACCCGTCGCCACCGCGCCCCGTGTCAGGCACCACAACCGCCCACCCACACCCGCAGCGACCAGGCCCTGGGCGGCGACCAACGTTCCCTGCAGCCCATCGCCCCCGCCCAACAGGCCCCACAACGACACCACACCCACGACCTCCCCGCCCGCCAGCAGCGAAGCCAACCCCTCCCGACCCACAGACGGCTCCGCCCACACCACATCGACCACGGCCCCCGCACCCGACAACACACCACTCAACGCCTCAACATCCGCCCCCTGCCCCGCACCCGCCAACACCAGCCAACGCCCGGACAACCCAGCGCCACCCGACAACGACACCGGCCGCCACTCCACCCCATAACGCCAGCCGTCGACCTCGCCCCGCACACGCCGCGCGCGCCGCCACGACGACAGGACCGGGAGCACGGCCTCCACCGACGCACGTTCCTCCTCGGCGAACCCAAGACCCGCCAGATCCTCCCCCTCGACAGCCCGCCAGAACTCACCGTCCACAACATCGACTTGCCCCACCGGCCGCGCCACCGGCGGCTCAGCCCAGTACCGCTGACGCTGAAACGCATAGGTCGGCAGATCGACACGACGAGCGCCCGTACCGTCGAACACGGCCCCCCAGGCGACACCCGTCCCCTGCACCCACACCCGACCGAGCGCCGCGAGCAGGGTCTCGACCTCATCGCGGCCGTTGCGCAGAGCCGCCGCGAAAACACCCTCCTCGGCGCTCTCCGCACCGGCGGCCGACAGCACACCATCCGGGCCAAGTTCAAGAAAGGCGCCCACGCCCTGCGACCGGAGAGTGGTGATCCCATCGGCAAAACGCACGGCCCGCCGGATATGGTCCACCCAGTAACCCGGATCGCACAGCTGCTCCGCCGTGGCCAACTCACCCGTCACATTCGAGACCAACGGAATCGTCGGCGGCCGGAACGTCAACCCCGCAATCGCCGCGCGGAAGTCGTCAAGCACCGGCTCCATCAACGGCGAGTGGAACGCATGGCTGACGGTGAGCCGACGCGTCTTCCGCCCCCGCTCGCGCCACTCCCCCGCCAACCCCAGAACCGGCTCCTCCTCGCCCGAAACCACCAGCGAGTTGGGCCCGTTGATCGCCGCGATGCCGACGCCCGCCGGCAGCTCGCCCAGTTCGGCCTCGGTGGCCTGGATCGCCACCATCGCCCCACCGGCCGGCAGCGACTGCATCAACCGCCCACGAGCGGCCACCAGTTCACACGCGTCGGCCAACGACCACACCCCCGCGCAGTGAGCGGCGGCAACCTCACCAATCGAATGACCGGCCAGAAACTCAGGACGCACACCCCACGACTCGACGAGCCGGAACAACGACACCTCGACCGCGAACAACGCCGCCTGCGCATAAACGGTCTGATTCAACAGCTCCGCGTCGTCCCCGAACACCACCCCGGCCAGCGGCCGTTCCAGATGCCGGTCCAACTCCCCGCACACCGCGTCAAAAGTCTCCGCGAACAACGGAAACGCGTCATACAACTCCCGGCCCATCCCGACCCGTTGCGCGCCCTGGCCCGTGAACAGAAACGCCAGCCGGCCGCCCGACGCCGACACCGCCGGGAACGCGTCCGTGGCAGCCAGCTCGTCCAGCAGCCGGTCACGGTCACCCGCCACCACCACCGCGCGCTTATCCAGCCCCGCCCGGCCCGTCGCCAACGAGAACGCCACATCCGTCAGGCCCAGCTCCGGCCGCGCCACCAGGTGCTCCCGCAGCCGCTCCGCCTGGCCCCGCAACCCGCCCGCATCGGCGGCCGACAGCAGCACCGGCACCGCAGGCAACCGCACCCGCCCGCCCTCATCGTCGGCCACCGGCTCCAGAGCCGGCGCCTCCTCGATGATCGTGTGGGCGTTCGTCCCGCTGAGACCGAACGAGGAGACGCCCGCCCGCCGCACATGGCCGTCCTCCGGCTCCCATGGCCTGGCCTCCGTCAGCAACGACACCGCACCCGCCGACCAGTCCACCCGCGAGGACGGCTCGTCCACATGCAGTGTCTGGGGCATGACCCCGTTCCGCAGCGCCATCACCATCTTGATCACGCCCGAAACGCCCGAAGCCGCCTGCGCATGGCCCAAGTTGGACTTGATCGAGCCCAGCCACAACGGCCGGTCCGCTTCCCGGTCCTGACCGTAGGTGGCCAACAACGCCTGCGCCTCGATCGGGTCACCCAACGTCGTGCCGGTGCCGTGGCCCTCCACCACATCCACGTCCCCCGTGGACAGCCCCGCACCGGCCAACGCCTGCCGGATCACCCGCTGCTGCGCGGGACCGTTCGGCGCGGTCAGACCGTTGGACGCGCCGTCCTGGTTGACGGCCGAGCCGCGCACCACGGCCAACACCGGGTGCCCGAGACGGCGAGCGTCGGAGAGCCGTTCCACCACGAGCATGCCCACGCCCTCGGCCCAGCCGGTGCCATCCGCCGCCTCTCCATAGGACTTGCAGCGCCCGTCCGACGCCAGCCCGCGCTGCCGCGAGAACTCGATAAACGTCGTCGGCGTCGAGATCACCGTGACGCCGCCGGCCAGCGCCATCGTGCACTCGCCGTTGCGCAGCGCCTGCACCGCCAGATGCAGCGCCACCAGCGATGAGGAGCACGCCGTGTCCACCGTCACGGCGGGGCCCTCAAGCCCGAAGGTGTAGGACAGCCGCCCGGACGCCACCGCGGATGCCGTGCCCGTCAGGAAGTAGCCCTCCGAGCCCTCCGGGAGTTCCGAGAGGCCGATGCCATAACCCGAGGCGGACGCCCCGACGAAGACGCCCGTCTGACTGCCGCGCAGCGCCGAGGGGTCGATTCCGGCCCGTTCGAACGCCTCCCAGCCCGCCTCCAGCAGCAGCCGCTGCTGCGGGTCCATGGCCAGTGCCTCGCGCGGCGAGATCCCGAAGAACCCGGGGTCGAAGTTGGTGGCCGAGTCGAGGAACGCGCCCTCGCGCGTCGTTGTCGTCCCGGCCCGGTCGGGGTCGGGGTCGTAGATGCCGTCGATGTCCCAGCCGCGGTCGGTCGGGAACTCGGTGACCGCGTCGGCCCCCGATGCCACCAGGCGCCACAGGTCCTCGGGGGAGGCGACGCCGCCGGGGTAGCGGCAGGACATGCCGACGATGACGATGGGGTCGTCGTCCACCGACGCCACCACCGGAGGCAGCGACGCCGCGGAGTCGACCACGGTGCCGAGCAGTTGTTCGGCGAGATGCCGCGCCAGCACAGCGGGATTCGGGTGGTCGAACACCAGCGTGGCCGGCAGCTTCACCCCGGTCGCGGCCCGCAGCCGGTCACGCAGCTCCACCGCCGTCAGCGAGTCGAACCCGATTTCCCGGAACGCGCGCCCGGCCTCGATCCGGCCGGCATCCGCGTGCCCGAGCACGGTGGCGGCCTCCGCGCACACCAGGTCGGTCAGCCGCTGCACCCGCGTGCTCTCGGGCAGCGCCGCCAGCTCGTCCCGAAGCCGGGGCGTGCCGACGACGGCGCCTTCCGTCTCCGGCGCCGTCGAGGCCGCTTCGAGTTCGGCGAGGAGGGGCCAGTTGCGTGACGAGGAGTAGAGCGGCGCGAACCGTTCCCAGTCCACATCGGCGACCACCTGGAGCGCCGCGCCCGAGGCGACCGCGCCCGCGACGGCGGACACCGCATGCTCCGGAGGCATCATCACCAGACCCCGCCGGCTCAGATAGTCACGGGCCCCCTCACCGGCCGCCATCCCGACCTCGGCCCACGGGCCCCAGGCGATGGACGTCCCCACCAGACCACGCGCCCGCCGCGACGCCACCAACCCGTCGAGATACGCGTTCGCCGCCGCATAGGCACCGTCACCCGCACTCCCCCACACGGCGGCGATCGAAGAGAACACCACAAACGCTTCCAACTCCCGCTCACCCAGCAGCTCGTCCAGATGGGCCGCGCCATCCACCTTGCCCCGGCTGGCCTCGGCAAGGGCCGCCGCGTCCAGATCGGTCAGCTCGGCACTGTGCGAGACGCCGGCGGCATGGACGACGGCCGTCACATCCCAGGCGACGGCCTGGCTCACCAGCCGGGCCACGGCGTCGCGATCGGACATGTCGCAGGCGACCACCTCGACCTCGGCACCCGCGGCCACCAACTCGTCCCGCAACTCCACCGCACCCGGCGCCTCAAGACCCCGACGGCTGGACAGCACCAGCCGCTCGGCACCCCGTTCCACCGCCCAGCGGGCGACGCGCGCACCCAGACCGCCCGTGCCGCCGGTGATCAGCACCGTGCCGCGCGGCGACCACTCCCCAGCGCCGCTCCTCGCGGCCCGCACCAGACGCCGGCCATAGACCGCCGAGGAACGCACCGCCGTCTGATCCTCCACGCCCCCGGCCGCCAACGCCCCCACCAGCCGGCGCGCCACACCCTCGTCCCAAGTCTCCGGCAGATCGACCAGACCGCCCCAACGCTCACTCGCCTCAAGGCCGATGACCCGACCCAGACCCCACACCTGCGCCCCCGCCGGATCGATCAGCGCATCCGAACGACCCGTCACCACCGCACCCCGCGTCAGGCACCACAACCGCCCACCCACACCCGCAGCGACCAGGCCCTGCGCGGCGACCAACGTTCCCTGCAGCCCATCAACCCCGCCCAACAAACCCCACAACGACACCACACCCACGACGTCGCCGCCCGCCAGCAGCGACGCCAACCCCTCCCGACCCACGGACGGCTCCGCCCACACCACCTCGACCTCGGCCCCCGCACCCGACAACACACCACTCAACGCCTCAACATCCGCCCCCTGCCCCGCACCCGCCAACACCAACCAACGCCCCGACAACCCAGCGCCACCCGACAACGACACCGACCGCCACTCCACCCCATAACGCCAGCCATCCACCACGCCCCGCACCCGACGTCCACGCCACCAGGACGACAACACCGGCAGCACAGCCCCAAACGGCACCCGCTCCTCCTCGCCCAGACCAAGAACCTCACCCACACCCGAGAGATCGGCCGCCGCCACCGCCTCCCAGAAGGCGGACTCCACCCCGTCGACGTCAGCGGGGGCGGGGCGTGCTGCCGGCGGCTCGGGCCAGAAGCGCCGGCGCTGGAACGGGTAGGTGGGGAGGTCGACTTGCCGGGCGCCGAGCGTCCGGAACAGCAGGGCCCAGTCAATTGCGTGACCGGCGCTCCACACCCGGCCGAGCGCGGTGATCAGGGTTGGGGCTTCGTCGCGACCGGCGCGCAGGGCCGGGGCGAACAGCGCGTCCTCGGCGGTTTCGGCTCCTGCGGCGGAGAGCACGCCGTCCGGGCCGAGTTCGAGGAGGGTGTTCACGCCCTGGCCATGGAGGGCGGTGATGCCGTCGGCGAAACGCACGGGCTGACGGATATGGTCCACCCAGTAACCCGGGTCGCACAGCTGCTCCGCCGTGGCCAACTCACCCGTCACATTCGAGATCAGGGGAATCGTCGGCGGCCGGAACGTCAGCCCGGAGATCGCCGCGCGGAAGTCGTCAAGCACCGGCTCCATCAACGGCGAGTGGAACGCATGGCTGACGGTGAGCCGACGCGTCTTCCGCCCCCGCTCGCGCCACTCCCCCACCAACCCCAGAACCGGCTCCTCCTCGCCCGAAACCACCAGCGAGTTGGGCCCGTTGATCGCCGCGATGCCGACGCCCGCCGGCAGCTCGCCCAGTTCGGCCTCGGTGGCCTGGATCGCCACCATCGCCCCACCGGCCGGCAGCGACTGCATCAACCGCCCACGAGCGGCCACCAGTTCACACGCGTCGGCCAACGACCACACCCCCGCGCAGTGAGCGGCGGCAACCTCACCAATCGAATGACCGGCCAGAAACTCAGGACGCACACCCCACGACTCGACGAGCCGGAACAACGCCACCTCGACCGCGAACAACGCCGCCTGCGCGTAAACGGTCTGATTCAACAGCTCCGCGTCATCCCCGAACACCACCCCGGCCAACGGCCGTTCCAGATGCCGGTCCAACTCCCCACACACCGCGTCAAAAGTCTCCGCGAACAACGGAAACGCGTCATACAACTCCCGGCCCATCCCGACCCGTTGCGCGCCCTGCCCCGTGAACAGAAACGCCAGTCGGCCGCCCTCGATGGGGCCCCCGGCGCGCGTCGCGTCGTCGGCGAGGCTCGCCAGGTCGCGCGACAGGGCCTCCCGGTCCTGGACGACGATGGTCGCGCGGCGGCTGAGCCAGGCCCTGCTGGTGGCGAGCGAGTAGGCGAGGTCGGTCAGGGCGAGTTGGGGGTGCTCGGCGAGGTGGCCGGCCAGCCGCTCGGCCTGTGCGCGAAGCCCCGCCTGGTCCGCTGCCGACAGCAGCACCGGCACCGCCGGCAACGGTGCCCGTTCCCCCTCGTCGGTCACCGGCTCGGGCGCCGGCGGCTCCTCGATGATGGTGTGGGCATTGGTCCCGCTGAGACCGAACGAGGAGACGCCCGCCCGCCGCACATGGCCGTCCTCCGGCTCCCATGGCCGGGCCTCCGTCAGCAACGACACCGCGCCCGCCGACCAGTCGACATGCGACGACGGCTCGTCCACATGCAGCGTGGGCGGCAGCACCCCGTTCCGCAGCGCCATCACCATCTTGATCACACCCGCCACACCCGCCGCGGCCTGGGTGTGACCGATGTTCGACTTCACCGATCCCAGCAGCAACGGCCGTTCCGCGTCGCGGTCCTGACCGTAGGTGGCGAGCAGCGCCTGGGCCTCGATCGGGTCGCCCAGGGTGGTGCCCGTGCCATGTGCCTCGACGGCGTCCACATCGGCCGTCGACAGGCCGGCGGAGGCCAGCGCCTGCCGGATCACCCGCTGCTGTGAGGGACCGTTGGGCGCCGTCAACCCGTTGGACGCGCCGTCCTGGTTCACCGCCGAACCGCGCATCACCGCCAGCACCCGATGGCCGTTCCGCTGCGCGTCCGAGAGCCGTTCCAGGACCAGCAGGCCGGCGCCCTCGCCCCAGCCCGTGCCGTCCGCCGCCTCGGCGAACGACTTGCAGCGGCCGTCGGACGCGAGGCCGCGCTGCCGGGAGAACTCGACGAACAGCTGGGGCGTCGACAGCAGGGTCACGCCGCCGGCCAGCGCCACCCCGCACTCGCCCTGCCGCAGCGCCTGTGCCGCCAGGTGCATGGCGACCAGCGACGACGAGCAGGCGGTGTCCACCGTCACCGCGGGCCCCCCGAACCCGAACGTGTAGGACAGCCGGCCCGACAGCACGCTCGCCGCGTTGCCCGTCGCGCCATAACCCTCCGCCGCTTCGGGGTTCCGCATCAGCAGCGTGCTGTAGTCGGAGCCGCTGATGCCGACGAAGACGCCGGTTTCGCTGCCGCGCAGCCGCTCCACGTCGAGTCCGGCGCGTTCGAACGCCTCCCAGCCGGTCTCCAGCAGCAGCCGCTGCTGCGGGTCCATCGCCAGGGCCTCACGCGGCGAGATCCCGAAGAAGTCCGCGTCGAACTCGGCCGCACCCGACAGGAACCCACCGAACCGCGTCGTCGACGTCCCCGAACGCGACGGATCCGGATCGTAGAGCGACTCCACATCCCAGCCACGGTCGGACGGGAACTCCGACACCGCGTCCGCACCCGACATCACCAGCCGCCACAGATCCTCCGGCGACGCCACCCCACCGGGGAACCGGCACGCCATCCCCACAATCGCGATCGGCTCGTCGTCGGAGCCGCGCTCCAGGGAGCGGGCGAGTGCCGCGAGGCCACCGGACTCCTTGAACAGTTCGGTGCGCAGATGCCCGGCGAGCTGCCGGGGGCTGGGGTGGTCGAAGACCAGCGTGGTGGCGAGCGCAAGCCCCGTCACCGTGTTCAGCCGGTTGCGCAGTTCGACGGCGGTGAGGGAGTCGAAGCCCAGGTCGCGGAAGGCCCGCTCCGGCTGGACCTCTGCCGTTCCCTCGCCGTGGCCGAGGACGGCGGCGGCTTCCGCGCACACCAGCCGCGTGAGGCGGCGCTCGCGGTCCGTGTCCCCCATCGCGGCCAGCTCGGCGAGCAGCGGCGACTGGGGGGCGCCGGGCAGGTCGGCGACGGGGGCGACGGGCTGCCGGTCGACCAGGTCGTCGAGGAGCGTTCCGGAGTCCACGGCGGCACTGATCTCGGCGATGCGCTGCCAGTCGACGTCCGCGACCACTTCCGTGGCGTTGCCGCTGCCGGCGACGGTGGCCAGTGCCAGGACGGCGAGTTCCGGGTCGAGGTGCCGGATGCCGCGTCGGCCCGTCTGGGCGCTGACGCTGTCCACGACGGCCATGCCGACCTCGGCCCAGGGACCCCAGGCGATCGATGTGCCCGCCAGGCCACGCGCCCGACGCGCCGCCGCCAACCCGTCGAGATACGCGTTGGCCGCGCCATAGGCGCCCGCGCCGCCGCCGCCGAGCACTCCGGCGACGGAGGAGAACAGCACAAACGCGTCCAACTCCCGCTCACCCAACAGCTCGTCCAGCAGCGCCGCACCCACCACCTTGCCACCGGCGGCCCGCGCCAGCGCCTCCTCGTCCAGACCGTCGAGCATCCCCGACACATCCACCCCGGCCGCATGCACCACACCCGTCAACCCCGCACCCGCCACCCCCAGCAACCCCGCCACCGCATCCCGATCCCCCATGTCACAGGCCACCACCTCGACCACCGCGCCCGCCGCCACCAACTCATCCCGCAACTCCACCGCACCCGGCGCCTCAAGACCACGACGACTCGACAACACCAACCGCTCCGCACCCTGCCCCACCACCCACCGCGCCACCCGCGCACCCAAACCACCCGTACCACCCGTAACCAACACCGTCCCACGCGGCACCCACACCCCACCGGCAGTGGACGAGGCCGGGACGCGGGTCAGTCGCCGTTCGAAGACGGCCGAAGGCCGGACCGCGGCCTGCTCGTTCGGGCGGCCCGCGGCGAGCACGTCCACGAGTCGGGAGACGGTGTCCGCATCGCTGCTTTCGGGGAGATCGATCAGGCCGCCCCAGCGGTCGGGCTGCTCGGAGTCGAGGGTGAAGCCGAGGCCCCAGACCTGGGACTGCGCCGGCTCCGGCGGCTCGCCGTCCACGGACACCGCGCCGCGCGTCAGGCACCACAGGCGCCCGCCGACACCGGCATCGCCCAGACCCTGCACCAGCGCCAGCGTTCCCGAGGCGCCGGAGGACACACCCGTCTCCGGGGACCACTCCCCCGACACCCCGAGCAGCGACACCACGCCCTTCAGCGGCCCGGCGTCCGCCACCGCGCCGGCCACGGCCTCCCGGCCCCCGGCCGGGTCCACCTCCACCACCACGACCTCGGCACCGCGGCCCGCCAATGCCTCGCCCACCAGGCCCGCGACGCCACCTTCCCCGGCGCCGGCGTCCACCGCCAGCGCCCAACGGCCCGACAGCCGGCCCCCGGTGCGCGGCGACACCCGGCGCCACGTCACGCGGTAACGCCACCCGTCCACCACGCCCCGCGCCCGACGCTCACGCCACCACGACGACAGCACCGGCAGGACCGACTCCAGCGCGCCACGGTGGTCCGGGTCGAGGCGCAGGGTCGTGGCGAGCGCCTGGGCGTTCTCGCTCTCGACGGCCTCCCAGAATTCCTGCTCGACCACGCTTGTCGGGGCGGGGGTGGCGGTGGGGCGGGTGGGTTGGTGCAGCCAGAACGGCTGGCGGTGGAAGGCATAGGTGGGCAGGTCGACGCGGTGGGCGCCATGGCCGGCGAAGAGCCGGGACCAGTCGATCACCGTGCCGGCGGCCCAGGCGCGGCCGAGCCCGAGGCGCAGTGTTTCGACCTCGTCCCGGTCGGCGCGCATGACGGGTGCGAAGACCGCGTTCTCCGCCGATTCGGCGCCGGCGGCGGACAGCACGCCGTCGGGTCCCAGTTCGACAAAGACGGTGACGCCTTCGTTCGACAGGGTCACGATGCCGTCGGCGAAGCGGACGGGCCGGCGGATATGGTCCACCCAGTAGTCGGGGTCGGACAGCTGTTCCGCCGTCGCCAACTCACCCGTGACATTCGAGATCAGCGGAATCGTCGGCGGCCGGAACACCAACCCCGATATGGCCGTGCGGAATTCGTCCAGCACCGGTTCCATCAGCGGTGAGTGGAACGCATGGCTGACGTTCAGCCGTCTGGTCTTCCGGCCCCGTTCCCGCCATTCCCCGGCCACCGCGAGAACGGCAGCCTCGGCACCGGAAATCACCAGCGAGTCGGGCCCGTTGATCGCCGCAATGCCAATCCCCGCCGGCAGTTCGCCCAGCTCTTCCTCGCCCGCCTGGATCGCCACCATCGCGCCACCGGTGGGCAGCGACTGCATCAACCGACCGCGTGCGGCGACCAGTTCACAGGCATCGGCCAGCGACCACACCCCGGCGCAGTACGCCGCAGCGACCTCACCGATCGAATGCCCGGCCAGAAACTCAGGACGCACCCCCCAGGACTCGACCAACCGGAACAGGGAAACCTCGACCGCGAACAACGCCGCCTGCGCGTAGACCGTCTGCTGTAACACCTCGGCGTCATCGCCGAACACCACCTCCGAAAGCGACCGGTCCAGCCGCCGGTCCAACTCCCCGCACACCGCGTCGAAAGCCTCCGCGAACACCGGGAACGCCGCATACAACTCCCGGCCCATTCCGACGCGTTGCGCGCCCTGCCCCGTGAAGAGAAAGGCGGTGTGGCCTTCGGTCACCGTTTGGCGGATCAGCCCGGTGGCGGATGCGCCGTTGGCCGCCGCGCGGAGCGCCCGCACCAGGGAGTCGCGGTCGGTGGCGAGGAGGACGGCGCGCCGTTCGAGGGCGGCTCGGCCGATGGCGGCGGAGTAGGCGATGTCCAGCGGGCGGAGTTCGGGGTGGTCTTCGAGGTGTGAGGCGAGCCGGTCGAGCTGCCGGCCGAGCGCGGCGTCGTTGCTTCCGGAGAGCGGCAGCGGAATGACGGCGGGGGGCGCGGTGGCGTTGTCGTCCGTGCTGTGGTGCGGCTCCTCGGTGGGCGGCGCCTCCTCCAGGATGGCGTGGGCGTTGGTGCCGCTCATGCCGAACGCGGACACGCCGGCCCGGCGGATGGCGCCTTCGGCCACGGTCCAGGTCCTGGCGTCGGTCAGCAGGGACACGGTGCCGGCGGACCAGTCGACATGGGTGGAGGGTTCGTCGATGTGCAGGGTGCGCGGCATGTGGGCGTGGCGCAGCGCCATGACGGTCTTGATCACTCCGGCCACGCCGGCGGCGGCCTGGGCGTGGCCCATGTTGGACTTGATCGAGCCCAGCCACAGCGGGCGGTCGGCGTCCCGGTCCTGGCCGTAGGCCGCCAGCAGCGCCTGGGCCTCGATCGGGTCGCCGAGTGTGGTGCCGGTGCCGTGGGCTTCGACCAGGTCGATATCGGCGGCGGTGAGCCGGGCGTTGGACAGGGCCTTGCGGATGACGCGTTGCTGGGCGGGGCCGTTGGGGGCGGTCAGTCCGTTGGAGGCGCCGTCCTGGTTGACGGCCGAGCCGCGCACCACCGCGAGCACCGGATGGCCGAGCCGCTGCGCGTCGGAGAGGCGTTCGACAAGCAGCATGCCGACGCCTTCGGACCAGCCGGTGCCGTCGGCGGAGTCGGCGAACGATTTGCAGCGGCCGTCGGCGGAGAGGCCGCGTTGCCGGGAGAACTCGACAAAGGTGGCCGGGGTGGCCATGACCATGACGCCGCCGACGAGCGCCAGACGGGATTCGTTCTGTCGTAGGGACTGGACGGCGAGGTGGAGGGCGACGAGCGAGGAGGAGCAGGCGGTGTCGACGGTGACGGCCGGGCCCTCCAGGCCGAAGGTGTAGGAGAGGCGGCCGGACGCGGCGGCGGAGGCGGTTCCGGTCAGCAGATAGCCTTCGGCGCCCTCCGGTAGTTCGTCGAGGCCGGAGCCGTAGCCGGCGTAGGTGGCGCCGACGAATACGCCGGTCTGGCTGCCGCGCAGGGTGGCCGGATCGATGCCCGCGCGTTCGAAGGTTTCCCAGCCGGTCTCCAGCAGCAGCCGCTGCTGCGGGTCCATGGCCAGCGCCTCACGGGGTGAGATGCCGAAGAACTCCGGGTCGAACTCGGCGGCTCCGTCGAGGAATCCGCCGTTGCTGGTGTAGGAGGTGCCGTCGCGGTCCGGGTCGGGGTCGTACAGGGTCTCCAGTTCCCAGCCCCGGTCGGCGGGGAACGGGGAGATGGCGTCGACCTCGTTCGCCACCAGCCGCCACAGGTCCTCGGGTGATCTGACGCCGCCGGGGTAGCGGCAGGCCATGCCGACGATGGCGATGGGTTCCCGGCTTTCGGCCTCGGCCTGCTGAAGGCGTTGCCGCGTCTCGTGGAGATCGGTGGTCATCCGCTTGAGGTAGCCGAGCAGCTTCTCTTCATTCGTGGCAGGCATGAGGTCACCAATGTTCGAGGGGGCGGCGAGCTGGAGGTCAGGCGATGCCGAACTGCTTGTCGATGAAGTCGAACACCTCGTCGGAGGTGGCCGCTTCGAGCGTCTCGGCGACGCTCTTGCCTTCCGGGGCCGCCTGCGGCTGGCCGTTCCAGGCGGTGAGGATGCTCTGCAAGCGGGCGGCGATGTCCGCTCGTTCGTCACTTTCGATCTCGGCCCGGGAGAGGGTGGCCGCCAGCCGGTCGAGTTCGGAGGCGAGGGTGCCGGTGCCGTGGGGTTGGGAGCCGGCCGGGTCCGGGAGGAGTTCGCCTCGGATGCGCTCGGCGAGGTCGGCCGGGGTGGGGTGGTCGAAGACCAGGGTGGCGGGGAGCCGGACGCCGGTCGCGGTGGCCAGGGCGTTGCGGAGTTCGACGGCGGTGAGGGAGTCGAATCCGATATCGCGGAACGGGCGGCCCGGCTTGATCTGTTCGCGTTCGGCGCGGCCGAGGACGGCGGCGGCCTGGGCGCAGACGAGCGCCGTCAGCTTGCGCGTCCGTTCGGTTTCGGGCAGCCCGGCCAGTTCGGTGCGCAGGGCTGCTGACGTGTCCTCGGTTGTGCCGGCGGCTGCCGCCGCTTCGGGGGATCCGGCGGTTTCGGCGGTGGCGAGGGCGGCGTCGGCCTCGGGGATTCCGCCGAGCAGTGGCCAGGCGCGGGTGGAGGTGTAGACGGGCGCGAACCGCTCCCAGTCGACGTCGGCGACGATTTCGTTGGTTTCGCCGGAGCCGACGGCGACGGCCAGGGCGGCGACGGCGGTGTCGGGCGGCAGCAGGCCGAGGCCGCGCCGGCCGAGTTGGCGGCTCAGCTCGTCGGAGGTGGCCATGCCGATCTCCGCCCAGGGGCCGAAGGCCACGGAGGTTGCGGCCAGGCCGCGGTGGCGGCGCTGTTCGGCCAGGCCGTCGAGGTAGGCGTTGGCCGCCGCATAGGCGCCGTTGTCGGCGCTGCCCCAGGCGGCCGCGATGGAGGAGAACATGACGAACGCGTCCAGCGGCTGGTCGCCGAGCAGTTCGTCCAGGTGCGCGGCACCCGCGACCTTTCCGGCTCCGGCGGCGTGCAGGTCCGCCGTTCCGGTGGCTTGGATCTCCCGGTTATGTGACACACCGGCAGCGTGCACCACGGCGGTTAGTGTTTTACCCGGAATTCCGGCGAGCAGGGCGGCGACGGCGTCGCGGTCGGCGATATCGCATGCGGTGATCGTCACCTCTGCGCCCGATTCGGCCAGCTCCCGCTCCAGTTCGGCGGCGCCTTCGGCCTCCGGGCCGCGCCGGGAGGTGAGCACCAGACGGTCGGCGCCTGCGGCCGCGGCCCAGCGGGCGACGGCGGCTCCCAGGCCGCCGGTGCCGCCGGTGATCAGCACGGTGCCGCGCGGCGACCAGGCGGCGGGCGTTCCGTCAGTTCCATCAGTGCCATCAGTACGGTCGGTGTGGGGGGCGCGGGTGAGTCGCCTGCCGTGGGTGCCGGTGGCGCGGATGGCGATCTGGTCCTCGGTGCCATCGCCGGAGAGCACGGCGAGCAGCCGGGTCAGGGCCGGCTCGTCGAGCGCGGGCGGCAGGTCGACGAGGCCGCCCCAGCGGTGCGGGGCCTCCAGGCCGACGATGCGGCCCAGGCCCCATACCTGTGCCTGCCGGGGGCGGCTGGGCGCGTCGGAACGCCCGGTGGACACGGCGCCCCGGGTGACGCACCAGAGCGGGGCGGGCAGTTCGGCGTCGCCAAGTGCCTGGCTGAGCAGGAGAGTTGCGGCCAGCCCTGCGGACGCGGCCTCGTTGCCCGGCGCGGTGTCCTCGATCAGGCCGAGGAGGGAGAGCACGCCGGTGGGTTGCGGGGTCCGCTCCGCGCGTTCCCGTAGCCGCTCCGCCAGCGCGGCGCGTTGGGTGCCCGGCGCCACCTCGACGCGGTGGACGTCGGCTCCGTTGGCGTCCAGCGCGGCGGCCACGGTCTCCAGGATGTCGGTGCCGGTCTGGCGCGGGTCGTGGGCGAGCAGCCAGGGGCCGGTGAGGGCGGGCTGCTCGCCGGTCTCGAACGTCCGCCAGGTGACGCGGTAGCGCCAGCCGTCGATGGTGTCCCGTTCCTGCTGGGTCTGTCGCCAGGACGACAGCACCGGAAGCACCTGTTCCAGGGAGGCGCGCTGGCCGTCGTCGAGGCGGAGGGTCCTGGTGAGGCTGCCGAGATCGCCGTGCTCGATGGCGTTCCAGAACGCGGTGTCCTGCGGCGATGCCGCCGGGGCCGCGCCGTTGACGGGGGCGGGGGTGGGCCAGTAGGGCCGGCGTTGGAAGGCGTAGGTGGGGAGGTCCACGGTGCGCGCGCCGGTGCCCGCGAACATGGCCGACCAGTCGACGTCCGTTCCGTGCTCCCAGGCGCGGCCCAGGGCGGTGAGCAGGGTTTCGGTCTCGTCGCGGCCGCCGCGCAGGGCCGGGGTGAACACGGCTTCCTCGGCGGTCTCGGCGCCGGCCGCGGACAGCACACCGTCCGGGCCGAGTTCAAGGAACGTACGCACACCCTGCTGGTGGAGGGTGGCGATGCCATCGGCGAAACGGACCGCCCGGCGGATGTGGTTCACCCAGTAGTCGGGGTCGGACAGTTGCTCCGTGGTGGCCAGTGTCCCCGTCACATTCGAAACCAGGGGAATGGTGGCAGGCTGGAACGTGAGCCCCGCGATCGCCGCGCGGAAATCGTCGAGCACCGGCTCCATCAGCGGCGAGTGGAAGGCATGGCTGACGGCGAGCTTCCGGGTCTTGCGCCCCTTCTTCCTCCAGGCCGCCGCTATCGACCGGACCGCCCGTTCCTTGCCGGAGATCACCAGCGACGTCGGCCCGTTGATCGCCGCGATCCCCACGCTCTTGGGCAACTCGCCCAACTCGGCCTCACTGGCCTGGATCGCCACCATCGAACCACCGGCGGGCAACGACTGCATCAACCTGCCACGCGCGGCCACCAGTTCACACACATCCGCCAGCGACCACACCCCCGCGCAGAAGGCAGCGGAGACCTCGCCGATGGAATGACCGGCCAGGAACTCGGGCCGGACACCCCAGGACTCCACCAGCCGATAGAGCGCCACCTCGACCGCGAACAACCCGGCCTGAGCATAAGCGGTCCGGTTCAACAGCTTCTGATCATCGCCGAACACCACATCGCGCAACGGCCGTTCCAAATGACGATCCAACTCACCACACACCGCGTCGAACGACTCCGCGAACACCGGAAACGCCTCATACAACTCCCGCCCCATGCCCAGGCGTTGCGCGCCCTGCCCCGTGAACAGGAACGCCAGCCGGCCGCCCTCGCCGGCGAGGGCATCGCTGGTACCGCCGCCCCGCTCGGCTGCCGCGCGCAGGTCGTCGAGCAGGGTGTCGCGGTCGTGGACGGTGAGGGCGAGTCGGGTGGTCAGCGCGGCGCGGCTGGTGGCGAGGGAGTAGGCGAGGTCGGTCAGGGCGAGTTGGGGGTGCTCAGCGAGGTGGCCGGCCAGCCGCTCGGCCTGTGCGCGAAGCCCCGCCTGGTCCGCTGCGGACAGCAGCACCGGCACCGCCGGCAACGGCGCCCGTTCCCCCTCGTCGGTCACCGGCTCGGGTGCCGGTGGCTCCTCGATGATGGTGTGGGCGTTGGTCCCGCTGATGCCGAAGGAGGAGACACCGGCTCGGCGGATCCGTCCCTCCTCGGGCTCCCATGGCCGGGCCTCGGTCAGCAACCGCACGGCGCCCGCCGTCCAGTCGACATGGGACGACGGCTCGTCCACATGCAGCGTGGGCGGCAACATCCCGTGCCGCAGGGCCATCACCATCTTGATCACACCCGCCACCCCGGCGGCGGCCTGGGTGTGACCGATGTTCGACTTGACGGAGCCGAGCCAGAGCGGACGGTCCGCCGGCCGGTCCTGGCCGTAGGTGGCAAGGAGCGCCTGGGCCTCGATCGGGTCGCCCAGGGTGGTGCCCGTGCCATGTGCCTCGACGGCGTCCACATCGGCCGTCGACAGGCCGGCGGAGGCCAGCGCCTGCCGGATCACCCGCTGCTGCGCCGGGCCGTTGGGCGCCGTCAGACCGTTGGACGCGCCGTCCTGGTTGATGGCCGAGCCGCCGCGCATCACCGCCAGCACCCGGTGGCCGAGGCGTTGTGCGTCCGACAGTCGCTCCAGCACCAGCAGGCCGACGCCCTCGCCCCAGCCCGTACCGTCTGCCGCCTCGGCGAACGACTTGCAGCGGCCGTCGGACGCGAGGCCGCGCTGCCGGGAGAACTCGACGAACAGCTGGGGCGTCGACAGCAGGGTCACCCCGCCGGCCAGCGCCATCCCGCATTCGCCCTGGCGGAGCGCCTGCGCCGCGAGATGCATGGCGACCAGCGACGACGAGCAGGCGGTGTCCACCGTCACCGCGGGGCCCTCGAACCCGAAGGTGTAGGAGAGCCGGCCGGATGCGACGCTCATCGCGGCCCCGGTCGCGGCATAGCCCTCGGTGGCATCGGGTGAGGAGAGCAGCAGCCCGGCGTAGTCCTGTCCGTTGCTGCCGATAAAGACGCCGGTTTCGCTGCCGCGCAGCCGCTCCACGTCGAGTCCGGCGCGTTCGAACGCCTCCCAGCCGGTCTCCAGCAGCAGCCGCTGCTGCGGGTCCATCGCCAGGGCCTCACGCGGCGAGATCCCGAAGAAGTCCGCGTCGAACTCGGCCGCACCCGACAGGAACCCACCGAACCGCGTCGTCGACGTCCCCGAACGCGACGGATCCGGATCGTAGAGCGACTCCACATCCCAACCACGGTCGGACGGGAACTCCGACACCGCGTCCGCACCCGACATCACCAGCCGCCACAGATCCTCCGGCGACGCCACCCCACCGGGGAACCGGCACGCCATCCCCACAATCGCGATCGGCTCGACATCCGAGCCGCGCGCCAGCGGACGGGCCTGGACGGCAACTGCCCCGGCGGAGCTGAAGAGTTCGGTGCGCAGATGCCCGGCGAGTTGACGGGGGGTGGGATGGTCGAAAACGAGGGTGGTGGGGAGCCGTCGGCCGGTCACCGCGGTCAGTCTGTTGCGCAGTTCGACGCCCGTGAGGGAGTCGAAGCCCATATCGCGGAAGGCGCGTTCGGGCCGTACCTCGCCGACGCTGTCGCCATAGCCGAGGACGGCGGCGGCCTCCGCGCATACCAGTCGCGTCAGCCGGCGTTCGCGGTCCGCGTCCCCCATCGCGGCCAGTTCGGCGAGCAGGGGGGTGTCGTCGGCGGGTCCTTCGGTGCCCTGGGCCGGGGGTTGTTCGACCAGTTCGGCGAGCAGGCCGCCGAGGCGTGCGGTGCTGGTGGTGCCGGCGATGCGCTGCCAGTCGGCGTCGACGACCATCTCGGTGGCGTTGCCGCTGCCGGCGACGGTGCCGAGGGCGGTGACGGCCAGCTCCGGGTCGAGATGCCGCATGCCACGACGCCCGGACTGGGCGGTCATGGTGTCGGTGACCGCCATGCCGGCCCCGGCCCAGGGACCCCAGGCGATCGACGTTCCCACCAGGCCACGCGCCTGCCGCGCCGCCGCCAACCCGTCGAGATACGCATTGGCCGCGCCATAGGCGCCCGCGCCCGCGCTGCCAAAGAGGCCGGCGGCGGAGGAGAAGAGCACAAAGGCGTCCAACTCCCGTTCGCCCAGCAGCTCGTCCAGCAGCGCCGCACCCACCACCTTGCCGCCCGCCGCCCGCGCCAGCGCCTCCTCGTCCAGACCGTCGAGCATCCCCGACACATCCACCCCGGCCGCATGCACCACACCCGTCAACCCCGCACCCGCAACCCCCAGCAACCCCGCCACCGCATCCCGATCCCCCATGTCACAGGCCACCACCTCGACCTCGGCACCCGCCGCCACCAACTCATCCCGCAACTCCACCGCACCCGGCGCCTCAAGACCACGACGACTCGACAACACCAACCGCTCCGCACCCTGCCCCACCACCCACCGCGCCACCCGCGCACCCAAACCACCCGTACCACCCGTAACCAACACCGTCCCACGCGGCACCCACACCCCACCGGCAGTGGACGACACCGGCACCAAACGCCGCGCATAAACACCCGAACCCCGAACCGCCAACTGCGCCTCACCACCACCCAACACATCCACCAGCAAACCCGCCGTCACCTCATCCACCTCAACCGGCAAATCGATCAGACCACCCCACCGATCCGGCACCTCCAACCCCGCCGCCAAACCCAACCCCCACACCTGCGACCCCACCGGATCCACCACCTCACCCTCCACCGACACCGCACCCCGCGTCACGCACCACAACCGACCCCCCACACCCACATCCCCCAACCCCTGCACCAAACCCAACGTCCCCACCACACCCAACAACGACACCACACCCGAAACCGACCCCAACCCCGCCAACGCAGCCACAAACCCCTCCCGACCAACCCCCGGATCCACCTCCACCACCACAACCTCAACCCCACACCCCACCAACGCCTCCCCCACCACACCCACAACCCCATCACCCGGCTCAACCACCACAACCCAACGACCCGACACCCCACCCCCACCACCCGACACCGCACGCCACGCCACCCCATAACGCCACCCATCCACCACACCCCGCACCCGACGCCCCCGCCACCACGACGACAACACCGGCAACACCGACTCCAACGACCCCACCTCATCCACCCCAAGACGCAACGTCTCAGCGAGCGAAGGCAGATCGTGGTCGGCCACGGCGTTCCAGAACGCGGACTCCTCGCCGTCCTCCCGGAGTTCGGGCCGGGTGGCGAAGTGCTCGACGGGCCAGTAGCGCCGGCGTTGGAAGGCATAGGTCGGCAGATCGACGCGGCGGGCGCCGGAACCGTCGAAGAGCGCGGCCCAGTCGACGGCGGCGCCATGCGCCCAGGCGCGGCCCAGGGTCATCAGGAGCGTTTCGATCTCTCCGCGTCCGGCCCGCATCAGCGGGGCGAACAGCGTGTCCTCGTCGTGTAGTTGCTCGACCACCTCGATGCCGGCCGAGGACAGCACGGCGTCCGGTCCGAGTTCGACAAAGGTCCGCACGCCCTCGGCGTGGAGGGTGGCCACGCCGTCGGCGAAGCGCACCGCATGGCGGATGTGGTCCACCCAGTAGCCCGGATCGCGCAGTTGCTCCGCCGTGGCGAGGCCGCCCGTCACATTCGACACCAGCGGAATCGTCGGCGGCTGGAACGTGAGCCCGGAGATGGCCGCGCGGAACTCGTCCAACACCGGTTCCATCAGCGGCGAGTGAAACGCGTGGCTGACGGCGAGCCGGCGGGTCTTCCGTCCCCGTTCGCGCCAGACGGTGGCCAGTGCGGCGACCGGCTCCTCCTTGCCGGAGATCACCAGCGAGGTGGGGCTGTTGATGGCGGCGATGCTCACGTCCGCCGGCAGTTCGCCCAGTTCGGCCTCGCCGGCCTGGATCGCCACCATCGCGCCGCCGGCGGGCAGTGACTGCATCAACCGGCCGCGTGCGGCGACCAGTTCACAGGCGTCGGGCAGGGACCAGACCCCGGCGCAGTAGGCGGCGGCGACCTCGCCGATCGAGTGGCCGGCCAGGAACTCCGGCCGGGCGCCCCAGCTGCGGACGAGTCGGTAGAGGGATACCTCAATCGCGAACAGGGCCGCCTGGGCATAGACGGTCTGGTTCAGCAGTTCCCCGTCCGCGCCGCCCTGGGCGGTGAACACCACGGAACGCAGGGGCCGTTCGAGGTGCCGGTCCAGTTCGGCGCAGACCTCGTCGAAGGTGGCGGCGAAGACGGGGAACCGGGCGTAGAGGTCCCCTCCCATGCCGATGCGCTGCGCGCCCTGTCCCGTGAAGAGCAGGGCGACCCTGGCGCCGCCGGCGGAGCCGCCGTCGACTGCCACGTCGAATCGCGGATCGCCTTCCGCGACCGCCCGCAGTTCGGCGGTCAACCGTTCGCGTTGGTCGGCGATCAGGACGGCGCGGTGCGGGAGTTCGGCGCGGCTGGTGGCCAGCGAGTAGGCGAGGTCGGCGAGCCGGACGTCGGATGCGCCGTCGAGGTGGTCGTTCAGCCGCCGTGCCTGGGCGCGCAGGGCGGTGGCGTCATGCCCGGTCAGCAGCACGGGGAACGCCGGCCAGGTGGTGGCCGACCCGTCGGCGAGGTCGGGTTCGGGACGTTCGGCGGGGTCGGCTGCGGCCGGGGGTTCCTCGATGATGGTGTGGGCGTTGGTGCCGCTGATGCCGAACGACGACACGCCCGCCCTGCGGACCCGGCCGTCCTCCGGCTCCCACGGCCGGGGCTCGGTCAGCAGCGTCACGGCGCCGGCCGACCAGTTCACGCGGGAGGACGGCCGCTCGGCGTGCAGGGTGCGCGGAAGGGTTCCGTGCCGCATCGCCATGACGATCTTGATCACGCCGGCGACGCCGGCCGCCGCCTGGGTGTGGCCGATGTTCGACTTGACCGAGCCGAGGAGCAGCGGACGGTCGTCCGGCCGGTCCTGGCCATAGGTGGCGAGGAGCGCCTGTGCCTCGATCGGGTCGCCGAGCCGGGTGCCGGTGCCATGCGCCTCGACCACGTCCACCTCGTCGGACGACAGCCCGGCGCCGGCCAACGCCTGCTGGATGACGCGCTGTTGAGAGGGTCCGTTCGGCGCGGTGAGCCCGTTGGAGGCACCGTCCTGGTTGACGGCCGAGCCGCGCACCACCGCGAGCACCTGATGGCCGTGGCGGCGGGCGTCGGAGAGCCGTTCCAGCACCAGTTGGCCGACGCCCTCGCCCCAGCCGACGCCGTCGGCGGAGTCCGCGAACGCCTTGCAGCGGCCGTCGGCGGACAGGCCGCGCTGCCGGGAGAACTCGATGAACAGCTGCGGCGTCGACAGCACCGTCACCCCGCCGGCCAGCGCCAGATCGCATTCGCCCTGCCGCAGCGCCTGCGCCGCCAAATGCATGGCGACCAGCGACGACGAGCAGGCCGTGTCCACCGTCACCGCGGGCCCCTCGAACCCGAACGTGTAGGAGAGGCGGCCGGACATGACGCTGAGGGCGTTGCCGGCGGCGCCATGGGCCTCGGCCGTCTCCGGTGGGGCCTGCATGAGCACCGTGCCGTAGTCGGAGCCGCTGATGCCGACGAACACACCGGTCTGACTGCCGCGCAGCGCGCGGATGTTCAGTCCGGCGCGTTCGAACGCCTCCCAGCCGGTCTCCAGCAGCAGCCGCTGCTGCGGGTCCATGGCCAGGGCCTCGCGCGGGCTGATGCCGAAGAACGACGCGTCGAAGTCCGGCATGCCGGTGAGGAACGCGCCACGCCGCGAGTAGGTCGTCCCCGACCGGTCGGGCTCGGGATCGTAGATGGCGTCGAGGTCCCAGCCACGGTCGGCGGGGAAGTCGCCGATGACGTCCCGGCCCTCGGCCAGGAGCTGCCACAGCTCCTCGGGCGAGGTGACGCCGCCGGGGTAGCGGCAGGCCATGCCGACGATCGCGATCGGCTCGTCGTCGGAGGCGGCGAACGGCCTTTGCTGGACGACGGGTTCGGTGGCCGCGCCGAACAGTTCGGTGCGCAGGAACGCGGCGAGTTGGCGGGGGCTGGGGTGGTCGAAGACCACCGTGGTGGCGAGCTGGAGGCCGGTCACCACGGTCAGCCGGTTGCGCAGCTCGACGGCGGTCAGCGAGTCGAAGCCCATGTCGCGGAAGGCGCGTTCGTCCTGGATATCCGCCTGGCGGTAGCCGAGGACGGTGGCCACCTCGGCGCAGACCAGTCGGGTGAGGCGGCGCTCGCGGTCCTCGTCGTCGTCCACCGCGTTCAGTTCGGCCAGCAGCGGTGAACGGCTGTCGGTGGGCGTGGCGTTGCGGTCGTCGACCGACGGGTCGACCAGTTCGCCGAAGAGCGCGGTGCCATAGATGCCCGCGATGCGCTGCCAGTCGGCGTCGGCCACGACCTCGGTGGCGTTGCCGCTGCCGGCGACGGTGCCGAGGGCGGTGACGGCCAGCTCCGGGTCGAGATGCCGCATGCCACGACGCCCGGACTGGGCGGCCGTGGTGTCGGCGACCGCCATGCCGGCCCCGGCCCAGGGACCCCAGGCGATCGACGTTCCCACCAGGCCACGCGCCCGACGCGCCGCCGCCAACCCGTCGAGATACGCATTTGCCGCGCCATAGGCGCCCGCGCCGCCGCCACCGAGCACTCCGGCCACTGAGGAGAACAGCACAAACGCGTCCAACTCCCGCTCGCCCAGCAGCTCGTCCAGCAGCGCCGCACCCACCACCTTGCCGCCCGCCGCCCGCGCCAGCGCCTCCTCGTCCAGACCGTCGAGCATCCCCGACACATCCACCCCGGCCGCATGCACCACACCCGTCAACCCCGCACCCGCAACCCCCAGCAACCCCGCCACCGCATCCCGATCCCCCATGTCACAGGCCACCACCTCGACCACCGCGCCCGCCGCCACCAACTCATCCCGCAACTCCACCGCACCCGGCGCCTCAAGACCACGACGACTCGACAACACCAACCGCTCCGCACCCTGCCCCACCACCCACCGCGCCACCCGCGCACCCAAACCACCCGTACCACCCGTAACCAACACCGTCCCACGCGGCACCCACACCCCACCGGCAGTGGACGACACCGGCACCAAACGCCGCGCATAAACACCCGAACCCCGAACCGCCAACTGCGCCTCACCACCACCCAACACATCCACCAGCAAACCCGCCGTCACCTCATCCACCTCAACCGGCAAATCGATCAGACCACCCCACCGATCCGGCACCTCCAACCCCGCCGCCAAACCCAACCCCCACACCTGCGACCCCACCGGATCCACCACCTCACCCTCCACCGACACCGCACCCCGCGTCACGCACCACAACCGACCCCCCACACCCACATCCCCCAACCCCTGCACCAAACCCAACGTCCCCACCACACCCAACAACGACACCACACCCGAAACCGACCCCAACCCCGCCAACGCAGCCACAAACCCCTCCCGACCAACCCCCGGATCCACCTCCACCACCACAACCTCAACCCCACACCCCACCAACGCCTCCCCCACCACACCCACAACCCCATCACCCGGCTCAACCACCACAACCCAACGACCCGACACCCCACCCCCACCACCCGACACCGCACGCCACGCCACCCCATAACGCCACCCATCCACCACACCCCGCACCCGACGCCCCCGCCACCACGACGACAACACCGGCAACACCGACTCCAACGACCCCACCTCATCCACACCAAGACGCAACGTCTCAGCGAGAGCCCCGGCGTCCTCGGCCTCGACCGCACGCCAGAAGGTCTCTTCGGCCGCATGCGTGGGGGACGTGGACGGCCGCGTCATATCGACCGCCACATCGGGCCAGTACCGTTCCCGCTGGAAGGCATAGGTCGGCAGGTCGACGCGGCGGGCGCCGGAACCGTCGAAGAGCGCGGCCCAGTCGACGGCGGTGCCATGCGCCCAGACGCGGCCGAGCGCGGTCAGCAGGGTCCTGGCCTCGTCGCGGCCGGCACGCATCAGCGGTGCGAACACCGCGTCCTCGGCGGTCTCGGCGCCGGCGGCGGACAGCACACCGTCCGGGCCGAGTTCGAGGAAGGTGCGCACGCCGACGCCCTGGAGCGCGGCGATCCCGTCGGCGAAACGGACGGCCCGACGAATATGGTTCACCCAGTAGCCCGGGGCACATATCTGCTCCACGGTGGCCAACTCGCCTGTCACATTCGACACCAGGGAGATGGTCGGGGCCTGGAACCTCAGCCCGGAGATCGCCGCGCGGAATTCGTCCAGCACCGGTTCCATCAGCGGCGAGTGGAAGGCGTGGCTGACGGCGAGCCGTCGGGTCTTCCGCCCCCGCTCGCGCCATTCCCCGGCCAGCGCGGTAACGGCTTCCTCGGCACCGGAAACCACCAGCGAGGTGGGCCCGTTGATCGCCGCGATGCCGACGCCCGCCGGCAGTTCGCCCAACTCGTCCTCGGTGGCCTGGATCGCCACCATCGCCCCGCCCACCGGCAGCGACTGCATCAACCGCCCACGAGCCGCCACCAGTTCACACGCATCGGCCAGCGACCACACCCCCGCGCAATAGGCGGCGGCAACCTCGCCGATCGAATGCCCGGCCAGAAACTCAGGCCGCACCCCCCACGACTCGACGAGCCGGAACAACGACACCTCAACCGCGAACAACGCCGCCTGCGCATAAACCGTCTGATTCAACAACTCCGCATCGTCACCGAACACCACCTCCGAAAGCGACCGTCCCAGATGCCGGTCCAACTCCCCGCACACCGCGTCAAAAGCCTCCGCGAACACCGGGAACGCGTCATACAACTCCCGGCCCATTCCGAGCCGTTGCGCGCCCTGCCCCGTAAACAGAAACGCGGTCCGGCCGTCCCTCGCCGTGCCAATGGCCGAATCCAGACGCGGGTCGCCGGCCGCGAGGGCTCCCAGCTCGTCGGTCAGCTGAGCGACGCTGTCGGCGAGCAGCAGGACGCGGTTCTCCAGCCGAGCCCTGCCGGTGGCCAGCGAGAACGCGATATCGGTCACGCTGTCCTCGGGGCGCGTCCCGAGGTGTGCGAGCAGCGCGCGGGCCTGCCCGCGCAGCGCTTCGCCGCCCAGGGCGGAGAGCGCCACCGGCACCAGGGGCAGCGGCTTGCCCCCGGGGGCGGCGCCGGCGGCCCGGTCGAGCGGGGGCGCCTCCTCCAGGATGGTGTGCACATTGGTGCCGCTGACGCCGAACGACGACACGGCGGCTCGGCGGAGGCGTCCCTCCTCGGGCAGCCAGGGCCGTTCCTCCGTGAGCAGGGACACCGCACCCGCCGTCCAGTCGACGTGCGGGGACGGCACATCCGCGTGCAGGGTGCGCGGCATGGTGGCATTGCGCAGCGCCATGACCATCTTGATGATGCCGCCGACGCCCGAAGCGGCCTGCGCATGGGCGATATTCGACTTGAGCGAGCCCAGCCAGAGCGGCCGGTCCGCCGGCCGGTCCTGGCCGTAGGTCGCGAGCAGCGCCTGGGCCTCGATCGGGTCGCCCAGCTTGGTGCCCGTGCCATGCCCCTCGACGACATCGACATCGGACAGGGTGATGCGGGCGTTGGCGAGGGCCTGGCGGATGACCCGCTGCTGCGAGGGGCCGTTCGGCGCGGTCAGACCGTTCGACGCGCCGTCCTGGTTGACGGCCGAGCCCCGCACCACGGCCAGCACCGGGTGGCCGAGGCGCTGTGCGTCCGACAGCCGTTCGATGAGGAGCATGCCGGCGCCTTCGCTCCAGCCGGCGCCGTCGGCGGAGTCGGCGAACGACTTGCACCGGCCGTCGGGCGCCGAAGCACGCTGGCGGGAGAAGGTGATGAAGGTCGCCGGGGTCGCCATCACGGCGACCCCGCCGGCCAGCGCCATATCGCACTCGCCGTTGCGCAGTCCCTGCACCGCCAGGTGCAGAGCCACCAACGACGAGGAGCAGGCGGTGTCCACGGTCACCGCTGGGCCTTCGAGGCCGAAGGTGTAGGACAGTCGGCCGGAGGCGATGCTCGGCACCTTGCCGGTGCCGACCGCTCCCTCGCTCTCCGGCAACGGGCGCAGCACATCGTAGTAGTCGTGGTACATGACGCCGGTGAAGACGCCGGTGCGGCTGCCGCGCAGGGTGGTTGGGTCGATGCCCGCGCGCTCCATCGCCTCCCACGAGGTTTCCAGCAGCAGTCGCTGCTGCGGGTCGGTGGTCAGGGCCTCACGGGGCGACAGGCCGAAGAACTGGGGGTCGAACCCGGCGACATCGCTGAGGAATCCACCGTGCCGGCTGTAGCTCTTGCCCAGCTTGTCGGGGTCGGGGTCGTAGAGGCCGTCGACGTCCCACCCCCGGTCGGTCGGGAACGGCGAGATGGCGTCGGTTCCGGACGCCACCAGCTCCCACAGTTCCTCGGGTGTGGTGACCCCGCCGGGGTAGCGGCAGGCCATGCCGACGATGGCGATGGCCTCGTTGTCGGTGGCGTGTGTGGTGGCCAGGGCCGGGGTGTCGACGCTGACGACCTCGCCGACGACCTCGCGGACCAGAAAGCCCGCCAGCACCTCGGACGTGGGGTAGTCGAACACCAGGGTCGCCGGCAGCCGCACGCCCATCACGGTGGCGAGTCGGTTGCGGAGCTCGACCGCGGTCAACGAGTCGAGGCCCAGTTCGGTGAACGGCTGCGCCGGGCCCACAAGGGCCGGCTGTGCATAGCCGAGCACGCCCGCCACCTGCTCGCGGACCACATCGAGCAGCAGCCGGTGCCGCCCGGCCTCATCGAGTCCCGCCAGCCTGCCGGCCCATCCGGTGTCCGTCACGGCACCGGCCTTCGCCACGGCGCGAGTCGGCACCCGCACCAGGCCACGGAACAGTGCGGGAATCTCGCTGCTCGTGGTGGCCGAGGAACGCAACGCGTCCAGGTCCAGGCCGATGGGGACGGTGAGTTCGGCGTTCAGACGGAGACCGGCGTCGAAGAGGGCGAGCCCTTCCTCGGTGCTCAGGGCCCGGATGCCGCCCCGGTTGATCCTGCCGGAGTCCGCCTCGCCAAGGGTGGCCCCCATACCGCCGCCCTCCACCGCCCACAGCCCCCACGCCATCGACACACCCGGCAAACCACGCTCACGACGCCGCGCCACCAACCCGTCCAGGAACGTATTCGCCGCCCCATAACTGGCCTGCCCCGCATTCCCCAACACACCGGCCGCAGAAGAGAACACCACAAACAGATCCAGATCGAGATCCGCCGTCAACTCGTCGAGAATGACGGCCCCGCGCGCCTTCGGGGCCCATACCCGTTCCAGGCGTTCGGGGTTCAGTGAGGCGAACACCCCGTCGTCCAGCACACCGGCCGCATGGACGACACCGCGCAGCGGGAAGTCCGGGTCGATCGACGCCAGCACCTCGGCCACCGCGTCCCGATCCGAGGCATCACACGCCACCGCCTCCACGGACGCACCCAAACCGGCCAACCGCTCCACCAGCCCCTCGGCGACCGCACCACTTCGGGACAGCATCAACAACCGCCGCACCCCATGCCGTTCGGCAAGACGCTCCGCCACCAAACCCGCCAACGCACCCGAACCACCCGTGATCAACACCGTCCCATCACCACGCACCACCGCCTCACCGTCCACAGGCACCGACGCCAACGGCACCCGCACCAGACGCGGCACCCACACCTCACCCCCACGCACCGCAACCGCAGGCTCATCCAACCCCAACAACCCGCCCACGGAGACCTCGTCGTCCGTGTCAAGGAGCATGATCCGGCCGGGCTGTTCGGCCTGCAGCGCTCGCACCAACCCCCACACCGACGCCGCATCCGGATCCACCCCACCCCCACCCACCGGATCCACCGCACCCGACGTCACCACCACCAACGGCACCCCCGACCCCTCCTCCTCAACCAACCACCGCTGAACGGCAACCAACGCACCCGCCGCATCGCCCAATCTCAACTCCCGCCAGTCCTCGGCGTTTTCACCCCCGGCCAGGGCCGGAACCCACTCCACCCGGAACAACGACTCCCCACCGGCGCCGATCGCCTCCGGCGAGAACGCCCGCACGCCCAGGGAGGTCACCTCGGCGACCGGCCGGCCCTCACCATCCGCCAGCAGCATCGACACCAGGTCCGGGCCGATGGCCCGCAACCGCACCCGAAGCACCGACGCGCCCACCGCCCACAACGACACCCCGTTGAACACAAACGGCAGCCGGCCCTCACCGTTGGCGGACACCACGCCGCTGATGTTCAGCGCGTGCAGGATCGCGTCCGTCAGCGCGGGGTGCATACCGAACGCGCCGGTCTGGTCGGCCAGCGTCTCCGGCGCCACCACCTCCACAAAGGCGTCGCCGTTGCTCTGCCGCCACAGCCGCCGCAAGCCGTGGAAGCCCGGGCCGTACTCGACCCCGGGATTGCCCGCGCCCGCGTAGAAGCCGGACACGTCGATCTCCTCGGCGTCCGCCGGGGGCCAGTGGGTGAGGTCGAAGGTGGGGGCGGCTCCCTCGCGCCCAAGCATGCCGGCGGCGTGGTGCGTCCAACCCTGGGCGGCGCCCGGGTCGTCGTCCAGGCGGGAGTGCACGCTGACGGAACGGCGTCCGGTCTCGTCGGGGCCGCCCACGCTCACCTGCACGATGGCATCGCCCTGTTCGGGCAGCACCAACGGCGCCTGGAACATCAGTTCTTCCACCATGCCGGTGCCGACCTGGGTGCCCGCGTGCAGGACCAGTTCCAGCAGTCCGGTGCCGGGAACGACCACCCGTCCGGCGACCCGGTGATCGGCCAGCCAGGGGTGGGTGCGCACCGATAGCCGCCCGGTCAGCAGAAAACCGTCGCTGTCGGCAAGCGCCACCGCCGCGCCCAACAACGGGTGTTCGGCACGGCCAAGACCCGCCGCGCTGACATCGCCCACCCGGGCGCCCGCGTCCGGCCAGAAGCTCTGGTGTTGAAAGGCGTAGGTCGGCAGGTCGACTCGGCGGGCGCCCTGACCGGCGAACAGGGCAGGCCAGTCGACGGCGAGGCCCCTCGTCCACAGCTGGGCCAGCGCGGTCAACAACGTGCGGGCCTCATCGTGGCCGCCGCGCAGCGCGGGCGCGAACAGCGCGTCCTCGGCGCTCTCGGCGCCGACGGCGGACAGCACACCATCCGGGCCGAGTTCCAGGAACGTGCGCACGCCCTGCCGGTGGAGCGTGGCGACGCCATCGGCGAAACGGACCGGCTGACGGATATGGTCCACCCAGTAGTCGGGATCGGACAGCTGCTCCGCCGTCGCCAATGCGCCCGTCACATTCGAGACCAGCGGAACCGTCGGCGGCCGGAACGTCAACCCGGCGATGGCCGCACGGAATTCGTCCAACACCGGTTCCATCAACGGCGAGTGGAAGGCATGGCTGACGGCAAGCCGTCGAGTCTTCCGCCCCCGCTCGCGCCACTCCCCCGCCAACGCGATAACGGCTTCCTCGGCACCGGAAACCACCAAAGAATTCGGCCCGTTGATCGCCGCGATGCCGACGCCCGCCGGCAGTTCGCCCAACTCGTCCTCGCTCGCCTGGATCGCCACCATCGCCCCACCGGCCGGCAGCGACTGCATCAACCGCCCACGCGCCGCCACCAGTTCACACGCATCCGCCAGCGACCACACCCCCGCGCAATAGGCGGCGGCAACCTCACCGATCGAATGACCGGCCAGAAACTCAGGCCGCACCCCCCACGACTCGACGAGCCGGAACAACGACACCTCAACCGCGAACAACGCCGCCTGCGCATAAACCGTCTGATTCAACAGCTCCGCATCATCACCGAACACCACCCCGGCCAGCGGCCGTTCCAGACGCCGGTCCAACTCCCGACCCACCGCGTCAAACGACTCAGCGAACACCGGGAACCCGGCATACAACTCCCGCCCCATCCCCAGCCGTTGCGCGCCCTGCCCCGTGAACAACAACGCCAACCGGCCGCCTTCGCCCGAGGACCCGACCACCACATCCAACGACGCCACCCCATCCGCCAACCCCGCCAGCGCCGCCACCGCCTCATCCCGCTCCCCCGCCACCACCACCGCACGCCGACCCAACGCCGAACGCCCCGAAGCCAACGAGAACCCCACATCCACCAACGACACCCCACCACCACCCGCCAAAAACCCACCCAACCGCCCCGCCTGCCCCCGCAAACCACCCTCACCACGCCCCGACACCACCAAAGGCACCACCCCCAACCCCGACGAACCAACACCCCCATCCACAACAACACCCTCGTCCGGCGCCTCCTCCACAATCACATGCGCATTCGTCCCACTGATCCCGAACGACGACACACCCGCCCGCCGAACCCGCCCCTCCCCCACACCCCAGGGACGCGCCTCCGTCAACAACTCCACCCGCCCCGCCGACCAATCCACCCGCGGCGAAGGCACCTCCACATGCAGAGTCCGAGGCAACGTCCCATGACGCAGTGCCTCCACCATCTTGATCACACCCGCCACACCGGCGGCCGCCTGCGTATGGCCGATATTCGACTTCACCGAGCCCAACAGCAACGGCTGGTCCGCCGGCCGGTCCTGGCCATAGGTCGCGAGCAGCGCCTGCGCCTCGATCGGATCACCCAACGACGTACCGGTGCCATGCGCCTCCACCACATCCACATCAGCCGACGACAGACCGGCGGAGGCCAGCGCCTGCCGGATGACGCGCTGCTGGGCGATGCCGCTGGGCGCGGTCAGACCGTTGGAGGTCCCGTCCTGGTTGACGGCGGAGCCGCGCAGCACCGCCAGCACGGGGTGCCCGAGGCGGCGGGCGTCGGAGAGGCGTTCGACGGCGAGGATGGCCACGCCCTCGGAGAAGACGGTGCCGTCGGCGGAGTCGGCGAAGGACTTGACGCGTCCGTCGCCCGCGAGGCCGCCCTGCTGGGCGAAGCCGATGAGGATGTCGGGGCCGGGCATGAGGGTGACCCCGCCGACGAGGGCCATCTCGCACTCGCCCTGCCGGAGGGAGCGGCTGGCGAGGTGCAGCGCGACCAGCGCGGAGGAGCAGGCGGTGTCGACGGTGATCGCGGGGCCTTCGAGGCCGAGGGTGTAGGCGACGCGGCCGGAGATGACGCTGTTCGCGTTGCCGGTCATCAGATGGCCCTCGTCGGCGTCCGGGGTGCCGCGCAGGAGGTGGGGATAGGTGTCGTTGTGGCCGCCGGTGGAGCAGCCGATGAACACGCCGGTCTGCGTGCCCCGGAGAGCGGAAGGGGCGATGCCCGCGCGTTCGATCGCCTCCCATGAGGTTTCGAGGACATGGCGCTGCTGTGGGTCGGTGGCGAATGCCTCGCGGGGGCTGATGCCGAAGAGGCCGGCGTCGAACTTGTCGATATCGGGGAGGAATCCGCCGCGCCAGGAGGTGGGGGCCCGTCCGGTGTCGAAGCGGGGGTCGTCGGCGTTCGGCATGTCCCAGCCACGGTCGGCGGGGTAGTCGGTGATGCCTTCGTGTCCGTCGGTGACGAGCCGCCACAGGTCCTCGGGGCTCTGGACGCCGCCGGGGAAGCGGCATGCCATGGAGACGATGGCGATGGGCTCGCGGGCCGCTGCCGTGAGTTGACGGTTCTGTTCCCGCAGTCGGCTGGTGTCCCGGAGTGCCGCCTTGAGCGCCTCGGCCACGCGGGAGTCGGAAAGAGCCATGATTCTCCAGTTCGGGGTGGTCGGGCGCGCGGTCAGTGGTCGTCGGAGTCCAGGGCCATCTGGACGAGCTGTTCGAGATCCATCGCGTCAAGGTTCTCGGCGTCGACGTCCTCGGCCGCGTCCGTGGCCTGGCCGGCGGCACCGCCGTTGGTGGTGGTGGCGGTGCTCTCCTCGCCCAGGCCGAGGAGGGTGTCGAGGAGCCCGGCGGTGCGGAGCCGGTCGAGGGGAACGGAGGTGAGGATGCGGCGGATCCGGGCCTCGTCGCCGGTGTGGTCGGTGTCCGCCGGGGCGGCGGGGGCGACCTCGGCGGCGAGGCGGCGCGCGAGGGCGTCCGAGGTCGGGGCGTCGTAGAGGACCGTGGCGGGAAGTTTCGTTCCCGCAAGGGAGTTGAGGCGGTTGCGGAGCATCAGTCCGCTGACCGAGTCGAAGCCCAGATCGGTGAAGACACGGTCCCGGTCGACCGCGGCGGCGTCCCGGTGGCCGAGGACCGCGGCGACTTCGGACCGCACGGTGTCCACGAGCATCTGATGCCGTTCGGCCTCGGTGACGCCGGCCAGCCGTTGGGACAGGGAGACGGGCGTGGGGCCTTCGAAGGCCGCGGGGGTGGCGCGCCGGGCGGGGCGGTGGCGCACCAGTTCGGAGAGGACGAGGGGCAGGGTGCCGGCGTCGGCGGCGGACCCGAGCGCGGCCCGTTCGAGCCCGAGGGGCAGGAGGAACGGCCGGTCGGTGGCGTGCGCGGCGTCGAGGAGGGCGAGTGCCCGCGGTGGTGCCATGGGGGTGATGCCGAGGGAGATCAGGCCGCCGCGCGCGGCGTTGTTGAGGTTGCCGCCCATGCCCTTGCCTTCGTCCCACAGGCCCCAGGCGAGGGAGAGGGCGGGGCGGCCGGTGGCTTTGCGGTGGGCGGCGAACGCGTCGACAAAGGCGTTGGCGGCGGAGTAGGAGCCGGAGCCGAGACCGGCGAGTCGGCCGGCGACGGAGGAGTAGAGGATGAAGGAGGAGAGGTCGGCTTCGCGGGTGAGGTCGTGCAGGTTGAGGACGGCGTCGACCTTGGGGCGGAAGACGCGGTCGATCTGGTCGGCCGTCAGCTCGGTGACGAGGGCGTCGTCTAGAACGCCCGCGGTGTGCACCACCGAGGTCAGCGGGTGGTCGTCGGGTATGGCGGCCAGGACGGCGGCGAGCGCGTCGCGGTCGGCCGCGTCGCAGGCGGCGACGGTCACGTCTGCTCCCGCTTCGCCGAGCCGGTCGGCGAGTTCGGCCGCGCCGGGGGCGTCGGGCCCGCTGCGGCTGATCAGCAGCAGATGGCGGACGCCATGGGTGGTGACGAGGTGGTGGGCGACGAGGGCGCCGAGGCCACCGGTGCCGCCGGTGACCAGAACGGTGCCGTCGGGACGGAACGGGGCCGGCGGGGCGGCGGGCGCAGCGGGGGCGGGGGCGGGGGTCATGCGGGGGACGTACAGGTCTCCGCCGCGCAGCGCGAACTGGGTTTCGCGGGAGTGCAGCGCCTCGTCGAGGCCGGTGGCGGAGTGCTCGTCGGACTCGGCGTCGACGTCGAGGAGGGCGAAGCGGTCGGGGTGCTCCTGCTGCGCGACGCGGACCAGGCCCCAGATGGGGGCGTGGATGAGGTCGTGCACGTCTTCGCCCGGCCCGGCGGCGACGGCGGACCGGGTGACGAGGACGAGCCGGGAGCCGGCGAACCGCGCGTCGGCGAGCCAGGACCGCACCAGGGCGAGGGCGTGCCCGGTGGCGGCCCTGGTCGCGTCGGCCAGCCAGGTGCCGCACCCGTCGGCCCCCGAGTGCTCGGGCAGTTCGGCGGTTTCGGCGTGGTAGGTGATGTGGGGCACGTACACCAGGGCGGGGACGGGCGCGCCGGCTTCGATCGCCTCGCCGAGCGCCTTGAGGTGGTCGTAACGGTCGACGGGGTGGCCGAGGGCGCGGGCCAGCCGGTCGACGCTCGGGCCGGCGGACGGGCAGAGGACGGCGGCGGGTTGTGCTCCGCCGGACGGCGGGGTGTCGCCGGGGGGCAGCGGCACCCAGTCGAGGGCGAGCAGGCCGTCGGTGGTGGCGCCGTCGGCGGCCACGGGCAGGGGCGGCCCGAGGGTGACCGCGTCGATGGAGGCGACGGGGGTGCCGGTGACATCGGCGGCGTCGACGCGCACGGAGTCGCCGGTGCGGTCGAGCACGACGCGTAGGGCGGCGGTGCCCGTCCGGTGGAGCTGGATGCCGGACCAGGAGAACGGCAGCCGTGGTTCGTCGTCGGCCTTCTCGGGGAGGAGTTCCGGCGTCAGGGCCCGGAGGGCGGTGGTGAGCAGAGCCGGGTGCAGATCGAACCGTTCGGCCTGGGTGCTGAGTTCGGTGGGCAGCGTGATCTCGGCGAACAGCTGGTCGCCTCGGCGCCACAGGCCGCGCAGGCCGGGCTGCGGGGCGGGGTCTCGTTCGGCGAACCGCTCGTGGCGGCCGTCGAGCGGAACGGGAGTGGCATCGGCCGGTGGCCAGACGGGGACGCTCGCGGGCCGGGGGGCGTCGGTCTCGGTCTCGGCGCTGAGGACGGCGTCGGCGTGCGGGGTCCAGGGGGTGTCGGAGGGCGCGTCCTGGGGGCGCGAGTAGAGGGTGAGGGGGCGGCGGCGCTGTTCGGTGTCGTCGGGGGCGCCGATGACGAGTTGCAGGGCGAGGTCGCCCAGGGCGGGCAGCGCGAGCGCTGTGTGCGAGGTCAGTTCCGCCACGACGGGCAGCCCGATGTGGTCGCCCGCGTGTAGGGCCAGTTCCGTCAGGACGGCCCCCGGCACGAGCGTCCTGCCGTCCACCGTGTGGTCGGCGAGCCATGGGTGCCTGCGCGGCGACAGGCGGCCGGTCAGCACGAGGCCCGCGTCCCCGGCCAGGTCGACGGCGGCGTTCAGGAACGGATGGGCCAGCGCCGACTGCCCCGCGGGCGCGCCGCCGGAGACGGCTCGTGGCTCAAGCCAGAAGCTCTGGTGTTGAAAGGCGTAGGTCGGCAGGTCGACTCGGCGGGCGCCCAGACCGGCGAACAGGGCAGGCCAGTCGACGGCGAGGCCCCTCGTCCACAGCTGGGCCAGCGCGGTCGACAACGTGCGGGCTTCGTCGTGGCCGCCGCGCAGCGCGGGTGCGAACAGCGCGTCCTCGGCGCTCTCGGCGCCGGCGGCGCACAGCACACCGTCCGGGCCGAGTTCGAGGAACGTGCGCACACCCTGCCGGTGGAGCGTGGTGATCCCGTCGGCGAAACGGACCGGCTGACGGATATGGTCCACCCAGTAGTCGGGGTCGGACAGCTGCTCCGCCGTCGCCAATGCGCCCGTCACATTCGAGACCAGCGGAATCGTCGGCGGCCGGAACGTCAACCCGACGATGGCCGCACGGAATTCGTCCAACACCGGTTCCATCAACGGCGAGTGGAAGGCGTGGCTGACGGTCAGCTTTCGGGTTTTGCGTCCCTTCTTCTTCCAGCTGGCGGCCAGCTCCACCACGGGCTGCTCATCGCCCGAAATAACCAGTGAGTTCGGCCCGTTGATCGCCGCGATGCCGACGCCCGCCGGCAGTTCGCCCAACTCGGCCTCGCTCGCCTGGATCGCCACCATCGCCCCGCCCACCGGCAGCGACTGCATCAACCGCCCACGCGCCGCCACCAGTTCACACGCATCGGCCAACGACCACACCCCCGCGCAATAGGCGGCGGCAACCTCACCGATCGAATGACCGGCCAGAAACTCAGGCCGCACCCCCCACGACTCGACGAGCCGGAACAACGACACCTCAACCGCGAACAACGCCGCCTGCGCATAAACCGTCTGATTCAACAACTCCGCATCATCACCGAACACCACCCCGGCCAGCGGCCGTTCCAGACGCCGGTCCAACTCCCGACCCACCGCGTCAAACGACTCAGCGAACACCGGGAACCCGGCATACAACTCCCGCCCCATCCCCAGCCGTTGCGCGCCCTGCCCCGTGAACAACAACGCCAACCGGCCGCCTTCGCCCGAGGACCCGACCACCACATCCAACGACGCCACCCCATCCGCCAACCCCGCCAGCGCCGCCACCGCCTCATCCCGCTCCCCCGCCACCACCACCGCACGCCGACCCAACGCCGAACGCCCCGAAGCCAACGAGAACCCCACATCCACCAACGACACCCCACCACCACCCGCCAAAAACCCACCCAACCGCCCCGCCTGCCCCCGCAAACCACCCTCACCACGCCCCGACACCACCAAAGGCACCACCCCCAACCCCGACGAACCAACACCCCCATCCACAACAACACCCTCGTCCGGCGCCTCCTCCACAATCACATGCGCATTCGTCCCACTGATCCCGAACGACGACACACCCGCCCGCCGAACCCGCCCCTCCCCCACACCCCAGGGACGCGCCTCCGTCAACAACTCCACCCGCCCCGCCGACCAATCCACCTGCGGCGAGGGGGTGTTCACATGCAGGGTTCGCGGCAGGGTCCGGTGGCGCAGCGCCTCCACCATCTTGATCACACCGGCGACGCCCGCGGCCGCCTGTGCGTGGCCGATATTCGATTTGAGCGAGCCCAGCCACAGCGGCCGGTCCTCGGGCCGGTCCTGGCCATAGGTCGCGAGGAGCGCCTGCGCCTCGATCGGGTCGCCCAACGACGTACCGGTGCCATGCGCCTCCACCACATCCACATCGGCCGCCGTCAGGCCGGCGGCGGCGAGTGCCTGCCGGATGACGCGTTGCTGCGAGGGTCCGTTCGGCGCGGTCAGGCCGTTGGACGCGCCGTCCTGGTTGACGGCGGAGCCGCGTACCACCGCCAACACCCGGTGCCCACGCGCCCGCGCGTCCGACAACCGCTCGACCACCAGCATCCCGGCGCCCTCGGCCCAACCCGTGCCATCGGCCGCCTCCGAGAACGACTTGCACCGCCCGTCCCCGGCCAGACCGCCCTGCCGGGCGAACTCGAGGAACATCCCCGGCGAGGCAAGCACCATCGCGCCGCCGACCAACGCCAGATCGCACTCCCCGGCACGCAGCGCCTGACCGGCCAGATGCAACGCGACCAACGACGACGAACACGCCGTGTCCACCGTCAACGCCGGTCCCTCAAGCCCGTACACATAGGCGAGCCGGCCCGACGCCACGCTGGTGGTGTTGCCGGTGAGGAGTGAGCTGTGCAGGTCGGGGCCCGCTTCGTGGAGGCGGGGGCCGTAGTCCTGGGCGATGGCGCCGACGAAGACGCCGGTGTGGCTGCCGCGCAGCCCGGCCGGGTCGATACCCGCCCGTTCCAACGCCTCCCAGGACGTCTCCAACAACAACCGCTGCTGCGGATCCATACCCAACGCCTCACGCGGCGCGATACCGAAGAACTCCGCGTCAAAACCCGCCACATCATCCAGAAACCCGGCCACGGCCGCGAACGAACCATCGGGCTCCTCCCAACCACGATCGACCGGAAACGGCCCCATCGCATCCCGCCCCTCCACCACCAACCGCCACAACTCCTCAGGCGAACCCACCCCACCCGGCAACCGACAACCGATCCCCACAATCGCCAACGGCTCGTCCGCACCCCCACCGGAACGGACAACGACCGGCGCGGAGGCGGGCGTTGGGGCGGTGGTGGCGACGCCGGTCTCGGTGAGGACGAACGCGGCGAGGGCCTGGGGCGTCGGCTGGTCGAAGGTGACGGTGGCGGGGAGGCGGAGGCCGGTGGCGGTGTTGAGGCGGTTGCGGAGTTCGACGGCGGTGAGCGAGTCGAAGCCGAGGGAGCGGAACGGTTCGTCGGCGGTGACGGGGGCGGAGGACTCGTGGCCGAGTACGACGGCGGCCTCGCGCCTGACCAGTTCGAGGACGTGTGGGAGCCGTTCGGTCTCCGGCAGGGCGGCCAGTCGTTCGGCGAGGCCGGTGGGTCCGGTGCGGGCGGCGGCCACCCTGCGGCCGGTGGTTGCCCGGCCCCGGGGGCGGACCAGTCCGCTGAGTATCGGGGGCACGGCGTCGGGGGTGGTGCGCAGTTCCCGCAGGTCGAGGCCGGCGGGCACGGACAGCGCGTGGTCGGCGGCGAGGGCGGCGTCGAAGAGGTGGAGTCCTTCGTCCGTTGTCATCGTGCGCAGTCCGGCGCGGGCCAGCCGCCGCCGGTCGCCCTCGTCGAGGTGGCCGGTCATGCCGTCGGTCTGTGCCCATACGCCCCATGCCTGGGCGGTGGCGACGAGCCCGCCGGCCCTGCGGTGCTGGGCGAGTGCGTCGAGGAAGGCGTTGGCGGCCGTGTAGTTGGTCTGTCCCGCGGAGCCGACGGTGGCGGCGACGGAGGAGAAGAGGACGAAGGCGGAGAGCGGCAGTTCGCGGGTCAGTTCGTGCAGGTGCCAGGCGCTGTCGGCCTTGGCGCGCAGGACGGCGTCGAGACGTTCGGGGGTCTGGGCGGCGAGAACGCCGTCGTCGAGTACGCCGGCGGTGTGCACGACGGCGGTCAGCGGGTGGGCCGCCGGGACGGTGGTGAGCAGCGCGGCGAGTGCGTCGCGGTCGGCGGTGTCGCAGGCGGCGATGGTGACATGGGCGCCGGCCTGTTCCAGTTCGGCGCGCAGTTCGTCGGCTCCGGGCGCGGTGGGCCCTCGGCGGCTGGTGAGGAGGAGATGGCGGGCGCCGTGGTGGGTCACCAGGTGGCGGGCGAAGAGGGCGCCGAGCGCGCCGGTGCCGCCGGTGATCAGGGTGGTGCCGTCGCCGAACGGCCGTCCCGGCAGGGTGAGGACGACCTTGCCGATGTGCCGGGCCTGGCTGAGGAAGCGGAAGGCGTCCCTGGCGTGCCTGATGTCCCAGGGGCGTACGGGCAGGGGGCGCAGCTCGCCCCGGTCGAAGTGGCCGGCGAGTTCGGCGAGGAGACGGGCGATGTGGTCGGGTTCGCAGGTGAGCAGGTCGAAGAAGTGGTAGTCGACGTCGGGGTGGTGGGCGGCGAGCCATGCGTCGGGCCTGATGTCGAGCTTGCCCATTTCGACGAACCGGCCGCCGGGGGTGAGGAGTTCGAGTGAGGCGTCGATGAACTCGCCGGTGAGGGAGTTGAGGACCACGTCCATGGCGTGTGCTCCGGCGACTTCGGTGAAGCGGTCGGCGAAGGCGAGGTCGCGGGAGGAGGCGATGTGGTCGTCGGGGACGCCGAGGGAGCGCAGGACGGGCCATTTGGTCGGGCTGGCGGTGGCGAAGACCTCGGCGCCGAGGTGGTGGGCGAGTTGGATGGCGGCCATGCCGACGCCGCCGGCGCCCGCGTGGATCAGGACGCGGTCGCCGGGGCCCAACCGGCCGAGTTCGCGTAGTCCGTGGAGGGCGGTGAGGAAGACGACGGGTGCGCCGGCGGCCTGCAGGGTGGTCCAGCCCTCGGGCGGCCGGGTCAGCCGCCGGTGGTCGGTGACGGCCGTCGGGCCGAAGGCGCCGGAGAACATGCCCATGACGCGGTCGCCGGGGGCGAACTCCGTCACGTCCTGGCCGGTTTCGAGGACGGTGCCGGCGCCTTCGAGGCCCATGCCCTCGCCCTGGTGCATGTCCAGGGCGACGACGACATCGCGGAAGTTGAGCCCTGCGGCGTGCATGCGTACCCGCACCTCGTGGGGGCCGAGGGGCAGGTCCGACTCGGGTGCGGGGACGGCGACGAGCGCGTCGAAGGTGCCACGGGCGCGGGAGTCGAGGCGCCAGGCGGTGTCGTCCGGCAGGGTGAGCGCGGTGGGGGCGGGGCGGGTGAGGCGCGGCAGGCGGGAGGTGCCCTGCCGGATGGCGGCCTCGGGGTCGCCGGCGGCGAGGACGGCGGGGAGGAGTTCCCAGGAGGCGTCCGTGTCGTCGAGGTCGACGAGGGCGAAGCGGCCGGGGTTCTCGCGGACGGCGGAGCGCCACAGGCCGCGGGCGGTGGAGTGGGCGAGGTCGTGGATCTCGTCGTTGGCGTCGACGGCGACGGCGCGGTGGGTGAGCAGGACGAGGCGGGCGTTCTCCAAGTGGGGGGCGGCCAGCCAGGTTTGGGCGAGGGTGAGGGCGTGCGCGGCGGCGGTGTGCGCGGCGGGCACCATGCCGTCGTCCGTGCCGACGGTGGTGGCGATCACGATGTCCGGTGGTTCGTTGCCGTCGGCGAGCAGGGATGCCAGGTCGGGGTGGACGTCGGCGCGGTGGTCCGCGGTTTCGAGGGCGGTCAGGAGTCGGGCGGGTGGCGTTCCGACGACGGCCCATCGGGTGTCGGGCGCCGGGACGGGTGGCTGTCCGGGGATCCAGTCGATGATGTACAGCTCGTCCGTCGTGGCCTCGGCGCTCGGTTGCTCGTCGGAGGCGGCGCGCATGGTGAGGGAATCGACGGTGAGGACGGGCTGGTTCTCGGGGTCGGCGGCGTGCAGGGAGACGGTGTCGCGGCCGGTGGCGCGCAGTTGGACGCGGAGTCGGCTGGCCGCGACGGCGTGCAGGGTGACGCCGGCCCAGGAGAACGGCAGCGGGGTGCCGCCCTCGTGCTCGCCGAGTCCGGCGAGGGCGATGGTGTGCAGGGCGGCGTCCCAGAGGGCGGGGTGGAGGGCGAAGCGGTCGGCGTCCTCCCGGGTGCCGTCGGGGAGTTCGACCTCGGCGTAGGCGCCGCCGTCCGTGGTCCACAGGGCGCGCAGGCCCTGGAAGGCGGGGCCGTAGTCGTAGCCGAGGGCGGCCAGCCGCTGGTAGGCGTCGTCGAGGGGGACGGGGGTGGCGTCGGCCGGTGGCCAGGTCACGGGGGTGTCCGGTGGCGGGGTGTGCGTCGCGGAGCTGAGAACGCCGGTGGCGTGCACGGTCCAGGGCTGGGGCTCGTCGCCCTGGGACGGGCGGGTGTGCAGGCCGATGGTGCGGCGGCCGGTGTCGTCGGGGGCGCCGATGACGATCTGGAGGGCGGTGGTGCCCTGTTCGGGCAGCAACAGCGGGGTGTGCAGGGTGAGTTCCTCTACCGTCGGGCTGCCCACCTGGTCGGCGGCGTGCAGGGCCAGTTCGGCCAGCGCGGTGCCGGGCAGCACGGTCCGTCCCCGTACCGCGTGGTCGTCCAGCCACGGGTGGGTCCGCGTGGACAGGCCGCCGGTGAGGACGAGGCCGGCGTCGTCGGCGAGGTCGACGGCGGCGTCGAGGAACGGGTGGGCGGACGCGGCCTGTCCGGCCGGGGTGCCGGTCGCGGAGGTGCGCGGGCCGATCCAGTAGCGCTCGCGTTGGAACGGGTAGGTCGGCAGTCCTTCGGCCGGCCGGGTGCCGGGCGGGAGCAGCGGGCCGAGGTCGACGGGAAGGCCGTGGACGAACGCGGTGGCCAGGCTGTGGGCGAACCGTGGCATTCCGCCGTCGTCCCGGCGCAGCGAGCCGATCACCAGCGCCTGGGCGTCGGCCGCCTCGACGCTGCTTTCGACGGCCGCCGTCAGCACAGGGTGCGGGGAGCATTCGACGAACGTGCCGTATCCGTCGCGCAGCATGGCCGTGGTGGCGCCGGCGAAGTCGACGGTGCCCCGCAGGTTCCGGTACCAGTAGGCGGCGTCCATGTCGGCGGTGTCGACGACGGACGCGGTGACGGAGGAGTACAGCGGGATGGTGCCGGAGACCGGCCTGATGGGGGCGAGGTCGGCGAGGATGCGGTCGCGGAGGGCTTCGACATGGGCGGAGTGCGAGGCGTAGTCGACGGGGATGAGGCGGGCCCTGACCTTGGCCGCCAGGCATGCGTCGCGCACTTCCCTGACGGCCCCGACATCGCCGCTGACCACGACCGCGCCGGGCCCGTTGACGGCCGCGACCGACACCCGGCCGTCCCAGCGGCGCAGCAGTTCCTCGACCTCCGCCACGGGCTGTGCGACCGACAACATCGCGCCGGCGGCGGCCAGTTCGGCGATGACGCGGGACCGCAGCGCCACGACCCGCGCGCCGTCGTCGAGTGTCAGGCCGCCGGCCACGACGGCCGCGGCGATCTCGCCCTGGGAGTGCCCCACCACCGCGTCGGGCGCCACGCCGAACGACCGCCACGTGTCGGCGAGCGACACCATGACGGCCCACAGCGCGGGCTGCACCACGTCGACGCGTTCCAGCGGCCCGGTGTCGGGGGCGGCGGCCAGGACCTCGTCGAGCGACCAGTCGACAAAGGGGGCCAGCGCTTCGGCGCAGGCGTCGAGGCGGGTGCGGAACACCTCGGAGGTGCGGGCCAGTTCGACCGCCATCCCGGCCCACTGGGCGCCCTGTCCCGGGAACACGAACCCGACGCGTCCGGCCCGGCCGACCGTGCCGGAGGCGGCGTTGGCCGGGGTTTCGCCGCGTGCCACGCCCTCCAGCCCCGCGGTCAGTTCCTCGCGGTTCGTGCCCAGGACGACGGCGCGGTGGGCGAACGGGCTTCGGCCGGCGAGTCCGGCGGCCACGCCGACCGGGTCGGCGGCGCCGCGCAGCAGCTCGGCGACCCGGGTCGCCAGGGCGCCGACCGCCGTGGCCGACCGGCCCGACACGATCAGCGGGAGCACCCCCTGGTGCGGCGTTCCGTCGTGGTCGGCGTCGTCGGCGTGCGGGTCGTCGGGGGCCTGTTCGATGATCACATGTGCGTTGGTTCCGCTGATGCCGAAGGAGGAGATTCCGGCGCGGCGGACCGCCCCGTCCTCAACGGTCCAGGGGCGGGCCTCGGTGAGGAGTCGGACCCGGCCGGTGGTCCAGTCGACCCGGGGGGAGGGCGCGTCGACATGCAGGGTTCGCGGCAGGGTCCGGTGGCGCAGCGCCTCCACCATCTTGATCACACCGGCGACGCCGGCGGCGGCCTGGGTATGGCCGATATTGGACTTGAGCGAGCCCAGCCACAGCGGCCGGTCCTCGGGCCGGTCCTGGCCATAGGTCGCGAGGAGCGCCTGCGCCTCGATCGGGTCGCCGAGCCTGGTGCCGGTGCCATGGGCCTCGACCGCGTCGACATCGGCCGCCGTCAGGCCGGCGGCGGCGAGTGCCTGTCGGATGACGCGTTGCTGTGAGGGTCCGTTGGGCGCGGTCAGGCCGTTGGACGCGCCGTCCTGGTTGACGGCGGAGCCGCGTACCACCGCCAACACCCGGTGCCCACGCGCCCGCGCGTCCGACAACCGCTCGACCACCAGCATCCCGGCGCCCTCGGCCCAACCCGTGCCATCGGCCGCCTCCGAGAACGACTTGCACCGCCCGTCACCGGCCAGGCCACCCTGCCGGGCGAACTCGAGGAACATCCCCGGCGAGGCAAGCACCATCGCGCCGCCGACCAACGCCAGATCGCACTCCCCGGCACGCAACGCCTGACCGGCCAGATGCAACGCGACCAACGACGACGAACACGCCGTGTCCACCGTCAACGCCGGTCCCTCAAGCCCGTACACATAGGCGAGCCGGCCCGACGCCACGCTGGGGCTGTTGCCGGTGAGGAGGAAGCCACGGAGATCGTCCTCGGCCTCGTACATCCGGGGCCCGTAGTCCTGTGCCATCGCGCCGACGAAGACGCCGGTGTGGCTGCCGCGCAGCCCGGCCGGGTCGATACCCGCCCGTTCCAACGCCTCCCAGGACGTCTCCAACAACAACCGCTGCTGCGGATCCATACCCAACGCCTCACGCGGCGCGATACCGAAGAACTCCGCGTCAAAACCCGCCACATCATCCAGAAACCCGGCCACGGCCGCGAACGAACCATCGGGCTCCTCCCAACCACGATCGACCGGAAACGGCCCCATCGCATCCCGCCCCTCCACCACCAACCGCCACAACTCCTCAGGCGAACCCACCCCACCCGGCAACCGACAACCGATCCCCACAATCGCCAACGGCTCGTCCGCACCCCCACCGGAACGGACAACGACCGGCGCGGAGGCGGCGGGGTCGTCGCCGAGGAGGCGGGCCACCAGGTGGGTGGCGACGGCTCCCGGCGTCGGGTGGTCGAAGAGGAGCGTGGACGACAGCTCCGTGCCAGCGGCGGAGGACAGGGCGTTGCGCAGTTCGACGGACATCCCGGAGTCGAAGCCGAGGGCCTTGAACGGGCGGCCCGGCGGGACGGCCTCGTGGTCCTGGTAGCCGAGGATGGCGGCGATATGGGAGCGGACGAACTCCTCGGCGACCTCCTGCGCGGGGCGGTCCTGGTCGGCGAGGCGGCGGCGCAGCGCCGACTCGTGGCCGGGGGCGGCGGTCGCGTCGGGCGCGGCCGGCCCGGTGTGCCGTGCGGCGGCCGGTGCGGGGCGCGGGGCGGCCTGGCCGGTCCAGTACCGCTGCCGTTGGAAGGCGTAGGTGGGCAGGTCGACGCGGCGGGCGGTGCCGGGCGGGACGGTGGAGGCCCAGTCGACGGGCGCGCCCCGGACATGGGACTCGCCCAGCGCGGCGAGGAGTTGGTCGCGGCCGCCGCGATCCCGGCGGAGCGTGCCGAGGTAGTCGGCGCGTGCCCCGGCCCGTTGGACGCTGTCCTGGGTCGGGCCGGCGAGCACCGGATGGGAGCTGCTTTCGATGAACAGGTCGTGGCCGTCGGCGAGAAGCGCGTCGGTGGCGGCGGCGAACTCCACGCGGTCACGCATGTTGCGGTACCAGTAGTCGGTGTCGAGCGCGGCGGTGTCGAGCCGCCCGCCGGTGACGGTGGAGTAGAACGGGACGGTGCCGGTGCGGGGGGCGATGCCGGCGAGGTCGCTGGTGATCCGCTCCCGTAGCGCGTCGACCTGCGGCGAGTGGCTGGCGATGGCGACGCCGGGGACGCGGCGGGCGCGGGTGCCGGCGGCGACGAGATCGGCGATCAGGGCGTCGAGTTCGTCCGGCGGGCCGGAGACGGCGCAGGCGGCTGGCCCGTTGACGGCGGCGATGACCAGCGGCGACGACCGTTCGTCGAGCAGGCGCTGCACCTCCTCGGCGGGCAGCAGCACGGAGCCCATGCCGCCCTGGCCGGCGGTGGTGGCCGCGGCGCGGCTGCGCAGGGCGACGATGCGGGCGGCGTCGGCGAGGCTGAGCGCACCGGCGGTGTAGGCGGCGGCGACCTCGCCCTGGCTGTGGCCGACGACGGCGGCGGGGGTGATGCCGTGCGCCCGCCAGGTGGCGGCCAGCGAGACCATCATGGTGAACAGCACGGGCTGCACCACATCGGTCCTGGCGAGGTCGGCGGCGCCGGGGGCGTCGCGCAGCACGTCCACCACCGACCAGCCGGTCAGCGGGGCGAGGGCGCGGTCGCAGGCTTCCGCCTCGGCGGCGAACGCCGGTTCGGCGTCGAGGAGTTCGCGGCCCATCCCGGCCCACTGGGCGCCCTGTCCCGGGAACACGAACACGATGCGGCGGGTGTCCTCGGCGATGCCCTCGACAAGGCCGGGCGCGGGCAGGCCGGCGGCGAGCGCGTCGAGGGCGGTGCGGAACTGTTCGCGGTCGTGGCCGGAGACGACGGCGCGGTGCTCGAAGGTGGCGCGGGTGGTGGCCAGCGACAGGCCGATATCGGCGGGGGTGGGTTCCGGCCGCTCCGCGAGACGGGCGTGGAGTCGTCGGGCCTGGTCGCGCAGCGCCTGGTCGGTCCTGCCGGACAGCGGCCAGGCGAAGGCCGTCCGACTCCCCGCCTCCTCGGCGGGGACGGCAGGGTCGTGTGCGTGCTGGGCGAGCACGATATGGCAGTTGGTGCCGCCCATGCCGAAGGAGCTGACGCCGGCGACCAGGGGCCGCGCCGGATCGGGCCAGGGCCCGGCGGCGGTGTGAACGCGGAGGTTGAGGGCGTCCAACGGGATACGGGGGTTCGGCCGCTGGTAGTTGAGGCTCGGCGGCAGTGCGCGCCGCCAGATGGCGAGGGCGGTCTTCAGCAGCCCGGCGATGCCGGAGGCGCCCTCCAGATGGCCGATGTTGGTCTTGGCCGAGCCGACGTGCAGCGGCTCGGGGCGGCTGGTGCCCACGGCCTCGCCGAGCGCGCCGGCCTCCACGGGGTCGCCGACGGGCGTGCCGGTGCCATGGAGTTCGACGTACTGCACCTCGGCGGGGTCGACCTCGGCGTCGGCGAGGGCGGCGCGGATCACGTCGCGTTGCGCGTCCTGGTCGGGCGCGGTGAGGTTGGCGCCGGCGCCGTCGCTGTTGACGGCGCTGCCGCGCAGCACGCAGTAGACGCGGTCGCCGGCGGCGACGGCGTCGGCGAGCGGCTTGAGCACGACGAGGCCGCCGCCCTCGCCACGGACATAGCCGTTGGCCCTGGCGTCGAACGTGTAGCTGACGCCGTCGGGCGACAGACCGCCGAACTCGGCGGGCAGCAGGGTGCTTTCGGGGTTGGCCATCAGGTTGACGCCGCCGGCCAGGGCGAGGGTGGACTCGCCGCGCCGCAGGCTCTCGGCGGCCAGATGAACGGCCACCAGCGAGGACGACTGCGCCGAGTCGACGGACAGGCTGGGGCCACGGGTGCCCAGCAGATAGGAGACCCGGTTGGCCAGGACGCCCCGGCTGAGCCCCGGCAGGGTGTGGGCGTCGAAGGCCGCCGGGCCCTGACGGTGGACCAGATCGGCGTAGTCGGCGTTCATGACGCCGACGAACACGCCGGTGCGGGTGGCGCGCAGGGCGGTGGGGACGGTGCCCGCGTCCTCCAGCGCCTCCCAGGCGAGTTCGAGGACCAGGCGCTGCTGCGGGTCCATGGCGGCGGCCTCGCGCGGCGAGATGCCGAAGAACGCGGGGTCGAAGTCGGCGATGCGCTCCAGGTATCCGGCGTGGCGCAGCTGGGCACGGGCCGACGGCGGCAGGTCGTCGCCCAACTCCTCGGGGTCCCACCGGTCTTCGGGGGCGGGGCCGAGTCCGCTCGCCCCGTCGGCCAGAAGCCGCCAGAAGGCCGACGGATCGGCGGCTCCCGGCAGTCGGCAGGAGAGGCCGACGATGGCAATCGCGTCGTCCCGCATGAGGTCCACACAACCTTCCGCGTCCGGGTCATGACGGCTGCCGGCTGGTGCTCGCCAGGCCCGCCGTGTACAGGTCGTTGGTCGAACAAAGATCGGTCGAACGTCGAACAAGGTCGTTTGTACCGGCTGGCGAGCGCGGAAATTACTAGTGTTCCGGCCGGCTGGTCCGGGCACGCTGGCGGTGGCGGGGGCGATGCGCCTACCGTGGGAGACCCGCGCCCGATAGCCGAAAGGGCGTCCGCCTCGGGTAAGTGGCCTGCCATTCGGGCACATCCGGGCATGGCTATGCCCCGGCGCGGTATCCGGTGGGCGCGTGCCGCCGGAAAGCGGTGCCGGTGAATATGCCCGAAGCATCTGCGTGTGTTACGGCGCGATGTCATTCCGCCGTCGTGCCCGTGAACGCGGAAAGCCCACCGGTCCGGGCGCGGGTCCGGGGCGGGGGAAAAACGCCGCGGAACCGCCCGGCCGGTGGGCCGTCCATGCTCACTCGATGAATTCCGGCCTCACGGAGGGCGGCCAGGCGCCGATGGTGAGAACGCCCGTGGCATAGGCCCTGGATACGAGAGCGGCACGGTTGGGAACGCGGTGCTTGCGCAGCAGCGACGATACGCGGTACTCGATTCCCTGCCGGCTCAGGTGCAGTTTCGCGGCCAGTTGGATGGTGGAGGCACCGGCGGCGATGCCTTCGAGGATACGGGCGTCCAGCGGGTTGAGCGCCCGGTTCTTTCTGACGGGTCTCGGCGGCTCCGCCGAGGCACCGTCCGGCTGGACGATCACGGTCACGCCGCTCATCCGGCCCGTGTCGGAGTGGTTGGCGATGGCGGTGAGATGCCCGGTGAACTGCCCTCCCTGCAGGCTGACCCCGACCAGGTAGTCGGTGAACGCGGAGCGTTGACCGCTGGCGAGCCTGCCGAAGTGGCGCCGGGCCTGCTCCTGCGTGCCGGGATTGAGGAAGTCGAGGAAACTTCGCCCGGATAAGCTTGCGGACGTTCCCGAGACGTGGTGGACGAATTCGTTGTTGGCCTCCACGAGACGCAACTCGGGGTCGAGGTTCGCGATGCATAATCCGGAGTACTGGAGGATGGCAAGCGCGACTTGAGCGTAGTCGATGGTCTGGGTCGCTCCCAGCCCGTGCACCGAATGTGTCAACTCGGCGGGGCGGGACTCTACCTCATGTGTCACTGGACCTTGTCCTCTTCGCGTGGACTATGAGAGTGCCATGCGGCTCGACTCGGAAGTCAATCGTGCGACGCCCGGAATGACCGAATACAGCGCGGACTTGTCAAGGAGGTCCGCAATCCGAATCTGGTTCGACGGTAACGGCTGTCCCACGGCCCGCACCACCCCACTTTTCTGCGGGAATTCGGGGCGCGGGTCAACAGCCCCACCGACGCACCCTACTGGCGGGTCCGGCCGCCACCGATCATCCCGCTGTTCGCCTTCGCCAAGCAGAACCGCGCCGCCCATCAGCCGACGGTAAAAGAACTTCGCGCCCGCAAACATTTCAAACGGAATGTTCGACGCGTCGAACCACCGGCGATACCCGCCGGTCACCTCGCCCGCCGGATGCCCGTTTCGGGCCTGAACGGGCCCGTTCGCTGTCTGCTCCGGGCACAACCTCGCCCCCGGTCAAGCCCCTCACGCCACCCGCCGAGAGGACTCACCACACCTTGCCCCCCGGACCGCACCCCCGCCCGGAGCACCCGTCCCCGGCCCGACATGAAATCTGAACGAACCTTCCGTACCCACGAAGCCGACGATGTCCGCCGCCGCGTTCACGTTCGGAAGGCCGGGGAGCGCGGCGGGCCCACCGAGAACCGCACGTTCCGGGCCGCCCGGCCGGCCGTCGACTTGGCCAAAACCCTCGTGCCACCGGGCGGTTCGGACGCCCCTACCCGGACGGACCCGTGGCGCGGAACGCCCCCGCGCGGGGCACCCTCGGCTACCCTCACGGCGGCTGGGTAGGCGGGACGGACCAGCGGGGCCACGGTAGGGACCGCGGCGTTCCCCACGGTTGTGCACGGAAGTTGTCCACGAGAGTTGTCTGTGGAAGTTGCCCATGAAAGGGGATGCACGATGAACGGTCCGGTGACCACGCGCAGGGCGGCGGTGGTGGCGGGTGCGGCGGGGCTCGCGGCGGCGCTGGCCGCCTGCGGCTCTGACGACGGCAACGGCAACGGCGGAGGCGGCGGAGACGGCGGAGACGGCGGAGACGGCGAGGAGTTGGCCACCACGGAGGAGATCCCGGTCGGCGGCGGAAAGATCCTCAGCGACCAGCAGCTGGTGGTGACCCAGCCGGCCGAAGGCGCCTTCGCGGCCTTCTCGGCCATCTGCCCCCACCAGGGCTGCCCGGTCGCCGAGGTGGCCGACGGGTCCATCAACTGCACCTGTCACGGTTCCCGGTTCGACATCGCCGACGGCACCGTGCTGGAGGGCCCGGCCACCACACCGCTGACCTCGGAGACGATCACGGTGCGGGACGGGACCATCCTGCGGGGCTGACCGCCGAAGCGCCCGCTCCCGGTGGACGGAACGTCACCCGTCCACCGGGAGCGGCAGGCACTCGGTCGTGCTCAGTCGTACGGCAGGAACGTCATGAACGCCTCGGCCGGATCGCCGTCGTGCACCAGCGACTCATGGGCGCCGACGTCGTCGAACGCGAACGCGTACGCCCTGCCGTCCACCATCGCCTCGTGGACCTCGCGGGCGTAGTGGTTGGTCACGCTGTCCTGGTAGAAGCCCGAGTTGTCCTGGTCGGGCTGCTCGGAGTTGGTCAACAGCGTGGTCCGGTTGAACGCGGCGCACAGCGTGCGGGACAGCGGGCCACGAACCAGGTCGTTGGGCGCGTCCAGCAGCTTGTAGCAGCCGAAGACGCTGTCCGAGTCCGGCTTCTCGAAGCTGGTGACCACCGCGCCCGAGCCGTCCCTGAAGTTCATCACCCCGCCCTCGACGGTCCCGTAGTACTTGGTGTCGGGCTCGTGCGAGAACGGCGTGACGGTCAACGTCGCGGACGCGTAGTGGTCCCACACCCGGTCGATGTAGTCGCCGAGCACGTCGGCCGGCACATCGCCGGTGCCCACGCCGTGCCCCGGGGACAGCACCCGCAACGGCTCCCCGTCCGGGCCCGAGTGCACCAGATCGCCCCAACCGGCCTCGCGCACACCGTCGAAGACCGCCTGGTAGCCACCGGGCTTCAACTCCCCGGTGGTCCTCACCGTGCCGTTGGACTCCCGCACGCCCACCGAGTACGGCGCGGTGAACATGTCCACCTGCGTGCTGTTCATCCACAGGCCGGCGTCGTTGAGCGTGTACTCCGACCAGTTGAACCGGATGTTCCGGTTGGGGTCGTCGGGGTTCTGGACCGCCGGCTGCACCAGCCCGTCCTCGCTGAGCGCGAAGTGCAGCTTCTCGCCCACGGCGAAGTAGACCCGGCCGGAGAACTTCGGCATCTGGATGGTGATGGTCTCGCCGTTGGCGGGCCCGGGAATCGACGCGTCCGGCGCCGGCACCGGCGGGCTCCCACCACCCGTCCAGGGGTGGAACGTGCCGTCCGCGTCGGCGTAGCCCAACCGACCGCTGCTCAGCTCGGTGCCCAGGTTGTAGAGGTAGACGGGCTCGTCACGCCCTGAGTTGTTGGTGATGGTAAGCGGAATGGTGTCGGGCACGGCCTCCGCCTCGGGCGCGGGGCCCAGGGCGGTGAATCCCGTCGCCACGACCGCGCTCGCGACCGCGGCCACCAGAATATTTCGCAAGCGGAACACCGTTGTCCTCCTTGTCTCGGGCGTCTGAGAGCGCTCTCAAGATTGAGAGCGCTCTCACCGTCCCGTAGCGCCGTGTACCTGTCAATACTTCGGTCCGGGCCGTCGCGGGGGCGTGGGGGCCGTCGCGGGTACGCGTGGTCGCACGGGGTGCGGGTGCGTGGGGGTACAGGTACATACGGCGATGCGGACGCGGCAGGCATGAACGCCCTGGCGGATGAGGGAGGTTGAACGGACCAGCGAACGGCCGCCACGGGGACGGGTGATCGTGCGAAGTACGGGCACGTGGGGCGCAGGGCACATACGGCGACGTGGAGGCGGCGAGCATGAACGCCCTGGCGGATGAGGGAGGTTGAACGGACCAGCGAACGGCCGCCACGGGGACGGGTGATCGTGCGAAGTACGGGCACATGCAGCCACATGGACGCGGCAGGCATGAACGCCCCGGCGGATGAGGGGGGGTGAGGGGACCAGCGAACGGCCGGCACAGGTACAGGTGATCGCGCGAGGTACGGGCACGTGGGGGCGGCAGGCATGAACAGCTCGGCGGACGCGGGGGGTTGAACGGACCGGGGAACGGCCGTCACGGGGACGGGTGCATGCGGTCACGTGGACGCGGCATGCGTGTGCGTGATCGAACGGGGCCGGAACCGGTCTCGGTGGGCGCAGTGCCGTCGCGGGTACGCGTCATCGTAAAGGCCGTCATGGATACGCGGGGCTACCCGGGGGCCGCTTCGCGAGGAGGCTGGGGCGCGAGCACCGTCGTCGCGGGAGCGGCACACCCGGCACACCCGGCACACCCGGCGAACATGAACACCGCTGCAAACGTGCGAACCTGAGTGGGACCGGACGGGGTCGTGGACGCACGCGGTCACGCGGGAGGCGCGGAATCGCAGTGGCCACGGCTGGTGTCGGCGCCATCGCGCGAAGCGCGAAGTCGCGTGGGCACGGGCACGCCGCGGCGTAAGGTGCGCCCGCGTCAACGCCCTCACGCATGCACATTCCGGTGCGTCCCCGGGCTTCGTCACGCATCGCCATGCGGAACGGGGCAGCGGGTACGCGCCGTCGCGGGAGCGTGTGGCTTATCGCCGGGGGGTGCGTGGGTGGGCTCGGGGTGGGGGGTCAGCTGCGGCGTCGTAGCGGGTGCGGGAGTGTTCGACGTGGGGGAGGTGGGTGGTCGCCCATTCGGTGAGGTGGGCGAAGAGGGGGGCGAGGCTGCGGCCGAGTTCGCTGATCTCGTATTCGACGCGCGGCGGCACCTCCGGGTGGTAGGTGCGGATCACCAGTCCGTCGCGCTCCAACTGCCGTAGGCGTTGGGTGAGCACCTTGGGGGTGATGCCCCCGATGCGGCGTTCCAACTCGACGAACCGCTGGCGGCCGAACGTGTGCAGCGACCACAGGATCGGCGTGGTCCAGCGGCTGAACACGATGTCCACGACCGGGGCGATCGGGCAGGCCGACTCGGGGTCGGCCAGGGCGTCGGGGACCCATCGGGTCGCCTCCGTGGCCATGTGCCACATCCTTCCGGGATAGTCGCTTTCCTCTAGGTACCTACTATACGGAGGCTGTTAGCGTCCCGGTCGTCGCAAGGAACAACGCGGACAAGGGAGTTCATGATGATTGTGGTGACCGGAGCCACCGGGAACGTCGGACGGCCGTTGGTGCGGGCCCTCGCGGAGGCCGGGGAGCGGGTGACGGCGGTGTCGAGGGGGCGGAGCCCGGTGGATCCGCCGCGCGGGGTCGGGCATGTCGCGGCCGATCTGACGGTGCCGGAGACCCTGCGGCCCGCCCTCGCCGGCGCCGAGGCTCTTTTTCTGCACGACGGTGGCGCCGGCGGGCAGGGGCTCGACCCGCGTGCCCTGTTGGAGGTGGTCGCGGACGCCGGGGTCCGACGGGTGGTGCTGCTGTCCTCGCAGGGGGTGGTGAGCAGGCCGGAGTCGGCTTCGCACGGGGTCGTTGGGCGGGCGATCCAGGAGGCGGTGCGCGCATCGGGCCTGGCCTGGACGATCCTGCGGCCGGGTGGTTTCTCCTCCAACGCCCTGGCCTGGGCGGACTCGGTGCGCGCCGAGCGGACCGTTGCCGCGCCGTTCGGCGACGTCGGGATTCCGGTGATCGACCCGGTGGACATCGCGGCGGTCGCGGCCATGGCCCTGCGGAAGGACGAACACGCCGGCCGGATCTACGAGTTGAACGGGCCGACGGCCATCACGCCTCGGCAGCAGGCCGAGGCGATCGGCGCGGCCCTCGGTGTGCCGGTGCAGTTCGTGGAGCTGACCCGGGCCGAGGCGCACGCGCGGATGGCCACGTTTCTGCCGGAACCCGTGGTGGAGACCACATTGACCGTTCTCGGGGAGCCCAACGCGATCGAGCTGCGGCTCAGTCCGGACGTGGAACGGGTCCTCGGCCGGGCGCCCCGTTCGTTCGCGGACTGGGCCCGCGAGAACGTCGAGGCGTTCCGTTAACGGTGGTCAGGCGGGGTGGCCGGTGTTCCGGATCATTCGCCGGAGCACTCTGACCGTGGTGGCGTAGTCGGCGTCGTCGATGCCCTCGTGGATGGCGGCCCGGATGGCGGGGGCGTGTCGTTTGAGTTCGGCACGGGCTTCCTCGCCCGCTGTGGTGATCCACAGCCGTCCCTCGCCGTCGCGGGTGAGCCAACCGCGCTCCAGCAGGGTCTCCGCCGTTGCCGTCAGATCGTCCTCCGGCCTGAGGTAGGTGCTCATGGCGTGCTGGAGTTCGGGGATGGTCATGCCGTGGCCGTCGGGTGAGATGTCGTTCTTCGACAGGTTGCGCAGCAGCCAGAACTGCGGCTGGGTGAAGCCGCGTTCGGCCTGCCGGGCGCGGGTGAAGGAGATGATGGCGTCATGGGCGAGTCCGGTCACGTATGCGGCCGGCTGGGTGGCGAGTTCGGCGTCGGAGGTGGGTTGGGTCGACATGGGTGGTGCCCCCTGGGATCGGTCGCTGATGCGTGGGTCGCTGGTAGAACGACCGTAGAACCTCAAGTTCGCTTGAGGTCAACATCGGCGGGTCGGCTCCTCGGGGCGGTCGACCGTTCGGGCCGCGATCGGCTGTCGGCGGACTATCGGTCGGGGGACACCTCGCGCAGTGCGGCGACGGCGGCGCGGATCGAGGGGCGACCGTCCGAGCCCTCGCGCCAGACCGCGTAGACGCGGCGGGTGATGCTGCCGCGCAGCGGCACCAGGGCCACCCCGTCCGGGACCGGCGCGCGCCCGAGGCGGGGGGCGACCGCGACGCCCAACCCGGCGGCTATCAGGGCCAGTTGGGTGTGGTGTTCGAATGCGGTGTGCTCGATCCTGGGCTCGATGCCGCGTCCCCTGAGGGTGAACATCAGCCAGTCGTGGCAGATCGCGCCCGGCGGCCAGGAGACCCAGCGTTCGTCCGCGAGCTCGGCGAGGTCCACCTCGTTCCGGTCGGCGAGCGGATGGTCGACGGGCAGCGCGATATCGGCCACATCGTCGAAGAGGGTGATCCGGGCGAGTTCGCCGGGCAGCGCCAGCGGGCGGTTGTACCAGTCGAGCACCACGGCCAGGTCGATATCGCCGCGCGCCAGCACCCGCAGCGCCGCCTCGGGCTCCATCTCGCTGAGCGTGGGCCGCAGTTGGGGGTGGGCGCCGCGGAGGATGGCGAGCGCGGCGGGGAACAGCCCCCGGGCGGCGGTGGCGAACGCGCCCACCCGCAGCTCGCCGACGGCCTGTCCGCGTTGGGCCTCCAGGTCGGCGTGGGCCATCTCGACCTGGGACAGGATGCGTTCGGCGTGTTCGGCGAGGAGCCGGCCCGCGTCGGTGAGCCGCACCCCGCGGCCGCTCTTGGCCAACAACCGCTGCCCGGTCTCCCGTTCCAGCTTGGCCATCTGCTGGGAGACCGCCGAGGTGGTCACCCGGAGAGCCAGGGCGGCGGCGCTGACCGAGCCATGGCTGCGCACGGCGTAGAGCACCCGTAGCCGGTCCAGATTCAACATGTCAGCGATGCTACACAGTTCACGGCTGTCGCCTTCCTGGTGCTACACATAGCCGGCCCCGCTCAGCCGAGGCGCCGCACGGTGGGCGGGCGGAGCGCATCGGCGACCGCCGCCGCCAGCTCCTCCGCTTCGGCGCTCGCCAGGGTGGCCGTGGTGAGGCGGACGCCGGGGGGTGTGGCCAGCCGGAACCTGGCGCCCGGCGCCACCGCCCAGCCGGCGCGGAGCAGTTGGGCGACGGCGGCCGTCTCGTCCGGCACCGGGACCCAGACGTTCAGGCCGCCGCGCCCCCGGGCGGCCACCCCCCGTTCGGCCAGGGCCGCGATCAGCGCCTCGCGGCGGGCGTCGTAGACGGCGGCGACCCGGGCCGGGTCGATGGCCTCGGTGCTCCACAGGTGCGCGGCGGCCCGTTGCAGCAGCCGGCTGACCCAGCCTGGGCCGAGGCGCTGGCGTCCGCGCACCCGGTCGACCGTGGTCCGGTCCCCGGTGAGCACGGCCACCCGGAGGTCGGGCCCGTACGCCTTGGAGAGCGAGTGCACAAACGCCCAGCGCTCCGTGCCGCCCACCACGGGGGCGAGCGGTTGGCGGACGATGTCCCGGCCGTGGTCGTCCTCGATCACCAGGACCTCGGGGTGCCGGGCCAGCAGGGCGCGCAACTCGGCGGCGCGCGCCGGCGTGACCGCGGCGCCCGACGGGTTCTGCGCGCGGGCGGTCACCACCAGGGCGCGGGCGCCCGCGCGCAGGGCGCGTTCGCACGCCTCGGGCACCGGCCCCTCGTCGTCCGTCTCGCACGGCAGGGCGCGCAGCCCCAACGCGGGCACCAGATCCAACAGCGCGCCCCATCCCGGATCCTCGACGGCGATGGCGTCGCCGGGCCGCAGCCAGGCGGAGAGCACGCGTTCGATGCTGTCGAGCGCTCCGGAGGTGACGGCGATCGGCCCCTCCGGCACACCGTCCGCGTCCAGCCGGGCGCGGGCCAGCTCGCCCAACTCCGGGTCGACGGCGGGGGCGCCGTAGAGCGTCGGCGCGTGCCGGGCGTGCTCGGCGGCGGCGGCGAGCGCGTCGGCCAGGGGAGGCAGCAGCGCCGGATCCGGGTTGCCCTCGGAGACGTTCCGGACGCCGGGCGGGAGCGCGAACGGCAGCGCCTCGCGCGGCGCGCTGGCGGGGCGCGCCCGCACCCGGCTGCCGCGCCGGCCCGCGGTCTCGATCACGCCGCGATCGCGCAGCGTCCGGTAGGCGGCGGCGACGGTATTGGCGTTGACGCCCAATTCGGCGGCCAACTCCCGTAGGGGCGGGAGTGGTTGGCCGGGCAGCAGGGAGCCGTCACCAATGGCCAGCTCGACGCTGGCCGCAATTTCGGCGGCGCCACGCCCTTCGATCCGATAACCTTCTAGCACAAACGGCATTATGCACTAGTGCAATACGCCGCGCAAGAAGGAACCACCACAGGGAGTGATCATGTCGGCCACCGAATCCCCCAGCTATCCGAGGACCGAGCGGACCACCCCCAGCCGGGCCAGGCAACGGGTCTCCTACGACCGGGAGTTGGTGCACTCCGTCCTGGACGCGGGCTATCTGTGCCATCTCGGCTTTGTCGCCGAGGGACAGCCTGTGGTGCTGCCGACGCTCTACGCGCGGCTGGGCGAGCGGCTCTACCTCCACGGGTCGACCGGAGCACGCGCCCTGCGCGCGCCGGAGCAGCCGGTCTGTGTGACGGTGACCCAGGTCGACGGGCTGGTGCTGGCCAGGTCCGCGTTTCACCACTCCATCAACTACCGCTCGGTGGTGGTGCACGGCACCGCCCGCCGGATCACCGACGAGGCGCTGGCCAGGACGGCGCTCGACGCCCTGGTGGACTCGGTGGTGGCCGGCCGCTCGGCTGACTGCCGCCCGGCCAACGCCAAGGAGTTGGCCGCCACCGCCGTGCTGGAGCTGGACCTGATGGAGGTCTCAGCCAAGGTGCGCACCGGCGGCCCGAACGACGATCCGGCGGATCTCGAACTGCCGCACTGGAGCGGGGTGTTGCCGGTCCAGCTGGCCTATGGAACCCCGCTGCCGGCCCAGGACGGCGGCTCCTCCGCGCCGCTGCCCGACTATCTGCGGCAGCCCGTCGGCGCCTGATCCCGAGCCTCGGCCCCGCGCGCCGGCGCGCGGAACACACCGGCGCGCGGGGCGGCGGAACGCGCCCTTCAACGCCTCCGCACCACCCGGCGAGGGGGCCGGGAGGGGAACCCCGGACGCCGTCCCCACGTCGGACCAGACAGCGCTCCTCCGCATCCAGCCGAATCCCCTCCGGAGGAAAGATGGTTCCCCTCCCCTCCCATCCCCCTCGTCTCCGTTTCCGTCCCATCGCCGGCGCCGCGTTGGTGGTGCTCGCCGCCCTGGTCGCGACCGGCTGCGGCACGGGCGACCGGGCCGCCGACGACGGCGCCCTGGAACACACCTCCCAGTCCGACCAGCAGGCAGAAACCGACGCGAACACCGACGCGAACGCGAACGCCGCGTCCGAAGCGGAAGCCGAAGCGGCGGCAGAGCCGGAGTCCGGCTCCCCCGACCGCCGCCCTCAGTCCGAACAGGCCGAAGCGGACGACTGGTGCGCCACCGAGGCGCTGGCCGCCGAGGTGACCCCGCTGGACGCCGGCGCCGGCAACCGTTACGCGGCGCTGGTCCTCACCAACACCACGGACGCCGCCTGCCGCACCCAGGGTTGGCCGGGCCTGGAGCTGGCCGCCGCCGACGGCGCGGCGCTCCCCACCGAAACGGTTCGTGACGACTCCAGGGCGGCCGTCCCCCTGACGCTGGCCCCGGGCGAGAGCGCCTGGGCCCAGCTGCGCTGGACGGTGGTGCCCGGGTCGGCCGATCCGGCGGACGGCGGCTGCGGCCCTGAGCCCACGGCGCTACGGGTCATACCGCCGGACACCTATGACGCGACCCCGGCCGACTGGGAGTTGGGCGCGGTCTGCGGCCCTGGCCGGATCGAGGCCCTGCCGCTGGCCGAGGGCGAGGGTCCGTAGCCCGGCCGGACGGACGGTGACGCCCCGCGCCTCCTCGGGATCAGGGCCGAGGCGGCGCGGGCGTCCCTCCGCGGTCCCGATCCACCCGGCCCCCCGCCTCCCGCCCGTCGCCGCGCGGGCCGGAGGCCGTCACGCGGTGGGGAGCCAGCCGACGCGGCCGGCCAGCAGCCCGTAGCCGACAAAGGCGACGATATCGATCAGGGCATGCGCGACCACCAGCGGCATCACACGCCCCCAGCGCCGGTAGAGCCAGACGAAGATCACGCCCATCGCCACATTGCCGAAGAAGCCGCCGATGCCCTGGTAGAGGTGGTAGGTGCCGCGCAGCAGCGCGCTGGCGGTCAGGGCGCCCAGCGGGGACCAGCCGAGCTGGTCGAGCCGGCGCAGCAGAAAGCCGACCACGATCACCTCCTCCAGCACGGAGTTCTGCACGGCGGAGGCGATCAGCACCGGGTACTTCCACCAGACGTCGGGGAGCGATTCCGGCACCACCGTGAGGTTGGCCCCGGCGGCGTGTGCGCCGAGGTAGAGCGCCAGCCCGCTGCCGCCGATCCCGGCCGCCACCACCGCGCCCCACGCCAGGTCGAACCGGGTCCTGGTGGTGTCGAAGCCGATCAGCCGCATCCCGCCGCCCCGGTAGCCGTACTCCCGCAGCAGCAGATGGGCCACCAGGGCCACCGGCACCAGGGCGGTGCCGATGCCGACCAGTTGCCAGGCCAGATCCAGCCAGGGTCGGTCGGGGGCCCGCGAGGAGTTGAGATTGGCCGCGTGGTCGCTCAGCCCGCCGGGGCGGGTGAGCACCCCGGTGAAGCTGACCAGGGCCCGGATCGCGCTGGCCCCCAGCGAAACGCCGAGCACCAGCAGCAGTTCATGGCGCAGGGCCCGCGCCGGCAGGGGGTCGGGGCCGCCGTCGAGCCGCGCCGCCTGGCCACCGTGTCGCGTAAGCCGCACTCCGCCTCCCGTCCGGCAGCCGTCCGCGCACCATCGCGCACGGCCGATCGCCGTCAGGGCCGGCTCGGCCAGTCGTGCACGGGGGTGTCGGTCCGCGCCAGTTCGCAGTACCGCCGCACGAGGTCCCGCAGGGCCGTCGCCCGGTCCTTTCCGTCGTCCACCAGCTGGTGGTAGGTCCGAGTCTGCCAGCCCGCCCCGGTGAGCCCGCGCCGGCACCGCCCCTCGATCACCGAGAGATAGCGGTCCCGGTCGGACGGGGCCACCCCCCAGGCGTCCAGGCCGGAGGCGGCCAGCGGCAGCAGCGTGTCGGCGATCAACTCGGCCGCCGGGCGCGCGGCGGTGCCGCCGGGCGCCGGCCAGGCGAGCCGGGCGCCGATGCCATGGCGGCAGGCGGCCTGGAAGTTGGCCTCCGCGTCGGCGAACGCCAGCCGCCGCCACACCGGTTCGGGATCGTCGGCCAGCGCCCGCACCAGTCCGTAGTAGAAGGCGGCGTTGGCCACGGTGTCCGTCACGGTGGGTCCGGTGGACAGCACGCGGTTCTCGACCCGCAGATGGGGCACGCCGTCGACCACGGCGTAGACCGGTCGGTTCCAGCGGTAGACCGTGCCGTTGTGCAGCGCCAGCTCGCCGAGCGCCGGCACCCCGCCGGCGCGCAGCACGGCCTGCGGGTCCTCCTCGCCGCTGAGCGGCAACAGGGCGGGGAAGTAGCGGATGTTCTCCTCGAAGAGGTCGGCCACCCCGTCTATCCACCGCTCCCCGAACCAGGCGCGCGGGCGTACGCCCTGGGCCGCCAACTCGGGCGGCCTGGCGTCGGTGGCCTGGAGGAAGAACGGGGGGCGCGAATCGTGCCACAGCTCGCGCCCGAGGACGAACGGCGCGTTGGCCCCCACCGCGATCTGCGCTGCGGCGGCGACCTGGGCCGCGTTCCAGAGGGGCGCGAAGCGCTCCGGGGTGACCTGGAGATGGAACTGCACGGAGGTGCAGGCCGATTCGGGGGCTATCGACTCGAAGGTGCAGGTGAGCCGTTCGGCGCCCTGGATGTCGAGGCTGATGGACTCGCCCCTGGCCGCCATGATCTGGTCGTTCAACAGCGTGTAGCGGTCCCCGGGGGACAGGCTGCCCGGCACCATCTGCTCGGCGGTGACGGTGGGCAGCACACCGATCATCACCACCTGGGCACCGAATTCGTCCGCCATTCGATCGGCGTACCCGAGCGCGATCCGCAGCTCTTCGGCCATATCCTCGAACACACCGCCGGACAGCTCGCGCGGTGACATATTCAGCTCAATGGTGAATTTGCCCAGCTCGCTCTGGAAATCCCTGGTCGCCATTCGGCCAAGAACGTCCTCGTTGACCATTCGTGGCGACCCGTCGGAATCGGCCAGGGACAGTTCGACCTCGACCCCGACCCGGTCTCTCGGACCGTGGAAGCGCTCCTCGCGCAACAGCGTCCCCAGTGCGTCGAGACAGCCGAGCAGTCTCTCCCTGAAGCGCCCTCGGGCCATCAGATCGAACCGGTCGGCCGCGACCTTCTCCCCCATGGGAGCACCTCCTCCGTCGAGCGATGCGCCCGGGATCCTGCCCACGTCACGCCCGAGGTAACACCAGGGCGCCAACGGGTCCCACACGGTTACGGCATATTCCACCGGCATGAAACAGGGCGCTACGCCCCTTTTGGCGGCTTAATTTACCCTTGCTGAAACACCGCGGTATGGCTAGTGGAAACACAGCACAAACAAGCCTCGTATAAAATCGAGGGTACGGCGTGTCTCCTATCAGAGGCGACCTACTCCAAAGCGAGAGGCGACCCATCATGCCCCTGCACAACCCCCAGGCTCCCGAGGCCGTGGCGACCACCATCCACACCGCTCTGCGTTCGGCCACCGTACCGGCCCCGAGAAACCTCCGCTTCGACCGAGGCGAACTGCTCCCCACGTTCCCGCTCCCCGTCCACCGGCTGGAGCGGCTGACCGTCCCGACCGAGCCGCCCTCCGCGCGGCTGACCGGCTGGCGCTATCTGCTGGCGCGGGAGGGAGTGTCCGTGGGCACGGCCGAATGCGAGGTCACGCCGGAGGGTTGGGCCTTCTCACACTTCGGTGAGGGGCCCTATATCGCCTCCACGGAGCGCGCCCTGCGGCTGGCCGACGAGCAACCGCTCGCCTATCAGCCCCGGCTGCTCTCGGTGCCCGAGCTGTACATGCTCACCCTCTGGCTCCATCCCGACCCGGACGCGGACCCGGCCACGGGCAGCCCCGCGCCGAGCGATTTGCTGATCCCGCTCGCGCCGGCGCCGCCGGGTATCGCGGCCGAGCGTCTGATCACGGTGGACGCGCTGGTCTCGTTGGTGGCCAACCGGCTCGCGCCCCTGGGCCTGGCCAGCTGACCACGCCGTAACGTTCCGCCGGGGCCGGCGCGCGCCCAGCGCGACCGGCCCCTCGCGGTGCGCCCGTCAGTCGGCGTACTCCTCGATGGGCGGGCAGGAGCAGACCAGGTTGCGGTCGCCGAAGGCGCCGTCGATCCTGCGCACCGGGGGCCAGTACTTGGCGTCCCTGGTGGCGTCGACCGGATAGGCCGCCGTCCGCCTCGGGTACGGGTGCGGCCAGTCGCCGCTCAACTGCTCGGCGGTGTGCGGGGCGTTGACCAACGGGTTGTCGTCCGCCGGCCACTCCCCCGACGCGACGCGGTCGATCTCCCCACGAATGGCGATCATCGCCTCGCAGAACCGGTCGAGTTCGGCCAGGTCCTCGCTCTCCGTGGGCTCGATCATCAGCGTGCCGGCGACCGGGAAGGACATCGTCGGCGCGTGGAAACCGTAGTCGACCAGTCGCTTGGCCACATCGTCGATGGTGACGCCGGTGGCCTTGGTCAACGGCCGCACATCGATCACGCACTCGTGCGCCACCAGTCCGGCGGGCCCCGTGTAGAGCACCGGGTAGTGCGGCTCAAGGCGCTTGGCCAGGTAGTTGGCGCCGAGCACCGCCATCTGGGTCGCGCGGCGCAGCCCGGCGGCGCCCATCAGCCGCACATACGCCCAGGAGATCGGCAGGATCCCGGCCGAGCCCCAGGGCGCGGCCGAGACGGGCCCGCTCCCCTCGGGCCCCGCGTCCGGCTGCGCGGGGTGGCCCGGCAGATAGGGGGCCAGATGCGCCCGGACGGCGACCGGGCCGACGCCCGGGCCACCGCCGCCGTGCGGGATGCAGAAGGTCTTGTGCAGGTTGAGGTGCGAGACATCGGCGCCGAAACGGCCCGGCTTGGCCAGCCCCACCAGCGCGTTGAGGTTGGCGCCGTCCACATAGACCTGCCCGCCGGCATCGTGCACCGCGGCGCAGATGTCGGTGATCCGCTCCTCGAACACGCCGTGGGTGGACGGGTAGGTGACCATCAGCACCGCCAACTCGTCGCGGTGCCGGTCGATCTTGGCGTGCAGGTCGGCGACGTCCACATCGCCGCTCTCGCTGGTGGCGACCACCACCACCCGCATCCCGGCCAGCACCGCGCTGGCGGCGTTGGTGCCGTGCGCCGAGGACGGGATCAGGCAGACCGTCCGCTGCGGCTGGCCGTTCGCCCGGTGGTGCGCGCGGACGGCCAGCAGGCCGGCCAACTCGCCCTGGGAGCCGGCGTTGGGCTGGAGCGAGACGGCGTCATAGCCGGTGATCTCCGCGAGCCGCGCCTCCAGTTCGCGGATCAGCGCGAGATAGCCGCCGGCCTGGTCGATCGGGGCGAAGGGGTGCAGCCCGGCGAACTCGGGCCAGGTGATCGGCGCCATCTCCACCGTGGCGTTGAGCTTCATCGTGCAGGAGCCCAGCGGGATCATGCCCCGGTCCAGCGCGTAGTCGCGGTCGGCCAGCCGGCGGAGATAACGCAGCATCGCCGTCTCGGAGCGGTGCTGGTGGAAGACCGGGTGCTCCAGATAGGCGTCCTGGCGGGCCAGTTCGGCCGGCAGCGCCTCGGGGGTCCTGGCGTCCAGCCCCGGGATGTCCGACTCGCCGGCGGACACGCCGAACGCCGCCCAGACGACGCCCAGTTGGGCACGGGTGGTGGTCTCGTCACAGGCTATGCCGACCCGGTCGGCGTCGATCTCGCGCAGGTTGACGCCCGCCTCCCGGGCGGCGGCGACCACCGCGCCGGCACGCCCCGGCACCGTCGCGGTGACGGTGTCGAAGAACGACGCGTGCGCCACCTCGACGCCGCCCTCGCGCAGCCCGGCGGCCAGCAGCGCCGCGTAGCGGTGGGTGCGGCGGGCGATCAGGGCCAGCCCCTCGGGGCCGTGGTAGACGGCGTAGAGGCCGGCCATCACGGCGAGCAGGACCTGGGCGGTACAGATGTTGCTGGTGGCCTTCTCCCGCCGGATGTGCTGCTCCCTGGTCTGCAGCGCCAACCGGTAGGCGGGCTTGCCGACCGCGTCCCTGGAGACCCCGACCAGACGCCCGGGCAGATTGCGGGCGTAGCTGTCGCGCACGGCCATGAACCCGGCGTGCGGGCCGCCGAAGGCCATCGGCACCCCGAAGCGCTGGCTGGAGCCGACCGCGATGTCGGCGCCCAGCGACCCGGGCGAGGCCAGCAGGGTGAGGGCCAGCAGATCGGCGGCGACGGTGACCACCGCGCCCAGCGCGTGCGCCTCCTCGATCACCGGGCGCGGGTCGCGCACGGCGCCCGAGGCCCCCGGGTACTGCAGCAGCACCCCGAACACGCCGCGCTCGGCGGCCGCCGCGGGGATCCCCTCGCCCAGGTCGGTCACCAGCACCTCGACACCGGTCGGCTCGGCCCTGGTCCGCACCACCTCGATGGTCTGCGGCAGGCAGTCGGCGTCCACCAGGAACAGGCCGTCCTTCACCTTGCCGACCCGGCGGGAGAGCGCCATCGCCTCGGCCGCCGCCGTGCCCTCGTCGAGCAGCGAGGCACCGGCCGTCGGCAGCCCGGTGAGGTCGGCCACCACGGTCTGGAAGTTCAGCAGCGCCTCAAGGCGCCCCTGGGAGATCTCCGGCTGGTACGGCGTGTAGGCGGTGTACCAGGCCGGGTTCTCCAGCACGTTGCGCTGGATGACCGGCGGCGTGAAGGTGCCGTAGTAGCCGAGGCCGATCATGGAGTGCAGCACGGTGTTACGGGAGGCCAACTCCCGCAGCTCGGCCAGCACGGCGGCCTCGTCGCGGGCGTCGGGCAGCCGCAGCGCCTCGGTGCTCGCGATGGTCTCCGGCACGGCGGCGGCGGTGAGCTCGTCCAGCGAGCCGAACCCCACCTGGGCCAGCATCTTCGCCTCGGCGGCCCCGTCCGGGCCGATATGCCGGTCGGCGAACGGGATGCCCTGCTCCAGGGCAGTCAACGACGTCGGGTGCGCGGTCATCAGTGGAGGCTCCTTGTGGCCGTGGGCGACCTACGGGGCGCCAGGCGGCGATGCCTGACTGCCTCCCCCTCTGTCATACGACCTGAGAGCTTCACCCCGCGCCACCGCGCCGGGCTTGCACCGTCGGTGAGGACACCCGCGAGGCGACGCCGCGCACGCGTCCTGCTTTCCAGAGTGGTTTCGCCCGCGCGGTACGGGGGCCTGAGAGATTCCGGGGAGGATTTGCTCCTTCGGCGCCGGCCGTCCGAGGACGACAGGACTCTCCCGCGCGAGGTTGTCAACCGCCTTCGAGACTACCAGCGGCAGCCCCGCCCGCTAAGGGTGGCCGTCGACTGGCCGAGCACCGGTTTGTGCCCTTGGGTAGGAGACAGGGAGGGGTTCGTAGCGTCCCGGGCGATCAGCTGGAGGAACCGTGCAAACCGATATCGATCCACGCAGTCTGATCGGCCGCAAGGCGCTGGACCGCCATGGCGACAAGATCGGCACCGTGGACGAGGTGTATCTGGACGACGCGACCGGCGTCCCCGAGTGGGCGGCGGTGCGCACCGGCCTCTTCACCCGGGATGCCTTTGTGCCGCTGGAACCCAGCGAGCTGGTCGGCAACGCCCTCCGGGTGCCGTTCGACCGGGCGCTGATCCGGCGGGCCCCTGATCTGGGCGTGGGCCGCCATCTCTCGCCCGAGCAGGAACTCCAGCTCTACCGCCACTACGGCCTCGACCTGCCGGCGGAGGGGGACGGAACGCCCTCGGGGGATGTCGACTTCGGCCGGCTGGCCGGCTCGGAGGAGGCGGAGAGCTGACCGGCCGCCGCCACCTCGGGCACCAGCGGCAGCGGCGTCCCCCGGCGCAGCTCCGCGTCGTCCACGCCGAAGGTGCGCACCCGACCGGGCCGGACGTCGCCCGGGCGCTCGAAGCGGACCGTGACCCGGCCGACTCCGCTGCCCTGCACCCAGCCGGGGCCGAACCTCTCGTGCGCCACATCGAGGCCCGGCAGCCAACGCCGGTCGGGGGCGTCCTCCGGCGGCGCGGACGGGCCCTCCTCGCCGCCGGCCTCGTCCGCCGGGGGCACGTCGACCGACGGGCCGTCCCCCGCGCGCCGGGCGCTCTGGGCGCTCTGCGCGAAAAGATCCTCCTGGGTGAAGTCGGCCAGCCCGCTGACGCCGACGCCCAGCAGCCTGACCCCCTCCGTGGTGTCGACGCTCTCCAGCAGCCGCTCGGCGGCCTCCCGCACCACCACGGGATCGTCCGTGGGGCCGCGCAGCGTCTCGGAGCGGGTCAGCGTGCTGAAGTCGTAACGCCGGACCTTGAGGACCACCGTGCGACCCGAGCGGCCGGCGGACCGCAGCCGCCCCACGCAGCGCTCGGCGAGCCGGCTCACCTCGAACCTGATCCGCGCCCGGTCCGTCACATCCACCTCGAAGGTGTCCTCCACGGAGACGGACTTGGTGTCCCGCTCGGCCACCACCGGCCGGTCGTCGATGCCGAGCGCCATCCGGAAGAGACCGCCGCCATGGGCCTTGCCCAGCAACCGCAGCAGCTCCGCCTCGCCGGCCTCCACCGTCTCCTCGATGGTGTGGATCCCGACCCGGCGCAGCACCTCGGCCGTGGCCGGGCCGACGCCTGGCAGGGTGCGGACCGGCAGCGGGGCCAGCAACTCGCGCTCCCGGCCCGGCTCGATCAGCACCAGGCCGTCGGGCTTGGCCCGCTCCGAGGCGATCTTGGCCAGCATCTTGGCGCCGGCCAGACCGACCGAGCCGGTGACCCCCGTGGCGGCGACGATCTCGGCCCGCAGCCGCTCCCCCACGGCCAGCGCCTCGGCGGCCGTGGCCGCGCTGGCCCCGGCGGCCAGATCGACGAACGCCTCGTCCAGGCTGAGCGGTTCGACCAGCGGGGAGAGCCGGGCCAGCAGCCCCATCACCCGCTCGCTGACCGCCCGGTAGACCTCGAACCTGGGCACCAGATACGCGCCGTGCGGACAGAGCCGGCGCGCCTGCGCGGTGGGCATCGCCGAGCGGACCCCGAACCGACGCGCCTCGTAGGAAGCCGTGGCCACCACGCCGCGCGGCCCGATGCCGCCGACGATCACCGGCTTCCCCCGCAGGCTCGGCTTGGCCGCCTGCTCCACCGAGGCGTAGAAGGCGTCCATGTCGAGGTGCAGGATGGTTGGCTGTCCCCTCACCCGTCCGATGGTGCCCTACGGCACTGACAGTGCCCCCGAGCGCCGCTCAGCCGATGACGCGGTGCCGCCGCCGGGCCAACTCGTCCTCGGGGTGCTCGGCGGGCACCTGCTCGCCCGTGTCGACGCGCTCGGCGTGCAGCAGGGCGAGCGCCGCCTCCACATCGCTCCACACCGCGCCGACCGCGATGCCGAAGACGCCACGCCCGCCACGGAGCAGTTCGGCCAGCTCGTCGGGCGAGGAACAGCGGTAGACGGCGGCGCCGTCGCTCATCAGGGTCATCTGGGCCAGCTCGCCCAGCTCGGCGGTGCGCAGCGCCTCGGCGGTGGCGCGGATCGCCTGGAGCGAGACGCCGGCGTCGAGCAGCCGCTTGACGATCTTGAGAACGAGCACGTCACGGAAGCCGTAGAGCCGCTGACCGCCCGCTCCCGGCGCCGGGCGGACGCTGGGCTGGACCAGCCCGGTGCGCGCCCAGTAGTCGAGCTGGCGGTAGGTGATCCCGGCGGCGGCGCAGGCGCTCGGCCCTCGGTATGCCAACCGATCGGCGGCCGCCCGGCCCTGGGAGGCGAGGGGCTGACGCAGTCCTGGGCGTGGCGCCGCACCGGTCCTGGCCGCTCCGCCCCCGACCGCTCTGCTGTCGCCGTTACCTGTCACGCCGGCCTCCGTTCCACATGCCCCGACCGTGCCCTCGGCACTCACCGACTGTCACGATGAGCACGCACACAGCGCTCCTCCCAAGACATGCCCCATTGACGCTAGGGATCCACACTCAGCGCGTCAACGATCGCCACGCGCCGCTACTGGCTGCTGGTACCGAAGTCCTCTGGGGAGATCTGGTCGAGGAACTCGCGGAACCGCTCCACCTCGTCCTCCTGCTCGTCGGGGATGATGATCCCGGCGTCGTCGAGCACGGCGTCGCTGCCGTAGATCGGCGTGCCGACGCGCAACGCGAGCGCTATCGCGTCGGACGGGCGGGCACTGACCTCGACCCCGCTGGCGAAGACCAGCTCGGCGTAGAAGACCCCATCGCGCAGATCGGTGATCCGCACCGCGCTGAGTTCCTGTTCCACCGCTTCGAGAACGTTCTTGAAGAGGTCGTGCGTCAGCGGCCGGGCAGGCGTCATCCCCTGCTGGGCGAACGCGATGGCGGTCGCCTCACCAGGCCCGATCCAGATCGGGAGATAGCGATCGCCACCGACTTCTCGGAGGAGCACGATGGGCTGGTTATTGGGCATTTCCACCCGTACGCCCACGACATCGAGCTGATTCACACAGCAACCCTAGGCCGTGCCCGGGGCATTTGGATAGTCGAGCCCCGTCCCAGCGCGCTCCCCACGTCCGCGCGGCCTCAGAATCCCTGCCGCCCGGCGAAGTACACCATGCGGTACTTCCCGATCTGCACCTCGTCGCCGTTGGCCAGCGCCACCGCGTCGATCTGCTCTCGGTTCACATAGGTGCCGTTGAGGCTGCCGACGTCGCTGACCGTGAATCCGCCGTCCGGGCTGCGCCGGAACTCGACATGGCGGCGGGAGACCGTCACGTCGTCCAGGAAGATGTCGCTCTGCGGGTGCCGACCCGCCGTGGTGACATCGCTGTCCAGCAGGAACCGGCTGCCCGAGTTCGGCCCTCGGCGAACGACCAGCAGCGCGGAGCCGGCCGGCAGCGCGTCCACCGCGGCCTGGGCCTCGGAGGAGAGCACCGGCGACGGATGCTGCCCGGTGGCCTCGGCCTCGTAGGCCTCAAGACCGGAGATGGAGATCGTCGACGTGGTCTCGGACGACCCCTCGACGCCCGGCCGCAGCGAGGCACCGCAGTAGGAACAGAAACGGCTGTTCGGCGCGTTGCCGTGGCCGCAGCGACCGCAGGAGGGACCGGCGGAACCGGGCCCCTGGTCCGCTATACCGCCGGGGCCCCCGACCTCGTCACGGAACAACGGGCGCCCGGACGGCGGCGCTGGCGGCTCGCCTTGCTGGCGGGCGCGGGCCCCCGCGGCACTGTGGGTACCGCTCTGACGCCTGCCGAACAACCTAGCGAAAAAACTCACCAGCGATCCCCTCGCACCTAGCCCGGCCCGTGTCGAACGAACCGGTCCATTCTCTCTCACCGACCACACACGTCATCCTGACAACGTGAATGGTCTCCCTTCAGTTTCCCTCACTGCGCGGCACGGCGATCCGATAGCTCCCGTGACGTCGAGGTTCGATCATGATGACGACTGAGCGTAGTCAGGCTGCTCCGCCGATCGCAAGGCGTCCACGACGACCGTCTCCGGACGGTCCACCGTGACCGTGGCCTGCTTGTTCTCCAGGGACTGCACCACACCCCCGGGGATGTTCAGCGCCGGCTCCAGATCCTGCGGCCGGCCGATCGCCTCGATCACGAACGGCGCGCGAATCCCCTCGTCATCCACCCGTACCCCGCCGTTGTGGTCCACAAAAGAGGTACTGGCGACGATCCGCACGTCGTTGATCTGCAGCGCCTCGGCGCCCGCGGCGCGCAGTTCCTGCACGGCGTCCAGCAGCATGTCGGCCTGGACCGCGCCGCGCGGGTCGTCGACGCGCAGCGTGATGCCCGGGCCCTCGGCGGCCACCGTACCGGCCAGCACGCCGAGTTGCCGTTCCCGCTCCTCGGTCTGACGGCGGGCCTCCTCGGCCTGGTCGGTGCTGTTCTCCAGCTCGGCGCGCTGGTCCTCCAGGGTGCTTTTCTCGTCCTCCAGCCGGGCCGAGCGGTCCTCCAGATCGCTGAGGATGCGCACCAGGTCCTCCGGGCGCGCCCCGCGCAGCGCGGTGTCCTCGCTGCCGGCCGCCCTGACCTGGATGGCCAGGCCGAGGCCGAGGACGAACAGCAGGACGGCGGCGACCAGTTGCCCTCTGCTGGCCCGGGGCGGCCAGAGCGCGGCCAGCAGCGCGGCGCGTCCGGTGGGGCGGGTCGGCGGCCGCCCAGCCGGCTTCCCGGCGTCCTCCGGGCTCCTGGCCGCTTCGTCTCCGTGGTCGGGGTCCTGGGTCACGGCGTCACGCTCCGAAGACATGGCGCCGGATGGCCGCCGCGTTGGAGAAGATCCGGATGCCGAGCACCACGACCACCCCCGTGGACAGCTGGGCGCCGACGCCCAGTTTGTCGCCGAGGAAGACGATCAGCGCGGCCACCACCACATTGGACAGGAAGGACACGACGAACACCTTGTCGTCGAAGACCCCGTCCAGGGTGGCGCGCAGCCCGCCGAAGACCGCGTCCAGCGCGGCCACCACGGCGATCGGTAGATACGGTTCGAATCCGGTGGGCACCACGGGCCGGGTCACCACCCCGATCACGACTCCCAGTACCAGCCCCAGCACGGCGATCAACGTGGGCCTACCTCTCCCGTTCCTCGGATGACGTCCCGGGCTCTGTTTCGGACTCGGTTTCGGACTCGGTTTCGGACTCTGTGTCGGCGCCGTGCTCGTCCCGGGGGCGGGCGCTGCGCGTGGTCAGGCTGGGCGCCGCGGGGAGCCGCAGCTCGTCCCTGGCGGAGCTGCTGACCCTGATGCCGTAGTCGTCCCGCAGGGTGGCCAGATAGCGGCCGGCGGACGTCTGCTCGAAGGCGTCGAGCAGCGCCTGCCCGTCCCCCACCGCCAGCACGGTGTACGGCGGCACCAGCGGCCGGTTGTCGACCAGCACCGCGTCGCCGGCCGCGCGGATCGCGGAGAGCGCCGTCAGCCGTTGGTCGTTGATGGCGATGGCCTCGGCGCCGGCCTGCCAGAGGCCGTTGACGACCCGTTGGAGGTCGCGGTCGCGCAGCCGGCCCGTCTGGCTGAAACCGTTGTCCCTCGGCCCGCCGGAGACCGTCTCGCCGACGTCCCTGGCATCGTCGACGGAGAGCTCGACGCCGGGGCCGTCGACCTCGCTGGCGCCGGCCAACAGGGCGACCAGCGCGGCGCGTTCGGCGAACTCGCCGTCGTCGCCGCCGAGCGCGACGCGCTGGCTGGCGGCCACCTCGGCGCGCAGCGCGTCCACCTCGGCCTGGAGCCGGTCAAGATCCTCCGTGCCGGTGGTGACCCGCTCCAGCAGCTCCTCGCGCTCCCTGGCGACGGTCGGCGCCGACTCCCTGGCCTGCACGGCGCCCAGGGTGACCACCAGGCCGGCGAGCACCAGACCGCCGGCCAGCCAGAGCCGCGCGCGGGTGCCACGCGGCAGCTCTGACCGGCCGTTCTCCCGCCGTCTGGCCGCCGCCTGGGCATACCCCTCGTCCAGGGTGTTGTCCATCACGGTGGTCAGCAGCGACATGGAGGCGTCGGGGCGCGCCCGTGGGCTCGCCCCGGGCTCCTGCTCTGGCATGGCGCACATGGTGACACGCCAGTTGTCGGTAGATCGAATCGGGCCGGCGCTCGGCCCCGGCTGTCAGCCCTCGGCGCTGTCGACCACTCCCGACCAGACGTCCAGCAACTCCTGGGCCGCGGCGTCGTCCGGGCCCTCCGCCCAGAGGTGGGTGACGGCCTCGGCCGGGTCGGGCAGGACCAGCACCCAGCGGCCGTCCGGCTCGACGACGCGGACCCCGTCGGTGGTGTCGACGGAGCGGTCGCCCGCGGCCTCGACCACGCGACGCATCACCAGACCCTTGACCGCCCAGGGGGTGGCGACATCCCGGCGCAGGACATGGGCGCGCGGGATGCGGGCGTCGATCTGGCTGAGCGACAGCTGGGTGCGGGCGACCAGACCGATGAGCCGGGCGAAGGCGGCCGTGGCGTCGAAGACGCTGCTGAACTCGGGGACGACGAAGCCGCCCCGGCCGTCGCCGCCGAAGACCGCGTCGTCCTGGTGTGCGGCGCGGGTCAGATCGTCGGGCGATGTGGTCGTCCAGTCGACCTGGGTGCCGTGGTAGGCGGCGACCTGCTCGGCGATCCGGGTGGTGGTGACGGGGAGCGCCACCCGGCCGCTGCGCCGTTCGGCGGCGATCAGGTCGAGCATGACCAGCAGGGCGCGCTGGTCCTCGATGATCCGGCCGCGCTCGTCGACCAGCGCCAGCCGCTCGCCGACCGGATCGAAGCGGACGCCGAAGGCGGCGCGGGCGGAGGCGACGATCTCGCCGAGCCGGACAAGACCCGCGCGCCGGGTCTCGGCGCTCTCGGTCGGGCGGGCCTCGTCGAGGCCCGGGTTGATGGTGAGGGCGTCGACGCCGAGACGGCCGAGGAGGCTGGGCAGCACCAGGCCGGCGCTGCCGTTGGCGGCGTCGACCACGACCTTGATCCCGGACTCGGCGATGCCCGTGGTGTCGACGGCGCGCAGCACGGATCCCGTGTAGCCGTCGAACACGCTGGCGGGGAACCGGAGGTCGCCGATCTCGCCGGGGAAGGCGCGGCGGTACTCCTGGCGGGCGTAGACCCGGTCGAGCTTGCGCTGTCCGGCCTGGGAGAGGTCGGCGCCGCGCTCGTCGAAGAACATGATGTCCACCGAGTCCGGCACGCCTGGGGTGGTGCGGATCATGACGCCGCCGGCGCTGCCGCGCGCGGTCTGCTGCCGGGCCACGGGCAGTGGCACGTTCTCCAGGTCCCGGACATCGATGGCGCTGGCCTGGAGGGCGGAGATCACGGCCCGCTTGAGGGCGCGGGCGCCCCGGGAGTGGTCCCGCGCGGTGGTGACGGTGGAGCCCTTCTTGAGCGTGGTGGCGTAGGCGCTGGCCAGCCGGACCACGAGTTCGGGCGTGATCTCGACGTTGAGAATGCCCGAGACACCGCGCGCGCCGAAGAGTTGGGCCTGTCCTCTGGCCTCCCAGATAACCGAGGTGTTGACGAAGGCACCGGCCTCGATGGTCTTGAACGGATAGACCCGGACATTGCCCTGGACGATGGATTCCTCGCCGATGAGACACTCGTCGCCGATGACGGCGCCGTCCTCGATCCTGGCGGCCCGCATGACGTCGGTGTTCTTTCCGACGACGCAGCCACGGAGATTGGTCTGCGGGCCGATGTAGACGTTGTCGTGGACCACCGCCTTGTGCAGGAAGGCGTCGGCCTTCACCACCACGTTGGAGCCGATGACGGTGTGCTCGCGGATTTCCGAGCCGGCCTCGATCTTGGCGTAGTCGCCGACATACAGCGGACCCCTGAGCTTGGCGTCCGGATGCACCTCGGCGCCCTCGGCGATCCATACGCCGGGCGAGATCTCGAATCCGTCGATATCGACGTCGACCTTGCCCTCCAGAACATCGGCCTGGGCCTTGACATAACTCTCGTGGGTGCCGACGTCCTCCCAGTACCCCTCGGCGATATAGCCGTAGATGGGGTGTCCCTCCTTCATCAGACGGGGGAAAACGTCGCCCGACCAGTCGACGGAGACGTCGGGCTCGACGTAGTCGAAGACCTCGGGCTCCATCACATAGATGCCGGTGTTGACGGTGTCGGAGAAGACCTGGCCCCAGGTGGGCTTCTCCAGGAAGCGCTCGACGCGGCCCTCGTCGTCGACGATGGTGATGCCGAATTCGAGCGGGTTGGGAACGCGCGTCAGGCAGACGGTGACCAGCGCACCGCGTTCCCGGTGAAAGCGGATCAGCTCCGTCAGGTCGAAGTCGGTGAGCGCGTCTCCCGAAATGACCAGGAACGAGTCGTCCTTGAGCGCCTCCTCGGCGTTCTTCACACTTCCGGCCGTTCCCAGCGGCTTTTCCTCATGGGCGTAGGTGAGGTCCATTCCCAACTCCTCACCGTCGCCGAAGTAGTTCTTGACGAGGGAGGCGAGAAACTGCACCGTGACCACGGTCTCGTTGAGCCCGTGCCGTTTCAGGAGGCGGAGCACGTGCTCCATGATGGGACGGTTGGCCACGGGCAACAGGGGTTTGGGCATGCTCGCGGTCATGGGACGAAGCCGGGTGCCTTCGCCACCAGCCATTACGACGGCCTTCATATCGGAAGTGTCCTCCTTGGGGGTCCGACAGTCATTCCGACTGTGCCCATCTGGAGGGGCCCGGGCCCGGGGTGGCTCCCCGGAAGATCGCGACACGTGCGGGCGTCAGGCCCCTGCGACGCTGCCAGGGCATTGCTCAGTCGGCCGTGGCATCCGCCGTGAGGAGACGGCGGACCTGGACCACGTAGAGGATCCCTGCCCACCAGTAGAGCGCTGTACCCCAGCCGGCGAACGCCCATCCGAAAATAGCAGCGAGTGACCCGAGCCAACCACTTGAGTCACTGAGCAGCAGGAGGGGGAAGGCGTACATCAGATTGAAGGTGGCGGCCTTGCCCAGGAAGTTGACCTGGGGTGGGGCGTAGCCGTGCCGGTCCAGCAGCCAGACCGCGACCAGCAGCATCAGCTCCCTGGCCAGCAGCAGGGCGGTCAGCCAGAGCGGCAGGATCTCCCGCCAGGTGAGGCCGACCAGGGTGGACAGGATGTACAGCCGGTCGGCGGCCGGATCGAGTATCCGGCCGAGGGCGCTGATCTGGCTCCAGCGGCGGGCGAGCTTGCCGTCGAGGTAGTCGCTCACCCCACTGGCGGCCAGCACCAGCAGCGCCCAGCCGTCCATCTTGGGGCCGCCGAAGACGGGGGACAGAACCAGCCAGAGGAAGACCGGCACCCCCAACAGGCGTGCCATGCTGAGCAGGTTGGGGATGGTCCAGATCCGATCCGTCTGAACACGCGTCTCCTGGACCTCCACGCCGGAAGCCTCCCAATCACCCACTCGCCCCGCACGGTCGCCAACGCGCTCCGACCTTACCGGCCGTGGCCGGCCGCACCGACAGCGGGGACGCGGGCGGTGGGGCCCCGGCGCCCCGACTCGACGGCGACTTGCGATGACTTAGGCTGTTATGGAGCGGACGCGAGGCGGGTGTGATGGAGACCAGGCTGCTGGGCGTCGGGGTCAGCCACGGCGTGGCGATCGGGCAGGTCCGACACATGGGCACGGCGGTGCTCGAACCGCCGACGCGGCGGATCTCGGCCGAGGAGACGCCCCGGGAGCTGGCCAGGACCCGGCAGGCGATCGAGGCCGTGGCGGCGGATCTGCGGGCCAGGGGCACCCTCGCCGGCGGCGAGGCGCAGGCCGTGCTGGAGGCGCAGGCGCTGATGGCCGAGGATCCGGAGCTGCTGGCCGACGCGGAGCGGCGGATCAGCGTGGGCAGCACGGCCGAGCGGGCGGTGTACGACGCGTTGGCCGCCTATCGGGCGCTGCTGGCCGGGGCCGGGGCGTATCTGGCGGGGCGGGTGGCCGATCTGGACGATGTGCGCAACCGGATCATCGCCCGGCTGTTGGGGGTGCCGACGCCCGGGGTGCCGGACAGCGACGAGCCCTATGTGCTGATCGCCCGTGATCTGGCCCCCGCCGACACGGCGTTGTTGGACACCACGCTGGTGTTGGGCTTTGTCACCGAGGAGGGCGGCCCGACAAGCCACAGCGCGATCCTGGCCCGGGCGCTCGGGGTGCCGGCGGTGGTGGCCGTCGAGGGCGCCGGCGGGATCGCCGCGGGCACGGTGGTGGCGGTGGACGGCAGCACCGGGGAGGTGGTGGTGGAGCCGGGCGAGCGGCGGCGGGCGGAGCTGGCCGAGGGCGCGGCGCGGCGCCGGGCGGCGCTCTCCCGGGTGAAGGGCCCGGGGGCGACGTCGGACGGGCATCGGGTGCCGCTGTTGGCGAACATCGGCGGGCCGGCCGATCTGCCGGCGGCGTTGGCCGCGGGCGCCGAGGGGGTCGGGCTCTTCCGCACCGAGCTGCTGTTTCTCTCCGCCGGGGCAGGGCCGCCGGCGGCCGACGACCAGAGGAGCACCTATCGGGAGGTGTTGGAGGCGTTCCCCGAGGGGCGTGTGGTGGTGCGGGTGTTGGATGCCGGGGCGGACAAGCCGCTGGCCTTTCTCTCGCCGGGCGAGGAGCCCAATCCGGCGCTCGGGGTGCGCGGTCTGCGGGCGCTGTTGGAGCATCCGGAGGTGCTGGCCACCCAGCTGGGGGCGCTGGCCGAGGCCGCCAGGGGGCTGCCGGTGTATCTGGAGGTGATGGCGCCGATGGTGGCCGACCGTCAGGACGCGCGGGCCTTCGTCGACGCCTGTCGGGCCGCCGGGCTGCGGGCCGCGCCCGGCGCGATGGTGGAGATCCCGGCGGCGGCGCTGCGGGCGCGCTCCCTGCTGCGGGAGGTGGAGTTCCTTTCGATCGGCACCAACGATCTGGCGCAGTACACCTTTGCCGCCGACCGGCAGGTGGGCGCCCTGGCGCGGTGGCAGGATCCGTGGCAGCCGGCGCTGCTGGATCTGGTGGCGTTCGCGGCACAGGCCGCGGCGGCCGAGGGCAAGGGCTGTGGCGTGTGCGGCGAGGCGGCGGCCGATCCGGCGCTGGCCTGTGTGTTGACGGGGCTCGGGGTGACCAGCCTCTCCATGGGGGCGGCGGCGATCCCGCAGGTGCGCGCCACGCTCGCCAAGCACACGTTGGCGCAGTGTGAACGGGCTTCGGCGGCGGCCAGGGCCGCGGAGAGCGCCGAGCAGGCCAGGGCGGCGGCGGTGGCGGTGCTCTCCGGGGAGTGACGGCGCCGGGCGCCGGCTCATCGCCCCTGGCATTCGGCGCGGGGCGGTCGTGGGGCGGCGAGGTAGTCGACGCCGGGCTCCGGGGGCAGCGGATCGCCCGTGGACGGATCCGTGCAGTAGGCGGCGAAGACCTCGGCCTCGCCGAGCGGCAGCAGCCGGCCGTCCGCCAACCGCCAGCCGCGCACCGCCTGTCGGGGCCGCTCGTCGGGCGGTGGGGCGCCCGGTTCGCTGCGCATCACCAGGCCGCCGGGGACGCCGGCGACCAGCCCGACGGCGAGCACGGTGCACAGCACCAGCGCCTGATGCTCCGGCAGCGCCCCGGACGCGCCCGGCCCCCGGGTCGCCACGCCGAGGTTGGCGTTGAGCGGGGCGTCCGGGAGGGCGACGCTGCACACCAGATGGTGGTCGCCGGCGCCGATCCGGTCGAGGATCCAGGTCAGCAGGCGGGCCGCGCGGGCGAAGGCGCAGCGCCGCTGGGGCGCGCGGCAGCGGGGGCAGCGGCCGGCGCCGGCGAGCAGCGCGGCGCCGCGCTCCCAGGTGTGCCAGGGGTGGTCGGCCGGGGCCGGCGCCCCGTCGGCGAGCGCCGGCCACCCCCCGACACCGGCCGGGGCCGCCCCGCCGCGCGCGCCCGGCCAGCCGGGCGCGGCCCCCGGCCGCTCCCGCCCTTCGCGCCCGCCGGGCCTGGGGCGCGAACGCCCGGGAACGCGCCGTCGTCCGCCGGGGCGCCGAGCCTCGTCGTCGTACCGCCTCATGACTGTCCCTCCACGGTTCGGAACCTATTGGTTACTCACCGTAGCGGTCGTCACTGACAGTGGCCCTCTGCTGGGCGAGGCGGGCGAGGAAGAGCAGGGCCTCCGGGTCGTCGACGGAACCCAGATTGACCGCCCGGTCCAGCTCGGCGCCCTGGAACAGCCGTTTGACCGGCACCTCAAGGCGTTTACCGGTGCGGGTGTGCGGCACCTTGGGGATCTCGATGATCTCGTCCGGCAGATGGCGCGGCGAGAGGTTTCCCCGGATGGTCCCGGCGATCCGACGGCGCAGCGCCTCGTCCAGCTCGGCGCCGTCGACGAGCGCCACGAACAGCGGCATCCAGTATCCGCCGTCGGGCTGTTCCACCCCGATGACCAGGGACTCCCCGATCTCCGGCAGCCGTTCGACCACCTCGTAGATATCGGCCGAACCCATCCGCACGCCCTGCCGGTTGAGGGTGGAGTCGGAGCGGCCGTGGATGATCACGCCGCCGTGCGAGGTGTGGGTGATCCAGTCGCCGTGGCGCCAGACGCCCGGATAGGTGTCGAAGTAGCTGTCGTGGTAGCGCGAACCGTCCGGGTCGTTCCAGAAACCGACCGGCATGGAGGGCATCGGGGTGCCGACCACCAGCTCGCCCACCTCGTCGATCAGCGGCGTCCCCGAGGGGTCCCACGCCGCGAGGTCGGTGCCCAGGCACGGCGCCTGCAGCTCGCCGACGTAGACCGGCAGGGTGGGGACGCCGCCAGCGAAGCAGCTGCACACGTCGGTGCCGCCGCTGACCGAGGCGATCCAGAGGTCGGCGCCGGCCTCCTCGTGCAGCCAGCGGAAGCCCTCGGGCGGCAGCGGGGATCCGGTGGTGGCGACGCAGCGGGTGGCGGAGAGGTCGAAGTCCCGCGCGGGGTGCACCTCCTTCTTGGCACAGGCCGTCACATAGGCGGCCGAGGTGCCGAAGACGGTGGCGCGGACGCGTTCGGCGACCCGCCACTGGGCGGCCGGGTCCGGATACCCCGGGGCGCCGTCGTAGAGCACGGCGGTGCTGCCGGTGAGCAGGCTGGAGACCAGGAAGTTCCACATCATCCAGCCGGTCGAGGTGTACCAGAACAGCCGGTCGCCCGGGCCGAGATCGCAGTGCAGGCCCAGCTGTTTGAGGTGCTCCAGCAGAATGCCGCCCTGGGACTGGACGATCGCCTTGGGCAGCCCGGTGGTGCCCGAGGAGTACAGCACCCACAACGGATGGTCGAACGGCACCGGCTCGAAGACCGGTTCGACGGGGGCCGAGGTCAGCTCCGCCCAGGAGAGCACCCCCTCGGGGAGCGGGGAGCCCAGCAGCGGCACCTGGACCACCGCGCGCAGCGTCGGCAGGCCGGCGCGGAGCTCCGCCACGGTCTCGGCGCGCTCGTGGACCCGCCCGCCGTAGCGGTAGCCGTCCACGGCGAACAGCACCACGGGCTCGACCTGTTGGAACCGGTCGAGCACGCTGCGCGCGCCGAAGTCAGGGGCGCAGGAGGTCCACACCGCGCCCACCGTGGCGGTGGCCAGCAGCGCCACCACGGCCTCCGGGATATTGGGCAGATAGCCGCAGACCCGGTCGCCGGGGCGGACGCCGAGATCGCGCAGGGCGGCGGACAGGGCGCCGACGCGCTGGCGCAGTTCCGGCCAGCCGACGGCCCGTGGCTCGACGGACTCGTCGACCGCCAACAGCGCAGGCTGGTCGCGCAGCGCCGGATCGGCGGGGCCGCGCAGCGCGTGCTCGGCGTAGTTGAGGGTGGCGCCGGGGAACCAGCGCGCGCCCGGCATCCTGGGGTCGGCGAGCACGGCGGTCGGCGGCGTGTGGAAGCGGACGTCGAACCATTCGGCCAGGGCGCGCCAGAAGGTGTCGAGATCGGTGACGGACCAGCGGTGCAGGGCGGCGTAGCCGGCCGTCGGGTCGTCGGGTCTGACGGCGGGGGCGCCGTGGCGCCCGGCGGCCCAGCCGTGGAAGGCGGTCAGTCGCGCGGCGGCGACCCGTTCGGCGCTCGGCCGCCACAGCGGCTGGTCGGGGACGGCGGTCTCGGTGGTCATGGGCGGCTCCATCGGCGACGTCGTTGGCGCATGGTTCCCCGGGACAATGCCAGTTCGTCCCGGTGGCCACCAGTGTGGCGCCACCCGAATGCCGGGCCCAGACCGGTGTCCGGTTTCGGCTGGGGCGGGACGCTGGTAGGCGTGGATCGTGCGTATCGCTCCCGTGGTGACCGTGGTGTTGGCCGCCGGACTGCTGGCCGGACTGCCGGGGTCGGTGGCCCCGGCGCCGGTGGCGCCGCGCGCCGAGCGGGCGCCCGCCGGGTTCGTGGCGCTGGGTGACGTGGCGCCCGGGATCCGGCAGGACATCAGGTACGCCGGCGGGAACAACTTCGTGGGCGAGCCGATCGACGGCTATCCGGAGGCCGAGTGTCTGCTCGCCGAGGACGCGGCGCGCGCCCTGGAGGCGGTGCGCGCCGCCCTGGCGGAGGACGGTCTGGGGCTGTTGGTCTACGACTGCTACCGGCCCCAGCGGGCCGTCGACCACTTCCTGCGCTGGGCGAAGGACCCGGACGCCACCGAGCGGCGGGCCGACTTCTACCCCGAGGTGCCCAAGGACCGGCTCTTCGACGAGGGCTATCTGGCGGCGAGATCCGGCCACAGCAGAGGTGGCACCGTCGACCTGACGCTGCTGGGGTCCGACGGCGAGGCGGTCGACATGGGCACCCCGTTCGACTTCTTCGATCCGGCCTCGCATCCGGACTCCGAGCAGCCCGACCCGGAGCAGCGCCGGGCCAGGGAACGGTTGCGGGACGCGATGAGCCGGGAGGGGTTCGTCCCGATCGACACCGAATGGTGGCATTTCACCTATCGTCAGGAGCCCTACCCGGACGAGCACTTCGACTTCCCCGTCGAACGGGCCGCGCTGGGCACGGGATGACGGCGGTTCCCGGAGCCACCCCCGTCGGTCCCGGAACCCGCCGTCACCAGTAATCGGACGCGACCGCGCGGTTCTTGGTTCGCCCCGCGCCCGTCTTTGTCACCCGTTCGCGACATTCGACGACGGTCGGGCGCCGGACGGTGCCGACGGCGGTGGGGCTCAGCGGATGCGGGGCGGGGTGACCAGCAGCGGGCCGAGCCGTTTGACCAGCATGGCCATCTCGTAGGCGACCTGGCCCACATCGGCCTCCGACTCGGTGAGCACGGCCAGCGCACTGCCCGTGCCGGCGGCGGTGACCAGCAGGAACGCGCCGTCCAACTCGACCAGCGTCTGCCGCGCGTTGCCCGTCTCGAAGTGGGTGCCGACGCCCCGCGCCAGGCTGTGGAACCCGGAGGCGACGGCGGCCAGTTGTTCGCCGTCGGCGCGCCCCAGGGCGCGGGAGGCGCCGCGGGACAGGCCGTCGGCCGCCAGCAGCAGGGCGTGGCGGATGTCGGGCACCCGGTCCACCAGTTCGTCCAACAGCGCGTCGATCGACCCGGGGTCGGCCTCGCCGGGCCGTTCCGCTCGGCCGGGAGCGCTGGGCTCCGGTACGGTCATCAGTCCTGCCTTCGAGTTCCGTGCGTGGTCAGGGGCTAGGGGGTGGCGGGGTGTCTCCCCGCCCTGGGTCCGTCTGTTCTCTGCCGCGTCGCCAACCGCGTTGCAGCGCGCTCAGCTTGTTCCGCAGCTCCTCGGCGTCGAGATCGGGCGCCGACTCCGGATCCGGATGGCCGCCGGCGCGGGCCGGCGGTTCGGGCGCCGGCTCGGCCGCCGCGCGGCGGACCCGGCGCGGCAGCCCGGCGCCCGTGACGCCGTCGGCCGGCCGGGCCGGCTCCTCGGCGGGCGGCTCCTCGGCGGCGGGCGGCCGCTCGTGGTCGGCGACCAGCACGCGGGGCGAACGGCGCGGCAGGCCGCCGGCGCCGGGAGCTGCCGCGTGCTCCTCGGTGTCGGCCGGCGGCCCGGCGCGGCGCGTCCGCGTCCGTGTCCGCAGCGAGGCCGCCAACTCGGCCGGGCCGTCCATCGGACCGTCCATCAGCGCGGGCCGGCTGGGCGGCGGCACCAGGCGCTCGGGCGCCGAACGGGGCTCCTCGATCTCCGTCAGCAGCTCGCCGGGGATCAGGGTGACGGCGGTGGTGCCGCCGTAGGGCGACTCGCGCAGCGCGACCCTGATGCGGTGCCGTTCGGCGAGCCTGGCCACCACGAAGAGGCCGATGCGGTCGGTGTCCGAGAGCTGGAACTCGCTGATCTCGGCGAGCCGTTGGTTCGCATCGCGCAGCGCGTCGGCGGTCATGCCGAGGCCCCGGTCGTGGATCTCCAGGGTGCAGCCGTGCGGCACGCGCTCGCCCGAGACCTGCACGGTGGTGTGCGGCGGCGAGAACACCGCCGCGTTCTCCAGGAGTTCGGCGAGGATGTGGACGACATCGGCGACCGCGCCGCCCGCCAGCAGCAGCGGGGGCATCGGGCGGACCTCGACGCGTTCGAAGTCCTCGATCTCGTCGACCGCCACCCGCAGCACCTCAGCCAGCGACTCGGGCTTGCGCCACTGCCGCGTGGGGGCGGCGCCGGAGAGGATCACCAGGCCCTCGGCATGGCGCCGCATCCGCGTGCTGAGATGGTCGAGACGGACCAGGTCGACCCGCTCGTCGCCGTCCCGGTCGCGCCGCTCCAACGCCTCCAGCAGATGGAGTTGACGGTGCAGCAGCACCTGGCTGCGTCGCGCCAGGTTGACGAAGACCTCGGAGATGCCGCGTCGGGTGTAGCTGCGTTCCACCGAGGCGGACACGGCCTCGCGTTGCAGGATGTTGATGGCCCGCCCGATCTCGCCCAGCTCGTCCTGGCCGTACTCCAGGCGCGGCGCCTCGACCTCCACGTCCACATGCTCGCCGGCCGCCAGGCGGCGGGTGACGCCGGGCAGCCGGACGTCGGCCGCGTCCTTGGCGTCGTGGGACAGCGCCCGCAGATCGCGGATCAGATCGCGCCCGCCGCGGAGCGCGACCAGCAGGGACAACGCCACGGCCACCAGGCCGAGGACGCCGGCGAGCACCGCGCGCAACACCACGGGCCCGGTGGCGGAATCCAGCCGGTCGGCCAGCCGCCGCTCGGCGTCCGCGACCAGGTTGCCGGTGCTGTCCAGGACGTCGGACGCGCTCTGCTCCCAGTGCTCGGGCAGCGGTGTGCCCCGTCCTGAGAGCAGTTGGGTCTCGGCCTCGGTGAGGATGCGGGCGGTGCCGCTCTCCCAGAAGCCGGTGTGGCTCTGGCGGTCGTCCACCGGAAGGTCGGGGACGGAGTGCTGCTGGGTGACCTGCCGACGGGAGATCAGATCGGACAGCGACCGCTGCTCGTCCTCGGTGACCCGTCCGGTGCCCAACATGCCGGCGACCAGGGCGTCTTCCTGGGAGATGTACTCGCGGGCCTGGGCGAGCCCGGCGACGGCGCTGGCGTGCCGCTGGTCGCCCGCGTCGACGACCGGCTGGAGCACGGCGAGGAAACGGAGGCAGGAGGACGTCAGATCGCTGTAGGCGTCCCTGGCGCCGGGCAGGGAGATGGTGTTGCTGTCGGTCTGCCCGCGCAGCCGCTCCAACTCGTCGAGGGTGCGCCACAGACCGTCCAGGCGGCTTCGGGCCGAGTCGCCAAGACCCCCCTGGGCGTTCTCCGTTGTCCTGCGGAGGCGGCGCAGTTCCTCGTCCGTCCGCACCCTGGCCTCGGCCAACGCGGTCCGCTCGTCGGCGCGGCGCGGGTCGGCGAGGTGGACCACGGCGTGCCGGCGCTCGGACTGCAGTGCCGCGAGGACGTCGTGGGCGGGCCGGCTGAAGGAGTCGGCCGCAGCGGCGGAGTCACGCGCGTCGAACGCCTCGCTCACGGTGAGCATGGCGGCGAACGCCCAGACGGCCAACAGCGAGAGCAGCGGCACCAATACCAGGGTCCAGATCCTGCGGTGGATCGATCTGCCGCGAACGCGCATACCCTCCCCTTGGTCCGCCGGGCCGCCCCCGTACGCCGTGGTTGTCACGGTTCGACGACGCGAGCCTACTACCGGCACCGCCCACCGGCCGGGTAACTGTCTGGTAATCATGGGACTTGACCCGGTGATGGTCCCGGTGGCCGGGCCGGTGACCGTCCTGGTGGTCGTCCCGTCGCGGGCGGTCATCGAGAGGGTTCGGGGCGTTCTACCATGGGGCGAGGACATATCCACGCATCTCACCGTGCAGGGAGCGAGATCGGCGTGTACGCGAGACCCCGTATGCCGGACCCGGTGCGCAAGGCGGCGGTGCGCGCCGTGATCATCATCGCGCTGACGCTCACTCAGCTGGTCGTCGTGCTGCTGGGACTGTGGGCGGACGCCTGGCTGGTGTTGCCGATGGCGATATCCACTCTGGTCAGTTCCGTGGTGGCGACCTGGGCCGTGCTGGACATCTGGATCACCTCGCAGGCGTGGCGGCAGCGCAACGGCGTGGTGTCCGTGCCCAGCAGCGCCGCCAGGGCGGCCAGGCGGGCGCGCCGGGCGGCGCGGAAGGCCGCCCGGCGTCAGGGCCGGCTCGCCGACACCGAGCCCGACGGCCCGGCGGGGTTGGACGTGTTCGGCGGGGACGGGCGGCGGTAGACCCGGGTCGCCGTGACCTCGCCGTGCACCGGCTCGGCGCCGGTGTCGACATCGGGCAGCCCGGGCCGCAGATGCTCCTCCACGCTGATGTACTTCAGCCCGGCCCGCAGATCGGCGTCGTTGCGCAGCCGGATGACCAGCGGGAACTCGGCGAGTGCCGTGGTGTCGAAGAGGCCCGTGGTGTAGAGCAGTTGGACGCCGAGGGCGTCGGCGACGGCGCGTTGCAGCTCCAACAGGTAGGTGGCGTTGGCGCGGCCGATGGGGTTGTCGAGGAACAGCGTGCCGGCGTGCCGGTGTTGGTCCCGACCCCGGTCGTTGCCGCGCAGCGCGGCCATCGTGCAGTACAGGGCGATGGCGGCGGTGAGCAGCTGGCCGCCGGAGAAGACGTCGCCCATCTGGCCGACGGGCACCCGCTCGGCGCGCAGCACCGCGTCCGGTTTGAGGATCTCCACCCGCACCCCGCGCGGGCGCAGCGCGGCGTGCACCCCGCGCAGCAGCAGGGACATGCCGTCCCTGCGGAGGTCGGAGTTCTTCCGGACGGCGGCGCGGGTGACCTCGTCCACCACCTCGCCCAGGCGTTCGGTGAGGGTGGCCTGGTCCGGCTCGTCGAAGCGGATGCGCAGGAACTCCTGCCCCGACCACTCCCCGAGCCCCTCGGGGAGCCGGGAGAGCCGCTGGGCCGAGCGCAGCGTGGCAAGCCCTGACTCGACCAGCCCGCGCAGCCGGTCGACGATGCCGTCGCGGTTCCGCTCCAGCTGGATCAACTCGTCGCCCAGAACGCGCAGTCGGGGCGCGAATGCCTGGGCCCAGGCGGCGGCGTGGGTGGGCAGCGCGGCGGCGGGCAGCTCCCTGATCTGGGCCCTGGCCGGGGTGCGGACCTGTTCGAAGCGGGTGGCGTTGGCGTGCCGGATCAGCTGGTCGCAGGCGTCGCGGACGGCGGACTCCGCGGTGGCCAGGCCGGCGCCGGCGGCGCGCAGCGCGCGGCGGGCGTCGCCGACGGCGGCGCGGGCCTCCTCGATGGAGCCGGGAAAGGGCTCGGGCGCCTCGACGGGTTCGGCCGACGCCTCGCCGGGATCGCGCAGTTGGTCGCCGAGGTGCGCGGCGTTCTCCGCGAAGCCGTCGGCCGCGCCGACGGCCTCGGCGTGCTGGGCGGCCAGATCCCGGTGCGCGGCCTGGGCGGTGGCCAACGCCTCCTGGCGCGCGGCGACTTCGGCGTCGGCCTCGCGCAGCAGCTCGGCGGCGCGGTCGGCGTCGGTCGGGATCCGCTCGGCCGGCAGCTCGATATGGGCGGCGCCGTCGGCCGGGGCGAGCCGCTCGGCCTCGCCGCGCAGCCGGCCAAGGCGCTCGCTGGCGGCGGCCGAACGGGACTCCAGCAGCTGGACCTGGGCCTCGGCGCGGGAGCCGGCGGCCTGCCGGGAGGGGCCGTCGGCGCCCTCGGGGCCCTCAAGGAGGCGGGCGGCGCGGGTGCGGACCTTGTTGCTCAGCCGGTCGAGCGCGGCGCGGGCGGCGCTCTCGTCGCCCTCGGCCCTGGCCTGCTCGGCGCGCAGATCGGCGCCGACGCCGACCTTCTCGTAGAGCCGGGCGGCGGAACGGTAGGCCTCGCGGAGGGTGGGCAGCGACTCGTCGGGCGGCGGGGCCGAGCCCCCGGCGGGGGTCGGCTCCTCCTCGGGGGCGCCGGAGACCTCGGCGCGTTCGGCGCGCAGCGCCCTGGCGGTGCGGCGGGCGTCGTCGGCGGCGCGCTGGGCGGCGCGGCGGTCCTCGTCGGCGGCCTGGGCGGCGGCCAGCCGCTCCGTGGCGCGCGCCTCGGCCTCGGCCGTCTCGGCGGCCAACTCCCGTAGCCGGGACTGCCATCGGCCGCGTTCGCGCAGCCGATGGGCGAGGCCGGCCAGCGCGTCGGCCGAGCGGCGGGCGCGCTGGGCCACCTCCTGGCGTTCGTCCCTGGCGCGGGCGGCCTCGGCTGCGGCCTCCTCCGCCTCGATGGCGCGGGCGACGGCGGTGGTGCCGCGGGCCTCGGCCTCGGCGGCGGCCAGCCCGGTGCGTTCGGCGGCCGCGGCCAGCTCGGCGAGGCGGCCGACGGGGCAGCCGGCCCGCCAGGAGGCGATCCTGGCGGCCAGCGAGCGGTCCTCGCCGATCCGGGCGGCGAGCGCGCGGATGTCGCCGTCCCTGGCGGCGGCCCTGGCGCGCAGGGCCTGGCGCTCGTCGTCGGCGGCGCGCTCGTCGTGCATCGCCGGGTTGGGCGGCACCAGAAAGACCCCGCTGTCCTGGCCGCCGGGCGCCGGCGTCGGCGCCAGCAGGGCGGCGGCCGTGCCGACGGCGACCGCCGAACGGGGCAGCAGCGCGGCCTCGGCCAGCACCTCGCGGGCGCGGTCGTGGCTGGCCTGGTCGGTGATGACGACGCCGTCGACCAGCTCGGGGCGGGCGGCCAGCACGGCCGCATGGTCGGCCGGGGCCACCGCCTGGGCCAGATAGCGCCATCCTGGCAGCGCGGGAATGCCGTGTTCGCCGAGGAACTCGACCGTGGCCAGCACATCGGGGCCGGGCGGCAGCAGCCCGCCGTCGCCGAGGGCGGCGAGCATCCTGGCGTCGTCGGCGGCGGCCGTGCGCAGCTCGAAGAGCCGGCGCTCGGCGGACTCCACGGCATCGTCGAGGAGGCCGGCCAGCGTCTCGGCGTTGTTGTCGAGATCGTCGACCGAAAGGCCCGGCCGGCCCGCTTCGCCGGCCACGCCCAGCAGGGCGGCGAGCCGGGGTTCGGCGGCGAGCGCGCCGGCCGTGGCCCGCTCGGCGGCGAGCGCGGACTCGGCGGCCCCGGCGGCGTCGGCGGCGCGGGCCGCCGCCAGCTCGGCCGCGGCCCGCTCGGCGGCGCTCTCCCTGGCGCGCTCGGCGCCCCGGCTCGCGGAGGCGCGCGCGGTCTCGAACGCGGCGACGGCCGTGCGTTCGGCGTCGGCGGCGGCCAGCGCGGCGCGCGCCGGATCGGCTCCGGGGCCGTCCGTCAGCCAGCCGGCGCTGACCGCCTCGGCCGTCTCCTGGGCCACCTCGGCGAGCCGCTGGCGCAGGTGTTCGGCCTCGCTGCGGGCGCGTTGGGCCTCCGTGGCCGCCGTGGTGGCGTCGCGGTGCGCGGATTCGGCGGCCCGCAGCAGGGCGCCGGAGTGCTCCTCGTGGTCGGCGGCCGATCGTTCGCCGCGCTCGGCGGCGCGGTGCAGGGCGCGGACCAGATCGGCGGCGGCCCGGCTCCGGGCGGCCAGCGCGGGCGCCGCGTCCCGCTCGGCCTCCCTGATGGCGGCCGCGACCCTGGCCGCGCGGTCGGCGGCGGCGCGGTGGGCGAGGACCGTCTCGGCGGCTTCCCAGGCGGCCTGTTGGGTGCGGGCCTCCAGCAGTTCGCGGCGTTGCGCGGTGGCGGCCCGCTCGGCGGCCGCGAGGGCCAACGAGGCGTGCCGGTAGGCGAGTTCGGCGGCGGTGCGGAGCGCGGTGCCGGTGTCGCGCTCGGCGGCGGCGACCGTCTCGGCGCCGCGCTCGGCGCGCTCGGCCAGCTCGCCGGCCAGCTCGCGCTCGGTGGCGGCACGGGCGGCGAGGCGGCGGCTGAGCGCCCGGGCGCGGTGCTCGGCCGCGCCGTGCACCGAACGGGCGCCCTCGCGCTGCCCGGCCGCCTCGGTGACCTGCCGCAGCAGTTCGACGGAGCCGGCCGTGAAATCGCGTTCGGCGGTCAGCTCGGCACGGCGGCCCAGCTTGTCGGCGAAGCCGTGGACCAGATCGGCCAGCCCGTCGGTGTCCCTCGGATCGGTGACGGCGCGCAGCAGCAGATCGGTGAAGTCGGCGTCGTTCTTGACCGCGAAGAGACCGGCGGCCTCTCCCTCGTCGGCGTTCATCTCCCGTTGGTAGCGGAAGAGTTCGGGGTCGAGGCCGAGGCCGCCCAGATGCTCGATCCAGCGTTCGTGGATCTCCTCCCAGACCACGTCGAGGTTGGGGTAGGCGCGGGCGGTGTCGGTGAGGACGTCGCGGAAGCCCTTCATGGTGCGGCGCCGGCCCCTGGCGCCGGAGGTGCCGTCGGCTGGCGCGGGGCCGCGCAGCGCCGTGGACTCGGCGACGGGCAGCGAGTCCAGGCTCATGCCGGGGCCGGGCCGGAAGGAGTACCACGCCTCGGCGAACTTGCGCGGGTCGCTGGAGACCTGGCGTCCGCGCCACTCGCTGCACTTGCCGACCACCACGGTCTCGCCGGTGCGGGTGTGCTGCCACTCCAGGGCGACATGGCCGCAGTCGTCGGCGAGCAGGAACTTCCGCAGCACGCCGGAGCTGGCGCCGCCCAGGGTGTTGCGGTGTCCTGGCAGCATCACCGAGAAGATCAGCTTGAGCAGCACCGACTTGCCGCCGCCGTTCTCCAGGAAGAGCACCCCGGCCGGCGCCGGGCGCAGCGGCGGCCCGGTGGGCTCCTCCTCGAAGAAGTCCGCCTGGGTGGGGGCGGGTTCGGGCACGGGGGCGCCGACGCCGCGCAGGTCGAGCACGGTGTCGGCGTAGCGGGCGCCGGCGGGGCCGATGGAGTAGAGGCGGACCCGGGCAAGCTCGTACATGGCGGAAACTCTCGTCAAAACCGATGGAAAGTCGGCGGGAAGTCGGCGGGAAGTCGGTGGAGAACAGCGGAAACGGGTCGGGGTCGGCGGGGTCAGGGGGGTCAGCGGTGGAAGGGCAGCCCGGCGCCTTCCACGAGGTCGAGGTCGGCCCCGCCGGCGGCGGGCAGCAGCGCTCCGCCGCCGTCGCTGACCGGGACCAGGCCGAGGGCGGTCAGCTCGGCCATCGCCGCGCCGGATGCCAGCTCCCGCACCTGGAGCTGGTAGCGGGGGGTGGTGCGGTAGGTGCCACCCTGCTCGTCGCCGGCGCGGTGCAGAAAGCCGGCGTCGGCGAGGAAGGCGACGGCCTTGCCGACGATGCCGGTGGTGGAGCCGGCCAGTCGGCGGGAGTCCTTGGTGGCGCCGGTGGCGCTGCGCCGGGCGTAGACCCGCCAGGCGGCTTCGAGGCCCGGCTCGTCGCTGGCCGGGTCGGTGTTCTCGCCGCGTTCCGCGGCGCGTTCGGCGAGCCGTTCGCAGGCGTGCCGGACGAACGACTCGACGCCGTTGACGGTGATCCGGCCCAGGTAGTCGTTGTCGGCGAGATCCTGCGGACGGGGGAACGCCAGGGCGGCGACGGCGAGATGGGCCAGTCCGTGCAGAAAGCGGTCGGCGGTGTCGGACGAGGTGCGCCGGGCGTACTCGGCCATCCGGACCGCGAAGACGGAGTCCTCGGCGGCGGCGACGGCCATGCCGGCGCGCGGCGAGACCTCCAGCACCACCAGGCCGAGGCCGCCGGCGACCGCGTCGGCGATCCGGGCGAAGGCGGGCTCCTCCTGGTAGCGCCGCAGCAGCGCCGCGTACTCGGCGTCGCGCGCGGGCGGCAGCTTGGGCTGGAGGCCGAAGGCGACCAGCCGGGCGGCATCGGCGGCGTCGGCCGGGGTGACCGGCGCCGGGGACGCTGTTGGCGTGCTCATGCGGTGTTCTCCGTACGTGCGGCGGCCATGCCGGCCGCGTCCAGCAGGGCGGTACCGACGATCAGATCGGCGCCGCCGAAGTGCGGGTCGTCCAGGGGCGTGCCGTCGTCCACGGCGAACAGCAGCCGCCGTTCGCCCTGGCGGTAGGCGGTGCCCACCGGAGGGCTGGCCGCGTGCGCCGCCAACAGGGCGATCAGATGCGGGAGTTCCCCGTCTATGGCGCGGGCCTCGGCGAGCAGCCCGGAGAGCCGGCGCGGCGCGTCCGGCGGAAGCCGGAGCAGCCGGGTGGCCTCGCTCAGCTGGGCCTCGCTGAACCGGCTGTCGTCCGGGGTGGCCACCAGCTCGGGCTCCGGCAGCTCGACGCCCAGATGCTCCCTGGGCACGGGCGGGGTGAAGAGCCATTCCGTGAGGTCGGCCAGCCGCACCGCGCCAGGCGGGCGCGGGCCGGTGCCACGGGCGAAGAAGGCGTCGGTGATCCGGGCGGCGTCGCCGAGCGGCAGCGGCAGCAGCGGGGCGAGGAGTTGGCCGTAGAGGTCGGTGTCGACCCGGGCGGCCGGGGTGGCGAACGCCTGCCGGTCCTGCTCGGCGCGGAACAGCGGGCCGGCCTCCAGGAGCCGGGACTGGAGCTGGGTGTGGCGGCGGATGCAGTCCCGCACGATGTCGACCAACTCGGCGGCCCGCAGCTTGTGTTCGGGGTCCACCGCCTCGTCCCTGGCGTGCCGGATATGGGTGAGGATGGCGTTCTCGTGCCGGTAGCGGTCGGCGATGTGCTCCAGCGCCTCGTTGATCAGGTCGGGGATCGTCTGCAGCCAGTCGACGGCGCGGACGTCCCGCCGGGTGGTCTCCAGGGTGCGGCGCAGCGTCTCGGCGTACTGGACGGTGCGGTAGCGGGCCTGCTCGGCGGCGAGTTGGGCGTCGGCGAGGCGGCCCCGGTTGATCAGCACCTCCAGCTTGACCTCGGCGGCGATCTGCGCGCTGGTGACATCCGTGTCCAGGGCGCCGACCAGGACGTTGACCGCCTCGTCCGTGGTCCGGAGATAGACCTCGCCGCCCGGGCCCTGGACCTCCTCGATCAGCTTGAAGTCGTAGTCCCTGCGGGTGTACTCGCCGCCGGGCCCGAAGGTGCCGTAGACCGCGCGGAAACCCCGGTCGACGCTGCCGACGTTGATCAGGTTGTCGACCACCCAGCGGGCGACGCGGCGGTGTTCGACGGCGGGGCGGGTGGGAGCCTGGGCGGCGATCCTGGGCAGCAGCCGGGCGATGACCTGCTCCTGGTCGGCGCCGGTGTCGAAGTCCATGCTGAGGGTGACCAGATCGATCGCGGCGAGCGCCACCTCGGCCATCGCGTAACGGGCGTACTCGCCCGCGAGATTGGCCTTGCGAACGTCCAGGTCGTGCAGCGGCGCCGTGCAGGCCAGCGCGCGCAGGCGGCGGGCCAGGCCCTCGTCGGCCGCCGGGCCCGGGGCGGGCCTGGCCGGGGGCGGCGGGCTGTGCGGCGTGCTGCCGGTCGGTGATGGTGCGGTCACGAGGCACACCCTAGGCGGTGCCACCGACAACGCTCGATTCGGCACGGATGCGGCTGTTGTCCGCCGGCCGGCCGGAGCCTCAACACGGCCGCGCGGGAACGCGTTTGGGCAGGTGGCAGCCTAGGCCATGGCCTGGGGCACGACCTAGCCGAGCGGTTGCTCGGTCCAGATGGTCTTGCCGGTCGCGGTGTAGCGGCTGCCCCAGCGGTGGGCGAGTTGCGCGACCAGGAACAGGCCCCGGCCGCCCTCGTCGGTGGGGCGGGCGCGGCGCAGATGCGGTTGGGTCTCGCTGGGGTCGGAGACCTCGCAGATCAGCACGTCGTCCCGGATCAGCCGGACGCCGACGGGGCCGCCCGCGTAGCGGATCGCGTTGGTGATCAGCTCGCTGATGATCAGCTCGGTGGGAAAGGCGCTCTCGGTGAGGTCCCAGGCGTCCAGCTGTTCCAGCACCAGATCGCGGGCGCGGCCCACCACGGCGGGTTCGGCGGGCAGTTGCCAGTCGGCGGTGGAGTCGGGGGGCAGCGGCCTGACCCGGGCGATCAGCAGCGCCACATCGTTGGCCGGGGCGCGGTCGGGCAGCAGTTCGTCCAGCACCCCGCGGCCCGTCTCGGCGGGGGAACGCCCGTCCTCGGCGGCCTCGGTGATCTGCTGACTCAGCCGCGCCAGCCGGCTCGATCCCGTCCCCCGACCCCCGGCGTCGCCCCCGTCGTCCGGCTCGGCACCGCTTCCGGCACCGTTTCCGGAACGGTTTCCCGCGTCGTCTCCCTCATCGTTTCCCGCGTCGTTCCCGGCACCGTCTTCCGCTCCGTCCTCCCCGTCGTTACCGGCACCTTTACCGGCGTCGTCCCCGGTCGCGTCGCTGCCCTCGTCGTCCTCGGTCGCCTCGTCCCGGTCGCCGCCGTTCGGATCGGGACCGTGGCCGGCCAGTTCCTCGCTGAAGAAGGCCAGCACGCTGTGCGGGCCGATGCGCAGCGACATCGTCTCGAACGGGGAGCCGCCGACGCCGAGCGCCGGCCCCGGGCGCAGCGGCAGCACCTCGGCCGGCTCCCCCGGCTCGGCCATCAGCGGGGGCGTGCGGCCGGCGCTGGCCAGCGTGCACTCGCCGCTCACCGGGTCGTAGACGCAGTACAGGCAGGTGGCGCCGATGGAACCACGCTGCCCGCCCTCGTCCGTCGGCCCGAACTCGGCCAGTCGGATGGCCAGATCGTCCAACCGGGTGAGCAGTTCGTCCGGGGCCAGGTCCATGTCGGCGAGGGTCTGCACGGCGGTGCGCAGCCGGCCCATGGTCGCGGTGGCGTTGAGGCCGTGTCCGGCCACGTCGCCCATGACAAACGCCACCCGCGCCGAGGAGAGCGGGATCACGTCGTACCAGCTGCCGCCGATGCCGGCGGTGGTCTCGGCCGGTACATAGCTGCCAGCGGTGGAGCCGGCGCTGACCTCGAAGACGGCCGGTGGCAGCAGGCTGCGTTGCAGGGTCTCCAGGGTGCGGTGCTCACGGGTGTAGCGGCGTGCGTTGTCCAGGCTGAGTGCGGCGCGCGAGCCGACCTCCTCGGCGAGATCGGCGTCCGTCTCGCTGAACCCGGGGCGGTCGGGCGAGCGCCACAGGGCGAGCGTGCCCAGTACCTGGCCCCTGGCGCGTAGCGGCACCACCATCAGGGACCCAGGGGAGCTGGGCATCAGCAGCCTGGGGGGAGCCGCGTCGGCCGGTGGGTCCTCCTCGACCGGCAGGGTGCGCAACGCGGCGGCGGCGCCCCTGATGGCCTCCCCCGCGGTCTCGTTGTCGTCGTCGGGGACCTCGATCCGGAAGGTGCCGCCCAGTGGCTGGACCTCTTCCGGCCACCGTCCGCCGGCCTCGGCCACCGCGACCCGCCGCACCGGCACGTTCAGCAACGAGGTCGGGCCCGGCTCGTCGCCCTCCAGCACCCGCGCCCCCAGGTCGACGGCGGCGAAGTCGGCGAAGGGCGGCACCAGGACCTTCGCCAGCTCCTCGGCGTTCCGGGTGACGTCCAGCGAGGGACCGATCCGCTGGGCGGCGGTGTGCAGCAGCGCCATGCGGTGCTGGGTCAGATGCTGCTCGGTGATATCGGTGTAGATGCTGACCACGCCCAGCAGCTCCCCCTGTGAGTCCTCCAGACGCAGCGAGGTGACGGAGAGCTTGCGGGCCTGTTCGGGCGCCTGATGCGCCCGGTAGGTGTACTCCCAGTTGATCAGCGGGTCCCCGGTGCCGGCCACCCTGGACAGTTTCTTGGCGACCGCCCGGGCGTCCTCGGGGTCCATGATCTCGTGCAGGGCGACGGGCAGCGGATGGTTGAGGCCCAGCGTCTCGTCCTGGGTGGCCCAGTCGTTGGGGTCCGTGTTGAGCCGGGTGATCAACAGGTCGGGATCGTGTATCGACAGGCCGACCTGGTGCTGTGAGAACAGGGCCCGCACCAGCGCCTGGTCCTCCTCCTGCTGGCGGGCCGCCACCCCGTCCACCAGGACCACCAGCACCCGTCCCGGATCGCTCAGCAGCCGGGGGTAGATGTCGAGGCGCACCCCCGTGAGGTGCCCGTCGCGGTGTCGCACCGAGGTGAAGCGCCGGCCGGGAAAGCCGGCCAGCGCGGCGGAGCGGCACTCGGGGTCGGGGATCAGATCGACCAGCCGGTGGCCGGGCAGGTCCTCCGGCGGCACGCCGGTGAGCCATTCCGAGCCCTGGGACGTGGCCAGGATGTCGCCCTCGGAGCCCAGCAAGAGCACCACGACGGACTCACCGGGCGGCCGGCCAAGATCACCGGGTTGCGGGATCGCGCGCACGTTCCTCCCTCGGTCCGCAGGACGCAGCCCTCCCTCCCCCCACTCTCGCGGACCGCACGCCCCCCGGCGACTCCACGACTCCGGCGCGGATGCGCGACTGCTCCGTTCGGAGTGCAATGGACGGGAGGGAACGACCGTCAGGCGATACGCGAACGGGAGTGAAAGGGAGGCGACGATGACCGCTCCACGGCGGCTGCTGCGGGTGTTGCCCCCGGGCCATCGCGAGCGGCTGATGTCGCTGGCCAGCGAGGTGTCCTTCGAGCAGAGCCAGCGCATCTTCGAGGAACGGGGCACCGCCGACCGGTTCTGGATCGTCCGCTCGGGCACCGTGACCCTGGATCTGCGGCTCGCCGGCAGCCGCCCCACGGCCGTGTCCTCGCTGGAGTCGGGCGATCTGCTGGGCTGGTCGTGGCTCTTTCCGCCGTTCCAGTGGGACTTCGGTGCCGAGGCCCTGAGCCCGGTCCGCGCCTACGAGTTCCAGGGGCCCGAGGTGCAGGCCCTGTGCGACGAGGACCCCGCCTTCGGCTACGGACTGCTGCGGGTGATCGCGGAGATCCTGGCCTACCGTGTCCAGGCCGCCCGGGTTCGTGTCCTCGATCTGTTCGCGCCCCATGCTGGTCGTTAGACGCTTCCTCTGGCGGCTCGTCGGGCCGCTCGTCCGCCGGCTTGTCAGACGTGTCGTCCGGAGGCTTGTCGCACGAGCCGTTCGGCGGCTCGTCCGACGGGTCAGGGCCCGCCTCGGCCGTCAGGCCGTCGGCGGCGGGCCGTAGCCGCCTCCGCCCGGGGTGGTCAGCAGCAGGGCGTCGCCGGGGGCGAGGTCGGCGGTGTCGTTGCCGGCCAGCGGTTCGTGGGTGCCGTCCGCGCGGACGATCGCGTTGGCGCCGAGCGCGCCCGGTTCGCCGCCGGCCATGCCGTAGGGCGGGATCCGACGGTGGCCGGTGAGCAGGGCGACCGTCATCGGTTCCAGGAAGGTGATCCGGCGGCTGACCCCGTCGCCGCCGGGCCAGCGGCCCGCGCCGCCGCTGCCGGCGCGGATACAGAAGTCCTCCACCCGCACCGGGTAGCGCCACTCCAGCACCTCGGGGTCGGTGAGCCGGGAGTTGGTCATATGGGTCTGCACCGCGTGCGCGCCGGGGAACCCGTCACCAGCGCCGGAACCGCTGGCCACCGTCTCGTAGTACTGCACCCGGTCGTTGCCGAAGGTGACGTTGTTCATGGTGCCCGAGCCCTCCGCCTGGACGCCGAGGGCCGCGTAGAGGGCGCCGGTGACGGCCTGGGAGGTCTCGACATTGCCGGCGACGGTGGCCGCCGGATGGCGTGGGGCGAGCATCGAGCCGGGTGGGATGCGCACCTCGACGGGCGCGAGACAGCCGCTGTTGAGCGGGATGTCGTCGGCGACCAGGGTGCGGAACACATAGAGGACGGCTGCCAGCACCACGGAGCTGGGCGCATTGTGGTTGCCGGGCTGCTGCGGGGAGGTGCCGGTGAAGTCCAGCAGGACGCCCCGCGCTGCCCGGTCCACGGTGACCGTCACCTCGATCGCCGCGCCGGCGTCCGTCTCGTAGCGGTAGTGGCCGTCGTCCAGGGTGGCGATGATCCGCCGCACCGCCTCCTCGGCGTTGTCCCGCACATGACGCATATACGCCTGCACCACGTCCAGGCCGAACTGGTCGATCATGGCGCGGAGTTCGGCGATGCCACGTTCGTTGGCGGCGATCTGCGCGCGGAGGTCGGCGAGGTTGGCGTCCGGGCCGCGTGACGGGTAACGCGCGCCGGTCAGCAGCGCGCGGGTCTCCGTCTCGCGCAGCCGGCCGTCGCGGACCAGCAGCCAGTTGTCGAAGAGCACGCCCTCCTCCTCGACGGTGCGGCTGAACGCGGGCATGGATCCCGGGGTGATGCCGCCGATCTCCGCGTGGTGACCGCGCGAGGCGACCAGCAGGAGCAGCCGCTCGCCCGGCGCGTCGAAGACCGGGGTGACCACGGTGACATCCGGCAGATGGGTGCCGCCGTGGTAGGGGTCGTTGATGGCGTAGACATCGCCGGGGCGCATGGTGTCGGCGTTGCGGCGCAGCACCTCCTTGATGGACTCCCCCATGGAGCCCAGATGCACCGGGATATGGGGCGCGTTGGCGATCAGGTTGCCCCGGTCGTCGAAGAGCGCGCAGGAGAAGTCGAGCCGTTCCTTGATGTTGACGGAGTGGGCGGTGTTCTCCAGCCGGACGCCCATCTGCTCGGCGATGGACATGAAGAGGTTGTTGAAGACCTCAAGCCGCACCGGGTCCACCTCGGTGCCCACGGCCACCTTCGCCGGGCGCGGGACGACCCGGTCCAGCAGCAGATGGCCGCGTTCGCCGACGGTGGCGCGCCAGCCGGGTTCGACGACGGTGGTGGCGTCGGCCTCGGCGACGATGGCGGGGCCCGACACGGTGTCGCCCGGGCGGAGTTCGGCGCGCTGGTGGAGCGGGGTGTCGCGCCAGGCGCCCTCGGTCCAGACCCGGACGGTGTCGGCGGGGAGCGGCGGTCCGGTGCGGGGCGGCGCGGGCGTCAATGTGGCCCGGTGGCCGCCGGCTTGGCCGACCGCCTCGACCACGACGGTCGCGGTGACCAGGGGTTTGTCCATGGTGAAGCCGTAGCGGGCGGTGTGCAGCGCGGCGAACTCGGCGGCCATGGCCGCGACGGTGTCCAGCGGCACGGGCAGCGCCGCGTCGGTACCGGCGTAGCGCAGCTGCAGGCGGACGGTGTGGCTGATGGCGTCCTCGGGCAGGCCGTCGGCGCGCAGCCCGGCGCGGGCCTCGGCGATCAGCTCCTCGGCGATCTCCCTGACGTCCGCCAGGGCCGTGCCGGTCAGCTCGGTCTCGACGGACCGCTCGCGCAGCACCGTGGCGTCGGCGACGCCGATGCCATAGGCGGAGAGCACCCCGGCGAGCGGCGGGATCACGACGGTGGAGACGCCGAGGGCGTCGGCGACCTGGCAGGCGTGCTGGCCGCCGGCCCCGCCGAAGCTGGCCAGCGCGTACCGGCTGATGTCGTGGCCGCGCTGCACGGAGATCTTCTTGACGGCGCCAGCCATGCCGAGGACCGCGATGTCGAGGAAGCCGGCGGCGACCTCCTCGGGGCCGCGCGCGTCCCCGGTGGCCTCGGCGATCTCCTCGGCCAGCGCGGCGAACCGCTCCCTGACCACGGCCGCGTCCAGCGGCTGGTCACCGTCAGGACCGAACACCCGTGGGAAGTGGGCGGGTTGGATGCGGCCGAGCATCACCTGCGCGTCGGTGACGGCCAACGGCCCGCCGCGTCGGTAGCAGGCGGGGCCCGGATGCGCCCCGGCGGACTCGGGCCCAACCCGGTAACGGGCGCCGTCGAACCGCAGCAGCGAGCCGCCGCCGGCCGCCACGGTGTGGATGTCCATCATCGGGGCGCGCATCCGCACCCCGGCCACCTCGGTGCCGAGGACCCGCTCCAACTCGCCCGCGTAGTGCGAGACATCGGTGGATGTGCCGCCCATGTCGAAGCCGATGACCCGGTGGTGGCCGGCCTCGGCGCAGGCGCGGACCATGCCGACCACGCCGCCGGCCGGCCCTGAGAGCACCGCGTCCTTGCCCCGGAAGTGTCCCGCTTCCCGCAGCCCGCCGTTGGACTGCATGAACATCAGCCGGACGCCGGCGAGTTCGTCGGCGATCCGGTCGACATAGCGGCGCAGCACCGGGGAGAGATAGGCGTCCACCACCGTGGTGTCGCCCCGGGAGACCAGTTTGATCAGCGGGCTGACCTCGTGCGAGGTGCTGACCTGGGTGAAGCCGGCGTCGACGGCGAGCCGGGCGACGGCCCGCTCGTGCGCGGGGTGGCGGTAGCCGTGCATCAGGACCACGGCGGCGCTGCGGAAGCCGTCCCGGTGGGCGGCGCGCAGCGCCTCGGCGGTCGGCTCCTCGGCCAGCGCCCGCACCACGGTGCCGTCCGCGCCGATCCGTTCGGGCACCTCGATCACCCGGTCGTAGAGGGCCTCGGGCAGCTCGATACGGCGGGCGAAGAGATGGGGCCGGTTCTGGTAGGCGATGCGCAGCGCGTCGCGGAAACCGGCGGTGGTGACCAGCACGGTGGGTTCGCCCCGGCGTTCCAGCAGCGCGTTGGTGGCGACGGTGGTGCCCATCTTGACGATCTCGATCCGGTCGGCCGGGACCGGCTCGCCGGGCGCCAGACCGAGCATCCGGCGGATGCCGGCCACGGCCGCGTCGCGGTAGCGCTCGGGCGCGTGCGACAGCAGCTTGTCGGTGACCAGCCTGCCGTCGGGCCGCCGTCCCACCACATCGGTGAAGGTGCCGCCTCGGTCGATCCAGAACTCCCAGCGCCCGCTCATCGGGCCATCGTGCCAGCCCGTCGGCCGCCGGCCAACGTGTCGCCCGGGCGTCAGCCGGTGGCGCGGCGGGCCAGCCGGCCGCGCAACACCGTCTGTACGTCGGCGCGTTCCGCCGGGTCGGTGGCCAGCCGGCGCATCCGTTCCACCGCCCGGCTGTCGCCCGTGGTGGCGAACTCGGCGGCGAGCTGGCGGGTCTCCTCCTCGCAGTCCCAGAGGCATTCGACGGCCAGCCCGCTGGGGAACGCCGGATCGGTGGCGGCCAGCGCGCGGGCGGCGTGGCAGCGCAGCTGGGAGGAGGGCGTCCGCCGGTAGAGATGGCGCAGCACGGGGACGGCCGCGGTGACGCAGAGCCGGCCCACGCCCTCGACCAGGGGCCGCAGCTCCCTGCTGTCGGAGCCCCCGGTGCGCACCGCCCGCTGCAGGGCGGCCAGCACCCGGGGCGCGTCGGTGGCGCTGCCCCGGCGGGCCAGCAGCGCGGCGGCGGCGGTGCCCAGCTCGTCCCCGCGGACGGCCCAGCGCCGCGCCTGGTCGAGGGCCTGGGGGCCGGTCATCCGGGCGAAGGCGGCGAGCGCGGCGCGACGCACATCGGGGTCGGGGGCCGCCGAGGCCGCGTCGATCAGGCCGAGCGCCCGGGGGTCGCCGCGTTCGGCGAGGTGGCGCAGGGCGGCGGCGCGGGCCGCCGGATGGCCGCCGGCGGCGGCGGCCAGCAGCTCCGGCCGGTCCTGCGGCCCGGCGACGGCGGCCAGGCAGCGGGCGGCGGGGGCCTCGCGCCACTGGCGTGGGGTCTGTTCGTAGCCGTCCCTGGCCCAGGCCAGCACGGAGGCCACGCTCCAGCCGGGGCGGGGGCCCGTGGTGCGCAGCTGGCGCTGCCAGCGGTCGAAGTCGCCGCGTTCCAGGGCGGTGGCGAGCCGTCGTCGCTGCTCGGGGCGGGCCGGATCCTCGGCCCAGATCCGCCAGGGGCGCGGTTCGAAGGAGTCGCGGGCGGCGGCGGTGAGGGCGGCCTCGCCGTCCTCGGTGCGGGGGAAGCGCCCCAGGATGCCGGGGCCCAGGGCGCGGAGCCCGGCATCGGTGTCCCGGACGGCCAACTCATCAAGCGCCCAACGCCAGTTGGCGCCACGCAGCGCATAGGCGCGCAGCAGGCGCAGGGCGGGGCGGCTGCCATAGGAGACGAGGTGCCCGAGGACGGAGAGCGCGAGCCCGGTGCGCTCCTCCTCGCCGCAGGCGACGGAGGCGAGGCCGTTGTCACCGGGGAGGTCATTCTCGCCGGGAAGGCCGGCCGCGAGGTCGCCCGGGAGATCGTCGGGGTGGAAGAGATGGGCGGCGATCGCGTCGAGGCCGGCGTCCAGCTCCAGGTAGAGACGGGCGTAGTAGAGCGAGCGGTGTTCCAGCTGCCAGTCCGGGCGCGGGTCGTGCAGCACACAGCGCTCCAGGGCGGCGACGGCCTCCGCCTTGGGGGCGGCGAGGGCGTGCAGCCACCCGTCGCCGCGCCCTCGCTGGAGGAGCCCGAGGAGGGTTCCGCTGGGCGCTATGTCGGTTTCGGTCGGACTGGCGAACATATGAGTCAGCATCCGGTGCGGGGCATTCGGTGGCAACGGGATTTCCGTTGTTGGTGCTGCTTGCCGGTGAGAAAGGTTCTACACCTGTCGTGCCACCGTGCGCCCCCGTGCGGCGGCTGAATCTCTTACGGAGCGGGTAGGGCTGTGCAACAGTCTGGAGTCGTCCGCGCCGACAGCTCCGGCCGTCAGGCCCGACTCGCCGTATCGAGGATCAGCCATGCTCTCCTCCCAGAATCCCAAGCCCCCGGTGGACACACCACCCGCCGGGCCCACCCTCGACGACCTGATCAGCCGCGCCCGCCGGCTGCGGGAGGATCTTGACGCGGTCCGCCGCGCCGACTCCCGCACCACCGCGGGCGAGCCGATCCGTCGTGCCGCGTGGGAGTTGGCCGCCAGTTGGCTCGACGACGTGGGAGAGCAGCTGCACGAGCTGCGGAACGTGCCCGAGGCCGGGTTCCCGCCGGCCACGACGCCCAGGGTCGGCAGCGCCGAATGGAATCTGCTGACGGACGGCGCGGTCTGGTCCGAGGAGCTTTTCGCGATCTTCGACCGCCCGGTGCGCGAAGGGCCGCTGACGTTGGACCAGTTGCCCTCGTTCCTGCCCGCCGAGGATCAGCCGGCGCTGATGGCGGCGGTCACCGGCTGTCTGATCGACGGGCGGCCGATGGACTGCCAGTTCCGGATCACCCGCCCCGACGGCAGCCTGCGCACCGTCCGCATGGCGGGCGAGCCGGTGCTGGACGACGAGGGCGGCACGATCGCCCTGTGGGCCATGATCAGGGACGTCGACGAGGTGCCCCATCCGGTGCCGGTCCAGCGCCGGGGCGAGCGCGGGCCGCGGGGCGAGGGATCGGACGGCCGGGAGATCGGGCGGGCGCTGGCCGACGCCGCCAGGGCGCCCTGGCCCGGCGGCGGCGCGGACCAGGGGCAGCCGTCGGCGCGGGCCGGCGCCCTGGAGCTGGCCGCCCGCTATCTGCCGGCGGGACATGGCACACCGCTGACGGGCAAATGGTTCGACTCCCTCGAACTGCCGAGCGGAGGAGCGCTGTTGAGCGTCGGGGATCTGGCGGGCCGGGGCCCGGCCGCGGTCGCCGGCACAGCCACCGCGCTGGGGGCGCTGCGCGGCATCGCCCTCTCCGGGCAGCCGCCGGGCGCGCTGCTCGGCCATCTCAACCAGCTCCTGGACCGGGGGGTGCATCCGGTGCTCGCCAGCGTCCTGTGCTGCCACTACGACCCGGCCCGCCGACAGCTCAGCTGGGCGCAGGCGGGCCATCCGGCGCCGCTGCTCTGCCGCGAGGGCGCCGGCTGGGCGCTGCCCCGGCCGGCCGGCACCCTGCTGGGCGCCGTATCGGACGCCGCCTATGCGGAGCGGAGCGATCCACTCCGGCCGGGTGACGTGCTGGTCCTCCATACTGATGGGCTGTTTTCGGACATCCCGGCGCGGGGTGTCGCCGGCCACGCCGGGGACCATCGGCTGCTCGGCCTGGCCGAGCGGCTGAGCGCGGCCGGCAGCGCCGCCGAATGCGTCCAGCTGATCGCCGACGAGCGCGGCGAACGGGACGCGGGCGACGACGCCTGCGTCCTGGTCGCCAGAGTGACCGGCTGACCGCCCCCTGCCCGGGCGGCCCCCGTCACACCGCGCGCCCGGCCGTCACACCGCGCGCTGGGCCGCCGATGTCCTGGGCATCGCCTGGGACAGCTCCTCGCGCAGCTCCTCGATCCGGGCATAGCCGGCGTAGTAGCCGGTCAGCCGGTACATCCCGCTCAGCCGGTCCCAGGTGCGGTGGGAGGAGTTCTCGCTCACCGAGGCCAGCGCCAACCGCGCGTAACGGTCGGCCTGTTCGGGGTCGTCGGCGATGAAGCAGGCGGAGGCCAGGGAGATCTGGTCGAAGATCCTGGCCCGGCGCAGCTCACCGTCGCGCAGCGCCAGCGCCCGCTTGGCGTACTGCTCGGCCGGACGGGCCGCCGACGGATCGTGCTCGGCCAGCGTGCGGTAGGCGAGCGCCTGCATCCCGTACAGATCGGCCTCGTCGAAGAGCTGCATCCAGCTGGGCGGCGGCACATCACCCCGGTCGGAGACGAAGAACTCCTCGGCCTCGCCCAGTGTGCGGCGCATCGCCTGGCCGTGGCCCATGGACGCCTGCGCCCAGGCCTCGATGGTGCACAGCATCGCCCGGGTGCGGGGCAGCGCCTCCTCGCCCATGCCCGAGTTGGCCAGCCGCATCAGATCCAGCGCGTCGTCCGGGCGGCCCAGGTGCACCATCTGGCGCGCCGCCCGGGACAGCGCCTCGCCGGCGCGGGGCCGGTCACCGCCCTCCCTGGCGGCGTGCGCGGCGATCACGAAGTACTTCTGCGCGGTGGGCTCCATGCCGACGTCGTGGGACATCCAGCCGGCCAGCACCGCGAGGTTGGCCGCCACCCCCCACAGCCGCCTGCGCAGGTGCTCCGGATGTTGGTGATAGGCCAACAGGCCGCCCACCTCGTTGAGTTGGCCCACCACGGCCTTGCGTTGCAGCCCGCCGCCGCGCGCCGCGTCCCAGGCCCTGAACACCTCGACCGAGCGCTCCAGCGCCTCGATCTCCTGGGAGCCGACGGGCGCGGCGTCGTAGCGGTCAAGACCTGGTTCGTCGGAGGAGTCGAGGGCCCCGTGGGGGGGTTGCTCGTTCGGGGAGCCCTTGAGCCAGTCGTGCATGGCGTCGCTGAGTGCGGATCCGGCGGCGAGCGCGGCGCCCGCGCCCACCATGCCGCGTCGGTTGAGCATGAGGTCCATTCCCGTGAATTCGGTGAGGACCGCGGCCGTCCGCCAGGGAGTCCAGGGCAGTCCGTGGAGGGACAGCCGCTTCCCCGCGCTCCCTGGCCGGCGCAACCCGAGATCCTCGATGGTCACGACACGGCCGAGTCGCTCGGTGAACAGCGTCGCCAACACATCGGGCACGGGGTCGCGCGGGGTCTCGCCGGTGTCGATCCACCGCCGCACCCGCGAGGTGTCGGTGGCCAGCTGCGGGAAGCCCTGGGCCGCCGCCTGCCGGTTCACCAGCCTCGCGAGTTCTCCCTTGGACCACCCGGCGAGCCTGAATAGGTCCGCCAGCCTGGTGTTGGGTCCTCTGCTCACGTTCAAGCCCCCAGGATCTCGGCTGAGTTGACAGTAACCGCGTGGCCACCCCGACATGACAATTCGCCAGGGTTCGCCAGGGCTCGCCAGATGGTGTGCCACCCACGAAAGGGAGTGTTGTGTACCTCGCGCCACTCCGACCGGAGGGCTCGGCGGGCATTTCCCCAGGGTGCCCCGCCGAACCCGGCGGTCCGGTGGGGCGCTCCCACCGTCCGGCGGCACTGAAGGGACCTTGCCCGGATATGTACCCAGCACCCTCCCCCGTGGTCACCCGGCACCGTACCGCGCTGGGCGGAGCCCCCGGCGGCCCGGCCGGCGGCTTCGTCGAGGAGCGCGCCCTCCGGCAGCGGCGCGCCGGCCCCGCGCCGGCCGGCGCCCGGCTGGACCTGTCGGGGGTCAAGGGCGAACGGCTGCGCGGCGCGCTGGCGGCCGTGCAGCGGATCTGTCCCGATTTCAGCCCGGCACGGGTGCTGCGGGACGCCGGCGGCACCGTGGTGCTGGCCGGCATGGCGGGCCGCCGCGCCGCCGTCGCCAAGTGCGTTCTCGACGACGGGGAGGAGGGCACCCGCCTCGATCGGGAAATAGCCGCCAACCGTGCCTTCGTCCGGCATCGGCCGCCGGTGCGGCTGCCGCGCCTGGTCGCCGACGATCCGGGGGCCCGCACGCTGGTCACCGAGTTCGTGCCGGGGCGCGCCGCGTCGGCGCGGCGCCATCCCTCGGTGCCGCCGGCGGCGACCGACCTGCGCGCCACCCTGGCCACCCTGACCCGGCTGAACGCCTGGCGCCCGGCGCCGGACGCCTTCCCCGAGGCCATCGACTACCGCGCCCAGCTGGCCCGTTACCACGCCCTGGGGCTGCTGACCGACCGTGACCTGAGCGATCTGCACACCCTGCTGCACGATGTGCGCAGCCGCGCCAGGCAGGAGCCGACCCGGCAGTTCTGCCACGGTGAGGCCCTGTTATCCCATGTGCTGCTGTCGCCGACCGGCCCCGTCCTCGTCGGTTGGGGGGCCGCCGGCTGGTACCTGCCCAACTACGATCTGGCCACGCTGTGGGCCTCCCTCGGCGAATCGCCGCTGGTGCGGCGCCAGATCAGCCAACGCGCCCAGGCCGGCGGCCGGAACGCCAGGGATGCCTTCCTGGTCAACCTGATGCTGGTGCTCACCCGGGAGATCCGGCTCTGCGACATGGCGGTCCGCCGGGCGATGGACCGCCCCGGCTCCGCCTCCGCGGAACGGACGGCGGGCGGCCCGGCGTACGGTGAGGAACAACGGCTGCTGCTGCGGCGACTGCACGACGACTGGGCAACAGCCCGCCGAGCAGTCCGCGCCGCCGTCGGCACCCGCTGACCCCTGCGGGAAGGGTGGGCATGACGCTGCCGTCGGCGCTGGCGGATCGACTCGCGGCGCGCCGCGTCACCCATGTCGTGGAGGTCGGCGGCTCCTCCGTACAGAGCACATTGCTCACCCCCGAGGGGGCCATCCGCTTCACCGATGGGCCCCAACTCACGGACAATCCCGGGGTGTTCGGCCTCACCGCCCCCCGGCCTGGTCATCGACGGACGTGTCTGGGGCGCCACCCAGCTGGGCTGGGACGATGTGGCGGCCTGGCGCGAGCTGGGCTATCGGCGGCCGCCCGCCGTCTCGATGAACGACGCGCACGCCGCCGCGCTCGGCGAGTGGCTGCTGCGCGACGAAAGGCCCGCCGCGCTGCTCTACGCCGGGATCGGCACCGGTCTCGGCGGGGCGCTGGTGGTGGGCGGTCGGGTGGTGACGTCGTTCGACCTCAGCCATCGCACCGGCTTCGGCGACGGCGTCTGTCACGGCTGCCGCCGCAGGGGGTGTCTGAACGCGGGGGTCGGCGGGGAGTATCTGCCGCGTCGGTTGCTGCCCGCCGACCGGCGGCGGATCGTGCGACTGCTCGCCTCCGCGATCGCCGGTGTGGCCGAACTGCCGCCGGAGACTGTCGTCGTACTCGCCGGCGGACTGGTCCGGCGCACCCATCCGGAGCTGGTCCCCGCCCTGCGCGCGGCCCTGCGGGGTGCCTTCCCCGTCGTGGCCTCGGCGGCCCCGCCGGAGGCCAAGTCCGCCGCCTACGCCGGCGTTCTCCACCGCCTCGCCGAACGGCCACCGGGCGGCGGCAACCGATAAGCCGCCCTGCCCGGCCCGGGAGGGCTCAGCGTTGGAACATCTCCGCCGGGAGTGGTTTGAGCAGTTGGTACAGCTCGTCCGTGATGGGGCGCTCCCAGCTGGCGATGGTGACCAACACCCCGTCGTTGCGGTCGAACTGGACGCAGGAGATCCGGCTCTCGCTGCACAGCACCCGCCGCACGATCAGCAGGTTCCCGTCGTGCATCACGGGCACCTCCTCCGTTCCCGTGCAGCTGACCTCCTCGTCCAACTCCAGCGCGGAGAGCAGCTGGTGCACCTCGAACGGGACATCGTCCTCGTCCCGTTCGCGCGCCGGGGAGCCCTCCGGGAGGTTGCCGATGACCATGGCGGGGCCGCGTCCGCCGAAGAGGTCGTAGCGCAGCACCACGCCCTGGCAGCTTCCGTCCGGCGCCGGCAGCAGGCCGGCGCCGAGCACCCCGGGCCAGTCCCCCGGATCCATGGCCAGCACGTCGAAGTCGGGCCCTGCGGGGGATGCTGCGTTGCGGCGGCGGAGGAAGGACATGCCCGCCATGGTACGTGGGCCCGGCCGGGCGCCGACGTCCACGGGGACGCCCGTTCGTCAGGGATCGGCGGCCTCGTCGCGCAGCGCGGCGACCTGGCGGTAGAGCTCGACGGCCTCGGCGCCGCGGCCCAGCTGCTCCAGGCAGAGCGCCTCGTCGTTGCGGCTGGTCAGCGCGTCCGGATGGCTGGCGCCCAGCACCCGTTCGCGGTCCGCCCTGACCCGTTGGAACCGTTGCAGGGCCTCGTCCCAACGGCCCAGCCAGCCCAGGGCGATGGCCACCTCCCGATCGCTGACCAGGGTGTCCGGATGGTCGGCGCCCAGCGTGGCGGCCCGCGCCTCGCGCACCTCGGCGGCCTCGACCAGCGCCTCGGCCCAGCGCCCGAGCCGGCCCAGCGTCATGCCCCGGCCGTGCCGGGCGCGCAGCGTCTCCGGGTGTCCCGGGCCCTGGGCGCGGGAGCGGGCCTCGATCAGCTGCTCGTAGAGCGGCAGCGCCTCGTCCTGGCGGCCCAGCCGCCCCAGGCAGATGCCCACCTCGTAGCGGGCATCGAGCGTGTCGGGGTGTTCGGGGCCCAGCACCCGGGCGCGGGCGTCGGCCGCCTGGCGCAGCCCGGCCAGGGCCTCCTCCCAGCGACGCATCCTGGCCAGCGCGTAGGCCGCCTCGTACTGGCTGGTGAGGGTGGCCTCGTGGTGTTCGCCGAGGGCGGCGCGCCGTTCGGTGGCCACCGCGCTGTGCACCGCGTGGGCCTCCTCCCAGCGGCCGAGGCGACCCAGGCTGAGGCCGGCCCGGTGGCGGCTGTCGAGCACGGCGAGATGTTCGGGTGAGGGGCCGCGCCGGGTGGCCGGCAGATGGGCGAGGGCGGTGGCGGTCAGCCCCGTCCACTGGCCGGTGAGGCCGGCCGAGCGGTCCGGCGGGGAGAGCCGCAGCGACCAGGCGCCGGAGGCGCGGGAGCCGGCGCGCATGCCGCGCGTCCAGTCGGGCATCGACTCGGTGTCGCGCGGGCGGGGCACCCGCCGGGTGGCCGGTGGGCGCCGGGGCGGGCCGAGCAGGGTACGGGCCAGCGCCGAGGCGTCGTCGGGGCGGTCGTCCGCGTCCTTGGCGAGCAGCGCCAGGATGAACTGGTCGAGCCCTTCGGGGAGTTCGGGCCGCAGCGTCCTCGGCGGCTCGGGCTGGGTGTCGCGGTGCCCGATCAGGATGGCCCAGGGGTCGCCGAGGTCGAACGGGGGGACGCCGGTGGCGATCTCGTAGAGCACACAGCCGAGGGAGTAGAGATCGCTGCGGGCGTCGACATGGGTGCCGGCGATCTGTTCGGGCGACATGTAGTGCGGGGTGCCCATGGCCATGCCGGCGCTGGTGAGCTTGGCGCTCAGACCGATGTCCTGGGCGAGCCTGGCGATCCCGAAGTCGCAGATCTTCACCGTGCCGTCGGTGAGCCGCATGATGTTGGCCGGCTTCAGATCCCGGTGCACGATGCCCTGTTCGTGGGTGTAGGCCAGGGCGGTGGCCACCTGCTCGGCGATGTCCACGACCTCGTCGACGGTCAGCGGCCCCGGGCCCGCCGCCTGGAGCAGTTCGCTGAGGTTGCGGCCCTCCAGCAGCTCCATGACGAGATAGAGGATGCCGTCCGATTCGCCGAAGTCGTGGACCACGGTGACGCCCCGGTGCTGGAGGCCGGCGGCCACCCTGGCCTCCCGTCGGAAGCGTTCCCGCAGCACGCGGAGGAACGACTCCTCCTGCTGGGTGCCCAGCGGTTTCAGGCACTTGACGGCGACCCGGCGGCTCAGCGCCTCGTCCCGGGCTCGCCAGACCTCCCCCATGCCGCCGCGCCCGATGAGTTCGAGCAGTTGGTAGCGGCCATGCAGCAGCACGCGTTCCGCCATGGTCCGATTCCCGCCCCCCGTCGTTGGCCCTTCGTCACCCCCGCCTCCAGTATGGCGCCCCGAGCGGGACGTTCCTATGCCAAGTGGCGGGAAAGAGGTGGAACGGGCGTGTTCGCGGCGCTGGTTGACGTGTCCGCATACGGGGTCATACCCGGGCGCGCGAGCGTTCCGTGGCTCCGGTGCCGCTCCCGGTCGGCGCGGCGGGCAGCCGGCTGCCCTCGATGTCGACATGCGGCAGCCGGCGGGCGAGCGCGCCCGGCAGCCACCAGCCGGCGCGGCCGACCAGCACCAGCACGGCCGGCACCAGCGTCATCCGGATCAGGAACGCGTCCACCAGCACGCCGAGGGCGAGCGCGAAGGCGATGGGTTTGACGATGGCGTCCTCCATCGTCACAAAGCTCGCGAAGACCGCGAACATGATCAGCGCGGCCGCCGTGACCACCCGGAACGCCAACGGGGCGCCCTCGCGGACCGCTTCGGTCGGCGAGGCGCCGCGCGCGTGGCGTTCGTGGATCCGGGAGACGACAAAGACCTCGTAGTCCATGGCGAGGCCGAAGAGCACCGCCATCAGGATGATGGGCAGAAAGCTGACGACGGGTCCGGTGCGGGCCACGTCCAGCGCGCCGGCCAGCCAGCCCCAGTCGAAGACCATCACCACCGCGCCGAAGGCGGCGGCCACCGAGAGCAGAAAGCCCAGGGTCGCCTTGACGGGGACCACCACGGACCGGAAGACCAGCAGCAGGATCAGCAGCCCGAGGCCGACCACCACGGCGCCGAACGGGACCATGGAGTCGCCGAGTCGGGTGGACACGTCGACCGCCACGGCGGTGTTGCCGGTCACGGCGAGGCCGACGCCGGTGGCCTCGGCGTGTTCCTCGGCCCAGTCCCGCAGGGTGTGCACCAGCCGTTCGGTGCCCTCCTGGTCGGGCCCGGTGGTGGGCACCGCCTCGATCAGCCAGGCGGTGTCGCGCTCGGTCGGCCGTGCCGGGGCGACCCGCGCCATCCCCGGCAGCGCCTCGATCCGGTCGGTGACCTCGGTGAGCGCGGCGCGCGGATCGCCGTCCACCCGGCTGGTGTCGGCCAGCACCAGCAGCGGCCCGTTGAGCCCGGGGCCGAAACGTTCACTGACGGTGTCGTAGGTCTCCCGCTCGCCGCTGCCGGCGGGCGCCGATCCGTTGTCCGGCAGCGAGAGCCGCAGCTCGCGCGCGGGCAGCGCGATCACCACCAGGCCGACCACCACGGCCAGCACGGTGAGCAACGGCCGACGGGTGGTCAGCCGCACCCAGCGGCCGCCGAGCGTGGCGGCCTCGGCCCGTTCGGCGCGCGCTTCGCGGCGGGCGGCCCGGGAGCCGGGGCGCGGGGTCAGCCGGGCGCCGGCGAAGCCGAGCAGCGCGGGCAGCAGGGTGACGGCGACCAGCACGGCGATCACCACGGTGGCGGCGCCGCCCAGGCCCATCACGGTCAGGAACGGGATGCCCACCACGGAGAGCCCGCACAGCGCCACGACCACGGTGAGCCCGGCGAAGACGACGGCGCTGCCGGCGGTGCCCAGGGCCCGGCCGGCCGACTCCTCGGGGCCGAGGCCCTGGGCGAGTTGGGAGCGGTGGCGGGAGAGGATGAAGAGCGCGTAGTCGATGCCGACGGCCAACCCCAGCATCACGGCGAGGGTGACGGCGGTGGAGGACAACGTGAAGAGGTGACCGCCGATCAGCAGCCCGCCGACGGCGGTGCCGACCCCGAAGAGCGCGGAGACCAGCGGCATTCCGGCGGCCAGCAGCGAGCCGAAGGTGATCACCAGCACGACCAACGCGACCACCACGCCGAAGAGTTCCTTGGCGCTGATGTCGACGCCGGTGGGGGAGAACGCCTGGCCGCCGACGCTGACGGTGAGTCCGGCGCTCTCGGCCGGTTCGACGGCGCGCTCCAACGCCCGGGTGCTGCCGTCCGCCAGATCGGCCGTGCTCTCGGCGTAGTTGACGACTGCGAGCGCGGTGCGCCCGTCCGCGGAGATGGTGCCGGCCTCCTCGGGGGAGATGACGGCGGACACCTGGGGTGCCCGCTCCGCCTCCCGCAGGGCGCCGGCGATGGGCCGCGCCCAGCGTGGGTCGGTGATCTCGCTGCCCTCGGGCGCGGTGAAGACCAGTTGCGCGGTGGTGCCGCCGGCGGCGGGCAGCACCTCCCCCAGGGTGTCCAGCGCCCGTTGGGACTCGGAGCCGGGAATGGTGAACTCGTCGTCCAGCGCGCCGCCCGAGACGCCGACCGCCGTCAGCAGGACGGCCAGCGCGCCGAGCCAGAGCGAGAGCACGAGTCGCCGACGCCGGAAGGCCGCGCGGCCGAGCCGGTAGAGGAGGGAGGCCATGGGGTGCTCCACGGGGTGATGAGTCAACGAGCGATGCACGGGCCCAGACAACCCGGCCCAGCCGGACGCTATCGCGCATAAGGAGCGCTTCGCCAAAAACCACCCATCGCATGAACGTTCCCGTCATTCGGGGTCGCTGAAAGGGGTGTTCACCGGGGCACGGCGCTGACCGCGCCACGGTGTCGCGTCGCCCGGGGCGCCGGGGGCGCGGCCCTGGCGCGCCGGGCGGTCGGTGCGCGGATCCGTCGTCGCCGCCGCTCCCCGGGATCGGTGACCGTCCGCCGGCCGGGTCCCGACTCGCGCGGGCCGGCCCGGGCGATCCGGGCGCGCTTCGGGCCGGTCGCTTATAAGATCCGAAGGCTGGTGCGCCGATGCGCGGCGCGGCATGGTCGCCGCCCGCCCCTCTTCCGGGGCCGCCCGGCCCGTCGCCGAGGTCAGGAGGACTGTTGCCGTGAAGATGCTGATCAACGGGGCGGACCGGGTGGTCGCCGACGCACTGCGCGGGATGGCCGCCGCGCACCCGCGGCTCCGGGTGGAGGTGCAGCACCGGCTGGTGCTCCGCGCCGACGCGCCGGTCGACGGGAAGGTCGGGCTGATCTCCGGCGGGGGCTCCGGCCATGAGCCGCTGCACGCGGGCTTCGTCGGCCCCGGCATGCTGGACGCCGCCTGCCCGGGCGAGGTGTTCACCTCCCCCGTCCCCGACCAGATGACCAGGGCCGCCGGCGCGGTGGACGCCGGCCAGGGCGTGCTGATGGTGGTCAAGAACTACACCGGGGACGTCCTCAACTTCGATATGGCCGCCGAGCTGATCGAGGACGAGGGCATCACGGTGGACCAGGTGGTGGTCGACGACGATGTCGCCGTCACCGACAGCACGTTCACTGCCGGCCGCCGGGGCGTCGGCGGGACGCTCTTCGTGCACAAGCTCGCCGGTGCCGTCGCCCAGGAGGGCGCGCCGCTGTCCCGGGTGGCCGAGGTCGGCCGGCGGGTGGCGGCGGCGTCGCGCAGCTTCGGCGTGGCGCTGCACGGGCCGACCACTCCGGCCAAGGGCAGCCCCACCTTCGATCTGCCGCCGGACGAGCTGGAGCTGGGCATCGGCATCCACGGCGAGCCGGGGCGGGACCGCCGCGCCATGCTGAGCGCGGCCGAGATCGCCGACGTGACGGTGGAGGCGCTGCTCGCCGACTTCCCGCTGTCCCCTTCGGATCCGGTGCTCTGCCTGACCAACGGCATGGGCGGCACGCCCCTCCTCGAGCTCTACGGATTCCACGCCGAGGTGGTCAGGGCGCTGGGCGAGCGCGGAGTCACCCTGGCGCGTAGCCTCGTCGGCAACTATGTGACCTCGTTGGACATGGCCGGCTGCTCCGTTTCGCTGTGCCGGTTGGACGACGAGCTGCTGCGGCTGTGGGACGCGCCGGTGTCCACGCCGGGGCTGCGCTGGGGTCGTTGAGAGGAGCGCGAGGTGACAGGGCAGGCGACGGAGCGGGACGCCGCGTTCTTCCACGACTGGCTGGTGGCGACGGCGGACGCCGTGCGGGCGAACGCCGACCGGCTGACCGAGCTCGACTCCGCGATCGGCGACGCCGACCACGGCAACAACATGCGGCGCGGCTTCACCGCGGTGGTCGCCGCGCTGGCGGAGGAACGGCCCGACCGGCCGGGGGCGGTGCTGCTGCTGGGCGGCAGAACGCTGGTCTCCACGGTGGGCGGCGCCTCCGGCCCGCTCTTCGGCACGCTGCTGCGCCGCACCGGCAAGGCGCTGGGCGATTCCGAGCGGACGACCGACGAGGAGCTGCGGGTGGCGCTGGAGACCGGGATCGGCGCGGTGGGCCAGCTCGGCGGCGCGGCGGCCGGCGACAAGACCATGCTGGACGCGCTGCTGCCGGCTCTCGACGCGCTGCCGGACTACTCGGCGGCGGTGCTGGCCGCCGAGGAGGGCTCGCGGGCGACGATCCCGATGCGGGCGCACAAGGGACGGGCCAGCTATCTGGGCGAGCGCAGCGTAAGCCACGAGGATCCGGGCGCCGCCTCCGCGGCGTTGATCTTCCGGGCGCTGCACGAGGTGGCCGGGCGATGAGCGAACCAGGGCTGGTGGGTGTGGTGCTGGTCTCGCACAGCGCCGAGGTGGCCGTCGCGGTGGCCGAGATGGCGTCCCGGCTCGCGGGCAACGGGCGGTTGGCCCCCGTGGTGCCCGCCGGCGGCACCCCGGACGGCGGCCTGGGCACCAGCTCGGAGCTGATCGCCGCCGCGGCCCGACGCGCCGACGGTGGCGCCGGCGTGGCGCTGCTGGTCGATCTGGGCAGCGCCGTGCTCACGGTGCGGGCGATGCTCGAGGACCAGGAGGACGGCATGGGGGCGCTGCCGGCGGACTCCCGGCTGGTGGACGCGCCCCTGGTGGAGGGCGCGGTGGCCGCCGTGTTGACGGCTTCCACCGGGGCGGATCTGGACGCGGTCGCGGCGGCGGCCGGCGACGCCTACGAGTACCGCAAGGGTTAGGCGGCGGCCGGGGGGTCGGGCCGGGCGAACCAGGTGGGGCGGTCCGAGGTCGCCAACTCGATCCGTCGCAGGGCGTGTTCGGAGAGCGGGGGCAGCGCGTCCAGGGGGAAGAAGCCGACCTCGACCGACTCGTCGTCGTTGGGCCTGGCCGTGCCGCCGAGCGCCCGGCAGTGCAGGCTGATGTCGGTGAACTGGCACTCGTCCCGGTTGGGGTAGCGCACCACGTCCAGGGTCTCGACCAGCAGCACCCGCTCGACGGCGCAGCGGACCGCCGTCTCCTCGAAGACCTCGCGGACGGCGGTCTCCGCCGGCTGCTCACCCGGCTCGGGGATACCGCCGACCAGCGTCCAGCGCCCGTCGTCCGCGCGCCGGACCAGCAGCACCCGGCCCTCGTCGTCGAGGACGACCGCCGTCACCCCGGGCAGGAGCAGCAGTTGGTGGCCGATACGGGTGCGCAGATCGCGGATGAAGTCGGGAGTAGCCATGCGGGCGACCCTAACCGGCCGCGTCCGCCGTCAGCAGCGCCCGCCCCTGCGGGTAGTGGCGGGCGGCCTCGGCGAGGGTGGCGGGGCGGCCGCTGGCGAAGACCGTCAGGGTGCCGGTCGGCGGGGCGCTGGGGGCCGGCTCGGCGCCCACCCGGCGCAGCGCCTGGGCGGCGACGGCCGCGGCGGAGCCGAAGAGGGTGACCTCGCGGCCGGTGACGGCGGCGAGATGGCGGCCGATCTCGTCGGCGACCAACTCGTAGTGGGTGCAGCCCAGTACGACGGCGGTGATGTCCGGGGGCGTCAGCTCGGCCGCCGCCTTGATCGCGGCCCGCACACCCGCCTCGTCGGCGCTCTCCACGGCGCCGGCCAGCCCGTGGCAGGGCACCCCGGTGGCCCGCGCGCCCCGGGCGAACTCGTCCAGCAGCCGGCGCTGGTACGGGCTGCCGGTGGTCGCAGGGGTGGCCCAGACGGCGAACGGGGCGCCGGAGGCGGCGGCCGGCTTGATCGCCGGCACCGTGCCGATCACCGGGATGGCCGGCTCAAGCGCCGCCCGCAGCGCGGGCAGCGCGTGCACCGAGGCGGTGTTGCAGGCGACGATCAGCGCGTCGGGACGCTCGGTCGCCGCGATCTCGGCGCAGCGCGACGCCCGCTCGGCGATGCCCCGGGAGTCGAGCGGCCCCCAGGGCATCCCCTCCGGGTCGGATGAGAGCACCAGTGCGGCGTCCGGCCGCAGCCGCCGCAGTTCGGCGGCCGTGGCCAGCAGGCCGACGCCCGAGTCGAGCAGGGCGATTCTCACGGATCTCATGACAGGCCAGATTACGCGCGCCCCGACCCCGGCCCCGGCCGACGGGTCACTTGCGGCCCGGCGTCCACTGCATGCCGAAGCCGTAGGCGTGGTCCACGGTGCGCTGCGGGCTGACGCCCCGGTCCGGCACCAGATACCTGGCCTCACGGTTGACCGTCAGCCCGCCGCCCTCGTTGACCAGGGTGGCCAGAACGCAGACCGGGGAGGGGACGTTGCACTCGTCGAGGAAGAACTCGATGGGCGCGCCCTTCTCCGGGGTGAGGGTGACCGTGGCGGAGAGGTCCTGGAAGCTGCTGGCGCCGGAGTAGATGGTCACGAAGATGACCACCCGGCGCAGTTCCCTGGCGTGGTCGAGGTTGACCGTGAGGTTCTCGCCCTGGGCCACCGCGCCGGTGCGGTCGTCGCCGTCCAGATGCATATAGGGCGGCTGGTGGAGCGAGCCGAAGGCGTTGCCGAGGGCCTGGATCACGCCCTTGCGGCCGTCGGTCAGCTCGAACAGGGCGCACAGGTCGAGGTCGAGACCGCCGCCCATGGCCTTGGCGATGCGGTTCTTCCAGCCGCCCTGCTTCTGCTGCGGCTGGTTGCGCTGCTGCCAGTTGAGGTTGACCAGCATCCGCCCGCTGGTGGCGCCCTGCTTGGCGAGCGAGATGGCGGGGGCGTCCTTGGTGAGCGTGATCTTGCTCAGCCGGATCGGGGAGCCGCCGGCGGGGGCCGCCGGCTGGGCGGGCGCCGGCGGCGCGGCCGGCGGCGCGGGGGCCGGCACCGTGACGGGAGCCGGCGGCGGGGTGGGGGCGGGCTCGTCGTCGACGCTGATGCCGAAGTCCGTGGCCAGCCCGGCGAGGCCGCTGTCGTACCCCTGGCCCACGGCGCGGAACTTCCACGCGCCCTGGCGCCGGTACAGCTCGCCGATGACGAAGGCCGTCTCGCTGGTGGCGTCCTGGCTGTCGAAGCGGGCGACCTCCTGGCCGTTGTCCGAGTCGAGCACCCGGATGTGCAGACCGGGGACCTGGCCGAAGGTGCCGCCGTCGGCGGACGCGGCCAGCACGACCTTCTCGATCTCCGGCTCCACGGAGGTCAGATCGACCTCGATGCGGTCGACGGAGCCACCGCCCTGCGGCTGCTTGCCCTCGTAGCGGACGGCGCCCGAGGCGTGCCGGGGCTGGTTGTAGAAGACGAAGTCCTCGTCGGAGCGGACCCGGCCCTCGGTCAGCAGCAGCGCTGAGGCGTCCACATCCGGTGTGCCGGCCGAGGTGTTCCAGCCAATCTCGACGCGGACGGACCGCGCAGGCACGGGGACATTAGAGCCTTTGAGCATTGTGGGTTCCTCCGTCGGGTGGGCGTCCTCAACCACCTGTTCAACTGGCACGATCCACTATGCCATCCCGCGCTCGAAGTCCCCCCGGGCAGGCCCCTGATACAACGGCATGAGACCGGGCATCGGCGTTTTTTCCGGAATTCCGGTGGAATGCCCGTTCGCGGTGCCGTCCGGCCTGCGAAATCAGCGGCTAATCGGTCTCCCCAACGACCACATGGTGGGCTTAACTTATGGAGCATGACCCTCCCGCGCCCCTACGGTGGTGGCTACTCCTCACCTTCCTTCCCCGACACCCCCATCTACGACAGGCTGGTGGCCGAGCGGGGAACCCCGCAGATCGCCCCCATCCGGGTGCCGGCCGCCTATGACTCGCTGGGGTACCAACACCCCTCCCCCCAGCCGTCGTTGCCCGCTCTCCCGGCGCTTCCCTCGGCCTCGTCGGCGCCCCCGCAGCCGGCTCCGGCGCAGCACGGCGGAGGCTACCCCGGCTACCAGGCCATGCCGGTCAGGCAGCCGCTCTCGGCGCCCGCGCCGAGCTACCAGAGCCCCGGTGGCTACGGCCACCACCAGCAGCAGCCGGGCGGCGGACGTCCCTACCCCGCCCCGCAGGCTCCCCAGGCGCCCTCGCCGCAGCAGATGCGGCCGGCCGCCCCGCAGCAGATGCGTCCGGCCGCGCCCCGGCCGCCGGCGCCCCGTCCCGGCGGCTACCCGGCTAACGGCGGCTACCCCCAGCACCAGCAGGCCCAGGCACCGGCCCCGGCGCCGGCTCCCGGCTACTGGTCGGAACAGGGGGCCTGAGCGCGGGGGTCACCGGGACGCACAGGAGTAGGGCGACAGCGCGCGGCGCTCACAGCTCGACATCCTCCAGCACACCGAGGGCGTCGGGGACCAGCACGGCCACGGAGTGGTAGGCGCTGACCAGGTAGGAGATCACGGCCCGGTCGTCGACGCCCATGAAGCGCACGTTGAGGCCGGGTTGGTACTCGTCGGGGATGCCGGTCCGGTGCAGGCCGACCACTCCCTGACGGGAGGCGCCGAGGCGGAGCGCGATGACGGAGCTGGTGTGGGTCGGGGACACCGGGATCTTGTCGCAGGGCAACAGGGGAATGCCGCGCCAGGCGTGGACGGGGGTCCCCTCGACCTCGGCGGTGGACGGGTAGACGCCGCGCGCGGTGCAGGCGCGGCCGATGGCGGCGATGGTTCGGGGATGGGCCAGCAGAAGGTGGGTGTTGCGGCGCCGGGAGACCAGTTCGTCCAGGTCGTCGGGGGTGGGCGGGCCCGAGCGGGTGCTCAGGCGCTGGCGTGGGTCGACGTTGTGCAGCAGCCCGAACTCCCGGTTGTTCACCAGCTCGTGCTCCTGGCGCTCCCGCAACGCCTCCACGGTCAGGCGCAGTTGCTCCTCGACCTGGCTCATCGGCTCGTTGTAGAGATCCGCCACCCGCGAATGCACCCGCAACACCGTCTGCGCCACACTCAGTTCGTACTCCCGGGGCGAGGTCTCGTAGTCCACGAAGGTGCCCGGCAGCGACGGCTCCCCCACATGGCCGGCGGCCAGCGCGATATCGGCCTCGCCGCGTCTGTTGCGCGGGACCGCGCGGCGCCGCGCGGCGTCGTCGAGGTGCGCGCGCAGCGCGGGCGAACGGTCGGCCACCTCGGCGACGGCGCTGAGCGGCAGCGCCAGCACGGTGCAGCGGGTGGTGGCGCGCAGGGTGTGCGGCCAGTTGACGGGAGGGTCGGCCGGGGGCGTTTCGAGCGCCTGGTCGCCGGCGAAGGCGCCGCCGCCGAGGACGGCGACGGCGGCCTCGCCGTCGTAGGCGGCGGGCACCAGCCGGCGCACCTTGCCGTGCGCGATCAACAGCACCTCGGTGATGGGCGCGCCGGCGGTGGCCAGGGTCTCGCCGGCCTGGTGCTCGCGGTGCGCGCAGCGGTCGGCGAGGGCGGCCAGCGCCTCCTGGTCGGCGAGCCCGGCGAGCGCCGGCAGCTCGGTCAACTCGGCGGGGATCACGCGGAGTCGGCCCCCGTCGGCGAAGAACTCGACGCGGCCGTCGCCCAGGGTGTGGGTGAGCCGGCGGTTGACCCGGTAGGCGCCGCCGGTGGCCTCTTCCCAGGGCAGCATCCGCAGCAGCCACCGTGGGGTGATGCCCTGGCTCTGGGGCGGTGTCTTGACGGTGCCGGCCAGCTTGCCGGCGGCCTCGGTGCCCAGCGCGGTCGGTTCTGCGGTCCGCTCGGCGACGGCGCTCGGGGGCGGGTTCGGGGAATTCACTGACGGCCTTTCCTGGGGCGGGCTGGGGAGAACACGGGGAAAGCCGCCGCCGCGCGGCGGAGGTGGGCGCGGCGGCGGCGGTTCGGGAAATTCCGACGACGAACCGTTTCCGCCCGGCCGTCGGCCGGTCTCCCACTCACCCGGGAAAAGGGCGCACCGGGAGACCGGATCCTACGGCGGGCGAAAAGGCGGTCGCGCGGTTTCTCAGTGACCGATCTCCACGTCCTCAAGAATGCCCAGCGCGTCGGGGACGAGTACGGCCACCGAGTAATAGGCGCTCACCAGATAGGAGATGATGGCCTGTTCGCTGATGCCCATGAACCGGACGGAGAGGCTGGGCTGGTACTCGTCGGGAATTCCGGTGCGGTGCAGGCCGACCACGCCCTGGCGTTCGGAGCCGGTGCGCAGGGCGAGAATGGAGCTGGAGCCCGCCGCGTTCACCGGGATCTTGTCGCAGGGCAGCAGCGGCACCCCGCGCCAGGACGGCACAGAGTGCCCGGAGATCTCGGTGGGCGCCGGGTAGAGCCCGCGCGCGTTGCACTCCCGGCCGAAGGCGGCGATGGCCCGGGGGTGCGCCAGCAGGACGCTGGGCTCCTTCCAGACGGTGGCCAGCAGCTCGTCGAGGTCGTCGGGGGTGGGCGGGCCCGAGCGGGTGTGCAGGCGCTGGCGCGGGTCGGCGTTGTGCAGCAGCCCGAACTCCCGGTTGTTCACCAGCTCGTGCTCCTGGCGCTCCCGCAACGCCTCGACCGTCAGGCGCAGTTGCTCCTCGACCTGGCTCATCGGCTCGTTGTAGAGATCCGCCACCCGCGAATGCACCCGCAACACCGTCTGTGCCACGCTCAGTTCGTACTCCCGGGGCGACACCTCGTAGTCCACGAAGGTGCCCGGCAGCGACGGCTCCCCCACATGGCCGGCGGCCAGCGCGATGGCCGACTCCCCCTGGGCGTTGCGCTGTTCGGGGAGATGGCTGTCGGCGGCGGCCAGATGGGCGCGCAGCGCCGGGGAGTTCTCGCCGATGCGGTCGAAGTCGGCGCGGGCCAGGGTGAGTACGGTGCCGCTGGTGAGCGCGGTGAGGCCGTGCTCGTAGGCGCCGGGTTCGGCGTCGGTGAGGGTGTCGTCGGCGAAGAAGTCGCCGTCGGCCAGCACCCCGAACTCGGTCTCGCCGTCATAGGCACCGGCCCCGCGTCGGCTGAGCTTGCCGTGCGCGATCAGCACCAGCCGGTCGGCCGGGTCGCCGGCGCGGACCACCACCTCGCCGGGGGCGAAGTCCCGCTGGACGCAGGCCGCCGCGAGGGCGTCGAGGGTTTCGGGGTCGTCGAATCCGGCGAGCGCGGGAAGTTCCGCCAGCTCGGCGGGAATCACACGAATTTCCGGACCGGTCGAAAAGAATTCGACCCGGCCGTTCCCCACGGTGTGGCTGAGCCGGCGGTTCACCCGGAACGTGCCACCGGAGACCTGCACCCAGGGCAGCACCTTCAGCAACCACCGGGAGGTGATGGCCTGCATCTGCGGTGGTGTCTTGGTGGTGGTCGCCAGATTGCGTGCGGCGGTGGTGTCCAGGCTCAGTCGGGGGGTTTCGACGGGAGCGGCCTGGCTTTCGGAAGTCGGTTCGACAGAAGTCGTCATGCGGAAACGTACCCAATCTGCGGTTGTGCCAGCGGCCATGGGGCCATCCGAGGGACGGGGCCGCCATGAAACTAAGGGCTGATGGCAACGGGCCGCAATCACTCAAAAGTGAGGCCAACTCCCGGATTTCTGAGGCGAATTGATGGGTAGCTCCCGGGGATTCGCTCCCCGGGACGCGCCGGCTGCCCCCGGACGCCGCCGGTGGGTCGCCGATGGTTCCCCGGTGGTTCCCCGGTGGGTCGCCGACCCGTCCCGAGCGGCGGGAACTCCCCGGGAGCGCCCCCGCCCTGGGGCCGGTGGCGGACCGGCCAGCGGCTAGGGTGGGGGCGCTCGGGCGCGCGGACCACGCGCCGGCGCACGCCCATGGCGTGCGCGGATCCCCCGAAGGAACCGGTCATTCCATCGGTTCACGGCGCGCTACCGTGGAGCGGCCAGGTGCGCGTGGTACAGCGCCTTCCGCACACGCACGAGTCGATTACGCACGAGGTTGGGGCACATCAGTCCATGGCTAAGGGCTCGGTCCAGGTCACGCACACCGGAACTGCACGCTGGCGGCGCCGGACGGCCGTCTACGGCTCGGTCGCCGAGGCCCTGGCCGCCGCGGCGGACGGCGATGTGCTGCTGCTCGGCCCCGGCACCTACCGCGAGAACCTGGTGATCGAGCAGGCCGTGACGGTGCGCGGCCCCCAGGACGACCGGGACGGACCGGCCCGGATCGCACCGGCCGAGGGCGTCCCGCTGACGGTCCGGGGTTCGGCGACCGTGCGGGATCTGCTGATCGAGGGCCAGGACACCACCGCGCCGGCCGTGTTGGTGGAGAGCAGCACCCCCGAGCTGACCGGGCTGCGGGTGCGCACCACCTCGTCCGCCGGCATCGAGGTGCGGGCCGGGGCGCGGCCCACGGTGCGGGGCTGCGCGGTCGGCAACGCCACCGGGGTCGGGGTCAACGTCACCGACCAGGCGGGCGGGCTCTTCGAGGACTGCCGGATCACCGAGTCGGGGCAGGCCGGCATCACCGTGCGGGGCCCTGCCCATCTGCGGCTGGAGAACTGCCGGGTGGAGCGGGCCTCGGGAGCCGGCCTCGCGGTGACCGGCGACGGCAGCGCGGTGGACGCGCTCGGCCTGGTGGTCGAGCAGATCAAGGGCGCGGGCGTCAGCCTCGCCGACCGGGCGACGGCCCATCTGACGGACTGCCGGATCGGCGGGACCACGGGCGACGGGATCACCCTGGAGCGGGACGCGGTCCTCACCCTGGCCGACAGCCGGGTCACCGACATCCCGGAGAACGCCCTGGACCTGCGCTCCCGTTCGGTGCTGACGCTGATGCGCACCCGGGTGACCCGGTTCGGCCGCAACGGCGTCTCGGCCTGGGACCCGGGCACCCACGCCGATGCGCACGACTGCGAGATAGCGGAGGGCACCGGCGACTATCCGGCGGTCTGGGTGAGCGACGGCGCGACGGTGGTGCTGGAGTCCTGCGCGCTGCGCGCGGTGCCGGACGCGCTGTTCGTGCTGGACACCGGATCCCGCGTCGACGTGGTGGACAGCACCATCGACGAGGTGCGCGGCTCCGCGGTCTCGGTCAGCGACGGGGCGACCGCCCGTCTGGACACCTGCCGGATCACCGAGGTCGGCACCGGCGCCTGGTTCCGGGACGAGGGCAGCGGCGGCTCGGTCACCGGCTGCACCATCGAGCGGGCCAGGACGGGCCTGATCGTCACCAAGGGCGCGGATCCGGCCGTCTCCGACACCACCGTGCTGGCGCCGTCCGAGGCCGGGGTCTATGTCTCGGCCGGCGGCGTGGGCCGCTTCACCCGCTGCCGGGTCGCGGACTCCGGCGGCTACGGCTTCCATGTGATCGACGGCTGCCGCGCCGAGTTGACCCGCTGCCGCACCGAACGCTGCACCCGGGGCGGCTATGTGTTCGCCGAGGGAAGCCCGGTGGTGAACGACTGCCAGAGCGACGAGGCGACGCCCCCCGGCGCGGAAGCCGCCACGGACCCCGCGCCCGCCCCGGAGACCGCCCGTTCGACGACACCGGCACCGGCACCAACGCCGCCGCCCCCGGCCGCGCCCGAGCCGACGCCGGCCGACGAGCCGACGTCCGACGAGTCGGGGAGCCGGCCGGCGGACGAGGTGCTGGCCGAACTCGACTCCCTGGTGGGCCTGGACACCGTCAAGACGGAGGTGCGGGCGCTGATCGACATGATCGAGGTGGGACGGCGCCGGGTGAAGGCGGGCCTCAAGGCCGCCTCGGTCCGCCGCCATCTGGTGTTCACCGGCTCCCCCGGCACCGGCAAGACCACGGTGGCGCGGCTCTACGGGGAGATCCTGGCCTCGCTCGGGGTGCTCGGGAGCGGGCATCTGATCGAGGTGTCCCGGGTCGACCTGGTGGGTGAGCACATCGGTTCGACGGCGATCCGCACCCAGGAGGTCTTCGAACGGGCCAAGGGCGGCGTGCTGTTCATCGACGAGGCGTATGCGCTCTCGCCCGAGGACGGCGGCCGGGACTTCGGCAGGGAGGCGATCGACACCCTGGTCAAGCTGATGGAGGACCACCGGGAGTCGGTGGTGGTGATCGTCGCCGGCTACACCGAGGAGATGCGACGCTTTCTGGCCACCAACCCCGGGGTCGCCTCGCGCTTCTCCCGCACCATCGCCTTCGGCGACTACGCCCCCGAGGAACTGCTCAGCATCGTGCGCCAGCAGGCCAGGGAGCAGGAGTACGACCTGGCCGAGGGCACCGAGGACGCGCTGGTGAAGCACTTCACCGCGATGGACCGGGGCCCCTCGTTCGGCAACGGCAGGACCGCCCGGCAGACGTTCGAGTCCATGGTGGAGAGCCACGCAGGCCGGGTGGCCAGGCTGCCCGATCCGAGCACGGAGGAGCTGACGCTGCTCCACCCGGCCGATCTGCCGCCGCTGCCCTGACTCAGCCGGGGGCGCTCTCCCACGCCGGACCCGACGGCTGCCCGGGCAGCGGGGCCTCGACGTCCCTCGGCAACCGGTGCATCAGGGCCGAGCGTTCCTCGGCGAACGCGGGATCGGCCGCGTAGTCGCCGTGTCCGAGGATCGGCTCGGGCAGCGGGGACCGCAGATTGCGGCCGTAGTGCAGCGGATCGGCCAACGCCGGCCGGTCCACCGGCACCCGCCCCGGCACCGCGACGCCGATCGGCCCGCCGATGGGGTCGGTCTCGCGCCACAGGTTGCGCCAGCAGCGAAGGTCCTCGTCCAGCGCGCGCAGCGCACCGGGCCCGAAGTAGGCCGGAAACCACCGCCCGTAGAGGCGTTCCAGCGGCGAGCCATGGGTGAGGAGCGCGATCCGGCTGCGCGTCGCGTTGTCCACCTGCCAGACCGCGGCGGCGGCCAGCACGCTGCCCTGCGAGTGGCCGGAGATCACCAACCGGCCGCCGGTGGCGTCGATCCAGGTGCTCATCCGCCAGGACAGGTCGGGCACCGCGCGCTCCGCGTAGCAGGGCGGGGCGAACGGATGCGCCGCACGGGGCCAGAACGTGCCCACGTCCCAGAGGATGCCGACGGTGCGGCGGGCGCCGGCGTCCCGGTACGCCCGGCGGCCCAGCGCCAGCAGCAGCACCACGCCGGCGCCCATCAGCCAGGAGCCCAGCCCCTGACAGGCGTCGGCGACCGCCTCGACCAGCGCGGGCGCGCCGTCCGCGGCCTGGGACGGCGTCTCCCTGCCGAGCGATCCGGCCACCGTGCCCACCCCGAGGAGCAGGCTGGCGCCGGCGATCCAGCCGACCAACGGGCCGGCGGACTCCGTCAGTTCGGCGCGCGCTATGGCGGAGGCGATCCGCCGGCTGCGGTCCCGGTCGGCCGGGCCCTTCTCCCCCGGGTAGCGGCCCCTGACGGTGGGCTCCAGCTCGCGCCGCCGCCGCAGCACCCGCAGCACGCCGGCCATCGCCAACCCGAGCAGCACCAGCAGCAGCGGCGGGATGGCCGCGGCCTCCCAGCTGAGCATCACCGGCGGGCCGGCGATCCGCGCCTCCGGCGCCCCCGGCACGGCGGACGGATCGAGCCAGTCCGCTATCCGCTGCGCCACTCCCCCGGTGAACACCCCCGCCAACGCACAGGCCAGCAGCGCCACGGCGGCGCCGGCCAGACCGGCGACGGCGCCCCGTTCCCCCTCGTCGGTCGAACGGTGCAGCCGGTAGGCGGCCAGGGCGACCCCCGTCACCAGCAGCCCCTGGACCACCACCAGGGCGGGGAAGACCTCGCTGCCGGCGGGCATCCTGCCCTCCGTCCGCCACTCAGGACGGCTCCAGGCGGTGTGCGCGAGCACCAGCGCCAGCAGGGCCATCGCGCCCCAGGGCAGCGCGCGCCCCACGGGCGGCTCGGGACGGTCGTCCGGCTCCCACTCGCTGCGGCCGTGCCTGACCTGCTGAACGATCAGAACCAGCCAACCCGCCCCGATCAGCCCCAGCAGCGCCAGACCGGCGCCGGCCAGCGCCGGCTCGCCGTCCGCGCCCCGGTCGTGTTCCGCGGTGGCCAGGGCGAGCGCGCTGGCCACCGTCAGCAGACCGGCCGCCACATGCGCGGCGCGCAGCCTGGCGACCAGCACCCGGCCGTACCAGAACCCGGGGCGGCTCAGCACCGCCTCCTCGCCGTCCGTGCGGGGACGCACCGGCGGCGAGGCCGACTCGTAGGCGCTCCAGGTGCGGTGCGAGAGCCACCACAGCAGCCCCAGCAGGGCCAGCGGCAGGACCGTGGCCAGCATCAGCCGGCGGCCCGGCTGCCCCCACCAGTCGTGCCCGGCCCAGGGCTCGATCCAGGCGGCGCCGGCCGCGCACTCGGCGGACCCGGCGCACTGCCAGGCCACCAGATCGAGCGCGACCGCGCAGGCCCCGGCGGCGAAGAGCACCGTCAACGAGAGCGCGGTGAGCCGCACCAGCAGATCGTAGGGGCGGTGCGCCCGGCTGGCCTCCCGGCGGGCGGGCCGCATCCAGTGCGCGACATTGACGATCATAAAGGGCAGCAACAGCAGCCAGAGCGCACGGGCGCCGTTGCCCGAGGTGAGGTTGGACCAGGAGTACGCCTCCCGGACCGGCCTGCTGTCGCTCCAGGGACGGTCGTCGAGATCGTCCGTCCTGCGGTGGATGCTGGCGGTGGCGTCGCCCGTGATCCGGGTGGTGCGGGCGTCCTCCAGCATCTCGGTCGGCGTGGCCCCGCCGACCCCGTGCACCAGTAACTCCATGGCGGGCGGCCGGCTGTCCTGCCCCGCCGCCTCGCGCACGCCGCCCTCGGCCATCAGCCCGCTCCCCCACCCACGGCGCACGTCCCGCGCGCCTCCTCGACAGAACCCTTTCCGGCCGTGGCCTTGTGAACCACCCCGGAAGTGTGGATGTTGAGCATGACAGGATGAACCGCAGCGAGGACGTGGGAGGTCCTGTGAGCGACAACCAGAACCTGCTGGCCGGCCAGCGGCGGGCGCTCATCCTGGACGAGGTGCGCCGCAGGGGTGGCATCCGGGTGAGTGAGCTGACGCGCATGCTTCAGGTCTCGGACATGACGGTGCGGCGGGACCTCGATGTGCTGGCCCGCCAAGGGGCGTTGGAGAAGGTACACGGCGGGGCCGTGCCGGTGGCGGAGCGACGCACGCACGAGCCCGGGTTCGAGGCGAAGTCCGCGTTGGAGCTGTCCGCCAAGAGCGCCATCGCGCGGACGGCGGCCGGCCTGGCCAGCCCGGGCAGCGCGGTGGCCCTCTCGGGCGGCACCACCACCTTCGCCCTGGCCCATGAGCTGTTGGAAGTACCGGAGTTGACGGTGGTGACGAACTCGGTGCGGGTGGCCGACGTGTTCCACCACGCCCGGCAGGCCGCCGAGCCGGGCGGGCCCGAGGCCGTGGACGCGGCCCGGGTGGTGTTGACGGGCGGCGTGCGCACGCCGTCCGACGCGCTGGTGGGCCCGGTGGCCGACGCGGCGATCGCCTCACTCCACTTCGATGTGCTCTTCCTGGGCGTGCACGGCATCTCCGTCGAGGCGGGGCTCTCCACGCCCAACCTGGCCGAGGCCGAGACCAACCGCCACTTCATCCGCTCGGCGCGGCGCGTGGTGGTCGTCGCCGACCACACCAAGTGGGGTACCACGGGCCTGAGTTCGTTCGCCTCGCTGGACGAGGTGGACACCCTGGTGACGGACGCCGGGCTGCCGGACGCCGACCGGGAGGAGATCGCCGAGCATCTGGCCGAGCTGCTGATCGCCGGCGGCGAGTCGCTGGAAGAACGCCCGGCCTGACCGGAAGGGCCCGGCGCGTCCCGGGCGACTGTCAGTGCCCCCTGCCAGAATCGCTCATATGAACGAAGAGCGGGTGGCGCACTGCGCGCTGGCCGAGTATCCGGACGGCTCCGTGCGGATCGTCCCGCTGGACGCCGCCGGGCGGCGGGCCGGCGCCGAGGAGGCCGCGCCCGGCGCCGCCGAGGCGGTCGGGGCCAGGCCCTGGGTGACGCGCTGGATCTGGCGGTCCACGGCCTCGGTCTATCCGGCGGTGCTGGCCGCCGGTGGCCGGGTCGAGCGGTGCCACGACGTGGAGGCGGCCGAGGCGGTGCTGCTGGCGTACGAGGGCGCCCGGGGCCGGCCGCGTTCGCTGGCCGCCGCGCTGGCCCGGCTCACCCGGCAGCCCGAGCCGGCCGATTCGCCCCCGCCGTCGCCGACCGACCAGCCCTCCCTCTTCGACACGGCCCCGGCCCCGCTGCCGGGCGACGCCGACCCACTGGCCGCGCTGCTCGCCGTGTACGCGGCGCAGCGGGAGCGGATCGCGCTCACCGAACACCCGGGCCGGATGCGGCTGTTGCTGGCCGCCGAGTCCGCCGGCACGCTGGTGGCCGCCGAGCTGCGCAGGGCCGGGCTGCCCTGGCGGGCCGATATCCATCGCCGGCTGCTGGACGAGCTGTTGGGCGAGCGCTATCCGGGCGGCGCCGAGCCGAGGCGGCTGACGGAGCTGGCCGAGGAGATCTCCACCGCGTTCGGCGGCGCCCGGGTGCGGCCCGATCTGCCGGCCGAGGTGATCCGGGCCTTCGGCCGGGCCGGCGTGCGGGTGGAGAGCACCAGGGCCTGGGAGCTGCGGCGGATCGACCACCCGGCGGTGGCGCCGCTGCTGGAGTACAAACGGCTCTACCGCATCTGGACGGCACACGGCTGGTCCTGGCTGCGCACCTGGGTGCGGGACGGCCGCTTCCGCACGGAGTATGTCGTCGGCGGCACGGCGTCGGGGCGTTGGACCACCCACGGCGGCGGGGCCCTGCAGATCCCCCGGGTGGTGCGCCGGGCGGTGGTGGCCGATCCCGGCTGGCGTCTGGTGGTCGCCGACGCCGCACAGCTGGAGCCCCGGGTGCTGGCCGCGATCTCCGGGGACCGCGGGCTGATGACGGTGGCCGGCAGCCCGGACGACCTCTACACCAGGCTCGCCCGGCAGGGCTTCTCCGGCGAGCGGGATGCCGCCAAGCTCAGCCTGCTGGGCGCGATGTACGGGCAGACCTCGGGCGACGGGCTGCGCCATCTCGCCGATCTGCGCCGCCGCTTCCCGGCGGCCGTGGCCTGCGTCGACGACGCGGCCCTCGCCGGCGAGCGCGGCGAGTCGGTGCGCACCTGGCTGGGCCGCACCTGCCCGGCGGAGGACGAGGACGGCACGGCCCCCTCGGGCCCGGCGGCCCGCGCCAGGGGCCGCTTCACCCGCAACTTCGTGGTCCAGGGCACGGCGGCCGAATGGGCCCTGCTGATGCTGGCCGCGCTCCGGGGAAGCCTGCGCGAGCTCCGCGCCGAGCTGGTCTTCTTCCAACACGACGAGGTCCTGGTGCACTGCCCACACGAGGAGGTCCCCGAAGTCACCACCGCCATCACAGCCGCCTCCTCCTCCGCCGCCCGCCTCGCCTTCGGCGAGACACCGGTCGTCTTCCCCTTCACCACAACCGCCGTCGAGACTTACGCGGACGCCAAGTAGCCCTACTCGGGCGACGTCAGGCCACGGACCCAAGCCCTTCGCGGAGCCCTTCGCGGAGCCCTTCGCGGGCGGCGCTGGGCGGCAAAGGCGAAGCCCTTCGCGGGCAGCGGGGCGCGGCAAGGGCGGAGCCCAGCCGAGACAGCACAGACGACGATCACCGGGCGCAGCAGCCCGGCCAGCCCCGCCGCGACGGTAACACTGACAACAACTGCCAAGCGCGGGGCCCTGCGCGGGCGGCGGGAGGCGCAACCCTGCCAGGACCACACCCACGACAGCCGCCGAGTGCAACGGCCCGACCCACGCACGGGGCAACGCCAAGCCCCGCGAGCGTGCACGGCCGGCCGCCTGCTCCGGCAAGGCCGCCCAACTCGGACAACGCGGGACACCCGCCGAGACGGCACCGGCGACAACCGCCAAGAGCGGGGCCCTGCCAGGGGGCCGCGCGGGCGGCGCGAGGCCCGCATCAGTGGCCCGCCGCCGGGGCGCGGCAACGCGACCCCAGCGCGGGGCCCCGCCAGGGAACTGCGCGAGCCCGGTGAGCGTCAACGGCCCACCGCCGGGGCGCGGCAACGCCGCCCAGCGTGGGGGCCCCGCCAGGGGCCGCGCGGGCGGCGCGAGGCCCGCGTCATCGGCCCGCTGCCGGGGCGCGGGCAACGCGACCCCAGCGCGAGACGGCAGAGACGAAACCCCACCAGGACCACACCCACGACAGCCGCCGAGTGCAACGCCCCGACCCACGCACGGGGCAACGCCAAGCCCCGCGAGTGTCAACCGCCGGCCCCTGCCGGGTGCGGCAACGCCGCCCAGCGCGGGGCCCTTGCCAGGGGCCGCGCGGCGCTGCCTGGCCAGGCTCCCGTGGGGAGAGGCGGGGGCGGGCCGCAGGGGCAGGGCGGGTGGCGATGAGTTCTGGGGTTGGGGGTGGTCTGCCCTGGGACCGAAGAACACTCAATCGAACCCACCGGAGGTGGATCCCCATGGCATCCGCACAGAACATCGAGGGCCTCGGCGTGCTGATCGGCAGCACAGATATCGAACCGCTGATCGCCTGGTACCGCGCCGCGCTCGAACCGCTGGGTGCCCGTTGGGAGGAGCATCTGCTGATGGTCGGCCCGGGGGCCATCATCGGCTTCGACCAGCGGGACGATGTGGCGCCGAAGGCGGCCGAGCCGGGGCGCCATCTGGTCAACATCTCCGTGCGCGACATCAGGGCCGCCCAGGAACACCTCGACTCCCTGGGCGTCACCTGGGTACGCCCCGTGGAGGACAACGGCGGCGGCTGGCTCTTCTCCACCGTCGAGGACCCGGACGGCAACTACCTCCAGCTCATCCAGGGGCCGAAGGGCTCCTGAGCCGTGTGGCGGCCCGGGGTCAGCTGGTGTAGCCGGGCGGCAGCTCCTGGCCCTGGGCGCCGTGCCGGGCGACGAGGTCGACGGCGGCGGCCATCCGCACCGCGGCCTGCTCCGCCACCGGGCCCCGCACGGTGAACGGCACCCGCACATAGCCCTCGAACGCTCCGCCCACGCCGAAGCGCGGGCCCGACGGCAGCCGGACGCCACACCGTTCGCCGGCCTCGGCGATCCGGGATCCGGAGAGCCCGCCGGTGCGCACCCAGAGGGTCAGCCCGCCGGCCGGCACGGTGAACTCCCAGGTGGGCAGGTGCTCCCGCAGGGCGCGGACCATGTCGTCACGGCTGGCCCTGATCTCGTCGCGGCGCTGCTCGATCGCGCCCTGCCAGCCGCCGGAGGTCAACAGCCAGGCCACCGCGAGCTGTTCGAGGACCGGGCTGCCGAGGTCGGCATAGGCCCGGCGGGAGATCAGCCCTCTGATCACCTCGGGGGCGGCGCGCACCCAGCCGATGCGCAGCCCGGCCCAGAAGGTCTTGCTGGCCGAGCCGACGGTGATCACGCCGGCCCCGCCGTGGTCGAAGGCGCTCATCGGACGCGGCGGCCGGCGCGCGGGCTCCTCGTCCAACGCCAGGTCGACCATGGTCTCGTCGACCACCAGCACCGTCCCGGCGGCCCGGGCGGCGGCCACCAACTCGCGTCGCTGGTCGTCGTCGGCCAGGGCGCCCGTCGGGTTGTGGAAGTCGGCGACCACATAGGCCATCCTGGGCGCCGCCTCGGTCAGGGTGCGGCGCCAGGCCGCCAGATCCCAGCCGGGGGTGCCCTCGGTCATCGGCACCGGCACCAGCCGCGCCCCGGCGTCCCGCATCAGCTGGAGCACATTGGCGTAGGACGGATGCTCGACAGCGACCCGTTCCCCGGCGGCGAACATCCGGCAGAGCGCGGCCATCGCGCCCATCGCGCCGGTGGTGACCATGATCTGCTCCGGCATGGTGGGCACACCGCGCGCGGTGTAGCGGTCGGCGAGCGCCTGTCGCAGCGCCGGCAGCCCGGCGGGGAAGTCGCCATGGGTGCGCGCGGCCGGCGGCAGCGCGGCCAGCGCGGCCTGGCAGGCGCGGGTGAGCCAGGGCTCGGGCGCCGGCAGCGCGGCGCAGCCGAGGTCGATCATCGAGCCGACGGCCTCCGGTGGCAGCGGCTCCAGGCCCCGGGCCGGCAGCGGTCGGCCGGCCGGCACCGCCGTCCAACTGCCGGCGCCGCGCCTGGACTCCAGAAAGCCGTCGGCGCGCAGCGCGTCGAAGGCGGCGGCGACCGTGGTGCGGCTGACGGCGAGCGCGCCGGCCAACTCGCGTTCCGCCGGCAGCCGGGCGCCGACCGGCACCCGTCCCTCCAGCACCAGCAGCCGTACCCCGTCGGCGAGCGCCCGGTAGGCGGGGGTCCGCCGCGCGCCCGGCGACCGCTCATAGCGCTCCTGGGAGGTCAGCAGCCGTGCCAGCTGCCCCGTTCCGACCGTTGAGGTCCACTCGGGCATCAGATTCAGTCCACCTTTCCCGCATTGGCCGTACCCAAGGCGCCAATCCGCGCCGGAGAGTGCACTTGGACTCGGGGCACCAGTCCAATTCAAGCACCTTCGCCACCAAGGGGGTCACCCACCGATGCGCCCTTTCCCTCGCCGAATCCCTCGCCGGCTCCCACGCCACGACCCACGCCAGTTGCCACGTCGCCTGGTCCGGCTCTACGCCGGACTGCTGCTCTACGGCGCCAGCGCCGCCCTGCTGCTGCGGGCCGGGCTCGGGCTCGACCCCTGGGACGTCTTCCACCAGGGGGTGAGCGAACACACAGCGATCTCCATCGGCATGGTGAGCATCATCACGGGCGCCCTGGTGCTGCTGCTCTGGATCCCGCTCCGCGAGCGCCCCGGCCTGGGCACGGTCTCCAATGTGGTGCTGGTCGGACTCTCGATGGACGCCACCCTGGCCCTGGTGCCGACGCCCGGGGGGCTGGCGGCGCGGATACCGCTGATGCTGTTCGCCGTGCTGCTCAACGGGCTCGCCACCGGCCTCTACATCTCCGCCGCCTTCGGCTCGGGGCCGCGCGACGGGCTGATGATCGGGCTGAGCCGGCGCACCGGCCGCTCGATCCGACTGGTGCGCACCAGCATCGAGTTGGTGGTGCTGCTGACGGGAATCCTTCTCGGCGGCACGGCCGGAGTCGGTACCGTGGTCTACGCCCTCGCGATCGGCCCCCTGGCGCAGTACTTCCTGCGGGTGCTGACGATCCCCGACGCGTCGGCCGGAATGGATTTCGAAGTCCGGCGACAGCGGGGTATTCTACGCCCTTGGTCCCGCCGGATGGACCGTGACCGCGAGCCATCCTCGATGGACGCCGGGTGACATCCCCCTCTCAGATGTGACAAACCGGGCGGTGGTGGGTACAAGAAGGGGCGGTACGACGGGCGACGCATGACCTACAACGGGAATCTTCACCGCCGACCGGACGTTGACCGGATTGATGATGACAGCGACACCTGTCCTGTGGGCGACCAGCCCGGGAGGCACGATTCATGAGTGAGCGAGCTCTGCGCGGCACGCGGCTCGTGGTGACCAGCTACGAGACGGACCGCGGCATCGACCTCGCGCCGCGTCAGGCGGTGGAGTACCAATGCCAGAACGGGCATCGGTTCGAGATGCCCTTCTCGGTCGAGGCCGAAATTCCTCCGGAATGGGAGTGCAAGGTCTGCGGCGCCCAGGCCCTGCTGGTTGACGGCGAGGGCCCGGAGGAGAAGAAGGGAAAGCCCGCACGAACGCACTGGGACATGCTGATGGAGCGGCGCACCCGAGAGGAATTGGAAGAGGTGCTGGCCGAACGGCTGGCGGTCCTGCGCTCGGGGGCGATGAACATCGCCGTGCATCCCCGGGACAGCCGCAAGTCCGCTTAGCCCGACCCGCCGATCGGCGGTTGCCACACACCCGAGAGAGGCCCGCGTCACCAAGTGGTGACGCGGGCCTCTCGGCTTTCCCCCGCCGGACCGTCTCCGGTCCCGCCCTAGGGGGCGATGACCGCGGCGGTGGTGCGTCCGCCGTCCACGTCCAGCACGGTGCCGTGCACAAACGCCGCGTCGTCCGAGGCCAGATAGACCGCGGCCCGGCCGATGGCGTCCGGCAGGCCATGGCCGCCGGCCGGGGTGCCGTTCATCATGACGTCGCCCGGGTGCGCATCGGCGCTCGCCGGCAGCGGCGGATGGACCACCCCGGGCGAGATCGTGTTGACCCGGACCCCACGCGGCCCAAACTCGGCGGCCCATGCGCGGGTGAGGGTCTCGACCGCGCCCTTGGAGGCGCTGTAGACCGGCGAGACCGGGACGCCGAGCCGGACGATCCAGGAGCCCAGGTTGATCACCGCGCCCCCACCCGCCTCGGCCATCGCGGGCGCCAGCGCGGCGGTGAGGAAGAACGGCGCCTTGACGTTGACCCCGATGATCCGGTCGAACAGCTCCTCGTCGGTGTCGGGTGTGGTGTGCATCGGGTAGATGCCGGCGCTGTTCACCAGGATGTCGACGCGGCCCCCCAGCACCCGGCGGGCCTCGGCGGCCAACGCCCGGGAGGCGTCGGCACTGCCGTCGAGGTCGGCGGGCACGAAGTCCGCCCGACCGCCGGCCGCGCGGATCGCGGCGACGACGTCCTCGCCCCGTTCCTTGTTCCGTCCGGACACCGCGACATGGGCGCCTTCGGCGGCGAGGGCCGAGGCCACTGCCTGGCCGATATTGCTGGTGGCCCCGGTCACCAGGGCGGTCTTCTGCGAAAGTCGGTCGGTCACACTCACGATGGGCTCTTCTCCAAGGGTCACAGGGGGTCGTTCGCAGCCGATGGTCGCTCCGGAAAAATGGACCCGCAAGTCCAGTCTGGTTAGCCTGGGCATCGGGACGCACCGGACATCCGACCGGGCGCCGGCGGAAGGAGAGCGATGCCTGCGACGTTGACGGCCAAGGGACGGGCCACCCGCGACCGCATCGTGCGCGGGGCCGCGACGGTGCTCCGGGAGAAGGGCGTCGGGCTGACGACGCTGGACGACATCCTGTCCCACACGCGCACCAGCAAGAGCCAGCTGTTCCACTACTTCCCCGGCGGCAAGGACGAACTGCTCCTCGCCGTCGCCCACTTCGAGGCCGACCAGGTGCTCGCCGACCAACAGCCCTACCTCGGCTCCCTGGACTCCTGGGAGGCGTGGTACCGGTGGCGGGACCGGGTCGTCGAACGCTACGAGGAGCAGGGCGAACGGTGCCCGCTCGGTTCGCTGTTCCTCCAGGTCGGCCGGGACACACCGGGCGCCAGGGCGATCGTGGTCAATCTGCTGCACCGCTGGCAGGAGCAGCTGGCCACCGGCATGCGGGCGCTGCGCGACGCGGGGCGCCTGCCCGCCGACTTCGACATCGACCGCAGCGCGGCGGCCCTGCTGGCCGGCCTCCAGGGCGGCGTGGCGATCCTTCTCTCCACCGGCCGCTCCGACCACCTCCGCGCGGCCCTCGACGAGGGGATCGCCACCCTCCGCCGCGGCCCCGGACCAGCCGGGCCCGGGCGGGTTGTCCCCTGACGTCGGTGACACGCGTGGTGGGTCGAGCGCGACGGACCGGCGGCGATCAGCGGGGGGTGGCCTCGCCGACGTGGTCGAACGACCGGTCTCCGGGACCGGTCGTTCGCCGCCGATGTCAGAGGCCCTTCAGCACCCGATCGAGTGCCGCGCGCCCCGCCGGCCCCCAGTGCGGCTTCCCGCCGGGCAGGCCCCGCTCCCCGTTCTGGCCCATCAGCATCAGGAACAGGCTCTTCATCGCGGCCAGCCCCCGCGCCCGCCGGACCGCCGCCTCGTCCGCCCGCGCATAGCGGTCGAAGAACCGCGAGGCGCCGCCCGCCGGGAGCAGCACCCAGGCGGCCGCGAGGTCCCAGGCCGGGTCGCCGGCGAAGACGTCCCCGAAGTCGATGACGCCCGCCAACGTCCCGTCCGCGACGACGACGTTCGCGGGATGCAGGTCGCCGTGAACCCACACGCGGGGGCCCTCCCACCCGGGCGCCGCGGCCGCTTCGTCCCATACGGCCTGGATGTCGCCCCCGGAGAAGCGGCCGAGGTCCACGGCCTCCAGGAAGTACTCGAAGCCCGCCGTGGACTCCTTGGGGTGACCGCGACCGTCCAGGGCGTCCGGCGCTTCGGCGGGCGCCGCCACATGCAGCGCCCCGAGGAAGGCCGCCAGGGTGTCGGCCGCGTGGTCGACCCGGGTGATCGAGCCGTGCTCCAGCGGCGTGCCCTCGACCCATGTCATGACGGTCCAGATCTTGGGGAAGCGCTCGGAGGGCGCACCGTCCCGCACCGGGGTCGGGATCGGCAGCGGCAGGCGCGAGGCCAGGGCGGGCAGCCACCGGCGTTCCTTGAGCTGCGGATCCGCGGTGGTGTCCATCCGCTGCATCCGGACCACCAACTCGTCCCCGAGGCGCCACATCTGGTTGCCCCAGCCGCCCACCACCTCGCGGACGGGCAGCGCGGCCAGGTCCGGATGCTGGTCCCGCAGCAGCTCGCGGACCAGGTGCTCGCTGATCTCGATCTCGGTTTCGGTTTCGGTTTCGCTCATGCGGGGGCACCTTACGCGGCGCGGCATGGTGAGCGGGCGGCGCGTGAGCGGTCAGTTGTTGTCGTCGCCGGACGGGGGGTCGTCGTCGCGGACGACCTCGCCGGGAACGACGCGGTCGTCGGGCCGCCGGCCCTGCCTGCGGCGGGCCTCGTCCGTGGCCTGGCGGAAGGCCGGGCCGACGGGCCAGGTGCGGCGTTCCACCGAACGGGCGACGCCGCGCCGCATCAGGCGGGCGGTGGGCGGGAAGAGGCAGAGCAGCCCCAGCGCGTCGCTGATCAGGCCGGGGATCATCAGCAGCAGGCCGCCCAGCATGGTGAGCACCCCGCCGCCGGCGGGCGAGGCGCCCTGGGGCTCGGGTTCGCCCTTGGCCTGGGCCGCCAGCCGGTGCCAGGCGCGCCGCCCCGCGTGGCGGATCACCAGGGCGCCCACCACCACGCCGGCGGCCAGCACCAGGAAGACGGTCAGTCCGCCGGCCGCGCGGCCCAGCAGCGTCAACAGCCAGATCTCCAGCAGGGCCAGCGCGGCGACCGCGACGGGCAGCAGCGCCAGCGGGCCGCGTCTGCGGCGGGCCGCGCGGGTGGCACCGGTGTGCCGGGCTCGGTACGGGTCAGGACTACCGGTTGTCATGGTGCAAGTGTGCCTGCCGTCGGAAGATTTTTCCGATGCGGGTGGCCACCCCCCAGGCCGTGACCCGCCAGAGCGCCTCGATCACGATGTCGCGGCTCATCTTGCTGTTGCCATGGGCGCGTTCGACAAAGGTGATGGGCACTTCGACCACGCGATGTCCTGATCTGATCGCCCGGTGGGCCAGATCGACCTGGAAGCAGTACCCCTGGGAGGCGACATCGGTGAGGAAGGCGCCGTCCAGCACCCGGGCGCGGAAGGCGCGGAAGCCGCCGGTGACATCGCGGATCGGGAGGCCGAGCACCAGCCGGGAGTAGGCGCTGCCGCCCCGGGAGAGCAGCTGACGGTAGCGCGGCCAGTTGACGATCCGGCCGCCCGGCACCCAGCGGGAGCCGAGCACCACATCGGCGCCGGCCAGCGCGGTCAGCAGCCGGGGCAGCTCCTCGGGCTGGTGGGAGCCGTCACCGTCCATCTCGACCAGCACACCGTAGCCGCGTTCCAGGCCCCAGCGGAAGCCGGCCAGATAGGCGGCGCCCAGGCCCTCCTTGCCCGGCCGGTGCAGGACATGCACGCCGGGGTCGGCGGCGGCCAGCTCGTCGGCGAGCTTGCCCGTGCCGTCCGGGCTGTCGTCGTCGGCGATCAGCAGGTCGCACTCCGGCATGGTGGCCCGCAGCCGCTCGACCAGCGGTGGCAGGTTGTCGGCCTCGTTGTAGGTCGGGATGATCACCAGGACCCGGCCCAGCGGCGGGTGGGCGCGTGCGCCGTCCCTCACCGGTTCACTCCTTCCGCTCCCCCGCGTTCTCCGTCCCGGCACCGTCCGCGCCCGCCCGGCGGCGGGCCAGCCTCGGGCCCGCGCCCGTCCAGGCCCACGCCAGCAGGCCGCCGACGGCCAGCGCCCACTCGGGGGCGGCGCCCACCCGGTCGGCAACCGTACGGTCGTCGCGGAGCGGCAGCTCGGCCACCAGAACGTCCTGGGTGAACTCCTCGGTGCGCTGCTCGATGGTGCCGTCGGGGGCGACCACGGCGCTGATGCCGCTGGTCGCCACGGTGACGATGGCCCGGCCGTGCTCCACCGCGCGCAGCTGGGACATCGCCAGCTGCTGTTCCGGCTGTCCCGTCCTGCCGTAGGTGGCGTTGTTGGTCTGCACGACCAGCGCGCGGGCGCCGTCGTTGACGGTGTCCCTGACGATGTCGTCGTAGGCCACCTCGAAGCAGATCACATCGCCGATCCTGGCCGGGCCGACGTCCAGCACGCCGGAGCTCTCGCCGGGCCAGAAGTCGCGCGGGACCCGCTCCAGGCGGGAGATCACCTTGCTCAGCTGGTCGCGGAAGGGCACATACTCGCCGAACGGCACCGGATGCTGCTTGGTGTACGAGTCGCCGGGGCCGGTCTCCGGGTCCCAGACGATGCCCTGGTTCTCGACATAGCCCTCCCGGGTGGGGTGGTCGACCAGGGCGCCCACCAGGATGGGCACCCCGACGGCGCGGGCGGCCTGGTCGATCGCCGCATGGGCCTCGGGCCGGCGGTAGGGGTCGAGGTCGGAGGCGTTCTCCGGCCAGAGCACCAGGTCGGGGCGCTCGGCGCGGCCGGCGGCGACGTCGTCGGCCAGTTCGAGGGTGGCCTCCACATGGTTGTTGAGGATCATCATGGGCCGGCCGAGGAAGTCCATTCCGGCCTGCTGCACATTGCCCTGCACCACCGCGACCGTGACGGTGTCGGCGGCGGCCGTGGGCACCGGGACGGCGTAGCCGCCGGCGCCGACGGCCACGGCCAGGCCCGCGCCGCCCAGCGCCGGCAGCAGCGCGCGCGGGCCGCGCGCGCCGGCCCCGAGGGTGGCGCGCAGCCGCAGCGCCGTCCAGGCCAGCAGGGCGGCGGCGAGCGCGACCGCGAAGGTGACCAGCGGGGCGCCGCCGATGGCGGCCAGCGGCGTGAACGGGGTGCTGGTGTTGGCGAAGGCGATCCGTCCCCAGGGGAACCCGCCGAACGGGACGCGGTCGCGCGCCCATTCCTCGGCGACCCAGAGGCAGGCGGCCCACAGCGGCCAGAGCCGCAGCCTGGCCGTCGCGGCGAGACCGGCGCCCAGCGGGATGAAGAACAGCGCCTCGATCACCGAGAGGCCGATCGTGGCGTCCCAGCCGATCACCCGCAGCCAGCTGAGCAGGCCGACGAAGAACGGCACGCCCATGACGAAGCCCAGCCAGCCGCCGCGCCCCGCGCTCCTGCCCCGGGTGAGCAGCGAGAGCGCGGCCACCGCGAGCAGCGAGAGCGGCCAGATGTCGTAGGGCGGGAACGCCGGCACGAGGGCGAGCCCCGCCAGGGCGGCGAGCAGGGTGGCGGGCCAGTCGTGTCGCAGCGCGGCGACCAGGCGCCGCAGCCGCCCGGGGCGGTGTGACGACACGGGGGTGGCGGCCGGCGGCTGGTCGCCGGCCGGCTCGGCGGGCGCGACGGAACCCGGGCGGATCCCGGGGGAATCGTCCGTCGCGGTCGTCTCTGGGCCCGGTGGCACCACGGTCGTGGCCTCTCTGGGGAACGGGCGATGATGAACGACCGTACCTCGAATGCCACGACGACCGGTCACACGGTCCGGCTCCGGGGGCGGGCCCGGCTGCGGATCGGGACCCGGCGCCCTTCGGTCCGACCCGGGACCCGCTGGCTGCGGGTCGACCGAAAGCCGTTGTCTACTGAGCGTCCGGGCCCCGCCCCGGGTCGCACCCGCCGGCCGGGCGAAACCTCCCGCCCCCGTGCCGCGGACACTGGACCTGGCTCCCGGTGGCGGGATGCCGGCGTGGCACCCGCCCTCTGGCCCAGCAGCGTTCGACGACTGCGCGAAGGAGCGCCGGCCGGACGTCCTGTGGTGGACCCGGCCGAACCTACCCGTTGCCGACCGCTGGCTGTCAACACACCTCTGACCTGCGTTTTCCCCTTAAAGCGGCTGGTCAGTGCGGAGTGGGGGCGCTCGTTCGACCGGCGGAGCACACGTCGTTCGGCGGTATCACCGGCGGTGAGATCACTCGTTCAGCCGGTCGTACACGATCTGCCCGCCGACCACGGTGCGTTGACACTCGGGCAGCGGCGTCCCGGGGGTCAGGTCGGGCAGCCCCGGGGTGCCGGACCTGGGGTCGGTGGACCAGCGGGCGACCCGGTCGTCGGGGGCCTGGACGAGGAGTTCGCCGGTGTGCCAGACCGCGTAGTCGGCCGGTGCGCCCGGCACCAGAACGCCGGCGTCGTCCCGGCCGACGGCCCGCCAGCCGCCCCTGGTGTGGGCGGTGAAGGCGGCGCGCACCGAGATCCGGTGCGCCGGGGTGCGGTGGTGGGCGGCGGCGCGCACCGCGCCCCAGGGGTCGAGCGGGGTGACGGGCGCGTCGGAGCCGAAGGCGAGCGGCACGCCGGCGCGGGCGAGGGCCGCGAACGGGTTGAGCGCGGCGGCGCGTTCGGCGCCCAGCCGGGCGGCGTACATGCCGTCCGGGCCGCCCCAGGTCGCGTCGAAGGCGGGCTGGACGGAGGCGGTCATGCCGAGCGCGACCAGCTCGCCGATCAGCGCGTCGGTCAGCAACTCGGCGTGTTCGACCCGGTGGCGCAGGGCCCGGACCCGGTCCGGGCCGACCCGTTCGGCGGCGGCCCTGGTGCCGCGCAGCACGGTGTCGACGGCCGCGTCGCCGATGGCGTGGAAGCCGGCCTGGAGGCCCGCCTCGGTGCAGACCGCGACATGGGTGGCGATCTCCTCCGCGGTGAGGTGGGCGACGCCGGTGCCGGGGGCGTCGGCGTAGGGCCGGCAGAGGTGGGCGGTGTGCGAGCCGAGGGAGCCGTCGGCGAAGAGGTCGCCGGCGGCGCCGAGGGCGCCCAGTTCGCGGATGCGGCGGACGTCCTCGGGGTCGGTGACGGCTTCCGCCCAGTAGCCGATGACGCGGGGTCCTGGTTCGGCGTCGGTGAGGGCCAGCAGCGCGACCAGGTCCTCCTCGCTGGAGATCTCGGGCCCGGCGCATTCGTGGAGGGCGCCGATGCCCTGGGCGGCGGCGCGGTTCCGGGCGGCGCGCTGGGCCTCGGCGCGCTGGCGGGGGCCGAGGGTGCCGTAGGCGGCCCGGCGGACCGCGTGGTGGGCGTCGCCGGTCAGCGGCTGGTCCTCGGCCCAGCCGGCGCGGCCGGCGATGCCGGGGACCAGATCGAGGAGGGCGGTGGTGGCCAGCGCCGAGTGCGCGTCGACGCGGGAGAGGTAGAGCGGTCGGCCGCCGGCGGCGCGGTCGAGTTCGGCGCGGCCCGGCGGGCGGCGCTCGGGCCAGCGGGCGGCGTCCCAGCCGTGGCCGAGCAGCACCTCGTCGGCCGGGCGGCCCTCGGCGTAGGCGGCGACGGCGGCCAGCGCGGCGTCCAGGTCGGGCGCCTCGCCGAGGTCGAGGCCGGTGAGGGCGAGCCCGGTCGCGGTGGTGTGCACATGGGCGTCCGTGAAGGCGGGGGTGACGAGGGCGCCCGCCAGGTCCACCGTCTCGTCGGCGGAGTCGGCGAGCGCGTCGGCCGCCGCTTCGGAGCCGAGCCAGGCGACGCGGTCCCCGGTGACCAGCATGGCGGTGGCGAACGGATCGGCCGGGCTGTGGATCTCGCCCCGGCGCAGCAGCACGGAGGCCGGGCGCGCGTCGGAGGTGGTGCGTGGGGTCATGGCCCAAGTCTCCCGGCTCGCCGGGGGTGCGGGCGGCGCCGGGGTCGTCAGATCCGGGGCGGCCTGGCCTCGTAGGGGGTGGAGAGCACCACCGTGGTGCGGGTGGAGACGCCGGCCAGGGTGCGGATGCGGGCCAGCAGGTGCTCCAGCTCGACCGGGGCGCCGACCCGTACCTTGAGGATGTAGCTCTCGTCGCCGGCGACGCTGTGGCAGGCCTCGATCTCGGCGACCCCGGCGAGCCGGTCGGCGATGTCGTCCGGGGCGCTGGGGTCGAACGGTTTGACGGAGATGAAGGCCGTCATCGGCAGCCCCACGGCGTCGGGGTCCACGATGGCGGCGTAACCTCTGATCACGCCACGCTGTTCCAGGCGGCGTACTCGTTGGTGGACGGCGGAGGTGGACAGGCCGGTGGCCTTGCCCAGGTCGGTGTAGCTCATCCGCCCGTCCTTGACGAGCAGTTCCACGATGTGCCGGTCCAGTTCCTCCACGATTCCGTAACCTACCCGTACCGTCGACGGGGTGCGGCACCCCTGGGGCGCCTGGAGCGGTCGAACGGTACATCCGTTCGTCGCCGAACTGTGATGAAGACCACAAACGCTGCCCCACGCGTCCTGGGGTCGCACGATTATCCGCCGATCGCCACGGGCAACTCTTGCAGTGGCCGATATCTGTGCCGTCCAAGGGGGATGTATGCACCGGCTTCAGCCACCCGGACGTGCCCGGAGCGGCGCCACGTTGACGATTCTTGAGGAGACCGACCAGGAGATGGGTGACGATTATCGCCCCGATGGGCTCGACGAGCTTGCTGAGGTGGAGGCGCTGCGGGTGGTCTGCCCGGAGTGCAACCGCTCCATCGCGCTGGCCGCACACGACGAGCCGCTGCCCCAGCACGCGCTCTGCTCCACTCCGTTCAACCCGTTCGGCCTGACGGTCTGTTCCGGCTCGGGTGTCGAGCCCGGCGAGACCGGCTGGGTGGCGCAGGTGGCGCTGCCGTCCGTGGGCGAGGCGCTGTCCCTGGCCGCGCTCCCCGACGGCCTGGACTGGCGTCTCCAGCCGTTCTCGCACGCCGCGGGCCCGGCGCCGGCGCTGCGGCAGGCCGCCTGAGGGGCCCGCCGCCGCTCCTCCGCTAGCCGGCCGCGTCCTTCAGCAACTCGCGAGCGATGACCAGGCGTTGTATCTGGTTGGTGCCCTCGACGATCTGCAGCACCTTCGCCTCGCGCAGATAGCGTTCCGCCGGGTAGTCGGCGCTGTAGCCGTAACCGCCCATCAACTGCACCGCGTCCACGGTGACCCGCATCGCCGCGTCGGTGCAGAACAGCTTGGCCATCGCGGCCTGGGCGGTGAACGGCGCGCCCGCGTCGCTCAGCCGGGCGGCGGCGAGGCAGAGGGCGCGGCCCGCCTCGATCTGGGTGGCCAGCTCGGCCAACAGGAACTTGGTGCCCTGGAAGTCGGCGATCGGCCGGCCGAACTGCCGGCGGCGCGCGGTGAAGGCCGCCGCCTCCTGCCAGGCGGCGCGGGCCAGCCCGACGGCGCAGGCGGCGATGCCGAGACGGCCGGCGTCCAGCGCGGCCAGGGCGATGGGCAGGCCGCGCCCCAGCTCCCCGATGCGACGGGTGTCCGGGATCCGCACCCCGTCGAAGTGCAGCTGGGCGGTGGGGGATCCGGAGAGTCCCATCTTGCGTTCGGGGGGTGCGGCGGTGAGCCCCGGGGCGTCGCCGGGGACCAGGAAGGCGGTGATCCCCTTGGGCCCGTCCTCGCCGGTGCGGGCCAGCACGGTGTAGAAGTCGGCGATCCCGCCGTGGGTGATCCACGCCTTGGTGCCGGTGATGACCCAGTCGTCGCCGTCCCGCACGGCGCGGGTGCGCAGGCTCGCCGCGTCGGAGCCGGCGGTGGGCTCCGACAGGCAGTAGCCGCCCAGCAGTTCGCCCTCCAGCATGGCGGGCAGCCACTCGGCCCGCTGGGACGTGTCGCCGAACCGGGCCAGCGCGTGGCAGGCGAGGCTGTGCACGCTGACGCCCATGCCGACGGTCAGCCGCGCCGCCGCCAGCTCCTCCAGGACCCGCAGATAGACCTCGTAGGGCTGGTCGCCGCCGCCGTACTCCGACGGGTAGGGCAGGGCGAGGAGCCCGAGCCGGGACATCGCGGCGAAGGTCGCCCGCGGGAAGACCCCGGCCGCCTCCTGCTCCGCGGCCGGCGGCTGGATCTCCTTGGTTGCGAACTCCCGGGCCAGGCCGAGCAGTTCGCCGGCCTCGTCGGTGAGCCCGAGAGGCCCGGTGGGCGGACCGGCTGGGCCGTTCCGAGTGGTGGTGGCCATAACTCCTCCATGCGTGGCGGGTACGAGTGGCCCGCCGTGCCCCTCGCGCCGGCGATGGCCGGTGGGCGAGCGGATGACGATCAACGGATGGATGCGGCGGTGCCGCGCGCTACTCGGGGCAGCCGGGGTTCTCGGCTTCCACCGAGAGGGGTGCTCCCTGAGGGACCATATAGGTGGCGTAGAGGACCACCGGCTCGTCGCCGAGGTTGCGCCCCACATGGACGTGCCCGGGGCCGTGGGGTTCGACGAACGAGTCGCCGGCGTGGGACACCTCGACCGTGCAGTCGTCCAGGGTGCGGGTGAGGGTGCCGGAGGCGATCACGGCCAGCAGCGGACCGTCGTGGTAGTGCCAGCCGGTGGAGCCGCCGGGCTCGATGGTGATCACCCGGTGCACCACGTCCGTCGGGCCCTCGGTGTCGATCCGCACCCCGTGCGGCGCGACGCCCTCGGCCAGCGTCTCCGACTGCACCCGCTGGGTCCCACCGGAGCCGGCGACGGACGCGGAGGGGAAGGCGACCAGCACTAAGGGCCCGGCCAGCGCGGCGAAGGTGCCGGCCCGCCTGATGGGACGTCCGCCCCGCATCAACGTCCTCCTCCGGCCGTCAACCGCCCACGCTCGTGCATCTGTTCCGCCTTTCTCAGGGTCCGAAAAGTGGTCCGAAAAATGTTCCGGGGATCTCGCCTCGGTAGGCCGATCATGCCCAGCGCCCGGCGCGGCGACGCGCGCCCCCTGGCACACCTGTTCAACCCTCCGCCGGCGGGCGCGCCCCCGGCGGGTCGGCCCGGGCACCCGGGGTGGCCGGCGGCGAGAAACGCGGCATGACCGTCGAGCGGATCGTCCGGGCCCTCGGTGACGGCCCGCGGCTCACGGGTGCTGCCGCCCGTGCCACCTCTGCCATCTCTGGGCCTCCCGCCCGCGCCGCTCCGCGCCCGGCGCTCCAGGCCGGCGCCGGCCAGGACAGGGTAGGCGATCCCGACGGTCGGCGATGCCACGCGCGGGGCGCTGGCCAACGGCGCGTCAGGAGGGCGCGCGCTCCGGCGCGTCCGCCGGGGCGGGCGGCGCCGCCGCCGGCTCCTCGGGGCCGGCGGCGCCGATCTGGCGCAGGGCGACGCGGGCCGGGACGGCGAGCCAGGTCCGCCGCGCGGGTGGTGCGTTCACGGGGTCCCTCTCGTCCGGTTCCGGGCAGGGCGGCCCACGACCGTCCGACTCGGGCCGTGGTCCGGCCGTTTCCGGAAGGCGGAGGGAGCGGGGCCCGGCCTCAGGCGAAGCGGTCGGGGTCGCCGGCGCCCCGGCGCACGATCTCCGCCTCGCCCTGCGAGAAGTCGACCACCGTGGTGGGCACCGTCCCGCAGTCCCCCGAGTCGAGCACGGCGTCCACGACATGGTCGAGCCGTTCCTTGATCTCCCACCCCTGGGTCAACGGCTCCTCCTGGTCCGGCAGCAGCAGGGTGCTGGAGAGCAGCGGCCCGTCGAGCGCGGCCAACAGCGCCTGGGCGACGGGGTGTTCGGGAATCCGCACGCCGATGGTGCGCCGCTTGGGGTGCAGCAGCCGGCGCGGCGCCTCCTTGGTGGCCGGCAGGATGAAGGTGTAGCTGCCGGGGGTGGCGGCCCGCACCGCGCGGAACACCGTGTTGTCTATCCGCGCGAACTGGCCCAGCTGGGCGAAGTCCCGGCAGACCAGGGTGAAGTGGTGCCGGCTGTCGAGCTGCCTGATGGAACGGATCCGGTCCACGCCCCGGCTGTCCCCCGGCAGACAGCCGAGGGCGAAACAGGAGTCCGTGGGATAGACGATGAGTCCTCCGTCGCCGAGGATCTGAACCGCCTGGTCGATCACGCGACGCTGTGGGTTCTCCGGGTGCACGTCGAAGTATTTCGCCATGCGCCCGAGCTTAGGCTCCCGCCGGGCCCCCGACGCCGGCGCCCGGCGGGCGTGCCGCCGGGCGCCGGATGCCGGGCACCCGCTCAGCGCGGCAGCAGCCTGATGGTGGCCTCCCGCGCCGGTCCGGCGACCATCGGATCGACATAGGCGCTGCCGTAGCGCTGGTACTTGCTGCGGTAGGCCGCGTCGATCGCCTCGATGGCCGCCGGGTCGGTCTCCTCGGCGAAGCGCACGTCGCGGTCGATCCCGCCGGCCTGGACATGCCCCTCGCCACGCGCCCGGGTGGTTTGGAACCAGACGCCGTCGCGTCCCCGATAGGAGCGAACGTAGAGATCGTCGTCGTGCCGCACCACCCAGATCGTCACCGGGCCGTGGGCGGTGCCGTCCTCGCGCAGCGGGGCGATCTCCAGTTCGTCTGCGGTGCCGATGGTGTCCAACTCGTCGCTTGTCCAGGTCGCCATCCGGGCTCTCCCTCTCGTCGGATCCGTGCCGATGTGGCTCCTCCGGACATCGGCCACTCCCCCTCCCGACTGGAGTGCGAGTGCCCGGCGAAGCGGCCGAACGGCGGTGAGCGGGAGGGATCCCGACGGCGTTCGGGCGACCCCCCGGCGTGGTCGACGGGTCCGGAGCGCGCCATGATGTCCGGCATGTCGACACTGCTACACCTTGATTCCTCGGCCCGGGACGGGGCTTCGGAGTCGCGGGCCATCACCGCGGCCTTCGCCTCGGCGTTTCGCGCCGCGCACATGGACAACGTGGTGCTCCGCCGTGACCTGCACGCCGATCCGCCGCCCCATCTGCCCGACGCCGGACTGCACTGGGCGCCGGGGCTGCGGGAGCCGGGCGAGCGCCCGGGGTGGGCCGCGGCGGAGATGCAACGGATCCTCATCTCCGAACTCCTCGCCGCCGACGTGGTGTTGATCGGGTTCCCGCTCTACAACTACGCGCTGCCCTCGACCGTCAAGGCATGGCTCGACCATGTGCATGTCCCGGGGTGGACCGCCCCCTCGGCGATCTCGGGTGCCCCGCTGGCCGGACGTCCCGTGGTGCTGGCCACGGCGCGGGGCGGCGAGTACGGCACCCGTGGGGTGAACCGGCAGCGCGACCACGCGACCCCGGTGCTGGAGCTGGTGCTCGGCGAGGAGATGGGGATGTCCGTGACGGTGATCGCCGCCAACCTGACCCTGGCCAACCGGACGCCCGCCCTCGCCCGGCATGCCGACCGGGCCGCCCGCGAGCTGAAGAGCGCGCTGTCGCTGGCCACCGAACTCGGCGAACGGCTCGGCGCCGGCCGGCGTTAGGGCGCGCCGGCCGGCGTGCGGGCGCGTGGCGTCCGGTCGGGGGGCGGCCGGCCGGTCAGGCCGCCTCGTCGAGGAGTCGGCGGTGTTCGGCCGACAGCTCAAGGGCGACGCCGGCGAGCGCCTCGTCCAGCTGCTCGGGGCTGCTGACGCCGACCACCGGGACGAGGGGCGGCCGGCCGCCGGTGAGCCAGGCCAGGACGACCTGGTTACGGCTCACCCCGAGGTCCGTCGCCACCCGCTCCAGGGCGGCCAACCGCCGGGTGTTGCCCGGGTGTTCGAACTCCTCGCCCAGGGGCCGGTCGGTCCTGGCGTAGTAGCCGTTCAGCAGGACGGTGTAGACCCACAGGCTCAGCCCAGGCTCGGTCTCGACATAGTCGAGGGTCTCGTCCGTGACCCAGCCGAACCGGTGCGGCAGGGCGGGGACGCCGGGGCGGGGCTTGAGGTAGGAGTGGCGCAGTTGCAGCGCGGTGTACCCGGCCCAGCCGTGCCGCTCGGCGATGCCACGGGCCCGCTCCACCCGCCACAGCGCGTGGTTGGAGGCGCCGATCCTGGCGACCGTTCCGTCGGCGACCAGCCCGGCGAGCGCCTGGGCCGTCTCCTCAAGGGGGACGCCCCGGTCCTCGGTATGGGTCCAGTAGAGGTCGATCCGGTCGGTGCCGAGCCGGCGGAGACTGCCCCGCGCGGCGGCCCCGACCGCGTCGCCCGACAGTCCCTGCCGGTTGGCCGGCCACTCCCCCTCGCCCTGCGGCTGGGCGCCCGTCTTGGTGCTGAGGGACACCCGGTCGCGCATGCCGGGGCGGGCCGCCAGCCACCGGCCGATGACCGTCTCGCTCTCGCCGCCCCGGCCGTCCGGCTCGTGCCAGAAGGTGTAGCAGTCGGCGGTGTCGATCAGCGTGCCGCCGGCGTCCACGAACCGGTCCAGCAGGTCGAACGCCGTCGCCTCGTCCGTCCTGGTGCCGAAGTACATGGTGCCCAGCGCGAGCGGTACCCCCGTCGATTCCGACATGGAACTTTCCCCCTCTGTCTGCCTTTTCTCAGATGCCGAGATATTTCTGGTAACTCAGCACGGTTTGCCCGGTGTTCGCCGGGTTTCCCGTGCTGTCCGTCAGCATGGCGGTTGAAGCGCGCTCCAGCGCAAGCGGCGGCCGGACTCGGGGATCAGGCGCGGCGGCGGCGCGCGGCGCGCCACAGCGCGGCCCCGCCCAGCAGCGCGCCGCAGCCGGCGGCCGGCAGCCAGAGCCAGGCGGCGGAGGGGGTGGACGCGGACACCCCGGCCAGCACCCAGGCCGCGTTGCCCGGCAGGGTGCCCAGCGCGGTGGCGGCGGCGAACGGTGCCCAGCCGACGCGGGCGACGGCGGAGCCCAGATTGACCACGGCGAAGGGCACCACCGGCAACAGCCGCGCCAACAGCACCCCGCGGAACGGCCGTTCGGACAGCCGCCGTTCGACGCCGGCCAGCGCCCCGGACCGGGTCATCGGGCCCAGCGCCTCGCGGCCCAGCAGACGCCCGGCGGCGAAGCCGAGCAGCGCCCCCAGCACGGTGCCGAGAACGGTCAGCAGCAGCCCCTGACCGGCGCCGAAGAGCGCGCCGGCGGCGGCGCTCAGCGCCGGCTTGGGCACGAAGGCCGTCGTGCCCAGCGCGTAGAGCGCGACAAAAAACGGCCCCGACCAGACCGTGGAGCCCAGCGCGGCGGGCTCGGCGCGGGCCAGCCGGTCCACGCCCAGCAGCGTGGCGGCGGCCCAGGCGCCGGCCACCAGCGGGATCAGCAGCAGCAGCCGGCCCCAGGGCGACAGCACGGCCGCCACCACCACCCGCGGCACGGCACGCGGCCACCGGCGGTCGGACTCCCCCCGCACCCCGACCTCGTCTTTCACGGCACCCACCCTAGGATCGGCCCATGGACGACCCGTCGCCGCCTCCCGTCTCCGAACCGTGCGGCGCCGAGGGGGCGTTACCGCTCCCGCGTGGGCGCGGGAGGCGCGGGCGCTGGCGCGGGGTGTTGACCAACCGGGACTTCATGGTTCTGTGGGGCGGGTTCACCGTCTCGTCGATGGGCACGGCCATGGCCAACCTGGCCATCCCCGTGCTCGCCCTCGGCATCTCGGGGTCGCCCGCCATGGCGGGTCTGGTCGGGGCGGCCAGGGTGGCGCCCTATCTGCTGCTGAACCTGCTGGCGGGCGTGTTCATCGACCGGTGGAACCGGCGCACGGTGATGATCGTCGCCGATCTGGGCCGGTTCGCCGCGCTGGCCAGCGTGCCGCTCGCCTACGCCCTGGGCACCCTGACCGTCGCCCAGTTGGCGGTGGTCGCCTTTCTGGAGGGCGTCGGGCATGTCTTCTCGGCCGTCTCCCGGCTCTCGGCGCTCCCCAAGCTGGTCCCGGACGCCGATCTGCCGACCGCCAACGCGCTCAACGAGATCGGCGAATCCGCCGCCGGCGTCGGCGGATCCGCGCTCACCGGGCTGCTGTTGGGCCTGGCCAGGACGTCGACGCTGGGCGCGATCCTCGCCTATCTGGTCAACGGGTTCACCTATCTGGTCTCCGGCGCCTCGCTGCTTTTCGTCCGCGCGTCCTTCCAGGAGGACCGCGCGGAGCGGGCCCGCACCTCCCTGCTGGCCGATCTGACGGAGGGCGTCGGCTTCCTGTGGCGGCGGCGTCTGCTGCGGATGCTGCTGGTGACGGTCACCCTGGTCAATCTGCTGCAGGCCCCGCTGGACCTCGCCGTCATCGTGTTGGCCACCGACGAGCTGGGCGTCGGCGCCGGTCTGGTCGGCCTGGTCCTGGCGGCGGTCGGCCTGGGCACGGTGCTCAGCGCCCTGGCCGCGTCCTGGCTGCGGGAACGGGTGGACCTGGCGACGCTGGCGGTGGTCTCGGTCCTCCTGTGGTCGGTCGCGGCGGCCATGATGGCGGCGGCCCCCTCGATGCTTCCGCTGACCGTCGGACTGCTGATCACCAACGCGCTGTGGCCGGTCTTCGCGGTGTCGCTGATCACCTACCGGCTCTCCGTCACGCCCGACCATCTCCAGGGCCGGGTCAACAGTGCCTTCCGCACCCTGTCGTTCGGCGTGGAACCGCTGGGCCTGGCCGTCGGCGGGGTCGTCATCGGGGCGGCCGGGCCGCGTGGCCTGCTCTGGGCCGTGGCACTCGGCCAGGTCCTCGTCCTTCTCTTCGCCCTAGTGAGCTGGCGACGGCTGCGGGTGCCACGGCCAGCGGAGGGCTGACGGACGGGGCGGCGGTGCCGGGCTCGGCCGGTCGGGTCGGGAAACCCGGAGAAATCTGCTGGGCGATGTCGAGAACCCGTACCCGGCTCCGTCTCCTGGGTGAGGGTGACCACAATGGTTCCCGCACAGCACCGAGGAGTACCACCATGGCCAAGTACCTGCTGCTCAAGCACTACCGGGGCGCCCCCGAGGCGGTCAACGACGTGCCCATGGACCGGTGGGCGCCCGAGGAGGTCTCGGCGCACATCCGGTACATGAACGACTTCGCGGACCGGCTGAGGGAGACCGGGGAGTTCGTCGACGCCCAGGCGCTCGCCCAGGAGGGCACGTTCGTCCGCTATGACGGCGAGGGGCGTCCGCCGGTCACCGACGGTCCGTTCGCCGAGACCAAGGACCTGATCGCCGGCTGGATGGTGATCGATGTCGACAGCCACGAGCGGGCCGTCGAGCTGGCCGGGGAGCTGTCGGCCGCCCCGGGGGCCGGCGGGAAGCCGATCCACGAGTGGCTGGAGCTGCGCCCGTTCCTGACCGAGATGCCCGCCGTCGGTGAGTGACATACCGATGGACGAAGCCCTGCTGAGAAGCCTCACGCCGGGCGTGCTCGGTGTCCTCGTCCGCCGTGGGGCCGACTTCGCGGCGGCCGAGGACGCCGTGCAGGACGCGCTGGTGGAGGCGGTCCGCGTCTGGCCGACCGCCCCTCCGCGCGATCCGAAGGGGTGGCTGGTCACCGTGGCCTGGCGCCGCTTCCTCGACGCGACCCGGGCGGACGTCGCCCGCCGCCGACGCGAGGACGTGGTGGAGGCCGAGCCGGCGCCGGGTCCCGCGGCGGCCGTGGACGACACGCTTCAGCTGTACTTCCTGTGCGCCCACCCGTCGCTGACCCCGGCGTCCGCGGTGGCGCTCACGCTGCGGGCCGTCGGCGGGCTGACCACCCGGCAGATCGCCGCGGCGTATCTGGTCCCTGAGGCGACCATGGCGCAGCGGATCAGTCGCGCCAAACGCACCGTCTCCGGCGTGCGGTTCGACCAGCCGGGCGATGTCGCCACCGTGCTGCGGGTGCTCTATCTGGTCTTCAACGAGGGCTACGCGGGCGATGTGGATCTGGCGGCCGAGGCCATCAGGATCACCCGGCGCCTCGCGGCCGCGATCGACCACCCCGAGGTGGCGGGGCTGCTCGCCCTGATGCTGCTGCACCACGCGCGGCGGGCCTCCAGGACCGCGCCCGACGGGAGTCTGGTGCCGCTCGCCGAACAGGACAGGGCCAGGTGGGACACCGGCGCGATCGTCGAGGGCATCGACATCCTGCGGGCCGCCCTCGCCCGCGACCGGCTGGGCGAGTTCCAGGCCCAGGCCGCCATCGCGGCGCTGCACGCCGACGCGCCCACCGCCGAGGAGACCGACTGGGTGCAGATCGTCGAGTGGTACGACGAGTTGGCGCGGCTGACCGACAGCCCGGTGGTCCGGCTCAACCGCGCGGTCGCCGTCGGCGAGGCCGACGGGCCACGCGCCGGGCTGGCGGCGCTCGCTGCGATCGACGACGCGCTGCCGCGCCATACCGCCGTGGCGGCGTATCTGCACGAACGCGACGGCGATCCGACGACGGCCGCGCGGCTCTACGCCGAGGCGGCCCTGAAGGCGCCCAACCTCGCCGAACGCCACCATCTGACCCGCCAGGCCGCCCGGCTCAACTCCCGGGGCGCGGCTGGCCGGCCATGACCTAGGACTTGTCCGGCGGCTCCGGGGGTTCGGTCCTGGACTCCAGATAGGTGGTGTGGGTCCGCTGGCGGCGTTCGACCGCTGCTCGGACCGAGGCGGCGACCGTGCGCAACTCCCGGTTCAGCAGCTCAAGTTGGCGGCTGAGGTGGCGTTCGGCCGAATCGGCGCCTGGCTGCAGCCTGGCCCACCAGCGGGTGCGTTGGTAGGCGTCCCACGCCTCGGGGACGTCCACCCGCACCGCCCGGCCCAGGATGTGCACCGCCTCGGGGTCGGCGGCGATCTCCTCCGCCACCCAGCCGGGTTCGAGGAGGGCGGCCAGCAGGGCGTCGAGTTCGGCGGCCGGCCCGGTGGCCCCTGCGGGCAGCTCCAGGCCGGCGACATAGTCCCGCAGGGTGGCGAAGTCGGCGCGGATGGCGTCCAGTTCGCCGCCGGGAGCGGCCGGTCCCGCGAACGGCGGGGGCGCGGTCCGCTCGGGCGGGGCGAGCAGCGCGCCGGCGCCGTACAGGCCGGCGACCACCACCGGCCAGTAGGCGCCGGCCAGCCCGGTGAACACCGCCGCCAGGCCGGCCAGTCCGCAGGCGCAGCCGGTCAGGTTCCTCCGCGACTCCAGATAGGCCAGCGTCCGGGCCGCCGGGCCGCTACTGGTAGCCACGGATCTCCTGGAAGGCATGCTCAAGGGGGCTGTTGACGGCGTCGAACAGCTCGCCGCCGGTGCGGTCGGCGATCCCTCGCAGCTCGGCCCGGTCGGAGTCGCCGAACAGGATGGTGAACACCGGTATCCGCCGCTGTTCCTCGTCGAGTTCCCGGTGGAAGACCCGGAAGTCCTCGGCCCCGACGGGTTCGGTGTTCTCGCCGTCCGTCATCAGCACGATGGAGGTGAACGCGTCCCGTTCCCCCTCGTCGGCCAGCAGCCGGTACGCCTCGATCAGGCTGGCGTAGACGGCGGTGCCGCCGCCGGCGTCCAGGGCGTCGATCCCGGAGCGGATCCCGGCCAGGGCCTCGTCGCGGCCGTCCGCCGTGACCGTCCAGGTCTCGCTGGAGACCACCGTGTTGTCGAACGGCAGCAGCGTCACCTCCTCGCGGTCCCTGAACCGCTGGCCCGCCGGGTTGTCGGCGCCGGTGAGGCGGCGCAGGGCGTCCTGGAGGGCGGCCAGTCGTTCGCCCTCCATCGAGGCCGAGGTGTCCAGCACATAGAGCGTGCGGGACGGGCGGCGCAGTTCGCTGTCGTAGGCGTCGAGCAGGGCGTCGGCGACATCGAGCGAGCCGGGGTAGGGCAGTTCGCGGCGCTGCCCCTCGGGAACGGCGTCGGCGGCCGTGACCCCGGTGGCGACCGGACGGCGCAACGTCTCCTCGGTGAGGGCGCGTTGGGCGTCGGCGCCGCGCAGATACGCGCCGAGGAGGCGCAGCGCCTCGCCGGCCTCGGGGGAGGCGGAGACGAGCGTGGTGAGCGGGTAGCGGGCGGTGACCACCCCGTCCAGGGGGCGGACCACCGTCAGATCGGCGACGCCGTCCCGGTCGAGGCCGAGCAGCACCGACTCGTAGTTGATCAACGCGTCCACGTCGTCGCGCCCGGCGAACGCCTCGGCGAGCCATCCGGAGGAGCCGGAGGTGAGCCGCTGTCCGGCGAACAGCTCCCGCAGCCGGTCGGCGCTGCCGGCGACGTCATCGGCGGTGAGCGCGGACTGGGCGCCTGAGAGCGCGGAGGTCACCGAGATCAGCGCGCTGTAACCGGAGTTGGAACGGGTCGGGTCCGTCATCCCGAAGGTCAGCCGGTCCGTGGCGGCCGCCTCGTGGACCTGGGACCAGGTGATCTCGTCGGGCTGCCAGCCCAGCCGGTCCAGGGCCTCGGGGCGCAGGCCGAGGGCGACGGGCGAGGTCATGATCGAGGTTTCGGTGAGGATGCGCCGGTCGGCCTCGGGATGCAGCCTGAGGTAGTCGTTGGTGGCTAGCCATACGGCGTCATAGGCGCCGTCGGCCTCGCCGGAGAGGACCGTCCGGGTGGCGTCGAGGGTGCCGACATGGGTGATCTCCACCGTGACGCCGGTCTCCTCCGCGGCCCGTTCCCACAGGAACTCCATGTCGGCCAGCTCGCTGCCGGCCAGGATCCTGACGGTTTCGGCGGCGGCGACGCCGTCCCCTTCGCCGTCCGGGCCGTCCCCGTCGTCCGAGCCGCCGCTGCAGGCGGCGACCAGGGCGAGGGCGCCGAACAGGGCGGCCAGTCGTGCGCGTGCCCTCATGCGAGGCCCCCCTCCTCACGCCGGTCGGCGGCGCGGGAGCGCTCCAGATGGCCGGCGGCGTGGCCCAGTTCGTCGGACAGGGCGCGGGCGGTGGCCGCCATGGCCTCGGTGGCCTGCGCCTTGTAGCTGTCGATGGTGTCCAGGGTGCGGTAGATCTGCTGGAACGCGGCGCGCAGCGTCTCGGTGCCGACGGCGGGGTCGGCGGCCATCTTCTGGATCTCGCCACTCTGGGTGGCCAGCATCTCCGCGTTGCCGCGCACCAGTTCCTCGGTGGTGGTGCGCAGCGCGGTGACCTGCTCGCCGACCTTGCGCTGGTTCTCCAGCGCGGCGGAGAGCATCACGCCGATGCGCAGCGCGGTGACGGTGGTGGTGGCGGCGCGGTCGACGCCCTTGACCAGTTCCTCGTTGTTGCGGCGCACCACGTCCATGGCGAGGTAGCCCTGGGCGCACACCGCGAGTTGGGTCAGCAGGTCCTGGTGCTTCTGCCGGACGGGGAAGAGGATGTCGGCGCGCAGCGCGGTGGCCTGCTCGGGGTCGGTCGCCTCCAGCCGTTCGACGCGCCGCTGCAGTTCGTCGTCCAGCGCCTCGGTGAGGACCGCGTACTCCTGGAGCTTGCCCATGGTGTCCCACAGGCGGGCGCGTTCGGTGTGCAGGGTGGCGCTGTCGCGGCGCAGTTCGTCCTGGCCGGCGCGGAGGGTGGCCACGATCTTCTGGAGCGTGCCCTGGGCGGTGGCGTAGCGCGCCACATGGTCGCGGAACCGGTTGCCGCCCGGCAGCCGGGACAGCAGCCGCTTCACCCCGCCGGCGGACGATTCGCGCGGGTCGAGGTCCTCCACGGTGCGGCGCAGGTCCAGCAGCGAGGAGGAGACCCGGGTCTGGGCGTCGGCCGCCTCGCCGCCGGCGGCGCCGGCGAGCGAGCGGACGCTGCGGTCCAGCATCCGGTTGGATTGCTGGGCCGCCGAGCGCATCTCGGCGGAGCCGAGCGAGGTGACCTCGCCGACCCGGCTGGAGAACTCCGGGGAGCGCGCGTCCAGTTCGGCGAGCGAGTCGACATAGCTGACGGCGCGGCGGCTCAGCTCCTCCCGGGTCGCCTCGTCCAGCGGCACCAGACCCGACGCCTGCTCGGCCCTGACCGGCGCGACGGGTTCGGGTGGGGTGAGGACCAGTGGGTTCTCGTTGTCTGTCATGGCTCCCCCTCGGTGAGCTTCCGCACGGATGTCAGCCCCTGGCGCGTTCGGCCATGGCACGGAGCAGGTCGGCGGTGGGCACGGGCGCCTGCCGGATCCCGTCGAGTCCGTCCCTGAGATGGGCGGGGTGCGCCGCCGCCGCCTCGGTGAACTCGGCGGTGGCGCCCTGCGGCCGGAAGCCGTGCCGGACGGCGAGGCGCCGCAGTTCGGGATCGTCGGTCAGCACCTCGCCCAGCCGCCGGCCGTCCTCGGTGAGCGGCACCAGCGTGTGGTCGCTGGTCGCCGTGGTGTCCGGGTAGAGCACCACGACGCCGTCGGCGGTCCCCGGTTCCGCGCCGCCGAACAGCAGCGCCGCGACCTGCGACTCGTAGACCAGCACCAGCGGGTTGCCGACGCCGCTGACGAAGTCCCGGAACGGGCCGTCGGAGCTGGACTGTTGGGTGCCCTGGACCCGCACCAGGGCGCGCAGCAGCGGCGCGGTGCGTTCGACGGCCGCCTCGTCGGCGACGACCTGTCCGTCGTTGGCGACGAAGGAGGCGGCGGCGAGGTAGAGCGCGCCCGAGTTGGAGGTGAGGGGGTCGGTGCTGGAGACATAGAGGGCGCCGCTGAGGCCGTCCTGCGGCATGGCGCCGTCCAGTTCCTGCCAGGTGCGGCCGTCCTCGACGGCGGCCAGATAGTCGGCCAGGAACAGCCGTCCCATGTTGTCGGCGTCCAGCGTGGCCAGTCCGTTGGCGGCCAGCACCTCGGCGGCCTCGCGGTGGGCGAGCACCACCAGGGGCGAGTAGAACGGCCGCAGCGGGGCGCCGGGATCCCCGGCCTCGCGGCGCAGCGCGTCGGCGGGGCCCTGGCTGGACGGGAACGCGAAGTCGTAGCCCGCCAGGTCCACCTCGTCCATCGCCCAGGAACCGACGGACTGGGCCCGCACGGTGAGCCCCCGGTCGGCCAGCGCGGCCACCACCTCGGGGTCGGCGAAGAACTCCGCCTTCTCCGAGCCGATCACCCCGCTGACCGTGACCGATCCAGCGCCACCGCCCCCGCCGCCGGTGTCACGTCCGACGACCACCGCCGTCGCGACGCCGGCCAACAGCAGCACTCCCAGCACGATCCCCCATAGCCGTCTCACGATGTGAAGCTTCCTCAGCCGGGGCCACCACCGGGCGTCGGGAAGGTGGCCAACGGGTGAAGCGACCGTCCCGGATCGCAACGGCCTTGCTGCTACGGCGTGTTGGGGCCCGTCCGGGGGTGGTCGGCGGCCAGCCAGCGTTCGATGGTCCCGGCCAGCTCCCGGCAGTGCGGGGGGCGCAGCACGGTGTGGTGGTCGCCGTCGACGACCTCCACCGTGAGGGAGTCGCCCAGCAGTGCGCGGAAGGCCGCGCCGCGCCCGGCGGGGTCGCCGGCCCGCGCGGCGACCAGGAGGCTCGGCACCCGCAGCGGCGTGGGCCGGTAGGCGTCGAAGGCCCGCAGGTTGGCGGCGAAGACATCGAAGATCCGCCGCAGTTCGGCGATCGAGGTCTCCTGGCCCAGCACGCCCCGGGCCCTGGCCCAGTCGAGCAGCGCCGCCATCGGGCGGCCCCGCGCCTCCCGCGCCGTGAGCCCGGCATCGAGGCCGGCCGCGGCGGCGAGGTACCGGCTGTGCAGCGCGGCGAGTTCCGCCTCGTCGACGGGCGCCCGCTCGGCCTCCGGCGCCGTGTCGACCAGCACCAGCGCCTCGACGTCGCGGCCGCGTTCCCGGGCCCGCGCGGCCATCTCATAGGCGACCAGGCCGCCCATCGACCAGCCGGCGAGCACCACGGGGCCGGCGCCCAACCCGGCGTCCAACCGGTCCAGATAGCGGCCGGCCAGCTCGCCGACATCGTCCGGCGGGGGCCCGCCGCCGGTCAGTCCCTCGGCCTCGACGCCGAACACCGGCCGGTCCGAGGAGAACGCGGCGCACAGGTCCGCGTAGCCGACGACGCCGCCGCCCACGGCGTGGACCAGCACCATGGGCGTGCCCACGCCGGCGCGCAGCTCCACCAGCGCCCCGCCACCGCGCCCGGGCGTCGACGAGCCGAGCAGCGCGGCGAGTTCGGCGACGGTGGGCGCCTCGAACAGCGCCGCCACCCCGGGCTCGACGCCGAACTCGGCCTTGACCAGCGCGGTCATCCGCAGCGCGGTCAGGGACTGCCCGCCCAGCGCGAAGAAGTCGTCGCTGACGCCGAAGTCCTCCCGGCCGAGGATCCGGCGCCAGATGGCCAGCAGCCGTTCCTCGGCCGGGGTGCCCGGCGCGGCCGGGCCCGAGGGCTGTGGCCGCCTCGGGCGCGGCAGCGCGCGGGTGTCGAGCTTTCCGTTGGCGTTGAGCGGGAGCGCGTCGAGCGCGGTCACGGTGCTCGGCACCAGGGCGGGCGGCAGCCGCCGCGCCAGCGATCTCCGCAGGTCCCGGGGCAGCCGCCGCCCGGCGGCGAGGACCACATAGGCGGCGAGCCGGTTGTCGTCGCCGACCCGGTGCGCCACCACGGCGGCCTGGTCGACCGCCGGATGGGCGCGTAACGCGGCCTCCACCTCGGCCGGTTCGACCCGGCAGCCGTTCACCTTGATCTGACGGTCGACCCGGCCCAGACAGACGAGTTGCCCGTCGGCCCGGTACCGCACCAGATCGCCGGTGCGGTACATCCGTTCGCCGGGCACAAACGGGTCGGGCGGGAACCGTTCCCCGGTCAGCTCCTCGCGGCCCAGATAGCCACGGGACAGCCCGGGCCCCGCCAGATACAGCTCGCCTCTGGCGCCGACCGGCACGGGGCGGTGGCGCGCGTCCAGCACATAGCGCCGCATCCCCGGCAGCGGCTCGCCCAGGCCCGCCTGCCGGGTGCCGCGTTCCACCAGGCACCAGGAAGCGTCGGCGGTGCACTCGGTGACGCCGTAGACGTTGTAGACCCGTTTCACCGAGCCCGACGCGTACAGGCGCTCGACCAGTTCGCCCGGCAGCGGCTCCCCGCTGAGCATGACCGTGGTGACCCCGCCGGGCAGCGGCCCGCCGGCCAGCAGCTCCTGGAGCAGGCTGGGCACGCCCTGCACCAGCGTCACCGACTCCCGTTCCGGCAGGGTGCGCAGATCGAAGACCGAGTCGACGAACAGCACCGTCCCGCCCAGCAGCAGTGTCGCGAAGTACTCCTGGATCGTCGCGTCGAAGCCGACCGGGGTCGACGCCAGCACCCCGGACACCTCCTCCGGTTCCAGCGCCGACCGGTAGAACTCGACCAGCCGCACCACCTGACGGTGCTCCACCACAACGCCCTTGGGCGAGCCGGTGGAACCCGAGGTGTACATGATGTAGGCCATGTTCGCGGGGCCGACCGCGACCGGGGGCGGCGAGGCGGGCAGCGCCGCGAGGGCGGCGTCGTCCACGGACACCACCCGGCCGGGGAACCGCGTGTGCCGGGGCAGGTGCCGGTCGTCGGTGACCAGAACGGGCATCCGGGTGTCGGCGACCAGGGTGGCGAGGCGTTCGTCGGAGAGGGTGGCCTCCATCGGGACATAGCCGCCGCCCGCCTTGAGCACGGCGAGAATCGCGACCAGCAGCGCGGGGCCGCGCGACAGGCAGACGCCGACCGGCACCTCGGGGCCGACACCCGCCGCGCGCAGCCGCCGGGCCAGTCGGTTGGCGGAGGCGTCCAACGCCCGGTAGCTGAGCCGTTCCGCGCCGCGCTTCGCCGCGACCGCGTCCGGATGCGCCGCCACGGCCCCTTCCACACAGCGGTGCAGCAGTTCGGCGGCCGGTTCCAGCGCGGGCTGCCGGGCGCCCAGCAGCGCGGCGCGCTCGGCCTCGGGCAGCAGCGGCAGATCGCCCAGCGGGGTGTCGGGCGCCGCCGCCGCCGCGACGGCGAGCCGGGTCAGATGGCGCAGCAGCCGCCGCGCGGTGGTGGGGTCGACGAGGTCCAGGGCGTGGGTGAGGGCGAGTTCCACCGTGCCGTCCGGCCGCTCGCCGACATGCAGGTCCAGATCCAGCGCCGTGGTGGTGCGTTCGACGACGAGGGGTTCCCCGACGACCCCGCCGAGTTCCAGCCCACCGGACGCGCCGCCGCTCCCGGCGGGCTCGTGGGCGAAGAACGCCTGGAAGAGCGGGTTGCGTCCGGGCGCCCTCGGCGCGTCCAGGGCCTCGACGAGACGGTCGAACGGCACGGCGGCGTGCCGGTAGGCGTCGATCGCGTCACGCCTGGTCCGGGTCAGCAGATCGTGGAACGACGGATCGCCGGAGAGATCGGCCCGCAGGACCACCGTATTGACGAAGTTCCCCACCACCGAGGCGAACGCGTGCCGCTCCCGGCCGGCGTAGGGGACGCCGATCAGCAGATCGCGCTGGCCGGAGTGGTGCGCCAACGTGGCCGCGTAGAGCGCCTGGTGGGCCATGAACGACGTGGCGCCCACCCGCCGTCCGAGCGCGCCGAGCCGGCCGGTCAGCTCCGCCGGCAGGGTGGCGGTCACCGTGCCGCCGCGCAGCGTCGGCCGGGGCGGGGGCGGCCGGTCGGCCGGCAGGTCGAGCACGGCCGGCGCGCCCGCCAACCGCGCCGTCAGGTGCTCGACCGCCCTGGCGTATCCTTCGCCGCCCAGCCTCTCCTCCTGCCAGGCGACGAAGTCCTGGTAGTCGTGGGCGAGTTCGGGCAGCGTCACCGGTGCGCCGCCGGTCTCCGCCCGGTAGAGCGCCGACAGATCGCGCAGCAGCACCCCCAGCGACCAGCCGTCGACCACCGTGTGGTGCGCGGTGATGACGACGGCGAACTCGTCCGGGTCGCTCGCCACCACCAGACAGCGGGCCAGCGGGCCGCCCGCCAGCTCGAAGGGGCGGCGCGCCTCGGCGTCGACCAGCGGGCGCCAGGGTTCCCGGCCGCTCCCCCGGGCGGTCCCGCGCAGCTCCTCGTACCGGAACGGCGGTGGCGCGGCGGAGGTGAGCACCAACGGTTCCCCTGCGGCGTCCACAAAGCGCGAGGCGAGCGCCCGGTGCCGGCGGCACAGGGCGGCGAACGCGCGGCGCAGCGCCTCGACGTCCAACGGGCCACGGAACAGGTAGGCGGCCGGCGCGTTGTAGTCGCTGCGGTCCAGGCCCGCGCGGTGGAGGAACCACATCCGCCGCTGGGCGGCCGAGGGCGCGACCCGCCGGCGGGCGAGGGGGTCGCGGAGGATCGCGGCGAGCAGTTCGGCGCGCCCCTCGGTGGACAGGCCGGTATAGCGCTCGAAGACCCCTTGTCCCCTGTGTCCCATCGCCGCACTCCCTTGTCGCGGTCGGAAAGCCGGTGGCGGTCGGAATCAGAAGGTGTGCTCCGCGCGCAGGTGCAGCAGCTCCGCCCGGGCGCCCCAGCGCGCGCAGCTCGCCTCCAGCCGGTCGCACTCCCGCTTCTGTGGGGACGCGGGGTCGTAGTCGGAGCCGGTGAGGTGTTTGAGCCAGGGGTCGAACCCCATCGCATAGGTGAAGATCCGCCGCACGCCGATGGCCCTGGCCAGCTGTTCGGCCATCGCCGCGTCGGCACCGTTCAACCGGCGTCCCCGGTTGTGCCTGCGGTCGGGCATGCGGCCCATCAGCGGCCCGTAGAGCCAGGACAGCGGCGCGCCGACGCATTCGAGGCCGATGAACAGCGCGTCCACCCCGGTGAGAAGGTCCCCGAGCCGGCGGTACAGCTCCGGCTCGATGGGGGTGGTGTCGGTGGCGAAGACAAACCGGCGGCCCTCGATCTCCACCAGCGGCACCATCTTCGCCCTGATGTCGAGATCGGCGTGCTCGCCCAGGAAGGGCAGCGAGGTGACGGTGAGCCGGTGCCCCACCGTGGCGCTCTCCAGCTCCTCCAGCCTGGTCACGGCGCGGAACCCCAGGGCGGTCAGCAGCTGCCCGAGGCTGGGGTCGAGCACCGATCCCGAGGCCGATCCGGGGACGACCACGGTGTCCACGACGCGACGCAGCTGGAGCAGCGTCTCCACCGACACATGGTCGCAGTGGGCGTGGCTGAGCACGATCGCGTCCAGCCGGCGCGGCAGGTCGCTGACGGTGAAGTGGTCGATGCCGTCGTCGGTGTAGCCGAGCAGCGGGTCGAGGAGCACCGCCGCGTGCGCGGACTCCAGCAGCACCGAGGCATGGCCGAAGAACCGGACGCGCACGGTGCCGTCCGGTACCGGCGGCGGGGTGGCCGGCTCGGTCTCGGTGAAGAACTCGGCGAACCGCGCCAGCCGTTCGGGGGCGAGTCCCAGCCGCTCCCCCAGCTCGGGGACGTCGACCGACGACCAGCGGGCCGCGAAGAGTGCGTCCAGGGCGGGCGCGTCGAACGGCACCGCCAGGTCGAACCGGGACGCGTCGGGCAGGATCGGGCTGTTGAAGATGTACGGCTGCGCCCGGTCGGGCCTCGGCAGCAGCGAGATCCGCTGCGCCCGGGCCATCGTGTCGCGGAACGACCGGTACAGCACCGGTTCGAGGATCCGGATCGACGCGCGGTTGACGTCGTCGTAGACCAGCTCGACGATCCCCCGCAGCGATGCGGGGAGTTGGCCGTAGAGGGGGGCGAGCGCGCCTCCGTCGGCGTGCTCCTCCACCAGAACGCGGGCGGCGGTGAAATCGTCGGCGAGGTCGATCAGCGGTGCCGCGTCGACCGTGACCTCCTCGTGGAAGGTCTTCAGCCGCTCGAAGCCCGCCCCCGACGGGTTGAGGAAGGGGCGGCCGTAGTTGCCCGGGTCGGCCACCGCCCTGGTGTGCAGATCGGGGTCGGCGAGATAGCTGCGGAGGGTCGCCAGCTGCCGTTCGCGGAGGTTGAGCCCCGCCGTGAGCGGGTTGATCATATGAGGCCAGGCGTACCAGCGGTGGAGGAGCGGTTGGGGGCTCACTGCGGACGACAAGTAGCGCTTTCCCACGGTCTCTGTCCTCTCTGCGTGGGGGCGGTCCCCGGTGCGGATGCCGGTGGCCGCTCAGGTGCCGAAGCGGAAACCGTCGAACACGGCGGGGCCGGGCAGGCTGGCAGCGGCGGGCTCGGACTCGGGATCGGAATCGGCGATGCGGTCGGCGGCGTCGACGACGCGGCGCGCGATGCGTTCGGCGGTGTCGCGGTCGTAGCGGGCGGTGTCGTGTTGGAGCACCAGGCGCAGCCCGTGGGCGTGTTCGACGAACTGGAACGACAGCTCGACGATGCCCTGGCGCAGCGGCACCGGGCCCCCGCGCAGCCGGATGCCGTCCCCGGCCTCGCCCGTGTCGATATGCGGGTACACGGTGGCGAACACGTCGAACAGCGGGGTGCGCCAGGGGCGGCGGGGTGGTTCGACGGCCGCGACGATCTCGTCGAACGACGCGGCGCTGTGGTCCACGGCGTCGACGGTGGCGGAGGCCACCTCGGCGAGCAGCCGGTGCCATCCGGTGTCGGGGTCGACGGCGATCCGCAGCGGCACGGTGACCACATGGAAGCCGACGGCGTCGGTCAGGCCGAGGCGCGCCCGCCGGTCCACGGCGGTGCCCAGGCAGATATCGCGCGCGCCGGTGAGCCGGGCGAGGGCGCCGGCGACCGCCGTGGCGGCGGGCACGAACAGCCCGGCGCGCCGCGCGCGGGCGAGCGCGCGCAGCCGTTCGACGGTGGGGCGCTGGATCTCCTCGGTGACGATCCCGGTCCTGGCGCCGACCGGCCCGCGCCGGGGGCGGCTGACGGGCAGCGCCAGGGGTTCGGGCGGGGGTGACAGCACCCGCCGCCAGTACCGCAGCGCGTCCGCTAACTCGCCCTCGTCCCTGGCGTGTTCGGCGGGGGCGAGCACACCGGCGGCCGCCCCGGGGGCGCGGTAGGCCGCCGCCAGCTCGGACGCCAGCACCCGCAGGCTGGTGCCGTCGCACACCAGATGGTCGGCGAGGAGCAGCAGCGACATGCGCTCGCCGTGCCGGAACAGTGTGGCGCGGAAGAGCGGCCCCCGCGCGAGGTCGAAGGGACGGTCGATCTCGGCGCGGACGGCGGCCGCCGGATCCGGCACCTCGTCGACGACGGTCAGCGGCGGGGGATCCGGCCTCGTCACGGCGTGCGGGGCGCCGCTCCGCTCGACAAAGACCGTGCGCAGCCGCGGGTGGCGCAGTTGGACGGCCAGGACGGCCGCGCCGAGCCGGTCCACGTCCGACGCGCCCAGCACATCGAGGAGACAGGGCACGGAGTAGGCGGTCGCCGGGATCTCGCCCCGCTGGCGGGCCAGCCACAGCGATCGGGTCTCGTTCCCCAACTCGGCGCGGGACACGCGCCGTTGCCGCGTCGGGGCGCTCCGCGCCGCCAGCCGCCCGGCGAGCAGCGCCGGCGTCGGGCACTCGACGAGGTCGCGCACGCCCACCGGGACGCCCAGCGCGCGTTCGACGGACATGGCCAGCGCCAGGGCGCTCAGGCTGTGCCCGCCGGCGAGGAAGAAGTCGGCGTCGGGCGGCACGGAGTCCAGGCGCAGTTCCGCCGCGAACAGCGCGCACAGCGACGCGACACGATCCGGCGGGCTAGCCATGGGAGTCGGCGTCGCCGTCGAGCAGCCGCCACAGGGCCTGGTCGTCGCCGGTGGTCGGGCCCGGCGCGGAGGCCGGGCCGGCCGCGCGGACGAGGTCGGCGACCTCGCGGGCGGTGCCGAGATCGAGGAAGTCGCCGAGGTCGAGAAGGACGCCGAGCCGGTCCTCGACCCGGCCGATGACGGCGATCGCCGCCAGGCTGTGTCCGCCGCGCAGGAAGAAGTCGTCATCGGGCCCGAACGGCCCGCCCCCGAGGACGGAACGGAAGATCTCGCCGATGGTGGCGACCAGCGGGTCACCGCCGGGCGCGGGTCCGCCCTCGGCGCGGGCCAGCTCCGTCCGGGCCAGTTCGGCGAGCCGGGGGCCGTCCGGTTTGCCGCTGACCAGGCGTGGGATCGCGGGCAGCGGCACCAGGTGGGCGGGCAGCATCGCCGGGGGCAGCCGGTCGGTCAGCGCGCGGGCGACGGACTCCGCGCCGCGGGACGTCTCCACGAACGCGACCAGGGCGGTGTCGGCCCCCGGATCGGCGACGGCGACGACCGCGGCCGCCTCGACGCCGTCGAGACCGGTCAGCACATGCTCGACCTCCCCGATCTCGACCCGGTGGCCCCGGATCTTGACCTGGCCGTCGGCGCGCCCGCAGAACTCCAGAACGCCGTCCGGGCGCCACCAGCCGAGGTCCCCCGTGCGGTACCAACGGCCGCCGGGCGCCTCCTTCGAGGGGAGGAAGGCGGCGGCGGTCAGCTCGGGCCTGGCGTGGTAGCCGTCGGCCAGGCCGCGCCCGGCCAGCAGCACCTCGCCGACGAATCCGGGCGGCAGCGGTCCCGCGTCGGGAGCCGCGACCCTGACCACCGTGTTGGCGATGGGCCGGCCGACGGGGAGCCCGGGACCCGCGTCCGGGCCGTGGTCGAACGCGGTGGCGCAGACGGAGTTCTCGGTCGGCCCGTACTCGTTGACCAGCCGGACCCGGGGCAGTTCCGCGTGGTGGCGCGCGACCAGGTCGGCCGGCGTCGCCTCGCCCGCCACCGTCACCAACCGCAGTGTGGTGCCGGCGAGTTCGGGCAGCAGCAGCCGGTACAGGCTGGGCAGGATCGTGGCATGGGTGACGGCGTGCTCGCGTGCCGTCCCGGCGAGGTCCCTGGGCAGCGCCCGGTGGGCGTCGACCAGCACCAGCAGGGCGCCGCCGGCGAGCGCGGGGAAGATGTCGGAGACGGAGCTGTCGAACGCCAGGGACGGGATCTGCAGCACCCGGCTGTCGCTGTCGATGGCGTGGTGGCCGACCTTCCAGCGGACATAGCTCGCGCTCGCCCGGTGCGTCACCCGGACGCCCTTGGGGGTTCCGGTGGAACCCGAGGTGTAGATGACATAGGCGAGATCGTCGGGGCGCGGCGCGGGGAGAGAGCGGGCCGGTTCGGTGCGCAGCGCCTCGGCGACCTCGGTCACCGCCACCCCGGGCAGTCTGCCGGCGAGGTCACCGGTGGTCAGGACGGTCCGGCAACCGGCGTCCCGGACCTGGTCGGTGAGCCGGCGCCCCGGGGCGCGGGGGTCGAGCGGCACATAGGCGGCGCGGGCCCGCAGCACGCCGAGGAGCGCGGGCAGCGCCTCGATCGACTTGCCGGTCAGCACCCCGATCCGGTCCCCCGGCCGGGTGCCGAGGGCCAGCAGCCGGGCGGCGACCAGCCCGGCGGCGTGCCACAGCTGGCCATAGGTCAGGGTGTCGTTGCCGGCGACCACGGCCGGACGGTCGGGGGCGTCCCGGACGACGGCCTCGACCGGCGCGAGGAGGGTGCCGTCGGCGGCCTCGGCGACATATCCCGTGGTGCCCAGGCGCAGGGCGGCGGCGATGTCGTCGGGGGCGGCGCGGCGGATCCCGCCCGGGGGCCCGGCCGGGTCGGCGAAGTCGGCGAGCGCCGTGTCGACCGCCCGCGCCAGCACGCCGAGGAACCACTCCTCGTGCGCGCCCTCGGCGTCGCGCAGCCGGAGCACGCCCCCGTCCAGGGTCAGCTCCAGCGTGGCGGGGTCCTTCGGGCCGATGCGGGTGGACCGCACGGTCAGGCCGACGCGGTCGCCCCGGGCGGCGGGCGCGCGGCGCAGCGCGGCATCGGTGGCCCGCACCAGCGCGCCGGCCGATTCCCGTGCGGCCAGGTCGAGTTGGCAGGTCACGGGCCCTTCGGGGCCGACCACGAGAAGCCCGGGCGTCTCGGTGGCCTCGGCGGCGGCCACCACCAGCGCGGCGGCGGCGGTGAGCACGACCAGCTCCTCCAGCGGCCGGCCGCCCGACACCCGGCCGAGGCCGGCCGAGGCCGCCGGGGAGAGCGGCAGCTCGGCGCGTGTCGGGCCCGAAGCGGGCGCGGTGAGCCGTGGGCGGAGCCGGGTCGGAATCGGGTCCGGTTCAGAGGTCATAGCGGGTTCCCGTCCACGAGGATGGCCGATCGTCGAAGTGGGCTCCGGGGTCGACCGGGGTGGCCGGTCGGGTCACGGCCTCCGTGCAGAGCGAACGGACCCGGTCGACGAGGTCCCGGGCCTCGGCCGGGCGCACCAGGGCGTCGTCGTAGGTGAGGTCGAGACGGAGCCGGTCGCCGCGCCGGCTCGCGTAGAGCCACAGGTCGCTGGTGGCCGGCAGCCGCTCGGGCAGCACGTCCCGCAGCTGGTGGCGTTCGTCGCCGACGACGGCGTTCTCCCAGCTCACCCCCAGGTCGAGCAGGACGCTGCGGCCCGGCGGGGCGAGCAGCCCCAGCCGCTGGGCCAGCACGTCGAACGGGACGCGGCCGTGCTGGTACGCCTCGGCGGTGCGGGCGGTGACCTCAGCCAGCAGCTCGCCGAGCGACGCCCGGTCGCCGTAGCGCAGGCGCAGCGGGACGGCGTTGGCGAGGTAGCCGACCACCGCGTCGGCCGCCGGGTGGCGGCGCAGTCCCGCCGCGAAGCCGAGCACCAGATCGCGGACGCCGGTGGCGCGGGCGAGGGCGGCCGTGAACGCGGTGACCACGAGGGCGAAGGGCGTCGCCGAGGCGCCGGCGACGGCGTCCCAGGGCAGCGTGGTGCGGGCGAGGCCGGTGTCTCCCCTGGTGACGTCCCGCCGCGCGGGGTCGACCGGATCCGGCGACGGGGGCGCGCCGGCGAGCCGGTCGCGCCAGAACGCGATCTCGTCGGCGGCCTCCGCGCCGGCGAGCCAGGTCCGTTCGGCGGCCACCTCGTCCAGGAAGGTGTGGGACAGCGGCGGCAGCGTGGCGTCCTCGCCGGCGAGCACCCGGTCGTAGGCGCGCCACAGGTCGTCGAGCAGGATCTGCCCGCTGGCGCCGTCGTGGATCAGATGGTGCGCCGTGACCATCAGCAGGTCGCCGCCCACCGGGCCGGTGAGGAGACGCAGCTGGAAGAGCGGGGCGCGGCCCGGGTCGAAGGAGACGGCGCGGCCCGCCCGCAGGGCGGCGTCGACCTCCGGCCCGTCCGGCGCGACGCCGGGCAACTCGACGACGACCAGGGGCACTTCGACCTCGTCCAGCACGGTCTGCCGCACCCTCGTCCCCTCTCCCTTCACCCGCAGGCGCAGCACCTGCTGGCGGCGCATCACCGCGCCGAGCGCCGTCCTGAGCACGTCGGGGTCGAGCCGCCGGCCGGTCGCGGTGACGGTGGCGATGACAAACGGGTCAGGCGTCGTCCGCCGCGCCGCCAGCCACACCCGGAGTTGGGCGTGGGAGAGCGGGAACGGTCCGGCGCCGCCGCGCGCCGGGACGGCCGGCTCGGCGATCCGGTCCGGGAGCACCGCGGCCAGCTGACGGACCGTCGGGTTGCCGAAGACCTCGCTGACCGGGACGCCCAGCCGCAGGCCGATCCGGGCGGCGGTCAGGCTGTGGCCGCCCAGCCGGAACAGGCTCTCGTCCAGCTCGGTCACGGGCCGGCCCAGGAGGTCGGCCCACACCTCGGCGACCCGCCGCTGCGCCGGGGTGAACGGCGGGCCGGCGGGAGCGGCGGGAGCGGCCGCCGGCGGGGGCAGCGCGGCGCGGTCCAGCTTCCCGTTGGCGGTGACGGGAAGCGCGTCCACCCGGACACAGACCTCGGGGACCATCGCCGGGGGGAGGCGTTGGGCCAGGAACGCCCGCAGCGCGGCCGGTTCGGCGTCGCCGGCGAAGTAGGCCACCAGCCGGGGCTCGGGCTCGCCCAGCGCCAGCACGGCGGCCTGCCGCACCCCGTCGGCGCGGGCGAGGACGGCGCCGACCTCCCCCGGCTCGACCCGCTGCCCACGGATCTTGACCTGGTCGTCCATCCGTCCGACGTACCGCAGTCGACCGTCGCTCATCCGCACGGCCAGATCGCCCGTGCGGTACATCCGCGCGCCGTTCCGCACCGGGCTCGGCCCGAACCGCCGCGCGGTGCCCGCCGGATCCGCGAGATAGCCGCGCGCGAGCCCGGCACCGCCCAGGCAGATCTCGCCCACGGCGCCGAACGGGACGAGCCGGCCGTCCGCGTCGAGCAGATCGGCCCACTGGTTGGCGACGGGCGTGCCGATCGGCACCTCGCCGGTCAGCCCGTCGACCCGGCAGAGCGTGGCGGTCACCGCGTTCTCCGCCGGGCCGTAGTCGTTGTGCAGTTCGGTGTCGGGGGCCAGCGCCCGGTGCCGGGCGACCAGTGCCTCCGTCACCCGCTCGCCGCCCAACACCACCTGCCGCAGCGCGCGCGGCGCGGGCGTCCCGGTGTCGAGCAGCAACGCGTAGAGGCTGGGCACCAGCATCATGTGGCTGATCCGATGGCGGCGGATCGCGGCCGACAGCGCGGCCGGGTCCAGCAGTTGGTCGCGCCCCAGCACCACCTGGGGGCAGCCGACGGTGAGGGCGGTGAACACGTCGGCGATGCCCGCGTCGAAGTGCACCGGGTCCACCTGGAGCATGGCGTCCCGCCCGGTGAGGCCGTAGTGGCCGACGCGGTGCAGGACGGTGTTGACGATCGCCCGGTGCTCGACCATCACGCCCTTGGGCGTTCCGGTGGAGCCCGAGGTGGCGACCACATAGGCGAGGTCGCCGGCCGAGGGGCGCGGCAGCGCGGGGAGGTCGGGGCCCGGCCGGTCGTCGAGGGGGATCACCGGCACGCCGAGTCCGTCGAACGCCGCTCCCTCGCCGCCGGGATCGGTCAGCACCGCGACCGCCCCGCTGTCGCGCAGCAACGCGGCGCGTCGCAGGGCGGGTTGGGCCGGGTCGAGCGGCAGGAAGGCCGCGCCGGTCCTGGCCACGGCGAGGAGGGCGGTCACCATCCGCTCGGTGCGTTCGCACACCACGCCCACGATCCGGTCGGGGCCGACCGGCGCGGCGGCGGCGATTCTGGCGGCCAGCCGGCCGGCCGCCTCGTCCAGGGCGCGGAAGGTGAGCGAACGGTCGCCGTGCACCACGGCGACCGCGTCCGGGCTCACGCCGACCCGCTCGGCGACGAGGTCGACCAGCGTCAGCTCCCGGTCGACGGCGAGCGCCGGGCCGGTCCCGGCGGCGATCAGCTCGGCGGTCTGGTCCTCCGGCAGCGAACGGAAACCGCCGACCGGCGCCATCGGATCGGCCACCAACTCGGCCAGCAGCACCCGCAGTTGGTCCGCCAGGCGGCGTGCGGTGGCGTGGTCGAACACATCGCGCGGACAGCTCAGGACGATCTCGGGGGCGCCGGCGGCCGGCTCCGTCACGCCGATCGTCAGATCGAACCCGGTGACCCCCGCGTCCAGCGGCAGATGCTCCCAGCGCGCGGGCCGATCGGCGTCGAGGACGCCGGGCACCCCGGCGAACGGCGCCTCGACCAGCACGTCGAACAGCGGGTTGCGCCCGGGGACCCGATCGTCCACCAGGGCGTCGACCAGCTCGCCGAACGGAAGCTCCTGGTGCGGGCGGGCCGCGCCGGCGGTTTCGGCGACCGCCCTGACCAGATCGGCGAAGCCACGCTCCGGATCCACCCGGGTGCGCAGCACCACGGTGTTGGCGAAGAACCCGACGGAGTGCGCCAGTCGGGGATCGTCACGGCCGGAGACGATCGTGCCCAGCGCGATGTCCTCGGCGTGGCAGAGCCGCAGCAGCAGCACCCGCACGGCGGCCACCACCACCGGGAAGGAGGTGACGCCGAGGCCGGCACGGAGCGCGCGCAGCCCGCCGGCGGTGGACGCGTCGAGCGGTCGGCGCACCGTATGGGCCTCGGTGCCACGGGCCGCCTCGCGGCGCCGGTCCAGCGGGAGCGGCACATCCGGCAGCCCGGCCAGGGCGTCGCGCCAGAACCGCAGCGCCGCCGTGGTGTCGCGCGCCGCCAACTCCAGGCCGTGGTCGGCGTACTGCACGGGCGCCGGCGGCTCCGCCGGGGCGCCCGGGTCCAGGAACACACCCAGATCGCGCAGCAGCACGCCGAAGGACCAGCCGTCGCAGACGCTGTGGTGCACCGACAGCACCAGGACGCCGTCCCCGGTGAGCCAGTGCGCGCGCAGCACGGGCGGCTCGTCCAGCGCGGTGCGGCGCCGCTGTTCGGCGGCGGCGACCTCGGCGAGCGGCCGGCCGCTGACGACAAGCCGCACCCGGGCCCGCTCGGGCGACAGCACCCGCTGCTCCAACCGGCCGTCCACCAGCGTCAGTACGGTGCGCAGCGCCTCGTGCCGGGCGACCAGCCGGTTGAGCGCCCGCTCCAACGCCTCGGGCTCGACGGCCTGCCGTGGCCGGTAGGACTCCACCATGCGGTAGGGGCGCGGCCCCCGGCCCCCGCGTTCCTCCAGCAGCCACAGCCGGCGCTGGGCGCTGCTCGCCGGCAGCCGGCCAGGGCGGGCGCGCGGCGCCGGGCGCGGAACGGCGCAGGCGCGCAGCGCGGCCGCCAGGCCCCGGGGCGTGGGCGCGTCGAAGATCTGCCGGACCGTCAACTGCCGCCCCCCGGCCGCCGCGTACAGGGCGCCGGCGAGCTGCGCCGCGCCGAGGCTGTGGCCGCCGGCCGTGAAGAAGTCCTGGTCCGCCGTGCGCGGCGGCCGGCCCAGCACCTCGGCCCAGGCGGCGGCGACCAGCCGGCCGTCCGCGTCCCCGGGCCGCCAGACCTCATCGGCGCCCTCGGCGACGGCCGCCACGGCCCGGGCGTCGACCTTGCCGTGCGGGGTGAGCGGGATGGGGTCGGTGTGGACGATCAGCGCCGGCACCATCACGGGAGGCAGCCTGGCGGTGAGCCAGCCGCGCACCGCCTCGGCGGGAAGGTCCCCGGTGTGGGCGGCGACGATCAGCGGGGGGCGGCCCTCGTGGCGCACCACCACCACCGCGCCGGTGCCGATGCCGGGCAGCGCGGCGAGCGCCGCCTCGATCTCGCCCAACTCGACGCGGTTGCCGTGGATCTGCACCTGACGGTCCCGCCGGCCCAGGAACTCCAGCTGCCCGTCCCCCCGCCACCGCCCGAAGTCCCCGGTGCGGAACGCCGGTACGCCGGGCGCGACGGCGAGGTCGACAAACCGTCCGGGTCCGGTCGGCGCCTCGTCGCGGTATCCGTCGGCCACGGCGGGCCCGAGCACATGGATCTCCCCGGGGACGCCGGCCGGCGCGAGTTCGCCGCCCGGCGTCAGGACCGCGACGGCGTACCCGGGTGAGGGCCGGCCGATGGGCACCGACGTCAGCCCGGCGAGGTCCGCCCCGTCGCAGACGAAGCCGACCGCCTCGATGGTGGCCTCGGTGGGCCCGTAGAGATTGGCGAAGGTGCCGATCCGCAGGCGCCGGGCCAGCCGGGCCGGCAGTCCCGCCGGGACGAGGTCGCCGCCGACGAAGCAGTGCCGCAGCGGGTGTTCGGCGCCCGGCCCCTCGGCCATCACGGACAGCAGCGTCGGCACGCAGTTGAGGGCGTTGATCTCCATCTTCCGCAGGTGGGCCCAGAACTCGCCGGGGTCCATCCCGGACAGCCCGTTCATCGGCACCACGCCGCCGCCGGCGGCCATCGTGGTGAACACGTGGTAGGCCAGCATGTCCGAGGAGATCGCGGCGAGCATCGCGATCCGGGTGTGCTCGTCGAACCCGACATGCTCCGCCGAGCTGACGGCCTTGTGGGCGAGCTGGCGGTGCCGGATGGCGACCGGCCTCGGGGGGCCGGTCGAGCCGGAGGTGAAGAAGAGGACGGCCTCGTCATCGGGGCCGGGGCCGGCGGGTGCCGGCGCGGCCGGGCCGGTCAACAGCGCGGCGGCGTCGAGGCGTTCGACGTCCGGCGTGCCGATGTCCACGCCGTCCCCGGTCACCACCCACCGGGCCCCGCTCAGCCGCAGCTGCCGCGCCCAGCGGGCGGGCGGATGCTCCGGGTCCAGCGGGACAAAAGACGCTCCGGCCCGCAGCACGGCGTGCATGACCGTCACCAGCTCGGGGCCGCGCGGCAGCAGCAGCGCCACCCGGTCGCCGCCGCCGACGCCATGGCGCCCGGCCAGGACGGCGGCCGCGCGGGTGGCGAGCCCGGCGAGTTCCGCATGGCTCAGGACCGTGGTGGGGGTGACGACGGCGGGGCGCCCCGGCCACCGCGCCGCGCTCGTGTCGAGCACGTCGACCAGCGTCCGCGCCGGCAACGCGCCCAGACGGGACAGCCCCGACCAGGCGGCCAGCTCGGCGCGTTGCTCCGCGCCCACCACATCGACCTCGGCACACCGCTGGTGCGGCGCCGCCACGACGGCGGTGATCGCGGCGGCGACGCAGCGCGCCAACGAGGCGGCGGCCGGCGGCCGTTCGGGGCCCAGGACCGACACCGTCAGCCCGTCGCGCCCGCGGCGCGCCGAGACCAGCAGGGACGCCGTCAGCCGGTCGTCGTCCCAGACCACGCCGAGGCCGCCGACGGCGGCAGCGGCCGTCGGGTCGGCGGCGGCCAGCCGCTCGACCACCCGGGCGCGGTCGGTCCACGCCAGGGGGGCGGCGGACTCCAACTCCCGGTGCAGCGCGGTGAGAAAGTCGCCGACCGGCGCCGCCCCGTCCAGCGGCGCGCACAGCGCCAGCTCGCCCCGGCCGGTCGGGGACGGCATCAGCACGGGAGGGCGCGTCCCCTCGGGGTCGAGCGCGGCGAGCACCAGCCTGGTGGCGGCGACCAGCACGAGATACCGCCCGGCGGCGCTGCCGCCCGTCATCCGCTCCAGTCGGGCCACGGCCGAGGCGGCGACCCGCCCCGGCGTCACCGTGGCATCGGACGCGCCGCGCCCTTCGAGCGACGGCGCCGCGCGGGCGGACGCGAGCCGGGCGACCCAGACCTCCGACAACGCCTCGCCGCTCAGCATTTGCACGACCTGGCAAAGTACATGCGATTCCCCCAACGGGTACCGGCATGAAGCCCACGACAACGTGGCCCGCCAACTCAAAGTACAAAGAGTCCCACACCCGCGCAAGAGTCCCCGTATAGCATTGCCTTGGCCTTCACGGTGACGGTACGAACGGATTGTCGCGCCCCATTACCCCGTGTAAGATGGCGACTTCGGCATGTTTACCGGCGATTGACTGGGGGTACCATGCTCAAATCCAAGCGACTTGCCACCATTCCCCTCCCCGATCTCACGGACGAGTGCGCGATCCTGGACACCCAGCAGACCAGCGGTGAATACGACGCATTCACCTTCGGATCATGGTCGAGCCATATTCTCGCCAACGGCAGCGGTTCGACGGATGACACCGCTTTCCGGCCGCACGACAACGCCCTCGTGCCGACGGATCTCGGCCGCCGACTGCCGAACATCATGCGGATCGTCACGGACCACTTCGCGACCGAAAGACTTCAGTGGGTGCGCGTTTTCGCCCTCCAGGACGGAATTCTCGCGCCCCATGTCGACTTCCTTGAGTTCGACCGGCCAGGGGTGCGGCTCCAGGTGCCGCTGCGAACCACCACCGAGGCCCTGCACTCGGAGAACGACCTGGTCTACCACCTGCGCCGGGGCGAGGTATGGCAGATCCACACCACCGTTCCGCATTCGGCCCGCAGCGGCCCCGGGCCCGGCCGTCTTTCGCTCTGCCTGGATTTCGCGGGCGACGGTTTCCATCCGGCGGAGGTCATCCGCGATACCGCGCCCACGGAAAAGGAAATCCATCTGGTGGACCGACAACCGCCGTCGGAAGCCGAGTTGGAAGAACTGGTCGCGCGCGGTGCGAGCATGACGCCGGAAAACATGCGCGGCGCGTTCCGCGCCTTTGCCGCACTGCACTTCGAGCGGGCGGCCGGTGCCACGGACACCTTCGACTGGTTCCTGCGCGCGGCGGAACGCAGCGGCAGCCGACAACTGATCGACAAGGCCGTTGCGTTCCGCAGGTACTGCATCGAGAAGCGCGCCTACAAGGAGGGTTTCTCCTGGTAGCCCAAGATCGCCAGTGGGCGCGCTCCGGGGCCGGGCAGGGATTTCCGGTCGAGCTTTCCGTTGGGCCCCGTCGGAAGCTTCTCGCACACCCACCAGCGGACCGGCACGAGATAGTCCGGAAGCGTGGTGAGCAGAAAGCGACGTATTTCGACCGCCACCGGCGGATCGCCCACCAACACCGCGTGCAATTCCAGCGAACCGTCGTCCCTCTGTGCCCCGAAGGCCGCCGCATCGGCCACTCCCGGACACCGCCGCAGCCCCTCCTCGACCTCGCGTGGTTCCACCGCGTGGCCACGGATCTTGATCAGGTCGTCGATCCGGCCGAGCAGCCGCAGGGTGCCGTCCGGCTGCCAGACCCCTCGGTCCCGGGTGCGGTACAGCCGGTTCCCCGGCCGGAAGGGATCGTCCCCGAAGGCGGCCCTGGTCAGCTCGGGATCGGTGTACCGCCCGACGCCCACGCCGCCGATGTACACCTCGCCCTCCTCGCCGTCGGGGACGGGACGGCGGCGTTCGTCCAGCAGATAGAGGTAGGTGTTCCAGACCAACGAGCCCACCGGGGGCTCTGGTTCGAGGTTGCCCAGCGCGCTGGACATCACATGGCTGGTCACCATGTGGTTCTCGGCCGGGCCGTAGTGGTTGTGCAGGGTCAGCTCCGGCCTGCTCTCCAGCAGCGCCCGCAACCCGGGGGTGACGCGCACCGGTTCCCCCGCCGAGATGATGTGGCGCAGGGCGGGCGCGTGCGCGAAGTTGGTCGGCAGTTCCATGATCACATCGATCAGGGACTGCGGGAGGTCCACCACCTCGACGGCCTCGTCGACGACGAACCGCACCAGTTCACGCGGGTCCTGCCGGGCCGTCCGTCCCGGCACGACCAGGCAGCCGCCCGAGGCCAGGGTGGAGAAGACCTCCTGCACCGAGACGTCGAAGGTGAGCGGCGCGAACTGGAGCACCTGGCGCCCCCGGCCCAGGCCGGAAGCGTGCACCTGCCAGGACACCAGGTTCACCAGGCAGCGGTGGCTCTGCACGATCCCCTTCGGCACACCGGTCGACCCGGAGGAGAAGATGAGGTACGCCGGGTCGTCGCCGTCGAGTTCGGGACGTTCGGCCGGGCCGGGATCGCCGGTGAGCAGCTGGTCCGCCACCGTCTGCTCGGCCGCCGCGACCAGCCGCTCACGGGGCTCGGCCGTGACCACGAGCGTCGCCGAGCTGGCCCGGCAGAGCGTCGCGATCCGCTCGGCCGGATAGTCCAGGTCCACCGGGAGGTAGGCGGCGCCGCTGCGCAGCACACCGAGCACCACGGCGGTGAACGCGCGGCCGGCCCGGGCGGCGACCAGCACCGTATCGCCCCGGCCGACGCCGAACCGGGTGCGCAGCACGCCGGCGGCGAGATCGGCTAGCCGGTCCAACTCCCGGTAGGTGGTAATGCGTTCGGGTTCGACGACGGCGAGCGCGTCCGGGTGCGCGGCGAACGCGCGGTCCAGGAGTTCGAGCACGGTCCGCGCCGCGATCGGCACCACGGGCCCCGCGTGCCCGGGAAACGCGCGCGGTGGATCGGCGGTCGGGTCGGTGGTCGGATCGTGGGCCGGGGTGGTTCGGGACGACATCGACATCTCACTCCCCTTGCTCGACCGGGGGCCGGCGCCCGCGCGTCGGCCCCCGACCGGTCGTGGACTCAGCCGCCGGAACGGGCGCGCGGCGCGCGTCCGTGCCATGCCTCCCACAGGGCGGCATAGCGGCCTTCCCGCGCCAACAGCTCGTCATGGCTGCCGTGTTCGCGCACCCGCCCGTTCTCCATGACCACCACCCGGTCCGCGTCCCGCGCCGTGTGCAGCCGGTGCGCGATGGCGATCACCGTCCGGTCCGCCAGCACCGCGGCCATCGACTGCTCCAGGCGACGCGCGGCGCGCGGGTCGAGCAGCGAGGTCGCCTCGTCCAGGACAAGGGTGTGCGGATTGGCGAGCACCAGCCGGGCCAGGGCGATCTGTTGGGCCCGCGCCGGCGGGAGGTCGAGCCCGTCCGCGCCCAGCTCGGTGTCGAGCCCTTCGGGCAGGGCCCGCACCCAGTCCAGGGCGAAGACGACATCGAGCGCCGCGGCCACCTCGGCGTCGGACGCCTCGGCGCCCAGCGCGACATTGTCCCTGACCGAGCCCAGGAACAGATGGTGCTCCTGGGTGACCAGGGCGATCTCGCCGCGCCGCTGCGCCAGGGGCAGTTGGTCCAGCGGGACCCCGCCCAGCCGCACCGATCCGGCCAGCGGCGGGTGGATCCCGGCCAGCAGCCGGCCGAGCGTCGACTTGCCGGCGCCCGACGCCCCGACGATCGCGATCCGCTCCCCCGGCCTGATGTCGAGGTCCACTCCGTGCAGCACCTCGTGCTCCGGGCGGTAGGCGTATCGCACGCCGGTGGCGGCGATATGGTGCCCGTCGGTGGCCACCGGCTCGGTCGGCTCGTCCGTCAGCCCCTCGTTCACCCCGATGAGGCGGGCCAGCGAGGCGTCGCCGATCTGCAGTTCGTCCAGCCAGGAGAGCAGTTCGTCGAGCGGGTCGACCAGGGCCCTGGTGTAGAGCACGGCCGCCGTCACCTGGCCCAGGCCGACCCAGCCGTTGAGGTAGAACACGCCGCCGGCGAGCAGCGTCGTGGCGGCCGGCAGCACATAGCCGAAGTCCATCAGCGGATACCAGACGCTGCGCAGGAACAGCGTGCGGCGCTCCGCTTCGCGGGATCGGGCGATATCGGTCTCGACACGCTCCATGCGGTGGCCGCCGAGCCCCAGCGCCGCCACGGTCCGCGCGCCGGCCATGGACTCGGCGAGCCCCTGGGTCAGGTCCGAATAGCTGGCCGCCTCGGCGAGATAGGCGGCGCGCGCCCGGCGCAGGTACCAGCGGGTGGAGAGGACCAGCACCGGCGCGGCGAGCAGGCAGGGCAGCGCCATCAGCGGACTCACCAGCACCAGCGCCACGGCGGTCAGCAGCACCGAGAGCGAGGAGACCAGGATCGAGGGGGCGGCCGTGCGGACGGCGAGGGACAGCCCGTCGACATCGCGTGAGCTACGGGTCAACAGGTCCCCGGTGCCGGCCCGTTCCACGACCGAGAGGGGGAGCGTCAGCACCCGGTCGACAAAGCCCTCGCGGATGTCGGCGAGGATCCGTTCGCCGAGCCGGGCGCCGAGCAGCCGCGCGACCCGGGTGAGCACGCACTGCAGCAGCAGGAACCCGGCGACCAGGGCCATGGTGACATTGACCCGGGTCGCCGTGACGCCGTCCTCGATGCCGTCGACGAGATCGCCGATCAGCGCGGGCACGGCGAGCCCGCACGCGGTCGCCAGGGCGAACCACAGGACGGTGCGGGTGAGCAACCCCCGGTGCTCCCGCAGGAGTTCACGGACATAGCGACGCACGGTGGGCGCGTCGGCCACGGGCAGGGTCATGATTCCTCCCGCAGCACGGTCGCGGTGTAGTGCGGATCGGTCCCCAGCAGTTCCCGGTGGTCGCCGGTGGCCACCACCGTGCCGCCGCGCAGATAGGCGACCTCGTCGGCGCGGGCGAGCACCAGCGGACTGGTGGTGATCACCACGGTGGTGCGGCCGGTGCGCGCGGCGCGCAGCCGGTCGGCGATGGTCGCCTCGGTGTGCGCGTCCACCGCGCTGGTCGGCTCGACGAGCACCAGCACATCGGGATCGTGGGCGAACGCCCTGGCCAGCCGCAGTCGTTGACGTTGGCCGCCGGAGAGGTTCAGGCCCCGCTCGATCAGTTCGCCGTCACGTCCCTCGGGCAGCGCCTCGACGATGTCCTCCGCGACCGCGTCGCGCAGCGCCGCGTCCGCCGCCTCGGGCGAGCCGGCTCGGACGGTGTCCGCGAGCGGGCCGCTGAACAGATGGGCGTCGTTGTCCGCGACCAGCACATGGGCGCGCAGCCGCGCTTCGGGATAGCGCGCCAACGGCACCCCGTCGGCCGTCACCTCGCCGTCGCGGTACCGGCCGATCCGGTCGGCGAGTTCGACGCCCTGCTCGGGTGTCTCCGGCACCACGGCGGTCAACGTCCCCGGGCGGACGACCAGCCCGGTGCTCGGGTCGACCAGCGTGGCCCGCGCCGGGAACGGGCCGGCCGGCGGCTCGGCGTCGGGGCGTGGCAGCAGCGCGAGCAGCGCCACCACATGCCGGGCGGCCACCAGCGCGCCGGTGACCTCGGTGAAGGTGGCGGTGACCATGCGCATGGGCAGCACCAGAAAGGCCGCGTACCCGTAGAAGGCGACCAGATCGCCGGGGCTGATCGAGCCGCCCACGGCCAGATGCGCGCTCACCCAGAGCACGGCGACCACGAAGACGCCGGGCAGCAGGATCTCGGCGGCGACCAGCATCGAGTCGATCCTGGCGACCTCGACGCCCGCCTTCCGCACCCGCTGGGAGTGGGCGCGGTAGCGGCCGGCGAAGAGCCGTTCGCCGCCCACGCCCCGGAGCACGGGGAGCCCCGTCACGATGTCGTTGGCCCGTCCCGCCAGTTCGGCCTGCAGTTCGCGCCGCTTCCCCATCCGGTTGTGCAGGGGGGCGAGCAGCGGCCCCGTCCCCGCCAGCAGCAGCGGGACGCCGATCAGGATCATCAGGGCGAGCGGCCAGGAGACGGTGAGCAGCACGGCGGCGACCAGCACGATCGAGACCGCGCCGCCGACGCCCCTGGCGGCGACCCCGAGGGCGGCGCCGAGCCGCGTCAGGTCGGATGTCCCGACCGCGACCAACTGGCCCCTGGCCACCCGCTGGTGCAGGGTGTCGCCGAGGCTGACGGTCTTCGCGGCGACCAGCCGGGCGGTCCGGTGGACGGTGCCGAGCCGGTTGAACGTGTCGCAGCGGTGGCGCACCAGGCTGCCGACGGCGGTGGCCACCGCCAGCGCGAGCACCACTCCGGTCCAGAGCCACAGCCCCGACCGCGACTCCCGGACGATCTGGTCCAGCGCCCGGCCCACGGCATACGGGGTCAGCGCCATGCTGACCATCCAGACGCAGCCCCAGAAGACCCCCCAGGCGAGGGTGCCGGACTGTCTTCGGGCCAGCCAGAGCAGGAACCGGGCCGGCGAGCGGAGGTCGGGCGTCCGCTCGTCCCCGGGGGCCGACGGGTTCGTCGACCGCTCCTCGGGCGGCGGCTGCGACCGGACGTCGTGGGAGGCCACTACGCGTAGTCCTCCAGTGCGCCGGCGCGCCGGATATCGAGGGAGACGCAGTGGAATCCCCCGCTGAGCACCCTGGAGTGTCGGATCGGCAGGGCCTCCGTCTCGATGCCGTGCCGGTTGAGTGCGTCGATCAGCGGTTTCGCGGCGGCGTCGACGACCGCGAGTTCGGGGTTGACCATCAGGAGATTCATTCCGATCCATGAGGTGGCGCGGGCACGGGCGTGAGAGGTCGTCACATCGGGCAGCGGGGGGCACCAGACGATGTCCCAGCCCCGGAACAGGGCCGGCACCTGGCCGGCGCTCACCCGGTCGGGGTTGAGCAGGACCAGGCCCGGCCGCAGCGGCATGATCGTCGTGTCGATATGCGAGCCGTCGTAGACGCCCTCCAGCAGGTGGACGGTGTACTCAGGGCCGAGCGTCCGTTGGAGCCAGCGGGCCCCCAGCCGGTTGCCGCTGCACGACACCTGGTAGAGCAGGTCCCTGCCGATCCGCAGCACATTGGCGGCGTCGAAGACCGGTTCGAGGTCGGCCAGCACCGGGCCGCCGTCCGGTCCGAGGGCGTAACTCCCGTCGGCCAGCCGGGGCTTGGGCGCGGAGATCCAGCGCGCGCCGGCCTCGAAGTACTCCAGCAGGAGCGCCCGGTAGGAGAGGGGTTCGAAGTAGCGGGTGCGGAGCGCCATGGGCGTTTCGATCAGGGTGTCGCCGACCGGCAGCACGACATCGCGCGGGCAGTAGTTGTACTCGCCGTCGGCCGTCCACTCCGGGCTGCCGAAGGGCCGCGCGTGGTCGGCGACCGCCGGCCGGCGGACCACGACGCCGTGCGAGCGCAACAGCTCGACGAAGCGTTCCAGGTCCTCGGCCGTCTCCCGTACGACGCGCGCGTCGTACGGGCCGGTGGGGATCTCCGCCATGGTCCGCGCCCGGTCGGCGTAGTCGATGGCGAAGACGCCGGGGTCGGGGGACGGCACCCGCGCGTTGTCGACGATGCCGACGATCACTTCCTCCAGCGGATCCCACTCGTTGTGCGTGTTGACGACCGGCATCACAACACCCTTCGGCTGCCGACGGCGGGCGGGGTTCGACGGCGACACCGGTCAGGGCGCGGTGCCGGGGAGCGTGGCGGCGGGGTTGGTGTACAGCGTCCCGTCGGACCAGACATAACGGGTGCGGCCCCAGCGCGCCGCCGACGCCACATCGGGGAAGAACCCGCGCCCGTTGAGGTTGGCGCTGGTGTTGCAGAGCACGGGAACGCCGCTGAGCCTCGCGTACTCGGCGAGGACCGTCGCCGTCGCGCTGCCGGAGTCCGCGTCGATGGTCTGGAGCCGGGCGGTCCCGTCGAGATGCACCACGGCGGGCACGCGTTCGGCCCAGTCGCCGCGCAGGGTGTGTTCGAAGAGCATGTAGGGATCCGCCCCGCCGGGCGCGAAGACCTCCTCCGCGCGGTCGGTCAGGCAGATCGGCGCCACCGGACGGTAGGACGCCCGGTCCTTCATGCCGTTGAGCCGGTCCTTCATCGCGGGGTCGGTGGCGGGCGCGAGGATGCTGCGGTTGCCCAGCGCGCGCGGGCCGATCTCGGCGCGCCCGGAGAGCACCACGACGGGCTCGCCCTCCGTGTGCAGCAGCCGGGCCAGGGCGCGTTCGTCGCAGCGGGCCGCCGACCAGCCGGCCGGCAGCTCGCCCACCGCGATCCTCGGCCCCCGGTAGACGTTCCAGTCGAGCGCGGTCCCCGCGCCTTCCCGGAACATCTCGCAGCACGCCGTGCCGATCGCCGCACCCGAGTCGTTGGGGAACGGCGGGACCCAGACGGAGGCGAACAGGCCCGTCTCCCTGAGCCTGCTGTTCCACTTGATGTTCAGCGCGCAGCCGCCGCCGAGGGCGAGGTTGATCCGCCGGTCGGGGAAGCGGCGCCGCACCAGCGCGACCAGCCGGTCGGCGAGCCGGCCGCCCAGGTACTCCTGGAAGGTCGCGATGATGTCGGCGTTGGAGAGCCCCGGCATGATCTGGTCGCGGTTGGCGGCCACCTTCTCGCCCAGCGCGAACGCGTTGTCGGGGGAGATGGTGGGGAAGCCCGCGATCAGCCGGTCGAACTCGGGGAACGCGGAGGGCTCCACCCGGCCGAGCGCCGCATAGGCCATCGCCTTGCCCGCGACGGAGAGATGGTGCCGGACGCGGGCCTCCCGGTCGAGGCCGGTGGTGTCGCGGTGGAACGGCTCGAAGTGCGAGCAGAAGTCGGAGAAGTAGTTGCCCGGCAGCGGGAGCAGCGAGGAGACCAGCCGCACGGCCCGCGTCCGGCCGTCGACCCGGTAGAGCCTCGGGGTCGTCCCGCCGTCCCAGACCAGCACCAGCGCGTCCTCGCCCCGGGCGGCGAACGGGCTCGAACAGTAGGCGCCCAGCAGGTGGTTGGCGACATGGAAGTAGCTCGCGTAGCCGCCGCCCCGGGGGCCGAAGTCATGGGCGGAGAAGGTGTGCCGGTGCGTCGGGTCGAGCACCCCGTGGGCTTCGAGGTAGGGCGCGACGGGCAGGACCGTCGGCCGCCCGTCGTCGGAGACGGACACCCCCGGCTCGTCGAGCCCGTCCTCCGCCCACCAGCCGTCCACGACGAACCGGTCGACCTCGGCCGGATCGACCCCTTCCGCGCATAAGACCTCGGCCACCCGCCGGAGATCGCCGAGTTGGCTGTAGCGTGGCGCGTTGGCCAGTTTCTCCATCTCGACGCTGAAGACGAGACGATTTCCGTCGATCAGCGCCACTCCGCCGTCGTGCGACGCCTTGACACCGCAAATCAACATGCGTATACCCCCAGTTGGTCGGTGACGGCCTGTCCCCAAACCGTCCGGCCACCGGCACGGCGAGTATTCCAGAGATCGCGATGCCACGCATCCCCCACGACGCGTGCGGGCCATGCCGAATGACCAAGTGACCTGAATGCGCACCTCATTGGGCATCAGAAGCACATAACGGGGCCGCAGCCGCATGCTTTTCAAGCAATTGCGCGCATAAGGTGCTCATTCACCGGACGATGCCGGCTTCTCAAGAATAATATCGAGCATGATCTGTCACACCCATTCCATCCCGTCCCACGGGAGCGCGGGACGGGTTCTCAGCGACGCCCGGCTGCGGTACGATCCGGATCTCTCCGGAAAAAGCCTTTCGCGCCAGGTATTTGTCCGCTTGCCGCCGACCGGACCCATCGCCGACCGCATGTGCCGCTGAGCTGAAGCAGAGTCCTGGGGGATGTCCGGTGAGCAGGCCACCGACGGTGAAGGCGCTCGACGCGGGGCGCTGGTTCCTACGCTCCACCACCCGAACCGAGGCGGAGCTCGTCCTCTACTGCCTGCCGCACGCCGGTGCCGGCGCCTCGGCCTACCGCGCGTGGTCGGCGCTCCTCCCCTCGTGGATCGATCCGGCCGCGGTGCGGCTCCCCGGCCGGGAGCACCGGATCGCCGAGCCGCCCTCGGTCGATCCCGAGCGGCTGGCCGGCGCGGTCACGACGGACGCGGCCGGGCGGCCGTTCGCGCTGTTCGGCCACAGCATGGGCGGACTGCTGGCGTTCGAGGTGGCCCGGGTGCTCGCCGCGACGGGCCGTCCCGGGCCGGTGCGGCTGGCCGTCTCCGCCACCGCGCATCCCCGCACGCCGGTGCCCGGCACGATCTCCGACCTGCCGGACGAACGGCTCGTCCAGTGGCTGCGGGAGCAGGGCACCCCGCCCCGACTCCTCGCGGACGAGCAGCTGTTGGCACTGCTGATCCCGCCGCTGCGGGCGGACTCGGCCTGGCTGGAGAGCTACCGCTACCGGCCGGGTCCCGCGCTGCGCTGCGGCGTCTCGGTGTTCGCCGGCCGGCAGGACCCGTACGCCCTCGACCTCGCCGCATGGGCCGCGGAGACGGCCGCCGGGTGCGTCGTCCGCCGCTACCCGGGCGGCCACCACTATCTCGCCGAACGCCCCGAACCGCTGCTGGCCGATCTCGTCGAAGACCTCGCACCGCACCGGGAGCGGCGATGACCGGCGACTACTGGGAGGATCCCTACCCCGCGTACGAGGAGCTGCGGGCACGGGGCCCGCTGCACTTCGACGAGGATCTCGACGCCTGGATCGTGACCGGCCACGAGGAGGCGAGGGCGGCGCTGACCGATGACGCGCTCTCCTCGGACTGGCTGCGCGGTCCGTTGTTCCGCACGGTCGGCACGGGGGCCGCCGAACATGTGCGGGACTGGCTGATGTGGCTGGATCCGCCCTGCCACGGGGCCGCGCGCACAGCCGTGGCCTCGCTCTTCGGCCGGCGGATGTCCCGGGAGCGGGCGGGGTGGATCGCCGAGCTGGCGCGGCGGCGCTGGGCGCGGTTCGCCGCCGACGGCGGGGGCGACGCGGTCGCGGGGTATGCCGTGCCGCTCACCACCACCGTGATCATCCGGGTGGCCGGCCTCACCGCGACGGAGGCGACGTTGCGCGCCTGGTCGAGCGCCGCCGGCGCGCTGATGGCCCGCCCGCACCACCCGCCGACGGTCGCGGCGGCGGACCGCGCGCTCGCCGCGCTCGCGGCGGAGATCGAGGCGGCCGACGGCGCGGGCGGCGGGGAGGAGACCGTGGTCGGCAAGGCGGCGCCCGAGGTGCGCGGCGGCGGCCGGCTGCAGCTGGCGTCGCTCTTCGCGTTCGCCGGCATCGAGACGACCTCGCAGGCGATCGCCCGGCTGCTCGATCTGGGTCTCGACGGGGCGCTGGATCTCGCCAGGCCAGCCGACGCCGTGGTGTCCGAACTGCTGCGCTATGACACCCCCGTGCCGCAGGTGCCCCGCGTGGCGGCCAGGGACACCGAGGTGGCCGGTCGGCATATCGGCGCGGGCGAGGCGGTGTTGGTGCTCCTCGCCGCCGCGAACCGGGACCCCGGCCGGTTCCCCGAGCCGGGCGCCGTCGGCCCCAGGAGCGACGCGGACCGCCATCTGGCCTATGGCCACGGCCGGCACCGCTGCGTGGGCGCGAACCTGGCGCACCAGCTGTTGACGGCGGTGGTCCCCGTGCTGCGCGCCACCGCCCCGCGCCGGGCGGGTCGCACGGTCTGGCACCGGGACCGTGGCTATCGCGGCATCGAACGACTCGATGTGGCCTTCTGAGATGCGCCGCGCGCTCGACGCGATCCACCGGCAGGTGCGCGCCCGACCGCACCATCCGGCGGTCGTCGACGGGCGGGAGGCGATCAGTTATCGACAGCTGTGGTCACGGGCCGGCGCGGTGGCCGCCGAGCTGCGGCGGCACGGCGCCGCCGACGGGCCGGTCGCGGTGGCGGCCGAGCGGGGCGCGGCGTTTGTCGGCGCGGCGCTCGGCTGTTGGCTGGCCGGCGCCGCCTATCTGCCGTTGGAGACCGCGCAGCCGGTGCGCCGGCTGCGCGGCATCGTCGCGGACGCGGGCGCCTCGGTCGTCGTTGTCTCCCCCGACCGCCTGGGGTTCGGCGCCGAGCTGGGGCTGGCCGAGATCGCGCCGTCCGCCGAGCCGGGGTACCTGCCGCCGCCGCGTACCGCCGGCCGGTGTGCCTATCTGCTCTACACCTCCGGCACCTCGGGCACGCCCAAGGGCGTATCGGTGGGCCACGACTCCCTGGCGAACCTCGTCGACTGGCATCTGCGGACCTACCGGATCAGCCACGGGGACCGCACGCTGCACACCGCGGGGCTCGGCTTCGACGCGGCCGCCTGGGAGATCTGGCCGACGCTGGCGGCGGGCGCGACCCTGGTCACCTGCCGGGGGGACGACCGGCTGGTCGCCGACTTCATCGCCGACCAGATCGTCGAGGACCGGTGCACCACGGCGTTCGTGGCGACGGCACTCGTCGAGGAGCTGCTGACGCTCGGGTTCGAACCGCCGTCCCTGCGGCTGCTGTTGACCGGCGGTGACGCGCTGCGGCTGACCGCCCCGGTGACCGGGCCCTACCGGCTGGTCAACCACTACGGGCCGACCGAGGCCACGGTGGTGACGACGGCCCACCCGGTGCCGCCCGACGCGTCTGTCGGCTCGTCGCCACCGATCGGCCGGCCGATCGACGGGGTCGCCGTGGCGGTGCTCGACGAGGGGCTGCGTCCCGCCGTCGAGGGGGAGCTGTACATCGGCGGCCGGGGCCTCGCGCTGGGCTATGTCAACGCGCCCGAGCTGACGCGCGCCCGGTTCGTCCCGCTGCCGGGGCGGCCCGGCCGCTGGTACCGCAGCGGCGATGTGGTGCGCACACGGGACGGGCTGCTGGAGTTCGTACGCCGCGTCGACCGCGGCCAGTTGAAGGTGCGCGGGGTGCGGATCGCGGCCGCCGAGGTGGAGACGGCGCTGACCGGCCACCGGGCGGTGCGCGGGGCCTGTGCCGTGGTGGTGGGCCACGGTGCGGACGCCGCCCTTGTCGCGGTGGTCGCCGCCGCCGGCCGGGTCGACGTCGACGAGCTGCGCCGGCACGCGCGGGCGCGGCTGCCCGCCTCGGTGGTGCCCAACAGGATCGTGCTGGTGGAGCGGCTGCCGCTGACCCCCAACGGAAAGCTCGACCGCGCGGCCGCCACCCGGCTGGCGAAGGCCCCCCGGACGGACCGCGCCTGACGGCGGGGCGCTAACCGCCGTTCGTCGAAGCGGCCAACCGCCGCAGCCGCCTGGACACTTCGGCCGCCAGCGCATCCACCAGACGGGCGTCGACCTCGCCCGCCGTGCTCACCCGGAGCAGCGGATCGTCGGCGGTCAGCAGCTCGACCGCCAGCTCGGCGGGCGGCGCCGCCGGCTCCGGCCGCCAGGGACGGGCCACCGCGCCGGGCAGCCGGAGCCGGGGCGACGGCGCGTCCTGCACGGCGGCGAGCACCCGGTAGAGGGGCCGGCGGGCCGCGCCCGCCCTGGGGCCGAGGGCGCGGACCACCTCGGGAAACGGCAGATCGGAGTGGGCCAGCGCCCCGGCCACGGCGGCCGCCGTGCGCCCTGGCTGATCGGGCGCGTCCGGCCGCAGCCGCACACACACCGTGTTGATCAGGCAGCCGACCACCCGCTCGCTGTCGACGCCGCCGCGCAGCGACACCGGAACGCCCACGCCGAAGTCCGATCCGCCGGTCAGCGCGCGCAGCGCCGCGCCGAGCGCCGTCAGCAGCAGCGTCAGTCGGCCGGTGCCCAGAGCGGCGGCGGCCCGGTCCAGGGCGCTCAGCTCGTCCGTGGCCAGCGGCGTCTCCCGGGTGTGCGGGCGCCCCGACTCCGAGCGGGGCAGGGCGAGTTCGGGCAGCTCGGCCAGCGCATCGGCCCAGTAGGCGCGCTGGGCGGCGGGATCGGCGGCCTCGATGCCGGCGAGCACGGCACGGACCGCCGCCGGGCCGTCGACCACGGCCGCCGTTGCGGGGACGCCGTTCAGCCTGGCCGCGTAGGCCGTGGCCAGATCGTCCACCAGCAGATGCTCGGACCAGCCGTCGAACGCGATGTGGTGCACGTTCAGGCCGAACAGCCAGCGGCGCGGGTCGTCCGTCGTCACCAGCACGCACCGCCAGACCAGCCCGTCGCGCAGCTCCAGCGGCCGGCCGAGCCGCCGGGCCAGGACGGCGTCCGGCTCGTCGCCTCCCGCGACGACCTCCAGCGTCGTCTCCGGGCCGCCGGGGGTGGCCACGGGGTCGTCGTCCAGGGCGTAGCGCAGACCGAGATAGGGGTGGCGTCGGTGGACGTCCGCGACGGCGGCGGCGAGCGCGTCCGGCCGCAGCCCGCCGGTGATCCGCCAGCCGAGCCGGCAGTGGTTGGCCCGGTCGTCGGCGCTGTCCTCGTGGGCCAGCAGAAACGCCAACTGTGTCGGGGTCAGCGGTACTTGGCCGGTGGCGGCCGGTTCCTTCGGCGGTGCGGGGGGCAGCTCAAGCCAGGCGGCGAGCGCCCGCACCGAGGGGGTACGCGACAGCTGGGAGACGGGCACCGGACGGTGGTGTGCCGCGCCCAGCCGGGTGCAGAGCCGGACGGCGTCCAGCGAGGTGCCGCCCTGCGCGAGGAACGGCGCGTCGAGGTCCACGGCGGGGCGGCCGAGGACGGCGGCGAACACGGCGGCCACCCGCTCCGCCGTGGTACCGCCCACCGTCGAAGGGGACGTTCCCGCTGCCGCCGCTCCGACCTCGGCGCGCGCCATCGCGCGCAACCGGGCAATGTCCAGCTTGCCGTTGTCGGTCATCGGGAAGGCGTCCAGCGCGCGGACCGCATCGGGCCGCGCATACGACGGCAACGTCTCGCGCAGCGCGGCGGTCAGCTCGTCGGCGGTCGGCTCGTCGGCGGTCGGCTCGTCGGCGGTGGTCTCGTCGGCGGTGCGGCCGACGGCCCCGGCGGCGCGGAAGTAGAGCACCAGGGCCGCGCAGTTGCCCGTCGCGCCGGGCACCGGCACGGCCACGGCCCGCGCGACTCCCGGCACCTCATGGGCGGTTCGCTCGACGGCCGACAGCTCGATCCGGTGCCCGCGGAGCTTCACCTGCCGGTCGTCGCGGCCGGCGAACCGGAAGACGCCGGAGGCGCCGACCGTGCCCCGGTCGCCGGTGCGGTACAGCCGTTCGCCCCCGACAACGACGAACTTCCGCTCCGTCAGCTGCCGATCGCCGACATAGCCGATGGCGAGCCCTTCGCCGCCGACACACAGCTCGCCGACCTCCCCGGGGCGGCAGGGCCGGTCCCCCACCAGCGCCCGGACCGTCGTCCCCGGCACCGGGCGGCCGATCGGGATGTCGTGCCCGACATCGGCGGCCGACACCTCGTGGTACAGGGCGAAGACACAACTCTCCACCGGGCCGTAGCCGTTCACCAGGCCGATGCCCGGATGCGCCGCGAGGAACCGGCCGGCGTGCGCCGGGCTCAACACCTCCCCGCCGGTGAGCACTTGGCGCAGACCACGAAACGCCGCGATGTCCTCGTCGACAAAGAGATGGAGGAGCGAGGTGGTGAGAAAGAGCAGGTTGACGCCTTCGCGCGCGACAAGCCGACGCAACCCGGCCGGGGTGAGGGGACGTTCGTCGAGCAGCACACTGGTGCCGCCGGTCAACAGCACGCCCCACAGCTCGAAGGCGAACGCGTCCCACGGGGCCGGCGCGGCCTGCGGCATCACCGTGTCGGGGCCGAGGGGAGCGAACGGGCAGTCCCGCAGCAGCCGGAGCAGCGCCCGGTGCGGGGAGAGCACCGCCTTCGGCGACCCGGTCGTGCCCGAGGTGAAGAACACCATCGCCGGATCGCCACCGCGCACCCGGACCGGCGGCGCCGGGGCGGGAGGCGCCGCGAAGTCGACCACCGGCGTCCAGGTCCGGCCGAACACCCCCGGCGGCATCCCGGGCCCCACCAGCGCGATCGGCCCGCAGACGGCGGCGACCCGCCGCAGCCGCTCGCGCGGCCAGTCCGGATCGATCACCGCATAGGCGGCGCCCCGTTTGAGCACCCCGAGCAGCGTCGCGACAAGCGGCGCGCCCGGCGGAAGCAGCACCGGGACGATCCCGCCGGGCGCCACCCCGAGGTCGGCGAGCCGGGCGGCGATCCCGTCCGACGCGGCGTCCAGGGCGCGGTAACTGATCCGCCGGGCGCCGTCGACGACGGCGGTCGCGTCCGGCCGGAGGGCGGCACGCTGTCGAAACACCTCGTGGATCGCCTCGGCCGCCATGCACGCCCCCGGTCACATGCGATCAACTGCGGTAAGAAAATCGAAAACCATAGAAGACAAGGAAAAAGGTTGAGGCATTTCCGTCAAGACCCCATGCCACCCCTTGTTCTCCTTGTTCCCCTCGCCTTCCGAAAGCGTACAACAGCCCCGAACGCATAGCGCTTCCCCGGCAGTCCGCAAGATGGCTTTCAAGACAATCCCCGGGGCCGTCACGTTATCCGCCGACTCCCCGGAAACGGCGTGCCGTGTTACCGTGGCAGCTTCGACGAAAAAGCCAACGCACCCCGGGGGACGGGGGTTTCGTAGCGAGGGGAAGCATTGTCCAACGTCGAGGATGTCCAAGAATCCGTGCGTGAGATGTTTGCCGGCGTCCTGAATCTGGAGAAGGTCGACCTCGACGACGATTTCTTCGCACTCGGCGGCCATTCCCTCACCGCGGGCCGTCTCACCGGGCGCGTCAAGCGGGAGCTGGGAGTGCGCGTCGCCCTCAGCGATTTCTTCTCGGAGCCGACCGTACGCGGTCTGAGCGAACTCGTCCTGGCCGCACGCCAGGTGCGCTCGACCTCCTGACGCCGCACCGCGACGCCACGGCGGACGCGAAGCGCGCCGCCCCCTCCACGTCCGGAGGTGCACACCCGCATGTCCCCTCCCCCCGAGGCACCGTCGCAGCCCTACACCTATGTCCGTCGCGAACTGGTGGAACCGGACTGGCGACGGTTTCCCGGTTGGCGGGACGTCACCGGAGCCCAGTGGCGCGACGCCCGCTGGCAACGCGTCCACTGCGTCCGCAACGCGCGCCAACTGCGCGCGGTGACGGGCCCGTTGCTCGTCGAGCGGTTCTACCGGGATCTGGCCGACGACCAGCGCCGGTTCGCCACCATGTCCCCGCTCATCCCGCCGCAGCTGCTCAACGTCATGGCGCCGGCCGCGCCCCTGACGCCGGAGGAGTTCACCGACGCCTTCCTCGCCGACCCGGTGCGCCGCTATATGCTGCCCGTCGCCTCCGACCGCGACCAGCTCTGGCCGAGTCACCCGCACTCCCGGCGCGACTCCCTGCACGAGGCCGAGATGTGGGTCGTCGAGGGGCTGACGCATCGCTATCCCACCAAGGTGCTGGCCGAGTTGGTCGCCACCTGCCCCCAGTACTGCGGCCACTGCACCCGCATGGACCTCGTCGGCCGCTCCACGCCCCAGGTCGACAAGCACCGACTCACGCTCAGCCCGGCGGACCGCCAGAGCCAGATCCTCGACTACCTCACCCGCACGCCGGGGGTGCGCGATGTGGTGGTCTCCGGCGGCGATGTCGCCAATGTGCCCTGGCCGCAGCTTGAGTCGTTCCTCATGCGGCTGCTCGACATCGACTCCGTCCGCGATATCCGCCTCGCCACCAAGGCCCTGGTCGGACTGCCCCAGCACTGGCTGCAACCCCGGGTCGTCGAGGGCCTGGAACGGACGGCCCGCACCGCCGCCCGCCGGGGCGTCAACCTCGCGATACACACCCATGTCAACCACGCCCAGTCGGTCACCCCCCTGGTGGCCGAGGCCGCCCGTACCGCACTCGCCGTCGGCGTCCGCGACGTCCGCAACCAGGGCGTCCTGATGAGAGGCGTCAACGCCACCCCGGACGATCTCCTCGACCTGTCCTTCGCCCTCCAGGACGAGGCCGGCATCCTCCCCTACTACCTGTACCTGTGCGACATGATCCCGCACGCCGAGCACTGGCGCGTCGCGGTCTGGGAGGCGCAGGAGCTCCAACACGCCATCATGGGCTACCTGCCGGGCTATGCCACCCCACGCATCGTCTGCGACGTGCCCTATGTCGGGAAACGCTGGGTGCACCAGGTCACCGACTACGACCGCGAACTCGGCATCTCCTACTGGACCAAGAACTACCGCACCCACCTCGAAGCCGACGACCCCCAGGCCCTCGAACACCGGTACCCCTACTACGACCCCATCGCCACCCTCGACACAACCGGCCGCAAATGGTGGGCGGGCCCTCAGTGAGACTCCCGACCCGCCCGGCGTGGCCTTCCCGCCGAGCGGCAGTGCGGCAGTGCGGCACGGTCTCCGGCATGATCGGCGTCATGAACGCCGTGCCCAGGGTCCGCGATGAGGGCCACCCCTACCAGAACCCCGCGCTCCCCGTGGAGCAGCGGGTCGAGGACCTTCTCGGGCGGATGACCGTCGCGGAGAAGGCCGGCCAGCTCTTCCACACCATGATCGCCATGAAGCCCGACGGCTCGACGGTCGAGAAGGGCGACCCCGGCATTCTGCCCATCGACACCACGCAGCTGCTGCATGGCCGGCACATGACCCATTTCAACCTCCTGGGCACCGGCGATCCGGCCGCCATGGCGCGCTGGCAGAACACGGTCCAGGCCATGGCGGCCGAGACCCGCCTCGGCATCCCGGTCACCGTCTCGACCGACCCGCGTCACGCCTTCACCGACAACGTCGGCGCCTCGTTCAACGCGGGCGCGTTCTCCGCCTGGCCCGAGCCGCTGGGCCTCGCGGCGACGCGCGATCCCCAGCTGGTGTACGAGTTCGCGGACACGGTCCGCCGCGAGTATCTGGCCGTCGGGTTCCGCGTGGCCCTGCACCCGCAGATCGACCTGGCCAGCGAGCCCCGCTGGTCCCGCCAGAGCGGCACCTTCGGCTCCGACGCCGCGCTCACCTCGCGGCTGGTGCGCGCCTATGTGCGCGGCCTGCAGGGCGACCGGCTCGGCAGCCACTCGGTCTCCGCCATGGTCAAGCACTTCCCCGGCGGTGGCCCGCAGAAGGACGGCGAGGACCCGCACTTCCCGCACGGCAAGGAACAGATCTACCCGGGCGGCATGCGCGATCTGCATCTGGAGCCCTTCAGGGCGGCGATCGACGCCGGATGTGCGCAGATGATGCCGTACTACGGCCAGCCCGTCGGCACGGACTGGGAGGAGGTCGGCTTCGGTTTCAACAGGACCGTCATCCAGGGGCTGTTGCGGGATCGGCTCGGCTTCGACGGCATCGTCTGCACCGACTGGGGTCTGGTCAGCGACGCGGAGATCTTCGGCGAGGTGCACCAGGCGCGTGCCTGGGGACTGGAGTCGCTGTCGGACCTGGAGAAGGCGGCGCGGATCCTGGACGCCGGCTGCGACCAGTTCGGCGGCGAGGCACGGCCCGAACTCGTCGTGGAACTGGTCGAGTCGGGCCGCGTCCCCGAGCACCGCGTGGACACGTCCCTGCGCCGTCTCCTGCGCGAGAAGTTCGTCCTCGGCCTGTTCGACGACCCCTATGTCGACGTGGACCTGGCCGCCGAGACCGTCGGTCGCGCCGACTTCACCGAGGCGGGCGCCCGCGCCCAGCGCCGCTCGCTGCCCCTGCTGACCAACACCGGCGACACCCTGCCGGTGACCGGCCGGCCCAAGCTGTATGTGGAGAACGTGGCGGCCGACGTGGCCGGTCGCTACGGCGAGCTGGTGCCGGGTCCGGCGCGGGCCGATCTGGCCGTGCTCCGTCTGCGCACGCCCCACGAACCCCGGGCCAACGCGTTCGAGTCACTGTTCCACTCCGGCCGGCTGGCCTTCACCGACGAGGAGCTGCGGCCGATCCTCGACCTCCTGGACGCCGTCCCGACGGTCGTGTGCGTCAACCTGGAGCGGGCCGCGGTCATCCCGGAGATCGCCACGCGTGCCGCCGCGCTGATCGCCGACTACGGGGCGAGCGACGCCGCGATCCTGGACATCGTCTTCGGCCGGGCCAGACCGGAGGGACGCCTGCCCTTCGAACTACCCCGCTCGATGACGGCCGTCGCGGCCTCGCGACCCGATGTCCCCAACGACACCGAGAACCCCCTCTTCCCCCACGGAGCCGGCCTCACCCTCGACTGACCGGCACCGCCCAACAACGTTCGCGATCAATACACTTGGACCGATCCGTCCGGGCCTGCGGCCGGATCGGTGCGATCGTGGTCCGAGCCAACCTGCGCTCGAAGCACTCCGCCCGGCCACAGCCGACTTCACACAGTCAACTCGGACAGTCATCCCGCGGACGTACCACCACCGACTCGCTTAGCCCTGTCTCCCGGAGAAACTGTCCGATGATCGCCTCACCAGGAAGATCCGAGACAGCTGTCAGGATGTAGCCGGGCGCCGGAGGATGTTCCTCATGACGGGCCAGGACGGCGATATCACCCGTCTCAAGCCTTACGGGGGTGGACAGCCACCCTCCCAAGCCGTCCGTGACTCGGTCGGGAGGCCCTTCCCCCAGCCGCCGCACATACGCGTCACTCACCAGAATCTGAGCCACGTACTCCTGCCGCTTTCCGCGCAGTTCCGCCTCGTCGATCCTTCTCATCAGCTGAACTCCGTTACAACGACGGGGATGTCGCCCCATCCTGACTGTCATAGCGAAGTTGTCCCACCCCCGGGTCAACTCCCTCCTCCCGGGGCGGGCGTCACCGGGCAGTGCCCCACGGTATGCCCGTGCGGTGGGCCCCCGGTCCTCGGGTAGGTGCCCCGGAACTGACCGGACTCGATGACGTTCCGGTCCCCGACGCGTCCTGGGACGCGTCGGGGACCGCGCGCCACGGCCGGAAGTGGTCGCGTGTCGTGTCAGCCGCGGGTCACGGGCCTGTGGTGTGGCGTTCGTGGGAGTGCGGGTAGAGGGCTTCCATGCTTTCGTGGTCGACCTCGCGCTCCAGGTCGGCCACGGTGGCGAAGCTGAAGCACACGATCATGCGCTCGGCGTCGTACCTGAGGGTCGAGACCCGGTGCAGGGCGGTGTCGGCCTTGAGCAGGTAGGCGTTCCCCACGGCGGGATGCCTGCGGATGACCGGGCCGGCGCTGACGAACTCCTCGACCCTGGGATTGTCCTGGTCCCAGGGCACGCCCTTGACGTACTCGAGACTGCCGCCGTTGTCCTCGTCGGGCATCTTGAAGATCCACACCAACGCCCAGGTGTAGTCGTCCCAATGCCAGCCGTGCACGTCACCCGCCTTGTGGAGCCGGGCGGCGATGTACTCCTCGGGCACATAGGGGACCGGCAGGACCTTCTCCCCCACGATCGCTTCCAGCAACTCGTAGAGCGCCGTGGAACGGAAGATCTCCGGAACGACGGTGCTGCCCTGGGTGAGTGCGTCGCGGTCGATATTGCTGTACTTGCGTGGCGTGTTGCCGCTCTGCTTGATGATGAGGTCGCGTCGCTGGGCCTGCTCCGCGAACAGTGCTTCGAGTTCCTTGAGGGCGGTGGCGTGGATCTCCTCCGGCATAAACGCGGGAAGCTCCGCGTAGTCGTCCGTCTGGTAGGACCGTCGCAGTTCAGGGATACGCCCCCACACCTCGTCCGAGCGGAGATGCCGCTCAACCATCTGACTGAGATTGACCGCATTCGACAAGATGGCCTCCGAGTCCATCGCGGTACATCTGAAAACGCGCGGTCATCGCCAGAAGATGACCGTGCAGCGGGCAGTCGACGTTCCGGGGCGTGCATTCACGATATGCCGCCGCCCGGAGAGAATCCGCTTCCGGCAGAAATGAGGCGCCCCGACAGTGTGTACGATCCCCGGCCCCGCTCGCGCTCAGGCGGCAGTTTGCCGTCCGCATATTCGGAACGCGACCGACCGCAGCCCGGACCAGGCATGTTGCCGGGCGGACGGCGGTCCGGCAGTACCGGCGCGAGGGTTCTTCTCTACCCGGGGTCCATATCGGGCGGACCAACCCACTATTCGACGTGAAGCCACTTCGGACACCCCCCGCCAGGGATCGGGATACACACGCTGGCTTACGGCTGTCGCCTCGCCGCCATTTCCCACAAACTCACGATCGCCAACAGCGACCGCAGCTTTCCCCGCACCAGCAAATTCACCACCCCATGCTGGAACACCAAGAAAAGCTAGCACGGCCCGGCACAACCCAACAAGACGGACTTCCCGCGAATGAACGGAATAGGAGCGGAAACAGAACCGCGCGCCCCGCAGTGCGCCGAGAGCGCCGTTTCTCGCGACGGGCGGAGGGCCGCGAGCCCCGGAAAGGCCAGGTGATCGCAGGGGAATCGGGGGTGGCGCGGCGCGGGTACACACCCGGACAGCCGGGGCATCGCGCGCGAGAGATCACCCCTCTGCGGCGGCCTGATCACTGACCGGATTCCGACGTGCCGTCCGCACAGGTGGGCCGGTCGTGCCCCGGACCGGACCGGCCCCCGGGCACGGTCCCGCGTTCCGTCAGCGGGCCTCCGCCTGGGGCGCGTCCCTCGGACCGCGCGCACGGGCGTGCGCCATGAGGAGCAGGGCACAGCTCAGGGCGGTCAACGCGCCGACCGTGACCAGCACGGCCTGGACGCCGGCCCACGCCGCCAACAGGCCGATGCCCAGTGCCGGGGCGAGGCTGCCCCCGGCCTGTACCGCCCGCCACAGGCCCATCACCGAACCGTGGCGCTCCTGGGGAACGTTGTGCAGCAGCTGGTAGCGGGAAGCCGGGCCGAAGAAGGCGACCGAGATGCCCCACAGGGTCACGCCGAGGAAGGCGTACTCCACACTGCGGGTCACGACGTAGAGCACCTCGCTGACGCCGATCAGCGCGAACGACCCCCAGAGCACGGCCGGGTGGCGCAGCAGTACGGGGACGCGCAGCAGAACGGCGCTGACGGCCAGCAACCCGCAGCCGAACGCCGCCTGCAGGAGGGCGAACGTGGTGATGCCCCGGCGCAGGACGTCGCTGACATAGAGGATTTCGAGCACCGCGAAGGCTCCGAAGGAGACCCAGGCGAAGGCGGCGGCCAGCAGGATGGCACGGACCGCCGGATCGGCCACCGCCGACCAGGGCGCGGTTCCTTCGGCGTCGGCCGCGTGGCCGCCCTTGCCCGGCACTTCGCGCACCATGCCGAAAAGCAGCGCCGCGGCACCGAAGATCCCGCAGACGAACGCGAAGGTCCAGCGTGGCCCCAGCTCCGCGATGGACCAGGCGGCCAGCAGCGGGCCGGCGATGAGGGGGACGTTGCCGGCGAAGCCCAGCCAGGCGCTGGAGCTGTGCAGGCTGGGCCGCTCCTCCAGCCAGCTGGGAAGCGAGTCGGCGGCGGGCAGCGCGAAGGCGCGCGCGCATCCCTGGAGGAACAGCAGGCCGGTGAGGGCGGGCGGTGACTCGATGGCGGGCGTGAGGGCGACGGGGGCCGCCGCCAGCACCGCCAGCAGCGAGGCCGTCACCGCGACCCGGCGAGGCCCTGTCCGGTCGATGACCCGGCCGGCGTATCTGCCGAGCAGCACCGGCGGTGCGCCCCAGGCGATGGCGATGACCGCCAGGAACACCGCACCGCCGCCCAGTTGGTAGGCGGCCGCGCCCTGCGCCCCGATCAGGACGACCCAGCCGCCCACACCGCTGAGTGTCTGCGCCGTGATGACCTGGCCCATCTGACGACCCGCCACGTACGCGTCACCCCTTCAGCATGTGCGGCGCTTCACCGCTGGTCGCTCCGGTAGAGGCCGTCGCGTTCCAGTGCCCTGATGGCCTGGTAGTCGGCCTCCACCACGGCCGGATCGTCGTGGAGCAGGTAGAGGAAGCCCGGCGAGGTGAACAGGTCGACGGTGCGCCGCACGGGCGTACCGGGCGTCAGCTCACCCATCAGTTCGGTCACCGAGGGAAGTTCGGCGAGTCTCGCGAGCCGTGCGGCGTCGCCGAGCCGCCCGTTCGCCGGCGCGATCAGCGAGACCACGTTGAGGCACCGGTGCAGCGGGTAGGGCCGGTCGGCGATGCGGTCGAAGGCATCGGGGTCGGTGACCGCCTCCACCGTTGCGAGCACATGGTTGCTCCCCGTCGCCGCACGGACCATGTCGGGGGCGATGGTGCCCTGCATGCGCGCGGCGGTCTCGATCAGCACCGGCCCCCCGGCGGTCATCATCAGCTCGGTGTGCGCGGGCCCCCAGCGAATGCCCAGAGCGTCGAGCACCCTGGTGACGTAGGAGACGAGCGTCTTCTGCGCGGCGCCGTCACGGGGCAGCAGCACCTCCCGGTCGCATGCCTGCCCGGCCCCTTCGACATGGACGCGCTGGTCCTGCCAGATCTCCAGCACGCGGTGGCGGCCGTCGCGGCTGACGGTGTTGACGAAGTACTGGACGCCGTCGAGGAATTCCTGGACGAGTACGTCGTCGTTGCGGCTGCCCATCATGTTGGTGCGGCCCAGCAGCGCCGCCGTGGCGCGCAGTACCGCCGGGGTGTCCTGGCAGAGCAGCACACCGTCGGCGCCCGCGCTGTCCACGGGCTTGACGATCACGGGGAAGCGGGCGTGACGCGCCAGCCATTCCCGGATCCCGGCCTCGTCGCTGGTCCGCAGCGTCCGGGCGTGCGCGAGGCCGGCGTCGGCGAGCGCCCGGACCATGGCGAACTTGTCGCGTCGACGCGCCGAGGTGGCCCCGCCGTTGCCCGGCAGGCCCAGCGCGTCCGCCAGCCGGTCGGCCAGGAGCACGCCGACCTCGGTGCCCGGCAGCACCCAGCGCACCCGCCGGGCCCGCAGCCGTTCGACGGTGGCCGGAAGGTCGCCGTGGTGGACGATGACCTCCTCGAAATCGCTGACGACGGTCCCGCCCTGATAGAGGGCGGGGTGGTCGGGGGTGCTGACCACGGCGACGGCCCGCCAGCCGGCCCGCGCGAACTCCGGGGCGAGGTGCGCCCCGGTGGAGAAGGGGTCGACGATCGCGACAAGGGGGCCGGGGGTCACGCCAGGACCCCCGCGTCGGTCAGGGCCCCGGCCAGCAGGTTGGCCGTGGTGTAGACGGCGCGCCCGCCGGCCGGATGCTCCGCGAGATGGTCGGCGAACACCTCGCCCACCGCCGCCAGCCCGTCCGCGTGGTCGGCCAGGGCCGCAGCGAACTCGCTCATCCGTGTCAGGGGCAGTTCGACGGCCTCGGGCGTCCCGGCCTCCCAGAACCCGTCCGGCAGGTCACCGAGCTTGCCGAGGTAGCCACGGGTGACCCGGTCCCCGGCCTGCCCGACGGGCAGGGGCCCCGGCCGGTGGCGGGACGCGAGCCGGTCGGGCGCCGAGGTGTCGGTGAAGCGTACGGTTCCCTCGCCGGGGTGGGCGGCCAGCGTGGCGGAGTAGTAGTAGTCCATGCCGAGCGCGGCGGCGTGGTCGTCGCAGGTCTTCAGCAACTCGGCCTGCGAGCGACCCGGGTTCAGCGGGCCGGCGTAGTGCGCGGTGAGCCCGTTGCGCACGGCCACCCGCACCCGGCTGTCGGCACAGACCTCGATGTCCAGGCGTCCCCGGGCGGCGAAGTCGCGCAGCTCCGCCAGGAGCAGCGGCCCCGCCGCGGTGCCCAGGCTCTGGAACCGCATCAACAGGCGGGGGGACGGGCCGGCTTCGGCGGCGGGGCGCAGCCACGGGAGGGCCACCGCCAGCAGGTGGCGGATCAGCCGCAGGCCGTCGGGGCCGCCGTCGCCGGCCGCCGAGTAGCGTAAGCCGTCGGGCACGGGCACGCCGGGAAGGTTGGCGACCACGGTGTCGTACGGCACGGCGGGCGCCAACGTGAGGAGGTCGGCGCGGCGGGCGTGCACCCGGTCGGCCACTCCGTTCAGCCGGGCGGTCACCTCGGTCGCCGTCACGCACAGCGGATCGATGTCGACACAGTCCACCCTCGCGCGGGTGCGGGCGAGGGCGGCGGCCACGATGCCGGAGCCGGAGCCGATCTCGATCACCCGGCCGCCGGGCCGGGCGGCGAGCACTCCGTCGAGGAAGCGCAGTCCGTCCTCGCCGAGGTAGACGCCCGGCTCGCCCTCGACCCGGTCGCGGACGGCGAGGAGGCCGCGGAACCCGGTCAGCTGCCAGCGGGACGTGTCCAGGCCCAGCGCCTCGGCCCCGGAACTCCCGCCATCCGACGCCGGTGCGACGCCGTGTGCCGCCGCGACCCAGTCGGGGAGCTGAACGGGCAGTCCCCGGCGGCTGGCGTCGCCCAGCCATGGCTCGTACGGCAGGCGGGCCGCCCGGCGGGCAGCGTCCAGGTGGGCGATGAAGGCGAGAGGGGTACGACGGGGAGCAGGCTTCACCGGGACCTTCGTGGGGTGAGGGCGAGTGGGTGACGAGAAGTCGGGCACTGCCTTGACGGCGCACATCGCCGGTCCGGACGGCAAGGGACACCCGGCGGGCCGGGGATCGCGCACTCCGCAGTGTAGTCGCGCGAACACAGCTTGAAAAGCTGCCCCCGGGGCCCCGCCGGCGCCCTGCGGACCACCCGTTGCCCCCGTCGCCCAGGTGGTCATCGACCCCACGCGGCTGCCCCGGTCCGCCCGACCTCCCCGTCACCTCGCACCGCGGCGCCCCCCTCCCGGTTCGGTGACACCGTCCGCGCGACGCGTTCAGGTTCCCCACCGGGAGGGGGACGCCGGGGCAGCACGGTCACCCGCGCTGCGCCCCGCTCGTCGGGGCCGCGTTCAGCAGAGCCCCAGACGCCGCAGCGCCCTGCGTTGGGCCGGTGCCGGGTTGGCCGGGAAGTACAGGTAGCAGACGCCCCCCGTGCCGCCCCTGACCTGGCCGTTCTCGTCGTAGCGCTGCGTCCGCAGCCAGATGTTCTCGAACTGGCGGCTCGGGATCGACCACCAGCCACGATTCCCGCTGCACACCCTTGACCAGCAGCTATCCAGCTATCTGGTTCTCTCTGGTCCTACATATTGCTCGCCATTCCACTCCCTGAGAACTCCCTGGCTCCCTGAGAACTCCCTGGGGAGTCAGTAGAAGACGATCCTGACCACGGTGACCGTCAGCACGCTGCGGCTGACGTAGTACCGCACCGCGACCCCGGCGACCGTCACGTCCCGACGGTCCCGCTCACCCCGGATCGGCGCGGAGCCGCCGCCATAAGGGTCGGCCGCGAGGGTGCGCATCGCGCCGTCGAATCTGGCCCGCAGGTCGGGGGCCATGGCCTTCCGTGACGCCGCTGCCGCGGGGGCGTACTCGATGCGGTAGGTCACGCGGCGCCGGCCGCCTCGTCGTCCGCCGGCACGGCCCCGGAGTGGTCACCGCGCTCCAACCGGCGGAACACGGCCTCGTCCTCCTCGCCGGCCGCAGTACCGCGCAGCGCCCAGCGGGCCAGCACGCCCACCAACTGGTCGGCCGGCGTCGTCTCCACCTCGGCGGTGAACTCGTCGCGCTCGGCCGCCGGCAGGGACTTGCGCACGGCGGCGATCGTGCCCGGCAGCTCCACCAGCTGCCCGTCAACGTGGGTCTTCAGCGTCGGGTGCATGGAGCCACGGTAGCGGCGATGCGCCCAGATCGGGACGACGCGGGCCACGGGTGCGGACACGGCGGGCTCCTCGGAACGGCGACAGGAAGAGCACCGTAGACCACTCAGGGCCAGCAACTGAACACGAAGGGGCAGTATCGAGACATCGGGCGGTGGCGACTCCCGCGCCCCGGCCAGCCCGCCTCACGACAGTTCGCACCGCAGTTCCCCACCTGGAAGACTGCCCGCCGTGACCGTCGCCGAGTTCATCGTCGAGACCCAGTGGACCCTGCTCATCCTCCTGCTCGCGACCGTGCTCACGGTCGGCATGGTGTGCAGCGAGAAGTTTCGGGAGGCCGTCCTGAAACGCAACTGGCGCGCGGGGGTGGATGGAATCTCCAGCGAGGTAGCCGCCCCCGCGAGCACCACGGAGGCCATCGAAGCAGTCGTGAACCCCGCACCGGATGATTCTGGCACCGAGGACAGCGTCAGCTACCGCAAGGGAGCTGTTGAGAACCTGGTCAAGGAAGCGGCCCAGTGGGGGTGGAGGCAGGCACGTGCGGGCAGCGACGAACCGCCAGCACCCGGGATCGACTGGGAGGCGGACGGCGGCCCCAGGGTCTACAACTTGCCCGAGGGGAAGAGCCTGGAAGATGCCGCTCAATCCCTCGCCTCACACCTCGCAGCCCCCGCGATCAGAGAATTCCAGGAGTCTCCGGCGATGGTTGAACTTCGCGAGTCGATGCGCCGCGCTCTTGAGGGTCGGTCATCCCGAGGTTGATCCCCCTTCCGCGTAGGCGGTGCAGCCTTTCGACTCCCGCTCGAAATCGCCCCGTTGCCGCCCCGGCCCCCGCTACGCCAGCCTCAGGCCCGCACTAGCGGCCCAACGAGAGGAGAGCGCGGCACCATGTGGCCGTTCAAGCGTGAGCGTCCGGTCAGCGACTACCAGCGACGGAAGGTCGACTTGCTGGCGAAAGCCGCCAGTAGCTCGGAGGTGGTACTCGTCTGCCATCCAGACACCTGGCAATTCATCGTTGAGCGGTGTTCCGAGAAGGAGGAGCACTTCAGCGCTCCCACCGAGGAGGCAATCTCAGCAGGGGAGGATGGCCGGGTTCGCGTCCCGGTCTCCGGGAGGACGCTCGCCGCGATCCTCAGCCGGATGACCTTCGACGCCGCCCCAGTCGACTACGTTAAGGCGATCAACGGGATCGCGACCCATGTCAAGGACTCGATCACCAGCGCCTTGGAGGGTGATCACCCCCAGGAGATCGTGATCGACGCTCATCCGAACGACCAGGCACGTTGACACACCTCCGCCCCGGACCATGGCAGTTGGCCCGGGGCGGAGGTCGCCTTCGGTCAGGCGCCGATGGCGGTCTGCGCGCCATCCTCGAACGCGCGGACCACCTCGACCATCTCGCTGTACACCTGCTCCAGCAGCGGCCGGTCATCCTCGGAGTACACCGCCACCTTGTCGATCCGCGACCCCGCCGGGCCCGGAATCTTCTCCGGCCGGCGGCCGTGCACCTTCAGGTAGCGGTCCGACGCTCGCCGACCGAACGGCGACTGGAACTTCGTGACCGTCTTCGGCTTGTGGCCCTTCTCCGCGAGGAACGTCGAGGCGTACAACGGCGTCTCCGCCGCCTCCAACTCCGGCCGCTCGCCCATCACCCGCGCCATGATGATCTTTCCTGTGGCGACGGCGTAGGGCTCCGGCAACACCGGCCGCAGGATCGCCAACACCTCCGCCTGCTCCCGATACGGCAACGGGCCAGCAGCGGCCGTCACCTCCCGCCGGCCAGGAGCATAGGCCCCCGTCCGGCGAATCTGCGGAATCACCTCATGCGTGATCCAGCGCTTGAACGCCTTCGCCTGCGGCTTCCGAGAGCGCAGGATCAACGAGTACAGCCCCGGCTCGTTGACGACGTAGGTGTTCGGCTGGTGCCGCCCCGTCGAATCGACGACTTCAGTAGTACTGAACTCATCCTCGTCCAGGCCGCGCAGGGCCTCGGTGACGTTCTTCAAGGTGAGAACCTTCAGGACGTCGGCGGCCACCCACCACGGCTCGCCGTCGACCAGCACGGTGCGCACCTCGGCGCCCTCGAACGCGAAGACCTGGGGCTCACCGCTCACTGGGCGACCGCCCGCCGAGCCAGCACCCGCAGCTGCTCCGCGAACGCCTCCAGCGAGTCGGCGAACGTGGCCACCTCGGCGGCCGGCACCGACATGCCGCTCCCGTCCAGGACCAGCATCACGTCCGGCGCGTCCGCGTAGTCATCGTCGATCGCCAGCCGGGCCTGGAACGTGCCATCCCGCCACCCCGCCGGCATCACCAGCTCGACGGCCTCCGACTCGTGCACCGTCGGGAACCGGTCGCCGTGGTCGGCGCACCACGAGTAGTGGGGGGTGGGGGCGACGGGGGCGGGGGTGGTGGGTTGCTTAATTCTATGAGTCGCTGTACTCATGACTTTGACACCTCTCTGCTGAGGTCTTGTCGATCAGCGGGCCACACACCCGCTCGGTCATCCGATGGATTGGCGTCCACCGGTCTTGCGGCGCCCGGGGCATCCCAACTGCCCCGGGCGTTCGTGCTGTTCAGAGACGTTAGAGCGAGTGGACAGGCCGACGCGAATCCGCCCCTCAGCCACCGCGCGCTTTCGCCAGCATGTCAACCGGTAGAGCACCCTGATCGCGGGCGGCAAGTCACCCTGGTGGCCGTCCCAGGGTTGACCGAAATCCCCCGGCCATCTCAGACGCTAGGTCATGATCCGCACCGGCAGGTCGCGAACCAGAAGATGCCGCAATGTGGGACATTTTCCATTCTTCTATTTTCCCTGTCGCAGCAGGTCAGGCGAGCCGAAGGTAGGAAACCGGCGAAACCGACCTACGGCTCGTAGCGGAAGTCGACACCAGCCGGCGGCGACCGAAACCCGCCCCTCACCCGCCCGACTCGAACCGCAGACGAGCAACGTGGGCTACGGGGCGCGTCGTGAGACGAAGAGGCCGAGGCCACCTCTATGGACGAGCACTCCTTCGCGGAGCAGGCGGTCGGTGGCGGTCTCGGCCGTGCTCAAGCTGACGCCGACCGCCGCCGCCATCACCTCGCGGCTGGGCGTCTTCTGGCCGGGCCTCCATCGCGCGGAACGGATCTCCTGTCGGATCAGCTCGGCGAGGGCGTCGGCCTTCCCGCGCTTGATTCCCGCGAGGCTGGGCCAGTCGTTGCCCAGCTGGGCCGTCTCGAAGTTGTCGCGGTTGTTGTGAGCCGGCCGTTCGGACTTGATGGCGGCGACCTCGGCGACCTCGGCCGTCCGGCGCGAGGTGAGCCACTCGACTTCCCGGCGGGAGATCTGCCGGCTCCACGGGCTGAGCTGTTGGTGCTCCCTCCAGCGCTGATCTGGGTCCTTGCTGATGCCGACGTAGAGTAGTCGGTCGCGCTCGTCGTAGAAGCGGTAGAGCGCGGTGCGCTCGGAGGATCTCGGCATGGCGTCCTTTCGCGCAGGAAGCTGCGCCACGCTCCGTGTGGAGCGGGTGACGCCAAGACGGTAGCCGCTTAATCGCATCCATATCAAGCGGTTGCGTGAATCCAGGCACAACTCAGCCCTCCGTCCATGGGCGGAGGGCTGGTAGAGGTGCTGGTCAGTTCGCCGTGATGCTATAGCTCGCCTTGTAGATGTGCCCCGGCTTCACCAAGAGGGTGACCTCGATCGGACGCCGGTTGTCGCTGAAGACGACACGGAAGAGATCCAGGACCGGGATTTCCCCGGGGAGTTCGAGGAGCAGGTACTCCTCCGTCGTAGCGAAGCGCGTTCCCCAGATGTCGTCCTGGCCGCGCGTGGGGTACCCCATCTGCTCCAGTAGCGCCGGGGACCCGCCGGGGATCTTGCGCCGGTCGGCAAGGCGGGTGCCGTGCGCCAACTCCAGCGGGTAGTACGACCACACGACCTCAGCGGGCGAGTTGTCCAACAGTCCGACGCGTTTCCTCAGCTGCGCCCGGCCGCCCTCCTCCAGGTCGAACACTTCGCGGACTCGCCGCGGGGGCGCGACCTCCGCGACCTCCAAGATGCGGTTGCTGCCCTTCTGGGACCGCTTCTCGGCCTCGCTGATCCACGAGTACGGCCGCCCGGGGGCGGCCGGGGTCATCAGGGAGGCGGGGGCGATCTCCATCGGCGCCCTGTCGCGGACGAAGACGCCCTGCCCGGAGTGGCCGACGAGGAGCCCTTCCGACTTGAGCTTCTTCAGGGCCCTCTGGACGGTCACATTGGAGGTGCTGAACTGCCGGCACAGCTGCTCCGTGGTGGGGAGTCGCCGGCTGGGCTCCCACTCCCCGAGCATGATCAGCCGACGGATCTCATGAGCGATGGTGTCCGCGATCGGACGCGGGTCCGCTCGCTCCTCAGGCGTGGTCACTGAACCTCCAGTTCATAGCGGAGGCGTCGCGGGGCCTTCATGACCATGAGCGATGCCTCAACAGGTGTGTGATCGGAGTAGGTCGTGCGGGTGAGCGTGAGCACGGAAGCCCCGGCGGCGAGGCAGAGGAGCGCGCCCTCCTCGTCGCTGGCGATCCGCTGCTCGATGTACTCGACGGCTCGGGTGCCCGGGTAGCCGAGGTCGGCGAGAGCGGTCGGCGCCCCGCCACGGATCTTCTTCGAGCTGGCCAGCGCTGTGCCGGCGGCGATCCGTGATGGGTAGTACGAGCTGGCGATTTCGATCGGTTCCCCGTCGAGGAGGATCAGCCGCCGCCGCACTACCGAGCTGTCCCCAGCGGCCAGGTCCAACAGCTTGGCGACCTCCAGCGGCGGGGCGACGTCGTCAACGGCCAGCAGTTGCTGGCCGCTTCGTCCGGGTGCTGCGCTGGTCCAGGTGTCGCTCTCTCCGTGCGTGCGGGGACGCAGGTATGCCGCCGACGACGTGGTCCACTTCTCGGCCATTGTGCCTCCTGCTCATCTCCGGCGGTCCGCGGTCTGACCTCAACCTTAAGACCTTGATGCGCCAAGAAACCGGCCACGCCGTGGACTCGCGTGACCCGACACGCTTGATACCTGGATAGTCATGCGCTTATGGTTCTCCACGAACGCGACAACTGCGATTAGGAGTCCTGATGCTGCGTGTGAAGGAGGTCGCCGACCGTCTGAGAGTCCACCCCGCCACCGTTTACCGGTGGATCAACGACGGCCACCTCCCGGCCGTGCGCTACGGCCGGCCCGTGGTGGCCGGAGCGGCCCGACGCGGTGGAGGGGCGATCCGAGTGCCCGAGGAGGCGCTGACCGAGTTCGCCGCCCCCGCCCCCGTCCCTGACGCCGTCCCGGTGTTGGCGGCTTGAAGTGGAGCGGCCCTCGGGGAGCGGCTACTCCCCGGGGGCCTGGTGATCAACCCCGTTCTCAACCCAACTCGTGTCGAGAGAAAGAGAGATCAACGTGAAGCGTAGTGGAAGCGCGCTGTTCGACGGCGACGCCGCCGGCAGCAGTGAGCTGGCCCGCGCGGCCCGGTCCCGCACCACGGTGGCGGATGCCGACGGCGCCTACCGGGCCGAGCTGCTCACCGAGTACCTGCGGGTCCAGGGTGACCTGGCGCGGGAGATCGAGCTGTTGGCGCATGCGCAGCGGTACGACAACGCGCACCCGACCGAGGAGCCGTTGGTGGCCGAGCTGGTCGCGGCCGTCGAGGGCGACCAGTACGAGGTGGCGGCGTGAGCGGGCAGCGGACGGCCGACTGGCCGGCGGGCGTCATCGCCCGCTACGCGACCGTCGGCGGCGGATTTGTGGATGTGGCTGAACGGTCCGGCCAATACAGCAAGCCGGAGCCGACGGAGACCGCTGCGTCGTGCAGCGGCTGTTCGACGGTACACGTGGTCGACTGGGGCTGGTCTGCGTACCACGACGAGTTCGGGACGGGGCTGCAGCCGGACTTCGACGAGGGCGGGCGGTGCTCGACTCCGGAGGCCCGTGAGTGGGCGCAGTCGCACGCCGAGTCGTGCCGCGCCCTGCCCAGGCCGGGGGGTGCGTGATGAACGACCCGAGCCTGTACACGGCGGTGCGGCCGGCGGTGTCGTCGCCGGCTGGGTGGCGGCGGCGTGCGGCTGAGGAGGCGGACGCGTCCCGGCTGTGGACGGGCATGGACGGCGGCATCCTGTCGGGCCGGGAGTTGGCTGATCTGCTGGCTGGCGCGCGCGAGCATCTGGTGCGGGTCGGCTGGGAGCCGGTGCCGTTCGAGGGGATCGTCGGCGCGCTGATGGACGTCTCCAGCGGCGACCTGGCGCTGTGGTCGGCGGCCGAGCGGCTGCTGGAGATCGTGCTGGCGGCCCGCTCGACGGTGGCCACCTGGGGTGTGGACCTGGACGCGTGGGAGCGCCGGACGGGCCGCACCTGGGCCGAGGTGTCCGAGCTGCTGACCACCGCCGCCCAGTTCGCCCGCGAGCACGGCCCCCAGGGGGGTGCGCGGTGAGCGAGCAGACGCCGGCGGAGGCGGCGGCTGAGGCCGCGAAGCGCGCGGAGGAGCAGCGGCGGCAGGCCGAGGCGGACCTGCGGGCGCACGCCGCGCAGGTCGCCGCCAGCACCTCGCCGCTGGAGAAGACCCGGTGACGGACGCCGAGCTGGGCCTCCAGCTCGCCGCCGACGGCGAGGCGGAGGCACGGGGGATGCACCCCGACGACCGCCGCACCTGCCACACCCACCAGTGCTGGGCCGCCGACTGCGCGGACCACCCGATGCACGCGGACCCGCACGGCCACGTTCTGCGCGGTCTCCACCGCACCTGACCATCACTCAGCCCCGGACCCGCCGCGATGGCGCCGGATCGGATCCGGCCCGGGGCGCGCCCCCCACCCCCATCTGAGAGGACATCATGCGAGACACTCTGCGCCCCATCAACTACCGCACCGCTGGCGGGAACACCGTCACGGTCGAGCTGAGGCAGTTCGAGCTGTGGCGCTCCGCTGTAGCGGAGGCCCGGTGCGGCGGCTGCCACGAGCAGAAGACGGCCCGGCTGGACCGTGACCGGTTCGGCCACAAGGTTGCCAGCGACGCAGACCAGGACGTCGTGAACTCCCTGCTGCCGTGGGCCGGGTCGCACGCGAAGTCGTGCCGGGCGCTGTGATGGGCGCCTCGATCGTGGCGGCGCTGGCTGCTCTGTCCGGCGTCGGGATCACCACGCTCACGCAGGGGTTGCGGGACCGGTCTGGTCTGCGACGGGCGGCGCGGGAGCGGGACCGCAGGCTGGTGGCGGATCTGCTGGCCGCGGTCCGGGCGCATCGCGCTCAGCAGTATCTGAAGATCGCGGACCGGCGGGAGGGGGTCGCCGACTCCCGGGAGGCCCGCGCCGAGCGGTACGCCGCCCGGTCCGCCATGTTCGACGCGCTGGATGACGTGGTCCTGCTGATTGCCGACGCCGAGGTTGTGGCCGCCGCTCAGGTGGCGGTCGACGCGGCGGTCGCGATCGGTGACCTGCCGAATACCGTCCCGGACTACGAGATCGAGCTGGCTGCGGCCGGCGGCCGGGCCCGTGAGGCCCACACCCACCTGCGGCAGACCGCCGCATCGAACATCTGAGGAGGGCGAGATGCCCGAGAACAGGATCGACGGCTCCACGGCGGAGACCGTGGTTCAGGCCGGCGAGGTCAAGGGGGATGTCAAGGCGGCCCCGATCGTCGGCGGCAACAACTACGGCGTTGCGATTGGCGAGTCGCACGGCCCAGTCCACACCGGGACCGGCTCCATCATCACCAACAACAGCTGACCGTCTGGCGGTAGCCCACGCGTCCCGGCGCATCCCGGGGCGGGTGGAGATCCGCCAGTGGATCACGGACACGACCACCCAAGGACTGATCATGCACATGACACGACTAGATCGACGGTGGGCGAAGGCCCGCACCGTCCCCGATCTGGCCGGGTTGACGGCCGACTGGCTGGAGGGTCGCCTGCCTGGAGGCCACCCCGGCGGCTACGACCGACCCGACGAGGAGACCACCGACCTGGTCCCGGACCTGGCGCGGCTCAACCGGGCCGGCTGGGCAACCGACTGCAGCCAGCCCGGCGAGTCCGGGCCCCGGTGGGACCAGCGGGCCGCCGTGGACGGCTGGGTCGCTGACGACCGGCTGTGTGACGAGATCGCTCATGTCGCCGACGGGTGGGGCCTGATCGTCGTGCGGCAGTCCGACGAGGAGTGCATCGGCCCGGACACCGGGGTGCCGGTCACCCGTGCCGGCGGCCGCGCCGAGACCTGGTTCGGACGGCGTCTCGCCGGTCGGGACCTGCGGCACTCGCTGCCGGGCCTGCATCGCCGCGCCTACCGGGCGCTGGACGGCGCGACCTACCTGACCGTGGTCGACCCTGCGTGGGGTCGAGCCGACCGGCTGTGGCACGTGCTCGACAGGGCGGTGCGGTGATGCTGCTCAGCTACTTCTGGACCGTCGAGGGCGTGATCGTCGGTCAGGGCCAGTTCAGGGCCAGTTCAGGGCCTACGGGTCCTCCGTCGCGACGCCCGGCACCAGCGAGGACGATCTGAAGGCCGCCATCGCCCGCGACATCGCGGGACAGCGTGACGTCGCCGAACCGGGCGACGTCATCGTCGGAACCCTCCGCTACAGCGTCGGCTGACGCGTCATACCTACCGAAAGGAACTCCCTCATGGCGAAGATTTACAACCCCGGCACGTACATGGCGTCCTTCCTGATCGTCTGGGCCGAGCGCGGCCCGGCCGGCCAGGACGCCAACCACCGAGTCACCCGCGTCACCCTTGACCGGCCTACCTCGGAGGCCGTGATCCGCAAGTACGTCGTCGACCTCGCCCTCCAGGACATGAAGGCCGAGCGCCGTCGTCACCACGTCACCGAATTCCGCATCACCCGCGCCTGACTACCGAGAGAGGACCCCCATGTCCACCACTGATTTGGCCCGGCTGGCTGGCGCGGTGGCGACCCGGCTGGACAGCATCCACGGAGTGATGCTGCCGCTGGTGGTGCTGCTGGCGACTGCCATGGCCGTGGTCGCCGTCCCCGTCGTCGCCTCCGGAGGCGCACTGATCATCCTGCGGCGCGGCGTGCGGAGCGCCTCCAACTGGCAGCCCAAGCGGGCGCGCCGGGCGGGGGGTGTGCGGTGAGCTGGGCCGAGGACCGCCGCGCCGACCGCGCGGCCGACGCCGAACAGAAGCGCCTCGACGCCGCCGCCCGCGAGGAGTTGGCCCGCAAGCGGCGCGAGGAGGAGGACGAACGGCAGCGCGCCAAGAAGGCCGACGAGAAGCGCGAGAAGAAGCAGCGCCGGAAGGACCGCCGCGAGCGGTGGGCCACCACCCGCGCCAGCCTGCTGGCGAACCTGGACACCAGCCTGGCGATCGTCGCGATGACGTGCTCGATCGGTCCGGCCTTCTACTTCCAGCTGAAGGCGATGATCGGCGCCGGGGCGCCCCTGATGGTCGCGCTCGCGCTCGCCATCATGCTGGAGTCCGGCGCCCAGGTCGCGACCATCACCGGCGAGAAGGCGAAGCGCGACGGCCGGCCGGTCGGCCCGCACCGCATCGCGATGTGGGGCTGCGCCTCGATCGCCGCCGGCATCAACGGGATGAAGGCGCCGGCCATGTTCCCCGGCGCCAGCTGGATGGTCATCGTCCTGGCGCTGTCCTCCTACGGCGGGGTGGCGTTCTGGGAGCTGCGGAGCCTCGGCCGGCACCGAGGGAAGGGCGCCCGCACCAAGCAGCAGCGCGCCGAGGCGAAGGCCCGCCGGAAGCACGAGAAGAAGCGCCGCAAGGAGAAGCCGGTTTGGACCCGGTACGAGGAGATCCTCACCGCGCACCCCTACGGCACGGTGGACCGCGAGGAGGCGTGGGCCGAGGCGTGGCAGGACGTGACCGGGGCGCCGCTGGGTCAGACCGTGGCGGTCGTCGCGGGCCGGCTCGCCGCTACCCGTGCGGTGGAGCAGACGGTTACCGATGCCGGGCACACGCCCGAGTCGCTTGCCGTCGAGGCGTTCCTGCGCGACGTGTTCCCCGCCTCTGGGAGGGGCGACGACGGCGAGGGCGGTATCCCCCTGCGCAGTCCCTCCGGTGGGCCGTCTGGCGGCGCCCCCGAGGCCGCGAAAACCCTTGGGCGTAAAGGGAAGCAGGCGTCTGGACGTGCCTCGTCGAAGACCCCGCAGAAGCCCATCGAAGAGGCGGACCTGGAGAAGGTCCGGAAGTTCGCCGATGCGCTCGGCGACACCTCGAAGCTCTCCGCGCGGAACGTCCGCGAAGTCCTCGGCGGCGGCGCCAACGAGTACATCATCCGCGTCCGCGATGCGGTGAAGAAGGAGCGTGAAGACCAGTGACGACCGAGACGATCCAGACGGCTGTCGAGCCGTCGAACGTGGTGCAGCTGTCGGACCGCCGCCCGACCATGCCGGCGGACACGAGCGTGGGCACGATCCGGATGCCGGAGGCGCCGCACGCAGAGCAGTTGCCCGACGCGTCGGTGAGGCCCACAGTCCGCGAACGCCTCGGGCAGGCGGCCACCGTCACGGGCGCCGCCTGGACATGGCGGCACGGCACGTCGATCGCCCGCCTGACCGCCCTCGGTGTGGCCGTGCCAGTCCAGCGCGCCTGGGACTACGAGCGTGCCGGCGAGGTCGCCGATCAGATCCGCCTCGCACAGGAAGAGCTGCGCCTGTGTGTCGACCCGCAGCGGCGCCGTGAGCTGGACACGGAGATCGAGGAGTTGCGGGCGCGCCGTCAGCGCGTCGCTGCCGCCCGTCACCGGGAGCACGCCACCCTCGCCGGGCTCGGCGCGGGCGGGGCCGCCGTGGTCGCCCTCCTCGTCGCCACGGTGATGGTGGGGCTGGTCGTGCCCGCCGGGGCGGCAGCCCTTACCGGCACCGCGGCCTACGTCGCCGGCCGCAGGGAGCAGGCCCGGCGCGACAGCACGGTGTCGCTCGGCGCGGCCAGCGGCAGCAGCAACGGCGGCGGGACGGGGCGGCCCCAACTGCCCACCGGCGGTGGTGACGATGAGGGAGGGGAGCGCGACGAGCAGCCGGCGCAGGTCGCCACTGCCCCAACGCGCCCCCTGTTGGGCGAGGAGGTCATCACCTCCGCACTGCGGACAGCGGGCCTGCTGACCGACAGCCAGGCTGTCGAGATGGTCGGCCTGCCAACCCCGGCCGGTGAGGGCGCTGTGGAAGCTACGTTCGCCCTGCCTGGCAAGACCACGGTCGCTGACCTGCTGGACAAGTCCGACAGGGTCGCGAAGGCGTTCCGGGTGCCGAAGTTGCGGATGGACATCCGTGAGGGTGAGCACCCCGGACAGGTCCGCCTGTGGTTGGCGTCGACCGACCCGTTTGAGCAGGCGGTCCCCTCCCCGCTGCTGGCCAATGCGGTGCGTCAGGACGTGTGGCACCGGGGCATCCTGATCGGCTTCAACCGGCGCCGGCAGCCAATCGCGCTCCGTTTGCGGCACGTCATGGCGCTGCTGGGCGGGATGTCCCGCACGGGTAAGGGCATGATCCTGCGCTCTCTGCTCTGCGGCCTGGCCCTGGAACCCCGCTGCAACATCCGCCTGGTCGCTGGCGCGAAACCGGGCGAACACGTCGGCTACGGCCGGGTGTGCAGCACGTTCTTCGGTCGCCGCCCGAAGAGGCTGATCCTCCTACTGGAGGCGCTGTTGGAGGAGGCATACCGGCGGGAGGAGTACCTGGAGGACCAGGGCCGCGCGAAGCTCTCCGAGGCGGATCTCGATGAGTTCCCGCTCGAAGTGCTGATCATCGACGAATACAAGCAGTACGCGAACTCGTCGGAGCGCTACCTCGACCCGAGCGACCCCAAGGGGGAGCGCACCCTGAAGTGCGCCGACCGGATCGCTGAACTCCTCGAATCCCTTGCGGCGTTCGCGGCCGCGCTGAACATCACGGTGCTGATCTCGACACAGGACCCGGACGCCAACACCATTCCGCGCGGCTACAAGTCCAACTCCGGCGCTCGGGTTTCCACCCGGACGGGTGGGGCCGCGCAGACCAACGCCATTTTGAAGGACGGCGCCACGGGCGCCGGCCTGCGCGCCCACGACATTCCCGAATCCCTCACGGGCGCGGCGATCGTGGACATCGATGGGAACGCCGGGGAGTTGATCCGCGGCTTCTTCATCGAGGACGAACACTACGACGGCGCGCGGCCGTTGATTGACGCCGGCGTGGAGCTCCGCCGCGAACTGGGCCGGTTGCCGGGCCAGTTCGCGGATCCGATCGAGGCTGAGCTGGTGGCCTACACCGGGTACACCTCAATGGCTGGCGGGCCGGGCGGTCGCGGCCGACCGGGAGAGCCGGCGGTGACTCCCGACGCCGGGGAGCTGGGTGTCATCCAGCTGATGGTGGCAGTGTTCCGCGCCGCTGGCGAGGACGGGAAGCCGGCCGACCGCCTGGCCACCGCTGACCTCCTGCCCCGGTTGGCCGACATGGCGCCGGGGACCTGGTCGCCGGAAGCCCTCGCCGCCGGCGGGGACGACCAGGCTGGCTATGTCCGCGCTGGCGGGACGGCGTTGCGCAAGGCGATCGAGGAGGCGCTGGCCGGGACCGGCCGAGAGCTGCCCGTGAGGCAGTGGAGCAGGGGAGGCCGGGCCAACGGCTACCTGTGGGCGGACGTTCAGGCCGTCGCCGGGATTGTCCTGGAATAGCCGTCGGTACGGGGTCGGTACGCCTCACAAACCCGCAGGTCAGAGACGGGACGATGCCGGTACGCCGCCCCTGGTGGTCGGTACGCGTACCGACCGGATCGCTGGCCGTACCGACTCCATCCCGTCTCTGACCTGCGGCGAAGCTCAGCGTACCGACCGCATACGGACGAACAAACCATCACAAACAAACCACTCCCCGAGAGGAGCCCCACATGGGCTGGATGATCCAACATGCCCGCCACGCGCCGTCCTACGGCGCCATGAAGGTCCTGATCGCCGAGTTGAAGCGGGTGCTGCCCGCTGATCATCTCGCCCCCCTCGATCCGCTGATTGCGGGCGTCTGCGGCACCGGAGGCTGCCACTTCGACCTCACCCCCGGCCAAGCCTGGGCGACGGCGCGGGCACTGGACGCCGCCGAGGCTCGAATGAAGTGGCGCCCCAGTTCCCGCCGGCATCTGCCGCTCGTCCGCGACCTCGCGACCGCCGCCGACACTGCCCACCGCACCCGCCAGCCCTGGCGCTGGCGCTGACAGCCCAGCCACAAACCGACAGGAGACAGAAAGTCATGAAGTTCAAGATCAAGACCCCGAAGCTGCCCAAGCCCACTCCCAGTCTGCGTAAGCAAGCCAAGGACTTCGGTCGCCGCGCTAAGCCCGGTCGCCCCTACTACGTGGTTGACGAGTTGGTGGGCGGGCCCGACCGGGGCCTGCGTGTCGTCACCGAGGTCCGCTTCACCCGCCGCGCCCTGGTTGGTCTCATGAGCGGCTCCATCACCCCCGAGGGGCTGTGGGAGCAGTACGGCGGCCAGGTCTACGAGGACCGCGGGCACCCCGCCATCCGGCATCTGAAGACCACGGTGGAAATGAAGGAGGACGGCGACAAGTGGGAGGCCCAGCTCCTCGGGAGCGCCGGTCACGCCCAGCAGGTCGCCGATGCGGCCACCGGCACCCGGTTCCGCTCGATCTGGTAGCCCCGCCTGGGGCGCCCCCTTCGCCTGGCAGCACCGGGGCGCCCCTGCACCACCGAACCCACCAACGAGCACGGAGGTAGACCTCATCATGCCCGCGCCCCTGCTTGATATCCGAGTCAGCAGAGCCGATCTCGATCGGCTGCATGCCGGGATTGAGCAGTACCTCACCCAACAGGCCCCGGCCGCCCCGCCGTCGTCGGTCGGCCGCGTGGACGATCTGATCCGCCAGGCCGGCATCGTCACCGGGCCCGCGCCCCGCCAGCCCGGCCGCATCGCCCGAGCCATCCGCCGCCACCGGGCCGTTGCACGGCAGGTGACGGTGGCCGACCACCTCGACCTGGCCGCGCACATAATCCAGACCCGCGGCTGGGCTCAGCGAACCCTCCAGGACGCCCGCGGCGCCGTCTGCATCCTCGGCGCCCAAACCCTCCTCGTCCATCTCGGACACCCACGTGAAGTCACCGAGCGGGCCGGTGACTGGCTCAACCGCCAACTCGGCGGCGGCGCCACCTACTGGCAGTGGCAGGACTGCCGGTGGCGCACGCGCGATCAGGTGCTCAACCTGCTCCGGACCGCCGCCGCCAATGCGCGGATGGAGGGCATCTGATGGCGCGCACCCTCGTGCGGGACGCTGACCGCTGGGTGCTCACCGTCGGCGGCGTAGTCGTCGGCCACCACGCGCCGTTCACCTCCGACATCAATGCCGATATTGAGCAGGCTGCGGCCTGGGCCGAGGGTGTCCTCGGTGCGACCGAGCTGTTGCCCTGGCGGCACGTCAGGAGCCGCCGCGGCGAGCAGTGGGAGGTGTGATGGCCGATCTGTTCGTCCTGCTCTTCGTCGCCCACCTACTGGCCGACTACCCGCTGCAGACCGACCGGCTGGCGGGCCGCAAGGCCGGCTGGACGGAGGGGCCCGAGGACCCCAACCCCGGCCTGCACCACCACGGGTGGGGCGCCAACCTGATCCACGCTGGGACGCACGTCCTGGTGTGCGGGATCGCCCTGCTCGCCGGTGTCGTGGTCCTCGGCGCCGACATCAGCCCGGCCGGGGGCATGCTCGCCCTCGCCTGGATCGGGGTGACGCACAGCCTGATCGACCGGCGTTGGCCCGTCGTCTGGTGGCTGGAGCACACCGGCCAGAAGGAGTTCCTGCGGCACGGCGGTGCGGCCCACGTCGACCAGGCCGCGCACCTGCTGGTGCTCGTCATCGCAGCCGTCGCGCTCGCCGCTTGACCAGCGATCACCGACATGTCACACTGCTCGCGGACGCCACCCGTGCGTCGCGAGCCACCGAAACCCCCGCCACCGCGCGGGGGTTTCGTCATGCAGGGGGTGACCGTGACCCAGGAGCCGCCCTACCCAGACGAGCTGGTCTACGGCCACGAAGCCGCCGCCGAGGTCGGGGTTCCTGAGCAGGTCATCCGATCCTGGGCCAGCCGCGGGCGCGTCCGGCGATACCCCGGCGACGGCCGGCCGTCTGGCCAGGGCCACGGCTACCGCACCATGTATGCCCTGCCCGACGTGCGCGCCGCCGCAGCCGGCTACCGACCTCGCCAGCGCGCCGCATAGACAGCCCTGCACGGGCGGCCGTGCAGGGCCGAAACTCCCGCCGCCCGGCGATGGGGTGAAGAGCCTCCTCCACGGGCCCCACGGCAGCGAGCACGACGCCAGGGTGGTCGTGGAGCGCGCGGCGACCGGGCGGCGGGACAGACTACCCGAGGCGGGTGGAGTGGGGACGCGCCGCCCGGCGGGCACCGGGCGGCGCAACCACCGTCACGGAACGATCACTCGCCGGACGGCGGGCGGGCAGGTGCGAGAAGCTGCCCGGCATGAGAACCCGCACTGCCGTACTGGCCACCGTGACCGCCGCCCTAGCCCTCTCCGCCTGCTCCAGCAGCGACGACGACTCCGAGGCTGGCGACCGGGCCGCCGCCGAGTACAGCGTCCTGAACGAGGAACTGCCCGATGGGGGGATCGGCGAGGCCGAACTCCTCATGCCCGACGCCACGGTGGACACGGCTGAGGCCGCGATCCGCGACTACGCCGACAGCATCGACGGGCCAACCGCCGTCACCGTGCAGGTCGTGCGAAGCGAGGACGCGGCCGTCATCGTCTGCCGAGCCGACTGGCCCGAGGTGGATACGACCATGAACTGCCCGGACCCGGGCGGGAACTGACCCAGCTCGGGGGGTGAGCGTGCCGTCTCGCCCGCCCCGCGTGTGCCTCGGGTGCCGCCAATCGATACCCCCCGGGCCCTGCCCCGAGTGCACCCCCCGGGATACTCGGGGGGTCGACCGGGCCCGCGGCTCAGCCCACCAACGGGGCTACGGCCGACGCCATCGCGGCAGGTTCAGGACTGCCGTCCTCGCGCGGGACGAGACGTGCACCTGCGACCAGGAGTGCCGCAACCACGGCGCGCTGCTCCACGAGCCAGGCGACTGCGACCAGCTCAGCACCGTGGCCGACCACTGGCCCCGGGGAAAGCGGACCCTCCGGGCGGCCGGTCTGGACGATCACGATCCGCAGTACGGGCGCGGCTTGTGTAAGGGCTGCCACGACAGGTGGACTGCTCGATCCTCTCCAGGTGGCTGGGCTGACAGAGGGTAGGGGCGTTCGCATCGCTCAAATCGGACATACCGGAGACCGCCCAGGTGGTGAGCGCTCTACCGCTGGCGGTTTCCTGCTTTTGTGACGGGTGGTGACGTGACCGTGGGTGCACGTGGCCCCCTGAAGATCCCGAAGCACCTGAAGGCGGTCCCGACCGGCGAGCAGGCGGCCGGCACGGTGGCCGAGCGCGTGGATGCCTCGGCCCCGCCGAAGCCACCCGGGTTCCCCGACGACGACCCGGAGTTGGTCGCGCTCTGGGACGCGATCGTCCCCCAGCTCGACCGCGCCGGGCTCCTGACTCCTGCCGACGGCCCGACCATCGAGCTGGCCCTGAGGCACTTCCTCGCGGCCCGCCAGGCCGGCAACGCGTTGGCCGGCGGCGAGGTCGTGCTGGACGACCCGGCGCACGGCGGGACGGCGAAGAAGAACCCGGCCGGCGCCGAGATGCGGTCGCAGTCCCAGCTGTTCCTGGAGTACGCCAAGCAGTTGGGGATGTCGTTCGCGGCGCGCGCTCGGATGCCGGCGAAGGAAGAAGGCGGGGAGGCGAACCCCTTCGCATAGGGGGTGACGGCGGTGACGGTGAAGGTCCCCGGGAAGCGGGTCCTCGACAAGCTGAAGCTCAGCCCCGAGGTCGCCTGGTACCTGCTGGACCGCGGCTACGAGCTGCCGAACTGCCCACCGCGGTGGAAGACGCCGGAGCCGCGCGACGTGGCTGGCGCCGTGTTCGACCCGGCGAGGGTCGACAGGGTGGTGGATGCGTTCCGCCGGCTGAGGCACACGCAGGGGAAGTGGGCGGGCCGGCCCATCACCCTGCGGGCCTGGCAGATCGCCTACCTGATCGGCCCCACCTACGGCTGGGTGCGGCCGACGGCGGACGGCGACGGCCGGATGGTGCGGATCATCCAGACCCAGTACCTGGACATCCCCCGGAAGAACGCGAAGACCACGATCGGCGGCGGCCAGTGCATCTACCTGACCTGCGCCGATGCCGAGCCGGGCGCCCAAGTCTTCGCGCTGGCCACCCGCAAGGATCAGGCGCGGCTGTGCTTCGATCCGGTGCGCCTGCTGGCCACGCACGCCCCAGACCTCAAGGGGCACGTGAAGCCGCTGAAGGACAAGATCCTCCACCCGCGCAGCGGCTCGTTCTTCAGCGTGATGTCGAGCGCGGGCGACGCGATGCACGGCACCAGCCCGCACGCGGCGTTCGTGGACGAGGTGCACCTGCACAAGACGCGCGACCTGATCGAGGCGGTGGAGACCGGCACGGGAGCCCGTGAGCAGCCGCTCATCATGTACGCCACGACGGCCGACTCCGGCGCCCCGTTCAGCCCTTATGCGGAGCTGCGGGAGTACGCGGAGAAGCTGGCCCGCGGCGCCTTGGTCGATCCGACCTTCTACGGCGTCGTCTTCGCCGCAGAGAAGGGCGACGACCCGTTCGCCCCGGAGACCTGGCTGAAGGCCAACCCGGGCCTGGCAGCGGGTGACTCGCCGACGATGGAGAGCATGGAGAAGGCCGCGGCGAAGGCCCGGCAGAACCCCATCGAGCTGGCCTCGTTCCTGCGGCTGCGGCTCGGCATCCGCACGAAGCAGGAGACGAAGTACATCTCGTTGGAGGAATGGGACCGGAACGCCGGCATGGTGGACCGGGCGCAGCTACGGCGGGCCGAGTGCTACGGCGGGCTGGACCTCGCCGCGACGAGCGACCTGTCCGCGCTGTGCTGGATCTTCCCGAACGGGGCGCCCGCCTCGGGGATCGAGGGGTACCGGGCGCTGTGGCGGCTGTGGACGCCGGAGGCGAACCTGGCGGCGCTGCGGGACCGGACGGCCGGCGCCGTGGACGTGTGGGTGCGGCAGGGCTGGTTGACCGTGACCGACGGCGACGTCATGGACTACGGCCACATCCGCGAAGCGATCAACGCCGACCGCGCGTGGTTCAACGTGCAGGAGATCGCCTACGACCCGTGGAACTCGACCCAGCTCATCACGGATCTCGTCAGCGACGAGGCGCCTATGGTGGAGATGAGGCAGGGCTACCGGTCCATGTCGCCGCCGCTGAAGGAACTGGCGCGGCTGCTACGGCAGGGGACGCCGGAGGCGCCGCTGCTGGAGCACGGCGGCAACCCGCCAATGCGCTGGATGATCGACAATCTGGCGGTCGCTACCGACCCCTCGCTCAACGTGAAGCCGGACAAGAAGTCGTCGGCCGACAAGATCGATGGCGTCGTCAGCTTGATCATGGCGCTGGACCGGGCGCGGAACCGGAAGCCGCTCAGGCGTAGCGCCTACGACGAGGACGACGACTGGGACGAGGACGGCGACGCGATCGCCGGCTGACAGGGGGTGCTCGGTGGGCCTCTGGCAGCGGTTCAAGGCGGCGGCGTGGTGGGGTAGTCGTCCCACCCGAAGTTCGTGGGCGCGGCCCGAGTTCGGCTGGCAGCCGCTGGACCTGACGCACGTACTGGGGCAGGACCCGTCCGAGCTGTGGCGGACCCAGCCCCACCTGCGGACCGTGGTGGACTTCATCGCCCGGAACGTGGCCCAGCTCGGGCTGCACACCCACGACCGGGTGTCGGACACCGACCGGCGCCGGGTGACCACCTCGCCGGCGGCATCACTGCTGCGTCGGCCGAACCCGGATCAGACGACCTACGAGCTGGTCTACGCGACGGTCGCCGACATGGCGCTGCACGACAGGGCGTTCTGGTGGGTGTCGCGGGACGCCTCGGCGGACACGGGCTGGGTGCTGCGGCAGATCCCGACGGCGTGGGTCGTGCAGGGTCTGGGAGGCACGGTGTTCGCCCCGGGCGAGTGGGTGGTGCGCCCGCCCGCCGCGACGGAGCCGATCGTGATCCCGGCCGCCCAGATGGTCACGTTCCACGGCTGGGACCCGGGCGACCCGAGTTCGGGCAGCTCGCCGGTGCGCGCGTTGAAGCTGATCCTGTCGGAGCAGATCCACGCGTACACCTACCGCGAGCAGGTGTGGCAGCGCGGCGGCAGGGTCGCGGCGGTGATCGAGCGGCCGATGGACGCACCAGCCTGGGGCTCGAAGGGGAAGGAGCGGTTCCGCAAGGAGTGGCAGTCGAGCTACACGGGCTCGGGCCCGGAGGCCGGCGGGACGGCGATCCTCGAAGACGGCATGAAGCTCGTCAAGGCCAGCTTCAGCGCGCGCGAGGACGAGTTCGTCGCAGCCGCCACGCTGTCGCTCACGACAGTGGCCAGCACCTACCAGGTCAACCCCACGATGGTCGGCGTCCTGGACAACGCGAACTACAGCAACGTGCGCGAGTTCCGCCGGTCGCTGTACGGCGACTCGCTCGGCCCGTGGCTGACGATGCTCCAGGACCGCATCAACGCCTTCCTGCTACCCATGCTCGGCGAACCGGCCGACCACTACGTCGAGTTCCCCGTCGAGGCGAAGTTGCGCGGCTCCCCGGAGGAGCAGGCGGCGGCCTTCCAGGGCGCGGTTGGGCGGCCGTGGATGACGGCCGACGAGGCGCGCGCGAAGCAGAACATGCCCGCGATCGGCGGCGATGCCGCCGAGTTGGTGACACCGCTGAACGTGCTGGTCGGCGGACAGGCGTCGCCGCAGGACTCGGCCCCGCCTCCGGACCCGACAGCCGACCCTCTGCCGCGTGAGACGAGCGGGGTGGTGCGGGGAAAAGCGGTGAAGGCGCCGATCCGGGCGCGGCCGGTGCGGGCCGACACCTACGAGCAGCAGTATGAGCGCCGACTCGCACGCTGGTTCGGCGACTTCGAGGCGGCGGTGCTCGCCGGGTACGGCGCGGCGAAGCGCGGCCCGGTCCGCGTCAAGCAGGTTGAGGACTACGTGGACCGCGAGGCGTGGCAGCAGTCCCTCGCTGACCTCCTCCTCCAACTCGGGCTCGCGACATCGACTGCGGCAGCCGAGGCCCTGCTGGAGCAGATCGGCCTGCCGCCGGAGGACTACAACGCCGAGGCCACAGTCGCGTGGCTGACCGCGATGGCCGCCGGCGTCGCCGAGGGCATCGTCGGCGCGACGATCGCCGAGGCCGACGAGGCGCTGGAGGACACCGGCCGAACCGACGACGAAGGGCAGCCGGTACCGCCAGAGGAGCGCCTGGCCGGCGCGCTCGCGGCGGCGGCCGGGTCGCGGGTGCCGGAGATCGCCGCCAGCCAGGTCACCGCGATGAGCGGGTTCGGGCAGACCGAGGCGGCGCGCGGCGCCGGAGGCGAACCAACGAAGACGTGGCGCGTGCAGTCCACCAACCCAAGGCCGGCGCACCGGCGGATGGACGGCGAGACCGTGCCGCTGGACGACCGGTTCTCCAACGGCGCCCGCTGGCCGGCGGACAGCTCGCTGGATGACGCGCAGCGCGCCGGCTGCAAGTGCGCTGTCGAAGTGGCATTCGAGTTCTGAGCCCGGGAGGGGCATTGTGCTGATCAAGGACGCACCCGCTCGGGTGAAGGTCACGGACGTCGACGCGGAGAGCGGCGGCGGGGAGTTCACCGCGCTGGTCTCGGTGTTCGGGAACATCGACAGCTACGGCGATGTCGTGCAGCCCGGCGCATTCGAGCGGACGCTGAAGGAGTGGTCGGCCAGCGGCTACCCGATCCCCGTCTACTGGGGCCACAACCTGGCCGACCCCGACTACAACATCGGCTCGATCGTCGAGGCGGTGGAGACCGACCGCGGCCTCCAGGTTCGCGCCCAGCTCGACATGGATTCCCCGAAGGCGCCGCAGGTCTACCGTCTACTGAAGGGCGGCCGGGTCAAGGAGTTCAGCTTCGGCTACCAGGTGCGGGACGCCGGGTGGGGCGAGAAGGACGGAGCCGAGGTCTACGAGCTGCGCGACATCGACCTCTACGAGGTGTCCGTGGTGCCGGTCGGCGCGAACCCCGCGACCGAGCTACAGACCGTGAAGGCCCTCGGCGAACGCACCGGTCGCGCTGTGGCCCGGGCCCTGGAAGGCATCAAGGCTGGACGCGTCCTGTCCGGCAAGAACGAGAACGCCTTGCGCGAGGCGCGCGATCAGCTTGTCGCCGCTGCCGAGGGCATCGACGGCGTGCTGTCCGCGCTCGATACGCCGGAGCCCCCGGTGGCCGACGAGGCGGGCGACGAGAAGAAGAGCCAGGAGCAGACCCCGGCCACGGAGCAGGAACCGGACCCCGCCGCCGGCACCAAGTCGGATGAGCCGGGAGCGCCCACGCCTGACTTCGCCGCCGCCTCCCTGGAGGCCAGAGTCAACATCAAGAAGAGGAGTGCGCAGTGAACCTGCGTGAACAGCGCGACGCCGCGCTCAAGGCCGCCCAGGAGCCGATCGAGGCCGCGAAGACCGCCGGGCGCGCGATGACGAAGGACGAGATCGCGGAGAGCGAGAAGCACCTCGCCCGCGTCGACGAGTTGGACGAGCAGATCGGGCAGGCCGAGAAGGCGGCGGCTCTGGCGGCGAAGGCATTCGCCGTGCCCGCCGGGCAGCCGAATCCGGGCGGCACCGGTGAGGCCGTCGGCGTGGCCGCGAAGCTCGCTGCCGACGAGGCGTACAAGTCGGCGACGCTCGCAGCGAAGTCCCGCACGCGGTTCAGCCAGCGCAGCGTGGAGTTCGGGGCGAAGGACTTCTCGACTGGCGGTGCGGCCGGCGGGCTGGTGCAGACCCAGTACGGGCAGGTCGTTCCCGAGGTGCTGCGGCGCCCGACGATCGCGACCCTGCTCGGGTCCGGCACGCTGTCGGCGACGACCCTCACCTACTACGTGCAGGGGCCGACCACCGGAGGATTCGCGCCCGTCGCCGAACTCGGCGAGAAGCCCGCGATCGACTTCGGCTTCGAGCCGCAGATCGAGACCCTCACGAAGATCGCCGGCATCACCAAGATCTCGGACGAGTCCTTCCAGGACGTCCCCTACCTGGTCAGCGTGATCGAGGGACAGATGCGGCTGCGTCTCGTCCTCGCCGAGGAGGACCAGCTCCTCAACGGCGACGGCACGGGCATCAACATGACCGGCATCCTGAACCGGGACGGCATCCTCACCGAGGCGTCGGCCGGCCCGGACGACGACCTGGACGCGCTGTTCCGCGCGATGACGAACATCGACCTCGCGACCCAGCTGCCGGCCGACGCCGTGGTCATCAACCCGCTCGACTACCAGCGGCTGAGGCTGTCGCGCGATGCGAACGAGCAGTACTTCGCGGGCGGCCCCTTCACCGGCGCCTACGGCAACGGCGGCTTCGGCCTGAACCCGGGGCTGTGGCAGCAGCGGACCGTCATCACCTCGGCGATCGCCGAGGGCACGGCTCTCGTCGGCGCGTTCGAGATCGGCGGCCAGGTGCTCCGCAAGGGCGGCGTGAGCGTCGAGATGACCAACAGCGACCAGGACGACTTCATCCACAACCGGGTGACGTTGCGCGCTGAGGAGCGCCTGCTCCTGGCCGTGTACCAGCCGGCGGCTTTCTGCGAGGTCACCCTCGCTGGGTCCGGTTCCTGATCGACTCACCGGCCGGGCGGTCCTGCCGCCCGGCCACACCGGAGGGAGAGTGTGCGATGTCCCGTGCGGCGAGGTTGCGCGAGTACGAGGTGGACGTCCGGCCGGGCGTCACGCTGACGATGAAGCTGAGCCCGGAGAAGGTGGCCGAGCGTGGCGACCCGAAGCGGGTCCGTGAGGTGAAGGCGCGGCCGGCGCCCAACAAGTCCCGCCAGCTGGCGAACAAGTCCACCGGGGGCTGAGGTGGCGTCCCTGGAGGAGCTGCGGGATCGGCTGCGGCGCCGGCCGGGGACCGACCTGACGGATGAGCAGGCGGATGACCTGCTGGCCGAGGCCGCCGACGTGGTGCGGGACTACTGCGGCTGGCGGGTGTGGCCGCGGTTGACCGGCACGGTGACGGTGGACACGGTCGGAGGGCCGGTCGCCGGCCTGCCGTCCCTGATGCTGCACCAGGTGCTGGCGGTGGAGACTCGGCCGCAGCACGACCTCGCCCCGGATGCCTGGGCGGCTGTGGCCGGCGGGTGGGACTGGTCGGCCGGCGGCTGGCTGTGGCGGTGCGGCTGTTGGCCGGACGGCCCGCGCCGGCTGCGCGTCGAGATGGACTCGGGCTACGAGGAGCCGCCGGGCGCGATCGGCTCGGTGCTGATCGCGGTGGCGGCGCGGACGGCGACCGCCCCGGTCGGCGTCTCGTCGGAGCAGGCGGGCGGCGAGTCCGTCTCCTACGCAACGAGCGGGTCCTCGGACGATTCGGGCGCCGGCGGCATGCTGACCGGCGCGGAGCGCAGGGTGCTGGACCGATACCGGCTGGCCAACAGGCCGTAGGGGGTGGACTTGTGCCGTTCCCCTGGTTCACCGACAGCATCACCCGCGTCCGCGCCCCGCTGGTGGACAACTCCTACGGCGACCCGGAGCGGGACTGGTCCGCGGCCGAACGCACGACGCTGACCGGCTGGCGCGTGCAGCCCGTGCAGGGCTCCCGCCAGCCCGCCGCCGAGACGATCCCGCGCGACGGGCTGGAGAGAAACCGGCGCGCGTTCGGACCGCTGACCGTCGACATCGAGCAGACCGACCGCATCGAGTGGGCCGGCGCCACCTGGGTCATCGACGGAGACGTCGACCGCTGGCGCGGGCCCACGGGGCGGCTGGCCCACATCGAGATCCTGCTGACCCGGATGGAGGGATGAGCCGTGGCGCGTGCGACCGTCCGCATCCAGATCGACTACGAGGGAGTCGGCCGACTGGCAACCGGCGACGAGCTGCGGGCCGATCTCCAGCGGCGCGCCGAGCGCGTGGGCGCCGCAGCCCAGGCAGCGGCACCGGAGATGCAGGAGGGCGCGATCGAGGTCGACGCCACTACGCGGCGCGGCCGGGACCGGGTGCGCGGCATCGTGACCGCCCGCCACCCCGGCGTCCTGCACGCCGAAGCGAAGCACCGGTTCCTCGGCAGGGCGATCGACGCGGCAGGCAACTGATGGCCGCCCCAGCGGTCCGGTTCCCGGACGCCACGCTGGTGGCGGTCGACTACCTGCGGCCCCTGCTGGACCCGGTGCACGTCGGCACCCGCGTGCCGAGGCCGCGCCTGCCGGAGATGGTGCTGCTACGCCGCCTGGGCGGACCGCGGCGAAACCCGATCGTGGACGACGCACGGATCGACGTGCAGGTGTGGGCGCCCGACGATTCCCGGGCGTCCGACCTCGCGGAGTCCGCCCGGTATCACCTGGCCCGCATCTGCGAGGCGGTGCCCGAGGTTCGCGTCTCGACAGAGGAGACCGGGCCGACCCTCATTCCCGACGCGCCCAGCGACGTACCGCGGGTGCTGATGACCGTTGTGCTGTCGGTCCGTGGAGCGGTGCCGACCTAAGAGAGGAGCGCACCGTGGCGAAGAACACGGACAACGCGAGGGCCTGGTACGGGTTCGACAGCGGCCTGTGGGTGACCCTCCCGGGTTCCCCGGTCGCCGAGTTCCCCCTGCCTCCGATCCACGACGAGACGGGCGCGTTCGTCCCACCCGGCGACGAGTTCTACGAGGTCGGCTGGCTGTCGGAGGACGGGCCGACGCAGGGGCGGAACCGGACGGTCGAACGTTTCCGCGCCTGGCAAGGGAACTCGATCGTTCGGACAGCCGTGACCGAAGACGACCACACCGTGCAGTTCCAGGCGCTGGAAGACAACTGGGTGGTCGCCGGGCTGCGCTACCCCGACAGCATCACGACGACGACCGGCGACCAGACGCAGACCGTGGTCGTCCAGCAGTCTGGCGAGGACGTGCGAAGCGGCTGCCTCGATCTCGTCGACGGCGGGATTTGGAAGAGGATCTACATCCCGACGTTGGTCGTCGACGAGCAGGGCGACATCGCTCACACGGCGGGGCAGCTCACCTTCTACGAGATGACGCTTCTGGCGAAGGTCCACGTCATGGAAGTGGACGGCGTCTCGCGCGGTGTCGCGCTGATCGAGAACACCAACAACCCCGCCATGATCATGCCGGGTTCCTGACGGAACCCACCCCCCTCATCTGGGGCGTCCCCGCCATGCGCGGTCCGGGGGCGCCCCGCCGCTTTCCTGACCGCGCGCCCACTGAGGAGACCGCGCATGAGTAGGACCACGTTCGACTTGGAGGAACTGCGGCGCAGGGCCGCGCAGCGGAAGGGCGGTGACCGGCTGACGATCACCGTCAGCGGGAAGCCGTACAGCATCCCCGCGCCCGGCTTCTGGCCGGACGAGCTGAAGGAAGCGGCGCAGAAGGTGCGGGAGACCGGCGACGTGCCGTTCGCCCGCCGCCTGATGGGCGCCGAGCAGTACGACCGGTTCGTCGCCGCCGGCGGGCGGGCGGACGACTTGCTGCTGCTGATCGACGAGCACAAGAGCAATCAGGGTGTCGAGAGCCTGGGGGAATCTTCGCCCTCGTCGACCTCCTGAGCGAGTACGGCGGGGAGATCGAGCACGACCTCCTCATCCTCGGGCTGGACTTGGACGACATCGGCGCGCCGCACCTCACATGGGGGCGACTGTGGCGGCTCGTCCACGTCATCCCGCAGACCTCCCGCAGTGCGCTGGCCTGGGCCAAGGCGCGCGAGTCCGGCGTGTACCCGCTCGATGTCGAGCTGTTGGCAGGCACGTTCGATGCGCTGGCCACGGCCAACTGGCAGCGCTCGAAGAAGGGCTCGCAGCCCGGCTCCGCGCCGAAGCCCGTCCCGCGCCCGAGCAAGGTTGAGGCCCTGCGCGGCCAGGCCCGCGACCAACTGATCGAGCGAGGCAAGGCGCTCCTTCGCCGGCAGCGTCCCCGACCACGGCCGCCCGGCCACTGACCACCGGCTGGGGGTGACCGCCATGGCCACCGCCACCGGACCGCAGGTCGGCACCGCCTGGATCGCGGTAACCCCGTCCTTCCGCGGCTTCGGATCTGATCTCCAGCGGGGGATGACGGACGAGCTGACGCGGGCCGCCCGCCGCGCCGGTGACGATGCGGGCGACGCCGCCGGCGACGCCCTCAACTCGTCGTTCTCCGACCGCATGTCGGGGTTCGCCGACAGCATGTCCGGCGTCGGCGCGCTGGCCGGCGGCACCCTCGCCGTCGGCCTCGGCGTCGGCATGGCCGCCGCCATGGACACCAGCGCGGCCACCAGCCGGCTCGCCGCCCAGCTCGACTTGACCGCCGACGAGGCGCAACGCGCTGGCGAGATCGCCGGCGACGTCTACGCCAGAGGATTCGGCGGCTCGATGGGTGAGGTGTCCGAGGCTGTCGGCGCCGTCGCCTCGTCGGTGTCCAGCCTCGCGGACACCACGGACGCCGAGATGGAGCAGATGACCGCCTCGGCTGTGGCGCTGGCGGACATCTACCAGTGGGACGTGGCGGACGCGGCCACGGCCGCCGGTCAGGCCATCGAGAACGGCCTGGCTGCCGACGGGGTTGAGGCGTTCGACCTGCTCGCCGCAGCGGCAGCGGCACTCCCCGCCTCGATGCGTGGTGACGTGCCGCTCGTCATCCAGGAGTACTCCGAACAGTTCCAGCGGTTGGGCTTGGACGGGGCAACCGCCTTCGGATTGATGAGCCAGTTCGTGCAGGCGGGCGGGCGCGACATTGACCAGGCCGCCGACGTGATCCATGAGTTCGCGCGGATCACGGCTGAGGACACCGAGGCCGCCGCCGAGGCGTTCCAGGGGCTCGGGCTCAACGCGGAGAGCATGTTGGCCGCGATCCACTCGGGCGGGCCCGAGGCCGCTGCGGCCATGGGGGATACGCTGGAGGCCCTCCGCGGCGTGGAGGACCCGGCCGAACGCGCTCAACTGGCAGTCGAGTTGTTCGGCGACATGGCCGGAGAGTCGGCAGACGCCCTGCTGGCGATGGACCCAGCGACCGCGTCTGCCGTTGACGGGCTGGACGACGTGTCGGGCGCCGCGCAGGGCGTCACCGACGCGCTGGAGGACGACCCAGGCCAGCAGTTCGAGTCCCAGATGCGGACGCTCGCCGGGACGCTGGGCGATGCCCTGATGCCGGTGCTTTCCGGGGTCGCCTCGTTCGCCAGCCAGCATCCCGGGCTGTTCCAGGCGATCGCGGTCGCCGTCCTCGTGGCGGCTGGCGCCTTCACCGCGCTGTCGATCGGCCTCTGGGCGGTGAACACGGCGCTGCTGGCCAACCCCGTGACGTGGATCGTCCTCGGCGTAATCGCCGCGATCGCCCTGCTGGCCGCCGGGGTTGCGGCCGTCATCATCTACTGGGACGAGATCGTCGCCGCCACGAAGGCCGCCTGGGACTGGGTCTGGGACAAGATCTCGTCGATCGCGCAATGGGTCGTCGACTTGTTCATGACATGGCATCCGGTCGGGATCATCATCTCCCACTGGGACGACATCAAGGCCGCCACCGGCGCAGCCTGGCAATGGGTGCTGGACCGCATCAGCGACGCCTGGACCGGGATTCGTGACGGCGCATCGGCGGCCCTCCGTGGCCTGCGTGATCTGATCTCCGACGCCTGGCAGTGGGTGAAGGACACCACGTCAGGCGCCTGGGGTGCCGTGCGCAACGCCATCGTCACCGGACTGTTGGGCGCGTGGCGGGCCGTGTCCGGCGTCGGCGGCTGGTTCGTCGACATCGGCCGCGCGATCATTGCGGGCATCGCGTCTGGCGTCCGTGCCGCTGCCGCAGGGCTGCGGGACATGGTGGTAGGCGCTGCGCGCTCGGCCCTCAACGGCGTCAAATCCTTCCTCGGCATCGGCTCGCCGTCGCGGATGTTCGCCGATGAGGTCGGCCAGTGGATTCCCGCCGGCGTCCAGGTCGGCGTGGAGGCCGGCACGCCTGCACTCACCCAGGCCATTGACCACATGGTGCAGGTTCCGGACCCGCCGACGGTGCGTGCGACCGTCGCCACCGGAACGGCAGCCACCGCCGCGCCGACGATCGAGATCGTGGCCGGCGACCGACACCTCATGGCCTGGCTGGAGGGCATCGTGCGCACCCAGTACGGCGGCGACATCCGGCGTGTCGGGGCTGCGTGGTGAGCCGCCGAGCCACCGTCCGGGTCGGGCTGACCCGGACGACGAAGCGCCACCGGTCCGCCGCTGCCGCAGCCGCCGAGGCCGCCTGGTACGAGCGCGTTCCGTGGGCCGCCCCCCGCCTGATCTCGATAGAGGGCCCGGTGTTGGTGCTGGAGACGTGCACGCCGCAGGTCCGCTGTGGGCCCCGCTGGCGGCCGGTGCGCGGGCTGCACGAACTGCTGCTCCGGCTACACGCCGAGGGTGTCCACCACCGTGACGTCCACGTCCGCAATCTCGTGCGCGGGCACGACGGTCGGCCGCTGCTCATCGACTGGGAGACCGCGATCTACCAGCCGTCCGACCTGTCCTACGACCTGCATGGGCCTGGCGCGTCCGGGGTGCCCGTGCCGGAGATTCACGCCGCGCACACCCCGCAGTGGTGGGGCAGCCCGCAGCGCATGTCGATCAAGAACCAGTGGGGGTGCGATGTACCAGCCCAGACGCCGTAACGGCCGCGACATCGGAACGCCAGCCCGGCCCGCCGCGCCTCGATACGAGGCGATCGCCCGCGAGCTGGACGGACAGAGCGGGCTGCGCGTGCTCGACCTCGGCGCCCACGAGGGGTACTTCGCACTGCGGCTGGCCGAGAAGTTCGACTGTCACGTCACAGCGGTGGACGACTGGCGCGGGCTGCGGCCAGCGCTGGAGGAGGCCGGCGATCCGCGCGTCACCGGCATCTACGAGCGGATCACCCCAGAGTCGCTGGCGGGCCTGGGCGACTGGGACGTCATCCTGTGCCTCAGCGTCCTGCACCACGTGCCGTGGTGGGAACAGATGCTCACCCAGATCCGCGCCCAGTCCCGGCTGCTGGTCTGCGAGGTCGCCGTCGCTCACGAGGTGCTGCCCCGCGCGGTGGCGCACTGCCCGGAGATCCCCGACGCGGTGAAGGCCCTCGGCGGCCGGATCATCGCCCGCACTCCCGGCTACCGTTCCCGGAAGCTGCGGCCCATGTACGCGATTGGAGACCTCGGTTGACCGCGAGCTGGCCGATCGGCGTCGTCACCTCCGCATGGGGCGCCTACGGCCGCTACCTGCCCGAATGGGTAAAGAGCGTCGCCGCGCAGACCGTGCGGCCGGAGATCGTCACCGTGCTGGACGCCGGAGTTGACGACATCGGGCCGACCCGTGAGGCGCTGGACGAGTCCGGGCTGCCGTGGCAGGTCGTGCGCGACACCTACCGGGGCATGGGAGCGGCGAGGAACCGGGCAGTGGAGGCGACGCCCACCGAGTGGGTGATGCACCTGGACGCCGACGACCTACTCCTGCCGCACTGCCTCGCCGACGTTCGGGCGCTCGCCCCGTGGGCCGACGTCGTTTCCGTCGGGATGCGACGCGGACGACGGGAGATCGTGTTCCCCCGCGCCTCCGCTCGCCAGGCGCTGTCCGGTAGGCAGGTGGCGTTCTCGTGCGCCGCGTTCCGGCGCAGCCTCTGGACTCGGTCACCGTGGCACGAGGCGAACGACTGGATCGACAGCGCGTTCTGGCTCGGGCTCGCGCGGCGAGGCGCGCGGTTCGCCGGCGCCACGCGGCCGGGCGCCGTCTACCGGCAGCACGCCGGGAGCTTCAGCCGTCGCCTCACCCACCGGGACCGCGCGGCGGCCCGTGCCCAGCTCGACCGGATGGTTCGCGACCCGGCGTGGTCCCCGTGAGCGTCACCGTGGTGATCCCGTGGCACCCGGGGTGCCCGCACCGGGAGGCGGCGCTCGGCTGGGTGCTGGCCCGCTGGCGGGCTGCCGGCTACGAGCCGCTGCTCGGCCGGGCGCCGGCCGGGCCGTGGCGTAAGGCCGCGGCCGTCGCCGACGGGCTGCGGCGGGCGGCGGGCGGTGTGCTGGTCGTGGCGGACGCCGACGTGTGGACGGACGGCATCGGCGAGGCGATCGACGCGGTCGCGGGCAGGGCGCCGTGGGCGATCCCGCACGGGCCCGTGCGCCGCCTGACCCGGGTTGCGACCGACGCCGTACTCTCCGGTGGCCCGCTCGACGGGCCGCTGGAGCAGCCGCCGTACCGCGGGTTCGAGGGTGGCGGCATCGTCGCGCTACGCCGCGACCTCTACAACAAGGTGCCGCTCGACCGGCGGTTCGCCGGATGGGGACAAGAAGATGAGGCGTGGGCGCTCGCCCTCCGGACGCTCGCCGGGCCCCCATGGCGCGGGGATGCCCCGCTGTGGCATCTCTGGCACCCGCCCCAGGCGCGCGACTCCCGCCGCTGGGGCTCCGCCAACTCCCGCGCCCTGTATCGCCGATACCGCCGCGCCGCTGGCCGGCCCGACGGGATGCGGACCCTACTGGATTAGATGGAGGCGCCGTGACGTACCCGACCCGCCCCTGGTGGACCCCAGTCCGGCTGGAGATGGCGTTCGGCACCGACCCGGCGAGCGACCCGGCGGCGTGGGAGTGGACGGACGTCACCGCCGACCTGGACCGCACCCAGCCACTGACGATCACCCGGGGTCGGCCCGACGAGTCCGGGCAGACCCAACCTGCCCGCGTCTCCCCGCGCTTGGTGAACAACCACAGCCACTACACCCCCGGCCATCCCGCCAGCCCGCACTACCCACACGTCCGCCAGGGCGTCCCGGCACGGATCAGCGTGCAGGCCGGCGGCTCGCATCTGCGCGTGCCTAACGCGGACGGCGCGGGCGCCCGCGCCGCCGGATCTGCCGCGCTCGACGTATCAGGCGATTTGGATGTGCGCGTCGAGATGGCGCTGGACCGCGCTCCGGCCCAATGGGGCAGCGACCCGCCAGCCACCTACACCGCCTGGGCTCACGGACCGCAGCAGATCATCGGTCGCTACAACCTGGCAGGCGCACGCATGTGGCGAGTGTTGATCAGCGAGAGCGGGGCCGTCAGACTTGGCTGGTCGCCCGACGGCACCGCGCTGATCGAGGCATTGTCGACCGAGGCGATCCCGTACCCGTCGGGGTCTCGATTTGCCCTGCGTGCGGTGCTGGACGTGGATAACGGCGCGTCTGGATGGACCGCGCAGTTTTACGTCGCCCCCGCACTGTCGACGGGGGTATGGCGCGCTCTCGGGCATGAGGTTTCCGGCACTGGCACCACCAGCATCAATACGGCCGGCACGGCCGCGCTGGAGTTGGGCAACCTCGCCACGCTCGGATTCCTGCCGGGCGCCGGACGCTACTACCGGGCAGAGTTGCGCGACGGGATCGACGGGCCGCCCCTCGCCGGCCCGGACTTCACTGCCTCGCCCCCTGGCGCCAGCACGGTGACGGACCCGCAGGGCAACACCTGGGCTGTGGTGGGCAGCGCCGAGGTCACCGACTGGCGCATCCGCATGACCGGGGAGGTTGCCGACTGGGCGCCGACCTGGCCATGGGGAGACCTCTCGAACCCGGCGCGCCCCGGCGACCGGCCGGGCGAGGCCCGCTGCGACATCACCATCGCCGGCCCCCTCCGCCGCCTCGGACAGGGGCAGAAGGCGTTGGCCTCGACGCTGCGCCGCCGTATCCCCTCCTACGGCCCGGTTGCGTACTGGCCGATGGAGGAGGACCGGGCGGCAACGTGGGCATACTCCCCGATCGACGGCGTCGCGCCCATGATGACCTCCGGGCTGCAGTTCGCCGCAGTGGATACCCTGGACGGCTCGTCCCCCCTCCCCGCCGTGACGGACGGCGCAACGCTCAGCGGGATCGTTCCCGCACCGTCCGACCCGAGCGCGACGGGCTGGCACACCGAGTTCGTCGCGAGCATCCCGCGCCCGCCCGAGACAGAGCGCACCGTCATGCGGTACCGCTCCTCCGGCACAGTGGCGGAGTGGTGGCTCCGCCTCGGCCCCACGAGCGCCCGCGTGATTGGCTACAACCTGGACGGCGGCACCGTCGTCTCGCAGGGCGCCACGATCGGCCCCGACCTGCACGACGGCCGCTGGAACAGGTGGCAATTCAGGGCCAGCCAGTCCGGCGGCACGGTGTCGTGGGTGATGGTGTGGTGGCATGTCGGCACCGGCGGCGGCCAGATGTCGGGGACCTATCCAGGCAGCGCAGGGCGGATCACGAGCGTGCTGTCCGCACCCGAATGGCACGCTGAACTGGCCGGCATGGCACTCGGGCATATCGCCGTGTTCGCTCCCCAGCGGCTCACCGCCTACCAGGCGGCCGACGATGGTTTCGCTGGCGAAACGGCACTCGCGCGGATGCGGCGCCTCGCCGAGGAAGAGCAACTGCCGATGTCCGTGCTCGGCGTCGCGTCCGAGTCTCCGGCGATGGGGCCGCAGCGCCCCGCCGCCCTGCTGACGCTGCTCCAGGAGTGCGCGGACGTCGACGGCGGCGTGCTGGCCGAGCGTCGGGAGGTGCCGGGGATCGCGTACCGGCCCCGACAGGTCCTCTACAACCAGACGCCTGGCGTCCAACTGTCGGCACGGAGCAATGAGATCGACAACCCGTTCACGCCGGTGCTCGATGACCAACGCCTGCGGAACGACATCACGGCGTCGCGCACGGGCGGCTCGTCGGCGCGTGCGGTGGACGACCAGTCCGTCGCTGAGGTGGGCCTGTACGACGAGGCCGTGACGGTCAACGTCGCGGAGGACGGCCAGCTCGCCGACATCGCCGCATGGAGGCTGCACCGGGGCACGTGGCCAGGGATGCGCTACCCGGCCGTCACCAGCGCGCTGGACGTGGCGCCGAGCGTGATCGACCCGTGGATGGATCGGCTGGAGGGCGACCGCATCCAGGTCACCGACCTGCCGCCCCAACACCCCGACGAGACCGTCGACCTCATGGTCGAGGGGCTGACCGAGACCCTGACTCCAACCCGCTGGAGCATCGAGGCAGCCGCCTCTCCGGGTGGCCCGTGGCGCGTTGGCGAGATTCCTCCAGACGAGGATGACCCTGACGTCCCCACGCACGTCGACACGGACGGCACTGTGTTGGTTGTCGATACCGACGAGTCGACCACCACGCTCTACCTGCGGACCACCGACGGCCCCGAGTGGGTCACCACCGGCGGGCCCGACGGCGGCGACGCCGCTCCCGGTGACCTCCCGGTCGACCTGTCCGTTGCCGGGGAGATCGTGCGCTGCGAGCGCATCGAGCCTCTGGCCTGGGACATCTACGACCGCACCGTCACCGGCGGCTGGGGTGACACAACCACGGGGGTGGCGTGGACGAGCAGCGGCGGCCCGACCTCCGACCGGTCCGTAGCGAACGGGCAGGGCATCATCACGCTGTCCTCGCCGACGACGCAGCGGTTCGAGGTACTCCCCTTCGGGCTGTCGGACTGCCAGCTGCTCGTCACCATCACCCCGAGCGCCGTAGCCACCGGATCCGCCCTCACGGCTGGCGTCGTCATGCGCGTCTCCGGATCGGCGTACTACCGGATCCGAGTTCTCCTCGGCACGGAGGGGACGATTGGCATGGACGCGGCGCGCGTGACCACGGCCATCGGTTCCACGGCGCCAACCCCGTACACCTACGTGGGCGGCAGCGCACTCCACCTGCGGGCACGGGTGGACGGCGACCGGCTGCGGGCCCGCGTCTGGCCCGCCGGGGTGCTGGAGCCCGACGTGTGGTGGCTGGACCGCACCGTGGAGACCGACCCCGTACCGGTCGGCGTCGTCGGCGTCGTCGCGAGCGCGGAGTCGGGCAACACCAACGTGTCACCGCAGCTGGCATTCAGCTCGTGGCAGGTGGTCAACCCCCAGTACGCGGAGGTCACCCGCAGCGTCAACGGCATCACCCGCGCCCATCCCGCCGGAACAGACGTGCGCCTCGCCCACCCCATGATCGTTGCACTTTAGGAGGTGCCATGCCCTGGCCCTGGAGACCCGGGATGCGGGTCACCGCCGGCAGACTGGAGGAAGACAAGCCCGCCGTTGTTGAGCAGCCCTCCGACATCGAGGTCGTCAACTCGACCAGCCTCGTCAGCACCAATATCGCGGTTGAGGTCCAGGCGGGCGGCTACTACCTGTTCCGACTCCGCATCGCCTACGGCTCCGGCGGCGGCGGTGCTCGATTCGCCTGGCAGGCACCATCCGGCACCTCGATGGTCCGCCGCGTAGAGGGCGTCGCCAACGAGTCCAGCGGAGCGGGCGGCCTGATCGTCATGCGGGCCCGCGAGCCCGGGACGGAACAGGTGGTAGGTGGCGGCATCACGTTCGCCGGCTACCACGAGGACTGCCAGGTCAACGTCGGCTCTGTGAGCGGGGCATGCACTCTTCGGTTCGCGCAGGGTTCCAGCAGCAGCAGCCCCACGATCGTGCGCACCCAATCCCTCGTTGAGGTGCTCCGCATCCGCTGACCCCCGTCCTGTTGCCGGCTCCGGCGCGGGGCCGTTCCATGTCCGGGAGGGCTCATGGATTTGATACCGCGTGCTCGGTGGGGTGCTCGGGCGTGGCGGGAGCCCTCGGGCTCCATCCGCTACGCGGGCCCCCGGAAGGGCGTCAAGGTGCACTACCTCGGCACCCCGTACTCCAGCCGCCCGCATGCGCAGTGCGCGGCCTACGTGCGGCAGTTGCAGGCGTCCCACATGGACGGCAACGGCTGGTCCGACATCGGGTATTCGCTCCTCGTGTGCGAGCACGGCTCGGTGTTCGAGGGCCGCGGGCTCCAGCGCCGCAACTCGGCGAACGGGAACACCTCGTTGAACGAGCAGCACTACGCGGTGTGCGCCCTGCACGGCACGAACGGGACCCCGGGTGATGCGCTGCTGCGCGGACTGCGCGACGCCATCGACCACTGCCGCACCCGGGGCCCGGCCGGCAGCGAGATCAAGGGCCACCGCGACGGTCACCCGACGGCCTGCCCGGGGGATGCCCTGTACGCGTGGGTCCGCGCCGACGCCCCCCGCCCCGGCGGCAGCCCGTCGCCCCCGACCGAACAGCCCAAGGAGGGCCGGCCCATGGACCGCTACTACGAGAAGTCGAAGCCGCTGACCCTCAAGCCCAACGTATGGACCACGGTCACCTGGGACCGGTTCCACGTCCAGGGCACGGGGTGGACGGAGAAGAAGGCCGAGCAGACCCTCCTCAAGGGCGCGCACGCCTTCGTGCTCGGCGTCGGGTTCCGCGTCGGCGGGCTGGAGCGCGGTGATGAGGTGCAGGTGCGGATCGCGCGGAACCACCGGAAGGCCGGCGAGGACTGGAAGCGCGCGAAGTCCTGGCCGATCGGGTCGCCCGTCCACGCGGGCGGCCGGGGGCACTTCGTACACACCTGGCCCGGGATGCTGCCCGGCAGCGACGACAACCGGCTGGTCGTGGACCTGCTGAACGTGACCGATCGCGACCTGACCGTAGACGAGCTGGTGGCCAGCCTGCTGGCCTGGCCAGCCTGAGAGAGGGGTACCGAACCATGACCACCTGGACCTTCTGGCGCGCGACGCTGGAGCGCGCCGTGCGCACCTTCGCGCAGGCGTTGGTCGCCGTGCTCGGTGCCGACGCAGTCGACGTGCTGAGCGTGGACTGGCCGGCCGCCCTGGCGACCGCCGCAGGCGCCGCGCTCCTTGCGGTGCTCACCGCCGTTGCCACCCCCGGCGGACCCGGAGCGACCGAGACACCTACGCCGAGCCGCAGCGACCCGCTCGCGGGGAGAGCGGGCCGCCCGTGACGCCCGACCAGATAGCCGTCTGGGCCGGCGCTGGCACCGCCGTGTGTGCGCTCCTCGCCGGGCTCTGGCGCGCCGGACGCGCCGCGATCCGCACAGCCGCCAGGCTCGATGACCTCGCGGACGACTGGCGCGGCACCCCCGAGCGGCCCGGAGTGCCAGCCCGGCCGGGAGTCCTGGAGCGCATCGCCGGCATCGAGCAGTGCACGGAACGAATCGCAGGCCGCCTGACGCGCGTCGAGGAAGAGCTGCACCCCAACGGGGGCGGGAGCCTGCGCGACGCCGTCAACCGCGTCGACGCCCGCACCGCCCGTATCGCACCCGACAACTGACCACGCCCCAGCCCGCCACGACGGCGGGCTGGGGCACTTCGTCATGCGGCGGCCTCACGGGCTGCCCGGAGTGTCGCCCCCAGCGTCGCGTGGATAGTCAACTCGGGCCGGGCGTGGGCGAGCTGGGTGTACACGTCAGCAACACGGGGGTACCCCGGATCGGCGCCGACGACCATGCGTCGCCCGGAAGCCGCGGCGAACCCCAGCTCGTACATGCTGATGGGCTGTGTCGTCAGAGCCGCGTCACAGGGCGGGAACCAGAATAGGATCATGTCGGCGACCTGGAGGTGGCGGTACTCCCAGGCGATCTGGACCGGCGTCTGGGCCGGGTCGTCGATCGGGAATTCGCGGCGCCTCGGATTGAACACCGTCAACCCGGCGGCCAGCAGCTCCCGCGCGGCCACCCGCTGCCAGTCCGGGCAGTGAGTGACACCGCCGGCAAGGAACACGCTCACCCCCATCCCGGCGCCGGCCGGGGTGGGGGCTTCGACGTAGCTCGTCACCGCTGGACGACGGGCTTCTTGATGTCCCTGTGGTCCACCTCGACGCCGATCCCCTCGGTCCGCAGATACCGCGCGACCTCCTCCGCGACCGCGACCGAGCGGTGCCGACCCCCGCGGCACGCGACCGTCACCCGCACCAGCCGGCGGCGGCGATCCGAGTACCCGGCGAGCACCGCGCGCGCCTGCTCCGCGATGCGCTCCACGATCTGCATGGCCCCCGGGGTACTGAGCACGTGGTCGCGCACCCGGCGGTCCAGGCCGGTCAGCTCGCGCATCTTCGGGTCGTGGTGCGGGTTGCGGAGCTTGTCGCTCAGGTCGAAGTAGAGATGGTCGCCGCTGGGGCGCTTGCTGGAGTGGAGGGTGCCGATCGTCTCGATGAGTACCTGGGTCAGGGCCATGACTCCATGGTGACGGCTCGGCGACGTCCGTGGGCGGGTTGCCTGTTGCCTCTTCGGACTGGTTCGCCACCGCTCGCCGGTCGGCACCAACCAGCTGTTCATCTAACGGTCGTTACATGGAATCGGTGAACAGCATGCCCCGTGAGGGGAATCCGCACGGAAAGCTGTTCATCAAACGGTTCATCAACAGGTATCGTTCAAGTACCCACACCGAACCGATTGATGAACGAGGAGCCCTGTGGCGCTAGTTGGACTCGTCCGCGTATCCACCGACAAGCAAAACGTCGACCGACAGCACGACGCGCTCGACCCCATCTGCATCAAGGTCTTCGAGGAGAAGGTCAGCGGCAAGCTCGCCGTCGCCGACCGCCCAGGCCTCAGCGCCGCCGTCGACTACCTCCGCAGCGGCGACATGCTCTGCGTCCAGGAGGTAGACCGCCTCGGCCGCGACACCCTCACCGGCCTCATGACCCTCGCCGAGCTGTTCAAGCGCGACATCGCCGTCAAGGTTCTCGAAGGCGTTGGGGCCGGCGAACACAAGGAGATGAACCTCCTGCTCGAACTCGCCCTCGTCCTCGCCTCCGAGCGCCGCCGCGACATCGTCAAGAAAACGAAGGACGGCCTCGACGCAGCCCGCTCCCGCGGACGAGTCGGCGGCCGGCGCCCCGTCATGACGGAGGCGCTGACCATCCAGGCCGTCGTCCTGCGGGAGAAGGGCTTCACCCTGCGACAGATCCAGCCCCACCTACGGATCGCCGAAGGCAAGCACAAGGGCAAGAACCCCAGCATCGGCGCCATCTCCCAGGCGCTCCGAGAGCGCGACACGGAGGCCGCCGCGCCGGAGGGTGGCCGACCGTGACGACGCCGACCAAGTGGGAGATCGCGCAGCACTGGGCGCGCTCGCTCCGGCGCGACAGGTTCGCCCCGCGCCTGTACGACTTGGGCGAGCCCTGCTGCTTCGCCTGCGGGTACTACTCCGAGCACTGGGACAAGAAGACGGCGAAGGCCAGCTGGGAGCGGGCGGCGCTGGAGCGGGCCCACGTCGTCCCGCACAGCCTCGGAGGTGACGACGGAATCGACAACCTCATCCTGCTCTGCAAGCCGTGCCATCAGGAGTCGCCGGACTGGCCGGACCCCCGGGAGATGGAGCGTTGGATCGCCACGCGTGCGCCGCGGATGAGCAAGGAGATGGACGGCGTGCTTGCTTGGCAGCAGGCGGCGGTCGAGGTGCCCGAGTTCCTACCCCTTGTTGAGGAGCTGGCCGGCGAGGGCGCAGACGGCAGTCGGCTGATCGAACTCCTGCAGGACGCAGCGAGGCAGGCCGGGCTCCACTGGGGCGTCGGCCTCAGCCAGGGAACGCGTGTCGCGATCCTCCGGGCAGCCGCTGAGCGGGCCACCGCCGAGGTGGAGTTGGCCCGATAGCGGTAGCCGCCATCGCACCCTGCGTGGCAGCCTGCCGTCATGAGCCCGGATGTGGCGGTGATGGTGGCGGGTCTGCCGCGCGGCGTGCGGCTGGAGCAGATGTCGGCCGCCGTGTTGCCGCCGCTCACGGAGGGCCCGTCCGGCATCGCCACAGAGGCGTGGGGGATGCGGTGGCTCGCGGCGGCGGATCAGGCTGCTACCCGAACAACAGCTCGTCCTGGCTGAGCCACTGGCACTCGCCGCAGACGCGGCCGGGCACTCCGGAGGAGTCGACGCGGCCGTAGGCGCCGGCCGCTGCGCCGCAGTTGTCGCACGGCGGGCTGACTGACGAAGTGGTTCGCGGACGGCGCGCGGTCCGGCGGCGGGCGGCCTTCGACCAGCCGCTCGCCGACTGCTCGGTCACGGCACGTCCCGGAGCCACTGCCACCGGCCGGCGGCGTCGGGCTCGTAGAGCGACCGTCCACCGGGATACGCGCAGCCCGCCGACGGGAGCGCGACGCCGCCGGCCCGCTCCTCCTCGGGCACGGCGGACAGGTCAAGCGTCTCCCCATCGCAGGGGCCGCCGTGGAGGATCACCGTGGTCACGGCCCCATGGTGTCAGCCGGGACTGACAGGCGGGGCCGATTCCGGTGCGGGCCCCAGCAGCCACTCGGCAACTTCACCGACGCCAGACGTTGACGCGTTCGGTTGCCAGTAGCGGCGCCCCATCGGGCCCTTTGATGTAGGCCGGAATCCACTGCTGGCGACGCTGTTCGCGGCCAGGGCCGTAGGGCTGCTGGCGCCAGTGGCCGGAGACGACCCAGCGGTGCCGGTAACGGCGGCCCTCGTACTCGTCGTCTTCGGGGGGGCGGTCGCTCGGGGTGTATTGCCGGCGTAGGTCGACCACGGTGACGTCCGGGGAGGGCCGTCCTTCGCGGTGGGCCCGGCGTCGGTCAGCGGGGCCGGCGGCCTCCCGGGTGCGGTCGACGAGTTGGGGCTGCTGCATCAGCAGCCACGACGCGGCCAGCGCCGAGAGCACGGTGGCGATGTCCGGGTCGGCTTCGGCCAGCGGCACCGGGTCGGTGGTGACGGGCAGGACGGCGCCGGAGGTGACCAGGATCGGGGCGGCGTCGATGCCCCGGTCGGTGAGGGCGTCCAGGCGGCCCTGCGCGGCCCAGCGTTCGGCGAGAGCGCGCCGGGTGAACGCAGTCCAGATGGCTAGGCCATCGGGGTGCGGGCCCCACATTAGGGCCTCAACCTGCATGTCGAGGTGGTCGACGGTGACGGTGCCGATGCCGCCCTGGTAGTAGATGAGGCCGCAGGGGGAAGGCCGGTCGGCGGTGGCCCAGCGCGCGGCGGCGAGCTGGGCGCCAGCGGAGACCGCGAGGGCGGCCATGTCCGGGGTGACGACGTAGAGGTCGGCGTGCCGTATGTGCTTGATGAGCAACTGGGTGGCGTCCTCGTCGCGCTGCCCGTGCTCGTCGGCGACGCTCTGTGTCGCGCGATCCGCTGTCGGTGGGGTGGTGAGGTAGCGGATGGTTTGGTCCCGCAGGCGCGGGAGGTGGACGGGGCGGATGCTGGTGGTCACCGGGTGCCTCCTCGGACGTGCGAGGGCCGCCACCTGGTGGTGGCGGCCGGGGCCCCTCGGAGGGTCGATGAGACAGGAACCGTATCAGGCGTCGGGCGTTGCGGGGCGCTCGTCCAGGTCGGTGCGATGACCCTGCCCCGGTCGGCGGGCGGCGGCGTCGCGGACGGCCGCCGCGTCGTACCGGGCCTCGGGGCGACCGCTGGCGCCGGTGACGTAGTCGGCCGCCCCGAGGCCCGCGCGACGCAGGAACGTGCGCGCGCCCGTTCGGCTGGCCACGCCGAGGTGGTCTACAACCTGCCCGATCAGCCACAGCTCCCGCTCGGTGGACTCACTCATCGTCAAGCGCTGCCCGGACGGTGGCGAGGTCGGCGGCCGGCATGGCGAGCTCGCGGTAGGCGATCTCACCGTCCACCGTCCCGGCCTCCTCCGTCGGGGTGACCAGTAGGTAGACGTCGGGGTCGTCCATGGATAGGCCGTGCTTCGCGGCCCAGGTCAGGATCTCGTCGGGGACGTTGATGCCCGCGACGCCGGGCTCGACGGCGCGGGCGGTGGGGGACTCGCCCCGGACGACCGACCAGACGGCGGTGCCGATGGCGTGGGACATGGCAGCTCCTTGGGTTCATGGCTTCGGGTGGCTCCCTCAACCTCTTCCAACTTTGACATACGTGTGTCGAAGTTGGCAAGCTGTGCACTACGCCGCCGAGCGTTGGGCGAGCGGCATCCCGAGCAGGTCGCCTCGGCTCCACCTGGTGCCGCACCCGGCGCACGTCGCCGCGTCCGTGGAGACGCCGACGCGGAGCAGCCCCTGGCACGGGCAGACGACGGCGACGCGGCGCTCGGCGCGCTCGCCGAGGGCGGCGGTGCGCACGGCCGACCAGGCGTGCCCGATCTCCCGCAGCGCCTCCTCCACGGCCGGGTGCTGGCGGCACGCCCAGTCGAGGCGCCAGCGGAGCCACAGCGCCGGACCGGCCGCCGCGTTCGGCAGCCACCGCTCCGGCAGGTCGTGGCCGGCGACCGACGCCCAGTCCCGCGCCCACGAGTCCAACAGCGCCGGCACCTCGACAGACAGGTCGACGGCGTGCAGGGCAATCGGCGGGCGCGACCCGGCCGGGCCGTGGACCGCCACCAGCCCACCTGTGCGGGTTGGGACCGGCGACAGGGCGGCCAGCAGCGCGGGCAGTTCGGCCAGGCGCTCGGCTGCACGCGACTGGCATCCGGGGCAGGCTAGCCGGTCCAGATCCCAGGCGGGCAGAGGGCGGTAGCAGGCGGTGCAGCAGGGGGCGAGGGTGGTCATGTCGTGCTCCTGGTGCTCGTGCGGGTGGCGCGGGGCTGTGTGGGCGCCTGCGGGGCTGTCAGGGGTCCGTCCGGTGTCGAGGGCCGGGGAGGGGAGTTCGGGCGCGAGAGGGGTGCCGAGGCAGTTCTGTGGGGCCACGGCGCCCCGGTGGTGGCCCGGCTGGTGCCGGGCCACCGGGGGGTTACGGCGTGGGGGCGTCGGGGTCGAGTGCTGCGCGGACCTCGTCCCAGGCGTCGTGCCAGCCGGCGTTGTAGGCGAGGTCGTTGGGCAGCCCGCGTTCCTCGCGCGGGGTGGTGGGCAGCGCCCCCCGCACGCGGTTGAGCGCGGCTTCGGCGCGATCGAGGCGGTCAAGGCGGCCCGCCGCCCGGCGTTGTGCCTGGGCGTCGTACTGGAGGATCGTGCGCCACATGTCGTCCAGGTCGGGCTGCACCTCGGCCATGACGGCGTCGGCGATGGTGTCGGCGTCGGCGTTCGGGTAGGTGCCTTCGGCGTCGGCGATGAGGGCCGCGATCCGGTCGCGCAGCCCGGCGAGCGGGGTGGGGACGATCGCGCAGGGGCCACCCGCGCAGGCGCCGGTGTCGCCGCACTCTGGGCACTCTCCCCGCCGTGCGCTCTGGGTGTCGGCGTGGATCGCCTCCACGATCCGGGCGCGGAGGGCCGGCAGGTCGTCCCGGTGGAGGCCCAACTCGACTGCCCACGTGCCTGCTTCGGTGTCGAGGTAGGTCAGGCCGGGGATGCGCAGCAGGATCTCGTCGGGCGCGCCGGGCATGGCGGTGATGGCCGAGTGCTCGGGCTCGACGGTGGGGAGTCCGACGCCGAACGGCTGTGTGCCCGCCTGAGCGCCGTTCTCCCCCTCGGTGGCACTCGGGTCCACTCGGGGGGCTGGCGGGCCGTCAGGGGCCCCGTGGGGCGCCGTGGTGGGGGCGTTGCTGTGCGGGGGGACGGCGGACTGCTGCCACCACACCCCCGCCTCCTCGTCCTGGTGCCGCCAGCGCGGGTGCGGGCCAGCGGGGAGGCTGCACGTCCAGTCGGTGAGCTGATCCCCGCACACGGCGGGCGTGGGCTCGGTCATCAGCGGTTCCTCCTTGGGGAGTTGCGGCGTGCGGCTGCGCGCCTCGTGGCGCGGTTGGCGCGGGGCTGGCCGGCGGCGTGTGCGGCGCCGATGCGGTCGATCTCGGCCCGGATCGCGGGGTCGGCGACGATGGCGCCCGCGATGAACAAGGCGAGCCGCCAGGTGTCCACGTGGCAGTTGATGCGGGCAGCGAGCATCAGGCGCAGCCGGTCGTCAGCCGGCAGGTCATCAGCGAACGGATTCATGGTCTGGTCCTCCTGGTGGCCGGTCTGGTTGGGTGGTGGGGCGCCCGGCTGGTCACGACCCAGCCGGGCGTCCTGGCGGGTGGTCACGGGGTAGTGGTGCGGTCGAGGTCGTCGGCGACTCGGCCGAACTCGGTGGCGGCGCGCTGGAGATCGGCGACGATGCGGCGGGCGATCACGGCGGGGGCCGAGAGCGGTGGCGGCGCCGGCGCCGGCGTGGTCGTGGTGCAGCTGTCGGTGGGCCACACGGTCGGCGGCGCCCCAGCTGGCCGGGTGGCGGGGATGGTGACGATGAGCGCCCGGACGTCGGTGCCGGAGGCGCGGAACGCGCCGGCGGGGAGCGGCTGGACCTGGCCGCCGCGGTCGGCCACCAGCTGCCGGAACCGGGCGGCCGAGGCGGCGGTGGCGGTGGCGTGGGACATGACGGCGACGAGGAGCCCCTCGGCCCGCAACGCACCGAGGGCGTGGGTCACGTGGGCGATGTCGGCGCCGCGGGTGAACGGGGGGTTCATGATCACCCGGTGGTAGACCGGGTCGGGCCGGGTGGCGAGGAAGTCCGCGACCAGCGCGGTGACGCCCGGGTGGTGGGCGGCGCGCAGCACCTCGGCGTGGCCCGGCTCGACCTCGACCGCGTCCACCAGGGCGCCCGCCGAGGCGGCGGCGAGGGCGAGGGCGCCGCGCCCGGCGGACGGCTCCAGGACTCGCATCCCCGGGGTGATCGCGGCCAGCTCCAGCAGACGGGCGACGACGGGCTCCGGGGTGGGGAAGTACTGCTGTGCCTGGATCGTCTCGCGCGGGGTGGTGACGTGGCGGGTGGTCAGCAGCCGGGCCAGCGCGTCGGCGGCGTCGTCGGGGAACACGTGCGCCTGGGCGGTGCGGTCCCACCGGCCGCCCGCGCCCTGGAGCACGGTGTCGATCCGCTCGTACAGGCGCGGGTCGAGCCGTGGGCCGGCGAGGGTGAGCCGGGGGCCGGTGGTGCGGGCCCGGGTGCGCAGGGTGGTGAGTATGTCGTCGGGGATGATCACGGTCGGGTCCTCCAGGTGGTTGTCGTGGTGGGATCGGGGGGCGCCCGCGCCGGGTCGAACGGCGCGGGCGTCCTGCTGTTCGGTCACGGGGTGGTGGCCGCGGTGATGAGCGCGCGGGCGAGGGGCGGGGGGATGGCGTTGCCGATCTGCTGAGCGACGTCGCGGCCGGACCACGGGTAGTCGGCGGGGAAGCCCTGCAGCAGCCCGGCCTCCGAGTGGCTGAGCCGCGGGAGTTCGCGGGTGCCGTCGGCGGAGAGCACGCGGTTCCGCGAGATTTTCGACGTCACGGTGAAGGCGGGTTCGTCGGACCGTCGCCGGCCGCGGTTCCGCGGGTCGCCGCCGGTGCCGTAGTTGCTGACCACGACGAACGGCTCGGGCCGGGACAGGGCGTCGCCCTGCGAGATCCAGCGGGGCAGGCCGATGCTGATCAGGTCGGGCTCCTGCCGCCACGGCCGGTGGGTGGGCTCGGGCAGGACGGTCCGCCCGTCCAGGCGGGCGACGAGCACGGCTCGGCGTCGAGTCTGCGGTACGCCGTACTCCTCCGCGCGCAGCACTCCGGTGGCGACGCCGTAGCCCTCCCGGGCCAGGACGGCGCCGATCACCTGCCACACCGGCAGCACGGCGGGCACCTGCTCCAGGACGACGGCCCGGTACGGCTGACCGTCGTCCAGGGCAGTCAGGGCCCAGCGCAGCGGCTCCAGCACGAGGCCGGTGCGTTCGTCGCCCCATCGGGCTGCGGTCTGCTGGCGTGCGGCCATGGCCCGAGCGGCATCCAGCACCTCGGCCAGCGCGCGGCGCCCGGAGCCGTCACCGGCGTGGCTGTAGGTCTGGCAGGGCGGCCCGGCGGCCAGCACGGTGGCGTCGGGGACGCTGTCGGGCCCATGGTGCCGGACGTCGGCGTGGATCGTGGCATGCCCGGCGGCGGTTCGGGTGGTGACAGCGTCGGCGTCGTGCTCGATGCCGACGGTGGGCAGGCCGAGTTGTCGCGCGGCCTCGTCGAGTCCGCCGGGGCCGGCGAACAGGTCGGCGATCACGTTCCGCTCCTCTCGGTGGTGCGGGATGGGTGGCTGGCGGGGAGTGCCCTGCCGCGTCGGGTGGTGCAGCGAACGCCGGCGGGGGCGCGGCACCAGGGGCAGGCGACGGCGAGTTCGGGTGGGCGGGGGCGCCGGCCGGGGATCGGCGGGGCGGTCATCGCTGGCCCGCCGTCCAACAGTCGGGGCAGATGTCGCGGCCGTCGCGGGTACGGCGCCAGCCCTGCCGCCGGAGTCGCGCACGGGTCTCGGTGGCGGTGCACGGCGGGCCGGGCGGCGTGTCGTGGACGTGGCACCGCTCGCCGGGGGCGGTCTCGGCGTCGCACTCCAGCCAGACGACGGCGGTCATTGGGTGGCCTCCCATCTCTGCCGCGCGGCCTGCGCCCGCTCCCGGTGCGGACCGGCGCCGCGCGGACGGCCGGACGGGAGCCGGCAGCCCTTGCCCATGGGCGCGGTGCAGCGGGGGCAGGGGATGGACATGGGGCCGGGCGCGCGGCGGGGCGCGGGGACGGCCCGCCCGACGCCGCCGAGGAGTTGGGCGACGGGCCGGGGCCGTTCCAGCCCGGACGCGGCACGGGTCCGCTGGCCGCGCAGGGCGGCGAGGTAGGCGGTCACGTCGTCGGGGTCGGCGTCGGGCACCTCGACCGTCAGGCCGGGGCCGACGTAGTCAGCGGCGGCCTGGGAGCGGCGCTCCCGCACGGCCTGCCGGATGTCGGCGATCTTGACCCACTGCTGGGTGCGGATCAGGTCGGCGGCGGCGGCCATGCAGTCCCGGTACGGCAGGTCGCCCAGGGCGGCGTGCCACACGTCGGGGGTGCCGGCCTCCATGCGGTTCAACACGTTGGCGGCCGAGAGGAGTTCGAGTAGGTCGGCGGTCTGGTTGAGGTTCATCACTGCTCCTGTGCGCGGGCGCGGAAGCGGGCGATCACGGACGAGTTGTGGCTTCCGCCGGTGGTGCCGGTGGCGGCGGCGGGGAGTGCGGGGGCTCCGGGGGTGCCGGCGGGGACGGACGGCATGTCTTCCCAGATGCGGGTGAGGTACCGGGCGGACCGCGGTGGGTCGGCCGGGTTCCAGCGGCGGCGGGTGAACTCCACGAGCGCGGGGATGCTGCTGCGCTTGATGTGGGCGTGGATCTTGAACCACTCCACCTCGGAGAGGCGCCAGCCGACGACCATCCCGGCGGCGGTCAGCTGGTCCACGAGATCCCGTGCGAAGTCGGGCACCAGGGGGCCGTCTTGCGTGCCTGCTTGCTTCTTCTTCTCCTTCGTAGAAGGAGAAGAAGGACGGGACGGGGACGGGGCAGCGTTATTAACGCCGTTACGAAACTCGTCTACCTGCGACGACGGCCGATTTTCGGGGTCGCTTCCGTTCGCGTTCGTGTCGCCGTCGTGTCGCGTTCGTGTCGCCGAGCCGTCGTTTTCGACGCCAGAACCGTCATCCGTAACGCCGTTACGCGGGGCGTTACTCTCTCCGTTACGCGCGGCCTCTTCGGCGGCGCGCTTCGCCTCACGCTCGGCCTTCTTCCGCTCCCGCCACGCCTTCTGCCGGGCGGCGTTCGCCTCCCGGTCGGCCTTCACCCGGGCACGGTCCGGGTTGTACTCCAGGTAGTCGTGCACCTCCCAGCCGTCGTCGGTCCGGTCCCACAGCCCGGCCTTCTCCAACTCGGCCGCCGCGGTCTTGGCGCCGCGCACCCGGGAGATAAGGTTCAACTCCCGAGTGGCGATGCGGCCTTCGGTCAGGTTCTCGGAGCACCAGCAGAGCCCGGAGACGTACAGCCGGAACGCTCGGTCGGACAACAGCGCGACCTTCCGGTGAGAAGGGAAGCGGTCGTCCAGGCGAACCCAAGGCATCGGTGCTCCTGCGTGGTCAGTTGGTCGGGGTCGGGGTGGCCGCGCGGTCGGCGGCGATGGTGCGGCGGCGTTGTTTCTCGGCGCGCTCGGCGGGGTCGAGGCCGCCTCGGATGCCCCAGCGGCGCACCCGCTGCGGGTTGGCCGGGTGCTCCTCGGCCATGGCGGCCTCCAGGCAGGCCACGCGGGAGGGGCGGGCCCAGCAGATCTTCTTGGCCACGTCGGCGGTCTGGCCGGTGGTCGGATACCAGGCGTCCGGATCGGCGCCCGGCCGGCGGCACGCGGCCGACAACTCCCAGTCGTGGCTGGTCATGCCGACCCCCGGGCGAGGAGTTGTTCGACGTAGCCGGTGCTGTAGCTGACCCGGTCGGCGATCTCCTTGGTAGTCAGTCCGCAGGCCGCCAGGTGCCGCACTTCCCCGGCCTTGTAGGCCGCTTCGCTGCGGATGGTCCGCCGCTCCTCGGGCTCCCGCTCGGGCGCTTCGGGGTTGTCAATCTCGCCCCAGTCCTCCCAGAACAGCGGGTCGGGCCAGCCAGCCGCCAGCGCCTCCTCGCGTGCCGCGCGGGCTCGGATGGGCTGCACTCCGTTGTCCTCCGGCTGCCGCGCGGCCAGCGCTTCGTAGGCGAGTGAGACGCGGTAGGCGGTCCAGGTGGTGACTGGTCGTTCGGTTTTGACGAGGTACTGCACCCACTCCTTGTGGGCACCCATTTCGCGTGCGATTGCCGCGCGGGGCCAGCCGGCGGCGATGAGGGCGCGGAGCCGGCGGCGGGTGCCTGTGCCGTCGGTGCGCTGGTTGTTGCGCATCGCGGCGGGCGGGGGCTGGACGGCGAGGATCGCGTCGTGGGTGGTGCGGCGCACGGTGCTCCGGCCCTGTGTCAGGCCGTAGAGGGTGTCGGGGCTGACGCCAGCGGCGTCGATGATCGCCTGGTCGGACATGCCGGCCGCATGGAGCGCGTCGAGGTGGCGCCGGGCGTCCTTGGCGGGCACGGTGAGCGGGCGGCCGATGGAGCGCAGGTACCTCGCGCGCTTGACGTCGGCGCCGCGCTGGCGGCGGCAGGCGTCGCAGCGGCAGCCGCGTTCGTAGCGGCGCGTCGTCCCGTGCGGCGGGAGGGGCCTGGTTGCGGTGGTCACGCGGCCACCTCCTCGGCGCCGCCGCCGATCCACCGGCGACAGGCGGACGCCTTGGTGGTGGCGCGGCGGGAGGGGGCGTAGCCGTGGGCGCGGATGACCCCGCGCCGGGCGGCGATGGCGAGTTGGGGGCCCCACTGGTGGTGGTCGTCCGGTTCGTCCACCAGACCCTCGCGGACGAGGTCGGCGGCCTGGAACGGCACGCCCCTGCGCGCCATGACGGTGATGGCGGCCTGGCAGGCGGCGGCCCACGACGGGGCGGTGCGCTGCTCGGCGCGGGCCATGCCGTCACGCTTCGCGCGCTCCCCGGCGGCGGGGTTGACCGTGCCCGCGACGACGGCTGGGAGCTGGAGCTGGGTGCCGGTCACGACGCCGCTCCGTCCGTGGCGGCGAGGATGGCGCGGCAGGCGGCCAAGTCGCGGTCGGACTCGGTCAGCACCTCGCCAGAGGGCGTGAAGACGCGTAGCGGCGCGGTCTCCCAGGGAAAGACCTCCAGGTCGTGTTCGACGGTGTACGCCTGCCCGTCCTCGTGGGTAGTGGTGGCGTCGCTGTAGTGCCGGGCGCAGAGCCACGCTCCGGTCGGGGTGGTGTAGCGGGCGTCGTTCCAGAACGCGGCGGGGGCGTCGAGGCGCCAGACGGGCCGGAGTTGCTGGCACCGCTGGCAGCGGCCGACGGCGGGGATCGGCTCGGTCATCGTGTGCTCCTCTCGGTATCGTTCGGGGTGGCCGCCCCCGGCAGTTCGAGTGCCGGGGGCGGCCGAACATCAGGGGGTGGAGAGGCCGCTAGCCATGGCGGCCGCGATGTCGGCGTTGTACGCCTGCGTGGCGGCGTCGTAGCCGGCCGCGCACAGCCACGTGATGGGCGGCTCGTAGTCCGGCTCGTCCCACGGCTGGCGGAGCGGCTGCCACCTGTACAGGCGCCGCGTCTGGTCGCAGTGACCGCACTGGCCGTCGTGGGACGAGCCGTCGATCAGGGCGGCCTCCTGCCGGGCGAGGTCGGCTTGGCAGTCGTCCCAGGTGATGCCGCAGCCGACACAGGGTCCGGGGCGGACGATCGACCCGTGTGGGGGCTGGATCGGGAAGGAGTGCTTGCAGAGGGAGACGGTCATCTGTGCTCCTCAGGTGTGTTGGTGTTGGGGGTTCCGCCGGCCGGGGCTGGTCACCGGCCGGCGGAACCGGTCAGGGGGTGGATCAGGGGCGGGGGTTGGGGCCGTCGGTGACCCGGTGCTCCCGCAGCACCTCGGTCAGCAGCTCGTCATCCCGCTCCGGCACGGGGCCGGTGCTTGACCACAGCGCGGGCGTGCGGGCCAGCACCACCAGCCCCACGCCGAGGCCGATCAGGCCCGCCGCCACCGCGATCAGCGGCATGTAGGCGCTCACCGCGCACCCGCCTGCTTCAGCGCGGTGCCCCGGGCCCGGATGTACTCGCCGAGGCTGGTGGGCGTCTCGCCGTCCAGGTACGGGGACGCCAGCAGGCCGCGCGCCTCAACCTCGGCATACAGGGCCAGCAGCCCCTCATAGGTCGCGTCCGGCGCCTGCGCCCGCTCCAGGTACTCCCCCGGGTCCGCCGCCCGGGCGCCGTCCTCCAGCCAGCCGAGCAGCTGCCTCGCGACCTGCGCCCCGTCAGGCTCCTTGAGGACCTGCTTGTGGAGCGCGGGGCAGCGGGACTTGATGACCGTCAGCGTCGTGTCGACGTCCATCGAGCCGACGACGTCGAACTCGTACTCCACGTCGCGCCGCTGCTCGGCGCGCGTCCCGAGCCGCTTCGGCTCCAGAACGCCGGACTTGTTGCGCTCCAGCGACCACTCGGTGTGGGCGCGCATCGTGGCGACGACGTGCCCGGGGTAGGAGAGGAGAGCATCGATCATCTGGTTCTGCATCGGGGTTCCCTCCTTCCAGCCCGCGAAGGAGTTGTTGCCGTACCGGGCCTTGGCCCGGTCGACCTGCTCCAGCGTTCCGTCGGTGCCCTTCCAGAAGTGGCTCAGGCTGTCGATCAGCACGGCGTCGAAGCCGGCCTTCGCGGCGACGGCCAGCGCCTTCACCAGATCGCGCGGGTCGTAGCGGTACATCTGCAACGTGTCGAACTGGATGCCGCGCGTCCCGACGTACTTCGACGCGGAGCCGCGCTCGGTGTCGATGACGGCCAGCCGGCCGCCGGCGGCGAGGCCGTGAGCCAACGCGAGGCCGGTCCAGGTCTTCCCGGAGCCCGAGACGCCCATCAGTGCCACGCGGGCCTTCGCCTGCTCCTTCGTAGCCGGGCGGAACACGAACTCGCCGTCGCCGAACTCAGCTTCCTGGGGCGCCGGTTGGGCGGTGCGCTTGGGTGCGGGCAGCGTCATGACAGGTACTCCTGAGCATCGCGATCAGCCGCCCACGGCGGCAGAGACAGGTAGTGAGTGGTCTCGCCGTAGCCCGGCCAGATGCCGGTGCGCTGGCACTCGGCGTAGACCTCGCGGGCCCGCCGGTTCCTCGCCGACCCCAGCAGCAGCGCATCCGCGCTGAGCTGGACCGTTCGCACCAGGTAGGGCGGATCCTTCTCCTGGAAGATGAACTCGAACTTCATGTCCGCCGTCCCGAGGACGGCGCGGACGCCGTCCAGGTACCACGGGGCCTGCTGGTGGTAGCCCCACCGGTAGATCGACTGCTGGATCGCCTCCAACGAGGCGTCCGAGCAGGTCTTGTAGTCCGTCACGGCCAGCGGCGACAGCCAGTCCACCCGGGAGCGGCACCACACGCCGGTCGCGTCGTCGCGCCAGATGAACGTCTGCTCGGCCTCACCCGCGGCCAACAGCTCGGCAGCGCGCGGGTGCTTGTGCACCGCCGTCGCCATGGCCTGCGCCTGGTCGTACTGGGCGGGCAGCAGCGGCACCCCGCCGGCGGCGCGAATCTCCGCCCGCTCCGCCTGGGCGTCCTTCTTGCGCCAGTCGTCCCAGTCGACGCACACCACGTCGGGCCCGTCGCCGAGGACGATGGAGTGCACGGCGGTGCCGAACTCCATGTGGTCCGCTGGCGCCGGTGAGCCGTGCTCGCGCTCGTGGTGGAACTTCGCCGGCGCGGCGAGGATCTTCCGCGCGCCGGTGGAGGACAGCGACCCGCCCGGCACCGGGTCGGCGTGGTACTGCTCGGCCGGGATGTCGTAGACGCCGGGCACAACCTCGGCCGTCGGCGCGCTCACGACGCCTCCCCGAGGTCGAGCGGCGCGGTGTGCGCGGCGCCCGTGCCGGCGGCGTTGCGGTACGCGGCCTGGTAGTGGTGCAGGCTCCCGGCGGACGGGTGGCCCGGGGTGCCGGAGATCTCGCCGCAGCGGCGGGCGAGGCCGTCCGCGCGGGTCTGCTCCTGCTGGGCCAGATGCTCCGACGGGAGCTGCGGGGTCATCGCGCACCCCCGGCGGTGTCGATGCCGGCCAGCCAGTCGTCGGTGAGATCCGGACGATGCCGGGCCCACTGGGCGCGCGCCGCCTCGTACCGGGGCGGGTCGTAGTCCTCGGACCAATTCTCGGCGTGGGTGCGCCAGCTGGCGCGCACGGTCTCGTAGGCGGCGTCGGAGTAGTCGTAGCCCGTCGCCGGATCAATGTCGGCGATGGCAGTTCCGCGTGCGAGGCACAGCGCCGTGCGCGCGTCCGCGAGGCTGGTCCGCCTGTCGGGTCCGGGCGTCGCCGCTACGGCCATCAGCCGTGCGATGGCCCGGCGGGTGGCGCGCTCAGCCACGGTCGCCACCCCCGGCGGTGTCAGCCTCGTCGGCCATGCTGGCGACCACCCGGGCGGCAGCCGCCCAGACGGCAGACTCCAGCCGCTCAGCGTGCAGCAGCAGGCGGGCCTCCGCCTCCCGCAGAACCTCGGCGCGGGTCGGCTGCAGCGGGGCGGCGTCGAGGAAGGGGCGGACCGCGCCCCTGCTCACCTTGTCGGCGAGCGTGCTGATCAGCTCGGCGCGCTCCCAGTAGTGGCGGGCGCGGGCGGTCGCCCGGCGCTTCTCCTCCTGCATCGCGACGGACCGCTCCTCGCCCGCCTTCTTGACCAACCACGCGACCGTCGCGTCCTGCGCCTCCCGCAGCACAGCCGCGCGGGTGGCCGTCTCCTGCCGGGAGGGCCGGGCGGCGGACAGCGCGTCCTGCTGCTCGGCCACCACCGCGCGGGCCGCGTCCCGCTGCTGCTTGAGGTCGGCCGTGTCGAACGTGTACCGGCGCTCAACCTCATCGACCCGGTCCCGCAGCCGCTCCACCTCAGCCAGCAGCGCGTCCACGTCCTCGCGGGTGTGGGCAATGAACCGGCCGTCGTCGTCGGCCGGGTGGATGTCGGCCACGGCGATCCCGTGGCCGGTCATCACCTCCCGGTCGGCGTAGTCGTACTGCCACGGCCCTGGCGTCGCGGCCTCGGCGCGGGCGGCGATCGCGGCCAGCCGCTCCGGCGACATCGGCGTGTGTTCACTCACCGTCGCCACCACCCTGCGGACCCTCGGCGGCGTCCAGCTCGGCCAGACGGGCCAGCAACGCCTCGCGCTCGTCCGGCTCCGGCAGCCACGCCGTCACGCGCACCGGCACACCTACGTGCTCCGTGTGCAGCGCCGTCATCCGCGACCGCCCGCCCCCGACGTGCACCAGCACGTCGCCGGACGGCCTCACGTCGCCGCCCATCAGGCGGTGCGCCGCCTCCAGCAACTCCGGCCCGTCGGGACCCACGGCGCTGACACGCAGCCCCACCGTGCCATCCGGCTGACGCCCCACATCCCAGGAGACGCCCGTCGGGTCGCCCATGTCGGGCAGCAGGTCCAGCAACTCACCCATCACGCGATGCAGATCGCGCATTGTCGGGTGCGGGTCAGGGTCATAGGTGATGGTCGTGCGGGTAGGCTCGGACACGGCCTACTCCTCTCTCTGTAGTGGTGCAGGGGATAGGTCAGGCGCCGCAGCCACGGCGCCCCGGGCCGCCCGAGGGCGGCCCGTTTGCTTGTCAGGCGGCCTTGCCGCGCTGGCGCGGTATGCGCGCCAGCGGCTCCGCCGGTCGCATCTCGACGGTGTTGGCCCGCTGAGAGTCGGCGTCGAGGAGGCGCCGCTCGTGCGCCTCCACCTCGGCCAGCGGGAAGAGCAGGATCCGGCCACGCCTCATGGCGGGGGGCGTCTTGCCGCGCTGGCGCAGGTTGTAGATCCCCTTGGGGTCGGTGTGCCACCGCGCCGCCAGTTGGCTGACGGTGAGGTGGGGGGACATCGTGGTGGTCATTACTCCTCGCTGATTTCTGAGTAGGCGATCTCGGCGATTGCTGCCGTGACGTGCGGGTTTTGCTGGAGAGCAAGGGCTATCCGGCGCAGCACGTCGGGGCTCGGGCTTGCTTGGTCTCGTTCGATCCGCGAGAGCCATGAGGGGGAGATGCCGATCAGGTCGGCGAAGGCCCTGAGGCCATAGCCGGCCCCCTCACGCTTGCGCCGGATACGTGCTCCCCGGGCTTGCATGAAGCAATGGTAAGCAATGAACGGAGCATCAGCAAGCCTTAGCAAGCAATCAGAAGTAACGCGCTGGTCAGGTGCCCCTTTGCGCCCGAGAGTCGCCTGTGACAGCACGGCGAACGCGTGGCACGCTGTTGCCCGCCGTTGCTTGCCGTTGCCTAGGAAGGGCCGAAGTGGACTCCGCACGCACGCAGGACTGGAAGCACCTGGGACGCACCATCCGGCGCTACCGCCTCGACCGCGGTATCCGCCGCCAGCAGGACTTCGCCGAGCAGATCGGCCTCAGCCACAAGACCATCCAGAACTACGAACAAGGCCGCCGCCCCGAGAGCGCACCCGCAATCCCCGACGGCTACATGCTGGTCAGCAAGTTCTTCCGGTGGACCCCCGGGGCCGTTGAGCACGTCCTCGCCGGCGGCGAGCCCGAAGAGGTCGCCCCCACCGCCAATCTTGCCGAGTCGGCCTGGCAGTTGATCGACGCCGCGCGCGACGCCGGAGCGCCCGCCGACCTCGTGCAGCGATCCCGCGCCGCGATCACCGACCTCCTCGTGTGGATCAATGCCTCACGCGCGCCCGCCCAGCAGCGGTACGACCTCGCGGCCTCGCGGCCACACGCCGAGGGCGAGGGGCCGGCCGAGGACGACGCCGAACGCATCCTGCGTGCCCTTGACCCGGATCGTGACGATCCGACGATATAGCTCCGCTCGCCCAAGTCCGCCCCCCCACGGCTTGGTTGTCCCATAGGCGTTCCGCTGCCCCAATAGGCGCGTTCGCCTTCCGCGCAGGGTTACCGATGAGGTACACATAGTGTTCTAATCTGCGGTACATCTGTGCCCACTTGGGCCACACTCAGGGGGGAATATTGCTCAGCACAGACCTAGCGCACGGGTTGTCGTACTCCCCCGCCCAGATCCTCGACCAACTCGGCATCCCCGTGATGCGCGTATGGCTCCGCGACACCTGGGGAGCCTGGTCCCCCTACTACCGCAAGGTCGTTGTCGCCTCCGGTCTCTCGCCCGTGCAGGAGCGGTGTGTGCTTGCGCATGAGCTGGAGCACGTCCTGGCCGACGACGCCGACTGCGTCGGCACCGTCGGCCCGACCGCCATCCACCAAGAGCGATACGCAGACCGCCAAGCCGCCCGAAAGCTCATCGCCATCAGCGACTTGGCGCCCGTCGCCCAGTGGGCGGAGGATGTCCGCACCGCAGCGGCAGAGCTGCAGGTGACCGAGCGGATGCTCCGCATCCGCCTGCACGACCTCGACGGGGAGGGATGGCCGTGGCCGGCTACATCGAGGACCGCTGGCTGAAGAAGCGGCCGAACCCGAAGACGGGACAACGTGAGCGCACCGCCCTGTGGGGCGTGGGGAAGCGCTACAAGGTCACCGGAATCCCGGGTGTGAGGGCACGCAGCTTCGACAAGGCGGGCGACGCCAAGGCGTGGTTGGCGAAGGCCGAACACGAGGCCAGCCAAGGAGAGTTCCTCGACCCGCGTCGCGGCCGGATGCTGTTGGCCGCCTACATCGATGATGAGTGGCTTCCCGCTCGGACCGACCTCCCGCCCACCCGCGACACGGTCGCGGGCCGCCTCGGCCACATCCGCGACCTTCTAGGCGCCCAGTCACTGAACGCGATCCGGGTGCCGCAACTGCGACTGTTCCTCAAGGAGTTGCAGCAGCGGATCGGCCCCTCGACAGTGCACGAGGTGTGGGGCTACCTGTCCTCGATCCTGCAAGCCGCCGTCGACGACGACCGGATCCGGAAGAACCCTTGCAAGGCGAAGAGCATCAAGCTGCCGACGATCCCTCCCCGCGCGGTGCAGCCGTGGACGAAGGACCGTATTCGCACGGTGCGGGCTGCCATACCGGAGCGCTTCCGCGTCATGGTCGACGTCGGTGTGGGCGCTGGCCTGCGGCAGTCGGAGGTCTTCGGCCTGGCGGTGGAGGACATCGACGAGGTGGGCGAGATGCTGCACGTTCGGCGACAGGTGAAGAAGGTCGGGGCGAAGCTCGTCTTCGACCTACCGAAGGGGCGGAAGACCCGCAGCGTGCCGGTACCGGCCTACCTGCTGCAGCGACTGCGCTCGCATCTCAAGGCGTGCCCGGCGAAGAAGGTGACCCTGCCGTGGGGCGACCCGGCGCCGGCGGCGACGGAGAAGGAGGCAAAGGAGCGGGCTGCGCGGACCTTCGAGCTCATCTTCACCGGTCCCCAGGGCGGAGCGTGTCGTAGGGACTCCTGGAACGGCCGGTACTGGAAGCCGGCACTCTCCGCAGCCGGGGTGATTCCGCCCCCGGAGAGCGTGCGGCGGGGAAGCCGGACGGAGCTGAAGTATGCAGAGGCGCGGTCGGACGGCTTCCACGTGCTGCGGCACACCTTCGCCTCGGTGCAACTCCACGCCCGGGAGCCGGTCGTGGCAGTGTCGAACTGGCTGGGCCACGCGGACCCGTCGATCACGCTGCGGATCTACGCGCACATGATGCCCGAGGCCGACGGCCGCGGTCGTCGCGCGATGCAGGACTGGTTCGCCGCAGATTCCTAAAGATCTCCCTGGATTCTCCCTGGGGCCCAACCAGGGGCAGGAAACGGCCCTCTCGCCCGACGCAGCGAGAGGGCCGTTCGCCGCGTTCAGCAGAGCCCCAGACGCCGCAGCGCCCTGCGTTGGGCCGGTGCCGGGTTGGCCGGGAAGTACAGGTAGCACACTCCCCCCGTACCGCCCCTGACCTGGCCCGCCTCGTCGTAGCGCTGCGTCCGCAGCCAGATGTTCTCGAACTGGCGGCGGCGGTAGACGCGGCGGACGGCCGCGTTGGAGCTGCTGGCCGGGTCGTTGGCGATGACGTCGCCGTCGTCGGTGAAGCCGACGACGGTCATCAGATGGCCGGCCGTGCCATAGCCGGCGCCGTCCAGTTCGGCCTCGTAGAAGGACTGCGAGGTGATCAACGGGATGCCGGCGGCGATCAGTTCCTCGGCCTCGTCCAGGGAGGCGATCCGGGTGACGACGCCCTCCAGGTCCGGATAGGTCGCGGCGTAGGCGGCGTTGAACGGCCAGTTGCCGCAGCCCCCGTACTCGTAGTCGTAGGTGAACCTGGCCGCGTGGCAGACCTGCGGGTCGTCGTAGTCCGGGTTGACCCAGGCCAGGTCCTCCGGGGTCGGGGCGCGGCCCCAGGACTCGATGATCATCTGCGAGGAGGTGGGGCTGCACCAGGCCTGCCCGCCGTTGTTGTACTCGGGATAGCGCCCGATGTGGACGTTCTGCGAGTACGGCGGGACGGTCAGCTCGATGCCGGCGGCCACGCCCGGGGTGCTCGCCGGCACCTCGAAGCGGTTGGGGACGTCCGAGGTCATCGCGCCGGCCCGCCAGACGGTGGGAGTGGCGTCGCTGCCCGGCGCCCGGTGCAGGGTGAGCCGCAGCCGGTAGGAGGCGAGACGGAGGCCGGAGTCGGCGTCGTCGATGGCGAGGGTGTCCGTCCAGACGGTGCTCTTGCCGTCCTCCTGGCCGTCCAGCGAGGCGCGGCGGACGTCCTCGTCGCCGGAGGCCCAGACGCCCAGGGTGTACCAGGGGCTCTCGGTGCCGTCGGAGTAGGTGGCGCGGGCCTCGACGCGGATCCAGGTGCCGGCCGGGGTGTCCGTGTTCCAGGAGGCGATCAGTTCGCTGCCCGGCGTGGTCGGGGTGTGCGCCGGGGAGACCCAGGTGGCGTACTCCCAGGTCCTGGTGGTGCCCAGATGGGGGTCGGCGTATTCGAGGGTGCCCACCGGTTCGGCGATCACCACGCCGGGGCGTGCGCCCCCGACGACGGAGACGCCGTCGCCGGTGCCCCGGCGCCAGTCGGCGGCCGTGGTCCAGGCGTGGTACTCGATGGTGGAGTCGGCGTGGGGCCGCCCCGGCCGGCCCGGCCGGCCGGCGGCGAGGGCGGGGGTGGCGGACAGCGCGGTGGCGGTGCCAACGGCGGCGACGGCGGCGGCCAGTACGGTGCGTCGGGGGGTGCTGGTCACGTGTTGGTCTCCCGGTGGTCAGAGCCCACGCCTCGCCCGGCGGCGAGGCGGCACAGGCGCGAGTGCGTACCACTATCTCGGCTGGGCGGGCTGACGACCAGTAAGGTCCGGCGGACGGGGCGTACCAATATTGGTGTCGACCAGTGGCGGCGCTACGCTGGCCGCGATGATCTTCGAAGGGGACCAGGCCGAGTTGGCGGCCCGGCTGCGGGAGCTGCCTCCCTCGGTGGGGCCGGTGCGGCTGGTGGGCATCGACGGGCACGCGGGATCGGGCAAGAGCACCCTGGCCACCGCGCTGGCCGGGCTGTTGCCCGGCACCCCGGTGCTGCGTCTCGACGATCTCGCCTCCCATGACGCGCTCTTCGACTGGACGGACACCCTGTTCGACCGGGTGCTCGATCCCCTGGCGCGCGGCGAGTCGGCGCGCTACCCCGTCTACGACTGGACGCGGCGGGCGTTCACCGGCACCGCGACGCTCCCACCCGCGCCCGTGGTGTTGGTGGAGGGCGTGGGCGCCGGCCGGCGCGCCCTGCGGCCGCGGCTGGCCCTGTTGATCTGGCTGGACGTGCCGTTCGACGAGGCGTGGCGGCGGGGGCGTGCGCGGGACGGACCGGCGCAGGCCGCGTTCTGGGACGGATGGCAGCGGGCCGAGCGGCGCCATTTTGCCGATGACCCGTCAAGACCCTTTGCGGATATCCTGATGACTTCAGGGGGAGACAGTCACCATGCCTGCGAATAAGGTCCACCGGATGCCGGGGGCGGCCGGCGGCACCCGCGTTGCGAGGCGCGCATGACCGCTGGCGGACCGGCCCCGGGGATGCCCTCGCCCATGGCGGATCTGGCCTGGCTGCGGGGGGTGGACGCCTATACGGCCGCCGCGTACCCGGAGGCCGAGGAGGAGTTCCGCGCGGCGGTCAGGGAGGACCCGGGGATGGCCGACGCCTGGCTCGGCCTCCACGCGTTACGCACGGACGTCCCGGTGGCGCTCCGTCAGATGTACCGCAACCGCGCCAGGTTCGGCGAGCAACGGGCCCGCCATGGGCGGCCGTTGAGTTCCTGGTACTGGCTGGGCTGGTGGGTGCAGCCGGTGTTGGAGACGGAGCGGGATCTGGTGCTGGCGCACGCCTCCCAGTTACTCGACGGGCGCCGGATGGCGGAGCTGGACCGCGCGCTCGCCGACTGCCCCGCCCCGGAGTCCGACCCCTACGCCCGCTTTCTGCACGCCTGCCGCTGCTATCTCTCCAAGGACTGGGAGGGCCTGTACCGCTATACGTCGAAGCTCACGGACGACCCCCAACTGGGCGTGGAGGCCGGCCTGTTCGCCGGCATGGCGCGGGTGCGGCTGGAGATGTTCGACCAGGCCGAGCCGCTGTTGGCGGCGGCGTTGGTGCGCTGCCGCAGCGAGCATCCGCAGCGCAAGGAGCTGCGCTACTGGCTGGCCAGGGCACGTGAGGGCAGCGGCCGGGGCGCGGCCGCCATCCCGCTGTACCGCGCGGTCCAGCACGCCGATCCGGAGTTCATGGACACGGCGGTCCGGCTGACCGCGCTCACCCATGACGACGCCGAGGGCCTGCCGTTGGGCGGTCTGGGCGACGGGGACGACGAGGCGGGTCTGGTCGCGTCCGGCGGCCCGGAGGCGTCGCCCTACCCGGATCGACGGGTGCCGTCGCCCGCCACCGCGGCCGGGGGCGACCGGGCGGGCGCGGACGGCGCCGCGCGCTTCGGCGCGGGCGGCCAGGACGCGGCGGGCGGCCCGATGCCGCCGACCCCCGATCCGACGCTGTTGGCGCAGACGCTCGCCGAACTGGACCGGATGGTGGGTCTTGAGCCGGTCAAGGAACAGGTGCGGGCCATGTCGGCCCAGCTGCGGATGGCCCGGCTCCGCTCGGGCCAGGGCCTGCCGGTGCAGCCCCCCAAGCGGCACTTCGTCTTCTCCGGCCCCTCCGGCACCGGCAAGACCACGGTGGCCCGGATACTCGGCCGGGTCTTCCACGCGCTGGGCGTGCTGGCGCACGACCGGCTGGTGGAGGCCCAACGGGCGGACCTGGTCGGCGAGTTCCTGGGCCAGACGGCGGTCAAGGCGAACCGTCTGATCGACTCGGCGCTGGGCGGGGTGCTCTTCATCGACGAGGCGTACAGCCTGGTGCACTCCGGCTACAGCAAGGGGGACGCCTACGGGGACGAGGCGCTTCAGGTCCTGCTCAAGCGCGCCGAGGACAGCAGGGAGCATCTGGTGGTGATCCTGGCCGGCTACCCCGAGGGCATGGACCGGCTGCTGGCCGCCAATCCCGGGCTCGGCTCGCGGTTCGCGACGCGCGTGGAGTTCCCCAGCTACCGTCCGGACGAACTCACCGCCATCGGCGAGCTGTTGGCGGCTGAGCACGGCGACTCCTGGGACCCGGAGGCGCTGGAGGAGCTGCGCAGCATCAGCGGCCATGTGGTCGCCGAGGGCTGGATCGACGATCTGGGCAACGGCCGCTTTCTGCGCACCCTGTACGAGTCCGCCTGCGCCTTCCGCGATGTCCGCCTCACGGAGTCCGGCGCCGCACCGACCCGGCAGGAACTCTCCACCCTGCGCCTCCCCGACCTGATGCTCGCCTACGGCGAAGTCCTCGCCGGCCGAGCCCGCCCCACCGACGACGAACTCCCACCGTTGACCTGACCCGGCCTGGCAGCCGTACTACACGGGTACCGGCTCCCGGAACCGCGTGATGGGCCAGGGGGGCCCGGTCGCGCGGGGTGTTGCAGCCCCAGCGGGCGATCGACCTCTGTCACCAGGACATCGGGGTGGACGGGACCTGTGGCCCCGAGACCCGGAAGGCGATGGCCCGGCCCCTCTTCGTCCGCAGCAACGGCATGTTCCGCAACTGCGCCGAACTCGGCGTCCGATCCGCCGGGCGGCGAACCGCCGTCAGGTGGCCGAGGACCCGGCCGGGCCCTCGGCCGGGTCCTCGGCGGAGCCGAGGGTGTCGGCCAGCGAGCGCAGCGTCTTCGCGTCGGCCAGCGCCTGCCGGCGGGAGACGCCGGGTTGGATGGCCATCACGGGCAGCACGCTGCCGTCCGCGAGGTCGAGCGTGACCCACGGGTCGCCGGGGCGGAGCGTGACGCGGACGATCTCGGGCCAGGCGAGGCGGCGCACGGTGGTCAGGTTGACCACCGTGACGCCGTCGTCGTCGGCCGACAGCCGGGGCCGGCTGAGCAGTGCCAGCATGGCGAAGACCAGCAGCCCGCTGCCGCTCACCGCCAGCCGGTCGCCCAGGCCCCAGGCGACCGCGCCGCCGGCCGGCAGCAGCACCGCGATCAGGGTGAGCACGCCCCAGACCGCGAGGCCGGTGGAGAGGAGGACCACCCGGGTGACCGTGGGGCGGATGGTCAGCGGCAAGGCGCCCCGTTCGGCGGTCACAGCCGGGCCGCGTGGATGCCGGTGGTGAGGATGGCCCGGGCGCCCAGGTCGTACAGCTCGTCCATGACGCGCTGCGCGTCGCGCACCGGCACCATGGAGCGGACCGCGGCCCAACCCCGGTCGTGCAGCGGGGAGACGGTGGGCGATTCGAGTCCTGGGGTGAGGGCGACCGCCTTCTCCACCAGCTCCGTCCTGATGTCGTAGTCCATCATCACGTAGCGGCGCGCCACCAGGACGCCCTGCAGGCGCCGCAGGAACTGCTGGACCCTGGCCTCCTGCGAAGTGTCGTCCCGGCGGCGGATGACCACCGACTCGGACTCCAGGATGGGCTCGCCGATGATGGCGAGACCCGCGTTGCGCAGCGTGGTGCCGGTTTCGACCACATCCGCGATCACCTCGGCGACGCCGAGTTGGATGGCCGTCTCGACCGCGCCGTCGAGGTGCACCACGGACGCCTCGACGCCGTGCTCGGCGAGGTGCGCGCCGACCACGCCGGCGAAGGAGGTGGCCACCGTCAGTCCGTTGAACTCCTGGACGTCGGAGACGGTGCCCGGGGTGGTGGCGTAGCGCAACGTCGAGGCGGCGAAGCCGAGTTGCATGATCTCCTCGGCGTCGGCCCGGGAGTCAAGCAGCAGATCGCGTCCGGTGATGCCGATGTCGAGCCGGCCGAGGCCGACATAGACGGCGATGTCGCGCGGGCGCAGGTAGAAGAACTCGACCTGGTTGTCCACGTCGATCAGCACGAGTTCCTTGCGGTCCTTGCGCTGGCGGTAGCCGGCCTCATGGAGCATGGCCGCCGCAGGCTCGGAGAGGGAACCCTTGTTGGGAACGGCGATGCGCAGCATGAGCGGGCTTTCCTTCGTGTGAGTGGGCACAACGGAGTGGCTGGGGAACGGACGGGGAACGGGCGGGCGGGGTCGGCTCAGAGATGGGCGTAGACGTCGTCCAGCGAGATGCCCCGGGCGACCATCATCACCTGCAGGTGGTAGAGGAGCTGGGAGATCTCCTCGGCGGTACGGTCGGCGCTCTCGTGCTCGGCGGCCATCCAGACCTCGGCGGCCTCCTCGACGACCTTCTTGCCGATGGTATGGACGCCGGCCCCCACCAGCTCGGCGGTGCGCGAGGTGGAGGGGTCGCCGGTGGCGGCCTTCTGCTGCAGCTCTGCGAAGAGCTGGTCGAATGTCTTGTTGGCCATGGTGCCCCTCAGCCTACGGCGTGGGGGCCACCGGCCAGCGCCCGGGTTCGGTCGCGGCCCGCAGCACGGCGGCGGTGGCGACGGCGGCGCTGGCCGCCTCGTGCCCCTTGTCCTCGGTGGATCCGGCGAGGCCGGCGCGGGCGATGGCCTGCGCCTCCGTGTCACAGGTGAGGACCCCGAAGCCGACGGGCACCCCGGTGTCGACGCTCACCCTGGTCAGGCCCTCGGTGACGCCCTGGCAGACATAGTCGAAATGCGGGGTGCCGCCCCTGATGACCACCCCGAGGGCGACCACCGCGTCCACCCCCTGACGGGCCAACACCGCGGCGGCCACGGGGAGTTCGAAGCTGCCGGGGACGCGCAGCACGGTGCGTGTGGTCACGCCCAGATCGTCCAGGGCGCGCTGGGCGCCGTCCAGCAGCCCGTCCATCACCGTCCGGTGCCACTGGGCGGCCACCACGGCCACCCGCAGATCGGTGGCGTCGCTGACCGTCAACTCGGGGGAGCCTGTCCCACTCACGGCTTACTCCTCGGATCTCTCACTCGACTGTCTCTGTGCCGGGGTGCTACTGGTTGCCGCAGGCGGACACCGGGGCGGTGTCCAGCCAGGGCAGGTCGTGGCCCATCCGGTCCCTCTTGGTCCGCAGGTAGCGGAGGTTGTGCTCGCCCGGCGAGATGGGCAGCGGCAACCGGCCGTTGACCCGCAGTCCGTGGCGGGTGAGCGCCTCGGCCTTGTCGGGGTTGTTGGTCATCAGGCGCAGGGAGCGCACACCGAGGTCCGCGAGGATTCGCGCGCCCACCGCGTAGTCGCGGGCGTCGGCCGGCAGTCCCAGCTCCAGATTGGCGTCCAGGGTGTCCCGTCCGCGTTCCTGAAGCTCGTAGGCGCGCAGCTTGGAGAGCAAACCGATGCCGCGCCCCTCGTGGCCCCGGAGATAGAGCACCACGCCGCGCCCCTCGGCGCTGATCCGGTCCAGGGAGGTGGCGAGCTGCGGCCCGCAGTCGCACCGCTGGGAGCCGAAGATGTCGCCGGTGAGGCATTCGGAGTGCACCCGCACCAGCACATCGTCGCCGTCGCCGATATCGCCCTTGACCAGCGCGATGTGCTCGACGTCGTCGGTGGTGGAACGGTAGCCGTGGGCGCGGAAGACGCCGTGCGCGGTGGGCAGTGAGGTGACCGCCTCGCGGCGCACCGCCGGCGTCACGGCCAGCGCCTCGGCGGAGTCCTGGGCGGTGCGGTAGGCGACCAGGTCGGCGATGGAGACCAGGGTCAGGCCGTGCCGGCGGGCGAACGCGCGCAGCGCGGGCAGCCGCAGCATGGTGCCGTCCTCGCCGGCGATCTCCACCACCACGCCGGCGGGCCGCAGCCCGGCGAGCGTGGCCAGGTCGACGGCGGCCTCGGTGTGCCCGTCGCGGACCAGCACGCCGCCGGTGCGGGCGCGCAGCGGGAAGACGTGTCCCGGCCTGGCGAAGTCGCCGGCGGTGGCGGCCGGGTCGGCGAGCAGCCGGATGGTGGCCGCCCGGTCGGCGGCGGAGATGCCGGTGGTGACGCCGTGTTCGGGGCCGGCGTCCACCGAGACGGCGAACGCGGTGGCCATCGACTCGGTGTTCTTCTCCACCATCTGCGGCAGGTCCAGCCGGTCCAGCTCCTCGGGGACCATCGGGACGCAGATCAGGCCCCGGCACTCGCTCATCATGAAGGCGACGATCTCGGGGGTGATCAGCTCGGCGGCCATCACCAGATCGCCCTCGTTCTCCCGGTCCGCGTCGTCGACGACCACGACGGGGCGGCCGGCGGCGATATCGGCGACGGCCCGCTCGATCGGGTCCAGCGGCGCCTCGTCCGGGGCCTCGCCCGGGGTGTCGGGCCGGGACTGCGGCTGGGGCACCTCGGGCGCCCGTTGTGTGACGGTCATGCCGCCGCTCCTTCCAGGGTGCCCACCACGGGGCGCGGTTGGTGCCGTTCCCGGGAGCGCTGCCACCAGTCGCGCATCCCCCAGATGACCAGGAACAGGTAGACGACATAGACGAGGCCGGAGAACGGCAGTCCGCTGCTGAACGCGAGGGGGACGCCGACGAGGTCGACCAGCAGCCAGGCGATCCAGAACTCCACCAGACCGCGTGCCTGGGCGACCATGGCGACCAGGGTGCCGACGAAGATATAGGCGTCCGGCCAGGGGTTCCAGGAGAGTTCGGGCACGGCGGTGAACAGCCCGCCCACCAGCAGGGTGCCCACCACGGCGCCGGCCAGCAGCGCGCCGCGCTCCCGCCAGGTGGCGAAGCGGACGGTGATCTGGCCGTCCCCGGTGTCCCGGCGGCCGATCCGCCACTGCCGCCAGCCCCACAGGGCGACGGTGATCACCAGCAGCTGCTTGCCCACGCCGCCGCCGAGGTCGGCGGCGCTGTAGGCGGCCACCAGGATCAGCCCGGAGAGCAGTTGGACGGGCCAGGTGAGGATGGAGCGGCGCCAGCCGAGCGCGAGCGCGGCCAGCCCGGCGAGGTTGCCGACCATGTCGGACCACATCACCGACTGGTCGAACACCTCGAACGCGGTGGCGTTCAACTGGTCGGGGCTCATGACGCGTTCCCCTCCGCCGCCCCTTCGAGGCCGCCGGTGACGCCGTGGGCCAGCAGCCGCTCGACATGCTTGGCGAGCAGGTCGACCTCCAGGTTGACCAGGTCACCCGGCTGCCTGCGGCCCAGCGTGGTCAGTTCGAGGGTGGTGGGGATCAGGCCGACGGAGAACCGGTCGGTGCCGGCCTCGACCACGGTCAGGCTGACGCCGTCCACCGTGATCGAGCCCTTCTCCACCACATAGCGCGCCAGCCCCGGCGGCAGCGCGAAGGTGACCGTCTCCCAGCGTTCGCCGGGGACCCGTGCCAGGACTTCGGCGGTGCCGTCCACATGGCCCTGCACCAGATGGCCGCCGAGCCGCCCGCCCAGCGCCATGGGGCGTTCCAGGTTGACCTGGTCGCCGGGGGCGAGGCCGTCGAGGTTGGACCGGCGCAGCGTCTCGGCCATCACATCGGCGGTGAACGCGTCCGCGCCCAGCTCGACCACCGTCAGACAGGCGCCGTTGACGGCGATGGAGGAGCCGTGCACGGCGTCCTCGACGGCCACCTTGGAGCGCAGGCGCAGGCGCGCCGAGTCGTTCAGGCGCTCGACGGCGACGACCTCACCCAGCTCTTCGACGATTCCGGTGAACATTCAGGACTCCTCGGTGCTGCGAACGGCGACGGGACGCGGGACGCGGCGGGCCGACGCGCGGGGCGGCGTCGGCGTGTGCCGGGAGGAGCAACACCGGGAGCGGGACGGTGATTCCGCGCGGGTCATGGGACGAACACCGTCCCGGGCGGCGAGAACGCCGCGCACGCGGGCTGCGGATGCGGGGGCCACCGGGTCTCCTGCCTCTTCAGGGCACGACTCCGGGGCTGACTTCAGGGACGGCGGGAGGGCGGTGACGCGGAACCCGACCGGACGACGGCCCTCACGGGAGGGACGACCGAACGGGCCGAACACGCACACCACATCCGCCGCGCACTGCCTCCCATCCGGACTTTAACCGTCGGTCCAGGAATTTCACCTGGTCAACCGGCCGCTGGCAGCGGACGGGTCGCGGACTATAACCGCCGGTTCGGACTTTCACCGACCCCGGAGTGCGCTACGTCACTGGTACGCCCCCCAGTCTGCCACGCGATCCACCGGGGCACGCAACCCTGTGGGCCGCCTCACATCCGCACGGGCTCGCCGGACCCGCCGCGCGTGGGGCGCGGTCGTCGTCAACGGTCGGTGGCGAAGAGGTCGGCGCGCGCGGTGTCCAGGGCGGTGAGCAGTCCGCCGCCGAGGACCGCGCTGCCGGTGACCGTCGAGGCGCGGACCTCCGTCTCCAGCGGGGAGACGGCGCCCAGCCGTTCCGCCACCCGGCGGGCCAGCGCGGCTCCGCCGGCGCGGCCGACCTCGCCGCCGAGGACGAGAAAACCCGGGTCGAGGACGGCGGTCACGGCGGCGGCGCCGAGGGCGATCTGCCCGGCCAGCTCGTCGAGGAAGCCGGCCGCCTGGCCGCCGTCGTCGGCCACCGCGCGGCGGACCAGCGCCTCGGCGCCGGCGACCTCGTCGCCCTGGGCGCCGGCGGCCGGCAGCCCGTGCCGCCGGGCCAGCGCGCGCACGGCCGCGCTGGCGGCGAGCCCGTGGAAGCCCCGGTCGCAGTCGGCCGCCGACGGCACTCCCCCGGTGCCGGGGACCGGCAGAAAGCCGACCTCCCCTGCGCCGCCCGACGCGCCCCGGCGCAGCGCGCCGTCGAGCACCACGGCCGCGCCGACGCTGGCACCCAGCCACAGCAGGACATAGGTGTCCACGTCCTGGACGGCGCCCAGCCGGTGCTCGGCGATCCCGGCGAGGTTGACCTCGTTCTCCAGCAGCACCGGGGCGTCCAGCGTGCCGCGCAGCGCGACCAGGAGTTCCCGGTGCCAGGCGGGCAGTCCGTCCGAGGGGCGCAGCGCGCCGGTGGCCGGGTCGGCGAGGCCGGGCGCGCCGAGCACGACGGTGTGCAGCTCCCGCACCCCGGCGCGCCGCCGTTCCCCGGCGAGCGTGGTGAGCACCGCATCGACCATGGGGTGTCGGCCGCTCCCGGCGCCGTCGGGGGGCGTGGTCGGCCGGTCGAGCGGCAGGGTCGCGCTGGCGACCGTCTCGCCGGTGAGGTCGGCCAGGGCGAGGGTGACGCCCTCGGTGCGGACGTCCAGCGCGGCGACATGGGCCCGGTCGGGGATCAGGCCGTAGACCTTGGCGTTGGGCCCTGGACGGTCGGCGCCCGCCTCGCCGACGACGGTGACCAGGCCCTCGCGGTTGAGCCGGCCCAGCAGATCGGCGACGCTCGGGCGGGAGAGCCCGGTCAGCTCCCGCAGCCGGGGCGCGGTCAACGCCCCGTGTTCGGCGAGGAGTTCGAGCACGGCCCGGTCGTTGATGACACGGGCCGTACGGGGGGTCGCGGTGCGGACGGTGCTCATGGGCCGCATCATATCGGCTTTCTATCAGGAAGCCTTCCTGATAGTTTTTCTCCGGTCGGTCCCGGCAGGCGCCTCGCTGCCCGCCGGCTCGCTCCTCCCCGTCCCCGAGCCTCCCGAGGAATCGGAAACGCCATGTCTCAGCAGATGTCCGCCGATCGCGCGCGGATACGTCAGGCCCGGATCGCCGTCTCCCTCGTCTTCGCCACGCATGGCGCGGCCAGCGGTAGCTTTGTCACCCGCATCCCCTGGATCCAGGACCAACTCGGCCTGGGCACGGCGGCGTTGGGGATCGCCCTGGCGTTCCCCGCGATCGGCGCCGCGACCGCGATGCCGCTGGCCAGCCGGGTGATGCACCGGCATGGCGCGCGGGCCGCGGTGCGCGGCCTGCTGGCGCTCTTCACGGTGGCCTTCGCGCTGGTCGCGCTGGCGCCCAGCCTCCCGGTGCTCTGCGCCCTGCTGTTCCTGTCCGGCGCGACCGGCGGCATGGCGGACGTGGCCATGAACGCCCAGGGCGTGGAGGTCGAGGAGCGCCACGGGCGGTCGATCATGTCGGGCCTGCACGGACTGTGGAGCGTCGGCACCCTGCTCGGCTCGGCGCTGGGCGTCGGCGCCGTCTGGCTCGGCCTGGACGCGCGGATCCATCTCCCGCTGGTCGCCCTGGCGTTGACGCTCGCCGTCCCGTTCCTGAGCCGGGGCCTGCTCGACGTGCGGCCCACGGCCGGCGAGGTGGCGCCGCCCCGGTTCGCGCTGCCGCCGAGGTCGGCGCTGCTGATCGGCGCCGTGGGGATCTGCGCGGTGCTGGCCGAGGGCGCCAGCATGGACTGGTCCGGCGTCTATCTGCGGGATGTCACCGGGGCCTCGGAGACGGTCGCGGCGGCCAGTTACACCGCGTTCGCCTGCACCATGGCGCTGGCCCGGCTCGCCGGGGACGCGGTGGTGCGCCGGCTCGGCCCGGTGCGCACGGTGCGGATCAGTGCCTCACTGGCCGCGACCGGCGGCCTGTTGGTGGTCACCGCCGCCGTCTCGGCACAGGCGGTGCTCGGCTTCGCCCTGATCGGCGTGGGCGTCGCCGTGGTGGTGCCGCTCACCTTCGCGGCCGCCGGGCACAGCGGCCCCAACCCGAGCCGGGCTATCGCCGGCGTGGCCACGGTGACCTACACGGCCGGCCTGTTCGCCCCGTCGGTGATCGGCGCGCTCGGCGAACTCGCCTCGCTGCGGGCCTCGTTCGGGCTGGTGACGGCGGCGCTCACGCTGTTGCTGCTGGGCGCCGGGGTGCTCGGGCAGCGGCCGGCGCGCGAGGTCGCGGCCTCGGACGCGGGCAGCGCCGCCAGGGCGCTGCCCGCCCCCTGAGGCCGGGGCCGGGCCGCTCAGCCGAGGAGCCGGACCGCCTGGTAGTAGGTCCAGGCGGTGCCGTTGCAGGCGGTGGCCGTGGCACCGGAGTAGTTGCCGCAGACGCGGAGCAGATCCTGGTAGAACGCGTTGTCCAGGCGGGCCTTGTTGGCGGAGAACGTGCCGGCGGCCTTGTAGTTGCGGTAGCCGAAGTCGTGCCGCGCACACGAGGTCGCGAAGGGGAAGCCGAAGGGGTTGTCGGGCGACGAGGAGCAGTAGTCGGTGCTCCAGTCGAAGCCGTACGACGACCAGTTGCCCTGGTTGTTGCGGGCTGACACCCAGGCGTTGTAGCTGCTGGCGCTGGTCTGTGTCCAACTGCTGAGCACCTGCGGCTTGTCGGCCGGTGCGGCGTTCGCCGGGGCGGCGGCGACGGCGACCGTGCCGAAGCCGAGAGCGAGGGCGGAGAGCAGGGTGGCGATCCGATGACGCATGCGCATGGCGCATCCTCCCAGGGTCGGCGGCCCGCCCGGTCCGGGCGGGCCGTGTCTTCCGGGAGACGAACCTACGGACCACCGAAGGATTGCTCAACCCTTCGCGCACGCCCAGCAGTTGACGAGCGTGCAAACGACTGCCGGCGGCCGGCCCACCGGGCTCAGGCCGGTCGGGCCAGCACCCAGGTGCGGTCCAGGGTGAGATACCGCTCGACGGGCAGCCCCGCGCCCTCCAGCGCCTCCTCGAACGCCTCACGGCTCCAGCGGTAGGACGGGAAGGTGTGCGTCCACTCGGCGTCCGGGAACTCGTACTCGACCCGGATCCGGGTGAGATCGGGCCCGATCGGGTCCGCCGCGGCCACCCGGATCACCCCGTCGGAACCGGTCCTGGCCTCCCGGGGCACCCGCTGGTGCCAGTCCTCGCCCTCCCGCTGGATCAACACCACGCCGCCGTCGGCGACATAGCGGCGGCAGGTGCGCAACATCCCGGCGCGCACCCCGGGATCACCGTTGTGAATCAGGAACGAGGCCAGCAGCACCACGTCGAACTTCTCGTCGCCCAGCTCCAGTTCCTCGATCGAGGAGCACACCGTACGGGCGTCCCTGACATGCTCCAGCATCTCGGGGGACTCGTCGACGGCCGTCACCGTGAAGCCCCGTTCGATCAGCGGGTGGGTCACCCGCCCGACGCCGGAGCCGAGTTCGAGAATGCCGGCGCCGGGCGGAACCGCGCGTTCGATGATGTTCGGCTCCCGCCCGACCGGCAGTCGGAGCCAGCGTTCCACCGCACAACCGTCCGGCGTGATCGGCCCGGGACCCGTTCCGCTGTATCCCTCACGGGTACGTCCACTCATTCCGTCATCAGATCACGGCCCGTTGCCCCGGGACCAATGTTTCGGATACCTCGAAGACCCGATTCCGCTGATCCCCTACTGCCAACTCACGTGCAGCGGCTGCCCCTCGGCGTATCCGGCCGCGCTCTGCACCCCCACCACGGCCCGCTCGCCGAACTCGGCCAGGCTGCCGGCCCCCGCATAGGTGAACGCGGACCTGACGCCGGCCACGATGGAGTCGATCAGATCCTCGACGCCCGGCCTGGCCGGGTCCAGGAACATCCGCGAGGTGGAGATGCCCTCCTCGAACAGCCCCTTGCGCGCCCGGTCGTAGGCCGACTCGGCCGAGGTGCGGGAGCGCACCGCGCGGGCCGAGGCCATGCCGAAGCTCTCCTTGTAGAGCCGCCCGTCCGCCGACTGCTGGAGATCGCCCGGCGACTCGTGGGTGCCGGCGAACCAGGAGCCGACCATCACATTGGACGCGCCGGCCGCCAACGCCATCGCCACATCCCTGGGATGCCGCACCCCGCCGTCCGCCCAGACATGCCGACCGAACCGGGCCGCCTCGGCGGCACACTCCAACACGGCGGAGAACTGCGGCCGCCCGACGCCCGTCATCATCCGCGTCGTGCACATCGCGCCCGGGCCCACGCCCACCTTGACGATGTCGGCGCCCGCCTCGATCAGATCCCGCGTGCCCTCGGCGGAGACCACGTTCCCCGCCACCACCGGCACCCCCGGATCCAGGGCGCGCACCGCGCGCAGCGCCGAGAGCATCGACTCCTGATGACCGTGCGCGGTGTCGACGACCAGGGTGTCGACGCCGGCCGCGAGCAACGCCTCGGCCCTGCTGGCCACATCGCCGTTGATGCCGACCGCCGCGGCGACGCGCAGCCGGCCCCCGTCGTCCACGGCCGGCTGGTAGAGCGTGGCCCGCAGCGCGCCCTTGCGGCTGAGGATGCCCACCAACCGTCCGTCCGGGCCCACCGCCGGGGCGATCTTGCGATGCGCCGAGTCCAGCGTGGTGAACGCCTCCTGGGGATCCAGATCCGCGGCGAGCACCAGCAGATCGCGCGACATCACCTCACCGACCTGGGTGAACCGGTCGACGCCCGTGAGATCGGCCTCCGTCACGATGCCGACGGGACGCTCGGCGGACACCACCACCCCCGCGTTGTGCGCCCGCTTGGGCAACAGCGCCAGCGCGTCCGCCACCGTCTGGGTCGGGGCCAGCACGATCGGGGTGTCCAACACCAGATGGCGCCGCTTCACCCAGCCGATCACCTCGGTCACCACATCGATCGGGATGTCCTGCGGAATCACCGCCAGACCGCCCCGCCTGGCCACCGTCTCCGCCATCCGCCGCCCCGCGACGGCCGTCATGTTCGCCACCACCAACGGGATGGTCGTCCCGGTGCCGTCCGGCGAGGAGAGATCCACCGCCAGCCGGGAGCCGATGGCCGAACGGTTGGGGACCATGAAGACATCGTCATAGGTCAGGTCATAGGACGGCTGGGCGTCATGGAGGAACTTCATGGGCGCACTCTCACCTGCTGTGGCTCGCTGTCATCGGGCTGGTGGGAGGCTGCGGCTCCTGTGTCATTATCACCCAGGTCGCGACCGACCAGGGTGACCGTCCGCACCCGCCCGCGCGGCAGCGCACACCGGGGCGCGCGCCCGCCCGCACGCCCCCACGCGTGCGGTCACCCGCCGGGGGAACGTTCCGCCGAACCCCGGCGCCTCCCCCGAACCGCTGCCACCATGACGCTCGACGATCAACACCCATCGCGGCGAACGGGGGCCCATGACCGCCCAGCGGCTGAGCTTCGGCATCAAGACCACACCCGCCCATGTCGGCTACGCGGACCTGCTGCGCGTCTGGCGGGAAGCCGACGAGATCGAGCACATCGAACACGCCTGGCTCTGGGACCACCTCTTCCCCGTCTTCGGCCCACCCGGCGGCCCCGCGCTGGAGGGCTGGACCACCCTCGCGGCGCTCGCCGCCGGCACCGAACGCCTGGGCCTCGGCCTCCTGGTCTCCAGCAACCGGCTGCGCCCCCCGGCGCTGCTGGCCAAGATCGCCACCACCGTCGAGGAGATCTCCGCCGGCCGGCTCACCGTCGGCCTCGGCATGGGCACCACCCGCCCGCGCGCCGGCACGGAGCCGGCGCCCGGCCCGGCGGCCAGAGCCGTCGCCGGCTACCGCGCGCTGGGCATCGCGCCGCCCGCGCCGGGCGAGGGCCTGACCCGGCTGGCCGAGAGCTGCCAACTGCTGCGCGCCCTCTGGGACTCGCCGGACCCGGTCGACTTCGACGGCCACCACTACCGGCTGCGCCGGGCCCAGGCCCTCCCCCGCCCCGCCCGCCGCCTCCCCCTGCTGGTCGGCGGCGCCGGCGACGGCACGCTCCGGGTGGCCGCCGAACACGCCGACATCTGGAACATCCAGGGCCCACCGCACCACGACCTCCCGACGATCCGCGCACGGATCGACACCCTGAACGCCCACTGCGCCGCACTGGGCCGGGACCCGGCCAGCCTGGTCCGCTCCGCCCAGACCCATGTCTCCTACGACGACCCCGCCGCCACCCGCGCCACCGTCCACGCCCTCGCGGCCACCGGCATCACCCATATCGTCCTCAGCCTCCGGATGCCCTTCCCTCCGAACGCCGCCACCTGGCTCGACCGACAGATCATCAAACCGGTGCTGGAAACGGAGTCCTGACGGACCGTCCGACGCAGTGCCCGGCTGGCGCGTCAACGTCCGGCCTCCGCCGGCCACTTCTCCTCAAGCCCGGTGGCCGGGCCGACGCGCGGCGGGGGGCGGGTGGCTCAACCCCGGCGGGCAGCGTCACGCGTCGGGGTCGGTGCGTTCCAGGGCCGGGCGGGTGGGGGGTGGGGTGGCGAGGAGGAGGTCCGCCGCGGCCGTGTCGGTGACCAGGCTGGTGACCAGACCCGAGCGGAGCACCGCGTCGATCGCGCCGGCCTTGCGTCGGCCGCCGGCGATGGCCACCACCTCGGGGACCCGACGGAGCCGATCCGGCTCCACCGTGATGCACCGTTCGCCGAGGTCGCGGCCGACCCGGCGGCCGTCGGCGGCGAAGAGGTGGGCCGACATCTCGGCGGCGACGCCCAGCGAGGCGTAGTGGTCCCGGTCCTCCTTGCCGAGCATGTCGTAGACCGTGGAGATGCCGGCCTCCCAGGTGCCGATCGACACGGCGGCGATGGTCACCTTGTCGAAGTAGTCGAAGGCCGCCGAGATCCCCGGCTGGGCGCGCAGCGCCGCCGCCGTGCCCGAGTCGGGCAGCAGCATCGGGGCGTAGATCGGATGCGCCTCTCCCCCGGAAACGGCAGCGGCCCGGCGGACCGCCTCCACCGAGCCGCGTTCGGCCGCCCCCGCGTCATAGACCCCGGTCAGCTGGACCACCGTGCAGGGCGGCAGCTCGCGCAGGGCGGCCGCCATATGGATCGTCGACCGTCCCCAGGCCAACCCCAACACGTCCCCCTCGGTGACCAGCTCCTCCAGCAACTCGGCGGCCACCTCGCCCAGATGCTCCGGATCGGGCGTGTCGTCCACCGCCTCGGACGGCGACTCGGCGACGACCACATGGCGCAGGCCGAAATGTGCGCGCAGCGCGTCCGAGCGGTCGGCGTCCAACTCCGCCGGCACCCGGATCTCGATCCGTACCAGCTCGTGTTCCACCGCTGATTCCAGCACCCTGGCCACCTTGAAGCGGCTGACGCCGAACTCCTCAGCGATCTGGATCTTGGACTTGCCCTCCAAGTAGAAGCGCCGTGCCATCGCCGCCGCCTGCATCAGCTCGGCGGGCCCCATCCGTGTGGCTGACCTTCCGGTCGGCACCGCACTCACCTCACTGTTCATCGGACACTGCGTCGGACACTGTGCCCCCACTGTGCCCCCGGTCACGTTCCGCCTTCATCCTCGCAGATGGAACGCGACGACGTTCACCGCGCGCGGGCCCGTTCGGCCGCCTCGCGCAGGCCGCGCACCGCCGCCGCCGGATCGTCCGCGCCGTAGACCGCCGAGCCGGCGACGAAGACGTCGGCGCCCGCCTCGGCGCAGCGCTCGATGGTGCCGGCCGAAACACCACCGTCGACCTGGAGCCACAGCGGCAGGCCGTGGCGTTCGATCAGCTGCCGGGTGCGGCGGATCTTGGGCAGCATGATGTCGAGGAACGCCTGCCCGCCGAAGCCCGGTTCGACCGTCATGACGAGGACCATGTCCAGCTCGGGCAGCAGATCCTCGAACGGCTCGATGGGGGTGGCCGGCTTGAGCGCCATCGAGGCCCTGGCGCCCAGGGCCCTGATCTCCCTGGCCAGCCGCACCGGCGCGGCCGCCGCCTCCGCATGGAAGGTGACCGAGCCGGCGCCCGCCTCGACGAAGCCGGGCGCCCAGCGGTCCGGTTCGTCGATCATCAGATGACAGTCCAACGGGATGTCGGTCGCCTTCCGCAGCGACTCGACGACCGGCACGCCCAGCGTCAGGTTCGGCACGAAGTGGTTGTCCATCACGTCGACATGCAGCCAGTCCGCCCCCTCGACGGCCCTGGCCTCGTCGGCGAGGCGGGCGAAGTCGGCGGAGAGGATGCTGGGGTTGATCTGGGCCATGGGGCCCAGTATTCACCCCGAAATCAGCGTGGCCGAAACCGGGCCCGACCGGGGGCCGCCCGCCGTCAGCGGGTGCGGCGCAGCAGCGCCAGATACATGGCGTCGGTGCCGTGCCGGTGCGGCCACAGCTGGACGTCGGGCCCGTCGCCGAGATCGGGGACGCCGGGCAGCAGCGGCCTGGCGTCCACCCGTTCGACCTCGATATCCGTCAGCCCCTTGAGCACGTCCGCGACCACCAGACGGGTCTCCGACAGATGCGGCGAGCAGGTGGCGTAGCCGACGACGCCGCCGGGGCGGACGGAGGCGAGGCCGGCGCGGAGCAGCGCGCGTTGCAGGGTGGCCAGCCGGTCCAGGTCCTCCGGGCGACGGCGCCAGCGGGACTCGGGCCGGCGGCGCAGCGCGCCGAGACCGGTGCAGGGCACGTCCAGCAGCACCCGGTCGAAGCTGTCCCGCGGCCACGACGGGTGGCTCGCGTCGGCGACCACGACCTGGTACGGGCCCGGGTTTCCGTCCAGCGCGCGGGCCACCAGCCTGGCCCGGTGCGGCTGGATCTCGGCGGCGACCAGCGCGGCCCCGCGTTCGGCGGCGAGCGCGCCCAGCAGCGCGGCCTTGCCGCCGGGGCCGGCGCAGCCGTCCAGCCAGCGGCGGTCGGCGCCGTCCACCGGCGCGTTGGCCAGCGCGAGCGCCACCAGTTGGCTGCCCTCGTCCTGCACCCCGGCCCGGCCCTCGACCACGGCAGGTACCGCGCCCGGCTCGCCGCCCTCGGCCAGCCGCACGGCCTGCGGCGAGTACCGGCCGGGTTCGGCGCCCTGGCCCTGGAGGAGTTCGTCCCGGCTGCTGCGCCCGGGGCGGGCGGCCAGGGTGACCCGGGGCCGTTCGTTGTCGGCGACCAGCAGCTCCTCGATGCCGGCACGTCCGCCGCCCAGCGCGTCCCAGAGGGCGCCGACCACCCAGCGCGGATGCGCGTGGCGCAGCCCGAGGTGGCCCTCGGCGTCCTTGTCGTAGGGCGGGGCGAGCTGTTCGATCCAGCCGTCCAGATCGTGCGCCGTCACCTTCCGGAGCACCGCGTTGACAAACTTGGCCCGACCGTCGCCCAGCACACAGCGCGCCAGCTCGACGGCCGAACTCACCGCCGCGTGGCGGGGGATGCGGGTGCCGAGCAGCTGGTGGCAGCCGAGCGCCAGCACATCGAGCACCGGCGGGTCGACCTCGCGCAGCGGGCGGTCCACGCACTCGGCGAGGATCGCGTCATAGGTGCCCTGGCGGCGCAGCGTGCCATAGACCAGCTCGGTGGCCAGCGCCGCGTCCCGGTCGTCCAGGGTGCCGGCCTTCTTGGCCTTGGCCAGCAGCGGCGGCAGCACCAGGTTGGCGTAGGCGTCCCGTTCCTCCACCGCGCGCAGCGCCTCGAAGGCGACGATCCGCGCCGGATCGCGCTGGGGACGGCGGTAGGGCTTGGACGGACGGCGCGGCCGACTGCTCACGGGAACGATGACTCCGGCGGTACGAAGGGGGTGACGGGCGTTGCGGGGTTGAGGGGCTGTCAACGGGGAGGGTGTGCGGTGGTCCAGGGTATGCGGCTCAGTCGCCCAGCCGCTCACCCTCGGCGACCCGCACACCGCGCGCCCAGTCGGCGGCCGGCATCGGCTTCCTGCCCTGCGGCTGCACCCAGGCCAGCTCGACGGGGTGCGATCCGGTGCCGACCAGCACCGCACGCTTCTCCGCGACCAACTCGCCGGCGGCCAACGCCGGCCGCTCGGGCAGCGGGCTGACCTGGCGCAGCTTGAGACGTTCCCCCCGGAAGGTGGTCCAGGCCCCGGGCGCCGGAGTGCAGGCGCGGACCACCCGGTCCACCCGCAGCGCCGGCGCCTTCCAGTCGACGCGCGCGTCGTCGACGGTGAGCTTGGGCGCCAGGCTGATCCCCTCGGCCGGCTGCGGCCTGGGGCTCAGCGCGCCGTCCTCGATGCCGTCCATGGTGGCCGCCAGCAGCCCCGAGCCGGCGAGCGCCAGCCGGGTCAACAGGTCGCCGCTGGTGTCCCGGGGCCTGATCTCCTCGGTCAACACCCCGTAGACCGGGCCGGAATCAAGGCCCTCCTCGATCTGGAAGGTACTCGCCCCCGTGACCTCGTCGCCCGCCAGCACCGCGTGCTGGACGGGGGCCGCGCCGCGCCAGGCGGGCAGCAGCGAGAAGTGCAGATTGACCCAGCCGTGCGCGGGAATCTCCAACGCGGCCTTGGGCAGCAGCGCGCCATAGGCCACCACCGGGCAGCAGTCGGGCGCGATCTCGGTCAGCCGGGCCAGGAAGTCGGGGTCCCTGGGGCGGCGCGGCCGCAGGATCTCGATGCCCTCCTCGGCGGCACGCTCCGCCACCGGGCTGGCCACCAGCCGACGCCCACGCCCGGCGGGGGCGTCGGGCCGGGTGACCACGGCGACGACCTGATGCCGGTCGGACGCCAACAGGGCGTCCAGCACGGGGACGGCTACCTCGGGGGTTCCTGCGAACACGAGCCTCATCGTGGGTGGGTGACCTCTCGGAAGGATCTTCGGGACACAACTCGAACGCCTCACCGACGCCTCGCCGGCTCCTCCGTGAACGTGCTTGTGGAGGTGCCCTTGACGCGCGGCGTGAACGTCCGCCGAGTCTACGTTCCGCGCCGGGGCGGTCCCCCGAGGGGCGTGCTCGCGAGGGCGCACGCTCCGCCGAGTTGACGATGCGCGCCGAGGGCGTGACTCAGGCGCTGGGTGGCGCGTTGGTCAAGGCAGATTGACCCGAGGGGCCTTCTTCTCCGGCCCCTCCCCTTCCTTGACGCCGGTTCGAGAGGCTTGTTCATGGCCGACCACGCCACCCCTGACGCCCAGGCGCGGGCCAGCCTGCATCTGCTGGTACGCGACATCGAGCGGGTTCGCCGCCAGGTGGACGCGCTGCGCACGCTCACCGCGCAGTTGGGCAACGTCTACCGCCCCCGCCGCACCGGCCCGTCGGCCGGCTTTGTGGTGTACGGCCGGGCCCCGGCCCCCACGGTACGACTCGCCCAGGAGCTGCGGGACAGTGTGGAGGCACTGGTCACCGCGGCCGTCGAGTTCGACCGTTCCCTCGGCTTCTCCTGGGACGCGGTGGGCTCCGCGCTGGGGGTCACCAAGCAGGCGGTGCACCGCCGTTACGGCGCACGCCGCCCCACGACGGGCGCCCCGCCGGCGGCTCCGCAGACGGCTCCGCCGGCAGCTGCCGCGCCGTCCCCGACCCCACCCCCCCAGCTGGCCCGCCGCCCCCAGCCGACCACCGCCGAACCCCACACCGTCCCCGGTCAACGCGGCGGCTGACGGCCGCCGGCCGGGCGCGGTGCCGGCGGGGGCCGACTCTCCGACTACTTCGACTCCAGTCGCCCCAGCGGGTGGGCGTCGCCGGCCAGGTCGGTGCGGGCCGCGTCCCAGTCGCCGCTGTCGACGCCGGTGACATGGCGCAGATAGGCGAGCGTCACCCGTTGGACCAGGGCGACGCGCTCCGGGTTCTCGTCGGTGGTCTCGGCGGCCTCGTAGCCGGAGATGCCACCGAGGAAGTGCTGGCCGCCGAAGAGGGTGAGCAGGCTTCTGCCGGCGCCGCCGAGGGTGTAGGGGTCGGTGGTCCAGGCCGCTCCCCTTGTCGACAGCAGCGGGAGTTCGTCGTCGTCCCCCGCGACGACGAGCCCGGGCGCGGTGATCCGGGAGAAGTCCTGGTCGCGCAGCCAGGGCAGGTGTTGGTGGGCGAAGGGGGTGAGCCCGTCCCCGCCCCGGCCGGCGGTGGCCAGCTGGACGCTCGCCAGGACGCGGGGGTCGGACAGGTCCTCGGCGGTCCCGGTCCCGGGATCGACGACGCGCAGGCCCACCAGGATGCCGGCCGTCTGGCCGCCGAAGGAGTGCCCGGCCGCGACGACGCGGCTGTGGTCCACCCGTCCGGCCAGCCCCGGCACGGCCGCCTCCACCGTGGCGAGCTGGTCGAGGACGCGTTTCAGGTCCTGGACGCGGTGGCGCCACAGCCCGGGCGAGCGCGGATCGTCCGGCGCGAGTGCCAGCCGCTTGGAGTCGAGGTGGGTGGCCTGGATCACCACGAAGCCGTGCCCGGCCCAGTGGTCGACCAACGGCGCGTATCCGTCGAGGTTCGAGCCGAAGCCGTGCGCGAAGAGGACGATCGGCAGGCCGGCCCCGGTGACCGGGGCGGAGACGCGGACCGGCAGTTCGGCGCCGCGCCCCGGCGCGGGCAACACGATCGGCTTGACCGAGACGATCGGGGTGGACGTGGTCATGGGTGTGCTGCTCTCCGTCGTGGTGGGTGCGGGACAGGGGTGACGGGGCGGGCGCCCGTTCGTCCGTTACGCTAAAACCTGACGTTGACGTCAGGGGCAAGTGCCTGGCGTCCGGCGTGAGCGGAGACGGCGTGAGGGAGAGCAGATGCGCGTCGGAGAACTCGCCGCGAGGACCGGCGTCAGCGTGCGGGCCCTGCGCTACTACGAGGAACGGGACCTGCTGGCCGCCGAGCGCAGCCCCCGTGGGCAGCGCCACTATCCGGAGAGCGCGGTCGACCGGGTCCTGCTGATCCAGCAGCTCTACGCCGCCGGGCTCTCCAGCCGGACGATCGTCGAGCTGCTGCCGTGTGTCCTCGACGGCCGCGCCACTCCCGAACTGCTCACCCGGCTGACGGCGGAGCGCGACCGCATCGAACGGCACCTCACGGATCTGGCCCGCACCAGGGACCGTCTCGACTCCGTCATCGGCGCCGCCGACGCCAACCTGCGCACCGGCAGGCCCTGCCGGCCCGAGCCCACCGGGTAGCCGGACGGGGCAGGTCAGCCGATGTCGTCCGGGTCCATGCGGACCCAGGCCGGGGGGCCGTCGCGGTGGGCGAGGCGGTGGGCCTGGGCGGACTTGAGCGCGGCGGCCAGCCGTCCGCCGGCGCCCGGTGGGACCCGGATCAGGGCGCGGGTCCACTCCTCCCCCGGCGGTGGTCCGCCCGCCGCGCGGGGCCGCCCGGCGGGCGGGGCCGGCAGCGGCACCGGGCCCAACACCTCCGCCTCGGCCGGGAGTTCGGCCGTGGCCAACAGACCGTCGACCGCCTCGGGCGGGCCGCTGACGGCCGCCATCCGGGAGACCGGCGGGAAGCCGAGATCCCGGCGGTCGGCCAGCTCGCGCAGCGCGTGCCCCGCCGGGTCCCAGCGGACCAGCGACTGCACGGGGCGCAGCGTCGCCTCCGCGAGCACCACCACCGCTCCCCCGTCGTGACGCCCCCTGGCCAGCGCCGCCGCGTTGAGCCAGCGGCGCAGCGCCTCCTCGCCGGCGCGCAGATCGGGCCGGCCCAGCAGCGCCCAGCCGTCCAGCAGCAACACGGCGGCATAGCCGGGGCCTTCGGGCACCGGCTCGGCGCCCGGGGTGCTGACCACCAGGGCCGGCTCGTCGGGGACGGTGGCCAGCACCTGGTCCCGGCCGGAGGTGCGCACCGGGACCTTGGGGAACGCTCGGCCCAGCTCCTCGGCCGTGCGGCGCGCGCCCACCACCACGGCGCGCAGCCGGTCGCCACCGCACTCCTGACAGTGCCAGCGCGGCGCCGGCTCGCCGCACCAGGCGCAGCGCGGCTCCTCCCCGCCGGCCGTCGAGGCGAGCGGGCCCTGGCAGCCGAGGCAGCGGGCCGTCTCCCGGCAGCGGGCGCAGGCCAGGCGCGGGGCATAGCCCCGGCGCGGGACCTGGACGAGGACGGGGCCCCGGCCGAGGCCGTCGCGCAGCGCCCGCCAGGCCAGCGTCGGCAGCCGGGCGGAACGGGCGGCCTCGTCGCGCGCCTGGTCCTCGTCGCCGACGGTGCGCAGCAGGGGGGCGGCCGCGCGGACCGTGTCCCGTTCGGCGGCGAGCGGTCTGGCCCAGCCGCTGTCGACGAGTCGGGCGGCCTCGGCGGTGTGCGCGTGGCCGCCGAGGAGCAGGCCCGCGCCCTCCTGAGCGGCGCGCAGCAGCAGCACCTCGCGGGCGTGCGGGTGGGGCGCGCGCTCCTCGCGGTGCGCCTCGTCGCCGTCGTCCCAGATCGCGGCCAGCCCGAGCGAGCGGACCGGGGCGAACATCGCGGCCCTGGTGCCGACGACGCAGCGCACCGCGCCCCGGTGGATCGCGAGCCAGCGGCGGTAGCGGGCCTCGGGCCCGGCGTCGGCGGTGAGCAGCACATGGTGGCCGGGGCCGAGCAGCGCGGTCAGGGCCGCGTCCACCCGGGTGGCGGCCCGTCCGTCGGGCAGCACGGCGAGCGCGCCGCGCCCGCCGGCCAGGGCGGCTGCCAGCGCGGCGGCCAGCTCGTCGGGCCAGCGCCGCCCGGGCAGCGCCGTCCACACGGCGCGCGGCGCGCGGCCCTCGGCGAGGGCGGTCAGAAAGCCGGGGCCATGCGGATAACGGGACCAGCCGCCCGGCGGGGGCGGGGCGGGGACGGGGGCCGCCGGCGGGGTGGGGTGTCGCTCGGCGCGGGCCAGCCGGGGCGGGATCGCCAGCCGCACCACATCGGCCAGCGCACCGGCGTACCGGTCGGCGACCGCGCGGCAGAGCCGCAGCAGTTCGGGGGTGAGCACCGGCTCGGCGGATAGCACCTGCGCCAGCGGCGCCAACACGCCGGCGAAGTCGCTCTCGGCCCGGCGCTCGACGACGAAGCCGTTGATCAGGCCGCCGCCCTCGCGGCGCCCCTCGCGTTGGCCGGCGCCGAACCGGACCCGGACGCGGACGCCCGGCTGGGCGTCGGCGTCGAGCGCGGCGGGCACCGCGTAGTCGAAGCAGCGGTCCAGATGGACCAGGCCCTTGTCGACCAACACCCGGGCGACCGGGAGGTGTTCGGCGAGCGGCGCACCACGCCAGGTGCGCGGCTTGGCCTTGGGGCGGGCCCGGGCGGCGGCCCTGATCAGCGCCAGCTGCTCACCGTCCCGCCGCTGGTCGGCGCCCGCCTCACTCACCCGTCCAGTAGACCAGAAGGGTCCGACAACCCGGCGCGGCGGGCACGTCGCCGGTCGGCCACCGCCGACGAGGCCGGCGGAAAGCCCCGCCCCTGTGGACAGCACACCCGGCCACCGGCACCGAGGGAACATGTCCCGCCGACAACGCCGGATACCGCCCGGCCGCGGCCAGGGCCCGCAGAACACCCGGGCCGCCGGCACCGCGAGAACGGAACCCACCGGCAGCACCGGACACGGCCAGGCACGGGCCGGCCGCCGGCGGGAAGGCGAACCGGCGAGCGCACCCACCGCCGGCGGCCGCGCCACGGCACCGGGGCCGGCGCCGGTCGGTGACCGGCGCCGGCCCCGGGCCGTTGCTGTGGACCGCCGGTCAGGCGCCGGCGGCGGCGCGCAGCGCGTCGACGCGGTCGGTGCGCTCCCAGGTGAAGTCGGGCAGCTCGCGGCCGAAGTGGCCGTAGGCGGCGGTCTGGGCGTAGATCGGCCGCAGCAGGTCCAGATCGCGGATGAGGGCGGCCGGGCGCAGGTCGAAGACCTCGGAGATGGCCTGCTCGATCCGCTCGGGCGCCACCGAGGCGGTGCCGAAGGTCTCCACGAAGAGACCGACCGGCTCGGCCTTGCCGATGGCGTAGGCGACCTGCACCTCGCAGCGCGTGGCCAGCCCGGCGGCGACGACGTTCTTCGCCACCCAGCGCATCGCGTAGGCGGCCGAACGGTCCACCTTGGACGGGTCCTTGCCGGAGAAGGCGCCGCCGCCGTGGCGGGCCATGCCGCCGTAGGTGTCGATGATGATCTTGCGTCCGGTGAGTCCGGCGTCGCCCATCGGGCCGCCGATCTCGAACCGGCCGGTCGGGTTCACCAGCAGACGGTAGTTCTCCGTCTCCAGCTTGATCCCGTCGCCCAGCAGCGCCCGCAGCTCGGGCTCCACCACGAACTCCTGGATGTCGGGCGCGAGCAGCGAGTCCAGGTCGATGTCGGCCGCGTGCTGGCTGGAGACCACCACGGTGTCGAGACGGGCCGCCTTGTCGCCGTCGTACTCGATGGTGACCTGCGTCTTGCCGTCGGGGCGCAGGTAGGGGATGGTGCCGTTCTTGCGGACCTCGGAGAGCCGGTACGAGAGGCGGTGCGCCAGCCGGATCGGCAGCGGCATCAGCTCGGGGGTCTCGTCGCAGGCGTAGCCGAACATCAGGCCCTGGTCACCGGCGCCCTGCTGCTCCAGCGCGTCCTCGGTGCCGCCGACGCGGGACTCGTAGGCGACATCGACGCCCTGCGCGATGTCGGGAGACTGGGCTCCGATGGAGACCGAGACGCCGCAGGACGCGCCGTCGAACCCCTTCTTGGAGGAGTCGTATCCGATTTCGAGGACCTTGCCCCGCACCAGCGTCGCGATATCCGCGTACGCCTGGGTGGTGACCTCACCCGCGACATGGACGAGCCCTGTGGTGATCATCGTCTCCACGGCGACCCGGGAGGCCGGGTCCTCCTTGAGCAGGGCGTCCAGAATCGTGTCGCTGATCTGGTCAGCGATCTTGTCGGGGTGACCCTCGGTCACGGACTCTGAGGTGAACAGACGTCGGGACACAACGCTCCCTGGGGTTGCAGCGGCTGCTGACTATGCACCCGCGCGGGCCTGCGGCCGGCACGGACAGCGACAGTGTATCGGCAGGAGCCAGCCGAGCGGAGTGGTAGACGCGATCCGAGTTGTCTTCCGTGGTCCGACCGCACCCCGGAACACCCGTCCGACGCGGCTCAGTCGTCCGCCCACCGCCGGGCGACGGCGTCCCAGAGGAGGTCGGCCAGCGCCTCCTTCGGGCCCAGGGGAACGGGCGTCGTGGTGCCGTCGGCGGCCAGGATGACGGCCTCGTTCTGGTCGGTGCCAAAGGCGATGCCATCGCCCACCTGGTTGACCACCAGCAGGTCACAGCCCTTTCGCGCCAGCTTGGCCTGCCCGCCGGCCAGCACGTTCTCCGTCTCGGCCGCGAAGCCCACGACGACCTGGCCGGCCGGGCGGGCGGTGGCGAGTTCGGCCAGCACATCGGGGTTGCGGACCAGGGCGATGGGGTCGGGCTCCACTCCGTCGCGCTTCTTGATCTTCTGCTGGGCACGCTGACTCGGCCGGAAGTCGGCGACGGCGGCGGCCATCACCACGGCGTCGGCGCCCTTGGCCGCGGTGTGCATCGCGAGGCGCAGTTCCTCGGCGCTGGTGACCCGCCGGATGTCGACGCCGGCCGGGTCGGGGAGCGCGGTGTTGGCGGCGACCAGCACCACCTCGGCGCCCCTGGCCTGCGCGGTGCGGGCCAGCGCGTAGCCCTGTTTGCCCGAGGAGTTGTTGCCCAGATAGCGCACCGGGTCGATGGCCTCCCTGGTGCCACCGGCGCTGATCACCACGCGGCGGCCGGCCAGATCGGGCTCGGCGGCGGCCTGGCCCCTGGCCAGCACCCGGCGGGCCACCTCGAAGATCGCCGCCGGATCGGGCAGCCGGCCCTTGCCGGTGTCGGCGCCGGTGAGCCGGCCGACGGCCGGTTCGATCACCACCGCGCCACGGCGGCGGAGGGTGGCGACATTGTCCCGGGTGGCCGGGTGTTCCCACATCTCGGTGTGCATGGCGGGGGCCAGCACGACGGGCGCGCGGGTGGTCAGCAGCACATTGGTGAGCAGATCGTCGGCGCGCCCGGTGGCGGCCCTGGCCAGCAGGTCGGCGGTGGCGGGGGCGATCACCACCAGGTCGGCGCGGCGCCCGATCCGCACATGCGGGACCTCGTCGACCTCGTCCCACACCTCGGTGGTCACCGGACGTCCCGAGAGCGCGGCCCAGGTGGGGGCGCCGACGAAGCGGAGCGCCGAGGCGGTGGGCACCACCCGCACCGCGTGTCCCGACTCGGTGAACAGGCGCAGCAGTTCACACGCCTTGTAGGCGGCGATGCCACCGCCCACGCCCAGCACGATCTCCGGCTGACCCACCACTGGCCCCTCTCCTCGCCTGCCTCGCGGCCCACCCGAAAGGGCGACCGCGCCCCATCCTGCCGCACGGCATGCCAGGGGCCCGGCAGCACCCTGGCTGCCGGGCCCCTCAGGCGGACCGCGCGAGGCGGCGCGCGTCAGTCGGTGGCGCCCTCGATGGCCTCGGAGGTGAGCAGACCGGCGTTGATCTCCCGCAGCGAGATGGAGAGCGGCTTCTCGTGCACATGGGTGTCCACGAGGGGGCCGACATACTCCAACAGGCCCTCGCCGAGCTGCGAGTAGTACGCGTTGATCTGCCGCGCGCGCTTGGCGGCGTAGATCACCAGGCTGTACTTGGAGTCGGTCGCCTCAAGCAGCTCATCGATCGGCGGGTTGATGATGCCCTCGGGCGTGGTGATGGGAGAGGACACGCTCTGCCTTCCGGTGGAGGTCGGGGGCCGATTGGACGGGCCCCCGGGGTTCAACGAATCAAGGCTAGCAGTTCGGCGGAGACCTCCTCGACGGAGGTGTTGACGAGCGTGACGTCGAACTCCGTCTCGGCGGCCAGCTCGCCGCGCGCCACGGCCAGCCGGCGCTCCACCACCTCGGGGGGCTCCGTCCCCCGCCCGGTGAGCCGGCGGACCAGCTCGTCCCAGCTGGGCGGGGCGAGGAACACCAGCCGGGCGTCGGCCATGGAGGCGCGGACCAGCCGGGCGCCCTGGAGGTCGATCTCCAGCAGCACCGGCTCGCCCGCCTCAAGGCGGTCGACGACGGCGCGACGCGGCGTGCCGTAGCGGTTGCCGGCGAACTCGGCCCATTCCAGCAGCTCGCCGTTGGCGACGAGCTTGTCGAACTCCTCGTCGCTCACGAAGAAGTAGTGCACCCCGTGCCGCTCCCCCGGCCTGGGACGCCGAGTGGTCGCGGAGACGGAGAGCCACACCTCCGGATGGGCCTTGCGCAGATGAGCGACGACCGTGCTCTTGCCGACCCCGGAGGGGCCGGAGAGCACGGTCAGTCGCGAACGATCGGTCATGCCGGCGATTATCCCGCTTCCCGCCTCGGTGGCGAAAACCGCTTCGGCGAGCGCGGCACGATCTCAGGCGCCGCTGCCGAACTCCCGTTCAAGGGAGGCGATCTGGTTGGAGCCGAGACCACGGACCCGGCGGCTCTCGGAGATGCCGAGCCGCTCCATGATCTGACGGGCGCGGACCTTGCCCACGCCGGGCATCGACTCCAGCAGGGCGCTGACCTTCATCTTGCCGATGACATCGTTCTCCTGGCCCTGCTTGATGACCTCGTGCAGGGACGCACCGGAGTGCTTGAGCCGATTCTTGACCTCGGCGCGCTCCCGGCGAGCCGCGGCGGCCTTCTCAAGCGCGGCTGCGCGCTGTTCAGGGGTAAGGGGCGGAAGAGCCACGCCTACGTCACCTCGGTTGTCGAACTGTCGGATAGGGAACGGTGAGGAACCTAGTGGCACCGCACCAGTGGAGCAACGAGCAACGCGCCCGGGGCTCCGCTCTCGACGGAGACTAGCGGCCGTGACGCCAATAAGTCAGGGAGAATCGACAAAAAGTCCTGGTCAGCTGAGGAGCCTCGGCGACATATCGGATATATGCCCACGCTTTTCGGTGGAGTTGAGTGAACGAGGAACGTTTCCGCGCCCTCCGGGGCGCCCCTCGCGCCGCGTCCGCCCCCCGGAGGCGGACACCGACCGCCTTCGGGCGACGACGTTGCGTGGTTCCGGGCGACCGCACACGGGACAACGTGCCTACCGCAGGACGCCGGCCAGCGCCTCGATCTCCTCGGCCGCCGCCGCGCGCAGCGCGTCGACGCCGGGCCCCCGCCGCAGCAACCCCCGGCTGACGCTGGGCAGCACCTGGCCGACGGCGTCGCCGAACACCCGGGGCAGATCCGCGGCCGTGGCCCCCTGGGCGCCGAGCCCGGGCGCCAACAGCGGGCCGTTGACGGACAGTTCGAGGGCGGCGTCGCCCAGCGTCGCGCCGACGACGGCGCCGAACGAGCCCAGCGGCACCGCGCCCGCGTTCTCCTCGGCCAGCTGCCGCAACACCCGCTGGGCCAACGGGAGTCCGGAGGCGGTGACGGCGGTCTGGGTCTCGGCGCCCTCCGGATTGGAGGTGCGGGCCAGCACGAAGGCGCCCGCGCCGTCGGCCCTGGCCGCGTCGAGCGCGGGGCGCAGCGACTCGTAGCCGAGATAGGGGCTCAGGGTGACGGCGTCGCAGCGCAGCGGGGCGGCCGGGCCGAAGTAGGCGCCGGCGTAGGCGGCGACCGTCGAGCCGATATCGCCGCGTTTGGCGTCCACCAGCACCAGCGCGCCGGCCGATCTGGCGTCGGCGACCACGCGTTCCAGCACCGCGACGCCCCGGGAGCCATGGCGTTCGAAGAAGGCGGACTGCGGCTTGAGCACGGCGACGCGGTCGGCCAGCGCCGCCACCACGGTGTCGGCGAACCGGGCCAACCCGTCGGCGTCGTCGGTGAGTTGCCAGGCGGCCAGGAGTTCCGGATGCGGATCGATGCCGACGCAGAGCGGGCCGCGTCCGTCCATGGCGCGACGCAGCCGGGCGCCGAAGGGCTCGGGGGCGGTCATGGTCGCGGGCTCCTGACGTCGGCGCCGACCGCGTCGGCGAGCGTGGTGTACGGGCTGGCGGCGAGGCGGCGGGCCAGCCCCCGGTGCAGGGCCCGGGTCCAGCCGGGGCCGGCGTAGATGAAGCCGCTGTAGCCCTGGATCAGGGTCGCGCCGGCCAGCACGCGGTCCCAGGCGTCGTCGGCGGTCTCGATGCCGCCGACGCCGACCAGGGTGATCCGGTCGCCGACCCGGGCGTAGAGGCGGCGCAGCACGGCCAGGGAGCGTTCCTTGAGCGGGGCGCCGGAGAGGCCGCCGGGGCCGAGCGCGGCCACCGTGTCCTGGTCGGTGCGGAGTCCTTCGCGGGCGATGGTGGTGTTGGTGGCGATGATCCCGTCCAGGCCCAACTCCACGGCCAGATCGGCGATCTGGTCCAGGTCCTCGTCGGCGAGGTCGGGCGCGATCTTGACCAGCAGCGGCACCCGCCGGTCGGGCACGGCGCGGTCGGCCGCCTCGCGCACCGCGACCAGCAGGGGCCGCAGATGGCGGGTGGCCTGGAGGTCGCGCAGCCCCGGGGTGTTGGGTGAGGAGACGTTGACGACCAGATAGTCGGCATGCGCGGCCAGGCGTTCGGTGCTGGTCACATAGTCGTCGACGGCACCCGTTTCGGGGACCGCCTTGGTCTTGCCGATGTTGACGCCGAGGGCCGGCCGCCGGGAGCCGAGGGCGGCCAGCCGCTCGGCCACGGCGGCGGAGCCGTCGTTGTTGAAGCCCATCCGGTTGACCAGGGCGCGGTCCTCGGTGAGCCGGAAGAGCCGGGGCCCGGGGTTGCCCGGCTGGGGCTGCCCGGTCACGGTGCCGATCTCGACGAAGTCGAAGCCCAGCATGGCCGCCCCCCGGGTGCCGACGGCGTTCTTGTCGAAGCCGGCGGCCAGCCCGAAGGGGCCGGGAAGGTGCATTCCCAGGGCGTGGACGGCCAGCGTCGGATGCGCCGGTGCATAGCGGGCGCGCACGGCGGAGGCCAGTCCCGGAACCCGGGCGGCCAGTCGGATCAGCCCGAAGGCCCAGTGGTGGGCGCGCTCCGGGTCGATCCGACGCAGCACGGAGCGGTAGAGCAGCCGGTAGACGTGGTGTTCGCTCATCGGGCACGCGCCGCGTTGAGTCGTTCGGCGTGCTCCTGCAGGGAGCACACCCCGACCTCGCCGCGCAGCAGCGCGTCGATGCCCTGGACGGCGGCGGCGAGCGCCTGCACCGTGGTCAGGCAGGGCACGCCCCTGGCGACGGCCGCGGTGCGGATGTCGTAGCCGTCGAGCCGACCGCCGGTGCCGAAGGGGGTGTTGACGATCAGGTCGATCCGCCCGTCGTGGATCAGCTGGACGATGGTGGGCTCGCCTTCGGGTCCGACGCCCTCGCTCTGCTTGCGGACCACCGTGGAGTCGACGCCGTTGCGGCGCAGCATCTCGGCGGTGCCCGAGGTGGCGAACAGCTCGAAGCCGTGCTCGACCAGGGCGCGGGCGGGGAAGATCACCGAGCGCTTGTCGCGGTTGGCGACGGAGACGAAGGCCCGGCCGCTGGTGGGCAGGGCACCGTAGGCGCCGGCCTGGGACTTGGCGTAGGCGGTGCCGAACACCGAGTCGATGCCCATCACCTCGCCGGTGGACCGCATCTCGGGGCCGAGCACGGTGTCCACGCCGCGTCCGCGCACATCGCGGAACCTGCTCCAGGGCAGCACCGCCTCCTTGACGGAGATCGGCGCGTCCAGCGGGAGGGTGCCGCCGTCGCCCCGGGCCGGGAGCACGCCGTCGGCGCGGAGTTCGGCGACGGTCGCGCCCAGCGAGATCCGGGCGGCGGCCTTGGCCAGCGGCACTGCGGTGGCCTTGGAGGTGAACGGCACGGTGCGGGAGGCGCGGGGGTTGGCCTCCAGCACATAGAGGATGTCGCCGGCGAGCGCGAACTGGATGTTGATCAGGCCGCGCACCCCGACGCCCCTGGCGATCGCCTCGGTGGAGGCGCGCAGCCGCTTGATGTCATGGCCGCCGAGGGTGATCGGGGGCAGCGCGCAGGCCGAGTCCCCGGAGTGGATGCCGGCTTCCTCGATGTGTTCCATGACTCCGCCGAGGTACAGCTCCTCGCCGTCGTACAGGGCGTCCACGTCGATTTCCACGGCATCGTCGAGGAACCGGTCGATCAGCACGGGGTGTTCGGAGATCAGCCCGGCGTGCCGGCGCAGATAGTCGCCCAGCGAGGGCTCGTCATAGACGATCTGCATGCCGCGCCCGCCCAGCACATAGCTGGGCCTGACCATCACCGGGTAGCCGATGCCGGCGGCGATGGCGCTGGCCTCCTCGAAGGAGAACGCGGTGCCGTACTTGGGGGCCGGCAGCCCGGCCTCGGCCAGCACCCGGCCGAAGTGCCCGCGCTCCTCGGCGAGGTTGATCGCCTCCGGGGAGGTGCCGACGATCGGCACCCCGTTGTCCTTGAGTGCCTGCGCCAGGCCCAGCGGGGTCTGGCCGCCGAGCTGCACCAACACCCCGGCGACCGGCCCGGCGAGGGTCTCGGCGTGCACGATCTCCAGCACGTCCTCCAGGGTGAGCGGCTCGAAGTAGAGCCGGTCGGAGGTGTCGTAGTCGGTGGAGACCGTCTCCGGGTTGCAGTTGACCATCACGGTCTCGTAGCCGGCCTCGCTCAGCGCGAAGCAGGCGTGCACACAGGAGTAGTCGAACTCGATGCCCTGGCCGATGCGGTTGGGGCCGGAGCCGAGGATGATCACGGCGGGCTTCTCGCGCGGCGTGACCTCGGTCTCCTCGTCGTAGGAGGAGTAGAGGTAGGGGGTACGCGCGGCGAACTCGGCGGCGCAGGTGTCCACCGTCTTGTAGACGGGGCGCACGCCCAGCGCGTGCCGCACCTCGCGCACCACGTCCTCGCCCAGGCCCCTGATGTCGGCGATCTGCGCGTCGGAGAAGCCGTGCCGCTTGGCGTGGGCCAGCAGTTCGGCGCTCAACTCGCCCGCGGCGGCCAGCTCGTCGGCGACCTCCTTGATCAGGAACAGCTGGTCGACGAACCAAGGGTCGATCCGGGTCGCGGCGAAGACCTCGTCCGGGGTGGCGCCGGCCCTGATGGCGCGCATCACCGTGCCGAGCCGGCCGTCGGTCGGGGTCGCGGCCAGCTCCAACAGCTTGTCCCTGTCGCCGGGGACGGCGTCGGGGGCGGCGGGCGAGAAGTCGAACGGGGCGTCCTTCTTCTCCACCGAGCGGAGCGCCTTGTTGAGCGCCTCGGTGAAGTTCCGGCCGATGGCCATGGCCTCGCCGACCGACTTCATGGTGGTGGTGAGGGAGGAGTCGGCGGCGGGGAACTTCTCGAACGCGAACCTGGGGACCTTGACCACCACATAGTCGAGCGTGGGCTCGAAGGAGGCCGGGGTCTCCTCGGTGATGTCGTTGGGGATCTCGTCCAGCGTGTAGCCGACGGCCAGCCGGGCGGCGATCTTGGCGATGGGGAAGCCGGTGGCCTTGGACGCCAGCGCGGAGGACCGGGAGACCCTGGGGTTCATCTCGATGACCACGATCCGCCCGTCGTCCGGGTTGACCGCGAACTGGATGTTGCAGCCGCCGGTGTCCACGCCGACCTCGCGGATGACCGCGATGCCGATATCGCGCAGCACCTGGTACTCGCGGTCGGTCAGGGTCATCGCGGGGGCGACCGTGATGGAGTCCCCGGTGTGCACGCCCATCGGGTCCAGGTTCTCGATGGAGCAGACCACCACGACGTTGTCGTTGCGGTCCCGCATCAGCTCCAGCTCGTACTCCTTCCAGCCGAGGATGGACTCTTCGAGAAGGACCTCGGTGGTCGGCGAGAGGGCCAGGCCCTGGCCGGCGATCCGGCGCAGCTCGTCCTCGTCGTGGGCGAAGCCGGAGCCGGCGCCGCCCATGGTGAACGAGGGGCGGACCACCACCGGGTAGCCGCCCAACTCATCGACGCCGGCCAGGATCTCGTCCATGCTGTGGCAGATCACCGAGCGGGCGGACTCGCCGTGCCCGATCCGCTCGCGCACGGCGGCGACCACGTCCTTGAACTGCTCGCGGTCCTCGCCCTTGTGGATGGCCGCCACATTGGCGCCGATCAGCTCGACGCCGTGCGCCTCCAGGATGCCGGCCTCGTGCAGCGCCACGGCGGTGTTGAGGGCGGTCTGACCGCCGAGCGTCGGCAGCAGGGCGTCCGGGCGCTCCTTGGCGATGATCTTCTCGACGTACTCGGGGGTGATCGGCTCGACATAGGTGGCGTCGGCGATCTCCGGGTCGGTCATGATCGTCGCCGGGTTGGAGTTGACCAGGATGACGCGCAGGCCCTCGGCCCTGAGCACCCGGCACGCCTGGGTGCCCGAGTAGTCGAACTCGGCGGCCTGACCGATGACGATCGGGCCCGAGCCGATGACCAGGACGGACTGGATATCGGTGCGCTTAGGCACGCTGGCCCTCCATCAGGGAGACAAAGCGGTCGAACAGGTACGAGGCGTCATGCGGTCCCGCGGCCGCCTCCGGGTGGTACTGGACGCTGAACGCGGGCCGGTCAAGCAGCCGCAGGCCCTCCACCACGTCGTCGTTGAGGCAGACATGGGAGACCTCGGCGCGGCCGAAGTGCGTCTCGGTCGGCGCGTCGAGCGGCGCGTCCACGGCGAACCCGTGGTTGTGCGCGGTGACCTCGACCTTGCCGGTGACCAGGTCCTTGACGGGCTGGTTGATGCCCCGGTGCCCGTACTTGAGCTTGAAGGTGTCGAAGCCCAGGGCCCGGCCGAGGATCTGGTTGCCCAGACAGATCCCGAAGAGCGGGGTGCCGCGCTCCAGGACGCCGCGCATCAGCGCGACCGGATGGTCGGCGGTGCCGGGGTCGCCCGGGCCGTTGGAGAAGAACACCCCGTCCGGGTCGGCGGCGTAGAGCTCCGCCAGATCGGCGCCGGCGGGCAGCACATGGACCTCGATCCCGCGCTCGGCCATCCGCTGCGGCGTCATCCCCTTGATGCCCAGGTCGACGGCGGCGACGGTGAACCGCTTGGGGCCGACGGCCGGCACCACATAGCGCTCCTCGGTGGCCACCTCGTCGAAGAGGTGAGCGCCGACCATCGGGGGCGCGGAGCGCACCCTGGCCAGCCGCGCCTCGCGGCTGTCGGCGAGCGCGGGGCCCGAGAAGATCCCGCAGCGCATGGCGCCGCGCTCCCGCAGATGGCGGGTGAGGGCGCGGGTGTCCACCCCGCTGATGCCGACCACGCCCTGGGCGACCAGCTCCTCGTCGAGGCCGCGCACCGAGCGCCAGTTGGACGGGGTGCGGGCGGGGTCGCGCACCACATAGCCGGCGACCCAGATGCGGCGGGACTCCTGGTCCTCGTCGTTGACGCCGGTGTTGCCGATGTGCGGTGCGGTCATCACCACGATCTGGCGGTGGTAAGAGGGGTCGGTGAGGGTCTCCTGGTAGCCGGTCATGCCGGTGGAGAAGACCGCTTCGCCCTGGGTCTCGCCCTCCGCGCCATAGGCGCGGCCGGTGAAGAACCGGCCGTCCTCCAGGACGAGTTCGGCGGGCCCGGGGGCGCCGGGCCGGGTGGTGGCGCTCATCGGACGCGCTCCGTTTCGGGTCGTTGGACGGACCGGGCGTCATCGGCCGGCCGCGCGGGGTGGTGGTGTCCGAGGGCGTCGACCCAGGCCGCGTGCTCGGCGGCGAGGTCGGAACGGAAGCCGGAGTCCAGGACGCGGTCGCCGTGGCGCCAGGTGATCACCAGCAGCCCGCCCTCGGTGAGGACCTTGCCGGCGATGCCCTTGTCCAGCCGGGCGCCCAGGACGCGGTCGGCCGGGATCAGGAAGTCCCGGGCCCCGGGCCGCAGCACCCGCACACCGTGTGCGGTGAGGGCGACCTCGGCCCGGCTGCGGGTGCCCAGGCCGTGCGCGACGATCCGGTCCAGCCACTGGCCGGCCGTGGTCGAGCCGTGGTACCGGCCGGTGAACGCCAGCCGGGGTTCGACGTCGTCCTCGGGCGGCTCGGGCAGCGCGGGCAGATCCCCCTGGAGGGTGGCGCGCCACTTCCAGCCCTCCCGCATCAGCCAGTAGACCAACGCGACCAGCAGCAGCAGGCCGATCACCCAGCCGATGCGCTCGGCCAGGGCCGTCACCGGCTGGGAACGGCGCTCGGCCTCCTCGGCGAGCACCACCAGCGGGGACGCGGGGGCGCTCATACCAGCTCCCCGTCGCGCAGGGTGGCCCGGCCGCGCAGCCAGGTGTGGGTGACCCGGCCCGGCAGCTCACGCCCCCGGTAGGGGGTGTTGCGGCTGCGTGAGACAAAGCCGGACGGATCCACCTCGGCGCGGTGCGCCGGGTCCAGCAGGGTGAGGTTGGCCGGCTCGCCGGGGGCGATCGGGCGGCCGTGGCCGGCGAGGCGGCCGATGGCGGCCGGGCGGGTGGACATCCGGTCGGCGACCTGGGCCCAGGTCAGCAGCCCGGTGTCGACCATGGTGTGCTGCACCACCGAGAGCGCCGTCTCCAGGCCGATCATCCCCATGGCCGCCGCACCCCATTCGCAGTCCTTGTCCTCGTGCGGGTGCGGGGCGTGATCGGTGGCCACACAGTCGATGGTGCCGTCGGCCAGCGCCTCGCGCAGCGCCAGCACATCGCGTTCGGTGCGCAGCGGCGGGTTGACCTTGTAGACCGGATCGTAGGAGCGCACCAACTCGTCGGTGAGCAGCAGATGGTGCGGGGTGACCTCGGCGGTGACCCGCCAGCCCTTGGACTTGGCCCAGCGGACCAGCTCGACGGAGCCCGCGGTGCTCAGATGGCAGATGTGCACCCGGGAGTCGACATGCGCGGCCAGCAGCACATCGCGGGCGATGATCGACTCCTCGGCGACGGCCGGCCAGCCGGCCAGGCCAAGCTCGGCGGAGACCACGCCCTCGTTCATCTGGGCGCCCTCGGTGAGCCTGGGCTCCTGGGCGTGCTGGGCGATCACCCCGTCGAACGCCTTCACGTACTCCAGGGCGCGGCGCATGATCACCGCGTCGTCCACGCACTTGCCGTCGTCGGAGAAGACCACCACGCCGGCCGCCGAATCGTGCATCGCGCCCAGCTCGGCCAGCTGGCTGCCGGCGAGGCCGACGGTGACCGCGCCGACCGGCTGCACATCGCAGTAGCCGGACTCGCGGCCGAGCCGCCACACCTGCTCGACCACGCCGGCGGTGTCGGCGACGGGGAAGGTGTTGGCCATGGCGTGCACGGCGGTGAAGCCGCCGGCCGCCGCCGCCCTGGTGCCGGTGCGGACCGTCTCGGAGTCCTCCCGGCCCGGCTCGCGCAGATGGGTGTGCAGATCGACCAGTCCCGGCAGCAGCACCCGGCCGGCCGCCTCGACGACGGTGGCGCCCTCGGCGGCGAGGCCGACGCCGATCTCGGCGATGGTCTCGCCCTCGATCAGCACGTCCCGTCGGGCTCCGCCGAGAACTCCGGCACCTCGGATCAGCGTCCGCTCGCTCTGGCTCATGCTCGATTCCCTTGTGTCGCTTCTTCGAGTCCTGCGGTCGGCTGGCCCGGGGCGGGCTGGCCCGTGGTGCCGCCGAGCAGCAGGTAGAGCACCGCCATCCGCACGCTCACGCCGCCGGAGACCTGCTCGACGGCGGTGCAGCGCGGCGAGTCGGCGACCTCGGCGGTGATCTCCATGCCCCGGTTCATCGGGCCCGGGTGCATCACGATGGCGTGCCCCGGCATCCGCGCCATCCGGTCGGCGTCCAGGCCGTAGCGTCTGGCGTACTCCCGCTCGGTCGGGAAGTAGGCGGCGTTCATCCGCTCCCGCTGGACCCGCAGCATCATCACCGCGTCCGATTCGGGCAGCACCGGGTCCAGCGCGTAGGAGACCTCGCAGGGCCAGGCGTCGACGCCGACCGGCAGCAGGGTCGGCGGGGCGACCACCGTGACCTGGGCGCCCAGCGTGGTGAGCAGCCGCACGTTGGACCGGGCGACCCGGCTGTGCAGGATGTCGCCGACGATGGTGACCCGACGGCCCGTGAGGTCGGTGCCGAGCGCCCCGCCGGCCAGCCGGCGGCGCAGCGCGAACGCGTCCAACAGCGCCTGGGTCGGGTGCTCGTGGGTGCCGTCCCCGGCGTTGACGACCGCGCCGCCGATCCAGCCCGAGGTGGCCAGCCGGTGCGGGGCGCCCGAGTCGGGGTGGCGGATGACCACGGCGTCGGCGCCCATCGCCTCCAGGGTGAGCGCGGTGTCCTTGAGGGATTCGCCCTTGGAGACCGACGAGCCCTTGGCCGAGAAGTTGATCACATCGGCGGAGAGCCGTTTGGCGGCGGCCTCGAAGGAGATCCGGGTGCGGGTCGAGTCCTCGAAGAAGAGGTTGACCACGGTGCGACCGCGCAGCGTGGGGAGTTTCTTGATCGGCCGGCCGGCAACGCGGGAGAGTTCCTCGGCGGTGTCGAGGATCAGCACGGCGTCGTCACGGGTGAGGTCGGCGGCCGAGATGAGGTGGTGCTTCATCAAGTGCCTTCCGTAGGCAAGGAAGTGTGCTGGTGAGCGGGGCGCGCGAGCGCTCCGCGGGCGGAAGGGCGCGCGGATCAGCCCGGGGCTCGGCGGAGCGGTGGGGCCACGGCCTAGCGCTCCGCTTCCGGGCCGGGCGCGCGCGTGCCGAGCAGCACGCCGTCGCGGCCGTCCTCCTCGGTCAGCCTGACCTTGACGGTCTCCCGGAGCGAGGTGGGGATGTTCTTGCCGACGTAGTCGGCGCGGATCGGCAGCTCGCGGTGGCCACGGTCCACCAGGACGGCCAGCTGCACCGCGCGGGGGCGGCCGATATCGCCCAGGGCGTCGAGGGCGGCCCTGATGGTGCGGCCGGAGAAGAGCACGTCATCCACCAGGACGACCAGCCGGCCGTCGATCCCCTCGCCGGGGATCTCGGTGCGGCCCAGCGCACGGGCGGGGCGAAGCCGCAGGTCGTCGCGGTACATGGTGATGTCGAGGGAGCCCACGGGGGTGGCGTGGCCGGTGATCTCGCGCAGCTTGGCGGCCAGCCGACGGGCCAGGAAGACTCCCCGGGTGGGGATCCCCAGCAGCACCACGTCGTCGGCGCCCTTGGCGCGCTCCACGATCTCGTGGGCGATGCGGGTCAACGCCCGCGCGATGTCCGGCGCTTCCAGAACGGAGCGGTCTCCGGAGGAACGGGCGGAACGGCTCCCGCCGCCGTCACTGTCACTGTCGATGTCGCTGTTCATACGGCTGTCCATACGAACGAGGACCTCCTTCCCCGCCTCACGGGACGGGCCTTAAAGGATGTCGGGTGGAACGGTCTCGACCCTATCAGGGTGATTTGCGTGTCTCGTATCGCCCCAGGTCAGAAAGAACTCCCCGGTCTCGGCTTGACGAGAGATATCACGCTGCGTAACCTCACAGTGAGTTACGAAAAGCCGTCCGGGGAGACACATGTCCAGCGAATACGCCAAACAGCTTGGAGCCAAGCTTCGAGCCATCCGCACCCAACAGGGTCTGTCGCTCCACGGGGTCGAGGAGAAGTCCCAGGGCCGCTGGAAGGCCGTGGTGGTCGGCTCGTACGAGCGCGGCGACCGTGCCGTGACCGTGCAGCGCCTCGCGGAGCTGGCGGAGTTCTACGGAGTGCCGGTGCAGGAGCTGCTGCCGGGCTCCACGCCGGGGGGCGCCGCCGAGCCGCCGCCGAAGCTGGTTCTCGATCTGGAGCGCCTGGCCAACGTGCCCAGCGACAAGGCGGGGCCGCTCCAGCGTTACACCGCCACCATCCAGAGCCAGCGCGGTGACTACAACGGCAAGGTGCTCTCGATCCGCCAGGACGATCTGCGCACCCTGGCCGTGATCTACGACCAGTCGCCCTCGGTGCTGACCGAGCAGCTGATCAGCTGGGGCGTGCTGGGCGCGGACGCGCGCCGCGCGGTGCAGGCCGAGGAGGGCTGATCCAACCCCACGGGGGCGGGGCCCGGCCCCTCGTCAGGGCCGGCCCCCGCCCCCGTGGGCGGATCGCTCGCGCGCCGGGAGGCGCGCTCTCGACGCCTAGCGGCGCAGGGTCGGCTTGAGATCCTTCAGCCGCCCGAGCAGGCCGTTCACAAAGCTCGGGGACTCCTCCGTGGAGAACTCCCGCGCCAGCTGCACGGCCTCGTCCAGCACCACGGCGTCGGGCGTCTCGTCCTCCCAGATCAGCTCGAAGGCGCAGAGCCTCAGGATGTTGCGGTCGACCACCGGCATACGGTCCAGCGGCCAGCCCACGGTGTACTGGGCGAGCAGCTCGTCGATCCGCTCGGCGCGCTCCGCGTAGCCCTCGACCAGACGCCTGCTGAACTCGCTGACCGGCGGCTGCCGTTCGTCGGTCCCGGCGAGTCGCTGCCAGTCGGCAAGGACCTCGACGGGCGACGCCGCGCGCTGGTCGGCCTCGAAGAGGATCTGGAGGGCTCGTTTGCGCGCCTTGCTGCGGGCAGCCACGGTTAGTTGTTCACCCGGCCAAGGTATTCGCCGGAGCGGGTGTCGACCTTGATCTTCTCACCGGTGGTGATGAAGAGCGGCACGCCGATCTCGTAGCCGGTCTCAAGACGGGCCGGCTTGGTACCACCGGTGGAGCGGTCGCCCTGCACACCCGGCTCGGTGTACTCGATCACCAGCTCGACGGCGGCCGGCAGCTCCACGAAGAGCGGGCTCTCCTCGTAGATGGCCACGGTGCAGTCCTGGCCCTCCAGCAGGTAGTTCGCCGCGTCGCCCACGGTCTCGGGGTTGATCGGCAGCTGGTCGAAGGTCGCGGTGTCCATGAAGACGAAGTCCGCGCCGTCCTTGTAGGAGAACTGCATCCCCCGGCGGTCGACCGTGGCCGTCTCGACCTTGGTACCGGCGTTGAACGTCTTGTCCACCACCTTGCCGGAAAGCACATTCTTGAGCTTGGTGCGCACAAAGGCGCCGCCCTTGCCGGGCTTGACGTGCTGGAACTCGACTACGGACCACAGCTGGCCCCCGTCGAGCTTGAGCACCATGCCGTTCTTGAGGTCGTTCGTGGTGGCCACGGTCGTGGATTCTCCTGAGGCTGCCGCAAGTGGACGACCCGAGGCTCCCGGGCCCGGCCCCACCTGGGGCTACAGCGCCAGAAGCTCCTTGGTCGTGATGGTGAGTAGCTCGGGCCCGCCGTCCGCCGACGGGCGGACGACGAGTGTGTCGTCGATCCGGACACCGCCCCGGCCTGGAAGATGCACCCCCGGCTCGACGGTGACCGGCACACAAGCGCCCAGTCTACCCATGGCGGCGGGGCCCATCCGAGGGTCCTCCCCCATTTCCAGTCCCACCCCGTGCCCGGTGACCGGGCCCAGCGCCTTCCCGTGTCCGGCGGCGGTCAGCACCTCGCGCGCCGCGCGGTCGACGGCGCGGCACTCGGCACCCGGGGTCAGCGCCTCCCTGGCCGCCCGCTGGGCCGCGAAGACCACGTCGTACAGCTCGATCTGCCAGTCCGCCGGGCTGGTGCCGATGACAAAGGTGCGACCGATCCGGCAGCGGTAGCCACGGAAGCGGGCGCCGAGCCGCACGGTGAGGAAGTCGCCCTCCTCCACCCTGCGGTCCGTCGGCCGGTGCCCGGCGAGCCCCGAATGGCTGCCGGTGGCGACGGAGGTGGGGAACGCCGGGCCGTCCGCGCCGTGGTCCACCAGCCGGCGTTCCAGCTCCAGGGCCAGATGCCGCTCGGTGCGGCCCACCAGGATGGACTCCAGCAGCTCGCCCAGCGCCCGGTCGGTGATCTCCGCGGCGACGCGCAGCGCGGCGATCTCGTCCTCGTCCTTGACCACCCGCTGGTCCTCCACCGCCCGGCCCAGATCCGTCAGCCGCACGGCGGGCGCCGCCGTGGCGAGGACGCGGTGCCGGGCGACGGTCAGATGGTGCTCCTCCAGCGCGATCTCCCGCGCCCCCTCCTCGACGGCCAGGGCGACGGCGGCCTCCACCGGATCGGCCTCACCGTCCAGGGCGACGATCCTGGGGCCGCCGAACTCGCCCAGCGGTCCCGCGGGGCTCTGGGCCGGGTCCCAGTGGCCCAACAGCACATCGCCACCCGAGTGGCGCACCAGCAGCGCCGCACCCACGGGGGCGGCTCCGACCAGATAGCGGACATTGGCAGGACCTGACACCACGGCCGCCCCGTTCACGGGGGAACAGCGGGCGCGCAGCCAGGACCGTCGAGCCGCGTGAACCTCGGACATGCGTCGAGCCTACGCACGGCGGCCGGGCACGGCCGCCTGAACACGTCCTAACGAGCGCGCGTCACCACTGCGGTGGGCTGGTCAGACTGCGGCTGACGGCGTCGTCCAGCATCCGGGCCGTGGACGCCACATCGTGCCGGGAGTTGTCGATGATGGGCAGCCCCGAGCCGTACCAGCCGGCCATGCGGCCGTGGATGGTGGCGACTTCCTCGTCCGAGAGCCGCCGGGTGCCGCTGCGCTCCGCGTTGCGCTCCAGCACCACGTCCAGGCCCGGCAGCAGCACGACCGGGATCAGCCCCGGGCCGACATGGCGCTTCCAGCCGCCGAGGCCCACCGCCGGCCGGTCGGGGAAGACCGCGTCGTCCAGGATGCAGGAGATCCCGTTGGCCAGGAAGTTCCGCGCGGCGAAGCCGCAGGTGCGGCGGGCCAGCCGGTACTGGGCCTCGGAACGGTCGTCCCAACCGGTGCGCGGGTCGGCGAAGCCGGCGCGCACCCACTCCCTGACATCGTCCAGGCTGATATGCGCGGTGGGCACCTGGCGCCGCTGCGCCCAGTACCGCGCGACCGTGGTCTTGCCCGCCCCGGCCGGCCCGATCAACAGCACGGCCACGCCCGCGTGATGGGCGTCCGGCATGGCCATGCCCGGGGCGGGGGCGGGGGCCGGCACCATCTGGCCCGGCGGCAGTTGGACATACCCGGTGCCGCCGTCGAGCGGCACGGGCGGCGGCGTGGGCATCCCACCAGCTTGTCGCATCCGCTCCCCACTCCGTCTTCTCCCCGGCACGGCCGACCGGCTCGTGCGCTCCCTTCCGCTGGGACAACGGTACCGTTCGCCCGCCCCGCTCCGGGAGTCGGCGGTGGACGAACGGACCCTCGCGCCCCGGCCCCGTGGGGCCGCTCGGTTCCCTCAGGTGCCAGGCTCCTCGGCCAGCGAGCGCAGCGCCAGAAGATACGAACCGATGCCGAACCCGGCGATCGTCCCGCTGGCCACCTGGGCGATCACCGAGGTGTGCCGGAACTCCTCGCGCTGGTACGGGTTGGAGATATGCACCTCGATCAGCGGCGCGGTGCGCTGCGCCGCCGCGTCCCGCATCCCGTAGGAGTAGTGGGTGAACGCGCCCGGGTTGATCACCACGGGCAGTCGTCCGTCGGCCGCCTCGTGCAGCCAACGGATCATCTCGCCCTCGTCGTTGGTCTCCCGCACCTCGACCGCCAGGCCCAACTCGGCGCCCAGCGCGGTGCATCGGGCGACCAGACCGGCATAGGAGGTGCTGCCGTAGACATCGGGCTCACGGGAGCCGAGCCGGCCCAGATTGGGCCCGTTGAGCACCAGGACGCGGCGCTCGTCGCCGTTCCGCTCCGCGCCCATCAGGCGGCGATCTCCGCGTGCGCGGCCAGCAGGGCGGCCGGGTCGGGGCCCTCCAGCACGGTGGGCCTGGCCAGTCCGTCCAGCACGATGAACCGCAGCCGATCGCCCCTGGTCTTCTTGTCCACCCGCATGGTCTCCAGCAGCCTGGGCCACTGGTCGCCCCGGTAGCTGACGGGCAGCCCGAGCGATTCCAGCACCGCCCGGTGCCGCTCGGCCGTGGCGTCGTCCAACCGGCCCGCGATACGGCCGAGTTCGGCGGCGAAGACCATCCCGACGGAGACGGCCGCGCCATGCCGCCAGCGGTAGCGCTCGTTCTTCTCGATGGCGTGCGCCAGGGTGTGGCCGTAGTTGAGGATCTCCCGGCGGCCCGACTCCTTCAGATCGTCGGAGACCACCCCGGCCTTGACCCGGATGGAACGCTCCAACAGCTCGGCGGTGTGCGGCCCGTCGGGGCGGCGCGCGGCCTCCGGGTCGGACTCGATCAGCTCCAGGATCCGCGGGTCGGCGATGAACCCGGCCTTGACGATCTCCGCGAGCCCCGACACGTAGTCGTGCACCGGCAGCGAGCCGAGCGCCGCCAGATCGCAGAGCACCCCGGAGGGCGGGTGGAAGGCGCCGACCAGGTTCTTGCCCTCGGCCGTGTTGATCCCCGTCTTGCCGCCGACGGCCGCGTCCACCATGCCGAGCACCGTGGTGGGCACGGCGACCCAGCGCACCCCGCGCAGCCAGGTGGCCGCGACAAAGCCGGCCAGATCCGTGGTGGCACCGCCGCCGACGCCGACGATCACATCGCCCCGGGTGAACCCGGACTGGCCGAGCGCCTGCCAGCAGTACGCGGCGACCTCGACGTTCTTCGCGTCCTCGGCGTTGGGGAGTTGGACGGCGATCGCCTGGTAGCCCTGGGCGGCCAGCTCCTCGCGCAGCGTCCGGCCGGTCTCGGCCAGCGCCTCCGGGTGCAGCACCGCGACCCGGGTCGCCGGGCCGATCAGGCCCGGCAGCTCGTCCAGCAGCCGGTGGCCGATCAGCACGTCGTACGGCGCGGTGCCCTGGCTGCCGCCGACGGTGATCCGCAGCGGCTCCGGCTCGGCGGGAACACCTGCGGGAAGGGGATCGGGGGTGTGGCTCATGCGGGATGGCGCTCCAATGCGTCGAGTACGGCCGTGGCCACCTCGTCGGGCGTGCGCTCCTCGGTGGTGACCACCGCTCGGGCGACCTCGGTGTACCAGGGGCGGCGCTCCTCCATCAGGGCGCGCCAGCGCTGTCGCGGGTTGACCGCGAGCAGCGGCCTGGGCACGTCGAGGCCGACCCGTTTGACGGCCTCGCCGAGCGCCACGTCGAGGAAGACCACCGGCAGCCCGGTCAGCAGCGCGCGGGTGGTGGGGTCGAGCACGGCGCCGCCGCCCAGCGAGAGGACGCCCTCGTGCTCGGCGACCGCGTCCCGCACGGCGGCGGCCTCAAGGGCACGGAAGCGCGGCTCGCCGTCGTCGAGGAAGATATCCGGGATGGGCTTGCCCGCGACCCGCTCCACATCCGCGTCGGTGTCCCGCAGCGGCACCCCGAGCCGGTCGGCGAGCAGCGCGCCGACGGTGGACTTGCCGGACCCCGGCGGGCCCACCAACACCACGACGGGCGTGGTCACTTGACCTCCAGGTTGGCGAGGTAGCCGGTGACGTTGCGGCGGGTCTCCACAACGTTGTCGCCGCCGAACTTCTCCGCGACCGCGTCGGCGAGCACCAGCGCCACCATCGCCTCGGCGACGATGCCGGCGGCCGGCACCGCGCAGACGTCCGAACGCTGGTGGTGCGCCCGGGTGGCCTCGCCGGTGGCGACGTCCACCGTGGCCAGCGCCCTGGGCACGGTGGCGATCGGCTTCATCGCGGCGCGCACCCGCAGCGCCTCCCCGGTGGAGAGCCCGCCCTCGGTGCCGCCGGAGCGTCCCGAGGAGCGGCGGATGCCGTCGGGGGTGGCGACGATCTCGTCGTGCGCCAGCGATCCGGGGACGCGGGCCAGGCCGAAGCCGTCGCCCAGCTCCACGCCCTTGATGGCCTGGATGCCCATCAGCGCGGCGGCCAGCCGGGCGTCAAGCCGGCGGTCCCAGTGCACATGGGAGCCCAGGCCGACGGGGACGCCGTAGGCCAGCACCTCGACGACGCCGCCCAGGGTGTCGCCGTCCTTGTGCGCCTGGTCGATCTCGGCGACCATCGCCGCGCTGGCGTCCGCGTCGAGGCAGCGCACCGGGTCGGCGTCCAGCGCGGTGACGTCCTCGGGGCGGGGCAGCAGGCCCTGCGGCGCCTGGGCGGCGCCCAGCTCCACCACATGGGAGACGATCTCGATGCCGGCGGTCTCCCGCAGATAGGAGCGGGCGACCGTGCCGAGCGCGACCCGGGCGGCCGTCTCCCGCGCGGAGGCGCGCTCCAGGATCGGACGGGCGTCGTTCACCCCGTACTTCTGCATGCCGGCCAGATCGGCGTGGCCCGGCCTGGGGCGGGTGAGGGGGGCGTTGCGGCCCAGCTCGGCCAGCTCCGCCGGATCCACCGGATCGGCGGCCATCACCTTCTCCCACTTGGGCCACTCGGTGTTGCCGACCATGATCGCCACCGGGGATCCGAGGGTCAGCCCGTGGCGGACGCCGCCGATGAACGTGACCTCGTCCCGCTCGAACTTCATCCGGGCCCCCCGGCCGTAGCCGAGGCGGCGGCGGGCCAGGGCGTCGGCGACCAGGTCGGTGGTGATCGGCACCCCGGCGGGCAGCCCCTCCAACGTCGCGACCAGTGCGGGGCCGTGTGACTCCCCCGCCGTCAGCCAGCGCAGCCTGCTCAACGGTGCTCCTCGGATGCTCGACCCTGCGTGTCGCCCTCGATCTTGCCACGTTCGGCCTACTGGAGCGTGCCCCTGTCTGCCCCGCGAGACACCACCGACCGGCCCCGGATCAGCCGGCGGCCAGGGCGGCCTCGCCCGCGGCCCGCATCGCGGCCAGCGGGGCGGGGGCGAGGCCGGTCATCAACTCCACCTGGCAGACGGCCTGGTGGACCAGCAGGTCCAGCCCGCCGACCACCTGCCCACCGGCGGCCGACCAGGCGGCGGCGAGCCGGGTCGGCCAGGGCTCGTAGAGAACGTCGAAGAGGACCCCGGGCGCGGCCGGCACCGCCTCGGCGAGGCCGTCGGTGGCACCGGCCGGGGTGGTGGCGACGACCAGCGGCGCGGAGAGCGCCAGCGCCGCCTCGTCCCAGCCGGCCGTGGTCACCGGGACGCCGAGCCGTTCGCCCCAGGAGCGCATCTCGGCGGCCCTGGCGTCGGTGCGGACATAGGCGGTGACCTCCTCGGCGCCGAGCCGGCCCAGCGCGGCCAGCGCGGACGAGGCGGTGGCCCCGGCGCCGAGCACCGCGGCCCGTTCCACCCGGGTCACGCCGCGTTCGGCGAGCGCGGCCACCAGTCCTGGGATATCGGTGTTGTCGCCGACGGTCCGGCCGTCGTCGGTGAGGACGAGGGTGTTCACGGCGGAGACGGATTCGGCGGTCCCGCTGATCTCGTCCAGCAGCGGGATGACGGCGCGCTTGAGCGGCATGGTCAACGAGAGGCCGGCCCACTCCGGCCCCAACGTGCCCAGGAAGTCGGCCAGTTCGTCCTCGCCCACCTCGAACCTGCCGTAGTCCCAGCCGGTGAGGCCCAGCGCCCGGTAGGCGGCCAGATGCAGCACAGGGGAGAGCGAGTGCCGGATCGGGGAGCCCAGCACGGCCGCCCTGCGGATCGGTGCGGGACCTGTCATTCGTCGGCCTCCTCACGGGCGCGGCGCTGGGCCTCGTTGAAGTCCTCGACGTTGAGCTCGTGTTCCTCGTCGTCGGCGGTGAACCGGGTGTCGCCCGGCTCCACGGTGACGAAGAACAGCCAGTCGCCCTCGGTGGGGTTGAGCGCCGCCTCCAGCGCCTGGTGGCCCGGGTTGTCGATCGGGCCCGGCGGCAGCCCGTACTCCTCGTAGGTGTTGTAGGGCGAGTCCACCTCGATGTCGTCGAGGGTGACGTCCAACGTCGACCGGCCCAGCGCGTAGTTGACCGTGGAGTCGAACTGGAGCTTCATGTCGATCTCCAGCCGGTTGTAGATCACCCGGGAGACCTTGCCGAACTCCTCGTCCTCCTGGGCCTCGGCCTGGATCAGCGAGGCGATGGTCAGCACCTCGCGGGGGGTGCGGTCGAGCTGTTCGGCGGCCGTCTCCAGGCTGATCCCCTCGAACTCGGCCTCGGCGCGCGCCACCATCTGCGTCAGCAGGTCCTCGGGGGTGGTCTCGCCGCCGACGTCGTAGCGGGCCGGGAAGAGGAAGCCCTCCGGATCGCCCTCGGCCCACTCGGGCAGGCCGATGGTGCCGGACTCGGCGACCTCCTCGGTGGTGCCCTCCTCGAGTTCGAGGCGTTCGTCGATCATCGCGTAGATGTCGGTGGCCCGGCGGCCCTCGGGGATGGTCAGCACATTGAGCGCCGACGGGTCGGTGAGCGCGGCGACGGCGGCCTCGGCCGACATCTGCTGGCGCAACGTGTAGACCCCGGGCTGGATCTGCGCCTCGGCGGCCTCGGCCGCCTCGACGAAGGCGTCGTGGCTCTTGACCACGTCGGCCTCCTTGAGGATGTTGCCCATCTGGGAGAGCACGGCCCCGGCCGGGATCTCGACCTCGACCTCGCCCTGCCCCTCGCCCTCGTAGTCGGGCGCCGGGCCGAACCGGTCCTGGTAGAACTGGTAGCCGTACCAGCCCACGCCGCCGATGCCGCCGATCACCACGGCGGCCAGCAGCAGACAGCCGCAGCCCTTGCGCCGGCCCGATCTGCCGTCCCCGCGCCGGCCGTCACCGTCGCGGTCGTCGTCCCGGTCGTCCTCGTCGTCGTCGCGGCGGAAGAAGTCGGACTCGCCCTGGTCGGGGCCGGGATCCCAGCCGGTCTCCGGGTCGGGGCCGGGCTCCGGCTCCCCGGCGCGGGCGTGCGGCACCCGCACGGCGTCCATCGCCTGGGTGGCGCCCTGGGGTTCGCCGGGGTAGTCGCCGGGAAGGCGCTGCCCGCCGCCCGGCGGGGAGAGGTCGGAGTGGGCGGCCCCCGGGTCCCCGTAGCCGCCGCGGGCGCCCGTGTCATAGCCGGCGGCCTGGTAGCCGCCGGTGTCATAGCCACCCGTCTGGTAACCGCCGGTGTCATAGCCGCCGGTCTGGTAACCCCCGGTCTGGTAGCCGCCGGTGTCGTACTCGCCCGACGCGTAGCCGCCGGTCTCGTAGGAGTTGCCGCCGTAGGAGCCGCCATAGCCGGCGTCGCCCCGCCGACCACCCTCCTCGTACGGACCGGCGCCGTAACCGCCGTTCCCCTGCGGGGAGTTGCCCCCGTGGACACCGGCGCCGCCCTGAAGGCCCTGGCCCCCCTGGCTGCCCTGGTCGTAGGAGCCCTGCGGATAGCCGCCGGTGTCGTAGCCGCCCTGTTGGTATCCCTGCTGGTACCCCTGCCGCTCGCCTCCGCCCTGGCCCTGGCCGTAGGGATCCGCCGGTTGGGACGGCCCGTTCGGGTCCCAACCCCCCTGTCCCTGCCCCTGGTAGGAAGGATCCTGGTACGACGGATCCTGGTAACCGGGGTTCTGATAGGACGGATCCGGGTAGGACGGGTTCTGGTACCCCGCCGGGGGCTGGCCCTCCGGCCCCTGGCCGCCGTAGGCGTCCCAGGCCCCGGCCCCCGCCTGCGGTGCCTGATGCCGGCCGTGCGGGTCATACCCCTCGGGCCAGTTCTGGTCACCGTGCGACGGGTCGTCCGGGTACCACGGTTCGGAGCCGGCGCCCCGGCCGTAATCAGTCATCGATCCCCTTGTGCAGCAGGTGGCAGCCCCGTACCCCCCGTGCAGCAAACTGCCATGTCGCGCGGAACGTTACCGTATCGCGATCAGACAACCACTTCGACGCACTGCCCCGGGGGCCGCCCCGCACCGCGCTCGGTCTCCAGCGCGGTCTGCAGGATCACCACGGCCGCCGCCTGATCGATGCGCGACCTGCCCTTCTTCGCCGAGACGCCGGAGGAACGCATGTTCCTGGCGGCGCTCACCGTGGACATCCGCTCGTCGACCAACCGCACCGGCAGCGGCGCCAGTCGACGGGCCAGCCGCTCGGCGAACGTCCGCACCCGGTTCGCCGCCGGGCCCTCGCGTCCGTTGAGCGAGCGCGGGAGCCCGACGACGACCTCGATCGGCTCGTACTCGGCGACCAGTTGGTCCAGACGCCGCTCGGCGGCCGGCAGATCGCGCCCCGGCACGGTCTCGACCGGGGTGGCCAGCAGCCCGTCGGGATCGCAGGAGGCGACCCCGATCCTGGCCTCGCCGACATCGATCGCCAGCCGCCTTCCGCGCCGCATCAGGCGGCGTCCGCGACCAGGCGCTCCACGGCGGCCAGCGCCTCGTCGACGGCCGCCGGGTCCTGGCCGCCGCCCTGCGCCACATCGGGCTTGCCGCCCCCACCGCCGCCGAGGGCCCTGGCGGCGGCGCGCACCAGATCGCCCGCCTTCAACCCGCGTTCCCTGGCCGCCTCGTTGGTGGCCACCACGGTCAGCGGGCGGCCGCCCGCGACCGTGAACAGGGCGACCACGGCCGGCCGGTCGCCGGCCAGCCGACCGCGCACGTCCAGCACCAGCTTGCGCAGATCGTCCGCCGTGGTGCCGTCCGGCACCCGGCCGCTGGCCAGCGCCACGCCCCGGACGTCCCTGGCGCTCGCGGCCAGTCCGGCGGCGGCCTGGAGGACCTTCTCGGCGCGGAACCGCTCGATCTCCCGCTCGGCCTCCTTGAGCCGGCCGAGCATCCCCGAGACCCGCTCGGGCAGCTCCTCGGGCCGGCCCTTGACCAGCTCGGTCAGCTGGGCGACCACGGTGTGCTCGCGGGCCAGGAAGTGGTACGCGTCCACGCCGACCAGGGCCTCGACGCGCCGCACCCCGGAGCCGATGGAGGACTCGCCCAGCAGCTTGACCAGGCCGAGTTGGGCGGTGTTGTGCACATGGGTGCCGCCGCACAGCTCCTTGGAGTAGTCACCGATGGTGACCACCCGGACGCGGTCCCCGTACTTTTCGCCGAACTCGGCGATGGCGCCCTGCTTCCTGGCCTCGTCCATCGACATCACCTCGGCGGTGACGTCGAGTTCGCGGCTGAGCACCTCGTTGATCTTCTGCTCCACATCGGCGAGCACGGTGCCGGGCACGGCGGCCGGCGAGCCGAAGTCGAAGCGGAACCGGCCGGGGGCGTTCTCCGAGCCCGCCTGCGCGGCGCTCGGGCCCAGCGCGTCGCGCAGCGCCCGGTGGGTGAGGTGGGTGGCGCTGTGCGCGCGGGCGATGGCCCGACGGCGGCGCACATCGATCTCGCACTCGACGCCGACGCCCACGGCGACCTCGCCGACCAGCACCACACCCCGGTGCGAGATCACCCCGGGCACCGGCTGCTGGACGTCACGCACCTCGACGACCGCGCCGGACTCCGTCCTGATCCGCCCGGTGTCGGCGAGCTGGCCGCCGCCCTCGGCGTAGAACGGGGTGCGGGTGAGCACCACCTCGACCTCGTCGCCCTCCACCGCCACGGGCGAGGGCGCGGCGTCCACCAGCAGGCCGACCACCTCGGACTCGCCGGTGGTGCTGGTGTAGCCGATGAACTCGGACGGGCCGGCGGCGTCGGCGAACTCGCGGTAGGCGGTCAGATCGGCGTGGCCCTGCTTCTTGGCCCTGGCGTCGGCCTTGGCCCGCTCCCGCTGCTCGCGCATCAGCCGGCGGAACCCGGACTCGTCCACGGACAGGCCCTGTTCGGCGGCCATCTCCAGGGTCAGGTCGATCGGGAAGCCCCAGGTGTCGTGGAGCAGGAACGCCTGCTCGCCGGCGAGCACCCGGCCGCCGGCGGCCTTGGTCTCGGTGACGGCGGTGTCCAGGATGTTGGTGCCGGCCCTGAGCGTCTTGAGGAACGCGGCCTCCTCGGCCAGCGCCACCGTCTCGATCCGCTCGCGGTCGGTGCGCAGCTCCGGGTACTGCTCGCCCATGATGCCGATCACGGTGTCCACCAGCTCGCCCACCACCGGCTCGGTGGCGCCCAGCAGCCGCATGTTGCGGATGGCCCGCCGCATGATGCGGCGCAGCACATAGCCGCGCCCCTCGTTGCCGGGGGTCACGCCGTCGCCGATGAGCATCACCGAGGTGCGCATGTGGTCGGCGACCACCCGCAGCGAGACGTCGCCGGCGTCCGCGTTGCCGTAGGAGACGTCGGTGAGCGCGGCGGCCTTGTCGATCACCACCCGCAGGGTGTCCGTCTCGAACATGTTGTGGACGTCCTGGAGCACCATCGCCAGGCGCTCCAGGCCGAGCCCGGTGTCGATGTTCCTGGCCGGCAGGTCCCCGATGATCGGGAAGTCCTCCTTGCCCTCGCCGGGGCCGCGCTCGTACTGCATGAACACGAGGTTCCACAGCTCGACATAGCGCTCCTCGTTGACCTCGGGACCGCCCTCGGGGCCGAACGCCGGGCCCCGGTCGTAGTTGATCTCCGAACAGGGGCCACAGGGGCCGGGTACGCCCATGGACCAGAAGTTGGGGCCCATGCCCAGCCGTTGCACCCGCTCGGCCGGCACCCCGACCTGCTCCGTCCAGATGCGGTACGCCTCGTCGTCGTCCAGATAGACCGTGATCCACAGCCGTTCGGGGTCGAGGCCGTAGCCGCCGTCCGCCTGGGAGGTGGTGAGCAGCTCCCAGGCCTGCGTGATGGCCTGTTCCTTGAAGTAGTCGCCGAACGAGAAGTTGCCGCACATCTGGAAGAACGTGCCGTGCCGGGTGGTCTTTCCGACCTCCTCGATGTCCGGCGTGCGGACGCACTTCTGGACGCTGACGGCCCGCCGGTACGGCGGGGTGGCCTCGCCCAGGAAGTAGGGCTTGAACGGCACCATGCCGGCGGGTACCAGCAGCAGCGTCGGATCGTCCGCGATCAGCGACGCCGAGGGCACCACCGAGTGCCCGCGCTTCTCGAAGAAGCTCAGCCAGCGGCGGCGGATTTCAGCCGACTCCATCAGAGGTCCTCATTTCCGCTCGTGCGGGGCGGTCGGATCGTGCGGGGCGGTCGGGTCGGCCCGGCCGGGCCCGGGGGCGCTTCCAGCGGCGCGCGGGCGGGCGCGGCCGACGGCAGTGCGCGGTCGGACGGCTCGGCGGTCAGACCGAGCGCCTCGTTCAGCTCAGTCTCCCGCTCGACCATGCCGGTGCGCACGTCCAGGGCGAAACCGCGCAGCCGGTGCCCGGTGGCGACGGCCCGGTCCGCGGCCCGGGCGGCCAGGCTCTCCGGGGTGAGCTGCCGCAGCTTGCGCTGCACCCGGGTGGTGGCCCACACACCCGCCGCTGCACCGGTGGTGAACCAGAAGGCGCGACGCATCATCGGGTCCTCGTCCTTCCTGAACGCTGACGACGGCGGGGAACGGGCACCACACGGGGCTCGGGGGCCGGCGCGCCGCGTCGGCCGATCGCCCGGCGCACGGCGTAGCCGAAGGCCGCGACCTTCACCAGGGGCCCGCCGAAGGTGCTGGCCACCGTGGTGGAGAGGGCCGAGGCGTTGGCGGCGACATCCCGCACGTCGGCGGTGATGTGGTCGACCTGCTCCAGCTGGGTCTGGGCGCTGCGCACCGTCCGCGACGCCTCCCCCAGCAGCGGGACGACCTGCTCGGTGACCGACCCGACCAGCTCCGTCGCCGCCCGCAGCGTCCGGGCCAGCCGGTACAGCACCACGGCGAGGAACGAGACCAGGATCGCCCAGAAGACGGCCACCAGCAGGCCGGCCACTTCTCCACCGGACACGAACGCACCGCTTCCCTCGGATGGGTAGTTTTGCCGCCGCGAGGTCGACGCGCGGCCAGCGGGGGTGGCGCCTCGTACCGCGCTCGACGGCAGGTCCGAACCCTATCGCGCTCCCCGCTCGCGCTCGTACCGCAATCCCGCGCGTCTGCCAAGAGGCACCGCCGACAATTGTACGTTCTGCTTACCTACGCGTACCCTGCGTGTCTTATGCGAGGCTTTCAGGGGTCCGAGCCTCCGGCTCGGGAAACGGCTCGGGGAGCTGCGCGGGCGGGCAACCTCCCCGCGGAGCTGACCAGGTTCATCGGTAGGAGCGCCGAAGTCAGCGCACTCACCTCGGCGTTGACCAACGACCGGCTGGTGACGGTCACCGGCGTCGGGGGGGTGGGCAAGTCCCGCTGCGCGATCCAGGCGGCACGCCTGCTGAAGGAACGCTTCTGCGATGGCGTCTGGCTGGTCGAGCTGGCCGGTCTGCGCGATCCCGAACTGCTGGAACACGCCGTGGTCGAGGCGCTGGGCGTCACCGACCAGTCGGGCCGCCCACCGTTGACCGTACTGCTCGAACAGCTTGCCGGACGCCGGATGTTGCTGGTGCTCGACGGTGTCGAGCACCTGGTGGAGCCGACCGCGACGCTGGCCCACGAACTGCTCCGCCGGGTGCCGGACCTGCGCGTCCTGGCCACCGGACGCCGGCCGTTGGGCGTCGCCGGCGAACGGCTCTACCCGCTGCCGCCGATGGCCGCGCCGGGGCCGGTGGCCCGCGCCGACGCCCGGGTCCCGCTCGGCGAGGCGGCCTGGCTCTTCGCGGACCGCGCCACCGCCGTGCTCCCGGGGTTCACCATCACCGACGCGAACCGCCGGGTGGTCGCCGAGCTGTGCCACCGGCTGGACGGCATCCCGTTGGCGCTCGAACTGGCCGCCGGCCGGCTGCGCACCCTCTCCCTCGACCAGACCCTGCAGCGGCTCGACGACCGCTTCCGCCTGCTGGTCGGCGGCAGCCGGGGCGCGCCGCCGCAGCACCAGACGCTGCGCACCGCGATGGGCTGGAGCCACGAGCTGTGCACCCCGCAGCAGCGGCTGCTCTGGGCCCGCCTCTCCGTCTTCGCCGGCCATTTCGACCTGGAGGCCGCCGAGTACGTCTGCTCGGGCCCCGACCTGCCGGCCGACGAGGTGCTGGACGTGCTGACCGAGCTGGTCGCCCAGTCCGTGGTCAGCCGGGAGGAGGCGCCCTCCGGGGTGCGCTACCGGATACTCGACACCGTCCGCGCCTACGGCGCCGACTGGCTGGCCGCCACCGGCGACAGCGACCGGCTGCGCCGCCGCCACCGCGACTGGTGCACCGGCCTGGTCACCTGGTGCGAGCTGGAGTGGTTCAGCCCGCGCCAGTCCGAGGTGGCCCGCCGCATCCACGACGAACTGCCCAATCTGCGCGCCGCGTTCGAGTTCGCCCTGGAGGAGGACGAGGACGCCAGGTTCGGGCTCTACCTCGCCGCGACCCTCTGGTTCTGCTGGGTGGCCTGCGGCCGGCTCGCCGAGGGCCGCCACTGGTTGGACCGCGCGCTGGCCCTGGGCACCGACCACGAGGACACCCGGCTGCGGGCGCTCTGGGTCGTCGGCTATGTCGCCGTGCTCCAGGGCGACACCGTGGCCGCGCTCACCGCGCTCCACGAGTGCCGGGAGGCCGCCGAACGAACGGGCAACGCCAGGGCGGTCGCGTACTCGATACACCTCAGCGGCTGCCTGGCCCTGATCAACGACGAGACGGACCAGGCCGAGACGCTGCTGCGGTCGGCCCAGGAGCGGTACGAGGAGATCGGCGAACTCAACAGCAACGTGCTGATGGGGCAGGTGGAGTTGGCGATGGCGCTGGCCTTCCAGGGCGATATCGCGGGCGCGGCCTCGCTCTGCGAGAAGGTGCGGGACATCTGCGAGGAACACGGCGAGCAGTGGGCCCGCTCGTACGCGCTGCACGTCCTGGGGTTCGCCGCGTGGAACCAGGGCGACACGGCGACGGCCAGGGAGATCCTGGAGGAGTCGCTGCCGGTGAACTACGCCTTCCGCGACCTGGTCGGCACGGTCTTCGCGCTGGAGCTGCTGGCCGGGATCACCGCGAGCGAGGGCGACGCGGTCGAAGCAGCGGTGCTCCAGGGCGCGGCGGCCCGGCTGTGGCGTTCGGTGGGGATGCCGCTCTTCGGCTCCGAGTACTTCAACGACCCGCACAACCGCAGCGCCCGGCAGGTCGCGGAGCGGCTGGGCAAGGCCCGGTTCCGCGAATGCCTCCGCGAGGGCGAACGCCTCGACACCGACGCCGCGGTCGCCCGCGCCCTCCGCCGCTGACGCCTCCGGCGGTCACGCCACGCCGCCGCCCAGCCCCGGTCCTCGACTGCGGCGGGCCACAGGACGAACAACGAAAGCTGCGCGACGCCGTCCGACCACACCATGCACGGCGTCCTGCCCACCATGCGCCATCCGCGGGCCGACGAACCGTTGGGGGGACCGCCCAACGCGCCGCCAGCCGCCGGCCGCCATGCACCGAGCGCCAACCAACGGACCGTGGGGGGCACCGCGCGAGGTACGCAACCCACCAGGGCCAGCAACCCGACACCGCGAGAACGGCCACGCCGCTCACCGGCGCGCCGGGGGAACCCACGCGACACCCAGGGGCCCACCGACCACGCCATGCGCCCTGCACCGGCAACGGACCTTGCGAGAACGGCCACGACGTCCGGCGGACGCCGGACCCCCGCCGGCCACACCATGCGCCGGCAAACCGACCGTTGGGGCACCGCGCCACGCGTGAGGCCCACCACGGCCACCAACCCACCACCGCCAGAACGGCCACGCCGCTCACCGGCGGGCGACGGACCATGCCCCGGCGGGCCAGGGGAACCCACGCGACACCCAGGACCCACCACCCCAGAACAGCCACGGCGTCCGGCGGGCCGGGGGGACTGCTCGCCCGCCGTCGGAGCGGAACAGGGCTTCAACGTGCCGACGGTGCCGCCCGGTTGCAGCTCGCGACCGGCGCCGACGCCGTCGCCGGCACCGGTCGCGCGTGAGCGTCCCGCTCAAGGCCGGAAGCCCGCCTCGGAGAGCCCGGGACCACCCCGCGCGCCACGCCACCCCGAGGGAACGGTTCCAAGGCGCCGCCGCTCTCGCTGTCGCCCGGCCGGGCCGGCCCGTGCCACCCCGCCCCCGGGGAACAGCAAGCCCCGCCGCCCGCCCCGCGCGGAAGCGCCCACGCGCAGACACGCAGACGCGCGAAAGGGCGGTGCTCCGGCCGGCGTGCCCGTGAGGGCACTGCCGGCCGGAGCACCGCCCGGAATCCGCACAGCCGGGCCGGCAAGGCCTCAGCGGGCGTAGTACTCCACGACCAGCTGCTCGTCGCAGATCACGGGGATCTCGCTGCGGTTGGGGTTGCGGTCCAGCCGGAACGCCAACGCGGGGAGGTTGACCTGCAGGTAGCGCGGGGTCTCGCCGTCACCGGCGTAGCCGCCCTCGCGGGCCACCAGGAACGGGTGCTTGTCCCGGCTGCGCTCGCGGACGGTGATCACGTCGTCGGGGCTGACCCGGAACGACGGCTTGTCCACCTTGCGGTCGTTGACCGCGATGTGACCGTGCACCACCATCTGGCGGGCCTGGTAGATCGTCCTGGCAAGGCCCGAGCGGAGCACCAGCGCGTCGAGGCGACGCTCCAGCTCGACGATCAGCGCCTCACCGGCCTTGCCGGTGACCTTCCTGGCGCGGTCGTACGCGCGCACCATCTGCCGCTCGCTGATGTCGTACTGGGCCCGCAGCCGCTGCTTCTCCAGCAGACGGACCTTGTAGTCGCTGTTCTGCTTGCGGCCACGCCCGTGCTCACCCGGCGGGTAGGGGCGCCGCTCGAAGTACTTGACCGCCTTCGGCGTGAGCGCGATGCCAAGTGCGCGTGACTTCTTGACCTTGGGACGCGACTGGTTCACGTTGAACGGACCTCCGTGTAAGTTAGGTGAGGCTTACCTTAGCTGAGGAGTGCGCATGATTCGACCTGGGAGCCCCCTGCCCGAATCCGGTCACCGGAGCCGGGAAGCGAGCCAGCCGCGTCCCATGGAGGAAACCCAACAGCCAACGGCCGCCGAGCGGGTGCGCACTCTGGTGGAGTCGAACGCCTCGGCCGCCCTCACCATTCCGGGTACGGAACGAGACGGAGTCGACAACACCGCCCCCAGTGTGCCGGAGGCCCGAGCGGTCACGCCCACCGGGGATGTGTTGTTGTTGGTCCCGACGGACTCGTTCGCCGGGCGTACGGCGGTACACGCCCATCATGACGAGGTCACGGCCGTGATGGAAATCACAGATGTCGCACCCGTTTCGGTGCCCCAACGCATCCGTGGGCGGTCCTGGGTGGCCGGTTGGCTGACCGCCGTCCCCGCGTCCGAGAGCGGCGCCTGCCGCCGGCTGCTGGCACGGGCGCACCCGGCCGGGCCGGTGCCGGGGCCGGCCTGGACGCTGCTGCGGATGGAGGTCGGCGAGGCGTATGTCGACGACCTCTGGGGGCAGGAGCATGTCGAGCCGGACGAGTTCGCGCGGGCGGACGCCGATCCGCTCTCCCGCCACGAGGCCGAGCTGCTTCAGCACCTCGCCGCCAGCCACGCCTCGCAACTCCGTTCGCTGTGCTCACTTCTGGGCGAGCAGTCCGCCGAATGCGCCAAACCGCGCCAGATCGCCCCGCTGAGCCTGGACCGCTACGGCCTGCGGCTGCGCTGCCGCACCGACAACTCCTGCTTCGACGCGCGCTTCGACTTCCCCGAGCCGGTCAACGACGTCGGGCAGCTGCGCCGCGCGATGCGCTGGCTCTTCGAGACGGCCGCGGAAACGCCCTGACGCGGCCTCATGGCCGCCGGGGGCGGTCCGCCAGCCGCTCGCGGACCCGCTCCAGCACCTCGGCGTACCGAGCCTCGGCGCCATGGCGGGTGGGCTGGTAGTAGCGCTTGCCGTCGACCGCGTCGGGCGCGTACTGCTGGCCCGCGATGCCGCCGGGCAGATCGTGCGGGTACTGGTAGTCCAGGGCGTGGCCGAGCTTCTTGGCGCCCTGGTAGTGGCCGTCCCGCAGATGCGGTGGCACCGGGCCCGCCAGCCCCGCCCTGACATCCGCCTGGGCCGCGCCGATCGCCATGACGGCGGCGTTGGACTTGGGCGCGAGGGCCAGCGCGATGGTGGCCTGGCTGAGCGTGATCGCCGCCTCGGGGAAGCCGATCAGCGCCACCGCCTGGGCGGCGGCCACCGCGGTCCCCAGGGCCGTGGGATCGGCCATCCCGATGTCCTCGCTGGCGGAGATCATCAACCGCCTGGCGATGAACCGGGGATCCTCGCCGGCCTCGATCATCCGGGCCAGATAGTGCAGGGCCGCGTCCACATCGGAGCCCCGCACCGACTTGATCAACGCGCTGGCCACGTCGTAGTGCTGATCGCCGTCCCGGTCGTAGGCGACGGCGGCGCGGTCCACCGCCGCCTCAAGGGCCGCCAGGGCGATCTCGGACCGCCCCTCGGCCAACGCGGCGCCGGCGCCCGCCTCCAGCGCCGTGAGCGCGCGTCGCGCGTCCCCGCCGGCGATCCGCAGCAGATGCTCCTCGGTGTCCTCCGGGAGCGTCACGGCGCCGCCCAGGCCCCGCTCGTCCCGCACGGCGCGCCGCAGCAGGCCGCGCAGATCGTCGGCGGTGAGCGGTTCGAGGGTGAGCAGCAGGGAACGGGAGAGCAGCGGCGAGATCACCGAGAAGTACGGGTTCTCCGTGGTGGCGGCGATCAGCGTGACCCAGCGGTTCTCCACGGCGGGCAGCAGGGAGTCCTGTTGGGCCTTGCTGAAGCGGTGGATCTCGTCCAGGAAGAGGACCGTGTCCTTGCCGAACCCGCCCGACGAGCGGCGGGCGCCGTCGATCACGGCGCGCACCTCCTTGACCCCGGCGGTGATCGCGGACAGCTCGACGAAGCGCTTGTCGGTGGCCTGGCTGACCACATGGGCCAGCGTGGTCTTGCCCGTGCCGGGCGGGCCCCAGAGGATCACCGACGAGGGGCCGGCGGGGCCGCCGGCCCCCTCCCCCACCAGCCGGCGCAGGGGCGCGCCCGGGCGCAGCAGATGACTCTGGCCCACGACGTCGTCAAGGGTGCGGGGACGCATCCGGACGGCCAGCGGACTGGCCGTGGGGTCCTTCTCGGCGCGCTCTTCGGCGGCGGCGGTGAACAGGTCGGGCTCCACGGCACCGACCCTAAGCCACCCCTCTGACAACGCCCTCGGCGCGGGCGGTGGTCAGCGGCCGGTCAGCTGGTCCAGAAGTCCCACCAGCGGGTCAGGATCAGCATCCCGATCACGCCGATGTGCACGACGGGGAAGAGCCAGTGGAACTCCTCCAGGACGTTGCGCACGCCGCGCGGGACGGGGAGGAAGCCCTGCCGGACGTTGTGCAGGGTGGTGTACCAGAACATCACGATGGTGGCGACCCAGGCCAGGCAGCACCAGAGGCAGAGCGCGTTGATCTCGTAGAACGACTGGTACTGCAGCCAGGTGCAGAAGCCGACGCCGAAGAGCGTGCCCGCCTGGAGGCCGAGCCAGAACCAGCGCTGGTAGCGGGCGCCGGCCAACAGGCCCATGCCGATGGCGATCACCACGCCGTAGGTGACCAGGCCCAGCATCGGGTTGGGGAAGCCGAACGCCTTGGCCTGATCGCTCTCCATGATGCTGCCGCAGGAGATCACCGGGTTGAGGCTGCACGCCGGCGTGAAGTCCGGGTCCTCAAGGAGCTTGAACTTGTCCAGCGTGATGACCCAGGCGGCCAACAGCCCGGCGAAGCCGGTGATCACCAGCGTCAGCGCGAAGGCGCGCCCGGCGCCCACCGCGCCGCCGCCCCCGCTCCGCACGGGCTCGTCCGCCGTGCGCGCCTCGTCCACCGCCGCGTCCTCGGCCGCGTCCACTGCCCCATCTACTCCCATGTCGCCCAATCCGCTCTGTCCCGGGTCCGGACCCCATTCTCTACCAGTCAATCAGCGCCGTTGTAAGGCCGTCGTCAACGCCCGAGGCGTATCGGGCCGATTCCCCGCCCGATACGCCCCGTTGATCACCAATGCACCGCCGGTGACCGCGGTCGGTCGACGTTGCCCGAAAAGAGGACCCGGTCAGCCGACCGTTGACGAAAGCCCGCAAGCCGGCAAGCCGGCAAGCCGGCGACCGAGGACGGTCAGCCGAGCAGCTTGGCCACCTCGGCCGGCACCTGGTCGAGCGGGACCGGCCACTGCTCGCCGCTGGAGAGGTCCTTGAGCTGGAGCACGCCGTCCGCCAGATCCCGGTCGCCGGCCACCAGCGCGATCCGTGCGCCACTGCGGTTCGCCGACTTCATCGCCGATTTGACGCCCTTGCCGCCATAGGCGAAGTCGGCCGCGACCCCGGCCCTGCGCAGCTCGGTGACCAGCGGGAAGAGCGCGCTCCTGGCGGCCTCGCCGAGCGGGACGGCATAGACGTCCGTGGTGGCCGGCACCTCCGGCGTCACGCCCTCGGCGCGCAGCGCCAGCACGATGCGGTCCACGCCCAACGCCCAGCCGACGGACGGCAGGGCCGGGCCGCCGATCATCTCCGAGAGCCCGTCGTACCGTCCGCCGCCGCCCACGCCGGACTGGGCGCCGAGCGCGTCGTGGACGAACTCGAAGGTGGTGCGGGTGTAGTAGTCGAGCCCGCGCACCAGCCGGGGATCGTCGACAAAGGGGACGCCGGCCTCCGTGAGCAGGGCGCGCACCGAGGCGTGGTAGGCGCGGCAGTCGTCGCAGAGGTGGTCCGGGATCCGCGGTGCGTCGGCCAGCTGGCTCCGCACGCTCTCCCGCTTGTCGTCCAGCACCCGCAGCGGGTTGATCTCGATCCGCTCCCTGGTCGGCTCGTCCAGGTCGAGCCCGCGCAGGAACGCCTGGAGCGTGGCACGGTACGCGGGGCGGCAGTTCGCGTCGCCCAGGGAGTTGAGCACCAGCCTGACCTCGCGCAGGCCCAACGCGCGGTAGGCGTCGGCGGCCAGGATGATCAACTCGGCGTCGAGCGCCGGGTCCTCGACGCCCAGGGCCTCGGCGCCCACCTGGGAGAAGTGCCGGTAACGGCCGGCCTGCGGCCGCTCGTAGCGGTAGTAGGAGCCCGAGTACCAGAGCTTGACCGGGAGGTTGCCCACCCGGTGCAGACTGGCCTGCAGCGCGGCGCGCAGCACCGAGGCGGTGCCCTCGGGCCGCAGCGCCAGCTGGTCGCCGCCCTTGGTGGTGAGGGTGTACATCTCCTTGGTGACGATGTCCGTCGACTCGCCCACGCCTCGGGAGAACAGCTCGACCTGCTCGAATCCCGGGGTCTCCACATAGCCGTAGCCGGCGGCGCGCAGCGGGGCCGCGACGGCCTCGCGGACCGCGAGGAAGGTCGCGGAGTCCGGCGGCAGGAGGTCGTAGGTGCCCTTGGGGGCGGAGAACGTGCGGGGGGTGGTGGGGGTGGAGTTGTCGTCGCTCACTCGCTGATTCACATTCCTCGTCGCGGTGCCGGGGTCTCCCCGGCGCCGTGGCCGGCGGCCAGCTCCCGCAGAAAGGGGTTGCTGGCGCGCTCGCGGCCGATGGTGGTCTGCGGGCCGTGCCCGGACAGCACCACGGTCGAATCCTCCAGCGGCAGGCAGACTCGGGCCAGCGACCGCAGGATCTCGGCGTGGTCACCGCCGGGCAGATCGGTGCGTCCGATGGAGCCGGCGAACAGCAGGTCGCCCGAGAACAGCACCGGCGGGATGTCCGCCGCCTCGGGTGTCCTGAAGGTCACCGACCCCTCGGTATGGCCCGGCGCGTGCGCGACGGAGAACGAGAGGCCGGCCAGCTCCAGCGTGCTCCCGTCCGTCAGCTCGCGCAGATCGTCCGGCTCGCCCATGGTCAGCTCGCCCAGCAGCGGCTGGCCGATCCGGGCGCCCAGCGCCCGCTCCACGTCGCTGAGCATGTAACGGTCGTCGGGGTGGAGGTAGGCGGGCACGCCATGGGCGCCGCAGACCGGGACGACGGAGGCCACATGGTCGATATGTCCGTGGGTGAGGATGACGGCGGCCGGCCGAAGCCGGTACTTGGCGATGGTCTCCTCGACGCCGGGGGCCGCGCGGTGCCCCGGGTCGATGATCACGCACTCCTCACCGGCCGCGGGCGCCACCAGGTAGCAGTTGGTCCCCCAGGCGCCGGCGGGAAAGCCTGCGATGAGCACAGTCGTCCTTCGGTCGTCTTCTCGGGCGTTCCCAGCGTAGTTCTCAGTGTGGTTCTCTACGTGGTTCTCAGCCCGATCCAAGCCTACCGGCGACGGTACGCGGCCGGCGAACCCGTATACGGTGACGCCACAAGGTCCGGTGGAAGTATGAAGTATCCAGTGGCGTAAAGGAGAGCGCGGTGTCCAGCAAGGAGCGGCGGCGCAGGGAACTCGCGCGGGCCAAGTACGAGCGGCAGGCACGACGCAGGGCCGAGCGGGCCAGGCGGGGACGCAGATACCGCGTCCTGATCGCGGCGGTGGCGGTGCTCGTGGTGGCCGGCGCGGGAACGGCGTGGGCGGTCTGGCTCAACGGCGACGACGAGACCTCGGACCAGGCGACGTCCGAGCAGCCGCTCGACGAGCAGCCGTCCGACGAGCCGGCGGAGCCCCCGGAGGATCCCTGCGACCCACCGGCCGAGGGGGAGCCCTCGGGGCAACAGTGGGACAGCGAGCCGGAGATGACGATCGACACGGAGGGCGAGCAGCTGATGCGGCTCGCCACCACCTGTGGCGACATCGAGTTGACGCTGGACCCGGCGGCGGCCCCGCACACGGTCAACTCCTTCGCCTTCCTGGCCGGCGAGGGCTACTTCGACCACACGCCCTGCCACCGTCTGGTGACGGAGGGCATCTACGTCCTGCAGTGCGGCGATCCGACGGGCACCGGACAGGGCGGTCCCGGCTATTCGCTCCCCGACGAGAACCTCGACGACCCGGCCGTGGCCGACGGCGTCTACCCGGCCGGCACGGTCGCCATGGCCAACAGCGGCCCCGACACCGGCGGCAGCCAGTTCTTCGTGGTCTACCAGGACAGCGAACTCCCCGCGAACTACACCCCGTTCGGCACGGTCACCGGGGGCCTCGACGTGATCGGGATGATCGCCGAGACGGGCGCGGCCGATCCGGATCCGGCCAGCGGGAACACCGCGCCCCACGCGACCGTCGTGATCAATGAGGCGACGGTGGAGCCGGTGGCCTAGGAAACGGCCCCCGTCGCGGGGCAATTTCCGCCCGGCAAGGTGCGGACAGCCGGGTGGGGTGTCGCCTATGTTTGGCCGTGTGCGGGGCCTGGCGCGTCGGCGTGCGGGCCCGGCAGCCGGTGTGGGCCGGCGAGAACTGTGGACGGTGCCGCGGGTGTTGAGCCCGTCGCGCATCAAAAGAGGAGGCGCTGTGAGCAGCGAGCCGTGGGGCCGTGTTGATGAGTCGGGGACCGTGTACGTGCGGACAGCCGACGGGGAAAAGGTCGTCGGCTCCTGGCAGGCGGGCTCTCCCGACGAGGCGCTTGCCTACTTCGAGCGCAAGTATGAGGGCCTGGTCGTGGAGATCGGCCTGTTGGAGCGCCGGGTGCGCACCACGGACCTCTCCGCCAAGGACGCCACGGCCGCCATCGACCATCTGCGGGCGCAGGTGGACGAGGGCCACGCCGTCGGCGATCTGCTGGCCCTGGGCAAGCGTCTTGACGCGCTGGTGGCGACGGTCGACTCCCGCCGCGAGGAACGGAAGGCGGCGCGCGCCAAGCAGAGCGAGGAGGCCAGGGCGGCCAAGGAGGCCCTGGTCACCGAGGCCGAGGAGTTGGCGGCCAGCGACCAGTGGCGGGCCGCGGGCGAGCGGCTGCGCGCCCTGGTGGACACCTGGAAGGGCCTGCCCCGGCTCGACCGCAAGACCGACGACGAGCTGTGGCACCGCTTCTCCCACGCCCGTTCGGCGTTCTCCAAGCGGCGCAAGGCGCATTTCGCCGCGCTGGACGCGCAGCGGGAGGAGACCAGGCGGCGCAAGGAGAAGCTGATCAGCGAGGCCGAGGCGCTGTCCGGATCCACCGACTGGGGCGCCACGGCCACGCGTTACCGCGAGCTGATGCGGGACTGGAAGGCCGCGGGCCGGGCGCACCGGGACGCGGAGGAGGATCTGTGGGCCCGTTTCCGGGCCGCGCAGGACGTCTTCTTCCAGGCTCGTGGCGCGGTGTTCGCCGAGCGGGACTCGGAGCAGCGGGAGAATCTCGCGCGCAAGGAGGAGTTGGCCGCCGAGGCGGAGAAGCTGCTGCCGATCACCGATCTCAAGTCGGCCAAGGCGGCGCTGCGTTCGATCGGCGAGCGCTGGGAGGCGATCGGCCATGTGCCGCGTGACTCCAGGGCCGGGGTCGAGGGGCGGATGCACACCGTGGAACGCGCGGTGCGCGAGGCCGAGGACGCCGAGTGGCGGCGGTCCAACCCGGAGGCCAGGGCCCGCGCCGCGGGGCTGACCGGCCAGCTGCAGGACGCCGTCGACCGGCTGCGGGAGCAGGCGGAGAAGGCGCGGGCGGCGGGCAACACGGCGAAGGCGGAGAAGCTGGAGCAGGAGCTGGCCGGCCGCCAGGCGCTGCTGGACCAGGCGCTCAAGGGCCTCCAGGAGTTCGGTGGTTGACCGGTTCGACAACGGAAACGGCGGCGGGCGGTCGGGAGTTGATCCCGACCGCCCGCCGTTCTCTCCGGGTGTCTCCGTGCCGCGCCCTCAGGGGCGGCGCGGGGAGGTGACCCGGTAGACGTCGTAGACGCCCTCGACGCGGCGTACCGCGCGCAGCACATGGCCGAGGTGCTTGGGGTCGCCCATCTCGAAGGTGAACCGGGATGTCGCCACCCGGTCCCTCGATGTCTGCACGGCCGCCGACAGGATGTTCACATGCTGGTCGGAGAGGACCCGGGTGACATCGGACAGCAGCCGGGAGCGGTCCAACGCCTCGACCTGGATGGCGACGAGGAAGACGGACGACTGGGTGGGCGCCCACTCGACGTCCAGGATGCGTTCCGGCTCCTGGGAGAGGGAGTCGACGTTGACGCAGTCCGCGCGGTGCACCGAGACGCCGTTGCCCCGGGTGACGAAACCGATGATCGGATCGCCGGGGACCGGCGTACAACAGCGGGCGAGCTTGACCCAGACGTCCTCCACGCCCTTGACCACCACGCCGGGGTCGGCCGCCGAGCGGCGGCGGGCGCCGGCCGGCACCGGGGGCGCGGTCTCGGCCAGGTCCTCGTTGGCCGCGTCCTCGCCGCCGACCGCCTGGACCAGCTTCTGCACCACGCTCTGCGCCGAGACATGGCCCTCGCCGATCGCGGCATAGAGGGACGAGATGTCCGGGTAGCGCATCTCATGGGCGAGGGTGACCAGGGAGTCCCCGGTGAGCACGCTCTGGATGGGCAGGTTCTGCTTGCGCATGGCCCGGGCGATCAGGTCCTTGCCCTGCTCGATGGCCTCGTCCCTGCGCTCCTTGGAGAACCAGCCACGGATCTTGTTGCGCGCCCTGGGCGACTTGACGAAGCCTAGCCAGTCGCGGGACGGGCCGGCGCCGTCGGCCTTGGAGGTGAAGATCTCCACGGTGTCGCCGTTGTCCAGGGTGGACTCCAGCGGCACCAGGCGGCCGTTGACCTTGGCGCCTATGGTGCGGTGGCCCACCTCGGTGTGCACCGCGTAGGCGAAGTCGACGGGGGTGGCGCCGGCGGGCAGCGCGATCACGTCGCCGGTCGGGGTGAAGACGAAGACCTCGTTGCGGGAGAGGTCGAAGCGCAGCGACTCCAGGAACTCGCCCGGGTCCTCCGTCTCCTTCTGCCAGTCGAGCAACTGCCGCAGCCACGCCATGTCGTTGACGGTGCCGCTCTTGTCCCCGGCCCGCTTGGGGCTGTCGGTGCGGACCTTGGACGAGCCGGCGACGGCCTGCTGCTTGTACTTCCAGTGCGCCGCGATGCCGAACTCGGCCCGCCGGTGCATGTCGAAGGTGCGGATCTGCAGTTCGACGGGCTTGCCGCCAGGGCCTATCACGGTGGTGTGCAGGGACTGGTACATGTTGAACTTGGGCATCGCGATGTAGTCCTTGAACCGCCCCGGCACCGGGTTCCACCGGGCGTGCACGGTGCCGAGCGCCGCGTAGCAGTCGCGGACGGTGTCCACCAGGACGCGGATGCCCACCAGATCGTAGATCTCGGCGAAGTCCCGGCCGCGCACGATCATCTTCTGGTAGACGCTGTAATAGTGCTTGGGCCGTCCGGTGACCGTGGCCTTGATCCGGGCGCCGCGCAGATCCGCCTGCACCTCGTCGATCACCGTGGCCAGATACTCGTCCCGCTTGGGCGCCCGCTCCGCGACCAGCCGCACGATCTCGTCGTACATCTTGGGGTAGAGGATGGCGAAGGCCAGATCCTCCAGCTCCCACTTGATGGTGTTCATGCCCAGCCGGTGCGCCAGCGGGGCGTAGATCTCCAGCGTCTCGCGGGCCTTCTGCTCCTGCTTCTCCCGCTTCAGGAACCGCATGGTGCGCATGTTGTGCAGCCGGTCGGCCAGCTTGATGACCAGGACCCTGGGGTCCTTGGCCATGGCGACGACCATCTTGCGGACCGTCTCGGCCTGCGCGGCCTCGCCGAACTTGACCTTGTCCAGCTTGGTGACGCCGTCCACCAGCAGCGCCACCTGGTCGCCGAAGTCGCGCCGCAGCGTCTCCAGGCCGTACTCGGTGTCCTCGACGGTGTCGTGCAGCAGCCCCGCCATCAGGGTGGCCGCGTCCATGCCCAGCTCGGCCAGGATGGTCGTGACGGCCAGCGGGTGGGTGATGTAGGGATCGCCGCTCTTGCGCTTCTGCCCCCGGTGCCACCGCTCGGCGACCTGGAACGCCTGCTCGATCTGGCGCAGCGCGGCGGTGTCCGCCTTGGGGTCGTTGGCCCGCACCACCCGCAGCAGCGGCTCCAGGACCGGGTTGTACGGGGTGGAGCGCTGGACGCCGAGTCTGGCCAGCCGCGCCCTGACCCGGTTCGACGAACCCGAGCGGCCGGAGACGCCGGAGACGGCGGGAGTGGCCGGCGGGGCCGTGGCGCCCTGCGCCGGGGAGTCCGCGCCACCGTCGCGCCAGCTCAGGGCCGTGGAGGGCTTGCTGTTCTTCCGCTGCGTGGAGGTGAGCGGCTGGGCGTCGTCGGGCAAGGGCACTCCTTGTGCGGCCCCTCTCCGCGCCTGGTGGGCTCGGCGGGGGGAACGGTCCTCCTGGCCGTACACGGCGTGGAGAAGAGTCCGGCCGGGGAACGATCGGACTGCCATGGTAACGAGGCCGGGCAAACCGTTCGCGTTCAGCCGGCACACGCGCGGGGGCGCCCGCCTCGACGGCGGACGCCCCTGCTGTGTACGCGCTGTGTCAGACGGTGATGAGCGCCTGGTAGGGGGTGTCGCCCAGGGCGGCGAGCACACGTTCCCTGCCGGGAAGGAAACCCAACTCCATCAGCACGGCCAGACCGGCGAGCCGCGCCCCGGTGCGCCGCACCAGGCCGATGGCCGCCTCGGCGGTCCCGCCGGTGGCCAGCACGTCGTCGACGATCAACACCCGGTCGTCGGGGGAAAGATCCTCGGCGTGGATCTCGATCTCCGCGCTGCCGTACTCCAGGTCGTACCGCTGCGCCAGGGTGGCGCCCGGCAGCTTGCCGGCCTTGCGCACCGGGATGAAGCCGATCCCGGCGCGCAGCGCCACCGGGGCGCCGAGGATGAAGCCGCGCGCTTCAAGACCGACGACCTTGGTGGCCCGCTGCTCCCTGGCGATCTCGGACAGCGCGTCGACCGTCGCGGAGAACGCCTCCGGATCGGACAGCAGCGGGGTGATGTCCTTGAACACGATGCCGGGCTTGGGGTAGTCGGCGACCTCCCTGACCCGGCTCAGCAGCAGCTCACCGAGCTGCGGCCGAGCGGCCTCGCGCGATGTCACGCCCGTCACCGCCGCTTGCCCGAGGGACGGCCCCGGCCCCTGCCGCGGGAGACCGGCTGACGGCGCGGACCGCGCCGCTGGCCACCGGCCGCGCCCACCGGGGTGGCCGTGTCGTCGTCGACCGCGTCGGCCCCGCCTTGGTCCGACGCATCGCCCGACGCATCGCCCGACGCGTCGTCCGCCGGGGAGTCGGCCGGCGCGTCGGCGCTCCTGGCCGCCTCCGCCGTCTCGACCAGCTCCGGCTCCCCGCTCTCCTCGCGCTTGCGGCGCTTGAGGAGAACGCGCCGGTCGTTGGCCGCGATCAGCGGCTCCCGCGACTTGAAGTCGGCGACCAGCGGGGTGGCGATCATGATCGAGGAATAGGCACCGGCCGCCAGGCCGACGAAGATCGACAGCGCGATGTCGTTGAGCATCCCGCCACCCAGCAGACCACCGCCGATGAAGAGCAGGCCGGCGACCGGCAGCAGCGCCACCACCGAGGTGTTGATGGAGCGCACCAGGGTGGCGTTGAGGCTGCGGTTGGCCAACTCCCGGTAGGTGTACCTGGATTGGCGGGTGACGTTGTGGGTGGTCTCCTTGAGGCTGTCGAAGACCACCACCGTGTCGTAGAGCGAGTACCCGAGGATGGTCAGCAGGCCGATGACCGTGCCGGGGGTGACCTCGAAGCCGACCAGCGCATAGACGCCGACCGTGATCGTCAGGTCGTGCACCAGGGCGATCAGCGCCGCCAGCGCCATCCGCCACTCGAAGGCGATGGCCAGATAGATGACCACCAACACCATGAAGATCGCCAGGCCCTGCCAGGCCCGCTCGGCGATCTGCTCACCCCAACTGGGGCCGATCACTTCGGCGTTGAGCTCCGAGGTGGGGATGCCCAGCTCCTCGGCGAGGGCCGCCCGCAGCTCGTTGGACTGCTCCGGCTCCAGGCCACCGACCTGGATCCGCATGCTGTCGTCGCTCAGGGTGTTGACCAGCGGCATATGGCCGGTCTCCGCCCTGACCACGTCCCTGGCCTGCTCCTCGGAGATCTCGGTGGGCGGGGTGGTGAACATCGCGCCCCCCTCGAACTCCACGCCCATCTGGAGACCGCGCAGCGGCAGGGCCGCGAACGCGAGGATGGTGATCAGCAGGGAGACGGTGTACCAGACCTTGCGCTGGCCAACGATGTTGAGCTTGACATCGCCCCGATAGAGCCGGGCGCCGAGATCGCCGAGCCGTGACATCTCACGCCTCCTTGGGGTCGGAGGGAACAACGGGGGCCGGACGGCGCGCTCGGCGCAGCGGTGGGGACGCGCCCAGACGCCTGGGGTCGAGCCCGGACCAGGGGTGCCCGCTGGAGAAGAACTTCCGCCGGGCCGCCAGCGTCATCAGCGGCTTGGTGAAGAGGAAGACCACCAGCACGTCCAGCAGGGTGGTGAGGCCCAGCGTGAAGGCGAAGCCCTGCACCTTGCCGACGCTGACGATGAAGAGCACCGCGGCCGCCAGGAAGGAGACGAAGTCGGAGACCAGGATCGTGCGCCGGGCGCGCGGCCAGGCCCGCTCCACGGCGGGACGCAGGGTGCGTCCCTCGCGGATCTCGTCCCTTATCCGTTCGAAGTAGACGATGAACGAGTCCGCCGTGATGCCGATGGCGACGATCGCGCCGCAGACGGCCGGCAGATGGAGCGCGAAGCCGATGGCCGGGCCGAGCAGCGCCATGATCGCGTAGGTCAGGATGCCGGAGATCACGAGGCTGGCCAGCGCGATCAGAGACAGACCGCGGTAGTAGAGCAGCATGTACAGCACGACCAGGCCCAGGCCGATGCCACCGGCGATCAGACCGGCGCGCAGCTGCTCGCCGCCCAGGGTCGGGGAGACGGTGGAGACGCTGGCCTCGTCGAAGCTCAGCGGCAGCGCGCCGTACTTCAGGATGTTGGCCAGCTCTTCCGACGACTCCTGGTTGAACGTGCCGGAGATCTCGGCGCGGCCACCGCCGAGCCGCTGCCGGACGCTGGGCGCGGAGACAGTCTCGCCGTCGAGCACGATGGCGAACTGGTTCTGCGGCTCGACCTGGGTGGACAGCTGCGAGGTGATGTCGGCGAACCGGTTGGCGCCGCCGCCGGTGAACTCCATCTGGACGATCCACCCCTGGTTGGGGTCGTAGACGGAGTTGGCGTCCTTGACGTCGGTGCCGGGGACGCCGACCGGACCGAGGGCGTACTTCACGGGGCGCTCGGCGTCGCAGGAGACGATGGGCTCCTCGTCCTTCGCCTCGGCGGCGGCCCGGCTGGCGGCCAGCCTGGCGTCCGGCGTGGTGCAGTCCAGCTCCTGGAGGCGGGCCTGGAGAGCGGCGGCGTCGGCGGCCGGGTCGTCGCCCTCGGCACCGTCCTCGGCCGGCTCCTCGGACTCTGCACCGTCCTCCGCCGGCTCCTCGGACTCGGCGCCGTCGTCGGCCGGCTCGTCGTCGGTGCGGTAGGAGGCCGGCGACAGGCCGCCGGTGTCCCGGTCGGCGCCGGGGACGCCGAGGCTCTGGTCCTCCTGGCCCTCGCCGGGCTCCTCGGTGGCGTCGTCCGCCGGGTCCTCAGCGGGGTCCTCGGTGGGATCCGCTTCGGGATCCTCCGCCCCCTCCTCGGCCGGGTCCTCGCCGTCGGCACCTTCCTCGGCACCTTCCTCGGCGGGGTCCTCGGCCCCTTCCTCGCCCTCGGGCGCGGGCTCCTGCGGCGGCAGGGCGTCCGCCGCCGCGAGCACGGGGCGGAAGCCCAGCTCGGCGGTGGTACCGACCTGCTCCCTGGCCTGCTCCTCGTCGGTCCCCTTGGGGATGTTGACGATGATGTTCTCGCTGCCCTGGGTCTGGACCTCGGCCTCCTGCACGCCGAGACCGTTGACGCGGCGCTCGATGATGGAGACGGCCGTGTTCAGGTTGGTCTCGTTGACCGCGCTCTCGTCACCCGCGTCGGGGCGGGCGGTGAGCGTGATGCTCGTTCCGCCGGCGAGGTCGATGCCGAGCCGTGGCGTGGTGTGCCCCGACAGGAACATGCCTCCGGTGAGCACGACCACGATCAGCAGGATCAACGCCAGGGCCATGCCCGGCCTGCCCTGGCCCCGGGACCTCAGATCCCGCTTTCGTGAGGGCCCCAGGCCCTTCTTCGGTGTCGCCACCTTCTCGTCTTCTCTCTGTCCAATGCCCCGCGCACCCGGTGCTCGCGGCAGGGCTCAGGGGAATGACTGACGAACGGCCGAAGCCGTAGCCCTACGCCTTGGAACCGCTTTCGCCCTCGTCGTCACCCCGGTCGCGCCGCTTGGCCGACGAGTCCTCGGCCTCCCGCGCCTCGTCCTCGCCGTCGTTCTTCTCCAACTCCACCCGGTCGTCCGCCTCGTCGGCGGTCAGGGCCGAGGCGTCGTCGGGGACGACCACGGACTCCTCGTCCTCGGGCTCGTCGCCGTTGACGATCCGCTCGTACTCGTCCTCGTCCAGGACGACGGCGATCGCGTTCTTGGCGTAGACGGTGTGCACGCCGGGCGCGACTTCCAGCACTACCGTGTCCTCCCGCACCTCCTTGACCTCGGCGTACATGCCGCCGATGGTCCGCACACCGGTGCCGGGCTCAATCGATTCCCGCATCTCCAGCGCCTGACGCTGGCGGTTCTTGGCGGAGCGCGTCATCAGGAACATGACGCCGATGAGCAGAATGAGAGGGAAGAGAAACGCGATATCCACGGCGGGGGAATTTCCTTTGTTTGGCCGCTTTCACGGCCCGGCATTCGGGGGTCAGGGTGCCGACCTAGGGGCGGAAGGCATCGGCGGAGTCTAAGCGAGGCTGCGCCGGGGGAACAACGTCCAGGATGCTATCGAAGTTCCTCGGGGGGCGATTCACGCCTGCTGGGACGCCGTCACGTCCCGAACAGTCCCGGTTGTCCGCCGGGGGGCGCCTCGGGTGGGGTGAGGCCCAGATGCCGCCAGGCCGCCGGGGTGGCCACCCGGCCCCTGGGGGTGCGGGCCAGCAGCCCCTCCCGCACCAGGAACGGCTCGGCCACCTCCTCCACCGTCTCCCGCTCCTCCCCCACCGCGACCGCCAGCGTGGAGAGGCCGACCGGGCCGCCGCCGAACAGCTTGAGCAGCGCCCGCAACACCGCGCGGTCCAGCCGATCGAGGCCCAGGGCGTCCACCTCGTAGACCTCGAGGGCGCTGGCCGCGACCTCCCTGGTGACCACCCCGTCCGCCCTGATCTGGGCGTAGTCCCGCACCCTGCGCAGCAGCCGGTTGGCGATCCTGGGGGTACCACGGGAGCGGCCGGCGATCTCCCCCGCGCCCTCGGCGGTGACCTCGACGCCCAGCAGCCCGGCCGAGCGGTGCACCACCCGCTCCAGCTCGGCCGGCTCGTAGAACTCCATGTGCCCGGTGAAACCGAACCGGTCGCGCAGCGGGGGCGGCAGCAGCCCCGCCCTGGTGGTGGCCCCGACCAGGGTGAACGGGGGCAGCTCCAACGGGATGGCGGTGGCGCCCGGGCCCTTGCCGACGACCACGTCGACGCGGAAGTCCTCCATGGCCATGTAGAGCATCTCCTCGGCGGGCCGGGACATGCGGTGGATCTCGTCCAGGAAAAGGACCTCTCCCTCGGCCAACGAGGAGAGGATCGCGGCCAGATCGCCGGCGTGCTGGATGGCGGGGCCCGAGGTGATGCGGATCGGGGCGGCCATCTCGGCCGCGATGATCATGGAGAGGGTGGTCTTGCCGAGCCCCGGGGAGCCGGAGAGCAGCACATGGTCCGCCGTGCCGCCCCTGGCCCTGGCGGCGCGCAGCACCAGGTCGAGCTGCTCGCGGACCCGTCGCTGCCCGATGAACTCGCCCAGGTCCTTGGGGCGCAGCGCCGCCTCGACCGCCAGATCCTCGCCGTCGGCCACCGCGCCGACCAGCCGGTCAACGCCGCCGCCCACGCTGTCGTCGTCCGGGCTCACTTCGGCTGTCCTCCTGGGGGTTGGGCTCCGCGGTCGGGTACGTCGGGCGATCGGGTCAGCGGGCGGTCGGGTCAGCGGGCGCGGTTGAGGGACTGCAGCGCGGTGCGCAGCAGCGCGGCGACGGCCGGCTGGCCGCCCTCGGCGAGCGTGGCCTCGGCCTGCGGCGTCACGACCTCGACGGCGCGCTCCGCCTCGCGCGGCTGGTAGCCGAGGCCGACGAGGGCGGCGTGCAGCTGGTCGCGCCAGCCGGGCGCCGGCCCGCCACCGGCCCGCTGCGCCGGCGGCTGCGGCGCATGGGAGCCCACGGGGGCGCCAAGCCGGTCCTTCAGCTCCAGCAGAAGCTTCTGCGCGCCCTTCTTGCCGATGCCGGAGACGGCGGTGAGCGCCTTCTCGTCCCCCGTGGCCACGGCGAGCCGCAGCCCGTCGGGGCGGTGCGCGGCCAACATCGCCTGCGCCAGCCGGGGGCCGACGCCGCTGGCCGTCTGCAGCAGCTCGAAGACCTGTCGTTCGTCCTCGTCGGCGAAGCCGTAGAGGGTGAGCGAATCCTCGCGGACCACCAGCGAGGTGGCCAGCCTGGCGGGCTCGCCGACGCGCAGCGCGGCCAGCGTGGGGGGCGTGCAGCGCACGGCGAGCCCGACGCCGCCGACCTCGACCACCGCGGTGTCGGTGGTGAGGGCGGCCACGGGCCCCTGGACAAAGGCGATCATGCGGGGGCGCCGCCCTTCGGTGAAGAGTTCGGTGGGGGGTCCGGTGGGGTGACAGCGGGGACGAGGCGGGCGACCGCCGCCGACTGGGCGGCGCGCAGGCGCTGTTGGGCGGGCGCGCGCCAGATATGACAGATCGCCAGGGCGAGCGCGTCGGCCGCGTCCGCCGGCTTGGGCGGTGCGGCGAGCCGCAGCAGCCGGGTGACCATGGCGCCGACCTGGGCCTTGTCGGCCTGGCCGCTGCCGGTGACGGCGGCCTTGACCTCGCTGGGGGTGTGCAGCGCGACCGGCAGCCCACGCCGCGCGGCGCAGAGCATGGCGACCGCGCTGGCCTGGGCCGTGCCCATCACCGTGCGCACGTTGTGCTGGCTGAACACCCGCTCCACGGCAACGGATTCCGGCTGGTGCGCGTCCAACCACTCCTCCATGCCGCGTTCGATCTCCACCAGGCGGGACGCCGTCTCGGCCTCCGCCGGGGTGCGGATCACGCCGACCGCCAGCATCCGCAGCGGGCGGCCGGCCGCGCCGTCCACCACGCCGATGCCACAGCGGGTCAGCCCCGGGTCAACTCCCAGTACCCGCACCGGCTCTCCTCGCTCTCGCCCCCAGGGGCCGGCCCGCTGGCCAGCCGCCTGGCAGGCTACCTGGCGGCACTGACAACGCGCGGCGCGCGGCAGCCGCCCGGCGTGGCGACGGCCCCCACGCGGCACGTGGGGGCCGTCCAAGAAGCCGCTGCGGCCGGGCCGTTGACCCGCCGGCGGTGCGACGCGCGGCCCAGGACCTGCCCGGCTCTCCCGGACACCGGGCCGGGAGGTACGAGGGCGCTCCGCAGGACAGGCGCTACGCGTCCACCTTGGCCATCACCTCGTCGGCGACGTCGAAGTTGGCGAAGACGTTCTGCACGTCGTCGCTGTCCTCCAACGCGTCGATGAGGCGGAAGATCTTGCGCGCCCCGTCCTCGTCCAACTCCACCTGCATGGTGGGGACGAAGCTGGCCTCCGCCGAGTCGTAGTCGATGTCGGCCTCCTGGAGCGCGGTGCGCACCGCGACCAGATCGCCGGCCTCGCTGACCACCTCGTAGGACTCCCCCAGGTCGTTGACCTCCTCGGCGCCCGCCTCGAGCACCGCGCCCAGCACATCGTCCTCGGCCAGTTCGCCCTTGGGGACGATCACCACGCCCTTGCGGTTGAAGAGGTAGGAGACCGAGCCCGGGTCGGCCATCGAACCGCCGTTGCGGGTCATCGCCACCCGGACGTCGGAGGCGGCGCGGTTGCGGTTGTCGGTGAGGCATTCGATCAGCACGGCGACACCGTTGGGGCCATAGCCCTCGTACATGATCGTCTGGTAGTCCGCACCGCCAGCCTCAAGGCCCGCGCCGCGCTTGACCGCGCGGTCGATGTTGTTGTTGGGGACCGAGCTCTTCTTGGCCTTCTGGATGGCGTCGAAGAGCGTGGGGTTGCCGTCCGGGTCGCCGCCGCCGGTGCGCGCCGCGACCTCGATGTTCTTGATCAGCTTGGCGAACAGCTTGCCGCGCTTGGCATCGATCACGGCCTTCTTGTGCTTGGTGGTTGCCCACTTGGAGTGGCCGGACACAGCGCTGCTCCTTCGATGTCGCCAACTATTTCCGTTACGTCGATCGCCCAGCGATCCTACCGGCAGCTCAGCGGGCCGCCGCGCGCACCATGGCGAGGAAGAGCGCGTGCACCCGGTGGTCGCCGGTCAGCTCGGGGTGGAACGCGGTCGCCAGCAGGTTCCCCTGGCGGACGGCCACGCTGTGCCCCCGGTGTTCGGCGATCGACTCGGCGGCGGCCCCGATGGACTCGACCCAGGGGGCGCGGATGAAGACGCCCCGCACCGGGCCGCCCGGCACCCCGGCGACCTCGACGGCGGCCTCGAAGGACTCGTTCTGCCGGCCGAAGGCGTTGCGGCGGACGATCATGTCGATGCCGCCGACCGTCTCCTGCCCCGATCTCGGGTCCAGGATCTTGTCGGCGAGCATGATCATCCCGGCGCAGGAGCCGTAGACGGGCAGCCCGTCGGCGACCCGGTCGCGCAGCGGGGCCAGCAGGCCGAAGGCGCCTGCCAGCTTGGAGATGGTGGTGGACTCGCCGCCGGGGATCACCAGCCCCGAGACGGCGGCCAGCTCCTCGGGCCTGCGGACCGGCCGGGGCTCGGCCCCGGCCGCGCGCAGCGCCGTCAGATGCTCGCGGACGTCGCCCTGCAGCGCGAGGACGCCCACCGCCGGCGCGGCGGCCTCCGCGTCACCAGCCACGGTTCGCGTAGCGCTCGGCGCCCGGCTCCGCGTCCAGGTTGATGCCGACCATGGCCTCCCCCAGGCCCCGGGAGACATCGGCGACGACCTTGGGGTCGTCGTAGAAGGTGGTGGCCTTGACCACGGCGGCGGCGCGCTTGGCCGGGTCGCCGGACTTGAAGATGCCGGAGCCGACGAAGACGCCCTCGGCGCCGAGTTGACGCATCAGCGCGGCGTCGGCCGGGGTCGCCACGCCGCCGGCGGAGAAGAGGACGACGGGGAGCTTGCCCAGCTCGGCCACCTCGCGGACCAGCTCGTAGGGGGCGCGCAGCTCCTTGGCCGCGGCGTACAGCTCGTGGTTGTCCAGCGCCCGCAGCCGGCCGATCTCGCCCCTGATCTGCCGCATGTGGCGGACGGCCTCGACCACGTTGCCGGTGCCGGCCTCGCCCTTGGAGCGGATCATGGCGGCGCCCTCGGCGATCCGCCGCAGGGCCTCGCCCAGGTTGGTGGCGCCACAGACGAAGGGGGTGGTGAAGGACCACTTGTCGGTGTGGTTGACCTCGTCGGCCGGGGTGAGCACCTCGGACTCGTCGATGTAGTCCACGCCGAGCGCCTGCAGCACCTGGGCCTCGACCAGGTGCCCGATGCGGGACTTGGCCATCACCGGGATGGAGACGGCCTCGATGATGCCGTCGATCATGTCCGGGTCGGACATCCGGGCGACCCCGCCGTCCCTGCGGATGTCGGCGGGCACCCGTTCCAGGGCCATCACGGCCACCGCACCGGCGTCCTCGGCGATCCTGGCCTGCTCGGGGGTGACCACGTCCATGATCACCCCGCCCTTGAGTTGCTCGGCCATGCCGCGCTTGACGCGGGCGGTGCCGGTCTCCGGGTTCGCCGGGGCGGAGCTGGTGCTTTCGGGCGTGCTGGACACGGATCGACCTCACTCGAAGGGGGGTTACGCGACGGTAATCGTGCGACGAGTCGATGGTAGGACGACGGTCTGGGCGGACCGTGGGGGCCTCCCGAGCCCGCTCGTCACGCCGTCGAACGGCTGCCGCACTTCCCCATTTCACCCGAAGGTGGCCTTGTCCGGAAGGGCCAATCGTCCCTCAGTGGCTCGCCGAACCGTCGCCCCGCAACGGCTCCACCAGGGCGGCCGGCGGTTCGTCGTCCATCTCGAAGGCCAGCGGGAACGGCGCGTGCCCGGCCAGCCGGAGCCAGCGGACGGTGCGGTGGCGGCGGACGGCCCTGGCCGCCCTGACCGCGTCGTTGTGGAACCGGCGGGCCATCGGGACCCGGCGCACGGCGGCCACCAGCTCCTCGGCGCCGGCCTCCCCGCCGGGCGCGTCCAACATCGCCCGCACCTGGGCCCGTTCGGCGAAGACCGCGCGCAGCGCCTGGGTCAGCTCGCTCTCCGCGACCTCCCGCTGCTCGTCCTCGGCGAGACGGGCGGCGTGCGCGGCCTGGTAGAGGACCATCGAGGCGGCGGGGTCGAAGACGCCGGCGGTGGCGAGTTCCTGGGTGATGGAGGCACGCCGCAGCAGCTGGGCGTCCAGCGCGGCCCTGGCCGCGTCCATCCTGGCGTGCAGCCGGTCGAGCCGCCCGGCCGTCCAGCTCAGATAGACGCCGATCAACAGCAGCGCGACGACGACGGAGATGACAGTGGTCACGCCCAGTGACCCTACCCGGGTGGTCAGTCCCTGGCGAAGCCCAGGCGGCCCAGCAGCCCGACGCGGTCGTCGGGGGCGACCGCACCGCGCCCGGCGGTGACCGTCTCGTAGACCGCCAGCACATCGGCGCCGACCGTCGACCAGTCGAAGCGCCGCACATGCCGGCTGCCGCGTTCCCGCAGCTCGGCCAGGCGTTCCGGGGCGCCGAGCAGCCGCAGCGCGGCGGCGGCCAGCGCGTCCGCGTCCTCGTTGACGAACAGCTCGCCCGCCGTGCCGCCGTCCAGCACCTGGGCGAACGCGTCGAGATCGCTGGCCAGCACGGGCGCCCCCGCGGACAGCGCCTCGACCAGGATGATGCCGAAGCTCTCGCCGCCGGTGTTGGGCGCCACATAGAGGTCGACGCTGCGCAGCAGGCCGGCCTTCTCCTCGTCGGTGATCATGCCGAGGAACGTCACCCGCTCCCGCAGCTCGGCGGGCAGCGTGGCGACCGCCTCCTTCTCGTCGCCCCGCCCGGCGACCAGCAGCCGGGTGGTGGGGCGGGCGGCCAGGATGGTGGGCAGCGCCCGCATCAGCACCGGCAGGCCCTTGCGCGGCTCGTCGATGCGGCCGATGAAGCCGATGGTGTCGCCCTGCCACTCGGCTCGGGGCTCGGCGTCGGCGAAGAAGCCCACGTCCACCCCGTTGGGGATGACGACCGCGTCGCCGCCCAGATGCTCGACCAGCGTGCGCCGGGCGTACTCGCTGACCGCGATCCTGGCGCTGATCTTCTCCAGCGCCGGCTGGAGGATCGGATAGGCCGCGACCATGGCGCGGGAGCGCGGGTTGGAGGTGTGGAAGGTGGCGACGATGGGCCCGCGCGCGGCCCAGCAGGTGAGCAGCCCGAGCGAGGGCACCACCGGCTCGTGGATGTGCAGCACGTCGAAGTCGCCGTCGTGGACCCAGCGGCGGACCTTGGAGACCGACATCAGGCCGAGGTTCACCCGCGCGACCGAACCGTTGTAGGGCACCGAGACGGCGCGGCCGGCGGAGACCACATAGGGCGGCAGCGGGGTGTCCTCGTCGGCCGGGGCGAGCACCGAGACATGGTGGCCCCGTTCGATCAGGTGCTCGGCCAGGTCGCGCACATGGAACTGCACCCCGCCGGGGACGTCCCAGGAGTAGGGGCAGACGATGCCGATCCTCATGCCCCGCGCTCCTCGGCTCGGTCGGCCGGCCGGGGCGCCGGCCTCGGGTCCAGATCGGCCGTCCACAGCCGTTGCAGCATGTGCCAGTCCTGGGGGTGTGCGGCGATGGCGTCGGCGAACCGGTCGGCCAGGGCCTGGGTCAGCGCGGCGGTGCGCTCGGCGCGGGTGCCGTCCTCCGGCACCGGCAGCGGCGCCATCACCCGCCCCTTCATCACCGGGGTCTCGTCGTACCAGAGGGACACCGGCAGCAGCGCGGCGCCGGTCTGCTGGGCGAGCAGGGCGGGTCCCGCCGGCATGGTGGCCGTCTCGCCGAAGAAGGTGACGGGCACCCCGGAGGCGGACAGATCGCGGTCGGCGACCAGGGCCACCACGCCGCCGGCGCGCAGCCGCCGGGCGAGCTTGCCGAAGGCGACCCCGCCATCGTGCGCCACCACCTCCATGCCCAGGCCCTCGCGGTAGGCGATAAAACGGTCGAACAGCCGCTCGGGCTTGAGCCGTTCGGCGACCGTGGTGAACGGGGTGCGCAGCTCGGTGACCAGCCAGCTGCCGGCCAGATCCCAGTTGGCCAGGTGCGGCAGGGCCAGCACCACGCCCCTGCCCGCGTCGATGGCGTCGGTGAGATGGTGCTGGTCCTCAAGGCGCAGCGCGCCGCCGATCCGTGCCGCGCTCCAGACCGGGAGCCGGAAGGACTCCACCCAGTAGCGGAGATAGCTGCGCATCCCGGCCCGGGAGAGCGCGCGCAGCTCGGCCTCGTCGGCGTCGGGCCGCACCCGGGCCAGGTTGGCCTCCAGCTGCCGCACCCGTGGGCCGCGACGCCGCCAGGCGGAGTCGGCGGCGCGCCGGCCCAGGGCCACGGCGGCCGGCTCGGGCAGGCGCTTGACCGCGCTCCAGCCGAGCTGGTAGCCGAGGTCGGCGAGACGCTCCCTCATCCGCGCTCGCTCTTCCCCTCCGCCGGCTCGGGCGCATCGGCGACGCCGTCCCGGTCGGCAGCGGCGTCGGCAGCGGCTGCGGCGTCGGCGGCGTCGGCCTCGGCCGACTCGCGGCGCACCGTGACCATCCGCTGGACCAGCGTGATCAGGCTGCCGACGGCAACCACCCACAGGGCGATCGGCAGCAGCAGGTCGATATGCGGCACGCCGAACGTGCGCTCCCAGCCGGCGAAGCCCGCGCAGACCAGCGTGATCACCAGCCGTTCGGCCCGTTCCACCAGCCCGTTGACCCGGACCGGCAGGCCGATGCTCTCGCCCCTGGCCTTGGTGTACGACACCACCTGGCCGCTGGCCAGGCAGAACAGCGTGACGGCGCAGAGCACCAGATGGTCGCCGCCGCCGGCGTACCAGAGCGCGATCCCGGCGAAGATCGCCGCGTCCGCGACCCGGTCCAGGGTGGAGTCCAGGAAAGCGCCCCAGCGACTGGACACCCCGAGCTGGCGGGCCATGTTCCCGTCCACCAGATCGGAGAAGACGAACAGGGTGATGACGACGGTGCCCCAGAAGAACTCGCCCCTGGGGAAGAAGGCCAGCGCTCCCGCCATGACTCCGGCGGTTCCGACGAGGGTCACCGCGTCCGGGCTCACCCGCAGCCGAAGCAGCATGGCGGCGAACGGGGTGAGGACACGCGTGAAGAATGCACGCGCGTACTTGTTGAGCATGTCCTTCCCAGGGGGTTCGCATCGGGCCACGCGGGACGGCGGCCACCGGAGGGCCCATCGTAGTCACGCCCGGCGGCCTCCCCCGCCCACCCCGCCCCGGCGGCGGGAACTGGCCTATCCGGCAGCGCCGTTGTGCCCGACGCCGATAGGCTGGCCACGGCAGGTGTCGCGCCCGCCCGGGGCGGGAACGGGCCTGTCGGCGGATCTCGTGTGAGGACGGTTCTTCGTGCGCGTCGAAGCGGTTCATCGATGGCGCTTCTTCCGGTACGGCTCAGGGAGTGGGGGCGGTCATGACGGCGCTTGACGACCTACGGAACGCGGCCGGTGTGGAGTTCGACTTCGCCCCCGGCGCCCAGGTGCCGCTGTCCGGCGCCAACAGCGGGCGCACCGGGCTCAGCCAGCGGATCGCGTCCGTGGCCTACCGGGAGGGCGACCCGGCCGACATCAAGGAGCCCAACGACGGGGCCAGTGTCAACAAGGGCAAGTTCTCCCTGCTGGAGCCCAACCTGGGCGAGGCGTTCACCCGCGCCATCGAGACCAGGATGCTCTCCGACGGGCGCAAGCCGCTGATCCAGTCCTTCGGCGCCGAGCCGCAGGTGGTGGTCGAGCACGCGCTGGCGGCCAAGCGCATCAGACGGCAGCGGGACAGCCGGCTGACGTTGATCATGGTGGTCTTCGGGCTGCTCTTCCTGCCCGGGGTGGCGCTCTATCTCGGGCTCTTCCAGCTGCGCCGCACCTTCGCCGGCTCCCAGGACAAACGCGCCGGCGCGCTGGGCACGCTGCTCCTGTTCGGCATCGGCGGTCTCGCCGTGCTGGCGGTGCTGCGCGCCCCGGTGGACGGCGTGCTCCAGATCTATCTCTGGGCGATGCTGCCGGCGCCGATCCTGGGCTGGTTCCTGGCCCGGCAGGTCAGCGAGCGCACCGCGCAGAACCTCAGGGCGCACTGGGGCGATCTGGCCGGCGGCGGCAAGTCCGGCGCCGCCGTGCCCGAGGCCGTCCCGCAGAACCCCAACGACGCGGAGGCCGAGCGGCTGCGCATCGGGCTCGCCAAGCTGGCCGCCGAGCAGTCGAGCAACCTCACCTACTACGCCGGCACCAAGGGCATACTCGGCATGGGCGTGCGCTGGGGCAGCTGGCAGCTCGCCGAGGATCTGCACCCGCGCGACCCGGGGCGGGAGATCGACCCGTTCCGCAGCTGGGACGTGGCCAGGGCCATCGGCGACCAGCTGCGGATGCTGGAGCGCGGCCCGTTGCACACCGGCGGCTTCACCCCGCCCTCCATAGTCCACTGGGTGGTGCGGCATGTGGGCGAGGGCGCCGGCGAGGTGTCCCGCCCCGACGGGCCGACGGCGGACGGCTACAGCTTCAGCAATATCGAGGTCCAGCGGATCTGTAACGAATCGCAGTTCAACGCCGGGGACCGGCACTATCTGGGCGTCCAGTTCGTGCTGTGGGACGGCGAGTTGATCGTCACCATGATGATCTCGGTGACGGTCCTGCACCACACGCTGCGGATCGAGGTCTCCGGCTACGCGCTGGGCCCGTTGGACGGCTTCTTCGCCAAGGGCCCCAGCCCCGACAAGAAAAAGGTCAGGGACTTCCCCAAGTTCTGGAAGACCCACGAGGTGGAGCTGCCGGCGGTGAAGCCCAGCGAGGTGGTGCGGCTGGCCGCGCGCGCCCCGCTCACCTGGTTCCCCAAGACGCTGGACAAGTACGGCGGCTCGCTCGGCCTGCCGGAGCCCTTCGGGCTGCGGCACACCTGGGCCACCACGCCGTGGAAGAACCGCTTCATGGTGGACGACGTGCTGCGCACCGCGACGCCGGTGCTGCGCGTGGCGCATGCCGCCGCGTTCCGGGTGCTGCGGGAGAACGGCGTGGACATAACGCCGTTCGACGCCAGGTCGCAGGCGCTCAGCGGCCAGATCCAGGATCCGGGCCCCAAGCACGCCGACGACTACAACATGTGACGGCCGTGCCCCGGGCCACGGCCCGGGGCATCGGGAGCGTCGTCAGCTCGGCCAGGCGTCGGCGAGCATCCGCCGGGTGTCGGCGAGGAGTTGGGGCAACACCTTGGTGTGGCCCACCACCGGCATGAAGTTGGCGTCGCCGCCCCAGCGCGGCACCACGTGCTGGTGCAGATGGGGCGCGATCCCGGCGCCGGCCGCCGAGCCCTGGTTCATCCCGATGTTGAAGCCGTGCGCCCCCGAGGCCGCGCGGATGGCGGTCATGGCCCGCTTGGTGAACACGGCCAACTCGGCGGTCTCCGCGTCGGTCAGCTCCGTGTAGTCGGCGACATGACGGTAGGGCACCACCAGCAGATGGCCACCGTTGTAGGGGTAGAGGTTGAGCACCGCGTAGACGGTCTCCCCCCGGGTGATGACCAGGCCGTCCTCGTCGCTCTTGCCGGGGATCGCACAGAACGGACACCCGTCCTCGGCCCCGGGCCCGGTGGGTTTCCCCTCGCCCTGGATATAGGCCATCCGGTGAGGCGTCCACAGGCGTTGGAACGCGTCCGGTGTCCCCACCCCGATCTGCTGCTCCGGCTCGCTGCTCATGCCGGTCAGCATATGGCGTCGGACGCCGGTCGCGGGCCCCGGGGCGGCCCCCGGAACCCGCGCCCAGGGTGGCCTCAGACCTGGGCCCTGGTCTCCACCGCTTCGGCGATCTCCCGCAGCGCCTCGGCACGCGGAACGCCGTTGCGCTGGCTGCCGTCGCGGTAGCGGAAGCTGACGGCGCCGGCGGCGATATCGTCGTCACCCGCGATGATCATGAAGGGGACCTTGGACTTCTGCGCGTTGCGGATCTTCTTCTGCATCCGGTCCGACGAGGCGTCCACCTCCATCCGCAGCCCGGCCGCCCTGGCCTCGGCGGCGAACTCCTGGAGATAGGGGATGTGCCCGTCGCCGATCGGGATGCCCACCGCCTGGACGGGGGCCAGCCACGGCGGGAAGACGCCCGCGTAGTGCTCCAGCAGCACGGCGAAGAACCGCTCGATGGAGCCGAAGAGCGCCCGGTGCAGCATCACCGGGGTCTGCCGGCTGCCGTCGGCCGCCGTGTACTCCAGATCGAAGCGCTTGGGCTGTTGGAAGTCCACCTGGATGGTGGACATCTGCCAGGTCCTGCCGATGGCGTCCCTGGCCTGCACCGAGATCTTGGGCCCGTAGTAGGCGGCGCCGCCCGGGTCCATCACCAGCTCCAGGCCCTGCTTGCCCGCCGCCTCACGCAGCGCGTCGGTCGCCTCGGCCCACTCCTCCGGCTCGCCGATGAACTTGTCCGAATCGCCCCGCGTCGACAGCTCCAGATAGAACTCGTCGAGGCCGTAGTCCCGCAGCAGGTTGAGCACAAAGGTGAGCAGGCCGTCCAGCTCGTCCGGCATCTGCTCCTTGGTGCAGTAGATATGCGAGTCGTCCTGGGTGAACCCCCGGGCCCTGGTGAGCCCGTGCACCACGCCCGACTTCTCGTAGCGGTAGACCGTGCCGAACTCGAACAGCCGCAGCGGCAATTCGCGATACGACCGGCCACGCGCCCGGAAAATCAGGTTGTGCATCGGGCAGTTCATGGCCTTGAGGTAATAGTCCTGCCCCTCGAATTCCATGGGCGGGAACATGGACTCCGCATAGTTCGGCAGATGCCCCGAGGTCTCGAACAGCTTTCGCTTGCTGATGTGCGGGGTGTTGACGAATTCGTACCCCGCGGCCTCGTGACGGCGTCGCGAATAGTCCTCCATCACCCGGCGGACCGTGCCGCCCTTCGGATGGAACACGGCCAGCCCCGAGCCCAGCTCCTCCGGAATGGAGAACAGGTCGAGTTCGGCGCCGAGTTTACGGTGGTCCCGCTTCTCGGCCTCGGCGAGAAAAGCCAGATGGGCCTTGAGTTCGTCCTTGGTCGGCCAGGCGGTGCCATAGATCCGCTGGAGCTGCGGATTGCGCTCGCTCCCGCGCCAGTAGGCGGCGGCCGAACGCATCAGCTTGAACGCCGGAATCAGCCGGGTGTTCGGCAGGTGAGGCCCGCGGCAGAGGTCCTTCCAACACAGCTCGCCGCTCTTGGCGTCCACGTTGTCATAGATGGTCAACTCGCCGGCGCCCACCTCGGCGTCCGCGCCCTCGGCCGACTCGGCGGCCGCGCCCTTCAGCCCGATCAGCTCCAACTTGTAAGGCTCGGCCGCCAGTTCAGCCCTGGCCTCGTCGTCGCCGACCACCCGGCGGACAAAGCGCTGCCCCTGCTTCTGGATGCGCTGCATCTGCTTCTCGATGCGGCCCAGGTCCTCCGGGTGGAAGGGCGCCGGCACATCGAAGTCGTAGTAGAAGCCGTCCTTGATCGGCGGGCCGATGCCCAGCTTGGCCTCCGGGTACAGCTCCTGGACGGCCTGGGCGAGCACATGGGCGGTGGAGTGCCGCAGGATGTCGAGGCCGTCGGGCGAGGTCAGCTCGACCGGCTCGACCTCGTCCCCGTCGGCCAGCGGGTGCGTGAGATCGCGGAGTTCGCCACCGATCCTGGCGGCCACCACGGAACGCTCGCCCTCGAAGAGCGCGGCGGCCGTCGTGCCCGTCGTCACCACGCGCTCTTCCCGCTCGGAATCGCGTTGGATGATCACACGGACGTCTGACACCGGTCTCTCCTGACTCTTGCCGGGGGAAGGGCAGCGAGCGCTGCGCACCGCCGCATCGTACCGAGCGCACCGGGGGCGTCGCGCACCCGGCATCGTGGCCCGACACAGCGAAAGACCGGCCCGCCTGAACGACGAACCGGCCTTCCCGGGGTGGGCGATACTGGGTTCGAACCAGTGACCTCTTCGGTGTGAACGAAGCGCTCTCCCACTGAGCTAATCGCCCGGTGTTGTGCTCTGCGGCACGTGAAGAACCATACAGGGCAGGTCAGCCGACGTCCAAATCCCCTTCCAGACAGGCCCGCAGGCCACGCTCCCCCGACCGGGTCATCGCGGCGTGGTTGGCCCGCAGCACCGGCCTGGCGGGCGGGCCGAACCTCAGCGGCACCGCCGCCGTCAGCACACAGTCCTGGGCGTGGACGACGAGCGTGCGGCGGCCGTCGGGGAAGAGCGACCAGCGCAGCGCGCCCTCCAGATCGCCGGACAGCAGCACCTCAAGCCGCCCCGTCGCCGGATCGCACCGCCCCCTGCGCACCCCCACCCGCAGTTCGAACGGCAGCACCGAGCGGATGGTGACCAGGCCGTGGTCGACACCGGTGCGTCGCACCGCGCGGATCTGGGGCCACCAGTGCGGATAGCCCTCCGGTTCGTCGAGCACCGCGAAGATCTCGGCGGACGGCGCCGCGACACGCCAGACACCCCCGAATTGGTAACGGGTCCACCAGGGGTGGGACATACCCTTCCTCTTCACTCCGGGCCCTATCAGAGCTCCACCATTGGAATGACGTTAAAGGGAGCAATGCGGGCAGACTGGTTTACAACCGACGGGTATGTGGCATCTCGATTTGGCCGACGTGCGAATCCCCGAGCGCACACTGAGCGAAAGGCCCTGGCGCTTATGAACACCACGGTCAGCTGCGAGCTGCACCTGCGCCTCGTCGTATCGAGCGAGTCCTCACTACCTGTACCCGCGGGGCTGCGGTATGACACGGCGGACCCCTACGCCGTACACGCCACATTTCACACCGGAGCCGAAGAAACCGTCGAGTGGGTTTTTGCCCGTGACCTGTTGGCCGAAGGGCTTCACCGCCCTACGGGAACGGGAGATGTCCGGGTCTGGCCCTCCCGCAGCCATGGTCAGGGAGTCGTCTGCATCGCCCTCAGTTCCCCGGAGGGGGAGGCGCTGCTGGAGGCCCCGGCCCGAGCCCTGGAATCATTCCTCAAGCGGACCGATGCCGCCGTGCCCCCGGGTACCGAGCATCGACATTTCGACCTCGATACGGAACTCTCGCACATTCTCGCCGAGAGCTGACGACCCGCCGGTCCCTCCCACCGTCTGACTCGGGGCGACGGTGCGGGACCGGCGCTGACCCCCACACACCACGGCGCCGTCGCGATTCCCTCGCGACGGCGCCGTGGTGTGCCGCCGGGGCGCGCTCTCAGAGCCAGAACTGGTCATGCACCCCCGCGATCAGCAGCAGCGCGCCGATGAAGGCGAGGAAGAGCATCAGCGGCGGCTGGGAGACGGCGAAGAGGCAGCCCCTCGGCTCGGTGTCCCCCGCGGGGTGCTCCGCGCCCACCTCGGCCTGGGGTTCGGGGGTGGGCGGGGCGACGGATTCGGGAGCGTGCTCCCCGGTGATATGGGCCATGACGCGGTGATCATGACGCAGCGGGCGCCGCCCGCGCGATCAACAGGTCTCCTTCGCGCGGCAATTCCCCGTTTTGCCCACACGGGCGCCCCGGCCTGTGCTAGGGCCTGTCTCTGGCGCGGCTCTAGATGCCGTGCTTCTTCAGGATGGCCTCGATATCGGAGAAGTCGTCCGCCGCACCCGCGCCGCCGGCGGCTTTGGTGCCCTTGCGGCCCGCTGCCGGCAGGGCCGGCTTGCTCGCGCCCTTGGCGGTGACGGCCGGGGTGGAGGGCTCGGCCGCCGGCTCGTCACGGCCGCCCCGGTCGGCCAGCCGGGCCGAGAGGAAGAGCAGGAGGGCGAAGCCCAGCACCCCCACGCCCGCCCAGGCCACCGGGTTGAACGTCATATTGATGATCAGACGCAGGATGCCGGTCATCGCCAGGCCCACCGGCACCAGCGAAACCGCGGCCAGCCGCATCGCGGCGGCATACCGGCGGCGCTTGGCCACCAGCAGCGAGATGCCCAGGCCGGCAGCGGACAGCAAGGTACATGCGATGCCAGTCAACATCTGTCCATGGTGCCGCGCCCGCGCCGCTGAGGCCAGCGTCGGACGCCGGGATCAGGGAGATCTCGGGGTCGACCCCCACGAACCGGATGGAAGACTGTCGGCCATGAACGAGACGACCCCTGCCGCCGTGCTGGACGTGTGGTGCGACCTCCAGTGTCCCGACTGTCACCGGGCGGAGGACGATCTGCGGGCCCTGGCCGAACGTTTCGGCCCCGCGCTGGAGATCAGGCGCCGGCACTTCCCGCTGCCGGGCCACCAGCACGCGCTGGCCGCCGCGCAGGCCGCCGAGGAGGCGTACGCGCAGGGGCGGGGCGACGCCTACTGGACGGCGGTGCTGGCCAGGACCGGGGCGGTGACCAGGCGGGGCGAGGCGGAGCTGCTCGCGGTGGCCCGCGAGACCGGGCTGGACGCGGACGAGGTGGAGACGGCGCTGATCGACGGGCGTCATCTGCTGGCGGTGGACGCCGACCACGCCGAGGGCAAGGCGCTGGGTGTCACCGGCACACCCACCTATCTGATCGACGGCGAGCGGCTGGACGGCGGCCGGAGCCAGGCCGGGCTGCGCGAGCGGATCGCCGAGATCGTCGAACGGCTGCTCGCGCGGCGGGCCTGAGCGGGGCCCTACGCCGGGCAGGCGCGAGCGGCATCCCCCACCGGGCGGGTGGCGGGCGAAATCCTCCCCCGCCGGACGGGCCCGCTGCGGGCCCGAGCGGGGCCCTACGCCGAGCGGGCGGGGGCGGAGTTGCGCCCGCCGGGGGCGGGCGGGGGCTCCCATGGACTGGCGAACGCCGGATGGTCCGCCGGGCGGGGGCGCCCGTCACTTCAGGGGTTTGGTGAGGTGCAGCCGGACCGGGCGGTAGCCGAGGGAGGCATAGAGCCGGGAGGCGGGCACATTGCCGGCGAAGACATGCAGGGTGAGCCGGCCGGTGCCGCTCTCGACGGCGAGGCGTTCGGCGACGCCCAGCAGGGTGCGGCCGTGGCCGTGCCCCCGGTGTTCCTCCGCGACCCGCACGCCGAGCAGCATCGGCCCCCGTTTGACCTCCTCGGGGGTGCGGCCGAGATCCAGCCAGCAGCTGCCCACCGGGGTGCCGTCGTGTTCCAGGACGCGGAGCACCGCGCCGGCGCTGTCCAGGCCGTCGGCGAGCGCGGCGGTCACATCGGTGTCGGCCCGGAAGGCCGCCCACTGCTCCGGCACCCCGCGCGCCACCCAGGACCGGGCGTAGCCGGCGCGCTCCTCCGCCAGCCAGCCGTCGAACTCGGCCTCGGTCATGGGGCGGGCGGAGCTGCCGGCCGGCAGCGGGGCGGGCCGCTTCGTCAACTCCCTGGTCAGGAGGCGGCCGCTGGGCTGGTAGCCGAGCGCGGTGGCGAGCCGCAGCACATCCTCGGCGCCGGCGTCGACGGTGGCGTCGGCCTGGCCGCAGCCCCAGCCGCGCAGCACCTCCTCGGCGGCGAGCACGGCGACCGTGCCCCGGCCGCGTCGACGTTCGGCCGGCTCGACCGTGAGGTCGAGCAACCGCCCCGCCCGGTGGGCGAAGCGGCTGTCCGTGGCCAGCGTGAGCGCGCCGACCGGGCGGCCGTTGTCGGCGATCGCGAACGATCGGCGACGGCCCCCGTCCTCGGCGCGCTCCTCGGGTCCCGTGGGGCGCAACGTGGTGGTCATCGGCGGATCCCTACCCAGCCGCGCGGCGTTTTCCCCGCCCGGCGCGGTGCGCTTGGCACCCGGCACCGGACGGTGGCGTCACCCGTCACGGGTCGATGTCGGCGGCGGCGTTGGCCCGGAAGACGCGAAGCGCCTCGGCGGTCACCGGGCCGGGGGCTTCCGGAAGTTCGCGGTCGTCGACGCGGCGCACCGCCTGCACGTCCCTGGTGCTCGATGTGAGGAAGACCTCGTCGGCCCATCCCAGGCAGTCCATCGGCAGCTCGGTCTCCTTTGCGCCCGACCACTCCACCACCAGGGCCCGGGTGATGCCGGCGAGGCAGCCGGCGGAGAGCGGCGGGGTGTGCAGCTGGCCGTCCAGCACCACGAAGACATTGGTCCCGGTGCCCTCGCACAGCTGCCCGGCGTTGTTCCCGAACAGGGCTTCCGAGGCGGCCTGTTGACGGGCCCTGGCCAGCGCGATGACGTTCTCCGCGTAGGAGGTGCTCTTCAGTCCCGCGAGGGCGCCGCGTTCGTTGCGGGTCCAGGGGACGGTGATCACCGAGGTGCTGGCCGGCGGGGCCTTGGCCTCGCCGTGGGCCACCACCAGCGTGGGCTTGCCCTCGCCCCGGTCCGAGCCGAGCGGCGCCTGCCCGCCGGTGTAGGTGACGCGCAGCCGGCCGCGTTCCAGCGGGACGGCGTCGAGCACCGCCCGCGCGGCGCGGCGCACCTCGTCCCGGTCGGGCTCGGGAAGTCCGAGGCCGGCGGCGGAGACGGCCAGCCGGTCGAGGTGGCGGCTCAACGCGAAGGGGCGGCCCCTTTCGGTCTTGAGCGTCTCGAACACCCCGTCGCCCACGGTGAGTCCGTGGTCGAAGACGGAGACCCGCGCGCTGTCGGCGTCGCGCAACTCACCGTCCAGCCAGATCAGCGCCATCTCGGCTCCTTCTCTTGGTGCTGTGCTGTTCCCCAGCGGACGCTACCCCAAGGAGCCGTTCGGCCTTCAGTACCGTCTCGGCCCACTCGCCCTCGGGTCGCGAGTCCCAGGTGATGCCGGCGCCCGCGCCGAAGCGGAGCCGGGGGCGGCCGCCGGTCCGGTCGATCCAGAAGGTGCGGATGCCGACGGCCAACTCCCCCACCCGCCGGTCGGCGTCCACCCAGCCGATCGCGCCGCAGTAGGGGCCGCGGGGCGCCGGCTCCAGCTCGTCGATGACGGCCAGCGCGCTGGACTTGGGGGCGCCGGTGACCGACCCGGGCGGGAAGGCGTGGGTGAGCAGTTCGGGCCAGCCGGCGTCGGCGGCGAGTTCGCCGCTGACGGTGGAGACCAGGTGGACCAGGCCCGGATAGCTCTCGACGACGCACAGCTCGGGAACGGTGACGGAGCCCGGGACGCAGACCGCGCCGAGGTCGTTGCGGACCAGGTCGACGATCATCACGTTCTCGGCCCGGTCCTTGGGCAGCAGCGCCTCGGGGGTGCGGGCGGTGCCCTTGATGGGCCCGGACTCGACCGTGCCGCCGACCCGGCGCAGGAACAACTCCGGTGAGGCGGTGGCGATCTCGGTGTCGTGCGCGGGGAGCCGGATCGAGCCGGCGTAGCGCGCCGGGTGCCGGCTGGCGAGCCGGGCGCGCAACGCGTCGATGTCGGCGGCCGGGTCCGGCAGCGGGGCGGACAACACCCGGCAGAGGTTGACCTGGTAGACGTCGCCGGCCGCGATGCGGCGGCGGATCTCCTCGACGCCGGCCAGATAGCCGGCCCGGTCCAGGGAACTGGTCCAGCCGTCGGGGGCGGGGCCGTGCCAGGCCGGCTCGGGGCCGGCCGGACGCGGGGCCGGCCGCAGGGTGGCGAACCTGGCGCAGACCAGCCGGCCGTCGAAGTCGGCGGCGACCGCCCACCACCCCCGGGAGTCAAGGGCCTCGGGGTCGTCGGTGACATCGATCAGGTCGGTGGCCACCAGCCCACCGAATCGGGCAAGCGCAGGTTGTTCGTGCACCTGTGCGAGTCTAGAGGGGTGCTCAGCGGAAGGTGAGTTTGAGCTGGCCGTTGAATCCGCTAGAGTTCATGACGTCGCCGGGCCACGACAAAGGGCCCGAGGACAACTGCGGACGTAGCTCAGTTGGTAGAGCATCACCTTGCCAAGGTGGAGGTCGCGAGTTCGAATCTCGTCGTCCGCTCGAAGAGGGCCATGCCCTCATCCGGTGGAGTGGCCGAGAGGCGAGGCAACGGCCTGCAAAGCCGTCTACACGGGTTCAAATCCCGTCTCCACCTCGGACGATTAGCTCAGCGGGAGAGCGCTTCCCTGACACGGAAGAGGTCACTGGTTCAATCCCAGTATCGTCCACTGGGTCCGCGAGGACCCACCCGCGCGATTAGCTCAGCGGGAGAGCGCTTCCCTGACACGGAAGAGGTCACTGGTTCAATCCCAGTATCGCGCACCAGCGGTAGGCCCGTAGTAGGGCTTCGGGGCCGAGGAGATCACTCCTCGGCCCTCCTTCTTTGCCCGGAGGATCTTTGTCCCGGAGGCTTCCCGGGACAAGCACGACGATGCCCGGGCGGCTCCCCAGCCGCCCGGGCACATATGCCGTCCGCTTCCCCGTCCCCACGGGGTTGGTGTGCCGGTGTCCCCGACCCGGGCCGCTCTCCCGGGCCCGGAGCGCCTCTCAGCGCCCCAGCGTGCCGGCCACGGACGACGCCTGTGTGACGACGGCATCGATGCCGCCCGTCATAAAAGCCAGAGCGAACGCCAGCGGCACCACCATCGCGGCGGCCACCAGAGGGTGACGCCGATCCGTCGGGCGGGTGGTTGCCCGCTCTGCCGCCATGCGTGTCATCTCCGCACTCCTGTCCGTCTGTTGGCAGCGGCGGACGGGTGACCTCGGGGGACGGCTTCTGCGCCCGCCGCTGTAGAACAACCCTAGGCAACGCACCCCCCTGGCCACGTCACCCCGGCGTACCGACCTCAAGCCTCCCCGAGGAGGACGGCGAGCCTTCCCGGCTACTCCTCAGGGTGGACAAGGTGCCCGCCAAGCCGAGGGTTTGCCCCCAGGGAAGCGCGGAACGTCACGATCTTGGTCGCGGAACGTGACGACGGTACGCGCGCGGCCTTTCGCTCCTCGCGGGGTCCAGTCCGTAAGCTGTGGCCATCACAAGCCCCGGGCAGCGAGGTGGACATGGCGATGATGCGGCTCCGGCGCGAGGACCCGCGAGTCGTCGGAGCCTTCCGACTGCACCGTCGGCTGGGCGCGGGAGGGATGGGCGTCGTCTATCTCGGATCGGACCGGCGCGGCCAGCGGGTCGCGTTGAAGGTCATCCGCCCGGATCTCTCCGAGGACCAGGAGTTCCGCTCCCGCTTCGCCCGTGAGGTGTCGGCGGCGCGGCGGATCAGGGGCGGGTGCACGGCCCGGCTGGTCGCCGCGGATCTCGACGCCAGTCGGCCGTGGTTCGCCACCCAGTACGTTCCCGGGCCCTCGCTGCACGACAAGGTGGCGGAGCACGGCCCGCTCTCGGCGGCCGAGACGGCGGCCATCGGCGCCGCGCTGGCCGAGGGCCTGGTCGCGGTCCACGAGGCGGGCGTCGTGCACCGCGATCTCAAGCCGTCCAACATCCTGCTGTCGCCCAAGGGGCCCCGCATCATCGACTTCGGCATCGCCTGGTCGACGGGGGCCAGCACGCTCACCCATGTGGGCACGGCGGTCGGCTCGCCCGGGTTCCTCGCCCCCGAGCAGGTGCGCGGGCAGGGTGTCACCCCCGCCAGCGACGTCTTCTCGCTGGGCGCCACCCTGGCGTACGCGGCGCTGGGCGACTCCCCCTTCGGGCAGGGCAGTTCGGAGGTCATGCTCTACCGGGTGGTGCACGAGGAGCCCCAACTGGTCGGTGTTCCCTCGGCGTTGGCCCCCCTGCTGCGGTCCTGCCTGTCGAAGTCGCCGGAGACCAGGCCGAGCACCACGCAGCTGTCGCTCCGGCTCAAGGAGATCGCCGCCCGCGAGGCCAGGGGCGTGCCGCAGCCCGCGCGCCGGCAGCGCGTCACCGTCCCGGAGCGCGCCGCGCCCGAGCGGCCGCGCGCGAAGCGCCCGGCACCACCTCCCGCGCGCCGGCGCCCGGTCCCCTCCACCGCGCGCCGGGTGGCCGACCGCCGGCTGCTGCGGCAGCGGGTGTTCGTCTTTGTCACCGTGACCCTGCTGGTGGTCCTGGGCATCAGCCTGGCCCAGGGCTGCCAGGGCCCGCTCTAGTCGTCCGGGCACGTTCGCGCAGGTGGGGCCCACGGGACGCCGCTTTTCCCGGTGGCCGGCCGTCGCCCCGTCGTTCCCCCGGAGTCCCCCGGACGCCGTTCGGCCGGCCCGAGGTTGTCAACTACCTGCACGCCACTAGTAGTTGACGCGCGTTGACGCGCTCATGCACTCTCGTCACACCCCCTCTTTCCCCTCACGGAGGTGTCACTTGAAACGGCTTCTACGCGCATTGCTCGCGTTTGTCATGCTCGGCTCACTCGCAGTGGTCGGCACCGTGGCAACCGCCACCACCGCCCAGGCCGACGGGTGTTACACCTGGAACCGCACCCTCAAGCAGGGCCACAGCGGTGCCGATGTCACCCAGCTCCAGATCCGGGTCGCCGGATACCCGGGCTATGGCGCCGAGTTGGCGATCGACGGCAAGTTCGGACCGGCCACCGCCGCCGCCGTCAAGCGCTTCCAGCAGGCGTACGGCCTGTCGGCCGACGGCGTCGCCGGCAACCAGACATACAGCAAGATCTACGCGCTGCAGGACAACGACTGCACCCCGGCGCACTTCACCTATGCCGAGATGAACCGCTGCAACAGCACCTGGTCGGGCGGCTCGGTGAGCGCCGCGACGGCCAAACAGAACGCGCTGCGGGCCATGTGGAAGCTGGAGGCGCTGCGACACGCCCTCGGCGACCGGCCCCTCGTCACCAGCAGCGGCTTCCGTTCCACCGCGTGCAACAACGCGGCCGGTGGGGCCGCCGGCAGCAACCACCTCACCGGTCGGGCGATCGACCTGGTGGGCACGCCGACCTTCTGCCAGATCGTGAAGCAGGCGCGCTACCACGGCTTCAACCACATCCTGGGACCGGGCTTCCCGGGCCACAACGACCACGCCCACATCTCGGGCCAGGCCACCCGCCGCTGGTCCGCTCCCAACTGCGGCATCTGAGCACCGCCCCCCGTGGCCGACGCGACGGAGCGCCGGCCACGGGGGTTCGTCGCGTCGGAACGGGCGGCGTCTCAGCCGTTCTCCGGCACGTCAAGGCTCAGCGCCATCACCCGGTCCGGCGGGCCGTCGAGCGGGCCGAAGCCGACCCGGGCGTAGAGGTCGTGGGCGTCGGCGGTGAAGAGCAGCACCCGCTTCAGGCGGTGCGGGGCCAACCGGTCGCGCACCGCGCCGGCCAGCCAGGTGCCCAGGCCGAGGCCGCGGTGGTCCCGGCTCACATAGACGTCGCAGAGCCAGGCGAACGTCGCCAGGTCGGTGACCACCCGCGCGTAGCCGACCTGGCCGCCGTCCGGCGCGTAGACGCCGAAGTTCAGCGAACCGTCGATCGACCGCTCCACGGTCTCCCGATCGCGCCCCAGCGCCCAGTAGGCGTCGGTGGAGAGCCAGTGGTGGACAAGACCGATATCGAGACGGTCGGAGTCGGTCGAGATCTCATAGCCGTCGTCCCTACGGGTCACCATGCCGGCATCGTAAGGTCAAGTCCCCGGCGCGCACCCGGAATTCCGCCGCCCCCGACCCGTCACCTGGGCCTGGCGAGGGCGTAGCAGGCGACGGCAGCGGCGGCGGCCACGTTCAGGGAGTCGATGCCGTGCGCCATCGGGATGCGCACCCGGCGGTCGGCGACGGCCAGCGCGCGGGGCGTCAGCCCGTCGCCCTCGGCACCCAGCATCAGGGCCAGCCTGGCGTCGCCAGCCTCGGCCACCACGGTGGCCAGATCGGTCGCCGTGGCCTCGGGGGTGAGCGCCAACAGCTGGAAGCCGGCCTCCCGCACCTCCCCCACCAGCCCGCCGGGCCAGCGGGACAGCCGGGCGTAGGGGAGGGAGAAGACCGCGCCCATCGAGACCTTCACGGACCGCCGGTAGAGGGGGTCGGCGCAGTCGGGGGAGAGCAGCACCGCGTCCATGCCGAGGGCGGCGGCGCTGCGGAAGACCGCGCCGACATTGGTGTGGTCGTTGACGGCCTCGAGCACCACCAGGCGCCGCGCGTCGGTCAGCAGGTCGGCGGGCGCCGGCAGCGGCCTGCGGTGCATGGCGGCGAGGGCGCCACGGTGGACGTGGTAGCCGGTGACGTGTTCGGCCAGTTCGGGGCTGACCACATAGACGGGGGCCTCGGTCTCCTCGATCACCTCGGCCATCGTCTCGGCCCAGCGCGGGGTGAGCAGCAGGGACCGCATGGGGTAACCGGCGTCCAGGGCGCGGCGGATGACCTTCTCGCCCTCGGCCATGAACAGCCCCTGGGCCGGCTCCAGGCGGCGGCGCAGCGCCACATCGGTCAGCCCCGTGTAGTCGGCGAGGCGAGGGTCGGCCGGATCGTCGACCGGGATCAGCCGCCGGCTCAGGGTGTCGCTCATGGCACGGCCACCACATCGCCGACGACGATCACCGCCGGGGGCCGGATGCCGGCCTCCGTGAGCCGGTCGGCGACGGTGCCCAGGGTGGCGTCCACCCGGCGCTGTGCCGGGGTGGTGCCCTCCTGGACGACGGCGGTCGGGGTGTCGGGGGAACGACCGTGTCGGATCAGGGTCTCCGCGATGGCGCCCATCCGTTCCACCGCCATCAGCAGCACCAGCGTGCCGCGCAGCGCGCCCAGCGCCGGCCAGTCCACCAGGGAACGGGGGTCGTCGGGCGGCAGATGACCGCTGACCACGGTGAACTCATGGGCGACCCCCCGGTGCGTGACGGGGATGCCGGCGGCACCCGGGACGGAGATGGCGCTGGTGACGCCCGGCACCACGGTGACCGGGAGGCCGGCCTCGGCCAGCGCCTGCGCCTCCTCGCGGCCCCGGCCGAAGACGAAGGGGTCGCCGCCCTTGAGGCGCACCACGGAGCGGCCGGCCCTGGCGTGTTCGACCAGCGCGGCGTTGATCGCCTCCTGCGCCATATAGCGGCCGTAGGGGATCTTGGCGGCGTCGATCACCTCGACGCCGGGCGGGAGTTCGTCCAGCAGGTCCCTGGGGCCGAGGCGGTCGGCGATCACCACGTCGGCCTCGGCGAGCAGCCGGCGGCCGCGCACGGTGATCAGGTCGGGGTCGCCCGGGCCGCCGCCGACCAGGGCGACGCCGGGGGTGCGGTCGCGGTGCCGGCGGGCGGCGAGAGTGCCGTCCCGCAGGCCCTCGACGACGGCGTCCCTGACTGCGGCCGAGCGGCGCGGATCGCGGCCGGTGAGGACGGCGACGGTGACCCCGTCGCCCCGGCCGGTGGCCGGCGTCCAGGCGGTGGCGGCCTCGGCGTCGTCGCTGCGGACGCACCAGACCCGGAGCCGTTCCGCCTCGGCCGACGCGGCCTCGTTGACGGCCGTGTCGTCGGTCGCGATCAGCAGGTACCAGGCGCCCTCGACATCGCCGGGACGGTAGCCACGGCGCTCCCAGCGCAGTTCGCCGCTCTCGGCCATGGCCTCGACGGACGGGGTGACGGCGGGGGCGATCAGGATGACGTCGGCGCCGGCGGCGAGCAGCGCCGGCAGCCGGCGCTGGGCGACCGTGCCGCCGCCGAGCACCAGCACTCGGCGGCCGGCCAGGCGCAGCCCGACGGGGTAGGCGGGGTGTTCGGACATCGGCGGGGCGGACTCCTTGACGCGGGGCGCGCCGGGCGGGCGCGCCGCTGCAGCCCCGGCCGCCGGGCCGGGGGCCGTGGCGTGCCGGGTGCGGGGTGGTCGGTTGCGGGGCGCCGCTGCTCCGCCGCCTCAGCTTACGGCGCCGGGCGGCGGGGCCCGGCGCCGCGCCGGTCGGTTCAGCTCCTGTCGGTGCCGCCGGTCAGTTCTTGTCGGTGACGCCGGCCGAGTCGAAGGTGGCCACATCGCGCATGGCGCGGGCGGCGCTCTGCACCAGCGGCAGGGCCAGCAGCGCCCCCGTGCCCTCGCCGAGCCGCAGATCGAGATCGATCATCGGGCGCAGCCCCAGCGCGGTGAGCGCGGTCTGATGGCCGGGCTCGGCGCTGCGGTGTCCGGCGACGCAGACCGAGACGGCCTCGGGCGCGATGGCGCGGGCGGCCAGCGCGGCGGCGCCGGCGCTCACCCCGTCGAGCAGCACGGGCACCCGTTGGGCGGCGCCGCCGAGGATCAGCCCGGCGAGCGCCGCGTGTTCGAGCCCGCCGACGGCGGCGAGCACGCCCAACGGGTCGCTCGGATCGGGCTGGTGCAGTTGGAGCGCGCGGCGGACCACGTCGACCTTGCGGGCCAGCGTCTCGTCGTCGATGCCGCAGCCGCGCCCGGTGACCTCGGCGGCCTCGGCGCCGGTGAACGCGGCGACCAGGGCGGCGGCGGCCGTGGTGTTGGCGACGCCCATCTCGCCGGTGAGCAGCGCCTGGTTGCCGGCGGCGACCAGATCGCGGGCGGTCTCGATGCCGACCTCGACGGCGCGCAGCGCCTCTTCCCGGCTCATCGCCTGGCCGACGCTGAGATCGGCCGTGCCGGGCCGCACCCGGCGCGGCACAAGACCCGGCATCCCGGGCAGTTCGTCGCGGACGCCCACGTCGATCACGCAGACCTCGGCGCCGACCTGGGCGGCGAAGGCGTTGCAGACGGCTCCCCCGCCGAGGAAGTTGGCCACCATCTGGCCGGTGACCTCCTGCGGCCAGGGGGTGACGCCCTGGGCGTGCACGCCGTGGTCGGCGGCGAAGACGGCGACGGCGGCCGGCTCGGGCACGGGCGGCGGGCAGCTGCGGGAGAGGCCGCAGAGCTGGGCGGAGATGACCTCCAGCGCGCCGAGCGAGCCGGCGGGTTTGGTCATCCGTTTCTGCCGCTCCCACGCCTCGCCGAGCGCCTGGGCGTCGAGCGGACGGATCTCGGCCAGGGTCTCGCTCAGCAGGTCGTGCGGTTCGGAGCCGGGCAGCGCGCGGCGGCCGTAGGACTCCTCGTGCACCACCCAGGAGAGCGGCCTGCGGTGCGCGGCGCCGCCCCGGTCCGGCTCCGGCTCGTCGGGGAAGGCGTCCACATAGCCGACGCAGAGGTAGGCGACGACCTCCAGATGCTCGGGCAGGCCGAGCGTGCGGACCAGCTCCCGTTCGTCGAGGAAGCCGATCCAGCCGACGCCGAGCCCTTCGGCGCGGGCGGCGAGCCAGAGGTTCTCCACCGCGAGGGCGGAGGAGTAGGGGGTGGTCTGCGGTTGGAGGTGCCAGCCGTAGGTGTTGCGGCCGCCACGGGTGGGGTCCGCGGTCACCACGATGTTGACGGGGGTGTCGCGGATGGCGTCGACGGTGAGCTGGCGGAACTGCCGGGCCCTGGCCTTGGGCAGCGATTTGGCGTAGGACTCGCGCTGGCGGCGGGCCACCTCGTGGATGGCGGCGCGGGTCTCCTCGGACTTGATGATCACGAAGTCCCAGGGCTGGGCCGGGCCGACGCTGGGCGCGTTGTGGGCCGCCTCCAGGACCCGCAGCAGCACCTCGGGCGGGATCGGGTCGGCGCGGAAGCCGTGTTGGACATCGCGCCGGTCGCGCATCAGCCGGTGCACGGCGTCCCGTTCGGGCTCGGGGTAGCCGGGCGCCGCGGGCGGCTCCGCCGGCCGCGCGGAGGGCGCGGGGGTCGGGGTGGGCTGGGGCTGCGCGGGGACGGGCGCAACGGGCTCCGCCGCCTGCTCGGGGGCGACGGGCTCCGGCGGCAGTTCGGGGGCCTGTTCGGTGGCGGGTGCCTGTTCGACGGCGGCGTGGGCTTCGGCCGGCTGGGGAGGCGGCGCCTCGACGGGGGCCGGGAGAACGACGGGGGCGGCGGGCGGCGTCGGGGCCTGGGGCGAACTCGGCGCGGGCGCCGGCCCGTTGGGCTGCGGCGCGACCGGGACGGCGGCCGGCCGCACCTCGGCCGGCACGGGCGCGGCGACGCCCTGCGGCGGGGTCGGGGCCACGGTCGGGACGGCTTCCGCCGGCCGCGGCTCGGCGGCCTCGGCCGGCACCGCCTCGGCGACACCCTGCGGCGGCGTCGGAGTCGGCGGAATCGGAGCAGGAGTCGGAGTAGGCGGCGGACCGGCCTCGGCCGCCGGGGCCGGGCTCGGCGCGGGGTCGGCCTCGACGGCCGGCGGCGTGACGGGGGCCTGCTCGACGGGCGCCGGGGTCGGCGCCGGCGCGGGTGCGGGTGCGGGCTGGTCGGCCCGGGTCAGCGGGACATCGAGGTATTCGGGCTCCGTCGGGTGGGAGCCGGGGCGTGGGACGGGGCGGACGTTCTGCCGGGGCGCGGGGGCGGGTGGCGCCGGTGCGGCGGGCACCTCGCCCCAGGCGGCGGCGCTGCCCGGCATCAGCAGCTCTTCCTCGTCCGTCTCCTCGGCCTCCTCGGCTCCCTCGATCACGGCTCCCGCCACCGGCGCCACCTGGGGCTGTCCGGGGTAGGGGTAGGCGGCGGGAGGGGGTGTGTCCAACCGCTCCGGCTGCTCCGGCTGTTCCCCCTCGGGGATCGCGCCGGGGGCGTCCGTCATGCGTCCACCTCGCCCATCGCATGTGCTCCTTCCGTTGCCTGACAGGGCCGGACGCCATGGTCGAAACGACCGTGAGAGAACGTGTCCGGCTGACGGCACAACGGTCGTTCAGCCTACCCGGGATGGCGTGCGACGCTGATCGTGGGCGCCGGACTGACCCTGAATGATCCGTATTTGTCAGCCAACGGATGACAACAGACGCGCAGCGAGCAGAAAGACAACTGTTCTGCCCTGTTCCGACCAGTCGCCGACCGCGAGTTCAACGGACTGCACCAGGGTGCACTCCACGGCATAGCCGGCCCCGGTGAGCACCCGGCCGGCCGCCTCCGCCTGGTCGCGGGTCATGGCGTGGCTGACGATGCGCTCGGGCCGCCGGTCGGCGCAGGCGACCAGGGTGCGGTGCCCCCCACCGCCCACCCGGATCAGATCGGGTTGCGGGAGGTCGACCAGCGCCTGGGGCGCGACGCCCTGGACGGTCTCCAGCTGCACCCCGACCCGGCGGGCGGCTGCCTCGGCCAGCGCCAGGGCGCGCGGGTCGCGGTCGACGGCGATCACCGCGGCGCCGAGCCGGGCCGCCTCGACCGCCGTCAACCCGCCGCCGCTGCCCACGTCCCACAGCAGATCCCCCAACCGGGGGCCGAGGACGGAGAGTTCGAGGGCGCGCAGGCGTCGGCTGCGCCCGGCGCCCTCCGCGTCCCGGTCGGGTGCCGGCTGGCCGTAGGCGGCCGGGTCGAGGCCCCAGCCGCGCGGCTCCTCGGGCAGATCGCCGGTGGCGAGGCCGGCCAGCCAGCTGCTGGTGCCGGAGTGGGCGAGGGTGCCGCCGATGACGATCACCACGTTGGGGTCGGTCCAGTGGTGCCGTGGCACACGGTCGGAGGTGAGCACGGAGACCCGTTCGCGGTCGGTGCCCAGCGATTCGCAGATCACAAAGGTGCGTTGCTGGGCTCCGAGGAGCAGCGCGATCTCGGTGGGTCCGGCGCCGGGCGCGGTGAGGACGGCGACCTTGGGGTGCGCGCGGCAGACGTTGACGGCGCGGCGGAGGGTGCGTTCGTTGGCCACCACCACGCGGGCGTCGTCCCAGGGCATGCCGGCGCGGGCGAAGGCGGTGGCGACGGCGGAGACGGCGGGCACCACCTCGACCTCAAGGCCGTGCGTCGGATCGCGCAGCGCGCGTACCACCCCGAAGAAGCCGGGGTCGCCGTCGGCGAGCACCACGGCGGTGCCCCGGTGGGCGGCGATCCTGCGGGCGGCGACCGCGACGCTGCCCAGGGTCACCCGCTCGGCGCGCGGCGGGACTTGGGGCAGGTCCAGATGGCGGGGGGCGCCGGCGACCAGGGTCGCGGCGCGGAGCGCCGTGGTGGCGGCAGGGCCGAGGGGGGACCCGTCCCATCCGATGACGGTGACGCGGTCGGCCATGGATCTCCTGCGGGGAAGGGCTGGTGACGGCGTTGAGCCTACCGCGCCCGGTCAGACGTCGGCCGGCCGCCGGTGGTGGTAGGGGGCCTCCTCGATGTCCTCCGGGAGCAGGCCCCAGACGATCAGGTCGGTGCGGATGTCGGTCCAGCCGCCGTCCTCGGTGCGGGAGCGCACTATCAGCGCGTTGCGCAGCACGCCCTCGCTGACGCAGCCGACCTTCTGGGCGACCTGTTGGGAGGCGGTGTTCCCGGCCGCGGTGCGCAGCTCCAGGCGTTCGAACTTCTGGTCGCGGAAGAGCCACTGGGCGACGGCCTGCACGGCCTCGGCCGCGTAGCCCTCGCCCCTGGCCCAGGGGCCCACCACATAGCCGATCTCGGTGCTGGACACCCGCCAGTCGGTGTTCATCAGGTGCACGCTGCCGACCAGCCGGTGGGTGAGGTACTCGGTGACGGCCAGCACGATGCCCCGTCCCTCGGTGCGTTCGGCGGGGGCCCTGCGGGTGATCCAGTCGTAGGCCTCGCGCCGGGTGTAGGGAAGGGGTGCCGAGGTCCAGGCGATGCTCAGCTCGTCGCTCATCATGGCGGCCAGCTCGGGGGCGTCGGCCTCCTCGAACGGACGGAGCATCAACCGTTCGGTGTTGATGGAGATATCGGGGAAGGTGGATGTCATGCGGGCTCCATGCCTGGCCTGGGGTCTCGTGCACAGCATGGCGCATGGGGCGGGGAACGACCGCGCCGGGCCCCGGCTGTGTCGCGGGGCCCGGCGTGGGGGCGTCGGTGGACGCCGCGGGTGTGGTGGGGACGGTCAGCCGGCGGGCGTGCCGAAGGCCGGGATGACGGAGCCGTTGTAGGTGTCCTCGATGAACTGCCTGACCTCGTCGGAGTTCAGCAGCTCGGCCAGCTTCTGGACGCGCGGATCGTCCTCGTTGCCCGCGTTGACGGCCAGGAAGTTGGCGTAGGGGTTGTTCTCGGCGTCCTCCAGGATCAGCGCGTCCTCGGCGGGCACCAGCTCGGCCTCCAGGGCGTAGTTGCCGTTGATCACCGCGGCGTCGAAGTCCTCCAGGGCGCGGGGCAGCGAGGCGGCCTCCAGCTCCTGGAAGTTGAGGCCGTTGTCCTCGGTGATGTCGCCCAGGGTCGCCTCGGCGCCCACCCCGTCGGCCAGTTCGATCAGGCCCTCGCCGGCGAGCAGCTGCAGGGCGCGGCCGCCGTTGGTGGCGTCGTTGGGGATGGCGACGGTCGACCCGTCGCCCAGCTCCTCGAAGCTGTCGAGCTGGGAGGAGTAGAGGCCCAGCGGCTCCAGGTGGACGTTGATGACCGGCACGATGTCGGTGCCCTGCTGGGCGTTGAAGTCGTCCAGGTAGGGCTGGTGCTGGAAGAAGTTGGCGTCCACGTCCCCGTCGTCCACCAGCGTGTTGGGGATGACGTAGTCGGTCACCGTGCGGATGTCCAGGTCGAGCCCCGCCTCCTCGGCGAGGTTGTCCTTGACGAACTCCAGGATCTCCACATGGGGGACGGGGTTGGCGGCGACGCTCAGCGGCTGCGCGGGGTCCGCGGCGGCGTCGTCACTGCCGGAGCCGCCGGTGTCCGGGTCGGAGTCGGTGCCGCAGGCGGTCAGCCCGAGGGCGAGGGCCGTGATGGTGGCGAGGAGCGCGCCGGACTTGAGGTGAGTACGCACGAAGAGTGCCTTTCGCTTGCTGCGGGTTTTCTCGGGTTCCGGGGGTGGCCCGGGGTCGGTGGCCGCCGCGGGTCAACCGGTGCGGGTGCGGCGGGAGATGAGGCGTACGACGCCGTCGCCCAGTAGTTGGACGGCGGTGACGATGACCAGCAGGACGGCGACGGTGACGAGCATGAACTCGTCCTCGAAGCGCTGGTAGCCATAGGTGTAGGCGAGGGTGCCGAGGCCGCCGCCGCCGACGGCGCCGGCCATCGCGGAGTAGCCGATCAGCGCGATCACCGTGGTCGTCAGGCCGGCGACCAGGGACGGCAGGGCCTGCGGCAGCAGCACCTTGAACACCACCGTCCAGGTGCCGCCGCCCATCGCGTGGGCGGCCTCGACCAGTCCGTGGTCGACCTCGCGCACCGCCGTCTCCACCAGCCGGGCGAAGAACGGGATGGCGGCGATGGCCAGCGGGACCACGGCGGCTGTCGGCCCCATCGCGGTGCCCACCACGAAACGGGTGAACGGGATCAGCGCGACCAGCAGAATGATGAACGGCAACGAGCGGCCGACGTTGACGATCACGCCGATGGCCTTGTTCAGCGGCACGTTGCGCAGCGGCCCGCCGCGGTCGGTGAGGACCAGCAGGACGCCGAGCGGCAGGCCGCCGAGCACCGCGTAGAAGGTGGACCAGCCGACCATGTAGAGCGTGTCGATGGTGCCCTGGCTGAGCAGCGGCTGCATCTGGGACCAGGTCATCAGGCGCCCTCTCCGGTGAGTTCCACGGCCACCGGCGCGGGGGCCGACTGGTCGGGCAGTTCGACGGTGAGCCCGGCCTCGCGGAGGAAGCCGAGGGCCCTGGTGTTCTCCTCGGGACGGCCGGGGAGTTCGATGCGCATCCGGCCGACCTGCCGCCCACCTACGGTGTCCATGGCGGCGCCGAGGATCGACACGTCGACGTCGTGCGACCTGGCCAGCTGGGAGATCACCGGCTGCGCCGTGCTGTCGCCGTGGAAGGTGATGTCCACCACGGTGCGGTCCTCGGCACTGCGGGCGCCGCCGACCGGGAACAGCTCGCCGGCCAGCCGGGAGCCCGGGGTGGCGAGCAGTTCCGAGAGGACGCCCGACTCCACGATCCGGCCCTTCTCCATCAGCGCGGCGGCGTCGCAGACGGCCTTGACCACGTCCATCTCGTGGGTGATCAGCAGCACGGTGAGGCCGAGCTGCCGGTTGAGGTCGCGCAGCAGCTGGAGCACCGAGCGGGTGGTCTCCGGGTCGAGCGCCGAGGTGGCCTCGTCGGATAGCAGCACCTTGGGGTCGCCGGCCAGCGCGCGGGCGATGCCGACGCGCTGCTTCTGGCCGCCGGACAGCTGCGCCGGATAGGCCCTGGCGTGGTCCGCGAGGCCGACCAGGTCCAGCAGGTCGAGCGCCTTGCGGGCGCGCTCGCGGCGGGTGAGGCCGAGGATTTCCAGCGGCAGCTCCACATTGCCGCGCACGGTGCGCGAGGAGAGCAGGTTGAAGTGCTGGAAGATCATGCCGATGCCGGTCCGCGCCCGCCGCAGCGGCCTGCCGGCGCGGTGGCCGCGGCCGGCCAGCGCGGTGAGGTCCTCGCCGTTCACCGTGACCGTCCCCGAGTCGGGACGTTCCAGCAGGTTGACGCAGCGGATCAGGGTGGACTTGCCGGCCCCGCTACGGCCGATGACGCCGTACATCTGGCCGGGTTCGACCCGCAGACTGACGCCGTCGAGCGCGGTGACCTCGCGGCCCCGGGAACGGTAGACCTTGGTCAGGTCCGTGGTGGTGATCACTGGCTTCCATCGCTGTCGGGTGCCGGGCGGCGCACGGCGGCGCACACCTGGCACGGTCAGGTGGTGGTGCGGAGGGAGCTGCGGCGCTGACGGCGGCGTGGCGGGCGCGCCGAAGGGCGCGGGCGGGGCGTCAGCTTCGCTTCGGGGCGCGGAATCGCTGCTCGATCAGGGGCCCTCAGCGGTCACACATTCGACACGGACAGTGAGCACCGGGCGGCATCAGCGCCTCGGTCGCCGGGAAATGGCAGCTCGTCGGTGTCATGAGGTCAAGTAAAACAGACCGGCGCACGGCCCGACGTCGCAGCCAGGGAACCTGTGGCCAACGCCACGTGGTCGGCCCCGGGAGCCGGGCCCGGCCGGCGGGGGGCGGGGGCGCCCGGCGTAGAGTCTCTGCCCATGTTCACCCCGTTGACGGTCACGGTCGTGGTGACCGCCCTGCTGTTGGCGGCCTGGTGCGGCTACGCGGCCGTCCGGGACCAGCCGGTCAAGGACTGGCACTACGGGGGCGCCGCCCTGGTGCTGCTGCTGACGCTGGTCCAGGTCGGGGTCTCCACGGTCGCGCTCGCCGGCGGCGAGCGGCCTGACGGGGACGGCAGCACGCTGGTGTTCGTCTGCTATCTGGTGGCGGTGCCGCTCTGCCTGCCGATCGCGGCGGCCGTCTCGTTGACCGAGCGGACCCGCTGGGGCTCGGCGACGGTGGCGGCCGGCGCCGTGGTGCTGGCCGTCCTCGAAGTGCGGCTGGCCGACGTCTGGGCGGGGGCCGCCGGTGTCTGAGCCCCACTCCCCCACGGCGGCGCGCGGCCCCGACCTGCGGCGTGGCCCCGGCCGGCTGCTGGTGCTGCTCTACGGGGTGTTCGCCGTCGGCGCCGCCTCGCGCTCGGCGTACCAGCTCTCCACCCGCTTCGACGAGGCGCCGCTGGCCTATCTGCTCTCCGCGGTCGCCGCCGTGGTGTACGCGGTGATCCTGTTCTCCCTGGTGCGCGGCGGGGAGCGGGCCCGCCGGCTCGGACGGCTGTGCTGCGCCCTGGAGTTGGCCGGGGTGCTGATCGTGGGCACCTGGTCGCTGGTCGACCCCGGCGCCTTCCCCGACGCCACGGTCTGGTCCGACTACGGCATGGGCTATGTCTTCTTCCCGCTCGTCCTGCCGCTCACCGGCCTGCGTTGGCTGGCCCCCGGCGGACGGCGGACCTCGGCCGAGCCCGCCCTGAACGACCCCGTGTGACGGAACAGGAAAGGCGCGGCGCGGGCCCCTTCGCCCATGCCGCGCCGCCCGTGTCGACCGTTCGGGCCGCTACGCGCTGGCCGCCAACGGCCGTTCGTCCACGCTCCCGAACCCGGCCACCGGCTTCTCCAGGGTGACCAGGCTGAGATGCCGGGATACCTGCTCCGTGCCGACCTGGGCATAGCCGAGGCGGCGGTAGAGCCGCAGGTTGCCGGCGCTGCGGTGGCCGGTGAAGAGCCGGTAGCGGGCCGCCGCCCGCTCGGCGGCGAGCCGCTGCTCGATCGCCGCCAACAGCCGCCCGCCCAGGCCGTGTCGCTGCATCCGGGGATGCACGATCAGCCGCCCGATGTCGGCGGTGCCATCGGCGCCGACGCCGCCCCGTACGGAGCCCACCACCTCGTCACCGAGCCGCGCCACCAGCACGCAGGTGTCGGCCGCCTCGGCGCGCAGCTCGGCGAGGGTCTGGGTGAGCGGGGCGATCGTGTAGTCGCCGTACAGCTCGGCCTCTGACTGGTAGCAGAGGTACTGCAGTTTGAGGATCTGCTCGACGTCCTGTTCGGTCGCCGACCCGATGGTGACGCTCATGCCCATGCTCACGCCTCCAGCTGAGGAGTCCGGCCGGCCGCGCGTGTTGAGGGTGCGCGCGCACCGGCGATAGCCCTGACGGCGCAGGTCAGACCCGCGCCGTCAGCATTGTGCTAGGGACCGGCGCGCGGGGGAATGCCCCCGGGCCAACTACCGTGTGAGATTGCCGACTCAGCCCCCTGAACGGCCCCGCCCGGGCGGTCAGCGGGCCGCGCGGAAGTCCTCGGCGGCGAGCAGCGCGGTGTCCGGCTGATCGGCGAAGACGCCGTCGATGCCGGCCTCGAAATAGGCGCGCAGCGCGCCGAACGCGTCCCCGAATCCGTTGGGGTCCTCACCGCGCCGGAAGTCGGCGGGCAGAAACGCGTTCTCGTTGCGCAGGGTGTACGGGTGCACCAGCAGATCGGCGTCGTGGGCGTCGGCGACCAGGCTGGTCGGGCTGGTCAGGGACCCGTCGGCGGCACGCGGGATGACCAGGTCCAGCACCGGGCCGATGCCCGAGGCGTAGCCGGCGATCTCGGCGAGCCCCTGAGGGGTGATCAGATCGGCGACGGTCCGCGGATCGCCCGACTCCTGGTAGTCCCAGGGGCGGGAGTCGGCCGCGCCGAGCAGCACCACGCCCGGCGTGTCGACCAGCCGGGCCAGCCGTTCGATGCTGGTGGGCTCGAAGGACTGCAGGAACACCGGCGCGTCCGAACGGTGCAGCCGGTGCCGGCGCAGCAGCCGGGCCAGCGGCTCCTCCAGGCCGAGGCCGAGCGAACGGAAGTACGTGGGGTGCTTGGTCTCGGTGTACAGCCACACCGGACGGCCCCGCTTCCGGCCCTGCTCGGCGGCCCAGTCGAGCACCTCGGCGAAGGTGGGGATCTCCCAACGCCCGTCGTAGAGCGTGTTGTGGGGACGCTGCCCCGGGATGCGTTCGGTGGCCCGCAGGGTCTTGAGCTCGGCCAGCGTGAAGTCCTCGGTGAACCAGCCGGTGTACTCCACGCCGTCCACCGACCTGGTGGTGCGCCGGTCGGCGAACTCGGGGTGGTCGGCGACATCGGTGGTGCCCGTGATGTCGTTCTCGTGCCGGCACACCAGATGGCCGTCCCTGGTGGGCACCAGATCCTGCTCGATGATGTCGGCACCCAGGTCAAGGCCCAACTGGTAGGAGCCCAGGGTGTGTTCGGGACGGTAGCCGGAGGCGCCCCGGTGCGCCACCACGGTCGGCACCGGCAGCCGCCCGCGGCCGCCGCCCCCGCCGCCCCCGCCGTGCCGGCCGGTGGCCTCGGCGGCCTGCGCCGTCCCGGCACCGGCGCCGAGCAGCGCGGCGCCGCCGGCGCCCGCCATCGCCGCGCCCAGCACCGCCCGCCGACCGAGCGCGTTCCTGGTCGTGTCCGCCGCCTGTCGAGCTGACATGTGTTCTCCCTCGCCGATGAGCTGACCGCGCCGATCGTAGGGACGCTTTCCCGGCACCGCGAGAACGCCTCGGCGAACAGCCGGCGAAGCCAGCCCCAACGGCATGGGTGCGGGCCGGACGATGTGACGTTCTCCGCACCATCGAGTGAACCCTGTGCGGGAGGGACCCCTTCGCGCGAGTATCGTCGCTATGCATTCCTATGCATCGCGACGAATGCGCGGAACGCATCGCGAGATGCGCGTGACCATGAACGACCGGAGGGGAAGTTGTCCCGATTCGTGCTGTTGAAGGTGCTGCTTGGCCCCCTGCTGAAGCTGCTGCTGCGCCCACGGGTCGAGGGGCTGGCCAATGTGCCGGGCAACGGCCCGGTGATCCTCGCCGGCAACCATCTGACCTTCATCGACTCGGTCATCCTTCCGCTGGTCTGTGACCGCCAGGTCTTCTTCATCGGCAAGGACGAGTACGTCAAGGGCCGGTCCCTCAAGGGCCGCGTGATGGCCTGGTTCTTCACCGCCGTCGGCATGATCCCGGTGGACCGGGACGGCGCCCGCGGCGGCGTCGCGGCGCTGATGACCGGCCGCCGGGTCCTGGAGCGCGGCGACGTCTTCGGCATCTACCCGGAGGGCACCAGGTCCCCCGACGGCCGCCTCTACCGGGGCCGCACCGGCATCGCCCGACTGACCCTGATGACCGGCGCGCCGGTGGTCCCGTTCGCCATGATCGGCACCGACCGGGTACAGCCGGGCGGCAAGGGCCTCCCCCGCGTCGGCCGCGGCCGACGGATCACCGTCCGCTTCGGCCAGCCGCTGGACTTCTCCCGCTACGAGGGCATGGACCGCGACCGCTATGTGCTGCGCGCCGTCACCGACGAGGTCATGACCGAGGTGATGCGCCTCTCCGGCCAGGAATACGTCGACATGTACGCCACCAAGGCCCGCGCGGCGTAGCCCTGCCCGGGCCGGGCAGAGGCAACGGCCCCCGGCGGGAGCCGGGCAGCGGCCGGCCCCGGGCCCGCACTCCTATCCGGGGCACGGGAGGAGCCCTACCCGGGCCGGGCAGAGGTGGACAACGGACGTGCCGAACCGAACCCGGCCCGGGCTGGGCAGAAACCGCGACCCCGGCGGGAGCGGGACAACGGCGGGCACCGGGCCCGCACTCCCATCCGGGGCACGGGAGGAGCCCCACCCGGCCCTGGCAGAAACGGACAACGGACGTGCCGGGCCAAACCCGGCCCGGGTTCGGCAGAAACCGCGCCCCCCGGCCGGAGCCCGACAACGGCGGGCACCGGGCCCGCACTCCCATCCGGGGCACGGGAGGAGCCCCACCCGGCCCTGGCAGAAACGGACAACGGACGCGCCGAACCAAACCCGGCCCGGGTTCGGCAGAAACCGCGCCCCCCGGCCGGAGCCCGACAACGGCAGGCACCGGGCCCGCACTTCGTTCCGGGGCAGGGGAGGAGCCCTACGCGGCCCGGGCGGAGGCAGCAGCCGCTACCCGAACCAGGCCGAGAACACCCACCCGAACAGGCGAGACCCGCCCGGACCGGGCAGAAACCGCGGCCCCCGGCCGGAGGCGGACAGCGGCCGGCACCGGGCCCGCACTCCCATCCGGGGCACGGGAGGAGCCCTACCCGGGCCGGGCAGAGGTGGACAACGGACGTGCCGGGCCGGACCCGGCCTGGGGTGTCCGGGTCCTGTCCGGGTCGGGTGGGGGCCGCACGGCAACGGCGTTCCCGCCCGGCGGATGGCCGGCCCCGCGGAGGCTTCCGGCCCGAGAGGGAACCGTTCGGTCGCCGGCCAGGCAGACGTCCCCCTGTCCGGGTCGGGCGGGGCGGAAACGGCACGGCCCTGCGAGGGGGCGCCGGGGGAACGACCCACCCCGCCCGGACAGCGGGACCGGCGCGACCGGCCGACGCCCGGTGCGGCCCGTGGCTGAGCCCCCGCCGGTCAGGCGGTTAGTTCCAGGGGAGGGCGGAGCGGGTGCGCCAGTAGGTGGTGGGGGGTTCTACGAGGCGGGCCAGGGAGGCGAGGCGGGCGGGGTCGAGGCTGAGCGTGGCCGCCGTCACGTTCTCGGTCAGCTGACCGACCGTCGCAGCGCCGGAGAGGACCAGGCCGGCCCAGGGCTGGGCCAGCACCGCGGCCAGCGCCACCGCGTCCGGCGTGGTGCCGCTGTCCTGCGCGAGGCGGCGGAGTTCGGGGGGCGCGGCCTCGCCGGCGAGGCGCCCGTTGGCCAGGGCCTCCTTGACGAGCACCGTGCGCCCCGCCGCGTGCGCCTCGGCCAGGGCGGGGCCGGCCGACGGCTCCAGCAGGTTGAACGTGGCCTGGACCGTGGAGTACAGCGGCCGGCCGCCCACCGTGACGTCGAGCGCGGCGCGGATCGCCTCGGCCTGGTCGGGGCCGCTGGTGGAGAGGCCGACCGTCACGCCGTCCTCGACGAGGCGGGCGAGGCGGGCGAGCACCGCCGGATCGCCGAGGGCGGGGCTGCCGGGGGTCACGGAGTGGACCTGGTAGAGGTCGAGGCGGCGGCCGAGCAGGGCGGTGGATTCGCCGAGTTGACGGTCGAGGGTGGCGGCGCCGTGGTCCTTGGTCTCGTGGGTGTCGGCCTCGGTCCGCCAGTCGGCGGTGTAGGTGTAGCCCCATTTGCTGCCCACCACCAGGTCCTTGGCCGCCTCCGCGCGGTTGGCCAGCCAGTCGGCCAGGAACTCCTCCGCTCGGCCGTAGGAGCGGGCCGCGTCCAGGTAGCGGACGCCCTGGGCGTAGGCGGCGTCCAGCAGGTGGTGGGTGCGTTCCCGCAGCGCCTCGACGGTGCGGTCGGCGGGCAGGTCGCGGGTGCGGCCGAGGGTGAGGTAGCCGGGGCGTCCCACGGCGGCCAGGCCGAGGCCGATGCGCGCGGTGGGGGTGGCCTCGGGATCGTAGCGGGTGAACGCCATGGCGGTACCTTTCACACCCTTCGGTCGCCGGAATCAGGTGCACACCGTACCGGTAGGAGCGTGCCGCCGCCGGGGTGACGGCGCCACCGCTGATTACGATGAACCGGTTAATCACCGCACTTGAGGGAGCGATATGGCTGACGAGGGCAAGGGACCGGGCGAACGCCCGGTGCGCTGGGGCATCTTGGCGACGGGGGGAATCGCGGGGAAGTTCGTCGAGGACCTGGCCGAGCTGCCGGACGCCGAGGTGGTGGCCGTCGGTTCGCGTTCGCTCGCCTCGGCGGAGGGCTTCGCGCAGCGGTACGGGATCCCGCGCGCCCATGGCGACTGGGCGTCGCTGGCCGGCGATCCGGACGTGGACGTGGTCTATGTGGCCACCCCGCACAGCGCGCACCAGGAGCCGGTGCGGCTGTGTCTTGAGGCGGGCACCCCGGTGCTGTGCGAGAAGCCGTTCACGTTGAACGCGGCGCAGGCCGAGGAGTTGGTGGGGCTGGCGCGCGAGCGGCGGGTCTTCCTGATGGAGGCCATGTGGACCTACTGCAATCCGGTGGTCAGGCGGATGGCCGAGCTGGTCGCCGACGGCGCGATCGGCGAGGTGCTGGCGGTGCACGCCGACTTCGGGATCGAGGCGCCGATGGATGCCACGCACCGGCTGCGGGATCCGCTGCTCGGCGGCGGCGCGCTGCTGGACCTGGGGGTCTACCCGGTGGCGTTCGCCCAGCTGCTGCTGGGCGAGCCGGACGAGGTGCGGGCCTGGGCCCGGCTGTCGGGTGGCGTGGACGAGAACACCGGGCTGCTGCTCGGCTACGCGTCGGGCGCGGTGGCCGCGTTGACGTGTTCCCTGGTCGCGGACACGGCGCGGACGGCGGTGGTGACGGGGTCGCTGGGGCGGATCGAGTTCCCGCGCGGCTTCTTCCATCCGGAGCGGTTCGTGCTGCACCGGGCTGGCGCGGAGCCGGAGGAGTTCTCGGTGCCGGGTCCTTCGAACTCGTTCATCCACGAGGCGTCCGAGGTGGGGCGCGCGCTGCGGGCCGGTGAGACGGAGTCGCCGCTGGTGCCCCTGGACGGGACCCTCGCCGTGATGCGGACGCTGGACGCCGCGCGGCGGGAGATCGGGTTGCGCTACCCGGGCGAGTGAACGGGCCGGGCGAACGGAGTGGGTGAACGGGCCGGCTGAACGGAAACGCCCGCTCCCGCGCGGCGGCGCGGGAGCGGGCGTGCTCGGTCGGCTCGCCGGGCTCAGACCAGCGGCCCCCGGGCCGCGATCCACTCCCGCTGCTGGCCCAACTCCGCCTTCAGCTCGGTGAGTTGCTGGGCGACGGCGGTGGGCGCCGTGCCGCCCCTGGCGGACCGGGCGGCCAGCGCGCCCTCGACGGTCAGCACCTCGCGGACCTCGGGGGTGAGCTGGGGGGAGATGGCGGCGAACTGTTCGTCCGTCAGCTGGTCGAGCTCGATGCCCTGGGCCTCGCAGACCTTGACGCACTCCCCCGCGACCTCGTGCGCGACCCGGAACGGGACGCCGCGCTTGACCAGCCATTCGGCGATGTCGGTGGCCAGCGAGAAGCCGGCGGGCGCCAGCTCGGCCATCCGCTCCTCGTTGACGGTGAGGGTGGCCAGCATGCCGGTGAAGGCGGGCAGCAGGATCTCCAGCTGGTCGCAGGAGTCGAAGACCGGCTCCTTGTCCTCCTGGAGGTCGCGGTTGTAGGCGAGCGGGAGGGCCTTGAGGGTGGCGAGCAGCCCCGTCAGGTTGCCGATCAGCCGCCCCGACTTGCCCCTGGCCAGCTCGGCGATGTCCGGGTTCTTCTTCTGCGGCATGATCGAGCTGCCGGTGGAGAAGGCGTCGTGCAGGGTGACGAAGGAGAACTCCTTGGTGTTCCAGACGATCACCTCCTCGGCGATCCGGGAGAGGTTGACGCCCAGCATCGCGGTGACAAAGGCGAACTCGGCGGCGAAGTCCCTGGCGGCCGTCGCGTCGATGGAGTTCCCGCCCGAGCCGCCCTCGAAGCCGAGGTCGGCGGCGACGGCCTCCGGGTCGAGGCCGAGGGAGGAGCCGGCCAGCGCGCCCGAGCCGTAGGGCGAGACGGCCGTCCGCGCGTCCCACTGGCGCAGCCGCTCGGCGTCCCGCGCCAGGGCCTGGACATGGGCCAGCACATGGTGCGCGAAGAGCACCGGCTGGGCGTGCTGGAAGTGGGTGCGGCCCGGCATGGCGGCGGACGGATGGGCCTCGGCCAGGCCGATCAGCGTCTCCTGGAGGTCGGCCAGCAGCTCGCCGATGATCCGCGCGTGGTCGCGCAGGTACATCCGGAAGAGGGTGGCCACCTGGTCGTTGCGGGACCGGCCGGCGCGCAGCTTGCCGCCGAGGTCGGGCCCCAGCCGTTCCAGCAGCCCTCGTTCCAGGGCGGTGTGCACGTCCTCGTCGGCAATGGTGCCGGTGAACGAGCCGTCCGCGACATCGGCGGCGAGCCGGTCGAGGCCGGCGAGCATCGCGGTCAGCTCCCGCTCGTCGAGCAGCCCGGCGCGGTGCAGCACCCGGGCGTGGGCCCGGGAGCCGGCGATGTCGTAGGGGGCGAGCCGCCAGTCGAAGTGCACGGACGCGCTCAGCCGCTCCAGGGCCTCGGCGGGGCCGTGCGCGAACCGGCCGCCCCAGAGCCGTACGTCGGGCTCGTGGTGCTCGGTGGGCTGGTTCACGGGGCAACGTCCCGCTTGGCCGCGATCTTCGCGGAGAGCGAGAAGATGTCGATGAAGCCCTTGGCCAGCGACTGGTCGAAGGAGTCGCCGGTGTCGTAGGTGGCGAGGTTGAAGTCGTAGAGCGACTGGTCGGAGCGCCGACCGGTGACGACGGCCCGGCCGCCGTGCAGGGTCATCCGGATGTCGCCGCTGACATGCTGGTTGGCCGCCTCGACGAAGCCGTCGAGGGCCCGCTTGAGCGGGGAGAACCACAGGCCGTCGTAGACCAGTTCGCTCCACCGCTGCTCGACCTGCCGCTTGTAGCGGGCCAGCTCGCGCTCGACCGTGACGTTCTCCAGCTCCTGGTGCGCGGCGATCAGCGCGATGCCGCCCGGGGACTCGTACACCTCGCGGGACTTGATGCCCACCAGCCGGTCCTCGACCATGTCGATCCGGCCCACGCCCTGGGCGCCGGCCCGCTCGTTCAGCTCCTTGATGGCCTGGAGCACGGTGACGGGGCGGCCGTCGACGGCGACGGGGACGCCCGCGTCGAAGGTGATCACGACCTCGTCGGCGTCGCGCGGGTCGGCCGGGTTCTGGGTGTACTCGTAGATGTCCTCGATCGGCGCGTTCCAGATGTCCTCCAGGAAGCCCGTCTCCACGGCGCGGCCGAAGACGTTGGCGTCGATGGAGTACGGGGACTTCTTGGAGGTGGCGATCGGCAGGCCGTTCTCCTCGGCGAAGGCGATGGCCTTGTCCCTGGTCATCGCGTAGTCCCGGACCGGGGCGATGCACTTCAGGTCGGGGGCCAGGGAGGCGATGCCGGCCTCGAACCTGACCTGGTCGTTGCCCTTGCCGGTGCAGCCGTGGGCGACGGTGTCGGCGCCGTGCTTGCGGGCGGCGGCCACCAGATGCTTGACGATCACCGGGCGGGAGAGCGCGGACACCAGCGGGTAGCGGTCCATGTAGAGCGCGTTGGCCTTGATCGCCGGCAGGCAGTACTCCTCGGCGAACTCGTCCTTGGCGTCGACCACCTCGGCCTCGACCGCACCGCAGGCCAGCGCGCGCTTGCGGATGACGTCCAGGCTCTCGCCGCCCTGGCCGACGTCCACGGCGACGGCGACGACCTCGGCCCCGGTGGCCTCGGCGATCCAGCCGATGCAGACCGAGGTGTCCAGTCCACCGGAGTAGGCGAGTACGACGCGCTGGGTCACGGTGTCTCCTTTGGTGCGGGCGATGCTGGTAGCTGGGGTGCCCATGCTGAGCTTGGAATAAGTATGCGGCGCTCCGTATGGTTCGTCAAACGCCCTGGTCAGCGACCCCGGCCGGCACCGTATGGTGCGGTCCGAGGGGCGGGGCGGCGCCGTCAACCCGGCCGGCTCCACGGCCGCGGGGCGGCCGCGCACCCGACCCGGGGGAACGGTGCGCGGCATCGTCGAAATGGCGGGCGGGCCCGATGACTTGGGGCCGGTGGACGGTCCTCGCCGAGGAGCGGCGGGCGGCCCGGGGGTAACCCACACGGGTATATCCCCACGCCCCATCCGTCCCGTGCGTCAAGGCGGGGCCGTTCGGGGAACCCCTGGTCAGCCGGCCGGGTGCGCGGTCGGGACCGGCGCGCGGCCGGGGCAACCGGCGCGTCCGCGCCGTTCCGGTGCTCCCCGGCGACGGTCAAGCTGGGACGCGTTGTCCCTGAACCGGCGCGTTGCGAGGGAGTCCCGTGATGACCACCCATCCCCCCACGAAGGACGGGCAGCAGGCCGCCAAGGAGGTGCTGCACCGGGCCCGGGTGCTGCTCGATCCGGCCCTCCGTACCTGGGTGCACCGGCTGCCGCCGCCCGTGGCGCGGGTGGCGTCCTACCACTTCGGATGGACCGACAGCGCCGGCCGCCCGGACAGCGCCCCCACAGGAAAGGCGCTGCGGCCCGCGCTGGTGTTCAGCTGCGCCGAGGCGGTGGGCGGCTCGGCCGATGAGGCGCTGGGCCCGGCGGTGGCCGTCGAGTTGGTGCACAACTTCTCGCTGCTGCACGACGACATCCTGGACGGCGACACCACCCGCAGGCACCGGGCCACCGCGTGGACGGTCTTCGGCTCCTCGTCCGCGCTGCTGGCCGGGGACGCGCTGTTGATCCACGCCTGCCGGGTCCTGTCCGAGGAGGACGCGCTGCCCAGGACGCTGACCGGGCTGCGCTGGCTGAGCGAGTCGACCACCCAGCTGATCGAGGGCGAGCAGACCGATCTGCACTTCGAGGAGCGCTCCCGGGTCGCGCTGGGCGAATGCCTGCTGATGGCCGAGCGGAAGACGGCCTCGCTGCTGGCCTGCGCCTGCGCCCTCGGCGCGCTCTGGGGCGGCGGCGACCAGGCGCAGACGGAGGCGCTGCGCCGGTTCGGCCATCACCTCGGTGTGCTCTTCCAGTTGACGGACGATCTGCTCGGCATCTGGGGCGATCCGGCGGTCACCGGCAAGCCGGCGGGGGCCGATCTGGCCAGCCGGAAGAAGTCACTGCCCGTGGTCGCCGCGCTCGACTCCGGCACCCCGGCGGGGCGCCGGCTGGCCGAGCTGTACGCCGAGGACGATCCGGAGTCGGACGAGGGAGCGACCCCGCCGTCGGTGCTGGCCGATCTGGTGGTCGAGGCCGGCGGCCGGGAGTGGGCCGAACACGCCGTCGCCGACCAGCTGGCCCTGGCCGAGGGCGCGTTGGCCACGGCCGATGTCGCCAAGGAGGCGGCGGAGCGGCTTACCGCGCTGCTGCGCCTGGTGGGCCAGCGGGACCACTGAGCCGAACCGCCGCCGGGACCCCGCCCGGCGGCCCGGTGGCCCGGCGGCTACTGGCCCTGGCCCGGCTCCCGCTGCGCCAGCCGCAGCAGATGGTCGGCCAGGGACTGGCCGCCGTCGGGAGCCCGGCTGATCAGCAGCACCGTGTCGTCGCCGGCGATGGTGCCCAGGATGTCGTGCACCTCGGCCTGGTCGATGGCGGAGGCGAGGAACTGCGCCGCGCCGGGCGGCGTGCGCAGCACCACCAGGTTGGCCGACGCCTCGGCGGCGATCAGCAGTTCGCCGGCGAGCCTGGCCATCCGCTCCTCCTTGGCCGATTCGCCCAGCGGCGCCCGTGGGGTGCGGAAGCCGCCCTCGCTGGGCACCGCGTAGATCAACTCCCCGCTGGTGCCCCGGATCTTGACCGCCCCCAGCTCGTCCAGATCCCGGCTGAGCGTCGCCTGGGTGACGCTCAGCCCGTCGTCGGCGAGGAGCTTGGCGAGCTGGCTCTGGGAGCGCACCGGACCGTGGTTGAGGATCTCCACGATCCTGCGGTGCCTGGCCGTGCGCGTCTGGGGCACGGCGGGGCCGCCCGTCTGGCCGCCTCTGGGTCGCTCGGGGTCCGTCATGCTCCCTCTCCGGTCGTCATCCGCCCGCCGCTTCGGCGCGCGCGGCGTCCAACACCCCGGGCAGCGCGGCGAGGAGGGTGTCGACCTCCGCTTCGCCGATGATCAGGGGCGGGGCCAGCCGCACCACGTCGGGGACGGCCGCGTTCACCAACAGCCCGGCCTCCTGGGCCGATCGCTGCACCCGCGCGGCCACGGGTTCGGTGAGCACGATACCGACCAGCAGGCCGGCGCCCCTGACCCCCCGGACCAACGGGTGTCCCAGCCGTTCGATCCCGGCGCGCAGCCGCTCGCCCCGTTCCTTGACCCGCTGGAGCAGTTCCTCGTTCTCGATGGTGTCCAGCACGGCGAGGGCCGCCGCGCAGGAGACCGGGTTGCCGCCGAAGGTGGAGCCGTGCCGGCCGGGCGTGAACAGCTCGGCCGCCTCGCCGAAGGCGAGCGTGGCGCCGATGGGCAGTCCGCCGCCCAACCCCTTGGCCAGGGTGATCACATCGGGCTCCACGCCCTGCGCCTGGCCGGCGAACCAGTGCCCCGTCCGGCCGATCCCGGTCTGCACCTCGTCCAGCACCAGCAGCGTTCCGGTGGCCCTGGTGATCTCCCGCGCCGCCGCCAGATAGCCCTCGGGGGGCACCACCACGCCGTTCTCGCCCTGGATGGGCTCGACGATCAGCAGCGCGGTCTCGGTGGTGACGGCGGCGCGCAACGCCTCGACGTCGCCGAACGGCACATGGGTGACCTCGCCCGGCAGCGGGTGGAACCCGTCCTGCTTGCCCGGCTGCCCGGTGAGCGCGAGGGCGCCGACGGTGCGGCCGTGGAACGCGCCCCGGGTGGCGACCATGTGCGGGCGCCCGGTGAGCCGGCCGAGCTTGAACGCGGCCTCGTTCGCCTCGGCGCCCGAGTTGGAGAAGTAGACCCGCCCCGGCCGGCCGGCCAGCGCCAGCAGCCGTTCGGCGAGCGCCACGGTCGGCTCGGCGACAAAGAGGTTGGAGACATGGCCGAGCCGGGCGATCTGCTCGGATACGGCGGCCACCACGGCCGGATGGCCGGTGCCCAGGGCGTTGACGGCGATACCGCCGACGAAGTCGACGTACTCCCGGCCGTCGGCGTCCCAGAACCGCGCGCCCTCGCCATGGGTGAGCGGCACCCGGGGCAGCCCGTAGTTGTCCATCAGCGCGGCCCGCCACCTGGCGTGCAACGACGCGTTGCTCATGACGACGCTCCCTGGTTCGCGGTGTGCGCGATGTCGGTGGTGGAGGTGGCGGGCGGCTCGTCCGGCACGACCATGGTGCCGATGCCCTCGTCGGTGAAGATCTCCAGCAGGATGGAGTGCTGCACCCGGCCGTCGATCACCCGGGCCGTGCGGACGCCGTTGCGCACCGCGAAGAGACAGCCCTCCATCTTGGGCACCATGCCGCTCGCCAGCTCGGGGAGCAGCTTCTCCAGCTCGCTCTCCGTCAGCCGGCTGATCACCTCGTCGCTGGCCGGCCAGTCGGCGTAGAGGCCCTCCACGTCGGTGAGCACCATCAGGGTCTCGGCGCCGAGGGCGGCGGCCAGCGCGGCGGCGGCGGTGTCGGCGTTGATGTTGTAGACATGGTCGTCGTCGGCGCTGCGGGCGATGGACGAGATCACCGGGATCCGCCCGTCGTCGAGCAGGGCCTGGACGGCGCCGGTCTCGATGGCGGTGATGTCGCCGACCCGGCCGAGGTCGACCGGCTCCCCGTCCACCTCGACGAACCGCTTGGTCGCGGTGAGGATATGGGCGTCCTCGCCGGTCATGCCGACGGCCCAGGGGCCGTGCCGGTTGAGCAGCCCGACCAGCTCCCGCTGCACCTGGCCGGCCAGCACCATCCGCACCACGTCCATGGTCTCGGGGGTGGTGACCCGCAGTCCGCCCCTGAACTCCGAGGTCAGGCCGAGGCGTTCCAGCTGGCGGTTGATCTGCGGCCCGCCGCCGTGCACCACCACGGGGCGCAGCCCGGCGTGCCGCAGGAAGACGACGTCCTGGGCGAAGGCCGCCTTCAGCTCCTCGTCCACCATGGCGTTGCCGCCGAACTTGATCACCACCGTTCGGCCGTGGTGGCGGGTGAGCCAGGGCAGCGCCTCGATCAGGATGCGCGCCTTGGGCAGCGCGTTGTGCCGGCGGGTGGCGCCGGGCGCCGCCCCCGCGGGCGTCTCGTCAGGTGTCTCGTCGGGCGTCTCGTCGGGATGGGAACGGGGGGTGTCCCGGGGTTCGTTGACCGTCATCTCAGGCTTTCGGCTCCGGAGGGTCGTGCGTTCGGGCTGGTCGGGCGGGGGCTCAGCCGGCGGCGGCCGGCAGGTCGGTGGTCCACACGGTGGCCGAGCACGCTCCCGCGCCCAGCCCTACGGCGATCGCCACCTCCCTGAACCGCAGGTCCACCGCGGCGCCGACGTCCGCCACCCCGTCGTGGCAGACCCGGACCCCGCCCAGGGTCACGGTCAGGCGGTGCGGTGCGAAGACCGCGTCGGTGGCGCCGAGGGTGGCGACGATCCGGCCCCAGTCGGGGTCCTCGCGGTGGATGGCGTGGCGCAGCGGGGCGTCGCCCGCGACGGCGCGGCCCACGGCGAGGGCGTCCGCCTCGGTGGCGGCGCCGGTCACCTCGATCCTGATCTCCTTGGTCGCCCCGGGCGCGCCCCGCACCAGCCGGCGCGCGAGCTCGGCGCGGAGCCGGCCCACCGCGTCGGCGAACTCGGCCTCGTCCGGGGCGCGTTCGGCGGCGCCCGAGGCCAGCAGCAGGGCGGTGTCGCCGGGCGCGGCGGCCGGCCGGGCGCCGAGCCGGTCGAAGCCGGCCGCGACGGCGGGGCGCAGGGCGCGCTCCAGCGCGGGCGCGGGCAGCTCGGCGTCGGTGGTGAGCACCACGAGGGAGGTGGTCGGCGCGGGACCGTAAGGGCCGGCGGCGGCGACCATCCCGCCCACCGTCCAGCCGTCGCCCCGGACGGCGGCGGTGACGGGCGGGGCCGGCGCGGGGGCGAGGGCCTGGGCGGCCCGTTCCCCGCCGAACTCGTGGGCCTCCTCGGCGACGCGGTCGACGGCGGGCAGCAGGACCTCCAGGGAGGCCGGGACGCCGATCCGTCCGGTGGCGGCGAAGGCCACCTCGGCGGCGTTGCGGCCGGCCGCCCGGGCGGCGCGCTCGACGATGGCGTGCACGGCCTGGAAGCCGGAAGGGCCCGTGCAGGCATGGGCGTTGGCGGCGTCGAGCAGCACGGCGCCGACCGTGCCGCCGCGCAGCACCTGGGCCGACCAGAGCACCGGAGCCGACTGGACGGGATGCCGGGTGAACACGCCGGCCGCCGCGCGGGCCGGGCCCTCGTTGACCACCAGCGCCAGATCCGGCGCGCCGTCCCCGCCCTGACCGGCGGCCACCCCACCGGCGGTGAAGCCGGCCGGCGCGGTGACGCTCACGGGGCGACCCCGGTCAGCGGGAGCCCCGCCTCCTCGGGCAGCCCGAGGGCGATGTTCATGCTCTGCACGGCGCCGCCGGCGGTGCCCTTGGTGAGGTTGTCGATGGCGCCGACCACGATCACCCGGCCGGCGGCCGGGTCGAGCGCGAGCTGCAGCTGCGCGACGTTGGAGCCGGTGACGGCGGCCGTGGTGGGCCACTGCCCCTCGGGCAGCAGCTGGACGAAGCGCTCGCCGGCGAACGCCTTGGCGTAGACCTCGCGCAGCGCCCCGGCGTCGACGCCGGCGACGGCGCGGGCCGAGCAGGTGGCCAGGATGCCGCGCGCCATGGGCGCCAGCGTGGGGGTGAAGGAGACGGTGACCGGCCGGCCGGCCACGGCGGCGAGGTTCTGCGCCATCTCGGGGGTGTGCCGGTGTCCGCCGCCGACGCCGTAGGGGCTCATGGAGCCCATCACCTCGCTGCCGAGCAGATGCGGTTTCAGCGCCTTGCCGGCGCCCGAGGTGCCGGTGGCGGCGACGATCACCGCCTCCGGCTCGACCAGCCCCGCCGCGTAGGCGGGGAAGAGCGCCAGGCTGACGGCGGTCGGATAGCAGCCGGGGACGGCGATGCGGCGGGCGCCGCGCAGCGCGTCCCGGGCGCCGGGCAGCTCGGGCAGGCCGTAGGGCCAGGTGCCGGCGTGCGGGGTGCCGTAGAACCGTTCCCAGTCGGCCGCGTCCCGCAGCCGGAAGTCGGCGCCGCAGTCGACGATCAGCGCGGCATCGCCCAACTCCTCGGCCACGGCGGCGGACTGGCCGTGCGGCAGGGCGAGGAAGACCACATCGTGCCCGGCCAGCACCTCGGCCGTGGTCGGCTCCACCACGCGGTCGGCCAGCGGCAGCAGATGCGGCTGCACGCTCCCCAGCCGCTGACCGGCGCTGCTGTTCCCCGTCAGGGCTCCGATCTCCACCTCGGGGTGCCCCAGCAGCAGCCGAAGAATCTCGCCCCCCGCATACCCACTGGCGCCCGCCACCGCAGCACGCACTGCCATCGCCTCCTCCTACCGATGGCATGACTATACGTAGCGCAGCAGTTTTATGCAATGACACCCCGCCCGGCGCCCGGGCCTCGCGACCTCGGGGCGCCGGCGGTCAACTCCCGGGACGCGGCGCCCGGTTCGCCTCACGGAGGGCCGCCCAGGCGTCGGCCAGGGGGCCGATGTGCCGGAGTTTGTCCGGGTTGTTCACGGCGTGGATCGTCCGGAGCCGCCCGCCCCCGATGTCCAGCGCCCACGCGCTCAGCACCCGCCCGTCCCGATCCCGGAAGACCGCGCCCGGCTGGCCGTTCACCCGCCGTGGTTCCACCGCGCCGGCGCCCCTGATGACCAGCGGGACAAACGTGGCGAGCACCCGGGCCACCGGCTCGGCGCCGACGATGACCGGACGGAACCGGGGCGCCTTGCCGCCGCTGTCGCCGACCATCCGCACCTCGGCCGCCAGCAGCTCGGTCAGCGCGTCGACCTCGCCCTCCCGGAAGGCGCCGAAGAACCGTTCGGCCAGCTCCTCGCGCTCCTTCCGGTCGGCCTCGAACCGGGCCCGGCCGCCGGCCATGTGCCGGCGCGCCCGCGCCGCGAGCTGGTGGCAGGCCGCCTCCGACCGGCCCACGGCCGAGGCGATGGCCCGGAAGTCGAAGGCGAACACCTCCCGCAGCACGAAGACCGCCCGTTCCAGCGGGGACAGCCGCTCCAGCAGAAGCAGGGCCGCCATCGACAGCGAGTCCGCCAGCTCGGCCGACCGGGCCGGATCCTGGTACGGGTCGGTCAGCAGCGGTTCGGGGAGCCACGGCCCGACGTACTCCTCCCGCCGGACGCGGGCCGAGCGCAGCACATCGATCGAGACGCGCGTGACCACGGTGGACAGAAACGCCTTCGCCGACGCGGGCCTGGTGGCGGTGGCCTGGTAGCGCAGCCAGGTCTCCTGGACGGCGTCCTCGGCCTCGCTCACACTGCCCAGGATCCGATAGGCGATCGAGAACAGCAGCGGACGCAGCTCCTGGAACTCATCGGCCCTGGTCACACCGGCTCCTCCTTGACGCTCTACCTTCACGCTTTCACGCTTTCACGCTTTCGCCCTGCCACTCGCACCGTCGGGGACCACCGTCACCAGGGCACCTCGCCCTCCTCGCCGAAGAACCCGGCGGTCGGTCCTTCCGCGCCGAGGGTGGCCAGCCGCACCACGACCGCGGCCCCCTGCTCGACGGTGAGGAAACCCGTGTGGTTGTTGCTGTCCGTGTCGACAAAGCCGGGCGCGGCCGCGTTGACGAGGATCCCGTCCCCGCGCAGCTCGTTGGCGTACTGCACGGTCAGCGCGGAGAGCGCGCTCTTGGACGGCGCGTACGCGGCGGACGGCAACAGCGCGGCGAACGGGCCGTCCGGATCGCCGGTGAGGGTCAGCGAGGCGGCGTGGCTGCTGACGTTGACGACGCGCGGCGCCGGCGACCGTCGCAGCAGCGGCAGCATGGCGTTGGTCACCGCGATCACCCCGAAGACATTGGTCTCGAACACCGCCCTGACCATGTCGAGTTCGACGGTACTGGGGATCTGGTCGTGGGCGTCGCTGGGCGAAACCTGTCCGGAGCCGGTGATCCCGGCGTTGTTGACCAGCACGTCGAGCCGGCCGAACCGCGTCTCGACCAGCTCGGCGGCCGCGCGGACGGTGGCCGGGTCGGTGACGTCCAGGGTGACCGCCCGCACGTCGCCGCCCGCCGCGCGCAGCGCCGCCGCCGCCTCCTCGCCGCGCCCCGGGTCCCTGGCGCCGACCAGAACCGTCATGCCCAGCGCGGCGAGTTGCCCGGCGACCCCGCGCCCGATCCCCTTGTTCGCCCCGGTGACCAGCGCGACCCGGCGCTCCGTGGTCTCCTCGGTCTCCTCGTTCATGACCGGCTCCCTTTCGTCACGGCGGGCCCCTCTCGTCGGAACCCGCCTCCACGACCTGGGACGAGACAGCCCGGCCGGCTCTGACATGGTCGGGCGCGACCGCCCGCGGGGCGGGAATCCGGTCGCCCGGGGCCGGGGCCGCCGACTACTGTCCCTCGAATGTCCGACGGCTTCCCCCTTCTCTGGCTCTGCGGTCCGTCCGGCGTCGGCAAGACCTCGGTGGGGTGGGAGATCTTCGCCCGGCTCGACCGGGCCGGGACCGCCGTCGGCTATCTCGACGCCGACCAGGTCGGCCTCTGCTATCCGGCGCCCGCCGACGATCCGCAGACCCACCGGGTCAAGGCCGCCAACGTCGGCGCCATGGCGCGGACCCTGCACGCGGCCGGGGCCCGTTGCCTGGTCCTCTCCGGCGGGGTCCAGCAGGCCGCGGAGGTCACCGCCTATGCCGAGGCGGTGCCAGGCACCTCGCTCACCCTCTGCCGCCTGCGCGTCGACATCGACCAGCTGCGGGAGCGGTTCCTGGGCCGGGGCTGGCGGCCCGAACTGCTGGCGGAGAACGAACGGACCGCCGCCGCGCTGGACCGCGCCACCTTCGCCGACCTCACCGTCGACAGCACGGGGCTCTCCCGCTCCGCCACGGTCCGGCTGGTGCTGGAACGCGCCGCCGGCTGGCCGGGGCCCGCCGCGCCCGCCCCGCCGCCGAGCCCGGCGCCCGCATCCTCCGTCGGCGCCCCGTCCGGGCCCGTGCCGGTGCTCTGGGTGTGCGGCGCGAGCGGCGTCGGGAAGTCCGAGGTCGCCTTCGCGATCTTCAGCCGGCTCTTCGGCGCCGGCGTCAAGGCGGCCTACCAGGACCTCGCCCAACTCGGCTTCCTCGGCCCCGTCCCCGCCCCCGCCGATGCGGCGGCCCACCGGCTGCGCGCCCGGGGGTTGGCCGCCGTCTGGCCCAACTACCGTGCGGCAGGCGCCCGTTGCCTGATCCTCGCCGGCGACATAGCCGACCCCGAGACCGTCCGCGACTACGCGGCGGCCGTGCCGGAGGGCAGGTTCACCCTGGTCAGACTGCACGCCGGCGCCGACGCGCTGCGGGAACGCGTCCTGCTGCGCGGCCGTGGCCTCGGCCCCCAGCTGCCGGGCGATCCGCTGCGCGGCCGTTCGACCGAGGAACTGCTGGCACACGCCGAGGCGTCGGCGCGTACGGCCGAGGCACTGGAACGCGCCGGCGTCGGCACGGTACGGGTGACGACGGACGGCCGCACGATCGAGGACATCGCCACCGAGGCGGCCCGTTCCCTGCCCGCTCTCTGAACCGTCCGCCGGGGCCGAAGCGTCATCCGCCGCCTGGCCAGGGGACGTGGCCGTCGTCCCGGGGCCGGGGCGGCTCCGCGCAAAGCTGGGCGTGCAGGGTGGCGTACGCCCATTCCTCCCACGCCTCGGGGGACCAACCACGGTCGCGGACGAAGAGCAGATACAGCTCGGGGCTGAGCAGGCCGAACAGCAGGTCGGCCGCCGTGTCGACGGAGACGTCGGGGCGGACGTCGGGCCTGGCGACCAGCACCTCGGCCGCCACCCGCTGCACGGTGTAGCGGGGATCCTGGCTCTGCGGCCACTGGGCGGCGATCTCCGGGTCGGTCGCCGAGGCGGCCGCGATCACCGGCATGATCGGCGCGACCCGTTCGAGGACCCCGCGCGCGCCGCGCACCTGCGCACGCAGCTGCCCGGCCGCCGTGGGCGCGGCGCAGGCGGCACGGAACCAGGGACGGTCGAGCGTGGCGACGGGTTCGGTGTCGCCGGCGATCGAGGCGTCGACCATGCCCTTGAACAGGGTGCGCTTGTTGCGGAAGACGAAGTAGATCGTCTGGACCGCGACGCCGGCCCGGTCCGCGATCTGCTGCAGGCTCGTCGCGCCATAGCCCTGCGCGACAAACAGCTCGCGCGCCGCCTCGACGATCTTCTCGTGGGTACGCCGTGCGCGCTCCGCCCGCTTGTCCGGCGGCTTCCGCGTTCGCTTGACGGGATCCATGAGCCGAGCCTATATCTAGAGTCAGCAACTAGAGTTCAACTCTAAATACTTGGGGGCATGATGACCGAACCGTCCGGCACCGCACCACGGGCCAGCGCGGGGCCGGCCGCTCCGAGCGACCAGGAGCGCGCCGTCCGCCGCGAGTTCGAGGAGTACTACCGTTCCGGCAGCCCGCCGTGGGACACCGGGGTGACGCCGCCCGAGCTGGTCGCCCTGGTCGAGGGACCCGACGCGCTGCCGCCCGGCCGGGCCCTCGAACTCGGCTGTGGCACCGGCACCAACGCGATCTATCTGGCCCGGCACGGCTGGGACGTGGTCGGCGTCGACCTGGTCGAAGCGCCGATCCGCCAGGCCAGGGCGAAGGCCGAGGCGGCGGGGGTGGCGCCCCGGCTGCTCAACGGCGACGCCACCCGACTCGACACCCTGGAGGCACCGGGCCCCTACCAGCTGTTCTTCGATCTGAGCTGCTACTGCGGCATCCCACCGCACCGCAGGGACGCCTACGCCGCCGGCCTCACCGCCCGCGCGGCGCCCGGCGCACGACTGCTGATGTTCGGATACGGCCCCGAGGCGTTCGACGATCCGATCTCCGGCGTCACCACCGACGAACTGCGTGACCGGTTCGCCGGTTGGGAGCTGACGCGGACCACGCCCGGCACCAACGAGGTGCCCACCTTCTGGTTCGACCTGCGCCGCGTCACCCCCGGGGGCTGAACCCCAACTCCCGTGATGCCACCGCGCCTTGCCCGGCGGCGTCCGGGCAGGGAAGAGTGCGGCCATGACACGGGACACCCCTCGGGACTGGGCAGCCGACGCCGTCGCGCGGCTGCGCGAGGAGGCGGCGAGCCGGGGTCCGACGCCGCTCCGCGCGGTGCCGCTGCCCGCGTTCCCCGGGATCACGGTCCTGCTCAAGGACGAGTCCGCGCAGCCAACCGGCAGCCTCAAACACCGCCTGGTGCGCGCCCTCTACCGGCAGGCCATCACCCGGGGGCGGCTCGGCGCCGGCACCCCGGTGGTCGTCGGCACCGCGGGCGCGGTCGCCGTCGCCGGGGCGTACTTCGCCCGGCTGCTGGGGCTCCCGTTCACCGCCGTGGTGCCGGCCCGAACGCCGGCCGATGTGCGCGCCGACATCGAACGGGAGGGCGGGCACTGGCAGTTGGCGAAGCAGCCGCCGGCCGCGCTGCTCGCCGAGGCCGCGACGGTGGCGCGCGGGCTCGGCGGCCACCTCCTGGACCACTTCGCCGAGGCCACCCCGGCCCTCGCCGAACACGGCGGCCCCTCGCTCGCCGAGGAGGTGCTGGACCAACTGCGTGGCAGCGCGCATCCGGAGCCACGCTGGCTGGTGACCGGCGTCGGCACCGGCGCGACCTCCGCCACCTCCGGGCGTCACCTGCGGGAGCACTCCCCCGCCACCCGGCTGGCCGTGGTGGATCCGGAGAACTCCGCCTACTTCCCCGGCTGGGCGAGCGACTGCGCCGACTACGCCACCGGCATGCCGTCGCGCATCCCCGGGATCGGCCGCCCCAGGATCGAGCCGGGCTTTCAGCCCTCGGTGGTCGATCTGGTCGTGCCCGTGCCGGACGCCGCCTCCGTGGCGGCCATGCGCTGGCTCGACGACCGCGCCGGCCTCGCCGTCGGCCCGGCGGCCGGCGCCGGCCTGTGGGGCGTCTGCCAGCTGGTGCGCCGGATGGCGGAGAACGGCCGAGGCGGCAGCGTGGTCACCGTCGCCGGCGACGGCGCCGCACCCTACCGACGAACCCACCGGAACCCGGCCTGGCTCGCGGAACACGGGCTCGACCCGACACCCCACGAAGCCACCATCGAACGCTTCACCACCACCGGCGAGTGGCCCACACCCTAGAGCCCGCCCCCCTCCGGCGCGGTGCGGACGAACGGGCGGTCGCGCGGGTCCAGGGCGGATACCGGCCGGGCAGCGCGGAGCACCACGTCCAGCGCGCGGTCCGGATCGGCGTCGTAGATCCCGCTGGCCCAGGCCGCGTTGGCCTCGATCACCGCCCAACGGCCGCCCGTCAGCCCGATGTCCACCACGATCGCGGACGGCAGCGTGTGGCCGTGGGCGGCGAGCAGTTCGGCGGCGAAGGAGAGCGCCGCCGGGGGCAACGGCGCCCGGCGCGAGCGGCCGTCCTCGGCGTACTGGCTGCCGGTGCGCACCGCGCCGTCCAGCACATGGAGCCGGTACTCGGCCGAGAACGCGACGATATCGCTGACCAGCACCTCGGTCTCGGGCGCGAACGCGTCGAGCCCCGGCAGCCGGGAGCCGTCCGCGTAGACCCGCGCCGGTATGGACTTGTCGTTGGGCGACTTGACGAACACCGGGCGGCGCAGCGCGTGCGCCCGCGCGAGCGGCAGCAGGGCGATCTCGCGGCCGGTGTGGACGCGGGGCAGCGTGGCGAGCCAGTCCCCCGGGGCCTGGAGGGTGGCGATGCCCAGGGCGGGAGCCACCGCGTCGGCGAAGGAGGGCCCGGCATGCAGATGCTCGGCGCGCAGGCCGGGCGGCACGGCGAACGACGGCAGCGCCACCGTGGCGAGCCCACGGCGCTCGGCCGCGGCACGGACCGAGCCGGCGGAGGCGGTGAGCCGGGGCGGCAGAACGAGAGTCATCGGCCCAGACTTTCGCGCCGGGGCCGCCGGGTGGTGGGCGGGGCCCACCCGGCGGCCCCGTCACCGCGCTCCGGCGAACCGATGGCGAGTTACTGCACCTCGCGGCACCGTACGGCCGCACCGGGGGTGTCCCGTGCCCCGGCCGGGGCACGGGACACCCCCGGGCCCGGTCAGCCGCCGGCGCCGCCCTGCTCCTCGTCGAAGGCCCGGTTGATCGCGGTACGCAGCCGCGCCCAGACCTCGCCCGCCTCGTCCAGCTGCGCGCCGGAGGCGCCGGGGACGCCACGGGCGACGATGGCCACCCGGATCTCGCCGTTGGGGGTGCGGACGGACTCCACGTCGGAATCGATCAACTCCCCCTCGTACATGGCCTTGCGCACCAGGAGCGAGAGCCCGCCGGTGTTGTGGTCGGCGACGGAGCCCGCGGTGTCCGCCCGGCGGCCGGACCCCGAGGCGCGGTCCGCGTCGCCCGCCGTCTCCGGCTCGCCGCCTTCGAGCACCACGCCCAGCGACTCCGGGTTCCACCCGACCAGCTCGGCGTAGTGGTGAATGGTGCCGGTGAGCTTCTTGATCGCGCCCTTCTCGATGTTGTAGATGGCGCCGCGCTCCACTTTGAGGGACTTGGCGACAAACTTCTGTTGGAGCCCACGGCCTTCCCGCGCCTGCTTCAACAACGTTCCCAGCCGTGCCCAGTCTTGAGTCATGAAATCTATGTTGCCGCACCTCTGTGCAACGCAACAGGCCCAAAATCGGCCATTGAGCAGCATGTACAGCGCCATATGGTTGTGTCATGCCAAGCCGGCGCCTCAAATAGGCAACCACAAGCCTCTGACGTGCAGAAACTAAGCATCAATATTTGCTCGCTAAACATCTGTGGCCTTATCCTCTGAACGTGACACCGAACGGCACCGCGATTCGGGCCATCCGCACGGTTCGGCGGCTCAGCCTTCGTGACCTCGCCCGACTCACCGGCCTGGATCGAGGCCATCTCTCCCGCCTGGAACGCGGCCTCGCCGGCGCCAGCGAGACGACACTGCACCGGATCGCCTCGGCCCTCGGGGTGCCGGTCAGCGATCTGCTCCGCAACGACGAGGACCCGGCCGTCGAGCCCGAGCCCGGACGTGAGGTGCCACCCCCCGGCTCCCCGGAGGGCGAACTGTTCCACTACACACCGGAGGAGGCCGCCAAATGGCTTCCCTGGTCGGCCAGTTGGATCCGCCGCAAGGCGCGGCTCCGGGAGTTCCCGCACAACAGGGGCGGCGGGCAGATCACCCTCACCGGCCGCGACATCAGGGAGATCTCCGCCATGACGGCCATCCGCCCCACCCCCACGCCCCCACCGGACCGCACCCCGGCGGACGCAGAGCCCACGACCGACCGCCATCGTGGCTGAAATCAACTGGACACAGAGCGTGATATCGCACCTCGGTGATCAGCGGGCCACCAGCGGGACACCTTCATGGATCGCGGAGATTTAACGCGCGAGTAGTGGTCTACTCCTGCATGTGTTCGTACCATCGCGCCATGCTGGTCACGCTGATAGCCGCTGCCCGCAGTTCCTCCCTCCTCGACGCCCGTTTCGACGATGAACGGCCGCTCGACGCGGCGGGCTGGCTGGCGCTGGAGCGGGCGATCCCCGCGCTGCTGCCACTGGCCGCCGCCGAGCTGCGCTACTGCTCGCCCACCCCGTGCAGTCGGCAGACCGGCGACGCGCTCGGCCTCTCGCCGCTCGCGCAACCCGCCCTGCGGGACTGCGATATGGGCCGTTGGCGCGGAATGACCCTGCAGGAGGTGACCGCGCGCGAACCACAGTCGGTCGACGCCTGGCTGGCCGACCCCAGAGCCGCCCCGCACGGCGGCGAATCGCTGCTGGCGTTCGTCTCCCGCATCGGCGGCTGGCTGGACACCCGGCCCATCGAGGGCGACGGCCTGGTGGTGGCCGTGACCGAGCCCACCGTGATCAGAGCCGCGATGCTGTACGCGCTCAAGGCGCCGCCCGCCTCCTACTGGCGCACGGAGGTGCATCCGCTCTCGGTGGTCAGCCTCAGCGGCGGACGCGGACGATGGAGCCTGCGCCTCGGATGAACGGGGCCGCGTCCGGCACGATGGGGGCATGCGCGCACAACCGGTACTGGTCTATGACGGCGACTGTGGCTTCTGCACCACCTCCGTGCTCTTCGCCGAACGTCGGGTCCGCCCCGACTGCACCATCGTGGCCTGGCAGTTCGCCGACCTGGACGCGTTGGGCACCGACGCGGAACGCGCCCGGCACGAGGTGCTCTGGGTGACCCCGACGGGCCGGGTGTACGGCGGGTCACGAGCCGTCGCCAAGGCCCTGCTCTCCGCCGGACGCTGGTGGGCCCCCCTCGGCGCGCTGCTCACCCTGCCCCCGATCAGCTGGCTGGCCCACGGCATCTACCGCGCCATCGCCACCAACCGCCACCGCCTCCCCGGCGGCACCCCCACCTGCGCCGTCACCCCCGACGCCCGCGTCCGCCCCGGTGGATGACACGGCCGGCACGCGCCTGTCCAGGGAGATCCGGCCCGTACGAACCACCCGCCGGACGACACCGGCGAGGCCCGGCAGGACGGCCCCAGACGCACCACCCGCAGCCCCCCTCAGGCACCGGGCGAACGAGCAACCCACCGCCGGCCGTCGACCACCCCCCGGGTACACGCCACCGGCCGACCACCGCCATACCGATCTCCACCGCACCGCCCGCCCCCGACGGCCCCCACCCATCATGAACCCACCCCTGAGCGCCAGAAGCCTTCCGCCTACCACGGCCCCCGCCCGCCCCGTCGATCCGACCAGCACCCCCACCACCCGAGTGCCCCTCACCCCCACCGGACGTTCCATCCACCCCCGTCCAGCACCCAGGAACGCCGAAACCCCGCCCCACACCTCAGGCCGACCACCCCCACCCCGGAAACTCCGCCCCTCACCCCCACCGGACGTCCATCCACCGCCACTCACACCTCCACGCGAATTCAGCCGTCCCCCCTACCCGGCCGCCCACCGCTCCCCATGGCCCGCGCACCCGCGCGTCCACGCGCACCCGCCACGGCGTCCCCGTAAAAGCGCTGGCGCGCTCAGCCATAGTGGTCCTCGTACACCCGGCTGATCGCCCCCAGCGGGTCCGCCGCGACCTGCTTGGCGGAGTAGAAGACATGGCCGCCGACCTGCGGATGCTCCTCCGCGCAGAGCGTCAGATGGCGGGACAGCTCCGCCGGGTCCTGCCAGGCCGCCGGCTGGGCCGGGTCCCCGACCTTGTAGACCGCCTCGCCGAGATAGAGCGCGACGCCCGTGCCGTCGGCGACGTCGGACCACCACGCGGCGAGCACCGCGTAGTCGGCCGCCTCGTTGCCGATATGCCAGTAGATCTGGGGGATCACATAGTCGATCCAGCTCTCCTTGACCCACGTGCGGACATCCGCGTAGAGGTCGTCGTAGGTCTGGACGCCGCCCCTGGTGTCGGAGCCGAGCGGGTCCGTCGAGCGGTTGCGCCAGACGGCGAACGGGCTGACGCCGAACGGGATGTCCGGCTTGGCCTCGGCCACCCGCGCGCGCATCTCGCGCACCAGCAGGTCGATGTTGTGGCGGCGCCAGTCCCCCAGGTCGTCGAAGTCCCCGCCGTGTTCGCGGAAGGCGGCCGCGTCGTCGAAGGCCGCGCCCGCCACCGGGTAGGGGTAGAAGTAGTCGTCCCAGTGGACGCCGTCGATGTCGTAGTTGGCGACCGCGTCCAGCATCGCGTCCTGGACGAAGGCGCGGACCTCGGGCAGCCCGGGGTTGTAGTAGAGCCGGCCGCCGTAGGCGACGGCCCAGTCGCTGTTGCGCCGCGCCGGGTGGTCGGCGGTGAGCCGGGAGCGGTCGGTGTGGGTGGCCACGCGGTACGGGTTGAACCAGGCGTGCAGGGCGAGGCCCCGCGCGTGCGCCTCCTCGACGGCGAAGGCCAGCGGATCCCATCCCGGATCCTGCCCCTGGGTGCCCGTCAGCCACTCGGACCAGGGCTCGTGCGGGGAGGGCCAGAACGCGTCGGCGGTGGGCCGCACTTGGAAGAAGACCGTGTTCAACTCCCAGCGGACGGCGACATCCAGCAGCTCCAGCAGATCGGCTTTGGCCGCGTCGGCCGACTGCCCCTGGGCGGCCGGCCAGTCGATGTTGCTCACCGAGGCGATCCACATCCCGCGCAGCTGCTCGGCGAACGGCGCCGCGCCGCCGCCGGCCGGCCGCGCGTCGGCCGCCGTGGGCGGGACCCGCTCGACGGCGGCGGCCTGGGCCGGCGTCAGAGCGCCGGCCATCGTGCCCATCGCGACCAGCGCGAAGCTCCTGCGGCTGATCCGACCCGTACGACCCATGAGTGCCCCCTGACGCTCGTCTCCGTTATCCATGCCCAGCACAGAGTGACGGAATGCGGCGCGGTCGATCCGCCTTTGACACACCCTTATGCGAACAACATTCGATAGTTAGCATCAACAGCGCACATCTCCGGGAGCGCTCCCATGTTTTCGCCCACCCCCCACGCCGCCTTCGGGCGGTCATGCACGGAGAGGACGACAGCGTGCGCAGAGGGAGACCAACGGTCGTGCTGGTAGCGAGCCTTGCCATGGTAGGGGGCCTGATAGGCAGCCTGATGGGCGGCCTGGCCACGGCCAACGCCACCGACGCGACCGACGCGACAGCCCCGGAGCACACCGGCGACGCCGAGCCGACGCTCGCCGTGAGCTACACCTGGGACAACGTGCAGATCGGCGGTGGCGGCTTTGTGCCGAGCATCGTCTTCAACCGGTCCGAACCGAACCTGTTCTATGCACGAACGGACATCGGTGGCGCCTACCGGTGGAACGAGTCCGACCAGTCCTGGATCCCGCTGCTCGACCACGTCGGTTGGGACGACTGGGGCTACACCGGGGTCGCCTCGCTGGCCACCGACGCGGTGGACCCCGACCGGGTCTATGCGGCCGTGGGCACCTACACCAACGACTGGGATCCGGCCAACGGCGCGATCCTGCGCTCGTCCGACCGGGGCGAGACCTGGGAGACCAGTGAGCTGCCCTTCAAACTCGGCGGCAACATGCCGGGCCGGGGCATGGGCGAGCGGCTGGCGATCGACCCCAACGACAACGACGTGCTCTATCTCGGGGCGCCAAGCGGCGAGGGCCTGTGGCGTTCCACGGACGCCGGGGAGAGCTGGAGCGAGGTCGGTTCCTTCCCCAACCCCGGGGACTATGTGCTCAATCCGGACGACCCCTGGGCTACGAGAACGACATCATCGGCGTCACCTGGGTGACGTTCGACCCGCGATCCGGCAGCCCCGGCAGCGCCACCCCCACCCTCTACGCCGGCGTGGCCGATCTGGCGGAGAGCGTCTACCGGTCCACCGACGCCGGCGCCACCTGGGAGGCGGTGCCGGGTCAGCCCACCGGATTCCTGCCGCACAAGGGGGTGTTGGACGAGGCCACCGGGGATCTGTACATCGCCACCAGCGACAACCCCGGCCCCTACGCCGGCGAGGACGGCGAGGTCTGGCGCCTCGACACGGCCGACGACACCTGGACGGACATCTCCCCCGTGCCGTCGGGCGGCGACCGTTACTTCGGCTTCAGCGGACTGACCGTCGACCGGCAGGCCCCGGGCACGCTGATGGTCACCGGCTACAGCTCCTGGTGGCCCGACACCCAGCTGTTCCGTTCGACGGACGGCGGCGACAGCTGGACCAGGGCCTGGGAGTTCGGCAACTACCCGGAGCGGAACAACCGCTACACCATCGACATCTCCGAGGTGCCCTGGCTGGACTTCAACGGGAACCCGACGCCGCCCGAGGAGGTGCCCAAGCTGGGCTGGATGACCGAGGGCATGGAGATCGACCCGTTCGACTCCGACCGGCTGCTCTACGGCACGGGCGCGACGGTCTACGGCACCACCGAGCTGACCAACTGGGACAGCGACACCCTGTTCACCATCCGGCCGGTGGTCAAGGGCCTTGAGGAGACAGCCGTGTTGGACCTGGCGGCCCCGCCCGGGGCGGTGGAACTGCTGAGTGGCCTGGGGGACATCGGGGGCTTCCGCCACGACGACATCACGGAGGTGCCCGAGTCGATGTACGCCTCGCCCGGGTTCGGCACCACCACCAGCCTGGACTTCGCCGAGCTGAGCCCGAACACGGTGGTCAGGGTCGGCCACCATGTGGGCGAGGGCACCGATCCCACGATCGGGTTCTCCACCGACGGCGGCGCCAACTGGTTCGCCGGCACCGCCCCCGAGGGCGCGGCCGGCGGCACGGTCGCGGCGGCGGCGGACGGCGGCTCGTTCGTGTGGAGTCCGGAGAGCGGTCCGGTGCGTCACACCGCCGGTTTCGGGCAGGGCTGGACGGAGGCCGACGGCATCCCGGCCGGCGCCCGGGTGGAGGCGGACCGGGTGGATCCGCAGGTGTTCTACGGCTTCTCGGCCGGCACGTTCTATGTGAGCGTCGACGGCGGCCGGAGCTTCGCGGCGAGCGCGGCTGACGGGCTGCCGGCCGAGGCCGACGTCCGGTTCACCGCCGTTCCCGACGCGCGCGGCGAGATCTGGCTGGCCGGCGAGGGCCTGTGGCACTCCACGGACGCCGGCGCCACCTTCACCGAGGTGGCCGGGATCGCGGCGGACACCATCGGCCTCGGCGCCCCGGCGCCCGGCGCCGACCACCTCACGCTCTACAGCAGCGGGGTGGTGGACGGAACGCGCGGGATCTTCCGCTCGACCGACGCCGGCGCGGCGTGGACCAGGATCAACGACGACCAGCACCAGTGGGCCTACACCGGCGACGCCATCGCCGGCGACCCCGACGTCTTCGGCCGGGTCTATGTCGGGACCAACGGCCGGGGCGTGATCGTCGGCAACGCCACCGACTGACCGCCGTCGGGGAGGACCGGACCCGGCCGGTCCTCCCCCGGCGCGCCGGGGGTAACGTCGGGTCCCGAGAAGCGGACGGACCGGCGAAGGGGCAGGCGTGACGGACATCGAACGCGTTGGGGTGGTGGGCTGCGGCCAGATGGGGGCCGGCATCGCCGAGGTGTGCGCCCGCGCCGGTCTCGACGTGCGGGTCGCCGAGACCACCGGCGAGGCCCTGGAGCTGGGGCGCACCCGGCTGGTCAACTCGCTGGAACGGGCCACCGAACGCGGCAAGCTCACGGTGGCCGAACGGGACGCCGCGCTGGACCGGCTCACCTTCACCACCGATCTGGGCGAGTTCGCCGACCGCGATCTGGTGATCGAGGCGGTGGTGGAGAACGAGCAGGTGAAGACGGAGATCTTCCAGGTGCTCGACCAGGTGGTGACGCGGGAGGACGCCATCCTCGCCTCCAACACCTCGGCGATTCCGCTGGTCAACCTGGCGGTGGCCACCGGGCGGCCGGCGCAGGTGCTGGGGGTGCACTTCTTCAACCCGGCGCAGGTGCAGCGCCTGGTCGAGCTGATCCCGGCGCTGACCACCAGCGAGGCCACCGTGAAGCGGGCCGAGGCCCTGGTCACCGGCGTGCTGGGCAAGCACGCCATCCGCGCCCAGGACCGCTCCGGGTTCGTGGTGAACGCGCTGCTGATCCCCTATCTGCTCTCCGCCGTGCGGATGTTCGAGTCGGGGGCCGCGAGCAGGGACGATATCGACAACGGGATGGAGCTGGGCTGCGCCCATCCGCAGGGTCCGCTCAAGCTGGCCGATCTGATCGGTCTGGACACCGTGGCCGCCATCGCCGACTCGATGTACCAGGAGCTGAAGGAGCCGCTCTACGCCCCGCCGCCGCTGTTGCTGCGGATGGTGGCCGCCGGCCAGCTGGGACGGAAGACCGGCGCCGGCTTCTACTCGTACCCGCCCCGGGGCTGAGCACCCCGCCGCGCGGCCGCACCTCCCCGCCCCGTCCGTCGCCGTACGCCACAATTGCCCCCGAATCGCCCCCCGAGGGGGCTGATACCGGACCCCACGACGGACGGGCGGGCCACGACGATGTCCGTGAACTACCTGTGGCATCGCCGGATGACCGCGCGGGACACCGGGGAGCCGCACCGCACGGCCACCCCGCTGGAGCTGTTCTTCGACCTCTGCTTCGTGGTCGCGGTGGCGCAGGTCGCCCGCGAGCTGCACGAGTATCTGGCCACCGGGCGCTCGTTCACCGCCGTCACCAGCTTTCTCACGGTCTTCTTCGCCGTCTGGTGGGCCTGGATGGGGTTCACCTGGTTCTCGTCGGCCTACGACCCGGGTGATGTGCTCTTCCGGCTGGCCACGCTGGCGACCATCACCGGCGCGCTGGTGCTGGCCGCCGGGGTGCGGCTGGCGTTCGAGAACCACGACTTCGTGGTGGTGGTCGTCGGCTACTCCGTGATGCGGCTGGCCATGATCAGCCTGTGGCTGCGGGCCATGTTCGCCGGGGCCGCGCCCCGTTCGGTGGCCCTGCGCTTCGCCGGGGGCCTGGCCGGGGTGCAGGGTCTGTGGTGTGTCTGGCTGCTGCTGCCCGAGCTGTGGCAGCGCTGGACGTTTCTGGCGCTGGCGCTGCTGGACCTGGCCGTTCCGCTGGTCGCCGAGCGGGGGCACCGCACCAGTTGGCATCCGCATCACATCGCCGAGCGATACGGGCTGTTCACGATGATCGTGCTCGGCGAGTCGGTGATGTCGGCGACCTCGGCGGTGCGCCGGGCGGTCGACGCGGCGTACGCGGGCGACGATCTGTATCTCCTCGCCGGCGGCGCGCTGTTGACGGTGTTCGCCATGTGGTGGATGTACTTCGCGACGCCGGCCGGTGAATTTCTCGAGTCCAGCCGGCAGGCTTTTCTCTGGGGCTATGGCCACTTCCTGATCTTCGGCGCGGCGGCGGCGGTCGGCGCCGGGCTGGCGCTCAACATCGACTCGCTGACCGACGAGGCCGAGCTGGCTCCCCTCACCGCCGCGGCCTCGGTGACGCTTCCGGTGGCCGTCTATCTGGTCGCGGTCTGGGCCCTGCACCTGCGGCCCAACCGCCCGGACGGGTGGGGCGTCTATCTCTTCCCCGGCGGCGCTGTCCTGGTGCTGGCCGCGACCTTTGTGCCGATGCCGATGCCGGTGCTGGCCGTCGGGCTGATCAGCGCCGCCCTGGTCACGGTCGGGGTGGTCAGGGAGCGCGACGCCGAACGGCGGTCAGGAGGCGCGCTTGCGTGAGGCCGCGGACTTCTTCGCGGTGGACTTCTTGGCCGCGGTCTTCTTGGCGGTGGACTTCTTCCCGGTGCTCTTCTTCGTGCTCTTCCCGGCAGTGGACTTCTCCGCCGTGCTCTTCTTGGCCGCCTTCCTGGCGGCGGACTTCCTGGCGGTCTTCCGGCCGCCGGAGCCCGCGCCGATATCGGTGACCGTGGCGCCCTCTCCCTCGTCCTCGCCCCCACCCTCGCCCTCGTCCTCGCCTTCGCCCCGGGAGGCGCGGGCGTTGCGCACGCTGTCCTCCAGGGCCGCCATCAGATCGACCACCCGGCCGCCGCCGGCCGCCTCCTCGCCGAGGCTGGGCGGCTCGACGCCCTCCAGCTTCGCGTTGACCAGGGTCTCCACGGCGGCCCGGTACTCGTCGTGCAGCTCGGACATGTCCACCTCCCCCAGGGTGTCCATCAGGGTGTCGGCCATGTCCAACTCGGCGTCCCTGACGTTCACCTGCTCGGTGGGGGCCAGCCCCTGGGCGGAACGGATCTCGTCCGGCCAGAGCAGCGTGTGCATGCCCAGCACATCGTCCTCCTCCCGGGTGCGCACCAGAGCAAGGGTCTCCCGGCCGCGCATCGCCAGCTTGGCGACGGCACCCTGTCCCGACCGCCGCAGCGCCTCGCGCAGCAGCACATAGGGTTTGGCCGCGCCGCTGTCGGGAGCCAGGTAGTAGGAGCGGTCCAGCTGGATGGGGTCGATGCTGGCGACCGGGACAAAGCCCAGGATCTCCACGGTCCGCGCGGTGGGCAGCGGCAGCGCGGCCAGATCGTCGTCGCTGATCTGCACCAGGGTGCCGTCGGCCGCCTGGTACGCCTTGCCGATCTGGTCGCCGGACAGCTCCTCGCCGTCCAGCTCGCACACCTTGCGGTAGCGGATCCGGCCCTCGTCGGTGGTGTGCACCTGGCGGAACGAGACCGAGTGGTTCTCCGTCGCGCCCACGACCTTGACGGGGATGGTCACCAGCCCGAAGGAGATGGACCCTTTCCAGATAGTTCGCACGATCTGCCCCTTTCATGCAGTCTCAGGGTATGCCCGTGGTCACCGTCGAGGGCCGTCGTCTGACGCTCTCCAACCTGGAGAAGGCGCTCTATGACGACGGCACCACCAAGGGCGAGCTGCTGCACTACTACGCCTCGCACGGCGCGCTGCTGCTGCCGCACCTGGTGGATCGCCCGCTGAGCCTGCTGCGCTACCCGGACGGGCACACCGGGCAGCGGTTCTTCACCAAGAACGTGCCGCCCGGCACACCCGACTGGGTGATGACGGGCGAGGTCCCCACGTCAGGCGGCGGGACCATCCGGCAGCTGGTGGTGGCCGATCTGCCGTCGCTGGTGTGGGTGGCCAACCTGGTGGTGGAGTTCCACACCCCCCAGTGGACGCTGACCGAACCCGGGGTCGCGGACCGGCTGGTCCTCGATCTGGACCCGGGGCCCCCGGCCACCGTGGTGGACTGCTGCCGGGTCGCGCTCTGGCTGCGCGACCGGCTCACCCGCGACGGGCTGACCGTTCACCCCAAGACCTCGGGCTCCAAGGGACTGCATCTGCTCAGCCCGCTGCGGCCCGTCGACTCGGCGGACGCCTCGGCCTATGCCAAACGGCTGGCCACCGAGGCGGCCGGGGCGCTGCCCGAGCTGGCGGTCGCGGTGATGGCCAAACGGCTCCGCCCGGGGAAGGTCTTCATCGACCACAGCCAGAACTCGGCCCGCAAGACCACCGCCACCCCCTACACGCTGCGCGCCAGGCCGCTGCCCACCGTCTCGGCGCCGGTCACCTGGGACGAGATCGCCGGCTGCGAACGTCCCGAGGATCTGGAGATCACCCTGGCCGACCTGCCCGCCAGGCTGGCCGAGCACGGCGACCTCTTCGCCCCGCTGGCCGAGCACGCGGACGCCGCCCCGCTCCCCGACCCCGGCGACTGACCCCGACGACCGACCCCGGCGACTGACCTCGCTCAACGAAAAGGGGCCGACGCCCGCCGGCGTCGGCCCCCTCGGTGCGATGCTCCGCCGCTACGCGCCGCGCAGCGAGGCGCCCGTGCGGGAGATGGCCGTCGCGACCGCCGCCTCCCTGGCCGCGGTGGCCTCTTCGGCGGTGAGCGTCCGGTCCTGGGCCCGGAACCGCAGCGCGTAGGCCAGCGACTTGCGCCCCGCGCCCAGCTGCTCCCCGGTGAACACGTCGAACAGCCGCACGGACTCCAGCAGTTCGCCGGCGCCGGCGCGCAGCGCGGCCTCCACCTCGTAGGCGGGCACCGCGTTGTCCACGACCAGCGCGACATCCTGGGTGGCCACCGGGAACGAGGAGATCGTCGGACCGTTGACCGTCCCACCGCCGGCGCGGTGCAGCAGATCGAGATCCAGCTCCATCGCGCAGCTGCGCTCCGGCAGGCCCAGGGCCTTGACCACCCGGGGGTGCAGCTCGCCCGCGTGGCCCACCAGGGTGCGCTCGCCGGCCAGCCGCAGCGCGGCGCAGCGCCCCGGGTGCCAGGGCGCGTGCTGGTCGCGCTCGACGATCAGCTCCACCCCCGCCTCGCCCGCGACCGTCCGCGCGGCCTCGATCGCGTCCGCCCACTCGGCGGGACGGCCGCCGCCCCACCAGCCGGCCGGCTCCCGCGCGCCCGCCAGCACCACGGCGACCCGGCGCGGCTGCGGCGGCAGCGCGGCATTGAGCGCGGCCACCTCCTCGTCGGTGGGTCGGCGGGTGACCGGCGGCCTGATCTGGGCCGTCTCCCGGCCGGTCGGCCGGAACACCAGGCCGGTCTCGAAGAGCGCCAGATCCTGGCTGCCCCGCCCGTGGTTGCGGCGCAGGGTCTCCAGCAGGCCGGGCAGCAGCGTGGTGCGCAGCCAGGGCTCCTCGTCGGAGAGCGGGTTGGCCAGCCGCACCGCCCGCCGCCTGGGGTCGTCCCCCGGCAGCCCGAGCGCGTCCAGCGCGGCGGCCCCGACGAACGGGTAGTTCAGCGTCTCGACATAGCCCTGGCCGGCCAGCGCCCTGCCGACCCGGCGGCGCAGCCGCTGGCCCTCGGTGAGCCCGCGCCCGGCCGGCGGCCTGGGCAGCGTGGCCGGCAGCGACTCGTAGCCCTCAAGCCGCAGCACCTCCTCGGCCAGATCGTTGGGGTCGGTCAGATCGGGCCGCCAGCTGGGCGCCGTCACCGTCAATGTGTCGCTGCCGGTCACCGAGCAGCCGACCTCCTGGAGGCGGCGCACCACGACCTCCCGGCCGTAGGCCACGCCGGCCACCCGGTCCGGATGGTCCGCCGGGATCTCGACGGTGGCGGGCGGCACCGGCGTGCCCTGGTCGGTGACCCCGGCCCCCGCGGTGCCACCGGCCAGCAACACCAGGAGATCCACGGCGCGTTGGGCGGCCGCGTCGGCGGCCCCCGGGTCGACGCCGCGCTCGAAGCGGCGGGACGCCTCACTGCTCAGCCTGTGCCGACGGGCCGTCCTGGCGATGGTGACCGCGTCGAAGTGCGCCGACTCGATGACGATCTCCGTGGTGCCCGAGGCGCCCAGCGGCGAGGGGTCGGCCGGCGTGTCGGCGATCTCGGTGTGGGCGCCGCCCATCACCCCGGCCAGACCGATCGGGCCGCTGCCGTCGGCGATCACCAGATCCTCCGGATCCAGCTTCCGCTCGGCCCCGTCCAGCGTGGTGAGCTTCTCGCCCGCCTCGGCCCGGCGGACCACGATGGTCCCGTCCAGGCGGCTGTGGTCGTAGGCGTGCAGCGGCTGGCCGATCTCCAGCATCACGTAGTTGGTGATGTCGACGGCCAGCGAGATCGGCCGGACCCCCGCCTTCTGCAGCCGGCGCCGCATCCAGATCGGGGACCTCGCCTCGGGCCTGACCCCGGTCACCGTGCGCGCGACGAACCGGTCGCAGGCCGCCGCGTCCTCGATCCGCACCGGATGCCCGTCGCCGTTCGCCTCCGGCACGTCGAGCAGCGCCGGATCGAGCAGCGGCAGCCCGAACGCGGTGGCCGTCTCACGGGCGACACCGCGCATCGACAGGCAGTAGCCGCGGTCGGTGGTGACCGCGATGTCCAGGACCTCGTCGACGAGTTGCAGCAGCGCGATGGCGTCCGTGCCGACCTCGTGCTCGGGCGACAGCACCAGGATGCCGTCGTGGTCGTCGCCGATGCCCAGCTCGCGCACCGAGCAGATCATGCCCTCGGAGACATGCCCGTAGGTCTTGCGTGCTGAGATCTTGAACCCGCCGGGCAGCACCGCGCCCGGCAGCACCACGACGACCTTGTCGCCGACGGCGAAGTTGGACGCGCCACAGATGATGTTCTGCGGCTGCCCGGTGCCGTTGGCCTCGCCGACATCCACCTGGCAGTAGCGGATCGGCTTCTTGAACTCGGTCAACTCCTCGATGGCCAGCACCTGTCCGACCACCAGCGGCCCGGTGAGGTCGGCGCCCAGACGCTCGACCAGCTCCACCTCAAGCCCCGCCGAGATCAGCCGGGTGGCGACCTCACGCCCGGTGACCTCGACCGGCAGGTCGACGTACTCCCGCAGCCAGGAAAGGGGAACGCGCATCAGATCTCACTCCCGAACGGCCGGGTGAACCGCACGTCACCCTCGATGATGTCCCGCATGTCGGCGACGCCGTGCCGGAACATCAGCAGGCGCTCGATCCCGAACCCGAAGGCGAACCCGCTGTACCGCTCCGGGTCGACGCCGCAGGCGACCAGCACCCGGGGGTTGACCACGCCGCAGCCGCCCAGCTCGATCCAGCCCTCGCTGCCGCAGGTGCGGCAGGGACGGTCCGGATCGCCCACGGACTCGCCCCGGCAGCGGAAGCACACCATGTCCATCTCGGCCGAAGGCTCGGTGAACGGGAAGTAGTTGGGCCGCAGCCTGGTCCGCATGCCGGCCCCGAACAGCGACTGCACCATATGGTCGAGGGTGCCCTTGAGATCGGCCATGGTCAGCCCCTCGTCCACGGCCAGCAGCTCGACCTGCCCGAAGACCGGGGTGTGGGTGGCGTCCAGCTCGTCGGTGCGGTAGGTGCGCCCCGGGCAGATCACATAGACCGGCGGCTCCCGGTCCAGCAGCGTCCTGATCTGCACCGGCGAGGTGTGGGTGCGGAGCACCAGACCGCTGTCCGGGCCGCCCTTCTCGTCCGCGACGAAGAACGTGTCATGGGTGGAGCGCGCCGGATGGTCGGGGTCCAGGTTGAGCGCGTCGAAGTTGAACCACTCGGCCTCCAGCTCGGGCCCCTCGGCCACCTCGTAGCCCATGGCCACGAAGATGTCCTCGATGCGCTCCGAGAGGGTGGTCAGCGGATGCCGGGCGCCGGCCGGCCGCCGGTCGTAGGGGAGGGTGACATCCACCGCCTCCTCGACCAGGACCCGCTCGTCACGCTCCGCCTCCAGGCGCTCCCTGCGGACGGCGAGCGCCTTGTTCACCGCGCCCCTGGCCTGCCCGACCCGCTTGCCGGCGGCCGCCCTGGCCTGCGGCGGCAGGGCACCGATCTCCCGGTTCGCCAGCGCCAGCGGCGAACGGTCGCCGGTGTGCGCGACCTTGGCCTCGTGCAGCGCCTCCAGATCGGCGGCGGCCTCGAAGGCGGCCAGCGCCGCGTCCCTGGCCGCGTCGATCTCCTGCGGTTTCAGTGCCTCGACCTCGACCGGGTCGTACGACTTGTTGGGTGCCGACATCTCTTCCCGTGCTTCCGTTGGCTTGGGCTCCGCTGCGCCCCCTCCGGACCCGGCGACCGAGTCTACGGGGGCACGCGGTGGATTTCTGTGACCGAAGGTCGGCCCGCGGGACCGGCCGGGCGCCTCGGCTGAGCGGCTTCAGCGACTCGGCGGCTCAGCGGAGAAAGGCCGGAACGCCCGCGGGCAGGATAAATCGGAAGCGAGCGCCGCCCCCCGAGGAGCGACCGACGGTGACCGTGCCACCGTGCGCCTCGACGATTCCCTTGACGATATAGAGCCCGAGGCCCGTGCCGCCGTGTTCGCTGCCGCGCCAGAAGCGCGTGAAGACCCGCTGCATGGCGTCCTCGGGGATGCCGGGGCCCTCGTCGCTCACGGTGACGGCCGTCCCTTCCTGGCGGGTTCTGCTGGGCGGTACGCGATGTACCTCAATGGTGACCCTACCGCTCCCGTGGCGCACCGCGTTTTCCAGGAGGTTGACCAGGACCTGATCGATCTTGTCCGGATCGGCCCAGAGGCTCGGCAGCGACTCCTCGATCTCCAGCAGAAAGCGCTCGGCGTCCTGACCGTTGTTGACCAGAAGCTCCACATGGCGGCGCACCGCCTCGTCCAACGCGACCGGCTGGCGGCGGATCTCCAGCCGCCCCGAGTCGATCCTGGAGACGTCGAGCAGCTCGGTGATCAGCCGGGTGACCCGGTCCGCGTCGCTGTCCACGGTCTGCAGCATCAGCCGCTTCTGCTCGTCGGTGAACCGCTCCCATTTGGCCAACATGGTGGCCGTGAAGCCCTTCACCGAGGTCAGCGGCGAGCGCAGCTCGTGCGCGACGGTGGCGATCAGCTCGGCGTTGCCCCGTTCGGTGCGCTTCCTGGCCTCGGTGCCGCGCAGCGACACCACCAGCCGCCGCAGCGGCCCGGCCGGCCGGTCCCGCACATAGCGGGCGGCGACCAGCACCTCGCGGCCGCCCGGCAGCAGCAGGTTCCGCTCCGGCTGGCCGGTGCGGATGGCCAGCCCGCCATAGGGATCCGTCAGCCGCCACCAGAGCCGCCCGTCCGGGTCCTCAAGCGGCAGCACCCGCTCGATGGGCCGGCCGAGCGCGTCCGCCGCCGACTGCCCGGTGAGCCGCGCCGCCGCGGCGTTGCAACACACCACCAGACCACGGCGGTCCGCGATCACCAGGCCGTCGGGAAGGTCGTCGGGAGCCAGGTGCTCAGGCTCCTCGTCGCCGGCCGCCGTTTCCATCCCCCATCGCCCCTCTCCCCTTGGGTGTCAGCGTCACCACATGCCCAACCGGACCTGTCCCACCCCCGGTTGAACGCGCAATCATTCCCTACCCGGTCACCGCCGAGCACCTGCCGGAGCTACAGCCCTGACCCGGGAACGTTGTCGGGGGTGCGCTGGAAACCGGCCGCCGCCCGACAGCCGCCGGGACCGCGCTGGGCGCGGGCGGAGGCGTAGAGGCACACGGCCGCGGCGGTGGCCAGGTTGAGACTCTCCGCGCGGCCATGGATCGGGACCCGCACCACGGCGTCGGCCAGCTCCCTGGTCTCGGCCGGCAGCCCCCACGCCTCGTTGCCGAATATCCACGCCGTCGGCCCGCCCATGGTGCCCCGGTCCAACTCGGTGTCCAGATCGTCCGCGCCGCCCCCGTCCGCCGCCAGCACCCGCACCCCCGCCTCGGCCAGGCCCGCCACCGCCCGGTCGACCGGCACCCCGACGGCCACCGGCAGATGGAACAGGCTGCCGACCGAGGCGCGCACCGCCTTGGGGTTGTAGAGGTCGACGGAGGCGTCGGTGAGCACCACCGCGTCCGCCCCGGCCGCGTCGGCGCAGCGCAGCACCGTGCCCGCGTTGCCCGGATCCCTGACATGCGCCAGCACGGCCACCAGCCGGGGCCGCGCGGCCAGCACCTCGTCGAACGGCCGGTCCAGGAAACCGCAGACGCCGACCAGGCCCTGCGGGGTGACCGTCTGGGAGATGCCGGCGACCACCTCGGGGTCGGCATGGTGCACCGGGACCCCGGCCGCCCGCGCCGCCGCCACCAGCTCCGCGTACCGCTCGGCGGCCTCGGGGGTGGTGAACAGCTCGCGCAGGGTGCCCCCCTCGGCGCCCCGGTGCCCCACCGCCTCGCGCACCGCCTGCGGCCCCTCCGCCAGGAAGCGCCGCTCCCGGCCCCGGAAACTGCGCCGGGCCAGCCGCCGGGCGGCGGACACACGGGGGGAGCGCGCGGAGATCAGCTGTGGGGCAGCGGCCATGGGCGACGAACTCGCTTACGGAAGAGGGCGGTTGAACGGACGGGCCGCCATGGAAGGGCGGCCGGGGGGACGGCCCGGCGCCGTGCTCGGGCTGAGAAGCGACGGACCCGCAGGCGGTCTGCCTGCGGGTCCGGAAAGCGCGTGCCGCGAGTGGGTCAGGCGGCCTTGGGCGCGTTGACGTCGCTCGGAAGCGCCTTCTGCGCCGTCTCGACCAGCACCGCGAAGGCGCCCGGGTCGTTGACCGCCAGCTCGGCGAGCATCTTGCGGTCCACCTCGATCTCAGCGGCCTTCAGGCCCTGGATGAAGCGGTTGTAGGTGACGCCGTTGGCGCGGGCGGCGGCGTTGATCCGCTGGATCCACAGCTGCCGGAAGTCGCCCTTGCGCTTCTTACGGTCGTTGTAGTTGTAGACGAGGGAGTGGGTGACCTGCTCCTTCGCCTTGCGGTACAGCCGCGAGCGCTGGCCGCGGTAGCCGCTGGCCTGTTCCAGAATCGCCCGGCGCTTCTTGTGGGCGTTGACTGCCCGCTTGACGCGTGCCACGTGTGTACTCCTTGTAGCGGGGCCGTGGGAATCGTCACACGGCCCGGAACGGATGGGTCCCGGTCGGTCCGCCGACCGCCGCCGGGTGTCGGGGCGGTCGTGGGCGGATCACTTCGCGAGAAGCTTCTTGATCCTCTTGGCGTCGGCCGGGGCGGTCTCCGCGGTGCCGGCGAGCCGCCGGGTCAACGTGGACGACTTGTGCTCCAGGTAGTGACGGCGACCTGCGCGCTGGCGCATCACCTTGCCGGAGCCACTGAGCTTGAACCGCTTGCCGGCACCGGTGTGGGACTTGTTCTTCGGCATGTCGCCGTACTCTCCTCGTCGTTCCTGAATCCTCGTAACCCAGCGGGGCCGCGGCCGGTCAGGCCGTCGTCTTGCCCTGCTGGCGTTCGGCCTTGCGAGCGGCCTGAGCCTCACGCGCCTCGGCCATCGCCTCGGTCTTCTTCTTGTGCGGACCGAGAACCATGATCATGTTGCGTCCGTCCTGCTTGGGGTTGGACTCCACAAAGCCCAGATCCTGGACGTCCTCCGCGAGGCGCTGGAGCAGTCGGAAGCCCAACTCGGGGCGGGACTGCTCACGACCGCGGAACATGATCGTGATCTTGACCTTGTCCCCCTGCTTGAGGAACCGGACGACATGACCCTTCTTGGTGTCATAGTCGTGCGGGTCGATCTTCGGCCGGAGCTTCATCTCCTTGATGACCGTGTGCGCCTGGTTCTTGCGCGCCTCACGTGCCTTCAGGGCCGACTCGTACTTGAACTTTCCGTAGTCCATGAGCTTGCAGACCGGCGGGCGGGCGTTCGCCGCCACCTCGACCAGGTCCAGGTCGTACTCCTGCGCAAGCTCCAGGGCCTTGGCAAGCGGCACGATGCCGACCTGCTCGCCGCTGGGACCGACGAGTCGCACCTCGGGGACGCGAATCCGGTCGTTGATACGGGGCTCGGCGCTGATGGGGCCTCCTCGGTTACGCCGCGCGGATGTCTGGCGGACAGCCGCGCTAGATCGTGTGACCACCGTTCGACGGCGTAAAAAACGCCCCGACCGGTAACACAGGCGGGGCTCCGAGACAGACCGGGAGCACCGACGCGGCGAAACCACGGGGCGCTGCCTGACCAAAGACCTCCCGACCCCGTGGGTCGGTGAGGTGGGAGCGCGGAGCCTCCACTTGCGGGCCGCACACACAGATGTCCGGCCGGTCACCCTCCAGGTTACACCACCTCGCGGAGGGCACACAGCCGCTCCCGGCGGCGGGGCCCGCCCCCGGTTCTGGCGCCGGGAAACGCGACCTAGGCTGGGCGCCATGAGCGACGCAGCCCCCGCCCCCGAGCCCGCCCAGAGCCCCGACGTGGCGGACCTGACCAGGGATATCGCCGATGTCCCCGCGGTCGAGGTGATCACCACCGTCGCGGTCCATCTGATGAGTTCGGCCGCGGTCAACCTGGGGCTGGCCGAGGGCGGCGAGGGGCACAAGGACCTGGACGAGGCCCGCAAGCTGATCACCGCGCTGGCCGGTCTGGTGACCGCCAGCGCCGGCGAGATCGGCACCTATCACGCGGCGCCCCTCAGGGACGGGCTCAAATCGCTCCAGCTGGCGTTCCACGAGGAGTCGGCCGTGCCGGACGAGCCGGGGCAGGGACCGGGCGAGAAGTACACCGGCCCTGTCATTCGCTAGTCCCCGCGTCCGTACCGACCCCGCCCGCCTTCCGCGCTCCGGCCGGCTTCCCCGATTTCCCCGACTTGCCGAGCTTGTCGGAGAGCCAGGGGATGTCGTGGAACCACGCCTCCGGACGTTCGTGGGTGAAGCGGTGGGCCAGCACCGCGACGGCGGCGCCGACCAGTGGCGCCAGCACGAAGAGCCAGAGCTGGATCAGCGCGTCGCCGCCGGCGAACAGCGCCGGGCCGATGGAGCGCGCCGGGTTGAGCGAGGCCCCGGTGAGCGGGATGCCGATCAGGCTGACCGCCGCCAGGGTCAGGCCCACCGGCAGCCCGTCCAGGCTGCGGAGGGTGATCGTCCTGGTCACCGAGAGGTAGACGAAAACCAGCAGCGCGGCCAGCATCACCTCGGCGACAAACGAGCCGGCGATGCTCAGGCCGACGGCGGAACGGTGCCCGTACCCGTTGCTGCCGAACGCCTCCCCGGTCTTGAGCCCGGGCACCTGGTGCGCCACCAGGAAGAGCAGCGCGGCGCCGACGATCGCGCCCACCAGCTGGGCCACCCAGTAGCCGAGGGCGGCGCGCGGGGACATCCGGCCGGCCAGCAGCATGCCCAGCGTGACCGCCGGGTTCAGATGCGCGCCGGAGACGGGGCCCAGCACATAGGCGAGGGCGACCAGGGTGAAGCCGAAGGTGAGGGCGATGCCGAGGCTGCCGATGAACTCCCCGGCCAGCACCGCCGACCCCACGGCGAAGAAGACGAGGACCAGCGTTCCCAGCAGTTCGGCCACCAGCGACCTGGGGTCGCTCTCGGCCGACGTACCGGCCGTTCTCTCGTCGGAGCTCTCGGCGGACATGGCGCCCTCCAGTGCCTAGCGGAAGTGCCCAGCAGATCTGCTCGCAGTCTTGGCCACCCGCCGGCGCCTCGCATGTCGGCGGGGCCGGCCGGGTGACGCCGCCGGGCGGTCACCGCCGATAGGTGGGCTCTCCCGGCAGGCCGCTGCCGGGCGGCAGGATCGCCAGCTGGAGACCGCGCACCAGATGGGCCCTGAGGTCCTGGTGCGCGGCGAGCGCGCCGGCCAGCGCGCGGGCCACCACGGCGGGCTCGGCGGACGGCTCCAGCAGCACGGCGAGGGTGCCGTCGGCCTCCCCGCCGGGGACCAACTGGGCGGCGAGGACGTCCGGTTGGCTCCGCAGCACCGCCCGCACCCCGTCGAGCACCGCCGGCCGGCCGGCCGGGGCGCCGCCGTCGGCCAGGGCCCGCAGCGCGGGCCCGGCCACCTCGAAGGCCACCGGCCCGGCGACGTCGAGCACCAGGGCGCCGGCGCCCTCCTGGACGGCGGCGGCCAGCGCCTGCGCGGGGGTGACGGGCACCGGGCGCGCCTCGGGCCGCCAGCGGGTCAGCGTCTCGATGGCGGTGAACACCGGCAGCGCGCGCCGGCCGTCGGGCAGCCGGAGGGTGAGCAACGCCATCTCGCTGCTCTTCTCCCGGCGGAGCCCGGCCTCGTCCGTCTCCGTCTCCCCCAGGACCGCGACGACGGGGGCCAGCAGGCGGGTCCCGGCCAGGGCGGCGAGCACGGCGGGGCGGGCGCCGGCCGGATCATCGACCCAGCGGTCGAGGGCCGCGCGCAGGGCGGGGTCGGCGGTGCCGTCGTCGTCGGCGAAGGCGGGCTGGGGAATGTTCATGAGAGCCACCCGTCGAGGGTATCCAGCGCGTCCGCCTGGCCCCCGGCCGACCACCGGCCACCGGTGGGCGGCCCGGCGCTCACCCGCTGTTACCCGGTTTTCATACATCAACCGGTGACTCGCGTAAGTGTGCGAGTTACCGTTCAACATTATGAATGTGAACGCCCCGCCGCCGGCACGACGGTTTCGTCCCGTCCTGCTGGTGAACACCGCCCTGGCGGGCACGCTGCTGGCGTTCTCGGTGTCGGGGGACGCCTCGCCGCTGGCGCTGTCGGGCGGCGACGCGGGGGCCTCGGCGCAGGATGTGGCGGAGGCCGGAGCGGCGCGGGAGGACAGCCTGGTGGAGGACTCCCTGGATCAGCGTCCGCCCGCAGGGGAGGCGCGGCTCCCGCTGTCCGATCCGAGGTCCGACGCGCGGCTGGCGAACGCCATGGCCCCGCTGGCGGTCGAGCCCAGCGCCCGGCTCTCGGTGTCGGTGCTGGCCCTGGAGAGCGGCGCGAGCGCCACCTTCGGCGCCGAGCGGTTCGACACCGCGAGCATCGTCAAGGTGGAGATACTGGCCGCGCTGCTGCTGCGGGCGCAGGACGAGGGGCGGGAGCTGACCGACCTGGAGCAGGAGCGGGCCGATGTCATGATCCGGGCCAGCGACAACGCGGCGACGGACGCGCTGTGGTGGCTGATCGGCGGCGCGAGCGGCCTGGCCGAGGCGAACGAACGGCTCGGCCTGACCTCGACCATCCCCGGCCACGACGGGCACTGGGGGCTCACCCAGACCACCAGCGCCGACCAGATAGCCCTGCTGCGGGCCGTCTACACGGCCGATTCGCCGCTCACCCCGACGTCCCGGGACTATCTCCAGGAGCTGATGGCGACGGTGGTCGACGGTCAGCGGTGGGGGGTCTCGGCGGCGGCCGACGAGACGTTCGAGCTGAAGAACGGCTGGCTGCCCAGGACGGAGACCGGGCTGTGGGACGTCAACAGCATCGGCCGGGTGCGGGCCGGGGGGCAGGAGTATCTGATAGCCGTGGTGTCCGACGGCCATCCCACCCAGGAGGCGGGGATAGCGGCCGTCGAGTGGGCGGCCAGGACGGCGGTCGCGGCGTTGGACCCGGCCGAGCCGCTGGCGCCGACCACCTGAGTCAGGGTCGATCAGAACCGTCGGTCCAGGGCGGGGTGCGGGCGTCCGGCCCTGGCGCGACGCACCAGCAGCCAGCCCCCAGCGCCGAGCAGCAGCACCCCCGTGGCGCCGGCCGCCGGGGCCAGCCAGCCGCCACCACCGCCGCCCTCCCTGGGCGTGGGCCCCGGGCCGAAGTACTCGCCGCCGTAGGTCTCGGCCGGCTCGACGACCGGGGCGCCGGCCCGTTCGTTGGCCGCCTCGATCGCGGCCCCCGCGTCGACGATCCCGCTGCCCAGCGCGTCGTTGCGGCCGCCGTCCGGCGGGTGTTGGGCGGTCTCGGTGAGCAGTTCGCGCACCTCGGCCGGGGTGAGGTCCGGATGCGCGGAGAGCAGCAGCGCCGCGCATCCCGAGACGAAGGCCGCGGCCGCCGAGGTGCCCCAGCCGGTGTAGTAGCGGCCGTCCGGGTCGGCCACGATCACGTCCTTGCCCGGGGCACTCACCGCCGCGTACCAGCGCCGGGTGGAGAACTCGGCGGGGCTGCCGCTCCGGTCCACCGCCGTCACCGCGATCACCCCCGGGTACCCGGCCGGGTAGGAGACCGGATCGCCGTTCTCGCCGCCGTTGCCGGCCGAGGCCACCACCACGGCGCCCCTGGCGAGCGCGTAGCGGACGGCGGCGTCCTCCTCCGGGTCGGGGTGGGCCGATTCGCTGTCGTCGCCCAGCGAGAGGTTGATCACGTCGGCGCCCTGGTCGGCGGCCCAGCGGATGCCGTCGGCCAGGGCGCCGGCCCGCTCGTCCCTGGCCTCGTCGCGCTGCGGGTCGTCGTCCTCAAGCAGCACCCGCACCGGCAGGATCCGGGCCCGGGGGGCGACGCCTATCACGCCGTCCTCGTTGTTCCGGCCGTGGCCGGTGCCGGCGATGATGCCGGCCATGGCGGTGCCGTGCTCGGCCCAGTGCCGCTCGCCGGGCTCGGCGCCCATCCCGACGAGATCGCGGCCCGGCAGGACGTTGCCCGCCAGATCCTGGTGGTCGGCGTCCACCCCGGTGTCCAGCACGGCGACGGTGACCCCCTCGCCCTGGGTGAACTCCCAGGCGGCGGAGGCGTTGATCTGGTCCAGCGCCCAGCGCTGCTGCTCCCTGGTGGTGTCGGCGGCGGCCGGGCCCGCGCCCGGGCCGACGAGGGCGACCAGCGCCCCCACCACGGCGAGCGCCGCCCCCGCCAGCCGACGCGTCCTCATACCCCGCCCCCGGTGCGGGCGGCATGCGCCTCGTGCAGCGGTTCGACGATCCGTTCCAGCACGCCCAGGCTGTCATGCCCGAGACCGGCCAACGCCACCGCGCTGTCGGCGCCTTCGGCGGTGGCCTCGGCGGCCGGCACCGGCGTGCCGACGGAGCGCCCGTCGGCGAAGCCGGTCACCGACCAGGCGACGACGGGCAGTCGCTCGTCCACCTCGATGCTCCAGGAGCCGCGTTGCCGGTCGCCGAAGTCCTCGGCCGGGGTGCCGGAAACGGCGAACGGGCGGGGCAGCAGATCGGTGCGCTCGCCCAACCCCTCGTCGGCGAAGCGTCCGACGAGCGCGGCGGTGCCGCCCGGGTCGGCGGTGGTGAAGAGCAGTCCCACGGTGGTGACGGTGGTCCTCGTCTCGTCGGTGTAGGTGGCGCGGACCAGCCGGTGGCAGCCGGCGGCGGACAGCACCTCGCTGAGCAGCGGGTCGAAGGCGTCGGCGCAGCCGCCGTCCGGGGCGACGCCGAGGCGCAGCCAGCGGCGGTCGGCGCCGCCGGGGCCCGCCTCGGCCGAGGTCAGCTCGGGCGGGAACAGCTCGTCGACCGGCAACTCCCGCCAGAGATCACGCCCTTCGGTCCAGGCCGTCGCGTCCGCCCGCGCCCGGTCCTCCCCGCCGGAGAGCCAGCTGCCGGCGGCGGCACCGCCCAACAGCCCGGTGCCCAGCACCAGACAGACGATCGCGCCGACCAGCCGCACCGGCAACCGTGGGACCAGCACGCGCGGCGCCCGTCCCTCCCGCGAGACGGCGTGGGGCGCGTTGACGGGACGGGGCGGCGCGAACGGGCGGGGCGGGACGCTCGGTTGGGGCGGGGCGCCGGGGCGCGGCGGTGCACCGGGCAGCGGTGGAACGGCCGTTGGGCGCGGTGGCCCCGCCGAACGCGCGGAGAGCAGCCGGGACGCAGGTGTGGAACGCGGCCCCTGCTCGGTGTTCATCCGCCCACTCCCCGGCCAACCGGCGACCTAGTCGTCGCACGCGAACGGGGTTACTTTACGTGCGCGCCAGGCGGCGGCGGTACCTGACCCGGTGGAGACGGTGGTGGTACCGCGCAGGATCTCCGCCAGATCCTCCAACGGCGGCGCGCTGTCGACCTCGTCCCAGGTGAGCCGCAACAGCAGCAGGGTGTCCCGGTCCTGGGGCGAGACAAAGGCGACCGACTCGATCTGCGCGTGGCCCAGCGGGGTGGAGAGCCGGACCCGCACCCGGTAGCCGGGTTGACCGGCCACCGTCACCGGCTCGGCGGCCAGTTCTTCGGTGCCGAAGACGCCGCCGTAGGCCGTCGGCGGGTAGGCGTCGCGCTGCAGCTCGGGGATGTCGGCGCGGGCCACCCCCTCGGTGGAGAGGGTGCCGGCGCCGGGCAGCGCCCGGAGTTGGGCCCCGCCCTCCAGACAGTCCAACTCGGCGTCGGCCGGGCAGGGATAGCCGCCGTGGACCAGCAGGACCCCGCCGGCCGCCTCGCGTTCGGACCAGCCGTCGAGCAGTGGGAGGGCGACCCCGTCCACCCGCTGTTCGCTCAACTCGGCGCCGGTGTCGGCCCCGTTCCCGCCGTCCGGTCCGCCCTGTTCGGTGGAGGGACCGGGCCGGGGACCGCCCCGCTGTCCCCCGTCCCGGCCGCCGCCGTCCAGCAGCAGCGGGACGAGGACGGCGGCGGCCAGGGCGAGGCCGAGCGCGCCCAGGCACAGGAACAACAGCGCCGTCCGCCGGCGCGGCCGGCGCGGCGGCGGCCCGGCCGGGACGCCGCTGGGCAGCGTGGGCAGGGCATGGCCCGGGGCCCGGGACGGCGGCGGGGTGCCGGGACCGGTATCGGTGCCGGAGGGACCCGAGGGAAGCGTGGGCGTCTTGGCCAACGCCTCGGCCGTGGGGCGCACATGGGCGGTCCACTCGGACCCGTCCCACCAGCGCTCCCTGGCCGGCTCCCCCGGCACGCCCTCCGGATCGGGGTACCAGCCGGGCGGTGTGGTCAGGCTCACCCAGTGAACTTCTCATACCCGGGCCATGGCGGCCAGTATCGGTGCGATCACGGAACAACGCCCGGCACCTGGCCGGGCGTTGTCCTGTGTGCGGGGGAGATCCGTCGCGGGTTTCGTCGAAGGTTCCGCAGGTAGTTCGCTGGCATATGCCACCACCCCGGGGACCGAAGGTGGCGCCCAGCTTTCGAACGAAGGTGACCGGTGGAGCCGGTCGAGCCGGACGGGCTTGCGGGGGAACGGGTCGAGGCCGACCGGTCGAACCCGGCTATCTGCCGGAACTCGCCGGTTCCGGCTCGGGTTGGGGAACTTCCCGTTTCCTGAGATCCGACTTGTCCCCCGGCAGGATCCGGGCCAGCCAGTGCGAACGGCCCGCGATCATCGGCGCCAGGACGGCGAGGATCAGCACATAGCCCGCGATGAACGGGGAGAGCCGATCGTCGAGGCCGGCCGCGGCCGCCATGGTGGCCAGGATCAGCGCGAACTCACCGCGCGCCAGCAGCGTGGTGGAGACATTGGCCGTCGGCAGCGCGCCGAAGCCGTAGATCCTGGCGGTGAAGAGACCGGCGCCGACGTTCATCGCCAGGGTGATCGCCACGGCGATCAGCACCGGCCAGATCACGGTGGGCAGGTCGCCCGGCGCGATGGAGAGGCCGAAGCCGAAGAAGAAGATCGCGGCGAAGGCGTCCCTGAGCGGGTGGACCAACTCCCTGATCCGTTCCCCGGAGGCGGTGTTGCCGAGGATCAGCCCCACCATGAAGGCGGCGATGGCGTCGGCCACGCCGAAGTTCTCGGCGATGCCGGAGACCAGCACGGCCGCTCCCAGGAAGGAGATGGTGAGCAGTTCGTCGTCCTTGGTCGCGAAGAGCCGACCGATGATCTGGGTGCCCCAGCGTGCGGCGATCGCCAGCACCAGCAGGAAGCCGAACGCCTTGGCGATCTGCCAGGCGGTCTCGCCGGCGCCTTCGGAGCCGGAGATGATCGGCTGGAGCGCGGCCAGATACAGCGCCAGGAAGATGTCCTCGACCACGATGATGCCCAGGATGGGCTTGGTCTCGGGGTTCCCGATGCGGCCCGCGTCCACCAGGATCTTGGTGACGATGGCCGACGACGAGATTCCCAGCACACCGGCCAGCACCAACGCCTCGGAGGTGCCCCAGCCGAGCGCGAACCCGAAGGCCAGCCCGGCGCCGACGTTGAGCGCCAGATAGATGGTGCCGGCCACGGCCATCTTCTTGCCGCCGGTCTTGAGGTCGTCCATGTGGAACTCAAGGCCCAGGTAGAACAGCAGCAGCACGAGGCCGAGCGCGGAGAGCATCTCCAGGTCGTGCTGGTCTTCGAGCAGCACGAAGCCGGGGGTGTTGGGGCCGAGGAGAATCCCGGCCAGGATGAAGAGCGGAATCGTGGGCAGACCTATCCGGCCACCCAGGCGGGCGAGGAAGGCGGTGGCGACGAAGGCACCACCCATGGCAAGCAGCGTGTCAGCGTGTCCCATTCGCCCTCACTCCCCGTTGCCGGGGCTTGACAGGGCGGGGATCAGAAGAGCGGCGGGACCAGAGCGGGTGCCGGGTCGGTTGGGCGTCGGCAAGTGAATGTCTCCTCCTCGGCGTCCGGACGGCTCGGCAATGTGAGCGTCAAGAAAACGTTAATATTTAGCTTACCAAACGATTTTTGGTCGGCCAGAGGGCATCGGGATTTTGTGACGATTGCGGCATGATCGCTACGTGACCACACGTCTGATGCTGCTCGACACCGCCTCGCTGTACTTCCGCGCCTACCACGGGGTGCCCGACAAGGTGCGTGCCCCCGACGGCACCCCCGTCAACGCCGTGCGCGGACTGCTGGACTTCATCGCCCGGCTGGTCGCCGACCACCGCCCCGACGCCCTGGTGGCCTGCATGGACGAGGACTGGCGGCCCGCCTGGCGGGTGGCGTTGATCCCCACCTACAAGGCCCACCGGGTGGCCGAGGAGGTGGCGGACGCCCCGGACACCGAGGAGGTGCCCGACACCCTCACCCCCCAGGTGCCGGTGATCGAGGCGGTGTTGGACGCGGTCGGCATCCGCCGCCTCGGGGCGGCCGACCACGAGGCCGACGACGTCATCGGAACCCTCAGCCACCGGGCGACCGGGCCGGTGGACATCGTCACCGGCGACCGCGACCTCTTCCAACTCGTCGACGACACCAGGGGGGTCAGGGTGCTCTACCCGGTGAAGGGGATGGCCAACCTGGCGGCCTTCGACGAGGCGGCACTGCGCGAACGGTACGGCGTGGACGGCCCCGGCTACGCCGATCTCGCGCTGCTCCGCGGCGACCCCAGCGACGGACTGCCGGGGGTGGCCGGAATTGGCGAGAAAACAGCGGCCACGCTGCTGGCCAGATTCGGCGATCTGGCCGGAGTGCTCGCCGCGCTCGACGATCCCCTGGCCGCCCTCACCCCCACCCAGCGCCGCCGGTTGACCGAGGCGCACGACTATCTGGCCGTCGCCCCCCGGGTGGTCCGGGTCGTCACCGACCTGCCGCTGCCGGACCGGGACCCGACGCTGCCCCGCGCACCCCGCGACCCCGAGACGCTGGCCGCCCTCAACGAACGCTGGGGCCTGGGCGGTTCACTGACCCGACTGCTGACCGCACTGGCCGCGCGGCCCTAGCCCACCGGCACCCTGCCGGCGGGCCTAGCCCACCGAGCTGTAGGCGACGACCCCGCGCAACAGCTGGTCCACGGCCTTGCGCGCGGTCCTGCCCACCGAACTGCCCGCCGGCGCGGCCGAGGAGAGCTGTCCCAGCACATCGATGACCTGCTTGCACCAGCGGACGAAGTCGCCCGCCGGCATCTCGGCGTCCCGCAGCACCGCGTCCAGGCCGAGGCCCTGGGCCCAGCGGTACACCGGCCAGGCGAAGCCCAGATCCGGCTCGCGCTGCCCGACGCCCGTGACCTGGTTGATGCGGTGCCGCTCCTCCAACGCGTCCAGCCGGCCCCAGATCCGCACCATCTCGCCCAGCGCCTGCCGCGTCGCCCCGGCCGGCACATCCGGCGCCGGGGCGTCGTCCGCCGAACGCGCCTCGTAGACCAACGCCGAAACACAGGCCGCGAGTTCGGCCGGATCCAGCCCCTCCCAGACGCCTTCCCGCAGGCACTCGCTTGCCAGCAGATCCAGCTCGCCGTAGAGCCTGGCCAGCCGGCGCCCGTCGTCCGTCACCTCGTCGCCGCGCAGATAGTCCAGCTCGGTCAGCAGCGCGGACACCTGGTCGAAGGTGCGGGCGATGGTGTTGGTCCGGCCGGCGATGCGGCGTTCCAGCTGCTTGGTGTCCCGCTTCAGCCGGTGGTACCGCTCGGCCCATCTGGCGTGGTCCTCGCGCTCGCCGCAGCCATGGCAGGGATGCGCCCTGATGGCGCCCCGCAGCCGGGCGATCTCCTGGTCGTCCGCCGCCTGGGCCCGCTCCTTGCGGTGCCGGTGCGGCTCCAGGTGCCCGGCCTTGGTGCGCAGCGCGGAGGCCAGGTCCCGACGGGACTGCGGGCTGCGCTGGTTGAACGACTTCGGGATCCGCATCCGCCCCAACGCCTCGACCGGCACCGGGAAGTCGATCGCGCCGAGCCGCTTCACCTGCCGCTGCACGGTGAGCACCAGCGGACGGGGCCCGTCCTGGTGGTCCCAACCGCGCGGCCCGCCGCTGCGGCCCTCCGGCATCCCCGGGTCCAGCACCAGCGCCAGACCGGCGAACTTGCCGGTCGGCACATGGATGATGTCCCCCGGGCGCAGCCGCTCAAGGGCGTCGGACGCCGCCGCCCTGCGCTGGGCCACCCCCTGCCTGGCCAGCTCGGTCTCCCGCTCCTTGAGCTTGACCCGCAGCGCCGCGTACTCCTGGAAGTCCCCCAGGTGGCAGGTCATCGCCTCGCGATAGCCCTCAAGCCCGGTCTCGTTGCGCTGCACCTGCCGGGAGATCCCGACCACCGAACGGTCCGCCTGGAACTGCGCGAACGACGTCTCCAGCAGCTCCCGCGACCGCCGGCGCCCGAACTGGGCGACCAGGTTGACCGCCATGTTGTAGGACGGCTTGAACGAGGAGCGCAGCGGATAGGTGCGCGCGCCGGCGAGCCCGCCGAGCGCCCCCGGATCCATGCCGCGCTGCCACAGCACCACGGCATGGCCCTCGATATCGATGCCGCGCCGCCCCGCCCGGCCGGTGAGCTGGGTGTACTCGCCCGGCGTGATGTCGGCGTGCTGCTCGCCGTTCCACTTGACCAGCTTCTCCAACACCACGGAACGCGCCGGCATGTTGATGCCCAGGGCCAGCGTCTCGGTGGCGAACACCGCCTTGACCAGGCCCTTGACGAACAGCTCCTCGACGATCTCCTTGAACGTCGGCAGCATCCCGGCGTGATGGGCCGCGAGCCCGCGCTCCAGCCCCTCAAGCCACTCGAAGTAGCCCAGGACATGCAGGTCCTCGTCGGGGATGGCGGCGGTGCGCCGCTCCACGATCTCCCGCACCCTGGCCCGGGCCGCCGCGTCGTTCAGCCGCAGCCCGGCGCTCAGACACTGCTGCACGGCGGCCTGACAGCCGGCCCGGCTGAAGATGAACGTGATCGCCGGCAGCAGGCCCTCGGCGTCCAGCCGGTCGATGACCTCGGCCCTGCTGGGCGTGTAGATCCGGTTGCGCTGCCGCTTCTCCCGCTCCCGATCCGCCGCGCGCCGGCTGTCCCGCCCGTTGCGGTTGCGCTCCCTGGCACCCCAGGAACGGGTGTTCTCCAGCCTCGCCATCCGCAGCAGATCCGGGTTGACCTCGCGCTTCAGCTCCGACTCGGCGAACAGGTCGTACATCCGGCGCCCCGCGAGCACATGCTGCCAGAGCGGCACCGGACGGTGCTCGGAGACGATCACCTCGGTGTCGCCACGCACCGTGTCCAGCCAGTCGCCGAACTCCTCCGCGTTGGACACGGTCGCGGAGAGCGACACCAGCGAGACGGACTCCGGCAGATGGATGATCACCTCCTCCCACACCGCGCCCCGGAAGCGGTCGGAGAGGTAGTGCACCTCGTCCATCACCACATAGCCGAGACCGTCGAGCGACGAGGAGTTGGCGTAGAGCATGTTCCGCAGCACCTCGGTGGTCATCACCACCACCGGCGCCTCGGAGTTGACGCTGTTGTCCCCGGTCAGCAGCCCCACCCGGTCGCCGCCGTAGCGCTGGACCAGATCGGTGTACTTCTGGTTGGAGAGCGCCTTGATGGGCGTGGTGTAGAAACACTTGCGCCCCTGCGCCAGGGCCAGGTGCACGGCGAACTCGCCCACGATCGTCTTGCCCGAGCCGGTCGGCGCCGCGACCAGCACGCCTCGGCCGGCCTCCAGGGCCTGACACGCCTCGATCTGGAAGTCGTCCAGCGCGAAATCGTAGAGTTCACGGAAGGGCGCGAGAGCGGTCCGCTCGTCCGCGGCCCTCCGCCGGGACTCGGCGTACCGCTCGGCGGGAGACATGTGCTCGATCATCGTGCTCCGAGCCTACCGGGCCGGCGGCGAGCCGCCCCGGGGCTTTTTCCGAGGCGGTCAGGAGTTCGCCCCCGGGAGCGGGGCAAAGCGGTACAGCCTGGTCAGGCGGCTGCGGCCGGGGCGCAGGACTCAGTCGGCGGCGGTCAGCACCCGCACGGCGCCGGGTACGCACTCGGCCACCAGAGGGAGCGGGCCCACCCGCTCACCGTCCGCGTAGCCGACGACACCGGGCGCGGTCAGCGCGACCCGGCGGGCCCGGTAGCCGGTGACGACCGGATGGTCGAGATGGGTGCCCCGATAGACCCGGGGGAAGACCCGCAGCAGGGTGCCGCGCCCGCAGGGGCCGACCACCGTGACGTCCAGCAGGCCGTCGTCCGTCCTGGCCTCCGCGCAGATCCGCATGCCGCCGCCGTAGCTGGGCCCGTTGCCCACCGCGACCAGCGTCGCGTCCAGCTCACGCCAGGGGCCGCCGTCCAGGCTGATCCGGTAGGGCGCGGGACGCAGGGTGGCCAGCTCGGCCACCACCGCCAGGTCGTAGCGCAGTCCGCCGCGCGGCCAGCGCATCCGGTTGGCGCGATCGTTGACCCGGGCGTCGAAGCCGGTGGCCAGCACGCTGCCGAACCAGGTGTCGCCCACCCGCCCCAGATCGACGGCGCGCGGCGCGCCGCGCTTGAGCGCCTCGGCGACGACCCGGGCGGCGGCCACCGGATCGCGCACCGGCAGGCCGAACGCCCTGGCCACATCGTTGCCGGTGCCGACCCCGACCAGCCCCAGCGGGGTGGCCGTGCCGGCGACGACGCGCAGGGCCAGCGCGGCCATCCCGTCCCCGCCGACCGCGACCAGGGCGCCCGTGCCGGCGGCCACCGCCGCCCCGGCCCGGCGCACCGCATCCTCGGCGTCGAGGCCGACGAGCACCCGTACGGCGATCCCGGCGTCGCGCAGCGTCCGCGCGACCGGCGCGGCGGCACGCCGTCCGCGCCCCTGCCCGGCCACCGGATTGACCAGCAGGGTCACCTCGCCGCTCATGTCACGTCGTCGTCGTATCCGTTGACCGGGCCGCCGTCGTCGCTACGGATCCGCTCGGCGGGGCCGACCGGCTCCGGCGTCAGATCGAGCCTGGATGCCTCCTCGTCGTCCAGCTGGGCGTCCGGGTTGTTCCTGCGGCGCCTGCGGTCGTTGAGCAGGGCGATACCGCAGGCCAGGAAGTAGAGGCCGGTGACGGGGACCTGGAGGGCGATCATCGTCATCACATCGGTCGGCGTGATGATGGCCGCGAAGATCGCGATGCCCATCACCATCCACCGCCACCAACTGATCATCCGCTGGCCGGAGACCACACCGCCCAGGTTCAACAGAACGAGCAGCAGGGGCAGTTCGAAGGAGATACCGAAGGCGAGCGCCAGTCGGACGCTGATGTCCAGCACTTCCTCGACGGTGACGAAGTTCTGCGCGTCGTCGGCGCTGAAGCTCAGCAGCACCGGAATGGCCCGGGGCAGCAGCCAGTAGGCGAAGTAGGTGCCGACCAGGAACAGCGGCACCCCGACCGCGACCACGGCGCGGCTGTACTTCTTCTCGTTCCGGTGCAGGCCGGGGGCGATGAAGGCCCAGAACTGGTAGAGCCAGACCGGCGAGGCCCCGATGAGGCCCACCAGCAGCGAGACCCTGAGGTAGGTGGCGAACGGAGCGGTCAGGCCGTTCTGCGCGAGGACGGCACAGCGCTTGTCCTCCGCCGCGGGGTCGCCGTAGTCGCACATGGGCACCGGCTCCACGAGGAAGTCCATGATGTCCTTGGCGAAGAAGGCGGCGACGATCGCGACGATGACCACCGCGAGGACCGCGATCCCGAGCCGGTTGCGCAACTCCCGGAGATGCTCCGTGAGCGGCATCCGCCCCTCGGGGTCCTTCTCCCGCTTCCGCGTGGTCTTGGGCACCCACGTCCTCATCTCGTCGGGCGGCCGGCATCCGCCCGACCGCCTGCTCTCACTGCCCCTTCTCCGGCTACCGGTGCGGCACCGGCCAACGTCAGCCCTGGGACGTGCCCTTGGGCTCGTCGACGGGCCGGGCGGCGCTCGTCTCACCGGGGGCCGGCTGAATGCTCCGGGGGGCGACGGTCGGCTCCGCGTCGGACGGCGCGGACGCCTCCGCGTCCTTGCCGTCCGCCTTCATGGCGGCCGTCTCGCTCTTCATGATCCGCATCGACTTGCCCAACGCCCTGGCGGTGTCCGGCAGGCGCTTGGAGCCAAAGATCAACACGACGACAAGGGCGACGAGCAGAAGCTGCATAGGGGAGATACCGCCCATGGCGTGTCTTCTCTCTCTTCGAGTCTCTCCACAAGAATGGAGCTGACGCTGCGCGGACGCGGACATTCCTGTCCACCATGCCGCACGATCAGCAATCTTAACGCCCAGGGGTAAACCGAAAGCAATGCTTGGGCGTCGTCCTATTCTTTCCGGATCTTCCCGCTGTTCCCCCCGCCGGGGCCGGTGCCACGGCTCCCCTCGGGCGCCCCGTCGAACTCCCGGCGCAGTGCCCCGGTGCGCGCGGCGAGCGGCGCCGCCGACTGTTCCAGCTGCTCCGTCGCGCGGCTGATCCGCTCCGCGCCGTCCCCCACGGCCCGGGAGAGACGCCGCACCTCAAGACCCACCCGGACCGCCAGCACGCCCAGCACGGCGGTGCCGACGAAGGCGAGCGCCACCTGCAGCATCGGCCAGAACACGACTACCCCTGCTCCTCGTAGTGCCGCAGCGCGGCCCTGGCCGCCTCCCGCGCGCTGGTCGCCAGCTCGGGCGGCGAGATGATCCGGCCGTCGCCGCCGAGCCGCAGCGCCAGCCGCCGCAACGTGGCCGGATCGGGGGTGCGCAGCGTGACGCGCAGCCCGCCGTCCGGCAGCTCATCGGCGGTGTCGTGCGCGTAGTACTCGGCGACCCAACGCCCGCCGGGCCCCACCTCGATCACCACCTCGGGATCGGTGGGCGCGGCCTGCACCAGGCCCTCGCTCAGATCACGCGGCTCGATCGGCGGCGGATCGGCCGGCACGTCCAACAGCTCGATCCTGGCCACCCGGTCGAGACGGAAGGTGCGCCTGGCCTCGGTGCGGTGGCACCACGCCTCCACATAGGTGTGGCCGACGGCGAACAGCCGGATCGGGTCGATCTCCCGGTCGGTCAGCTCGTCCCGCCCCGGCGAGTAGTAGCGGATGCGCAGCCGGCGGCGCTCCGCGATGGCCCGGTCGACCTCGGCGAAGACCCCGCCCTCGGACTCGAAGGTGACGGAGACCCGGGAGCTGGCCCTGGCGCTCTCCCCGGCCGCCGCCTCCAGCTTGGCCGTCAGCCGCAGCAGCGCGTCGCGGTCCCCGTCCCGCAGCCCGGGCATGGTGGCCACCGCACGGGCCGCGACCAGCAGCGCCGTCGCCTCGTCGGCGGCCAGCCGCAGCGGCTGCCCGCTGGATGTGCCGGTGGCCTCGGCGTTGTGCCACCAGATGTGCTCGCCGTCGGTGTCGATGTCCAGGAGATCGCCGCCCCGGAAGCTGGTGCCGCACATCGGCAGCACGCTGAGGTCGGAGATCAGCTCGTCCTGGGTGACGCCGAAGGCGCGCGCGACCTCGTCCACCCGGGCGCCGGGCCGCTCCTTCAGATAGGTCACCAGGGACAGCAGCCGCCTGGTGCGGTCGATGGCGGTTGTCGCCATGTCGGTCCTTCCCCCTCGCTGCCGTTCCTTGCTCGTCTCCCCCGGCCGTCCCGGCCGCTCAGCCCTTGGCGACCGCGCGCAGCCGGTCCAGCACATCGGCCCGCAGCTCGGCCGGCTCCAGCACCAGGACGTCCGGGCCGAACTCGGCGAGCCAGGCGTCCAGTCCGTGCCCGTAGGGGATCTCCAGATCGTCCCACTCCGCGTCCCGTCCGGTGACCCGGGTGGCCCGGGCGCGCAGCGGATAGCCGGCGCCGACGCGCAGCCGGATCCTGGCCTGCGCGGTGGCATGCTCGCCGGCGAACCCGGCGACCTGCTCGCGCACCGCGATCTGGTCGGGCACCGGGGCGGTGAACTCCCCCACGCGGGAACGGACGTTGCCCACGATCCTGGAGAGCCGGAAGACCCGCTCGGCCCCTCGGCCCCGATCCCAGCCGGCCAGATACCAGTTGCCGTGCCAGCACTCCAGCGCCCACGGCTCGACCTGCCGGCTGCCGGGGCTGGCCGCGTTGGACTTGCGGTAGGCGAAGGTGACGACGCGCCGGTCGCGGCAGGCGATCATCAGCGGCTCGAACGCGGCCTCCCCGGCCGGCACCCGGGGCTCCAGGGCGCTGTAGCGGTCCTGTTCGGCCTCGGCCAACGGGATGCCGGCGGCGCGGAGCTTCTGCAGGGCGCCACTGGCGGCGCCGGCGAGCCTGGCCTGCTGCCAGACCTTGGCGACCAGACCGAGGGCGGCGGCCTCCTCGGCGTCCAGGGTGACCGGCGGCAGCTGGTTGCGGTCCCGCCGGGCGAGATAGCCCACCTCGCCGTCGATGCTCTCCACGGTCTCGATCACCATGCCGAGTTCCCGCAGGTCGTCCTTGTCGCGTTCGAAGGTGCGGTTGAACGCGTCCTCCGAGGTGACCTCGATATACGCCTCGATGGACGTGCGCAGTTCGCGCTTGCTCAGCGGGCGGCCGGTGTTCAGCAGGCACAGGGCCAGGTTCATCAGCCGCTCGGCCTTGGCGATCGCCATCGCCGCGCCACCCCTCTCTACGACGAACCCTCGAAACAACCGGGCGAACCCCGCCCCATGGGACGCGCGTGGGCCCATCCCACGAGGGGATGGGCCCACGGTACCGCCTGTGTCCGGTGCGATCAGACCGAGACCAGATCGCAGACGAAGATCAACGTCTCCCCCGGCTTGATCCGGCCACCGGCCCCGGCGTCGCCGTAGGCCAGGTGCGGCGGGATGGTCAGCTGCCGCCGGCCGCCGACCCGCATCCCCTGCACACCCCGGTCCCAGCCGGAGATGACCTGCCCGGCGCCGAGCTGGAAGCGCAGCGGCGTGCCACGGTTCCAGCTGGCGTCGAACTCCTCACCCGTGCTGAACGAGACGCCCACGTAGTGGACGGAGACCTGGGCGCCGGCCTCGGCGACCGGGCCCTCGCCCAGCCAGAGGTCCTTGATCTCCAGGTCGGCCGGCGGCTCGCCACCCGGAAAGTCAACCTCGGGCTTGTCGATGTTCACCTAAAACCACTCCTACGAAGGATCGTTCCACTGCGATGGTGCCGACGCGGCGCGCTCGGCGGGGCGATCGACGGATCCCCCCGGCCGGCCACGCTCAGGCGGCACCGATGATGTCCACCACGAAGACCAGCGTGGAGCCGGCGGGGATACCGCCGTTCTCCTGGTCGCCATAGGCCATGTCGGGCGGAAGCACCAGCAGGACCCGGTCGCCGACGTTCTTGCCGACCAGGCCCTGGTCCCAACCGGGGACCACGGAGCCGGTGCCGATCTGGAACGCGGATGCGGACTCACGTTCCCAGGAGGAGTCAAACACCTCGCCGTCCGCCCAGGTGACACCGGTGTACTGCACGACGAGCGCCTGCCCGTCGGTGACCTCGGGTCCATCGCCCTCGACCAGCAACTGTTCACGCAGCTCGGCGGGCGGGTCCTCGCCCTCGGGGATGGTGATCTCGGGCCCGGCGTCCGTCAGCTCCACGGCCGGCAGCCCGTCCTCGGTGGCCGCCTGCTCGCCCTCGACCGAACCCGCCGGATCGACGTCGGACGCCCCCCGGATGTCGAAGACCCAGACCACCCCGTCGTCCTCGGAGAGGCTGGGGATCTGCTGCACGGCCGGGCCGAGCAGGTCCCCCACGTTGCCCTCGACCTGCACCCGGCTGCCGACCTTCTGCCCGACCAGCGGCGCGGTCACGGCCTGCGGCAGCGAGGACTCGACATTGGCCTGGGCGATCACCTGGGGCCTGGCGCCGTTGTCGGCGGGCTCGATCGGCTCGCCCTCGGCGTTGATCCAGGTGTTGACCAGCTCCGTCTCCTGCTCGACCGTGGTGGCCACCACGTCCATCCGCAGATAGGCGCCCTCGGCGATCTCCGGCCCGTCCCCCTCGTTCAGCACCTCGACGGAGACGCCGCCGGGCACGGAGGCGTCCTCGTCGATCTCGATCTCCGGCTGCTCGCCCGGCTTGCCCGAGACGGTGGCCAGGGACGCGCCCTCCTCGAAGACCTCCTCGGTGGCCTCCTCGGAGGTCTCGGCCGAGGACTCGTCGGCGGAATCGGACCCGCAGGCCGCTGTCAGCAGGAACGCCGGCACTGCCAGCGCCGCGAGGACGCGGTGCGCTCGTTGTGTGGGGATCATGAATCCAACTCGCGGTAGGAACGGCCGGGGCGGGACCCCGCTGGTCCCGCCCACCCTACGGCCTCGGCTCCTTCTCAGGGGCCGCTCACATGCCCGCGATCAGCTTCTCCACCCGCTCGTCGACCGACCGGAACGGGTCCTTGCAGAGCACCGTGCGCTGGGCCTGGTCGTTGAGCTTGAGATGCACCCAGTCCACCGTGAAGTCGCGCCGCTGCTCCTGCGCCCTGCGGATGAAGTCGCCGCGCAGCCTGGCCCTGGTGGTCTGGGGGGGAACGGACTTCCCCTGGAAGATCTTGAGGTCGTTGCAGATGCGTTGTGCCTGCCCGCGGCGTTCCAGCAGGTAGTAGAGGCCGCGGCGGCGGTGGATGTCGTGGTAGGCGAGGTCTATCTGGGCGACCCTGGGATGCGACATGGTGAGGTTGTGCTTGGCGCGGTAGCGCTCGATCAGCTGGTACTTCATGACCCAGTCGATCTCGGTGTTGATCTTGTCCAGCTCCTCGGCGCGGATCGCCTCCAGCGTCCGCCCCCACAGCTCCAGGACCTGCTCGGTGGTGCCGGAGCGCATCCCGCGCCGCTCGCAGAAGTCCAACGCCTTCTCGTAGTACTCCTGTTGGATCTCCAGGGCGGAGGCCTCCCGCCCGGTGGCCAGCCGCACCTTGCGCTGCCCCGTGGTGTCGTGGCTCACCTCGCGGATGGCCCGGATCGGGTTCTCCAGGGTGAGGTCCCGCATCACCGTGCCGGCCTCGATCATGCGCAGCACGAGGTCGGTGGCGCCGACCTTGAGCAGCATCGTCGTCTCGGACATGTTGGAGTCGCCCACGATGACATGCAGCCGGCGGTACCGCTCGGCGTCGGCGTGCGGCTCGTCCCTGGTGTTGATGATGGGCCGCGAGCGGGTGGTCGCCGAGCTGACCCCCTCCCAGATGTGCTCCGCGCGCTGGCTGACGCAGAACACGGCGCCACGCGGCGTCTGGAGCACCTTTCCGGCGCCACAGATCAGCTGCCGGGTGACCAGGAACGGGATCAGCACATCGGCCAGCCGGGAGAACTCCCCGTGCCGGGCGACCAAGTAGTTCTCGTGGCAGCCGTAGGAATTCCCGGCGGAGTCGGTGTTGTTCTTGAAGAGGTAGACGTCCCCCGCGATGCCTTCTTCGTGCAGGCGGCGTTCCGCGTCGACCAACAGCCCTTCGAGAATGCGCTCACCCGCCTTGTCGTGCGTGATGAGTTCGGTGACGTTGTCACACTCGGGAGTGGCGTACTCCGGGTGCGAACCCACGTCCAGATACAACCGGGCGCCGTTACGCAGAAACACGTTGCTGCTACGGCCCCATGACACGACGCGACGGAAGAGGTACCGCGCCACCTCGTCCGGGGACAGCCGTCGCTGGCCACGGAACGTACAGGTGACGCCGTACTCGTTCTCCAGCCCGAAAATGCGGCGATCCATGAGTGAACATTACGCCTGATGCCCGCTTCTGAAACCGGGTTCGAGCGCGGCGTTTCGATCATTTCGCGATTCCGGCGCAGGCGTTGGCGCGCGGTCGGGAACCGCGAGAACCCGCCGGGTGGCGAGCAGCACCAGGACCGCGAGCCAGCCGGCGACGCCGGCCACCGCGAACCCGGCGGCCTCCTCGCCCCACTCGATCACCGGCCCCGCGGCGGCGGTGCCCAGCGCCGCGCCGACGCCGAAGGTGGTCACCAGCCAGGAGAACGCCTCGGTCACGGTGCCGCGCGGCGCATGGCGGTCGATCACCACGAACGAGCAGGCCAGGGCGGGTGCCAGAAAGATCCCGCTGATCCCGGCGAGCAGGGTCATCAGCGGCACGGAGGCGGGCACCAGCGCCAGCGGGACATAGCCGGCGGCCAGCAGCCCCACCAGCCACACCAACCGGGGCTCGGGGGCACCCGCCCAGGGCCTGGCGCCGTAGGCGAGGCCGCCGACCAGGGCGCCGACCCCGAGCGCGGAGAGCAGATAGCTGGCCACCAACTCCTCGCCCCTGGCGTCGGCGTAGGCCACGGCGGCCACCGAGATCGCCCCCAGCGCCATGCCCACGCAGAGGAAGCAGCCCAGCACGGCGAGCAGCCCGCCGGAGCGCAGCGCGCCCAGCCAGTGGGCCTCCCGCTCCGCGCCCCGCCAGCTCCGGGACGGCGCCGACACCACCACGGACGCCGCGCCGAGCAGCCCGACGATGTTGATCACCAGCAGCGCCGCCGCCTCGGACCAGGCCGCGACAAGCAGCATCACCAGCAACGGGCCGCCGGCGAACATCAGTTCCTGGGCCACGGCGTCCAGCGCGTACGCCCGGCGCAGCCGGTCGCCGGCACCCAGCACGGTGGTCCAGAGCGCCCGCAGGGCGCCTTCGAGCGGCGGCGTGGTGAGCCCGGCGAGCGCCACGGCGGCGAAGGCCGGCACCACGGCGCCGGTGCCCAGCAGGGCGAAGGCGATCATGGCCAGGGCCGAGACCAGCGCGGCCGGGAACATCACCCGGGGCTGCCCGTACTTGTCGACGAGCCGCCCGAGCAGCGGCTGACCGACGGCGGTGGCCAACCCGTGCGCGGCGGCCAGCGCGCCGGCCAGCGAGTAGCTGCCGCCCTCGGCCCGGGTGAACAGCAGGATGGCCAGCGGCGCGGTGCCGTGCGGCAGCCGGCCGACCAGCGTGCCGGTCAGCAGTCGCGCCACATGCGGCGCCGCCAGCAGCTCCCGATAGCCCGTGGCCATCTGTTCACCCTTCGTCGAAGTATTACGTATAACGCCCTTGATTCTACGTACGATGGGCCGATCCGACGACAAGGAAGAGCCAGTGACCGGAACACGTCCCCCCACCAGCCGCGATGTCGCGGAGCGCGCCGGGGTCTCGCAGGCGACGGTCTCGCTGGTGCTGCGCGAGCGCTGGCGCGGCCGGGTGTCGCCGGCCCGGGTGGACGCGGTGCGGATCGCGGCGCGCGAGCTGGGCTACCGGCCCAACCAGGCGGCCCGCAGCCTGCGCCTGGGCCGGGTGCGCACGGCGCTGGTGGTGGTGCCCGCGCTGAGCAACGACTTCTTCGCCCGGATGCACTCGGGCGCCGCCCGGGTGGCGGGCGAACGGGATCTGCGGTTGGTGCTCTACCCCTCGCCCGAGGGGGTGGGGCCCGCGCCCGACCCCTTCGAGTCGGCCAGCGCGACCCTGGACGGGGTGCTGGCCTCCTCGATGGCCGCCGAGGCGCTGACGGCGCTCAGCGGCGGCGGGCTGCCGCTGGTGATGGTGGACAGCGAGCCGGGGCGCGCGCCGGCCGCCGCCACCGTCAACCCCGACATCGAGGCCGGGATGCGGCTGGTGGTGGAGCATCTGCGGGCCCTGGGCCACCGCCGGGTGGCCCATATCGCGGCCGATGTGGACTCCTGGACGTTCGCCGTCCGGGCCCGGGTGCTCGCCGCCGGGCTCGGGCTGACGCCGGGAGGCGCGCCGCCCACGGAGCGCGCGCCGCTGAGCGTGCGGGGCGGCCTGGCCGCGGCGGAGCGCGCCCTCGCGGCGCGGCCCCGGCCCACGGCGCTGGTGTGCGATGACGATCTACTGGCCGCCGGGGCGTGCAAGGCGGCCCGCCGACTGGGCCTGCGGGTACCGGAGGATGTCTCGGTCACCGGCTTCGACGATCTGGCGCTGGCCACGGCGGTGGAGCCGGAGCTGACCACGGTGAACCTGCCGGCCGAGGAACTGGGCGCGGCGGGGATGCGCACCCTGCTCACCGTGCTGGACGGCGAAACGGCGCCGGACGCCGTCCTGCCCGTCCGCCTGATGCGCCGGGGGACGACGGCGGCGCCATCGTCCGACTGACCCCGGGCGGCCCGTGGTTGACGGGCCGCCCGGGGCGGTCGGACTACTCCTCCGAGCTCGCGGAATCGTCGGTGGACTCGGCGGACTCAGCGGCCTCGCCCTCGCCCGCCGCGCTCTCCGGCTCGGCCAGCAGGGAGGTCAGCTGACGGTTCAACAGCCGCTTGAACTTGCGCTGTTGGGGCCGCTTGCGGTCCAGGACCGCGACCTCCAACTGGTCGCTGCTCAACTCCCGCTCGCCACCGCCGCTCTCCCGCGCCAGCGAGGCGACGGCCAGGCGCAGGGCCTCGCCCAGATCCATGTCGTCGCGGTGCCGCTGGCTCAGATAACTGCCGATCTGATCGGAGTTGCCACCGACCGCGACCGAGCCGTGCTCGTCGATGATCGAACCGTCATGGGGCAGCCGATAGATCTCGTCCTCGGCCGGGGTCGCCCCCACCTCGGCGACCAGCAACTCGACCTCGTACGGCTTCTCCACGGTGGCGGAGAAGATCGTACCCAGTGTCTGGGCATAGAGGTTGGCCAGGCCCCTGGCCGTGACATCCTGCCGGTCATAGGTGTAGCCACGCAGATCGGCATAGCGGGTGCCACCGATCCGCAGGCTCTCGTACTCGTTGTACTTGCCGGTCGCGGCGAACGCGATCCGGTCGTAGATCTCGCTCACCTTGTGCAACGCGCGCGAGGGGTTCTCCGCGACAAACACGATGCCGTCGGCGTATTGCAGGACCACCAGGCTGCGTCCGCGCGCGATGCCCTTGCGGGCGTACTCGGCGCGGTCGGCCATGGCCTGCTGGGGTGAGACATAGAACGGCGTGGACACCGGAGTTTGTCCCTTCGAGTCAGGTCGGTCACAGCGGAATGGGCGACGCCGCGAGGCTAGACGATGGGCGCCTGGGGCCCGTTGGGCAGCTGGAGACGGCCCTCGTGCACGGCCCTGGCGACCTCGGAGATCTCCTCCTCGGTCACCCGGCGGATGCCGTCCTCGGTGATCACCATGACGATGGGATAGATCCGGCGGACGAGATCGGGCCCGCCCGTCGCCGAGTCGTCGTCGGCGGCGTCATAGAGGGCCTGCACCACCACGGTGACGATCTGATCCTCCGTCAGATCAGCGCGGTGCAGCTTCTTCAGGGAGCCACGGGCGAAGACGGAGCCCGAGCCGACCGAGGCGAAGCCCGTCTCCTCCGTGCGACCGCCGGCCACGTCGTAGGAGAAGATCCGGCCCCGGCCCTGGTCGAGGTCGTAACCGGCGAAGAGCGGGACCACCGCCAGGCCCTGCATGGCCATGCCCAGGTTGCCCCGGATCATGGCGGCGAGGCGGTTGGCCTTGCCCTCCAGGGAGAGCACCTCGCCCTCGACCTTCTCGAAGTGCTCCAACTCCAGTTGGAAGAGCTTGACCAACTCGACCGCGATACCCGCCGTGCCGGCGATGCCCACGGCGGAGAACTCGTCGGCCGGGAAGACCTTCTGCATGTCCTTGGTGGCGATCACGTTGCCCATCGTGGCGCGGCGGTCGCCGGCGAGCACCACGCCGTCGGCGAAGCCGGCCGCCACGATGGTGGTGCCGTGCACCGCCTCCAGCGGGCCCTCGATGGGCGGCAGACCGCGGTTGCCCGGAAGCCGCTCCGGCGCGTGCTCGGTGAGGAAGTCCAGAAACGAGGACGACCCCGGCCGCAGGAAGGCCGCCGGGAGTCGCCCATGATCGTGGGAGTTGGCTGCCACAGGTTTCCTTCCAGGTAGGAGAAACGGTCCGCTGCTCCGGACCAGCGGTGCGGCCGGGCAGGGGCAGCGTACGTCACGGACCCTACCCGTCATATGGACATGATCCACATGAGTCGGAGGCGATACCTGGCAGCCGCCGGCTACTGGCCGCCCTTCTGAACGAAGCTGCGCACAAAGTCCTCGGCGTTGGACTCGAGCACCTCGTCGATCTCGTCCAGAACCGAGTCCACATCGTCCGTCAGGGCCTCCTGACGCTCCTTGAGGTCCTCCGAGACCTCGGCGTCCTGAGCCTGCTCCTCGACCTCTTCGTTGGTACGCGACGCCCGTTGCTGGCCGCCGCCGGTGTCCTTGGTCGCCATCTCCCTCACCCCATGCTCAGCTGTGACGTAACAAGATCAGACCCTACTAGCCGGGGCTGACATCGGCTCCTCGTCGGTACAACGTCCGGGGACCACCTGGATCATTCCCTGCTCGGGCCCCGATCAGCCGCCGGAGAGCGCGCGGACCAGATCCTGGGCGGTGGCGCTGCTCTCCAGCAGGCCCTCGACGTGTTCCCTGGTGCCTCGCAACGGGTCCATCGTGGGCACCCGTTGGAGCGAGTCACGCCCCGGGAGGTCGAAGATCACCGAATCCCAGGAGGCGGCGGCCACATGCTCCGCGTAGCGCTCCAGGCACCGCCCCCGGAAGTACGCCCTGGTGTCCTCCGGCGGATCGAGACGCGCGGCCGCCACCTCGTCCTCGCCGAGGAGGGTGGTCATCCGGCCCCGGGCGACCAGCCGGTTGTAGAGGCCCTTCTCCGGGCGGACGTCCGCGTACTGGAGATCCACCAGATGCAGCCGGGCGGCGTCCCAGTCCAGGCCGTCGCGCCGCCGGTAGCCCTCCATCAGCTCGCGCTTGGCCACCCAGTCCAGCTGGTTCGCCAGGCTCATGGGATCGCTCTCCAGCCGGGTCAGGACCTCCTCCCAGCGGGTCAGCACATCCAGCGTCTGGGCGTCGGCGTCCGCGCCCCAGCGCTCCTCGACATACTTCCTGGCCAGCTCGTAGAACTCCATCTGGAGCTGCACCGCGGTCAGTCGACGGCCGCTGCGCAGCGTGACCAGCTCGCGGAGGGACGGATCGTGGCTGACCCGGTGGAGGGTGCGAACCGGCTGGTCGACCGCCAGATCGACGGCGATGAACCCGTCCTCGATCATCGACAGCACCAGGGCGGTGGTGCCCAGCTTGAGGTAGGTGGAGATCTCGGAGAGGTTCGCGTCGCCGATGATCACATGGAGCCGGCGATAGCGCTCGGCGTCCGCGTGCGGCTCGTCCCTGGTGTTGATGATGGGCCGCTTGAGCGTCGTCTCCAGGCCGACCTCGACCTCGAAGTAGTCGGCGCGCTGGCTGATCTGGAAGCCGTGCTCGCCACCGTCCTGCCCGATGCCGACCCGGCCGGCGCCGCAGACCACCTGCCGGGAGACGAAGAACGGCGTCAGATGGCGCACGATCTCGGAGAACGGCGTCTCCCGCTTCATCAGGTAGTTCTCATGGGTGCCGTAGGAGGCGCCCTTGTTGTCCGTGTTGTTCTTGTAGAGCAGGATCGGCTGGGCCCCCGGCACCTCGGCGGCGCGCCTGGCCGCCTCGGCCATGATCCGCTCCCCCGCCTTGTCCCAGCGGACGGCGTCCAGCGGGTTGGTGGTCTCGGGGGCGCTGTACTCGGGGTGCGCGTGGTCGACGTAGAGGCGGGCGCCGTTGGTGAGGATGACGTTGGCCAGGCCGATGTCCTCGTCGGTGAGCTGGCTGGAGTCCGCGTTGTCCCGCGCCAGGTCGAAGCCGCGTGCGTCGCGGAGCGGGTTCTCCTCCTCGAAGTCCCAGCGTGCTCTTCTGGCCCGGTGCATCGCCGCCGCGTAGGCGTTCACGACCTGGGAGGAGGAGAGCATGGCATTGGCGTTCGGGTGGCCGGGGACGGAGACGCCGTACTCGGTTTCGATGCCCATCACTCGCCGTACGGTCATGCGACCCTCCTTGCCTCGCGGCGGCCCTCGGCCGTCCGTTCGCTGGCTAGAAGCCTAGGCGACACGGGGTGCGGTGGGGAGATCACCGCGAGTTTCCTTGGGGACTGTCTGGGAATGCGTCCGGCTGCGGGCCACGCCTCGCGTGCCCCGCAGCCGGATGCGCTGTCTTACAGGTACTGGCCGGTGTTCGCCACCGTGTCGATCGAGCGGCCGGTGTCGCCGCCCTGCTTGCCGGTGACCAGGGTGCGGATGAAGACGATCCGCTCGCCCTTCTTGCCGGAGATCCGGGCCCAGTCGTCCGGGTTGGTGGTGTTGGGCAGGTCCTCGTTCTCCTTGAACTCGTCCACACAGGCCGAGATCAGATGGGAGACGCGGATGCCCTTCTGCTGGTGGTCGAGGAAGTCCTTGATCGCCATCTTCTTGGCCCGGTCCACGATGTTCTGGATCATGGCGCCGGAGTTGAAGTCCTTGAAGTAGAGGACCTCCTTGTCACCGTTGGCGTAGGTGACCTCCAGGAAGCGGTTCTCCTCGGTCTCCGCGTACATCTGCTCCACGACGGTCTGGATCATGCCGTCGATCGCCGCGTCCGGGCTGCCCTGGTGCTCCTGCACGTCGTCGGCGTGCAGCGGGAGCCTGGCGGTGAGGTACTTGGAGAAGATGTCGCGGGCGGCCTCGGCGTCGGGACGCTCGATCTTGATCTTCACATCGAGCCGCCCCGGGCGCAGGATCGCCGGGTCGATCATGTCCTCGCGGTTGGAGGCGCCGATCACGATGACGTTCTCCAGGCCCTCCACGCCGTCGATCTCGGAGAGCAGCTGCGGGACGATGGTGTTCTCCACGTCCGAGCTGACGCCGGAGCCACGGGTGCGGAAGAGGGAGTCCATCTCGTCGAAGAAGACGATGACCGGGGTGCCCTCGCTGGCCTTCTCCCTGGCCCTCTGGAAGACCAGGCGGATATGCCGCTCGGTCTCGCCGACGTACTTGTTGAGCAGCTCGGGGCCCTTGATGTTGAGGAAGAAGCTCTTCCCCGCCGGCTTGCCGGTGACCTCGGCGACCTTCTTGGCAAGGGAGTTGGCGACCGCCTTGGCGATCAGCGTCTTGCCACAGCCGGGCGGGCCGTAGAGCAGCACGCCCTTGGGGGGCCGCAGCTCGTGCTCGCGGAAGAGGTCGGGGTAGAGGTAAGGAAGCTCGACGGCGTCCCTGATCAGCTCGATCTGGCCGCCGAGGCCGCCGATCCTGGTGTAGTCGATGTCCGGGACCTCTTCGAGGACCAGCTCCTCGACCTCGCTCTTGGGCACCACCTCGAAGACATAGCCGGAGCGGGGTTCGAGCAGCAGCGCGTCCCCGGCCCGCAGGGTGGCCGCCATCAGCGGCTCGGCGAGCTTGACCACCCGCTCCTCGTCGGTGTGGCCGACCACCAGGGCGCGCTCGCCGTCCTCCAGGACCTCCTTGAGGGTGACGATGTCGCCCGCGCTCTCGAACTCCATCGCGGCCACGATGTTGAGCGCCTCGTTGAGCATGACCTCCTGGCCACGGCGCAGCTCGTCGAGCTCCAGGCCCGGGCTGACGTTGACCCGGAGCTTTCGGCCGCCGGTGAAGATATCGGCGGTGCCGTCCTCGTTGGCGACGAGAAAGACTCCGAAGCCGGACGGCGGCTGGGCGAGCCGGTCCACTTCTTCCTTGAGAGCCACGATCTGGTCGCGGGCCTCGCGCAGTGTGGTCGCGAGCCGCTCGTTCTGCGCGGAAACACCGGCCAGATTCGTCTGGAGCTCGACAATCCGCTCTTCGAGAATCCGAGTGTGCCGCGGCGAATCGGCCAGCTTTCGGCGCAGGACGGTGATCTCCTGCTCAAGTTCGGCGATCTGGCGGGTCGGGTCGTCGGAACCTCGCCCGGACCGGATGCCGCGGTTGCTGTCGTCGTTCTGGGATACCACGGTCCTCACCTCCTCCAAGGGGAGCTGGACGCTTCCAGACCCTACCTGGACCGGTGCAGTTCGAAACCCCTAGATCACAAAGACGGTCGGGGCGTGTCCGATCTTCACCCTTGCGCACTCCCTCACGCCAGGGGGATACCCACCCGGGGCGTTCCAAAAGCAGCCGGCTGTATCGTCGTGAGTGGTCAACACCCGTCGGGGACAGCTTCCTTTGCTGTGTCGCCCACGAGGAGCCGACAGGAGCGGTAGCCGATATGACCACGAGGAACGAAGTGACCCAGGCCGATGAGCTTGAGGTCTGGATCGACCAGGACCTCTGCACCGGAGACGGAATCTGCGCGCAGTACGCGCCCGAGGTGTTCGAGTTGGACATCGACGGTCTCGCCTATGTGAAGCCGCCGGCCGAGCCGGGGGCGGAGGCCGAGTTGCTGACCGCGCCGGGGGCGACGGCCCCGGTGCCGCTGCCGCTGCTGCGGGAGATCTCCGACTCGGTCAAGGACTGTCCGGGCCAGTGCATCCATGTCCGCAGGGTCGCCGACCGCACGGAGGTGCTGGGCCCCGACGCCGACTGAGGGCGCCGGGGCGCTCGCGGCCGATCAGACGCTGTTGGGGGCGCGCCCGGGGACCAGTTCCAGCCGTCCGTCGCGCCACTGCCAGCCGACGTCGCGCAGCAGGTCGGGGCAGCAGCGCGGGATGTCCAGCGAGGAGTAGCCGACGAGCCGGGCGGTGAAGCCGGTCTCCTCGGCCCGCAGGTCGTCGACCGTCATCCCCTCGTCGGGCTCCACCAGGGTGGCCGCCACCCGGGGCGGGGCCGACGCGTCGCCGTCCCGGTCCCCGTGGGTCAGCAGGTACATGCCGTTGGGCGGGGTGCCGGAGCCCGCGTCGCAGCGGACCACGGCCACCGTCTCGGACCGGCCGTCCGCGTCCAGGTCCAACTCGGCCTGGTCGGTGACCAGCACCTCGAAGGGGCCGCAGTCCAGCGGGTAGACGGCGGCCAGCGGATCGGGCCCCGTGCTGTCGGCGGGCTCGGCCGCCGTGGCGCCCGCGTCGTTCGGCTGGACGAGGGCCGCCGCCCCGGCCACCGCGGCGACGGCCACGGCGGTCACCAGCCAGTGGCGCGCGCCGGTGTGGGTGTGGGGAAGCCCTTCGGGCGCGGTGCCCGGGGAGGACGCTGCCGATTGCTGCACGCTGGGGGTCTCCTGGGAGGCGGGGTGAGCGCTGGGGATCGAACGGCCTGCCGGCCGGCAGGGCCGCATCGTGCCATATCTCACACCGCCGCGGAACGGCGGGGTACCGCTGGTGACCGCGGACCACCGCCACAGGAACCGCCCGTGGGCGTGGAGTTCAGCCGGCCGACCCGGGACCCGTGTAGTCGGAGCCGTAGGCGCCGGGCGCCGGGCGGCGGCGGCGCAGCGGCGGGGTGACGCCGTCGGCCAGGCGCCGCGCGGTCAGCAGGAAGCCGGTGTGGCCGATCATCCGGTGGTCGGGACGGACCGCCAGACCCTCCACATGCCAGGTGCGGACCATGGTCTCCCAGGCGGACGGCTCGTTGAACGTGCCGTGCTCCCTGATGGTCTCGACGGTGCGCGCCAGCTGGGTGGTGGTGGCGACATAGGCGCAGAGGATCCCGCCGGGGACCAGCGCCTTGGAGACCGCGTCGAGGCATTCCCAGGGGGCCAGCATGTCCAGGATCACCCGGTCCACCTCGGTGTCCGAGAGATGGTCCTGCAGATCGCCGACGGTCAACTCCCAGGCGGGGTGCGGGGCGCCGAAGTAGCGGGTGACGTTCTCCCGCGCGATGTCGGCGAAGTCGGTTCTGCGCTCGTAGGAGTGCAGCATCCCCTGGTCACCGATGGCCCGGAGCAGGAACGCGGAGAGCGATCCGGAGCCGACGCCGGCCTCCACCACCCGGGCGCCGGGGAAGATGTCGGCCATGGCCAGGATCTGCCCCGCGTCCTTGGGGTAGACGACGGCGGCGCCGCGTGGCATGGACAGGACGTAGTCGGGGAGCAGTGGGCGCAGCGCCAGATAGGCGACGTTTCCCGTGGTGCGGACCACGGTTCCCTCGGGGGCACCGATCAGCTCGTCGTGGGGGAAGGCTCCCTTGTGGGTGTGGAAGCTCTTTCCCTCTTCGAGCGTGAAGGTGTAGTGGCGTCCCTTGGGGTCGGTGAGCTGGACCTGGTCCCCGACCTGGAAGGGCCCGCGACGGCGGGCGGCACCGGTCGGTTCGGACATGGCGGTCAGCCTAGTCCAGAGGCGCGGTGCGGCCGTAATCGAGGGCCTTCCGGGGCCCGGGCGAGCGGTCAGGCGGAGGGCGCGGTGCCCGGGTCGGGGGCGGTTCTGGCCATGGCGTCGATGAAGGCGCGCTCGACGTCCCGGGTGGAGAGCACGCCGTAGATCTCGCCGGTCTCCTCGACCACCAGGTACTCGGTGGCCGGGGTGGCCCGCAGATGCGCCAGCAGATCCTCGCCGGTCAGCTCAGCGGGGACCCGCATGCCCTCCGTCAGCTCCTGGGCGAGGCCGCTGACCGCGACCCAGGGGCGGCGGTGCTCGGGGACGCCGGCGATGCCCGCCTCCCGCACCACCGAGGTGGGCGCGCCCTCCGGGTCGACCACCACCAGGGCGCGGGCGCCGGCCTCGTTGGCGCGGCGCAGCGCCTCGGAGAGCGGCGTCTCGCCGGTGACGGGGACCGCCCGGCGGGTGAGGGCGCGGGCGTTGAGCGCGGGGAGCCGTTCCCGCAGCCTGGCCATCCGCAGGCTGTTGCCGGCGCCCGTCCAGATGATGGCGGCCAGCACGGCGGCGAGCAGGGCGTCGGTGAGGGATTCCAGTCCGCTGAACGAGCCGCGTTCGCCGAGCCCGCCGAGGTGGGTGGCGAGCGGGAAGCCGATCAGCACCAGGATGGCCAGCCCACGGCCGGTCCAGGCTGCGGCGACGGTGCCGCGCATCGGGCTGCCGGTGATCCGCCAGACCAGGGCGCGCAGCATCCGGCCGCCGTCCAGCGGCAGTCCCGGCAGCAGGTTGAAGACGGCGACGATGAGGTTGGAGATCATCAGCCCGGCGAGCAGCACCCCGGGCACGGTGCGCGGTTCGACGGTCAGCATCCCGAGATAGAAGACGCCGGCCAGCACCAGGGAGAGCAGCGGGCCCACGCCGGCCAGCACGAACTCCCGGCCGGGCGTGGGGGATTCCTTCTCGATCTCCGACACCCCGCCGAAGAACTGGAGCTGGATGCGGCGCACCGGCAGGTCGAAGCGGAGCGCGGCGACGGTGTGCGCCAGCTCGTGGACCAGCACGGAGCCGTAGAAGGCGACCGCGAAGAACAGCGCCACCAGATAGCGTGCGGCGCCGAGTTCGGGCAGTACCCGGTCGAGTTGGTTGCCGAAGAACCAGGTGATCAGGGCGGCGACGAGGAACCAGCTGGGGGCGACATAAACGGGGACGCCCAGCACCCGGCCCATCAGGAATCCGCCGCCTCGGCGTCGTGGCTCCTCGGCGGATTCGTCCCGCTTCTCCGGATCGGGCGTCTGGTCGGTCGTGGAGTCTCCCACCTGTTCCCCTCGTCGCCTCGCGGCTGCGCGCGACGCCTGCCGCGTCGCGGTCGATCGTCCCGTGCCGTGGACGTGAAGTCGATGGTATGGGCTGGCTGTCAGTGACGCGCCGTAGGGTTCGCTCCATGACTCGGACCGCCGCCTCCCCGCCACGTTCGCTTTCGCCGTCCCGGGCCGCCGACTTCCAGCAGTGCCCCCTGCTCTACCGCTTTCGGGTGATCGACAAACTGCCGGAGGCGCCCAGCGCGGCGGCCACCCGGGGCACGGTGGTCCATGCGGTGCTTGAGCGGGTGTTCGACGCGCCGGCGGCGGAGCGGAGCGTACCCAGGGCCCGGGAGTTGGTGGCCCCGGAGTGGCGGCGGCTGTTGGCGAAACGCCCCGAGCTGGCCCAGCTGTTCGGCCGCGCGCCGGCGCCGGAAGCGGAAACGGAAGCGGAGGGCGAGGCCGAGGGGGCGGCGGGCGAACCGGAGTTGGACGAGGAGCGGTTGTCGGCCTTTCTCGCGGAGGCCGAGCGGCTGGTGGAGCGGTGGTTCTCGTTGGAGGATCCGACGCGTCTTGAGCCGGCGGAGCGGGAGTTGTTCGTGGAGGCCACGCTGGATTCGGGGCTGCTGCTGCGCGGGGTGATCGACCGGGTGGATGTGGCGCCGAGCGGCGAGATCCGGATCGTGGACTACAAGACGGGCAAGGCCCCGCCGGCGGCGTACGCGGCGGGCGCGCTCTTCCAGATGAAGTTCTACGCCCTGGTGCTCTGGCGGCTGCGGGGCACCGTGCCGCGCCGCCTGCAGCTGGTCTATCTGGGCAGTGGCGAGGTGCTCACCTACGACCCGGCGGAGGAGGATCTGCGCGGCGTCGAGCGGAAGGTGCACGCGCTGTGGGACGCGATCCAGCGGGCCACCGAGTCGGGCGACTGGCGGCCTCGGCGGGGTCGGCTCTGCGACTGGTGCGATCATCAGGCGCGCTGCCCGGAGTTCGGCGGCACTCCCCCGCCGTATCCGCTCCAGGTCGGGCCGGTCGGGGTGCCGGAGCAGTCCGGCGGGGTCTCGGCGCCGGCCGTGGCGCGGGAGTAGCGCCCGGCGCCCCCCGGCGGGTGGGCGTGAGCCAGAATGGCGGGTGGATCTCGGCGGCCGTGGCCGTCCCCCCGAGTGAAGGGCCCTTTGATGCCGATCCGCGTTCTGCTGGTGGACGACCAGCCGCTGTTGCGCACGGGTTTCCGCATGATCCTGGAGGCCGAGCACAACCTGGCCGTGGTGGGTGAGGCCGGGGACGGCCTGCAGGCGCTGGACCAGGTTCGGGCGCTCCAGCCGGACGTGGTGCTGATGGACATCCGGATGCCCCGGATGGACGGTGTGGAGGCGACGCGGCAGATCACCGGGCCGGCGAAGGACGGCCCGGTCAAGGTGCTGGTGCTGACCACCTTCGATCTGGACGAGTACGTGGTGGAGGCGCTTCGCGCCGGGGCCAGCGGCTTTCTGTTGAAGGACGCGCCGGCCGCCGAACTGGTGCAGGCGATCCGGGTGGTGGCGGGCGGCGAGGCGATGCTGGCGCCCAGCGTCACCCGCCGGCTGTTGGACATGTACGCCGCCAAGCTGCCGTCGGGCGAGGAGCCGGTCCCGGACGCGTTGGACACGTTGACCGAGCGCGAGGTCGAGGTGCTCAAGCTGGTGGCCCGCGGGCTGTCCAACGCGGAGATCGCGGCCGATCTCTTTGTCAGCGAGACCACGGTCAAGACCCATGTGGGCCACGTGCTCACCAAGTTGGAGCTGCGGGACCGGGTGCAGGCGGCGGTGTTCGCCTACGAGAGCGGCCTGGTCCGGCCGGGCAACTAGGCCCTCGCCGGGTGCGGCGCCCCGGGGCCCGGGGTCAGAGGTCGACCTTCTCGATCTCCCAGAAGCGGAAGACGGTGGAGGCGTCCAGCGTCCACTGGAGGCCGCCGATGCTCTCGGCGGCGACCGCGTACTGGCGGCCCTGCCAGATGGGGATCAGGGGGATGTCCTCGGCGACGATGTCCTGGAGGGTGGCGAAGTCGGCCACGGACTGCGCCCGGTCGGCCTGGGCGCGGGTGGCCGGCAGCAGTTCCTGGCTGATCCGCTCCGAGACATAGCCGTTGGCGAGGACGTTGTCCGGGCCGAAGAACGGGTCGGTGAAGTTCTCCGGGTCCGGGTAGTCGGGGACCCAGCCCCGGACGAACGCGCCGAACTCGCCGGCGGCCACGCCCTCGGCGAACTCGTCGGCCGGGACGCTCTCCACGGTGGCGCGGAAGAGGCCGCTCTCGTTGAGCTGGTCGGCCAGCCGCTCGAACGCCTCGACGGTGTCGGGGCCGAAGCGGGTGGGGGTGACCCAGAGCGGCAGCTCCACCGGCTCGGTGATCCCGGCGGCGCGCAGGGCTGCCTCGGCCGCCTCGGGGTCGGGGTTGCTGCCGTAGCGGTCGAAGAAGGCCGTGGTGTGTCCGGTGATCCCGGCGGGGACGACCGAGTAGAGGGGTTCGACGGTGCGCTGGTAGACGTCGCGCACCAGCGCCTCGCGGTCGAGGAGTCGGGCCACGGCCTCGCGGACCGCCGGCTCCCCCGCGACCGGGTCGTCGAGGTTGAAGACCAGGTACTGGGCCTCGGCGCTGCTGCCCTCCACCACCTTCAGCTCGCCGCTTCCGCTGCGGTCCGCGGAGTGCAGGTCGGCGGTGTCCTCGGCGGTCAGGCCGCGGTAGGCGACGTCCACCTCGCCGGCGCGCACCGCCGCGTCCAGGGCCTGCTGGTCGCCGTGGTAGAGCCGCATGGTGACGCCGGAGTTACGCGCCTCGGCGGGGCCGTGGTAGTCCGGGTTGACGGCGAACTCGGCCTCGTCGGCGGTGTACTTCTCCAGGGTGTAGACGCCGGATCCGACCGCCTGCCCGTCGGTCCGCAGGGTGTCGGCCTGGTACTCGCGGTGGTCGACGATGGAGCCGGCGCCGGAGGCTATCTTCTGCGGGAACGTGGCGTCGGGTTCCTTGAGGTGGAAGGTGATCGTCCGGTCGTCCGGGGTCTCGATCCGGTCGATGGAGGCGAGCATCACCGCGGGCCCGTCGGGGTCGTCGATGCCCAGCGTCCTGTCGAAGGAGAACTTGACGTCCTTCGAGGTCAGGGCGTTTCCGTTGCTGAAGCTGAGGTCGTCCCGCAGGGTGCAGGTGTAGCGCTGGCTGACCCGGTCGGTGAATCCGCACTGCTCGGCGGCCTCGGGCTGTGGCTCGGTGGCGCCGGGCGGGAAGCTCAGCAGGGACTGGAAGACGTTGTTGAACACCAGCCAGGAGCCGGGGTCGTAGCCGGAGGCCGGGTCGACGGAGAGCACCTCGTCGGTCATGCCCAGCGTGATCGGCCGGCCCCGTCCGGCGCTGTCGTCGCCGGTCAGTCCACAGCCGGCGAGCAGGGTCGCGGCCACCGAGAGGGCGAGCGCCGGGCGGGCTCTTCCCGAGCGTGTCTTCACGTGGCGTTCCTTCGTCTCCCGGGGCTGGCGGTCGCGGCCCCCTCTCCTCAAGCTCCTCAGCCCAACCGACCTTAGTCGGCGGGGTGACCTCAACGCGACGAAATCGGGTGAGAAGACTCACGGGCGGCGATCGGGGACGGCCGTGACCTGCGGTTCCTGCCCCGGACCCACAGGCGGGGCCGGGACGAGGGAGCGGAGGAAGGCGAGATCGACCTCCTCCAGGGAGCGGACCACGGTGCGTCCCGGCGCGGCCGGCACGGCGGCCACCGAGGGGACGACCACCACCGGGCAGCCGGCGGCCTCGGCCGAGGCGACGCCCGTCGCGGTGTCCTCGACGGCGACGCAGCGCGCGGGCTCGGCGCCCAGCCGCAGCGCGGCGGTGAGGTACGGGTCGGGGTGCGGTTTGGTGCGCTCGATATCGTCGCCAGCGACGGTGCAGGCGAAGAACTCCGGGCCGAGCGAGCGCAGTATCCGGTCGATGACGGTGCGGTGGCTGGCGGAGACCAGCGCGGTCGGCACCTCGTGGGCGGCCAGTTCGGTGAGGAGCCGGCGGGCCCCCGGCATCAGGGGCACGCCACGGTCGAGGCGGCGCAGGAACGCCTCGTTGAGCAGGTCGCGCAGCGCGTCGAGGCCGATGTCGGCGCCTGTGACCTCGATCAGGTAGCCGGCCGAGCGGGTCATGGGGCCGCCGACCACCACCTCGCGGTGCTCCTCGGCGAGCACATGGCCGAGGGCGCCGAAGACCTCCACCTCGGCGTCCCACCAGAAGCCCTCGGTGTCGACCAGGGTGCCGTCCATGTCCAGCAGGACGGCCTGGGGCAGGGGCCCGAGCGGGCGTCGGGTGTCCAGTGCGGGCGTGGAGCTCGTCATCCGTACGCACCTCCGTCGGGGGTGGACCGGCCGGCCGTCGGATGGACGGCCGGCCGGTACCGGATCGATCAGTCTACGTCGGACGAGGGAACCACTCCGAGCCGAAGAGCTGACCTCACCCGGTCGGCCCAGTGACGGAACACTGAACGCCGACGGGAGGACGGCTCAGCGGGCGTTGAAGTAGTTCGCCTCGGGGTGGTGGACCACGATCGCGTCGGTCGACTGTTCGGGGTCGAGCTGGAACTCCTCGGAGAGGGTGACGCCGATGCGCCGGGAGTCCAGCAGCTCGGCGATCTTGGCGCGGTCCTCCAGATCGGGGCAGGCGGGGTAGCCCAGGGAGTAGCGGCAGCCCTGGTACTCGGTGCGGAACATGCCGGACAGCTCCACCGGATCGTCGTCGGCGATGCCCAGCTCGGTTCTGACGCGTGCGTGCCAGTACTCGGCCAGGGCCTCGGCGAGCTGGACGGAGAGGCCGTGCAGCTCCAGGTAGTCCCGGTAGGCGTCGGCGGCGAACAGTTCGGCGGTGGCCTCGCTGACCTTGGGGCCGATGGTCACGGTCTGGAGCGCCACCAGGTCGGTCTCGCCGCTGTCGGCCGGGCGGAAGAAGTCGGCGAGGCAGAGCCGGCGCCCACGGCGTTGGCGGGGGAAGGTGAACCGGGTGCGCTCGCGGCCGTCCTCGTCGAGGATGACCAGATCGTCGCCCTCCGCGTGGCAGGGGAAGTAGCCGTAGACCACGGCGGCCTGGAGCAGGTTGTCGGTGTGCAGCCGGTCGAGCCAGCCGCGCAGCCGGGGGCGGCCCTCGGTCTCCACCAGCTCGGCGTAGTCGGGGCCGCCGTCTGCCCTGGCCGCCTTGAGTCCCCACTGGCCCTTGAAGAGCGCGTCCTCGTCCAGCCAGTCCGCGTAGTCCTTGAGCGGGACGCCCTTGACCACCCGCGTCCCGACGAACGGGCGCTTGGGCAGCGGGACGTCGGTGGCGGTCTCGGAGCGGGCGGGTGCCTCGTCGGCGCGTTCGGTGACGACGGGGCTGTCCCGGCGGGCCACCCGGCGCGGCTTGAGTTCGGGCAGGGTGGCGCCGGGCACGCCGCGCTTGACGGCGATCAGCGCGTCCATCAGCCGCAGCCCCTCGAAGGCGTCGCGGGCGTAGCGGACCTCGCCCTGGTAGATCTCGTGCAGGTCCTGTTCGACGTAGGCGCGGGTGAGCGCGGCGCCGCCGAGGATCACCGGGTAGCCGGCGGCCATGCCCCGGCGGTTCAGCTCCTCCAGGTTCTCCTTCATGATCACGGTGGACTTCACCAGCAGCCCCGACATGCCGATCACATCGGCGCTGTGTTCCTGGGCGGCGTCGAGGATGGCCGAAACCGGCTGTTTGATACCGAGGTTGACGACGTTGTAGCCGTTGTTGGTCAGGATGATGTCGACCAGGTTCTTGCCGATGTCATGGACGTCGCCGCGCACGGTGGCGAGCACGATGGTGCCCTTGCCGTCGTCGTCGGTCTTCTCCATGTGCGGCTCCAGATAGGCCACCGCGTTCTTCATCACCTCGGCGGACTGGAGCACGAACGGCAGCTGCATCTGGCCCGAGCCGAAGAGCTCGCCGACGACCTTCATGCCCTCCAGGAGCGTGTCGTTGACGATCTCAAGGGCGGGGCGTTCGGCGAGCGCCGCGTCGAGGTCGGCCTCCAGGCCGTTGCGTTCGCCGTCGACGATGCGTCGGCGCAGCCGCTCCTCCAGCGGGAGGGCCGCCAGCTCCTCGGCCTTGCCGGCCTTCATCGACTTGGTGTCCACGCCCTCGAAGAGGGTGAGGAACCGCTGGAGCGGGTCGTAGCCCTCGCGGCGCCGGTCGTAGATCAGATCGCGGGCGACCTCGACCTGTTCGTCGTCGATCCTGGCGATGGGCAGGATCTTGGCGGCGTGCACGATGGCGGAGTCGAGGCCGGCCTTGACGCACTCGTCCAGGAAGACGGAGTTGAGCACCAGTCGGGCGGCGGGGTTGAGGCCGAAGGAGATGTTGGACAGGCCGAGGGTGGTGCCCACGTCGGGGTGGCGGGCCTTCAACTGCCGGATGGCCTCAAGGGTGTTGATGCCGTCCTTGCGGGACTCCTCCTGACCGGTGCAGATGGTGAAGGTGAGGAAGTCGATCAGGATGGCGGAGGGGGCGAAGCCCCAGTTCTCCGTGAGGTCGGCGATCAGTCGTTCGGCGACGGCCAGCTTGTGCTCGGGGGTGCGGGCCTGCCCCTCCTCGTCGATGGTGAGCGCCATCAGCGCCGCGCCGTGCTCGGCGGCCAGCGTGGCGACCCTGGCGAACCGGGACTCGGGGCCGTCGCCGTCCTCGTAGTTCACCGAGTTGATGACCGCTCGGCCGCCGAGGCGTTCCAGGCCGGCTTCGAGGACGGCCGGTTCGGTGGAGTCCAGCACGATGGGCAGCGTGGAGGCGGTGGCCAGCCGGCCGGCCAGCTCGGCCATGTCGGCCACGCCGTCCCGGCCGACGTAGTCCACGCAGAGGTCCAGCAGATGGGCGCCCTCCCTGATCTGCTCGCGGGCCACCTCCACGCAGTCCTCCCAGCGGCCGTCGAGCATGGCCTGCCGGAACTTCTTGGAGCCGTTGGCGTTGGTCCGCTCGCCGATGGCCAGATACGCCGTGTCCTGCCGGAACGGCACGCTCTGGTAGAGGGAGGAGGCCCCGGGCTCGGGGCGCGGTTCGCGTTCGGCCGGGGTCAGCTCCCTGACCCGTTCCACCACCCGGCGCAGATGCTCGGGCGTGGTGCCACAGCAGCCGCCGACCAGGGAGAGGCCGAACTCGCCGACGAACTGCTCGTGGGCGTCGGCCAGTTGTTCGGGGGTCAGCGGGTAGTGGGCGCCGTCCTTGCCGAGCACCGGCAGGCCGGCGTTGGGCATACAGGACAGCGGCAGCTCGGTGTGCCGGGCGAGATGGCGCAGATGCTCGCTCATCTCGGCGGGCCCGGTGGCGCAGTTGAGGCCGATCATGTCGATGCCGAGCGGTTCGAGGGCGGTCAGCGCGGCGCCGATCTCCGAGCCGAGCAGCATGGTGCCGGTGGTCTCGACGGTCACCTGGACGATCAGGGGGAGGTCCACGCCCAGAGCGCGCAGCGCGCGGCGGGCGCCGAGGGTGGCGGCCTTGGTCTGGAGCAGGTCCTGGCTGGTCTCCACGAGCAGCGCGTCGGCGCCGCCGGCGATCAGCCCCTCGGCGTTCTGCTGGAAGGCGTCGCGCAGCGGTCGGTAGGCGGTGTGCCCGAGGCTGGGCAGCTTGGTGCCGGGGCCCATGGAGCCCAGCACCCAGCGGAGGCGGCCGTCCTCGGCGGCGAACTCGTCCGCCACCTCCCTGGCGATCCGGGCGCCGGACTCGGAGAGTTCGTGGACCCGTTCGGGGATGTCGTACTCGCCCAGCGCCGCGAGGTTGGCGCCGAAGGTGTTGGTCTCCACGCAGTCGATGCCGGCGGCCAGGTACTCCCGGTGGACGTTGCCCACGATGTCGGGGCGGGTCACGTTGAGGACCTCGTTGCAGCCCTCCAGCTGCTGGAAGTCCTCCATGGTGGGGTCCTGCGCCTGGAGCATGGTGCCCATGCCCCCGTCGGCGACCACGACGCGGGAGGCGAGCGCCTCGCGCAGTTCCCGGGCGCGTTGGGCTTGGGGGACGGATGGCAGGCTGACAAAAGCCATGGGCTCTCCCGAAAGTGCGACGGCTGTCGGCTATGCGCCACCGCGGAGCGGCGCACCTCAGCAGCGTAACCGGCCGACGCCGATCGGGAGCCGAACATTCCGGAGAGCGGACGGCCGTAAACTCAGTTCCGGCCTGGGGGTATCGACATCCCCTACCAACGTTCGACAATGCCGAACGGACCCGAGTATCTGCTGGAGTGCAAGGAGGCGGCCTCATGGCTCGGACCATCCAGTCCCTAGAACGCGCCGCGGCGGTACTGCGACTGTTGGCCGGCGGCGAGCGGCGGCTCGGCCTGTCCGACATCTCCTCCGCCATAGGACTGGCCAAGGCCACCACCCACGGCCTGCTGCGCACCCTGGCGCAGGAGGGCTTCGTGGAACAGGACGCGATCTCGGGCAAGTACCAGCTGGGCGCCGAGCTGCTGCGCCTGGGCAACAGCTATCTGGACGTGCACGAACTGCGCGCGCGGGCCCTGGTCTGGACGGACGACCTGGCCAGGGCGAGCGGGGAGAGCGTCTATCTGGGCGTGCTGCACAAGCGTGGCGTGCTGATCGTGCACCATGTGTTCCGCCCCGACGACAGCCGTCAGGTGCTGGAGGTGGGCGCCATGCAGCCGCTGCACAGCACCGCGCTCGGCAAGGTCCTGGCGGCCTTCGACCCGGTGGCGCACAACGAGGTGATGGAGTCCGACTTCGCGGCGATCACCCCGCTCACCACCACCGACCCCGGCGCCTTCGACGAGGGGCTGGCCGAGGTGCGGGCCCGGGGCTGGGCGAGTGATATCGGGGAGACCTGGGACGGGGTGGCGTCCGTCGCCGCGCCGATCGTGGACCGCCGCCGGATGCCGGTGGGAGCCGTGGCCGTGACCGGCGCGGTGGAGCGGATCCTCGACGAGGAGACGCTGCGCCCCCGGCTGATCGCCGCCGTGCGGGACTGCGCCCGGTCCGTGTCGCGGGACCTGGGAGCCGGTCGCTTCTAGGACAATCCAGACACCGGCGAGGTATCTGGCGCTCACCCACTTGACGATGCCTTCTCCGGGGAGAACACTGCCGTTCGATGGTCGATAATGTCGAACACCGGACGGATGTCGGCCAGGAAGCCCCCTGGACGAAGGACAAAGGAGTCACGGGTGTCCAGCTCCGATATCTTTTTCGGCGAGGTGCTCGGCACCGCCGTACTGATCACGCTCGGGGCCGGCGTAGTCGCCGGCGTCATCCTCAGGAAATCGAAATCGTTCGAGGCCGGTTGGGTCGCCATCGCCTTCGGCTGGGGTTTCGCGGTGCTGACCGGCGTCTACGCCTGCACCGAACTCTCCGGCGCGCACATCAACCCGGCGGTGACCCTCGGCATCGCCATCGACACGGGCGAATGGGGCGATGTCCCCACCTATGTCGCCGGCCAGCTGCTCGGCGCGATGATCGGCGCCGTGTTGGTATGGCTCGCCTACTACGGCCACTTCCAGGCCCATCTGCTGGACCGGGAGGAGGTCAGCGGCTCCCGCACGCCGGGGCCGCGGGCCTTCGACGAGACCGCGGCGAAGACCGAGGAGCGGCGCCCCGCCGATCCGGGCGAGCCGGGCCCGGTGCTCGGCGTCTTCGCCACCGCCCCCGAGATCCGCAACACGGTGCAGAACCTGGCCACGGAGATCATCGCCACCGCCGTGCTGGTGTCCGCGGTGCTGTCCATCGGGCGCAGCGACGACCTGGCGCTCTCCGGGACGGGCGGGCTGATGGTGGCCCTGGTCGTCGTCGGCATCGGCCTCTCCCTGGGCGGGCCCACCGGCTACGCCATCAACCCGGCCCGTGACCTCGGTCCCCGTATCGTCCACGCGCTCCTCCCGCTGCCCAACAAGGGCGGCTCCGACTGGGGCTACTCCTGGATTCCCATCGTCGGCCCGCTGATCGGCGCCACGATCGCCGCCGTCCTCCACAACCTCCTGTTCTGACCGCGCCGCGCGCTCAGGAAACGGGTACCCGCGGCCGCACGACCGCACCATCACGACACAGGAGTCGCCACCATGTCCGACGCTCAGGACCCCGCACTCACCACCGAGGCGCGCGAGTACATCGCCGCCATCGACCAGGGCACCACCTCCAGCCGTTGCATCGTCTTCGACCGCGACGGGCGCATCGTCTCCGTCGAGCAGAAGGAGCACGAGCAGATCTTTCCCAAGCCGGGCTGGGTGGAACACGACGCCACCGAGATCTGGGCGAATGTCCAGGAAGTCGTGGCGGGCGCGCTGGCCAAGGCCGAGATCAGCAAGGACGACGTCAAGGCCATCGGCATCACCAACCAGCGCGAGACCACCCTGCTCTGGGACCGCACCACCGGCGAGCCGGTGCACAACGCGATCGTCTGGCAGGACACCCGTACCGACGCGCTCGTCCGGGAGCTGGGGCGCAACGTCGGCCAGGACCGGTTCCGCCGCGAGACGGGGCTCCCGCTGGCCTCCTACTTCGCGGGGCCCAAGATCCGTTGGCTGCTGGACAACGTGGACGGCCTCAAGGAACGCGCCGAACAGGGCGACATCCTCTTCGGCACCATGGACTCCTGGGTGATCTGGAACCTCACCGGCGGCACCGAGGGCGGGGTGCACGTCACGGATGTCACCAACGCGTCCAGGACGATGCTGATGAATCTGCGCACCCTCCGCTGGGAGGAGCGCATCCTCAACTCCATCGGTGTGCCGGCCGAGTTGCTGCCGGAGATTCGTTCCTCCTCCGAGGTCTACGGCCACGCCAAGGGCGGCCCGCTGGACGGGGTGCCGGTGGCCTCGGCCCTCGGGGACCAGCAGGCGGCGCTCTTCGGGCAGACGTGTTTCTCGGTCGGCGAGGCCAAGTCCACCTATGGCACCGGCACCTTCCTGCTGATGAACACCGGCACCAAGGCGATCAACTCCTATGCCGGTCTGGTCACCACCGTCGGCTACCGGATCGGCGACCAGCAGCCGGTGTACGCGCTGGAGGGGTCCATCGCGATCACCGGCGCCCTGGTGCAGTGGATGCGGGACCAGATGGGCCTGATCCACAGCGCCGCCGAGATCGAGACGCTGGCGCGTTCGGTGGACGACAACGGCGGCGCCTACTTCGTGCCCGCGTTCTCCGGGCTGTTCGCGCCCTACTGGCGTTCCGACGCGCGCGGCGTGATCGCGGGGCTGACCCGCTATGTGACCAAGGCGCATATCGCCCGGGCGGTCCTGGAGGCCACCGCGTGGCAGACCAGGGAGATCGTCGACGCCATGCACAAGGACTCCGGCGTCGAGCTGACCTCCCTCAAGGTCGACGGCGGAATGACGTCCAACAACCTGCTCATGCAGAACATCTCCGACTTCCTGGACGCGCCGGTGGTGCGCCCGATGGTCTCCGAGACCACCTGTCTCGGTGCCGCGTACGCGGCCGGCCTCGCGGTCGGTTTCTGGTCCAACATCGAGGACCTGCGGGCCAACTGGCGCCGTGCCGCGGAGTGGACCCCGGAGATGGACCCGGCCGAGCGCGACCGGGAGTACCAGTTCTGGCTCAAGGCCGTGCAGCGGTCCATGGGCTGGCTCGACGAGGAAGGCTGACAGCAGATGAACACCCCGCACCCGACCATGGAACCGGCCGCCATAGCCCGCGCCGAACGCCGCGCCGAGACCCGGCAGCGGCTCGCCGAAGGGACCTATGACCTGCTGGTCGTCGGGGGCGGCATCCTGGGCACCTCGGTCGCCTGGCACGCCGCCCAGTCGGGTCTGCGGGTGGCGATGGTGGACGCCGGCGACTTCGCCGGCGCCACCTCGTCGGCCTCCTCCAAGCTGGTGCACGGCGGGCTGCGCTATCTGCAGACCGGCGCGGTCCGGCTGGTGGCCGAGAACCACCACGAGCGGCGGGTGCTGGCCAGGGACGTCGCGCCGCATCTGGTCAACCCGCTCACCTTCTATCTGCCGGTCTACCGGGGCGGCCCGCACGGCGCGGCCAAGCTGGGCGCCGGCGTCTTCGCCTACTCCGCGCTGTCCGCCTTCGGCGACGGCGTCGGCCGGGTCATCTCGCCGGCCAGGGCGGCGGCCCGGGTGCCGGCGCTGCGCACCGAGAACCTGCGCGCGGTGGCCGTCTACGGCGACCACCAGATGAACGACGCCAGGGTCGCCGTGATGACGGTGCGCGCGGCGGTCGACGCCGGCGCCACGGTGCTCAACCACGCGGCGGTGGTCGGGCTCAGGAAGACCGCGGGACGGGTGACCGGCGCCGAGCTGCGGGACGGCCTCGACGGCACGGAGTTCGGGGTCGACGCCCGGCTGGTGCTGAACGCGACCGGGCCGTGGGTCGACCACCTCCGGCGGCTTGAGGACCCGGGCGCGGCGCCCAGCGTGCGGCTGTCCAAGGGCGTGCACGTGGTGCTGCGGCGCTCGGCGCCCTGGCCGGTGGCGCTGGCCACCCCGGTGGACAGGTACCGGATCACCTTCGCGCTGCCCTGGGAGGACCAGCTGCTGCTGGGCACCACCGACGAGACCTACGAGGGCGATCCGGCCGAGGTCGCGGCCACCGAGGCGGACATCGCCCAGATCCTGGACGAGGCGGGCCGTTCGGTCAGGGACGAGCAGCTGAACCGCGATCTGCTGACCTACAGCTTCGCCGGCCTGCGGGTGCTGCCCGGAGGCCCGGGCGAGGTGGCCAGCGCCAAACGCGAGACGGTGGTCACCGAGGGGCGCGGCGGAATGCTGTCGGTGGCCGGCGGCAAGTGGACGACCTACCGGCATATCGGCCGCACCGTGCTCCGCGAGCTGGCCAAGCTGCCGGGCGCGCCGTTGGGCGACGCCATGGAGCCCGTCTCCGACCTGGTGCGTCGGGTGCCGCTGCCCGGGGTGGCGCAGCCCAACGCGGTGGCCCACCGGCTGCTGGCCGACCCGGATGTCGGCCCGCTGCTCGGCCCGGCGACGGCGACCCATCTGGCGCGCCACTACGGCTCGTTGGCGTTGGAGATCGCGGAGCTGGTGCGGCGGGACCGGTCCCTGGGCGAGCGGGTGCATCCGGAAGGACCCGAGATCGTCGCCCAGCTGGTCCACGCCCGCGACCGGGAGTGGGCCGAGACGGTGGACGACATGCTGCGCCGGCGCACCACGCTGACGGTGCGGGGCCTGGACACGCCCGAGGTGCGCTCGCGGGTGGCCGAAGTGCTGGGCGACGCCGGCTGAGGCGGCGGCGACGGACGGTACCACCGGCGCCCCGGGGGACCACCGGCGACTGTCGCCATGCTCACTTCATATTGCGTCAACACCCGGGCGGGAGACTGAACCGACATCAAGGGCTGAAGGGAGCACCCGCCCGTGCGGTTCGGTCTTCAAGGACGTTCAGATTCCGCCCCATCCGGCAGCTTCGCCTCTCGCCGGCACCCCCTCGTCGCCATGGTGCTCGGCGGGGCGCTCGCGGTCTCCGGCTGTTCATCCGCCACCTCTTCGGAGACCGGCGACGACCCCGGGGAGCCGGTTTCGGGCGGTGAGTTGACGTTCGCCCTGGCCTCGGCGCCGACCTGTGCCGACCCGCAGCAGGTGGGCAGCAACGACTCCATCTATCCGGCCAGACAGCTGGTGGACTCGCTGACCGACCAGGACCCGGAGACCAGGGAGATCGTGCCCTGGCTCGCGGAGTCCTGGGAGGTCGACGACGAGGCGACGGCCTTCACGTTCGTCCTGCGGCCCGGGGCGACCTTCAGCGACGGCGCCCCGGTCGACGCGGCGGCGGTGGCGGCCAACCTGGACGGCGTCGTCGAGCTCGGCGCCCGCGCGGTGCTCGGCGCCAGCTATCTGGCCGGGTACCGGCAGAGCGTGGTGCTGGACGAACACACCGTGCGCGTCGAGTTCGAGCAGCCCAACACGCAGTTCCTGCAGGCCACTTCGACGCCTGCCCTGGGGCTGCTCTCGCCGGCGACGCTGGCCACGCCGGCGGCGGACCGCTGCACGGAGGTGATCGGCTCGGGCCCGTTCGTCCTGGAGGAGTTCAACATCAACCGCTCGGTGAAGCAGACCCGCCGGGAGGACTACGCCTGGGGCTCCTCGCTGTGGCGCCATGAGGGACCGGCCTATCTGGAGCGGCTGAACTTCGAGGTGATCGCCGAGTCCGGAGTGCGCACCGGTGGTCTCGCCTCCGGCCAGGTGGACGCCATCGGCGGCGTCGCCCCGCAGGACGAGGAGACCCTGGCGGCCAGCGGGCACACGGTGATCAGCCGGCCCAACCCGGGCCTTCCGTTCTCCCTCTTCCCGCAGTTGGAGCGGCCGGTGGCGGGCGATCCCGCGGTCCGGCGAGCCGTCTCGCTGGCCATCGACCGGGACGAGGTGGTGGCGACCGTGCTCTCCGACTCGTTCCGACCGGCGACCAGCGCGCTGGCCTCCACCACCGACCTCTACGCCGACCACTCGGAACTGCTCCGCCACGATCCGGCCGAGGCCGAACGGCTGCTCTCCGAGGCCGGCTGGGAGCCGGGCCCCGACGGGGTCCGCGTCAAGGACGGCGAACCGCTGCGTCTGACGCTGATCTGGGGCGCCAACTTCGGCCCCAACCAGCCGTCCCTCGAACTGATCCAACAGCAGCTGAACGCCGTGGGGTTCGACGCGACGCTGCGGACCGTGACCATCGCCGAGTACAACGCGGTGCGCGAGGGCGATGACTACGACTTCGCCTGGAGCAACACCACCCGCACCGACCCCGATCTGCTGCGCGCCGCGTTCTCCGGCGAGTTGGCCAACCTCTCCCGGGTGGACGATCCCGACCTGGAGGAGCTGCTGGCCGAGCAGAACGCGACCCCCGACCCCTCGGCGCGGGCCGAGCTGGTGGCACAACTCCAGGCCGAGGTGCTGGAGAAGGGCTATCTGATCCCGGTCTTCGAGCTGACCACCGTGCTCGGCCTCGGGGAGCACGTCCACGACCTGGACTTCGAGGCCAGCTCCCGGCTCCAGTTCCACGACACCTGGCTCGGCTGAGCCGCGGCGATGGGACGTTATCTGTTACGGCGGCTGCTGCAGGCCGTGTTCGTGCTGTGGGCCGCCTACACGGTCTCCTTCGCGGTGCTCTACCTGCTGCCCGGCGACCCCGCGGAGATCATGGTCGCCGGCGGCGGCGACGGCATCGACATATCCGACGAGCAGCTGGCCGAGGTACGCGCTGAATGGGGCCTGGACGCGCCGCTGACCAGCCAGTACCTGGACCGGCTGACCGATGCGGTCGGCGGCGATCTGGGGGTCTCCACCCAGACCGGCGAACAGGTCGTCACCATGATCGCCGACCAGCTGCCGGCGACGCTCCAACTGACCGCGACGGCCGGCGCCCTGGCCGTGCTGCTGGGCGCGGCCGTGGCGCTGGCCGGGGTGTACACCGGCCGGCCCTGGCTGCGTCAGCTGCTGCTCTCGCTGCCGGCGCTCGGCGCCTCGGCGCCCACCTTCTGGGTGGGGCTGCTGCTGATCCAACTGGTGTCGTTCCGCTGGGGGTTGCTCCCCGCGATCGGGGACCAGGGCTGGCGGAGCCTGATCCTGCCGGCCGTCACCCTGGCGCTGCCGACGGCGGCCGTGCTGGGCCAGGTCCTCGCCAAGAGCCTGGCCACCACGCTCGCCGAACCGTATGTGGAGACCGCGCTGGCCAAGGGCGCCAGCCGGGCCAGGGTGCTGCTGCGGCACGCGGTGCGCAACGCGGCGCTGCCCGCGTTCACCGTCCTCGGCGTGCTGGTGGGGAACCTGCTGGCGGGCTCGGTGGTGGTGGAGACGGTGTTCTCCCGCACCGGCGTCGGCCGGATCACCGCCAACTCGGTCACCGTCCAGGACATCCCGGTGGTGCAGGGCCTGGTGGTGCTGGGCTCGGTCGCGTTCGTGCTGGCCAGCCTCGCCGTCGACCTGGTCTATCCGCTGCTCGACCCACGGGTCACCGCCGGCCGGGCGGTGGCGCGGTGAGCGCGCTCGCCCGCCGGGCGCGGGCCCTGTCGCGCGGCCCCGGGCTGCTGCTCTCCCTGGTGCTGCTGGCCCTGGTCGCGGTCGCCGCGCTGACCCCCGGGCTGCTCACCGGGCACGATCCGCTGGTCGGGGTGCCGGCGGACAAGCTGCGGCCGCCCAGCCTCGACCACCCCTTCGGCACCGACCAGTTGGGCCGCGATCTGCTGTCCCGGGTGGTGCACGGCACCGGCGAGACGCTGCGCGCCACCGTCCTCGCCGTGGCGATCGGGCTGGTGCCGGGATCGCTGATCGGACTGCTCGCCGGGCATCTGGGCGGCTGGGTGGACGACGCGCTGATGCGGCTGGCCGATGTGCTGCTGGCCATTCCCGGGCTGCTGCTGTCGCTGGCGCTGATCACCGCGCTCGGCTTCGGCACCACCAAGGTCGCCGTCGCCGTGGGCGTGGTCGGGGTGGCCGGGTTCGCCCGGGTGATGCGCTCCGAGGTGCTGCGGGTGCGGGAGAGCGGCTATGTGGAGGCCGCGCTGGCCTCCGGCACCCGCACCAGCGGCATCCTGCTGCGCCATGTGCTGCCGGGCGCCAGGGGGCCGGTCGCGGTCTTCGCCGCGGTGGAGTTCGGCACCGTGGTGCTGGCCATCTCCTCGCTCAGCTTCCTCGGCTACGGCGCCGCTCCCCCGCAGCCCGAATGGGGCTCGCTGGTCGCCGGCGGACGCGACCATCTGGCCACCGCCTGGTGGCTGACCACCCTGCCGGGGCTGACCATCGCGGCGACCGTGCTGGCCGCCAACCGGGTGGCACGCGCCCTGGACCAGAAGCCGGGAGGGCTCTCGTGACCACAACGCCAGGAGGGCTCTCGTGACCCTGCGGAAGAACCCGCGCCAGGCCCCGCCGGCGGCCGAACGGGCGGCCGGCGAACGGCCGGTGTCCGAACGGGCGGCCGGCGAACGGGCGGCGCCGGAAGGGGCGGCGTCCGAACGGGCCACGCCCGAAGGGCCGTTGCTCTCGATCCGCGATCTGCGGATCTCCTACCGGATGCGCGGCGGCCCGGAGCCGGCGGTGCGCGGGGTGAGCCTGGACGTGGCGCCGGGCGAGGTGGTCGCGCTGGTCGGCGAGTCGGGCTCGGGCAAGAGCAGCACCGCGCACGCCGTGATCGGGCTGCTGCCCAGGGGCGGGGTGCTGGACTCGGGCCGGATCCTCTTCGACGGCACCGACCTGGCCACCGCCGACCCGGCCCGGCTGCGCGCGTTGCGCGGCCGGGAGATCGGCCTGATCCCCCAGGACCCGACCGTCTCGCTCAACCCGGTGCAACGGGTGGGCGGGCAGGTCGCCGAGGTGCTGCGGATCCACCGGCTGGCCGACCGGGAGACGGCCGGCGAGAGGGCCGTCGCCCTGCTGGAACGCGCCGGCGTGCCCCAACCGGCCATGCGCGCCCGGCAGTTCCCCCACCAGCTCTCCGGCGGTCTGCGGCAACGCGTGCTGATCGCCGTCGCGTTGGCCGCCGACCCCCGGCTGGTGATCGCCGACGAGCCGACCAGCGCGCTCGATGTCACCGTGCAGCGGCGGGTCCTCGACCATATCGAGACGCTCACCCGGGAGACCGGCACCGCCGTCCTGCTGATCACCCACGACCTCGCGGTCGCCGCCGACCGGGCGCACCGGATCGCGGTGCTCTCCCAGGGGCGGGTGGTGGAGACCGGGCCCGCGCGCCGGGTGCTCACCGATCCCGAACACCCGTACACCCAGGCCCTGGTGAGGGCGGCGCCCAGCCTGCGCGACACCCGCCCGGCGGCGGCGCGGCCGAGCCAGCCGGCGGCGGCCGAACCGCTGCTGACCGCCGACGCGTTGGTGAAGGTCTTCCCCGCGCAGCGCGGCGGCGCGCCGATCCGCGCCGTGGACGGGATCAGCCTGCGCCTGGCGCGCGGCGAGACCCTGGCCCTGGTCGGCGAGTCCGGCAGCGGCAAGTCCACCACGGCGCGGCTGCTGATCCGGCTGGCCGACCCTACCTCGGGCCGGGTCAGCTTCGACGGCCGGGACATCACCACGCTCCGCGGCGGGGCGCTGCGCCGGCTCCGCCGCCGGATCCAGTTCGTCCCGCAGAACCCGTACGCCTCGCTCAACCCCCGGTTCTCGGTGGCCGAGGTGATCGGCGAACCGCTGCGCGCCTTCGGCGTGGGGCCGCGCCGGGTGCGGGCGGCGCGCGCCGCCGATCTGCTGGACCGGGTCGGGCTGCCGTCCGGCATGCTGACCAGGCGGCCGGCCGAGCTGTCCGGCGGACAGCGTCAACGGGTCGCCATCGCCCGGGCGTTGGCGCTGCGCCCGGATCTGGTGGTCTGCGACGAGCCGGTCTCGGCGCTCGATGTCACCTCCCAGGCGCAGATCCTGGACCTCCTGGCCGAGCTGCGGCGGGAGTTGGGGCTCAGCTATCTGGTGATCTCCCACGATCTGGCCGTGGTCCGCCAGATCGCCGACCGGGTCGCGGTGCTGCGCCACGGGCGGGTACGCGAGGAGGGCCCGGCCGAACGGCTGCTGACCGCGCCGACCGACCCCTACACCAAGGAACTCCTGGCCGCGATCCCGGGAACACGCGCCCGCGTGCCCGGGGACGAGCAGTACACCGCCTCCGGCCGCACCCCCGACTGAGGCGGGGGGACCAGCCCCTATCCGAGGAGTCGTGTTGAAGTTCTCCGTGCTCTCCCTGATCGGTAACGCACCCCACCCACTCACCGGGGAACGGGTCCCGGCCGCGGAACGCCTGGCCGACGTCGTCGAAGTGGCCGTCGCCGCCGAACGGTTGGGCTTCGACGCGGTGGCCGTCGGGGAGCGGCACGCCGGGGACTTCCTGTCCTCAAGCCCGGGCGTGGTCCTGGCCGCCATCGCGGCCCGCACCTCCAGGGTGCGGCTGCTGACCGGCGTCACCGTGCTCTCCGTCCTGGACCCGGTGCGGGTCGCGGAGGAGTACGCCACCCTGGACCAACTGAGCCGGGGCCGGCTGGAGGTGGTGATCGGCAAGGGCTCCGAGGCGGGCCACTTCGGCCTCTACGGGCTCGACGAGGACCGCCAGTGGGACTATCTGGCCGAGAAGTACGGGCTGCTCCGTCGCCTCTGGCGCGAGGAGAACGTCACCTGGAGCGGCGAGTTCCGGCCACCGCTGGCGGGGGTGACCACCGTGCCACGCCCGTTCGCCGGGCCGCCCCGGGTCTGGCACGGCTCGGCCACCAGCGAGATCTCCACCGAGCTGGCCGCCCGACACGGCGATCCGCTCTTCACCGCCAACGCGGTCCAGCCGCGCGAGGCCTATGTCCGGCTGGTGGACCACTACCGGCAGCGCTACGCGGACCACGGCCACGACCCGGCCCACGCCTATCTGGGCGCCGGCTCCGGCGGCCTCTACCTGGAGGACACCACCGAGCGCGCCATCGCCCGCTACGGTCCGCTCTACGAGGCGAGGGTGCGTCAGACGTTCAAACCCGAACTGGTCGGCAAACCCGGTTACAACACCCCGTTCCAGACCATCGAGGACGCCGTCGCGCACGGCCCCGCGCTGATCGGCGACCCCCAGCGGGTGATCGACAAGATCCTGGACTTCCATGTCTCCTACCGCCATGACCTCCTGTCCCTCACCGTGGACGGCCTGGGCCTCAGCCGCACCGAGCAGATAGAGACCCTGCACCGCTTCGCCGAGGAGATCGCCCCGACGCTGCGCCGCGAGGCCCCCACCACCCTCTGGGCCTGAGCCGCCGGCCGCCCACCCGCCGCCTACCCTCCGACGGGTTCCCGGGGTTCGCCGAACGACTCCCGGCAGTGCGCCAGCAGCTCCTGGAGGGCCGGGCTCTTGGTGGGCGCCGAGACCAGCGCCAGGATCGCGGGGATCTCCGCGTCGGTGATGGACACCGTCACCAGCCCGGGACAGCCGGCGAGCATCGAGGCGGACAACACCGCGACCCCGAGCCCGCGTTCGGCGAGGTTGACCACCGCGCCCGGTGCGGCGGCCTGCAGCGCCACGCTCGGGGCGAGCCCGCGCGCCGCCGACGCCCGGTCCAGCACCGCGCGGATCCCGGTGCCCCGGGGCAGACAGATGACCGGATGGGCGTTCAGCTCGGCGAGGGTGACCCCGTCCCGCCCGGCCAGCGGATGGCCGGGCGGCACCGCGGCGACGATCGGCTCGCTGATCACCTGTCGGCCGTCCAGATCCGCCGGCATCCGGCCGGCCGCGCCGATCAGCGCCAGATCGACCCCGCCCTCCCTGACCTCCTCGACCAGCTTCGCCGAATCGTCCTCCACCAGGCTGATCTCCACCGCCGGATGCGCCAGGTGAAAGGCCGACAGGGCGTCGAAGAGCGGGGTCACCGTGCACGCCGTGACCATGCCGACCACCAGCCGCCCACGGACCAGACCGTTCATCTCGTCGACGGACCGGCGCAGCGCCTCGACGGCCGCCAGCACGGATCGCGCATGGCCGAAAACCACCTCTCCGACCGCCGTCAGGCCCGCACTCCGGCCGGAGCGGTCGACGAGCGTCGCGCCCAGCTCGTTCTCCAACTGGCGGATCCCCGCGCTGATCCCCGGCTGGCTGACATGCACCCGTTCGGCGGCCCTGGTGAAGTTGGCCTCCTCGGCCACGGCGAGGAAGTACCTCAACTGCCTGAATTCCATAATCCTGGATTATAGAACCGATCACAACGATTGATTGGACTTATTCCTCCCCGTCGACGGACCATGGTCGGGCCGGTACTCGCCCCGAGGAAAGGAACCGCCGTGTCCGAGAACGTCGCCGACAGGGTCGCCGAGAACGTCGTCGCCGAGAACGAGAAGGCCCTCACGCCGGAGGACCTCACCCGCCTCTTCGTCGAACGCGCCAACGCGGGGGACGCCGCCGGCCTCGCCGCGCTCTACGAGGAGGAAGCCGTGATGGCCTACCCGCCGGGCAGCGTCACGGTCGGCCGGGAGGCCATCCGCCAACTGTGGGAGAAGGTGCTCGCCAACGCGCCACGCTTCGAGCCGGAGCAGCCGCTGCCCACCCTCGTCCACGGCGATATCGCGCTGACCGCCACCCCGCCCCGGGACGGTTCCGGCGCCCGCGCGCAGGTGGTCAGGCGGCAGCCGGACGGCAGTTGGCAGCGCCTCATCGACCAGCCGGAGTTCCGCCCGCCAACCGACTGAGCCGGCCGCCCCACGGGCCGGGAGCGGCCCGGCGCACGGCGGTTGACCTCCCGGCCCGCCGCCGCGCCGGCCGCCCGGCGTGAACAGATCAGCGAGTACGCCGACTTCGCCACCCGCCGGGGCGGCCGTCACGGCCCGCGCCCCGGGCATATGCCCGGTGACCTGCCGCGCACCGGCCGCCCGGGGGCCGGCCGGGGGCCGTGCGGCGCCCCTCCTTCCGACCCCGAGGGCCGCATGGACAACCGTGCCCCCCTGCAGGCGTACGAGGACGGCCAGCTGGGCACGGTCACGCCGTAGGCTGGGGCCGCACGGATGACTTATGGCAGCCGGGATTCGGACACGACCGTCCCGTCCCGGCCGGGAGGAGGCGCTGGGTGATCGAGCTCGACGGAGTTCCCGAGCTGGTTGACCCGGTCATGGTGGCCGCGTTCGAAGGCTGGAACGATGCTGGTGACGCCGCCTCCGCAGCGGTGGCTCACCTGGAACGGGAATGGAAGGGCGAGGTGTTCGCGGCGCTGGACGCCGAGGACTACTACGACTTCCAGGTCAACCGGCCGCATATCTGGCTGGATGGCGGCGTACGGCGCATCACCTGGCCCACGACCAGACTCTCGGTGGTGCGCATCGGTTCCGAGGACGGCCCGGTCAGGCGCCGGGACCTGGTCCTGGTGCGCGGCATCGAGCCCAGCATGCGCTGGCGCTCGTTCTGCAACGAGATCCTGGGCTTCGCGCACGAGTTGGGCGTGGAGATGGTGGTGGTGCTGGGCGCCCTGCTGGGCGACACCCCGCACAGCCGTCCGGTCCCCGTCACCAGCGTGACCTCGGACGAGGATCTGGCGCGCACCCTCGATCTGGAGGAGTCCCGTTACGAGGGGCCCACAGGCATCGTGGGCATCCTGCAGGAGGCGTGCGGACACGCGGGCGTCCCGGCGGTCACGCTCTGGGCGGCCGTTCCGCACTATGTGGCCCAACCGCCCAACCCCAAGGCGTCGCTGGCCCTGCTGCACGCGTTGGAGGATCTGCTGGGCCTCGGCATCCCGATGGGGGATCTGCCGGAGGACGCCAGGGCCTGGCAGATCGGCGTGGACCAGCTGGCGGCCGAGGACAGCGAGGTCGCCGAGTATGTGAAGTCCCTCGAAGAGGCCAGGGACACCGCGGAGTTGCCCGAGGCGTCGGGCGAGGCCATCGCCAAGGAGTTCGAGCGGTATCTGCGCCGCAGGGACGGCCAGCCGCCGCCCGGCGACCAGAGTTCCTATCTGCGGGATCCGGGCAGCGGGCGCACCCGCCGCCGACGGCCCCCGGAGGGCGATCCCGGGGCGACGGAGCCGGGCGGCAAAGAGCCGGAGGAATAGCCGCCGGCCACCCGGAACAACCGGCGACGCGCGTCAACTTCCGAGCGCTGTTACGGAAGTTGACGCGCGTTGCGGCACGTCGGGGGCCCGCCGTCCCGGCATGTCCCCGACGGCCGGACGTGACGCTAGAGCGCGACGCCGAGCAGCGCGTCCACGGCCCGGGAGACCTGCCCGGGCCCGCCGGTCTCCGTACCGCCCTCGCGTTCCTGTGTCTCGACCCAGCGGTCGACGGCCGCCAGCGCCCCGGGCGCGTTCAGATCGTCCGCCAGCGCCGCCCTGAGCTCGGCGATCAGGCCGTCGGCCGAGGGCCCCTCGGGGCGGGACACGGCGTGCCGCCAGCGCGCCAGCCGGGCCACGGCCTCGGCGAGCACCGCGTCCGTCCACTCCCAGTCGGAGCGGTAGTGGCGCCCCAGCAGGGCCAGCCGGATCGCGGCCGGGTCGACACCGTCGTTCCGCAGCTGCGAGACCAGCACCAGGTTGCCCTTGGACTTGGACATCTTCTCGCCCTGGTAGCCGACCATCCCGGCATGCACATAGCCCTGGGCATAGGGGAACTCGCCGGTCAGCACCTGCGCGTGCGACGCGCCCATCTCGTGGTGCGGGAAGACCAGGTCGGAGCCGCCGCCCTGGATGTCGAAGCCCATGCCCAGATGGTCGAGCGCGATGGCCACACACTCCACGTGCCAGCCGGGACGGCCCGGGCCCAGGGCGCCACCGTCCCAGGACGGCTCCCCCGGCCGCACGGCCCGCCACAGCAGCGGGTCCAGCGGGTTCTTCTTGCCGGGACGCTCGGGATCGCCGCCGCGCTCGGCGGACAGCTCCCGCATCAGCGCGGCGTCGAACCCCGACACCGAGCCGAAGCGCGGATCCGACTCCACCGAGAAGTAGCAGTCGCCCTCAAGCTCGTAGGCCGCCCCCGCGGCCCGCAGCCGCTCGATCACCGGCACGATCCGGGGTATGGCCTCCACCGCGCCGACATAGTGCTGCGGCGGCAGCATCCGCAGCGCGGTCATGTCCTCACGGAAGAGCGCGGTCTCCCGCTCGGCCAGCTCGGTCCAGTCGACGCCGGTGGCCGCGGCCCGCTCCAGCAGCGGATCGTCGACGTCGGTGACGTTCTGCACGTAGTGCACCTGGCGTCCCGAGTCCAGCCACAGTCGGTACACCAGGTCGAACGCGGTGTAGGTGGCCGCGTGTCCCATATGGGTGGCGTCGTAGGGGGTGATACCGCACACATAGAGTCGTGCGACGGGGCCGGGCTCCAGGGTGCGGAGACGGCCCCTCGATGTGTCATGGACCGTGAGATCTGGGCCCTGACCGGGCAGAACGGGAACCTTTGAGGCGGGCCAGGCATACATGCCACGAGCCTAACCGCAGCCGGGTGCCGGGCACGACCTCGCCTCCGACCCCACGCGGGCCGGCCCCGTCCGGTAGGCCCCCTAGACCAGCGGCCAGGGGATCGCGGGCCACTCGCCGCTCGGCGCCGGATGGCTGCCGGCGGCCAGCAGCGCGGCAACCCGTTCCCTGACGGCCTGACACTCGGCCTCGGTGAGCAGCTCGCCCAGCCGGCCGAACAGCGGCCGGTCGTCCGCGAGTTCGGCCGCCAGCCGGCCCAGCGCGACCCGGATCTCGGCGGGCAGCGGCTCCCCGGCCCACCCCCACAACAGGGTGCGCAGCTTGTTGTCGACATGGAACGTGACGCCGTGGTCGATGCCGTAGAGCCGGCCGTCGGGCAGCGGCAACAGATGCCCGCCCTTGCGGTCGGCGTTGTTGATCACCGCGTCCAACGTGGCCAGCCGCCGCAGCCTGGCGTCGTCGGCGTGCACCAGCAGGGCCGTGCGCCCCTCGGCCACCTCGGCGAAGCCGACCGCCTTCCAGCCGGGCTCGGGATGCTCCCCCTCGACCAGCGCCAGCAGGCTCTCGGCACCCCGCGCGAAGTCCGCCGCCTCGGGCGCGGGACCCACCCAGAGCTGGCACATCCCGTCCCCCAGCGGGCCGTCCCGCAGCACGGTCGGCGGCACCAGATCCCAGCCGAGCGCCCGGCACACCTCGTAGGAGGCGACCTCGCGCTCGGCCAGCGTGCCGTCAGGGAAGTCCCACAGCGGGCGCTCCCCCGAGACCGGCTTGTAGACGCAGCGCAACCGCCGACCGGCCAGCTCGACCTGTCCGTAGAGCACCGCGTTGGAGGCGTCGGTGATCCGCCCCACCACCGTCAACTCGCCCTGGGAAAGGACCTCCTGGGTGGTCACGCCCTGCTGCGACGGTATCCGTTCTGGCGCGGACATACATGTCCCTCCGGGTCGAGCGGCAGGCTGCACAACGGGCAGGGCGGCCGGCCGGCGTTGACGACGTCCAGGGCGCGTTTCGCGAAGGCGCGGGCCATGGTCCCGCTGAGCCGGACCCGCAGCATCGGCGGACCGTTCTCGTCGTCCCGCAGCAGCCGCTCCTCGGCCTCGGCGAACTCCTCCTCGGACTCCGCCTCCAGCTCGACCAGCGCCTGCGCCTCGACGATCAGGCGCTCGGCCTCCCCGTCCCAGGCCAGCGCCATGGTGCCGACGCGGAACTCCTCATCGACCGGGGAGGCCAGCGGGGCGGTGTCGGTCAGCTCCGAGGGCGCCACGGCGGGGACCGAGGTGTTGCCGCCCGACCGCCTGACCACCTCGTCCAGCAACTCGTCTATGCGCTCGGCGAGCGCCTCCACCTGTGCCTTCTCCAGGGCGACACTGGTGGTCCGGCCCGCCGCCGACGCCTGCAGGAAGAAGGTACGGCGGCCAGGCAACCCGACAGTCCCGGCGACAAAGCGTTCGGGAGGGTCGTAGAGGAAGACCTGACGGGACACGTACTGCTCCGGGGGATTGATTGCTGGGACACGAGCACCCTACTGCCCTTGGCGATCACTCCGCCTAGGCACCGCCGCCCACCGGGGTCTCGGTGGACTCGGCGGTGTCCCTGGCGGCGGCCTCGGTGCGCGGCACGAACTCGCCCAGGTCCCCGGTGTCGCCGAAGCGCAGCAGCAACGGCGGTTCGGCGTAGCGAATCGCGGTGATCGAGGCGGGATGCGGCAACAGCCGCTGGAACAGGTCGAGATGCATGCCCAGGGCGTCGGCTGCGATGGCCTTGATGTTGTCGCCATGGGTGCACATCAGCCAGATCGCGTCCGGGCCGTGCTCCTCGCGCACCCGGGCGTCCCAGTCCCGGACGGCGTCCACCACCCGCCCCTGCACGGCCCGCAGCGACTCCCCGTCGGGGAAGACCACGGCCGACGGCTGCGCCCTGACGGTCCGCATCAGTGGGCTTTCGGCCAACTCCTTGAGCGGCTGGTTGGTCCACTGCCCGTAGTCGCACTCGGTGACCCGCTCGTCCTCGTGGAGAGGCAGCTCGGGGCGCGCCTCGGCGAGCGGCGCCACCGTGCGCGCGCAGCGCAGCAGCGGGCTGTGCACGACCAACGCCAACGGAATCCCGGCCAGGCGCTCCGGCAGCGCCCTGGCCTGCTCCTGTCCGTAGGAGTCCAGATCGACGCCTGGGGTACGCCCGGCGAGCAGGCCGGAGGAGTTGGCGGTGGTCCGGCCGTGCCGGAGAAGCAGCAGCGTGGGCATGCCGACCAGCCTAGAGCAGCCGACCGGGGCGGCGCGGCGGGCCCGGGGGGAGGTAATCCCCCCGGGGGGTGCGGTGTTGAACCCGTTGAAACCCGTCGAACCGCCCGGGGCGCGCCTCGGGGCCTCGGGGCCTCGGGGCCTCGGGGCCTCAGGCGAGGCCGGCGCGTTCCAGGGCGGTCACGCCGGCGCGCAGCGAGGCCAGGCGCTCCTCCAGGGTCAGTCCCGCCGGTGCCAGGGAGAGCGTGGTGACGCCGGCCTCGGCGAACGCCCGCATCCGGTCGGCGATCCGCTCCACCGGGCCGATCAGGGTGGTGGCGTCGATCAGCTCGTGCGGAACGGCGGCGGCCGCGCCCGCCTTGTCCCCGGCGAGATACCGCTCCTGGATCGTGTCGGCCGCCTCGCCGAAGCCCATCCGATGGGCCAGCCGGTGGTAGAAGTTCTGCTTCCTGCTGCCCATCCCGCCCACATAGAGCGCGGTGTACGGACGGAAGTGGTCGGCGAGCGCCGCGAGATCGTCACCGACGGCCAGCGGAGCCGTCGGTACCAGATCGAACCCGTCCAACGTCTGACCGTTCTTGGCGCGGCCGGCCCGCAGCGGCTGCAGCGTCGTCTCCTCGGCGTGCTCGGGGGAGAAGAAGACCAGCAGCGCGCCGTCGGCGATCTCCCCCGTCTGTTCGAGGTTCTTGGGGCCGATCGCCGCGATGTAGACCGGGATCCGCTCCCGGATCGGGTGCACGGTGAGCTTGATGGGCTTGCCCGGCCCTTCGGGCAGCGGCAGCGTCCAGTGCTCGCCCTGGTGGCTCAGCCGCTCCCGGGACAGCGCCTTGCGGACGATCTCCACATACTCCCTGGTGCGCGCCAGCGGCTTGTCGAAGCGGACGCCGTACCACCCCTCCGAGACCTGGGGGCCCGAGACGCCGATGCCGAGGCGGAAGCGCCCGCCGGAGAGATTGTCCAGGGTGGCGGCGGTCATCGCCGTCATCGCCGGGGTGCGCGCCGGGATCTGCAGGATGGCGGAACCGACGTCGATCCGCTCGGTCTGCGCGGCCACCCAGGAGAGCACCGAGGGGACGTCGGAGCCGTAGGCCTCGGCCGCCCAGCAGACCGCGTAGCCGAGCCGATCCGCCTCCTGGGCCACCGCGAGGTTGTCCGCGTCCATTCCCGCACCCCAGTAGCCGAGGTTGATCCCAAGCCGCATGAGCATCCCTTCACCGACGCCTACTCACCGGTAACGCACCGGTCCCTCGGACTGTAGCGCGTGGCCGCAAGTACGCTCAACGCCCATGGATCTCAGGCACCTCGGCCATACCGGCCTGCGCGTCTCCCGGCTCGGACTCGGCACCCTCACCTGGGCCAGGGAGATCGACGAACGCGGCGCCGCCGAGCTGCTGCGGGCGTTCTGGGAGGCCGGGGGCACCCTGCTGGACACCGCCGACGTCTACGCGGACGGCGGCGCCGAACTGCTGATCGGGCGGCTGCTCGACGGCCTGGTGCCGCGCGAGGACCTGGTGATCGCCACCAAGGCCGGCAGCGTGCCCGATCCGGACCGCAGGTTCGACACCTCGCGCGGCCATCTCCTCGGCGCGCTCGACGCCTCGCTGCGGCGCCTGGGCACCGACCATGTCGACCTCTGGCAGGTGCACGCCTTCGACCCGCACACCCCGTTGGAGGAGACCCTGCAGGCGGTGGACGCCGCCGTCAGCAGCGGGCGGGCCCGGTACGCGGGGGTCTCCAACTTCTGCGGCTGGCAACTCGCCAAGGCCGCGACCTGGCAGCTGGCCGTGCCGGGCGCGGCGACCCGGCTGGCCAGCACCCAGATGGAGTACTCGCTGCTGCAACGCGGGGTGGAACGCGAGGTGTTGCCGGCGGCCAGGAACCTGGGCATCGGACTGCTGCCCTCGTCCCCGCTCGGGCGCGGGGTGCTCACCGGCAAGTACCGCGACGGGGCCAGGCCCGCCGACTCCCGGGGCGCCGACGAGGTACTGGCGCCCTTTGTCGCGCCCTATCTGGACGAGACGGCGGGCCGGGTGGTGGACGCGGTGGCGATAGCGGCCGACGGCCTGGCGGTGACCCCGGCCCAGGTGGCGCTCGCCTGGGTACGGGACCGGCCCGGCGTGGTCGCGCCGCTCATCGGCGTTCGCACGGTGCGCCAGCTCGACGAGGCGTTGTCAGTGGAGGGACTTAGTCTTCCCGATGAGATCCGCCGGGCGCTCGACGATGTCTCAGCCCCGGTGCACCACTACCCCGACCAGGACTGGAGTTCCCTGTGACCTCGGAGAACGCCCCTTCGGCCGCGGACCGGGCCGCGGATCCGGCCGTGGACCACGCCGCGGATCCGGCGGCGGCGCTGCGGGCCGCGGTGCGGGCCGTGGAGAGCGGGGAGCGTCCCGCCGCCTCCTTCTTCAACCGGCCGGCCCCGCCGCCCAGGCCGCCCGCGGCCAGGGCCCAGAGCCCGGCGGCGCCGGCCGCGCCGCCGGCCGGGGGCGGCCCGGCGGCGGTGCCGCCGGGGCTGCCGGCGCTGCTCGCCGCGGGCGGCGCGCCCGAGGCGCTGGCGGCGGGGGTGGCGGCCGCGCTGGGCGAGAGCGCCGAGCAGGAGCTGCGCGCCGACCCCTGGCGGCTGCTGGCCGCGCCAGGCGTCCAGCCGCACCAGGCCGACGAGTTCGCCAGGGCGCTGCTCGGCGCCGAGGCCGGCCCGGCGGACGAGCGGCGCGGACAGGCTCTGGTGGGCTGGCTGTTGGAGCGCGCGGCGCTGGTCGGGCACACCGTGCTCACGCCCGGCGCGCTGGCCGACGGCCTGGCCGAGCACGGGGTCCCGGCGCCGGACGAGGCCGTCGGGGCCGCCGTCGAGGCCGGCGCCCTGCTGCTCTTCCAGGACCGCGACGAGGACGCCCCCGAGCCGGCCGAGGGGGAGGCCCCCGCCGTGCGGGTCTCGGTGGGGCTGGACCGCTACGGGCTGGCCGAGGAGAGCCTTGCCGACGGCCTCGCCCGGCTGCGCGGCACGTTCGAGCCGCCGGCCGGCCCGGCGGCCGCCGGCTGGGCCGAGGCCGGCGCGGCCGCGCCAGGCCCCTCGGCGGCCGAGCTGATCGCGGCGGTGGCGGCGTCGGCCGTGGTGGTGCACACCGGCGGCGAGACGGCCAAGGCCGAGCCGGTCGCGCTGGCGGCCGCCGCCGGCGCGCTGGGCCTTCGGGTCTGCCTCGCGGCCCATCAGGCGGACGGGCGGCGGCGGTTGGCCGCCGCGCTGGGCGCCGAGGCCGCCGAGGCGGCGGTCACGGTGGCCGGGCTGCTCGCGGGCCGGGAGGGGCCGGCGCGGGACGCCGAGGGTCTGTGGCCCGTCGATCTGCTGGTGGTCATGGATGCCGGCCTGTTGGGCGCCGAGCCGGCCGCCGCCCTGGTCGAATCGCTGCCGGACGGCTGCCGGCTGGTGCTCAGCGGCGATCCGCTGCTGCTGGGCTCGGCGGGCCCTGGGCAGGTGTTGGCCGATCTGCTGGCCTCGGGCGGCTGCCCCCGCGTCGTCTCCCGCACCCCCGATCCCGGCCCGCTGGGCGAGTTGGTCTCCGGCGTCGGCGTCGGCGAGCTGTCGCAGGTGGCCGCGCCCGAGCGGGAGGTGGTGATCGTCCCGGTCGGCGATCCGGGCGAGGCGGTGCACCGCGCGGTCCAGTTGGTCGCCGAGTCCATCCCCCGGGCCTTCGGGACATCGGCCGACGAGGTGCAGGTGATCACCGCTTCGCACGGCGGCCCGCTCGGCACCCGCGCGCTCAACGCGGCCGTCAAGGAACGGCTGAACGCGGGCCCCGGGCGGTTCGCCGGCTTCGATCCCGGCGACCGGGTGGCGTACTCCCCCGCCCCCAACCACACCCGGCTGGCCACGGTGGTCGAGGCGGACGCCGAAGGGCTCTGGCTGGCCGACGGGGCGGGGCGGTTCGCGGTGCCGAAGGACGCGGTCGCCGGCACCCTCAGGCCCGGCTGGGCGATCACCGCCCACCAGGCGGCCGGGCTGCGCTGGCCCGCCGTGGTGGTGGTGCCGCCGGGCGAGGCCGGAGGCGTGCTGGATCGCCGCTGGGTGTACACGGCGTTCGGCCGGGCCGAGCGCCATCTCTCCGTGGTGCGGGGCCCGGGCCCCGCGTTGGCGGACGCGGTGGCGGCGCCGCCGAGGGGCGAACGCGCCACGCGGCTGCGCACGTTGCTGCGCGAGCAGCCGCGGTCGGACACGGCGGGCTGAGCGGCGCTCGGGTCCTGCCCCAGGGGGTCAGGACCCGAGCCAGCGGGGCACCTCGTCCACCGCGTCGAGATCGTCGTCGTCAAACGCGTCGCTGATGTCGAAGCGGCAGATCACCCGTTCGGGATCGACCGCGTCGAAGGGCGACGCCAGCCATTCGCCCGGCTCGGCCGGCTCCGGCTGGGCGGTCACCCAGAGCGTGGCGTCCCCCTCCGCGAGGCCGAACTCCTCGTGTCGGGAGGCGATCTCGTCCGGGTCGTACTCGCCGAAGAGCACCCCGATCGCGGCCCTGACGCTGCGGCCGGCCGGCGCCTCGGCCGCCGGCTCGGGCGCCTCCGCGTCCTCGGGATCCAGCTCGGCGACCCGCTCGGCCTGGGCGATCACCCGTTGCGGCTCGGCGACGGTGTAGTCGCGGCGGAGGAAGACGCTCAACACCTCCGGGTCCTCCGGGCCCTCGTAGGTGGCGCCCTCGGAGGCCGGCACCTCGAAGGGGGTGACCTCGTCGTAGACGTCGTACAGCAGCTCGTCGTACACCTCGCCCGCGGCCGCCATCTCGTTGAACGCGGCGAAGACGGCGGCGTCAGCTGCCTCGATCTCCGCCTCGGGGGCCGCCGCGCGTCGCTCAATGGCGGCCAGGTGCCGGTCGAGCGCTTCCTTGAGCGCGTCGGCGGCGGCGCGGACTTCGGCAGCCGTCGGCTGCACAGCATCAGACATGGTGCAGACGGTATCGGCATCCAGGGCTTGCCCGCACAATAGATTCGATGCCGGAATATGAGTTTCGCGATGTGTATGTGCCACGTGGGGTCTCCCGCGCGGCCACCACACGCCTGCTGACCGAACACGCCGAGTACGGACACTGGGAGTTGGCCAAGCTCCGCCTGTATCCGGACGGCAGCCGCCGGGTACGTCTCAAGCGCCGCATCATCCGCCAACTCAGGGCCACCTGGTGAGCCATGGGACCGGGTGACGAGCGGCTGGGTGCCCGGGCGCCGACGCGCGGCGTCCGGAGGCATGGCGACGAGTGGGCCCGATGTCGGGTCCCACTCGTCTGGGGTGGCCGATGGGCTCGGCCCAAGCTGCCTCAGCCCTGCTGAACCGACCGTGACCTGCGGTACAGCAAGGTGCCGCCGAGCAGCAGACCGGCGCCCAGGGGCAGCGCGGCCACCAGGGCGAAGTTGCTACCGGTCTGCGCCAGCTGGGTGCCCTCCCCGCTCGGGGTGGGCTCCTCGGCCGGCACCACCTCGGAGGTGTCGACCACCGGCTCGGTCTGCTCCACCGGGGTCTCGGGCCGCTCGCCGGGGGTCTTCGGCTCGTTCGGCTCCGGGTCGTTGGGGTTCGGCGCCGGCTGCTCGGGGCCCGGCTGCTCGGGCTCCGGCTCGGTCGGCTCGGGGAGTTCGCCGTTGGCGCAGCCGTTCCCGGAGGCCGAGTTGCCCACCCCGACGACCGAGACGCCGTTCCCACAGGCGTTCACCGGCACCTCGACGGGCACCTGCACCTGGTTGCCGGAGACAAAGCCCGGGGAGTTGCTCGCCGAACCGCCGGCCCCCGTGCCCCCGCCACCCGCGTTGACGCAGGTGTTGCCGAACGCCGGGTTCAGCAGACCCACCACGTTGACCGTGTTTCCACACACGTTGACGGGCACATGGATCGGCGCCTGAACGCTGTTCCCGGACACCACCCCGGGTGAGTTGGCGGCTCCACCCTCCGCCTCGGAGTCGGCCCAGGCCGCTCCACCGGAGGCGGCCAGCATGCCGCCGGCGGCGAATACGGTGAGCAGGCCGTTACGCGTGACCTGTCGCATGGTTGTTTCCCTGCCTTGCGTTGGGATGGGTCGCGGGGTGGGGGGTGAGGGCACCCGCGCCCGACGTAGAGCCCTGAGCGGTCCCGGAGCGTGTGCGCACGCTCCGGGACCGCTGGCCCAAGCCCTCGTGGAGATGGGGGAGTTGGCTCTAGTTGTTGACGCAGACGTTGCCGAACGTCGGGTTCAGCAGACCGATCACGCTCACGGTGTTGCCACACACGTTGACGGGCACGTGGATCGGCACCTGAATGGTGTTCCCCGAGATCACACCGGGCGACTTGGCGGCAGCGCCGACGGCGCCGGAGTCCGCGACGGCGAGCCCGGCACCGGCCAGCGCCAGACCGCTGGCGGCAGCCGCAGTGGCGACGACCTTCTTGATCATTAATTCCTCCTCATGGACAACGCGGGTCCCAGCCGGGGACCGCATGTGTTGCAACGAGAAGGCCAAAACAAGGGCACGAAACCTCGCGATCATTCACCTGACCTGAGGAATTCCGCACGCCCGACCGATTATTGACCGGCCGGACGCGCGGTTGGCCCCTCCTACCCGATCAGCACTGGTCAGCACTGGTCGATAAAGCGATCGAGCACCCGCACGCCGAACTGGAGGCCGTCGACCGGCACCCGCTCGTCCACCCCGTGGAACATGCCGGCGAAGTCCAGCTCCGGTGGCAGCTTCAGCGGGGCGAACCCGAAGCCCCTGATGCCCAGATCGTCAAAGGACTTGGCGTCCGTACCCCCGGAAAGCATGTACGGCACGGCGCGCGCCACCGGGTCCTCGGCGACCAGCGCGGACTGCATGGCCTCCACCAACGCTCCGTCGAAGCTCGTCTCCAGGGCCTTGTCGCTGTGGATGTCCTCCCGCCGCACCCGGGGCCCGAGCACCCGGTCCAGATCGGCCAGGAACTCCTCCTCGAAGCCGGGCAGGAAGCGACCGTCCACGGCGGCCGTCGCCTGGCCCGGGATGACGTTCACCTTGTAGCCGGCGTCGAGTTGGGTGGGGGCCGCGGTGTTCTGGAGGGTGGCGCCGATGATCTTGGCGATGCCACCGAGCTTGGCGAGCGTCTCCTCCATGTTCTCCGGATCGAGCGGGGTGCCCAGCGCGTCGGACAGTTCGTCGAGGAAGGAACGCACCGTCTTGGTCACCCGGACGGGGAACCTGTACCGGCCCAGCCGGGCCACCGCCTCGCACAGTTCGGTGATGGCGTTGTCGTTGTTGGTCATCGAACCGTGCCCGGCGGTGCCGTCCACGGTGAGCCGCATCCAGTGCATGCCCTTCTGGGCGGTCTCGATCAGATAGAGCCGCAGATTCTCGTTGACGGTGAACGAGAACCCCCCGACCTCGCTGATCGCCTCGGTGACGCCCTCGAACAAATCGCGGTGGTTGTCGACGAGATACCGGGCCCCGTGGATCCCGCCGGCCTCCTCGTCGGCCAGAAAGGCCACCACGATGTCGCGCGGCGGCTTCCGGCCGGTGCGCAGCCGGTCGCGCACCACGGCCAGGGTCATGGCGTCCATGTCCTTCATGTCCACGGCGCCCCGGCCCCAGACACAGCCGTCCGCGATCTCGCCGGAGAACGGATGGTGCGTCCAGTCCTCGGCGTTGGCCGGAACCACGTCGGTGTGACCGTGGATCAACAGCGCGGGCCGGGACGGGTCCTCGCCGGCGATGCGCGCCACGGTGGAGGCCCGACCCGGCTGCGACTCGAAGATCCGCGGCTCAAGCCCGACCTCGGCCAGCTTCTCCGCCACATACTCGGCGGCCACGCGCTCACCGGGGCCGGAGCCGTCCCCGTAGTTGCTGGTGTCGATACGGATCAGATCGCGACAGAGATCCACGACCTCCCGCTCCGCGGTGCCACGGACGCCGCCGTCCCGGTCGGGGCTGGTCTCACTCACGCTGCCTCCTCCTGCGATGCCTCCCCTCATCCTCCCTCCCCGCCCCCACCTTCCCCAAGCCCCGCCCCCGATCACCCCCGCCGACCTTTGCTATGGTTTCCCACGTCAACGTGGCCATCGGCCACGCACACACCTGTTGTCCGGGTGGCGGAATGGCAGACGCGCTAGCTTGAGGTGCTAGTGCCCTCTTATGGGCGTGGGGGTTCAAGTCCCCCCTCGGACACGGACTTTATCCCCAACTCGTGCGGGTCGAGGCTAGCCGCGACCCGCACGAGTTGTTTCTCGGGCTGGTAAGTCAGGGTCAGGCCCAGACTCCGGTAGACGTCGGCCTTCGCCTCCGGGTCCGCGGTGGCGAGGGTCTCTCTGATCGATCCGAGCGGTTTGATCATGCGGTGGATCTCCTCCCTGGTCATCCTGCGCTGTGCGGAGACCTTGCGACTCCGCGCGGCGGCTTCGGCTCGGCGGGCCTGGACCTCAGCGGTCCAGGCGGCGACGAGCTTGGGGTCGGTGCCGGCTTCGAGGGCTTCTCGGTAGCGGGCGAGCTTGGCATCGCAGTCGGCGATCACCCGTGCGGCGCTCTCGGCAGCCGGGGCAGGGGTGATGTCGGGCTGGGCGGTCTGCATCCGATCGATGGTGTCGGCCAGGCGGTCGGCAGCGAAGGCACCGGCGAGCCAGTCGTCGAGCCGTGGCAGGAGATCGGCCTCGTTGAGGTAGACGTTGCGCGGGTGGTCGACGGTGTTGGCCAGGGAGTACTCGTTGGGGAAGCGGCAGCGGTAGTACAGGCGCAATTTGCTCTGCTGGCCCTGCATTCGCCGGTTGCAGATGCCGCAGCGGAGCAGTCCCCGGAACACGTAGGGGTGCCGGGTGGTCTGGCGTTCGCGGTGCTTACGGCCGGTTCCCTTGCCGGCGAGCATCTGCTGGACCGCTTGGAAGGTCTCCATGTCGATCAACGGTTCATGGACGATGCTGGTGGACCAGACCCAGGTCTCCTTGTCGTTCCAGCGCAGCTTCGTCTCGTGGCCCAGGGCGACGTTGTCGACGTCGATGAGGACCTCGTCCTTGCGCTGCTTGTTCCACACCTGATGGCCGGTGTAGCGGGGGTTGGTCAGGATCACGCGCACCGCTCCCTTGGACCAGGCGACGCCGCTGCGGTGGCGGTTGCGGGCCCGGTCGTGGGCCGAGGGGCAGGGGATGCCGGCCCGGGTGAGGGCTTCCGCGATGGCGTACAGCCCGCGTCCGGCGCTGTAGTGGACGAAGATCCGTTGGACGACCGCAGCGGTGTCCTTGTCGGGCTCCAGGCGATGGAGGCGACGTCCGTCGGCGGCCTTGGTGGGATTGGGGTGCGCTCCGGCGTCCGCGAGGCGGTACCCGTACGGGGGACGTCCGCCGAGGAAGCGGCCTTCGAGTTTCGTCTGGGCGGACATCGCGGTGCGCACCCGGATCTTGATCCGGGTGCGTTCACCCTTGCTCATCCCGCCGAAGACGGACATCACCATGTCGTGGGCTTCAGATTCGGGGTCCACGGGACCGCCGACCTCCGGCACCCACAGGGGCACTCCGTAGTGGGTGAAGATGGGGAACGTCAGGCCGAACTGGTTGCCGTAGAAGGCACGTTGCGGCTCGCCGATCACCACGGCGTCGAAGCTACGGTGGGGATCCTTGAGGGCGTCCAGCAACGCGGCGGCACGTGGCCTGCGCGCCCAGGGGATCGACCGGGACTGTCCGGAGTCGAAGAACTCCGCCACGATCTGCCCATGCGCCCCGATCAGCGCCTCGGCTCGGGTGATCTGCCAGGCACGGGAAGACTCCGGATCCTGGAGATCCTCCGTGGAGCATCGCCCAGCGAAAGCGAACCTGGTCGTCATGCAGCCCTCCTTTCCGACTGATGTGCCCCGGTGTTCTCGTCACCGAGGCCGTGTTCTCCCGGTCTCCTGGTGCGCCGCTGGTGGGCGATCCGCAACAGCCGCAGCAGCGCACGGGCCGCCACCGGGTTGAGCACCGGAGGCTGATCGGGCACCAGAACGGTCAGTTCCTCGGCCGACCGATTGGTCATCGGTCGTGGCTGCTCGTCGTGGTCACCCACGGGCACCATCCGGAAGTGCAACACCCGTTCTGTCCGGATCTCCGTAGAGGGCCCCGGAGCCTACAGCAGGCCGGGCGAAAAAGGAGGCCTCATCTAGATATGTCACGAGCGAGGGGTGGTGGCGGGCCGTCATGCCTTCGCGCCTCTCCTCTGCTGTTCGCGCTGAGGGCGTTGGCGGCCCGTGCGGGCGAGGGCGATGTCGTGGTAGTCGGGGCGTAGGTCGATGCCGAGGTAGCGGCGGTGGAGGCGGTGGGCGGCCAGGGCGGTGGTGCCGCTGCCGGAGAACGGGTCGAGTACGAGCCCGTTGTCCGGGCAGGCGGCGGCGATGCACCGTTGTGCGAGGTCCACGGGGTAGCTGGCGGCATGTGAGCCGGCGCCCCGGCTGACCGACAGGGTCCACACATCCCCGCTCGGGGCCGCCTGGCTGTCGTAGTGGTAGCGGCGGTTCTTGGTGAGGAGGAAGAGTGGTTCCCAGCGGCGGGCGGGTCGGTCGGCTGCCGGGTCGGGCAGGCACGCGGTTTTCGCCCAGGCGATCTTCGAGCGGAGCAGCCAGCCGTCGTCCTGGAGCGCCAGGATCAGCCGTTCGGGTAGGAGCAGCAGGCTCTTCTCGGGAACGGGCCGGCCGTTGATGAGGTTCTGGGCCGGGTGTCGGGTGCGGCCGGCCTTGGTCAGCTCTCGCCAGGCCGGGCGGGCGCCTCGTTCCCCGTGGAGACCGTCCTGGTGGGAGGAGCGGCGGACGGCGGTGCGTTGGGAGTAGCTGTCGGCGAGGTTGAGCCAGAGCGTGCCGTGCGGGGCGAGCACGCGGTGCACTTCGGATATGACGGTCCGGAGGGTGTCGAGGTAGTGCTGGGGTGTCGCCTCCAGCCCGTACTGCCCGTCGATGTCGTAGTCGCGGGTCCAGTAGTAGGGCGGGGAGGTGACAACGCAGTCGGCCAGGTTGTCGGGCAGTTCGCGCAGCGCGGCGAGCGCGTCACCGACCAGCAGTCTGATCCGGTTGTCTGCGTAGTGCTCCCGGGGCGGTGGCGTCATTCGGGCCGCTCCGTTCGGTCACAGTGTGCGTCGGATCTGCTCAGGCCGAGGCGGTCCAGGGCAATGGCGTGGAAGTCGTCACGCAGGTCGATACCGACGTAGGAGCGGCGGAGTTGGCGGGCGGCCAGGCCGGTGGTGCCGCTGCCGGAGAACGGGTCCAGGACGACTCCGTCCTCGGGGCAGCCGGCGGCGATGCACCGCAGCGGGATGTCGACGGGGAACGCGGCGAAGTGCGCGGCTTTCAGCGGTCGGGTGGGCAGCGTCCACACGTCGCCGGGGTTCTTGCCCCGGGGGTGCACGGAGGTGTGCTTGCGCCCGGTGGGCCGGAGCCCGGCGCCGGGTCGTTCGATGAAGGAACCGGTGTCGGTGTATTTGGCGGCCTCACGAGCGCTTGAGCGGCGGCGGGCGCTATGGCCAGCATGGGCCCGGCGGCCGGCATCCACGCCCTGTGCCTCAGCGCGGGCGAGTGGTTCGCGGATGGCGTCCAGGTCGAAGAAATAGTGGCGTTGCTTGACGAGGAGGAACAGCAGCTCGTATCGGCAGGACAGCCGGTCCGTGACCGACTGCGGCATGGCGTTGGGTTTGTGCCACACCACCGCGTTGCGCAGGATCCATCCGTCGCGTTGCAGGGCGAAGGCCACTCGCCAGGGCAGGCCGTGGAGGTTCTTCTGTGGCAGTTCACCGGTGCGGTCGACGGCGGCGTGCCGCACGCTGTCCCGTAGCCGTCGGGCCGATGCGCGGCTGGTGAGGGTGCTGGTGCCCATCGGTTCGGCGGTGCGGCCGGGGGGTGTGGTCGAGTAGGAGTCGGCCAGGTTGAGCCAGAGGGTGCCGGTGTCGGACAGGACGCGGTGGAGTTGGGCGAAGACCCGTCGCAGGTTGTCGATGTAGTCGTTGAGGGTGGGTTCGAGTCCGCACTGCTGGTCGTGGCGTGCGGCGCCGCAGCGCCGGCAGACGCGCGGGCTGCCACCAAGGACGTGCGGGCAGGCCGGGTCGCCGCCGGTCCAGGTGCCGGTGCCGTAGTCGCGCAGGCCCCAGTACGGGGGTGAGGTGACGACGCAGTCCGCGCTGCCGTCGCGGAGTTGAGCGAGGACGTCCACGGCGTCGCCGGTGTAGAGGGTGATCCGGTGGCGGTCGAAGTACGGGGGCGTCACGCGGCGCCTCCCACCAGTTCGCGAACGCTGCGTTCGGGGCGGGCCAGCAGCCGCTGCGGGATGGGCGCGTCGGCCGGTGGTTCGGCGGCAGCGGCCTGGGTGGAGAGGTGGGGTGAGCGGAAGACCAGCACGTCGTGGTGGGCGGTCAGCGCGATGGGGTGGCCGGTCAGGCGCTCGGTGCGGGCCACGGCCCGCTGTTGCGCCCTGCTCACGCGGAGGGCCAGTTCGCCGTGGCGCAGCGGGACTTGCAGCGCGATGCAGCGCCCGATAGGGACGAGACGGGCGGCGAGGGCGGCCCGCTGAACATGTCCGGGTCCGTCCAGCAGGTAGCCGAGGCGACGCTGTGGGCGGGCGACGACCACCAGATGCGCGCCCGGTTTGAGCACGTCCCGGGACCAGGCCAGCATCTCGGTGAGCCGGTCTCCGCGCGCGCCGCTGCCGTCGGCGGGGTGGCGCCAGGCGGTCAGGATCAGGTCGGCGCTGCCAGTGAGGTCGCCGGCTCGGCTGGTGGGCAGCACCATCCCATCGGCTGCGGCGCCTTGGCGTTTGGCGGCGGTGAGGTTGGCACGGGCCAGGGCCCACCAGCGGCGGCCCCGGGCAACGCCGACGGCGTGGCGCCCGCAGTGCAGGGCTTCGACCAGGACTGTTCCGGCGCCGCAGTCGGGGTCCAGCACCATGTCGCCGGGCTTGGTCAAGGCCCGGACGGCGTAGGCGGCTGTGGCCGGCGGGACGCGGAGGTGATCCCGCTCGGTGTCCGGGAGGTAGCCGTGCTCGACCAGGTGCGTGCCTCGTTGGCCGGTCGGCCAGACCACCGGCATCGCCCCTCGGCTCGGCACCTCGGAGGCCACCGCGGGCAGTTCGGGCAACGGGTGCCAATTCAACGGCCCACCCCCGTCCGACTGCCGGCGGCGGCCACGCGGGTAAGGAGCAGCAGTTCGGTATGCGCCCCTGCTCCGACGTCAGTTGCCGGTGAAGCTCCGGAGGGCACTTCATTGGTGGCTGCCAAGAAGGCAATGCGGTCGAGCAGAGCCATCTCACCCCGGCCTGAGAGGTGCGCCAGCAAACGACTTGCGGGGCCTGGGGATCTCCTGGATATGTCACTTTGGGTTATGACGGCGAGGATGCCGTTGGGAACCAGCAGGTCGTCCCAGGCCACTCTCGTGGCCCAGTCGGCCGGCTGTGAATCCACGGGAGTGATCACGAGGGAGTAGCGGTCGGCGGCGCCCACGGCGACCGACTGCCCGGACCGGTCGGGTCGGTGGTCGGTCGGCCCGAGGGGAGAGACCAACGGAGCCGATACCACCAGTCGGGGTCGGTATCCGGCGGCGGGCTGGGGAGCGCTGGAGTCGGTAGGACTCGGGTAGGTGAGGGCGCGTACGTCGGCGGGTCGGTTGAGTCGGGACAGCAACTCGGCGGAGGCCAGCAGGCTGGCGAGGGTTCCCCCTTCAGCATCGCCGGCTTTCGCCCCCGACGCGCGATCGGGTGCCGGCGGAGCGAGGAGGAGCACGCGACTTCCACGGCGGGAGTAAGTAGTGGCAACGCGGTGAACGGCCGCTTCCAACCAAGCGGGCCGGGGCGGGGAGGGCGCGACCGCGCGCTGTTGGGGCAGAGGCCACACGGTGGCTGGGCGTCGGCGGAAGTGACGCAGTGGCGTCGAGCCGTCGTGGCTGTGCGTACCGTCGGACGGAAGATTGTGCTCAGGGCCTGAGGTCATGCGGCCTTCCAAGGTCGGTGGAGGATTCAGACACTCAAGAGGCCGGAATCTGGGCCGTTTTTGGACACCGACTCCCGGACTTTTTCAAGTGGCCTCGACGCCCGCAGCGGAAGGACCAGTGGACGAGCTGAGCCAACCACTCCCTCTCGCTCCCGGCCGCCATCCCTTTCCGCGCACCAATATGCCGCATCGCTGCTGCTCTCCCGAAAGAAATAGGGTCCCCTCTTCCGGGAGATCCCACAAGGCGGGCCAGCAGGGCTGCGGACACGACGCTTCCGCCACTTAAGACAGGGTGACGCGCCACTTAAAGCCGCAGCTCAAACACCATTTAAGCGGCCCCACAGGCACGCGGCCCACCGCCTCGGATGTACCTCGATTCCCGCCTGAGAGCCTTGCTCTTGTTCAGCTTCCTTTAAGTGATTCGACACCCTGCAAGCCGATCTTCTTGTTCCGCGTTGTCGTTTCCTTGTCTCTTTCTTGTCGCCGGGATGCATTGATTTGGGCGTCATTTCTCGACCGTGAGAAGGGGACGCTCTGATGAGAGCTATACCGTCAACTGATCGGGCTGCGGCCGGAGCCCGGGAGCTTCCGCTGGATACCGCGCGGGTGTGCTTCGGCTGGTTGGTGACCGGGCCGAGGCCGTTGGCTTTGGATGTACGTGCCGTTCGCGGGCTGCCCAACCGGGTGCTGCCGCTGGACGAGTTGCGCGACCGGTTGATGCGCCGCAGTTGCCCGAAGGCGACTCGCGATGCGGTGTGGACCGAGCTGGTGAAGCGGGCGCGCAGCGAAGGGGCGACCTGGACGCTGGCGTGCACCGGGATGGCGCTGCCGGCACTCGTTTCGACCGCTCGGTGGCTGACATCCCGCTACCCCGGTGATCCGTTCGATGTCCAGGCCGAGGTTCTGGCGGGGTTCATCGGAGCCATCGCCACCGTGGACATCGACCGGCCGCAGGTGTTGCCACGGCTGCGGTGGGCGGCCTACCGGGCCGGGATGGCCGCGTTGTTCGAGGCGCTGGACGCACCCACCCCTGTGCCGCCCGGCTTTCGCTCCACGCCGCCCGCGCCCCCGTGGGGTCACCCGGACCTCGTCCTGGCACGGGCGGTCCGGGAGGGAGTGCTGACGCGGACCGAGGCGGATCTGATCGGCTCCACCCGACTCGAAGACGTCCCGGTCGGTCGGTGGGCGGCCGACCACCAGGTAACCGTCGCGTCGGCCTACAAGGCCCGCCAACGCGCCGAGCGTCACCTGACCGACTATCTGCGCCAGCCTGCCGACCCGGGCGACTCCACCGACCCGGTCGCCGACCACGTCGCCGCCGAGTTGAGCCGCCCGCCGGCCGAACAGGCCTCACAGCAAGTAGTCAATCTCCGGAGTCGTGCGCGAACTGAGCAAACGAAGAAAGTTGCTCGTGCGGTGTCCAAAAAGGACTCGGATTCCGGCCTTCTCCAGTGCGGGCGAAGCACGCCCGACCGACCGGAAACCGAGTCCTCGGAGGTACCCCGATGCGCCTGATACCCCGGCTTTCCCTCTCACTGCGGCGTCGGCACAAGCTGACCATCGTCGCCGCAGTGATCGCCCTGCCCCTGCTGTTCGCCTCACCCGCGACGGCGCAGCCGCTTCAGGTTCTGGCGGCGGAGGACTCCTTCGAAGGGGTCCTGGGCAACGTCCGGAACTGGATCATGGGACTCGCCGCCCTGCTGGCCACGGTGATGCTCTCGGTCGGCGCGGTGATCCGCATGATGGCCACCGGTGACCCGGGTGAGATCGAGCGCTCCAACAGGGCCTTCAAGTCGGCTGGTTGGGGCTACGGGATCGCGGCGCTCGCGCCGCTGATCGTGGCCGTCCTCCAGGGAATCGTCGGGGAGTAGTCGACGATGCCCCGCGCCCAGCCCCCGAAACGACGCCGCCGCACGGCCAGGCGCCGAGGTCAACGTGCCCGCGCGCTGTGGGTGTTGGGCGCGGGGGCGGCTGTGGCGCTCCTCGGCCTCTTCGGCGACGGCCCCCAGCCCGACCCCACTGCGTCGTACGCCAGTTCAGCGGCACCGGTGGCGGCGCCCGCCTCCCCGTGTGACCCGGTGGAGGACTGGGACTGCATCCCGCAGCCGCTGCCCCGGGATCCCGATCCGGTGCCGGACGATCCGGATGGTGGCGAGGAGCGGGAGGAACCGGACACGCCGAGCGGGCCCGGTGGTATGGCGGGGTGGGTCTTCGAGGGCATCACCTCGGCGATCAACGCGTTCTTCGTCGAGTTGGCCGTCGCCGCGCTCAATCCGCTGCTTGAGCTGCTGGGCGAGACGCTGCTGACCACGCCGACCCCGAACGAGCTGCCGCATGTCGATCGTCTGTGGTCGAACTCCTGGTACATCGCGCTGTCCGCCTACACGGTCCTGGTGATGGCCGGCGGGCTCATCGTGATGAGCTACCAGACGCTGCAGACCCAGTACACCGTCCGGGAGATCGCTCCCAGGCTGGTCGTCGGCTTCCTCGCCTCCGCCCTGTCCCTGTTCTTCGCGACCCGGATGATCGTCCTGGCCAACGGACTCTCCGATGCCCTGGCGAGTCAGGGCATCGATCCGGATGCCCCCAGGGTCGCCCTGACCGACATGGTGTTGGGCGCGCTCGGCGATGCAGGCATGTTCACCATCCTGCTCGGCCTGGCCGTCGCCGGATTTCTGGTGGCGGTGTTGGTCACCTATGTGATCCGGGTCGCCCTGGTCACGATCATGCTGGCCGCCGCCCCGCTGGCGCTGATGTGTCACGCGCTGCCGGGGACCGAGGCGATCGCCCGATGGTGGTGGCGCGCGTTCGCCGGCCTGTTGGCCATCCAGGTCGCACAGTCCCTGACGTTGATCGCCGCCTTGAACGTCTTCCTGTCGAGCCAGGGATTCGCCTTCATCGGCTCCAACCCCACCGGGTTGACCAACATGTTGGTCGCCCTGGCCCTGCTCTACATCCTCTTCAAGATCCCGTTCTGGATTCTCTCGGCCACCAAGCTCACCTCGCTCGGCCCCTCGGCGGTCGGCCGGCTGGCCGGGGCCGTCCTGGCGTACAAGACCTTCGGCCTGCTGCGCGGGGGAGGCTCCGGCCCCCGCCCCGCCCCCGGGCGCGGCAGCAGAGGCAGTGGCCGTGGCCCGGGGCCCGGTGCCGGCCCCCATCCCAACACCCGACGGCATCGCCCACCCGCAGGAGGCCCGAACATGCCCGCGCATCTGCCGGGGCCGCAGCGTCGGCCACCTGGCCGCCCGCGCTTCCAGCAGCCCAACCAGCAATCCACTCCCCCGCCCTACCGAACCAGCCACGCCCCGGGCATGCCTCGCTTCCAGGCGCCGAACTCCCCGGGCTCACCCACCACTTCCCCACCTCCGCCCGCTGGACCACCCGGGCAGCCGCACTTCCGTGCTCCTGGCCAAGGCCAGCGCGCCCAGCCACGCGCCGGGCGGCCATCCACCGCACCCGGCCGCCCGCGCTTCCAGCAGCCCAACCCCCAACCCACCCCGCCACCACGCCAGTCCAACCGGCCACCGGCAGGAACCACCTTCCGCTCCCCCACCCCTCCGAGCGGCAACATCCCCGCGCCACCGCGCCGGCAGCCCCCGCGCCGGACCACGTTCAGTTCTCCGCCACCACGCCCGCCGAGGAATCCGTAAAAGGAGAGTCCACCATGAGCACCCCGGTACACATCCCGGCGGACGTCGATCGCGAGGACACCATCCTCGCCGGTCTCACCGCACGCCAAGTCCTCCTGCTCTCCGGCGCCGCGACCATCCTCTACGCCCTCTACACCGCCACCCGAACTCTGCTGCCCGTCGGCGCCTTCCTGGTCGCCGCGCTTCCCCTGGCCGGCGTCGCGGTGCTCCTGGCCCTGGGGCGACGGGACGGCCTGCCGCTGGATCGACTCCTGCTCGCCGCACTACGCCAACGCCTCTCCCCCCGCTACCGCATCGCCGCACCAGAAGGTGTGCAACCCGCCCCCGCCTGGCTCGCGGCCCGCGCCCACCCGGCCGACGAACCGGCCCAGCCCACCGGGCAGATCTCGCCCGCCCCGCTGCGGCTGCCAGCCCAGTCCGTCACCGAGGCCGGGGTCATCGATCTGGGCCGGGACGGCATGGCGGTGGTCGCCGTCTGCTCCACGGTTAACTTCGCCCTACGCACCCCCGCCGAACAGGAATCGCTCACCGCGGCGTTCGGCCGTTACCTGCACTCACTGACCGCACCGGTCCAGATCGTGGTGCGCGCCGAACGGCTCGACGTCTCCGCGCAGATCGCCGAGCTGCGCAGCGACGCTCCGCATCTCCCGCATCCCGCGCTGGAGCACGCCGCGCTCGAACACGCCGACTACCTGGAGCAGCTGCGGGAGACCAGCAACCTGCTGCGCCGCCAGGTCCTGCTGGTGATCCGGGAACCGCTGCGCACCACCGGGCCAGCCGATCTCTCCTTCGGCGGCCCGCGTCGGACGCCCCGGCGCGGCGGCCGGAACCGACAAGCGGAGGTCGGGAACGCGGCGCGGCGGGCCGGCGAAGCACGGTTGGCGCGCCGGGTGGAGGAAGCCTCCGAGCTGCTCGGGCCTGTCGGGATCACGGTGACACCGCTGGACGCGGGTCAGGCCACGGCCGTGCTCGCCGCCGCGTGTAATCCCGACAGTCTCATCCCGCCCTCCTCCGACATGGCCGGCGCGCATGACGTCATCACCACCACCGCCCCCGCCTACGAGGAGGAGACCGAGCAGGACACCCCCGAGGATCAGCCCCCGGAGGGAGCGCTCCACGACGCGGCGTGGAACGGCGGGGGTGGTGCGCTGTGATCCGCCAGCTGTTGGGCACCCGAACCGCCACCGACGCGGGCGGGGAGAGCGGGGCGTTCGCACCTGACAGTGAGGATGTACGTGAGCGTTCCCCGGCGGGGTCTGACCCAGCACCTGACTGACTCAGGGTCCTCAACGGGATCTGTCGGCTCTGTCCGGGGGACGCTCGCCCGCATCCGTCGGGCCGGGGGACGTGACTTCATAAGAGCCTGGCCAGAGGCCCCATCACTGTCTTGTCCGTCCTCCCGGCCGACGGGTGCCAACCCACCCGGTCGAATGGACAGGACGGCACACCCCACGATGTCACAGCACGAGGTCGAGGTCACCGGCGGCGTCGACACCCACAAGGACACCCACACCGCGGCCGCGATCGACTCGGCGGGCCGGGTCCTGGGCTCGGCCCAGTTTCCCGCCTCCGCGCTCGGCTACCGCAAGCTCCTGGCCTGGCTCCGGTCCTTCGGGGCCCTGCTGGTGGTCGGGGTCGAGGGCACCGGCGCCTACGGCGCCGGACTCGCCCGCCACCTGCGTGAAAGTGACGTGAGGGTGGTCGAGATCGACCGCCCGGACCGCAAGGCACGTCGGTGGCAGGGCAAGTCCGACCCGGTCGACGCCGAGGCAGCGGCCCGGGCCGCGCTCGCCGAACGCCGCACGGGAACACCGAAGTTCCGCGACGGGCGGGTCGAGGCCCTGCGGGCGTTGCGGGTCGCCCGCCGCAGCGCGGTCCAGCAGCGCTCGGACGTGCAGCGGC
>NZ_BBOM01000012.1 GCF_000974485.1 Streptomyces sp. NBRC 109706 | reverse complement strand
GGCGCGGTGACGATCAGGTTCTTGACCTGCCGCTGCACGTCCGAGCGCTGCTGGACCGCGCTGCGGCGGGCGACCCGCAACGCCCGCAGGGCCTCGACCCGCCCGTCGCGGAACTTCGGTGTTCCCGTGCGGCGTTCGGCGAGCGCGGCCCGGGCCGCTGCCTCGGCGTCGACCGGGTCGGACTTGCCCTGCCACCGACGTGCCTTGCGGTCCGGGCGGTCGATCTCGACCACCCTCACGTCACTTTCACGCAGGTGGCGGGCGAGTCCGGCGCCGTAGGCGCCGGTGCCCTCGACCCCGACCACCAGCAGGGCCCCGAAGGACCGGAGCCAGGCCAGGAGCTTGCGGTAGCCGAGCGCGGAGGCGGGAAACTGGGCCGAGCCCAGGACCCGGCCCGCCGAGTCGATCGCGGCCGCGGTGTGGGTGTCCTTGTGGGTGTCGACGCCGCCGGTGACCTCGACCTCGTGCTGTGACATCGTGGGGTGTGCCGTCCTGTCCATTCGACCGGGTGGGTTGGCACCCGTCGGCCGGGAGGACGGACAAGACAGTGATGGGGCCTCTGGCCAGGCTCTTATGAAGTCACGTCCCCCGGCCCGACGGATGCGGGCGAGCGTCCCCCGGACAGAGCCGACAGATCCCGTTGAGGACCCTGAGTCAGTCAGGTGCTGGGTCAGACCCCGCCGGGGAACGCTCACGTACATCCTCACTGTCAGGTGCCTGTACTCGTTCGCGATCGCCTGTGCTTCCCGCTCCAAGACGAGGTGCGACCGGGCCCGTTCCCAGCTGCCCCCAGAGGCGAGGACAGCCGTTCCGGGTACGTCGGGTGCGATGGACTGAGCGGCGTGCAGGGCGTCGCGATGGAGGTCGCCGAGGGCCATCTCCGCCGTGCCCGAGTCGGTCACCCGGTGGCAGACCCGGCCACCGAGTTGGGATCGCAGCGCGGTCACGCCGGGGCCGAGATCAGAGCCGACGCGCTGCCCGGCGACGATGAGGAAGATCCCAAGCGCGGCCCCGAGTTGGGCCAGCCGGACCAGCGCGGTGGCCGCCGTCTGGGCGTCGTCCTTCTCCATGCGGTTGGCGACGAGGAACAGCTCGGCGATCTCGTCCACGATCACCACGACCGGAACCGGGCGCTTCTCCTCGGGCAGTCCCCACAGCGTGCGAACCCCCGCCGAGCGGCAGTGCTCCATCCGCTCCTGTGTCAGTCCGACCAGCGCGTTCAACAACCGGATGGCCTTGGCCCGGTCAGTGGCCAGAGCCGACAACCGTTGGACGAACAGGCTCAGTTCCATGCCGCCCTTGCAGTCGATGCCGACCAGGGCGACTCGCTGTGGTGCGAACCCCGAGACAAGAGCGTTGATCAGCGTGGACTTCCCCGAACGGGTCGCGCCGACGACGAGCCAGTGCGGCACTTGGCGTAGGTCGATGGCCCACGCGCCTCCCAACTCCAACACGCCAACGTCAACCCGCAGCAGGCGACCGGGGTCGCGCTGACGAGGAACGGAGGGGTGGCGCAGCGGGTCGGCGAACGTCGCGGAGACTCGCACGACGCCGGGGCGCTCCGTCGTGACGCGCACGGCGTGCATCTCCCAGTCGTGTGCCATGGCCGGCGCCGCCTTGACGAAGTCGTCCGGGACTTGACCCGGAAGAAGCCGGACCAGGAACCAGAAGCCACCGGCCGTCGGATGCATCCGCCCACGGCCTGGCACGCGAGGATTCGGCGGCGGTCCACCGCTGGTGACCAGGCCGGAGACGACTGCCAACGCGGCCTTGCGACTCTGTGCCAGCCCGCACGCGGCCATCAACGGACGCCACGTACGGACCACCCGCAGGGCCGCAGCGGGGAACCCGACGCACAACCACCAGGCCGCCGGGTGCTGTCGGCGCCAGGCCGGCCCCGCGACGAGTACCACCATCCCCAACACCGCTGTGAACACCAGCACCCAGGCCATCACGGCTTCCGTGACGGTCACCGTCACGCCCCCTTCCTGGACGACGGGGCGGACAGGGGCTTGATCTCGGTCGCGCGGAAGGCGACGCCGTGCCGGCCGTCGTTCTCCCACGGCGTGGCGACCAGGTCTCGCACCTGGACGGGCACGCCGAGCTGAACCCCGTTGGGCTCACCCGGCACGCTCACGTTGACGACATCGGCCGAGGCGCCAGCATGAGGCACAGGCCCACTTGGTAGACGGTCTTGCCGGTCTCCCGGTCCACGCGCAGCTGACCGGTCTCCCGGTTGGCGACTCGCGGGGCGGGGGGAACCGCGCAGAAGATCCCCGTGAACCTCGCGGTATCGATCGGTAGGGCAACCACAGTCTCAACTCCCTTCTCCTTGAGCCCGGGACGAGCGCCGTCCTGGGCTGGCTTCCACCCGTAGTACGGGCTGAGTCCAGAGTGGGAGCCGTAGTACGGGTTGTCAAGTGAGAGGGAGTGCGGGAAGCTGTCCAAGTGCCCCGATGCCACTTGCGCACGGCAGGTGCGGCACGTCACTGGAACGCTCATGGAGGCCCGGGATGCCCGCGAGGAACACCACGCCGAAGTATCGGCAAATCGCTGATCACCTGCGAGAAGGCATCCTGAACGGCGACTACCCGACCGGGCAGCCGCTCCCCTCCGAGGAGTCCCTCGCGAAGCAGTTCGGCGTGACGCGCCCCACAGTCCGTCAGGCTGTCGCGGAACTACGAGCCAATGGCCTGGTCGAAGTCCTCATGGGCCGAGGCATGTTCGTCCGCTCCCCACACGGGCGCCCCGCTCTGACACGGCCCCGGGGGGTGCGCCATGGTGCCGACGGCCGCTTCACCGAGGCCGATGGCCTCCGCTGGGAGAACGCCGAGGAACCAACCGCCACCCGCACCGACGCCCCGCTCGCGCTGGCCGACCTCCTGAGTGTGCCTCCCGGCGAACCCCTGTTCACCTACCAAGCACTTCAGACGGCCGACCGTGGCCGAGTGCGTCAACTCCAAGCCACCTACGTCCCGTTCTCCGTGCTTGTCGGTACGAAGTACGAGGAACAGGCACCACCGCCGGCGCCGCAGCTCTACGAGGCCCTGAGCGAACTGGGCTACGAACTCAACTTCACCGAATACGTCCGCACCCGAATGCCCCTGCCGGACCAGGCGCTCTCCCTCCGCCTCCCCGAAGGCGTCCCCCTGCTCCACATCCTCCGCGTGGCCCGTGGCGACGGCTCCAAGCCTCTGGCCCTGGAGGAGTTCCACCTCCCCGGCGACGACACCGAGCTGATGTACCGCCCCTGAAACCACCGTTGGCTCAAACTTCCTTTACTCCATCAAGGCCCACGCACGGCGCGGGCGCGCGCCGCATTTGCGGCGCGGCCTGCCTCCTGTCTTCGCCCCGGCTGGCCGCGCCCGGCGGCGCGCTCGGCGGCTGCGGGCAGAGGTGGGGAGACACCCTCTGTGGCTGGGGCGGTCGGCTCCACGGCTTTAGGCAGCCACTTTGGGGCGAGCCTCGCAGATCATGGCCCCAACGTCGTGTTTTAACGGGCAGGTCCACAGACTGCCCGACGCGCCGGAAGCTTACGGGGCCATGATCACTCGCCCCAAAGCGGCTCCAGCCCAAAGCCGCTCCGCCGACCTTCGGCTGTTGACAGCGTGGCAGCAACGAAGCCAGCTCTCGACATGTGCACGTCACTCCAGGGCCGACTCCGCTATGACGCGTGGCTGACGTTAGGCTCGAACGTGGCGCCTCTCCTATTGAACCTCCTCTCGGCGGTGGCTAGTCGCTCCAGGCTCGACCAGCTCCGTAGCGCACCGATCGGCCATGTCAGTCACTAAAGGTCACTAGACCTTACTGTCCGACGCAGCCGCTACAGTTGCGCCGTGACTGACGAAGCTGCCCTCTTCCGCACCCTCAGCGGCCCCGAGCACCAACAGGTGCGCCTTCCGACGATCAAAGCGCTCATCGAGTCGGGCTGGGATCACGGACAGCTCCGCTGGAAGCCCGAGTGGCGAGTGCCTCAGTCCCCTCACGATGCCGCAAAACGAGAAGGCGGCAAGTCTTTCGCCGGCTGGCCAGTTGATTTGGTCATCTTTGATGACCCTCAGCATGCGGGGGATTGGGAGCACATCCTCGCAATCTGTGAGTTCAAGCAGCCAACCCTCGCCGAGGGCGTTTCTCAGCTGGAGATTTATCTAGCTCGTGAGCCTCGCGCGCGCATGGGCTACTGGTCCAACGGATCGGACGACGTACGCGTATACAAGCTCGCTGACGGCACGTTCAAGAAGCTGCGAAATAAGGGACTCCCTCACCCCGGAGAGAACTTCTCGCAACCATCCGAGAAGCCCTTGACATACGGCGACTTGGTAACTCCTAAGCCTGGGCAACTTCGGACGTCATTTAAGCGCCTACTTGATGCCATCGTCGCTCGCGATAGCAAGTCAACCAGGTCGGAATCTCAACTCAACGAGCTATGCAATCTCCTGCTGCTCAAACTGGAATCTGACTCTATCGCCTTCTACGATAGCTCCAAGCCAGTCGCTTTTCAGCTTTCCCCACAGGGCGAGACAGCTACCGCCCGGGCCATGAAGGAACAGTTCAATAATCTAAAAAAGCTGCGCCCTGAAGTATTCGCTGAACATCGAGAAGGAAGTCTTGATCTAGACGATCACACCATCCAGGATGTAGTGTATGAACTTTCTAACCTCAATCTCCTGAACGTTGGCCCAGAAGCCATCTCTTCAGCGTTCCAGGTCTTTCGCCGGGCCAACCTCAAGGCCGGCGAAGGTCAGTACTTCACTCCTCAGCGAGTCATTTCCGCAGCCGTCAGAATGATGGACATCCGACTCGAGGACAAGATCATCGATCCCGCATGTGGAACCGGGGGATTCCTGACGGAAGCCTTCCTTTCTCTGGTACGGGAAATTCCTGAAGAGAAGGCAGCGCAAGCCCGAACATGGGCCCACCGTCAGGTGTACGGCGTGGACAAAGACTCCATCAACGTCAAGTTGACACGAGCTATTATGGTCGGTCTTGGTGATGGGTCGGTGAACGTTCACATTGGTGACTCTATTAGGGAAGACCGCTGGGCCAAGGACTACCAACACCTTCAGCAACCACTTACCGATGGGTCGTTTACTGTAGTCATCACAAACCCTCCTTTCGGAAAAAATTTGAAGGTGGGCAAGACTGATTCTCGACGCAATAAGTACACTATCGCCGCCGCTGCTAGCCGGAAGGCGGGTGAGTACGTCGACCTAGAAATCGGCCTAATCTTCCTTGAGCGCGCCTACCGGCTGCTGATGAAGGGAGGTCGGCTAGGTATCGTGCTCCCGGAAACCTACTTCTTCTCTCCGACTTACAAGTGGTTGCCGAACTGGCTAGAGGACCGCTTCGCCCTACGAGGCATTCTAAATATTCCCATGGAAGCGTTCCAAGGATTCTGCCGCGCTAAAACAAATTTCTACGTCTTCGAGAAGAAGTGATCCGCGATGCCACACAAGCCAGCATGGTTCCGTGAAGATAAGGTATTTGTCTCCTACGCGCCGACCGTAGGAATCAACAAGGACGGTGAGGAGCTACTTGTCGTAGATCCTGCAACCGGTCTGCGCACATCTGAGATCGACGATCAGATCCAAGCTGACGTCATCGCTCTTGTTGATAACCTAGAAACAACGGACACTAGTCGATGGATCGATCTGGGATCTCTAGGAGAGCAGCTCTTCGCCGTCCCTAATTACTTCGATGAACGATCAATCCGAGACTTCGAATCCATGATGGAGTCTCCGGAGTTCGAGGGATTCAGCAGTCAGGCAATCGGTGAATTGATTCGCTCGGGAATGCTGGAATCTTCGCACGGCCATGGAAGTCCTTCAGCGGACTTTCGTACGGGACACGTTCCGTACATCAAGGTGTCCGATATTCGAGCCGGACAGGTAAACATCAACCCGACAAATCGAGTCCCGGACGTGGTCGCTGAGAGATTCTGGAAGGGAAAAGAGTCAGGCCTCAAGGCCTTCGATCTCATCACCCCCATTAGGACCAGCAAGAACATCGGCGAGTTCGCCTTGATCATGCCCGGCCAAGAGCGAGTTGTCCTCACCAAGGAAGTTCTCGTCCTCCGCGCGTCCCAGACGGCACCGTTCGATAATTTCTACCTCCTCTGGGCAATGACCCTGAAGACGGTTCGACGCCAGTGGGATCGAATCGTCTTCATGCAAACCAATCGTGAAGACGTCGGCAAACGCTACGAGGAAATCCGCATCCCAGTCCCCCCCGCCAAAGAAGTAGCGGATAATCATTCGAAGGCATTCCGGGATTACTATCTTGGAACGCAAAAACTAAGGGACGACTTCCTGACCTACTTGGCCGGGGAAGATAAGCACTACATCTTCATGTCTTCTGCCGTAGCGTCAGTCGATGAAATTGTGGATGCCGACGAGACTGAGACCGAGTAGATAGAGTCAGCACCATTCTGCAATGCGCAACTCTTACCTCATCGCGGCCCGCCCATCGCGGTTGGCCCCGAGCTGATCACCCATGTTCCTAATGCGACAGGCCGACCTCCGTGGACCATCCGTGGACTGCTCCTGGCGAGTAGAACTTTTGCAAGGCCTTGGCCAGCGCCTTTGAGCCAGCCTCACAGGCCCTTCGGAGCCGTGTGCTTGGGCGTCGGCCGTCTCAGTTTTCGTCTCATTCGCCAGCGCCCACACCCGTTCAGTGCGGTGCGGCGGTGGCGTCCGGGTGGCGCCGCCGGACGGGCGTAGACGCAGTTGAACGACGGCGTACGACCGTGAGCAGCCCACCAACAGACTAGGAAAGCATGTTGGTGGGAACCCAGCCCTCTCGGACAGCAGGCGCCGCCGGCCGGTGGTGCGGAGCGCCTTGGTTGCGGTACAGCAGAGGAGTACAGCAACTGCCACGACCGGAGCCAGCGGCCGTCGGCCCCAGGCAGCTGACTGACCAGCCTGGGAGACCTAACCCCGCCCGTAGTTCGCAACGAGGGGGTATCTCGGTGTCGGTCATGGAGAAGTGGGAAAGGCCCCGCGTGGCACCGCTCAGGGGGATTGAGGCGGTGCTGCGCGGGGCCGGGGTCCGAGCGGGTGGGACCGACATGCGGCCCAGCACGTACGGGAGTTGGGGCGTCAGCCCGTGGTTGTCGGTGGTTCTTCCTCCGCGTTGGTCTTGTGGAGGAGTTCGTTGGTGAGGCCCGCCATGATCAGGGTGGCCAGGGCTTCGGCGGTTGTCGGGCGGATGGTGCCGAGGCGGACGACGCCTTCGCCGAAGACGTTGACGTCGGCCTTGAGTTGGGGGAAGAGAGCGGCGAGGTCGAGGGTGTGGAGTTGCGCGGCAAGGTGGTCCGTCGCCCGTTTTGCCTCCGCCCAGCCACGGACGTACGGGGTATCGACGTTCAGGTCGGTGGCGCTGCGCGCGCAGACTCCGCGTGGGTCGGTCATGGGGTCCTTCCTCCCGAACCGCTGGTGTTCTGGTGTTCCTGGCCACAGTTGAGGCCCGTCCGGATCAGTTCCGCGAGGCGTTCGGCCGTGTGCGGGGAGATGCGGCCCAGCTCGATCAGCCCCATGCCGAACGCGTTCAGGTCGGCCCGCAGGTAAGGGAACTCGCTGTCGAGGCCGGCCGCGATCAGGACGTCGCGGAGTCCGGCGACGGCATCGCGGGCCGCGTACCACTCGCGGCTGTGGATCGGGGACCAGGTGGCCGCGTCCATCGGAAGATCGTCGTCCCTACTGGTCACGGTCCGTTCCTTTCCCGCTGTCGTCAGCGGTGCGCCGTGACAGCGCTTCGCCGTAGCGATCGGCGCGGATGACGAGTTCGTGGGCGGCGACGAGCATCGCGGCCAGGGTGACGGCGTGGGTCGGGGTGTTGTCCAGCCGCTTCGCCGGGGCTCGGAGCCACGTGTAGCGGTCGCCGGACAACGGCATAGGGCCCGGGACAACGGCCAGGCTGTTCGTTCCCAAGTAGCGGTAGGTGGGCGGCTCGGAGCTTTCGGAGGCGAGCGTGCGGTCGAACGGTGCACGCGAGCCCGGGAAGAGGAAGAAGCCGATCTGGCGCGTCGCCCAGTCCGCCATCACCGGTCCCACGGGCATCTGGTGCCGCTCCAGTTGATCGAACGTCTCCACGCCGATCCGCTGCTCCAGCACCACCACATCGAAGAGTCGGCCCGTCGGCAGCGCGTACGGTCGGCGGGGATCGTCCGCCCACACCTCGCGGCACCGTTCCGGCAGGTCCGCCGCCTCGGACAGCCAGCCGAGTCCTCGCCGCGTCATCATCTGCACGCCACCTTCACCTCACTCTGAGCCAGTTGAGCGGCCCGCCGACCGCCGTGTGACCAGCTTCGGTTCCCCGGCACGCGCCCGGGAGACGACGGCGGGTGACGAGGGATGACGTGTCACCCGGCCTGGCGTCATCCCCCGTCACCGGCCAAGCGGGCGGCTACCGAGGGGAGTTGCTTCACAGTGAGGCCGTGGCTCCGTACAGTCAGAAGTCAGTGGCATCCGAAGGGGGCGGGGGAGCATGACGGACGGTCCGGCGTCTTCCGGACACCTCCTGCGGCAGGCGAGAAAGAGGCGCGGATGGGGCCAGCTTCGGTTGGTCCGAGAAATGCGCACGGCCGCAGCCCAGCAGGGGAGGTCGCTGCCGGCCGACGCCAGCGTGAAGCGGCGGATCGCGAGTTGGGAGAACGGCCACAGTGTCCCCGACGAGTTCTACGGGCCGATCCTCTCCAAGGCCCTGGGCATGAGCGCTGCCGAGCTAGGGTTGAACCACCTCGGCGGACATGACGCGCGGTTGCTCGATACCGGATACCCGGCGACGGTCGAGAGCGCCATCACCTCCGTCACTCAACTCTGGCGTGCCGATCTCAACGGCTACGAACCGCTGCTCACTTCACAGCCCTCCGAACCGACCTGGCACGAGGCGTCCGTGACATGGCTGGTTGCTCCCGAGCCCGCGCCGCTGTCAGCGGAGCGCGGCTCCGGGGTGCGGGTCGGCCTGGCCGATGTCGCGGCGATCAAGACGACAACGGATCTGTTCTCGCAGCTGGACGACCGTTTCGGCGGGGACCACGCGCGGCACTCAGTGATCCACTACCTCAGCCGGGACGTGAGTCCGCTCCTCTCCGGGCAGTACAAGGAGGCGGTGGGGCGGGCACTGTTCTCCACCGCCGCCGAATCCACGTTGCTCGCCGGCTGGATGTCCTATGACGCCTGTCATCACGGCTTGGCCCAGCGGTATTTCCTCCAGGCGCTCCGGCTCGCCCAGGACGGGGCCGATCGCCGGCTCGCCGGAAGCATCCTGTCGGCGATGAGTCACCAGGCGACGTTCCTCGGCCGGTACACCGAGGCAGCGACGCTCGCCCGCGCCGCCCGCATGGGCATTGCCCGTGTCGCGACGCCGACGTTCATGGCCCAGTTCCACGCGATGGAGGCCCGCGCGCTGGCCCGTACGGGAGACGCACGCGCGTGCGAGATGGCCCTTGCCGAGGCGACCAGGGCGCTGGAGAGTCGGAACAACGCCGACGAACCCGAGTGGATCACCTACTTCGACGAGGCGGAGCTGGCCGCCGAGGCCGCCCACTGCTTCCGCGATGTCAACAGCGCCCGGCAAGCTGTCGCCCACGCGCAGAACGCCATGAGCGGGTCTCATGTCCGTAGCGACTTCTTCGCCACCATGGTCTTGGCCGACGCCCATCTCCGTGCCGGGGACGTCGAGGAGGCATGTCGCGTGGCGTTGGACGCGCTTGACCTGGGGGAGCAGCTCAAGTCGGCCCGCTGCGTCAGCTACCTCGCCGAGTTCCGCGAGCACCTGGCCCGGGTGGGCGACACCTCGGCGACCCGTGACTTCTACGAGCAGGCCGCCGAACACCGCCTCTGGCTTGCCACCGGCCGGTAGCCCGCACGTTAGAACGGCTGCCAGTCGCGCCGGCTGCCGTCGGTGCGCAATGTGTGGAGACGACGCCGAAACTCGTCGGCCGACTTGGGGTCGCCGGATGTTCGGGTGCCCAGCCACAGCGTCATCATCAGCTCGCGGATATCGGCCAGCACCTCGTAGCCGGGCCAGTTCATCAGCTCGAAGCCGTAGTGATAGACGAACGACTCGTACTCCGCCTTGGTGTGCCAGCCGAACCGTTCGTAGTAGAGCGACGTCAGCACCAGATCCCATTCGCGGTGGCCCAGGGCGAAGCTGTCCAGGTCGATCAGGATCGGGTGGCCCTGCCGACGACGGAGCGCGTTGCCCACGTTCGCGTCACCGTGGATCGCCCCGAAGGGAAGCACGAAGTCCACCCGGCTCAGGTCTTTCTGGAGCCGGGCGGCCCGCTGTTCCAGGAACTCCCGGTCGTGCTGCGAGACATCGGTCAGTGCCCGCATTCCCTCGGCGACACGGGAGAACGGGTCGTAGTACGGCAGGCCCAGTGACTCCGGCTCCTCCAGCCAGTGCAGCCGCTTCAGCAGGTCCCCCAACTCGTCCAACCGCGCGTACTCCACGCTGTCCTGGGCGCTCTCCCAGTACGTCACCACCCGACCGCCGACGACAGTCGGTTGGGCCACACCGGGTACGAGGCGGGTTGCCGGGTAGTCCTCCGACTCCAGCCAACGGGCGACCGCGACGCCCCGTTTCATCTCTTCGACGGCGTGCGGGTCCTGGGCGATTCGGACGATGACGGGGGAGGAGGCCAGCCGGAACACCGCGTTCGAGCCGAGCCGCAGCAGCTCGGCTCCGCCCGCGTCCAGCGTCGCGGCGGCACATGCCTCAGTGAGAACGTCACGTGCCACGCCCTCCGTGAACTCCGACGCCATCCAGCGCACCTCCAGGACCGGTGATCCTTCGACGCTACCCCCGGTCACCTGCCCGCAGACAGGTCCACCGTCGCATCATGGCGCGATCTGACCACCGCTCACCGCCGCGAGGCGCTGAGGGGGCGCGTTCAGGTTGGTTGTCGAACGCGCCCCAGAGCCCCGCATCGACCGGTTGTGCGTCCTGTCTGCTGCACCCGGAGCGGGCCAGGGTGGCGACGGGGCCGGTGGCCGCCGGCCCGGTCACGGATCTTCGAGGAGGAAGCTGGTGCCCAAGCAGTTGTTCAAATGTGGCCACAGGACCAAGAAGGGCACGGCATGCCGGAAGGAGCCCATGACGGGCACATCTCGGTGCGAGCAACATCAGGGCTCGTTGACGTCCTACGCCGTCGCTCGACACAAGAAGCGTGAGGCGAAGAAGGCCGGCAAGTGCCGTAAGAAGTGACCCGGGAGGGCGCCGTTCCTGACATCCATCGCTGACATCAACGGGCCCGGACGAGGACGGACCGGCGGGGACCGTGGCGTACGGACGGGCGTGGCGTCCGCCCGTCGGGCGGGGTGTCGGTCCGAACTCCTAAAGCGGGTGTCGCAGGTTCGAATCCTGCCGGGGGCACCAGCGTGAACGCCCCGGAGCGTCTCTGCTCCGGGGCGTTCGGCCCGGGGGAGCGGCCGGTGCGTGTCGCGCGGTGCGAGGGGGAGGGTGCCGGGCGGCCGGGTGCTGGCCGGGGGGCAGCGCTACCACTCCGCGTAGCGCAGGAACTGCCAGCCCAGAACGGCCAGGGCAAGTGTCTGTGTGAGGGACGCGATCAAGAGCGGCGGCGGGGTGGTGGGGGAGCACCAGAACGTTGTCACGCAGGCCATGGGTAGGGCCAAGAACGTGAACAGATCCACCGCGGTCTGTAGTCGCTTGCGCGTGGTGCGTCTTTCATCGCCGCGATGGTAGGTCTCCCAGCCGAACACCGCGCCGCTGGCACCGCTCAGCTCGGCCAACCGCGGTCCCAGCTGGTCGCGGATGTAGCACCCGACCGCGGAGATCTTCTCGTCGTTGACCAGGTAGGTCCAGCCGAGTACCAGGCAGATCACCGGGATGACGAGCAGCAGTCGAGCCTGCGTGGTCTGGACGGCGATCGCGAGGACGGCGGTGGACGCGGCGAGTGTGAAGTAGAGCAGATTGTCGCGGAACCCTATGCGGGTCTTCTGCTCCTCCTTGATGCGGTCGTACTCGGCCAGCAACAGTCTGCTCTCGGTGACGTCTTCTGTGGCGGCCATGGACGGCTCCTCAGCTCGACTCCGGCGGGACTGGTGAGTGGGTGGGGAAGGGACCGGTGCTCCGGTCCCTTCCCCACCGCGGGCTCAGTCGGCGGTACGGAAGGACGGCAGGTTCTTGGGGTTGTTTCTCTCGATCCAACCCTTTCCGTCGGCAGCGATTCCTTCCAGGAGACGGAAGGCGTGGATGAACCCACTCGCGTTGAGGCTGATGTCGGCCAGTTCCTGGGCGTTTTCATCCGGTGCCAGTTGATGGGTGTCAGCGTCTTTGACGCGGATGTTTCTGGCCGGCCCGTTGGTCAGGATGAGTTCCAGGTCGTAGCCGACACGGGAACTCTCTGTAACCTGCACTGAGGACAGCGCGTCGAAACGGTAGTTGCTTCGCTGCTGCTCGTTCCCGCGCTTCGCGTCGGTGAAATCGAACTCCGTGCTGATCTCCCGAACACCGTCCTGTGTGACCAGGAAAAGACGGAAGCTGTAGCGCGAGTATCGCCAGGGACCGCCCTTCACGCGGCCTCGTTTGTAGGGACGCGCGGGTGTCAGCAGGATGGTATGGGTGATCAGATCGTGCCAGGTGAGCTGGTAGTGGCGGAGCGCTTCGTCGACGAAGAGCGTCTTGTCGCAGGTGAGCCAGGTCTCCATTTCCAGCTCACTGGGCCGCATGGCGTCCAGGAACGACTTCCACTTCTGGTAGGCGACTCGCCGAGTTGTCAACTGCTCCTGGTACTCCTGGGTTTCCTTGGCCAACCGGAGCTCTTCGCCCTGGGCCACCAGCCAGGAGGCAACGGCCGCGCGTCCGGATACGACCGCTCCGGCCAATGCCAGGGTGGCCAGCGGCATCTGCGACGTGCCGGCACCTGAGGCCGCTGTTTCGAGAAGTGCCAGAGCCGCGCCGCCGAGAGCGGCGAGGGCGACCACGCACAGCGCCTTCGCCACCAACGGCGTCTGGTTCCGATCGCGGTCGTCGAACAGGGTGCCCTTGTTGTAGCGGTCCCGAGCGTCCTCGGCGAGATAGCGGATCAGCCAGTTGACCCGGTCCACGCTGATGCGGCTCTCGCGGTAGAGAAGAGCGATCTCAGTGGCGAGCCTGTCGCGGATGTGGATGGTGCGATCACGCCATTCGTGAGGCGTGAATCCCTGAGGCGTGCGAACACTGAAGTAGTGGTCGAACGAATGGCGGACCCGATTGGTGAACCCGCCACCGGTGGAGGTGGGATCCTGCGTTTGTGGGGTGTGGGGCTCCCGGGCCTGGGTCCTTCGTTGTTGTTCCTGGTGCCACCACTGCGGACCGAATTGAGTAGCGGTCAGACCCGCAGCGATGCCCACCAGTAACTCGATGAAGGCCTCAGACGGATCCGCGGCCAGCGCGAGGGCCCAGAGGAAGGCCGTGACGATGACGAAGGCGCCGGCTCGAAGAGGAAAGGCCGCTTGGGCGGCGGCAGCGGTGCCGGGGCGGGGTGGCATGGCCCGTGGTCCGATGGGCTCGGGTTCGAAATACGCCCAGACCCGGTTGACTCGGTCGTTCTCGAAACGAGCTGCCTCGGCCCGCTCTCGGTTCTCGGCCCACAGGCTGTCCTTCAGCCCTCCGGTGAGGACGAGGTCGAGGTGGTGGACGATCGCGTCACGTCGGCGAGGCGACAGGGCCTGCAACCGCTCCGATATGCGCTCCGTTTCGCCGACCGCGGTGCCGAGCATCGCCAGCAGTTCGAAAGCCACCCGAAGGGCGTCTTTCCACTCTCCCTCGGCATAGGTCCGCACGAGCCCGGAGGCATGGTGCAGACGCTGGACCTCCTCGGTGCTGAGGTCGTGGTAGGCGCGAGCGCTGAGCATGGCGAGCACCCAGTGGAAACGCACTTCGGCGCTGTCGTATCCGTGCGCGATCGCGTCGCTGATCATGTCGCGGGCCCGGCTGGGGACGCCATCCTCCAGAAACCGCACACCGACCTTGTACTTTTCCTGAGGCGACGCGTCCGGGTGGACGAAGTAGACGTTGGAGTCGTGTACGGTCTCGGCCTGGATTCCGATGGTGGAGTTGTAAGCGGCCGAAATGTGCTGGGCACCGCTGCCGTCATTCATGACAAGTTGCCTGCCGCGACGACCATGGGGGCCAGCCTGGCCGTCAACTCGGGAGAATCCGCGATCAGACCACGTAACCTCTTGAGCGCCATAGTCGTCTTCCTTGAGGTCTCGGGGGAGTTCTCGCCCGCGGCCTGGCGGGCGAAGCGAAGCTCGACCAGTGCCTCCTGGTAGGTGTCGCCGTCGAGTGCTCCCTCAAGGTGGTGGCGCTTCATGTGCTCACGGAAACCATCCAGGTCCGCGGCCAGGCCAGTCGAACTGGTGGTCTGCGGGGCCGCGTTCATGAAGACGCTGCTCTCCTTGACCGAACCGGCCATGATGCCGATCGTGCTGTTATGGGCGGTGTTGCTGATGTGCTCCTGCGTTCTGCCGCCCGTCTGGGGCTGATCCGCTTGAGACATTGCGATCTGCTCCTGTTCTGCTACCAGTTCCACGGCCAGCCGGGTGGCGAATGCCGCCGCGTTCGCCGCGGCCTGTGGTTGCCAGTTACGGTCGTTCGCGCTGCTCTTTGTGCCGTCCGCCCGGTCGCTGATTCCCCGGATGATGGCCACAGGCGCTCCGTTGAGATGACCGGCCTGCGCTACGCCGGCGGCCTCCATCTCGATCGCGAGCGCGTCGTTGTAGTGCTGCCGAATCCACCGTGCCTCGGCCGAGATCTTCGAGTTCTGTACGACCTCGCCCGCGGCGATGGCGCCGAAGCGCACCTGCGGCACGCGCTCACGGTCGGGCAGGTCGCCGGCCCAGTCGTCCACGCGGGCCAGGTGCGAGCCGAGTTGCTGGATCCCGTGCGCCGTCTCCCATACCCGGGGACGGGACTTGAGGCCGTCGTCCTCGCTGGTTCCGCCGTGGTAGGCGTAAACATGGGTCGCCATCACGACGTCGCCCAGTCTGGCGGTCTCCCACAGGGCGCCGGCGACTCCGACGAACAACAGGGCCACCGGCGAGAACTCCTGTATCGCCCGCTCGGCGATGACCGCGGCCGACTGGTTCCCCTTGTTCGTCAAACCCAGCACGATGCGACACGAAGTGCCCTGTACGGTTCCCACCTCGAAACGCGTACCGCGCTTGTGGCGATGGACCTCAGGACCGGTCAGTCTCTGGCGCATGGCCTGGTATTCGAGATTGAGCGCAGTGAGGATCACCACCGGGTCCTTCGACATCTAATTCCCTTTCTCTCTCAGGTCTTTTTCCGCTCCGGACGGCACGGGCCGGATCAATGGCGGGAACAACGTCGTCGTTGGCCCGGCGCGGTACAGTCGTGCGGGCCGCCCTCCTGTGGCCCTGCGTTCCGACCCTGCGGGGATGATGAACCCCTTGATGGTCTGGATCTTGCGGTAGAAATTGCGGGTGTCGAGTTCGGTTCCCCAAACCGCTTCGTAGACCTGCTGCAACTCGACAATGGTGAAAACATCTGCGCAGAAGGCCGTGGCCAGTGCCGAGAATTCGAGCTTGGTGCGGGCGCGTTCGACTCCGTCCTTCACGATCTGGCGATGGTCGAAGGCCAGTTCCATCGCCCCGGACAGGACGGATTCCGCAGGAGCCCACGCCGCGTCCCTGGCGTCCGTTCCCGCCACCGGTTCGGGTAGCTCAGGCGCGATCGCCAAATGGGCCACGGAAACGACGCGTCCCCGTGGGTCGCGGCCCGCGCCGCCGTAGGTGGCGAGTTGCTCAAGATGCACCTCCCCGGCGACGAGGGAGGTTTCCTCGCGCAACTCGCGGTAGGCGGCGTCCAGGATCTCCTCGCCGCCGTGATTGAGGAATCCGCCGGGCAGAGCCGGCATGCCCTGAAAAGGATCTTCGCTCCGCTCCACAAGGAGTACACACAGCTCCCTCTCGCGCAGCGTCAGGATCACGAGATCGACTGTCAGTAGCACCGGTGTGGGGACCCATGCGTCAGCTTGCATGAGGCGAACCGTACTGTGCTTCCTGTCGTTCTGACAAGAAGTGCAGGTGGGTGGTCGTTGGTGCTCTGGCGTCGCGTGGGGTCAGCGCTTCTGAGGGGGCGCTATGCGGCTTATGCCTGTTTCGCCTTCGGAGTCGTGCTCTGCGCCGGGCCCCTTCCAGGTAGCCGGAGGCTTCCGCAATGCCGTACGAGCGGTTTCCAGCCGTGCCTATCGCGTCGGCACAGGAGCTTCCGGGGGTGTCCCGCGAGATCTTCGTCGCCTCGGCCACCAGGTCAACGACGCCGCTCGTCTGTTCCGATCCCCCGGTGGCCAGTCCACCGCGCCGATTCCTGACCACCGCTGGCTCACCGATTGGAGACCGCTCGGCGGGCAGTGTATGAGTGGGATCAGCGTGCCGGACGGATCGCAGAAGTACCCTGAACGCACGGGATCGGGCCCGCGACACAGTGTCTGGGAGGTGCTTCATGACGGCCGAGATGGTCGCCCCAGCGTGGATGCATGAGCAGATCACGGCGGAGGAGTACGAGTCCTGGTCCGAGGAACAGTGCGCCGGCATCGAGATCGTGGATGGGATGGTCGTCGTGAGTCCGAGCGCGTCCAAACGGCACAATCGAGTGGCCAGGATTCTCGCGAACGCCTTGGACGCGGCTGCGGGCCCGGAGTGGAATGCCGACACGGACTTCGACGTCCGGCTGCAGGACGTTCCGCTGACCAATCGCCGCCCGGACGTCGTTGTATACCGGGCGGACACGATCGATATCGCCCCCACGCGCCCTGAGCATGTGCTGCTGGTCGCGGAGGTGGTGTCGCCGGGCTCCGAGACCACCGACCGGATCGTGAAGGTCGACCAGTACGCCAAGGCCGGCATCGGCTTCTACTGGCGGATCGAGCAAGCCGCGACAGGCGTTCCTCTCGTGTACACCTACGTTCTCGACCCCGCGACGAACACGTATCGGGACGGAGACGTGTTCACCGGCGTCCTCAAGGTCGTGGCTCCCTTCCCGGTGGAATTCGACCTCACCCGGATCTGACCACGTGCTGACCAGCCGACGGCGGCGCGTGAGCGATGCCGCGCGGGCTGCCCGGTACAGGGCGGCATGAGCCGGATCACGCGGCTTGCCGCGCGACTCTGGCCAGGGGAAACAGCACCCCCGGCAGCGCCAGGCACCCCGGCAAGGAGATCGTCGTCACTTCGACAGCACGATGGTGTGGGGCGACGGTGCGAGGCGTGCTCGGTAGCGGCGGATGCCCCAGTCGTGGCGTTGTAGTTCGGCGGCCAACAGGGCTTCCGCCGTGTTCAGTTGGTCGGGGACGAGTTCCACCAGGGCGGCCACCGGGTGGTCGCCGACCAGGGGGAAGCCCTTGGTACGGCGGAACTCCCACTGCGGGTTCGGTTGGGACGCGCCGTGGCCGCGGACGATCCACCGGTCGTTTTCCGGGCCCGCGCCCGCTGGTTTCTCCACGCCCACGTTCAGCAGACCTGCCCTGACCGTGAAGTTCATGCCCGTGCCGGAGCCGGTGGCCGGGCGGGTGCGTTCGCCGGGGTCGATCAGTCGCGCGACGGGCCGGGTCGGGCCGTCCGGTGTGGACAGTGCCACCCCCAGGGAGGCGTGGTGGAAGGTACCTCTGGCGGTCGGTGTCTCCGGGCGGAAGGAGCACACCATCAGCAGGTGCCGGAACTCGCGGTCGGGCGCCGCCCTGACGTAGGACGCCCACTCGGTGGGCACGCCCTCGTGGTCGGCGGGCAGCACGTCCCAGCCGAAGGTGAGCCTGCCGCGCAGCGGCTCGTCGTCGGCCGGGCTGCCGAGGGTGTGCTCCGGCACGAGCTCGATCTCGTGCGACCGGACCTCGGTCATGCCACGGCTCCCTTGCTCAGACCATGCAGGTAGGTGAACGTTCCCCAGTCACGGTAGTGGGGATAGCGGGCGCGGGTGGCGAGTTGGGCCTCGCGGAAGGCGCGCTCCGGGTCCGTGCCGTGCGCGATCTCACGGTGCATGTGGTGGTAGAAGTACGTGGCCGGCTTCGGGCGTACGGGCCACAGGCACCCGACGACGGCCTGCGCGCCGGCGGTGATCAGGGCCGACGGGATGCCACGGACGTTGTCCGCGCGGTCGAATCGGCCCAGCGCGGACTCGCACGCGGCGAGCGTGACGAGGCGGACACCGCGCAGATCGGCCTCCAGGAAGTCGGAGGCCAGGACTCGGCCGTCGTCGTCACGGCCCGGGGTGAGATAGAGACAGTGCATCCACGGGGCATCCTGGTCCAGCGTTCCGTGCACGGCGATATGCACCACGTCCGCCGTGGCCAGTTCGGCGAGCAGTCCCGCCCGCGTGGCCGCCGGTCCGGTGACGGCCTCGGCCCCGACCGCGTCGGCGACCTGCCGCGCGTGCTCCTCCAACGCCGGTTCGGCGTGCAGCCCGTAGGGCACGCCGCCGTCGGCGGAGGCCAACACCGCGGTGCGGCGCGGCCGTACGGGGCCGGGGGCGGGTGCGGGCGTCAGGGCTTCGAGACCGGCGATGGTGGTGACCGTCCAGCTGTCGGCGATCATCCGGTCCCCGATATGGCACAGCGGTAGCGGCAGGTAGTGCAGCGCGCCGTGCGGCCAGGCCAGGATCCGGTCCTTGCCCCGCGCCTGCCATCCGTCCCACAGTTCGCCGTCGCCGAGCGGTATGTCGCCCGGCTGCCGCAGCAGTCGGTCGCCTTCCGGCGTCACATCGCCGAACAGCGGGTCGCGTTCGATCTCCGTGCGGATCGCCTCGACCCGGTCCGCCACCGGGTGCCGGTCGCTGTTCTCGTCCGCGCCGTCGCCCAGGTGCACGACGAGTGTCTGGCTCTCCCGGGTGACCGCGACAAGCACGGCCGCGCCGCTGACGGCGGCGGGCAGGAACCAGGTCAGCAGCACGGTCCGGTCGTCCAGCAGCTCGTTTGTCCGCCGCCAGAGGTGCTGGTCGTCGATGAGCGCTGTCGAGCGGCGGCTCAGCTCCTCGTCGATGAGCGACGAGACGCGCCACCGCACGTTCCTGGCGATCCCTCGGGTGTCGCGGCCGCCGGGACGGCGGTCGCCGTCCAGGACGTTCAGCAGGTTCGTCGACATGCCCGACGCGCCGCGGGAGGCGGCGGGTTCCTCCAGGTCACGCAGCTTGCCGAGCAGGTGCTGGAGGTGCGCGGGCAGCGTGAGCGGGCCGTCGATCCGCCACCACGCGCCCAACTCCGGTCCCTTGCCGGCCTGGTGCAGACCGAGCATCAGCCCCAGCGGGAGAGTCTCGGAATTCACGGCGAGCTGCCAGACAGCCGAGTGCACGAGGTCGCGCAGGAGCCCGCCGAGTTCGGGCGCGCGGCTCGTGTCGAAGTTCGGCACGTCCACGAGGATCGCGGACAGCGCGCCCCCGAGTTCCTCGCCCCGGAGGGTGCCCACCCGCTGCACGAACGGCACCAGGCTCGCCCGCGCCAGTTCCTCGAAGCCGAGCGAGGCATAGCCGAGTGCCGCATAGGTGTAGTAGCCACAGGGGAACGGGACAGGGCCGGAGACCGGCTCGCCCGCCTCGGCGGCCTGGTGGTACAGGTCCGCCGTCAGCAGCCTGGCCTCTTCGCTCCTGAACTCGCCCGCCTGCCTCAGGAGGGTCAGCCCCAGCGCCGGTTGCCGCAGGTCGCGGGCGTGTGCGGCCGCGTGCAGCAGCGCCGCCGACCGTTGCCCGTCGGCCCAGGAGAGTGGGAACGAGGCGGCGAGCGGATGGTCAGGGCCCGGGCATCCGGTGGGATCGTCGGGCAGCACATGGAGCCGCGCCTCGGTCAACTGCCTGCGGTGGGCGTGGTCCCCGGGGACGTCGAGCCGTTCCGCCCAGTCCAGCACGGTGCGCAGCAGCTGCCGGTCGGCGCGTTCCAGGGCCAGGTTGACGCCCTGGCTGATCACCTTCGCGGTGGTGTCGCTGCCATGGGCGGCCACGAAATCGGGCAGGGACGATCCGAACAGCGACCCGGGCAACCCGTCGACCAGCTCCCCGGGAAGGTCGTCAAGCACCCGGAGGAGGAACAGGCCGACATCCGGATCGTCCGAGGTGGACGAGGTGGACGAGGCGAGCCAGGTGGACAGGGCAGCCCCCGCGTAGTCCTGGCGAACTCCCTTCCCGTCCGCGAGGATCTGCGCAAGCGACGCCAGGAGCCGGGGCTTTCGCCGCCCGCCGTCCAGCTCCAGGGCGCGCAGCAGCAGCTCTCCCGCCTCCGCCCACAGCCGGTGGGACTCGGCCTGGAAGGGCTCCTCTTCGGTGAACCACATGCGGTACAGATCCGCGTCCAGCCGGGCGGACCAGACGGTGAGCATCCCGCGCGCGTAGTGGTCGGCCGCCAGGTCCCCGGGGCCCCTGGTGGCCATCCGCAGTCGGGCGGCGGCCAGCAGCGCGGCCTCCAGCGCGGTGGGATCGCTCGGCGTGTCGATCAGCCGTGACGCCAGCGCGTCGGCCTCCTCGAACACCGCGCGATCGCATCGGCTCGCGACCAGGCGGACGGCCAACTCGACGGCCCGGAGCGCCGCTTCCCGCCAGGCGGCCGCCGCCCCGCAGGCGTCGGCCACCTCGCCGACCAGCGTCCAGTAGACATACATGAACTCGGCCAGGCCACGGTCGTCGCGGAACTCGTCCCGGAACAGCAGGGTCACCATCGCCTCGGCGGGAAGGGGTCGGTCCCCGTGTTCCGCCAGGGCCCGTCGCGTCCGCTCCAGTTCGCGCGCCTGTCGCTTGGCCTGGGGCAACGACATGATGTGGTCGCACACATGGTGTGCCAACTCCATCAGCGTGCCGACCGGGTCGATGAGGAACGTGACCGTCGGTGTGTCGTCCTCGCCGGTGTGCGGTCGGTGAGTCGGCGCGCCGAAACGCACGGGGCCGGCGCACACCATGCCCTGGCGTGTCTCGAAGTCGAGAGCGTCGAGCGGATCGTCCGGGTCCGACAGCAGGTGGGAGACGACCAGCAGGACGGAACCCGAGGCGGTCGCCGTCTCCTGCCAGGCCGGGGGCAGTCCCAGGCGAAGGTCGTGCACAAAGGGCGCGCCGTCCGGGCCGAGGACGGACAGTACGCCTTGGTCGTCCCGTGTGACACACCACCGGTGGTCGACGGGGTGGGCGATGGGCAGCGCGTCGAGTGAGAGGAGCACCGGGAGGCCCCACCAGCCGTTCGCGCGGGTGAAGAGGCTGCCGCCGGCCCCGTCTCCGGCGGTGAACGGGCTGATGGCGGCCAGTCCTACCGCCAGTGCCGCATGCCGGACACCGTCCGCCTCCACCAGGAACGCCCAGCCGGTGATGTCCCGCGACAGCCGCACCCGATCCCCCCGCGCCAACCGGTCGTCGACGGGTTCCACCATGGCACGACCCGCGCGGGCACCGGACCGTCAGCCCCCCGAGCCCGTTGGGTGGTTCGGTGGGGTGAGGGGGAAGCGGGTGGCGGCGCGGACGCCGGCTTGGAAGCGGCTGACGGCGTCCAGGCCGCGGAGGAGTTCGGCGATATGGCGTCGGCAGGTGCGGACCGACATGCCCAGGCGTCGGGCGATCACCTCGTCCGTGAGGCCCTGGGCCATCAGCCGGGCCAGGGACTGCCGCAGATCGTCGGCGGCCTCCGCGTAGCCGGGGTCGCCGGAGGCGAACGGGGCGGCGTCCTCCCAGAGTTGGTCGAAGAGTTCCAGCAGGAAGCGCACCACGTCCGCGTCCCTGACCAGGCGCGCGGTCGGTTCGGCGTGTTCCGAGACGGAGACCAGCACCGCCGAGGAGCGGTCGAACACCACGGCGGCGCGGGGGACCTGGCTGAGGGTGCGGATCTGTGCCCCGGCCGTCGCGAGCCGGGTGGCCTTGGCGCGGGCCGCGAACCCGGTTCGGCTGCGGTGCGGGGCCAGCACCCGGGTGGGCACCTTCCGCTCCAGCACCTCGAAGCAGGGGTCGAGGAGTTCGTCCAGGACCTCCTCGGCGACATGCCCCGGGCGCAGCACCACCAGTTCCCTTCGGCAGGTCGGCGTCGCCAGCTTGAACAGGCCCCGGATCTCGGCGATTCCGGTCAGGGTGTCCGGCTCGACGCGCGGTTCGGCCTCGTCCGAGGCCGGCGCTGTCACCGCGTGGATGCTCTCGCGCAGCCGGTCCGCCAGTTCGCGACGTCGGTAGATGGCGCGTTCGATCGGCGCGACCAGCAGGTCGGTGGCCAGTTCGGGCGGGGTGGGCACCAGACGTCCGTCGGGGCCGTCGCCCGTGGCGACCAGCCGCAGCTCCACCAGGCGCGTCGCGGCCACCAGCAGGGTCGAGACCGGGACGCCCAGTTCGGCGGCGGCCGGCTCCAGCGGGCCCAGCTCGCCCCGCTGGAGCACATAGCGGTAGAGCGTCGCCGTGTGGTCGTCGCCGGACGCGTCGCGCGGACGGTCAGCCCCGGGGGGCAGTCCGATATGCGGCAGGGCAGCCGTGGTCATGTGTCCTCCGATGCGGAAGAGGGACTCAGCCGGGCCACCGTGACAGACCCCCTCATCACCGCACTACCTCCACGCCCTCCCCCCGCCATCGCGGCGGTGATAGCGGGACAAGAGCGTGGCGAGGGAGGCCCCTGGTTTCCTCGGCGCGCCGGCGGGCGACCCGCCGGCCGAGGACGTCCGAGAAGAACGAAGAGCATGGTGACGACGATGGACATACCGCGCACGTTCCTTACGACCCTGGTGACGCATCTGCCCTACGCCGGCGACGGCGGCCTCGCCCCGTCGGACGACCTCGCCGCGCTGGGGCTGGACTCCATGGGGGTCGTCCAACTGCTGACGGACCTGGAGGAGACCTACGGCCTCGACCTCCCGGACGAGCTGATCACCGAGGAGACGTTCGAGACCGTCGGTTCGCTGTGGCGCGCGGTCGGCGGGGTGCTCCCGGCGGAGAGGTTCGCCGATGCCTGAGCCGCTGCCGGCGCGGGTGGACCGGCTGCTCGCCGGCGGCGCACCCGACCGGCCCGCCCTCAGCTACCGGGACGAGACCCTGACCTACGCCCAACTCGCCGACCGGGTGGCACGGTTCGCCGGGGGCCTGTACGCCGGGGGCGTGCGCCGGGGCGACCGGGTCGCCGTCTATGCCGAGAAGCGCCCGGAGACGGTGGTGGCGCTGCTGGCCGCGTCCGCCGTTGGCGCGGTCTTCGTGCCGCTCAACCCGCTGCTGCGGGAGCGTCAGGTGCGGCAGGTCCTCGGGGACTGCGCCCCGAGGGTGTTGGTCACCACCGAGCAGCGGCTGGCCACCGTCGAGGCCGCGTTGGGGCCCGAAGGCCCGGTCGAACGGGTGGTGACCATCGGCTCGGACACCTGGGAGCGGTGGGCCACCGGCGAGCCGATGAGGAACGACGCCGCCGACCGGGTGATCGACGCCGATCCGGCGGCGATCCTGTACACCTCGGGCAGCACGGGCGGGCCCAAGGGCGTGGTGGTCTCGCACCGCAATCTGCTGGCCGGCGCCGAGAGCGTCGCCGGCTATCTGGGGCACACCGCCGACGATGTGCTGCTGGGCGTGCTGCCGTTGAGCTTCGACGCCGGTCTCAGCCAGCTCACCACGGCCCTGGTGGCCGGCGCCCATCTGGTGCTGGTCAACTACCTCAGGCCGGGGGAGGTCGTCCGGCTGTGCGCCAGGCACCGGGTCACCGGGCTCACCTGTGTGCCGCCGCTGTGGCTCCAACTGGCCGACGCGGACTGGCCGGAGGAGGCCACCGCGAGCCTGCGGTACTTCGCCAACACCGGCGGTCGGCTGCCGCTGGCCGCCCTCGACGCGCTGCGCCGCGCGCTGCCCGGCGCGGCGCCGTATCTGATGTACGGGCTGACGGAGGCGTTCCGCTCCACCTATCTGGACCCGGCGCAGGTGGACCGGCGTCCCGACTCGATCGGCCGGGCCGTGCCCAACGCCGAGATCCTGGTGGTGCGGCCCGACGGCACGCCCTGCGAGCCGTACGAGCACGGCGAGTTGGTGCACCGGGGCGCGCTGGTGGCCCTCGGCTACTGGCGGGACCGGGAGCGCACCGCCCGGCGGTTCCGGCCGGTGCCGGGCGAGCCGCCGGCCGGCCGCCAGGAGACGGCCGTCTGGTCGGGCGACACCGTCTACCGGGACGAGGACGGCTATCTGTACTTCGTCGGCCGCGCCGACGACATGATCAAGACCTCCGGCTACCGGGTCAGCCCCACCGAGGTCGAGGAGGCGGCGTACGCCACCGGACTGGTCGGCGAGGCCGTCGCGTTGGGCGTTCCCGACGAGCGGCTGGGGCAGCGGATCGCGCTGCTGGTGACGGCCCGCGCGGACGCCGAGGTCTCCGTTCCCGCGCTCACCGGCGCGCTGGCCGGGGCGCTGCCCGGCTACATGGTGCCGCGTGACATCGAGGTCAGGACCTCGCTGCCCCGGTCCGTCAACGGCAAATTCGACCGGGTCGCCCTGCGCGCTTCGCTGCGGGGGACCGCACCCACCACGCCCCAGGAGGTCCCGTGCTAGAGGCCATCGAACTCACCAAGGCCTATGACGAGGTGCGCGCGCTCGACGGTTTCAGCCTGACCGTGGAGGCCGGCGAGATCGTCGGCCTCGTCGGTCACAACGGCGCCGGCAAGACCACCTTTGTGGAGATGGTCTCCGGCCTGCTCAGGCCCGACAGCGGCACCGTCAGGGTCGGCGGGCGGCCGCCGGCCGAGACCCGTGGCGAGATCGGCATCTCCCCCCAACACATCGCGCTCTACCGCCCGTTGACGGTGCGCGAGCATCTGAGGCTGTACGGCGGGATCGCCGGGCTGCGGCGCGGCGCGCTGAGCGCGGCGATCGACGAGCTGGCCACCGCGCTCCAGCTGACCGGCTTCATCGACCGCAGGGCGGGGCTGCTCTCCGGCGGCCAGCAGCGCCGGGCGCAGGCCGCGACGGCGCTGATCCACCGGCCGGGACTGCTGCTGCTCGACGAGCCCACGGCCGGCGCCGACCCGGAGACCCGCGCGGCGCTGCTCGACGTGGTCAAGCAGCGCGCCGCCGAGGGCACCGCCGTCGTCTACACCACCCACTACCTCTCCGAGCTGATGGTCCTCCAGGCCACCCTCGCGGTCGCGGTCAAGGGCCGTGTCATCGCCAGGGGCACCAGCGCCGAGCTGCTGGACGGCCTGCCGGGCGAGGTGCGGGTGACGGCGGGCGACCAGGAGCTGCACGTCTCCTCGCAGGACCCGACCGGAAGCCTGCTGGAGATCCTGCGCACCGTGGACCGGCCCGTCGAGTCGGTCGAACTGCGTCATCCGTCCCTCGACGACCTCTACCACTCCCTGGCGGTCACCCATGTCAACTGAGACCCGGACCGTGCCCACCCTCACCACCCTGGGCGACGCCTTCCACCGCACCCGGGCGCTGGTCGGCTACAACCTGCTGCTGCGGTTGCGGGACCCGTCCCAGCTGATCAGCTATCTGGTGACGCCCATGGTGTTCATGCTGATGCTCCAGCCGCTCTACGAGGAGGCGTTGGAGACCGGCACCGTGCACGCCGTCACCGGCCAGTTGGTGATGTTCTCCGTCTTCGCCATGGCCATCGTCGGCAACGCCATCTTCGTGGAACGCGAGTGGCGCACCTGGGACCGGCTGCGGGCCAGCCGCGCGGCGCGTTGGGAGCTGCTGGTCGGCAAGGCGGTGCCGGTCTTCGTGGTGCTGCTCTTCCAGCAGACGGTGCTGTTCGTGTACGGGATCGTCGTCATCGGGATGCCGCTGCCGGTCTCGTTGCCGCTGCTGCTGGCCGCGATGTCGGTGTGGGGGACCACCCTGCTGGCGATGGGCGCGGCGCTGGCGACCGTGGTGCGCAGCCGGGGCGATCTGATCGTCGCCTGCGATGTGGGCGCCATCGTGGTCAGCACGGTGGGCGGCACGTTCCTGCCGGTGGATCTGATGCCGGGCTGGGCGCAGAATCTCGCCCCGTTCTCGCCGGGGTACTGGGGTCTCTCCATGCTGCGCGCCGCCGTCGAGGGGGACGCCGGCGGAACGTTCAGGCCCGCCCTGGTCTGCCTCTCCATCGCGGTGGCCACCGGGGCCTTCGCGACCTACCGCCTCGCCCACGGGTGGGGCCGCAGCCATCTGGTGTGATCGCCGTGACCGAGGCAGGGACCCACCCGTGAACCCGAACGAGCAGGACTTCCCGAAAACCACCGAACTCCCGGGACGCGCCGAGGCGTTCGACGGGGACGAGAACGAGAACGGTTACGAGGAGGCGGTGGCCGTCGTCGGGATGGCCGGCCGTTTCCCCGGCGCCGCCGATGTCGCCGAGCTGTGGCGGGCCCAACTGGCGGGTGTCCCCGGGCTGCGCCGCGTCACCGAGGCCGAACGCGCGGCCGCCGGCGTCCGGGAGGGCCCCGGGTACGTTCCGGTGGCCGGCCCCGTGCCGGGCCTTGAGGAGTTCGACGCCCAGGCGTTCGGCCTCACCGAACGCGAGGCCAGGACCCTGGAGCCGCACCACCGGCTGCTGCTCGAATGCTCCTGGGAGGCGCTGGAGTCGGCGGGCCGTCCGCCCGTCCGCCCCGGGCTTCCCGTGGGCCTTTTCGCCGGCTGCGCCTTCCCCGACTACCTGACCCGCCATGTGCCCGATCTGGCCCACGAGCCGGACGGCGCACGGCTGTTGGCGGCGGGCGTCGAACGGGACTCGCTGACCTCCCTGGTCTCCTGGCGGCTGGGTCTCTCGGGGCCCAGCCTCACCGTGCAGAGCTACTGCTCCACCTCGCTGGTGGCCGTGCACCTCGCGTGCCAGAGCCTGCTCACCTTCGAATGCGATCTCGCCCTGGCCGGCGGCGCCCATCTGCCGCTGCCCCAGGGCGGCGGCTACCGCTGGGAGGAGGGCGGCATCCTCTCGCCCGAGGGGCGCGCCGCCAGCCTCGACGCGTCCGCCGACGGCACCGTGATGAGTTCGGGCGCGGCCGTCGTCGCGCTGCGCCGGCTCTCCGACGCGCTCGCCGACGGCGATCCGGTGCACGCCGTGATCCTGGGCTCGGCCGTCAACAACGACGGGCCCGACCGGGCCGGTTACGCGGCGCCGGGCGTCGTCGGCCAGGCCGCCGTGATCGAGACGGCCCAGGCCGTCGCCGGCGTCAAGCCGGAGTCCGTCGGCTATCTGGAGTGCCATGCGGTGGGCACCCCGCTCGGCGACTCCATCGAGGTGGACGCGGTCGGCCGGGTCTTCTCCGGGGCCAGGGAGACGCCCTGCGTGCTGGGCTCGGCCAAGCCGCTGATCGGCCATCTGGACCGGGCGGCCGGGGTGACGGGGCTGATCCGCGCCGCGCTGGCGCTGCGGGACCGGGTGCTGCCCGCCACCGCCGGGTTCCGTTCCCCCAACCCGGCGTTGGCCGCGGCCGCCGACCGGCTGACGGTGCTCACCGAGAACCGGCCCTGGCCCGAGGGGCCCGAGCCGCGCCGGGCCGGCGTCAGCTCCTTCGGCGTCGGCGGCACCAACGCCCATGTGGTGCTGGAGGAACCGCCGGCCGGAGAAGTCGGGGACGTCGCGGCGCCCCGCCCTGGCCCGCATCTGCTCACCCTGTCCGCCGCCGATCCGGCGGCGCTGGACGCGCTGACCGGCAGGCTCCGCGACCAGCTGGCGCGCCATCCGGAGACCGACCTCGCCGATCTCGCCCATACGCTCCAGGTCTCCCGGGGCGCGCTGCCGCTGCGGCGGGCCGTGGTCGTCCGCGACCACGCCGACGCGCTGGTCGCGCTCGCCGATCCAGACCGCTGGTGGGACGCCCGTGGTGGGCTCCGCCCGCCGTCGGTCGGCGTCACCGGCCGGGGCGGGCCGGCGCTCGACGCGGCGGTGCGCCGGCTGTGGGGCGCCCCCGGGCTGGCCGACGGCCTGGCCCGGCTGGGCGTGCGGATCGCCGAGGGCGCCGCCGAGGAGATCGACGCCGACGCGGGCGACGCCGCCGCCGATCCCGCGTGGTGGCTGACGGAGACGCTGGCCCGGCTCTGGCTGGCCGGGGCCAGGCCCGACTGGGCGGCCCTGCACGGCGGCCGGGGGCGCCGACTGCCGCTGCCCACCTATCCGTTCCAACGCGCCCGCCACTGGATCGAGCCGGTGGCCACCGCGCCGGACGGCGACACCTGGGCGCCGGCCTGGCGCCGCCTGCGGCCGCCCACGCACGATCTTGACCGGCGGCTGCGCCAAGCCGGGCCCTGGCTGCTGCTGGTCGCCGACCCGGCGGGCGAGGCCCTGGCCGACCGGCTGCTGCGCGCCGGCGCCGAGACGGCCGTGGTGCGCCCCGGCGAGACGTTCCAGGCGCTGCCCGACGGCGACTTCACCGTCGGCGGCGCGGCGGACCTCGCCCGGCTCCCCGGCGCCCTGGTCGGGGTGGTGCGCCGGGTGGTGTACGGATTCGCGCTGGCCGACGACGCGCGCGACCATCCGGCGGCGCTGGCCGCGCTGGTCGGGGCGCTGGGCGAGGACGCGCTGTTCTCGGCCACCGAGCTGGTGGCGTTCACCTCGGGCGCCCTCGGCGTGCTGGGCCCCGATCTGGTCCGGCCCGAACACGCGGCGCTGGGCGCCGAGTTCGGCGCGCACCAGGTGGATCTGGCGCCGGACGCCGACCCCGAGCAGGCCCTGGCCGCCGCCCTGGCGCCCGAGGCCGGGCCGCTCGCGGTGCGCGGGCCCGGCATCTGGGCGGCCGTCCGGGAGCCGGTGACGCTGCCCGAAGGCGCCGGGGCGAACGGGCGGTCGGTGCTGCTGGTCGGCTCCGACGAGGCCGTCGAGCGGCGGCTGGTGGCCGCCGGGGCGCTGCTCACCCCGGTTGCCGAGCCCTCGCCGGCGGCGCTCGACGCGGCCGTGCGGACGGCCCTGGCGCGGCACGGGCGGCTGGACGCGGCCGTCCTTGTCCGCCCGACGCCGGCCGAACTCGACGCCGTGCAGGGCGCGTTGGGCGAGCTGGCGGGTCTGGCGCGGGTGGTGATCACGCCGTCGGAGACGGTGGCGGCCGCCGCCCGCGCGGCCCGGCACGGGGGCGCGGGCCGCTGGCTGGCCGCCGGGGGCGAGGCCGCCGGCGGCGCCGTCGACCGGCTGCTGGCCGCCGCGGGCCATCTGGAGCAGGTGACGGTGGACCGTCCGCCGGCGGCCGCCGCGCCCGCCGTCCCGCCCGCCGGGCGGGCCCGGCCGGTCTCGGCCCGGCCCGAGGCGCCGGACGAGCGGGCCGTCGCCGAGCTGTGGTGTCTGGCGCTGGGCTGCGAGGAGGTCGGGCTGGACGACAACTTCTTCGATCTGGGCGGCCGTTCGGCGGGCGCGGTGCTGCTCGCCGAGCGGCTTGGCGCGGCCTTCGGGGTCCGGCTGCCGGCGACGGTGGTGCTGGAACATCCCACGGTGCGCCGCCTCACGGACCATCTGGCGGGGCTCGAAGCGGACTGAGACCGCCGGCCGAGAAGACAGCGGCCCGGTCGCCCCGTGGGGGGCGGCCGGGCCGCTGTCGTGGGAACGGTCAGCCGGGGACCGGCGCCAGCGGCGCCAGCGCGTCGCGCAGCGCCGCCAGGGTGCGCTCCTCCTGGTCGAGCACCGCGAAGTGCCCGCCCCGGTAGGTGTGCGCGGTGAACCGGCCGACGGTCTGTTCGCGCCAGGCGGCGACATCCGCGACGGAGACCCGGGGATCGGCGTCCGCGCCGAGCGCCGTCAACGGGATGTCCAGCGGCGGCCTGGGCCGGTAGCGGAAGCTGTTGCGGATCACCAGATCGGACCGCACCCGGGGCAGCAGCATCCGGGCCACCCTGGGGTCGGCCAGAAACGCCTCCGGGGTGCCGCCGAGGGACCGCATCAGCTTCAGCACCTCCTCGTCCGTCACCCGCTCGGCGTCCGGCGTCAGCGTCTGGGGCGCGGCACAGCCGGAGACCACCAGATGGGCCGGTGGCCGGCCGCCGCGCGCCAGGACGGTGTGGATCAGCTCGAACGCGACCAGCGCGCCCAGGCTGTGCCCGAACAGGGCGTAGGGGCCCGGGGTTTCGGCGATCAGCAGCTCCGCCAGCTCGGCGCACAGCTCGTCCAGGGAGTTGTGGGGCGGCTCGCCCATCCGGGTCTCCCGCCCGGGGGGTTGCAGGGGGCAGACGGCGACCCCCGCCAACCGTCCCAGCCAGGGACGGAAGGCGGAGGCCGAACCCCCGGCGTGCGGCAGGCAGTACAGCCGGGTGCCGCTCCCGGTCGGGGGCTGGGGCAGCCAGCCGCCCAGGGCGCCGGTCACGGCTCCACCCGCAGCCGCACATACGCCGGCGGCGGCTGGAGCGCGTCCAGATCGGCGGCGAGCGTGGTGTGCGCGCCGTCCCTGGCGACCTCACGGAAGCCGCTGAACGCGTAGGTGATCTGCATCATCCGGTTGCGCCCGGTCTCCACGAAGTCGGCCTCCAGGCCGGCGCCCGCCGCCTTCGCCAGGCCCATCACATGGCCGAGCAGCACCGAGCCGACGCCTCGGGAGAGCACCCGGCAGGACATCAGCAGCATGTTGAGCCGCCAGTTGGGCGTGGCGCGCTCCACCAGGGCAAGACCGATCTTCCCGTAGGAGCCGAACCGGTCGGTCAGCGAGGCCACCAGCAGCAGATGGTCGGGGGAGGACCGCAGCGCGTCCAACTCGTCGTAGGAGTAGGTGCGTCCGGTGGAGTTCAGCTGGTTGGTGCGGACCGTCAGCTCCTCGGCGCGCTGCAGGTCCTCCCGCTGGGCGCGGGCGATCTCGAACGTCATGTCGAGGCCGGCGAGGAAGTCCTCGCTGGTGCCGACGAACTCCGCCTGGAGATCGTCCCTGGCCAGCTGGCTCTGGTACATCGCGCGCCGTCGGCCCGACTCGTCGGTGACAAACCGGGGCCGGAACTCGGGGCGCACCAGCGCCGTGTCGATGCACTCGGCGTCCACCAGCGTCACCTGCGGCAGCGCGTGGGCGACCTCGGCCCGCTCGAACTCCTGGTCGTCGACGAAGGCGAACGCGTCCAGGCCCAGGTTGAGCTTGGCCGCGATCTCCTGGATCGCCGTCGACTTGGGGTTCCAGGAGATGCGCGGATAGAGGAACAGGTCGGCGAGACCGAGGCGTTCCAGCGCGGCCAGCGCCGCGTCGGGATCGTTCTTGCTGGCGACGGAGTGCAGCACGCCCATGGCGTCCAGCCGGCGGATGTGCTCCACCACGCCGGGCCGCACCCGGACCTCGCCGTCCTCCAGCAGCACCCCGTCCCACACGGTGTTGTCGAGGTCCCACACCACGCACTTGATCCTGCCCCGCACGGGTTTCACCGTTTCGGTCACCGGTGTCGTCACGGCCTGGGTCACGCCCCCCGCCTCCGATACGCCTCGCCAGCGATGGTGGTCCGCTGGATCTCGTTGCTGCCCTCGATGATTTCCATGACCTTCGCGTCCCGGTAGTAACGGGACACCGGATGGTCGCCCGCGCAGCCGGCCGCGCCATGGATCTGCACCGCCTCCGAGGCGTGCCGCGCGGCGGCCGTGGAGGCGAAGTACTTGGCGACCCAGGTGGCCGCCAGCGTCGCCTCGTCGCCCGCGTCCTTCAGCCGGCCGGCCTCGGCCACCAGCAGCCGGGCCGCCCGCACATCGGTGACCATCTCGGACACCTTCGCCCGGATCAGCGGCAGTTCGCTCAGCGGCACCCCGCCCACGGTGCGGGTCTCGGTATAGGCGGCGCTGGCGTCCAGGCACGCCTGGACGATGCCGACGGAGCCGGCGGCGACGCTGTAGCGGCCCAGGTCCAGGGTGCCGGTGAGCAGCATCCCGGAGGCGAAGCCGGCCGGGCCCAGCAGCGCGTCGGGGCCGAGCCGCACATCCCGGAAGGTGATCTCGGCGAGCATCGAGGCCCGGGTGCCCAGCATGTCGTCGATGGGGGTGACGGTCACGCCCGGCGTCTCTCTGGGCACCAGCAGGGCGACCGTGGCGGCCGGCCCCCTGGCGAACACCAGGAACAGATCGGCCCGTTGACCGTTGGTCGTCCACTTCTTGACGCCGTCGAGCACCCAGCCGCCGCCCTCGGGGCGGGCGGTGGTGGTGATGGCCGAGGTGTCGCTGCCGGCGCCCGGCTCGGAGAGGCAGAACGCGCCCAGCACCCGCCCGGTGGCCACCTCCCGCCCCCAGCGGTCGAGTTGTTCCGCGCTGCCCCAGCGGCGCAGGGCCCAGGCCAGCATCGTGTGCACCGTCAGCAGGCTGCGCACCGAGGAGCAGCCACGGCCGAACTCCTCGTGCACCTCGCCCAGGGTGACCATGTCCGTTCCGGCGCCGCCGAGTTCGGGCGCCAGGAACGGCGCCCACAGCCCGGCCTCGGCGATCCGCGCCAGCACCTCGTCCGGTACCCGCCCGGCCCGGTCCCACGCCCCGGCGTGCGGAACGACATGTTCGTCGACGAAGCGGCGCGCGGTGGCGCGGTCCACCGCCGTCAGTAGGTCGGTCATCTCGCTCAGCCCGCCGCGACGGACGGCCGCAGCCGGCCGACCAGGGCGCTCATCGACTCGACGGTGCGGAAGTTGTCGATGTTCAGCTCCTCGTTGGGGATGGTCACCGCGAAGGCGCGCTCCACGAACATCACCAGCTCCATCGCGAAGAGGGAGTTGATGTAGCCCAGCGCGAAGATGTCCTGGGAGGGGGTCAGCTCCGCCTGGGGGAAACGGTCGGTGACAAAGCCGGAGATCCGGTCGCCGACGTCGTCGATGCTGGGGGTCGTCACGGTCTCGCTCATGGCACGCTCCTGGTCTGGCCGGTGGATCGGTTCGCTGGGTCGGATGGGGTCAGTTGGCGTTGGCGTAGGTGTAGAAGCCCCGGCCGGTCTTCCGGCCGTGCAGTCCGGCGTCCGTCATCTGCTTCAGCAGCGGGCAGGGCCGGTACTTGCTGTCGCCGTAGGCGTCGTAGAGCACCTCGACGCTGTGCAGGATGGTGTCGACGCCGATCAGGTCGGCGGTCTCCAGCGGGCCCATCGGATGCCCGAAGCAGCCGCGGAAGACCTCGTCGACGGACTCGGCGGTGGCGACGCCCTCGTGCACCAGGAACGCCGCCTCGTTGACGGTGAGCATCAGCACCCGGTTGGAGACGAACCCGGACGCGTCCTTGACGTCGACCCAGCGCTTGCCCATGGAGGTCAGCAGCTCCCTGGTGCGCTCCAGGGTCCGCTCGTCGGTGTGGAAGCCGGGGATCAGCTCCACCACCGGCTTGGCCGGCACCGGGTTCATGAAGTGGACGCCGACGACGCGCTGCGGATGGTCGCCCACGGAGGCGAGCCGGGTGATGGGGATGGCCGAGGTGTTGGCGACGATCACCGTCTCCGGCGGGCACACCCGGTCCAACTCGGCGTGCACCGCGCGCTTGGCCTCCCAGTTCTCGGTGATGTTCTCGATCACCACCTCCGCCTTGGCCAGCGACTCGACGCCGACGGCCGTCGTCACCGAGGCCAGCACGGCGTCCGCGTCCAACGCCGGGCCGCCCAGCAGCCGGCTCATCCGGCAGTCGCGGGCGATGGTCGCCCTGGCCTGGGTGAGCACCGCCTCGTCGCGGTCCACCAGGATCACCTCGTGGCCGCTCGTCGCCAGGTTCTGGGCGACGCCGGTGCCCATCACCCCGGCTCCCACCACACCGATCACTGCCATGGTTCCTCCGTCTCAATCGGTCCGTCGTACAAGGTCTGTCGGGGTCTGCTCCGGTACCGCCGGGCCGGGCGGCTCACGCCCGGCGGCGGCGGGCCGCGGCGGCCCGCAGGCCCGAGCGGCGCAGCCGCCCCTGGTCCTCGATCCGCCGCGTCGGGATGTCGGCCGCCTCGGGCGGCTCCGCCCCCGGCCCGTCGATCAGCCGGGCGAGCGCCGCGACCGTGGGGGCCTCGTGGATCACATGGGGCGGCAGATCGGCCTCGGGGAAGGACCCGCGCAGCGTGGCCAGCAGGCTGATCCCCAACAGGCTGGTGCCGCCCAGTTCGAAGAAGTTGTCCAGCGCGCCGACCCGTTCCAGCCGCAGCGCCTGGCACCACACCTCGGCGACGGTCGCCTCGGTCGGTCCCGCCGGCTCCTGGAAGGGGGTGACCAGCTCGGGGCGGGCATGCCGTGGGGTGTCGTCGCCGGCCGTCGGCGCCGAGGTCACCGCCTCGACGCTGAACCCGGTGGCGACCCGCACCACGGACGGCAGGTCCTGGGTGGAGACGACCACCTGGGGCGCGCCGGCGGCCAGCGCCCGCAGCAGGGTGCGCCAGCCCTGGTCGAAGGAGATGCCGAACTTCGCCCGGTGCTCGCGGAAGAAGGTCTGGATGTCCTGTTCGTAGCCGGACAGGCCCTCGTCCCACGCGTTCCAGGTCCACTCGCCCCAGGCGACCGAGACCACCGGTTGGTCGGCGCCCGCCGGCACGGCGTCCAGATAGGCGTTGGCCGCGCAGTAGTCGACCTGGCCGGGGCCGCCGCCGGTCACCGAGGTGATCGACGAGAACAGCAGCAGGAAGTCCAACGAGACGCCCTCGGCGCGCAGCGCCGTCAACAGGGCCTCGGTGCCGGCCACCTTGGGCGCCAGCACCTGTTCGGCGTCGCCCGGCTCCTTGAACTGCATCAGCCCGGTGCCCGCCACGCCCGCCGTGTGCAGCACCCCGTGCAGGGCGCCGAACCGCTCCACGGCCAGCCGCACCGCGCCCCGCACGTCCGACGGCTCGGCGACATCGCCCTCGACGACCAGCACCCGGCCGCCCAGCGCCTCGATGTCCAACACCCGCCGGACACGCTCCCTGACGCGCTCCGCGACGTTGCCGTCGTCGGTCCCGTCGGCGATCGCCGCCCAGCGCTCCCTGGGCGGCAGCCCGCGCCGGCCCAACAGCACCAGCCGGGCCCGGTGTTCGCGCGCCAGGCGCTCCGCCATGGCCAGGCCGATGCCGCCCAGACCGCCGGTGATCAGATACACGCCCTCGTCACGGGGCCGCAGCACGGCCTCCGCCTCCGGAACGGGCGGCAGCACCTGGTAGTCCGGCAGCCAACGCCGGCCGCCGCGCAGCGCCACGACCCGCCCTTCGGCGTCCACCGGCCGCCGCAGCTCGGCGACCACGGCCGCCGCGTCGGGCGTCGGCTCCACATCCACCAGTCGGGCCTCCACCCCCGGGTACTCCATGGGGATCACCAGCGTCGGGCCGACCAGGGTCGCGGCCTCGGGCCGCACCTCCTGGTCCGTGAGGACCCGCTGGCTGCCGCTGGCCACGATGTCCAACCGCCAACGGTCCAGGCCCAGTTCACCGGCGGCGCGGGCCAGCGCCGCCAACGAGTGCAGGCCGAGCGCCAACGGGTCGGCGGCCCCGGGGTCACCGAGGTTCCACAGATGCACCACCCGCTCCGGCCGGCCGGTCGCCGACCGCAGCGCGCGCAGCAGCGCCAGGGCGTCGTCCACCCGCCCGGGCCGCACCACGTACCCGTCGGGCCCCGCCGAGAACGCGGCGCCGGGACGCACCACCGTCACCGTGGCGCCGGTGGTCGCCGCCCGTTCCCGCAGCGCGGCGAGCACCGCCTCGCCGGGCCCCCGGCGGGCGAACACCAGCCAGGAGGACGGCTCCTCGGGCTCGGGCGCGGGCGCCGGCATCTGCCGCCACACCGGCAGATGCAGCCACTCCTCCTCGGGCAGCAGCGGAATCCGGTCGAACCTGGCCAGCGGCCCGTCGGCCGTCTCCTCCTCGGGGGCGGCGCCGAGCGCCCCCCGCGCGGCGGGCGCGGGATCGATCCAGAACCGCTGCCGCTGGAACGGATAGGTCGGCAGCGGCACCCGGCCGCGTCCGTTCCCCTCGTGGTGCGCGGCCCAGTCGATGTCCACGCCCAGCAGCCACAGCCGGGCCAGCGCGTCGGCGAGCACCGCGTCGTCGGGGCGCGGGTCGGCCTCGGCCGGCAGGGTGGCGGTGATATGCGCCCAGCGGTCCGGCGGGCAGCCGCCCGACCGCAGCAGCGCGCCCAGCGACTGGCCGGGGCCGATCTCCACCAGCGCCAGCCCCTCGTCCGCCAACAGGGCCTCGGCGGCCGCGTGGAAGCGGACCGGCTCGCACATGTGCCGCGCCCAGTAGCCCGGGTCGAGCACCTGCTCGGGCTCGATCGGCCGGCCCGTCACATTGGAGAGATAGGGCACGGTGGGCGGTCTGGGCGTCACGTTCTCCCGCACCCAGGCGGTCAGTTCGTCGGCGAGGGGCGCCAGCATCCGGGAGTGGAACGCGTGGCCGGTGCGCAGCGGACGGCTGGGCACCCCGGCGGCGGCCAGCCGCTCGGCGAGCCGCTCCATGGCGGCCGACGGGCCGGCGACCACGGTCAGTTCGGGACCGTTGACGGCCGCCACGTCCACGCCGTCCACGCCGTCCGCGCCGCCGGTGAGGAAACGGGCGCGCAGCTCGTCCTCGGCGAGCGGGACGGCGGCCATGCCGCCCGGCTCGACCCGGGAGATCAGCCGCGCCCGGTGCGCCACCAGGGCCAGCGCCTCGTCCAGGGTGAGCACCCCGGCCAGGCAGGCCGCGACATACTCGCCGACGCTGTAGCCGAACATCAGGGAGGGGGTCACGCCCCATTCCCGCAGGGTGCTCGCCAGGGCGTAGTCCACGGCGAAGACCAGCGGCTGCGCCAGCTCCGTGCGGCCCAGCCGCTCCGACCTGGGGTCCGTGGTCGCCTCGCGGCCCAGCAGCGCGGCCAGACCGCCGCCCGACTCCCGTTCACCGGCGAGGAGTTCGACGAGTCCTTCCGGCTCGGGCAGCCGCGCCAGGCAGTCGTCGAGCGCCGCGCGGAAGACCGGTTCGCGCCGGTACAGCTCGCGCACCATCCCCGGGTACTGCTCGCCGACGCCGGTGAACAGGAAGGCCACCCGCCGCCCCTGCGTCGGATCGAAACGGGTCGCCGGCGCGTCACGCAGCGCGCGCGCCGCCTCGGCCAGCCCCTCGGCCACCACCACCCGCCGGTGCTCGAACGTCCTGCGCCCGACCTGGAGGGTGAACGCCACGTCGCCCAAGGCGAGTTCGGGATGCTCGGCCAGATGGTCGGCCAGCAGCGCCACCGCGTCGTCCGCCGCCGCCCCGGTGCGTCCCGAGACCGGGAACACCTGGTGCCTGCGCTCGGTGCCCCCCTCGGGCGCGGGCGGGGCGGTGCGGCGCGGCGGCTCCTGGACGACGAGATGGACGTTGGTGCCGCCCATCCCCAGCGAGTTGACGCCGGCGATCCGGGGCCGCTCCCCGGCCTTCCACTCCGTCAGCTCCGCATTGACGTAGAACGGGCTGTTGGCGAAGTCGATCTCGGGGTTGGGCCGTTGGAAGTGCAGGGTGGGCGGCAGCAGCCCGTCGCGGACCGCGAGGGAGGTCTTGATCAGCCCGGTGGTGCCGGCGGCCCGGTCCAGATGGCCGACGTTCGGCTTCACCGAGCCGATCGGGCAGTACTGTCGCCGTTCCGTCGCGCCGAACGCCCTGGTCAGCGCGGCCACCTCGATCGGGTCGCCCAGCGGGGTGCCGGTGCCATGGGCCTCCACATAGCCGACGTCGTCGGGGGAGACCCGGGCGTCGGCCAGCGCCTCGGCGACCACGGCGGCCTGGCCCGCCACGCTGGGCGCGGTGTAACCGACCTTCAGCGCCCCGTCGTTGTTGATGGCCGAGCCGCGGATCACCGACCAGATGTGGTCGCCGTCGCGCAGCGCGTCACCGAGCCGCTTGAGGACGACCACGGCGGATCCGTCGCCGAACATGCTGCCGCGCGCCTCGGCGTCGAAGGTCCGCACATGCCCGTCGGGCGACTCCATGCCGCCCGGGCTGTGCCGGTGCCCGATCCGGTCGGGCACCCGCACGGAGACCCCGCCGGCCAGCGCCATCTCGCAGTCCCCGGCCCGCAGCGCCCTGATCGCGCTGTGCACCGCGACCAGCGAGGTGGAGCAGAACGTCTGCACCGCCACGCTGGGCCCGCGCAGGTCCAGCAGATAGGAGACGGTGGTGGTCAGCGCGTCCTTGTCGTTGCCCATCACCAGCTCGTAGATGCTGGCGTCCCGCTCGTCGGTGAACCGGCCGGCGATGCCCAGCAGATAGGTGCTCAGGTTGCAGCCGCCGAAGACGCCGACCCGGCCCCGGTGTTCGGGGCGGACATAGCCGGACTGCTCCAGCGCCTCCCAGCAGACTTCGAGGAAGAGCCGCTGCTGGGGGTCGGTCAGCGCCGCCATCCGGGGGCTCAGCCCGAAGAACGCGGCGTCGAAGCCCGTCACGTCGTCCAGCACCGGCCGGGCCGGCACATAGGCCGGATCGGCGATCTGCTCCGGGTCGACGCCCGCCTCGGCCAGCTCATCGGGGGTGAAGAAGCTGATCGACTCCACTCCCTCGCACAGGTTCCGCCAGAACGCCTGGACATCGCCGGCGCCGGGGAACCGGCCGGCCATCCCGACCACGGCCACCTGCCGGTCGAGCTCGTCGTCCCCGAACACGGGCGCGGGCGCGGGCACCGGCAGGGGCGCCGGCCCGGTCACGGGCGCGGGCGCGGGCACGGCGGCCTTCGGCCGGGTGAGCCCGGCGACGCAGTCGGGCAGCGGCGGGGCCGAGACCGGGGGCAACGTGGCCCGGACGGCGGTGGGTTCGGCGGCGCGTTCGACGACGGGAGCCGGCGTCTGGGCCGTGGCCCGTTCGTCGACCAGTTCGGCCAGCGCGGCGACCGTCGGGCGTTCGAAGAGCGTCACGGTGGGGACGGCCACCCCCAGCGCCCTTCTGACCTCGCCCAACATCTGGAGCGCCAGCAGCGAGTTGCCGCCCAGCTCGAAGAACGCGTCCCTGGCACCCACCGGTTCGACGCCCAGCGTCCGCGACCAGATCTCCGCCAGCGCGGTTTCCGGCCCTGGGGCCGGCGGGACATACGGCTGGGCCAGCTCGGGCCGGGGGAAGCGGGCCGCCTCGGGGGCGGCGGTCGTCGACCGTTCGGCCAGGCCGGGCAGCCGGTCGGTCAGCCCGCCGGCGGCGGCCAGCAGCGTGTCGTCGCCCCGGGTCAGGACCCGGTCGAAGGCTTCGGTGGCCTCCGCCTCAGTCATGGCATGGGCGGCGAGGGCGTCGCCGATCCGCCCCTCGACCCGTGCGGCGGTGCCAGGCCAGGTGTCCCAGGCCACAGTCCGCCAGCGGGTGCCGGCCGCGCGGCCCCGCACCAGGGCGGCGAGCGCGGCGTTGGCCGCCGCGTAGCCGCCGAGCGTCACCCCGCCGAGCACCGCCGAGGTGGAGGAGAACAGCACGCACCAGTCGGGACGCCGCTCCCTCGGCAGCTCGTCCAGCAGTTCGGCCAGCAGCGCGGCGCCCTCGACCTTCGCGCCGAACTGCCTCTCCAGCGTGTCCCGTTCGAGCCCGGCCAGCGGAAGCAGCGTCTCAGGGCCCGCGTCGGCGGCGGCGTGCACGACGCCGTCGAACCGTTCGGCCGCCAGCAGCTCCCGCATCGCCGCCCGGTCCCTGGCGTCGATCCTGGGCGTCACGATCTCGGCGCCCAGGCCGCGCAGCCGCGCCGCCCGCTCGCCGGGCTCGCCCCGGCCGGTGAGCACCAGCCGGCCGGCGCCGCGCCGCGCCAGATGCTCGGCGAGCAGCAGCCCGACGGGCCCGAGGCCGCCGGTCACCAGATAGCTGCCGCCGGCCCTGACGCCCGTCGCGGGGCGGGCCTCGGCCGGTTCGAAGGTCACCAGATGGCGTCGCCCGCCCCGGTGCGCGACCAGTGTCGCCTCGGCGGGCCCGGCCAGTTCGGCGGCCAGCGCCCGGGCGGCCTCCGCCGGGCCGTAGGCCGGGTCCAGGTCCAGGCAGCGCCGCTCGACGCCGGGGTGTTCCTGGTCGGCGACCACCGGGAGGACCGCGAGGGCGGCCTGGCCCGGGGCCGCCGGCTCGGCGCCGGTGACCCCCTGCCCGCCCCGGGTGACCAGCAGCACCGGGGCCGTGGCGGCGACCAGCCGGGCCGCCACCGAGGAGACGGCGGCCACCGGATCGGCCATGTCCAGCGCGGAGAGGTCGACCACCACATCGGGGCGTTCGGTGACGATCTCGCCGCCGGCCCGGCGCACCAGGGCGGCCAGCGCCTCGGCCACCCCGCCGGCGTCGGGCACGATCAGATGACGGCCGGTCAGCGGCGCCTGTTCGGCCTCCCGGGCAGGCGTCCAGCGGGGGCGCAGCAGCCGCACCCGGTCCTCGGCGGCCCCGGCGGCCGCCGGCGGGTCGATCCAGTAGCGGGCGCGTTGGAACGGGTAGCTCGGCAGCGAGACCCGGCGCGCCGGCCGGCCGGCCCGGTAGGCCGACCAGTCCAGGGGCGCGCCGGCCAGCCAGAGTCGTCCGGCGGCCTCGGCCAGCGCCCTGCGGGCGGCGGCCGGCTCGTCCCCGGCCGGCAGCAGCGGGAGCGTTCCGGCGCGGCCCGTGCCCACCTCGACCAGCGGCTCGAACCCGGCGGGCGCGGCGAACGCGTCGGACGCGCAGACCTGTTCGCTCCAGAACGCCGGATCGGCCGCCCGCTCGGGGGCGACCTCGTCGCCGGTGGTGACCGACAGCAGCGTCGGCGCCTCGGCGATCGGGCGCAGCCGCCCGGTCAACCAGCGGGTCAGCGCCCCGCGTTCGGCGGGCGAGGGAACGGCGCCCGACCGGGCGCGGCGGGCCGCGAACTCGGCCGCGTCGGCGGGGGACAGCACCCCGAGGTGCGCGGCCAGCGCGGCGGCGCCGGTGCCGCCGCCGGCCACGGCGGTCGGCGTCACGCCCCAGGACGCGGGCAGCGCGGCCAGCGCCAGCGCGTCGGCGACGGGGCCTTGCGGTTCGGTGAGCCGGTCGCGTTCGGCGCGGAACGCCGGCTCGGTGGCGTACAGCGCGGCCATGGTCGCCGGATGCGCGGTCGGCAGGGCGCCGAAGAGCAGCCCGGTGCGGCCGGTGCCGTCCGCCCCGGTGGCGACCGAGCCGGCGCGCAGCGCCTCGGCCGCCTCAGGGACCGTGCCGGCCACCAGCATCCGCCGGTGGGGCAGCTCGCGGCGTCCGGTCTGTAGGGTAGCGGCGACATCGGCGAGCGCGTCGTCGGCGCCGGTCAGCCGGGCCGCGAGATCGCGGGTGGCCTGGTCGGCGGCGGACGCGGTGTGCGCCGACCACACCAGCGGCTCGGGGCGCTCGGCACCCGGGCCAGGAGCCGGGGGAAGCGCCGGGAGGGGGGCCTCCTCGACCACCACATGGGCGTTGGTGCCGCCGATGCCGAAGGCGCTGACGCCGGCGCGCCGGGTCCGCTCCTCGGTGCGCGACCAGGGGCTGCGCTCGGTGACCACGCTCAACCTGGCGGTGCCGTCGGCCAGTTGCGGATTGGGGCGTTCGAGGTTCAGGGTGGCAGGCAGCTCGCCGTGGTGCAGGGCGAGCGCCGTCTTGATCAGTCCGGTGACGCCGGCGGCGCGGTCCAGATGGCCCAGGTTGGTCTTCACCGAGCCGACGCGCACCGACTCGCCGGCGAAGACCCGTTGCAGCGCGGCCAGTTCGGCGGCGTCGCCCAGGGCGGTGCCGGTGCCGTGCGCCTCCACGTAGTCGATGTCGCCGGGCGCCAGTCCGGCGGCGGCCAGCGCCTCCTCGATGACGGCCGCCTGTCCCGCGACCCCGGGGGCGGTGAAGCCGACCTTGTGTCCGCCGTCGTTGTTGACGGCCCAGCCGCGCAGCACCGCGTACACCCGGTCGCCGTCGGCGAGCGCGTCGGAGAGACGGCGCAGTGCCACCACGCCGACGCCGCTGCCCAGCGGGGCGCCGAGCCCGGCCGCGTCGAACGCCCGGCATCTGCCGTCCGGCGGGGCGATCCCGCCCTCCTGGTAGAGATAGCCGACGCGCTGCGGCACGGTGACGGAGACGCCGCCGGCCAGCGCCACATCGCACTCCAGGTTGGCGAGGCTGCCGGCCGCCACACACACCGCGACCAGCGAGGTGGAGCAGGCGCTCTGCACGGTGAACGCGGGGCCCGTCAGGCCCAGCAGATGCGCGACACGGGTGGCCAGGGTGTCCTTCTCGTTGCCCAGCGTCACCCCCATGTCCAGGTCGATGCCGGCGGGCACCAGATTGCTCGTCAGATAGGTGCTCCAGGCGGTCCCGGCGAAGACGCCGACGGAGCCCTCGAAGCGGGCCGGATCGCAGCCGGCGTCCTCAAGCGCCGCCCAGGAGTGCTCCAACAGCAGCCGGTGCTGCGGATCGAGGACCTGTGCCTCCCTGGGCGTCAGCCCGAACAGTCCGGCGTCGAACTCCTCGACGCCGTCGATGACCGCGCCCGCCCGCACATAGGCGGGGTCGGCCAGCAGTTCGGGCGCGACCCCGGCGTCGCGCAGCTCGTGCTCGGTGAACTCGGTGATCCCCGAGCGGCCGGCCAGCACGGACTCCCACAGCGCCGCCACATCGCGGGCGCCGGGGAACCTGCCGGCCATGCCGACCACGGCGATATCGGTCGGCGCCGCCTCGTCTTCGGGGTCTTCGGGCCGCGCCTCGGCGGCCTGGGTGTACTCGCTCACGTGATCCTCACTTCCGGGGGCGTGACCGCCGGGCGCGGCGCTGTTCGCCCCGCGTCGTCCCGGTGGCCGGCCGAGGCTGGGAACCGCCGTCGAGCGCGGTGGCGAACGCCGCGACGGTGGGGTGTTCGAAGAGGACGGCCGGCGCGATCGGCCGGGACAGCCGGCGCTCGAACTCGGCCACCATGGCCATGCCGACCAGGGAGTTGCCGCCGAGGTCGAAGAAGGCGTCATGGACGCCGACCCGGTCGATGCCGAGGAACCGGCCCCACAGGTCGGCGACGGTGTGCTCAAGATCGGAGCGCGGCGCCACATAGGCGGTGCGCAGCGCGGGCCGCGCGAACCTGGCGCCCTCGGCCTGCGACGCGGGCTCGGCGTTCTCCACCAGCGTGTGCAGGTCGTTGAGCGCGGCCAGTTCGCGGGCCGTGGCGGCCAGCGGCAGGCGCAGGGCGACGGTGGCGCCGCCGGCGGTGGCGGCCAGGCCGCCCAGCAGGGCGCAGCCCTCCTCGTCGGTGAAGCCGTGCCGGCGGCGGTGCGCGATCCGGTCGGCGCCGGTGGCGTCGTCGGCCCAGGCGTCGTGCTGCCAGTGGCCCCAGGCGACGGAGAGCACCCGGGTGCCGGGCGCGACGCCGGCCAGCGCCTGGGCATAGCCGTCCAGGACGGCGTTGGCGGCGCAGTAGTCGGCCTCGCCGACGCCGCCCACCACCGACGCGATCGACGAGTAGAGCACCAGCCAGCGCGGTGGGGTGGGCAACGGACTGTCGGGGCCCAGGAGTTCGGCGAGCGGACCCATGGCGAGCACCTTGGGCGCCAACGCCGCGCCGGCCTCGTCAGGCGTCAGCCGCTGGACCAGTCCGCCGCCGGGCCGCCCCGCGGCGTGCAGCACGCCGTCCACGGCGCCGAAGCGCGCCACGGTGGCGGCGACCGCCCGCCGCAGCTCGTCGGGGACGCCCACATCGGCGGCGAGGACCAGCACCTCGGCGCCGGCCGCCTCCAACGCCGTCACATCGGCCGTCCCGCTCCGCCCCACCAGCGCCAGCCGGCGCACTCCGCGCCGCACCAGATCCCGGGCGGCGGCCAGCCCCAGACCCCGGGTGCCGCCGGTGACCAGGAACGTCCCCTCGGGCGACCAGCTGGTGTCCGGCTCCGGCAGCTCGGTGTGGCCCTTCAGCCAGCGCCGGCCGGCCCGCCAGCCGACGAGCACCGGCTCCGTCACCGGATCGCCCTGTTCCCAGGCGCCGTGGGACAGCTCCCACAGCAGCGCCCCGGCGGACTCGGGCCCGGCCTCCACATCGACGCCGCGCCAGCGGAGCCCCGGGTACTCGGCGACCGCGCCGCGCCCCAGGCCGTGCGCCAACGCCCGGACGGGGGCGGTCAGTTCGCCGCCGGTGATCTCCTCGGCCGCGACGCTGACCGTCAGCAGCCTGGCCTCGCGTCCGGCCAGGGCCCGCACGGTCAGCAGCGGGGCGTCGAAGCCGGTCCTGACGGCGGCGGCCAGCGACGCGTCGTCGGCGAAGAGCCCCGCGTCGCCGTCGAGCAGACCCCACAGCTGCACCACCCGCAGCGGACCCGACAGTCCTTCGAACACCTCCTGGTGGTGCGCGGGGTCGGCCGGGTCGATCTCGATCCGTTGCCCCAGGCGCCCGGGCTCCGAGCCGGCGACCACCTCGACGACCTCGGTGAACCCACCGGACCCCGCCCGGGCCAGCTCGACCAGCCGGGCGCCGAGCACCCCGTCGCTGAAGACCACCAGGGTGCCGCCGGCCACCGCCCGGTGTGCGGGATCGGCCGAGGCGTCCCGCCGCCAGACGGGGGCGTAGCGGTGCGCCCCGCCGGACGGGCCCTCGCCGGCCGCCTGCGCGGCCGGCCGCCGGGCGGCCGCCGTCGACTCCGGCCAGAACGTGGTGCGTTGGAAGGGGTAGCCGGGCAGCGGGACGGGGCGGCCGTGCGCCGGGCGCAGCGCCGTCCAGTCCAGCGCGACGCCGCGCTCCCACAGCCGGCCGCAGGTCTCCAGCACCGAGACGGCCTCGTCGGGGCGGCCGGTCGCCGGCCAGGGGCCCGGCAGGGTGCCGAGCACGGCGGGCCGGTCGTCGGCCGGCAGGTTCTGCCGCACCAGTCCGCCGAGGGTCTGCCCGGGGCCCAACTCCACATAGGCGTCGACGCCGGCGCCCGCGCAGTGCGTCACGGCCTCGGCGAACCGCACCGGCAGGCACAGGTGGTCCGACCAGGAACGCGGGTCCCGCGCCTGCTCGTCGGTCATCGGCAGCCCGGTCGCGTTGGAGACGATCGGTATCCGGGGCGCGTTCCTCGGCACGCTCGCCACCAGCGAGGCCAGCTTCTCCTGGGCGGAGCGCAGCAGCGACGAGTGGAAGGCGTGCGCGGAACGCAGCCGCCTGGCCGCGATCCGCGCCTCGGCCAGCCGGGTCCCGGCCTCATCGGTGGCCTCCGGGGTGCCGCTGAGCACCGTCATATGGGGGCCGTTGAGCGCGGCCACCTCCATCCCGGGGAGGTCCAGTGCCTCGGGCGGCGCGGCGACGGCCAGCATCCGGCCCGGCGGGGCCGCCGCGATCAGCCGCGCCCGCTCGGTCACCAGCCACAGGGCGTCCGCCACGTCGAAGACCCCGGACAGGGCGGCCGCCACATACTCGCCGAGGCTGTAGCCCACCAACAGATCGGGGGTGACGCCCCGTTCGGCCAGCAGCCGGGCCAGCGCGTACTCGACGGTGAACAGGAAGGGGTGGGCGATCTCGGCGCGCTCCAGCGCGGCGTCCCCGCCGTCGGTGGGCAGCAACGAGCCGGCGGCCGGCCCGGGTTCGCCCTCCGGCCGGTCCTCGGGGGCGGCGTGGAAGACCGACCGCAGATCGATCCCGCAGCGCTCCTCGGCGATGGCCAGACAGGCGTCCACCTCCCGGGCGAACGTCGGCTCGTCCCGGTACAGCGCCTGGCCGAGGCCCCGGTACTGGTCGCCGACGCCGGACAGCAGAAACGCCACCCGGGGGCGCGCGGCGGCGCGCACCGGCTCGTGCGGGGCGGCCAGCAGCGCGGCCGCCTCGGCGGCGTCGGCGGCTACCACCGCCCGGCGGTGCCGCAGCTGGGCGCGGCCGGTTTGCAGGGTGTGGGCCAGATCGGGCAGGGCGACGCCCTCGGCGGCCCCGGCCAGCCGCGTCAGCCGCTCGGCGAGCGCCGCCTCGTCGGCTGCGGAGACCGGCAGCAGCGTCGGCGCGTCCGCGCCGACCGGCTCGGTGGGCGGGGGCGGCGCCTGCTCAAGCACCAGATGGGCGTTGGTGCCCGACCAGCCGAAGGAGCTGACGCCGGCCAGCGCGCCGGCCGGCAGCGGCACGGCGTCCGTCACCGGCCGCACCGCCGTGCTGGCGGTCACCGCTTCGGCCGGCCTGACCAGGCCGAGGTTGGGCGGGGCCAGCTCGTGCTCCAGCGTCAGCACCGTCTTGATCAGCCCGGCGATACCGGCCGCCGTATGGGTGTGGCCGACATTGGTCTTCACCGCGCCCACCGGCAGCGGGTCGTTCGCCGGGCGGCGGCCGAACACCTCCTGCAGCGCGCCGAGTTCGATCTCGTCGCCCAGCGCGGTGCCGGAGCCGTGCGCCTCCAGATAGGCCACCTCGTCGGGCCGGGCGCCGGCGTCGGCCAGGGCGCGGCGGACCACGGCCACCTGGGCGTCCCGGTTGGGGGCGGTCAGCCCGTTGCTGCGGCCGTCCTGGTTGACCGCCGAGCCCCGGATCACCGCCCGTATCGGGTGCCCGGCGCGCACCGCGTCGGAGAGCCTGGCCAGCATCACCATCCCGCCGCCCTCGCCCATCACATAGCCGTCCGCCGCCGCGTCGAAGGTGTGGCAGCGGTCGGTGGGCGACAGCAGCGCGTTGGCGCCGCTGTAGAGGTAGAGGAACGGGTGCAGCGCGAGGAAGGCGCCGCCGGCCAGCGCGTAGTCGCACTCGCCGGCGCGCAGCGCGCGCAGCGCCAGATGGGTGGCGACCAGGGTGGAGGAGCAGGCGGTGTCCAGGGAGAACGCCGGGCCGCGCAGGTCGAAGTGGTAGGCCAGCCGGCCCGCGACCACGCTGCCGAGGCTGCCCTGCCCCATATAGGGGTCGGCATAGGCGTCGGTGCCCTGCCGCTCGGCCTGCACCTGCCCGTACTGGAAGGCGTCGGAGAAGCCGAGCAGCACCCCCGTCCTGCTGCCGGCGAGGTCGGGCGCCGGGGTGCCGGCGTCCTCCATCGCCTCCCAGGCCAGCTCCATCATCAGCCGCTGCTGGGGGTCCATCCGCAGCGCCTCCTGGGGCGCGAACCCGAAGAACTCCGCGTCAAAACCGGCCACTTCGGGCAGGAACGCGCCCTTCCTCGGCCGGAACCGCTCCCGTTCCCCGGGCGTCAGGTCCAGATCGAAACGGCCCTCCGGCACGTCGACGACGGGCGCGGCACGGCCCTCGCGCAGCAGCTCCCAGTAGGACGCCACATCGGGCGCGCCGGGGAACCGGCAGGACATCCCGATGACGGCCACCGGCTCCCGTTCGCGGGCCTCCGCCTCGGCGAGCCGCTGACGGGTGTCCGTCAGCTCGGCGGTCACCCGCCTGAGATAGTCGCGCAGCTTGTCCTCGCCGGCCATGGCTACTCCTGGGCTTTTCGTCGGGGTGGGGAAGAGGCGTCGGGGCCGTGGCTCATGGCCGGCCGTCGGTGTGGAGCTGGCCGTCGATAAAGGCGAACAGCTCCTCGTCCGACGCGTCCACGGGGGCGGTCGGGGCGGTCCGGGCCGGCGGCCCGGCGGCGTCCCCGAGCCCGGGGGGCGGCGCGCCCAGCCGTTCCAGCGCCTCGGTCAGCACCGCCACGGCCTGCTCGCGGTCGAGCCCCGGCAGCGCGCGGTCCAGCGCGGTGCGCAGCTCGGCCTCGGCGTCGGGCGCCAGCTGCTCGGCGAGATGACGCGCCAGCAGGTTCACCGTCGGATGGTTGAAGAGCAGCGAGGCCGGCAGCCGCAGCCCGGTGGCGGCGGCGATCCGGTTGCGCAGCTCGACCGCCGTCAGCGAGTCGAACCCCAGCTCGCTGAACGGCCGTTCGTCGTCGACCGCGTCCGGCGAGCGGTGCCCGAGGGCGAGGGCCACCTGTTCGCGGACGAACGCCGGCAGCCGTGCCACGTCCGGGCGGGTCGGCTCCGCCGGCGCCTCGGCCTCGGCGGCCGCCAGGTCGGCGGCGGGGCGTGGCCTCGGCACCAGATCCCACAGCACCTCGGGCGGCCGCTCGGCGCGGCCGCGCAGCGCGGCCCGGTCGAAGTGGGCCGCGACCAGCGCCGGTTCGGCGTCCGGGCGCAGCGCCAGATCGAACAGCTCAAGCCCCGCGTGCTCGCTCAGCGGAACGAGCGCCGCCAGCCGCCGGCGGTCCGCGTCCGACATCCGCGCGGTCATCCCCGTGGGCAGCGCCCACAGGCCCCAGGCCACGGAGACGGCCGGCAGTCCCGCCGCGCGGCGGGTCCTGGCGAGGGCGTCCAGCCGGGCGTTGGCCGCCGCATAGGCGGCCTGCCCCCGGTTGCCCAGCACCCCGGCCACCGAGGAGAACAGCACGAAGGCGCGCAGCGGTTGGTCGGCCGTCAGCTCGTGGAGCAGTTCGGCCGCCGCCGCCTTGGGGCGCAGCGCCTCGGCCAGCCGCTCCGGGGTCAGCTCGGCGACGGTCGCGTCGGCCAGCACCCCGGCGGCATGCACCACGCCCACCAGCCGGCGGCCGGCCAGCAGCGCGGCGAGCGCCGCCCGGTCGCCGACATCGCAGGCCGCCACCGTCACCTCGGCGCCCAACTCCTCCAGTGTCTCTACGAGTTCGGCGGCCCCGGGGGCGGCGGGCCCGGAGCGGGAGGTCAGCAGCAGCTCCCGGGCACCATGGTGGGTCACCAGCCGCCGGGCCACCAGCGCGCCGAGCCCGCCCGTGCCCCCGGTGACCAGCACCGTCCCGTCGCCCAACTCGGCCGGCTCGACCGGCTCGGCGGACCCGTTGGGCTCCTCGACGGTGCCGCGCACCAGCCGGGGCACCAGGACGCGCCCGTCGACGACCCGGAACTGCTCGGCCGGAACGGTCCCGGCCCCGGCGACGACAGCGGCGGCCTCGGCCGCGGTGGCATCCGCAAGACCGAACCGGTCCGGATGCTCGGCGATCGCCGACCGCACCAGACCCCAGACGGCCGATCCGGCCGTCGAGTCCGGGTCGGCGAGGAACACCAGCCGTGACCCGGCGTACCGCTCCTCCACGGCCCAGCGGCGCACCGTCCCCGCCACCCGCTCCAGGGTCGCGCCGAGCGGCGCGTCGGGGCAGCGCAGCAGCACCAACGGCGGTACGCGTTCCGGCAGTTCGTCCGCCAGGTCCAGCACGGTGTGCGCGGTGCCCGGCCGCGCAGGGCCGGGCGCGGCCTCCCGCCAGTCGAGCCGGTACCACTCGGCGCCCCGGTCGGCCGCCGGCAGCAGCACCGCGTCGTCCACGCCGCCCACCACCGCGCCCCGTTCGTCCCAGAGGGTGATCCGGCCCTCGCTCACCCGCACCCGCAGCCGGTCGGCGCCGGGCCGGGCCGCCCAGGCGCCGGAGAGCTGGAACGGCAGCAGCAGCCCCGCGCCGTCGAAGAGCGCCGGATGCAGCGCCGCGTCCAACAGCGCCGGATGCACGGAGCAGGCGTCGGCGCCAGCCACCGGGCAGTTCAGCTCGCCCCACCAGCCGCCCGAGTCGCGCCAGGCCGAGGTCAGGCCACGGAACGCCGGGCCATAGCCATAGCCGCGTTCGGTCAACCCGGCGTACAGCTCCGGGAGTTCGACGGGGACCGCGTCGGCGGGCGGCCACTGGCGCGGCGCCGCCGGATGGGCCGGCACCGCGTCGGTGAGGGTGCCGTCGGCGTGCCGGGTCCACCGTTCCTCGCCGTCCGCCCTGGCATGGATGGTCAACTCCTCGCCCACGACCCTGACCTGCAGCGATACCGCGCCGGTCGCGGGCAGCTCCAGCGGTTCGCGCAGCGTCAACGTGCCCACGCCCGCCGCCCCGGTCTCCCGCGCGGCGCGCAGCGCCAGTTCGACGAACGCGGTACCCGGCAGCAGCACCCGCCCGCCGACCGTGTGGTCGGCCAGCCAGGGCGTGCCGGCCAGCGAGGCGCGGGCGGTGAGCAGCGTGCCGTCCTCGTCGGCCAGCGGCAGCACGTCGGTCACCAGCGGGTGCCCGGCGTGCCGGGTGGGGTGCAGCCAGAAGCGGCGCCTGGTCCAGGGGTAGGTGGGCAGCTCCCGGTGGTCGCGCACCGGCCCCAGCAGCCGGGGCCAGTCGACCGGCGCGCCACGGGTCCAGGCCGCCGCCAGCGCGGTCAGGAACTGCCGCCGGCCGCCGTGGTCGCGCCGCAGGGTGGCCACGGCCGCCCCCGGGGCCCCGGCGTCGGCCAGGATCTCCTGGACGGCGTGGGTCAGGATGGGATGCGGGCTGATCTCGACAAACAGCGCGGCGCCCGGCCCCTCGGCCACGATCGTCCGGATCGCGGCGTCGAAGCGGACCCGCTCGGCCAGATTGCGGTACCAGTAGTCGGCGTCAAGATCCGCGCCCGCCACCGGGGTTCCGGTCAGCGAGGAGACGAAGCGCACCTCGGTGGAACGGGGCGTCAGCCGGCCGAGCGAGCCGAGCAACAGCTCCCGCACGGCCGTGACATGCGGGGTGTGCGCCGCATAGGCCACCGGCGCGCGCCGCAGCTGGACCCGGTCGCCGCAGGCGGCGGCGAACTCCTCGATGGCGGACAGCTCGCCGGCCACCACACAGCCCACGGGACCGTTGTCCACGGCCACCCACAGCCGGTCGGGCCAGTCGGCCAGCCGTGGCTCCACCTCGGCGACCGGCAGCCCGACGGCGAGGATCCCGCCGGTGCCGTCCAGTGCGCCCACCACGCGGGCCCGCAGGGCGCTGATCCGGGCGGCCTCCGCCAGGGGCAGCGCCCCGGCCACCGCGGCGGCGGCGATCTCGCCCTGCGAATGGCCGACCACGGCGGCCGGCGTCACCCCGGCGGCGCGCCACCGGCCGGCCAGCGCGTACATCAGGGCGAAGAGCACCGGCTGCACCACCTCGGTGCTCTCCAGCGTCGGCGCGCCCTCGGCGCCGCGCAGCACATCGACGGCCGACCAGCCAGTATGCGGGCGCAACGCCTCGGCGCAGGCCGTCAGATCGGCCGCGAACCCGGCGTCCTCGTCGAGCAGTTCCGCGGCCATGCCGATCCACTGGGCGCCCTGTCCGGGGAAGACCAGCACCGGCCGGCTCGACTGCGGCGCGAGCGCCAGCGACAGCGCGGGATGTGTCTCGTCGGCCGCCAACGCGTCGAGCGCGGCGAGGAGTTCGGCGCGGTCGGCGGCGACCACGGCGGCCCGGTGGGCGAACGTGGTGCGGCGCGCCAGCGAGGGGGCGACGGCCGCCGGATCGGCCGAGGCGGCCACCTCGCGCAGCCGCCCGGCCTGGGCGCGCAGCGCCTCGGGCGAACGGGCCGACAGCGTCCACACCAGGGGCCCTTCGGCGGGCGGCGGCGGCGCGGGCGTGGCGGCCGGCGGCTCCTCCAGTACGAGATGGGCGTTGGTGCCGCTGATCCCGAAGCTGGAGACGGCGGCCCGGCGCGGCCGGTCCCCGGCGGGCCAGGGGCGTTCCTCGGTCAGCAGCCGCAGCGCGCCGTCGTCCCAGCGGACCCGCGAGGTGGGGCGGGCCGCGTGCAGCGTGGCGGGCAGCAGTCCGTGACGCAGCGCCAGCACCATTTTGATCAGCCCGATGACGCCGGCCGCGGCCTGGGTGTGTCCCACATTGGACTTCACCGAGCCCAGCCAGACGGGTTCGGCCCGGTCGGCGCCATAGGTCTCCAGCAGCGCGTCGGCCTCCACCGGGTCGCCCAGCGCGGTGCCGGTGCCATGGGCCTCGACGGCGTCCACCTCGGCCGGTGTGAGCCCAGCGTCGGCCAGCGCCTGGCCGATGACCCGGGCCTGCGCCCGCCCGTTGGGCGCGGACAGCCCGTTGCTGGCGCCGTCGGAGTTGACGGCGACGCCCCGGACGACGGCCAGCACCCGGTGTCCGTTGCGGCGCGCGTCGGAGAGCCGTTCCAGCAGCACGACGCCGGCGCCCTCGGCGAAGGACGTGCCGTCGGCGTCCTCGGCGAACGCCTTGGCCCGCCCGTCGGGCGCCAGCCCGTTCTGCCGGCTGAACTCGACCAGATGGCCCGGGTTGGCCATCACCGTCACCCCGCCCGCCAGGGCCAGGGAGCACTCGCCGCGCCGCAGCGACTGGACGGCCAGCTGGGTGGCGACCAGCGAGGAGGAGCACGCGGTGTCCACCGTCAGCGCCGGGCCCTGGAGCCCCAGGGTGTAGGCGATCCGGCCGGAGGCGACGCTCAGCGTGGTGCCGGTCATCAGATGGCCGTCGGCCGCGCCCGTCGGCTGGTGCAGCCGGGGCCCGTAGTCGGTGGCCATGGCGCCCACGAAGACGCCGGTCGCCGAGTCCGCCAGCCCGGTCGGGTCGAGCCCGGCGCGTTCGATGGCCTCCCAGCAGACTTCGAGCAGCAGCCGCTGCTGGGGGTCCATGGCCAGCGCCTCGCGGGGGCTGAGCCCGAAGAACTCCGGGTCGAAGGCGTCCGCCTCGTGCAGGAAGGCGCCCCGGCGGGTGGCGCAGGCGCCGGCGTGCAGCGCGGCCAGGTCCCAGCCCCGGTTGTCGGGCAGCTCGCCCAGGGCCTCGCGGCCGTCGGCCAGCAGCCGCCAGAACTCCTCGGGCGATCCGATCCCGCCGGGCAGCCGGCAGCCGAGGCCGACGATCGCGATCGGCTCGCCGCCCGCCCGGGAACGTCCACGGCTCGGCGCGGCGGGTACCAGGGCGGCCGGGGTCGACGGCGGGGCGCCGTCGAGGAGTTCGCCGAGCCGCCGGGCGAGGCGGCGGGGCGTGGGGAAGTCGAAGAGCAGGCTGGAGGGCAGCCGCAGACCCGTCGACGCCGAGAGCGCGCGGTGGAGTTCGACGGTCAGCGCGGAGTCGAGGCCCAGTTCCTTGAAGGGGCGCGCGGTGTCGACGGAGGCGGCGTCGCGGTGGCCGAGCACGGTGGCCGTCGCCTCGGCGACCAGCGTCAGCGGCGCGTCCGCCGGGCCGCCGGCGGGCCGTTCGGCGGGTGCGGCCGGCGCATCGCCCGGCCAGTGCCGCCCGCGCTGGAAGGGGTAGGTCGGCAGATCGGCCCCTGGCCCGTCGGGGACCGGGGGCCACTGCACGGGAACGCCGACGACCAGCGCCTCGGCGGCGCAGCGGGCCCACCGCTCGGGCCCGCCGTCCTCCCGGCGCAGGGTGCCCAGGGCAACGGCCTCGGCGCCGAACTCCTCGGCCGACTCCTCGATCCCGCCGGTCAGCACCGGATGCGGGCCGACCTCGACAAACCGGGTGACCCCGGCGGCCAGGGCGGCCCCGGTGGCGTCGGCGAACCGCACCGGTCGGCGCAGGTTCTCGTACCAGTAGTCGGCGTCGAGCCGGGCGGTGTCGACGGGTCCGCCGGTCAGCGTGGAGACAAACGTCGCCCCCGTCGAGACGGGTCTGACCGGCGCCAGCAGCTCCGCCAGCTCGCCGCGGACCGCCTCGACGGCGGGGGAGTGGGAGGCATAGCCGACCGGCAGCAGCCGGGAGCGGTGCCCGCCGGCGGTCAACGCCTCGTCGAGCGCGACCAGTTCGGCGCGCGGTCCGGAGAGCACCAGCGAACGCGGCCCGTTGAACGCGGCGACGGCTACCCCCGGCGCGGCGGCCAGCAGTTCGTCCAGCACGGCGCGGGGCGCGGCGACCGAGAGCATCCCGCCTCCGTCGAGCGAGCGCAGGGCGCGGCTGCGCAACGCCACCACGCGGGCCCCGTCCTCCAGGCTGAGGGCGCCCACCACGGTGGCGGCGGCGATCTCGCCCTGGGAGTGGCCGATGACGGTCTCGGGTTCGACGCCCCAGGAGCGCCACAGTTCGGCCAGCGCGACCATCACCGCCCACAGCGCGGGCTGCACCACGTCCACCCGGTCCAGCTCGGGGGCGTCGGGGGCGCCGCTCAGCACGTCCAGCGGCGCGTAGTCGACAAAGGGCGCCAGCGCGTCGGCGCAGGCCCGCAGCCGCTCGGCCACCGGTGCCGGACCGGTCAGCAACTCCCGTGCCATGCCCGGCCACTGGGTGCCCTGCCCGGGGAAGACCAGGGCGGTGGCCCCGGGCACGGCGGTGCCCTGGACGACGGAGGGTGAGGGGCGGCCGGCGGCCAGCGACTCCAGCGCGGCCCGCCGGTCGTCGAGCACCACCGCCCGACGCTCCAGCAGGGCCCGCCCGCGCAGCAGGGTGTGCGCGACGGCGCGCGGCGCCGGCGCCGAGGGGCCGGCGAGCGTTCCGGCCAGCGCGCCGGCCTGGGCGCGCAGCGCCGGCACCGAACGGGCCGACAGCACCAGCGGCAGCGCCTCGTCGCCGGCGGGAACGGGGGCGGGAACGGGGGCGGGAACGGGGGGCGCCTCGGCCACCACCAGATGGCAGTTGGTGCCGCCCACGCCGAACGAGCTGACCCCGGCGATCCGTTGCCCACCGGAAGCGGCCGGCCACGGCCGACGCTCCGTCACCACCTCCAGGTTGAGTTCGGCCAGCGGGATGTCCTCGGGGGGCGCGGTGAAGTGCAGGCTCGGCGGGAGCGTCCGGTGCGTCAGCCCGAGGACCACCTTGAGCAGCCCGGCGATGCCGGCCGCTCCCTCCAGATGGCCGATGTTGGTCTTGACCGAGCCGACCGGCAGCGGCGCGTCCTGCGGTCGCGCCGACCCCAGCGCGGCGCCCAGCGCGGCGGCCTCGACCGGGTCGCCGACGCGGGTGCCGGTGCCGTGCAGTTCGACATAGGAGAGGTCCCCGGGGGCCACCCCGGCGTCCCGCAACGCCAGCCGGACGACCTCCTCCTGCGCCGGTCCGTGCGGCACGGTCAGCCCGGTGCCGCCGCCGTCGTTGTTGACGGCGCCGCCCAGGATCACCGCGTGCACCCGGTTCCCCTCGGCCAGCGCGTCGGCCAGCGGCCTGAGCACCAGCAGCACGCCGCCCTCGCCCCTGACATAGCCGTTGGCCCGCCGGTCGAAGGTGTGGCAGCGGCCGTCGGGGGACAGCGCGCCGAACGCGTCCAGCACCTCGCTGGAACGGGCGCTGGTGATCAGGTTCACCCCGCCGGCCAGCGCGGTCCGCGCGGTGCCGGAGCGCAGGCTCCGGCAGGCCGTGTGCACGGCGACCAGCGAGGACGACTGGCCGGTGTCCACGGTCAGGCTCGGCCCCGTCAACCCCAGGTGGTAGGAGACGCGGTTGGCGATCAGCCCCCGTTGGGCGCCGGTGAACGTATGGGGCCCCGGCTCGTCGGCGACCCGGTCCCAGTCCCCCGCGATGGCGCCGATCCTGACCTCCGTCGGGGAGTCGCGCAGCGAGGTCGGCGCGATCCCGGCGTTCTCCAGGGCCTCCCAGGCCAGTTCGAGCACCAGCCGGGCCTGCGGGTCGAGCGCCGCCGCCTCGCGCGGCGAGATCCCGAAGAACCCGGCGTCGAAACCGTCGACCGAGGGCAGGAACCCGCCACGGCGGTGGCCGGCCGGCAGATCCTCGGGGGCGCGCCCGGCCGGCAGCTCGGCCACGGCGTCGCCACCGTCGGCCAACAGCCGCCAGAACGCGGCCGGATCGGGGCCGCCCGGCAGCCGGCAGGCCAGTCCGACGACGGCGATCGGCGCACCGTGCGTGCTTTCCGCACTCCTGGAAGACATTCGTTCACCAACCGTCGCGGGGCGTTCGGACAGGAATCGGGAAAAGAGAAAAGAGGGATCCGGGGCGGCGGGAGAAGAAGCGCGGAAATCATTGCCACGCCGGGCCGTTCGCACCGGCCGAATGTGCACCGATCCTGTGACGTCGCCGACGGCCAGTCAAGGAGATCCCGCCGCCGGGGCGCTGACAGGAAAGGCGGTGCAGGAAGCTGACACCGGCGCCCGCCGACCACCCCCATCGCCCGCGTTACCCACTACCCATCCATCTGAGCTGGGATTTTGTGGAGGATTCGAGGAAGTGGGGGGAGTGCACCCGGCGATCCGGGGGGAATATGGGGAACCACCCCCCATGTGGACCCGGCGGTGTGCTTGGGACGGTACTCCCGGATGATTCCCCCGTCTGCGACGGACGGTGCGGGAATCCCCCAACGCCTTTGACCGACAAGCCCCGTGGGGTGAGAAGGGACGTACAGGTGGTCGCTGCACAGTCGGGTGTCACGCTCGACGAGACGCTTTTTCCGGCGCGTAGAACGGGCCGGGGAGAAATCCCGGGGGAGGGGCTGGAGATCGGCGGGATTCCCGTCGCACGGCTGGCCGAACGGGTGGGCGGCACGCCGTTCTTCGCCTATGACCGGGAGCTGATCTCCCGTCGGGTGGCGGCCGTCCGGGACATCCTGCCCGCCGGCATCCACCTCCACTACGCGGTCAAGGCCAACCCGATGCCGGCCGTGCTGCACCATATGGCGACGCTGGTCGACGGCTTCGACATCGCGTCCGCCGGCGAGTTGGGGCGGGCCCTGGACACCGGGGTGCGGCCCGAGCTGATCGGCTTCGCCGGGCCGGGCAAGACCGAGGCGGAGCTGCGGCGGGCGGTGGCCGCCGGCGTCACCGTCGAGCTGGAGTCCGCCACCGAGGTCCGCCGGGTGCGGAAGGTCGCCGAACTGCTGGGGCTGCCGGCCCGGGTGGCGGTACGGGTCAACCCCGACTTCACCGTCAAGGGCTCGGGGATGCGGTTGGGCGGCGGCCCCCAGCAGTTCGGCGTCGACGCCGAACGGGTGCCGGCGCTGCTCGACGAGATCACCCGCGCCGGACTCGACCCGCTGGGCTTCCATATCTTCGCCGGCTCCCAGAACCTGCGCGCCGACTCGCTGCGGGAGGCCCAGGAGGCCACCGTCGAACTGGCCCTGCGGCTCGCCGAATCGCTGCCGGGACCGCTGCGCTATCTCAACCTCGGCGGCGGCTTCGGCATCCCCTACGCCACCAGGGACACCCCGCTCGACCTGCCGTCCGTCGGCGAGCGGCTGGGCGAACTGCTGGAGACCCGGATCCGCCCCCGGCAGCCGGCGGCCAGGGTGGTGATCGAGCTGGGCCGCTATCTGGTCGGCGAGGCCGGGGTCTATGTGACCAGGGTCGTCGACCGCAAGGAGTCACGCGGCACGACGTTCCTGGTGGTGGACGGCGGGCTGCACCACCAGCTCGCCGCCTCGGGCAACTTCGGCCAGGTGATCCGCCGCAACTACCCGATCGCCGTCGCCCACCGGGCGGCGCCGGTGCCGGGGGAGGAGACGGTCACCGTCGTCGGCTGTCTGTGCACCCCGCTCGACCTGCTGGGCGACCGGGTTTCGCTGCCGCGCGCCGAACCGGGCGATCTGATCGCGGTCTTCCAGGCCGGCGCCTACGGCCTGACCGCCTCGCCCACCGCGTTCCTCGGACACCCGGAACCGAACGAAGTCCTGGTGTGAGCCATCCCATCAGCCCAGCGCCGGCGCGACCGACCGGCCGATCGCACTCGACACCAGGGGGTACACCGTGGGACCTCTCGACCCGAGGGACGTCCACCGACATGACACCGTCCACACCGTCCACACCGTCCACCGCGCTCCACGCGCGCTGACGGGACGTCAGGAGCCGGGCCAGGAAATCAGGTTCCAGGTGCTCGGCCTGCTCCAGGTGCACGGCACCGAGCAGGTGATGGTCACCGCCCGGCGCCAACAGGTCGTGCTCGCCCTGCTGTTGCTCAACGCCAACCGGCTGGTGACGCTGGACGGGCTGGTGGACGGGCTGTGGGACGGGGAGCCGCCGGCCACCGCCAGGGCGCAGGTGCAGACCGCGGTCTCGGCGCTGCGCAGGCTGCTGGACCGCGCGGGGCTCGGCGAGCGCATCCGCACCAGGGGCGCCGGCTATGTGATCGAGGTGGCGCACGGCGAACTCGACCTCGTCGTCTTCGAGGAGCTGGTCGCCAGGGGCCGGGCCGCCGGGGTCGCCGGCGATCCGCACCGGGCGCGGCGCGCCTTCCGGGAGGCGCTGCGGCTGTGGCGCGGCCAGCCGGTCGCCGGCGTGGACGGCCGGCTGCTGGGCGAGCACCGGGCGCGGATCACCGAATGCCGGATCGCCGCCGTCGAGGAGTGCCTGGAGGCCGAGCTGCGCCTGGGCCTGCACCGGGAGGCCATCGGCGAACTGTCCCAGGCCGTCGCCGAACACCCGCTGCGGGAGCGGCTGGTGGGCCAGCTGATGACGGCGCTCTACCGGTCCGACCGGCGCGTCGAGGCGCTGGCCGCCTACCGTTCGCTCCGCGCGGTGCTCGTCGCCGAGCTGGGCCTTGAGCCGAGCCTGGCGCTGCGCCAGCTCCAGCAGGACATCCTGACCGACCGCGCCGATCCGGGCCCGGCGGGGCCCGGCACCGGCGGCGGCGCCCCGCCCCCGGTGCCCAGGACGCTGCCGGCCCGCCCCACGGCGGCCGGCGGCCCCGAGCCCCGACTGGACGCGGTGCGGCGGCTGTTGCTCGCCGTGTCGGGCCCGGCGGGCGCCGGCGTCCTGGTGCTCACCGGACGGGCCGGCGTCGGCATCTCGCACGGCGCCGTCGAGGCGGCGCACGCCGTGGCGGGCGCGTTCCCCGACGGACAGCTCTACGCGCGGCTGACGGACGACGCCGGCAGGCCCGAGGACGTCGGCGAGGTGCTGGAACGCTTTCTGCGCGGCCTCGGCCACTCCGTCGCCGAGATCCCCCCCGATCTGGAGGGCCGGGTGGCGCTCTACCGCAGCGCGCTCGCCGGCCGCCGCGTGCTGGTCCTGCTGGAGGACGCCGTCGACGAGGCGCAGGTGCGCCCGCTGCTGCCGGGCGACTCCCGCTGCCCGCTGGTCGTCACCACCCGCCGCAGGACGCTGGCGCTGCCCGGCGCCGTGCGCCACGAGATGACCACGCTGGACGTCCCGGAGGGCGTGGCGCTGCTGACCGGGCTGCTGGGCGAGGAACGGACCGGCGCCGAACGGGAGCACGCCGGACGCCTGGTGGAGCTGTGCGGCGGGGTGCCGCTGGCGCTGGCCGGCGCCGCCGCCCGGATCGCGGCCCGCCCGCACTGGCGTCTTGGCGATCTGGTCGCCGCGCTGCGGGAGGAGGACACCCGCCTGGGGCGGCTGTGCCACGGCGGCGAACTGCGCGCCAGCCTCCGCCGGGACCTGGACCGACTGCCGGTCACCGCGCGGCGGTTGTTCGCCCGGCTCGCGCTGCTCCCGGACGGCCCCTGCCCCGGCTGGCTGGCCGGCGCGCTGCTGGACGACGCCTCCGGTGCCGCCGCCGAGACCCTGGAGGAGCTGGTCGAGGTGCGGCTGGTCGAGGTCGTCGACGGCTCGGGCCCCGCTGCCCGCTACCGTCTCCACCCGCTGGACCGGATGCTGGCGCGGGAGCTGGCCGTCAGGGAGACCGTCACCGAGCGCGCGTCGACGCTGCGCCGGGTGTTCGGCGCGTGGCTGGCGCTCGGCGACGAGGTCGCGCGCCACCGCCTGCACTTCCGCGTCGGGCCTCGGGGTTCCGCCGTCCGCTGGTCGCCCGACGCCCGCACGGTGGAGACGGTGCTGGCCGCCTCGGACCGCTGGAGCGCGACGGCCCGCCAACCGCTGCTGGAGCTGGCCCGGCTGGCCGACTCGGTCGACGAACCCTCCTACGGCTGGGAGCTGGTGGCGGCGGCCGCCGCCGGGGACGACCCGCGGCTGCTCGCCGCCGACTGGCGGGAGGCCGCCGAACGCGCCCTGCGGAGCGCCGGAAGGGCGGGCGACACCGTGGGCGAGGGCGTGCTGCGCCGGCTGCTGGTGTGCCGGCCGAGCCTCCGCGGCGCGACGGAACCACGTATCGCCGTCCGCGCCGGCCGGACCCGTGGCCGACTCGAAACACGCCGGCCGCCCGTGGGCCAGCCGGCGCTCATCAGAAAGGAACCCCTCGCATGACCGTCGGAATAGCGCTGCCCGCTTCGGAGGCCCCGACCTCTGGCAACGCCGTCGACGAACTGGTCGCCCAGGCACGGGAGTTCGCCGGCCTCGGCGGCCGTTCCGTCTGGTTCAGCCAGCTGTTCGACCATGACGCGATGACGGTGGCCGCCGTCGTCGGCCGCGAGGTGCCGTCGGTGCGGGTGGGCACCCAGGTGGTGCCGCTCTACCCGCGCCACCCGCTGCAGCTGGCCGCCCAGGCCCAGACCGCGCAGGCCGCCACCGGCGGCCGGTTCACCCTCGGCGTCGGAACGGGGGTTCGGGGCCTGCTCGAACCCGCCTACGGCACCCCCTATCCGCCGCCCATCCGCCATCTGCGGGAGTCCCTGACCGTGCTGCGCCGGGTGCTCGACGGCGAACGGGCGCCCCAGTTCGTCGGCGAGGGCGTCATCGCCCGCCCGCCGCTGCCCACGGCCGTCGCCGGCGGCTCCGGCGTCCCCCTGCTGGTCGCCGCCATGGGGCCGCAGGCGCTGCGGGTCACCGGCGAACTCGCCGACGGCACCCTCCCGTTCCTCGCCGGGCCGCGCACCCTGGCCGAGCGCATCGTGCCGGTGCTGCACCGCGCCGCCGAGGCGGCCGGGCGGCCCGCGCCCCGGATCGTGGCCGCCGTGCCCGCCGTGGTCACCGACGACCCGGACGTGGTGCAGCGGATCGCCGCCATCCGCCTGGGCGCCTATGCCAGCATCCCCTCCTACCGCCGCGCGGTGGCCGCCGAGGGCGCCTCACATCCCGTGGAACTCGCCCTGGTGGGCGACGAACGGACGGTCGAGGCCGGCATCCGCCGCTATGTCGACGCGGGCGCGACCGAGGTGGTGCTCACCCAGACCGGGCTGCGCACGGACGCCGAACGCCGCCGCACCTGGCGGCTCGCCGGCTCGCTCACCACCGCCGCCGCCGCCGTCGGCTGACCCACGTACCGGCGGCGCCCCTCATCTCCCGGCGCCCTCCTCGCCGTCGGCCGCCTCCGCGTCGAACTCGGCGGCCAGCGAGCACACCGCCTCCCGGTTGTCCTGGGAGGTCTTGGTGATCAGGCTGGCGACATGCTTCTCCACGGTGCGCGGCGAGATATGCAGCCGCCGGGCGATGTCCTTGTTGCTCGGGCGGGTCGCGAGGATCTGGAAGACCTCGTACTCGCGCACCGTCACGCCCCTGGTCCGCAGCGGCAACGGGATCCGTTCCGCGCCGCTGCGGTGCTGCGGGACGGACGCGCCCGACTCCCGCAGCAGCGTGCGGCAGGCGGCGGCGACGGCCGGCAGCGAGGTCTGCTGGAAGTAGTGCTCGGCGCGGCGCAACCACGGCACCGGCTCCCCCCAGCCGTGCCGCAGCGAGTCCTCCGCCAGCAGCCGCAGCCCCAGATGCCGCGCCAACGGATGGCCGGCCGCCAGCTCCTGGGCGGCCCAGGCCTCCGCCAGCGCCTCCTTCGGCCGGCCCTCCCGGTGCAGCAGCACGGCGTGCGCCAGCTGCACGAAGTGCCGGTTCCACAGCATCCGGCCGGCCGCGGTGTCCACGATCTCGTCGTACCGCTCGCGGCCGAACTCGCCGGCCAACACCCGGAGGAACAGCTCGAGCCCGTGCCGGCCGCCCAGATGGAAGACCGTCGGCCGGGCGCGTTCCAGCTCCGACAGATGGGCCAGCTCGCGCAGGGCCCTGGGCCGGTCCTCCTCCAGCAGCGAACAGAACACCCGGGCCAGGCCCACGGCCAGCGGCTCCTCGGGCGAGCCCAGGCCATCCCACCGTTCGAACTCGGCCAGCTCCTGCTCCATCGCCGCCCGGTCGCCCCGGTGCGCCGCCGCCGTGGCGCGGGCCATCAGCACATAGCGGACCACCGAGCCGAGGCGCAGCCGACTGGCCGTGGCCAGCGACTCGTTGATCCGGTCCGCCTGCTCCGCCTGCCGGCCGGTCAGCACGGCGTCCAGATAGAGGATGCCGTCGCTGATGTAGACCACGGGCACCGCGCCGGCGCGCAGCGCCTCGGCCCTGGCCTGTTCGATGCCCTCCGTCGAACCCTCGGCCAGCCAACGGTCGCCGCCGATCCGGGAGATGGCGTAGATCCGCTGGAGCGGCAGATTGTGCCGCTCGGCCAGGCGCAGCGCCTGCCGGGTGCACGCGGTGGCCTCGTCCAGGTTCTGCGCGCGGCGCACCATGCCCCACAGCTGCCATGCCTCGCAGGCGACCTGCGGCAGATCGTGTCGTTCGGCGACCTCGATGGCGCGCCGCGCCAGGCGCTCGGCCTGCTCCGTCCGCGCCGGGCTCGGCGTCTCCACCGCGAGATACGCCGCCACCACATCGATCTGGGCGGTGTCCCGCTCGTGCGCGTCCGCGCCCAGCAGCGAACGCGCCAGCCGCACCTGGGCGTTGCCGTCGGCCCACCGGCCCGCCACATAGGCGGCCTTGGCGAGCTTGGTGTGCAGCGCGGCGACCTGGGCGTCGTCCAGCGCCGGATGGGTCAGCTCCTTGGCGCGCTCCACCAGGGCGAACGCCCGCTCGAAGTCGCCGTCCTCGGCCAGCGCGGGGATCAGCTCCCGCAGCGCGGCGGCCCGCGCCTCCGGATCGGAGCCGCCGGCCAGCAGCCGCTCGGCCCGCTCCAGCAGGGTGATGGCGGAGCCCACGGCGCCGGCGGCCAGCGCGCGGCGGCCCGCCTCGGTGAACAGCCGCCCGGCCCGCACGCCCTCCCCGGCGGCGGCCCGCAGCTCGCCGGCCAACGGGCACCAGGCGTCCGGCAGTTCGGGGTGCAGTGCCTCGATGGCGTCGGCCGCCCGGGCGCTCAGCACGGCGCGGCTGCCGGGCGTCATCTGCGCGAACATCGACTCGACGGTCAGCGGATGGCGGAACGCGTACCAGTCGGGCGCCGGCTCGTCCGGTTCGACCAGCCGGGCCGCCACCCCCGCGTGCAGATGGCTCAGCAGCGCCCGGTCGCTGACGCCCGTCATCCGTTGGAGGACCGAGAGGGAGAAACGCCGCCCGAGCACGGCGGCGGCCGACATCAGCCGCAGCCCCTCGGGGCCCAGCCGGTCGACCCGGCGCACGGTGCGCCACAGCACCGCGCTGGAGACGTCGTGCCGGGGGGTGCCCACGGTGCGCCAGCCCTCGGCCGCGCGGACCAGCGAACCGTTGCCGATCATCCCCTCCAGCAGCTCCTCCACCAGATAGGGGTTGCCCAGGCTGTCGTTCCACACATGGTCGAGCGCCGCGTCCGGCACGCCCTCGGGGCCGACGCCGAGGCAGGAGCCCATCATGCTGGCGACCTGCGGCCGGTCCAGCGGGGAGAGCCGCAACAGGGTGGCGAAACGGCGCCGTTCGGTGGCTCCGGCCAGATCCATCGCCGGGCAGTCCTCGGCCCTGATGGTGGCCACCAGCATCACCGGCAGCCCCTGGAGGTTGTCGATCAGATACTCCACGACGGCGAGCGTCTCGATGTCCGCGTCGTGCAGATCCTCCATGACCAGCAGGTTCCCCTGCCCCCTGCCGAGGGCGGTCAGCAGCCGCAGCAGCGCCTCGCCGAGCACCACCAGCGATCCGCTCTCCGACTCCTCCCCGGCGAGATCGGGCACCAGCCGGCCCAACACGGCGCGGTAGGGCCCCAGATGGGGGTCGGCGAGCAGCGATTCGGCGGCCTCGCCACGGAAGAGCGGCAGCAGCGCCTCGCTGAGGGACCGCAGCGGCGCCACCGGCCCGATGGTGCTGCTGCGGCCCCTGAGCACGCGCATCCCGCGGTCGAAGGCGCTGCCGGCGATCTCCTCGGCGAGGCGGGACTTGCCGACGCCGCCCTCGCCCACGAGGAAGACGGCGCCGCCGCTACCCCGCCCGGCATCGCGCAACAGGCCGCCGAGATAGGCGACTTCCTCGTCGCGACCGATGAGGTCGGTGGCATGGACTGACATGTGCCCGGATGGTAACGCCTCGAAGTGACAGTGGGCGTCGGAATGCTGGTCGCCCGGGCGGTCAGATGATGGACACGGAGGTGTTTCCACCGAGTTCGCCCAGGCTGGCGACGAGTCCGCTGCCCAGGGCGAGACCGGCCAGCACCCGCACCCCGGCGCCGACCCGGTTGTGGCCGGCGAGCGCGACGCCCCCCGCCGGATCATCCGTCGTCTCGCCCTCGGCGGCCTCGACCGCCTCGGCGGCGTCAGGGGCAGGGAGCGTCCCCGGGGCCCCGGCGGTCTCCGTGGTCTCGCCGGAGGCCGGCTCGGCGGTGGGGACGGTGGAACGGTCAGCGGCGGTCGACTGGCTCATGTGCGGTCCATCTCTGTGAGAGTGGGGGAACGGTCGGGTGTCGGTCGGTCATCGGCTCCAGGAGCAGCACCGAGGGAACCGTCCGGGGAAAGGCCAGGCGCAGAAGGCCGTGGCCGATGCCCGAAAGGCCCGTCAGCAGCCCCGGGGACGGCAGATGCCCTGGGGTGCCGCAGCGGTGGCCGTGCCGCTGGAGGGTACCCAGCGCGACGCCCGCTCGGCGGGTGTAGGCCGTGGCGGCCCCCGGAGTCCCGTGCGCCGCGAGCGCGGCCAGGGCCTCCAGGATGCCCAGCTCACCATGACAGGGGCTCAGGTCCCCGGTCGGCGGCGCCTGGGCCAACAGCGGTACAAGACTCACGAGTTCAGGATCGTCGGCCGGGACGCCGGCGGGCCCGGCGGGTCCGCCGACCGAGGCCAGCAGGACGCCCGCCGCGCCCCGGCACCAGCCGGTGGCGGGCGCGGCGCCGGCGCCGGCCAGCGCCGCGCGCAGCGCCTCGGCGCCCAGGGCGGCCGTCGCCGGCTGCCCCAGCAGCGCCCGGCCGATGCCGGCCAGGCCGTGCGCGCAACCGGGGTCGGCGGCCGCCGCCGGGTGGGGCAGCGCGGCCGACAGCGTCCGGGCGAGTCGGCGGGCCAACTCACCGGCCTGCGGCAGGCCGTGCTCGCGGCTGACCGCGTCGGCGGCGGCCAGCGCGCCCGCGGTCCCGGCCGTCAGCCCGGGCACCGCGCCGTCGTGCTCGACGAGCGCCAGCGCGTCGACGGCCCTGGGGAGCGACGCCAGATCGTCCCCGAGCAGGGTCGCCAGCCGGCCCGTCGCGTAACAGATGCCGCCCAGGCCCTGGAAGGCGCCGGGCCCGACGGCACGGGCCAGCTCCGGATCGGCCAGCAGCGAGGCCAGCAGCCGGGGTAGTGCCGCCACCGCGCGGGCGGCCAGGTCGGTATAGCGGCCGACGCCGGTGAGCCGGCCCAACTGGGCCAGGAACAGGGCGACTCCCGTATAGCCCTGGCCGAGCCCCGCGCCCATCGGGAGCACGGTCCAGCAGCGGTCGTCGACCAGTTCGAGTCCCAGCCAGTTGGCCCGGTCGGCGCCGTGCATCGCGCGGCCCACGATCTCGTCGGCGATCCCGCAGGCCGCCGCGAGCAGCGGTTCGGGATCGGGGGCCACCGCCGGCGCGCCGGGACCGGCCGGCGCCGGCCGGTGGAACGGGGGGCCGGCCGCCGGCTGGGTGGTGGCGAGGGTCGCCGAGACGATCCACTCCTGGCCGTGCCGCTCCACCTCGTCCATGCCGGCGATCTTCCGGCGGACGGCGGCCAGGCTGGGCTCGGCCAGCAGCCCCCGCATCCTGGTGCCGTCCGAGCACCGGACGTCGGTCTCGGCCGGCCGGTGGAAGAAGACCGGGATGTCGCCCGCCCACAGATCGGCGACCTCGGACTCGACCAGCGCCTCGCGCAGCGGGTCGCCCGCCGAGTCCGCCCACAGCAGGGAGAGGACGGCGTCCCGCGCCAACGCGTCCCGCAGCACCCGGGGATGGGTCGACTCGAAGAGCAGCGTGGCATACAGCCGGGACGGACGGACGATCAGCCGTCCCGGCAGCTCACCGGCCTCGCCCAGCGGGCCGTCGGGGGCCACAAGGGCGTCCCGGTGCGCGACGATCGTGTCCCAGGCCGCCTGGAACCCGGCCAGCAGCGCCGCCTCGAAGTCCCCGGCGGAGACCGGCGAATCGTCCGGCACCGGCAGATTGTCGCTCCCCTCGTAGACCCCGGCGCCGCGCGCCAGCCGCATCCGGTCCGTTCCGCTGCCCTCCCAGCGCACCCCGGCGCCGCTCCCGCCCGCCCGGCCGCCGAGGGCCGAGATGTCACGCACCCCGTGCTCGTCGACCAGCGGCTGGGGCAGCAGGCAGGTGCGGAGCACCGACGCGGTCAACGCCTCGGCCGCCGGGTCGGGCCCGGCGATCGCGGGCTCCCGCACCGTGGGGTGCAGCAGCGTCTCCGCGTCGACGGGCACCGGCAGATCGCCGCTGGCCACCAGGTTCTCCAGATGCGCGTCCGTCGCGTCCACCGCGTGCAGCAGCGCCGTCAGCGCGCCCTGTCTGCGGTAGAAACGCGTCAGCTCGGCCGCGGTGCGGCACGGGCGGTGGGCGACGAACTCCACCCAGCCGTAGCCCTCGCCCTCCACCACGCGGGGGACGCGGGTGCCGAGCCCGGGAAGTCGCTCGTCCAGCCAGTCGGTCAGCCGGCCCAACAGCCGCTGCTGCGCCTGGGATCTGGGCTTGGCCAGCACCGGGCCGCCGTCGGCGAACCGCAGCAGCGAGGTGCTTCTGCCGCCCTGGTGCGGATCGCCCAGGGCGGATTCGACGGCCACCAGCGGGCCGGGGTCCGCATCGTCCAGCAGATCGGCCACGATCCTCGGCCGGTCGGTGAGAAAGCGGCCCAGCAGCTCGTCGGCGGTCGCCACCGTCCGCAGGCACTCCTGCCCCCACAGCCGGGCCAGCACCGGGTAGCGCGTCGTCAGCGCGGCGAGACCGCGCCGCGAAGCGCTCCGGGCGACGAAGTCGGCGAAGCGCTCTCGCGATCCCGCGCCGCGCAGCCGGCCGGCCCGGCGCTCCGCGTCCAGCTCCCACACCAGGGTGCGCGCCGCGTGCCGCGCCAGCCGCTCGGCCAACTGCCGCTCAAGACCGGCGCAGACCGAGGCCACCTCCATGACGTCGGGGCGCGCGCCGGCCAGCTTCGTCCCCAACTCCCGCGCGGAGTACCGGCTCAGCGGGCGCACCACGGGCAGAAAGGCCAGATGGCCCTCGTCCCCGGCGCCCGGCGGCTCCGCCGGCTCCGGCCAGTCGTCGTCCGGGGTGGCCAGCACGTTTTCGACAAACCCCGCCCACGGCGGCCTGGTGGTGCGCGAGCCGAGGCGTTCCGTCGGCTCGGCGCCCAGCGTGGCGAGCGCGTCCGGGGCCAGCCCGAGCCGGGCGGCCCGCCGGTCGAGCCCGCCCCGGCCGAGCGCGGCCCACTCCGCCTCGGCGCCGTCCGCCGGCAGCGCGGCCGGCGGGGGCGGCACGGGCAGCCGCTCCACGAGCGTCAGACCCGGCGCCCACCACCACATGGCCGGCGACGGGCCGTGGTCGGCCACCGGGGAGGCGACGTCTGGGGTCATACGACGATGCTGGCAGAGCCGTCTCACCCGTCGGATGGGTACCCACTACCCGGATTCCTCGCCCCGCGGGCCCCGTTGCCCCCATAAACCGCAGCGGCCTATCGCTCGACCGCCCCCGCGTCGGCCGGTTCCGGCAGTGACAGCCGGCGGAGCGCCCGCACCGGCCCGGTCGTCGCCAGCGCGCCCACATAGCCGGTCGGCAGCGTCAGATCCCGCAGCCGGACCGGCTCGGCCGGCCAGCCGGCAACGCCTTCGGCCGCGGCCAGGGGTCCTGAGACATCCAACAGCCGGGGGGCGACGCGCAGTCCGAGGCCCGTCAGCTTCATCGCCGCCTCCTTGCGGGTCCACGCCGACAGCAGCCAGCGCCGCCGCTCGGCCTCCGGCAGCGTCGCGTACCGGCGTGCCTCGGCGGTCGTCAGCGTGGTCCCGGCCAGTCCGGCCAAGTCCCGGGCCCCGGAGGTCTCCTCCAGATCGACGCCGACCGGCTCGCCCGCCGTCACCGCGACCAGCAGCCACCCGCCCGCGTGCGAGACCGCGTGGCTGACGTCGGGCCGGCCCACGAAGCGCGGCGGGCCGTGCCCAGCGGCCCCGCAGTGGCGGCAACTCCGGTCGGTGCGCACCGCCCTGGGCGGCAGCCCCAGATAGCGGGAGCCGATCAGCCGCTGCGCCGCCCTGGAGGTGACGAACTGTGCCCCGGCGCCGGTGCCGGCCAGCCGCCCGGCGCGCTCCCGCTCCGCCGGATCCAGCAGCGGCAGCCACTCGGGACGGGGGCGGACCGCGACCAGCCACAGATGGCACTCGCCGGGGGAGGGGATCATCCCCCGACCTCCCGCCGGCGGCCGGCCGCGCCGACCGGCACGCCGGCCACCAGGGTGCGGACCTCGGCCGCCGTGGTCAGACCGTCGAGCAACACCTCGACGCCCGCCCGGAGTTGGACGTCCTCCCCGGGGTGGCCGAGGCGCGGCGGCTGGTGCGCCGGCACATCGGGCTCGACGCCCCGGTTCTCCAACCGGTCGCCCACCCCGTCCAGATAGAAGCGGAACTCCGGCTGGGTGGTGACCGTCCCGTCGACCAGCACATGACGCGGCCAGGTGGCGACCACCCCGCCCCAGGTGCGGTGTCCCACCAGCGGGCCGAGACCCAGGCGGCGGAAGCCGTGCGCGAAGATCTCGCCGTCCGATCCGGTGTGCTCGTTCACCAGCAGCGCGAGTGCCCCCGTGCTGGCCTCGGCCGGGTGCCTGGTCCTGCCGGTGCGCCGCCCCCGCTGCTCGCCGCCGCCGCGCCGCGCCAACAGGTCGAGCAGCAGCGGCGAGACATGCCCGCCCGTGTTGTAGCGGACGTCGACCAGCAGCCCCTCGTGGTCCAGCTCGCCCAGGAACTGGCGGACGAAGTCGCCGTAGCCGGTGGCCAGCATATCCGCGACATGCAGATAGCCGAGCCGGTCGTCCGAGAGCGCCCGCACCAGGGAACGGTTCCCCGCCACCCAGTCCAGATAGCGGGCGCGGTCCTCGCTCGCGGCCGCCACCACGGCGACCCTTCGCTCGGGCTCCGCGCCCCGGCGCAGCGTCAACTCGACCTCCCGGCCGGCCTGTCCCACCAGCAGCTCGCCCGGCCCGCCCGGTCCGACCGGCTGGCCGTCGACGGCGGTGACCAGATCGCCGGGGCGCACGTCCACGCCCGGGCGGCGGCAGGGCGAGGTGGCCTTCGGGTTCCAGGGGGCGCCGCGCAGCACGCCGGCGATCCGCCATGCGCCCTCCCCGGCGTCGGCGTCCCAGTCCACGCCGAGGAAGCCCTGCGCATGGCTGTTCCTGCCGTGGTACTCGCCGCCCTGTTCATAGGCGTGCGAGGTCCCCAACTCGCCCTGCAGCTCCCAGATGAGGTCCGAAAGCTCCGAGCGGCAGCCGATCCGTTCGGCCAGCGGCGCGTACCGCCGCCACATGGCGTCCCAGTCCACGCCGGCCATTCCGGCGTCCCAGAAGGACTCCCGCTGGAGCCGCCACGCCTCGCGGAACATCTGCCGCCACTCGCCCGCCGGGTTCAACGGCACCCGGACCCGGTCCAGATCGACCCAGCCGGTGCGCGCCCCCGGCGGGGCGTCCAACTGCGGGTGCTCGGCGGCCAGTTGCGCCGCCGTCTCGACGGGCACCACCCGCAGCCGGCTGGCGCTCCGGTACAGCAGCACGTCGCCCCCGGGGGACGCCACCAGATCGTCCAGCGGGCCGAGCCAGTCCTCGGTCACCTCGGCGCCCGACCAGGTGACCAGCGTGACCGTGCCCTCCGGCATGCCCTCGACGCGTTCGGTGCCGGGCGGCGTCAGCGGCGCCGTCAGCAGCAGCACCCCGCCGGGGGCGCCGACGACGCCGGCGTAGCGCCCCTCGGGCACCGGGAGTTGCACCGCCCGCTCGGTGATCCCCGGCAGATCGATCCGCACCCGCACCCCGGCGGCCGATCCCTCGGCTCCGCCGGTGCCCCCCTCGGACGGCTCGCTCTCCGGGAGGTCACCGTCGAACGGGTCGGCGTCGCCGGCCCGCAGCGGAACCACGAAGGCCCGGGTGCCGAACGGGAAGCCCAGGTCGAACCGGACCTGGTCGTAGTCGGCCTGCGGTTCGCGCTGGCCGAGGAAGTAGAGGAAACGACCCCCCGGATCGAAGGAGGGGGAACTGTCCCGCAGCACCGGCTCGGTGACCGGACACGGCTCCCAACGGCCGGTCTCCGCGATCCGGATCGTCGAACGGTGCGGGCCGTCGGGGTGGGTGTAGGCCAGCCACCGGCCGTCGGGGGACCACACCAGCTCGCAGAGCCGGTCGGCCGGGGAGGAGTCCACCAGCAGCGCGGTCGGCTCGTCGGCGTCGGCGTCCACCACCCACAGCTGTTGGCGGTTGGTGGCGAAGGCCACCCAGCCGCCCGACGGCGCGGCCGTCAGCTCGGTGACCACCCCGAGGTCGCCCTCCACCAGTGGGCACTCCGTCTCACCGCCGCCCGCCGACAGCAACACCAGCCGTTCGGTCGGGCGTTCGTCCGAGGCCACGGCGACCAGCCGGCCGCCGTCGGCGAGCCAGTCCAGCTGGCGGTAGCGCACCCCGCTCGCCCGGCCGTGCCGGCGCACCGGTCCTGAGAACGGCGCCAGCGTGAACGCCCGGCCCCTGGACGCCACCGCCAGCGCCGCGCCGTCCGGCGAGAGCCGCGCGCCGTCCAGGTACTCGCCGGCGGACACAAACCGGCGCTCCGCCCGCGACCTGGGGCTCGGCACGGTGATGTCGAGCGGTTCCGGCGGCTCCCCGCCGGGCGTCAGCCGCCACAGCCTGGCGCCGGCCTGGTACACCAACCGCTGCCCGTCGCCGGCCAGTTGGCGGGCGTAGTAGTCCTGGTGGTCGGTATGGCGGGCCAGTTCGGTGCCGTCGGCGCGACAGGAGTACACCTGCGCCACGCCCTCGTGGTCGCTGAGGAAGTACACCCGGTCCCCGACCCAGCAGGGCGCGGCGAGGTTCCCCGGCAGATCGACCAGCCGCCGGGGCGTGGCCGTCTCGTCCTCGGCGATCCACAACTCGCCGGCGCAGCCGCCCCGGTAGCGCTTCCAACGCGCCGGGTCGCCGGTGTTGCGGCCCAGGACCACCCGGCCGTCGGGGCCGTATGCCACGGTCTCGGCGGGACCGCCCAGCAGCCGGGGGCGGCCCCCCTCGGGGTCGACGGCGAAGATCCGCTGCCCGAAGCCGACCGGCAGCCCGGCGGTGCTGGCGTAGACGATCTCCCCGGTGCGCGGATGCCAGCCGAGCGTCGCACAGCGCGCGCCCTGGAAGGTCAGCCGCCGGGCGGGACCGCCGGCGGTCGGCATCACATGGACCTCGGTCGGCCCGTCCTCGGTGCCGGTGAAGGCGATCGACGCGCCGTCGGGGGAGACCCTGGCGCGGGTGGCCTCGCCCCGGCCGGCGGTCAGCCGGACGGCCAGGCCGCCCTCGACGGGCACCGACCACAGATCGTCCTCGCAGGTGAAGACGGTGCCCCCGGCATGGGGCGCGGGGAACCGCGGATAGCCGCTCATCCCGACTCCCCCTTCCTGGCCCGGATCCGCTCGGCCACCTCGCGCCGCCTGGCCAGCCGTTCGGCGCGGTCCGCCGAGACGTCCTCATCGGTCAACGTCCAGTAGCAGGCCGAGCGCCAACGACCCACGGTGTAGGAGTCGTACGCGCACCGCACCTGCCGGCTGGAGGCCAGGGCGGCGGCCGACTGGAGCATGGTGTTGTGCTCCAGCACCTGGTTGACCACCACCCGCATGTTCAGCTCCGACCGCACATGGTCGTGCGCGGCCTGGACGGCGAACGCGCCCGGGCCGCCACGGAAGCGCGGCAGCACGCCGAAGGACAGCTCGCAGCACTGGTTGCGCCAGTCGACCGAGGTGATCCAGGCGAAGCCCATCACGGCGCCGCCGGCCCCGCAGAGGGTGAAGATCCGCCGCTCCGCCTGCCGTTCGGCGATGGTGCGCCGCACGTCCGCCACCAGATCGGCGTCGGCGGCCTGCACCGCGAAGTCCGACAGGTTCGCCTGGAACTGCGATTCGCGCAGCAGTTGGAGGCGCAACGGTATGTCGTCCTCCGTGAAGTGTCTGACCGTCACGAACGTCATCGGTCCTCCGCCCTCCCGAAGCCCCTGCCGAACAGCACCCGCACGTCGTGGTAGGCCCCCGAGGCGTAGCGGTGGCCGCGCAGCACGCCCCGGTCGGTGAAGCCGGCGCCCAGGAACGCCGATCCGCCCGGCGCCCCCCGCGGCACCAGCGCCACACAGGACGTGGTCCTGCGGTAGTCCACCAGGAACTCGACCAGGGCCCGCACGGCCGCCTCGTCGTCGGAGGTGGTGGCGACCCAGGACTGGCGCGGCTGGAGCCGGTTGGGCGCGGCGCCCACCAGGGTCTCGCCGACCCGGAGGACCTGCCCCTCGGCGCGTTCCAGGGTTCGCGCCAGCAGCGCGTCGTTCTGGGTCACCGGGTCGAGGTCGAGGAATCCCCTGGCCCCTGGGCCGGCGGCGCGCAGCGCGGCGGCGGCCTCGGCGTGCCCCAGCGGGACGATGTCAGTCATGGTCGGTGACCCCCCAGATCTCGCGGTCCACCGTGTGGCCGTCCAGCCACAGGTGTTCCGGCACGGTCGCCTCCCGACGGAAGCCGGCGGCGGTCAGGACCGCGGCGGTCGGGGTCGCCCGGGGGGTGACCGTGACCAGCCCGTCGAGGCGGCGCAGGTTGAGCCGGCGCAGACCGTCGTCGACGGCGGTGGCCAGCAGGGCGTCCAACCCCTCGGTGTCCTGGCGGTGCCAGCCGATCTCCAGCCTGGCCCGCCGGTTGATCCAGTCGATCTCGGCGAACCTGACCACGGCGGTGTCCGAGACCACGCACAGCTCCTCGTCCTGGTCGGCGGGCGGCGCCATCCGGGAGGGCGGCGCCAGGGCCGGCCAGTCGGGCAGCGGCAGCCCCAGCAGTTCGCCGGGCAGCCAGTGGCCGCTCAGCAGCGGAAGGTCCCGGTCGCGGTAGCCACGCAGCCTCATGACACCGGGCTCCAGACGCGCGAGAAGCAGACCAGTCCGTGCCGTTCCCCGTCGCGGGCCGTCACCCCGGCCAGGACGCCCTCCTCGGTCAGCCCCAACGCCCGGGCGATGCGCAGCCCCCGGGCGTCGTCGGAGCCGAACCTGACGGAGAGACGCACGATCTCCTGCCGCCACCGCGCGGCGCGCACCACCTCGTGATGGGCCGACCGCCACCAGGCGTCGGGGACTTCGGTGGACAGCCGCAGCGTCAGCAGGTGGTGGCAGCCGTGCTCGGCGCCCTCGGCGCTCAACGCCCAGAGGCCGACCACCCGGCCGTCGGCCAGCAGCACCTGGGTGTCGTCGCCGAGCAGCCGCACGATCTCGGCGGCCGAGCGGGTGTCGGGCTGGTCGGTGCGGTAGCGGAAGTCGGGCTCCTCGAAGAGGGCGAGGACCGCCTCGCGGTCCTGCTCCGCGTAGGGGCGGCTCGACCACCCGGGCGGTGCCGTGGTGGTGTCGGTCATGGTCCCTCCCTGGGGGGCGCCGCGTCGGGCGCGACGGTCAGGCGGAGAATGTGGCTGGTGCCGTCCATGAACTCGAAGGCCATGACATCGCGGCACCACTTCTCCAACAGCGGGTGCTCCACCAGGGAGCCGGGCGGCAGCGCGCTCTCCGCCCATCGGCCGACCTCCACGGCCAGCGCCGCGGTGTGCAGCTTGGCCAGCGACGGGGGCCGCCGGTCGTCGGGGTTGGCGTCCGCCTCGGCGGCGAGGTCGAGCAGCAGCTCGCGGGCCGCGTCCAGCCGCGCCGTCACCGTCCGGTGCCCGTCCCAGCCGGGGCGCAGCGCGCACACCTGGTCGCGGATGGCGTAGCCGGCGCCCAGCGCCTGGGCGGCGATCTGGAGACGGACCACGCCGAACGCGCGGTTGGCGCCCCAGAGGCCGCGCCGGGACGCCGGCAGATGCCGGCCCAACAGCCGTTCCCCCGGCACCTCGACATCGTCGAAGGTCATCTCGCCCAGGCAGGCGCCGCGCAGGCCCAGCATCTCCAGGGGGGTTCCGGTCAGCCCGGGCGCCGGCCGGCGCAGCAGCACGGCGCGGACGGACAGCGGGGTGGGTCCCGTCCTGGCGAAGACCACCCCGATGCCGCCCCTGGCCGCGTTGGCGACATAGCGTTTGGCGCCGCGCAGCAGAAAGCCGCCGGAGTCCCGTGGGGTCAGCCGGGTGCGCATCGCGGTCGCGTCGCTGCCGTGGTCGGGCTCGGTCATGCCGAAGAACGTCCACAGCCCGTGGCGGGCCAACTCGTCGTAGAACCAGTCCTGTTGGCTCTGGTCGCCGAGGGCGTCCACGGTGAAGCCGGCGAGCGAGGGCGCGGCGCAGGCGTTGAGCACGCCGACATCGCCCCTGGCCAGCTCGATATTGGCCACCACCCGGGTCAGCCGGCTGTCGGCGAAGGTCTCGGCCCAGCGGGGCACCTCGTCGGCCCTGCGGTGGCGCGGGGTGCCGAGGGTGCGCAGCAGCCGGAGCGCCGGGCTGGCGCGCAGACGCTCCTCGGCGTGCGGTTCCGCGTCGACCGGGAGCGCCAGCTCCCGCAGCTCGACGGCGAGTTCGCGACAGCCGTCGCGCAGCGCGCGCAGCCGGCCGTTCACCGGGCCGCCCCCGCCGGCAGCCAGCAGTTGGCGGTCAGCCGGGCGACAAAAGCGGTGCTCGCCGTGCCGGGGCCGGCGTAGCCGGAGGCGCCCAGCAGCTTGGCCAACTCCCAGTCGGTCTCGGTCAGTCGTTGGTGGCACTCGATCACGGTGCCGGCCATGTCGCCGGCCACCAGCAGGGTGCGGCGGACCGTCTCGACCGTGACCAGGGCGTCGGCGAGCGCCCCGCGCACCAGCTGTTTGCGCAGGGTCGGTTCGCCGCCCGAGACGCGGGCCGCGAGATGGGCGACGGCTCGTTCCCGCAGGCGGTGGGTGATGCCAACCCTGAGGGCGGCCAACCGTGCGGCCAGCGCCGTCCTTTCGTCCTGCGACACCTGGCGCCGGCCGGTGCGCCGGACAAAGGCGACGCCCTCGCGTTCGGCGAGACGGTGCGGCACCACCTCGACTCCTGGGCCGACGGCGTCGCTCGGCAGCGCGGCCAGCCGTCCGGGCGCCGCGTCGGCGTCGGCGCCGTCGAGCGCGAGCGCAAGACCGGCCCGGAAGCCGTGGGTCCTGCCGACGTGTTCACAGGACTGGAGCGCGTCTCGCATGGGGGTCCTCCGTGACGGGTCGGGCTTGCGGTGTGGCGCCGGCCAGCGAACCGGCGCCACACCGCGGGTGATCAGGCGATGACCTTGGTGGCGATCGCCTTGGCGGCCACGACCTTGGTCGCGATGACCTTGTGGGCCACGACCTTGGTGGCGATGGCCTTGGCGGCCACGATCTTGTGGGCCACAACCTTGGTGGCGATCACCTTGGTGGCGACGGGCTTGCTCGCGATGGCCTTGGCCATGTGATGCTCCTTGATTCGTGAGCTGAAATGGACGAACGCCTTCGGGCCGAAAAAGCCGACCCGGCAGCGGAACGAGAATCCTCCCGCCGAATTACCGGTGTCAACGACAGGAATATGACGCCCGGTTGATGTCACCGGTGCGGGCTCCCGAAAGCGGGAGGCGATGGGCCACTATTCAGAACCGTCGAATCCGTCGAGCCGAGGAGGGGAAACGCGGATGCCACCGGTGAGAAGCGCCGCGTTGTGCTGGGGCCAGCACCACCATGTGCTGCGCTATCTGGGCACCCCGCCCGAGTCGCGGCACGAGGCGCACATCACGACCAGCTTTCCGCTGCCCGACGGCTGCACTGCGGCCCACGCGCGGGCGGCGCTGACCCATCTGGTGCGCCGGCACGAGGTGTTGCGCACCGTCTACGACCTGACCGCCACCCCCGTACCGCGCCAGCTGGTGCTGCCCCCCGGGCCGCCGCCCGTGGTGGAGGTCTCCGCCGGCGACGATCCGGCGGCCGAGGTGGCCCGGCTCACCAGGACGCCGTTCGCGCCGGACCGGGAGGGCCCGATGCGGGCCTGTCTGATCACTGCGGGCGGGCGGCTGCGCCGGCTGCATCTGGTCTTCAACCACCTGGCGTTCGACGATGTCGCCCTCGACCTGCTGGCGGCCGAGCTGACCACACTGCTGGCGGCCCGGGTCGCCGGCCGGCCGGCCGAACTCCCGCCGGTCGCCGACCAGCCGGTCGACCTCGCCACATACGAGGCGACCGCCTCCCCCGCCCCCGCCCTGACCCACTGGCGCCGGCTGATCACCGAACTACCCGACGACATCCACACGGCACGCCGGCCCTCCGCCGACGCCGCGCGCAGCGCGCGCAGCGCTTGGCGGCGGGTGAGCGATGAACTGCCGGACGGTGGGGACGAGTTTCGTCGCCCTTCGGCCGAAACCGACGCCGCGCACGGCGCCGGGGGCCGGGTGGTCGGGGAACTGCCGGATGGTGGTAACGCGGCCCGCCGGCCCTCGGTCGAAGCCGCTGCCGCCGGAGCGGCCGCGGAGGGCACCGCCGCGCCCGCCGCGCCCGCCGCGCACGGCGCCTGGCGGCGGGTGGGTGACGAACTGCCGGACGATGGGCACGAGTTTCGTCGCCCTTCGGCCGAAGCCGACGCCGCGCACGGCGCCGGGGGCCGGGTGGGCGGGGAACTGTCAGACGGTGGCGACGTGGCCCGCCGTTCCCCGGTCGAAGTTGACGCCGCGCGCAGCGCCTGGCGGCGGGTGCGCGACGAACTGCCGGATGGTGGTAACGCGGCCCGCCGGCCCTCGGCCGAGGCCGCGCGCAGCGCCTGGCTGCGGGTGGGCGACGAACTGCCGGACGGTGGCCACGCGTCCCGCCGGCCTCCGGCCGAGGCCAGCGCCGGCGCCGGCGCCGGCGAGGCTCCCGCGCACAGTGCGTCGTTCACCGTGCCCGGGCTGCTGGCCGATGCGCGGGTGGTGGCCGAGCGGCACCGGGTGTGGCCGTCGGCGGTGCATGTGGCCGCCCATGCCGTGGCGTTGGCCGCGCACAGCGGGGGCCGCCGGGTGGCGGTCCGGCTCTACACCAGCCAGCGTCCGGCCAGCGGCTTTCCCGACGTGCTGACCTGCATGTCGCATCCGCTGCTCTGCCCGCTCGACCTCACCGACGATCCGACCTTCGGCGAGGTGGTGCGCAGCGCGGCGGACCGGGTCAGGGAGGCGATGGACCACGCGCATGTGCCGTTCGCCCTGATCGACGAGGCGGTGGCCGCCGAGAGCGCCGCGCGCGGCCGGTCCGTCCGGGTCGCCAACGAGCTGAACTTCCTGGACAACGCGCCGCGTTCGTGCCGCACCCGCCGGGAGCGCTGGGTGTGGAACGCGCCGCCGCTGGACTGGGCGCGCGCCGGCTCCGACCTCTACCTGCGGGTGTACGAGTGGTCGGACGGGGTCACCCTCGCCCTCCAGGCGCTCGACTCGGTGCTGGACCGGGCCGGGGTGGAGCGGACGCTGCGCGGTCACGCCGCGCTGCTGGCCGCCCACCGCGATCCCGCGACCGATCTCCGGATCAGCGACGCCGTCCGGCTGTTCGACCCCGCGAAGGCCGACCCGCCGGCCCCTTCCACACCCCGTCCGTGCCCCTCGCCGAATTCCGGGAGAGCCCGATGAGTTCTGTCGCACCACTGAATTTCGTGGAACGCCTGAAGAAGGACCTGACCGGAGACTCAGGATCGCGTTTCGTCTTTCTCAACAACTTCGAGGTGGAAAGGAGCTGGGCGGTCGGCGAGCCGAAACTCCCGGGCGCCGGCATATCGTTCGCCGGGACCACGGTGAACCGCATGGAGGAAATGGGCGCGCTGCTCGCCGAGGCGGACGACGTGGTGGTGCTCAAGGCCCCCATGGACGCGGAGTTCACCGCCTATCTCGGCCGGCTCGGCGCCGCCGCAGGCCGGGTGCTCGCCGCCGAGAACGGCAGCCCGGCGGCCACCGTCACCGAGGACGCGTTGGAGTCCCCCGAACTGCTGGCGAAGCTGCGGGAGTTGGCCGACGGACGGACCTATCTGATGCCGCTGGGCGTCTCCCCGGCCGAGGAGCGGCTGGCCAAGGAGACCGGACTGCCGCTGGCCGGCCCGTCGGCCCAGGTCGGCAAGCATGTCAACGGCAAGATCTTCAGCCGCCGGCTGGTCGACCGCCTCGGCCTGCGCGCCGTGCCCGGCGAGGTCTGCGAGACGGTCGGCGAGTTGCGCGCCGCGCTCCTTCCCCGCCTCGCCTCGGGCGGCCGGGCCGTGGTGAAGGAGTCCCTGGGCGTCTCAGGGCGGGGCATGGTGGTGGTGAAGGACGAGCGCGGCGCCGAGCGGCTGCTGCGGCTGATCGAACGGCGCGGCGCCGACGCGCCGGCCCGCCTGGTCGTCGAATCCTGGATCGAGCACGCACAGGACCTCAACTACCAGCTGGTGGTTGGCCGTTCGGGCGGCGTCAGGTTCGAGACCGTCAAGGCCGCGGTGCTGCGGGACGGGGTGCACCAGGGGCACCGCTTCCCCGTCGAACTGCCGGCCCGCGCCCGCGAGGAGCTGCACGCGGCCGTCGAGGCGATCGGCGCCGCCCTCTTCGACGAGGGATACCACGGCATGGTCGGCGTGGACGCCGTGCTCGACGCCGAAGGCACCCTCTACCCCTGCCTGGAGATCAACGCCAGGTTCAACATGTCCACCTACCAGAGCCGCATCGCCGAACGCTTCATCCCCGGAGGCCACCACGCCATCGCGGCCACGTTCGGCCTGCGCCCCAGCCGACGGCACTCCTTCACCGAGGTGGCCGGGGCCCTCGGGGACCTGCTGCTGCGCACGCCCGGCGAATCCGGCGTGCTGATCAACAACTTCGCCACCCTGAACGCGGCGGCCACCGACACCGGCAGCTTCCACGGCCGGCTGTACGGGATCTGTGTCGCCGACACCGCCGAGGGGGCGCTGGCCGTGCGCGGCGAGGCGGAGTCCCGCCTGCGCGAACTGACGGAGGGACGGTCGTGAGAGTCCAGGGCATCGCCTACGAGGAGCTGGCCGAACGGTTCGGCACCCCGCTGTACGTCTATGACGCGGACCGGCTGACCGAGGTGATCGGCGGGCTGCGCGCCGCGCTCCACCCCGGACTTGAGGTCTTCTACTCGCTCAAGGCCAACCCCAACATCAGCGTCTACGCGACGCTGCGCGCCGGCGGCGCCAGGGCCGAGGTCTCCTCGCTGGTGGAGCTGCGCACCGCGCTGGCCGCCGGCACCCCGCCGGAGGACATCATCTTCCTCGGCCCGGGCAAGAGCCGGCGGGAGCTGGCGGCCTGCCTGGACGCCGGGGTGTACGCCGTCGTCTGCGAGTCGTTCGCCGAACTGGACCTGATCGAGCGGCTGGCCGCCGAACGGGGACACCGCCAGCGGGTCCTGCTGCGGGTCAACCCGGCGCTGGCCATCAGCGGGTCCCGGCTGACGATGGGCGGCAAACCGCGCCAGTTCGGCATCGACGAGGAACAGGTGCTGGCCGCCGGCGACCTGACCGTCGCCTACCGGCACGCCGATGTCGCCGGCGTCCACGTCTACATGGGCACCCGCATCCTCGACCCCGAGGTGGTGGGCAAGAACACCCGCTACATCCTCGACCTGGCCGAACGGGTCGCCGAGGCCACCGGCATCCGGCTGGACGCCGTCGACATCGGCGGCGGCCTCGGCGTGCCCTACTTCGACGGCGAGGAGGAGCTGGCCCCCGGCGCGGTCGCCGACCTGATCAACCCGCTGCTCGACAAGTTCGCCGGCGCCCACCCCGAGACCCGGCTGATCATGGAGTCCGGGCGCTACCTCGCCGGCCGCGCCGGGATCTATGTGGCCCGCGTGGAGTACGTCAAGGAGTCGATGGGCGAACGCTTCGCGATCGCCGACGGCGGCACCCACCACCATATGGCGGCGGTCGGCATCGGCTCCTTCGTCAAGCGGAACTTCCCCGCCGTGCTGCTGAGCGAGCGCGCGGCCGGCGAGCCCGAGCCGTGGAACGTCACCGGGCCGCTGTGCACGCCCAACGACTCGCTGCTCAAGCAGGCGCCGCTGCCGCCGCTGCGGCCTGGTGACCTGCTGGGCGTCCTCAACTCAGGCGCCTACGGCCCCACCGCCTCGCCCGGCCTCTTCCTCAGCCACGGCTACCCGGCCGAGGTGCTGGTCCGGGACGGCGAGGCCCATCTGGTGCGGGCCCGCGACGAGCCGGAGGACCTGCTGCGCCCGCAGCGCCTGATCAGCCCGACCGGCCCGCAGGGCAACGACCAGGGAAACAACCAAGGAAACGACCAAGAAAGGCCTTCCTGATGGAGCGTTCGGAGATCGTCGACCAACTGCGCGCCGCGCTCTCCACGGTGCTGGGCCGCCCGCTCGACCCGTTCACCCCGGAGCTGAGCCTCTTCGACGACCTGGGCCTGGACTCCACCAGCGTCATCGAGCTGTTGATGAGCCTGGAGGACACCGTCGGCCTTGAGATCGACCCGGACGAGCTGGGGCCCGAGGTCTTCCGCACCGTCGGCTCGCTCACGGACTATGTCGAGACCAGCTTCCGCACGGCGACCGTGGCCTGACATGGACGTCGGACTGTCCCGGGTCGCGGTGCGCCTGCCCGGCACCTCGGAGCCGGTGGGCGCGGTGCTGGAACGCACCGGACACAGCGCGGTGGAACGCAAGGTGTTCACCCGGGTCTACGGGCTGCGCGACACCCTCACCCTCGCTCCCGGCGAGCGGTGGGAGGACCTGCTCGTGGCGGCCGGCCGGGCCGCGCTCGACGGCGCCGACGCGGGGCTCGTCCTCTACGGACACACCATGCTCACCCAGGAGTTCCAGCTCGACGGCGGCTTCGCCGACCGGCTCCGCCGCCGTCTTGGGCTGCCGGACGCCGAGCTGTACGGGATCAGCCATGTCAACTGCGTCTCCGTGCTGCGCTCCCTGGAGCTGGCCGGCCGCTATCTGGCCCGGCCGGGCGCCTCGCCCGACGACCGGGTGCTGGTGCTCGGCGGCGATCACGCCAGCGTGCACGAGCCGTCCCGGGTCATCCCCGGGATGGCCGTCGGCGGCGACGGCGCCGTCGGGCTCGTCGCCCGGGCCGGCGTGGGCCGCTACCGCTATCTGGCCGGCGCGACCGTCCGGGACGTCCGCTTCCACCGCAACCTCCAGCTCTCGCAGGCCGACAGCCGGCTCTTCAGCCAGGTCTGCCAGCGGGGCGCCGTCGAGGCCGTGGCCCGCGCCGCCCGGGCCGCGGGGCTCGAACCGGGGCAGCTCGACTGGGTGATGCCCCATCTGTCGAACCGGATGTTCTGGCGTTCCTTCAGCGCGCACACCGGCGTCCCCGTCGACCGGATCTGCCTGGACCTGATCCCGGAACGCGGCCACAACTTCGGAGGTGACGCCCTGATGGCGCTCCAACACGCCGACCACGCCGGCCGGTTGCGGCCCGGCCAGCGCTGCGCCCTGGTCTCGCTGGCGCTGGGCGCCTACTTCCAGGCGGCGATCGTCGAAGTCCAGGAGGAGATATGACCACCACCATGCGCGCCTGCGAACGCATCGCCAGGGAGGAGGGGCTGGCCGCCGGGCTGGCCGCCGCCGTCGGCGACACCGAGGTGGCCGAGACGGCACCGGGGCGCTTCGCCGCGGTGCCGGCGACCTCGGTGCCCGAGGGCGTCCGGGTCCACCGGCACCGGCTCGCCGACCACGAGGGCGTCGTGTTCCTGCCGACGCCTGGCACCGCCGACGCGCCGCCCCCGACGCTGACCGAGGTGGGTCGGCGGCTGGCCGCCGCCAGGCTCGGCCTGGTCCGCCGGCTGCTCGACCAGGCCGTCGAGCATCTGTCGGGCCGGAACGCGGGCGACGAGCCGCTGATCCGCAAGCAGCTGGTCACCGGCGCGGTCGCCGATGTCCTGGCCGAACTGGAGCTGCTGCGCGAGCAGATCCTCGCCCCCGACGATCCGGTGGCCGTCGTCGACGCCCACGACCGCCTGGACGATCTCGGCTGGGAGGTGCTGAAGCTGTTCGGCGCCGCCGGCTATATCGCCGACCACCCCGCCCGCGCCCTCCATGTCTCGGTGCTGGTCGGCAACACCTGGGTGCACAGAGAAGGAGACCGGTCGTGATCGAGCTCGACGAGCGGCTGCGCGGCATCCGCGACCAGCACCGGGAGGCCGCCGATGACCTGCGGGCCAGGGCGCTGGCCGTGGACGCCGACCCGGCCGCCATGGAACAACACCTGGACTCGCCCACCTTCGCGATGATCAGGGAGTCCAGCATCCCGGCCGCCCACCGGACCGCCGCCTCTGCCGAACGCCCCGACCGGGGCACCTGCCTGGAGAGCGTCGTCGGCCTGGTGGAGCTGTTCCACGGTGATGTGGGCGTGGTGCTGTCCTGCCCGTCGCCGGCCCTCGCCGGCGTCTTCGTGGAACTGCTGGGGAACGAGGAGCAGAAGGCCCGCTTCTACGGGCGGTTGGCGAACGGTCGGACTTGGTCGTTCTTCGCGATGTCGGAGGAGCGGGCCGGCAGCGACGCCACGGCGATGGAGACCAGGCTGGTGCCGGACGGTTCCGGTGGCTGGCTGCTGCACGGCGCGAAACGCTATATCGGGCACGGCGCCAGGGGCGGCGTGGGCGTGGTGTTCGGGCGGACCGGACGCTCGTCGCTGTCGATCAGGGCGGCGCTGGTGGAGCTGCCGACCCCGGGCTGGCACGCGGAACCGCTGGAGATGGTGGGGCTGCGCGGCGCCTATCTGAGCGAACTGCGGTTCGACGGGCTGCCGGTGGCCGGCGACATGCTGCTCGGCGAGCATCTGCCGGTCACCCGCCGGGGCATCTGGGGCGCGCTCACCACGTTCAACAACATGCGGATGCAACTGGCCGCGGCGGCCGTCGGCACCGGTCTCGCCATGGCCGGGTACGTCGCCGAACACCGCAAGTCCGCCCCGGGCCTGGACCTCGTGCTGGCCAGGGCGGAGGCCGCCAGAGCGCTGGTGTACGAGGCCGCCGCCCGGCTTGACCAGGAGCCCGAACAGGGCTATCTCTCCAGCGCGGCCAAGCTGGGCGCGGTCCGGATGGCCGTCGAGATGGCGCACTGGGCCGGCCGCGCGCTGGGCCCGGCGGGGCTGCTGGAACACCCGCTGCTGGAGAAGTGGACCAGGGACGTGCGGGCCCTGGAGTTCATGGACGGCACCAGCAACATCCAGCGCCTGCACATCTTCCGGGGCTACCAGGGCGGCCACGGAGGATGAACGAGCTGAGCGTCCATGCCCTGTGCGCCGCCCAGCCGCGCGTCCCGGTGGCCGTCAGAACCGCAGGCGAGCTGCCGCCCGGTGCGCCCGCCGGCGATCTCGCCCTGCTGGCCGCCCGCGCGCGGGGCGTGCCCGTCGCCGAGCTGCGGCTGCTCGCGGCGGACACCGACCCGGACGCGGACGTCGCCCTGCTGGCGCTGGAAGCGCTCGCCGCCGTGGCGGGCCCCGCCGACGACGAGCCGCTGTTCCTGGTCCGTTCCGGGCCGCTGCGCGATCAGCGGGTCGCCGAACTGGGCCGGATCGTGCACGCCACCGGCTGGCGCGGCGACGATCTGGGCGTCACCCATCTCGACGAGCTGGGCGGGGTGTTGATCGCCGGCCTCCTCGGCTGGGCCGTCGAGACCCGGGCCACCGTCCTGGTCCCCGACGATCCGCCGCTGCTGGCGGCGGACGCGCTGGCGCCGCCGCGCGCCGTCGCGCTGCGCTTCCGGCGCGGCCCCGGTCCGCTGCGGGTGCTCGGCTGCGCCGAGGGCGCGCCGCCCGGGGACGCCGGCATCCGGTTCACCGGCGCCGGCCCGTGTGACGCCTGGCTGTCGCTGGCCGCCGCCCTCGACGAGGGCACCGTCCCGCCGGGCGAACGGTTGCTGCTGCACACCGTCGGCGCCCACCGGGAGGGCTGGCTGGCGCTGGCGGCGGTCGATCCGGGGGCGGTCGCCGTCGCCCGTTCGACCGGGGCACCGGGGGACACGTCATGAGGATCGGCGTCGACCTGCTGTCGGTTCAGCGCTTCACCCGGATCGCCGAGCACCGCCGTTACCGGACGCTGGTCTTCACCGAGGCCGAGCTGGCGCAGGCCGGCGAGATCGGCTCGCCCCGCCACGCGGAGCGGCTGGCCGGCCGGTTCTGCGCCAAGGAGGCCGTCTGCAAGGTGCTCGGGCGCGGCTTCGGCCAGGGCGTGCGGTGGCGGGACATCGAGGTCACCACCGACGGCCTGGGCGTCCCGGGCGCCCGACTCACCGGCGGCGCCGCCCAACGCGCCCGGGAGCTGGGCCTGTTCGACCTCCAGGTCACCCTCACCCACCAGGCGGAGCTGGTCGTCGCGATGGCCGCCGCCCAGGTGCGTCTCCCCGCCCCGCCCGAGAACCGAGGACAGCGATGAACTCCGCGACCGACACCCGACCCGAGGCCGCGCGGCAGCCGCTGGTGCGCGCCGACGAGCCCCTGCACCACTGGTTCCTGCGCGGCCTGGCCCTCGCCCCCGACGCCGTGGCGCTGCGCGTCGGCCCGACCGAGGTCAGCTACCGCGCGCTGCACGAGCGGGCGCTCGCCCTGGCCGGGACGCTGCTGGCCGACGCCCGCCGCCCGCCGCGCCGCGTCGGCCTGCTCGCCGACCGGGACGTCGACGGCTACGCCGGGGTGCTCGCGGCCGGCTACGCCGGGGCGGCCGTCGTCCCGCTCAACCCGTCCTTCCCCGCCGAACGCACCCGCACGATGATCGAGGCGGCGGAGGTGGACGCGCTGCTCGTCGACGCGGGAGGCCGGGATCTGCTCCCGGGCCTGGCCGGGGCGCTCGACGGGGTGCGCGTCGTGGAGGGGCCGACCGGGCCGCCGCTGGAGCGGCCCCGGACGCCGGGCCCCGACGAGACCGCCTACATCCTCTTCACCTCGGGATCCACGGGCCGCCCCAAGGGCGTTCCGGTGCGGCACCGCAATGTCGGCGCCTATCTGCGGTTCGTCCACGACCGGTACGCCTTCACCCCGGACGACGTGTTCTCGCAGACCTTCGAGCTGACCTTCGACCTGGCGATGTTCGACATGTTCGCCGCCTGGGGCAGCGGCGGAACGCTGGTGTCGATGCCGGCGCGGGCGTTTCTCACCGTGCCCGACTTCGTCGCCCGGCACGGTCTCACCGTCTGGTTCTCCTCGCCCAGCGTGATCTCCCTGCTGCGGCGGGTCCGCGCGCTGCGCCCGGGCGCCCTGGCCGGGCTGCGGCTGAGCCTGTTCTGCGGCGAGCCGCTGCTCGCCCGCGACGCAGCCGACTGGCAGCTGGCCGCCCCCGACTCCCGGCTGGAGAACCTCTACGGCCCCACCGAGCTGACCATCTCCTGCACCGTGCACCGCTGGGACCCGGCCACCTCGCCGGCGGCCTGCGTCAACGACATGGTGCCCATCGGCACCCCGCACCCCGGGCTGCGGGTGCTGCTCGCCGACGCGGAGGGACGCCCCACCGAGGGGGAGGGCGAACTGTGTGTCACCGGTGACCAGATGTTCCCCGGCTATCTCGAACCGGCCGACGACACCGGCCGGTTCCTCGATCACGCCGGCGAACGCTGGTACCGCACCGGCGATCTGGCGCGGCGCCTCCCCGACGGCGAACTGGCCTGTCTGGGACGGCGCGACCACCAGGTGAAGATCAACGGCGTCCGGGTGGAACTCGCCGAGGTGGAGAGCGGGCTGCGCCGCTGCGCCGGCGTCACCGACGCGGTGGCCGTCGCCGTCGACGGCGAGCTGTTCGCCTTCTATCTGGGCACCCCGCGCCCGGCGCCCGAGCTGATGGAGGAGCTGGGGACGTTCTTCCCCCGGCAGTTGATCCCGCTGGGCTACCGCCATCTCGACGCGTTCCCCCTCAACGCCAACCGCAAGACCGACCGTCCGGCCCTCGCCGCCGAGGCCGCCGTGCTGCGCGGCGGACGCCGGCCGTGAGCCACCACCCACCCATGAGAGGAATCCGATGAACCGCACCGAGATCGTCGAGCACCTGCGCGTCGCGCTGTCCGCCGTCCTCAACAAGGAGTTCGACACGCTCACCCCCGAGCTGCGCCTCTTCGAGGACCTGGCGCTGGACTCCACCAGCGTCATCGAGCTGCTGATGAGCCTGGAGGACACCATCGGTCTTGAGATCGACCCGGACGAGCTGGGGCCCGAGGTCTTCCAGACCGTGGACTCCCTGAGCGACTACGTCGAGGCCAACTTCGAGAAGGCAGCGGTCTGAGCCATGGCCCCCCAGCCGAGCCGGGCGCCCCGCGCGGCGCCCAGGGGCCGGCCGCGCGCAGCGGCCGGCCGCCCCGCCCCAGCCCGCCCGGCCGGGGCGGCCACACCGTGAACGTCGGCCTCTCCCGGGTGGCCGTCCGGCTGCCGGCACACTCCGAGCCGGTGGACGAGATCCTGGCCCGCGCGGGCCGAGGCACCCTGGAGCGCCGGATGTTCACCAAGGTCTACGGGCTCCGGCAGTCGCCGACCCTGGCGGCGGACGAGCGGATGGAGGACCTGCTGGCCGAGGCCGGCGCGGCGGCCCTCGACGGCGGCACCGCCTCCCTCGTCCTGTACGGGCACACCCTGCTGATGGCCGAGGGCGACCTCGGCGACGACTTCCCCGACCGGCTGCGGCGCCGCCTCGGTCTGGACGACAGCCGGTTCTTCGGGGTCTCCCATGTCAACTGCGCCTCCGTGCTGCGCTGCGTCGAGCTGGCGCGGCGCTATCTGCGGCGGCCGGAATCCGGGCCGGGCGAGGCCGTGTTGGTCCTCGGCGGCGACCAGGGCAGCGTCAACGACGGGGCGCGCTACATCCCCGGCACCACGGTCAGCGGCGACACCGCCGTCGGCGTCGTGGTGCGGGGCGGTGGCCAGGACGGGAGCCCGGGCCACCGCTACCGCTATCTGTCGGGCGCTGGGGCGCGGGACGCCCGCTTCCACCGCAACATGCGGATGACGGAGGAGGAGGTGGCCCTCTTCAGCAGGGTCTGCTCCGAGCTGGTCCTCAGCACCGTGCGGCGCGCCGTGGCCGCCGCCGGGCTGACCCCGGACCGGCTCGACTGGGTGATGCCGCATCTGTCGAACCGGATGTTCTGGCGTTCGTTCAGCGCCCTCAGCGGTATCCCGGCCGACCGGATCTGTCTTGACCTGATCGCCGAACGGGGCCACAACTTCGGCGGCGACGCGCTGATGGCGCTCGAACACGCCGACCGCACCGGCCGGTTGAGCCCGGGGGACCGCTGCGTTCTGGTGGCCATCGGCCAGGGCGCCTATGTCCAGGCGACGGTCGTCGAGGTCGTCGCCGACGAGCGGGCGGCGGGGGGTGGCGGCGGATGAGCACGCTCGACGCCCGGCTGCGCGCGATCAGGGCTGTGGCCCGCGACGCGGCCGGGGACCTGCGGGCCCGGGCGCTGGCGGTGGACGCCGAACCGCACGCCATGGAACCGCATCTGGACTCGCCGGCCTTCGCCCTGGTGCGCCGCTCGGAGACCCCGCCCGACTACCTGGCCACCGAGCCGGGCGGCCCGACGCTGCCCGCCCGCTCCTCCTGCCTGGAGAACGTGACCGGCATGCTGGAGCTGGCGCGCGGCGACATGGGCGTGCTGCTGTCCTGCCCCTCGCCGGGACTCGCCGGCGTCTTCGTCGAGCTGCTGGGCAACGAGGAGCAACGGGACCGTTTCCACCGGCGGTTGGCGGACGGTCGGACCTGGTCGTTCTTCGCGATGTCGGAGGAGCGGGCCGGCAGCGACGCCACGGCGATGGAGACCCGGCTGGTGCCGGACGGTTCCGGTGGCTGGCTGCTGCACGGCGCCAAACGCTATATCGGCCAGGGCGCCAGGGGCGGCGTGGGCGTGGTCTTCGCCCGCACCGGACCCTCGCCGCTGTCGATCAGGGCGGCCCTGGTGGAGCTGCCGGCACCGGGCTGGCACGCGGAACCGCTGGAGATGGTGGGGCTGCGCGGCGCCTGTGTCAGCGAACTGCGGTTCGACGGGCTGCCGGTGGCCGGCGACATGCTGCTCGGCGAGCATCTGCCGGCCACCCGCCGGGGCGTCTGGGCCGCGACCCGGACGTTCCACCGGATGCGGGTACGGGTCGCCGCAGCGGCCGTGGGCACCGCCTCGGCCATGGCCGAGTATGTCGCCGAACACCGCAAGACAGCCCCGGAGTTGGCCGGGATGCGGGCCCGGGTGGCGGCCGCCGAGCGGCTGGTCGTCGAGGCCGCCGCCCGCGTCGACCGCGCGCCCGAGCGCGGCTACCCGTCCAACGTCGTCAAGCTGGGCGCGACCAGGACGGCCGTCCGGGTCGCGCACTGGGCCGGCCGCGCGCTGGGCCCGGCGGGGCTGCTGGAACACCCGCTGCTGGAGAAGTGGACCAGGGACGTGCGCGCCTTCGAGTTCATGGAGGGCACGGGCAACGTCCAACGCCTGCATATCGCCCGTGGCCACCGGAACGGAGACGCCGATGAACGACAGCGGTGAACTCAGCGTGCACGCGCTCAGCGTCGCGGTCGTGCCGCACACCGACTACCGGCCGCTGTCGGACTTCCCCGAGGCGCTGCTGCCCCGCGCCCGTCGGGTCGCCGAGGCGCACGGCATCCCGCTGGAGCACCTTCTGGTGGTGACCCCCAACGATGTCGTCGAGACCGGCGGCCCCGACACCAGCGCCAGGGCCCTCGCGGCGCTGGGGCCGCCGACCCCGGACGAGACGCTGCTCCTGGTGCGTTCCGGGCCGCTCAGGGATGCCAAGGTCGCGGCGCTGGCCGGGCTCGTCCATGCCTTCGACTGGCCGGGCGACGATCTGGGCATCACCCATCTCGACGAGCTGGGCGGGGTGTTGGCGCTCGATCTGCCGCGCTGGGCGCTGGCGGCGGGCGCCCGGGCGAGCACCCTGGTCTGCGACGAGCCGCTGTTCGCCGACGGCCGTCTCGGCATGGCCTGGTTCACCACGGTCGGGCTGCGGGTGGTGCGCGGCCCGGGCCCGTTGACGTTCCTCGGCTCAGGCGAGGGACCGCCCCCCGACGACTTCCGGAGCGAGGCGCCCGCGCGTCGGGTGACGGGACGGGCGCCCTGCGATGTCTGGCTGACCCTGCGCAACCTGCTGCACCTGGGCGAACTCCGCCCGGGTGAAAGGGTGTTGCTGCACACCCGGGGCCCACGCCGGGAGGGCTGGCTGCGCCTGGAGGCGACCGATCCGGCCCTGACCTATCTGCCGGAACCGCGCTGAGCCCCTGGCCCTCGTCGTGGGTCGTCGACCGACGAGGGCCGGGGGCCGGGTCAGGAGGCGGTCGCCGCCATGCGGCGGCGGACACCACGGAGCCAGATGCGGCGGATGAGCCCGCTGCCGGCGCGGATCACCAGCCAGTAGACCGCGAAGAGCCGCCGCGCCCTGCTGCTGGTGGCCCGCACCCGGGTCTCGGTGACCAGCACCCCGTCCTGATAGCGGAAGTTGAAGCAGGTCAGCAGATGGGACGGCCGGTCGAAGTCACGGAACTCGGTCGCCGGATCGTCCCCCATGGGCGCGATCGGCTGCTTGCGGGAGATCCGTTGGATGCCCCCGATCACCAGCTCGTCGTCCGAACGGTGCAGGATCCGGAAGTCGTTGTCCAGGAACATGGTCACCACCTGCCGGTCCTTGCGGAACGGCACCCGGCCCAGGCCGGCGATCACCATGATCCGGCGGAACTTCGGCACCTCGCCCCAGGTCAGGTCCTCGGCCGCCTGGATCACGGCGGCCGGCTCCCCCTCGATCCGCAGCCGGTGCCGCTCCCTGCGGTCCCAGCGGGGGCTGACCCGGTCCAGGCCCGTCTCGGTCTCCGTCACCGCTCGCCTCCGTCAACCGCCGTCGGCGGCACCGTGGGCGACGCTACCAGCGGCGCCCCGCCGACCGGGGCGGAAGCCAGCCTGCGCGCCACCACGGCGCCGATCGCGGCCAGCGGCTCGGGGGACGCCATCTCGGAGTGCCGGCAGTCGAGTTGACGGATCTCCACGGTGCCGCCCAGATAGCGGAGCCAGTCGTCGACCGCCAGATCGGCGCGGTCCACCATGGCGGCGAAGAACAGCATGTCGCCATCCCAGCGCCGGGGTTCGGCCGCGTCGGCCAGCCGCATGTTGTTGACCAGCACCCGGCTCATCGCCGCGATATGCCGCTCCGCCAGATCGGCCAGGCTGCTGTGGCCCTGCCGCAGCACCTCGGCGACCCGGCCGGCGGTGAGCGGCCCCTCGCCGGCGGCGGAGCGGTCCTGCCCGACGAAGTCGAGCATCATCTCCAGCACCTCCTGCTCGTCGGTGACCGGCCGGTACTCGCCCTCGTAGGGGTGCGGATAGGCGTCCATCAGCGCCAGCAGCCCGACGTCCTCGCCGGCCTCCTGGAGCTGGGCGGCGATCTCGTGTGCCACCACGCCGCCGAAGGACCAGCCCAACAGGTGGTAGGGGCCGACGGGTTGGACCTTGCGGATCTGCTCGACATAGTCGGCGGCCATCTCGGCGACGGTCCCCGGCAGCGCGTCCGGCTCGGTCAGGCCCCTGGCCTGGACCGCGTAGACCGGATGGTCGGGCAGCGCCGGCAGCAGCCCCGAGTACGGCCAGCCGATGCCGGCGCCCGGGTGGACGCAGAACAGCGGCGCGCCCTCGCCGGTGGCGCGCAGCGGGAAGACCACGCCCAGCGAGGCGTCCGAGCCGCCGTCGTCCGTCAGCCTGGCCACCAGGGCGGCCGGCGTCGGCGCCTCGAAGAGCGCCCGGACGGAGACATCGGTGCGGAACACCTTCCGCACCCTGACCATCAGGCCGGCCGCCAGCAGCGAGTTGCCGCCGATCTCGAAGAAGTTGTCGTCCGCGCCGATCGACGGCCGTCCCGCGGCCTCCGCGAACAGCTCGCACATCAACGTCTCGGCCTCGTTGGCCGGCATCCGGCCGGCGAACACCGCGCCGTCCGGGTCCGGCAGCGCCCTGCGGTCCACCTTGCCGATGGCGGTCACCGGCAGCGCGTCCAGCTCGACCACCGCCGAGGGAACCATGTGCGGGGGCAGCTCGCGGCCCGCGAACTCCCGCAGATCCGGGTGGTGTTCGGCGGGCAGCGCGGGATCGAGGACCACATAGGCGACCAGTCGCCGGTCCCCGGGCCTGGGCTCCCGCACCTGCACGGTGACCTGGCTGACCGCCGGATGGGCGGCCAGCACGGCCTCGATCTCGCCCGGCTCGATCCGGAAGCCGCGCACCTTCACCTGGTCGTCCAGCCGGCCCAGGAACTCCAGGGTGCCCTGGGCCGTCCAGCGCACCAGATCTCCGGTCCGGTACATCCGGCCGCCGGCCGGATCGTGGGGGTCGGCGACAAACCGCTCGGCCGTCAGATCGGGGCGGCCGTCATAGCCGCGCGAGACCCCGGCGCCCGCCAGATACAGCTCGCCCGGCGCGCCCAGCGGCGCGGGCCGCAGCGCGCTGTCCAGGACATAGCAGCGCATGTTGTCCAGCGGGGTGCCGATCGGCAGGGTGCGGCCGATCTCCTCGGCCGAGGCCACCCGGTGCAGGGTGGCGAACACCGTGGTCTCGGTGGGTCCGTAGCCGTTGGTGAGGGCCGTGCCCGGGCAGTGCTCCAGCAGTCGGCGGACGCTCTCCGCCGGCACCGAATCGCCGCCGGCCAGCACCTCCCGCACCCCGGCGAGGGTCCTGGGATGCTCCTGGACCAGCAGCCGGAACAGTCCGGCGGTCAGCCAGGCGGTCTCGATCCGCTCGCCGACCAGCACCTCGCCGAGCGTCGCCAGGTCCAACTCGCCGACGGGCGCCAGCACCAGGGTGCCGCCGGACAGCAGCGGCGCCCAGGTCTCGAAGGTGGACGCGTCGAACGCCTGCGGCGAGTGGGTCAGCACCCGGCCCCTGGCGATCGGGGCGATCCGCCGGTCATAGGCCAGCGCCACGATGTCGGCGTGGGTGACGGCGACGCCCTTGGGCTCCCCGGTGGAGCCCGAGGTGTACATCACATAGGCGAGTTGGCCGGCGTGCCCGGGCCCCGCGGCCGGCTCCGGGTGCGGTCCCGGGGGCACCGGCTCGTCGGCGCGGAGCACGTCGGCGCCGTGCTCGAAGCCGACCGAGGCGTGGGCGGCGTCCACCAGCAGCACGCCGGCCCCGGCGTCGGCGACCATCCGCCGGGACCGTTCGGCCGGATAGCGGTCGTCCAGCGGGACATAGGCGGCGCCGGCCTTGAGCACCGCCAGCTCGGCGACGACCAGCTCGACCGACCGGTCGAGCAGAACGGCGACCCGGTCCCCGGGGCGGACCCCGGCGGCCAGCAGCCGGTGCGCCAACGCGTTGGCGCGCCGGTTGAGTTCGCGGTAGCTGGTGTCGACGCCGGCGCTCCGCACCGCGACCGTGTCGGGGGTGCGCAGCACCTGGTGGGCGAACGCCTGCTGGACGGTGCCGGCCGGCGGCAGGGCGATCTCGGTCGCGTTGAACCGGCGCAGCAGCAGATCGCGTTCGGCCGCGCTGAGCAGGTCGAGCGAGGCGACGGGAAGTTCGGGGTGTTCGGCGATCGCGGTGAGCACCCGCACCAGCCGGCCCAGCAGCCGCCGCACGTCGGCCTCGGTGAACAGGTCGGGGCGGTAGCCGAGGCGCAGCCGCACCTCGTCGCCCGGCAGACCGGCCAGGGTCAGCGGGTAGTGGGTGGCGTCCCGCCCCGACACCCCGCCGACCTTCAGCCCGGGGACGGGCTCCCGCATGGCGTCGGCGTCCAGCGGATAGTTCTCGAAGACGGTGATGGTGTCGAACAGCGGGGCGTATCCGGTGAGTCGCTGGATCTCGCTGAGGCCGATGTGCTGGTGGTCCAGGAGATCCGTCTGCTGCCGCTGCAGTTCGCCCAACAGCTCGGCCAGGGTGTCCGTGGCGTCGAACCGCACCCGGACCGGCAGGGTGTTGATGAACAGGCCGATCATCGTCTCGATGCCGGGGATCTCACCGGGCCGGCCGGAGACCGTGCCGCCGAACACCACGTCCTGGCGGCCGGTCAGGGAGCCGAGCAGCAGGCCCCAGGCGCCCTGGAGGAAGGTGTTCATGGTGACGCCGAGGGCGCGGGCGCGTTCGGTGAGCGTCTCGGTCAGCTCGCGGGTGATGCCGATGATGACCTGGGCCGGCACCGTCGAGCGGTCGGCGGCGGAGACCGGCGCCACCGTGGTGGGCCCTTCGAGGCCGTCCAGCGCCTCCGCCCAGGCGGCCCTGGCCGCCGTGGTGTCCCGGTCGGCGACCCAGGCCAGGAACTCCCGGTAGGGGGTGGGCTCCGGCGGGGTCGCGGCGCCCAGGGTCCGCTCGGCGTAGAGCTGGAACAGCTCGGACACCAGCAGCGGCATCGACCAACCGTCAAGCAGGATGTGGTGGTTGGTGAGGCCGATCCGGTAGCGGGCGTCGGCGAGCCGGAGCACGGTGAACCGCACCAGAGGCGGCCGGTCCAGATCGAAACGGGTGGTGCGGTCGGCCTCGGCCAGCTCCTCGAACCTGGCGTTGCGGTCCAGCGGGTTCAGCTTCCGCAGGTCCCAGTCCTGCCAGGGCAGTTCCACCTCGGGGACGACCACCTGGACGGCGCCGCCGCCGCGTTGCCGGAACGCGGTGCGCAGGTTGGCGTGCCGGGCCAGCAGGGCCTGGCCGGCCGACCGCAGCGCCGCGATGTCCAGTTCGCCCTCCAGATCGAAGAAGGTCTGGACGATGTAGTCGTCCCGTTCGCCCTCGTCGAAGCCGGCGTGGAAGAACAGCCCCTCCTGGAGCGGCGCCAGCGGGATGACATCGGTCAGCTCGGGGAACTCCGCCTCCAGCGTCTCGATCTCGTCCTGGTCGAGGCCGACCAGCGGCAGGTCGCTGGGGGTGAAGCCGCCCACGTCCGGTGTCCCGGCGAGCCGCGCCAGGGCGGTCAGGGCGCGTTCCCAGCCGCGCAGCAGATCGTCCGCCGCGGTCTCGCTGAGCACGGAACGCGGCCACGACAGGGTGGCGGAGAGCCGGGGCCCGTCGGGGTGGTCCTCGGTGAGGGCGTTGAGCTGGAGGGCGTGCGCCAACGGCAGTTCGCCGTCGCCACCGCCGCCGAGCAGCCCGGACTCGCCCGCCGGGGTCCAGTCGGCCGGTGTCGCGCCGGCCTCGGCGGCGGGCAGCCGGCCCAGGTAGTTGAACGCCAGCTGGGGCTCCGCCGCTTCGGCCAGCGCCGGGGCGGTGTCCGCGTTGAGATGGCGGAGCAGCCCGTAGCCGATGCCGTTGTCGGGGACCGCCCGCAGCTGTTCCTTGATCCGCTTCAGCGCGGCGGCGGTGGCGGGCCCGCCGGCGAGGGCGGCCTCCGGATCGACGCCGCCCAGGTCGAGCCGGACCGGCCACATGCTGGTGAACCAGCCGACGGTGCGGGACAGATCGACGCCCGGCAGCACCGGCTCCCGGCCGTGGCCCTCCTGGCTGATCAGCAGGTGGCCCTCGCCCCGGCCGCCGCGCCGCCGCCAGTCGGCGACGGCCAGCGCCAGCGCGGTGAGCAGCACATCGTTGACGCCGGCCCGGAAGGCGGCGGGCAGGCTGGTCAGCAGCGGGGTGGTCAGCTCGGTGGGCAGCGTGACGGAGACCGACCTGGCGGTGCGGGCCACATCGCGGGCCCGGTCCAGCGGCAGATCGGTGAGCGGGGCGTCCGGCTCGCGCAGCGTCTCCTCCCAGAAGGGGAGTTCGGCGGCGCGTTCGGCGGCCAGCTCGGTGAGGCCGGTGGCCCAGGTCCGCAGCGAGGTGGGCACCGGGGCCAGCCGGGGGCGACGGCCGGCGGCGACCGCCTCCCAGGCGTCGGCCAGATCGGGCAGCAGCACCCGCCAGGAGACGCCGTCCACCACCAGATGGTGCAGCACCAGCAGCAGCCGGCCCGGCTGACCCGGTTCGGCGTCGAAGTGCACCGCGCGCAGCATCACCCCCTCCTCCGGGGCGAGTTGCCCGGTGGCGGTGGCGGCCTCCTCGGTGAGACGGGCCAGCGGGGCGCGGTGCAGCAGCCGGCCGGCGGAGACCGTGCCCCGGGGGGCCACCTCCAGTCGCCATCCGTCGTCCTCGCGCGCCAGCCGCAGCCGGAGCGCGTCATGGTGGTCCAGCAGCGCCTGGAGGACGGCGGTCAGCTGCTCGGTGCGCAGCCCGGCCGGGGTGGCCAGCAGCATCGACTGGCTGAACCGGTCGACGGGGCCTTCGAGTTCACGCAGCCAGTGGACGATCGGGGTCAGCGGCACCGGACCGATGCCGGCGTCGGGGGCCTCCCGCACCACGCCCTCGTCCGCTCCGCCGTCCGCGACCAGTCGGGCCAGTTCGGCGACGGTCCTGCGGGTGAAGACATCGCGCGGGGTGAAGTTCAGGCCCTCCTTGCGGGCCCGGCTGACCAGCTGGATGGAGGCGATGCTGTCGCCGCCGACGTCGAAGAAGCTGTCGTCCACGCCGACCGACGGCAGCCGCAGCACCTCGGCGAAGAGCCGGCTCAGCACCTCCTCGGCGGCGCTCGCCGGGCCGCGCCCGTCGTCGCTCGTGGTCACCAGCGGCGCGGGCAGCGCCCGGCGGTCCACCTTGCCGTTGGGGGTCAGCGGCAGCGCGTCCAGGGTGACGAACGCGGTGGGGACCATGTACTCGGGCAGCAGGTCACGGATCCGCTCGCGGACCTCGCCGGCCAGATCCCGGGCGGCGACCGGGGTGTTGGCGTGGTCGGCCGGCGCGGTGCCCCTGGGCGGCGGCGGGCAGGCGCCGGTGACCGGCCGGTCGGCCAGCTCCTCGGCGACCAGCAGCACGTCGAAGGCGTCCAGGGCGTCCGGCGAGGCGCAGGTGACATGGGCGCGGTAGCCGTGCCGGGCGGCCAGCTCGTGGAAGGCGTCCGGCTCGATCGCGGCCGGTGGTTCGGCCAATGCGCGGCGCACCGCCGGGAGTTCGGCGCCCTCGTCGAGGGCGCGCAGCGCGGCGACCTCGGCGACGGTCCTGGCGTTGGGGACGCCGGTGACCCGCAGCAGCCGCGGGTGGTCGGCGAGATGGCCGGCCACGGACTCCACCGTGTCGGCCTCCCGGCCCCAGGCCAGGACGGGGGCGCCGGTGGCGCGCACCGGGTCGGCGGGTTCCCGGCGCAGCACGGCGGCGTAGCGGTAGCGGCTCAGCTCGTTGTGGTAGGTGCCGCCCTTGAGCTGGATGTCGACCGCCGCGATGCCGTCGACCACATCGGGCAGGGCGGCGAAGTACTCGGGCGCCAGCAGGAGTTCGTTCTCCGCCTGGACGCCACGGCGGACGGCGGCGCTGATCGCCTCGGCGTCCGTGCCGGGGGGGGCCTTGGCCAGCCGCACCCCGGTCTGGAAGGCGCGCTGGAGACGCAGGTCCCGGATGTCGCCGGCGTAGACCGTGCCGCCGGGGGCCAGCAGGTCGACGGCCTGCCGCAGCACGTCGGTGAGGTAGTCGGCGTGCGGGAAGTACTGGATGACGGAGTTGATGACGACGGTGTCGAAGTGGCCACGGGGCAGGCCCGTCATGTCGTGCGCCGGCTGGGCGCGCAGGGTGACCCGGTCGGTGTGCTCGCCGTGCCGGGCGAGGGCCTGCTCCAGGTTGCCGATGGCGACCGGCGACAGGTCGGTGCCCCAGTACTCCTCGACATGGGGCAGCAGCGGGGCCAGCAACAGGCCGCTGCCGACGCCGAGTTCCAGCACCCGGCGGGGGCGCAGCGCGCGGATCTGCCGGACGGTGTCGTCCCGCCAGACCCGCATGTCCGACAGCGGGATCGGCTGTTCGGTGTAACTGCTGTTCCAGCCGCCGAAGTTCTCCCCGAACCCGCCGGACTCGGCATGGTCGGTGTACATCCGGTCGTAGAGGTCGGACCATTCGGCGACGGCGGCCAGCTCGGTGGCCTCGTCCCGTTCGGCGGCCGGCACCAGGTAGGCGACCAGCCGCTTGTCGCCGGGGCGGTCCTCGCGGACCACCACGGCGGCCTGGCCGACCCGGGGGTCGGCGGTGACGGTGGCCTCGATCTCGCCCGGCTCGATCCGGAAGCCCCGGATCTTGACCTGGTCGTCGGCCCGGCCCAGGTACTCGACCTCGCCGGCCGCGTTCCAACGGACCTGGTCGCCGGTGCGGTACAGCCGGCCGCCCGGCGCCCCGAACGGGTCGGCGACAAAACGTTCGGCGGTGGCGGCCGGCCGGCCGAGGTAGCCGCGTGCCACGCCCGCGCCGGCGACATAGAGTTCGCCGGCGGCGCCCACCGGCACGGGCCGCAGTTCGGCGTCCAGGATGTAGACCCGCATGTTGTCCAGCGGGGTGCCGATCGGCATCGAGGCGGGCACCTCGTCGGCCGGCCCGACCCGGTGCCGGGTGGCGAACGTGGTGGTCTCGGTGGGGCCGTAGCCGTCCACCACCACCAGATCGGGGCACTGGGCGCGGACCCGGCGCACCGATTCGGCGGGCACCACGTCGCCGCCGGTCCACACCTCGGTCACGCCGGCCAGCGCGGCCGGGTTCTCCTCGGCCAGCAGCCGGAACAGGCCGGCGGTCAACCACAGCGCGGTGACCCGGTGTTCGGCGATCACCCGCTCCAGCGTGGTCAGATCCAGCTCGGTCGGCGGCGCGACGACCACCTCGCCGCCGTTGAGCAGCGGCACCCACAGCTCGTAGGTGGAGGCGTCGAACGCCTGCGGGGAGTGCAGCAGCACCCGCCGGTGCGCCTCCGGGGCGAAGGACCGGTCACGGGCCAGCGCGGCCACGTCCCGGTGGGTCACCCCGACGCCCTTGGGCAGCCCGGTGGAGCCGGAGGTGTACATCACATACGCCAACTGGTCGGTGTGGCGCGCGGGTCGGGGCAGCACCAGCACCATCGTCTGGTCGGGCTGCCCGAGACCGTTCCCGCCCGGCTTGGTGATGTCGACGGTGCGGGTGCCGGGGAAGTCGGCGTCGGCGTGCTCGGCGTCGACCAGGACCAGCTTGGCGCCGGTCTCGCCGACGATATGCGTCAGCCGCTCGGCGGGGTAGCGGTCGTCCAGCGGAACGTAGGCGCCGCCGGCCTTGAGCACCGCGAGGATCGAGACGACCAGGTGCTCGGAGCGGTTCTGCAGGATCGCGACGGGCTGTTCGGCGCCCACCCGCAGCTCGGTCAGCCGGCCGGCCAACGCGTCGGAGCGCCGGTTGAGTTCGGCGTAGGTGAGGGTGCGGTCGCCGCAGCGGACGGCGATCCGGTCCGGGTCGACGGCGACCCGTTCGTCGAACAGCGCGGTCAGCGGCCGGTCCGGCAGCGGGTGGTCGGTGTCGTTCCACTCGTGCAGCAGCCGGCGGCGTTCGGCGTCGCCCAGCAGCTCGATCTCGCCCAGCGGGCGGTCGGGTTCGGTGGCGAAGGAGGTCAACAGCCGCTGTGCCCTGGCCACCACGCCCTGGGCGGTCTCCCGGTCCACCAGATCGTGCCGGTAGTCGAGCCGAAGATGCATCCGGCCCTCGACGGCGGCGGCGAAGAACGTCAGCACGTAGTGGGCGGCGTCCTGGCCCGAGAGGCCGAGGATGCGCAGATCGTCGCCGATGGTGCCCTGGAGGGCGTCGGGGTCGACCGGGTAGTTCTCCAGCACCATGTTGGTGTCGAACAACTCGCCGCCGCCCCGCATGTTCTGGATGGCGGAGAGCCCCAGGTGCTGGTGCGGCAGCAGCCGGACCTGGTCCTCCTGGACCCGCCGGAACAGCTCGGCCAACGATTCGTCGGTGCGGACCCTGATCCGCACCGGCAGGGTGTTGACGAACAGCCCGACCATGGACTCCATGCCGGGCAGCTCCGGCGGCCGGCCCGAGACCGTGGTGCCGAACACCACGTCCTGGCGGCCCGTCAACTCGCTGACCAGGGCGCCCCACACGCTCTGCACCACGGTGTTCAGGGTGAGCCCGTGGGAGCGCGCGGTGGCCACCAGCGCGCTGGTGTCGGACTCCGACATGGTGACGACCAGCTTGCTGGGCGCCACCGAGGTCCTGGCCGGGTCGGCGGGCGCCACCAGGGTCGGCTCGTCGACGCCGTCCAGCGTCTCCTGCCAGGCGGCGCGGGCCGCCTCCTGGTCCTGGCGGGACAGCCAGTCGAGATAGTCGCGGTAGGGCGTGGGCGGCGGCAGCGTCGCGGCCGGATCGGCGTAGAGCGTGAACAGCTCCCCGACCAGGGTCGCGGTCGCCCAACCGTCCAGCACGATGTGGTGGTTGGTGAAGACCAGCCGGCGCCGCTGCTCCCCGACGCGCACCACGGTCAGCCGCAGCAGCGGCGGCCGGGTCAGGTCGAACCGGCGGGTGCGGTCCTCGTCCACCAGCCGCGCCAGCTCGGTCTCCCGTGCCTCGTCGGCCAGTTGGGTCAGATCGTGCTCGGCGACGGTGACGGCCACCTCGCTCAGCACCGCCTGCACCGACTCGCCGCTCTTGCGCTGCCGGAACGCGGTGCGCAGGCTGTCGTGCCGGTTGATCGCGAGGGTCGCGGCCTCGGTGAGCCGGTCCAGGTCCAGCGGCCCCTCCAGGTCGAAGACCAGCTGCACGGTGTACACGTCCGTGCCGTCACCCTCGTACATGGAGTGGAAGAGCAGTCCCTCCTGTACCGGAGAGAGTGGCAGCACGTCCAGCAGGCGGGGCTTCATCCCAGATCCCAATCCCTGAGCAGTTCGTTCTCGAATTCGTCGATCTCGTCCTGGGTCATCGCCACCGAGAGATCGGAGGGGGTCACGCCGCCCACGTCGGGGCGGTCGGCGTGGCCGGCCAGGGTCCGCAGGGCGCGGAACCAGGTGTCCACCAGGTCCCGCACATCGGACTCGGGCAGCACGGTGGCCGGCCAGGCGGCCACCACCATGAGGCGGGGTCCGGCCGCCTCCCCGGCGCCGTCGGCGCCGTCCTCGACCAGCACGCTGAACTCCAGCAGATGGGCCAGCGGGATGTTGGGGTCGACCCCCCTGGCGACGCCGGCGAGCGCGGCCTCGCCGGTCGCCATCGTCCAGTCCCCCTCGGAGCCGGCGCCGAACCGGCCCAGGTAGTTGAAGCCGATCTGCGGCGCCGGCAGGGCGGATAGCTCGGCGCGGGCCTCCGGGTCGAGATAGCGCAGCAGGCCGTAGCCCACGCCCTTTCTCGGCAGGGTCCGCAGCTGCTCCTTGACCATCTTCAGGCCCCGGCCGAGGGCGGCGTCGTCCTCGGGCGCCGCGCCGCCTGCGTCCAGCCGCACCGGGTAGAGGCTGGTGAACCAGCCGACGGTGCCGGAGACATCGAGCGATTCGGCGCTGTCCCGGCCGTGGCCCTCCAGATCGATCAGCACCTCGCCGCCGGCGCCCACGCCGAGTCGGCGCCGCCAGTCGGCCAGCGCCGCAGCGAACGCGCTCAGCAGCACGTCGTTGACGCCGCAGGAGAACGCGGTGGGCAGCGTGGTCAGCAGCGGCAGGGTCGCCTCGGCCGGCAGTTCGGCGACCAGCTGCCGGGAGGTGCTCAGCACGTCCCTGGACTGGTCGAGCGGGCGGTCGCCGAGCAGCGGGTCGGGCCCGGCCAGCACCTTCCGCCAGGTCGGCAACTCGGCGGCCACCGACCGGTCGTGGGCCAGGGTGGCGATGTACTCGGCCCAGCGGCGGTAGGAGGTGCGGACCGGTTCCAGCGCGGAGCCGTCGCCGACGTTCCACGCGGCGGCGAGGTCGCCGGTCAGGATGCGCCAGGACACCCCGTCCACCACCAGATGGTGGGCGATGATCAGCAGCCGCCCCGAGCGGTCGGGGCCGGCGTCGAACCACAGCAGCCGCAGCATCCGGCCCTCGGCCGGGGCCAGTCGCACCTCGGCGGCCTCGCGGTCCGCCACCGTGTCCCACTGGTCGGCGGGCAGCCCGGAGACATCGACCCGCCGGACCAGATCGGCCGCGTCCAGGCTGCCGGGCTCGGGGACGGTCAGCACCCAGCCGCTGCCGTTGGCGGCGTACGACTGGCGCAGCCGCAGCACGTCGTGGTGGTCGACCAGCGCCTGGGTGGCGGCGGTCAGCCGGTCGAGGCCGAGATCGGCCGGGACCCGCAGCAGCACGGACTGGGTGAACCCGGCCAGCGGCCCGCCGCGTTCCCGCATCCAGTGCACGATCGGCGGCACCGGCACCTCGCCGACGGCGATATCGGCCTGGTCGGCGAGCTGGTCCACGGTGCCGACCGGCCGGGCGACGGTGGCCAGCGCGGCCATGGTGCCCTGCTCGAACATGTCGCGCGGGGTGATCAGCAGACCGGCCTTCCTGGCCCTGCTGACCAGCTGGATGGAGACGATGCTGTCGCCGCCGATCTCGAAGAACCGGTCGTCGGGGCTGACCCGGTCGAGACCGAGCAGTTCCTCCACCAGACCGCACAGCAGCCGTTCGACATCGGTGCCGGCGGACCGTTCGGCCGGCGCGGCCAGCGTCGGGACGGGCAGCGCGGCCCGGTCCAGCTTTCCGCTGGGCCCGAGCGGCAGCCGGTCCAGCGGCACCAGCGCGACGGGCACCATGTAGTCCGGCAGTTCGGCGGCGGCATGGGCGCGCACCCGGTCCAGGTCGAGCTGTTCGTCGGGGCCCGCGACCAGATAGGACACCAGTCGGCGCACCCCCGGCTGGTCCTCGCGGGCCAGCGTCGCCACCTCGCGGACCCCGGGGGCCCGCGCCAACACGGCGTCGATCTCGCCGAGTTCGATCCGGAAGCCGCGCACCTTCACCTGGTTGTCGGCGCGGCCCAGATACTCGATCTGGCCGTCGGCGGTCCATCGCGCCAGGTCCCCGGTGCGGTACATCCGCTCGCCCGGCCCGTCGAACGGGTTGGCGACAAACCGTTCGCCGGTCAGCCCGGGACGGCCCAGATAGCCACGGGCCAGGCCGGCGCCCGCCAGATACAGCTCGCCGGTGCTGCCGACCAGCGTCGGCCGGAGCGCGTCGTCCAGCACATAGGCCCGGATATTGGTGCGGGGCCGGCCGATCGGCGGGGCCGACCCGGGGGTCTCGGCCGGATCGGCGAACCAGGCGGTGGCGTACACCGTGGCCTCGGTCGGTCCGTAGAGGTTGCCGATCCGCGCGTTCGGCAGCGCGGTCCGCAGATCGGCGACCAGCCGGGCCGGCAGCGCCTCGCCGGCCAGCACCACGGTGTCGGCGACGGCCGGCGCCGGGCTCTGCCCGAGAACGGGCGCCACGGCGGACGGCACCCCGCTCAACAGGGTCCCGCGCCACGGCTCCCCGGCGCCGTCCAGCAGCGCGGTGAGATCCCGGACGAGATCGACCCGGCCGCCGGCCAGCAGCGTGCCGAACAGCTCGAAGACGGACACGTCGAAGGTGAACGAGGTGGCCAGCAGGGTGTGCGCCAGCGCGTCGGCGCCCAGCGCCGCACCGGCCCACAGCGCCAGGTCCACCACCGAGGCGTGGCTGACCAGCACGCCCTTGGGACGCCCGGTCGAACCCGAGGTGTAGATGGCGTAGATGGCGTGCTGCGGCAGCAGCGGCCTGACCCGCTCGGTGTCGGTCGGGTTGTGGTCCGGCATGCCGTCCAGCGGCAGTTCGGCCAGGCCCCGCAGCACCAGCGCCGGCGCCGCGTCCTCCAGCATGAACCGCACCCGGTCGGCCGGGTGGGTCGGGGACAGCGGCAGATAGCCGGCGCCGGACTTGAGCACCCCGAGGATCGCGACCACCAGATCGGGGGTGCGCGGCATGACCAGCGCCACCAGATCCTCGGGGCCGATCCCGCGCCGGATCAGATGGTGCGCCAACCGGTTGGCGCGGGCGTTGAGTTCGGTGTAGCTCAGCCCAGGATCGGCGTTCCCGGCGGTGCCCACGGCGATCCGGTCGGGGGTGCGGTACGCCTGGAGCTCGAAGAGCGCCGGCACGGTGGTGGTCGGAACCGGGCGGCTGGTGCGGTTCCACTCCACCAGCACCCGGTGCCGGTCGCCCGGATGGTCGATCTCCAACTCGCCCAGCGGCAGCCGGGGATCGGCGGTGGCGACGTCCAGCAGCCGCACCAGCCGGGTGGCCAGCAGTTCGACGGTCTCCCGGTCGAACAGGTCGGTGGCGTACTCCAACACCCCGGTCAGCCCGCCGGGAACGCCGGACTCCCGCCGCTCGGTCAGGTCCAGGGTCAGATCGAACTTGGCGCTGCGCCGGGGCACCGGGTGCGGCTCGGCATGCGGGGCGAGCGCCCTGAGCTGGTCGCCCGGGTCCTCCTGGAACGCCAACATCACCTGGAACAGCGGGTGTCGGGCCAGCGAGCGGGGCGTGCCCAACACCTCGACCAGCCGGTCGAACGGCACGTCCTGGTGCCCGAAGGCGGCCAGCGAGGTGGCCCTGACCCGGTCCACCAGATCGGCGAAGCTCGGGCTGCCCGAGGTGTCGGTGCGCAGCACCAGGGTGTTGACGAAGAAGCCGACCAGCGGGGCGAGTTCGGCGTCGTGCCGGCCGGCGACCGGGCTGCCGATCGGGATGTCGGTGCCGGCGCCGAGCCGGGTCAGCAGCGCGGCCAGCGCGGCCTGCACCACCATGAACCCGCTGGCACCCCGGTCGCGGGCCAACTCGCTGATCCGCCGGTGCAGTTCGGGACCGACGGTGACCGGGACCGTGTCGCCCCGCTGGGAGGCGACGGACGGCCGCGGCCGGTCGGTCGGCAACGTCAGCTGGTCCGGCAGGCCGGTCAACGTCTTTTTCCAGTAGGCGAGTTGCCGGGCGAGCTGGCTCGTGGGATCGGACTCGTCGCCCAGCTGTGCCAGCTGCGCCAGGGTGTGGTCGGCGTACTGCAGGGGCAGCGGCGCCCAGTCGGGGGCGGTGCCGGTGCGGCGCGCGGCGTAGGCGGTGGCCAGATCGGTGGTCAGCGGCCCCAGGGAGCCGCCGTCGCAGGCGATGTGGTGCACCACCAGGGACAGCACATGGTGCTCGGCCTCCCCGGGGGCGGCCGGGGCGACCCGCAACAGCTCGGCGCGCCACGGGGGTTCGCCGGCCAGGTCGAACCGGGTGGTGGCGGCGGCCGCCAGCCGCTCCGTCACCTCGTCGGCGGTCACCCGGTGCAGCGGCAGGGCGGCCGCGCCGGCCGTCCGGGACGCCAGCACCTCCTGGTGCGGCACCCCGTCCACGTCGGGGAAGACGGTGCGCAGCGTCTCGTGCCGCTCGGCCACATCGCCCAGGGCCAGCCGCAGCGCCTCCCGGTCCAGCGTGCCGGGGAACCGGAGCGCCAGCGGCACGTTGTAGGCGCCGGGCGAAGAGGCCCCCGTCTCCAGCTGGTTGAGGAACCACAGCCGCCGCTGGCCGGCGGAGAGCGGCACCCGGTCCGGGCGTGGCGCGGGCGCCCGGGAGAGGCCCCCGTCGTCGCCCGCCTCGGCCAGCCGGTCCGCGACCACCTCGGCGATCTCGGCCAGCGGCGCGGGCTTCAGCAGATCGGTGTGGGCGCGTTCGACGAACCGCACATCGATCTCGCCCGACACATAGGGCTGCCACTCCTGGGGTGTGGGGGAGAACTCGACCTTGTCGAGGGTGGCGACGAAGAACAGCACATCGCCGGTGAAGCGGCGCGGGACATAGGCCCGCATCAGCTGACTGGCCTCGCCGTACACCCGCGCCATCGCGGCGATATCGGCCTCGCCGAGCCCGGCCATGGCGCTGTCGAGCTTCCGCAGCAGCTCGACGACCCGCTCGAACTCCAGCGGCTCGGGGCCGAGTCGGCGCCGGTCGAAGCCGGCGAAGTCGAGCAGCGTCGCCATGATCTCCTGCTCGCCCAGCGGCGGCAGCTCAAGACCCGGGTAGGCGTCCAGGATGGCGAGGAGGCCCACCTCCTCGCCCTCCGACTGGAGCTGGGTGGCGACGGCGTGCGCGACCACGCCGCCGGACGACCAGCCCAGCAGATGGTAGGGGCCGGCGGCCTGGGCCTTGCGGATCTCCGTGACATAGGCGGCGGCCATCTCCTCGATGGAGGCGGGCGCCTGCTCCGGGTCCCGCAGCCCGTGCGCCTGCAGACCGTAGATCGGCCGCTCGGCGTCGACATGGCGCAGGAACCCGGAGTAGATCCAGCTGAGCCCGGCGGCCGGGTGCACACAGAACAGCGCGGGCAGGCTGCCGTGCGGGCGCAGCGGCAGCAGCACGTCGAGCGAGGTGTCCCGGTCGTCGTCCCGGCCGACGTGTTCGGCGAAGGCGGCGACGGTGGGGGCGGTGAACAGCGCGCTGATGCCCACCTCCACGCCGAACGCCTCCCGCACCCGGCCGGTCAGCCGGGTGGCCAGCAGCGAATGGCCGCCCAGGTCGAAGAAGTTGTCGTCGATGCTGACGCCCGGCACGTCCAGGACCTCGGCGAACAGCCGGCACAGCAGCTCCTCGCGCGGATCGCGCGGCCCACGTCCGCCGGCGGTGGTGAACTCGGGCGCCGGCAGCGCGCGGACGTCCAGCTTGCCGTTGGCGGTCAACGGCAGCTCGGCCAGCGCCACCACCGCCGAGGGGACCATATGGTCCGGCAGCTGACCGGCGGCGAACTCCCGCAGCCCGTCGACGGGTTGGTCGCCGGCCGGCACCACATAGCCGACCAGCCGCTTGTCGCCGTGCTGGTCCTCGCGGGCCACCACCGCGACCTGTGCCGCGGCCGGATGGCCGGCCAGCACCGCCTCGATCTCGCCCAACTCGATCCGGAAGCCCCGGATCTTGACCTGGTGGTCGGCGCGGCCGACGAACTCGAGCCGCCCGTCGTCCGTCCATCTGGCCACGTCCCCGGTGCGGTACATCCGGGTGCCGGGCCGGCCGAACGGGTCGGCGACAAAACGTTCGGCGGTGGTGCCGGGGCGGCCCAGATAGCCCCGGGCCAGGCCGGCGCCGGAGACGTACATCTCGCCCGCGACGCCGGGCGGCACCGGGCGCAGCCCGCCGTCCAGGACATAGACGCCGAGGTCGGGGATCGGACCGCCGATGACGCTGCCGGCGCCGGCGGCGGCGATCCGCCGGTCCAGCGCGACATACGACACATGCACCGTGGTCTCGGTGATGCCGTACATGTTGACCAGCGTCGGCGCGTCGTCCGGGTGCCGCTCGTACCAGTCGGCCAGCCGCCACAGGTCCAGCGCCTCGCCGCCGAACACCACGGTGCGCAGGGCCAGTCGGGCGGACAGCTCGGGATGTTCCGCGTCCGCCCGCAGCAGCTGGTAGAACGCCGACGGGGTCTGGTTGAGGACGGTGACCCGCTGCTCGACCAGCAGCCGCAGGAACTCGTCGGGGGAACGGCTCACCTGGTGGGGCACGACGACCAGCCGGCCGCCGTGCAGCAGCGGGCCCCACACCTCCCAGACGGAGAAGTCGAAGGCGTAGGAGTGGAACATCGTCCACACGTCGTCGGCGCCGAAGTCGAACCACTGCTCGGTGGCGGCGAACAGCCGCACCACATTGGCGTGCGGGACGACCACGCCCTTGGGACGCCCGGTGGAGCCCGAGGTGTAGATGACATACGCGGGGGTGTCGGGCGTCAGCGGCGCGGACCGGTCGGCGTCGGTGGGCGCGACGGCCGGCCGTTCGGCGAGCGCGGCCCGCACCCCGGGATCGGTCAGGTCCACGACCGGCACGTCGGGCCAGTCGCCGTCGCCGGTGGTGACCACCAGCGTCGGCGCCGCGTCGGCCAGCATGTACGCGATCCGGTCGGCCGGGTAGTCGGGGTCCAACGGCACGTATCCGGCACCGGACTTGATCACCGCGAGCAGCGCCACCACCATCGCGGTGGAGCGCGGCACCGCCAGCGCCACAAACCGTTCGGGTCCGGCGCCCCGTTCGATCAGCAGATGGGCCAGCCGGTTGGAGCGTTCCTCCAGCTCGGCGTAGGTCAGCTCCTCGCCCTCGCAGCTGAGGGCGACCGCGTCCGGCACCCGCGCGGCCCGTTCGCCGAACAGGCCCGCCAGATGGGTGTGCACCGGCCACTCGGAGAGCGTCCGCGCGGAGGGCAGTTCGTCGGGCTCGACCAGGTCGATCCGGCCGATCGGCCGGGTGGGGTCGGCCTCGGCCAGCCGGTCCAGCAGCAGAAGGAACCGCCGCTGGTGCTCGGCGACCTTCTCGTCCGAGTAGAGATCCGGGTTGGCGTCGAAGTCGATCTGGAGCCCGCCCTCGCCCCGGTCGTAGACCACCAACGACAGATCGTCGGCGGGGCCGATCGACAGGTTGTGGACGGTGCTGGGGTGCGGGCCGAAGCTCAGCTCGTAGTTGAACATCATGATGTTGACCTGGGGGCCGACCAACCGCTGGTCGTCCTCCATCAGCCGCAGATCGCGGCGCAGGTCCTCGTACCGGTAGCGCTGGTGGCGCAGCGCGGCGCGGAGTTGCCGGTGGGCGTGCCGCAGCAGCTCGGCGACCGTCATCTCCGGGCGGGCCGCCAGCCGCAGCGGCAGCACGTTGGAGACCATGCCCGGCACCGCCAGCGCGGTCCTGCCGAGGCGGGTGGTGACCGGCAGCCCCAGCACGATCTCGTCCTGCCCGGTCATCCGCTGCAGATAGGCGGCTGAAGCGGCCAGCAGCACCGGCGGCCAGGGCACCTCGGCGGTCCTGGCCAACTCGCGCAGCCGGCCGGCGCTCTCGGGGGACAGCCGCACCGTGCGGCGGGCCAGCCGGCTGGCCATGGTCACGGGCCGCCCCGAGGGGCTCACCGGCTCGGGGAACCCGGCCAGCTCCTCCACCCAGTAGTCCCGGTCGGCGGTGAACTTCTCCGACGCGCGGTACTCCTCGTCGTGCCGGACCAGGTCGGCCAGCGGCGCGAACGTGCTCGCCGGCACCTCCTCGCCGGCCAGCAGCGCGGTGTACACCTCGGAGGCCCGCCGGGCGACCATCGCGACGGTGAACCCGTCCACCGCGACATGGTGGTACCAGTGGAACCAGAACGCCCGGTCGGGGGCGACGTCGAACAGCACGAACCGGAACAGCGGGTCCGCCGACAGATCGACGGTCCTGGCCAGGTCGGCGCGCATCCACGCCTCGGCGGCGGCCCGCGGATCGGCCTCGGCGCTGACGTCCACGCGCTCCAGCCGCCACTCCCGCAGCGGTTCGACGACCTGACGCGGCCCGGCGTCGGTGGCGATCACCCGGGTCCGCAGGGCGTCGGTCTCGGCCACCACCCGGCGGAGCGCGGCCTCGAAGAGCGGGGCGTTGACCGGTCCGTGGATCTCCAGGTACTCGCCCGCGTTGTAGATGGTGTTGTCCGGGTCCAGCTGCTGGGCGTAGAAGATGCCCGTCTGCGCGGCTGTCAGTGGCAGTTGTTCGTCCCCGTGGGAAGACATGTGCTCTCTACTCTCGACTGGGCAGTCCGGCGGCGGCGTGGCTGACACTGGTGACCGGATCGGTTCCGGCCGGGGCTCGCGGGTACGTCGGGCCCGTCCGGCTCGGCGGCACTCTCAACACCGGGTGGTGGGCGCCGGGACGCGGCGCTGTCGACCGTTCACGACGGTGGGACGGGCTGGGACGACCCGGCGTAACCGACGGCATCCTCGCCGTCGGGCGGGTGCCGGGCCGAGTCCCGGCCCGGTCGGCGATGCGCCGCTCCTGCCCACGGACACAGCCCCCCCTGCTTGTCCGGCGTGCCCCGTTCACCGGGCAGGCCCTGCCTGTCTCAGGCCCACCGGACGTCGTTCTCCCGACTTCTATGTATGGCAGTGCCGGTACCGAAGGACAAGCAGGGGTGCAGGAAACTGCCAGTGCGGCAGGATTGACGGGGGCGCTTCGGTGGAAGGGGGCGGGCCGGTCCCCGCGGTCGGTGCAGGGGCCTGCCGATTCCGTTCCCGGCTCGGTCGAGGTGTCAACTCCCTTGCCAGCTCCGGAGTTGACGTCCGGCGGGGGTGGCGGCCACGGGTCCGGGTAGCCGGCGGTTGCCGGCCGGTCGGCCGGTCGGGGACGGCCGTCGGGCCCTTGGACCGGGGTGCCGGGGGGCGCCGGGGATGGCAGCACCTGTCCTCCCCTGGAACCGAACCGGCCCCGGCCGGCCGGGGCCCGCCCTGGGCCTCCCCGCTCGTGAAAGAAGTTGCAAGACGACGGGCCCCGAACGGCGGTCCGGGGGTGGCCGGTTCGCTTCCGAGCGGGTGCGTTCCGGTTTCTGTCGCGGTTTCTCCGTGCGCGGACTGTTTACAGCGTCGGTCAACGCTCATACGATGCCGCAAGTTTCTGCATCTTCTTGCAGAACGGCCGCTGGCGCGTGTGGCCTTCCGGAGCAAGTCGAAGGAGCCGTTGTGCGCAGGAAACCCCCACACCCCACCCCGCACCGGACGACCGGGTGGCGGATCGCGTTGCTCGGACTGCCCCTCGCCGGGCTGCTCACCGCCCTGATCCCCGGCAGCGGCATGGCCGCCTCCGGGCCGGCCGCGTCGGGACCGTCCGCGTCCGGGCAGGAAGCCGCGTCCGGGCAGGAGGCGGTGTCCCCCCTCGCCGCCGAGCACGATGTGATCGCCAACCTCTGGGCCTGGAACTGGAGTTCCGTGGCCGCCGAATGCACCGATGTGCTCGCCCCGGCGGGCTACGGCGCGGTGTGGGTTGCACCGCCGCACGAGTCGCTGGCGCATCCGGACGGCGCCTGGTGGGACATCTACCAGCCGTTCAGCTACCAGTTGAGCGGCCGTCTCGGATCCGAGAGCGACTTCGCCGCCATGGTGCGGACCTGCGACGACGCGGGCATCCGGGTCTACACCGACGCGGTGATCAACCACACCGCCGCCATCGGCGGCACCGGCTACGCCGGCACCGTGATCAGCGACAAGTACGAGCCGCCGATGTACTCGCGGGCCGACTACAACGTCGACATCTGCGACCGGGAGATCAGCGACTACAACGACACCTGGGAGGTGCAGAACTGCGAGCTGCTGGGACTGCCCGACCTGAAGACCAGCAGCCCGTATGTGCGCGAGCAGATCGTCGGCTACCTCAACTCCCAGATAGCCCTGGGTGTCTCCGGCTTCCGGGTGGACGCGTCCAAGCACATGCCGGCCGAGGATCTGGAGGCGATCATCGGCGCGCTGGACTCCACGGCCGACGGTGAGCGGCCGTTCGTCTTCCACGAGGTGTTCCCCGGCCCGACGCCCCCGGCTGAGGACTACTTCGGCAGCGGCCGGGTGCTGGACTTCTCCATGGGCGACCAGCTCAAGGGCGCCTTCGAGGGCGATATCGCCCAGCTGACCGACTTCGGCGGCGGGCTGCTGCCGGCCGACAACTCCGTCGCCTTTGTCACCAACCACGACACCGAGCGCGACGGCCGCCACCTCACCTACCGGGACGGCGACACGGCCGTGCTCGCCAACGTCTTCCAGCTGGCCTGGTCGGACGCGCCCCCCACGGTCTACTCGGGCTTCGAGTACGGCGACCGGGACGATTCGCCGCCCGCCGACGGCAGCGGCTTTGTGACCGGGACCGACTGCGACAACGGCTGGTACTGCCTGGACCGTGACCCCCGGATCACCGGTGCCGTCGGCTGGCGCAACGCGGTGGCCGGCAGCGAGGTCGGGGAGATCCAGTCCCCGCGGCAGAACGTGATCGGTTTCGACCGGGGCGCGGGTCTGGTCGCCATCAACAACTCCGGGGAGTCGGTCAGCGTCCAGCTCGGCACCCAGCTGCCCGACGGCCAGTACTGCGACCTGCTCAGCGACTGTGCCACCGAGGTGACCGTGTCCGGCGGTCAGGCGACGGTGGAACTGCCGGCGAAGTCGGCGGTCGCCGTGCACGCCGGCTGAGCCGGATCGGCCGTGCACGCCGTGCACGCCGGGTAGGCCGACGGCGTTCCCGAAGGTCCCGTCCCCGAGCTTCCCCCGGGGGCGGGACCATCGCGGCTCAGCGCTTGATGCCCATCCCGCCGATCATCAACAGGCCGCTGTGGTCCAGCGGTTCGGGGACCGGGCCGTCCGGGCGCCAGTGCGGAAGCGGCACCAGGCCCGGCTCCAGCAGCTCCAGGCCGTCGAAGTAGCGGGTGATCTCCTCCCGGCTGCGCAGCTGCCCCCGGCCCAGCGACTGGACCAGAACGTTCTGCAACGCCCGTGCCTCGGGGAAGGAGTTGCAGAAGTGGGTGACAAAGAGATGGCTGCCCGGGGCCAGCCGGGACTTGTACGCCTCGACCAGCCCGGCCGGGTCCTCCTCGTCCAGGAGGTGGTGGAGCACGGCCACCATCAGCAGGCCGATGGGCCGGGAGAAGTCCAGAAACCCGTCCACCTCTGGGTGGTTGAGGATCTCGTCGACATCCAGGATGTTGGCGGTCAGCACCTTGGTGCAGTTGTTCTTGGCCAACAGCGCCCGGCCGTGCGAGAGCACGATCGGATCGTTGTCGACATAGACCACCCGGGCCTCCGGAATGATCGCCTGGGCCACCTGATGGGTGTTCTGCGCCGAGGGGAGCCCGGAGCCCAGGTCGAGAAACTGGTCGATGCCCTGCTCCGCGAGGTAACGAACGCCCCGGATCAGCAGATCGCGGTTGACACGGGCGCTGTCCACCCCGGCGGCCGAGACCCGGCGCCCCTCGGCGATCACCGCCGCGTCCACGGCGTAGTGGTCCTTGCCGCCGATCGCCGCGTCGTAGACCCGGGCGATGCTGGGCTTGCTGGTGTCGATCTCCACCGGCTCCTGGCCCGGCCGCGGGGTGGCCCAGCTCCAGTCCGATGACGAGGTGGCCTCGGGGGCCGGAGTCGCTGCCGATATCCCGGCCGGCGCCTCGCCGTTCTGCCCGGAGCCGTCGTTGATCTGGTCCGCCATGGTGGGCCCACTCTTTTCCACTGTCGAGTCAGCTTCCCGAGCAGTCTCTCATGAGGGCGACGGGCCGCCCCGGGGTCAGGGGCCGGCCCGTCGCCGTGCTCACGGGTGCCGCGCTCACGGCGTCGAGCGGCCCAGCAGTCCCTCGATCTCCGCCAGTTGACCCTCCGTCAGCGGACCGAAGCGCAGCGCGCCCGCGTTCTGCTCCGCCTGTTCCACGGTGCGGATCCCGGGGATCGGCACGGTGTGCGGGCTGCGGGCCCACAGCCAGGCCAGCGCGCCCTGGGCGGGGGTGCGCCCCTCGCTGGTGAGGAGGGAGCGGACCGCGTCGAACCGCCGCTGCCACTCGGGCGCCACCCGGCCGTCCCGGAAGAGGGTCAGCCACTCGGGCGGGGTGGCACGGATGTCGCCGGGCCGCAGACCACCGGCGGCGGCGTACTTTCCGGTGAGCACTCCCATGGCCAGCGGGCCCCGATTGATGGCTGCCAGGTTGAGTTCCGCACAGAGAGCAAGCATCTCCGGGGCATCCTGCAGCACATTGCAGTTGACCTGAACGCTCGCGCAGTGCGGCCCCTCGGCGAACAGCCGGGCGCGCTCGGGATCGTCAGTCGACCAGCCGTAGGCGCGGATCAGACCCTCGGCGACCAACTCCTCACAGGCGTCCCGCAGCGCGGCGCCGTCCGACAACGGAGCCTGGTTCACGTGTAGTTGGAACAGATCGAGATAGTCGGTGCCCAGCCGGCCCAGGGTCGCGGTGAGGGCTTCCCTGGCGTGCTCGGGCCGCAGGTCGGGCTCGTCGGCGCTGGTCCTGGTGGCCTCGTCGACGACATTGCCCCATTTGGAGGCCAGCACCACGGCATCCCGCCGGCCGGCGACCGCTCGTCCCAGCACCCTCTCACTGTGCCCGGCACCGTACGCGTTCGCTGTGTCGAAGAACGTGATGCCGAGATCCAGTGCCCGGTGGATGGCACGCACCGAGACCTCGTCGTCGACCGGTCCCCAACCGAGCGGTTCGCCCTGCCGGTTCTGCCATTCGCCGCCGATCGCCCAGCAGCCGAAGCCCAGCGCACTGACCTCTATACCGCTTCGTCCTAGTTTCCGGGTATCCATGACGGCAGTCCCTCACTTGGAGTGCTCTCCATGACCAGGGCTGATCGCGGAGGGTTGTTCTCCGACCGGGGTGGTGCCGGAAGCGGTCGCGGTAGCGAGAGCGCCCCAGCGCACCGCCAGTTGGGTGCGGGTGGCCGAGCCGGTCTTGGCCAGCGCGCGCCCCAGATGCTTCTTCACCGTGGTCACCCCGACGAAGAGCCGGGCCGCGATCTGCTGGTTGGTGAGCCCGCGCGCGGCCAGATCGGCGACCTCGCGTTCCCTCGGCGTCAGCGCGAGATGCCGCCCGGCCTCGGCCGACAGCCGGTCACGGGCGAGGAGTTGGCGGGCCAGCGGGGCCAGATGACGGCTCAGCGCCCGCATCACGGCGATATCGCGGGCCGGGATCCGCCGCGCGCCCCGCACCAGGGCGCCGACATAGAACGCGCCCTCCTCGCCGGCGTCGATCATCATCCCGACCTTGTCCCGCACCCCGTGCGGGCGCAGAAACTCGTCGACAAAGGCGGCCTGGCGCGGATCGCGTTCGGGCTCCAGCTCGCGCAGCGTCACCACGGAGCGCTCGGTGAGCAGCCCCCAGGCGTGCGGGGAGAGAAAGGGATCGTCGGCGATCCAGCGCCTGGCGTACTCGTCCAGAAACGTTCGGGAGTAGCCACTCTTGATCCCATGGCCCCCGCGGAGCGCGGCGCCGATGCTCGGGCCGTGCAGCACCACCACGCTCGGATAGCCGAACCACTCCTCCAGGGCATGCAGCAACTCCGCGCGGAACGTGGGCAGATCGGGCGCCCGGTCCACCGCCTCGACCACGCCGAAGAGCCGGCGGTAGTCCTCCGGCGGCAACGGCTCTCCGGCGGGCAGGGGGCGGGGCCCCGAACTCCGTGAGGCCACGGCCAGGGTGGCGGCACGCGGCGGGGGGTATCGCTCCACGGTCCCGTTATAGGACGCGGCTCGCGTTCGAACAAGGCCGATACGTTCCACCTTTGGCCCATGTCCTGGCACCCTCCCGCCGCGACAGGGTCGTTCCATGACTGCTTCTTCTTCTGTTTCTTCCGCCTCTGCTTCTTCCGCGGGTTCGGACGCCGCCCGCCGGCACTGGTTCGTCACCGGCGCCAACAGCGGCCTCGGCGCCGCCTTTGTCGATGCCGCGCTCGCCGCCGGCGACCGGGTGACGGCGGCGGTGCGCCGCCCCGAGACCATGGCGAAGAAGGCGGCCGACCACCCCGAGCTGCTGACCGTGGTACGGCTGGAGGTGACCGACGCGGACGGCTGCGCCACCGCCGTGCACGACGCGGAGGCGGTGGGCGGCCCGATCGACGTGCTGGTGAACAACGCCGGATTCGGCACCGTGGGCGCCGTCGAGGAGACCGGCGAGGACGAACTCCGCCGCGTGCTCGATGTGATGTTCCATGCCCCGCTCCGGCTGACCCGGCTGGTGCTGCCCGGCATGCGCCGCCGGCGCTCGGGCACCGTTGTGCAGGTCAGCAGCATGGGCGGACTGCTGTCCTTCGCCGGCGTCGGCGCCTACTGCGCGGCCAAGGGCGCGCTGGAGCTGGCGAGCGAGGCACTGAGCGAGGAGGTGCGGCCCCTGGGCGTTCGGGTGCTGATCGTCGAACCCGGCGCCTTCCGCACCGCGTTCAACGGCGCCATCTCGACGCCGCCGCCGCTGCCCGACTACGCGGCGACGGTCGGCCCGCTGCGCGAGAGCCTGCCGGGAGCCCTGGACGGGCAACAGCCGGGCGATCCCCGGAAGGCCGCCGACGCCCTGCTCGCCGTGCTGGGACTGCCGGACCCGCCCCTGCGGTTGGCGCTGGGCGATGACGCCTTCGAGGCGATCCGCGCCAAACTCGCCGCCGTCGAGGCCGATCTGGCGGCCACCGAACATCTCGGCACCGGAGCGGCCATCAACTTCCCCTGAGGCGGCCTCCCCTGAGGCGGCCCGCCCGCACCGGCACGCGGCGGCTACCCGGCGTCGGCCGCCGTCTGCCGCAGCGTCCGGCCGGTGCGGGCCGAGCGGGCGCGCTTCGGATCGGGGGTGCCACGGGGGTCGGCGCCCGTGTCGTCGCGCTTGACCAACAGCCAGGCACCGGCACGGAAACGGGTGAGGGCGAAGCCGCCGCGCAGCTTGCGGCCGTCGAGCCGGAACGAGAGATGGCCCCGCTCCAGCGCCTCGGTCACCGACCGCCCGCGCTCCTGCCGCCAGGTGCCCTCGTCCCAGATGATCACCGTGCCGGCGCCGTACTCGCCCTCCGCGATGGTGCCCTCGAAGTCGCGGTAGGCGAGGGGATGGTCCTCGGTCGGCATCGCCAGCCGTTTGTCCTGCGGATCGGTGGACGGGCCCTTGGGAACGGCCCAGGATTTCAGCACGCCTTCCGCCTCCAGACGGAAATCGAAATGCATGCTGCTGGCATCGTGGATCTGCACCACAAAACGCGCCGCCGCGCCGTCCGGCGACGATTGTGCTTCCGGTTCCGAGGTGCGGGAGAAATCGCGCCGCTCGCGATAGGCGCCCAACGCGTCGCGAGCGGCGGGGCCACTCGGGTGACGGGGACCGCCCCGCGCGGCACGTGGCCCGTCGCCGCGCCCCTGGTCGGCGCGGTGATCTCCACGACGCATGGCGTTCGCCTTTTCCCGCACCTTCTCATGCTGGCAGAGCCGGGCAGTCCGCGCATTCCGAGCGGGGAAGGTGAACACGAGGTTTCCCGAGACGCTTCTCAAGATGCCGTTCCGGTGGGCCTTGGTAGCGTCGGTGTTGCCCGCCGTCGCGCGGTGCCCGACTTCGGCTCCGAAGGGTTCCCTCACCATGACCAGAATTCGTAAGGCCGTCATTCCCGCGGCCGGCCTCGGCACCCGACTGCTGCCGCTGACCCGTGCCCTGCCCAAGGAGATGTTGCCGATCGGCGACAAGCCGGTGATCGAGCACACGGTAAGGGAGTTGGTCGCCTCGGACATCGAGGAGATCATCATCGTCACCAGCGGCAGCAAGGATCTGATCCAGGAGCACTTCCGCCCGAATCCCGGGCTGGTGGCGCAGCTTCGGGAGGCCGGAAAGCACGATCACGCCGAGAGCGTGCAGGAGGTCTCGGAACTCGCGCACATCACCTACATCTATCAGAACGGCCCCTATGGCAATGGCACCCCGGTGTTGAACGCCTATCGCATTCTCGGCGAGGAGCCGATTCTTGTCCTGTGGCCCGATGATGTGTTCGTCTCCGAGGTGCCGCGTGCCCAGCAGTTGATGGCCGCCTATGACACCACCGACGCCCCCGTGCTGGCCCTGATGCCCATGGACCCGGCCGAGTCAGGGCGTTATGGGGTGCCCATTGTCAAGGAGGATCTGGGCAATGGCTGTATGGCCATCGGCGGCCTGGTGGAAAAGCCGGAGCCACGTAACGCGCCATCGCCTTTCGCGGCCATCGGCGGCTATGTGATCACCCCGGGGGTGATCGCCGAGTTGGAGGAACAGACCCGCCGTTGGTACGACCGTCCGGACGGCGAGATCTATCTCACCGACGCGCTCAACGCCCATGCCGCCGAACACCCGGTGTACGGGCAGGTCATCAACGGCACCTGGTACGACACCGGCACGCCCGAGGCCTATCTGAAGGCGCAGTTCGCGGCGGCGCTCTCCGATCCGACCTATGGCCCGTCGCTCTATCAGCTGGCCGACGACCTGCGCGCCGCGACGTCCGGGGAGACCGGCCCCGACGGGCGGCCGATCGGGGCGACACCGGCCTCGTTCCCCGGCTGGGCGGGCCGCTGGTCCTCCTGAACCCGCCGCGGTGACCCCCGTTGTGGCTGTGGCTGTTGCTATGGCTAGCCCAGGACGGGCGCGGCGGACAGCTCCTGGCCGAGGTCCTGTCCCGCGAGGGAGAGCGATTCGTGGACCTCGACACGGACATGGCGCGGCAGGGCGTCCTCGCCGAGCAGCGCCGTGGCCGGCGAGACATGGAGTGAGCGCAACGAGGGCAGTTCGGCGAACTCACCGAGATCGAGCAGGGCGGTCGCCGGCCCGACGGTGATCTGGTGGACATCGCGGAAGCAGGACAGCGCGGCCGCGTCCAGCTCCGTCTCGGCGGTCAGCCGCAGATGGGTGACCCGGCGGGCGTGGCACAGCGGCGCGCACTCCTGGAGCGGGAACCCGCCGGTGACCGCGATCCGGTGGCGCCCGCCGTGGGCCGCCAGGGCGCGCACCTGCGCCGGATGCGAGACAGGGAAGTAGAGGTCCCCGTCGTCGACCTGGGAGACCACCTCGGCCGCGTACCGCACCGTGTCGAAGCGGCTCCAGGACCGCACCAGCAGCTCCCGCACCCGGGGATCGGCGGTCAGACAGTACTGGGCGAGCACGGGGATCGCGGCGTCGGTGGCGATCCCGGCCGCCGTCAGCACGGTGTGGTAGCACTCCTCGACGGTCAACCCCTCGGGCCCCGGGAGGAGTTCGAGGGCCACCGGGCCGACCTCGATCATCGCCCTGGCCTGGTCCCTGGAGCGCGGCGGGATCAGCGCGGCAGCACGTTGCTGAACCTCACGGTGCACGGTGGGGTCCAGTTCGGTGGCGTGCTCCAGACAGGTCGCCGCCAGCAGATGGAGCCGGTGGCCCGGGTCGGGCCCCTCGTCGCCCCGGTTCAGCAGCGACGTCAGCAGCTTGGCGCGTTCGGCCGGCCGGGCGTGGGCGATGGACATGCGGATGACGTCCTCCCACTGGTCCAGGTGCGCGTTGCTGACCAGCACATCGAAGTCCAGCTCCTCCACGGCGGCCTTGGCGCCGAGATAGTCCTGGAAGGTGCGGTGGATGAAGTCCACCGTGCTGACGCTCGGCGCCCGCAACAGACCGCTGCGGTTGAGGAGATGACGGAAGATCGTCTCGCTGTCCGACCGTTCGGCCAGCACCGGCAGCGCCGGGAGGGCACGGTCGAGAAGCGTCACCGCGTCCGCGTGGTCCATCTCCGAACGCTCGTTGCGGATCATCCAGTAGGCGAGCCGCTGGAGCAGCTGGATCTGGTGCGCCTCGCTGATCACCAGCCGTTCGGGGGCGACGATGCCACGCTCCCGGTCCCGGCGCGCCAGCAGCATGGAGAGCGCGGCGCTGTACAACTCCATGCGCCCGTTGGGCAGATAGCCGCGCCGCTCCTGGTGGAGCGCGCAGATCAACGCGCACATCAGCGGGTTGGTCGCCAGCCGGCCGAGATCCTGCTTTCGGCGCAGCGCCTGGAGCAGCGAATGCGCCAGGGCGTCCCCGGCGCCGGCGGCGACATGCCAACGGCGCACGAACGCCCCCACGTTGTCCGGGCTCATCGGCGCCAGATCCAGCTCGGTGAACTCCTCGCCGGCCAGCCAGTCGTCCCGCACGGCGGAGGGGCGCGAGGTCACCAGCCAGCGGTTCCTCGGATAGCCGAGCAGTAGATCGCGGAGCCAGGTGCGGACCTGGAGCCGTTCGTGCTCCGGGATCTCGTCGATCCCGTCGACCAGCAACAGGCCGCGTCCCTCGCTCAGTACGCGATGGGCCCAGCCGGTCGGCTGTTCACCGGCGATCGTGCAGCCCACCGCGTCGAGAAACCGGTCCGGGCCCGGCAGCGCGGCGCCGGACGCGCGGGTCAGCGTGCGCAGCGGCAGCACAAAGGGCACCAGACCGTAGAGATCGAGCAGCTGATCGCCGGTCTTGCGCCCCGCCGTCGTCACCGCGAGCCACTGGATCAGCGTCGTCTTGCCCGAGCCGGCGACGCCCCGCAGCAGCACCCGGTCGCGCCCGGAGAGCACCTGCTCGGCCGGCATCAGCCCCGGCCCCGGGCCCGGCGCACGGGTACTCGCCTCCAGGCTCAGATAGGCGCTGTCCAACGGCCAGCTGTGCGGGGAATGCACCAGATCGAGCCCGAACACATTCAACTCGCTGTGCTTGTCCGCCATATAGGACAGATAGCGACTTTCGTAGGGAGTGTCCGCCGGGGCCGGGGTGCGGGAGATCAGCCGGTCGATCGTCTCGGAAAGCTCGGCGATCTGACGGCTGTGCTCCACCAGAGTTCTGGGCACAAAGCTGGACCGCTGGGTGAAGAAATGCAGGATATGCAGACAGGCCGTTTCCAGAATGCGTTCGTGGAGCAGTACGGCGTCCGTCGAGAGGCCGATGGTGGCGCTGGGGGACTCGCGGAGCAGCGCCCTGGCCAGCGCGCGATGGCCGAGCCGGACCGCCTGCACATCGTCCATGGTCAGATCGCCCAACGCGCGGAGGGAGTTGGCCACCGCGTTGCCCAGGGCGTTCAGCTCGTAGGAGGGGAGCTGTTCGTACAGCCCGGTGGCCGTCGCCGCCCGGTCGACCAGCTTTTCGGCGATGCGGGTGAAGTCCGCGTCCGTCAGGGTGCGCTTCTCTCCCTTGAAGGAGACCAGCGCGCTGATTCGAACCGGGTGCTGCACCAGATCGGCGCCCACCCCTTCGGTTCGAAATAGATTGCGAATAAGTGGTGCGACAAGATTCGACGTGAGGCGAACCCCGATGACTGCCGGGTCCACGTACTCCCCATGGTGTGTGGGCACTTGGTGGTTCTCTGGAGGCGACAGCGTAGACGGGGCCGTGGAGACGCGCGGGCGAATGCGGGGATTGCCTCCGCGCATGTGCACGGGGCATGCGGGGGCGCTCCCGGGAGCGCGCGGCCGGCGTGCGCCGGGAGGGCACCGGTGGTGCCATGGGCGGGACGGCCAGCCGAGGCGGCTGACGCGGTCGGCGTTCCCGCTGACGTGGTCGGCGTTCCTGCTGACGCGGTCGGCGCGGCGGCGACCAGGAAGGAGCGGACCATGGCGAACGTGCCCCCCGCCGGTGAGCTGGCGGTGGCCAGCGCGGCCGGCCGCTGGGTACTGGCCTGCGCCGTGCTGGGATCGGGGCTGGCCATGCTCGACGGCACGATCGTCACCGTGGCGCTCCCGCATATCGGCGCCGACCTGGACGTTCCGCTGTCCTCCCTGCAGTGGACGCTCAACGCCTACATGCTCACGCTGTCCGCTTTGATCCTGCTCGGCGGTGGCCTCGGGGACCGCTTCGGGCGGCGTCGGGTCTTCCTCTGGGGCGTCGGCTGGTTCGCGCTGGCCTCGCTGCTCTGCGGGATCGCGCCCAACGGGCCGGCGCTGATCGCCGCCCGAGCCCTGCAGGGGATGGGCGGGGCGCTGCTGACCCCCGGCTCGCTGGCCCTGATCCAGTCCTCGTTCCGGCAGCGCGACCGGGCCAGGGCGGTGGGCCTGTGGTCCGGGCTCGGCGGGGTGGCCACCGCGGGCGGTCCCTTCCTCGGCGGCTGGCTGGTGGACGGCCCGGGCTGGCGGTGGATCTTCCTGATCAACGCCCCGTTCGCCCTGCTGATCGCGCTGTTGGCGCGGCGGGTCCCGGAGAGCCGGGACTGGGAGGCCGGCGGACGATTCGACGTGCCGGGCGCGGTGCTGGGCGCGCTGGCGCTGGGCGGACTCACCTACGCCCTGATCGACGGCGTCCCCTGGCCGCTGCTGGTCGGGGTTCCGCTGGCCGTCGCCTTTGTGGCCCGGGAGCGCCGTGCTCGCCATCCGATGCTGCCCCTGACGGTGTTCCGGTCCCGGCTTTTCAGCGCCACCAATCTGGTGACGCTCTGCCTCTATGCCGCGTTGGGAGGCATCTTCTTCCTGCTGCCCACCCAGCTGCAGAACGGACTCGGCTATGACGCGCTGACCGCCGGGGTCGCCTCGCTGCCGACCACCCTGCTGCTGATCGCGCTGTCGGGACCGGCGGGCGAACTGGCGCAGCGGATCGGGCCCCGGCTGCCGTTGACGCTCGGCCCGCTGGTCGCCGCCGTCGGGCTGGTGCTGATGCGTCGGGTGAGCCCGGGGAGTTCCTACTGGCCGGACGTGTTCCCGGCGCTGGTCGTCCAGGGGCTCGGCATCAGCCTCTTTGTCGCGCCGCTGACCGCCACCGTGCTCGCGTCCGTGGACGACCGCAGGGCCGGCATCGCCAGCGGGGTGAACAACGCGGCGGCGCGGGTCGCCCAACTGCTGGCCGTGGCGGCGTTGCCGCTGCTCGTCGGGCTGTCGACGCGCGACTACCGGTCGGCCGAGGCGCTGAACGTGGCGTTCGGCCGCGCGGTGCTGGTCTGCGCCGGGCTGATGGCGCTGGGCGCACTGCTGGCCTGGTGCACCGTCCCCGGAGGGCTGCCGCGCGCGGAGGCGCCCAGGCCGCAGTGCACCAGGCACGGGCATGTCACGGCGCCCCCGCTGGAGCCGGGGCGGGACGAGCGGGGGGCCGGGGGCTGACCGGGACGGGACGAACGGGGGGGCCGGGGGAGAGGAGGAGATAGTGACATCATGAGCACGCCATCACCCGAACGGCAGGACCCCCGCCCCTCGGCCTCGGCCTCAGCGGCGGACGGCGGCGGGCCGCCGGAGGCCGGGGCCGTTGACGTGGGCGTCGGATCTGGCGTCGGACCTGGCGTCGGACGTGGTCCCGGGTCTGGCGTCGGGCGTGATCCCGGGCCTGATGTCGGGCTCTGGAGCCGCAACTTCACCCTGTTCTTCACGGCCCGGACGGTCGCCAAGCTCGGCGATCTGATGCTGCCCGTGGCGCTGGCCGCCGGACTGGTGCGGGAGGGCGGCGGAGCGGGCGCGGTCGGCGCGGCGATGGCGTCGTTCACCGCCAGCTTCGCCGGACTGGTGATCTTCGGAGGGGTCTTCGCCGACCGCTTCGACACCAGAAGGCTGATGATCGGCTCCGACCTGGTGCGCGTCATCACCCAGACGATCACCGCGGTTCTGTTCCTGACCGGCCATGTCGCTCTCTGGAGCATCTGCCTGATCGGCGTGATCAACGGGGTGTGCGCCGCGATGTTCCAACCCGGTGTCGCCAGCACCGTCCCCCTGATCGCGCGCGATGTGCAGGCCGCCAACGCCGCCGTGCGCACGGCGGAGTCCGGCATGGCGGTGCTGGGCCCCGCCACCGCCGGCGTGCTGGTCGGACTCACCTCGGCGGGCGGCGTCTTCGCCGTGCACGCCGGCACCTACCTGGTCAGCGCGCTCTGCCTGATCGCGCTGCGACTGCCACGCGGACCCCGGACGTCGTCGGCGCCGGGCGGCGACCGCACGGCGTTCCGGGCCGATCTGGTCGAGGGCTGGCGGGAGTTCGCCGCACGTCGCTGGATGTGGGGGGTGATCGTGATCTGGATGGTTTTCATGGCCGCGGCCTGGGGCCCCTCGGTGCCGCTGGCGGCGACCGAGATCATCAACGAACACGGCGAGCGCGTCTATGGCCTGATCAACTCGGGCCTGGGCGTGGGCATGGTGCTGGGGGGCCTGCTGGCCCTGCGGATCAGACCGGTCCGCCCGCTGCGCGCCGGCGCCGTCGCGCTGTTCGGCTTCGTCCCGCAACCGGTCGCCATCGGAGCCGCCCTGCCGGTGCCGCTGATCACCGGCGCCTCGGTGCTGGCGGGGGCGGCGCTGGCGTTCTGGGGCGTGATGTGGGCGACCAGCGTGCAGACCCAGGTGCCGGGCGCGGTGCTCAACCGCATCCACGCGTACGAGGTGGCCGGCTCGCTGGTGATGCTGCCGGTCGGACAGGCCCTCGCCGGGCCGGCGGCCGGCCTGTTCGGCGCCCAACAGGTGCTGCTGGCCGGGGGATTCGTCTCCCTGGCGGTGTGCGTGGCGCTGCTGAGCGTGTCGGCGATACGGGGGCTGCGCCGGGTGGACGCGCCCCCTGACCTGCGCGGCGCACCCCGACACGGGCCCGCCGCCCGGCCATGTGACGCCCGGCCAAGTGACGAACGGCCATGTGACGACCGGCTCGCCGAGAGCTGAACGGGCCCCCGCCGCCCGTCCGCCCGCCGCCCGCCCGTCGCCTGGGGGCCTCGGGCCGGCTCAGCCGGCGCGGAAGACGTCGGCCAACTCGTCCGGATCCTCGGGGAGTCCGGAGCCGATGCCCACGGCCAGCGCACCGGCCTTCAGATAGGAGGGGGCCTCCGCCAGGGAGATCCCGCCGGTCGGGATCAGCACGGCGTCGGGCAGTACGGCGCGCAGCGAGGAGAGGAACCTCGGGCCACCGACATGGGCGGGGAAGACCTTGGCGGGGCCCCGGCCGGCCGCGTCGGCGATCTCGCCGGGCGTGAAGCCGCCCTCGATCAGCACCACGCCGGCCTCGGCGGCCACCGGGCGCACGGCGGGCGCGGGGAACGGCGTCACCAGGAAGTCCGCCCCGGCGCGCACGGCCGACTCGGCCTGCTCGGCCGTGCTGATGGTGCCCACGCCCAACAGGCCCCGGCCCTCGGCCTTCAGCGCGGCGAGCGCTTCGGCCCAGTCGGGGGTGGAGGTGGTCAACTCCACCGCCCGGCACCCCGCGTCCAGCAGGCGCCTGGTCCGATCGGCCGCCGCCGCAGGGTCGGCGGAGCGCAGCACGGGCAACAGCCGCTGGGCGGCCAGGGCGTTGAGCAGGCGGTCGGTCGCGTCCATCGTGTCCCCAGGCGAAGTGCTACGGCGGTCGACGCCACGTGGTGGTCGCGGCGCCGGGCGGTGCGAAAACGCGGCAACGTTAGGAGCGCGGCGGGCCTATGTCAACGTCCCCCTCGCCGGTCGCCCGCTCGGCCGCCCGGTGGAACAGACCCTGGTCGCGGCCCCTTGCCCGGCGAACTGGCCCACGATCTACGAGCCGAAGTGGACCAAGCCATGGGCCGCATCTGCTCCTAACCTGGACTCATGACGCACACCGACACCACTGGCACCACCAGCACCACCGACACCACCGGGCGGCGGATCGACTTCGCGCGGAGTCTGCCCAAGGCCCGCCAGGCACTTGTCCAGTTGGGGATGGCGGCTCGGACGAGCCTGGACGCCACCCTGATCGAGTTGGTTCAGATACGTGCCTCCCAGATCAACGGCTGTGCCTACTGCCTCTATCTGCACACCACCGACGCGGGCAAGGCCGGGGAGTCCCCGGAACGACTCGCCCTGGTGGCGACCTGGCGGGACGCCGGCCGCTTCTTCACCGAGCGGGAGCGGGCCGCGCTGGCCTTCACCGAGTCCGTCACCCGCCTGGACGACGGGGTGCCGGACGCGGTCTACGCCGAGACGGCCAGGCACTTCGACGAGGACGAACTGGCTCAGCTTCTCGCCCTGGTGGTGTCCATCAACGCATGGAACCGGGTGGCCATCGCCACGTCCAAGGAGGCCGGGCTGGACGACCGTCGCGCGCCCTGACGGATCACCGCGACGGATAGCCGCGACGGATCGCCACGAGGGATCGCTCAGCGGCGTCCCGCCCTTCGGAACCGGCACCGTACGCATCTCAACACCGGGGGCATTGGCTTGTTAACGTCACACGGGTGATCACCAACTCCATCAACTTCGCCGACTACAACGAGGTTCAGCGTCTCGACACCGACCCGGAAGTGGCCGAGCACGCGCTGATCGCGCTGGCCGACGGCCGGCACTCCTGGTACAGCGGGTTCCACCACGGGGAGAGCTTCGCCCGCCGGGTCCGCTATGCGTCGGCCGACCGTGAGGTGCACCGTGGTCAGCGGCTCGACAAGCTGGTCCTGGGCAACTTCTGTCAGTTCGCCTCCGGGGTCTCCTTTCTGCTCGGCGGCAATCACGGGCACGACATGACCGCCGTGACGCCCTATCCCTTCAACTTCTTTCCGGACGCCGCCGATGCCTGGGCGCCCGCCGGGGACACCGTGATCGGCCACGAGGTGTGGATGGGCTACGAGGCCGTGGTGATGCCCGGGGTGCGGATAGGCACCGGCGCGGTCATCGGCGCCCGGGCCGTGGTCACCAAGGACGTGCCGCCCTATGCCGTGGTGGTCGGCGACAACCGGGTGGTGCGCCACCGGTTCGACTCGCACACCCGCAAACTGCTCTGGCGGATCGCCTGGTGGGAATGGCCCGACGAACGCATCGCCGACGCCCTCCCGTTGCTCCAGGGGCACGATGTGCCGGCCCTCGCCCGCTACGCCGGGGTGGACCCCGGCCGCGTGATCGCCGATCCGGACCCCGGGCTGCTCCGTGGCACCCGCGAGCGGCCCGACGCCCGCTGACCTGGGCGGCCCTCCCGCCCCCGGAAGCGGCGCGCCGCCCCTCGCCGCTGGCGTGTCTCATTCGCGCCAGCTGCCCGTCCAGTCGTAGAGCGGTGCGGAGGTCTCGTACTCCCGCAGACGGCTGATCCGTCCGCCTCGGAGCCGGGCGACGGTGGCGCCCTCGAAGGAGGCCGCCGAGCCCTGCCAGGTGCAGGAGAAACGCCATTCGGCGACCACCAGCTCGCCGGCCACTCCCTCCGAAGTGATCTCCCAGCCGTCCACCGTGCCACCGGCGGCAAGCCAGGCGCGCATCCACTGCTCCACCCGAGGAAGGCCCCGATACACCGGGCCATAGCACTCCACCACCACGCAGTCATCCGTCAACTCCCCAAGCACCGCCGCCACATCGTGGCGGCGCCAGCCGTCGATATAGGCCCTCAGCGGGCTTCTCTCGGTCACCATGCGTAGCAGTGTGTCAGAGGGGTCTGACATTCTCGTCACTGAGAGTCATGGAGGGGGTGTTCTGGGTGCGGGTTCTGACGGTGCCGGCCTGGGAGGACGCGGCGGAGGCGACGTCCGAGCAGAAGGCCGCGGAAGGGCAGCAGGCCGCAGAGGAGCAGAACGTCGTAGAGGAGGACAAGACCTCAGAAGAGGGAGAGCGATGCGTTGATCCGGCGCGGGGCGTCCAACAGGCGGCTGACCGCTTCCACGGCCGCCGGCGGTTGGTCGGCCCGCAGGTCGCCCGAGGTCAGGATGTAGTACACCTGCTCGATCGAGGGTGGGCCCACGGCGAGGGTGCGCACGGCGGCCTCCTGGGAGGACGCCTGCCCGGTGTGCACCAGATAGGCCGAGGTCAGCGAGCCGGTGCGGCCCACGCCTGCCCCACAGTGCACATAGACCGGGCCGGGTGCCGTGTCCACGATGCTCAGAAAGCGGGCCACCTGCTCGTCCGTCGGGGTCTGGCCGTCCCGGATCGGCATGCGTTCGACATCGAGCCCGACGGCCTCGGGGCGGGCCAGTTCCTCCTCGGAAAGGTCCTCGGCGCGCAGGTCCACCACGGTGTGCACGCCCTGTTCGGCCAGCTGCTCATAGCCGCCCTCGCCCGGCGCCGATCCTCGCCAGAGTCGGTCGTCCACGGCCAGGAAGTTGTCGATCCCGGTCACCCGTTCTCCCCTGGGCTGATGCTGCCCGGCCCAGGCGTGCGCGCCGAGCATCCCCAGCACCGAGACCAGCCAGAGGCCGAGATAGCTGATCGCGATCAGTCCGAGCACGCGCAGGATCCGGCGCGACCAGGGGCGCCTGGCGCCCGCGCTCGGCTGGACGGGCGCGGGCAGCACCTCGGGGGGAGCCGACACGAGATCACCACCGGATATGTCGAGAGACAGCGGAAAGGCTGTGACGAGGGAAGAGAAAGAGGTGCCGGCGACGGAATGCGGGAACGCCCGCGAGGTGCGACCGCATATCCGAAGGCCGTTAGCCCGGCACCCCACCACGGAATACCGCGTTCTGTCCAGTGCCCGAGGTCAGCGCTTGATCGGATTCGTGGCCAGCGGTATTCGATCATTCGGCCGGGCTTCCACACCGCCAGCCGGATTCCTGCGATGCGGTGGCGGGTCCTCGGCGGAATCTCGAATAATTCCGATCGAAGGTTCCGGAGAGCGAATGGCTAATTCGCCTCGGGGGTGGCCTGCCCGCGACCGAGCACGTGGGCCACCGTTCGATCGCTGGTGCTATCCGTGAGACAGCCGTGCAGACGCCGCATGTCGTGCGCCGCCAGCGGGGGGCGCAGGACGCCGACGAAGACGTCGTCCTCCAGCCGGCCGAGCACCCCGTGCTGCCGTGGCGCGGAGATGGCCCGCCGGCAGGTCTCCCAGAGCGCGTCCGCGGCCTGGGGGTAGGTCGTGGTGTCCTCGGTGTTCCGTACCTCGATCCGGAAGACCACCGTGGTCGCGGCGGCGTTCGGGACATCGGCACTGCGCGTCTGAGTGGCATCGGAGATCGCCTTGACCAGCAGTGTCGTGGCCAGCGCCGCCACCAGGACGCCGGCGACGACCAGCGCCCTCCGCCGTGGCCTGGGCGGCGGAACGGGCGGCTCCTCGGCCGGCCGGGGCCCGTTGCCACGGATCCCGCCCGGTGGCGCCGCCAGGCTGGCCAGCCGTCCGGCGAGCCGACGTTCGGCGCCCGGGCGCACACTCGCGGCGGCGACCTTCTGCACCAACAGCGCCAGTCCCGAGAGGGCGGCTCCCGTCGCCATCAACACCGGGACGAAGACCATCACCCCATGGTCGTTCTCGTTCAGCCAGCGGAAACGGGCCGGCCCCTCGGCGCGTGACTGTTCGAGCCGCCGCAGCACTTCCTCGCCGCGCGCGTGCGAGGCGGTGATCCGTCGATCGAGCCGTCCCAGCCGGGCCAGTACGACCGTTCCCACCAGAAACATCTCGATGACCAACAACAACACCCCGCACAGCAGGGCGCGTTGCCATTCCCAGCGATAGAGATAGACCACCACATAGAGCGCCGCGCCAGCGGCGGCGAGACCGGCGAGCAGATAAACGGCGTAATGCAGGGCTTTCATCGGCTCACCGTCCCCGTGGTGCCGTCGACGGACAGTTCGGTGCCGGGGGGAAACCGGTCCACGGCATCGGGAACGCCCACCGCTGCGGGCACCCGGTACTCCCTGGCGAGCACGGCCAGATGGGAGAGCGCGCTGCCGCTCTCCGCCACCAGACCGGCCAGTCCGGGAAGTCGCGGGGCGAACGCCGGGTCGAGGCTGCGCACCACCAGCACGGCTCTCGTCGGTGGTTCTCCCGTGCCGTCCCAGGCCACCCCCGTGCCGAAGCCGCCACTCGCCCCCTCCCCGGCCGGCTCGCCGTCGTCGGGGGCGCCGAGCCGTTCCGGCACCGGCTCTCCCCGGGGAGACAGTCGAAAGGCCGTCGGCAGCGCCGGGATCCAGGGGCGGGGCTCGACCGGGTCGCCCTCGGGCGGCCCGCCGCCGTCGAGCGCGGCGAGCAACTCGGGCCAGCGCAACGCGGCGGCGCGCGCCAGCGCGTTCCCGTGACCGGCCTCCTCCCAGCGCGCCGCGCACTCCCGCACCAGGCGCGCCTGCATCTCCTGCACCCACCGGGAGCGCAGCCGCAGGCCCTCCCGGGGTGGCAACGCCGCGACACCCCGGGGAGCCGCCGTCAGCCGTGCGACCTCGGGCAGTCGGGCGCCGGGCGTCAGCGAGGGCGGCAGCAGTGCCAGCAGCACCGGGTGCTCGGCGATCAGGTGGGCGTCGTCCGGCGGTTGACGAGCCTCGCGCGCCCGGCGTTCGGAGAGGAGCGCCAGCGCCTCACCGGTGGCCGTCGGACCCTTTCCCTCGGGGAGCAGCGCGCCGGCAAGGGACTCCTGGGCGTGCAACGCGACCAGTGCGCTGCGCCCCCAGCACAGTGCGTTGATCAACTGGCCGGTGAGGAGTTCCGAGGGCTCGGGGAGCCCGGCCAACTCGCGGTCCACGTCCGCCATCAGATCGAGCGCGAGCAGTGGCAGCGCCGTGCGCAGCCGTCCGGTGCGCCAGGCGGCGGCGGCCCGCCGGGCGCCCGGCGCCGGGTTCAGGAACTGGAGCCTGGGATGCGGTGGTCCCACCGTGCCCAGCAGCCGAAGATCGGCGACGGCACGGCCGCCGACGGTGAGCACGGCGGGGCAGTCACGCAGCACGCGGCGCGGCACGGTGCCCGCGATGTCCAGTGCCAGGGCCAGCCCATGGGCCATCGGCACCACCCACAGGTCCTCCTCCAGGGGTTGCAGCACCGTGGGAAAGGTCTCGGCCACGGGACCGGGGCCGAGTAGTCGTGCCCCTCGTGCCGGGGCGACGGCCATCGCGGTGATCGGACGTGTCTGGAAGAGCCACAGCCGGCCTGTCGAATCGAAGCCGAACTCCAGATCCTGGGGCGCGTTCGCCACCCGCTCGGCACGACGGGCGAGGCGGGCCAGGCGACGCAGCCGGCGCCGGTCGAGCAGCCGGGCCTCGGGCGCCTTCGCCGGTTCCCTTCCGACCAGCCGGCCGCACCGGGTGAGTTGGTAGCGCACGTCCTGACGGGAGCCGTCGACCAGGCGTTCGGGGCCGCCGGCCACGGCGCTGACCACGATGCGGTCCGCCCGTCCGGCCACCGGGTCCGCACCGAACAGCACCCCGCCGACCGAGGCCGTCAGCATGGGCTGCACCAGGACGGCCATGGCGGATCCTCCGGGGTCCCCCGGTCCCCCCGGGCCGTCGGCGGCCGAACCGAGCACGCGGCGGACCGCGTCCTGGAACGCCGGCCAGCCGCGCACATTCAGCACGGAGGTGAACCGGCCGGCCATGGAGGAGCCTTCGGAGTCCTCGCCCACGGCCGACGAACGCACCACGAGCGCCGGCGCGTCCAACTCCGCGCAGGCGCGTTGGATCTGGTCCGCGCCCCGTGGCGCGCCGGCGGGCGCCAACTCGGGGGCGACCAGCACGAAACCGGGCAACACCGGCAGGCCGGACGCGTGCGCCCGGGACAGGTGCGCGGCCTTTCCCCCGACCACTTTCGGGTCCCTGGCGGGGGCGGTGTCGAGCGCCACCACCGCGAGCTGGTCCGCGCTGCGCGCCACGGCACACCTCCTCCCGAGCCTCAGCGTCCCCGCGGGCGTCGGGGGCCGCCAGCCGGGTGGCCCGTTCAGCTGAGCCGCTGGTCCGCCCGGGGGCACGGAGATTGTCAGTGGGCCATGGTTGACTACGGAGCGTTAATAAATGGCCTACCGAGAGGAGTCAGTCATGGGGGGTCGGTCCCGTTGGTGCCGACGGCCGGGCCGCGCGGTGTCGGAAGACATGCCGGTAGGTGGCCGGGGAGACGGTGGTGGCGCGCCGGAAGTGATGCCGGAGATTGGGCGCGGTTCCGAAGCCCGCCCGGTGGGCGATGGCCTCCACCGGCGCATCCGTCGTCTCCAACAACTCCTGTGCCACGCGTATGCGTTCCTGCGACAGCCAGCGCAGCGGAGTGGTGCCCATCGTGTCCCGGAAGCGGCGGGCGAAGGTGCGCTCGCTCAGGCCGGCGACCCGGGCCAGCTCGGACACGGTGAGCGGCTGGTCGAGGCGCTGTCTCGCCCAGTCGAGCACCGGGGCGAGCCCGCCGCCGGCGCCGGCCCGCATCCGTACCCGAGGCATGGCGTACTGGGTCTGCCCGCCCTCCCGGTGCGGCGGCACCACCATCCGGCGGGCCACCTCGTTGGCCACCGCCGAGCCCAGGTCGCCGCGCACGAGATGCAGACAGAGATCGATGACGGATCCGGTGCCCGCCGAGGTCAGGACGGAGCCCTCGTCGATATAGAGCGGCGCCGGGTCGAAGTCCACGGCGGGATAACGGTGGGCGAAGTCAGCGGCGTTCATCCAGTGCGTGGTGGCCCTGCGGCCGTCCAGCAGGCCGGCGGCCGCCAGCACGTAGGCGCCGGCGCAGAGGGAGACCACCCGGCGGCCGAGCCGGTGCGCCTCGCGCACGGCCGCCACCAGCCCCGCCGGCGGTTGGAGCTGACGGCTTCTGGAGCAGGCGGAGACCATCACGGTGTCGGCCTCGGACAGGCTCTCCAGGCCGTGGGAGGTGGGCACGATCAGCCCGTTGGCGGTGCGCAGCTCGCCCGGCTCCCCGGCGCAGAGCCGCAGCTCGTACCACGGGTCCGCCAGATCGCTGCGATCCAGGCCGAACACCTCGCAGGGGACGGCGAGTTCGAAGTCCGGGGTGCCGTCCGTCACGGCCAACGCCACCACATGCCGCCGGGCGCGGCGCCGGCGGTCGGGAGCGCGGGTGGCGGGCGTGGGCGAGGGGGAGTCGGCCATGGCAGGAATTTAGCGCAGCGCGCCGTTTCTGCCACTGGTCGGGTCGGCGGCGCCGCAGAAGGCTGTCCCCATGACAGTGGAACAGAGCGAAGTGCGAGCGCCGACAGGCCGGTTGGGCCTGGCCCAGGGCACGGGGATGTGTGTGGGCGCCGTGGTGGGGACGGGGGTGATCGCGCTGCCGGCGCTGGCCGCCGACGCCGCCGGTCCCGCCTCGCTGCTGGCCTGGCTGGCGCTGGTGCTGCTCTCCGCGCCCCTGGCCGGTGCCTTCGCCGCGCTCGGCGCCCGCTACCCGGACGCCGGTGGCGTGTCCACCTACGCCAGGGTGGCCTTCGGCGACCGCGCGGCGGCCGTGGTCGGCTGGTGCTTCTACTTCGCGGTGCCCCCGGGGGCGACGGCGGCGGCGCTGTTCTTCGGGGACTATGTCTCGGCGGCGCTGGGCGCCGGGCGCGCGGGGACGGCGGGCGCGGCGGCGGGCCTGATGGTCGCCGTGATCGCGGCCAACACCGTGGGCCTGCGGCTCACCGGGCGGATCCAGCTGGTGTTGGCGGGCCTGCTGATCGCCCTGCTGCTCGGCTCGGTGCTGCTCTCGCTGCCCGAGGCCCGGCTGGACCATCTCACCCCCTTCGCGCCCAACGGCTGGGCGGCCGTCGGCTCCGCCGCCACCCTGCTGGTGTGGAGCTTCGCCGGCTGGGAGGCGGTCACCCACCTGGCCGGGGAGTTCCGGCGGCCGGCTCGGGATCTGCCGCGCGCGACCGCCGCCGCGGTGGTGCTGGTCGGCCTGCTCTATCTCTCCCTGGCCTTCGCGGTGATCACCGTGCTCGGCCCCGAAGCGGCCACCTCCCAGGCCCCGTTGGGGGAGCTGATGGAGCACGGTCTGGGCGGCTCCGCCATGACCCTGGCGGCGGTGGTGGCCCTGCTGCTCACCTTCGGCGTGATCAACACCTACTTGGCCAGCTCGGCCAATCTGGGCGCGGCCCTGGCCAGGGACGGCGCGCTCCCGGCGCCCCTGGGGCGGGGCGTCGCCGCCGGGGAGGTGCCGCGCCGCAGCCTCGCCCTGGTCGCCACGCTGACCCTGCTGTGCCTGGGCGGGGTCCTGTGGGCCGATGTGGGGCCCAAGCCTCTGGTGCTGATGACCACCGGCATGTTTGTGACGGTCTATGCCGTGGGCGTCGCCGCCGCGCTCAGGCTGTTGCCGTCCGGTGGCGCCGGTTGGTGGTCCGCCCTGGTGTCGCTGGTGGCCGTGGTGGCGCTGCTGTTGATGACGGGGTACTACCTGTTCTGGCCGCTGCTGGTGGCCGGTGCCGCGCTCGGCTACCTCCGTCTCTCCGGCGGCGGCGCGGCGCGGCCCGGCGCTTCCGGCGGGACGCCCACGCCGGCCCGGAGGGCGCTCGCCCGGGGCCGGCGCGCCCCGGCGTCCGACCGCGAGCCGGTTTGAACACCGGTTGCCCGCAACGGCGTTCCCCCGTGGGAGATACGGTGCGCCCAATGGGGAAGGCTCCGCGTGGGCGACGGCTGGGAGGCATGGGGCATGGCACGGCGAAGTTGGTTGACCACGATGGCGGTCGCGGCATTGGGCCCGCTGGCGCTCATCGCCGGCTGCGAGACCGCCTCGGATCCGGAGCCACGCGACGACGCGCAGCTGCCTCCCCCCGCGGCCCCCCTGGAACTGCCGGGCCTGCCCGACGCGGCCGCGGCACGCGACCAACTGGCCGCGCTTGTCGAGGCGGAGCCGGCGTCGATGGAGGGATACTCCCGCGACCGGTTCCGGCACTGGACGAGCGCCGACGGCTGCACCGTCCGGCAGCAGGTGCTTCGCCGGGACGGCGAGGGGGTCGAGGTCGACGACGACTGCCAGCCGACGGCGGGCAGTTGGCTGAGCGCCTATGACAATGTGACGGTCGGCGAGGCGAGTGAGGTGGATATCGACCATATGGTTCCGCTGGCCAACGCCTGGCGCTCCGGCGCCGATGTCTGGACCGACGAGGAACGCGAGGTGTTCGCCAACGACCTCACCCGGCCGCAGCTGCTCGCGGTCACCGCCCGCAGCAACCGCGCCAAGGGCGACCAGGCCCCGGACACCTGGCTGCCGGACGCCGAGGAGTTCCACTGCGTCTACGGCCGGGCCTGGACCCAGGTCAAGCATCACTACGAACTCACCGTCACCGCTCCCGAGCGGGAGGTGCTCGGTCAGCTGCTGGACACCTGCGACTGAGTCGGCCGCCCCGCCGCGCCCCCGCCGCGCCGCACCCACGCGGCACGGCGCCGTCGGCGGCGGTCGCGACCAGCGAAGATCGTCCTTCGTCGGCGGGCGCGACGTTTGTTACGGTGCCTCGTCCTGGGTGTTGCCCGGGAGCGAAACTCGGGCACAGAAAGTGAGAGATCCGTGCTCACCGTGACGACCGTCAATGTCAACGGACTTCGGGCCGCCGTCAAGAAGGGCTATCTGGAGTGGCTGGCCAGCTGCTCCGCCGATGTGGTCTGTCTCCAGGAGGTGCGTGCGGAGGAGGCCCAGCTGGCGGCCGAGGTCAGCCGTCCCGTCGGGTGGCACGCCTGCTACGCGCCGGCCGCCGCCCGTGGCCGGGCCGGCGTCGCGGTGTTGAGCCGCCGCGAGCCGGAGGCGGTGCGGATCGGCTTCGGCGAGCCCGAGTTCGCCGACGCCGGCCGCTATCTGGAGGTGGATCTGCCCGGTGTGACGGTGGCCAGCCTCTATCTGCCGTCCGGTGAGGTGGGCACGCCCCGGCAGGACGAGAAGGAGCGCTTCATGGCGGCCTTTCTCGACTATCTGGTCGCCCTGCGCTCGACCTCCGCGGCCGGCGGTCGCGAGGCCCTGGTCTGTGGCGACTGGAACATCGCACACCAGGAGGTGGACCTCAGGAACTGGCGGGGCAACCGGAAGAGTTCGGGTTTTCTGCCCGAGGAGCGGGCCTGGCTCTCCCGTGTGCTGGGCGAGGAGGGCGGATACACCGATGTGGTCCGCGCGCTCCACCCCGACCAGGAGGGCCCCTACAGCTGGTGGTCCTACCGGGGCCGCGCCTTCGACAACGACACCGGCTGGCGGATCGACTACCAGATGGCGACACCGGGGTTGGCCGGTCGGGCCGTCAAGGCGATGGTCGAACGCGCCCCCAGCCACCCCGAGCGCTGGAGCGACCACGCCCCCGTGACGGTGGTCTTCGACCAGTAGCCGCAGTAGCCGCAGTAGCCGAAGGGGAGGAGCGCGCGCGTTCGGGGCGTTCGGCCCGGGGGGATCAGGACGCGAACTGGGCGGCGTAGGCGTCGCTCGGCGGGATCGGGGTGATCACATCGATCAACACCCCGCCCGGGTCGGCCACGATGAAGTGCCGCTGACCGAACTCCTCGTCGCGCAGTGGGAGTTCCGGGGTGAGCCCGCCGTCGACCACCAGTCGTCGCCATTCGGCGTCGACGTCGGTCACCTCCAGGTTGAGGAGCAGTCCGCGCGCCGGTGCGCGGTATGCGGCGGGCAGCGTGGGGTGCTGGTGGTCGAGCAGGGCCAGTTCCCAGGCCCGGGGGTCCTGGCGGCGGAGGCTGACATACCAGTCGGCGTCGAAGGTGACCTCGAAGCCCAGCAGTTCGGTGTAGAAGGTGCGGGACGCGGCCAGGTCCTCGACGCAGATCACCGGATAGAAGCTGGTCAGCGGCGTGGCAGGGGAATCGGTTGTGGGCATGGGTGCTCCTCGACTGAATTTCACATACCGTTGGTACGCGAAGCGAGCCTACTGGCATACCGCCGGTATGCCAACTGGAGGTGGCATGGCGAACGAAGGGCCGGGCGAACGGGTCGGCAAGCGGGTCGGCGAACGAGTCGGCGAGGGGGTGCGCGCGCGCCGGCGTGCTGAGACCAGGAGCGCCCTGGTCCGCGAGGCGCGGGCGCTGTTCGCCGCGCGGGGGTACGGCGCGGTGGGCCTCGCCGAGGTGGTCCGCGCCGCCGGGGTGACCAAGGGGGCGCTCTACCACCACTTCGACAGCAAGGCGGCGCTGTTCCGCGCGGTGCTTGAGCAGGTGCAACGGGAGGTGGGGGAGCGGGTGGCCGAACGGGCCGAGGAGCAGTCCGGCGTCTGGGGGCAACTCACCGCGGGCTGCGCCGCGTTCCTGGACGCGAGTGCCGACCCCGAGGTTCAGCGCGTCATGCTGGTGGACGGTCCGGCGGTCCTGGGGTGGAACGAGTGGCGCGCGCTGGACGAGGCGACCTCCGCACGGCATCTCTCCGAGGCGCTGGCCGGGGCCATCGAAGCGGGGGAGATCCCCCGCCAGCCGGTGGCCCCGCTGACGCGTCTGCTCTCCGGGGCCATGAACGAGACGGCGTTGTGGCTGGCCTCTTCGGGGCGCCCCGAGGACCTCAGGGACGCGAGAGCCGCCCTGGCGCGGCTGTTGGAAGGACTGCGCTCCTCGGAGGAGTAGTCGCGGTCCTCGGACGGTTCGCAGCCGACGGGCGGCCCGCAGTCGACGGACGGTTCGCAGTCGACGGACGGTTCGCAGCCGACGGGTGGCCCGCCGTCAGCGGACGGTTCGCGGTCGACGGGCGGTTCGCGGTCCTCGGGCGGCCAGCGGGGCTGGCCCGGGTGGTGGCGGGGATGGTCAGCGTTCCTGGCCCAACCCCTTCATCCGTCGGTCGAGATCGGACAGGCGGTTCACCTCTTCCAGCCGTTCGCTCAACGACGGTCGGGCGTCCTGCGGTTGGGGGGCGGGGGGCGCGTCCTGCGGGGCCGCCGAGGGTTCGGTGCTGCTGGTGCTCATGGCTTCTCCTGAGGGTGGGAGTTGAGCGCGGGGAGATCCCCTTGTACGAACACCATCCAATCAGCGAGATGCCAGCCGCAATTGCGTCTCACACTTTCAACACAGAGGCATATGCCCCATGTTGATTCCACCGTCTTCCGGGCACGCTCCTGTTCGCCGAAGTTCCGTTCTCGCCCGTTCTGGGTTCGTTTCTGCTCGGGCCGTTCTCCCGTCCCGCCCGGGGTGAGATCGGCTTGCCCGATGCCGGGTGATCCCCCGGGCGGATCCCGTCACCGGGCGGGAAAAGGGGGCCCGTCCGCCCCTGGCACATGCCTCGGGCAATGGCACGGACCCCCGGTAGCGCGGGGGGACTCCCGCCACCGTGGGACCGACGCTCAGGCGGTGGGCAACTCGTAGGCGTCGGCGATCAGTTCGTAGCTGCGTGCCCTGACCTCGGCCGTATGCGCGTTGCCCGTGATCATCAGCTCCTGTGCCCCGGTGCGTTCCGCCAGCTCGTCCAGCCCCTTGGTCACCATCTCCGGCGTGCCGTAGACGATGTTGGCGAGCCAACCGTCCACGAAGTCACGCTCGACCGGGCTGAACGTGTGCGCCGCGGCCTCCTCCGGGGTCGGCACCAGGCCCGGCTGGCCGGTGCGCAGCCGGATCATGGACAGTGCGCTGGTGAGGACCTGCGCCTGGGCGCCGGCCGCGTCGTCGGCGGCGAGGGCGGACACCCCGATCAGCGCATAGGGCTCGTCCAGTACGTCCGAGGGCCGGAACGAGGCGCGGTACAGCTCAAGCGCCGGGATGGTGTGCGCGGCCGAGAAGTGGTGCGCGAAGGCGAAGGGCAGCCCCAGCCGGCCCGCCAGTTCGGCGCTGAACCCCGAGGACCCCAACAGCCACACCGGCGGCCTGCCGGCCGACTGCACGCCCCCCGGGCCACGCCCCTGCACCGGCCCCGGCACCGCGTGCACCCTGCTGTAGGGGTGCGAGGCGGGGAAGTCGTCGTCCAGGAAGCGGATCAACTCGGCGAGCTGGCTGGGGAACTCATCGGCGCCGTCCGCGCGTCCCCGGCGCAGGGCGGCCGCCGTGGCGCCGTCGCTGCCCGGCGCGCGTCCGAGCCCCAGATCGATCCGTCCCGGGGCCAACGCCTCCAGGGTGCCGAACTGTTCGGCGATCACCAGCGGCGCGTGGTTGGGCAGCATCACGCCGCCCGAACCGAGCCGGATCCGTTCGGTGTGCGCGGCGAGATGCGCCAGGATCACCGCCGGCGACGAGCTCGCCACCCCGGGCATCGAATGGTGCTCGGCCACCCAGAAGCGGTGGAACCCGCGCCGCTCCGCCGCCTTCGCCAGCTCGACGCTGGCGCGCAGCGCCTCCGTCGACGTATGGCCGCTGCCGACCGTGGCCAGGTCGAGCACGGACAGCGGAACGGGCGCCCGTCCGCGCCGTACGCCTCTGATCTCGTCCCCGTCCACGGAGTCCTTGCCCACGGCCACGCTTGTTCGCCTCCCGGTCTCGGCGGTCACCGAGGAGGGCATATGCCGCTCCCCAAGGCGCCAACCAGGACGGGTGACGGTTCATTCCGCCACCGGATCGCCGTGCGCCGCCCGGCCGGGCGGCGCGGTACGGCCGGGGCGGACCCCGGTGCGGTCAGGGCAGGGCCCCGGCACGGTCAGGGCAGATAGCGCTCGATGGCGGACGGTCCCTCTTCGGCCAACAGCTGCCTGGCCTCTTCCAACAGCTCGGGCGTGGGCTCCCGCCCACTGAGTCGCACCAGATCCTCCGGGTCCACGGGACCCTCGGAGCCGGTGTGCAGCTTGCGGTCGGGCGTGGGGAGTTCCGTGTGGCGTCGCTCCCCCGATCCGCCTGACTCGTTCGATTCGGGTGATTCGGGTGACTGGGGCATAACACCTCCCTGCCCGCCAGGGTAGGCGCATCCGAGCCGCCTCGCCATCGCGCGCGACCGCCCGTCCCCGCTGCCTCCCCCCGCGTCCGAGACACCCGCCGGCGGTGCCAGCCGCCGCGCGTGCGGGCGTCCCCGGAACCCGACGACGTCCCACCCAGGGCCCCCGCGGCCCGTGACGGGAGCCGGTCAGTCCAGGCCCGCGCCCGGCCGGTGCACCCCGTCGACAAAGGCCGAGTCGACAAAGGCCGACCAGGCCCCCGGCGGGAAGCCGAGGCGCGGCCCGGTGGGCACCTTGGAATCCCGCACCGCGAGCTGTCCCCTCTCCCGGCAGCGAATCTCCACGCAGGCGCCCTCCCCGGCCGAGTGTGAGGACCTGATCCAGGGGCGGGCCCGGTCGTCATCCGTGGCCTCGTTCGCCGCCGTGTCCGCCACGGAATCCACCGCGGTGTCCGCTGCTGTCTGCGCTGTCATGTTCGCTCCGGTCTTGACGTTCGTTAGGGAACGCCGTGACCGTACTGGCCACCCGGCCGGGGGGCCCTCCGGGTTCATCCGACCGAGTGACTTGTTCTGAACTTGCCCTAGGAATAGTCCAGTTGAGGTGTACGCTGATTCGCTTTCGGCCGCCGACGAGGCTTCGGTTCGGCCGCAGGCGACGCTTCGGACGGAACCCCGCGCGCCGCCGGTACGGCCGCCGCTACCGCTCCTGCTCCTGCGCCTGCTCCTCGAACTCGTCGGCGAGTTGGAGGATGAAGCTCCTGGTCTGTTCCGGGCTGTACGCCTGGGCACGGAGATGTTCGTACATGATGCTGTAGTGCTGCACGTCGTGCGGCTTCTCCAGATAGAGATCGCTGGTGCCGCCCTCCAGATAGACCACCGTGGAATCGGCGGCCTCGGAGAACTCCAGGATGGTGTACTGCCCGTTCACGCCGGGGTGCGCGCCGGCGGAGAACGGCATGACCTGCAGCGTGACATGGGGCAGCCGGGAGCTCTCCTCCAACCTCCGCAGCTGATCGGCCATGGTCGCCGCGCCGCCGATCGCCCGGCGCAGCACCGACTCGTCCACCACCGCCCACAGCCGCAGCGGGGCGCGGTCCTCCCAGACGCGCTCCTGACGGCGCATCCGCACCTGCACCCGGCTGCGCACCTCCTCCTGCCCGACCTCGGGCAGCGCCCCCGATATGACGGCGGCGGCATAGGCGGCGGTCTGCAACAGGCCCGGCACCACCTGGGGTTCGTAGACGCGCAGCGAGGACGCGTCGGTCTCCAGGCCGATATAGACGCTGTAGCTCGGGGACAGTTCGGCGAACGCGTGCCACCAGCCCTGTTGGCGCGACTCCTTCGCCATCTGCATCAGTGACTCGACCAGCTTCGCGTCCTCGACGTCATAGACCCCGCAGAGGTCGCGCACGTCACGCGGGCTGATGCTGCGCCGCCCGTTCTCCAACCTGCTGATCTTGGACTGCGACACCAGCAGCCGGTCGGCGACCTCCTCGGCCGTCATGCCCCGATCCTCGCGGAGCCTTCTCAGCTCCTGCCCCAGCCTGCGTCGCCGAACAGTGGGATTGACGTTGCCCGCCACTGAAGCCCCTCCGTCGATGGGGGCGATCATCGTGATCGCCGCTGCCAAGCAGATTGCCACCGAGCGCGGTACGTCCGCTGGAGTTTCGCGACAGAGGGTGCTCATTCACGAGCACGGGGTGTGGACGACAGGAGCATCACAACTCCCGCCGCCACACCCCGTGCTCGCTATGCGGCTCCCGGTGCGGTCACTTGAGAAGAGCTAGTGCGACAGCGAAGGACGTACCGCGGCTCGCGTCACTCCTCTCCGCCTGCTCTGCTCGGAAACCTGTGGTGACTGACCGACCACGCTCATCGCCGCGGTCGCCGGCGCGCGCCCTGGGGGGCGTGCGCCGGCACTCGCGGGCTGCGAGCGCCGTGCGGCGGCGGCCTGCCCCGCCACCCCGTTCTGCACGTCCATGACAGCGTGGGCGACCAGCCCACCCATGGGATCGTGCCGGATCAGATCCCGGAGCCGGGAGCGCGACGACCGCCCCTCGTTGCCGGGATACAGGTGCTTGCCGAGTCCTACCGAGTGCGCCAGGGCCGCGAGGGCGGCCGTTCTGGCGTCCGGTGGCGTTCCGGTGCGGATCGCGGTGTCCAGCCGAGCCCGGATCTGCCTGCTGACGGCGGTATCGGTTGCCTGATACCTGGTCGTCGGCAGCACTCCGCACATCTGGTTCTCCACCGCGTGCACCATGCCGCAGCGCTCCAGATGCGAGAGATACGTCTGGCGGAGCCCGAGTCTGGGCCCGCCGATCCAGTGGACCGCGCGCACCGGAGAGCCACGCCTGCGCAGCAGCTCCAGAGCGGAGTCCAGCGTGGGATCTCCGGTCGGCCGTGGCAACACCACGGCTATTCGGTCCCCATCAGGGGCTATCCGGCCTGCCAAGGCCAGCTCGACGAGCTGGGCCCCGGCCAGGCCGAGGTCGAGAGACTGCGGCTGCGCCGTGGTACCCGTGGTCGGGTCCAAAGCGAGAAGCAACAGCTCCTCTGGAATGGTTCGACGACTCCTGCCCATCCATGCCTCCCCGCGTGGATGAAAGACAGGGTGACGCCTCTCACATTGTTCTGTCGAGAGTGCGTGGTCGCTTTGGTAGGGAACCCGTAGATATGTCGTTAACGTCCTTAGGGGGAGGTGGAGAGAAGCTGCCACTACTGGTGTGGCGTACCGAGGTGCACAGGACGCGGCAAACTGGTAGGGACCAGCAGCCAGTTCAGTGCAGGGCGTTGCGAGGAGGCATGGGTGTCGGGCGAGTCCCCGGACAAGTCGGATCGGGAGCGAGTGTCATCGGAGAAGACGTCTGAGGACCCCGGAAGGGTTCCGCAGGACGTGAAGGTTCCCGAGGACGAGAACGAGAAGGCCGGGAAGCCGGCCGAGGGGGATGGGCGCGAGGGGGCGGCCGATGCCGGGGCCGAGGGGATAGCGGAGGCTTCCCCCGGCGATGCCGAGGACAGGACGGAAGACGCCCAGGGCGCCGCTCAGGCGCCGGGCGCGGCGACGGTGGTCATGAGGGCACCGAAGCCGCCGGAGGATGAGGACGAGGCCGCTGGGGACCGCGACGACCGCCTGACGAGAGACCCGCGGGTGTCGCCCGCCGAGGTCCGCGAGGCGGACGAGGCGGATGAGAACGAGAAGGCTGCTGAGGCTGACGAGAAGGGCGAGGCCGCCGGGGAGGCCGAAGGGGACGACGCGTCCGCCGACGGTGGCGACCATGCCACGACGATGCTGCGCCTGCCCGCCTCGGCGGATGAGGGCGCGGACGCGGGTGATCGGTTGACGACGGAGCTGCGGGTGCCCGCGGAGCCGCCGGAGGACGAGAAGCACGAGCGGGCCGAGGCCGACGAAGCGGACGACGCCGCTGAGGGGGACGACGCGTCTGTCGACGGTGGCGACCATGCGACGACGATGTTGCGCCTGCCTGCCTCGGCGGATGAGGGCGCGGACGCGGGTGATCGGTTGACGACGGAGCTGCGGGTGCCCGCGGAGCCGCCGGAGGACGAGAAGCGGGCCGAGGCCGACGAATCCGAGGAGGAAGCCGAGGCGGAGACCCTGGTCACCACCGCCGACGATCTGGCCGAAACCCTGGTCGACGGCCCGCCCGACGCCGAGAAGCCCGCCGATGAGCCGGACGAGGGCGACAAGGGCGACGAGGCTGACAAGGACGAGAAGGGTGGCGGCGGGGACGCCACGACGATGCTGCGGCTTCCCGTCGCGGAGAAGGCCGCCGACCCCGAAGCCGACGACCCCGACGAGCCGGATGAGACGGGTGACGCCGACGCGTCGGGGAAGCCGGCGGGGAAGTCGGATGTCACCGCCGTGCTGCCCGCGCCCGGTGACGCTCCGCCCGAGCCCCCGGCGCCCCCCGCGAAGCCGACGCCCGCGAAGCCGACGCCGAAGCCCGCCGTTCCGCCGCCGCCCGCCGAGGCGCCGCCGCCGGCGGACTCGCAGCGCGATCCGTTGGAGTTGCTCGCCGCGCTGACCAACCGGCCCCCGCCGCCGCCCACTCCGCTGCGCACCGCGCTGCGGCGGGTGAAGATCTGGACGCCGCTGGTGCTGTTGCTGCTGGTCGTCTTTGTGACCGCCCAGCTGCTGCGTCCGTTGCCCGAACCCGACCTGAGCCTGTCCGTGGCCGAGACCCACACGCTCGCGGGTGAGCTGGACGCGGTGCCGTGGCCGGCGTCCGGGCAGGCGCGGGTGGATGTGGTCGGGCTCGGCACGCTGGGTTCGTCCGGCGGCGAGGAGCCGGTGCCGATCGCTTCGGTGGCGAAGGTGATGACCGCCTATGTGATCCTCCGCGACCATCCGATGGAGGCGGAGGAGGAGCTGGGCGCGATGATCCCGGTCGACCAACAGGCCGAGGACGACGCGGCGTTGGGTGAGGAGGGGAACGAGTCCATCGTGGAGGTGACGGCCGGTACGGAGCTGAGTCAACGGGAGGCGCTACAGGCCGTCATGATCGCGTCGGCGAACAACGTGGCCCGGCTGCTGGCCCGTTGGGACGCCGGTTCCGAGGAGGAGTTCGTCGCGAAGATGAACGAGGCCGCGGCCGAGTTGGGCATGGAGAACACCACCTACACCGATCCCAGCGGGTTGCGTCCTGAGACCGTCAGCACCGCCGCCGACCAGGTGCGACTGGCGAAGGCGGTGATGGAGGACCCGGTCTTCCGTCAGGTGGTGCGGATGCCCAACTATGAGGACAGCGAGGGCCGGCTGCACTACAACTGGAACCATCTGGTGCCGATGAACGGGGTGATCGGCATCAAGCCCGGCACCACCACCACGGCCGGCGGCAACCTGATGTTCGCCGCCGAACAGGAGGTCGGCGGGACCACCCAGTTGATCGTGGGCGCGGTGTTGGCCCAGCCCCCGCACCCGTCCGACAACTCGATCCTGACCGGTGCTCTGACCGCGAGCGACGAGCTGATCCGCTTCGCCCAGGGGCAGTTGACGGACGAGCCGCTCTTCGCGGCCGGCGACACGGTCGGCGAGGTCGACGACGGGCTCGGCGGCAGCGTGCCCGTGGTGGTGACGGAGGACGTTCCGGTGGTCGGCTGGGCCGGGCTGGAGGTCCGGCTGAGCCTGACCCCGAGCGGGGACGGGGTGCCGGGATCGGCCGAGGCGGGAGAGGTGGTCGGTACGCTCTCCGTCGGCGGCGGGGAGGGCTCCGTCGAGGTGCCGGTCGCGTTGGCCGATGACCTCGCCGAGCCGGGCTTCGGCGCGCGGTTGACCCGGGTCGGCTGACCTTCCGCCCGGCCGCGTCCCCTCCGCGCCCACCACCCTTGACGGGCAGTTGGGCGCGGAGGGTTGACGTGGCGGGGAAGGTGTGCGCCTGGTCGGTGGCTCGGGGCTGCCGACCAGGCGCTTCGCACGCTACAGTCGGAGCCCGCGACGGCTGGCGAAGCGTGAGGTGGCGCCGGTGGAATGTCCTTCTTGTGGCTCGGACGAGGGCCGCAGGCTCAACAACGGCAACTGGGTGTGCGAAGACTGTGGCGCGGTCACCGCAGGATGAGGCCGCATGGCGGGATCTGGACCCGGCCACGCGGGAGAGACTCGATTTCCTCGACCCGGAGGACTTCACGGTGGGCCCCACCGCCGAGGGCGCCGCACAGTGGGAGCGCTTCACCGCCATCCTCGACAAGGCCGAGAACTACCGCCCGTCCCAGTGACCGGCCCTGTCCCGTGCCTCTCCGGTCGGTTCAGTGTGAGTGACGGGGCACCGCGTCGCCGCTGCCGCCGGTGAGAAAGTCCAGGTCGGCCCCCTCGTTGGCCTGGTTCACATGCTCCACATAGAGCTTCGCCCAGCCCCTGCGCGGCGGTTCGTCCACCGGTTCCGGCCGTGGTTCGCGGGCGCGTGCGGCGAGTTCGTCGGGGGCCACGTCCAGGTCGAGTCGGCGCGCCGGTACGTCGATCTCGATCCAGTCGCCGGTGCGCACCAGCGCCAGCGGGCCGCCGACGGCGGCCTCGGGGGCGACATGGAGCACGCAACTGCCGTAGCCGGTGCCGCTCATCCGGGCGTCGCTGATCCGCAGCACATCCGTCACGCCGGCCGCCAGCAGCACCTTGGGCACGGGGACGTTGCCCACCTCGGGGAAGCCCGGGTAGCCGCGTGGCCCGGCGTTTCTGACCACGATCACCGAGTCGGCGGTGACCGGCAGGTCCGGGTCGTCGGCCGCCACCACATAGTCCTCGACCCGGTCCCAGACCAGCGCCCGCCCACGGTGGACGAGGAGTTCGGGGGAGGCCGCCGACACCTTGAGCACCGCGCCGTCGGGGGCGAGGCTGCCCTTCAGCACCACGGTGCCCTCGCCGGCCGGCCGGAACGGGGCCTCGCCCGGGCGGATCACCTCGGTGTTCCAGCAGCGTGCGCCGGCCGTCTCGGTACCGGTGTCCCGTCCGCTGACGGTGATCGCGTCGCGGTGCAGCAGGCCGAGCCCGTCGAGTTCGCGCAGCACCACGGGCAGCCCGCCGGCGTAGTAGAAGTCCTCCATCAGAAAGCGTCCGGACGGCATCAGATCGACCAGCACCGGCACCTCGGTGGTCAGCGCGTCGAAGTCGTCCAGCGTCAGCGGCACACCGACCCGGCCGGCCAGGGCCAGCAGATGGACCACGGCGTTGGTCGAGCCGCCGAGCGCGGCGTTGGCCCGGACGGCGTTCTCGAAGGCGTCCCTGGTGAGCACCGCCGAGGGCCGCAGATCCTCCTCGACCAGGGCGACCGCGCGCCGGCCCGCCTCCTGGGCGAGGGCGTAGCGGCGGGCGTCCACGGCGGGGATGGCGGCCGATCCGGACAGCTGCATGCCCAGCGCCTCGGCGACGCAGGCCATGGTGGACGCGGTGCCCATGGCCATGCAGTGGCCCCGGCTGCGGGACATGCAGCCCTCGGCCTCGACAAGGGCGGCCGGATCGAGACGGCCGGCCCTCGCCTCCTCGTGGAGCTGCCAGACGGCGGTGCCCGAACCGATGTCCCGGCCCTGGAACTTGCCGTTGAGCATGGGCCCGCCGGTGACCATCAGCGCCGGCAGATCGACGCTGGCGGCGCCCATCAGCATGGCGGGCGTCGTCTTGTCGCAGCCGGAGAGAAGCACCACGCCGTCCAGCGGGTTGGCCCGGATGGTCTCCTCGACCTCCATGGCCATCAGATTGCGGAAGAGCATGGTGGTGGGGCGCATCAGCGTCTCGCCGAGCGACATCACGGGGAATTCGAGCGGTAGTCCGCCGGCCTCCCAGACGCCGCGTTTCACGGCCTCGGCGACGTCCCGCAGATGGGAGTTGCAGGGCGTCAGCTCGGACCAGCTGTTGGCGATGCCGATGACGGGCCGGCCGTCGAAGACCTCGGGGCCGAAGCCCTGGTTCCGCATCCAGGAGCGGTGGATGAAGCCGTTGCGCCCCTCGGCGGCGAACCACGCGGCGCTGCGCCGCGTCCCGTTCGGCTGTCCGGTCATCTGGTGCCTCCAGGGGTGACGAGGATCTTGATGTGCCGGCCGCGTTCGGCGCCGGCGAGGACGTCCAGGCCCAGTGGGACGGTGTCCGCGAGACGCACCCGTCCGGTGATCAACGCGGCGGCCTGGTCGGTGTGTCGGGCCAGGAAGGCCAGCGCGGGGCGCAGGTCGGCCGTGGTCCGGTGGGACATCGAGCCGACCAGGGTCAGCTCGCGCTTGGCGGCGTCGGCGACATCGAACGGGACCGGCGCGCCCGGCAGTCCGGCCAGCCCCACGGTGCCGCCGGGGCGGGTCGCGGCGCAGGCCAGGGCGAAGCCGGGGCCGGTGCCCGTGGCGTCCACGGTGAGGTCGGCGAAGCCGGCCGGCGGGTCCAGATCGGCGCGGCGGGTGCCGAGTTCGAGCGCGGCGGGCACGGCGAGCCGTTCGTCGCCGACGTCGGCGACGGTCACCCGGTGTCCCTCGGCGCGCAGGATCAGCGCCGTGGCCAGGCCGATGGAGCCGGCGCCGACGATCAACACCCGCCGGTCGGGCGGGGGTTCGAGGCGGCGCACCAGATGCCAGGCGACGGCGAACGGTTCGGCCAGCGCGGCGACCGCCGGGTCGAGGCCGGCCGGGGCGCGGACGACCATCTGGGCGGGGACGGTGAGGAGTTCGGCCAGCCCGCCGTCCGCCGACATGCCGATATGCCCGAAGTCGGGGCAGCGGTGATAGGCCCCCGACCGGCAGATGGCGCAGTCGCCGCACGGGATCAGCGCGTTGAGGGCGACCAGCTCGCCGGGCGCGAGCCCACCGGCCACGTCCTCGCCCACATCGGTGATCCGTCCCGAGACCTCGTGCCCGAGGATCACCGGGGCGGTACGGCCGGTCACGGGGTGTTCGCCGGTGGGAATCTCGATCGGGCCGGCCTGGTACTCCAGCAGATCCGTGCCGCACAGTCCGCACCAGTCGACGGCCAGCCGCACCTGGCGGGGGCCGGGCGGGGGCGCGTCGGCCACGGTCTCGAAACGGACGTCGCGCCGACCGTGCCATCGCACCGCGCGCATAAGCCCCTCTCCCTTCGTCACACGTCACTGAGCGGCCGCGGAGTCCGGCACCGGGCCCGGGTGGTCGGGCCGCGCGATATCCATCGCTCGCCCAGGCACGGGCGAGCGGGCGCGCCACGAGTGCCCGGGGGAGACGCCGCGGGAGCGCTCCCCTTCCAGGATGTCCCGGTCCCGGAGCTCGGGGAACCCGCCTGTAGACACTAGCCCGGCCCCGCCCCGGCGTAAGGGGGGCCGCTCGCCGGGGGCGGGTGCGAATAGGTGCCATCCGCTGCCGCGATAACCGATGACACACCCGGGCCCGGCGGCCGACTGTCGCTGGTCAGAAATCAAAGGAAGTCAAGGGAGTCATCAGGAGCCGCGCCCCCTCGCGGGTTCCCGGGATTCATGACACGAAGTCGGAGGGCGTCAATGGTGTCGCAATCACAGCCCCGGCGGCCGAGCCGGCGGCAGCTGCTGCGGACAACAGCGCTGGGAGCCGCCGCGTTCGCCGCCGCCCCGGTGCTCAGCGCGTGCGGTGGCGGGTCGGGCGGATCGTCCGGCAAGGCGACGGTTCGGGTCTGGCACTGGTACGACCAGCAGCGCGACCAGTGGCCGCGCATGATCGCCGAGTTCGAGGAGGCCAACCCCAACGTCAAGGTCGAGGAGCGGCAGTTCGGCGATCCGGACAGCTACCTCCCGGCGCTGCAGGCCGCGGTGGCCGCCGGCGACCCGCCGGAGATCTTCGCGCCGCATGTGCTGGCCATCGAGTACGGCAGGGCCGGGATCTCGGCCGACCTCAGGGCGGGGCTCGGCGAGGACTTCCTCGGTGGCTTCTTCCAGTCGGCCAACGACCTGTTCGTGGACGAGGGCAAGCAGTTCGGCCTCGGCTGGATGGCGCAGACCTTCGGCATCTTCTACCACCCCAAGCACTTCGAGCGGGCCGGCGTGGACATCCCCGAGACCTGGGACGATCTGCTCGCGGTCTCGGCGGCGATCCGGGAGACCGGCGTCGAGCCCTGTGTGCTGTCCAACAATCCCGGCACCAACGGCCTGGACTTCTTCCTCCCGTTGATCACCCAGGTCACCGACGATCCCCAGCTGCTGCTCGATCTGGACCTCCAGCGCGACGGCGCCAGCTGGGACTCGCCCGAGGTGGTCGAGGCGCTGGAGCTGGTGCGCCGGCTCCAGGACGGTGGGGCCTTCGCCGCCAACCCGAACGGGATCACCACCGCGCAGGGGGAGCAGATGCTCTACACGGACCGCGCCGCGATGTTGTTCATGGGTTCCTGGGTGCCCCAGGACTTCGTCCAGGACGCCCCGCCCGAGTTCGTGGAGGAGTACCGGGTCATGAAGACCCCGGCGCTGACCTCGGGGGCCAGGCACTGGTGTTCCAACCAGGCGGGCGCCGCCTTCGCGGTCAGCGAGACCAGCCCGAACAAGGAGGCGGCGCTCGACCTGCTGCGCTTCATGTACGAGCCGGACCGGTACAGCCAGGTGATGAACGAGTCCAACTCGATGCCGGCGACATCGGCCGCCGCGGAGCAGGTGACCGATCCGGTGCTCGCGGAGATGACGTCCTGGTTGTTGGACGGCGACGGCGCGCCGCACATCCTGATGGGTCCCGGCTCCTCGGAGTCCGCGTCCAACGCGGTGTCCGCGCTGATCGACGGTTCGTCGTCGGCCCAGGACGCGGCGGCCGACATCCAGAGCGGGGTCGAGCGGGCGGCGAACCGCTGATGGCCGTCGCGGTGTCCAAGGCGCCGCGACGCGGCGGACGAGGCAGGTCGGCGGCGCTCGCGGGCTATCTGTTCGTGCTGCCGACTGTCGCGCTGTTCTCGGTGTTTGTGGCGTATCCCTTTCTGCGCACGATGTATCTGAGCCTGACCAGATGGTCCGGCTTCGGCACCCCGGAGTTCATCGGGTTGGAGAACTTCGACAACCTGGTCTCCGATCCGGTCTTCTGGGACGCGTTGACCACCACGCTGGTGTTCACCCTGGCCTGCACGGTGTTGCAGACGGTGGTGCCGCTGTTGCTGGCGGTGCTGCTCAACCGGGGCTGGCGTCTTGGCGTGGTGTTCCGCACCGTCATCTTCGTGCCGGCCGTGGTGTCCTTCGTGGTTACCGGCTCGCTCTGGCAGATGGTCTACGACCCCAACTTCGGGATGCTCAACGAGTTTCTCGACCGGATCGGCCTGGGCTCGCTGGCCCAGCCCTGGCTGGCGGACACCAGCACGGTGCTCCCTGCGCTGGTGGTGGTCTCGCTCTGGCAGGCCGCCGGGCTCTTCATGCTGATCTATCTGGCGGGGCTCCAGGGCATCGACCCGGTGCTCTACGAGGCGGCCCAGATCGACGGCGCCAACGCGGTCCAGCGGTTCCGCCATGTGACGGTGCCCATGCTGCGTCGGGTGACGGCCGTGGTGGTGCTGCTGAATGTCGTCAACGGGTTCAAGACCTTCGACATGATCTATGTGATGACGGGCGGCGGTCCCAACCGGGCGTCCGAGGTGCTCGGCACCTATCTCTACGGTCTGGCCTTCGGCTCCTCGGCGGGCGCGGTGCCGTCGTTCGGCTATGCCACGGCGATCAGCATGGTGGTCTTCGTGCTGTGCCTCGGGGCCACGTTGGTGCAGGTCCGTGTCAACCGGAAGGCCCGTGATGTCAACTGAATCCGCTCGGGCCACCCGTCGTCTGCCGCGTCCTGGCCGGCTGTTGGGCTATCTGCTGCTGATCGTGATCTCGGCGGCCTCGGCCTATCCCCTGCTGTGGATGCTGATCACCTCGGTCCGGCCGCGCAACACCGTGTTCGGCGGTGGTTTCCTTCCGGAGGAGATCACCTTCGACGCCTACCGACAGGCGTGGACCGATCTGGACTTCCCGCACCACTTCCTGATCACCTTCGTGATCACCGTGATCACCGTGCTGGGGGTGGTCGGGCTCGCCACGCTGGCCGGCTACGCGTTCGCCCATCTGGAGTTCCGGGGAAAGCAGTTCATCTATGTGACGTTGCTGAGCACCATCATGCTGCCGGTCACCGCCATCGTGATCCCGCTGTTCCTGGAACTCGACGCCATGGGGCTGCTGGGCACCCAGACCGGCCTGGTGCTGGTGTACATCGGGACCTCGGTGCCGTTCGGAATGTTCCTGATGAGAGTCTTCTTCGAGACACTGCCGCACGAACTGGTACAGGCCGCGCGGGTGGACGGCGCGGGCGAGTTCACCATCTTCGCCCGGGTGATGCTCCCGCTGGCCGCCCCGGGCGCCGCCACCGTGGTGATCTTCCAGTTCATGAACACCTGGAACGAGTTCCTGTTCGCCCAGACCTTCCTCAAGACCTCCGACCAACTGCCCCTGCAACCCGTGCTCTACGCGGCGGTCGGCCAGCACTCGACCGACTGGCCGCTGCTCTGCGCCTCGCTCACCATGTCCATCCTGCCGATCATCATCGTGTATATGCGGATGCAACGGCGCTTCGTCGCCGGGATGACCCTCGGTGCCGTCAAGAGCTGAGGCGCCGCGCCTCGTTCCCGGCCCGGCCTCGACGTCGAGGCCGGGCCGGGAACGGGCCAGGCCCTGAGAAAGGAAACACGTCCCATGTCCCACACATCAGGTATGGCCTATGTGGAGATCGGTGTCAGTGACGCCGAACGATCCCTCGACTTCTACCGGGGTCTGCTCGGCCTGCGCCCCGCCACCTCCCCGCCTGAGCCGACGGCGCCGGGCGTGCACTGGCTGACCGCCGACGGGGCCCTGGTCAAGCTGGTGGAGAAGCCGGAGGGCGGCACGCTCGGCGGGTGGATCGGGGACGATCTCCAGCGCGGCATGCGGCACTTCGGGATGAAGGTGGGTGACGTGTTCCGGCAGGCGGAGCGGCTGCGCTCGGCCGGTGTCCCCTTCACCGTGGAACCCACGGCCGCCGTCGGCGATGTCAATCTCGCGTTCTTCACCGACCCGGACGGGACGCTGCTGGAGATCATCGACGGCCATCTCACCTATCACGAGGTGACCACCCCCGAGTTGGCGGACCGCGAGCGGCGGCTGGCCGAGGCACGGGCGGCGGAGGCGGGCCCGGTCTTCGACCATGTCGCCATCACCGTCGCCGATCTGGACGCCACCCTCGCCTACTACCGTGACCAGCTGGGATACCGGGTGATCGGCCGGCTGGTGCACGACCAGGACCCCCGTGGCTTCGTGATCGACTACCTCCAGGCGGGCGACGCGGTGCTTGAGGTCTTCACCTTCGACGCGGCTACCACTCAGCCGGCGCCCGACCCGGCCCGGGACAGCCTGGGCCTGCGGGCCATCGGCCTGTCGGCCGAACTCGGCCGGGACAGCGACCCGGACGGCACGCCGCTGCGACAGGTGCCCACCCGATGACCGCCGAGGGCGTCGTGCCCGTCCGCCAGTTGGGCCGCACCGGCCTGCGCGTCCCGGAGATCTGCTTCGGGGGCGCCGTGCTGGCCGGCATGCCGGACCTCTTCGGCTACGACGTGCCGGAGGAACGCGCCCTGGAGACGGTGCGCGCGGTGCTGCGTGGCCCCGTCGGCTTCCTGGACACGGCGGCCGGCTACGGCGGTGGCCGCAGCGAACGGATCATCGGCGCGGCGCTCGCCGAGGTGGGCGGTCCGCCCCCGGGCTTCCTCCTGTCCACCAAGGTGACCAGGGACGCCGACGGCGGTTACGGCGCGGCCCAGGTGCGCCGCTCGCTGGAGGGCAGCCTGGAGCGCCTGGGCCTGGACCGGGTCCCGTTGCTCTATCTGCACGACCCCGAACACATCCCGTTCCAGGAGGCGATGGCCCCCGGCGGGCCCGTCGAGGAACTGGTGCGCATCAGGGAGGAGGGCCTGGCCGAGCACATCGGGGTGGCCGGCGGCCCGGTCGGGCTGATGGCCCGCTATGTCGCCACCGGCGCCTTCGAGGTGCTGCTCACCCACAACCGCTGGACCCTGATCGACCGTTCGGCCGACCAACTGATCGACGCCGCCCACGCCGCCGGTCTCGCCGTGCTCAACGCCGCGCCCTTCGGCGGCGGCATCCTGGCCAAGGGCCCCGAGCGGCAGGCACGTTACGCCTACTCCGAGGCCGACCAGGTGGTGTTGGAACGGGTCAGGGAGATCGACGCCGCCTGTCGACGGCACGGGGTGCCGCTGGCGGCGGCGGCCATCCAGTTCTCCACCCGGGACCCCCGGGTCTCCTCGACCGTCATCGGGGTCACCCGCCCCGAACGGGTGGCGGAGACCGTCGAACTCAGCCGCTGGCCGATACCCGAGGAGCTGTGGCCCACGCTCGACGCGCTGGCCGCCCCCGCCGACCTCTGGCAGTACTGAACCCCGTGCCGCAGGAGTTCCCGTGCCGCCGGTGTTCCCCGAGACCCACGACAAAAGCCCATCGCACAGCATGCCTCAGAACGACTGGAACCATCTGTCATGACCTCTGATCCGCAGTCCGCCGCCCCCTCCGCACGCCCAGCGACCACTCCCGCCGACCTCTCCGCGGTCCGGTTCCCCGACGGCTTCGTCTGGGGCACGGCCACCGCCAGCTACCAGATCGAGGGAGCGGTGGCCGAGGACGGCCGGGGGCCCTCGATCTGGGACACCTTCGCGCACACCCCCGGCAAGATCACCGGAGGGGACACCGGCGACATCGCCGACGACCACTACCACCGCTATCCCGAGGACATCTCGCTGATGGCCGATCTCGGGGTCAGCCACTACCGGTTCTCGCTGGCCTGGCCGCGCATCCAGCCCGAGGGCAGGGGGCAGCTCAACGGCGCCGGCGTGGACTTCTACAGCCGACTGGTGGACAGCCTGCTGGAACGCGGCATCCAGCCCTGGGTCACCCTCTACCACTGGGACCTGCCGCAGCCCCTGGAGGACGCCGGCGGCTGGCCGGAGCGTGACACCGCCGAACGGTTCGCCGAGTACGCGGCGGTCGTCCAGCAGCGGCTCGGGGACCGCGTCAAGGACTGGACCACCCTCAACGAGCCCTGGTGCTCGGCGTTCCTCGGCTATGCCAGCGGCATCCACGCCCCGGGCCGCACCGACGGGCCGGCCGCCCTGCGCGCCGCCCACCACCTGATGCTGGGCCATGGACTGGCGACCCGCGCGCTGCGCGAACAGGGCGCGCGCGACGTCGGGATCACCGTCAACCTCTACCCGGTCGACCCCGCGACCGACAGCGCGGCGGACCGGGACGCGGCCCGCCGCATCGACGGGTTGATGAACCGCGTGTTCCTCGACCCGCTGCTGCGCGGGGCCTACCCGGAGGACCTGCTCAAGGACCTGTCCTCGGTGACCGACACCGACCATGTCAGGGACGGCGACCTCGCGATCATCAACACCCCGCTGGACTTCCTGGGCGTCAACTACTACACCCGCCATGTGGTGCGCGCCGGCACGGCGACCGGCCGGCCGTCCAACTGGGTGGGCTCGGAGGACGTGGAGTTCGTCAAGCGCGGCATCCCGGAGACGGCGATGGGCTGGGAGATCGACCCGGACGGGCTGTACGAGACGCTGACCAGGGTGTGGCGGGAGTACGGGCCGCTCCCGCTCTATGTCACGGAGAACGGGGCCGCCTTCGACGACCGGGTGGAAGCGGACGGCCGGGTGCGCGACGAGGCACGCCGTGCCTATCTGGAGAGCCACTTCGCCGCGGCCCACCGGGCGCTGAGCGAGGGCGTCGACCTGCGCGGGTACTTCGTCTGGTCGCTGATGGACAACTTCGAGTGGGCCCACGGCTACGGCAAGCGGTTCGGCCTGGTCCATGTGGACTTCGAGACCCAGCGCCGAACCATGAAGGACTCGGGACACTGGCTCGCCGAGATCACCAGGGCCAACGGCCTGTAGGAACACCCCTGTTCGCCGGGACGACCAACGGCCGTCCCGGCGAACACACGCCTCGGTCAGGCCGGTCGCTCCTCGCCGGCCGGACCGGGGAGCTGGGGGGACGGCAGCGTGCAGATCAGATCCCGGACCAGGGAGACCACCGCGGAGTCGGCCCGGTCGGCGCGCCACCAGACGGCGACGCGGCGTTGGATCTGGCTCTCGGCGATCGGCACCAGCTCAAGTCCCGCACAGTTGGCGGTCGTCATCGCCAGCGCGTTGGTGACGCCGATGCCCAGGCCACCGCGCACCAGGGCGGCCAGCGTCTGCGGTTGGTTGCTCTGGAAGGCGATGGCGGGCCTGATGCCCGCCTCGGCGAAGGCCAGGTTGGTCTCGAACTGTCGCGGCGCGGTCTCCGTCGGTTCCCCGATGGTCACCAGGGGATAGGAGGCGATCTGGGGGAGCGACAGCGGCCCGGCGCCGGCCAGCGGATGTCCCGAGGGCACCACCACGACCAGCGGCTCGCTCCAGAGCCAGCGGTTGAGCAGCCGGTCGTCACGGACCAGGGGCAGCACGGGCCGAACGGCGAGGTCGATGTCACCGGCGGCCAGCAGGTCCTCCAGGGAGAGCGTCGGCCCCTCGATCAGCGCGGTCCGCACCCGGGGCGCCGCCCGCTTCAACCGGCGCACCAGATGCGGGTAGAGGAACGCGGCCGCACTCGGATACATGCCGATGCGCAGCTCGCCGCGCACCACCCCGCTGGCGCCGTCCGCGACCTCGGAGAAGGCCCCGAGCCTGGAGAGGATCTCCTCGGCGTGCGGCAGCAGGGCGCGCCCCTCGGGCGTCAGCGCCACCGGCTGCACGGAACGGTCGAACAGCCGGGCGCCGAGCACCTGTTCCAGTTCGCCGATATGGCTGCTCACCCGGGGCTGGGAACGGAACAGCGCCTTGGCCGCCGCCGAGAACCCGCCCTTGTGGGCGACGGCGACAAAGCTCGCGATCCAGTCGAGCCGGTAGTTGTACGCGCTGGAGAGATCCACGCCGACCCCCTGTTTCCCTGTGCGCGGACGGTTCCGTTCCCGCCTCGGCCGGCCGCCTCAGCGGATGAACCGGTCCACGTAGTCGCGGCCGAGCCCCACCCGCTCGTAGTGGGCCCGACACATGTCGATCTTGGTGAAGGTGTCCTCGTACCCCGTCTGTCGACCCTCTTCGTCCACATAGACCATTGCGCCCGTTATGTTGAACAGCGTGATCATATAGTCGCAATCGGGGGGGACGGCAAGGGTGTGGATCTCACCGGGCGGCTCATAGACGAAACTGCCACGCTCCGCGATCCACTCGTGTTCGTAGTAGTGCCAGCGGCCCTCGATCACATAGCCGAAGACCGCGCCGGGGTGGCGATGTCGGGAGACGATCCCGGACGCGGTGACCTTGAGCAGGTTGCACCACTGTCCGGTCACGGTGTTAAACATCAGCGGTCGAAACCAGACATTGGGTGCCTGGGGTACCCAGACGCGATCGTCCTCCGGCTGTGCCGGAACGGCGATCTCCTCGGGGTAGTCGGTGGAGATGGGGATCACGGTGGTCTCCTTCGGGGTCGGTTGCCTGGTTCCGCCGGGTCGCGCCACGGGGTGGTCAGCTGGCCAGATAGCCGCCGTCCACCGGCAGCACCGCACCGGTGACAAAGCCGGCGTCGGGTCCGGCGAGAAACGCCACCGCGCCCGCCACGTCCGATGCCTCCCCCCAGCGGCGCATGGGGGTGCGGGAGATGATCTGGTCCGCCGCCCGGCTCTGTTCCTGGAGTTCGCTGGTCAGCCGCGTTCTGATCCACCCAGGCGCCACGGCGTTCACCCGGACCCCGTCCCCGGCCCAGGCCACGGCGAGCGCCTTGGTGAGCTGGACGACGCCGCCCTTGCTGGCCGAGTAGCCGGGCACCCTGGGCCCGCCGAAGAAGCTCAGCATCGAGGCCACGTTGACCACACAGCCGCCGGCCGCGACCAGTGCCGAACGGGCGGCGACACAACTGCGCATGGTGCCGGTGAGGTTGACCGCCAGTACCTGCTCGAAGACCTCGGGCCGGTGCTCCTCGTCCCGGCGGAGTACGCCGGCGGCATTGATCAGGACATCCAACGAATCGAAGCGAGCGAAGAACGCCTCAACCTGGTCGGCCTGTGTCACATCCAGCTCAACGGCCGGTGCTTGGGCATCAAGACCGGCCACCGTGACCTCGGCGCCCATCCGCGAGAACCGCTCGGCCACCGCCGCACCGATTCCGCTGGTACCGCCGATGACCACGACCCGCCGGGTGGCTGTCACCACACCAACCGCCTTCCGCTCCCTCGCACTCCCGGTCAGCGCGCCGGGCTGCGAGCCATGCGAACACGGGGGCTCGTTCGGCCGCCTCGGTCATTCGCCCTCTGAATGGCGGCCATATCCCACCGCGATGGCACAGCGGCCGGGTCAGCGGAGTGGGACGAGCCCCGCCTGGGTGGGGCGCAGCCCGGGGGTGCGGGCGTAGAAGCCGGCGAGATGCGGTTCGTAGTCGACATGCAGCCAGTCGCAGCCGGCCGCCCGCGCCCCCTCGACGGCGTGCCGCACCAACTCCCGGCCCACCCCGTGCGAACGTTCCGCCTCGGCCACGACCGTGTCCAGCAGAAACGCGTGCGCGGCGCCGTCCCAGGCCACGTTGACCAGGCCGACCAGCGCCCCGTCCCGCTCCCTGCGGGCGCAGACCCACCCCAGACTGTGGGCGTTGAGCCGCCCCCACCAGTCCTCGTCACCGGGCTCGTGCCCGAACCCCTCGGCGTGCAGGGCCTCGGCCTCGACGCTGCGGAAGGGGGCACGCCAGCCATAGGAGATCGACATGGCTGGATGGTAGGGGACGGCCGGCCGGCGCATACCGCGCCCTCTCCGCATTTCGTACGATGAGCACCATGGACCTGGTCGTGACCCGCTTTGATCATCCCGATGCCCGCAAGCTCAACGACGCGGTGCAGGCGGAGTACGCGGAGCGCTACGACAGCGACGGCGACATCACCCCGCTGGCGCCCGAGATGTTCGAACCGCCGCACGGGGTGTACCTGCTCGCCTACGACCCGCTGGGCCGCCCCGTCGCCACCGGCGGCTGGCGCGCCCAGCGGGCCGGCGAGGAGGGGTACCTCGACGGGGACGCCGAGATCAAGCGGATGTATGTGGTGCCGGAGGCCAGAGGGCTCGGCCTGGCTCGGCTGATCCTCGGCCGTCTTGAGGAGGACGCGCGAGCGGCCGGCCGGACCAGGATGGTGCTGGAGACCGGCATCGCCCAGCCCGAGGCGATGAACCTCTACGCCTCCAGCGGCTATCTGATGCTCCCGCGCGAGCGGCACTTCGGCGTCTACCGCCACGAACCCAGCAGCCGCTGCTACAGCAAACCGCTGTAGCCCTCGCCGGGCGGGCAGCCGACCGGTCGCACGGGCGGCATCGCGGTATCTGCCGCCGCGAGCCGCTGTGGCCTCGCCGGCGGGCGGCCGGTCGTGCGGGTGCCACTTCGGCCTGCCGGCCGGGGGCGGCCGTGTTGCCGCGGGGGGCGGGATCGCGGTGTCTGGCGCTACGAGCGCGCCAGCGGTTGTTGGAGCTGGCCGTTGTGGGCCTGGCCAAGCGGTGGTCAGCACGGTGCGGTTCGGTGGGTCGTGGTCGTGGTCGTTGCCGGGCGCTGCGGCCGTGGGCTTATCGGTTCTTGCTCGGCCGGCCGCGCTGCCGCGCGGGGCGGCACCGCGGTGTCTACGGCCGCCAGCGCGCCAGCGCACCGGCCGCCGTCGTGGCCGAGCGGCCAGCGGTCAGTCGGCCGCCGATCAGGACGGCCGCCGCGCCGAGCAGCACCCAGCCGAGCAGGACCGCGAGGGGGAAGCCGCCCCCGCCGCCGTCGAAGAAGGCGACCGAGCGCAGCAGGCTGGAGCCGGCGCCGGTGGGGAGCCACTGGCCCAGCAGGTTCGCCGGCGCCGGCAGCATCTCGGGCGCCGAGGACGCCCCCGACCAGGGGTTGCCCAGCAGCATCAACAGCAGTGCGCCCACCCCGATACCGGGCCGGCCCAGCAGCGCCGCGAACCCCGCGACCGTCGCCCCGCCGGCCAGCACCAGCAGGCCCAGCGTTCCGGCCACCGCCCACCAGTCGCCGGCCAGCACCCCGAGCCAGCTGTGCGAGAGCAGGGCCGCGATGATCCCCGCCAGTGCCGCGCCGCCGAGCAGCCCGGCGAGCGCCCGGCCGCCGCGCAGCCCGGTGACCGTGATCAGCACGCCGGTGGCGAGTCCGGCCATCACCAGTGGCAGCAGGCTGGCGCCGAAGGCCGCGCCCCTGGGGTCGGCGTCCGGCGCCGGAACCACATCGGTGACGGTGACGCCGACGCCGTCGGGCGCCTGCCGTTGCGCCGCCTCCACGAGCAGTTGGGCCACCGAGCCGCCGCCGGCGCTCGCGGTCAGCACCTCGGGGGCGCCGTTCTCGTCGAAGACGAACGCCCCGTAGATCTCGCGGTTCTCGATGGCCCGCCGCGCGTCCGCCTGGTCCGCGTAACGGTGCACCTCGAAGGCGTCGCCCTGGGCGGCGAGACCGTCCGCCGCCCGCTCGGTCACCGACGCGGGTCCGGCGACGCCGACCGGCAGGTCATGGGGGGCGGTCCTGGCCGCCGGCCAGGCGAAGGCCCACAGGACCAGGCCGATCAGCAGCGGAACGGCCACGATCACGGCGATCAGGGCCCGCGCCGGCGGCAGCGGCGGTCCCGACCGCGCGGGCGGGCTCCCGGCCCCGGCCTCGGGGGTGGGAGTCGCGGAAGTGGGCTGTCGCTGCGTGCTCACGACGGGCCTCCAGAGGGTGAGTGCGCACGGTCGGCGCGAACGCACCGACGGGGGCTGGGAGTCGACCACGGGAGGGAGAAGGATCGTTCGTTTTCCCCCGCATCACGGTGCGCCCCGACCCGTGCGGTTGTCAAGAACGAACGTTCGCTTTAGGGTGCGGACATGGCGCGCGTATCACCGGAACACCTGGCCGCACGACGTCGGCAGATCCTGGAGGGCGCCGCGCGCTGCTTCTCCCGTGACGGATTTCACGGCACCTCGATGCAGGACATCCTCCGCGAGGTCGGCCTCTCCGCCGGCGCGGTGTACCGGTACTTCCCGAGCAAGGACGCGATGATCCTCGCCCTGGCCCAGGATGTGCTGTCCGCCGTCCGGGAGAGCTTCCAGGAGTCGGCCGACTCGGACGATCCGCCGCCGCCCGATGTGCTGGTGCTCCAGGGGGTGCACCGGGCCGGCACCCGGCTGACCGCCTCGCCCGCCCTGGTCATCCAGGTGTGGGCGGAGACCCTGCGCAACCCCGATCTGCACGCCATCCTCTCGGAGGGGTTCAACGCGCTGCTCGGGTACTGGGCCAGGATCGTGACCGTCTACCAGCGGCAGGGACGGATGCGGGCGGATCTGGAGCCGGCGCATGTGGCTCGTTATCTGGCCGCCAGCGCCCAGGGCTTCCTGCTGCAGCGGGCGCTCTTCGGCGGGGCCGACGAGGCGGGCGGGGTGGACGAGGCGGTGCTGCGGCAGGGCATGCGCGGGCTGATGTCCATGTCGGAGGAGTCGACGGACTGAGGCTCAGGCCGGTTCGTCCGGGGCGGTGCCCGCCTCCAGGGCCGCGCGCAGTCGCCGGTCCAGGGCCAGCGAGACCTCCGCGTACACCGCCTTCTTGGCCAGCGGGCGGAGCCGTCCCAGGGCCTCCGTCAGCCGCTCGATGTCCTCGGCCGAGGCGGGCTCCGCCCGTTCGCCGCCCTCGGGCGCGAGCACCTCGGGGAGCACCCGCTGCCGCAGGACCTCGGTGAACACGGACGCCAACGCGTCGGCGTGGGCGCGGAGTTGACGTCCGGCCTGGAGCAGCGTGGCCAACGGGATGCCCTCCCGCACCAGGGCGGACGAGGCCTCCAGCAGATCGCGGCTGACATGGATCACGGTCTCCCCGGCCGGCCGCAGATAGCCGATCTCCATCGCCAGCCGCAGGTTTTCCGGATCCGTCTCGCCCCGGTAGTGGTCGGCCAGCTCGCGCGCGGTCAGCCGCACCGGCTCCTCCTCCGCCCACGGCAACGCCTCGGTCAGGCCCAGTAGTTCGGCCGTCCGCTCGGCGTCCTGGCCGGACGCGAAGGCGGTCAGCAGCTCGGCGATCCCGCCCAGGGTGTGGCCGCGGGCCAGCAGCGCGGAGATGGTGCGCAGCCGCTCCAGATGCCGCTCGTCGAACCAGGCGATCCGCCCCTCGCGCCGGGGTGGCGGCAGCAGCCGGCGCTCCCGGTAGAAGCGCAGGGTGCGTGGGGTGATGCCGGCGGCGGCGGCCAACTCCGCCGCCCGGTACTCCCCGGTGGGCTCCTCCCGCTGAGCCTGACGTGCGTCCACCCGAGGCAGTGTAGGAGTACCCGACCGTGCACACCCCCTACCGGTCGGTACCGCTCCGCCCTAGGCTGTCAATGTGCCAGTGATTACTGGCACATTGACGTCGGCTGGCGGGAGGCGGACGGACATGCGCGTACGCGTCGCGGTGATTGGGGCGGGATTCGGCGGACTCGGCGCGGCGGTGACGCTGCGTCGCATGGGCATCACGGACTTCGTGGTGCTGGAACGCGCCGGCTCGATCGGCGGCACCTGGCGGGACAACACCTATCCGGGGTGCGCCTGCGACGTGCCCTCCCACCTCTACTCGTTCTCCTTCGCCCCCAACCCCGACTGGCCGCGCAGCTTCTCGGGACAGCCACATATCCGCGACTATCTGGAACGGGTCGCCGACGACTTCCGGCTCCGCCCCCATCTGCGGCTGAACACCGAGGTCCTGAAGGCACGTTGGGACGGCGCCGAACTGCGCTGGGCGATCGAGACCGACGCCGGCTCCTACCAGGCCGATGTCATCGTCTCCGCCGCGGGACCGCTCGCCGACCCCCGACTGCCCGAGGTGCCCGGGCTGGACGACTTCCCCGGCCGGGTCTTCCACTCGGCGCGCTGGGACCACGACTACCCGCTGCGCGGCAAACGGGTCGCCGTCGTCGGCACCGGCGCCTCCGCGATCCAGTTCGTGCCCGAGATCCAACGGGTGGTCAACGAGCTGGCCGTCTTCCAACGCACCCCGCCCTGGGTGCTGCCCCGGGGCGACCGGCGGATCGCCGCCGTCGAGCGCGGGTTGCACCGGCGGCTGCCGGCCACCGCCGCCGCCCGCCGACAACTCATCTGGGGCAGCCGCGAGTTGGTGGTCGGCGCCTTCGCCAGGCACCCGGAGTGGATGCGCGTCGCCGAACGGCTGGCCAGGATCCATCTGCGGCGTTCCGTCGCCGACCCCGAGCTGCGCCGCCGGCTGACCCCCGACTACCGCATCGGCTGCAAGCGGATCCTGCTCTCCAACGACTGGTACCCCGCGCTGACCAGGCCCCATGTCCGGCTCATCGACTCGGGGCTGCGCGAGGTGCGCGGCAGCACCCTGGTGGCGAGCGACGGGCGGTCCTTCGAGGCCGACGCGGTCATCTTCGGCACCGGCTTCCGCGCCACCGACGTGCCGATCGCCCACCGGGTCACGGGCGCGGCCGGCATCACCATGGCCGAGGAATGGCGCGACGGGATGGCCGCGCTGCGCGGCACCACCACCGCCGGCTTCCCCAACCTCCTCACCCTGGTCGGCCCCAACACCGGCCTCGGCCACAGCTCGATCATCCTGATCATCGAGGCCCAACTCGCCTATATGGCCGACTATCTCGCCAAGCTCGGAACCCTCGGCAGCGGCGCCTCGGGACGCGCCGCGCTGGTGCCACGCCGCGCGGCGGTGGACGCCTGGACCGACGGTCTGCGGCGACGGCTCTCCCGTTCGGTGTGGAACACCGGCGGCTGCGACAGCTGGTACCTGGACGCCAACGGTCGCAACACCACCATCTGGCCCGGCACCACCGCCGAGTTCCGCCGGGTCACCAGGTCCGTCCGACTCGACGAGTACGAGGTGCTGCGCCATGGCTGAACTCTCCCGGCGGGCCGATGTCCGCCGGCCGACCGTCGTCTCCACCGGGGGCGCCCGGCCGTACACCGAGATCCACGGGCCGGAGGACGGCCCGACCGTGGTGCTGGTCCACGGCTGGGTCTGCCGCACCACCTTCTGGCACCCGGTGCTGCGGCCACTGGTCGCCACCGGCCACCGGGTGGTGCTCTACGACCAGCGCGGGCATGGCAACAGCCCGGCCACGCCCGGAAGTTGCTCGCCCGAGGCGCTTGCCGACGACCTCTGCGCGGTGCTCGCCGCCACCCTGGACGAGGGGCGGCGCGCCGTGCTGGTCGGCCACTCCATGGGCGCCATGACCATCGTCGCGGCCGCCGACCGCCCCGAACTGCGCGCCCATGCCGCCGCCGCGCTGCTGTGCAGCACCGGCATGGACCGGCTCGCCGACGAGTCCACCGTGCTCCCGCTGCGCCCCGGCCGCCGGCGCCGCAGGGGACAACGGGCCTTTCTGCGCACCACCCTCGGCTACGGCCCGGTCACCGCCCTCTCCCGGCGGCTGATCCACCACATCACCATGGGCCCCGCCGCGACCCGCGCCCAGTGCGACGCGGTCGCCCGGATGGCCAGGGCCTGCCCGCGCCACGCACGCGGCGAATGGGGCGCCGTCCTCGCCGAACTCGACCTCGCCGACCGGATCGGCCGACTCGACATCCCCGTGGCCCTGTTGCAGGGTGAGTCGGACCGTCTCACCCCGGCCGTGCACGCCCATCGCATCCACGCCCGCCTCAGCCGACCCGACGGCTTCGTCCGCCTCCCCGGCATCGGCCATATGACCCCGATCGAGGCCACCGACACCGTGGTCGAAACGGCGACCAGACTCGCGAAGGAGCAGCTGTGACAGTCCGACGGAGAACAGTCCGCCGCCGCCACCCGGTCGCCGGCCGGGTCGTGGTGATCACCGGCGCCGCCCGGGGCATCGGCGCCGAACTGGCGAACGTCCTCTCCGCGCGCGGCGCCCGACTCGCGCTGGTCGGCCTCGAACCGGACGAACTCGACCGCGTCCGCGCCGAGTTGCCTGGCGAGGCCGCCGCCTGGCCGGCGGATGTCACCGACGCCGACACGATGCGCCGGGTCGCCGCCGAGGTGGCGGAACGGTTCGGCGCGGTGCACACCGTCGTCGCCAACGCCGGGGTCGCCGCCGGCGGCCCCTTCGCCGACGCCGACGAGGACGTCTGGCGGCGGGTGATCGAGGTCAACCTCATCGGCTCCGCCGTCACCTGCCGCGCGTTCCTCCCCGCGCTGCGCGCCGGCGGCGGCTACTACCTGCAGATCGCCTCGCTCGCCGCGATCACACCGGCGCCGCTCATGACGGCCTACTGCGCCTCCAAGTCCGGGGTGGAGGCCTTCGCGCACTGCCTACGGGCCGAGGTCGCCGCCGACGGGGTGGCGGTCGGCGTGGCCTATCTCAGCTGGACCGACACCGACATGGTGCGCGGCGCCGACGCGGACGAGCGGCTGCGGGAGGCCCGCCTGCGACTGCCCTGGCCGGCCAACCGCACCACCCCGCTGCGCCCGGCCGTCGTCCGCCTCGCCGCCGGCATCGAACGCCGCGCCCCGCATGTCTACGCCCAGCGCTGGATCCGAGGCATAGTTCCGACGCGCCCCGTCCTGCCCGGCCTGCTGGGCGGCCGGCTGGCCCAACGCCGGCTGCGCGCCCTCGGCCCGCCGCCCGAGCACCGGGGGCTGGTGGGCCCCGGCGGCCGGGCCGCCCAGACCCGGCCCTGAACCGGCACACGACGCGCCCCGGGGCTGGTGGGCCGGCCGGGGCGCGTCGGATGCGGCATGGAGGTGGGGCGGTCAGCGGTCCTGACCACGCTGCTTGGCGCGGTCGGCAGCCTTCTGGGCCGCGTCCTTGCCCTTGTCCATCATGCCGCCCTCCTTCTTGTCGTCGGTCCGCTGCTGCTTGTCCTGGCGGTCCTTGGACTCGTCCTTGTTCCCCATGGCGTCCTTGGCGCGCTCCTGGAGTTCGTGGGCCTTGTCCTTGAACTGGTCCGAGATGCCCATGTGATGCCACTCCTCGACATAGAAAAAAGCCGGTTCGGCCGCAATCTGGGGCAAACGGAGTAAACCGCCGTCCCCGTCCAGCGTCACACGGACTCGCCGTCCTCGCACTCCAGCGCCGAGCCAGGGGCCACGGTGCGCGACGGCAGCGGGGGGCGCGCGCGATCCGGAATGCGCTGGTAGCCGGGCGGACTGGCCGCCGGATGCCGCTCCAGCAGATCCAGCGCGACCCGCACCGCCGTGTCCAGCACCACGGACCGGCCCTCGGCCCAGTCCAGCGGCGTACGCAGCGCCTCGATGTCCGGGGCGACGCCGTGGTTCTCCACGTCCCAGCCGTAGGCGTCGAACCAGGCCGCGTTCATCGGCACCGTGATCTCCGTGCCGTCCCCCAGCCGGTGCTCCCCGGTGATGCCGACCACCCCGCCCCATGTCCTGGACCCCACCACGGGCCCGAGGCCCAACAGCCGGAACGCGGCCGTGATCATGTCACCGTCCGACGAGGTGGCCTCGTCCGCCACCGCGACCACGGGACCGCGCGGCGCGTTCGACGTGTACGAGACGGGCTGCGCGTTCCGGGTCAGATCCCAGCCGAGAATGGTGCGGCTCAGCTTCTCCACCACCAACTCGCTGATGTTCCCACCCGCGTTGCCCCGCACATCCACGATCAGCGCCTCACGGTCGAACTCCCGCCGCAGATCCCGGTTGAACTGCGCCCAACCCGAGCCACCCATGTCCGGGATGTGCACATAGCCGCAGCGCCCGTCGCTCAACTCCCGCACCAGCTCCCGACGGCGCGCCACCCAGTCCTGGTAGCGCAGCTGCCGGTCGTCGATCAACGGCATCACCGCGATCCGCCGCTGCCGACCCGACTCGTCGGCGAACGTCAGCTCCACGCTGGTGCCGCCGGTGCCGGCGAGCAACGGCCAGGGCCCGAGCGCCGGATCCACCGGCCGACCCCCGACATGCGTCAGCACCGCCCCCTCCCGCACACCGGAACCGGCCAGCGGCGAATGCGCCTTGGGATCGGACGAATCCCCCGGCAGCACCCGCGCCAGCTGCCAGCCCCCGCCGTCCTTCGTCCGGGCGAAGTTGGCGCCCAACAACCCCTGGGGCCGCTGGTAGTGCCACGGCCCCTCATTGAACCTCCCGGCACTGACATACGCGTGCGAGGTGCCCAACTCGCCCATCGTCTCGGTGAGCAGATCGGCGAACTCGTCGGGACTCGCCACCCGTTCCACCAGCGGCCGGTACTGCGCGAGCACCGCCTGCCAGTCGATCCCGCACATCCCCGGATCCCAGAAGTAGTCCCTGACCAGCCGGCCCGCCTCCTCGAACGACTGCCGCCACTCCGCCGCCGGATCGGCGACATGAACGATCCGCCGCAGATCGACCCGGACCGCCGCATCGCTGTCCGTGCTGTCCGTCGCCGAGACCACCGACAGATCGTTGTCCTCGCTGATCACCAGCCGCGAACCGTCCCCACTGGGCGCGAACCAGTCGACGCCGTCGGCGAGTTCGGTGCGCTTCGCCTTGGCCAGGTCGAAATGCTCAAGCGACGGCTTGCCGGAGGTGTTGTCCGGATTGAGAAAGGTCTCCCCGAGCGCGCCGGAGATCGGCCAGCGCAGCCACACCAGACCGCCACCGCTCACCGGATGGAGCGACGAGTACTTGGAGGCGGCCACCGGGAACGGGGTCACCCGGCTGCACAACCCCTCCGCCTCCACCATCACCCGGCCCTCGCCGCCGCCCCCGTCCGTACCCTCGCCGCCCGCCTCGTCCGGATCGAGCCCCCCGGCGGCCGGCCGCCCCTCCGGGGTGATCGCGAACGGCGACCTGGTCGCCGAGGAGAGCGGCACCAGATAGGGACGACACCCGAGCGGAAACGACAGCCCACCGGTGTGCACGTCGTAGACCGGATCGAAACCGCGCCAGGAGAGAAAGGCGAGATACCGGCCGTCGGAGGTGAACACGGGCTCCTCGTCCTCGAACCGCCCGTCCGTCACCTCCAGCACCGTCGGCTCCTCGGCCGCGAACTCGGCGATCCTGATCTGCGTCAACGAACGCCCGATCCCCGGATGCGCCCAGGCCAACCACGCCGAATCGGGCGAGAACGCGAGATCCCGCACCGGGCCGTTCACCGACCGAGCGAGTTCGATGACCTCTGCGACGACAGCCACCCCCGCCCCCTCAGCGGGGTCCTCGCCGGACGGGCCGGCAGCAGCCACGGCTTCGTTGGTCGGGCCGGCGGTGGTTTGGTCGGCAGCTTCGCTGCTGGCCGCAGCCTTCCCGGTTTTTCCGGTAGCTCCGCTGCCGGTGGCGTCTGCTTTTGTGGCGGAGCGGTTGCCCTGGCCGTCGGCGTTTGCGGCGTCAGCCTTGCCGGGCGGGTGGGGGGAACGGGCTGTCGGGGGAGTTCCGCTGGTGGCGTCCGCCTTGGTGACGGGTCCGTCGCCCTGGCCGCCGGCTTCGCCGCCCGTTGCGCCGGGGATGCCGGTCGTCTCCTCGGCAGGAGCACCGGCCTGTCCGCCGCCGGCGCCAGCCGCACCCCCAGTCGCGCCGCTCCTCCCGCTGACAGCGCCATCCGCCTCCCCGCCGGAGGCGTCCGTTTCGCTGGGCCTCTGTTCGGCGGCTTCGGTCCCTTGGCCGGTTTCGTGATCCGCTGGACCGCCGGAGGCTTCCGTCTCGCCGCTGGCCGCAGTGCCGGCTGTGCCGGTCGTTCCGCCGGTGGCGCCAGCCGGCGCCCCGCCGGAGGCGTCCGTCCCATCACCGTCTGCAGGGCTGGGCGTCGCGCTGGCGGCCCCGCCGGAGGCATCCGTTTCGCTGGGTCCCTCCTCGGCGGCTCCGGTCTCCTGGCCGGTTTCATGATCCGCCGGGCCGCCGGAGGCGTCCCTCCCATCGCCATCCGCCAGACCGCCGGAGGCTTCCGTCTCGCCGCCGGAGGCTTCCGCCGCGTCGTTCGGGATGGGGATGACGAGGAGGCGGCCGTCGTGGGTGGCGGCAGCCACCGCCGTGCCGTCGGGGGTGGCGAGGAGTTCGCGTACCCGGCCCAGGGGGCCGGTCGTGAGGCGTAGCGGCTCGCGGCCCCCGCTGACGCGGGGGAGGTGGGCGATCTCCAGCGCGTCCTCGCCGTCCGCGTCCGTGACATACGCGATGCGGCCGGTGTCGCCGAGCATCTGCGGGAGGCGGACGCGGACCCCGGGGGCGTCGGTCAGGGCGCGGGCCGGGCCGTCGCGGTGGGTGAGCCAGTAGAGCCCGCCGCGTACACAGATCGCGCTGGCCCGACCCGTGGTGTCCACCGTGAGGGAGTCCACATGGGCGGCGGTGTGCAGCTGGTAGGGGCGGCGGCCGTTGCGGGGGCCGCCGAGGCGGATGGGGAGGCGCCTCGGTACCGAGCCGGGGCCCAGATCGTCCAGCAGCCACAGCTCGCCGGCGCACTGGTAGACCACCCGGTGGCCGTCGGTCGACGCGTGCCGGGCGTAGAACGCGTCATGGTCGGTGTGCCGCCACAGCTGGCTGCCGTCGGGGCGGCAGGAGTAGACGTTGGCCACTCCCTCGTGGTCGGAGAGGAACGCGATCCGGTCACCGACAAACATCGGGCTGTTCAACTGGCCGCCAAGATCCGCCAGGAGGCGTTCGCCATGGAGCCAGAGGCGGCCCGTTCCGCCGCCTCGGTAGCGTTTCCAGTCCGCCGGGTCGTGGGAGGCCGCGCCGGTCAGCAGCAGGGTGCGGCGGTCGGCGCCGTGGCCGTTGACGGCGATGTCGGAGACCGGCCCCCAGGGCAGCTCGTCGCCGGGGCCGCCGGCCGTCGGCACCGTGTAGGCGCGGGCGAAGTGCGAGAACGGCTGTTGGTGGGAGCCGATGGCCAGCACCCGGCTGTCGCCGGTGGCGTCCGGCGGGGTCCAGCCGCGCACCCGGGTGTCGTAGGAGGCCCAGTGGGTCAGCTGCCGTACCGGCCCGCCGTTCACCGGGGTGAGGTGGATCTCCGGGTCCAGGGTGCGCCAGCTGGTGAAGGCGATGTGCTGTCCGTCGGGAGAGAACCGGGGAGGACCCAAGCGGGTACGATCGACTGTGAGTCGCCAGGCCCGGCCCTTCGCCGTGTGGCCTGGGCCTGCGGCGGGCAAGGGCGCCAGCCACAGATCGTCTTCGGCGACAAAGCACAACAGGTCACCGTGGAGATGCGGAAATCTCAGGTACCCGTCAGGTTCCGCGGGTGCGGGATCCCGTCGCGGGTTCGGCGGTGCGTCAGATGAGTTCGGTTCGTCGCTCACGGTCCCATGCTTCGGGTCACGGAAAGCAGCGGCAAGTCACAAAGCGGCACGAAAAGTGATTCGTATCACAAGCGCTTGGTGGACTCATCCCCAACGGCCTGTGCCGCGTCTCGTGACATGAGCTGACTCATCTGCTAATTCGATTCACGACACCCGGACAGGAGAACCTGCCCCGTGGCCACGTTCTTGTACAAACTCGGACGCCTGAGCTTCCGACGCCGCTGGTGGGTGGCGTTGGTGTGGCTGGCGCTCCTCGTCGGCGTCGGCGGCGCCGCCGCGACGGCCGGTACGCCCCCCACCGACGAGTTCGCCCTGCCTGGGACCGAGTCCCAGGACGCCTTCGACCTCATGGAGGAGGAGTTCCCCCAGGCCGGCGCCGACAATCTTGAATCCCAGGTCGTCTTCCAGGCCCCCGAGGGGGAGCGGCTGGACACCCCGACCCATCAGGAGACCATCGGCGACGTCCGCGAGATGCTCGTGGGCTCCGACCTGGTCGTGAGCGTCACCGACCCCTTCGAGACGTCGTCCGTCAGCGAGGACGCCTCCACCGCCTACCTCACCGTGTCCTACGACGCGGCGTGGGGCGACATCACCCATGAGATGCGCCAGCAGCTGATCGACGCCATGGAGGCCGGCCGTGACGCCGGGCTCGCCGTCGAGGCCAGCGGCGAGGTCGCCATGGAGGAGATGGAGATGGGCGGTGGTGAGGTCATCGGCATCGTGGTCGCGGCCATCGTGCTGGTCATCACCTTCGGTTCGCTGGTCGCCGCCGGTCTGCCGCTGCTGACCGCGCTGGTCGGCGTCATGATCGCGATGATCGGGATCACGGCGCTGAGCAGCACCCTCGGCCTCTCCGAGACCACCGGCATCCTGGCGATGATGATCGGCCTCGCGGTCGGCATCGACTACGCCCTCTTCATCGCGTCCCGCTACCGCGCCGAGCTGGTCGAGGGGCACGACCGCGAGGAGGCCGCCGGCCGGGCCGTCGGCACCGCCGGTTCCGCCGTGGTGTTCGCCGGTCTCACGGTGGTCATCGCGCTGGCCGGTCTCGCCATCGTCAATGTGCCGATCCTCACCAAGATGGGTCTCGCGGCGGCCGCCGCCGTGGTCATCGCGGTGTTCGTCGCCCTGACCCTGGTGCCCGCCGCGCTCGGCATGGTCGGCAAGCGGATCTTCGGCCGCAAGCTGCGCGCGCAGAACCCGGAGACCGGCGTTCCGCTCTCGCTGAACAAGCCGGGCAAGGACAACGGCGGCACCCGCTGGGCCAAGGCCGTGCTGAAGCGGCCCGCCCTGGTGCTGGCGGCCTCCGTGGTGGGCCTCGGCGTGCTGGCCATTCCGGTGGCGAGCATCGAGCAGGGTCTGCCGGACAACGGCACCCAGCCCGAGGACACCACCCTGCGGAAGTCCTACGACATGCTGAGCGAGGGCTTCGGCCCGGGCTTCAACGGTCCGCTGATGCTGGTCATCGACGCGACCGGCGGGGCCGACGTGGAGCAGGTCGCCGCCGATGTGACCGACCGCCTCGGGGGCCTGGACGGCGTGGTCGCCACCGCGCCGCCGAACGTCAACCCCGACGGCACCGTCGCCACGGTGCTGGCCTTCCCGTCCACCGGTCCCTCGGACCACGCGACCTCGGAACTGGTGGAGCACATCAGGGAGGACGTCGCCGCGCAGGTCGAGGCGGACACCGGGGCGAAGGTGCTGGTCTCCGGCGTCACGGCGGCCGAGATCGACTTCTCCAACGTCATGTCGGACGCGCTGGTGCCCTATCTGACCCTGGTGGTCGGCCTCGCGTTCGTTCTGCTGGTGCTGGTCTTCCGCTCCATCCTGGTGCCGCTGAAGGCCGCGCTCGGCTTCCTGCTGTCGGTGCTCGCGGCGCTGGGCGCCGTGGTCGCGGTCTTCCAGTGGGGCTGGGCGGCGGAGCTGATCGGCGTGCACGAGACCGGGCCGATCATGAGCCTGATGCCGATCTTCATGGTCGGTGTGATCTTCGGTCTGGCGATGGACTACGAGGTCTTCCTGGTCACGCGGATGCGCGAGGCGCATGTGCATGGCGAGGACGCCCGCCAGTCGATCGTCACCGGCTTCAACCTGAACGCGCGGGTGGTCACCGCCGCCGCGGTCATCATGATCAGCGTGTTCGCCGGCTTCGCGATCACCAGCGCCGAGGCCATGGTCAAGATGATGGGCTTCGGTCTGGCCACCGCCGTGCTGCTGGACGCCTTCGTGGTCCGGATGACACTGGTGCCCGCGGTCATGGGCCTGATCGGCGCCCGCGCCTGGTGGCTGCCGAAGTGGCTGGACCGCATCCTGCCCAACGTGGATGTCGAGGGCGAGTCCCTTGAGCGCTATCTGGAGGCCAATGGCAAGGGTCGTGACGCCGTGACGCGGCATCAGGAGCAGGAGCCCGCCAGGGTCAGCTGAGTGGAAAACGGCCCACGGGCCGTCGTACGACCCGGCTTTCGAGCCGCGACCGGGTGTCTTTCACGGACGAGGCCCGGCGTCGGGACCCACGGGGGTTCGGCGCCGGGCCTCGTCCTCTCGGACGGGCCAACTCGGCCGCCCACGCCCCCAGGTGACGATCCGTATCCCCTTCGTGCCGATCCGAGGGGGATTCTTTCGTCCCCACCGATTTGCGACTAGGATGCGACGCCTTGCCAAAGTAGCCATATCGACAAGTCGGGAGGCCAGGTGCGACGCACATCAGGGGCGCGACGTGGGCCGTTGACACTGCTGGCGACCACTCTGCTCGCGGTGGTGGCGCTCACGCTGCCGGCCGCGCCGGGCGCGGCGGCCGAGCCACGCGCCACGGGCGAGGCGACCGACGCCACCTGTGAACCACGCGTGGCGGCCGACACCCGGCAGGGGGCCGACCAACTGCTCTCGCTGATCGGCGGGTTGCGGGCCAAGGGCCACGACGACGCGGAGATCGACCAGCGGCTCGCCTCGTTCGCCTGCCTCAGCCGGGTCGACCGGCCGGGCGGGGCGGGCGCGACCACCGAGATCCCGCCGGCGGACCAGGTGAACGTGACCGCGCCCGCCGTCTACAGCATCGGCCAGGTCAACGGGAAGGAACGCTGGGTGGCGTTCGCCGAGTGGAACTGGAACAGCGTGCCCGGCCAGCCGATGACCGGCAACCAGGCCGTGGCCACCTGGTTCGACACGGAGGTCAGCCCCGTTCTCCAGGTGGTGCACTACGCCGGCAACACCTCGGCGTTCCCCAATGTCAGCCGCGAGGACGCGACGGATGTGAACGGGTGGGGCGTCGGCTTTCTGATCTGGCCGGAGAAGTCCGGCGGCGACATGAATGTCGCGACGGGCAGCCTGGCGATGGTCTTCGAGGGCCAGGGAGCGTGCACGAACCTCACGGCGCGCAGTGCCTTCGCGCACACCTGGAACAACACCGGCATCAACGGGCTGACGGTGGGCGCGGGCGGCGTCGGCTACGACTGGACCGACCAGATCGACCGCGCCCTGACGGTGAGCCAGCCGACGACGGTCTCCGGGATCTGCCCCTGATCCGCGACGGGGACGCTACTGGTCGAAGAGGGCGCTGACCGACTCGCCGTTGTGGATCCGGCGCATGGCCTCGGCCAGCGCCGGGGCGATGGAGAGCACCCGCAGCTTCTCGGTGCGCTCCTCGGCCGGTATCGGCACCGTGTTGGTGCAGACGATCTCCAGCACGTCGGGCTCCGCGCTCAACCGGCCGAGGGCGCCCTGCGAGAACAGCCCGTGGGTGCACGCCACCCTGATGCTGCGGGCGTTCAACTCCCGCAGCTTGCCCAGCAGTTCCACCACGGTGCTGCCCTTGGCGATCTCGTCGTCCAGCACGATCACATCCCGCCCGGCGACCTCGCCGATCACCGAGCTGATGGTGACCCGGTCGTCGCTGAACCGCTGCTTGGCGCCGGCGGCCACCGGAACGCCCAGCAGCCTGGCGAACGCGGCGGCCTCCTTGGCGTTGCCGAGGTCGGGCGAGACCACCACCGCGTTGCTCAGATCCTGGCCCCTGAAGTGCGCCGCCAACTCCCGCAGCGCATGCAGATGGTCGACCGGCACGGCAAAGAAACCATGCACCTGGGGCGAGTGCAGCGTCAGCGCCAACACCCGGCTGGCGCCCGCCGTCACCATCAGATCGGCGATCAGCCGGCCGCCGATGGAGATCCGGGGCGCGTCCTTCTTGTCCGAGCGCGCGTAGGCGTAGTGCGGCAGCACCACGGTGGTCCTGGCCGCCGAGGCGCCCCTGGCCGCGTCCAGCATCAGCAGCAGTTCGACCAGGTTCTCCTGGACCGGCCTGACCAGCGGCTGGATCAGGAAGACATCGCGCTCCCGACAGTTCGCGGCGAGCTGGACCTGGAGACAGTCGTTGGCGAAACGATCCACCTTGCTGGGCAGGAGCGGCACACCCAGATGCGCGCAGACCTCCCGGGCCAACTCCGGATGGGCGCTGCCGCTGAAGACCGCGATCTCGCGCATGACTCCCTCTCTGGTCCCACGCCCGCCCGGGCACGGGACCAGAGTACGAGCCGGCCTCGGCGGACGCGGACTCAGGGGGCAGCTCGCAGCACGGCGGCCACCACGGGGCCGGCGAACTCGCCGCCGTGTCCGGAGTCAGGAACGACGGCCGCCACCGCGAGATCGTCGCGGTAGCCGGTGAACCAGGCGTTGGGCTTCTCCTGCCCGTCCACCTCGGCCGAGCCGGTCTTGGCGCCGATGTCGCCGCCGACACCCGACATCGCCTCGGCGGCCGTACCGGCCGTCGCGGTGTGCCGCATCAGCCCACGCAACTGCTCCGCCGCCGGCAACGGACCCTGTGTGGTGGCCAGTTGACGCTCGGCGTAGTCGGTGGGCACCAGATAGGGCTGGAGGAACGAGCCGTTCTTCACCGTCGCGGAGACCGAGGCCATGGTCAGCGGGTTCATCCGGACCGCGCCCTGCCCGATCAGCTGCGCGGCCATCTGCGCCTGGGATTCCGGCGGCACCTGCCCGTCCATCGAGGTGGCGCCCACCTGCCAGTCCAGGCCCAGACCGAAGTACTCCCTGGCATGGTCCCCGAGGTCCTCGTCCGCCAACTCGGGGGCCTGGCTGATGAAGGCGGTGTTGCAGGACGCCGCGAAACTGTCCGTGAAGGTGCCGTTCTCGATCTCGAACTCGTTGAGGTTCTGGAACTCCCAACCGCCGTGCTCGAAGTACTGCGGGCAGGGGTGCGCCGCGCCGGGATCGGCCAGTCCGCGTTCCAGCAGCAGCGAGGCGGTGACGATCTTGAACGTGGAGCCGGGGGCGTAGCTGCCCTCAAGCGCTATGTCGGGGCCGTCGGCCCGCGCGTTGGCCACCGCCAGGATCTCCCCGGTGCTGGGCCGCAGCGCCACGACGGAGCCGCGCTCCGTCTCGGCGACCGCGGCCTCGGCGGCCTGCTGGATCGTCCGGTCCAGGGTGGTGGGCACCGTGCCGGCGACCGGCTCCGCCAGCTCCAACAGCGTCTCCACCGGCTCGTCCTCGGCGTCCGTGATCAGCACCGCGCTGCCCGGGCTGCCGCCCGACGCCTCCGCGTAACGCTCCCGCAGCTCCTCGATCAGCGGCACCAGCCCGGGGAACTCGGCGGCGGTCAGCTCCTGGCCGTCGTTGGCCAGCACCTCGACGGGCGGGGAATCGCCGAGCGGGCCGATCCGCAGCGTCTGCCCCTCGGCCAGATCCGGATGCAGCACGGCCGGCGTCCAGTCGACCACCGGATCGCCGTCCTCCTCCCTGACCACGGTCAACTCGCCCGCGTAGGCGAAGTCGTGGCTCTCCTCCTCGTGCGTGATCTCGGCCGCCACACCGAACGACACCGTGGTGTCGACCGGATCGGCGGCGGAGGTGCGCAGGCCCGTCACCGCCTCGTTCTCCGTCAGCGCGGCCAGGCCGGCCCTGGCCGCGTCCGGCTCGTCCGTCAACCGGGCGGCCGTCACCGCGTCCCCGGCGGCCCAGGCGTCCAGGAACGCGCCGGCCGTCGCCGTCACCTCGGCGGCGCTCAGCGGCTCCTGCTCCGGCCCGCCCTCACCCTCGGCGACCGAACCGGAACCGCCCTTGTCGTCCTCGTCGTTGAACACGTACGCGCCGAAGCCGACCACCCCGGCCATCGCCGCGCACGCCCCCACCACTACCGCGATCCGCTGCTTCCGATCCATTGGCCCCTGCCCCCTCGTCTCGCCACGACCCCCCGCGTCGCCGCCCCACAACGGCCCGCCGGCACCCTGGAGTCGCGCATCCACCCCCGCGCCTCGCAGCCTACCGGCTACCCGCCGTAGCCCCGACCGCCCCGGTCGGCTATATCCAGCTCGGCAGCCACATCCGTGCCCGCCAGCCGTCGCGGGGGATCTCGGTGCCGGTGTAGAGGGGGTAGAAGTAGATGAAGTTCCAGATGATCAGCAGCACCAGGACGCCGACCGTGACGATGCCGATCACCCGGCGGCGTTCGGAGCAGCCCGGGGGGCCGAGCAGCGCGCCGACCAGGAGGGCGACGGCCAGGCAGAGGAACGGCACCAGCACCACGGCGTAGAAGTAGAAGATGGTGCGTTCCTGGTAGAGGAACCACGGCAGATAGCAGGCGGCCACCGCGCAGAGGATCGCGCCGGCCCGCCAGTCGCGGCGGAAGAGCCAGCGCCAGATCGCGTAGGCCAGCGCCAGGCACGCCGTCCACCACAGCAACGGGGTGCCCAGCGCGAGCACTTCGCGGACGCACCCGCTGGCGTAGCCGCAGCCGCCGGCGTCCGGGTCGCTGGCCTTGTACGGCTCGCCCGCGTCGGCGGAGACGTAGTAGTAGGTGACCGGCCGGGCGACGACCAGCCAGCCGAAGGGGTTGGACTCGTAGGGGTGGCTGGAGGTCAGCGCCACATGGAAGTCGTAGACCTGGAATGTGTAGTGCCACAGGCTGCGCAGCGGCCCCGGCACCCAGGACCAGGAGCTTTCGGCGCCGGCCCCCTGGTGCCAGTTCCGGTAGTAGCCGCCCGAGGTGGCGAACCAGCCCACCCAGGACGCGAGATAGACGGCCAGCGCCACCGGCACCAGCGACAGGAAGGCGGGCGCCGCGTCCCGCCGCAGCATCGCGCGGTGCGCGGCCCTGGCGCCCGCGGCGCGGCGGGCGCCCGCGTCCCACAGCACGGTCAGCACGCCGAAGGCGGCCAGCACATAGAGGCCGTTCCACTTGGTGGCGCAGGCCAACCCCAGGCAGACGCCGGCCGCCAGCCGCCAGGGGCGCAGACCGAGGCCGAGCCGTCCGCCGACGGTCGCGTCGGAGCGCAGCAGCCCGTCGGATCCTGTGGGCAGCGCGGCGGCCAGCCGCGCCCTGGCCGCGTCCCGGTCGATCAGCAGACAGCCGAAGGCGGCCAACAGCCAGAACATCAGCACCAGATCGAGCAGCGCGGTGCGGCTCATCACGAAGTGCAGCCCGTCGACCGCGAGCAGCAGCCCGGCGAGGCAGCCCAGGGCCGTGGAACGGAACAGCCGCCGGCCGATGCGGCACAGCATCAGCACGGAGAGGGTGCCGAGCACCGCCACCATGAAGCGCCAGCCGAACGGGGTCAGGCCGAACAGCCACTCGCCGGCCGCGATCACCCACTTCCCCGCCGGCGGGTGCACCACATAGGACGCCGAGTCGCCCAACGGGATGGTGCCGTCGATGATCTGCTCGTTGGCCTTCTCCGGCCAGTCCGTCTCGTAGCCGCGCTTGAGCAGCGACCAGGCGTCCTTGGCGTAGTACGTCTCGTCGAATATGACGGCGTGCGGCCGGCCCAGGTTGACGAATCGCAGCACCCCGGCCAGCAGGGTGACCAGCAGGGGGCCGCCCCAGCCGGTGGCCCTGGCCAGCCGGGTGGCGGCGGGGGCCGAGAAGCCGAAGTACTGCCAGAGCCGGGCGCCCGGCTCCGGATAGCTGGGCACCAGCCGTTCCCGCAGGTCCTGGGCGCGGGACGGCAGATAGCCGAAGCGGCGCAGCCGCGCGGTCCAGCCGTCGGGCCGCTGCGGGTGGTCCAGGGGAGCGTCGGTCAGGGTCTGGCTGCTCATCACCGCCATCTTGGCATCCGGTGGCCGGAAACCCCCGTCGGATGGGTGAGGATGGGGTGATGACCGGTACGGCTGAGGACAACGCGGACGACAGGGCGGAACGTATCGCCGAGGACGCGGGGGCGGGCGTTCTCGTGCTCGCGGGGACCCCGATCGGCTCGTTGGCGGACGCACCGCCCCGGCTCGCCGAGGAGTTGGCCTCGGCTGACGTGGTGGCCGCCGAGGACACCCGCCGGCTGCGCCGACTGGCGCAGGGCCTCGATGTCACGGTGCGCGGCCGGGTGGTGTCCTACTTCGAGGGCAACGAGGCGGCCCGCACCCCCGAGCTGGTCGACGAACTGGCCGACGGCGCCCGGGTGTTGCTGGTCACGGACGCCGGGATGCCGTCCGTTTCCGATCCGGGCTACCGGCTGGTGGCCGCCGCCGTGGCGCGCGGGGTGCGGGTGACGGCGGTGCCGGGGCCGTCGGCGGTGCTGACGGCGCTGGCGCTCTCCGGGCTGCCGGTCGACCGGTTCTGTTTCGAGGGCTTTCTGCCGCGCAAGGCGGGGGAGCGCGCGGCGCGGCTGCGGGAGGTCGCCGACGAGCGGCGCACCCTGGTCTTCTTCGAGGCGCCGCACCGGCTGGCGGCGACGCTCTCGGCGATGGCCGAGGCGCTCGGCGATGAGCGTCCGGCGGCCGTCTGCCGCGAGCTGACCAAGACCTATGAGGAGATCAGGCGCGGCCCCCTCGCCGAGCTGGCGCGCTGGGCCGAGCCGGGGGTCAGGGGCGAGATCACGGTGGTGGTGGGCGGCGCCGAGCGGGCGGCGCCGGTGGCGGACGCGGCCGAGCTGGCGCGCCGGGTGGCGGCCAGGGAGGAGGCGGGGCAGCGCCGCAAGGAGGCCATCGCCGAGGTGGCGCGGGAGGCCGAGCTGCCCAAGCGGACGGTTTTCGACGCGGTGGTGGCGGCCAAGCCCCGGGGTTAGCGTGGAGGGGAGCCCGTCTTCCCACGAGCGTCCTGGGGGCCGGCATGGCCGAGAGCGAGCGCGCGACCACCCGTGAGTCCTATGCCTTCGCCTGTCTGAGCTGCGGCTACAGCTGGGAGCAGCGCTTCGAGGTGGAGCTGCGCACCGGCCCGGAGGGCGAACGTCTGGTCCGCTATCTGGTCGGGGGACGGCCGGTGCCGTCCCCGTTGACGCATCCGTCCTGCCCCAACTGCGGCGGCCACCGGGTGCGGGTGCTGCCCGCGGGCACCGTGGACGCCGTGCGGCGCGGGCCGGGGTCCGGCGCGCCGTAGGATCGGGGCCATGCCCAAGTCCGCCAAGGCGAAGGCCGAGCAGACCGTGCCGCCGCCGCTTCCCGAGCCACTGACCGTGCCGGTCGCCGACGCGCACACCCATCTGGACATGCAGGAGGGGACGGTCGAGGAGGCGCTGGAGAAGGCCGCGGCGGTCGGGGTCACCCGGCTCGTCCAGATCGGCTGCGATGTGGCCAGGGCACGCTGGGCGGTCAAGATCGCCGCCGAGCATCCGGAGTCGATCTGGGCCGCCGTCGCGCTGCACCCCAACGAGGCGCCCAGGATCGAGGCCGACGGCGGTCCTGCCGCGCTCGAAGCGGCGCTGGCCGAGATCGCCGAGCTGGCCGCGCTGCCGCAGGTCCGCGCCATCGGCGAGACCGGCCTCGACTACTACCGCACGGGAGACGAGGGCGTCGCGGCGCAGCAGCGCTCGTTCCGGAGCCATCTGGCGTTGGCCAAGGAACTGGACAAGGCGCTGGTGATCCACGACCGGGAGGCGCACGCCGATGTGCTGCGCATCCTCAAGGAGGACGGCGCCCCCCGGCGCACCGTCTTCCACTGCTACTCGGGCGATGCCGAGATGGCCGCGGTCTGCGCGGCCGAGGGGTACTTCATGTCCTTCGCCGGCAATGTCACCTTCGCCAGCGCCGGGCCGCTGCGCGCCGCCCTGGCGGCCGCGCCGCCCGAGCTGCTGCTGGTGGAGACGGACGCCCCGTTCCTCACCCCGGCGCCGTTCCGTGGCCGTCCCAACGCGCCCTATCTGATCCCGGTCACGCTGCGCGCGATGGCCGAGGTCAAGGGCCTGGACGAGGCCGATCTCGCCCGGCATCTCGCGGCCAACACCGAACGGGCCTTCGGGTGAGCGCCGAGGCCGAGGCGCTGCTCGGCCCGTCCGACGTACGGGAGCTGGCCGCCGCGCTGGGGGTGCGCCCCAGCAAGCAGCGCGGCCAGAACTTCGTGATCGACGCCAACACGGTGCGGCGGATCGTGCGCGCCGCCGGGGTGGGCGAGCGGGACACCGTCCTTGAGGTCGGGCCCGGGCTCGGCTCGCTGACGCTGGCGCTGCTGGCCGGCGCCGACCGGGTGGTCGCGGTCGAGATCGACGACACCCTCGCCGGCGCGCTGCCCGCCACCGTCGCCGCCCGCCTCCCGGCGCGCGCCGACCGCTTCGCGCTGGTGCACGACGACGCGCTCCGGATCACCGAGCTGCCGGGCCCGCCGCCCGACGCGCTGGTCGCCAACCTGCCCTACAACGTGGCCGTTCCGGTGCTGCTGCATCTGCTGGCCACCTTCCCCAGCCTGCGACGCGGCCTGGTGATGGTGCAGTCCGAGGTCGCCGACCGGCTGACCGCGCCGCCCGGATCCCGGGTGTACGGCGTGCCGTCGGTCAAGACCGCCTGGTACGCCGAGGCCAGACGGGCCGGGGCGATCGGGCGGACGGTGTTCTGGCCGGCGCCCAACGTGGACTCGGGCCTGGTCGCCTTCACCCGCCGCGAGCCACCGGCCACCGCCGCCGACCGCGCCGAGGTGTTCGCCGTGGTGGACGCGGCCTTCGCGCAGCGCCGCAAGACGCTGCGCGCCGCGCTCGCCGGCTGGGCCGGCTCGCCGGCGGCGGCCGAGGCGGCGTGCCGGGCGGCCGGCGTGCCGCCCACGGCGCGCGGCGAGGCGCTGACGGTCGCCGACTTCGCCCGGCTCGCCGAACACCGGCCGCCGCGCGCCTGATCCGGTTGCCCGCCCGCCGGGCCCGACCGTACGTTTGTCCGCCCGTCCGATCGGCGCGAGCCGTCGACCGGACCGCAGCAGTCGACCAGACCGTACGAGAGCCATCCACGAGGGACTGCCGAACATGACCGCAGCATCCATCACCGTCCGCGTTCCGGCCAAGGTCAATGTGCAGTTGGCCGTCGGTCCGCCGCGTGCCGACGGCTTCCACGATCTGGCCAACGTCTTTCTCGCGGTGGCCCTCTACGACGAGGTCACCGCCACCGAGGCCGGGGAGTTGAGCGTCGGCTGCACGGGTCCCGGCAGCGAGCTGGTGCCCACGGACGAGCAGAACCTCGCGGTGCGCGCCGCCCTGCTGCTGGCCCGGCACCACGGCCGGGATCCGGCGGTGCGGCTCGACATCGTCAAGGACATCCCGGTGGCCGGCGGCATGGCCGGCGGCAGCGCGGACGCGGCCGGCGCCCTGCTGGCCTGCGACCGGCTCTGGGGCACCCGCACCCCGCGCGACGAACTCCTCGCTATCTGCGCCGAGTTGGGCTCGGACGTGCCGTTCAGCCTGGTCGGCGGGGTGGCCCTGGGCCTGGGCAGGGGCGAGCGGCTGACCGAGCTGCCGGTCCAGGGCACCTTCCACTGGGTGTTCGCGCTGGCCGACGGCGGCCTGTCGACGCCGGCGGTCTACCGGGAGTGCGACCGGCTGCGCGCCGACGCCCGGGTGCTGCCGCCGCTGCCCGATCCGGAGCTGCTGAAGGCGCTGGCCAACGGCGACCCGTACGCGCTGGCGCCCGTGTTGGCCAACGATCTGCAGCCGGCGGCGCTCTCGTTGCGCCCGGCGCTGGCCGAGACGCTGCGGGCGGGGCGGGCCGCGGGCGCGCTGGCCGGGCTGGTCTCCGGCTCGGGCCCGAGCTGCGCCTTCCTGGCCGCCGACGCGGACGCGGCCGCCGCCGTCGCCGACGCCCTGGCGGGCTCGGCGCACTGCCGCACCGCCCGCGCGACGACAGGCCCGGTGCCGGGGGCGACTACCATCGACTCCCATGCCTGAACCGTCCGGAACCACCAGGTCGGCATCGCCGTCCTCCGCTGGCCGAAACCTGGTCAACGCCGAGTCCATCAGCAAGGTCTACGGCACCCGCGCCCTGCTCGACGGGGTCTCGCTCGGCGTCAACGAGGGCGACCGGATCGGGGTGGTGGGCCGCAACGGCGACGGCAAGACGACGCTGGTGCGGGTCCTCGCGCGGCAGGAGCCGCCGGACGACGGCCGGGTCACCCACGCCGGCGGGCTCCGGCTCGGGGTCCTCACCCAGCACGATTCGCTCGATCCGGCGGCCACCGTCCGCCAGGAGGTCATCGGCGAGCTGGCCGACCACGAGTGGGCCGGCGAACCCCGGGTGCGGGACGTTCTCACCGGGCTCTTCGGCGGCCTCGACCTGCCGGGGTTCGCCGACGGACTCGACACGGTGATCGGTCCGCTCTCCGGCGGCGAGCGGCGGCGGATCGCGCTGGCCAGGCTGCTGATCGCCGAGCAGGACCTGATCGTGCTCGACGAGCCGACCAACCACCTGGACGTGGAGGGCATCGCCTGGCTCGCCGGCCATCTGCGGGCCCGCAGGTCGGCGCTGGTGGTGGTCACCCACGACCGCTGGTTCCTGGACCAGGTCTGCACCCGGATGTGGGATGTGCAGCGCGGCACGGTCTTCGGCTACGAGGGCGGCTACAGCGACTATGTCTTCGCCCGCGCCGAGCGGGAGCGGATCGCGGCCACCGAGGAGACCAAGCGGCAGAACCTGGTGCGCAAGGAGCTGGCCTGGCTGCGGCGCGGCGCCCCGGCCCGCACCAGCAAGCCCAGGTTCCGGATCGAGGCGGCCAACGAGCTGATCGAGGACGTGCCGCCGCCCAGGGACAGCGCCGAGCTGATGGGCTTCGCCAGCGCCCGACTCGGCAGGACGGTCTTCGATCTGGAGGATGTCACCGTCCGGGTCGGCGCCACGGCCGACGGCGGCGGGCGCACCCTGTTGGAGCGGCTGACCTGGCAGTTGGGGCCCGGCGACCGGATCGGCCTGGTCGGGGTGAACGGCGCGGGCAAGACGTCCCTGCTCCGCGCGCTCGCCGAGACGGCCCGCGATGAGGACTCCCCGCTGCTGACCGCCGGCCGGATCACCGTCGGCAAGACCGTTCGGCTCGCCTATCTCTCCCAGGAGGTCGGCGAACTCGACCCGGGCCTGCGGGTGTTGCAGGCCGTGGAGAGCGTGCGCTCCCGGGTCGACCTCGGCAAGGGGCGGGAGATGACCGCCTCCCAGCTCTGCGAGCGGTTCGGCTTCGGCAAGGAGCGCCAGTGGACGCCGGTCGGCGACATCTCCGGCGGTGAACGCCGACGCCTGCAGATCCTGCGGCTGTTGATGGACGAGCCCAACGTCCTCTTCCTGGACGAGCCGACCAACGATCTGGACATCGAGACCCTGACGCAGCTGGAGGACCTGCTCGACGGCTGGCCGGGGTCGCTCGTGGTGATCAGCCACGACCGTTTCTTCCTGGAGCGCACCACGGACCGGGTGTTCGCGCTGCTCGGCGACCGCACGCTGCGGATGCTGCCGCGCGGCGTCGACGAGTACCTGGAACGCCGGGCGGCGCGGCGGGAGTCGGCGACGGCGACCAACGCGACCACCACGGCGGCGGCGCCGGAGGCGACCGCCGAGGCCAAGCCGGCGCGGCTCTCCCGCGCCGCCCAGAAGGAGTTCCAGAAGATCGAGCGCCAACTCGACAAGCTGAGCGAGCGGGAGCGCGCCCTGCACGGCGAGATGGCCGAACACGCCACGGACTTCGCCCGGATCGCCGAACTCGACGCGCGGCTGCGGGAGCTGGCGCGGGAGCGCGACGATCTGGAGACCCGCTGGCTGGAACTGGCCGAGGAGTCCTGACGTCGACGTCCGCCCGGGGCCCTTTGGTTGCGGGCCGGTCACGGCTGTCGCCGGTACGCAACCGTTTCCGGCACTGTCGGAGTCCGGTGATAGAAAGAGGAACTGCGCGCGCCGACCGATAACGCGCGTATCTCGGGCAGCTGGCCCGAACCGTCTCTTAGCAGTCCGGCCCAGGGGGAACGATGTCCACGCCACCGCCACCGCACCAGCCTCCCGGCGGCCAGCCGGGTTCGCCGGATGAGGAGCCGCAGCACGGGACTCCGGCGGCCGGCGGCTTCGGCCCGCCGACGCCCGGCAGCCCGCCGCTCTCGCCCACGCCCGCGATGGGCACGCCGGGCGGGCCGTTCGGCGCCGACCCCGGCACGCCGCCCTCGTCGCCCGCGGTGCCGCCCCAGGGGCAGCCGGGTCAGCCGGGCTACGGCTATCCGCCGGCCCCGCCGGCCGGTTACGGCTATCCGCAGACGCCGCCCCCGAGCGGCTACGGCTTCCCGCAGGGTCAGGCGCAGGGCCAGACGCAGGGCGGGGTGCCCGCACAACAGCCCACCCTCGGCGGCGGGTTCAACGCGGCCACCCCGCCCGGCCCGTACGGCGGCCCGCAGGCCACGTTCGGCGGCGCGGGCGGCTTCGGGGGCCCGGGGGCGCCCCCGCCCGCCCCCGGTGGGGGCGGCGGCTTCGGCCGGGGTCGGGTGCTGCTCGTGGTGGGCGTGGTGCTGGCGGTGCTGCTGGGCGGCGGGGGCGTCTTCTGGGCGCTGTCGGGCGACGACAAGAACACCAACGCGGAGAACCGCGACGCCGGCGGCGACGAGCCGCCGCCCGAGGAGGAGGAGACCGGCGGCCCGGACGGGGAGGACGACGGGGGCGGCGGGGGCGGCGGTTCGCTGCCGAGCGAGCCCATCTCGGCCTCGCTGGCCTGGGAGGTCCCGCCGATCGAGGTCGACGCCGACGACATCCTGATCCGTTCCAAGGGCACCTGGTTCATCGAGGACGCCTTTGTCCGGGTCCTGGGCGACAAGTTGATCTCCTATGACATCGCCACCGGCCAGGAGAACTGGTCGCTGTCCTTCCAGCTGTCCGGCGGCGACTGCAACGCCTCGGCCAATGTGGACGACAACCGCATCGCGATCCTCCAGGGCCGGGACTGCGAGGTGATCTCGGTCGTCGACATCTCCGTCGGCGAGGAGGTCGCCACCATCCCGATCAACAACTCGATCACCCCGGACAAGTACGACCACCCGGCCATCCTCGGCGACACGGTCGCGGTGAGCTGGGGCATCGGCGGCGGCGGTTACCGGATCTCCACCGGCGAGCAGCTCTGGGTCTCCGACGGCGACTGCGCGGAGACCGCCTACATGGTGGTCGAGAGCCAGTTCGTCTCGCTGCAGGAGTGCGGTTGGCTCGGCGAGGAGGGCGGCACCCTCCGGGCCACCGACGAGGCGGGCAACCCCAACTGGGAGTGGGACTTCGCGGAGTTGGACGGCGAGCCGATGGAGGTCCGCTCCGTTCTCTCCCTCGACCCGCTGACCGTGGTGGTGAAGACGGGCGAGGCGTTCGGCGACGGCGCCGAGGAGATCGTGGTGATCAACGAGAACCACACCGAGATCGAGCATGTCCTGGACTACGACACCGACCGCTTTGTCGCGCCCTGCGAGAACCAGATGTTCACCTCCTGCCCCCTGGGCGTGGTGTCGGACGGCTATCTCTACCTGGGCACCAACGCGGGCCGGGACGACGGCGGGTTGGCCGCCTTCAACCTCACCACCGGCTCCCCCGAGTACGAGGTGGGCGCGATCAACGGCGGCGTGATACGCCCGTTCGCCGTCGAGGACGGGAAGATCCTGGCCTACCAGCCGGCCGACTACGAGCTGGAGGGCATGGTGTCGGTGCTCGACCCGGCGACGGAGGAGCTGAGCCCCCTGATGGCGCTCGACCGGAACGCCCGGGAGAAGGAGTACTCCATGATGGGCGGCGGTATGTTCCCGCACGACAACGTGCCCATGTGGAAGGACAACACCCTGCTCCTGGTGGACCAGGTGACCTATGAGAGCGAGGAGTCGCCGCCCTCGCTGCTCGCCTATCGGTGATCCCCCCGGGCGGTGGCCGGGGTTCGGTTCGACCGCCCCGGCCCCGTCCCCGTGATGTCCCGGCGCTGGTCCTGGTGGTCTCCGAGTGGGGGAGGACGACGATGACGCTCAGGGTCGTGGTGGTCGACGACCGGCGGTTGGTCGCCGAGGCGTTGGCCTCGGCGCTGCGGGTGCGGGGGCATCGGGTGCTCGGCGCCGCCGCGCCGACCGGGCGGGCCGTCGAGCTGGTGGTGGGCAAGCAGCCGGAGGTCTGCCTCTTCGGCTGTGTGACGCCCGAGGCGCCCGGCGCGCTCGCCCCGGTGGCCCGCGTCCACCACGAGTTCCCGCGCTGTGCCGTGGTGGTGCTCGGCCCGGTGCCGAGGCCGGTCGGGGTCGCGGCGGCCTTCGCCGCCGGGGCCCGTGGCTATGTCCGCCATGACGAGCGGATCGAGGGCGTGGAGCGGGCGATGGCCAGGGCCAGGGCCGGGGAGGCGGCGGTCGCCCCGCAGCTGCTGCGGGAGGCGTTCGCCGAGCTGCTGCACCCGCGTGACGGCGCGCACGCCGAGGGCGCCAGGCTGGCCGGCCTGCTCACCGAGCGGGAGGCCGATGTGCTGGCCCGGATCGTCGAGGGCGAGGACACCCGGCGGATAGCCACCGGCCTCGGCGTGGCGCCCAGCACCGCCCGCACCCATGTCCAGCGGCTGTTGACCAAGCTGGGCACGGCGTCCCGGCTGGAGGCCGCCGCCCTCGCCGTCCGCACGGGCCTGCTGGAGCATCTGGGCCGGCGCCCCGTCTGACGCCGCCCCGCCCACCCCCATCCTCTCCACCTCCGGGCCGCGCATTGACGCGCGGGTGTTCTTCCCTGCATCCTTATGTTTGATTCTGTTGAACAGTGCGCTGGACTGCATGGGATGGCGAGGCAAGCCGGATGCTGCAAGGGACCGGGGCGAACACCGGGATGAAGAACGCCGGGATGAGGAAGACATCGACCAGGCTGGCCGACGGCCGCGAGCTGCTCTACTACGACGCGGCCGAGGGCGAGGCCGTCGACCGTGGCGTCGCCGACCGCAGACCGCTGCCGAGGACCACCTCCAGCTCCGAGACACGGCACAACGCCCTGCTCGACGAGCATGTCGGCTATGCCGCCCACCGCCAGTCCCGCACCTACCACCCACCGGCCGACCAGTGCCCGCTCTGCCCCACCAGCGGCGAGCGGCTGAGCGAGATACCGGCCGACTCCTACCAGGTCGCCGTCTTCGAGAACCGCTTCCCGTCCTTCGGCGGCGACGTCGGCCGCTGTGAGGTGGTCTGCTTCACCTCCGACCACCAGGCATCCTTCGCCGACCTCAGCGAGGAGCAGGCCGCCCTGGTGCTCGCCGCCTGGACGGACAGGACCGACGAGCTGTCCCGGCACCCCGGCGTCCGCCAGGTGTACTGCTTCGAGAACCGGGGCGCCGAGATCGGCGTCACCCTCGCGCACCCGCACGGCCAGATCTACGGCTACCCGTTCGTCACGCCGTTCACCGAGCGGGCGCTGCGTTCCGTCGCCGAGCACAAGCGGCGCACCGGGGGCAACCTCTTCGACGAACTGGTCGCCACCGAGCGGTCCGAGGGCCGCCGGATCGTGCTGGAGACCGAGCGCTGGACGGCCTTCGTGCCCTACGCCGCCCGCTGGCCCTACGAGGTGCACCTCTACCCCAACCGCAGGGTGCCCGACCTGCGCGGTCTCGACGAGGCCGAGCGCGCCGAGTTCCCCGGCGTCTATCTGGAGCTGCTGCGCCGCTTCGACCGGATCTTCGGCCCCGACGCCGGCCCGACCCCCTATATCTCCGGCTGGCACCAGGCCCCCTTCGACGTGCCGGACCGCGAGGACTACGCGCTCCACCTGGAGTTGTTCACCATCCGCAGGAGCGCGGATAAGTTGAAGTTCCTGGCCGGCTCGGAGTCCGGCATGGGGGCTTTCGTCAGTGACGTTCTGCCGGAGGCCGCTGCCGACCGGCTGCGAGAGGTGGCAAGCGCATGAGGTATCTGGTCACGGGCGGGGCCGGCTATGTCGGCGGCGTGGTCGCCGCCCGGCTGCTGGCGGCCGGACACCGGGTCACGGTGCTGGACGATCTGTCCACCGGCTTCCTGGCCGGCGTCCCCGAGGGCGCCGAGTTCGTCGAGGGCCGGGTGCAGGACGCGGCGCGCTGGTTGGACGACTCCTATGACGCGGTGCTGCACTTCGCGGCCTGCTCCCAGGTCGGCGAGTCCGTGCTGGACCCGGAGAAGTACTGGCGCAACAACGTCGCCGGTACCATCGAGCTGCTGGCCGCGATGCGCGGCGCAGGGGTGCGCACCCTGGTCTTCTCCTCCACCGCCGCCGTCTACGGCGAGCCGGCCTCGACGCCCATCGTCGAGGACGCCGTCACCGCGCCCACCAACCCCTACGGCGCCAGCAAGCTCGCCGTCGACCAGATGATCACCGGGGAGTGCGCCGCCCAGGGCCTGGCCGCCGTCTCGCTGCGCTACTTCAACGTGGCCGGCGCGCTGGGCGCCCAGGGGGAGCGGCACGACCCGGAGAGCCATCTGATCCCCATCGTGCTCCAGGTCGCCCAGGGGCGCCGGGAGTCGATCTCCGTCTACGGCGCGGACTACCCGACGCCCGACGGCACCTGTGTCCGCGACTACATCCATGTGGACGACCTGGCCGAGGCGCATCTGCTGGCGCTGACCGCCGTCGCCCCCGGCGAGCATCTGATCTGCAACCTGGGCAACGGCAACGGGTTCTCCGTGCGTCAGGTGATCGAGGCCGCCCGCGAGGTCACCGGACATCCGATCCCCGAGACCGTCGCCGACCGCCGCGCCGGCGACCCGGCCGTGCTGGTCGCCTCGGCCGAGCGCGCCAGGGCCCGCCTGGGCTGGCGCCCGCGCCGCCCTGAGCTGGCGGACATCATCGCCGACGCCTGGGCCTTCGCCCAGCGAGAGGAGCCCAGCGCGTGACCAGCCATCAGCAGGTGTTCGGGGTCGCGCCCGACGGCGCCTGGAGCGCCCCGGGACGGGTCAACCTCATCGGGGAGCACACCGACTACAACGAGGGCTTCGTGCTGCCCTTCGCGCTGCCGCACGCCGCCGTCGCCACGGTCACCCGGCGCGCCGACCGGGTGCTGCGGCTGCGCTCCCGGGACGTCGGCGACGCCGTCGTCGAGCTGGACATCGACGGGCTGACGCCGGGCTCGGTGCCCGGCTGGGCCGGCTATCCGGCGGGCGTCGCCTGGGCGCTTGAGCGCGCCGGCCACCGGCTGGCCGGCGCCGACATCCTCTTCGCCTCCGACGTCCCCACCGGCGCCGGGCTCTCCTCCTCCGCGGCGCTCGAAGTCGTCACCGCGCTCGCCCTCAGCGAGCTGAACGGCCTCGGCCTGGAGGCCGCCGAGCTGGCCAGGATCGGGCAGCTGGCGGAGAACGACTTCGTCGGCATGCCCTGCGGCATCCTGGACCAGATGGCGTCGGCCGCCTGTGTCGAGGGCCATGTCCTCTTTCTGGACACCCGGGATCTGGGCCGCCGGCAGGTGCCGTTCGACATGGCTGCCGAGGGCCTGCGGCTGCTGGTCGTCGACACCCGGGTCAAGCACGCGCACGCGGACGGCGGTTACGCCGCCCGCCGCGCCGAGTGCGAGGCGGGGGCCGCGACGCTCGGCGTCCCGTTCCTGCGCGATGTGCCCTTCGCCGAGCTGGACGCGGCGCTCGCGAAACTGGACGACGAGGTGGTCCGCCGCCGGGTGCGCCATGTGGTGACGGAGGACCGTCGGGTGGAGCGGATCGTCGGGCTGCTCGACGCCGGGCGGGCCCGGGAGATCGGCCCGCTGCTGACCGAGGGGCACGCCTCGCTGCGGGACGACTTCGAGGTCTCCTGCCCGGAGCTGGACCTGGTGGTGGAGACCGCCGACGCGGCGGGCGCCCTGGGTTCCCGGATGACCGGCGGCGGGTTCGGCGGCTCGGCCATCGCGCTGGTCCCCGAGGAGTCCGTCGCCCCGGTGCGCCGCGCCGTGCTCGACGCGTTCGCGGCCAGGGATCTTCCGGCCCCCCGGATCTTCGAGGCGATTCCGTCCGCCGGGGCCCGCCGACTGCCGGCGTGACCGCACCGATATCCGCACTTCGGCGAAACCCCTTCCACCCTGGGGCGCCAGCCGTAGGCTGATCCCAGCACCGGTGGGGGCCGGTGCCGATCAGGGGGCGAGACGGTGGGCGCGGCGCCCGGTCCGGTCACAGACCCTCGGCGGCGGCCGTGTGGTCAGGACATGCGTGGACGGGGTGCCGTGCCCGCCTAGCCAGCCCCTTCGACACGACCCCTGGGGCTTTCGGTGGACCGTATTCGGGTGCTGGTGGTGGACGAGCACCGGATCTTCGCTGAGTCGCTGGCCACCGCCCTCGCGGCGGACGCGGATGTCGAGGCCGTGGCCGTCGGCAGCGTGCTCGCGGCGCGTCAGCTGCTCGAACAGGTCGGAGGCGGCCGACAGCCGCCCTTCCAGGTCCTGTTGCTCGACGTGGAGCTGTCGGGCGCCCTCGAACCGACGGCCGAGGGCCCGAACGACGCCACCGCCCTGCTCGACCTGGTGCACGAACGCTTCCCCGAGCTACGGACTGTCATGCTCGCGGCAGGCGACGATCCGGTGCTGGCCGCCAGGGCGCTGAGCGGCCAGGCGCGCGGCTGGGTGGCCAAGGACAGCTCGCTGGCCCGGCTGCTCCAGGTGATCAGGGGCGTGCTCAGGGACGAGACGCACCTCCCGCCCGGGCTGCTCACCGGCGTGCTGCGTGAGCTCCAGGCCGACCGGGCGCACCGGGGCGAGCGTCAGCGGCTGGTGGAGTCGCTGACGCCGCGCGAGCTTGAGGTGCTGCGCTGCATGCTCGCCGGCCTCGGCCGCAAGGCCGTGGCCGAACGGCTCTACCTCTCCCCGCACACGGTGCGCACCCATATGCAGAACGTCCTCGGCAAGCTGAACGTGCACTCCACCCTGGCGGCCGTGGCCCTGGCCCGGCGCGCCGGCATCCCACCGGCGGAGGGCCCGCCGCCGGCGTAGGACGCCCGGCCCTGGGACGCACCCTAGAAGTTGTCGAAGGGGGCGGTGAGGGCGCGGAGCAGCGCGGCCAGTTCGCGGCGCTGGGCGGGGGTGAGATCGGCCAGGATCGCCCGCTCCTGCTCCAGCAGCCCGGCCAGCGCGCTGTCCGCCTGATCGCGCCCCGCCGGGGTGAGGCGGACCAGCACGCCGCGTCGGTCGCTCGGGTCCGGCAGCCGCTCCACCAGGCCCTTCTTGGCCAGCCTGTCGATGCGGTTGGTCATGGTGCCCGAGGTGACCAGCGTCTGGGTGAGCAGCTGCCCGGGCGACAGCTGATAGGGGCCACCGGCCCGGCGCAGCGCGGTGAGCACATCGAACTCCCACGGCTCCAGGCGGTGTTCGGCGAAGGCCAGCCGCCTGGCCCGATCCAGGTGGCGGGCCAGCCTGCTCACCCGGCTGAGCACTTCGAGCGGCTCCACGTCGAGATCGGGCCGTTCCCGCCGCCAGGCCGCGACCAGCCGATCCACCTCGTCCTCCATGGGGTCAGTCTAGTTGTTCTGTCGACATGAAGTCTCACGTCATCAAGTATCTTGACATCGAGAGATATTCGGGGAACGATCCGGCGTATGGCAGCCACACAGCACCTCAGATGGGATCCGGCCCAGTACCAGCGGCATGGGCGCGACCGTTCCCGACCCCTGACCGAACTCGTCGCCCGCGTGCCCGAGTTGCCGGACCGGCCGGCGATCGCCGATCTGGGTTGCGGTCCCGGCGGGCCCACCCTCTCCCTCTTCGGGCGCTGGCCCGACGCCCGGATCACCGGACTGGACAACTCGCCGGAGATGCTGGCCGAGGCGCGGGCCAAGGCCGGGGACCGGTCTGCGCGGTCCGTGCGGTTCGTCGAGGCGGATCTGGCGAGCTGGCGGCCGGCCGAGCCCTGGGATCTGCTGATCGCCAACGCCGCGCTGCAGTGGGTGCCCGACCACCACCTCAGGTTCCCGGACTGGGTGGCCGGGCTGGCCCCCGGCGGGGTGCTGGCCTTCCAGGTTCCGGGGAACCACGCGGCCCCCAGCCACCGGCTGATGCGGGAGGTCGCCGAACGCCCGCGCTGGCGCGCTCGGTTGGCCGGCGTCCTGCGAACGGACCCCCCGGTGCTCACCCCCGAGGGCTATCTCGCCGAGCTGTCCCCGCTCTGCGCCGACGTCGACGTCTGGGAGACCACCTACCTCCACCGGCTGGCCGGCGACGACGCGGTGCTCGACTGGGTCAGCGGCACCGGCCTGCGCCCGGTGCTCACCGCGCTGGAGGACGATCCGGAGGCCAGGACCGCCTTTGTCGCCGAGTACGCGGCCGAACTGCGCACCGCCTATCCGGCCGACGCGCACGGCACGGTCTTCCCGTTCCGCCGCGTCTTCGCCGTCGCCAGGAGGGCCGCGTGATTCTCGGCGCACACCATGTGGCGCTTGCCGCGCCGGTCGGCAGCGAACCCGAGCTGCGAGCGTTCTACGGCGGGCTCCTCGGCCTGCCGGAACTGCCCAAACCACCCGAGCTGGCCGCCAGGGGCGGCTGCTGGTTCCTGGCCGGGGCACTGGAGCTGCACCTCGGTACGGAGGCGGGGTTCCGGCCCGCGCGCAAGGCACATCCGGGCCTGCTGGTGGCCGATATCGACGCGGTGGCCCGGCTGCTGACGGACGCCGGGGTGCCGTTCCGCTGGGACACCGCGCTGCCGGAACACCGCCGGCTGCACACCCACGACCCGGTCGGGAACCGGTTGGAGTTCCTTCAGCCGGTCGCGATCCCCGGGGGGCGGGCAAGCGGTCACGCGCTCCCTGAAGTGCGCTGACAAGCCCCCAACGGGCCTCAGATTGCGCGATTCGGGTGAACGGAGGCAACTGAATCCACCGAGAAGCGTTGTTCAGGGCGCTCCGGAAACAGGGCATCCCAGAACTCGGAAGGACAAGCTTGTGATCAAGAAGTCGCTTGCCACGGTCGCGGTCGCGGCCTCCGCTGTCGGCATGGCCGGCATCGCCGCCACCCCCGCCATGGCCGCCGACGACTCCGAACTCACCACGATCAACGGCAACGGTGCCTCGGACCGGGTTGGCAACACCACCACGGGCGGCTACATGAGCCCGAACATGGCGCTGGTCAACAGCTCCCTGAACGACGTCTGTCTGCCGGTCGCGGACATCCAGAAGGTGAACGCCGGTTCCCTCATCGGCCTGATCCCGATCACCGTTCAGGACGTGCTGACCAGCGCCAACGACCAGACCTGTGCGGAGAACTCCACCCAGGTGGACGGCGACGACCCGCTGTCGCACGTGCTGTCGGACATCCCGGTCCTCTCCTGGAACGGCGTCAACGACTGAGGCGCCCCGCCTCCCGTGGCGCCGGCCGACGAGCCGCATCCCCCAGGCGCCACACCCCCCTTCCTCGGCCCTCCGACCGGATCAGTCAGCTCCGGTCGGGGGGCCGAGGGCCTGCTCAGGGCCGCCGCCGGGTCACACCCGGCGGCGGCCCACCAGCTTCGGGTGGTGCTCCAGCCCCTGCAGCCCGTGCCAGGCCAGATTCACCAGATGCGCCGCCACCTCGGCCTTCTTCGGCTTGCGCACATTGAGCCACCACTGCCCGGTCAACGCCACCATGCCCACCAGCGCCTGGGCGTACATCGGCGCCAACTTGGCGTCATAGCCCCGGCTCTTGAACTCCAGGCCGAGGATGTCCTCGACCTGGGTGGCGATATCCCCGATCAGTGACGCGAAGGTCCCCGTCGACTGCGCCACCGGGGAGTCCCGCACCAAGATGTGGAAGCCGTCGGTGTACCGCTCGATGTAGTCGAGCAGCGCGAACGCCGCCTGCTCCAGCAGCTCGCGGGGGTGCCCCGCGGTCAGCGCGCCCGTCACCATGGACAGCAGCCGGCTCATCTCACGGTCGACCACCACGGCGTAAAGGCCCTCCTTGCCGCCGAAGTGCTCGTAGACCACCGGCTTGGAGACCCCGGCCTTGGCCGCGATCTCCTCCACCGAGGTGCCCTCGAAGCCGCGCTCGGCGAAGAGGGTGCGTCCGATGTCCAGCAACTGCTCCCGACGTTCCGTACCGGTCATCCGTCTGCGGGCCCGCCGATTGGCGCGAGCCGGCCGATCTTTGCCGCTGTCGCTGGTGTTGTTTTCGGTCGCCACGCACCCATCATGCCGTCTCGACCGGTTCGCCTTCCCGCCGGTTTCGCGGGCCGGTCCCCGCACCCGTCGGCGGGACCCGTCGGGCGTCCAGCCGGGAGCCCCGGGGCCAGCGCACGTCCCATACCCAGCCGGCCAGTTCCAGCAGCCGGATCAGCCGCGCGCTGGAGTCCAACTGCAGGCGGTCGACGCCGTGCCGCGCGCAGGTGGGGTCGGCGTGGTGCAGGTTGTGCCAGGACTCGCCGCAGGACAGCACCGCCAGCCACCAGACGTTCGCCGAGCGGTCGCGGGACCTGAAGGGCCGCTTGCCGACGGCGTGGCAGAGGGAGTTGATGGACCAGGTCACATGGTGCAGCAGCGCGACGCGCACCAGCGAGCCCCAGAAGAAGGCCGTCAGCGCGCCCTGCCAGGACCAGGTCGCGAGCCCTCCGACCAGCGCCGGCGTCGTCAGCGACACCGTCGCCCACAGCCCGAACCGGCGGGAGATCCGGCTCAGCACCGGATCGTCGAGCAGATCGGGCGCATAGGTCCTGGCGCAGGTCCGCTCGGCGTCGAACATCCAGCCGGTATGCGCCCACCACAGGCCCTTCAGCAGCGCGGGCACGGACTCGCCGTAGCGCCAGGGGGAGTGCGGATCGCCTGGCGCGTCCGAGTGCCGGTGGTGCCTGCGGTGGTCGGCGACCCACCGCACCAGCGGCCCCTCCAGGGCCATCGAGCCGGCGACGGCCAGGGCGATCCGCGTCCGCCGGCCGGCCTTGAACGCCCCATGGGTGAAGTGCCGGTGGAAGCCGACCGTGATGCCGTGGCAGGTGACGAAGTAGCAGACCGTCAACAGCGCCAGATCCAGCCAGCTCACCCCCCAGCCCCAGGCGAGCGGAACGGCGGCCAGCAGCGCCAGAAAGGGCACGACGATGAACAGGCCGAGGGCGAACCGTTCGACCGTACTGTGCCGTTCACCGCCTGGCCGGCGCTGTTCACCGCTCGGTGGAGCGGACGCCGGCTCGGGGGAGCGCGCCGCGACGACGCGCGGCGGGCGGGACCGGTGGGGGGTGGTGCTCATGAGCGTTTTCCTCGGGGAGCTTTGGGAAGGGGGGACGGGGGCGCCGCCGGGCCGGCAGACGCCTCGTGGAGCGACGGCCCACTCCCGGTGGGAGGCCTCGTCGGCCACGGGGCTCCGCGCTACCTACGGGACCGTAACCTACGGAGACGTAGGTAGCGCGGTTCACCGGGTGGGACAAGGCACGTGCTGGGGAAGTCACCGCGAGGTGAAGAACCGGTAAGGGCGGCTCACTACCATGGGACGGTCGGACAGCGCGGTCCGCTACGTGCCCACACGACCTGCCAGAAGAGTCAGCTGCGAGGAGCCGCACCCGTGAGCAGTCCCGACAGCAAGAGCCGCCAGCCACAGGGGACTGGCGCCGCCGATATCCCGGACGCCAAGGGCGCCCCGGAAAGCAGTAGTGCCCTCCGCGCCGATATCCGCCGATTGGGCGACCTGTTGGGGGAGACCCTGGTCCGTCAGGACAGCCCGGAGCTGCTGGAGCTGGTGGAGCGGGTCCGCGCGCTCACCAGAAGCGACGGGGAGGCCGCCGCCGAACTGCTGGGCTCCACCGATCTGACCACGGCGGCCAAGCTGGTCCGCGCCTTCTCCATCTACTTCCATCTGGCCAATGTCACCGAGCAGGTGCACCGCGGCCGCGAGCTGCGGGAGCGCCGCGCGGCCGAGGGCGGCGCGCTCAGCCGCACCGCCGACATGCTCAAGGAGGCCGACCCGGCGCATCTGCGGGAGACGGTCGCCGCGCTGGGCGTGCGCCCCGTCTTCACCGCGCACCCCACGGAGGCGGCCCGCCGCTCGGTGCTGACCAAGCTGCGCCGGATCGCCGAGCTGTTGGACCGCACCGAGACGGAGGACGGCGGCGACCGGCGCCGCGTCGATCTGCGGCTCGCGGAGAACATCGACCTCATCTGGCAGACCGACGAACTGCGCGTCACCAGGCCCGAGCCGACCGACGAGGCCAGGAACGCCGTCTACTACCTGGACGAGCTGCACGCCGGCGCGGTCGGCGACCTGCTGGAGGACCTTTCCGCCGAGCTGGACCGGGCCGGCGTCGAACTGCCGTCCGACGCCCGTCCGTTGACGTTCGGCACCTGGATCGGCGGCGACCGGGACGGCAACCCCAACGTCACCCCGTCCGTCACCTGGGACGTCCTGCTGCTCCAGCACGAACACGGGATCTCCAGCGCCCTGGAGCACATCGACGAGCTGCGCAGCGCGCTCTCCAACTCGATCCGCAACTCAGGCGCCAGCGAGGAGCTGTTGGAGTCGCTGCGGCGGGATCTGGAGCTGCTGCCCGAGATCACCCCGCGCTACAAGCGGCTCAACGCCGAGGAGCCCTACCGGCTCAAGGTCACCTGCATCCGGCAGAAGCTCCTCAACACCAGGGAGCGGCTGGCCGCCGGCAACCCGCACACCGCCGGCCGCGACTATCTGGGCACCGGCGATCTGCTCGCAGACCTGGCCGTGGTCAGGGACTCGCTGCGCGAGCACCGGGGCGAGCTGATCGCCGGCGGCCGGGTGGAGCGGCTGATGCGCACCATCGCCGCCTTCGGCCTGCAGCTGGCCACCATGGACGTGCGGGAGCACGCGGACGCCCACCACCACGCGCTGGGCCAGCTCTTCGACCGGCTCGGCGAGGAGTCCTGGCGGTACGCCGACATGCCGCGTGAGTACCGGGGCAAGCTGCTCGCCAGGGAGCTGCGCTCCCGCCGTCCGCTGGCCCCCACCCCGGCCCCGCTGGACGCCGCCGGCGCCCGGACGCTGGGCGTCTTCGAGACGGTGCGCAAGGCGCTGGACGCCTTCGGGCCCGAGGTGATCGAGTCCTACATCATCTCCATGTGCCAGGGCGCCGACGACGTCTTCGCCGCCGCCGTGCTGGCCAGGGAGGCCGGGCTGCTGGACCTGCACGCCGGCTGGGCCAGGATCGGCATCGTCCCGCTGCTGGAGACCACCGACGAACTGCGGATCGCCGACGAGCTGTTGGACGCGATGCTCTCCGACCCCTCCTACCGGCGGCTGGTCTCCCTGCGGGACGACGTGCAGGAGGTCATGCTCGGCTACAGCGACTCCTCGAAGTTCGGCGGCATCACCACCTCGCAGTGGGAGATCCACCGCGCCCAGCGCCGACTGCGCGATGTCGCGCACCGGCACGGCGTCCGGCTGCGGCTCTTCCACGGCCGGGGCGGCACGGTCGGCCGGGGCGGCGGGCCCACCCACGACGCGATCCTGGCGCAGCCCTGGGGCACGCTGGAGGGCGAGATCAAGGTCACCGAGCAGGGCGAGGTCATCTCCGACAAGTACCTGGTCCCCTCCCTCGCCAGGGAGAACCTCGAACTCACCGTCTCGGCGACGCTCCAGGCGTCGGCGCTGCACACCGCGCCCCGGCAGTCCAGCCAGGCGCTGGCCCGCTGGGACGCGGCGATGGACACCGTCTCCGAGGCCGCGCACGGCGCCTACCGGGATCTGGTCGAGGACCCGGACCTGCCGGCGTACTTCTTCGCCGCCACCCCCGTCGACCAGCTCGCCGAGCTGCATCTGGGCTCGCGCCCCTCGCGCCGCCCGGACAGCGGCGCGGGCCTCGACGGGCTCCGCGCCATCCCGTGGGTCTTCGGCTGGACGCAGTCCCGGCAGATCGTCCCCGGCTGGTTCGGCGTCGGCACGGGCCTCAAGGCGGCCCGCGAGGCCGGCCTCGACGAGGTGCTGGCCGAGGCGTTCCAGCACTGGCACTTCTTCCGCAACTTCCTCTCCAACGTCGAGATGACGCTGGCCAAGACGGATCTGCGGATCGCCAGGCACTATGTGGAGACGCTGGTCCCGGACGAGCTGCGGCATGTCTTCGACACCATCCAGGCCGAGCACGAGCGGACCGTCGCCGAGGTGCTGCGGATCACCGGCGAACAGGAGCTGCTGGACGCGGACCCGGCGCTGCAGCGCACGCTGCGCATCAGGGACGCCTATCTGGACCCGATCTCCTACCTCCAGGTCACGTTGCTGGACCGGCAGCGCGCCGCGGCCAAGCGCGGTGAGGAGCCCGACCAACTGCTCTCCCGCGCCCTGCTGCTGACCGTCAACGGCGTGGCCGCCGGGCTGCGCAACACCGGCTGAACCACCGCGCCCCCCGTCGCACCCGGTGCGACGGGGGGCGCGTTCCGGCCGTTCGGTCCTTCAGATCCACAGCAGGAACGTGGCGAGCAGGGCGGCGAACGCGGTGCCGGCCATCGCCCAGGCGGCGCGATAGAGCCGCAGCCCGCCGCCCACCGCGACGGCGGCGAGCAGCAGCGCGCCGCTCAGCGGCAGAAACGCGTAGAGCACGCCGGCCACCCCGGCACGGACCACTTCGTCCGTGCCGGGGACCAGCGCCACATCCAGCGTCTCGCCCTCGGTCCTGGCCAGCCGCTGTTCCAGCACCACCAGCTCGCCGGTGGGCCGGAACGGGCCGACGCACTCCTCCCGGTCGCAGGTGAGCAGCGTGACCTCGCCCCGCTCCGCGTCGGAGAACAGCACATGGCGCCCGGTGTCCCAGGACGCCCAGCCGCCGGCCACCAGCAGCAGCACGGCCAGCAGCCCCATCACCAGCAGTCGGCCCAGCAGAAGCGCGCCGAACGCGCTCTCGCCGGCCCGGCGGGCGGGGCTGCGTCGACTGGTCCGGGTCGCGGGCATGGCGCTGATCTTTGGCCAAAGCCGCGCGCCGGGTCAAGCCCGGGGGACGATCAGCCGTTGTCCCGGCATCAGCCGTTGTAGCGGCTCTGCGCCCGCTCCAGGCCCTCGGTGACCAGTGCCTCGGTGGCATCGGCGGCACGGTCCACGTGGTAGTCGAGATCCTTCCGCTCCACCGTGGCGAAGTCCCGCAGCACAAAGGCCGCGACATCCATCCGGCCGGGCGGACGCCCCACGCCGAAGCGGACCCGGAAGTAGTCCCTGCCCAGCGCCGAGGTGATCGACTTCAGCCCGTTGTGGCCGTTGTCGCCACCACCGCGCTTCAGCCGCAGCACCCCGTAGCCGATGTCCAACTCGTCGTGCACCACGACGAGTCGGGACGGCGGCACCCGGTAGAACGCGCAGAGCGCGCCGGTCGGGCCGCCCGACACGTTCATGAACGACATGGGCTTGGCCAGCACCACCCGGGGCCCGCCGGCACCGGGCGGGCCCAGCCGGCCCTCCAGCACCATCGCCCTGGACCGGTGCGCTTTGAAGGCACCGCCCAGCCGTTCGGCCAGCAGATCCACCACCATGAAGCCGACGTTGTGCCGGTTCGCGGCATAGCTCGGGCCTGGGTTGCCAAGACCGACGATCAGCCACGGCCCGTCGGGCGCCGTCGCGGCGCCGGCGTCGTTCATGCCTCAGTTCCTTCCACCGGCCGGGCCCGTCCGGGCCCGGCCACGGTCGCCGAGCTTCAGCTGGCTTCCCCTTCGGTGCTCTCCCCGCCCTCGGCCGACGGCTCCTCGGCCTGCGGCTGCAGCACCTGGACGATGACATCGTCGGGGGACCCGGCCAGCGTGCTGCCGGCGGGCAGCGGAACGTCCTTGGCCAGCAGCGAGTCGCCCACGGAGAGGCCGGCCACGGAGACGGTGACCGACTCCGGGATGTTGGTGGCCTCGGCCTCGACCGACAGGGTGTTCTGCACGTGCTCCAGCAGACCGCCGCCGGGGGCCAGCTCGCCCTCGGTGATGATCCGGATCTCGACGTTGACCTTCTCGCCGCGCTTCACGACCAGCAGGTCGGTGTGGACCAGGAAGCCGCGGATCGCCTCGCGCTGCACGGCCTTGGGGATCACCAGCTCCTCGCGGCCCTCGATGTCCAGGGTGATCAGGACGTTGGAGTTCTTGAGCGCCATCATCAGCTCGTGGCCCGGCAGCGCGACATGCACCGGGTCGCCGCCGTGCCCGTAGATGACGGCGGGAACCTTGCCGGCGGCGCGGATACGGCGCGAGGCGCCCTTACCGAACTCGGTCCTCGGCTCGGCGGTGATCTTCACATCAGCCATGGCTGCACTCCTTGTGGTGTGACCGAAAACACAGATGGTCACCCGGCCCGGGCGGGCCTGCACAAAGAGCGCGTCGATAACGGATGGGCCCCCAGGGCCTCCCTCGCCGAGCAACGCCCCCAAGTCTACCCACGCCCTTACCCTGCGGGGCCCACCCAAGCCCCGCCCCAGGGGACCGGGGCCCCCGAGCCGGGCGCTCCGCCCCGGCGGGGCGGGGTCTTTCGAAGTGCCGCGTTGGGCTACGAAGAGGGAGGGTTCGGTCGGGCGCGAGGTCGGTGCCAAGGGAACCCCGACCCCCGGGTGTTGGGCCTTCGGCCCAGTGCGTCTTCGTCCGGGGGCCTGTTCCCGGCAGCAGTGCCTCGTGCCGGGGTGTCGTGGCCGGGAGGGTTCGGCTGGCCGCTGTCTCCCCACGCCCCCTGCGGGGCCGGGGCCCCGAGCCGGGCGCTTCGCCCCGGCGGGGTGGGGTCTTCCCGAGAGCCGTGTCCTCGCGCCGGACCCCGGTCCCGGAGGGTTCGGTCGGGCGCGAGCCGGTGTCACGGGCCCCCGACCGGGGGCTCCGCCCCGGCGGGGTGGGTCTTCCGAAGTGCCGCCTCGGCCCTTCGAATCCGGAGGGTGCGGTTCGGGCGGTAGCCGGGCGCTTCGCCCCGGCGGGGTGGGTCTTCCCGAGAGCGTGCTCTCGTGCCGGGCCCCGGTCCTCCGGGCCGTTCGGACACCCGGTGGGTTCGGCCGGTCCCGAACTGCTGTCCTGAAGAGCCAGGAGGTTCCCGACGGTTGTGCGTTGTGCTTCAAGCCCCCGAAGGGTTCGGTCGGGGATAGCCCCCGGGTCCCGAGGCCGGACTCGGCCGCCCCCGGCCGTCAGGGCCGGGGGCGGCGTCGCCGGGGCCAGCCCGGCCTCGGGCTACGCGTTGCCTTCGAAGAGGCTCGTGACGGAGCCGTCCTCGAAGACCTCGCGGACCGCGCGGGCGATGGTCGGGGCCATGGACAGGACCGTGATCTTGTCCAGGTCGACCTCGCTCGGCGTGGGCAGGGAGTTGGTGAAGATGAACTCGCTTACCCGGGAGTTCTTCAGCCGGTCGGTGGCCGGTCCGGAGAGGACCCCGTGGGTGGCGGCCACGATGACGTCCGAGGCCCCGTTGGCGAAGAGCGCGTCCGCCGCCGCGCAGATCGTGCCGCCGGTGTCGATCATGTCGTCGACCAGCACACAGACCCGGTCCTGCACATGGCCGACCACCTCGTGGACGGTGACCTGGTTGGCCACGTCCGGGTCCCGACGCTTGTGGACGATGGCCAGCGGGGCGGCCAGTCGGTCCGCCCAGCGGTCAGCGACGCGGACCCGGCCGGCGTCGGGGGAGACCACCGTCAGCTTCTCGTGGTCCACCCGGCTGGCGATGTAGTTGGTGAGCACCGGCAGCGCGAAGAGGTGGTCGACCGGGCCGTCGAAGTACCCCTGGACCTGGTCCGCGTGCAGGTCCATCGTGATGATCCGGTCGGCACCCGCCGTCTTCAGCAGATCCGCCATCAGCCGGGCCGAGATCGGCTCCCTACCACGATGCTTCTTGTCCTGCCTGGCATATCCATAGAACGGAATGATCACCGAGATACTGCGCGCTGACGCTCTCTTCAGCGCGTCCAGCATGATCAGCTGTTCCATGATCCATTTATTGATCGGCGCGGTGTGACTCTGCATCAGAAAACAGTCGGCACCCCGCACGGACTCCTGGAAACGCACATAGATCTCGCCGTTGGCAAAGTCCTGAGCCTTGGTCGGGACCAGTCCCACGCCCAATTCGGCGGCGACCTCCTTCGCCAGCTCGGGGTGGGCGCGGCCGGAGAAGAGCATGAGTTTCTTCTCACCGGTCGTCTTGATCCCGGTCACAGTACGTCTCCTTGGAATCCGCGGTCGGCGCTCGTTCACCCCAAAGGGGCTCTCCTACGGTACGCCGTGGTCCGGCCGGCGCGAACCCGTCAGGCGTTATCCTCCTCGCGCTCCGCCGCAGCTAGAGCCGCTTCGGCGGCCTCGGCCGGGGCCGATCCCGGCCGCTTTCGCGTGACCCAGCCGGGCACATTTCGCTGCCGACCACGGGCTACGCCGAGTGACCCCGGAGGAACGTCGAGCGTGATCACCGAACCGGCGGCGGTGTAACTCCCGTCCTCGACAGTGACCGGGGCCACAAACGTATTGTCCGCTCCCGTTCGGCAGTGCGAACCGATGGTGGTGCGGTGTTTGGCCTCGCCGTCGTAGTTCACCACCACGGTGGCGGCGCCGATGTTGGTGTGGTCGCCGATGGTGGCGTCGCCCACATAGGAGAGATGCGGGACTTTGGTTCCGGTACCGATCGTGGAGTTCTTCACCTCGACAAAGCCACCGATCTTGGCGTCGGTGCCCAGCAGGGTGCCCGGACGGAGATAGGAGTAGGGGCCGACTTTGGCGCCGGTGCCGATCACCGCCGTGTCGGCGACGGTGTGGACCACCAGCGCGCCCTCGCCCACCGTGGTGTCCTTCAGCCGGGACCCCGGGCCCACCTCGGCGAAGGCCGCCACATGGGTGGCGCCCAGCAGCTGGCAGCCCGGCTGGACCAGCGCGTCCGGCTCGAAGGTGACCGTGGCGTCGATCCAGGTGGTCGCCGGATCCACCACCGTCACCCCGGCGAGCATCGCGCGCTCGACCAGGCGGTCGTTCAACAGCCGGCGGGCCTGGGCCAGTTGGACCCGGTTGTTGATGCCGACCAGCTCCCTGGGGTCGGCCGCCAGCTCGGCGCCGACGCGGTGCCCCTCGGCGCGCAGGATGCGCAGCACATCCGGCAGGTACTCCTCGCCCTGGCTGTTGTCGGTGCCCACCTTCGTCAGCGCCTCGGCCAGCAGCCGGCCGTCGAAGGCGAAGACGCCCGAGCTGACCTCGCGGATCGCCAGCGTTCCGGCGGACGCGTCCTTGTGCTCCACGATCTCGGCCACCGAGCCGTCCGGCTCCCGCACCACCCGGCCGTAGCCGGTGGCGTCCGGCAGCTCCATGGTGAGCACCGTCACCGCGTTGCCCTCGGCGGTGTGCCGCTCCGCCAACGCGCCCAGCGTCGCCGCCGTCTGCAGCGGGGTGTCGCCGCAGGTGACCAGCACCGTGCCGGTGGGCTCCCCGCCCTCGGCGGCCAGCGCGTGCAGCGCGGTGCGCACCGCGTGCGCGGTGCCCCGCCGCTCGTGCTGCACGGCGGTGTGCACCTTGGCGTCCAGCCGCGCCAGGTGGTCCGTCACCTGCTCCCGGCCGTGGCCGACCACGACCACCAGCCGTTCGGGCGCCAACTCCCCGGCCGCCGTGACCACATGGCCGACCATGGAGCGGCCGCACAGCTCGTGCAGCACCTTGGGCGTCGCCGACTTCATGCGGGTCCCCTCACCCGCTGCGAGAACGATGATGGCTGCCGGACGGTTGGAACTCACGAAGATCGCGTCCTTAGGTCTGCGGTTACGGGGGGATGATCCGCAGGATACCCACGCGCCGCCGGCCGGCCCCCGAGTCAGCCCCGGTGGGGCTCGGCGCCCTCCCCGCCCGGCTCGCCCATCGGCCGCACCGCCGGCTGGCGCGGGGCGCGCCCGGTCAGCGCGGCCAGCGTGGTGCGCAGATGCGACATATAGGCCCGCACCTGGTCGGCCCGCTCCTCCTGGATCCGCAGCAGCCGTTCCGCGTCCTGCTCGATCCGCAGCCGGCGCGCCTCGGCGTCGGCCAGCAGCTCGGCGCGCCGCGACTCCGCCGCCTCGTTGCGCGCCCTGACGGCGCCCTCGGCCTCCGCCAGCTCGCGCCTGGCCTGCTCCCAGACCGCGTCGGCGCGCTCCGTCAGCTGCCGCACCCGCGCCTCGACCGACGCGCTCCTGGCGGCCATCCGCTCCTCGGCCAGCCGGCCGCTGGCCCTGGCCTTGGACCGCTGCTCGGCCAGCAGCGCCTCCGCGTGCCGGGCGACATCGGCCAGCGCGGCATCCGCGGTGGCGCGCACCCTGGCCGCCCTGGCGCGCTCCCGCTCCAGCAGCTCCCGGCCCTCGGCCTCCGCCTGGGCCAGCGCCCGTTCGGCCTCAGCCGCCGCGGCCACCCGCACCTGGGCGGCCTCGCGCGCCGCCCGGTCCCGCAGCGCCCGGCTGGACTCCTCGGCGCCGCGCAGCAGCGCCTCGGCGTCGGCCTCGGCCATCTCGCGCACCCCGTCGGCCTCGGCGACCACCTCGGCCAGCAGCAGCTCGGCGCGTTCACCCAGGGAGGAGAAGTCAGGCTCGGGCAGCGCGGCGACCTCGGCGCGCAGCGCGGCGGCCCGCTCCGCCAGCCGATCGGCGCGCAGCCCCACCTCGGCCAGCCTGCGCCACGCCTCGTCGCGCTCCCGGCCCAACATGGCCAGGACGCGGTCCACCTGCTGTGGCGAGTAGCCCCGCCCCCGTGCCGTGCGGAAACCCGTCATAGCCAAGATGATCCCCCATCAGCGGCGGGGACATCCGAACTACAGCAGACCGTCCCACATCTGTTCCAGCAGAACGGACCACCAGCTCTCCGGATCGGACACGGCCATCGGGTCGAGCGAGGCGAGCTGCGCCTGGAAGTCCGTGGTCCAGCGGCCGGCCTGTTCCGGCGTGAGCCCGTAGCGGAGCCGCCACATCCGGCCCAGCAGCGCCATGGAACGCGCGAACTGCGGCAGCGAGGCGTTGACGAACTGCGGCGGCGCGCCCTGCCCGCCGGGCCCGGCCTCCAGCGGCACGGCCACGATATGCGCGGTGCCGTACTGCACGCACAGCTGCCGCCCGAAGTCGCTGCCCACCACCAGGTAGGAACCGGCGTCGGGCGCCGGCTGCACCCCGTGCTCCATCGCCACCTCGGCCAGCGTGGGGATCGGCATCCCCGGCTGGGCCCTGGCCCAGAAGAACGGCGCGATCTCCATCGGCAGCCCGCTCCAGGCGAGGGTCTGCGCCACCACCTCGGGCACCCCCTGCCGGGACGCGAACCTCGGCTCGTAGCGGAACACCAGCTGCGGCCCGAACGCCTCGGCCAGCTCCTGCCCGATCACGTCGAGCCCCACGGCCGGCGCCGGCGGCTGCTGCGGCAGCGGGGCCCGCACCGGGGCGGAACGCGGGGGCCCGTCGGCGAACTGCTGCAACTCGTCCTGGTGTTCGACCAGATGACGCACCCCCGCCTGGCGGGACGCGTAGTCGGTGCCATAGGCGGCGGTGTTGGTGATCCGCACCTGTGGCCAGGTCTCGCGGATCATCCGGGCGCAGTAGCCGCCGGGCAGTTCACAGGACTGCAGCTCGGTGTGGAGCTCGATCACCTGCTGCGCCGGCACCTGCATGGCCAGCAGCTCGTGCAGGATCTGCCACTCGGGATGCGGCATGCCGGGGGCCGAGCGGCGGATGAGCTGCTGCTCGGAGCCGTCGGGCGCGCGATAGCGCAGCACCGCCATATAGCCGGAGCCGACGACCGGACGTGCCTCCTGCGGATAGCCGTAGGCGGGCGGCGGCTGGGCGCCGACGGGATGGTGCGGCCCCTGACCCTGCCCCGGCAACGGCCCTTGGCCCGGCAGAGGTCCCTGTCCTGGCAACGGTCCCTGTCCTGGCAGGGGCGACGGGCCGCCGGGGCCAGGGGGCGGCGGTGGGCCGACGGGCGCGCCGGCCGGTCCCGGGGGCGGCGGTGTGCCGCCGCCGGCCTGTTCGCGCAGCGAGGCCACCACGTCCGGGTCCACCATCTGGGTGGGGACATAGGCGACTTCCTCGCCGGCGGTCTGCTCGTCCGCCCGGGGGCGGGCGCCGCGAGGCGCGCCGGGCGCCGACGGCGGGGGCGGCACCGGCATCCCGGGGCCGCCGGCCCTGGGCGGGCCGCCGGGCCCGCCGATATGCGTCTTGTGGGTGTCCTCGGCGGCGATCCGCGCCGCGCCAGGCGGCGGGGGCGTGCCCGGCACGCCCGGCGGCGCCGGCGGCGGGCCGACGGGCGTCCCGGGGGGCGGGCTTCCGAGGCCCGGCGGCTGCAGGCCACCGGGCGGCGGCTGCACCGCCGTCTGGGGCAGCGCGCTGCCCTGCGGCAGCACGGTGGTCCTGGCCTCGGACGAGGCGGGGCCGGGGGCGAGCCGCTGCCCGTCCGCGTTGGTCAGCGGCGCGGAGAACACGGTGGCCGGCGGGGCCATCGCCTCCGCCTCCTCGGCGCTGCCCGAGGTGTCGGTGCCGGCCCAGGGGGAGGCGCTCGCAGGCGTCTCCTTCTTGACGACCTTGTCGGGCATGTCGGCCGTGTCGACCCGGTGGAAGTCCTCCGGGCCCGACTGGCCGGCCCCCGGCGTCACATCGGCCGCGGCCCACGGGTCGGCGCCCGGCGCCGGGGTCGGCGTCGGGGTGGCGGCGGCAGCGGCCGGTACCGGTGCCGGCGGTTCGAACGGGGCGAACGGGTCGGGCGCCGCCGGCCGTTCGGCCGCCGGCTTCCCCAGCGAGAACGGCTCGGAGGACGGCGGCGGCGGGGACGGCGCCTCGGCAGCCCGCCTGTTGTCCGGGATGCCGGCCTTGTCGGCGGCCTCCTGCAGCCACTCGGGCGGGGTCAGCAGAAAGGAGGTGGCCTCCAGGTCGATGGACCTCGGCGGCTCGGGGGCGGGCGCCGGATCGGTCGAAACGCCGTACTGCTCCTCGTACCGCCGGATGATCTCCGTCACATCGAGCGCCGGCCAGTAGGTGGCCTCGCCGCTGTCGCGGGCGATCACCAGCCGGCCGCCGCCGGCCGGTCCGCCGGAGGCGTCCTCGGCCCAGGCGACGAAGCCCAGGTCGAACTCGCGCACCCGGGCCGTGTGCCCCGGCGTCCCGTCGCTGTTCACCCAGCGCTCGGCGCGCTCCTGTGCCTGCGCGAACGTCACCAACGCGCTCACCCCTCAGCCGGGACGACGGTGGCGAAACCGCCGTCCACCATCAGATCCGCCACGGTCTCCAGCTCCGCCGGGGAGCCGGCCAGCCGGCGCAGGAAGTCGTCGAAGTCCTCGCCGCAGGGCAGCAGCAGTTCGGCGACCCGCTCGGTGACGGCGAGGCCGTCCCGGTCCCGCGCGTCGTCCACCGGGCAGAGCCAGACGGAACCCGTGCCCTCGCCGCGCACCCGCACCGCCACGATGCCGCCCTGGACGAAGGCCACCGCCAGATAGTCCTTGGTGAGGTGGTCGCGCAGGCACTTGTTGATATAGACGAGGTCGTTGACCGCGGCCTCCTCGCGGAGCGTGAAGAACGGCTGGTCGACCAGCAGGCCCAACTCGGCGTCCAGCGCGACGCCCACCGGGGCGCAGCCGCCGGCGGCCTTGAGGAACGCCCGGTAGGCGGGCGGCAGTTGGTAGCCCAGCTTCTCCTCGGCGGCGCGCAGCCGGTCCTCGGGGACGGCCAGCCCGCTCGGCAGCTTGAAGTGCGCCGGCCGGGGATCGGTCAACGGGCGGGTGCCGCGCTTGTGCTGGTCGACGGCGGTGGTGGCGAGCCCGCCGTGGTGCCGCAGCAGCACCTTGACCTCGACCGGGACCAGTTCGAGGCGGCGCGAGTTGGCCACATGGTGCCAGGTCCAGCCGTGCGGGGTGGCGACCGCGGGCAGCTCGGCCCAGAGCGGATGCCCCGAGGCGTGCAGCGCGGCGTTGGCCGACACGTAGTCCGTCAGCCGCAGTTCGTCCACGCCGAAACCGTCCGGCGGCTCGGCGATCTCGGCCGCCGCTCTGGCATAGCGCGAGAAGTCGGGATAGCCCTGTGCGTCCACCCGGACACCGTGCGGATATCTGCCCGCGCGGACCGGGTCGGGAAACTGCACCACCTGACCGGCATAGGCCCTGTTCGGTGGCGCGGCCTGTTGCCCGAGCCGACCTGTCGTCATGGCGTTAAGCCCCCTGCTGTTGCCTCTCGCTGTTGCGGCACAGCCTATGGGTTCCATCAGTCGGTGGCACGATCGTCCTCGTGATATCGGAAATCCACGGCCAGCCGTCGGGCGGTCAGCGGGATCGCGACCGTCGGCCGGCGCCTCCCGAGATGCCGCGCGGCCGCGACGGCATCCTGCCGACCACCGCCGCCGCGCTCTCCCTTCCGGACCGGGCCCAGCCGCTGACCGGCACCGCCAGCCGCAGCACGCCGCCGCCCGAGCCACATCCGGTGGTCGCCGAGATCCTCGCCGGACTCGGCACCGCCCAGCGGGAACGTCACATCGGACGTTGCCCCGAGCCCGCGCTGCTCTCCCGGCTGCTCACCGAGGCGGGCGCGCGCGATGTCCACGAGGCCAGAGAAGCACTGGCGGGCGCGGGCATCACCACCCGCCATATCCGTGAGGACGGCGACCCGTTGCACGGCGCCTACGCCCCGCACTGCCGCTCGTGCGCCGTGCTGCTGGCCCGTCTCGGCGTGCCAACGCAGGGGCCCGATCCGGCCGTCGGCGACGGCGTCGACCCGGCGGGCGGGCCGGCGGCCGGCGCGCCCTGGTCCATCGGCACGGTCGACCAGGCGCTGGTCGCCGCGGGGTGGACGCCGGGGCGCTCGCACGCGGCCCGCGCCGAACGTTGGGCCGACGTGCTCAGCGGCCACCGTTCCCCGCAGGGGCACGCGCACCAGCTGTTCCCGGCAGCCTTCGAGGCGTGGGCCGAGCTGGGCGAGATCACCCTGCGCCCGACCGGTCCCGGCATCGCCGTGGCGCCGCACGGGGTGGTGATCAACCCGCTCGCCGGCGTGCACTGGGTGCGCACCCTCAGCGACTTGGGGCATGCACTGGGCACCCGGCTCTGCCCGCTGGGCGAGGAGCTGAACGGAACGGCCCTGTTGGCCATCGACCGCGAGGCGCGGCTGTATGGCATTGACCACACCGGGGACTGGTTTCTGGGCCGCGATGTGCTGAGCGGTCTGGCCACCCTGCTCACCGGCACCCTGCCGCATCGGCTGGAGCCCTCCTGAGGTGTTCTCCCGGGGCGGGCCCCGGTGCTCGCGGGGCGCCGCCCCAGCCGTTTCAGACACCTCACGCGCCTCACGCGCCTCAGGCTCTTCAGCCGCCGGCCGCGATGATCGCGTCGCGGTAGGCGCGGGCGGCGGCGCGCAGCGCGGTCTCCGGATCGACCCCGGCGGCCTCGGCCTCGGCGGCGAGCGCCAACAGCCGGTAGCCGAACCCCTGGTCGGCACCGCCGCCGGGGCCGGCGTCCGGTTCGCTACCGGGCAGCGGCACCGTCAGCCCCGCCGTTCTGACCCGGCCGGTCAGCTTGCCGGCCAGGGCCAACGCGGGCTGGCCAAGCGGGATTCCCTCGGTCAGCGAGGTACGTTGCTTCTCCGTCGCCTTGGCGGCCAGCCACAGCGCCTTGACGTCCTCCGGGGTCGCCGCGTGCGCGTCCCCGAAGACATGCGGATGGCGCCGGAGCAGCTTGTCGACGATGGTGCCGGCGACATCGTCGATGTCGAAGGGCTTGTCCGGGGCCTCGGCGGCGATCCTCGCGTGGAAGATCACCTGGAGCAGGACATCGCCCAACTCCTCCCTGATCTCGTCGGGATCGCCCGCCTCCACGGCCTCGATCAGCTCATGGATCTCCTCCAGGCCGTAGCGCGCCAGATCCGCGCTGGTCTGGACGGAGGACCAGGGGCAGTTGGCCCTGATCTCGTCCATCACCCGCACCAGATCGAGAAGTCGGGCGCCGGGCAGGTCGTAGGAACCGGGCAGCAGCTCCAGTTCGGGCAACGTTCTGAACCGTCCGGAACCGGCCATTCCCGCCAGCTCGTTGGTCAGCTCAGGCTCGCCCTCGGCGCCGGCCAGCACGACCACCGTCCGGCCCCCGGCGCACGCGGCGACCAACTCGGCCGCGTCCGGCACGCCGTCCGAGACCGCGACCCCGGCCTCGCGCAGATACGGGCCCTGGGGATGGGAGATGTCGCCGCACACCACCGAGTCGGCCGCGTGCAACACCTGCCAGGCCGGCCAGGACAGCAGCCCGGGGGCCACCCGATGGGTGGTGGTCAGCAGAACGATCCGGCCGGGGGCGCCGTTGAGGTCTCGAACGGTCATCCGTCGAGACTAACCGCGCCGTTCCGCGCGCCCGGCGTCAGGCCGGCGGCATCGGGATCAGGGCCTCGTCGTCCTCGGCGGGGACATAGGGGCGCACCCACGGGGTGTCGGCGTCGGCGAGACCCACCGCCTCCGCGCTCCAGCTGCCGTAGCGCGGATTGACCTCGACGCCGATCTCGTCCGCCGTGGCCGCCATCGTCTCGTACACCAGCTGCTCGCCCTCGGGGCCCGCCGGCGCGTTCAGTTGGACGGCGATGCTCTGGAAGAGCAGCTGCCTGCGCAGCACCTGGTCGATCTGCTCGTCCCCGGCGAGCGGCGGCAGATCGGCCGTGCCCAGGAGCGCCGCCTGCCGAAGCTCGTCGGCGCCGCCCAACGCCGCCTCGGTCCGGATGCGCTCCTGCTGGATCTGCGCGGTGCTCACCTCGACGCCATAGGCCTCGGCGGTCTGCTCCAGCACCTCCTGGTACACCAGATGGTCCACCATCGCCCGGGTCAACCCCGCGCTGGACGCCAGGAGTTGGTCCGCGTCCGGCTGCTCGCGCTGGGCCTCCCTGACCGTCTCCACCTGGGCCTGCACACTGGAGACGGTGATGCGTTCGTCGCCCACCACGGCGGCGGCGCCCGGATGGGAATCGGTGGAGCAGCCGGTGAGCAGCGGGGCGGCGGCGAGCAGGGCTGCGGAGGAAACCGCTAGTGCGGAGGTGCGGCGCTTCACTGGGGGCACTCCCGTGGACGAGCCAGTGGGTCGGTCGATCTTACGCGGCCCGATCTTATGCAGCGTGGCCGACCCTGACCACCGTCGGATCCGTATCTCCCGCACGGGGCGACGCCCTCGACCCGCCGCCGCCGGGGCGAACGCGCCGCCGGCGTTCCACAGGGCGGGTGCCGTGCACTGCGTGTCCCCTACGCCCCCTGGATGTCCCCTTAGGGGGACCCTGCCACTTCTCACTGACCCGGAGTTCATCCCGGGGGGTGAGGAGCGGAGTTGGGACGGTCACTAGTCTCATTGGAAGTCAAGCACGAACCAGAGAGTTATCCGCGTAGAGCAAGGAGAAACACGTGACGACGGCTGTAGTCAATCCTGCGACCGGGGGCAGCGGAGGGCACTCGGCCGTGGCCGCGCGAGCTGAGAACGTTGTCAAGTCCTACGGCGAGGGCGAGACGCGGGTTGCGGCGTTGGATGGGGTGAGTGTGGATGTGGAGCGGGGGGTGTTCACGGCGATCATGGGCCCTTCGGGGTCGGGCAAGTCGACGTTGATGCACTGTCTGGCCGGTCTGGACACCGTGACCAGCGGGCGGATATGGATCGGGGAGAGCGAGGTCACCGGTCTGAAGGACAAGAAGCTGACCCAGCTGCGGCGGGACCACATCGGGTTCATCTTCCAGGCGTTCAACCTGCTGCCCACGCTCAACGCCATCGAGAACATCACGCTCCCGATGGACATCGCCGGCCGCAAGCCCGACCGTGAGTGGCTGGACCGTGTGGTGGCCACCGTGGGCCTGGGCGAACGCCTCAAGCACCGCCCCAACCAGCTCTCCGGCGGACAGCAGCAGCGCGTCGCCGTCGCCCGCGCCCTGGCCGCCCGCCCCGACATCATCTTCGGCGACGAACCCACCGGAAACCTCGACTCCCGCGCCGGCGCCGAAGTCCTCGACTTCCTGCGCCGCTCCGTCGACGACCTCGGCCAGACCATCGTCATGGTCACCCACGACCCCGTCGCCGCCGCCTACGCCAACCGCATCATCTTCCTCGCCGACGGCCGCGTCGTCGACGAGATGCGCGACCCCACGGCCGACCGCGTCCTGGACCGCATGCGCAACTTCGACGGACAAGGACGCACCTCGTGACCGTCCTCAAAACCTCACTGCGCAGCTTCTATGCCCACAAATGGCGCATGGTCCTCTCGGCCACGGCCATCATCCTCTCCGTCGCCTTTGTCTGCGGCACCCTGGTCTTCACGGCCACCATGAACAACACGTTCTCCAAGCTCTTCGACGTCAGCGCGTCCAACGTGGCCGTCAGCCACGCGGACGCCGACGAGTTCGCCGCCCCGGGCACCGGCACCGGCAAGCCGGACACCATCCCCGGTGAGCTGCAGGAGCAACTGGGCGAGCTGCCGGGCGTCGAGCATGTCAACGGCTCGATCGTCTCGCTGTCCGCGATCGCGATCGACCAGGACAACGAGAGCATCAGCCCGAGTGGCGGCGCCCCGACCATCACCTCCAACTGGAGCGTGATCGACGAGCGGATGATGACCGTCACCGACGGCGCGCCGCCCGAGGGCCCCGACCAGGTGATGGTCGACGCGGACACCGCCGACTCGGCTGACCTCGCCGTCGGCGATCCGCTGCGGCTGCTCAGCGCCTTCGGCGACTTCCCGCTGACCGTCAGCGGCATCGCCAAGTTCGACACCACCAACCCCGGTGCCGCGCTGCTCTACTTGGACACGCCCAGCGCCCGCGAGTACCTGCTCGGCGGCGACCAGGACCTGACCAACATCTATGTGGACTCCGACGGCTCCGTCACCGACGAGGAGCTGAAGGCCAGCGTCACGGCCCTGCTCGGCGACGACACCTACAAGATCCAGACCGCCGAGGAGTATGTCGAGGAGAACAAGGACGCGATCGGCGAGGCGCTGTCGATCTTCGAGTACGTGCTGCTCGGCTTCGCCGGCATCGCGCTGCTCGTCGGGATCTTCCTGATCGTCAACACCTTCTCGATGCTGGTCGCCCAGCGCACCCGCGAGATCGGCCTGATGCGCGCCATCGGCACCAGCCGCCGCCAGGTCAACCGCTCCGTGCTGATCGAGGCCCTGCTGCTCGGCACGGTCGCCTCGCTGATCGGCTTCGGCGTCGGCATCGGGCTCGCCGTCGGGCTGATGTCGCTGATGAGCGCGATCGGCATGAAGCTGAGCACGGACGATCTCACCATCGACCCCTCGGTGCCGATCATCGGTGTGATCCTGGGCATCCTGGTCACCCTGATCGCCGCCTACATACCGGCCCGCAGGGCGGCCAGGATCAGCCCGATGGCCGCGCTCCGCGACGCCGGCATGCCGGGCGACGTCCGCGCCGGCCGGGTGCGTGCCCTGCTGGGCGGCGTGCTGACGGTGGCCGGCCTCGGCTTCCTGGCGCTCACCGGCACGGTGGACAAGGCGTCCGACGGCGGCGGCTTCCTGGGCCTGGGCGTGCTGTTCAGCCTGGTCGGCCTGGTCATCGTCGGACCGTCGCTGGTCGGCCTGGTGGTGCGGGGCATGAGCACCGTGCTGCTGCGCGGCTTCGGCCCGGTCGGCCGGCTCGCCGAACGCAACGCGCTGCGCAACCCGCGCCGCACCGGCGCCACCGCCTCGGCGCTGATGATCGGCCTCGCGCTGGTCGCCGGCCTCTCGGTGATCGGCTCCTCCATGGTCGCCTCGGCCCGCGACCAGATCGACTCCTCGCTCGGCGCCGACTACATCGTCTCCACCTCCACGTTCAGCGAGATCGTGCCCGAGGTGACGGACGCCATCGAGAACGTTCCGGGGCTGGAGCACATCAGCGAGTACCGAGTGATCGAGCTCGATGTGACGCTGCCGTCCGGCGGGTCCCTTGAGGTCGACGCGGCGGCTGTCCCGGAGTCCTTCTCCCGCGATGTGACCATGGAGGCCGTGGAGGGCGACATCCCCGCGGCCTTCGCGCCCGGCTCCATCGCCGTGAGCGAGGGGGACGCCGAGGAGCAGGGCATCGCCCTCGGCGACGAGCTGCAGGTCGCCTTCGACCGCGGCGGCGAGGCCACGCTGACGGTGGCGGCGATCATCAGCGACGGCGAACTGCTCTCCGGCGGCTGGCACTTCGGCCAGGAGACGCTGACGGAGTACGCCCACGAGGTCCCACTCCCGTTCACCCTCTACATCAGCGCCGTGGACGGGCAGGAGGAGGCCGCGCGCGCCGCTCTGGAGACGGCCGTCGAGGCATACCCGCAGATCGAGATCCACGACCAGGCCGAGTTCAAGGAGCTGGTGGAGGGCCAGGTGGGCATGCTGCTCAACATGGTCTACGGGCTGCTGGCGCTGGCGATCATCGTGGCCGTGTTGGGCGTGGTGAACACCCTGGCGCTGTCCGTGGTGGAACGCACCCGGGAGATCGGCCTGATGCGGGCCATCGGCCTCTCCCGCCGCCAGCTGCGCCGGATGATCCGCCTGGAATCCGTGGTGATCGCCCTCTTCGGCGCGCTCCTCGGCCTCGGCCTCGGCCTCGCCTGGGGCGCGGCCGGCCAGCAGCTGCTGGCGCTGGAGGGCATGCCGGTGCTGGAGATCCCGTGGGGCACCATCATCGGCGTCTTCATCGGCTCCGCGGTGGTCGGCCTGCTGGCCGCCCTGCTGCCGGCCTTCCGCGCCGGCCGGATGAACGTGCTGAACGCCATCGCCACCGAGTGACCCTCGGGCCGTGACGGCCAACCACCCCCTCGGGGCCGCGACCCACCCGGGTCGCGGCCCCGAGGCGTTCCCTGCCTGCTTCCGAGCTTTGTTGCCTCTGAGGCAAGAGATTTGCCTCAGAGGCAGCAGCCGTGGCTCAATCAGGAGTATGCCCCCCGGCCCATCGATCCCCTCGGACCCCCCGGCCTCGGCCCCCGCGCGCGAGCTGCCCGTCATCTCGACCCAACTGCGCGAACTGCGCCGCCACGCCGGGCTGACCCTGGAGGCCGCGGCGCGCCGGGCCGAACTGTCGCCCGCACACCTCTCCCGACTGGAGACGGGCCACCGTCAGCCGTCGCTCCCCGTTCTGCTCGGCCTCGCCCGCGTCTACGGCACCACCGTCTCCGGCCTGCTCGGCGAGACCGCGGCCCTCCCCGACCCCGTCATCCGCGCGGGCGACGCCGCACCCCAGGACGTCGGCGGCTGGTCCTACCGCCAGGCCGGCGCCTCCGGCCGCGCCATGCACGCGCTGCGGGTGAGCGTTCCGGCCGGCGGCGGCCAGAGCGATCTGGTGCGGGTGCACCCGGGCGAGGAGTGGCTGCACGTCCTCTCCGGCCGACTGCTGCTCTCCCTCGGCGACGTCGACCACACCCTCGACGCGGGTGACAGCGCCCACTTCGACTCCCTGACCCCGCACCGGATCCGCGCCGCCACCTCCCAGGGCGCCGAACTCCTCTTCGTCCACACGCTGCTGCGCAGCGCCGACGCCGAACTGTGCCTGGGCGAACCCCGCCACTGAGCCGCCGACCCGTTCCGAAGGAGAACCCACCCCCATGGCGAACCCACGCAAGGACACCATCCCCCGCGGCCTGTGGATCCGCGTCCTCCTCTACGGCCTGGTAGGCCACCTCCTGGCCGCCTTCCTCGTCCTTCTCTTCGCCGCCGGCAAATAACCCCACCCCGCCACACGGCCAGACCCCCCGACCCAACCCCCCCAGACGCCAAAGCCCCACCACCCAACAACGTCCCGACACCTGGGCTCCGCGCCAGACCCCGGGTGCCTCCCCCGCCCCCGCCCGCCCGGCGCCGGGGCTCTGCCACCCACGGCCGGCGGTGCCTCCCCCGCCCCCGCCCGCTCAGGGTGCGAGCTTCACCGCCAACGGCCGCCTGGTGCCTGGGCTCCATGTCGGGCCCCCGGTGCTTCCCGCGCCCGCGCCGGCCCGGCTGGGGGAACCCCGTCCCCGCCCCATGGGCGTCAGCGCTCCGCCGCCCACGGCCGACCGCCCGGTGCCGGTGCTCCGTGCCAGGTCCCCGGTGCTTCCTGCGTCCCCGCCTGTCCGGCGTGGTGACTTCACGTCCACCGGTGGTCTGGCGCCGGGGTTCCGTGTCAGGTCCCCGGTGCTTCCCGTGCCCTCGCCTGTCCGGCGTGGTGACTTCACGTCCACCGGTGGTCTGGCGCCGGGGTTCCGTGTCAGGTCCCCGGTGCTTCCCGCGCCCCCGCCCGTCCGGCGTGGGGACTCCGCCCTCGCCCGTCCGGCGTGAGGACTCGGCGTTCAGGCCCCGGTGCCCGAGGGCCCTCGGCGCCGTTCAGGCCCGTCCGGCGTGAGGACTCCGCCCCCGCCCGTCCGGCGTGAGGACTCCGTTCACGCCCGTCCGGGGTGGGGACGCGGTTCACGCCCGTCCGGCGCGAGGACTCCGTGAGGGTGCCGTCGATTCGCGGACGATCAGGGTCGGTGGGCGTACCGGCGGGGCCTCCGCGGTGGCGGATCCGTTAAGGATCGCGAACATCGTGGCCGCGGCCGCGCGGCCGAGTTGGGTGAGGTCCTGGGCGATGGTGGTCAGCCGGGGGTGGACCAACTCCCCGATGGGCAGGTCGTCGTAGCCGATGACGGACAGGTCGCGCGGCACCTCGAAGCCCAGTCGGCGCGCCTCGCTCATGCCGGCCACGGCCATCGTGTCGTTGGCGAAGAGCACGGCCGTCGGTCGGCGTTCCGGCTCCGCGTCGGAGAGCAGTTCCCGCACCGCCCGTACCGCCGCGTCCGCGGTGAAGTCCGAGACCACGATCCGCGCCGGTCGCAACCCCCGTTCCTCCAGGGCGGATTCGAAGATCCGGCGGCGGAACACGGTGTGCACCCGGTCCTCGGGGCCCGAGACATAGGCGATGCGGCGGTGGCCGAGTTCCGCCAGGTGGTCGACGGCCGCTCTGATGCCCGCGTCCTGCTCGCCGCCGGCGCGGACCGAGGGGACGGGGTCGTCCCGCCAGGGCGTGCCGACGAGCACCGCCGGCAGTTCGAGCTGGCGGAGCAGTTCGAACCTGCCGTCGCCGACCCGGCTCTCGGTGAGGATCACCCCGTCGACCCGGCGTTCCTCGGCCAGCCGGCGGTAGGCCCGTTCCTCCGCGCCCGGCTCCTCGCCAACAATATGCAGCAGCAAACCGTAGTCGGCGGGGGCGAGTTCGCTCTCGATGCCGGAGATCAGCACGGAGAAGTGCGGGTCGGTGGCCAGGACGTCGGCCGAGCGCCCTGCGACCATCCCGATGGCCTTGGTCCGCGCGCCACGCAGGGCCACCGCCGTGGCCGACGGCGACCAACGCAGCTTGTCCGCCGCGTCGAGCACCCGTTGCCGGGTGGGGGCCGAGATCCCGGGCCGGTTGTTGACCACCTTGGAGACGGCCGAGACCGAGACGCCGGCCAGGGCGGCGACATCGGAGATCGTCGGCTTGTCGGACCTTCGCCCGCGTCCGGGGTTCTTCTGTGCCGTCAAGCGCTGGACCTGACCCATCGGGAGAACGTCATGAGAAAACGTTGCACGGACTGAGGAGTACCGCATGGTAGCGCGGCAAGTCCGCTCACTCAATCTCTCGACAGCTAGGTAGTAAAACGATATACCTGAGGCCATCAGGCGGCCCCGAGCAGAGGAACCAGGCGATGAGGCGCAACGCGGCCAAGCTCCGCACCACCCCGCAGACCACCAGCGTGCCCGGCGGCGGAAAGGGCGGCGGCGGCCGGGAGGAAGCGGCGGCCACCATCTGGATCGGCGTGAACTACTGGTCCCGCACCGGCGGTCCGCTGATGTGGCGGGACTACCGCCCCGAGGTGGTGGACGAGGAGCTGACGGTGATGCGGGAGCACGGCATCACGCTGACCCGCTCGTTCTTCTTCTGGCCCGATTTCATGCCGGCCGAGAACACCCTCGACCCCGAGATGCTGGCCCATTTCGACGACTTCCTGGACCGACACCAGGCGCAGGGGATGCACACCATCCCCACCTTCATCGTCGGTCACATGTCGGGACAGAACTGGGACCCCGTCTGGCGCGGTGGCCGCGACATCTTCGGCGACCCGTCGTTCGTCGCTCAACAGGAGTGGTACGTCCGCGAGTTGACCGAGCGCTGGAAGGATCATCCGGCGGTCGCCGGCTGGTTGCTCACCAACGAGATCCCCATCTATGGGGACTGGAAGTCCCGTGGCATCGGCACCCTGGATGCCACCACCGTCACCGCCTGGGCGAAGACCCTGGTGAACGCGATCAGGGGGACGGGGGCCCGGCAGCCGGTCTCGATCGGTGACGGCGCCTGGGGCGTGGAGATGACCGGCGCCGACAACGGTTTCCGGGTGCGCGATCTGGAGCCGTTGATCGACTTCCACGGCCCGCATGTCTACCGGATGGAGACGGATCCGGTGCGCCAGCATCTGGGCGCGGCCTTCGTCTGCGAGCTTCTGGACATCGGCGGAAAGCCGGTGATCATGGAGGAGTTCGGCGTGACCTCGGACTATGTCTCCGAGGAGAACGCCGCCCACTACTACCGGCAGATTCTGCACAACACGCTGTTGGCCGGTGCCACCGGCTGGATGCCCTGGAACAACACCGACTACGACGCGCTCTGGGATCAGGAACCGTACAGCCACCATCCCTTCGAGATGCATTTCGGCATCACGGACGACGCCGGGCGTCCCAAGGAGCAGTTGCGCGAGGTCAAGCGGTTCACCGAGCTGCTGGCCCGGGTCGACTTCGGCCGGCTGAACCGCCCGGACACCGAGGTGGCGCTCGTCGTCTCCTCGTTCCTGGAGAAGATGTACCCGTTCACCCAGCCCGAGGACGCGAGCAGCGTGCTGAACCACACCCGGCAGGCGTATGTCGCCGCCCGGGAGGCGGATCTGCCGGTCGGGGTGGCGCGCGAGGCGGACGGGCTGCCGGAGGACTGCGCGCTCTACCTGCTGCCGTCGGCCAAGCAGCTGACCGCAGGCGGCTGGCGCCGTCTGGTCGGGCGGGCGGAGGCCGGCGCCACCGTCTACGCCTCCTATTTCACCGGCGAGCACAGCGTGCAACGCGGGCCCTGGTGGCCGAAGTTGGACGAGACGTTCGGGGTGGTCAAGAAGCTGCGCTACGGACTGACCGAGCCCATCGAGGACGACGAGCTGACGCTCACCTTCCAGCGTGACTTCGGCACCATCAGGGCGGGCGAGCGGCTGACGTTCACCGTCGCCGGCACCGAGAACTCCCGTTCCCACCTGCCGGTCGAGCCGAACGGCGCCGAGGTGGTGGCAACCGACGCGCACGGCCGGCCCGCGCTGCTGCGGCGCCGGCACGGGGCCGGTCAACTGGTGCTGTCCACCTACCCACTTGAGCACATGGCGGCGGTCACTCCCCGGGTCAACCCCGAGCCCACCTGGCGGCTCTACGCGGCGTTGGCCGCCGAGGCCGGGGTGGTGCCCGAGGTGTCGGTGGACGATCCCCGGGTGCTGGTGGGCCGGATGGTGCACGAGGAGGGACGGTCCTATGTGTGGTTCGTCAGCCAGCACGAGGCACCACTCAGCATCACCCCCACCCTGGCTGCCGGCTCCCTACGGGACCTTGAGGGCGAGAAACTGACCACGATCGAACTGCCGACCTATGGTGTGGTGGTGGCCGAGCTCGGGGATGTCGACGACCGTACGACGAGCTGAGCTGGGCATCCGGAGGATTGGGAAGGCGCGAAACCATGCAGACAACCGAGCGGTCGCCGCTGCGGATCGAGTCGGCGGAGACCATTGTCACCAGCCCGGGGCGGAACTTCGTCACGCTGCGGATCACCACGGCCGACGGGCTGACGGGGCTCGGTGACGCGACCCTCAACGGGCGGGAGCTGGCGGTGGAGAGCTATCTCCGCGACCATGTCGTCCCGCTGCTGATCGGCCGAGACGCGGGCCGGATCGAGGACACCTGGCAGTACCTCTACCGGGGCGCCTACTGGCGGCGCGGTCCCGTCACCATGGCCGCGATCGCCGCCGTGGACATGGCGCTGTGGGACATCAAGGCCAAGGCGGCGGGGATGCCGCTCTACCAGCTCCTCGGCGGTGCCTCCCGCACCGGTGCCCTCGCCTACGGCCACGCCTCGGGACGGGACATCCCGGAGCTGTTCGACTCCATCAGGGCCCATCTCGAAGAGGGCTTCCGCGCGATCCGGATACAGACCGGCATCCCCGGTCTCGACTCCGTCTACGGGGTGGCGACCTCGACCGCAGGCGACGGGGAACGCTACGACTACGAGCCCGCCCGCCGCACCGCGCTTCCGGTCCAGGAGAACTGGGACACCCGCGCCTATCTGCGCCATCTGCCGACCGTTTTCGAGGCGGTGCGCAACGAGTTCGGCCCCGAGCTGCCGCTGCTGCACGACGGTCACCACCGGATGACGCCGATCCAGGCCGCCAAGCTGGGCAAGGCCCTGGAGCCCTATGACCTGTTCTGGCTGGAGGACGCCACCCCGGGCGAGGACCAGGCGGCGCTGCGGCTGATCCGTCAGCACACCACCACCCCGCTGGCCATCGGCGAGGTCTTCAACTCCGTGCACGACTACACCACCCTGCTCAGCGAGCGGCTGATCGACTACGTCCGCTCCGCCGTCACCCACACCGGTGGCATCACCGCGATGAAGAAGCTGCTGGACATGGCGGCGGTGTACGGCGCCAAGTCCGGTATCCACGGGCCGACGGACATCTCGCCGGTAGGCATGGCGGCGGCGCTCCATCTGGACATCGCCATCCACAACTTCGGCATCCAGGAGTACATGCGCCACGATCCCCGCACCCTGGAGGTCTTCCGCACCTCCTACACCTTTGTCGACGGCCTGCTGCACCCGGGCGAGAACCCGGGGCTCGGCGTGGAGCTGGACGACGAGGCGGCCGCCGGCTTCCCCTACGCACCCGCCTATCTGCCGGTGAACAGGCTGCTGGACGGGACCGTCCACGACTGGTAGCCGTTCGGTGGCTCCGATGGCGGGGCCGGTGGTCGAACACGACCGCCGGCCCCGCCGCGCTCGGGTCAACACCCTTGACGGGGCAGGGTAGTTAGGTGAGGCTAACCTATCTCTGACGGAGAGGGGTTCCCTGTGGCGGACGTCGAGGACGGCGCGGCCGGTACGGCTGATGCGCCTGGTGTGGGCGACGCGAGCGGTGCGGACGGTGCGGATGCCGAGGCGCGCCGGACGGTGATGCGACTGGTCTTCGGCACCATGGCGGCCCAGACCCTGGGCGCCGCTGCCCGGCTGGGCGTGGTGGATGCCCTGGGCGGGGAGGAGCGCGGCGTCGAGGCGCTGGCCGCCGAATGCGCCGTCCAACCCCGCGCCCTGGTACGGCTGTTGCGCGCCATGGCGGGCCTGGAACTGGTCGAGGAGGTGCGGGCCGGCGTCTTCCGGGCCACGCCCACCGGGCGGGTGCTGTCGGCCGACCACCCCGGCTCGTTCAAGACCATCGCCACCGTCTTCACCGACCCGCTGATGGTCCGCTCCTGGGAGCGCCTCGCCGACAGCGTGCGCACCGGCGAGCCGGCGTTCGACCAGGTCTTCGGCAAGGGTTTCTTCGAGCACCTGGAGGAGCGCCCCGAACTCTCGGCGGCCTTCAACGCCTCCATGAGCGAGGGCACCCGGACCACCGCCGCCGTGCTGCCGGGCGCCTACGACTTCGCCCGCTTCCACACGGTGGTGGACGTGGGCGGCGGCGACGGCACCCTGCTGGCCGCCGTGCTCCGCGCCCACCCCGCCCTGCGGGGCGTCGTCCATGACACACCGCGCGGGCTGGCCCAGGCGCCGGCCACGATGGAACGGGCCGGAGTGGCGAGCCGCTGCTCCGTGGTGACCGGCGACTTCTTCGCCTCGGTGCCGGCGGGCGGCGACCTCTATCTCCTCAAGAGCGTCCTCCACGACTGGGACGACGACCGCGCCGCCACCCTGCTCGGCAACTGCCGGCAGGTGCTGCCCCCCGACGGCCGGGTGCTGCTCGTCGAGCCCGTGCTGCCGCCCCTCGCCCGGCCGGGCGAGGCGGGCTGGTATCTGAGCGACCTCAACATGCTGGTGAACCTCGGGGGCCTGGAGCGCACCAGGGCGGACTTCGAGGCGCTGCTCGCCCGCGCCGGCTTCCGGCTCTCCAGCCTGGCCCAACTCCCCGCGCCCAGCGCCTTCTCCCTGATCGAGGCCGCGCCGGCGGCGGGGTGAGCCAACGGCGGCGCCCGGACCCCACCGCCGCCCGGCCGGCGAGCCGGGGGAGGCGCGGCTCCGGGGCCGGCTACCCCCGCCCCCGGCCCTTGACCGTGTCCCGCCAGCGGGGAGGTAACGTTGAGTGTCATGGTTGTGACGGGACGCGCAACCCGGGCTCGACATGGGAGTGGGATGGGCCACGCTGGGGACGACTGCGGGGGGCCGCACCGGCAGTGTCAGGCATGCAACGGACAGAGCGTGGAGATCCGCGAGACGCTCTATATCGCGGAGTCGGGGCAGGCCCAGGGGGTGGCCGCCCCACACGGCTGCTGGCACTGTTGCGGGCGCGGCTACTACTGCGCCGCGGCCCCGCGCTGCGTGTTCCCCCGGGCCGGGTAGCCCGGCCGGGGCGCCGCCGGCGGCGGGCCGCCTCAGCGGTGCGGCGCCCCGCCCAGGACATGCTCCTGCCCCCAGTCGCCGAGCGGCGCCAGCGCCGCGTTGAGACTGCGCCCCAGCGGGGTGAGCGAGTAGACGACATGCGGCGGCACCTCGCCCCGATCCTCGCGATGGACGATGCCGTCGCCCTCCAACTCCCGCAGATGCGAGGCGAGAACCTTCTCCGTGACGCCGGGGACGGCACGCCGCAGCTCGCCGAACCGGCAGGGGCGCTCGTCCAGCGCCCAGAGGATCAGCACCTTCCACTTGCCACCGATGACATCCATCGCGGCATCGATGCCGCAGGAGTACCGGGGGCGCGGTGTGGTCGTCAAGGACAGCCCTCCTAGCTGCTCGCTCACCCGGAGGTAAGCACCCACTCCGAAGTGCGTACTTGTCCATCCTCCCAGCCAGGACAAGCCTGACTGCCATGACGAACAGCGCCACCAGCCGCTTCATTTCCCGGACCACCCCCTCATCGGCCGCCGCCCCCTTCTCCGCCGACTCATCGGCCGCCACCCCCGGCTCGCTCTCGCTGCTGGGGCTCGGCGCCATGGGCACCGCCCTCGCCCGGGCCTGGCTGCGCGCCGGGCATCCCCTGACTGTGTGGAACCGGACGCCGGCGCGAGCCGAGGCGCTGGCCGCCGAGGGCGCCGTCGTCGCGGCCGGCGCCGCCGAGGCCGTCGCCGCCAACGACCTCGTGGTGCTCTGCCTGTTGGACGACGCCTCCGTGGGCGAGACCCTGGCGGGCGCCGATCTGGTCGGCCGCGATCTGGTGAACCTCACCACCGGCACCCCGGCCGAGGGCCGCGCCCGCGCCGCCTGGGCCGAGGAGCGGCAGGCCCGCTTCCTGGACGGCGGCATCATGGCGACCCCGCCCATGATCGGGGTGCCGGAGTCCGGTGGCTATGTCTTCTACAGCGGCTCCGCCGACCTCTTCGAGGCCCACCGCCCGACGCTCACCGCACCGACCGGCGCCCGCTATGTCGGCTCGGACGCCGGCTACGCCGCGCTGCACGATGTGGCGCTGCTGAGCGCGATGGACGGCATGTTCGCCGGGATCACCCATGCGTTCGCGCTGATCAGCGGCGAGGACATCGCGCCGACGGAGTTCGCGGGGACGCTGACGGAATGGCTGCTGGCGATGGCGCCGGCGGCACACGCCACCGCGAAGCAGCTGGAGAGCGGCGTATACGAGACCGATGTGCCGTCGAATCTGGCGATGCAGTCGGCCGGCAATGCCACGCTGCTCCGCACCGCCGAGCAACAGGGCGTCAGCACCGAGCTGTTGGCCCCCTTCGCCGCGCTGATGGCGCGGGGCGTGGCGGCGGGCCAGGGCGACGGGGACGGCGCCCAGCTCGTCGAACTGCTGCGGAGCTGACCGCGCGCTCATGGCCACCAGCCCTACTCCGCACCGAGATCGGGCACGGAGAGGGAGCCGTCCGGGGAGAGCGGGAAGGCCGGGTTGTGCGCGATCTCCCACGCGTGGCCGTCCGGATCGGTGAAGGAGCCGGCGTATCCGCCGTAGAAGGTGGGCGCCGCCGGGCTGGTGATCCGGGCCCCGGCCGCCTCGGCCGCGGCCAGCGCCTCGTCCACCTCCGAGGAGGAGCGGACATTGTGGGCCAGGCCGATGCCGCCGAACCCGCCGGCCGGCACCGGAGTGTCCGAAAGGCCGTTGTCCGCGGCCGCCTTGGCGCGGCTCCACAGCACCACGGCCATCCCCCCGGCCTGGAAGAAGACCGTCTCCTCCGCCTCCTGGCCGCGCCAACCGAGGCTCTCGTAGAACGAACGGGCGCGGGCCACATCGGCCACGCCCAGGGTGATCAGACTGAGTCGCTGTTCCATGCCGAGAAGATTACCGTGAGCTACTGACAGTCACCCTCTGTCGCTTTCCCGTAAAGGGGGGGCGGGCGGGCCGCGTCGACAACTGCCTCCCGGCGGCGCTCGACGGCGTGCCCGAGGCCGGGCGCTCGCCTCCTCGGCCGACGGCCCGTCGGACGCGCCTGCCCGCCGGCCTCCGAGCCGGGCGAACGGGCCGTCACCACCGCCTGCCCGCCGGCCCACCGCCGGCGCGCCCGGGCGCCAGCCCCGGGCGCGCCGACAGCGGCCTCGTTCAACAGCCCGCGCGTTCGACAGCGGCCTCGTTCAACAGCCCGCGTGATCGGAAATCGCCGCGCTCAGCAGCCGTTGAGGATGCCGCTCAGCGCGCTCTTCTCCGCCGAGTCGACCGAGAGCCCGTAGTAGTGCTTCACCTGCACCCAGGCCCGGGCGTAGGTGCAGTGGTAGGCGGTGCGGGGCGGCAGCCACTCGGCCGGGTCCTTGTCGCCCTTCGACTGGTTGACGTTGTCGGTGACCGCCAGCAGCTGCGGCCGGGTGAGGTCGTTGGCGAACGCCTCGCGTCGGGCGGTGGTCCAGGAGCCGGCCCCGGAGTCCCATGCCTCGGCCAGCGGCACCAGGTGGTCGATGTCCACGTCGGACGCGGCGGTCCAGGTGGCGCCGTCGTAGGGGGAGTACCAACTGCCGCTGGTCGCCGCGCAGCTGGGGTTCGTCACCACATTGGTGCCGTCCCGCTTGAGGATGACCTCGCGCGTGTTGCAGTTGTTGCCCTGGTTGCTCCAGTGCGGGAAGAGGTCGCGGTTGTAGCCGGAGCGGTCCTCGGTGGCGACCGTCAGCTGGGAGAGGTAGGTGCGCGCGGTGGACGCGGCGATGGGGGTGGGGAGGGCGGCCTGTGCCGAGGGGCCGGTGAACAGGGCCGCCAGGGATATCAGTCCGGTCAGCGCGGCCAACAGGGAAAGTCGGCCACGCGCGTAGATGCTGGAGGTGCGGAGCACGGGAACTCCCTTGGTGTGGGGGTGGTTTCGGCTCGGCGGAGCCGTTCGGCAAACGGCTCCAAGGGTGCCGCCCGAACGTTTCTGCACGGCATGCCACAGGTTACAAGCTGAGGGCATGGACACGTCAGGCTTGCGGCGGTGGAACATCGTTCGCGCCGCCCGGAGTTGTGTGGATGTGGCGTCGGAGGCGGAGGCGATGTGCACAGGCTGTGGACGGCGTCCCGCGCGGGGCCACGGCTCCGGGGCAGACTTGGCCCTCGGCGAGAGCCGCGACGGATGTGCTGACTCGAGGAGGTCGTGGAGATGCGGGAACCGCGCGAACACCGGTACCGGGTGGACGTCAGCTGGACGGGCAACACGGGGGAGGGAACGGCCGGCTACCGGGGGTTCGCTCGCGACCATCAGGTGGTCGTCGCCGGAAAGCCGGTGATCGAGGGCAGCGCCGATCCGGCGTTCGTCGGCGACCCGACGCGGTGGAATCCGGAGGAGCTGCTGGTGGGCTCGCTCTCCCAGTGCCACATGCTGACCTATCTGGCGCTCTGCTCGCTGAAGCGGGTCAGGGTGCTGGAGTACCGGGACGCGGCCGAGGGCACCATGCGGGAGACGGCGGGGCGCGGCGAGTTCACCGAGGTGCGCCTGCGTCCGGTGGTGGCGGTGGCCGAGCCCGGCATGATCGATCTGGCCACCGCGCTGCACGAGGACGCCAACCGCGACTGCTTCATCGCCCGCTCGGTCAACTTTCCGGTGCGGCATCTGCCCACCGTCACCGTGGCCGGGAGCTGATCACCCGCCGGCACGCGTACCCTGGAAGACCCCCGGCCCGCGACGCGTGCCGGGTGCTTCGCGTTGCCCGCTCACCGGGATGGAACTTTCATGACCCTGCACGGCCTGCTTGACGCCGTCATCCAGGAGCCCGCCTTCGCCGAGGTGCTGACCTCGGTGGGAGACGCCGGCCATCCAGCCGTCGATCTGGTGGGCCCGCCGGCCGCCAGACCGCTGGCCGTGGCCGCGCTGGCGCGGGCCGCCCGGCGGACCGTGCTCGCCGTGACGGCGACCGGGCGGGAGGCCGAGGATCTGGCCGCCGCGCTCCGCTCGCTGCTGCCCGAGGACGGGGTGGTCGAGTTCCCGTCCTGGGAGACGTTGCCGCACGAACGGCTCTCGCCGCGCGCCGACACCGTCGGCCGCCGGCTCGCGGTGCTGCGCCGGCTGGCGCACCCCCGCGCCGACGATCCCGGTTCCGGGCCCGTCTCGGTGGTGGTGGCGCCGGTGCGCTCGGTGCTGCAGCCGCAGGTCGCCGGGCTCGGCGACCTGGAGCCCGTCGCGCTGCGGAACGGGCAGAGCGCCGATCTGACGGAGCTGACCGCCGCGCTGGCGGCCGCCGCCTACACCCGGGTCGAACTGGTGGAGAAGCGCGGCGAGTTCGCGGTGCGCGGCGGCATCCTGGATGTCTTCCCGCCCACCGAGGAGCATCCGCTGCGGGTGGAGTTCTGGGGCGACGAGGTCGAGGAGATTCGTTACTTCAAGGTCGCCGACCAGCGGTCCCTCGAAGTGGCCGAGCACGGCCTGTGGGCGCCGCCCTGTCGGGAGCTGCTGCTCACCGACGAGGTGCGCCGGCGCGCGGCCGAGCTGGCCGTCGAGCATCCCGAGCTGGACGAGCTGCTGGGCAAGATCGCCGAGGGCGTCGCGGTCGAGGGCATGGAGTCCCTGGCCCCGGTGCTGGTGGACGAGATGGAGCTGCTGCTCGACGTGCTGCCGGCCGGCAGCACGGTGCTGCTCTGCGATCCGGAGCGGGTGCGCACCCGGGCGTCCGATCTGGTGGCCACCAGCCAGGAGTTCCTGCAGGCGTCCTGGGCCGCCGCCGCGATGGTGGACAGTGGCAAGGCGCCGATCGACGTGGGCGCCGCCAGCCTCCGTGGCATCGCCGAGGTGCGGGCGCACGCCCGGGAGTTGGGCCTGCCGTGGTGGACGGTCTCGCCGTTCTCGCCGGACGAGGAGCTGGACACGGACACCGTCCGGCTGGGCCTGCGGGCCCCGGAGAGCTACCGGGGGGACGTCCCCCGGGCGCTGGCCGACACCAAGGGCTGGCTGGCCGACGGCTGGCGGGTGGTCTATCTCACCGAGGCGCACGGGCCGGCCGCGCGCACCGTCGAGGTGCTGGGCGGCGAGGGCATCCCGGCCCGTCTCGATCCGTCGCTGACCGGCGAGATCGAGCCGTCCGTGGTCCATGTCTCCTGCGGCGCGCTCGAACACGGCTTTCTGGTGCCGGGCTCCCGGCTCGCGGTGCTGACCGAGACGGACCTGACCGGCCAGCGCGCCGCCGGACGGGAGGGCGCCCGGATGCCGGCGCGCCGGCGCAAGGCGCTGGACCCGCTGACCCTGGAGGCCGGCGACTACATCGTGCACGAACAGCACGGCGTGGGGCGCTATATCGAGATGGCGCAGCGCACCGTGCAGGGCGCCACCCGCGAGTACCTGCTGGTGGAGTACGCCCCGGCGAAGCGCGGCCAGCCGGGCGACCGGCTGTTCGTGCCGACGGACCAGCTGGACCAGGTGACCAAGTACGTCGGCGGCGAGGCCCCGACGCTGCACCGGCTCGGCGGCGCGGACTGGACCAAGACCAAGGCGCGCGCCAAGAAGGCGGTCAAGGAGATCGCCGCCGATCTGATCAAGCTCTACTCGGCGCGGATGGCGGCCCCCGGGCACGCCTTCGGCGGGGACACGCCCTGGCAGCGCGAGCTGGAGGACGCGTTCCCCTACGCCGAGACCCCGGACCAGCTGACCACCATCGGCGAGGTCAAGGAGGACATGGAGCGCTCGGTCCCGATGGACCGGCTGATCTGCGGCGACGTCGGCTACGGCAAGACGGAGATCGCGGTGCGGGCCGCCTTCAAGGCGGTGCAGGACGGCAAGCAGGTGGCGGTGCTGGTGCCCACCACGCTGCTGGTCCAGCAGCACTTCGGCACCTTCTCCGAGCGTTACGCGCAGTTCCCGGTGAACGTGCGCCCGTTGAGCCGTTTCCAGTCCGACGCGGACGCGAAGGCGACGTTGGAGAGCCTGCGGGACGGCACGGTCGACGTGGTGATCGGCACCCATCGGCTGTTCTCTTCCGAGGTGAGGTTCAAGGACCTCGGCCTGGTGATCGTGGACGAGGAGCAGCGGTTCGGCGTCGAGCACAAGGAGCAGCTGAAGAAGCTGCGCGCCAACGTCGATGTGCTGACGATGTCGGCGACGCCCATTCCGCGCACCCTGGAGATGGCGGTGACCGGCATCAGGGAGATGTCGACCATCACCACCCCGCCGGAGGAACGTCATCCGGTGTTGACGTTTGTCGGCCCGTACGAGGAACGGCAGATCGGTGCGGCGATCCGGCGGGAGCTGCTGCGCGAGGGGCAGGTCTTCTACATCCACAACCGGGTGGACTCGATCGACCGGGTGGCCGCCCGGCTGCGTCAGATCGTGCCGGAGGCGCGGATCGCGACGGCGCACGGTCAGATGAGCGAGACGGCGCTGGAGCGCGTCGTGGTGGACTTCTGGGAGAAGAAGTTCGATGTGCTGGTGTCCACCACCATCGTCGAGTCGGGCATCGACATCTCCAACGCGAACACCCTGATCGTGGAGCGCGGCGACACCTTCGGCCTCTCCCAGCTGCACCAGCTGCGCGGCCGGGTCGGCCGGGGGCGGGAGCGCGGCTACGCCTACTTCCTGTACCCGCCGGAGAAGCCGCTGACGGAGACCGCGCACGAGCGTCTTGCCACCATCGCGCAGCACACCGAGATGGGCGCCGGCATGTATGTCGCGATGAAGGACCTGGAGATCAGGGGCGCCGGCAATCTGCTGGGCGGCGAGCAGTCCGGGCATATCGCGGGCGTGGGCTTCGATCTCTATGTGCGCATGGTGGGCGAGGCGGTCGCGGACTACCGGGCGGCGCTGGAGGCGGGCGGTGGCGAGCCCGAGGAGGCACCGCTCGAGGTGAAGATCGAGCTGCCGGTCGACGCGCATGTGCCGCACGAGTACGCGCCGGGGGAGCGGCTGCGGCTCCAGGCGTACCGGTCCATCGCCGCGGCCAACACGGAGGACGAGATCCGCGCGGTCAGGGAGGAGCTGGCCGACCGTTACGGCCCGCTGCCCGAGCCGGTGGAGAACCTGCTGCTGGTGGCCGGGCTGCGGATGCTGGCCAGGTCCTGCGGGGTCGGCGACATCACCCTGCAGGGCAGCAGGATCAGGTTCTCGCCGGTCGAGCTGCGGGAGTCCCAGGAGCTGCGGCTGAACCGGGTCTACCCGGGATCGGTCGTCAAACGGGGCACCAACCAGCTTCTGGTGCCCCGGCCGACCACGGCGCGGGTCGGCGGCAAGCCGTTGACGGGAAGGGAACTGCTCGCCTGGACCGGGGAGTTCCTCACCACGATCCCGGGGAGCTGAGGCGATAGGCCGCACGCGGGCGATGGGCTCCCCCGCCAGGACTCGAACCTGGACAATGCGAGTCAAAGTCGCATGTGCTGCCGATTACACCACAGGGGAATGGCGCGTCACCGGGGCCGCCAGCGGCGGACGGCGCCCGATCGACCCCCACACTATGCCAGCCCGGGGGCCCGTCCCGCGACGGGCATACCCGGTACGCTGGACGACGGGTCCGCCGGCGGCGGCCCCGGGGAGGTGGGGCCCTCCCCGTCGAACGAACGCCGACGAACGCCGGCTCGGCTCGACGAACCGCGGCGCCGACGCCGCCAACGGTCCCTACGCGTGACAGGGCGTGCCCGCCTCGGCGGGCTTCGATACCGAACGTGTAGGGAGCGTGACTGTTGATGACCGATCCGTCGCGGAACGAGCCACTGGCCGCCGAGCCGGTCGACCCCGATGTGCCGCCGGCGCCGGGCACCGCCGCGCTCGCGCTCTATGGCGCGGTCGCGGCCGGCGGCGCCCTGGGCGCGCTGGCCAGGTTCGGCGCCGGCCGGCTCTGGCCGACCGCGACCGGCGCCTTCCCCTGGACGACCCTCGCGGTGAACACGGTGGGCTGTCTGCTGATCGGCTGTCTGATGGTCGCCGCCACCGGGCTGTGGCCGGCGCGCCCGCTGCTGCGCCCGTTCGCCGGCACCGGGGTGCTCGGCGGCTTCACCACCTTCTCCACCTATGCCGTGGACGCGCGGGGCCTGTTCGCCGACGGCCGGTCCTGGGCCGGCCTCGGCGTGCTGCTGGGCACGGTCGTCGCCGCCCTGGTCGCCGTGACGGTGGGCGCCTGGGGCGCACGCCGGGCGCTCCGCCCGGTGCTCGCGCGCCGGGCGATGCTCGCGAAGGAGGGGCGATGACGGACTATCTGCTGGTCGCACTGGGCGGATCGGTGGGAGCACCGCTGCGTTACGGGGTGGACCGGGCGATCAGGGCCCGCCGCGATCCGCTGCTCCCCTGGGGCACCTTCCTGGTCAATGTGGTGGGCTCGCTGGTCCTCGGCCTGTTGACCGGCGCCGCGCTCGCCGGGGCGGCGGGGGAGCGGCTGGGGCTGCTGCTCGGCACCGGCCTCTGCGGGGCGCTGACCACGTACTCCACCTTCTCCTACGAGGCGCTGCGGCTGGTCGAGACGGGCGCCCGCCGGGCCTCGGCCGGCTATGTGCTGGGCTCGGTCGCGGCCGGTCTCGGGGCCGCCTTCGCCGGACACGCGCTGGGCCGGCTCTGCTGGGGCTGAGCCGGAACCGCCGCCCACCGCGTTCCCGCCCGTGGGGAAACCCACTGGCTGGCGCCCGTAGGCTGGACGTCATGGATGCGAAGGGGGCACCCATGGCGGGAGGCGACTTCTCGCTGTTGTGGTGGACGCGGCGGCGCGGGGTGGCGCTGGACGCGGGGCTCGCGTTGCTCTCGGCCGTCGAGTGCGCGATGCAGGGGGCGGCCTTCGCCGGCAACACCGGGCTGCCGGTCGGCCTGGTGGTGGTCCCGGGGGCGGTGGCCGGGCTCACGCTGGTGCTGCGCCGCCGCTGGCCGTTGGCCGTGATCCTGATCGCGATCGCGGTGCTGCCGGCGAACATGGGCGGGATGCTGGCGCTGGTCGGCCTCTACACGCTGGCCACCACGGACGCGCCGCGTCGGGTGATCGGGGCCCTGGCCTGTATGGAGGGCCTGGGCATGATCATCGTCACCTACCTCCTGCTGGACCAGGATCCGGCGATCAAGGAACAGGCCGTCCCGGTGTGGTTCCGGCCGCTGGTGGCCGTGCTGTTCGGGGTGGCCACGGTGGTGCCCCCGGTGCTGCTGGGGATGTATGTCCGGGCCAGACGGCGGCTGGTGGAGACGCTGCGGGACCGCGCGCTCGGCCTGGAGCGTGAGCTGGGGCTGCTGGCCGACCGGGCCGAGGAGCGCGCCGAGTGGGCCAGGGGCGAGGAGCGGCGCCGGATCGCCAGGGAGATGCACGATGTGGTGGCCCACCGGGTGAGCCTGATGGTGGTGCACGCGGCGGCGGTCCAGGCCGTGGCGCCCAAGGACCCGGAGAAGGCGGCCAGGAACGCCGCGTTGATCGGGGACATGGGGCGGCAGGCGCTGACCGAGCTGCGCACCATGCTGGGCGTGCTGCGCGCGGCGGACAAGGTCGCCGAACGGAGCGGCACCTCGTCCGAGGGCTCGTCCCCCGACGCCTCGCCGGCGTCCCGGGCGTCCTCCCGGCTCGCGGAGATCGCCTCGGGCGCGGGACGGGCCGGACGGCCCCCCGCCGGCGACAACGGCACCGCCGGCGGGCCGCGGCTCACCGGGCTGACGGCCCTGGTCGAGGAGTCACGAGCGGCCGGCATGACGGTGGAGCTGGCCGTCGAGGGCGAGCCCAGGACGTATCCGGAGCAGGTGGAGTCGACGGCCTACCGGGTGGTCCAGGAGGCGCTGACCAATGTGCACAAGCACGCCGCCGGGGCCGCCGCCTGGGTGCGGCTGGCGCACCGGGACGGCGAGGTGGCCGTGCAGGTCCGCAACGAGGCGCCGGCGGACGGCGTCCCGGCCTCGCCCGAGGCCAGGCTGCCCAGCGGCGGCAACGGCCTGGTGGGCATGCGGGAGCGGGTGACCGCGCTGGGCGGCGGCTTTGTCTCGGGGCCCACGGACGAGGGCGGCTTCCGGGTCTCCGCGATCATCCCCGGCGCCGAGAGGGAGCGGGCGGGTGGCTGAACACGACGCCGCGCCCGGCCTGTTCGCGCCGGGTTTCGTGGCGGACCCCTACCCGGCGTACGCCTGGCTGCGGGAGAACGCGCCGGTGCACCGGGCGACGCTGCCCAGCGGGGTGGACGCCTGGCTGGTGACCCGCTATCCGGACGCCAGGGCGGCGCTGGCCGATCCCCGGCTCAGCAAGAACCCCACCCGGCACCAGGCGGACGAGCACGCCTCGGGCCGGGTCGGCATCCCGGGCGAGCGCGGCGCCGGGCTGATGACACATCTGCTCAATATCGATCCGCCGGACCACACCCGGCTGCGGCGGCTGGTCTCCAAGGCGTTCACGCCGCGCGGCGTCGCCGCGTTCGAGCCACGGGTGCGGGAGCTGACCGAGCGGCTGGTGGACGGGTTCGCGGCCAGGGGATCGGCCGATCTGATCGACGAGTTCGCCTTCCCGCTGCCGATCTACGCCATCTGCGACCTGCTGGGCGTGCCGGCCGAGGACCAGGACGACTTCCGCTCCTGGGCCGGGATGATGCTGCACACCACAGGGAAGCGCGGCGGGGTGGGACGCGCGGTCAAGCGGATGCGCGGCTATCTCGCCGAGCTGATCGGCCGCAAGCGCCAGGAGCCGGGGGACGATCTGATCTCGGCGCTGATCCGCGCCTCGGACCACGGTGAACAGCTCACCGAGGAGGAGGCCGCCGCCATGGCCTTCATCCTGCTCTTCGCCGGCTTCGAGACCACCGTCAACCTGATCGGCAACGGGATGTACGCGTTGCTCCGGCATCCGGACCAACTCGCCCTGCTGCGGCGGGCGTCGGTCGAGGGCGACGAACGGCTGCTGGCGACGGCGGTGGAGGAGTTGCTGCGCTACGACGGCCCGGTGGAGCTGGCGACCTGGCGGTTCGCCACCGAGCCGCTGGTCCTGGGCGGTCGGCGGATCGCGGCGGGGGAGCCGGTGTTGGTGGTGCTGGCGGCTGCGGACCGTGATCCGGCGCGGTTCGCCGATCCCGACGCGCTTGACCTCACGCGTTCCGACAACCCCCATCTCGGTTACGGCCATGGCATCCACTACTGTCTTGGCGCGCCACTGGCCAGGTCGGAGGGGCGGACGGCGCTCTCGGTGCTGCTGCGCCGGCTGCCCGACCTCCGGTTGGCGGGCGAGGCACCCGAACTCCGCTGGCGCGGCGGGCTGATCATGCGTGGGCTTCGTTCGCTCCCCGTGGAGTTCACCCCGGAACGCGTGACGGAGCGTCAGTAGTGTGATCCGTACGTGATCTGCGTGGGATCGGCTTGTGATCGTGCCGTGCGGGCGGCTAGGTTCCCCTCATCCGCAACAGTGTTCGCTTGGGAGGGTCCGCAGATGCGCTCCGGGACAGGTCGTCATCGTCGCCCACGGCAGGCTCCTGCCTTTATCGTCGCAGCGGGCGTCACCGGCGCCGGCATGGCCATGCCGCTGCTGACCGCCGCGTCCGCCTCCGCCGTCAGCGACGACGCCTGGGACCGAGCGGCCGAATGCGAGTCCGGCGGCCGGTGGAGCGCCAACGAGGGCAACGGCATGTACGGCGGCTTCCAGTTGACGCTGGAGCAGTGGGAGGCGTACGGGGGCCTGGAGTTCGCCACCCGGCCCGACCTCGCCAGCCGTGCGCAGCAGATCTCCGTGGCCGAACGGCTGCTCGCCGACATGCGGATGGCGGCGCTGCCCGGCTGCGGGGTGGCCTCCGGCGTGTGGCACGAGTACCGCCAGGAGCGGCGCGAGGAGATAGACCGGGCCGAGGAGGCCGAGGAGGCGCAGGCCGAGGAGGAGATCGGCGCCTCGCCCGAGGAGTCGTCCGCCGAGGCGGGCGCCGAGGACCGCCCGGGGGATGTCGCTCCGGAGCCCGAGCCGGTCGAGGAGACGCCGGACGCCGGGGACCGGCCCACCGAGGAGCCGGCCGAGGGCGCCACGGGTGGGGGCGCCAGGAACGAAGGAGCCACGGACGACGCCGATGAGCTGCCGGAGGCGGAGGGTTCGGGACGCCACCGGGGCGATCCGGATCCGGCGGAGACCGGGACGACGGAGCGAGACGCGCAGCGGGATTCCGGGCGGGCCGGGGCGGAGCGCGGCGACCGCGACGGCGGGCGGGAGAGAGCGTCCAACGGCGAGTACCGCGTGCTGCCCGGCGACACGCTCTCCCATATCGCCCTGGAACAGGGCGTTTCGGGCGGCTGGCCCGCCCTCTATCAGGCGAACGAATCGGTCATTGGGGACGACCCGGACTATATTCTCCCCGGCCAGCAGCTGGACTTGAGTCCCGTGGGTCGTTAAGCCCGGTCCGTCCGGGGATACTTCGCGGCCCTTTCGGGGGTGTCGCGGATGTGACGCTCCTCTCCCTTTCGGTAGGGCTTGTCCGATGCTCCGTCCCGACCCGTCGAGCGGTTGACCTGCGATAAGACGGCGTTCCTTGGTCAAAATCGGTCAAGTTGGGTCGATCTGGCGATCTTCATCGTTCTTGAATCGTTAGTTGAGGTGTGTTTAGTGTCCCCTCGCCCGGTTTTCCGCCGGGCGCCCGGGACGTTACGCCAAATCCTGTCGCCGACCCGGGGACCACATCGCGCACCACCGCAGACAGGAGCGGGGGACCCACCACGACCACGGCCGCCCATGGCCGCTCGTGTTCGCCGACCCGGAACGACCGTTGTGCCGGGGCGGCCCGGGGTGAAGCCGAAGGGCGGCGTCAACCGCCCCACCGGCCGGGCCACTCACCAGTCCCGAACCCGACAGCTGACCTCGCAGGCGTCCGGTGAGAAGGAACGTCCATGCTGTTCTCCGGCAAGGGTCGGCACCGCCGTCCCAGCACCCCCACCCGCATAGCCACGGCCGCCGGCGTCACCGGCGCCGCCGTCGCGCTGCCCCTGATCGGCGCCACCGGCGCCTCGGCCGCCTCCGTCGACACCTGGGACGCCGTCGCCCAGTGCGAGTCCGGCGGCAACTGGTCCATCAACACCGGCAACGGCTACTACGGCGGCCTGCAGTTCTCCCAGTCCAGCTGGGAGGCGGCCGGCGGCACCCAGTACGCCGCGCGCGCCGACCAGGCGTCCAAGGAGCAGCAGATCGCCGCCGCCGAGCAGCTGCTGGCCATGCAGGGCCCCGGCGCCTGGCCGACCTGCGGCGCCCAGGCCGGGCTCAGCGCCGGCGGCCCCGCCCCCGAACTCGGCACCGGCGGCGAGCAGTCGGCGCCGGCCCCCGAGCCGGAGGCCGCCCCCGAGCCCGAGCCCGAGCCCGAGCCGGCGCCGGCCCCCGAGGCGGCGCCGCGCGCGACGGACGGCGCGACCTACACCGTGGTGAAGGGCGACACGCTCTCCGCGATCGCCGCCGAGCACGACACCACCTGGCGGCAGATCTGGGCCGACAACGTGGACGTCGTCGGCGAGGACCCCAACCTGATCCTGCCGGGTCAGAAGCTCGCGGTCTGATCCGAGGGCGCGCGACACCGAAGGGTGCCCGGCCGGTGCGGGACGATCCGTTCACCGGCCGGGCACCCGCTTTTCTTCAGTGGTTAAACAAAAAGCTTTCCCGCTCACCAGCCCACGCTGAACTGCGAGTTTGTGGTGCCCAACGGCGATTGGGGCGCGCTGGCGGATGGGGCAGGGCCGGGAGCCGGTTAGGCTCAGGGGGTTGTAGAGACAGTCACCGACACAGTCACGTCACTCTGACCAAAGGAGAACCTCGTGCCGTCCATCGACGTCGTCGTAGCCCGCGAGATCCTGGACTCGCGAGGCAACCCCACGGTCGAGGTCGAGGTTGGCCTCGACGACGGTTCCACCGGCCGCGCCGCCGTGCCGTCCGGCGCCTCCACCGGCGCCTTCGAGGCACTCGAACTGCGCGACGGTGACGCCGGGCGCTACCTCGGCAAGGGCGTGGAGAAGGCGGTGCTCGCCGTCATCGAGCAGATCGGCCCGGAGCTGGTCGGCTACGACGCCACCGAGCAGCGGCTGATCGACCAGGCGATGTTCGATCTGGACGCGACGCCCGACAAGTCCTCGCTCGGTGCCAACGCCATCCTCGGCGTCTCGCTGGCCGTGGCACACGCCGCCTCCGAATCCCGCGACCTGCTGCTCTTCCGCTACCTCGGCGGCCCCAACGCGCACCTGCTGCCGGTGCCGATGATGAACATCCTGAACGGCGGCGCGCACGCCGACTCCAACGTGGACATCCAGGAGTTCATGATCGCGCCGATCGGCGCCGAGTCCTTCTCCGAGGCCGTCCGCTGGGGCGCCGAGACGTACCACACGCTCAAGAAGGTGCTCAAGGAGCGCGGCCTCGGCACCGGTCTGGGCGACGAGGGCGGCTTCGCGCCGAACCTCTCCTCCAACCGCGAGGCGCTCGACCTGATCGTCGAGGCCATCCAGAAGGCCGGCTACACCCCGGGACAGGACATCGCGCTGGCCCTGGACGTCGCCGCCACCGAGCTGTACTCGGACGGCGCCTACACGCTGGAGGGCAGGAAGCTCAGCGCCGAGGAGCTGACCAACTACTACGAGGAGCTGGTCGACGCCTACCCGCTGGTCTCCATCGAGGACCCGCTGGCCGAGGAGGACTGGGAGGGCTGGCAGACGCTGACCGGCCGGCTCGGCGAGAAGGTCCAGATCGTCGGCGACGACCTGTTCGTCACCAACCCGGAGCGGCTGCAGCGCGGCATCGACACCAACGCCGCCAACGCGCTGCTGGTGAAGGTCAACCAGATCGGTTCGCTCACCGAGACGCTGGACGCCATGGAGCTGGCCCAGCGCAACGGCTTCAAGTGCATGATGTCGCACCGCTCCGGCGAGACGGAGGACGTCACCATCGCCGACCTCGCCGTCGCCACCAACTGCGGCCAGATCAAGACCGGCGCCCCGGCCCGCTCCGAGCGCGTCGCCAAGTACAACCAGCTGCTGCGCATCGAGGAGATCCTGGACGACGCCGCGGTCTACGCCGGCCGCGCCGCCTTCCCGCGCTTCCGCGGCTGAGGCAGGCCACCGCGACGTGCGAGAAGGCCCCGGGCTCCTGCTCGGGTGGACTTCCGCGCGCCTCGGTCGGCCACCTGACCCCGTCCCCGCCATCCGTCCCGTACGGTGGCGGGGACGTGTCGTGGCAGCCCGTCAGAGGGTGAGAGGGAGGCGATGTGGCCGCGCAGCGGGACCGGTTCTCCACCGCCACTCGGCTGAGGGCCCTGGGCGAGCAGGCCGCCGCCCGGGTCTACCGGGCGCAGAGCCGTCGCCTCTCCGGGCCGAGACGGCCCGGCGGCCCGCCCCGGCGCAGCCGGCTCACCGGCCGGGCCGCGCTGCTGGCGCTGGTGGTCTGCTCGCTGGTCGTGGCGCTCGCCTATCCGCTGCGGCAGTACGTGCAGCAGCGTTCGGAGATCGCCGACCAGCGGCGGCAGGCCGAGGAGGCGGCGGCCCAGGTCGAGGAGCTGCGGGACGCCAAGGCCCGCTGGCAGGACGACGCCTATGTGGAGCGTCAGGCCAGGGAGCGGCTGCGCTATGTGCGCCCCGGCGAGATCGGCTATCTGCTGCCGGACGCGTCCGCCGGCGAGTCCGACGAACGACTGCGCACCCGCGGGTCGTCGGCGCCCCGCCCGTGGCACCAGAATCTCTGGGACGGCATCGACCGGGCCGACCGGCCCAGGTGAGCCGTGGGGGTGCGCCCCCGTTGCCCGTTGACGTTTCACAGAGTCCGTAAAGAGAGTTCTTCCGTGGAAACCCCCAGTCCGACCGACGTCCTGGCGATCGAGGAACAGCTCGGCCGGCCCCCGCGCGGGCTGCGCGCGGTCGCCCACCGCTGTCCCTGCGGCAGCCCCGACGTGGTGGAGACGGCGCCCCGGCTGCCGGACGGCTCCCCGTTCCCCACCGTCTACTACCTGACCTGCCCGCGCGCCGCCTCCGCCATCGGGACCCTGGAGGCCAACGGCGTGATGCGGGAGATGACCGCGCGGCTGGCCACGGATCCCGAGCTGGCGGCGGCCTACCGCAAGGCCCATGAGGACTATCTGGCCCGCCGGGACGCGATCGAGGTGCTGGCCGGTTTCCCGAGCGCCGGCGGGATGCCGGATCGGGTCAAGTGCCTGCATGTGCTGGTGGCGCACGCGCTGGTGGCCGGTCCCGGCGTCAACCCGCTGGGCGACGAGGCGCTGGCCATGCTGCCCGAGTGGTGGCGCGCGGGACGTTGTGTGGGTACCGAGCCGGGTAGGCCCGGGGCGAACGCCAGCGAGGAACCGGTGCGAGGAGAGCACGCATGACCGTCCAGACCGCCGCCGCAGTCGACTGCGGCACCAACTCGATCAGGCTGCTGATCGCGGACGCCGACCCGGACACGGGCGAACTGGTCGACCGCGACCGGCGGATGGAGATCGTCCGGCTCGGGCAGGGGGTCGACCGCACCGGCAGGCTGGCGCCCGAGGCGCTGGAGCGCACCTTCGCCGCCTGCCGGCGGTACGCGGAGGCGATCGAAGCGCACGGGGTCACGCCCGACCGGCTGCGTTTCGTGGCCACCTCGGCCTCCAGGGACGCGGAGAACCGCGACGAGTTCGTGCGCGGCGTCAAGGAGATCCTGGGCGTGGTGCCCGAGGTGATCACCGGGGACGAGGAGGCGGCGCTCTCGTTCACCGGCGCCACCAAGGAGCTGGCCGGCCGTCCCGAGGTGGCCGGTCCCTTTCTGGTGGTGGACATCGGCGGCGGATCCACCGAGTTCGTGCTGGGCGGCGCCAGGGTCGAGGCGGCCCGCAGCGTGGACATCGGCTGTGTGCGGTTGACGGAACGTCATCTGACGTCCGCCGAAGGCGCGGTGGCCGATCCGCCGAGCGCCGCCGACCGGGCGGCGATGGTGGCCGATATCGACGCCGCGCTCGAACTCGCCGCCGAGCACGTTCCGTTGGAGCGCGCCGGCACCCTGGTCGGGATCGCGGGATCGGTGACGACGGTCGCTGCCATAGCCCTTGAGCTGCCCGGATACGACAGCGCGGCCATCCACCACACGGTGCTCGAACTCGACCGGGTCAGATCCGTCACGGAGTGGCTGCTGGCGGCCACCCATGCCGAGCGCGCGCGGGTGCCCGCGATGCATCCGGGCCGGATCGACGTGATCGGGGCCGGTGCGCTGGTGCTGCTGCGGATCATGGAACGGGCGGGCGTGGAGCGGGTCACGGTCTCCGAGCACGACATCCTCGACGGCATCCTCTGGGAGACCGTCAGCCGCTGATTTCCCCGGTGCTCGGCCGGTCGATCGCCCCTCCGGGGGCCGGCCGGCGAGGGCCCGCCGAAAAGTTCGTGAAGTAATTCACATGGAAGGCTCGCCGGAGCGCCCCGAAGGGGCCCCGAAAGGGGGATGGGGCCGCGTGGCCCGCCGCGCGGGCCACGACGGGACGGGTCGGGAGCCCGATGGGACGGGCGCCGGGCCGCCGTCGGCCCTCCGCGTCGGGAGCCCTCTCCACCTGGAACGTTCCCTTGTGAGGTGGTTGGTTCCGGCGGGTGGGCGGCGGTTTTCGGCCGGTTCGGCGGGGGGCGCGGAAAAATGTGGGCGCGAACTATAGCAGAAAGTGCCCTACTGCTTGTGAAGCCCCTCACGAGCCACCCCCCTGGGGTGGGTGGATACTCGATGGCATGAGCACCACGGAGCGTCCGCGCATCCTCGTCGTAGGCGGGGGTTACGTCGGCCTGTACGCGGCCCGTCGCATCCTGAAGAAGATGCGCTACGGCGAGGCCACCGTCACCGTCGTCGATCCTCGCTCGTACATGACCTACCAGCCCTTCCTCCCCGAGGCCGCGGCTGGCAGCATCTCCCCGCGGCACGTCGTGGTGCCTCTGCGTCGGGTGCTGCCGAAGGCCGAGGTTCTCACCGGCCGTGTCACCTCCATCGACCAGGACCGACAGGTCGCCACCGTGGCGCCGCACGTCGGTTCGGCGTACGAGGTTCCCTTTGACTATCTGGTGGTGGCGCTCGGCGCCGTCTCCCGCACCTTCCCGATCCCCGGGCTCGCCGAGCAGGGCATCGGCATGAAGGGGGTGGAGGAGGCGATCGGTCTGCGCAACCATGTGCTGGAGCAGATGGACAAGGCCGACTCCACCACCGACGAGGAGATCCGCCGCAAGGCGCTGACCTTCGTCTTCGTCGGCGGCGGCTTCGCCGGCGCCGAGACCATCGGCGAGGTCGAGGACCTGGCCAGGGACGCCACCCGCTACTACCCGAGCATCAAGCCGGCCGATCTGCGTTTCCTGCTGGTCGACGTGGCGGACCGGATCCTTCCCGAGGTCGGGCCCAAGCTCGGCGAGTGGGGCCTTGAGCACCTGAAGCAGCGCGGCATCGAGGTGCATCTGAAGACCTCGCTCACCTCCTGCGTGGACGGCCATGTGGTGCTGAGCGACGGCACCGAGGTGGACTCCAACACCCTGGTCTGGACGGCCGGCGTCAAGCCCAACCCGGCGCTGGCCGAGTTCGGCCTCCCGCTGGGCCCGCGCGGCCATGTGGACACCGAGCCCACCCTCCAGGTGAAGGGCACCACCCACATCTGGTCGGCCGGCGACAACGCCCAGGTGCCGGACCTGGCCTCGCGCGCGGCCGGCGTCGAGAACGCCTGGTGCCCGCCGAACGCCCAGCACGCCCTGCGGCAGGCCAAGGTGCTCGGGGACAACGTGATCTCCGGGCTGCGCGGCTTCCCGCAGCAGGAGTACAAGCACGCCAGCATGGGCGCGGTCGCCGGTCTCGGCCTGCGCAAGGGCGTGGCCATGATCAAGCTCGGCCCGCTCTCGTTCCGCTTCCGTGGCCGGCTCGGCTGGTATCTGCACCGTGGCTACCACGGCATGGCGGTGCCCACCTGGAACCGCAAGATCCGGGTCTTCGCCGACTGGACGCTGGGCCTCTTCCTCAAGCGTGAGGTCGTCTCGCTGGGCGCCATGGAGCACCCGCGCGAGGAGTTCCACGAGGCGGCGGCCCCGGTGCCGGCGGCTCGTCCCGTCGAGCGGCGCGAGAGCGACGGGGCTGGGCGGGTCAAGGAGAAGTCCACCGCCAAGGCGGGCTGACCCCCGAGCGCATCACCCGTAGCCCGACCCCGGGGCGGACGGACGACCGAGAGGCGTCCGTCCGCCCCGGCGGCGTGTCGGGGGTGCCCATAGGGCCGGGCGGCCCAATGCGGGTCCGTTGCGGGCGAAATCCCCGGAATCGACGGCGGATCGGCGACGTTCACGGCTATCGAGACGCCAAGGTAATCCTGGGCAATTTGTCCGATCTGTGGAGGTTTGGCTCATGGGTGTCGCTCCCCGGCTCGCCGCTCTGACCGAAAATGTGCTCGGCTCTCCCCCTCCGCTGCGCCTGCGGGCCTGGGACGGCAGCGAGGCCGGCCCCAGCGGAGGACCCGTCCTGGTGGTGCGCAGCCGTCGCGCGCTGCGGCGGCTGCTCTACCGACCCGGTGAACTCGGCCTGGCCCGTGCCTGGGTGGCCGGCGAGATCGATGTCGACGGCGACCTCTACCAGGCGCTGAGCGTGCTGGCCGATGTCGTCTGGGACCGCGCCGACGGCGAGTCGGTGCCCCGCACCAGGCTGTTGTCCGCGCTCCCCGAGGCGCTGTCGCTCGCCGGCCCGCTGCCCCTTCCGGTGCGCCCGCCGCGCGAGGAGGACCGCCGCCGGTCGGGCCGGGCCCACACCCAGCGCCGCGACCGTCGGGCCATCAGCCACCACTACGACGTGGGCAACGACTTCTACGAGCTGGTGCTCGGCCCCTCCATGGTCTACTCCTGCGCCGTCTGGGGTCCCGAAACCGCCGATCTGCAGGACGCCCAGGCCGCGAAGCTCGACCTGATCTGCCGCAAGCTGGGCCTCCGTCCCGGCCAGCGGCTGCTCGACGTGGGCTGCGGCTGGGGCTCGTTGGTGTTGCACGCCGCCCAGCACCACGGGGTGCGCGCGGTCGGGGTGACCCTCTCCGTCGAGCAGGCCGAGTACGCCAGGGAGCGGGTGGCCAAGGAGGACCTGACCGACCGGGTGGAGATCCGGGTGCAGGACTACCGCCAGGTGACGGACGGGCCGTTCGACGCCATCGCCTCGGTCGGGATGGCCGAGCATGTGGGCGCGGCCCGCTACCAGGACTACGCCGAGCGGCTGTTCCGGCTGCTGCGGCCCGGCGGGCGGCTGCTCAACCACCAGATCGCGCGTCGCCCGCTCGGCGACGAGTCGTCCTACCGGATCGACCCCTTTATCGACGCCTATGTGTTCCCCGACGGCGAGTTGGCGCCCGTCGGCCGCACGGTGGCCCAGCTGGAGCGGGCCGGCCTTGAGGTGCGCGACGTCGAATCGCTGCGCGAGCACTACGCGTTGACGCTGCGCCGCTGGGTGCGCAACCTGGAGCAGGGCTGGACGCAGGCGGTGCGCCTCACCAGCCCGGGCCGGGCCCGGATCTGGCGGCTCTATATGGCGGCCTCCGCGCTGCAGTTCGAGCGTGGCCGGATCGGCGTCAACCAGGTGCTCGCCGTGCGCACCCCGGACAGCGGCGCGGCCGGGCTCCCGCTGCGGCCCAGGGCCTGGGTGGAGCTCACCTCCTAGCGCGCCGGACCACCGAAGCCCGGGGCGCCGTTTCCCGTCTCGATCAGCTGGTGCGGTTCGGTCAGCCGGTGCCGCCCCGGGCCTGGTGGCCGTCGTGCCGCTTCATATGCTCCAACACCCTCTCGGCGGTCGGGTCCGCCATGTCGTCGACCACCCGGCCGTCCGCGAGGAAGATCGCGCGGTCCGCGTAGCCGGCGGCCACCGGGTCGTGGGTGACCATCACCACCGTCTGCCCCAGCTCCCGCACGGAGTTGCGCAGAAAGCCCAGGATCTCGGCGCCGGCGCGGGAGTCGAGGTTCCCGGTCGGCTCGTCGCCGAAGACGATCTCGGGACGGCCGGCCAGCGCCCTGGCCACCGCCACCCGCTGCTGCTGGCCGCCGGAGAGCTGCGCGGGGCGGTGCTTCAGCCGGTCCGAGAGGCCGACGGTGGTGATCACCGTGTCCAGCCAGTCGGCGTCCGGCCTGGTGCCGGCGATGCCCATCGGCAGCGTGATGTTCTCCAGCGCGTTCAGCGTGGGCAGCAGGTTGAACGTCTGGAAGACAAAGCCGACCCGGTCCCTGCGGAGCCGGGTGAGCCGCTGGTCGTCGAGGCCGGTCAGCTCGGTGTCGCCGAGCCTGGCCGATCCCGACGATATGGAGTCGAGCCCGGCCATGCAGTGCATCAGCGTGGACTTGCCGGACCCGGAGGGCCCCATGATCGCGGTGAACTCCGCTCTGCGGAAGGCGACACTGACCTGGTCGAGGGCGAGCACCCGGGTCTCCCCGGTGCCGTAGACCTTGGTCAGGTCGGTGGCGCGGGCCGCCACCGTCTCGGTCGAATCGGTGTGCTGGGCGGGTGCGGTAGGTGGCACGGCGTACTCCAGCCTGGACGGGGGAAGGACTCCCCCATCCTGGTCCGAAACCTCTCGTTCGTGATCCCTTCCGTCGTCGGGTTCTTCCCCTCCCTCGGAAGGAGCGGTGCGAGTGGCCGTCCTACTTGAGGAGGAGATGTCCCTGAGTGCGCGCAAGGATGCGGAGGGTTGATTTGCGTCATTCCTCGATCACCCCTCGTAGGGCCCTCTCACTCAAAGGCGCCTGTAAGCGCGTCATCGAACGCTGACGCGTCGTCAGCAGCTCATAAAATCAGACAACATCGCTCTGGGGCACCGGTGTTCGGGTCGAATCCGGCGGATAAGCTCGGAGGACTCCCAAGGCGCGTTGGCGCCCGGTACGGCTGGGGGATCTGTGCCCGGATGGTGGAATGCAGACACGGTGAGCTTAAAACTCGCTGGCCTTAGGGCCGTGCCGGTTCAAGTCCGGCTCCGGGCACCCAGAGCCTCACTCCCGCCGATGGGGGGACCGGGCTTCTTCCAGGGGTGGGATCAGGGCAGTTGACGTCGCGGGCCCCGTCGCCGGGCCTCGTTCGGCCGGGGCGAGCTGGTCGGCAAGCTCTTCACCGAGTACTACGCGCCGTTCGCCGAGCGCGGCACCACGCGGGGCGGCACCCCCTGAGGCGCGCTCCGGCCGGCGGGCGGACCGGACTTCGTCGAGGGGTGGGAACAACGGGGCTCTTCCAGTAGTTTCCCAGGGTGCACTACCGTGCGGACTTTGCTAACGCATTACTCTGGTAGGCAAAGCCGTGCCGTGCGGCCATGGAGGAGTGAGATGAGGAGCAGCAACCCGGTCTTCACGCGTCGGGGGTTCAGTCGGGACGGCGGCTACGCCGGCTTCAACGCCGGACCGCAGCCGCAGACCGGGAATCCGTACGCGGGAAGCCCTGCCAACCCCTACGCGCCGCAGCCGGGCAACCCGTATGCGCCGCAGCCGCAGGTGGGTCCCGACGGCGGATACGCCCCCGTTACCCCCACCCGTCCAGGCGTGATGACGATCGACAGCGTCGTCTCGCGCACCGCGATCACCCTGGGCACGGTCGTCGCCGCCGCCGCTGTGGCCTGGGTCGCCGACCTGCCGCTCGGCCTGGGCATCGTCTTCGCCCTGGTCGCCATGGGCCTCGGCCTGTGGCAGTCGTTCAAGCGTGAGCCCTCGCCGCCGCTGATCCTGGCCTACGCGGTCACCGAGGGCCTGTTCCTCGGCGCGATCAGCAGCGCGATCAACGCCGCCGCCCCCGGCGCCGCCATGCAGGCGGTGATCGGCACGATGGCGGTCTTCGCCGGTGTGCTGTTCATGTACAAGCAGCGCATCATCCGGGTCACCGCCCGCTTCACCCAGTTCGTGCTCGCCGCGGCGCTGGGCTTCGTCCTGCTCTCCGCGGTCAACCTGATCGTCCTGATGATCGGTGGCGGCAACGGCCTGGGCCTGCGGGACGGGATGCTCGGCGTCGCCTTCGGCGTCATCGGCATCATCCTGGGCGCCTGCTTCCTCGCCCTCGACTTCAAGATGGTCGAGGACGGCATCGCCTACGGCGCCCCGGAGAAGGAGTCCTGGCTGGCCGCCTTCGGCCTGACCCTGACCCTGGTCTGGATCTACCTGGAGTTCCTGCGGCTGATCGCCATCCTGCAGGGCGACTGAGCACCCCCCACCGCGTCTTCGGCGGTGGGACGCCAACAGCGCCGGGCCCCGACGAATCCTCTCGTCGGGGCCCGGCGCTGTTCCGGTGCGGGCGTCACAGATGGGTGGTGAACCACTCCTCGACCTCGGTGAGCAGCCGCAGGCGGCTCTCCTCGCCCTGGACGGTATGGCCCTCGCCCGCCAACTCCACGAGCCTGGTGGTGGTTCCGGCCGCCGTCAGCGCGCGGTGCATCCGTCGGCTGTGGCCCACCTCGACCTTGCCGTCCTCGGTGCCGTGCACCAGCAGCGTCGGCGTGCCGGTGCCCGCCGCCCGGTGCAGCGGCGAGACGGCGTCGTAGGGCGCGTCGTCGGTGAGGTCGGCGCCGGGGAAGAAGCGGCGCCAGGCGGGCCCGAGACGGGGGCTGCGGACCAGCGCCGCCATATCGTAGATGCCGGCGCCGATGACGGCGGCGCGGAAGCGGTCGGTGCGGGTCAGCGCCCAGCCCGCCAGATAGGCGCCATAGCTCCAGCCGCCCACGCCAAGCCGCTCCGGGTCGGCCAGCCCGGCGGCCACCAGCTGGTCGACGCCGGCCAGGGCGTCGGCGAGCGGCAGCTCGGCCAGATCGCCACGGACCGCGTGGGCATACGCCCAGTCCCGGCCCGTCGAGCCCCGGACGTTCGGGCAGAGCACCGCGAAGCCACGGGCGGCCAGCAGCTGGCCCCAGTCGCTCCAGGAGCCGTGCCAGCCGTGGTGCCAGTGGTGGTGCGGGCCGCCGTGCAGCAGCACCACGGTGGGCAGCGCCAGCTCGGGTGGCGCGTCCGCCGGCCGGATCAGCAGCCCGTCGACCCGTCGGCCGTCCCGGGCGCCGGGCCAGTGGATCTCCCGTGTCGTGCCCAGCAGTTCGGGCGGCGGGGCCGGGTGCACCCGGGACACCCGGCGGGCCACGGGCCCGGCCGGGGACAGCCGCCAGATCTCCGGTGGTGAGTCGGGGCTCTGCGCCCGGAAGGCGACGGCCCCGACGCCGGGCGCCACATCGAACCCCGGATAGGCACAGCCGGTCCCGGCGACCTCCCGCGCGCCCCCGGCGCGCGCTCCCGCCCGACGGGGCGCCGGCAGCCGCCGCAGCATCCCCCGGGTGCGGTGGAACGCCTGCACCAGCACCTCGTCGCCGAACCAGCGGGCCGCCAGCACGGTGCCGGGGCCCACCCCGGGCACCGGCCCGCCGTCGCCGCCGGCGAGATCGTGCCACCACAGCGAGCAGCGGTCGTCCCCGTCCTCGTGGCCGAAGAGCACCCGGCGTCCGTCGGCCGACAGGTCCAGCAGCCGCTCCCGGCTGCCGGGGGCGCGCGCCTCGGCGCACAGGAGCACCGGTCCCTCGGGCGTCAGCCGCAGCAGCGCGGGGCCCGCCTGATCGGCGCGGTGGGCGACCACCACCACGGTGCCGTCCGCCGATGCGGCCAGATCCCGTACATCCAGCTCGGGGCCGGTGATCTCCCGGCAGGAGCCGTCGAGTTGGTCCAGGGACACCACCCGGCCCCGCCCTTCGGCGCGGCGCAGCAGCAGGCAGGCGGCGGCCGTGGGGTGCAGCTGGCCGACGCCGTCGGCGGGGAACGGCAGTCGGTGCTCGAAGGACCGGCCGGCCACGGGGTCGGCGAGCGTCAGCACCGCCTCGCCCGAGGGGCCGGCGGTGAGCCAGCCGAGCCGCCCGTCGGGCAGCCAACGCGGCTGGACGTCCAGGGCGTTCACGGCCAGCGTCCGGCCCTCGGGCGGCCCGTCCTGGCCGTACCAGCGCACCTCCCGGCGGCCGTCCCCGGCGACCAGGGCGCAGATCCCGGTGCCGTCGGGGGAGAGCGCCGGCGGGCCGACCTCGGCCAGCCGGGCGAGGTACCCGGCGGTCACGGGGGCGGCCGCCGGTGGGAGGGTGCTGGGCAGCGTCACGGTCGAAGTCCTCACTCGCCGAGCAGGGTCGCTTCGACATCGTCCAGGATCAGCTGGTTGGCCTGCGGCGATCCGCAGTTGAACCACCAGTCGGGGGAGACCACGGCCGTGTCGCCGCGCTCGACCGCGCCCAGGCGCTCCCAGAGCGGCTGGGTCGACACGATGTCGAAGGCGGCCTGGGCTTCCTCGGGATTGCTGCCGGCGGCGCCGAGCAGATAGAAGACAAAGCTGGAGTCGGCCCGGGTGAGCTGCTCGGCGCCGACCTGGAGCGCGTTCTCGCCCTCGGGCGTCTCGTCGGCGCCATGGAGGGTGAAGCCCAGATCACCCAGGACACGGGTGGAGCAGTGGTCGGTGTAGATGCGGATGTCCTCGACCGAGCGGAACTGCAGCACGGTGACCGGCTCTTCGGTCGCCCCGGCGTCGGCCAGCCGCGCCGACAGCTCCTCGGCGCGGGTCGCGTAGTCCCCCAGCGAGACCTCGACCGCCTCGGAGATGCCCATCGCGTCGGCGGCGAGCCGGACGGTCTCCTCCCAGTGGGCGTGGTCGAGCGGCAGGGCCACGGTCGGGGCGATGGCCGACAGCTCGTCGTGGACCGGCTCGACAAAGGACTCGACGCCCACGATCAGATCCGGCTCCAGCGCGTGGATGCCGGCGATGTCCAACTCCGTGAACCAGCCGACGTTCTCCGTGTTCTCGACGCGCGCCGCCTCGACGAACGGCGGGTGCGGATCGCCGAACGGGAGGTGCGAGGTGCCGACGATCTCCACATCGCCGAGGGCGGCTGTGGGGAGCGAGAAGTAGGGGTCGAGCGCGACGACCCTGGTCGGTTCGGCGGGCACGTCCTCGGCGACGCCCAGGGCGTGCTCGATGTCCCGGGTCGACGAAGAGGCGCCGTCCCCGTTCCCGCCGTTGTTCCCGCTGGCGTTGTCGTTGTTGTTGTCGTTGTTGTCGTCGGAGCCCGAGCAGCCGGCGGCGCCCAGCAGGGCGAGCAGGGCGAGGCCCGCGACCAGCCGGCGGCCGCGCCGGCCTCCGGTCGGTCCCGATGTGGTGGCGGCAGCGAACATGAACTCTCCTGGGTGTGAGGGGAATTGAGGGGTGGAACGGGCGGCCGGCCGTCAGGGCCGTTCCCCGGTGGCCGCGATGGCGTCGCTTCGGCCACCTCGGCGGCGTTCGGGCACAAACAGCGGGCGACCGGTCACCGGATCGGTCAGGATGCGGCAGTCCAGGTCGAAGACGGTCCGGACGAAGTCCTCGGTGACCACGGCGTCGGGCGCGCCCTCGGCCATCACCCGGCCGTCGCGCAGCGCCACCAGATGGTGGGCGTGCCGGCACGCCTGGTTGAGATCGTGCAGCACGACCACGATGGTGCGGTCGCCCCTGGCGTGCAGTTCCTCGAGCAGCTCCATGATCTCGACCTGGTAGGCCACGTCCAGATAGGTGGTGGGCTCGTCCAGGAGCAGCACGTCGGTCTCCTGGGCGATGGCCATGGCGATCCACACCCGCTGCCGCTGGCCGCCGGACAGCTCGTCCACATAGCGCCCGCGCAGCGATTCGGCGCCGGTGTCGCGCAGCGCCCGGTCGACCGCGGCCTGGTCCCGTTCCGACCACTGCGCCAGCCAACTCTGGTGCGGATAGCGGCCCCTGGCCACCAGATCCTCGACGAGCAGCCCGGCCGGCGTCGGCGGGCTCTGCGCCAACAGGCCGATCTGCCGGGCCAGTTCCCGGGGCGGCAGCTGCCAGACGGAGCGGCCGTCCAACAGCACCGTGCCGTCGGTCGGGCGCTGGAGCCGGGCGAGCGCCCGCAACAGGGTCGACTTGCCACAGCCGTTGGGGCCGACCAGCGCCGTGATCCGGCCGGGCGGGATCGTCAGGTCGAGCCCCTCGACGACCGGCCGGCCGTCATAGGCGACGCTGGCCGCCCGCACCTCCAGCAGGCCCATGTCAGGCCACCTCCCCGTGGCGGTTGGCTCGGATCAGCAGATAGAGGAAGTAGGGGCCGCCCAGCAGCGGGGTGACCACACCGAGTGGAACAACGACCGGCAGCGCGTGTTGGGCGAGCAGATCCGAGCCCAGCACCAGCGCGGCGCCGACCGCCATGGCCACCGGCAGCACCTCGGGGGTGTCGGCCCGGCACAGCCGTCGCGCCAGGTGCGGCGCCAGAAAGGCGACAAAGGCGACCGGTCCGCAGACCGCCACCGCGCCGGCCGCCAGCAGCGTCGCGACGACCAGCGCGGCGGCCCGGGTGGCGGTGGTCCGCACCCCGACGGAACGGGCCGCCTCCTCGCCGAGCCGGAGCGCCACCAGCGGCCGGCGCAGCGCCAGCGCCGCCGGCACCAGCAGGGCCAGCAGGACGCCCAGGAAGAGCGCGCGGTCGGAGTCCGCCCCGTAGAGCGAGCCGATCATCCACACCGTGGCCGCCTGCACCTGCCCGATATCGCCCTGGACCAGCGCGAAGGCGACGCCCGCCCGACACAGCGCGTCGACCCCGATCCCGACCAGCACCAGACGGTAGGGCGACAGGCCACGGCCGCGCGAACAGAGCACCGCCAGCAGCGCGGCGGTCAGCGCGCCGAGGAAGGCACCGGGGGGCAGGGTGGACCAGGAGCCGCCGAAGAGCACCAGGGAGCCCACCGCGACCAGGGCGGCACCGCTGTTGACGCCGAGGATGTCGGGGGAGACCAGCGGATTGCGCGCATAGCTCTGGAAGAGCGCGCCGGAGAGCCCGAGGGCCGCGCCGACCGCCAGCGCGCACAGCACCCTGGGCAGCACGAACTCGCCGACCACCAGCCGCTCCCCGGCGTCGCCGCCACCGGTCAGGGTGCGCACCACATCGCCGAGGTCGAGCCGGGGGGCGCCCCACGTCACCCCGTACAGGCCGAGCAGACAGAGCAGCGGGACGGCGCAGCCGAGCACCAGCGACGTCCTGGGGTTGAACCGGCGGGAGAGGCCGCCGGACCGGCCGATCCGCAGCACCAACGGGTCGTTCAGGGGGTTTCTCATGTCGCCACCAGGCGGCGCCGCCGGGCCAACAGCAGGAAGACGGGGGCGCCGACCACCGCCGTGCAGACGCCGACCAGGATCTCCCGGGGGGCCAGCAACGTCCGGGCCGCGATATCGGCGGCCACCATCAGGGCCGCGCCGTAGAGCGCGCAGTAGCCCAGCAGCCAGCGGTAGTCGTTGCCGGTGACCAGCCGGGCCATATGCGGCACCACCAGGCCGACGAAGCCGATCGGCCCGGCCAGGGCGACCGCGCCGCCGGCCAGCAGCACCACGGCCGCCGCCAGCAGCAGCCGCAGCCGTGCCACCCGCAGCCCCAGCGCCCGCGCCTGCTCCTCGCCGAGCACCAGTACGTTCACCGCGCGGCCCGAGCTCAGCGCGACCACCAGGCCCAGCAGGACATGGGGCAGGACCGGCCAGAGCACATCGAGGCCGCGCCCCGCGAGGGAGCCGACCATCCAGAACCGCATCTGATCCAGGCTGCGTTGGTCGAGCACCAGAATCGTCGAGGTCACCGAGGAGAAGAGCGCAGCCAGTACCGCACCGGCCAGGGTGACCTTGACCGGCGTCATGCCGCCCGTCCCGGCGGCGCCGACGCCGTAGACCGCGACGGCCGCCAACGCCGCGCCGGCGAAGGCGAACCACACATAGCCGGCCGGGGTGCCGACACCGAAGACCAGGATGGCGGTCACCACGGCCAGGCAGGCGCCGGCGTTCACACCGAGGATGCCGGGGTCGGCCAGCGGGTTGCGGGTGACGGCCTGCATCAGCGCCCCCGCCGTGGCCAACGCGGCGCCCACCGTCATCGCGAGGGCGAGACGGGGCAGCCGGATGCCGCTGACCCGGACGTGTTGGAGGGTGTCTTCGGCGCCGGTCAACGCCTGCCAGACGGTGCGTGGGCCGATGAACTCGCTGCCCAGCATCAGGCCGCAGGCCAGCAGGAGCGGTAACAGCAGCAGCCCGACCAGCAGTCCGACGCCTCTGGCCCGCCGGGATCCCGACCGTGTCGGGGATTCCGACGTTCTTCGCGTTCGGACAGATTCGGCGGCCGCCGGCGGCTGGACGGGGCGCGTCGGCCGTGCTGGCGCATCGCGTTCTCCCATGGCGCACACGCGCTGGTCCCCCCGGTCGAAACTGAGTTAAGGCAAGGCTTACCTTAACCGCTCCGTCGGGCGGGTCACAGGGGAACGCTCGCCCCGCTCTTCGCGGAAGTGAACGCTGCCCAAGGGTACTTGGCGGGGCCTGCCCCGGCGACGTCCACCCGTCGGACGGTCCCTCAGACCCGGAACGCGGCCAACACCGCCAGCGCCTCCGACAGTTCGCGCCGGGCGCGCTCCTCGTCCGTCGACTCCTCGATGGCGCGGGCGAGATCGTGCCCGGTCACCGTGATCTGGTCGCCGACCGCCCAGAGGCCGACGTCCGGGACGCGTCGGGTCCCGCCGCCGCAGGGGCGCTCCAGAAGCTGTGCCCTGCGGGTGAGTTCGTCGGCCAGCGCCCGGCCCTCGGCGGCGGCGCCGCGCCGCAGGCGGCTCTCCGGCAGCCGTCGCAACCGTTCGACGGCCCGCTCAAGGGCCGCGTTCAGCTCAGCCGTGTCCACCCCGTCCATGACCGCCTCCTCGCTCGACCAAGGAGCATCCCACGCGACCGCGCGCCGCTCACTCGCCGGCTCGCTCGCCGGCCGGCCGCCGGTCGGTCTCCGCCTCGGTCCCCGGTCAGTCGCTCGGCTGGGACGAGGCCACCACCCGGTCGGCCAGCAGATAGACGTTCTCCTCGTCGCCGCAGGAGAATGTCAGCGTGTAGGCGCCGGAGACGGACGATCCGCCCATCAGCACCGGGGGTTCGCCCAGGCGCAGGGACTCGGCCAGCCGCTCGGCGGCCTCCTGGTGGCTGGGGCTCAGACAGAGCGTGGTGCCGTCGGCGAAGAGAAGGACGTCCAGCGTGCCCAGCGGCCCCGGCCGCACATCCGTCAGCGGGACCCGGGACTCGGCGAGCCGGGAGAGCCGGTCGGCCGTGTAGCCGGGATCGTGGGGACGCGGACGGCCGCCCGGCGTCGAGCGGTCCACGGGCTCCCCGGAGAGCGTGAAGCCGGGGTGCGAGGGATGCCGGCGGCGGGCCGCGGCCAGCTCGGGGGACTCCTCGCCGTCCTGGCCACGCGGCGCGCGCGGCGGCTCGACGGGGCCCTCCAGGTCCAGGGCGTCCTCCGGGCCCTCGTCCTCCTGACGCGGGATGAAGACCACGCCCTCGGCCGCGCTCGGCGGCAGCGCGGAATCGCTCAGCAGATAGCGCTCCAGCAGCGCGTCCAGCAGCTCCTCGTCCGCGTCGGCCACCACATAGCTCAGCCCCCGGCCGGCCAGCAGCGACCCGGGGCCCTGGTCCTCCTTGGCGTCCTGCTCGGCCCAGTACGCCCTGGCCTCGGCCAGCTCGCGCTCCCGCTCGTCGGCCAGCGCCTTGGCGACGGCGCCCCGGATCGCTTCGGGCGGCAGCTCCGCCCTGGCCTCCGGCACCCGGGCCTGGCCGGCGGCCACCTCGGCGCGCAGCGCGGCCAGCTCCTCGCGCAGCGCGCGCACGGTGTACAGGGCCAGGGCGCCCAGGGCTACGGCGGTGCCTGAGGTCACCAGCAGGATGACGGATATGGCGCTCACGGACTCGCTCCCAGTGCTGATTGGTCCCTGACTTCTTATCTCAGGTTTCCGGGGCGCGGACACGGCGTGCAGTGCAAAACGTCATGAAGTGGACAGGTATTTGGTCCCTTACGCGCCCCCCTGACGTCCCTGACCAGGCCATTCCATCGCGTGAACGGGCATGGATCACATCCCGGGCCCGCTTCGGTATCGCCCGGATATACCGACCGGCCGCCGGCCGCCCGCCGGCGTGCGCCCCCCTGCCCGGGGGCGCGGGGGGCGGCTGGGTCAGCTGAGGCGCTCCAGCACCATGGCCATGCCCTGCCCGCCGCCGACGCACATGGTCTCAAGCCCGAACTGCTTGTCGTGCCAGCTCAGCGAGTTGATCAAGGTGGCGGTGATCCGGGCGCCCGTCATGCCGAACGGATGGCCGACGGCGATGGCGCCCCCGTTCACGTTGAGCCGGTCGATATCGATGCCCAGCTCGCGGTAGGAGGGGATCACCTGCGCGGCGAACGCCTCGTTGATCTCCACCAGATCGATGTCGTCGATGGTCAGCCCGGCGTTGGCCAGCGCGCGCCGGGACGCCTCCACCGGGCCGAGCCCCATGATCTCGGGGGAGAGCCCCGAGACGCCGGTGGCGACCACCCGGGCCAGCGGGGTGATGCCCAGCTCCCTGGCCCTGGTGTCGGACATCACCACCAGGGCGGCGGCCCCGTCGTTCAGTGGGCAGCAGTTGCCCGCCGTGACCAGGCCGTCCGGGCGGAAGACCGGCCGCAGCGCGGCGACCGCCTCCGCCGTGACCCCGGCGCGCGGTCCGTCGTCCGCGCCGACCACCGTGCCCTTCGGGGTGGTGACCGGGGTGATCTCGCGCTGCCAGAAGCCGTTCGCGATGGCTTGCTCGGCGAGGTTCTGCGAGCGCACCCCGAACGCGTCCATCTCCGCGCGGCTGATCCCCTTGTGGCGGGCCAGGTTCTCCGCCGTCTGCCCCATCGCGATGTAGATATCGGGCAGTTGGCCGTCCTCGCGCGGATCGTGCCAGCCCTCGCCACCGTGCTCGGCGCGGTGCGCGGTCCGCGCCTCGGCCTCGGCGAAGAGCGGGTTGTGGGTCTCGGGCGCCTCCCTGACCAGCCGGGACACCGTCTCGACCCCGGCCGAGACAAAGACGTCGCCCTCGCCGGCGCGGATCGCGTGCAGCGCCATCCTGGTGGTCTGGAGCGAGGAGGCGCAGTAGCGGGTGATGGTGCAACCGGGCAGCCGGTCGAGCCCGAGCTGAACGGCCACCACCCGGCCCAGATTGCTCCCCTGCTCGCCGGACGGGGTGCCGCAGCCGAGCATCAGATCGTCGATATCGGCGGGATCCAGCTGCGGCACCTGATCCAGCGCGGCGCGCACCACCTGCGCCGTCAGATCATCCGGACGCAGCTCCCTGAGCGAGCCCTTCACCGCACGTCCGATGGGCGAACGGGCCGCTGAGACGATGACTGCTTCGGGCACGGCTTCCTCCGGGAACGAGCGGGGCGAGCGGAACGGGCGGGACGAGCGGGATGAACGGGATGAACGCGGTGGACGGGGCCCGGTGTGGCACCCCCCTCGAAGTTACCCGCAGGTACGGCGAGCTGTCACGGGCTCGCCTGCCGGCTGTGCCCCGACCCGCCGCCTGCCGGCGCGCTCGGCACCTCCTCCACCCGCTCGCCACTGCCCCGCTCGCCGCCCTCTCGCGCGGCGTCGTCCCGCTGGTGTTCCGCCGTCTCCTCCGGCAGCGCGCGCCGGCGATGGCGCTTGAGGAGCGCCCAGGGCGCGCGTCGGTTGCCGCGCTCCGCCGAGCTGACCTCCGTGCCCCCTTCGAGCACCGCGCGCGCCGCCGCCCGGTCCACCGGGAGCAGCCGCTCGCGGCGCGGCAGCCCGGGCCGCCGCTCCTCCGGCCAGACGCCCAACGCGGCGCAGAGCGTGGGCAGTACGGCCATCGACGCCGTGGCATAGCCGGCGGCCGACGGGTGGTAGCGGTCAGGACCGAACAACTCGCGCGGATGGGCGGCGAACTCGGGGCCGAGCAGCGTGCCCAGGGACACCGTGCGCCCGCCCAGCTCCACCACCGCGATGGTCTGCGCCGCCGCCAGCTGGCGGCAGAGCCGGCGGGCCACCCAGCGCAACGGCTGCCCGACCGGCTCGACCGAGCCCAGATCGGGGCAGGTGCCCACCACCACCTGACAGCCCGCGGTGCGCAACCGGGAGACGGCGTCGGAGAGATGACGCACCGACTGGGCCGGCGAGACCCGACCGGTGATGTCGTTGGCGCCGATCATGATCACGCACACATCCGGCACCGGCGCCCGCCCCGGCTCGGTGAGCAGCAGCGACACCTGGCGCTCCAGATCGTGGGATCTGGCCCCGGAGAGCGCCACGCTGTGCAGCTCGACCGGACGTTCGCAGACCGCGGCAAGACCCGAGGCCAGCAGCGCCCCCGGCGTCTGCCGCGCCTGCTCGACGCCGAGGCCGGCGGCGGTGGAGTCGCCCAGGATCGCCAGCCGCCAGGGCACGCCGTTCGAGGGGGCGAAGGCCATGCCGTACACCCCGTCGGCCACCGGCGGTTCGTCACCGCTGGCCCCGCCGACCACCTGCCGCCTGGCGTATCTGGCCTCGGTGAGGAGCAGGCCCACGGCGGCGCCCCCCAGCAGGCTGATGCCGCCGCCCCCGTAGGCCGCAGCCGTCGCGATTCTTCGTGCCACCCGCGCCCTGGACATCCCTGGCAACTGCCTCTCGTCGTCGCACCCCGTCACTTGTGTGGTGCCCAACACGACGCACCGCGCAACGCAATAGGGTGCTGTTCCATCGCCGTCAACAGCGGAAGAACCCCCCTGATATGCGGAGACCCAGGTGCAGTATCACGAGTCGATGATCGAACTGATCGGCAACACCCCGCTGGTCAGACTCAACCGAGTGACCGAGGGCATCGAGGCCACCGTGCTCGCGAAGGTCGAGTACTTCAATCCCGGCGGGTCGGTGAAGGACCGGATCGCCGTGCGGATGATCGAGGCCGCCGAACGCTCGGGAGCCCTGCGCCCCGGAGGCGTGATCGTGGAGCCCACCTCGGGCAACACCGGTGTCGGACTGGCCATCGTGGCCCAACAGAAGGGCTACCGCTGCGTCTTCGTCTGCCCGGACAAGGTCTCAACCGACAAGATCAACGTGCTGCGGGCCTATGGCGCCGACGTGGTGGTCTGCCCCACGGCGGTCGACCCCGAACATCCGGACTCCTACTACAACGTGTCGGACCGGCTGGTCCGGGAGACGCCGGGAGCCTGGAAGCCGGACCAGTACAGCAATCCGGACAACCCCCGTTCCCACTACGAGACCACGGGTCCCGAGCTGTGGGAGCAGACCGGGGGCCGGATCACCCACTTCGTCGCCGGCGTCGGCACCGGTGGCACCATCTCCGGCACCGGCCGCTACCTCAAGGAGGCCAGCGAGGGACGGGTCCGGGTGGTCGGCGCCGACCCCGAGGGCTCGGTCTACTCGGGCGGCTCGGGACGGCCGTACCTGGTGGAGGGCGTGGGCGAGGACTTCTGGCCGGACGCCTATGACCGTGGGGTGGCCGACGAGATCGTCGCCGTCTCGGACAAGGACTCCTTCCAGATGACCCGCCGGCTGGCCCGCGAGGAGGGCCTGCTGGTCGGCGGCTCCTGCGGGATGGCCGTGGTGGGCGCGCTGGAGGTGGCCCGCCGGCTCGGTCCCGACGATGTGGTGGTGGTGCTGCTGCCGGACAGCGGGCGCGGCTATCTGAGCAAGATCTTCAACGACGAGTGGATGGCCGACTACGGCTTCCTGGAGGGGGGCGAGCCCGCGACCCGCGTCGCCGACGTGCTGCGCGGCAAGGACGGCGGCCTGCCGTCGCTGGTGCATATGCACCCGGACGAGACGGTGGGCGAGGCGATCGAGGTGCTGCGCGAGTACGGCGTCTCCCAGATGCCGGTGGTCAAGCCGGGGGCCGGGCACCCGGACGTGATGGCCGCCGAGATCGTCGGCTCGGTCGTCGAACGGGAGCTGCTGGACGCGCTGTTCGCCCAGCGGGCCGCGCTGGAGGACCCGTTGGACAAGCATCTGAGCGCGCCGCTGCCGCATGTCGGGTCCGGCGAGCCGGTCGCCGATCTGATGGCCACCCTGCAGGACGCGGACGCCGCCGTGGTTCTGGTGGACGGCAAGCCGGCCGGCGTCGTCAGCCGCCAGGACCTGCTGGCGTTCCTGGCCGGGAAGAACTGAGCGCGGCGCCCGGCCTCCCCGACCCTCCCGAGGAGGCCGGCGCGCCGGTCGCCCAACGGAACCCGAAGTGTCACGGCTGGGCAACGCGTCGTTAACACCGCTCCGGCAGAGTTCTCGGTGTCGGCACCAAGGACCTCCGGAGCGGCTCCCGGACCTCCCTGGTCGCCCGGACACGAGGCCCCGACCCGGCCCGTGTCCCCGCGGGGACCGCCGTCGTCCCGCCCTCGGCCTCAAGCCGGGGTGCGGCGGTCCCCGCCAACTTCTTCTCCCGGCCCTGGCGGCCCATCCGGCCCTGGCGGGCCCAGACACCTAGTCCCAGTCGGACTTCTTCTGCTCGTCGCCGCCGCGCAGCAGCGTGTGGCCGAGGAAGCAGGCGTTGACGCCGACGACGCCCGTCCAGCAGACCAGGAGGCCGGCAAGGCCGGTCTGGGCGGCGGCGATGGCGGACAGCGGAATGGCCAGCACCAGGGAGAGCGCCGCCAGGCCGAAGGCGACGCCGGGGCCCTGGGTGTCGGCGCTGCCGGGCGGCCGGCCGCCCCTGGCGATCACCATCTGTTGCTCGGCGACCTGACGCCGCACCCGCTTGTCCACCGTGCTGTCGATGCGCTGCTCGACCTTCTCCAGGAAGGAGTCCACCAGCTCGGACTCGTACCCCTCGCCCAGCTCCCTGCGTGTCTGCACGGCGGCTTCGAGGTCCCGCTTCAGGTCGGAGTCCCGGTTCAGCTCCGGATCGCGCCCACTCGTCATACGTCCACGCTACGGCGCCCAGGACCCGGCCCGCACTAGGGGTAACCCCCCATTTGTCGGGAGGGCCAGCCCGAGGCCCGTTGCCGGCTGTCGAGGCCGACGGCTGGCCCCGTTGTCGGTGCCGCTGCCTAGACTGACGCGGTGAGTGAGGCGAGCGCGCGCTTGGCAGGGCTGTTCGACGGGCGTCGGCTGACGCCCACCCAACGGCGTATCGCCCAGGTGGTCGTGCGGCGGGCCGAGGAGGCGCCGTTTCTCTCCAGCGTCGAGTTGGCGGAGCTGGCGGGGGTGAGCCAGCCGTCGGTCACCCGGTTCGCCGTGGCGCTGGGGTTCGACGGCTATCCGGCGCTCCGGCGGCGGCTGCGCGAGGCGCTGCACGACGGCCGCGCCGCCGGGGTCCCGGACGCCGAGGGCAGGGCCCCCGGCGGCGCGGAGCCGAACGGGTACCAGCAGGCGGTGCTCGCCGAGATCGAGCAGCTGCGGCGGCTGGTGTCCTGGCTCGGGGAGCCGGAGCGTCTTGAGCGGGCCGGCCGGCTGCTCGCGGCCTCGCGGCCGCTGCCGGTGCTGGGGTTGCGCGCGGCGGCTGCGGAGGCGGCCGGTTTCGCCTACTTCGCGGCCAAGGTGCATCCGGATGTGCGCCTGCTCGACGAGGGCGGCTCGCTGCTGGCCGACCGTATCGAGCAGGCCGCCGACGCCGGGGCGACCGCGCTGCTCTGCTTCGCGCTGCCCCGCTACCCGCGCGAGCTGGTCGAGGCGCTGGGGGTGGCGCGGGCCGCCGGGCTGACCCTGGTGACGGTGGCCGACAGCGTGCTGGCGCCCGTCGCCGACCCCGCCGACCTGCTGTTCACGGCCCCGGTGAGCACCGCGCTCTCGTTCGACACGGCCTGTGCCCCGATGCTGCTCGGGCGGGCGCTGCTGGAGGCGATGTGCGACGCGCTGCCGGCGGCCCAGACCCGCCTGGAGCGGTTCGACGCCAGGGCCGCCGACCGGCAGGTCTTCTGGGACTGAGGACCCCCGTCGGCGCCGTCGGCCTACAGCGATCCGCCGGACTCCTCGACCAGCTCCTCCAGCGTCTGCGCCCGCCGCAGCGGGGTGAACACGGCCGGCCCGGTGCCGTCCACGGTGAAGCCGTAGACGGCCGGTCGCGGCAGCGCGTTGTAGCCGAAGGGCGTGGAGAAGTAGTAGGCGCCGGTGTCCAGCAGGGCCACCACATCGCCGGGGCGCAGCCGGGGCAGCGGGCGGTCGATGGCGACCAGGTCGCCGGCGAAGCAGCACGGCCCGGCGACGTCCTGCCGGACGGCGGGCTCGGCGCTGGGCGCGCCCTTCGCGTCATAGACCGCGACCCGCAGCGGCCAGGAGGCCGGCGCGAACACGGTGCGCACCGCGACCTGGGCGCCGGCGTGGGTGACCGCGATCGGCCGTCCGCCGGCCTCCTTGGTGTACTCGACCCGGGCCACCACCGCGCCCGCCTTGGCCAGCAGCGACCGGCCGAACTCCGTGACCAGGCCGTAGCGGCCGTCGAACAGCCCGGGGACGGTGTCCCGCAACAGCCGGGCGTACTCGGCGAAGCCGGGGGTGATCTCGTCGGAGTCGAAGTTGACCGGGAGTCCGCCGCCGATGTCCAGGGTGTCGATCCGCCGCTCGCCGGCCGCCGCGTTGATCTCCTCGGCCAGTTCGTAGCTCTCCCGCACGCCCTCCGCCATCCGGGCGAGGGCCATGCCCTGCGAGCCCACATGGCAGTGCAGCCGGGTCAGCCAGGGGCGGTCCAGGAAGGCGCGCACCACCCAGTCGCGCGCCCCCGGATCGCGCAGGGCGACGCCGAACTTGCTGGTCGCGGTCGCGGTGCTCATCGCGTCGATGGTGCCGCCGCCCAGCTGCGGGTTGATCCGCAAGCCCACCGGGCCGTGCCCGGGATGCTCGGGCACCAGCGCGTCCAACCGGGCGAGTTCCTGTGGGTTGTCGGCGTTCATGGCGATGCCCAGGCGCAGCGCCTCACGCAGTTCGGCCTCCGTCTTGGCCGGCGAGTCGAGGACGATGCGGTCCGGGGCGAGCCCGGCGCGGCGCGCCAGGGCCAGCTCTCCGGGGCTGGCCACCTCGCTGCCGATGCCGAACCCGTCCAGCAGGCGCAGCACCGGCACCAGCGTGCCGGCCTTGACCGCGAAGGTGTGCAGGACCGGCTGACCGGGCGCGGTGACCGCATCGAAGGCAGCATGGAGAGCGGCGGTGGTCTCCTGGACGCTCCTGAGGTCGAGCAGGGCGGCCAGGGGCTGGTCGTCGGTGAGAAGGCCGTGGGCGAGCAGGGCCCGCACGGCGTGGTCGCGTCGGCTCGGAGGCTCCATGGGTCCAGCGAAACATGCCGGGCGGCGCGGCGGCAGGGAGCACAACGGGACGGAGCGGACGGCGGAGCGGACCGAGGAGCGGATTGAGGCGCGGATCGAGAGGCGGATCGAGAGGCGCAACCCCCGGGCGGTCGCGGGCGGTTGTTGACTGAAAGTATTCAGCCTTAGAGTGGGTGAATATCCCGACCACATCGGGGAGGCGTGGGCCATGGCAGGACCAACGGCATCGGGACCGACGACATCGGGACCGGCCGCATCGGGACCGACAGCATCGGGACCGGCCGCATCCGCGGACCCGAGGCGACCAGCGGGGCCGAGACCCGTGCGCGCGGCCACCGGGACCAGGCTCTCCACCCGGGGCTGGCCCCAGGAGGCCGCGCTCCGCATGTTGCAGAACAACCTCGATCCCGAGGTGGCCGAACACCCCGACGAGCTGGTGGTCTACGGCGGCACGGGCAAGGCCGCCAGGGACTGGCGTTCCTTCGACGCCATCGTGACCACCCTGCGCACCCTGCGGGACGACGAGACGCTGTTGGTGCAGTCGGGGCGACCGGTGGGCGTGCTGACCACCCATGAGTGGGCCCCCAGGGTGCTGATCGCCAACTCCCACCTGGTCGGCGACTGGGCCAACTGGGAGGAGTTCCGCCGCCTGGAGAGCCTGGGCCTGACCATGTACGGCCAGATGACGGCCGGTTCCTGGATCTATATCGGCACCCAGGGCATCCTCCAGGGCACCTATGAGACGTTCGCCGCCGTGGCCGCCAAACGCTTCGGCGGCAGCCTGGCCGGCACCCTCACGCTGACCGCCGGGCTCGGCGGCATGGGCGGCGCCCAACCGCTGGCCGTCACCATGAACGGCGGGGTCGCGCTCTGCGTGGACTGCGACCCCAGGGCCATCGTCCGGCGCATCGAACACGGCTATCTCGACGTCCAGGCCACCTCGCTCGACGAGGCGCTGTCGCTGGCGGAACGGGCCCGACAGGAGCGCCGGGCGCTCTCCATCGGCCTGCTGGGGAACGCGGCCGACGTGCTGCCCCAGGTGCTCTCGATGGGCGCGCCGGTCGACATCGTCACCGACCAGACAAGCGCTCACGACCCGCTGAGCTATCTGCCGTCGGGCGTGGACCTGTCGGAGATGGCGGACTTCGCCGCCCGGCGCCCGGCCGAGTTCACCGAGCGGGCCAGGGAGTCGATGGCCCGACACGTGGCGGCCATGGTCGGCTTCCAGGACGCCGGCGCCGAGGTCTTCGACTATGGCAACTCCATCCGGGGCGAGGCCCAACTCGCGGGCTACGAACGCGCCTTCGCCTTCCCGGGGTTTGTCCCCGCCTATATCAGGCCGCTGTTCTGCGAGGGACAGGGACCGTTTCGCTGGGCCGCGCTCAGCGGCGACCCCAAGGACATCGCGGCCACCGACCGGGCGGTGCTCGACCTCTTCCCCGAGAACGAGTCGCTGGCCAGATGGCTGCGGCTGGCGGGGGAGCGGGTGCGCTTCCAGGGGCTGCCGGCGCGGATCTGCTGGCTGGGACACGGCGAACGCGCCAGGGCCGGGGAACGGTTCAACGAGATGGTGGCCGCCGGGGAGTTGGCGGCGCCGGTGGTGATCGGCCGGGACCACCTGGACTGCGGTTCGGTCGCCTCGCCCTACCGGGAGACCGAGGGAATGCTCGACGGCTCGGACGCCATCGCGGACTGGCCCATGCTCAACGCCATGGTCAATGTCGCCTCCGGGGCCTCCTGGGTCTCGCTGCACCACGGCGGGGGCGTCGGCATGGGGCGTTCGCTGCACGCGGGGCAGGTCACCGTGGCCGACGGCACCCGGCTGGCCGGGGAGAAGCTGCACCGGGTGCTCACCAACGACCCGGGCATGGGCGTCATCCGCCATGTCGACGCCGGGTACGAACGCGCCGAGGAGGTCGCCGAACGGGACGGGGTGCGCGTGCCCATGCGGGAGACGGCGCCGCCGGACGCCGAAGCCGGGGCGGCCGGCGCCGCGGGGGCGGCGCGATGACGGCGGGGCGGCCGGCCGAGGGCACCGGCGGCGCCGCCGCCCCGGGCGCCGAGGCGTTCGCCGCGCTGTGGGACGGGCTCGCCCCCATCGGACGGCACCCGACGACCGGCGGCTACCGCCGCTACGCCTGGACGGCCGTCGACGCCGAGCTGCGCGCCTGGTTCCGCGCCCAGGCCGAGGCGCGCGGCCTCGACCACGAGGTGGACCGCAACGGCAACCAGTGGGCCTGGCTGGGCGATCCGGCGCTGGGCGACGCCGTGGTCACCGGCTCCCATCTGGACTCCGTGCCGGACGGCGGCGCCTTCGACGGCCCGCTCGGCGTCGCCTCGGCGTTCGCCGCGCTGGACGAGCTGCGGGCCAGGGGACGGACCGGCCGCCGGCCGCTGGGCGTGGTGGCCTTCGCCGACGAGGAGGGCGCCAGGTTCGGGGTGGCCTGCGTGGGCTCCCGGCTGGCCGTGGGCGCGCTGGAGCCCGAACGCGCCAGGGCGCTGCGCGACGCGGCCGGCACCACCCTGGCCGACGCCATGAGCGCCGCAGGACACGATCCGTTCGGGATCGGCCCCGACCCCGAACGCCTCGGCAGAATCGGCGTGTTCATCGAGCTGCATGTCGAACAGGGGCGGGCGTTGGTCGAGTTGGACCGGGCGGTGGGCGTCGGCTCGCTGATCTGGCCCCATGGCCGCTGGCGGTTCGACTTCCACGGCGAGGGCAACCACGCGGGGACCACCCGGCTGGCGGACCGCAGGGACCCCATGCTCACCTATGCGCACACCGTGCTGGCCGCCCGCAAGCGGGCCAGGCTCGGCGGGGCCCTCGCCACCTTCGGCAAGGTCACCGTGGAGCCGGGCGGGGTCAACGCGATCCCGTCCCAGGTGACCGGCTGGCTGGACGCGCGGGCACCCGAGGCCGACGCCCTGGAGGAGCTGGTCGCCGGCATCGAGGAGACCGCCAGGAACCGGGCCGGCCGGGACGGCGTGCGGCTCGGCGTGACCAGGGAGTCCCACACCGGGGCGCAGCGCTTCTCCCCGGCGCTCCGGGACAGCCTCGCGGCCCTCCTCGACGACGCGCCCGTCCTCCCCACGGGGGCGGGGCACGACGCCGGCATCCTCTCCGCCGTGCTGCCCACCGCCATGCTCTATGTGCGCAACCCGACCGGCGTCTCCCACGCGCCCGCCGAACACGCCGACCAACGGGACTGCGAGGCCGGAGTGGCCGCGCTCGCCGAGGTGTTGGAGGGGTTGGTATGTCGCTGACCGCACAGACGTACTGGGCCGAACACGCCACGCTCGGCGGCGTGGTGGAGCCGGGCGTGGTGATCGCCACCGCCGTCGACGGCACCATCACCGAGGTGCGCCCCGGGGTGCCGACGCCGCCCGTCGGCGCCGTCTCGCTGCGCGGGCTCACCATCCCCGGCCTCGCCAACGTGCACAGCCACGCCTTCCACCGCGCCCTGCGGGGCAGCGCCCAGGTCGGCGCCGGCACCTTCTGGACCTGGCGCAACGCCATGTACGAACTCTCCTCCCTGCTCGACCCCGACGGCTACCACGCGCTGGCCCGCGCCGTGTACGCCGAGATGGCCCTGGCCGGCATCACCTGCGTGGGCGAGTTCCACTATCTGCACCACCAGCCGGACGGCACGCCCTACGGGAACCCCAACGCGATGGGCGAGGCCCTGATCGCGGCGGCCGCCGACGCCGGCATCCGCATCACCCTCCTCGACACCTGCTATCTGGCCGCCGGCTTCGGCCGGCCACCGAGCCGCCCCCAGCGGCGCTTCGCCGACCGGACCGCGGACGCCTGGGCGGATCGGGCCGGCGCGCTGCGCGGCACCGACACGGCCCGGATCGGCGCGGCCATCCACTCGGTGCGGGCCGTGCCGGCCGAGGCGTTGGCCACCGTGGCCGACTGGGCCGCCCAGCGCGAGTGCCCGCTGCACGTCCACCTCTCCGAACAGCCGAGGGAGAACGAGGAGTGCCAGGCGGCCCACGGCCGCACCCCCACCCAACTCCTGGCCGACCACGGCGTGTTGACCCGACGGACCACCGCCGTGCACGCGACCCATCTGGAGCCGGGCGACCTGGCCCTGCTCGGCGGCGCAGGAACCGGCGCCTGCCTCTGCCCCACCACGGAACGCGATCTCGCGGACGGCATCGGCCCCGCCGGCGAACTGCGCGCCGCCGGCTGCCCGTTGAGCCTGGGCAGCGACAGCCATGCCGTGATCGACATCCTGGAGGAGGCACGCGCCCTGGAGACGGGGGAACGCCTGCGCAGCCATGTCCGGGGCCACTTCACCGCCGACCAACTGCTGCGCGCCGCCACCGAGCAGGGGCACGCGGCCCTGGGCTGGCCCGAGGCCGGCCGGCTGGAGGTGGGCGCGCTCGCCGACTTCGCCACCGTCTCCCTGGACACCGTGCGCACTTCGGGCCCGCCACCGCGCCTCGCCGTTCAGGCGGTGATCTTCGCCGCCACCGCGGCCGATGTGCGGCACACCGTGGTGGGCGGGCGGCATATCGTGCGCCACGGCAGCCACCAGCTGGTGCACGACACCCCGCGTGCCCTGCGCCGTGCCATCGCCGGTGTCCACGCCAACCTCTGACCGGCGCCGAGCCGGCGGCGAATCCCCGCCACCCCCGGCACACCCGCCACACCCGCCACACCCGGCACACCCGGCACACCCGGCACACCCGCCACCCCCGGCACCCCCGGCGCCGTCGGAGAAGCCGCGCGATCGTCCCCACACCGCCGCCGCACGCCGAAGCCACGCGCACCGGGAGGCACCCGAAGATGCCCAGCACCGCCATCACCCACATCAACACCCTGGTCACCAACGACCCCTCCCTCGGCATCGGACCACTGGGCCAGATCCAGGACGCCGCCCTCGTCATCGAAGGGGACCGCATCGCCTGGATCGGTACATCCAGTAGAGCACCCGCCACTGACAGTCACATCGACGCGACCGGCCGCACCGTGATCCCCGGCTTCGTGGACTCCCACTCCCACCTGCTCTTCGCCGGCGAGCGTGGCGCCGAGTTCCACGCCCGGATGTCCGGGCGGCCCTACGCCGCCGGCGGGATCGCCACCACGGTCGCCGCCACCCGGCAGGCCGACGACGCCGAACTCGCCCGGCGGCTCGCCCTGTTCCGCGCCGAGATGGCCCGACAGGGCACCACCACGGTGGAGACCAAGTCGGGCTACGGACTCACCGTCGCCGACGAGGCCCGTGCGCTGCGGATCGCCGCCCGACAGCTGACCGAGGTCACCTTCCTCGGGGCGCATATCGTGCCGCCCGAGTACGCCGACGACCCCGCCGGCTATGTCGCCCTGGTGACCGGCCCGATGCTCGACGCCTGCGCACCCCACGCCCGTTGGATCGACGCCTTCTGCGAGGAGGGCGCCTTCGACGCCGACCAGGCGCGCGCCGTACTCACCGCCGGCCGGGCCCGTGGCCTGCGCCCCCGCCTGCACGCCAACCAACTCGGCCACGGCCCCGGCGTCCAACTCGCGGTGGAACTCGGCGCCGCCGCGGCGGACCACTGCACCCACCTCACCGACGCGGATGTCGACGCCCTCGCGCAGGGGCGCACCGTGGCCACCCTGCTGCCCGGCTGCGAGTTCTCCACCAGGGCGCCCTACCCGGACGCCAGAAGGCTGTTGGACGCCGGCGCTGTGGTCGCCATCGCCACCGACTGCAACCCCGGTTCGTCCTTCACCAGTTCGATGCCGTTCTGTCTGGCCGTGGCCGTCCGCGAGATGGGCATGACCCCCGACGAGGCCCTGTGGGCCGCCACCGCCGGAGGAGCGGCGGCGCTGGAGCGCACGGACATCGGGCGGTTGGCGACCGGCTGCCGCGCCGACCTGGCGCTGCTGGACGCGCCGGAACCGGTCCACCTCGCGTACCGGCCGGGCGTCCCCCTGGTGGCCGCCGTCTGGCGGGCGGGCGCGCGGATCAGCTGAGAAGGGCCGTGCCGTCCGGCAAACCACGTTGCCAGGGACGGCCTGAAGCCGCCCCGTATCAGCCCTGGTTCGCCGGCGCCATCGGACAGCGGCCGGTGCTGAGACAGACGCCCAGCAGCATGATCCCCAGGCCGGCCGCCGTCACCCAGGGGGCCGGGCCGATATCGCACGACACCCAGTAACCCTCGCGCACGCCCAGGCCGTTGAGCGAGATGGCCAGCACCAGCGTCCCCACCAGACCGAACAGGCAGGCGGCCATGGCGACCACCCGCGCTGTCCGCCGGGGCGCAGCGCCGTGCCTGGGCCAACTGGCGCGGAGCGAGGCGACGATGGCGGTCAGCACGGTGGGCAGGCTGAGGTACTGCAGATAGGTGTGGCCCAACCCACCGAGCAGCGTGCCCCCTTCGGCGGCGGGCAGGAGCTTGGCGACCTCGTTCAGGGTGAGGTCGGCGTGGCCCTCCTCGAACCTGATGGAGATCCAGGCCAGCGACGTCAGCCCGGGCAGGGTGACACAGGCCCCCAGGAAGGCGATCAACAGCCCGAGCGAGTCCGGCGGGGCACTTGACGGCGGAGCGTGCGCCGGGTGTGGGGTATATGAAGGTGGGGGGTGGGCCATGCTTCGAGCGTTGTCGATTGTGTGCCCCGTGTCCATATGCTTTTCCGTCTCACCTGATCACATCGCCATCCTTCACATTCCGCCCGGACGCACCCGGACCGGCGGGTGCGTCGATAGCGTAACTGTCAGTGGTCGCGGGCAGAATGCGTCCCATGAGGAACGAGAGATCCCGAACGGCTCCGCCAGTCACCCCGGCCGAGGGCCGAGTTCGGGGGTGGGAGCGCTGCTCGGTGGCGTCGGCACGGCTCGGACGGCGCGTCGAACAGGCGCGGGCGCCGGACGACGGTCCCGGCCGGGCAGCAGGTCCGATGGGTGTCGCGCGCCGGCGCGCGGTGTCAGTCGTCCCTGGGCTCCGGGGCGCCCTTGTCCGCCCAGACCCGGGCCTTGGCATACAGGTCGGCGGGGAGCGCGGAGCCGGCGGCCGCGATCCGGGGGCGCAGTTCGGGCTCGCCCAGCAGCGCCCGGAAGACGAAGGCCACGGACACCTCGTGCTCCGGGCGGTGGGTCACCTCGATGCGGTCCCCGGCCTGTACCACCCCGGGCCGCAGCACCCGGAAGTACGAGCCGGGCATGGCCTCGGCCGCGAAGCGCTTGACCCAGCCCCGTTCGCCCAGCCAGTCGGCGAAGGTGGCGCACGGGATGCGCGGGGTGGTGGCCTCAAGCAGCAGGGTGTCGCCGATCCGCCAGCGTTCACCGACCCGTACGTCGTTCACGTCCAGGCCCGAGGTGGTCAGGTTCTCGCCGAAGACGCCATTGGTGAGCGGGCGGTCCAGCTCGGCGGCCCACTGGTCCAGGTCCTCCCTGGCATAGGCGTACACCGCCTGGTCGTCACCGCCGTGGTGCCGGAGATCGCCGATCGCGTCACCGTCGAGGCCACTGCCCCCGATGCCCTTCGGGCCCGGGGCACGCACCGCGACGGGTCCTTCGGTGGGCCGCTTGTCGATGCCGGTGAGGCCCCCCGGCGCGTCCGTCTTGGCGGCGGCCGCGGCCCGGCCCAGGTTGACGCTCAGCAGTATCCGTGACATATCGGCACCCTAGCCGGGCGCTTCGACCTCCGGCACACGGAATTCCCCGGGCCGCCGCCCCGCTCGGCCAACGCCGCCGCGCCTTCGGGGAGTTCGGCCCCGTCGCCGCCCCAGCCGCTGCCGAAGCCGGTGCCGATGTCAACGCCGGTGCCGATGCCGGTGCCCGAGGCGGGCCCGGCGGGGTGGCCGGAAGCCGTGCCCCGCCGGAGGTGCCCGCCGGGTGTTATTCCTCGACCATCAGCCCGCGCCGCAGCTTCCGTAGCGTTCTGGCCAGCAGCCGGGAGACATGCATCTGGGAGATGCCCAGTTCCTCACCGATCTCGGACTGCGTCATGTTCGCGACGAAACGGAGCGAGAGAATCTTGCGATCGCGCGGTGTGAGTTCCGCGATCAGCGGCTTGAGGGACTCGATGTACTCGATGCCCTCCAGGCCGTGGTCCTCGTAGCCGATCCGGTCGGCCAGCGCGCCCTCCGCGTCGTCCTCTTCCGGCTGGGCGTCCAGGGAGCTGGCGGTGTAGGCGTTGGACGCCGCCATGCCTTCCACGATCTCGTCCTCGGAGAGGCCGAGTCGGGTGGCCAGCTCGGCCACGGTCGGTGAGCGGTCCAGCTTCTGCGCCAACTCGTCGCCGGCCTTGGCCAGGTCGAGGCGCAGTTCCTGGAGGCGGCGGGGCACCCGGACCGACCAGGAGGTGTCCCGGAAGAAACGCTTGATCTCGCCGACGATGGTCGGCATCGCGAAGGTGGGAAACTCCACGCCTCGGTCGGCCTCGAAGCGGTCGATCGCCTTGATCAGACCAATGGTGCCGACCTGGATGATGTCTTCCATGGGTTCGCTGCGGGAGCGGAACCGGGCGGCGGCGAACTTCACCAGCGCCAGGTTGAGTTCCACCAGCGTGTTGCGCACATACGCGTACTCGTGGGTGCCCTCTTCGAGGTCTTCCATCCGGGCGAAGAGGCTCTTGGACAGCTCACGCGCGTCCCTGGGGGCCACCTCGTCGAAGGGCGGGATCTCGGGCAGGGACGCGAGTACGTCCTCGGGGGCCGGAGAGGCGGCGGCCGAGGGGGCGGCGTCCTTCGCGGGAGCGCCGGTATGCGGTTCGTGGGTACGAGGGGCCGGTGACATGGTGTGTCCTCCGTAGTCTCTCGGCATATGGCTGCCGAAGCCATGACGTGCACTGCGAGTGCGGCGCCTCCAAAGCCGTCTTGAAAATGCTGTGTCCTTATACCCCTATCGGTCGTCCGGCGACCATGGCAAGTCTGCTCCGCCCGAATTGCGAGCATTGTCGAGCCTGTTGGGGTGCCGCGCCGGCCTTCCAGAGGCTAAGGTTTCGAACTTAGCCAGCTACGCGCTCCAATGAGAAGGGGGCTGCATGGACCGTGGTCTGCCGGGCGAGACATACCGGCGTCAGTTGACGGTCGATGTTCGGCAAGTGGGCGCAGGGGCCGTTGTCGCCCCCGCTGGTGAGTTGGATCACCATTCCGCGGAGCGGCTTCAGTCGGCGTTGCGTGAGTGTGTCACGGCTGGTCGTGCCCGGATTGTCATTGATTGTTCCGGTCTGGAGTTCTGTGATTCCACCGGGCTCAATGTGCTTCTCACCACACGTATCGAGGCGGAGGCGGAGGGCGGCTCGGTTCACCTGGCCGAAATGCCGCCGATTGTCGCCCGAGTTCTGGAGATAACGGGCGCCGGCGCGGTCTTCACCGTGCACGAGACGCTCGCCGAGGCGGTGGCCGCCCTCCCGGCCGACTGAGCCCCGGGAAACGGCCGCTGTACGGCGTTCCGTTCGCGGGTCACACTACTGCTGGAATCTCTGCTTGGTGGATTGCCACGAAGGGGCGGGTGTGCGTACCGCCCGGCCGGGCAGGAGACCACTCAATGCCGGACCGAACGGACCCGGCGCTCGGCTGGTTCGAGGAAACGGCTGCCCAGGGACGGGGCGCGGAGTAGGCCTAAGGGAGGGCGTGCATGGGGACGACTCGACCGCGCCCGGCGGGTGATCATGGCGCGGAGCCCCAGGTCACCGCCGAGGAGCCAGTCCGACAGGTGCGCAGGCTGCGGCTGATCGGCACGACTGGAGTGGTCTCCCGGGCCCGTGAGTTCACCCGCCAGGCGCTGCACGACTGGGGCTGGCTGCCGGCGGCCGACGACGATCAGTACGCCGCCGCCGAGGATGTGCTGCTGGTCGTCTCCGAACTGGTCACTAACGCCTGTCTGCACGCCGGCGGCCCCGAGGAGCTGCGGATCGGGCGGGGCGTCAAGCTGATCCGGGTCGAGGTCCTCGACCGGGGCGCCGGCACGCCCGCGCTGCGCACCACCCGCCGGCCCGGCCGGCCGGGCGGCCATGGGATGTTCATCGTGCAACGGCTCTGCCTGGACTGGGGCGTGGTCCGCGAGCCCAACGCGGCGGGCAAGACGGTCTGGGCCGAGCTGGGCACGCCCGACCCGAGCTGAGCCCCACGCCACAAGGACGCCGGGACGCCGCAAGGCCGGGAGGCCCCAGGTCCGGGACGCGGCAGGTCCGGGACGCCCGGACGCCCCAGGGCCGGGACGTTTCCGGGCCGATCGGCCGGTTCCGGCCCCTTCCCACGGGAGTTCCTATGGGAGCTGCCGGTGGCGCGGGCGCCCGGGCGTCTACCATCAGCGCATGACCCGTGTGCTGCTCGCCGAGGACGACGCATCCATCTCGGAGCCACTGGCCCGTGCCCTGCGTCGCGAGGGATACGAGGTGGAGGTGCGCGAGGACGGCCCCGAGGCGCTGCGGGCCGGCCTGCGCGGCGATGTCGATCTGGTGGTCCTGGATCTGGGCCTGCCGGGCATGGACGGACTTGAGGTCTGTCGCCGGCTGCGGAACGAGGGTCTCGGCCTCCCCGTGCTGGTGCTGACCGCGCGCGCCGACGAGGTGGACACCGTGGTGGGCCTGGACGCCGGCGCGGACGACTATGTCACCAAGCCCTTCCGGCTGGCCGAGCTGCTGGCCCGGGTGCGGGCGTTGCTGCGCCGGGGCAACACCGAGTCGGGCCCGGCGCCCGCGGTGCACGGCATCAGGATCGACGTGGAGTCCCACCGCGCCTGGATGGGCGACGACGAGCTGCATCTGACGGCGAAGGAGTTCGACCTGCTGCGGGTGCTGGTGCGGGACGCGGGTCGGGTGGTCACCAGGGAGCAGCTGATGCGCGAGGTCTGGGACACCACCTGGTGGTCCTCCACCAAGACGCTGGACATGCACATCTCCTGGCTCCGTAAGAAACTCGGCGACGACGCGGGTAACCCGCGCTATATCGCGACCGTCCGGGGAGTGGGATTCCGCTTCGAGAAGAGCTGACGAGGGCCTGTCCGTGCGCCGTCGTCTGATCAACTCCACGCTGTCGGTGGTCCTGGTGGTGATCGCCGTCTTCGGTGTCTCCCTGTTCTTCGTGGAGACCAGGACCATCGAGTCGAGCGCCCGGGATCGGCTGGAGGCAGAGGCGGCGCGGCTGCTCGCCGATGTGGAGAGCCGGCTGGCCTCGGGGCAGCCGGTCACGGCGGAGGACATGCGCGCCTCGGCACCGGCGGACCGGCATGTGGTGATCGAGCTGGTGGGGCGGCCCGCCATCCGGCTCGGGGAGCCGGCCGGCGAGGCGCCGATGGAGACGTCACAGACCGGGACACACGGCGAGACGGTGACCGTGCAGCAGCCCAGGAGCGTGGTCAGCGACGAGATCGCCCGGATGCTGATGATCATCCTGGTGGTCTCGCTGTTGGCGGTCGCGGCGGCCGCGCTGTTGGCGGTGCGCCAGGCGCGGCGGGTCTCGGCGCCGTTGACCGATCTGGCGGAGACCGCCGAACGTCTCGGCTCCGGCGACCCCCGCCCGCGCCATCGGAGATACGGCGTCACGGAGCTGGACCGGGTGGCCGATGTGCTGGACACCAGCGCGGAGCGCATCGCCCGGATGCTGACGGCCGAGCGTCGGCTGGCGGCCGATGCCTCGCATCAGCTGCGCACGCCGCTGACCGCGCTCTCCATGCGGCTTGAGGAGATCGTCGCCACCGAGGACCGGGAGATCGTCAAGGAGGAGGCGACCGTCGCCCTGGCCCAGGTGGAACGGCTCACCGATGTCGTGCAGCGGCTGCTGACCAACTCAAGGGACGCGCTGCTCGGCTCGGCGATCGGGTTCGATCTGGACGAGGTGGTGGCCCAGCAGATGGAGGAGTGGCGGCCGGCCTACCGCAGCGCCGGCCGCGCCCTGGTGCGCTCGGGCAAGCAGGGCCAACGCGCGGTCGGCACGCCGGGCGCGGTCGCCCAGGTGTTGGCGACGCTGGTGGAGAACTCGTTGATGCACGGGGCGGGAACGGTCGCGCTGCGCGTCCGGGTCACGGGCAACCAGGTGGTGGTCGAGGTGACGGACGAGGGTCCTGGGGTGCCGTCGGAGTTGGGCGCGCGGGTCTTCGAGCGCACGGTGAGCGGCCGGAACTCCACCGGGCTCGGGCTGGCCGTGGCGCGGGATCTGGCCGAGGCGGACGGCGGCCGTCTTGAGCTGTTGGGGCAACATCCGCCGGTCTTCGCGCTGTTCCTCAGCCGCGAGTTCGAACGCGAGGACGGGAACCGGTCCTGAGCCGTCTGGCCGAGGGCCCCTTCAGCGGAGCGGCGAGCCGACGGGCACCGGATCGGGCGGCGGGGTCGGGGCCGGCTCGTGCCGTCGGAAGACCCAGGTGCGGTAGGACCAGAAGCGGAACAGCGAGCCGATGCCGAGGCCGATCACGTTCTTCGCCAGATTGTCGGCCAGCGGCGAGGTGAGGCCGAGGCCGTAGTGGGAGAGCGCCAGCACGCCGTTCTCGATGACCATGCCGACGGCGGAGAAGAGCAGGAACAGCGCGATCTCCCGGCGGCGCCCGGACTTGTCCCGATGACGGTAGGTCCAGTAGCGGTTGCCCAGGTAGTTGGTGCAGATGGCCGCCGAGGTGGCGATCACCCCGGAGCGCACCGGCGCCAGTCCGGCGGCCTGTCCGCAGAGGTTGAACACGACCACGTTGACCAGGAACCCGAAGGCGCCGACCGTGCCGAACTTCGCCGCCTCTCTGGCGAGCCCCCGCAGCCGGGCCCGGAAGCGAAGCTCCTCGCGCATACGCGCCATGCTAGCCACGGCCGTCGTGGGCGGCCCCTGGCCATGGTCGGCGTGCTTCATCCGGCCGCAGCACCCACCGTGACCTCGAAGGCCAGCGCGTCGCCGATGGCGTCGTCGCCTCGGGAACGTTGGAGGACGATCTCGGTCTCCCCGTCGCCCACCGCGTCGAAGTGCAGATAGCGCGTGCCGCCGGCGCCGTCCAGCTCGGGGGCGTCGGGCTCGAACCGGTCGCCCGCCGGGGCCGCCACGGCCGGGTCCGGCGCCGGCTCCAGGATCTCCCAGACGTAACCGGTGGACGGGTTCTCCTCCAGGACGAGGGTGAACGTTTCGCCTTCCGTCACCTCGACCGGCTGGTCCGGATCGGTGAACTCCGTTCCGGCGGGCTCGGAGCCGCCGTTCGGGCCGCTCGGCTCCTGGCAGGCGGTCAGCCCGCCGAGCGCCAGCACGGCCACCGCGCCCCACCGGGCCAACCCGGTGCGGCGGCAGCTCCCGGCCCGGGCGGCTCTCCGTTCCTTCTCCACGGCTCTCTTCCCATGTCTCGCTGTCGGGAGGAATGACGTGCCGGTGGCGGCGCTTGGTTCCTGGCCGGCGGATCGGCTGTCAGTGCGGACGGATACGCTGGAGGCGTGACATTTCCCGTGGTCGGCATGGTCGGAGGCGGTCAGCTCGCCCGTATGACCCATGAGGCGGGCATCCCGCTCGGCATCAGGTTCAAGCTGCTCAGTGACACTCCGCAGGACTCCGCCGCGCAGGTGGTGAACGATGTGGTGGTGGGCGACTACCACGATCTGACCACCCTGCGAGCCTTTGCGAAGGGCTGCGATGTGATCACTTTTGATCACGAGCATGTGCCCACCGAACACCTCCGGGCACTGGAGGCGGACGGTATTCCGGTGCGTCCCGGCCCGGCGGCCCTGGTCCACGCGCAGGACAAGGGCGTGATGCGCGCCCGGCTCTCCGAGCTGGGGGTGCCCTGCCCACGCCATCGGATCGTGGCCGATCCGGCGGATGTGGCGCGGTTCGCGGCCGAGGGCGACGGCTTCCCCGTGGTGCTCAAGACGGTGCGCGGCGGCTATGACGGCAAGGGCGTCTGGCTGGTGCGCTCCCCGGCCGAGGCGGAGGACGCCTTCCGCGCCGGCGTTCCGGTGCTGGCCGAGGAGCGGGTGGCGTTCACCCGCGAGCTGGCCGCCAACGTGGTGCGCTCGCCGCACGGCCAGGCGGTCGCCTATCCGGTGGTCGAGTCCGTGCAGGTGGACGGCGTCTGCGACACGGTGATCGCCCCGGCGCCCGCGCTCGACGACGAACTGGGCCTGGAGGCTCAGCGGATGGCGCTGCGGATCGCCAAGGAGCTGGACGTGGTGGGCCATCTCGCCGTGGAGCTGTTCGAGACGGCGGACGGTCGGGTGCTGGTCAACGAGCTGGCGATGCGCCCGCACAACTCGGGGCACTGGACGCAGGACGGCGCGGTCACCTCGCAGTTCGCCAACCATCTGCGGGCGGTGCTCGATCTGCCGCTGGGGGACCCCCGTCCCCGCGCGCCCTGGACGGTGATGGCCAACGTCCTCGGCGGCGACTACCCGGACATGTATCCCGCCTATCTGCACTGCATGGCGCGGGATCCGGGCCTGAAGATCCATATGTACGGCAAGGACGTCAAGCCGGGGCGCAAGGTCGGGCATGTCACCACCTGTGGCGCGGATCTGGCCGAGGTGCGGGAGCGTGCCCGGCATGCCGCCGACTATCTGCGCGGGGTCATCGACGAGTGACCACCGGCTCCGGCCCGCCCGCCCCGGGCGCGGAAGTGACAGCAGCGACAGCAGCGACAGACAAAGGTGACGCATGAGCAGCACCCCGCCCCCGCCCCCGGTGCCGCTGGTCGGCATCGTGATGGGCTCCGACTCCGACTGGCCGGTGATGCGGGCCGCCGCCGAGGCGCTCGACGAGTTCGATGTGCCCTACGAGGCGAACGTGGTCTCCGCCCATCGGATGCCGCACGAGATGCTGCGCTACGGGGAGGAGGCGGCCGGCCGTGGTCTGGCCGCGATCATCGCCGGCGCCGGTGGCGCCGCCCATCTGCCCGGCATGCTCGCGTCGTTGACGCCGCTGCCGGTCATCGGGGTGCCGGTGCCGCTCAAGCATCTGGACGGGATGGATTCGCTGCTCTCCATCGTCCAGATGCCCGCCGGGGTGCCGGTGGCCACGGTCTCGGTCGCCGGCGCCAGGAACGCGGGGCTGCTCGCGGTCCGGGTGCTGGCCGCGGCGGATCCGGTGGTGCGGGAGCGGATGAGCGCCTTCCAGGTCCGGCTGCGGGAGCAGGCGGAGGAGAAGGGCCGCCGGCTCCGCGAGTCGTTGGCCGGACGCCCGGTGCTCCCCGAGGAGCCGGTCCGGCAGCGAGCCCTGCGGGATATCCAGGACAACACTCCGGAGAACGGGACGAATCGATGACGGAGGCCGCTGTGACGGACGGGACGGGCGCGGCGCGGCTGGCCGAGGCGAGGTCGCTGTTGGCCACGCATCCCCTGGTCGACGGACACAACGACCTGCCGTGGGCGCTGCGCGAGACCGTGGGCTACGACCTGGACCGGGCGGACATCGGCGGCGATCTGACCGGCCGGCTCCACACCGATCTGCGGCGGCTGCGGTCCGGCGGGGTGGGCGCGCAGTTCTGGTCGGTCTATGTGCCGGCTGAGCTGGCGGGGGACGCGGCGGTCAGCGCCTGCCTCGAACAGATCGATGTGGTGGGGCAGTTGCTGGACCGCTATCCGGCGGATCTGGCCAGGGCGCTCACCGCCGACGATATGGTCGCGGCCCGGGCGCAGGGGCGCATCGCCTCGCTGATGGGGGCCGAGGGCGGCCATTCCATCAACAACTCGCTGGCCACGCTGCGCGCTTTCCACCGCCTGGGCGTGCGCTATATGACGCTGACCCACAACTCCACGATCGACTGGGCCGATTCCGCCACCGACGAGGCCAGGCACGGTGGTTTGACGGCCTTTGGCGAGGAGGTCGTGCGGGAGATGAATCGCATCGGCATGCTCGTCGATCTTTCGCATGTGTCGGCGGATGTGATGCGGGACGCGCTTCGGGTTTCCGAGGCTCCGGTGCTTTTCTCGCATTCCTCCGCGCGGGCGATCTGTGATCACCCGAGGAACATTCCCGACGATGTGTTGGCCGCGTTGCCGGCGAACGGTGGGGTCGCGATGGCGACCTTTGTGCCGAAGTTCGTGTTGCCGGCGGCCATCGAGTGGACGCGCCGGGCCGACGAGAACATGCGGGCCAACGGCTTCCATCCGTTGGATACCACGGAGCCGGCGATGCGGGTGCAGCACGCGTTCACCGAGGCCGATCCGCGCCCGGTGGCCACGCCCGCCACCGTGGCCGACCATCTGGACCATATGCGCGAGGTGGCCGGCATCGACCATCTGGGCATCGGCGGCGACTACGACGGCACGGCGTTCCTGCCGCAGGGTCTCGAAGACGTCTCCGGCTACCCGCTGCTGGTCGCCGAACTGCTCGACCGCCGCTGGTCCCATGCGGATCTGGCCAAGCTGACCTGGGAGAACGCGGTGCGGGTGGTGCGGGACGCGGAGACCGTGGCCGCCGATCTCTCGGCTCGACGCGGGCCCTCCATCGCCACCCTGGAGCGGCTGGACGGCTGAGCCCACCCCCGTTGAATCGGGCATTTCGGCCTTAGGGGTTGATACCTCCGCCCGGCTCTCGCCCCGTGACCGAGTTCACTCGCGGTCGCGGGGCAGGAGCGGCGCCCGTGTCGTCGTCCTCCCGGCGCGCTCGATAAGTCGCGCGCTTTCCCGGAGAGTTGACCGACCGCCCGGAAACAGCATCGATAACGGTATGGATAACGATCAGCGCGCGGCGTGATATCCCGGGCGCTTCCGGCGCGTTGATCATGGTGCGCGGAATGCCGTTTTCTTGTCCTGCGGAATTCGCGGGTTTAACGTTCGATTCGCGTCGCATTCGCGGCGAACCGCTCCGGGCGCCGAATCCTGTCACCGGCAGCGGAAACGCAGCAATTCCGTCTGACAGGAGCGGGGGACCCACTTTCCGCCGGACGGTGTTCCGTTCCGGCTCGGGGTGAAGCCATGGCCCGGGCGGGCGTTCGCGCCCAGCACCGAGGCGATGGCCGGGCGACCTCGGCCCGAACCCGACAGCTCACCTCGCAGGCGCCCGAGAGGAGAACGCCCATGTCCGCACGCGGACGTCATCGCCGTCAGGGTTCCCGTCAGCTGTCCCGGCGCGCCCGGATATCCCTGCTGATCACCGCCGGCGCCGCCGGCCTCGCCCTGCCGCTCGCCGCGGCCGGCCCCGCCAGCGCCGCCCCCGCCAGCTACACCGTCGAGAGCGGCGACACGCTCTACCGGATCGCCGTCGAGCATGATGTCGAGGGCGGCTGGCAGCAGCTCTTCGACGCCAACCGCGACGTGATCGGCGACGACCCCTCGCGCATCACCCCCGGCATCCAGCTCGTGCTCGACGCGGAGGCGCCGGCCGCCGAGGCCCCGGCGGACGCCCCGGCCGCCGACGTCCAGGAGTCCGGCTATGTCGCCCCGGTCGCCGGCGTCAGCGGTGGCGGCTACGGCAACGCCGGCGCGCTGTGGTCCTCCGGCTACCACACCGGCGCCGACTTCCCGGTCGGCACCGGCACCCCGGTGGTGGCCATCACCGCCGGCGAGGTCGTGACCGCCGGCAGCGGTGGGTCCTACGGCAACGAGGTGGTCGTCCGGCACGCCGACGGTCACTACAGCCAGTACGCCCACCTCTCGTCGATCTCGGTCGCCGTCGGCCAGTCGGTCGGCGCGGGCGAGCAGCTGGGCCTCTCCGGCGCCACGGGCAATGTGACCGGCCCGCATCTGCACTTCGAGGTGCGCACCGGACCGTCCTACGGATCCGACATCGACCCGATGGCCTATCTGCGCGCGCACGGCGTCAGCATCTGACAGCCGCGCCCGGCGCCAGCCGGCCCCGCCGACGGACCCCCCTCCGTCGGCGGGGCCGGCTCCTTCTCAGTCGGTCAGCCGCTGGTAGCGCCGCACCGCCAGCGGGGCGAACACCGCGATCAGCACCACGGGCCAGAGCACCGCGAGCAGCAGGGCGTTGTCCGTCGGCCAGGAACCGCCGCTGAGCCCGGGGTTGCCGAACAGCTCCCTGATCGCCGCCACGGTGGCGGACAGCGGGTTCCACTCCGCGACCGCCCCCAGCCAGCCGGGCATCAGATCCGGTTCGACGAAGATGCTGGAGAGCGCCGTCAGCGGGAAGGCCAGCGGGAAGATCACCGTCCCGACCGAGTCCGGATTGGGCAGCAGCAGGCCGATATAGATGCCGATCCAGGACATCGCCACCCGCAACAGCAACACCAGGGCCACCGCCAGCAGCGCGAGCCCCACCCCCCGGTGCCACTGCCAGCCCACCAGCAGTCCGCAGACCACCAGCACCGTCATCTCCAGCAGCGCGCGCAGCAGATCGGCCAGGCACCTGCCGACCAGCAGCGCCGACCTGGCCATCGGCATGGACCGGAAACGGTCCACCACGCCACGGCTCACATCGAAGGCCAGCGCGGTGCCGGTGGCGCCCATGCCGTAGAGCATGGTCATGGCGAAGACGCCCGGCAGCAGGAACTCGCGGTAGCCGCCCCCGTCGGGCACCTGCATCCCGCTGCCGAAGACATAGCCGAAGACCAGCACGAAGAGGATCGGCAGACTGAAGTAGAGCGAGATCTCCTCGGGGCTGCGCACCAGTTGGGCCATGTTGCGCTGGGTCATCACCAGGCCGTCGGCGACCGCCACCCCCGGCCCCCTGGCCACCCGGCTTCGGGCCGTCGACACCTCGGCGCCGGTCGTGCCGATCCCGCTCATGCGGCCGCACCTTCCTGGGAGGCCGCCGGGGCCCCGCCCCGGCCGGTCAGATGGAGGAACACCTCGTCGAGGGTGGGCCGTCGGGTGCCGAGGTCCGCCACGTCGAGCCCGGCGTCGCGCAGCTCCCTGGCCACCTCGGTGAGCGCCAGGACCCGGTCGGCGACCCGCACGACCAACCGGCGTTCGTCCTCGTCGATCTCGGCCGGTACCCCGCACACCCGGTGCATGATGGCGGCCGCCCGCGCCAGCTCGGCGCCGTGCCGTACCACCACCTCGACCCGATCCCCGCCGAGCCGTGACTTCAGCTGGTCGGCGGTGCCCCCGGCGACCACCCGGCCGGCGTCCACCACGGAGATCAGATCGGCCAACTGGTCGGCCTCCTCCAGATACTGCGTGGTCAACAGCACGGTGGTGCCCCCGGCCACCAGCGAACGGACCGCATCCCACACCTGGTTGCGGCTGCGCGGGTCGAGCCCCGTGGTGGGCTCGTCCAGAAACAGCACCTCGGGCACGACCACCATGCTCGCCGCCAGGTCGAGCCGGCGCCGCATGCCTCCCGAGTAGCCGTTGACGCTGCGTCCGGCCGCCTCGCTGAGGCCGAACTGGGCCAGCAGCTCATCCGCCCTGCGCCGCGCCATCGGGGCCCGCAGCCGGAACAACCGGCCGAACATCACCAGGTTCTGACGGCCGCTCAACTGCTCGTCCACGGCGGCGTACTGGCCGGTGAGCCCGATTCTGGCGCGCACCTCGTCCGGCTGGCGTGCCACGTCGAAGCCGCTCACCCACGCCCGCCCGGCGTCGATGCGCGCCAGCGTGGTGAGGGAGCGCACCGCCGTGGTCTTGCCGGCGCCGTTGGGACCGAGCACGGCGTGCACGGTGCCCCTGGCGACGGTCAGATGGAAGTCGTCCAGGGCCTGGGTGTCCCCGTACCGCTTGCGTATCCCCTCGGCGACGATCGCCTCTCCTGCCATCAGCCCCACCCCTTCGGTGCCAGGACCGCAAAACTGTATGCGGCGTATACTTACTGTCGACACTGTACATAGTTTTACGATGTCGGCAACACTGATCCGGAGCCTGATCGAATCGAGGAGCGGCGATATGGCGGCTGCGGAGGGCAACCGCGGGCGGGATCCGGAGTATCTGCTCGACCTGCTCTGGCGCACGCACACGCCGGGCACGCGTGGGCCACGGGGCAGCCTCAGCGTGGACGAGGTCGTCCGGGTCGCGGTCGAGATCGCGGACGCGGAGGGGATCGCGGGAGTCTCCCTGCGCCGGATCGCACAGGAACTCGGCGTCACCAGCATGACGCTCTACCGCTATGTGCCCAGCAAGGACGATCTGCTGGACCTGATGTTCGAGATGGCCAGCGGCCAACCGGACACCAGCGGTTGGCCGACGGACTGGCGCGGCGGGGCGAGGGCGTGGTGTCACGCCATGCGCGAGGTGCTGCTGGGCAGCCCCTGGCTGTTCGACATCCCGATCGGCGCGCCCCCGATGGGGCCCAACAACCTCGCCTGGATGGAGGCCGCCCTCAGCGCCCTGGACGGGGTGTCGCTCACCGACGACGACATGGTGGGCGTGTTGATGATCCTCACCGGCTTCGTCTACGGCGAGGCCCGGCAGGAGGTGACGATGACCTCGGCCACGGCCCGCACCAGCGTCAGCTACCAGGACTGGGGGCACGTCTACGCCAAGATGCTCGGCCGCGTCCTCACCGGCGACCGCTACCCGACCGTCGCGCGGGTGGTCCAGGCGGGAGTCTTCGACAGCGGGGCCAGCGCCGAGGAGGACTTCGACTACGGCCTCGACTTCCTCCTCGACAGCGTGGCCGCGCTGATCCGCCGCCGGGAGGACGAGGAGGCCCGGGGCTGAACCGCCGGCCCGGCACGGCGCCCGGCCGCCCCGGGCCGGACGGCCTCACATGCGCTCGACGAAGCGCTCCCGCCAGGCCGGCACCGGATCGGAGCCGTACTCCGTCCAGTACTCCCGGCCGGCGGTGATCAGCCCGTCCCGCACCGTCCAGAACGAGGCCACCCGATGTATTCCGGACTCCACATGCGGCACCTCGACCTCGGAGACCACCACATCGCCCTCCTCGACCAGCCGCAGCACCCTGATCGACCAGCCCTCGGGATACTCCGCGTTCAGACCGACGTAGTTCTCCCGGCCGACGATCCGCTCCCCGCTGGCCGGCCACTCCACCACCACATCGGACGCCAGCACCTCCCGCACGCCGGCCCAGTCCCGCGCCTGCATGCGGTCCCACAGGGCCCGCACCACGCTCCGCGCCCCGCTCTCCCGACCTGCCTGACTCTCCGTCTGCTCCATGGCCACAGCCTCACACGTGGCACTGACAATCCGGCGTGCGAGGCTGTGACCAGCGGTCGGCTCAGGGCAGGTTGCGCGCCATCACGATGCGCTGCACCTGGTTGGTGCCCTCGTAGATCTGTGTGATCTTGGCGTCCCGCATCATCCGCTCCACCGGATAGTCCCGGGTGAAGCCGTAGCCGCCGAGCAGCTGCACGGCGTCCGTGGTGATCTCCATCGCCGCGTCCGAGGCGTAGCACTTGGCCGCCGCACCATAGAAGGTGAGGTCGTCGTCCTCCCGCTCGGACCTGGCCGCGGCCGCATAGGTGAGCTGCCGGGCCGCGGCCAGCTTCATCGCCATGTCGGCCAGCATGAACTGGATGCCCTGGAAGTCACCCACCGGCCTGCCGAACTGCTTGCGTTCGCGCACATACCCCTGGGCGTAGTCCAGCGCGCCCTGGGCAATGCCCAACGCCTGCGCGGCGATGGTGATCCGGGTGTGGTCCAACGTGCGCATCGCGGTCGCGAATCCGGTGCCCTCGGCCCCGATCATCCGGCTCGCCGGGATCCGCACGTTGTCCAGATACACCTCGCGGGTCGGCGACCCCTTGATCCCCAGCTTGCGCTCGGGGGCGCCGAACGAGACGCCCTCGTCGCTCTTCTCGACCACAAAGGCCGAGATCCCGCCCCTGGTCCGCTTCTCCGGATCGGTGACGGCCATGACCGTGTAGTACTCGGAGGTGCCCGCGTTGGTGATCCACCGCTTGACGCCGTTCAGGACGTAGTGGTCGCCGTCGCGCACCGCCCGTGTCTTCATCCCCCCGGCGTCCGAGCCGGCGTCCGGTTCGGAGAGCGCGTAGGAGAACAGCGCGTCGCCCTTGGCCAGCGGCGTCAGATAGCGGGCCTGCAGCTCCTTCGAACCGGCCAGCATCACCGGCAGCGAGCCCAGCTTGTTCACCGCCGGGATCAGCGAGGACGACGCACAGACCCGGGCGACCTCCTCCACCACGATCACCGTGGCCAGCGCGTCGGCGCCGGCGCCACCGAACTCCTCCGGTACGTGCACGGCGTGCAGGTCGTTGGCGACCAGCGCGTCCAAAGCCTCCTGCGGGAAGCGCGCCGACTCATCCACATCCGCCGCATGCGGCGCGATCTTCGCCTCGGCCAGCGCTCGAACCGACGCGCGGAGCATCTCGTGCTCCTCCGCCGGCCGGTAGAGGTCGAAGTCCCCGGCTCCTGCCACCTGTCTCACTCCCTGCGAACGAAGAGGCCGAATCGGCCGAACCGGCGGACGCCCCGGCGCCGACCGCGCTTCCTGCCGGACCGCGCGTCGATGTGAACCGTCCTGCTGGTTCATGACCGTTAAGTAACTTGATCCTAGGGTTACCCGGGGCCTGTGGATAGGTGAGCTTGCCGACAGGGGCATCCGTCTATGCTCGGGTCCATGCCTCAGAAGATCTCGGTGATCGGTACCGGCTATCTCGGCGCCACACACGCCGCGGCCATGGCGGAGTTGGGGTTCGAGGTGATCGGCCTCGATGTCGTCCCCGCCAAGGTCGAGCTGCTGTCCCAGGGCGTCGCGCCGATGTACGAGCCCGGCCTGGAGGAGATCCTGCGCCGGCATGTGGTGGGCCTCCCCGGCTCATCGGGCCGCCTCTCCTTCACCACCTCCTTCGCCGAGGTCGCCGCCTTCGGCGATGTGCACTTCATCTGCGTCAACACCCCCCAGCGCGCCGGCGAGTACGGCTGTGACATGACGCACTTCGACAGCGCCGTCGAATCGCTCGCCCCCCATCTGGACCGGCCGACGCTGGTGGTCGGCAAGTCCACGGTCCCGGTCGGCTCCGCCGCGCGGCTGGCCCGCCGGATCGCCGAGCTGGCGCCCGCCGGCGAGGGCGCCGAGCTGGCCTGGAACCCCGAGTTCCTGCAGGAGGGCTTCGCGGTCCGGGACACCCTGCACCCAGACCGGATCGTCGTCGGCACCACCAGCGAACGCGCCGAGACCCTGCTCCGCGAGGTGTACGCGGTGCCGATCGCCGAGGGCACCCCGTTCATCGTCACCGACCTGCCCACCTCCGAGCTGGTCAAGACGGCGGCCAACGCCTTCCTCGCCACCAAGATCTCCTTCATCAACGCGATGGCCGAGATCTGCGAGGTCGCGGACGGAGACGTGGTCAAGCTCGCCGAATCCCTCGGGCACGACGAACGCATCGGGCCCAAGTTCCTCCGCTCCGGCATCGGCTTCGGCGGCGGCTGCCTCCCCAAGGACCTCCGCGCCTTCGTCGCCAGGGCGGGCGAGCTGGGAGCCTCGGAGGCCCTGCAGTTCCTGCGGGAGATCGACTCCCTGAACGTCCGGCGCCGCGCCTCGATGGTCGAGCTGGCCCGCGAGGCGCTGGACGGCTCGCTGCTGGGCAAGCGGATCGCCGTGCTGGGCGCCGCCTTCAAACCGGACACCGACGATGTGCGCGACTCCCCGGCGCTCAACATCGCCGGCCAACTCCACCTCCAGGGCGCCGAGGTGACGGTCTACGACCCCAAGGCCATGGCCAACGCCCGCGCCGTCTTCCCCACCCTGCGGTACGCCGACTCCGCGATAGAGGCCGCGCGGGGCGCGCATGTGCTGCTGCATCTCACGGAGTGGCGGGAGTTCCAGGAGCTTGACCCGGAGACCCTGGGCGAGGTCGTCTCCCGCCGCCACATCCTGGACGGCCGCAACACCCTCGACGCCACGCTCTGGCGCAAATCCGACTGGACCCTCCGCGCCCTCGGCCGCCCCCGAGCCTGACCACTGCGCGCTCCGCTGCGCGGCGCCCAGCCACGGGCCGGCGTACGGTGCCCGGTGCCTCGCGCGACGGCCGTCGCGCGAGGCACCGGGCCGAAAGCCCGGGATCTACTTCGCCCTACGACCACACCAACGACAAGGAACCGCCGAACCGGCGAACCGGCGGCCCTAAGCCCAGGTCGGAAAGCGTATGCCCCGCGCGAGCGGGGGTGTTCCGTGCTCCCGGTCCTCGTTGATCGCGGCCCGGAGTATGCCCCGCGCGAGCGGGGGTGTTCCTCCGGTCTCGCGGCGCAGCGCCTCGTCGGAGAGGTCTTCCCCGCGCGAGTGGGGGTGTTCCGGTGCCCGCCGGGCTGCGGGCCCAGGGCGACAACTCTTCCCTGCGCGAGCGGGAGTACGGCCTCGCGCACGGCCGGGCGGCAGGTGACGGCCTCTTCCTCGCGCGAGTGGGGTGTCCCGCCGATGTCCGGGTGGCCGGCTATCAGTTGGCGCTCTTCCCCGCAGGAGCGGGGCACCCGGGTGTATTCGTGATCATGGATCTGGACGAGAACTCCCGTAGCCGCTTGCCCGCGCGATCGGGGGTGCTGCGGGGGCCCGGTCATAGCGCCGGTCCCGTCTTCGTTCTCCTCCCCGCAGGAGTGGGGTATCCCGCAGGCGCGAGTCCCGCCTCGGAGGTATGGATCCCTCTTCCGTTGGCGGTGCGGGCAGGCGGGGGCCTGACGGAAGAACCCGCCGGGTGGTGGGTGCCACGTGGCGCCCGCGCGCCTACGCCCGGCGCCCGTCCGCCTGCGGCGTGGGCCGTCCCGGGCCCAACCGGGCAACTCGCCGGGCTGCGGTCGCAGCCGCAGGCGCGGTGCGGCCCCCGCGCGCAAAGCCGGCGTGCCGCGCGCCGTCGCCGCACCCCGCGCGGAGCGCGGCCGCGCTCCCCCCGCATGGGCCAGCCGGGGCGCCGGCCTTGTTCGACAGTATTCGACGCGACCTCTTGCCAGTGGAAGAAGATGCGCATAGTGTCCGCCGGGCATATTTGGGAGCGCTCCCATGGACAAACCCCCCACGTTTCCCCACGGAGGAGCACCATGGCATCTCGAAAGCGCCTGCTCGCGACCGCGATTCCCGCCGCCATCGGCATGGCTGCGGCGATGCTGACCCTGTCGCCCGGTACCGCGCAGGCGGACGAGCTGATCTGTGACCAGTACGGCACCACCGTCATCCAGGGGCGCTATATCGCGCAGAACAACCGTTGGGGCACCAACGAGCAGCAGTGCATCAACGTCACCGACAGCGGGTTCCAGCTGGTCCAGGCGGACGGCAGCGTGCCGACCAACGGGGCGCCCAAGTCGTACCCGTCCGTCTTCGACGGCTGCCACTACGGCACCTGTGCGCCCGGCACCCGGTTGCCGTTGCGGGTGGGTGAGATCAACAGCGCGCCCAGCAGCGTCTCCTACACCTATGTGGACAACGCGTCCTACAACGCCTCCTACGACATCTGGCTGGACCCGGAGCCGCAGACCACCGGGGTGAGCGAGACCGAGATCATGATCTGGCTCAACCGCGTGGGACCGATCCAGCCCATCGGCAGCCAGACCGGGACCGCGCAGGTGGCCGGTCAGCAGTGGGAGGTCTGGACGGGGCACAACGGCGGCAACGACGTGATCTCGTTTGTCGCCCCGTCGGCGCTGAACAGCCTCCAGTTCGACGTGCTGGACTTCGTCGACGTGACGGTCGCCCATGGGCTGGCCGATCCGTCCTGGTACATCACCAGCGTCCAGGCCGGTTTCGAGCCGTGGGAGAACGGCGCCGGGCTGGCGTTGAACTCCTTCTCGTCCTCGTTCAACTGAGCGGACGCCGACGCCGAGGCCGACGCTGACGCTGACGCCGAGGCCCCGGCCGCCCGCACCGGTGGAAATGCCGGTGCGGGCGGTCCTTCGCCCCGCACAGAATGGGGCATGTTGCTGGATCACTGGCCCCTGGCGGGCCTACGACTGCGTACTCCCAGGTTGGAGCTGCGGCTGCCGGACCCGGAGGAGTTGGCCGGGTTGGCCGAGCTGGCGGCGGACGGTGTGCACGATCCGTCCGTGATGCCGTTCAACGTGCCGTGGACGGACACCCCCGTGGCGGAGCAGCCGCGGTCCGTCATCCAGTACAACTGGTCGCGGTGGGCCGCCTTCTCCCCGGAGAGCTGGGAGTTGGGGTTCTCGGTCTTCGAGGACGGCCGGCAGGTGGGGCAACAGGCGTTGGGGGGCGAGCGGTTCCCGGTGTTGCGGCAGGCGAGCAGCGGCTCCTGGCTGGGCCTGGCGCACCAGGGGCGCGGGCTCGGCACCGAGATGCGGGCGGCCGTGCTGGAGTTGGCCTTTGTCGGCCTGAACGCCAGCGAAGCGGTCACCAGCGCCATGGAGGACAACGTCGCCTCGTTGGCCGTCTCCGCCAAGCTCGGCTACGAGGAGGACGGGATCGCGCGTCTGGTGGTGCGTGGCGGGCCGGTGACGCAACGCCGGTTGCGGCTGTCCAGGGAGCGGTGGGCGGCGCATCGCCGCGTCCCCGTGGAGATCGTCGGGCTGGCACCCTGTCTGCCGCTCTTCGGCCTCGCGCCGGCGGACGGCGCCGGCTCAGAGGCCGGGTAGCGGGTCCTGGTCCACGGGCCGTTCCGGGGGCGGTGGCGCGGTGCGCAGCGCCAGCTTGGCGCGGCATTCGGGCCCGAGGCCCCAGGTCCTGGCCTCCCGGTCGCGCAGTGGCCGTCCGCAGAGGCGGCAGTGCACCGGCGGCCGGCGCCGCTCCTCCGGGTCGGGGAGCAGCGCCGGCTGGTCGTCCTCGGTGTTCGGTGCCACCGTTCAGGTGTACCACCACCGGGGCCGGGCGCCGGTCACTGGCCGACGCGCCCCGGGCTCAGCGTCTTGCTGAACAGCACGCCGCCGCCGACCTCGCGCAGTCGCACGGTCAGTTCGCCGCCGTCGCCGTCGATGGCGACCTCGCCGAAGAACTGGTAGCCCTCGGCGGGGGAGACGTTGGCCGTCTCGGGGGCCTTGACGAAGACGCGGTCGGGGCCGAACGTGCCGTCCAGCGCGTTGGCCGGGAAGGAACCGGCGTTCAGGGGGCCGGTGACGAACTCCCAGAACGGCGCGAAGTCGCCGAAGGCGGCCAGTTCGGGGCGGTAGTGCTGGGCCGAGGTGTAGTGCACGTCGGCGGTCAGCCAGACGGTGCCGGTGATCCGCTGCCGTTTCACGAAGCGCAGCAGCTCGGCGATCTGCAGTTCGCGGCCGAGCGGGGCGCCCGGGTCGCCGTTGGCGATGGCCTCGAAGTCGGTGTCGCCGTCCGGGACCACGAGTCCGATGGGCATGTCGGCGGCTATCACCTTCCAGACGGCACGGGACCTGGCCAACTCCCGTTTGAGCCAGGTGAGCTGTTCGCGCCCCAGGATGCCCTGGACGTTCTCCGGCTGCCGGTTCGGCGAGTTGGCGTCGCGGTGGGTGCGCATGTCGAGGACGAAGACGTCCAGCAGCGGCCCGTGGTGGACCACCCGGTGCACCCGCTGTTCGCGCTCGCCGGGGCGCAGGGTGCCGATGGGGAAGTACTCGCCGAACGCCCGGCGGGCGCGGGCGGCGAGCCGGTCGACGGACTTCTCGGTGTAGCGGTCGTCCGCCAGCAGCTCGCCCGGGTACCAGTTGTTGGTGACCTCGTGGTCGTCCCACTGGACGATCGACGGTACCTGGGCGTTGAACCGGCGAAGGTTCTCGTCCTGGAGGTTGTAGCGGAAGTTGCCCCGGTACTCGGCCAGGGTCTCGGCGACCTTGGCCTTCTCCGGGGTGGTGATATTGCGCCAGGTCCGGCCGTCGGGCAGGGCGACCCGCGCGGTGAGCGGTCCGTCGGCGTAGACGGTGTCGCCGCTGAAGAGGAAGAAGTCCGGGTCGAGCGCGCGCATCTCGGCGAAGGCGAGGTAGCCGCCGATGTCCGGGTTGATGCCCCAGCCCTGGCCGGCCAGATCGCCGGACCAGACGAAACGGACCCCGTCCCGGCGTCGTTCCGACGCGGTGCGGAAGGTGCCGCTGACCGGGCGGCCGGTGCGGCGGTGGTCGTCCGGGTCGGCGAGCAGCACCCGGTAGTGGATCTGCTGGCCGGATTCGAGGCCGCGCAGCCGGGTGGTGCCGGTGAAGTCGGTGTCGGGGCCGATCAGCGGCCCGGCGAAGCGGCGCGGGTCGCGGAAGGACTCGGTGGCCGAGGTCTCGACGATCATGCGGGCCGGTCGGTCGGAGCGGACCCAGACCAGCCCGGACGAGGTGCCCACGTCGCCCACCTGGACTCCCCAGTTCGCGGCCGGCCGGCCGCCGAGCGCCTGGGCGGGGGCCGCGCCGAACAGCGTCGCCCCCGTCGGCAGCGCCAGCGCCGCCGACGCGGTGGCCGCGCCGCGCAGCAGGGCGCGTCGGCCCATCGCTACACCGTTGTCCCTGTCGCCTGCTCGCGTCATCCTCGGGCACCTCCCATGGCCGGAAATCGACTCGACGGGCGGCAGTATCGTTCGCGGGCCTGGCGGTGCGGACGCCGTGTGTCCCAACTCTGGTTGAACAGTTGGTCGCCGCGACGGCGGCGCCAGGGCCCGTTCAGCGCGGGCGGTGCACGGAGAGCTGGAAGGAGGCGGTGACGGTCCCGGCGGCCGGGGGAGCCGTCGTGGTGTGGTGCGCGTTGGGGCCCATGGCCACCAGGGCGGACGCCTCTTCCGTCGTGAGCCGCAGGGGGAACTCCAGGGATGCGACGTGCCGTTGCTCGAAGTGCTCCGCCAGGGTGCGGCGGAGCCGTTCGTCCTTGTCCTGGTCGATGGACAACAGGCCCTGTGCCGCGCGGAGTTCGGCCAGGTGGCGGGGCCCGGGTGTGACCACCAGCAGGGCGCCGCCCGGGGCGAGGACCCGCCGGAACTCGGGGCCGTTGCGCGGCGCGAACACATTGAGCAGCAGATCGACCGCGCCGTCGCGCACCGGCAGCCCGCGCCAGATGTCGCCGGTCGCCGCGCCCATCCTGGGGTGCGCCCTGGCGGCCCGGCGCAGCGCGTGCTTGGAGAGGTCGAGGGTGATCCCGAGCGCGTCGGGCAGCGCGTCGAGCGACCGCGCGAGATGGTGGCCGGTGCCACCGCCCGCGTCCAGCAACGTGGCCCCGGGCGGGGCGAGTTCGCCGGCCAGCCGGGCCAGCGCCGAGGACAGCGGCGCGTAGTGGCCGGCCTCCAGGAAGGCGGCGCGGGCGGCCACCATCGGCGCGCTGTCCGCGTTGGCGCCGGGCGCGGCGCCGGTGGTGAGGCTGAGATAGCCCTGCCGGGCCACGTCGAAGCTGTGCCCCGAGGGACAGCACACCGAGCGTTCGCCCGGCGCCAACGCCGCCTGGCAGAGCGGGCAGCGCAGCACCCCCAGCAGCCGCGCCAGCCGGGCGCCCCGCCCCTCCGTGCCCTCCATACGGGCGGATGCTACCCGAGGGGTCCGACAGCGCCTCCCGTCACTACGCCATCGACGCCAGGGCACGCTCCAGGATCGACATCAGCTCGTCCTCCGACATCGGTTCGCTCACACCGCCGACATCGACGTAACCCGTGATGCCGATGCCGACGAACGTGCCGTCGAGCAGATAGCCGGCGTCCAGTTCGGCGGGACCCTCGGTGGGCGCCGCGTACTGCGCGTAGCCGGAGACACCGGCCGGCACCTCGTAGAGCGGTCCGGCGGCCCAGTCGGTCTTCGAGCCGTAAGCGAGTTCCAACACCGTGGTCCTGAGGGCCAGGGTCAGTGCCTCGTGGGGCGTGCTCGGGGAGGCGTGCTCGGGGTTCTCCGGCTCCACCACCACCTGGACCCGCAGGGAGTACCGCTCGCGCTGGCCGGAGCCATAGGTGTAGTCACACCTCGGCATGTCGCCATTGGCGGCGGTGCTGTCCCGCCGCATGCCCAGCTCGGCGGCGAGTGAGTCGAGACCCGCGCAACGCTCCGCGACGCCGCCCTCCGTAGGGAGCGTCGGCTCGCCCACGTCCGACAGCGCGGGGTGGGTCTCCAGGCTCGCCGGAACGATCCCCGGCTCGTTGGCCGTCTCGTCCCCGCCCAGCGCCTTCGCGATGCCGACGACCTCCGCCTTCGCCACCTCGACCGGCAGCGCGAGCTCCAGCTCGACGTGGTCGAACACCGAGCCCTCGACGTTGATGGTGAACGTGTCGTCGCCCGATCGGAAGGCCGCCGCCGCCGAGTTGCGCAGGCTCATGGTGGTGACGGCGAGGAAGCCGTCCTCACCGAGTGGGAAGTCGTGCAGGGCGCCGACGGTCGTCCAGTCGTCGGAGTACGTCTCCCAGAAGTTCCGAATGCCGTCATGGAACTCGTCGTAGGCCGCCGGCGCCTCCGCGCCGCGCGTCAACGAGACGGTGGAGGTCAGATCGTTGCTGCCGTTCTCGATCGCCGAGGTGCCGGGGGTGCGGAACTCGCAGCTGACGCCGCGGCCCTCGGCCGAGCTGCTGGAGAGGAAATAGCCGCGGGTGGCCATCACCTCGCCGATCGCCGCGCAGCTCGCCTCCGCGCCCTGCTCGTAGGCGAACGCCCCGGCGTCGGGGAAGTGGCCCTCCCCGGTGAACTCCGCGTCCAGCTCCGGGTCGGCCGTGAGACCGCCCCCGCCGCTCGCGTCGTCCCCGCCGCCGAGGAGCAGGAACCCGCCCACGCCGGCCACGAGCACCGCCAGCCCGATCCCGATGGCCAGCGGCGTTCTGGAGCGCGGCTCGGCCGGCGGCAGTAAGCCCCCGGCGGGCGCCGGCCCCCCGGGCGGTGGCCCGTACGGCTGCCCATACGGCGGAGGGTACGGCTGCTGGTAGGGCTGTTGCACAGGCGGGTACGGCTGCGGGGGCGGGTACTGCGGACCCGACCCGGAATATGGGTTCTCGGACATGCCCGGACGCTAGGCAGCCCTTGTTTCACCCAACTTTCCCCGCCGCCCGGCCCGGTGGGCTCACGGCCGCCTGGGCTCGTCGACCGCGCAGAGGCAGAACGGATGCCCCGCCGGATCGGCGTAGACGCGCCAGTCGCGGGTTCCGTGGTCGCTCTCCAGCAGTGTGGCGCCCAGCTCCAGCGCCCGCCGCTCGGCCGCGTCCCACTCGGCCCTGGGCACATCGAGGTCGAGATGGAACTGCTGGGGGTGCTCGGTGCCCGGCCAACTCGGCGGCTGGTAGCCCTCGGAGCGCTGGAAGGCCAGCACATGGCTGCCGGCGCCGACGATCTCGACCCAGTCGCCCGCGCCGTCGTCGTCCAACTCCCCGCCCAGCAGGGTGGCGTAGAACGCGGCCAACTCCCTGGGCTCGGGACAGTCCAGCACGGTGGTTGCCAACTTGGCGATGGCCATGGGGCCCACTCTCCTTCGACCTGAACACGAACACGCGCGTTGCCGCGTTACCGGAAAACGTGCTTATCCGGTAACGCGTGACTACATCATGCCCGGCATCCGGTAACGTCGCAACCATGGCGGAGCGACCGATCCCCGAGGGCATGGCGTTGATCGTGCGGCTGGTCAACACCCTGGACGTGGAACGGGATCGGGACACGCTGGCCACCGAGGAGGGGCTTGCCGCGTTCGAGAGCGAGTTCGAGGGCGGTCCGGCGCTGGGCCCCGGCGAGCTGCCCGGGCTGCGTCGGCTGCGCGAGGCGCTGCGCGCCGCCGCACTGGTGCACCATGTCGAATCGGCCCCGCCGCCCGCCGAGTTGACCGCGCTGTTCGCGGCCGCGCCGCTGGTCGCCCGGGTCGACGAACGGGGCACGGCGACGCTGGTGCCCGCGCCCGGGCTCGCGGGGCTGGCCGAGTTCACCGCCCGGATCGCGGCCGTCGTGGCGGTCGCCGAGGCCACGGGGGAGTGGCGGCGGCTCAAGGCATGCGAGGCGAGCGACTGCCTCTGGGCCTACTACGACCACAGCCCGGCCGGGCGCCGCCGCTGGTGCTCGATGCGCTCCTGCGGCTCACGCGCCAAGATGCGCGCCTACCGCGCGAAACAGCGCGCGGGCGCGTCCGAGGACGCGCCCGCGCGGAAGAAGTGAGGACGTCACTCCACGCCGACGGTGACCTTCTCGTCGTTGCGCAGCTGCTCCATCAGCAGCTCCGTCTGCTCCATGTCCCAGAGCACCGCCGAGCCCTTGTCCGTCGCGAAGCCCGGGTCGGAGACCGGGATGTTCATCCGGTGGGCACCGCGCATCGCCCAGAACATGGACCGCAGGTCCCACAGGCTCATGTCCTCGTCCACGATCAGCGCGTCCAGGACGGCGCCCATCGTCGGATAGAGCTTGAAGGGGTTGACCAGGGTGGACGGCGAGGCCGCCTGGTCGGCCAGGGTGCCGAGGAACTCCTGCTGGTTCCTGGTGCGGCCCAGATCGCCCTCGGCCTCCTGGTAGCGCTGCCGGTTGAAGGCCAGCGACTCGGCGCCGTTCAGCCGGTGACAGCCCTCCTCGAAGTCCGCGCCCGAGTTCTCGTCCTGGACCGGCTCGTCGAAACACATCTCGACGCCGCCCAGCGCGTCCACCACGTTGGCGAAACCGCCGAAGCCGATCTCCACATAGTGGTCGATCCGGATGTCCAGGTTGTACTCGATGGTCCTGGCCAGCAGCCAGGGGCCCTCGATGGCGAAGGCCGCGTTCAGCTTCTGCTGCTGCTCCGGGATGCGGTTGCCCGACTCGGAGCCGGTGAACTCGGGGATGGTCACCCAGGAGTCCCGCGGCAGGCTGACCATGGTGTTCCCGTTGGAGCCCACGTGCAGGATCATGATCGTGTCGGTGCGGCTGCCGGAGGCGTTGCCCGTGCTCAGCTCGCGCCGCTGCTCCTCGCTGAGCCCCTCCCTGCTGTCGGAGCCGACGATCAGGTAGTTGGTGCCGTCCCCCTTCTCCGGGCGGTCCTCAAGCGCGGCCAGATCCACCTCGCGCTTGAGCTTGCCGTCCGCCCAGAAGTAGGTGGCCGTCGCCACGATCACCAGCACCAGCAGCAGCGACAGCGCCCCGATGCCTATTCGCTTTCCCCAGCGCGGCCGCGGCTTGGGCTGGCCCTGCGGGGGCGGGTCCGCCGGCCCGGCGGGCGGGGGCGGGCCCTGCCGGCCGGTGCCCCGGTAGACCTGGCCCTCGTTGTAGCCGGAGTCGTAGGGCGCGGGCTGCTGCTGCCCCGCGCCGTAGGCGTCGTGCCCGGGGGAACGCTGCCTGGGCGGTCTCGGTACGTGCGGCATGACCCGGGCGCTCTCCGGGGTCGCGCTGCCGCGCCCCTGGCCGTAACGGCTCCGGTCCTGGTCGTCGTCGGTCCACCCGTCGGGCCAGTCGCTCATAACGTGCCAGTGTGCCGTGGGATGGCCGCCGGGGGAAACGAGGGTCACCAACTGTGGCAGAGCTGATGCAGAAACGACCGGGCAACGCCCCGGGAACGCGGTTCCGATGAGATGTCTACGCTGGTCTTATGACCGATCTGCCCGCTCCCCCATCGACCGACGAACCGACCGACGAACCGACCGAGGGACCCGGCGAGGGACCGACCGCCGTCCCCGGCGGCACCGCCGACCCCGTCGGCAAGCCCACCGCGGCCTCCCGCACCACGCTCTCCAAGATCATGAGCCAGAACGACGTCAACCTGCTGGGCACCGTGCACGGCGGCGTGATCATGAAGCTGGTGGACGACGCGGCCGGCGCGGTCGCCGGGCGCCATTCCGGCGGCCCGGCCGTCACCGCCTCCATGGACGAGATGGTCTTTCTGGAGCCGGTCAAGATCGGCGATCTGGTGCATGTGCACGCCCAGGTCAACTGGACGGGCCGCAGCTCGATGGAGATCGGCGTCAAGGTGCTGGCCGAGCGGTGGAACGAGTCGACGCCGGCGACCCGGGTCGGCACCGCCTATCTCGTCTTCGCCGCCGTCGACGAGAACGGCAAACCGCGCCCCGTGCCGCCGGTGCTGCCGGAGACCGAGCTCGACCTGCGCCGCTACGAGGAGGCCCAGATCCGACGCACCCACCGGCTGGCCAGGCGCCGCGAGATCCTGGAGCTGCGCGCCAGGGGCGGCGGCGCCTGAACCACGCGGGACGCGCCCGTCACAGATGGGCGATGCGCGCGTGCCGCTGCCGGGGCGCCCGACGGGCCGGCGCGACCCCGGTGAGCAGCACATAACGGGCCGCCCGGTGGCGCTGGCCCGGGTAGTCGGCCAGCAGCTCCAACATCCGGGCGTCGTCCGCGTCCCGCTCGCCGGCCAGCGCGTGGCCGATGATCCCCGGCAGATGCAGATCGCCGACCGTGATCGCGTCCGGTGCCCCGTTGCTGCGCTGCAGCGTCTCGGCCGCCGTCCACGGGCCGACGCCCGGCACCGCCTGGAGGCGGGCCAGCGCCCGGGGCAGCTCCATCCCGGCGGCCTCCTCCATCCGCCGCGCCACCCGCAGCACCCGCATGATGGTCGCCGAACGGGAGCCGTCCACATTGGCCCGGTGCCAGTCCCAGGACGGCACGCGGGCCAGCGCGCGCGGCTCGGGCAGCACCCACAGGTCCACCTCCGGGCCCGGCCCGGGGGCCGGCTCGCCGAACCAGCGCAGCAGCCGGCGCCAGGAGCGGTAGGCGTCCTCCGTGGTGACCCGCTGCTCCAGGATGGAGGGGATCAGCGACTCCAACACCAGTCCGCTGCGGATCAGTCGGAGCCCGCCGTGCCGCCGCCTGGACTCGGCGATCAGCCGGTGGCGCGGGGTGAACTCCTCCGGCCGGTCGTCGGCGCCCAGCAGCGCGGGAAGTCGGTCGAGCACCCACTCGGCGCCGGGCCCCCACGCGGTGGCCGCGATCCGCGCGCCGGGCCGCAGCCGCAGCGTCGCCGGGCCGAGCGGGGTGCGGGTGCCCCGCCAGACGGTGCCGTCCGGCTCCTCGCGGAACGCCGGATCGTAGGGGCCGCGCCGCAGCACACGGAGGCTGCGGCGCAGGTCGTAGGGCTCGGGCGGGGTCCACTCACGGTCGGGCATGGCCCCGCAAGGCTAACGGCGCCCCCGGCCGGTGCTGCCGGCCGGGGGCGCCGGACGGTCAACGGCCCTGCAGTCTGGTCGCGGTGGAGCGGACCGTCCCCAGCGCCTTGTACAGCTCCTCGCCAGGGCATTCGGTGGCGAAGCCGTCCCGGTGCCCCGAGATGTTGTTCATCCGCACGGTCGTGCCCTTGGCGTACTTGCCGCCGCCCTGCGAGGTGCGGTTCGCCGAGCCGCCCGCGTTGACGTCGAAGAGGCCCAGCTTCCAGGCGGTCAGCAGCGACAGCGCGTCGGTGATGTCCCGGTTGGGCTTGGTGCCGGTGTAGGTGCCGATCACCGCGACGCCCATGCTGTTGTGGTTGAAGCCCGCCGTGTGCGCACCCTGCACGGGCTCGATCACCCCGCCGGCCCGGCCCTCGTAGATGGTGCCGCAGCGGTCCACGAAGAAGTTGTAGCCGACGTCCCGCCAGCCCTGACTCACCACGTGGTAGCGGTAGATGGCGCGGATCATCGCCGGCGCCTCGGAGCAGCTGTAGTTGTTGGTGTCGGCGGTGTGGTGGACGAAGGCCGTCTTCACGGTGTCGGTGTAGACGAAGCCGCTCTCCCGCAGGCTCTCGTCGGCGCCCCAGCCGGAGCGGATGACGATGCCGGGACGGGGGCCCACATGGTCGCCGGCGGCCGGCACCTCCTGTGGCCGGGGCGCCGGGGCGTCGGCCGCCAGCTCGCCCGGGTTGATCAGCTCAAGGCTGAGCCCGTCGGGCAGGGACTCGGCCGCGGCGTCGGCGGCCGGGGCGACCCGTGCCTCCACCGCGTCCGCCGCGCCGACCCAACGGGGCGCGGTGCCGCCGCGCAGCTCGCGTCCCTCCGCCTTGGCGGAGGCGGGGTCCGGGGCGTGTTCTGGGTGCGCGTCCAGTTCGAGCCAGTCGGACCAGTCACCGGTCCCGCTGTCCCTGATGCGGACCTCGACCTGTCCTTCGATGTGTTCGGTGGGGTCCTCCCAGACGACGCCCAGCAGTGAGAACGGCTCGGTGTCGGTGGGCGGGAGGCCCTGCCCGGCGAGCGAGAGGGTGGGGCCCGACGTGTCGTCGGTGCCCTCCTCGTCGCTGCTGCCGGCGAGCGGGGTGAGCGGGCTGAGGGGAAGGGACTGGGTGGCCGCCGCCATCCGCGGCGCGGCACCCCTCGCACTGTCCACCGCCTGCGCCGCCCCACCCAGGGGCAGGGCCAGCGGGACGAGCAGGGCGGCGGTGCACGAACCGATCAGGGGGAGGGAACGGAGGGAGAGAGTTCGGAATGCACGCATGGTTCTGATGTTGGTCATATGCCACCAAACCTGTCCATTCCTGAGGGTTCGTGACCTGACGTCCCGTGAGAATGCGCCGGCCGCCGGGGTCGCGCGGACGGCCCAGCGTCCCGGCGTAACCTGGCGACGATGAACACCGCCGATCGCACCCCCGCCGACCTGCTGCGTTCCGCGCTCGCCGGAGACGCCAGCCGTCCGCTGATCACCTTCTACGACGACGCCACCGGCGAGCGGGTGGAACTCTCCACGGCCACCCTCGCCAATTGGGTGGCCAAGACCGCCAATCTGCTCCAGGACGAGCTGGCCGCGGCCAGGGGCGAACGGCTCGCCCTGCTGCTGCCCGCCCACTGGCAGACCGCCGTCTGGCTGCTCGCCGCCTCCGCGACCGGGGTGGTCGCGGAGGTGGAGGGGGATCCGGCGGACACCGATCTGGTGGTGGCCGGGCCCGACCGGCTGGAGGCGGCGCTGGCCTGCTCCGGCGAACGCGTCGCGCTGGCCCTGCGCCCGCTGGGCGGCCGGTTCCCCACGACGCCGGACGGATTCCTCGACTACGCGGTGGCGGCGCCAGGACAGGGCGATGTGTTCGCCGCCCTCGACCCGCCGGGCCCCGACGATCTCGCGCTGGTCGTCGAGGGGCGCGAGCTGACAGGCAGCCAACTCCTCGATCTGGCCCGCGCGGACGCCGCCGAACGGGGCCTCGCGCCCGGCTCCCGGATCATGTCCACGCTGGGCTACGACCGGCTGCCCGGGCTGCTGGCCGGCCTCTTCGCGCCGCTGGTCGCCGGCGGCTCGGTGGTGCTGTGCCGCAACGCCGACCGGCTGGACGGCGCGGCGCGGGCCGCACGCCAGGAGAGTGAGCGCGTCACCCACTTCGCCGACTGACGGTGGCCGGCCCCCCGCGGCCCGCGCAGGATCGGCGGTATGAGGGTGCCGCGACAGCCCGCCTACTACCGGCTCACCGAGCCGGCGGACGAGCCCGAGGACCTGGCGGACCGGCCGCCGGTCCGCAGGGGGTGGCCGCGCTGGGTCGCCCTGGTGGTGGCGGCCGCCGTGCTGGTCACCGCCGCGCTGGGCTGGACCACCCGCCGGACCGCCCCACCGCCGCCGCCCCCCACCCCGACCGCCGAGGTCGACGAGGGGCCCCAGGGGGGCGAGGGGCCGGACAGGGGAGCGGTTTCACCCGTCGGGCCGCCCCCTTCCGTCCGCCCGCCGAGTAACGGATCGCGGAACGCAAGACCATGAATGAGTAAAGAGCAACGCGATAAAAGCGAAAAAAGGGGCACCAACCCGGATAATCCGCTCGCCGCTCGCGGGTGGAATAGGTCACCGACCTCGTTCGGCGCGGAACCCTGGGGCTAGTGTGTGCCGTCTGATCCTCTAGGGCAGGCAGACGGAGGGCACACGAACACGTGGACGCGCAGGGACGTGGGGGCGCGGACGGCGTCGATCCCGCTGATCAGTGGGTGTTCAACCCGGACACCGGCAACTACGAACTGCGGCTGACCGGCGGCCAACGCACCAGAGACGCCGGGCAGCCGGGGCGGCCGCGGGCCGCCTCCGAGGGTGGGCCCGCCTCCCGTAACACTCCGCCACGCCAGCGTCGCGCCCCGTCCACCGAGGAGGAGGACACGGCCTCGCCCGCCGCGGGCGACCGTCCGCTGCCCGGGCAACGCGACCGCCGCGCGCAGCGGGGCAGCCGCCGCAGGGGCAAGGAGCCCAAGGGCCGCGCCAAGAAGAAGCGGGGCCGCGGCAAGCGGGTCCTGATGTGGACCGGCGGCACGCTCGCCTTCCTCCTGGTGGTCGGCGCCGCCGGAGCCTGGTGGGTGATCAACCGGCTCAACAACAACATCACCAAGTACGACGTCGGCATCGAGAACGACTTCAGCTCCGACGAGCCGGTGAACCTGCTCTTCATCGGCACCGACACCAGGACGGGCGCCGGCAACGAGTCCTACGGCGGCGACGCCAGCGAGGGCGCCGACACCACCATCCTCATGCACTTCTCCGAGGACCGCAGCCATGCCACCGGGCTCAGCATCCCGCGCGACCTGATCGTCGACATCCCGGAGTGCGAGGTGCGGAACGAGAACGGTGGCACCGACGTCATCCCGCCGTCCGAGAACGTCAGGTTCAACACCAGCATGGGCACCAACGGCCGCGATCCCGGCTGCGTCTGGCGCACGGTCGAGGAGCTGACCGGAGTGTCCATCAACCACTTCATGATGGCCGACTTCAACGCGGTCAAGGACCTCTCCAGCGCGGTCGGCGGCGTGCCGGTCTGCATCAACGAGCCCATCGACGACCCCAAGTCGGGTCTGCGGCTCGACGCCGGCGACCACACCCTGGAGGGTGAGGACGCGCTGGCCTTCGTGCGGACCCGCTACTCCGTCGGCACCGGCAGCGACCTCAGCCGGATCGAGCTGCAGCAGCAGTTCGTGGCGTCCATGGCCCGGCAGATCACCGAGGGCGGGATGCTCACCGACCCCGGCAAGCTGTGGGACCTCGCGGACACGGCCACCAAGTCGCTCTCCGTCGACACCGGGATAGGCAGCATCCAGAAGCTCCGCGATCTGGCCTCGACGCTGGGGCGGGTCCCCATGTCGGATCTGAACTTCGTGACGCTTCCGGTGGTGGACAACCCGGACGAGCCGGAGGACGCCAGGGCGACCGTGGTGCTGGACGAGGCCAGGGCCGCCCCGCTGCTGGAGATGATCAGGCAGGACATCTCGCCGCAGGAACGGGAGCGCGCCGAGGAGGAGGACGAGGGGGCCGACGCCGTCGAGCCGGTGCCGGCCGCGGAGGTCAGGGTCGACGTCTACAACGGCGGCGGGGTGATCGGGGCCGCCCAGGAGACGTTGGACTGGCTGCAGAACGTGCAGGGCGTGCCGCTGTCGACCAACGTCGGCAACGCCCCGTCGCCGCAGGAGACCACGACCCTGGAGTACGGTCCCGACCAGGCGGGCCAGGCCGCCACCCTGGCGGAAATGATGGGCCTGCCGGCCGACGCGCTCCAGGAACAGCCGGCCGAGGCGGGGGACCAGCCGATGGTGCTGATCCTCGGTGACGACTTCAGGGGCGCCGGCCAACCCATCGAGATCACGCCGGAGATGCCGGACGACGTGAACAGCATTACGGCGGACGACGAGACCGTCTGCGCCGCCTGACGGTTCGACACCGCGCGGCGTGGCGCGGGCGTAGCTTACGGAAGACACGAGCGGGGGGCCCCGTGCGGAGGACCGGTATACCCGGTGAGGACGACAAGGGTGCGTCCGGCGCCGGTGACAACGCGTCGGACCTGGGATGGGACGACTCGCTCTACGAGGGACGGCCCGGCGTCCCCGGCCCACGGAAGGCCGAGGACGCCCCCGGGCCCCGGGGCGCGGGGGAGCCGCCCAGGCGCGGCCACCGCGCCGCGCGCCGTAAGCGCAAGCCCATGTGGCGCCGGGTGCTGTTCTGGACGTCCGCCTCGCTCGCCGTGGTGGTGGCGGGCGTGGCGGTGGCCGGCTTCCTCTATATCCGGCACCTCAACGACAACATCACCAAGAAGCCGCGCACCCTGGGCAGCGAGGAGCTGGAGAAGCCCCCGCCCAACGCCGACGGCCAGAGCCCGCTGAACATCCTGCTGCTGGGCTCCGACTCCCGGGAGGGAGAGGAGAACCAACGCCTGGGCGGCGCCCGCGATCTGGCCGGCGGCCCGGTCCGCGCCGATGTGCAGATGCTGCTGCACGCCTCGGCCGACCGCAGCAACATGACGCTGATCAGCATCCCGCGCGACACCCAGGTCGCCATCCCCGAGTGCACCGACCCGGACACCGGCGAGGTCTACTCGGGCTCCGAGTCGGCGTCCATCAACACCGCGCTCAGCAACGGCGGCCCCGGCTGTGTGCTGGCCACCTGGGAGGAGCTGACCGGCCTCTATATCGACCACTTCATGATGGTGGACTTCGAAGGCGTGGTCGAGATGGCGGACGCGGTCGGCGGGGTGCCGGTCTGTGTCGAGGAGAACGTCGCCGACGACAAGTCCGGGCTGCGGCTTGAGGCGGGGGAGAGCGTGCTGGAGGGCGAGGGGGCGCTCCAGTGGCTGCGCACCCGCAAGGCGTTCGGCGACGGCAGCGACATCGGCCGCACCAGGGCGCAGCAGATGTATCTCTCCAACATGGTGGACGAGCTGCAGTCCAGCGCCTCGCTGACCAACACCGGCGAGCTGATGGACCTCGCGGAGGCGGCGACCAGCGCGCTGACCGTGGACCACGAACTGGGCTCCGTGCAGGCCCTCTACGATCTGGGCGAGGATCTGCGCCGGGTGCCCAACGACCGTTTCAACATGGTCACCCTGCCCTGGCTCCCCGACCCCGCCGACCCCGAGGTGACCATCATCCCGGACCCGCAGCGGGCCGAGGAGCTGTTCGCGCTGGTGCGCGGCGACATACCGCTGGACGACCAGGACGCGGTCCCCGCCGAGCCGTCGCCCGAGGAGACGAGCGAGAACCCGGGCGGCGACGCGAACGATCCCGACCCGGTCGAGTCGGTGCGGGTGGCCGTCCGCAACGCGACGGGCTCCGATATGACGGCGCCGGTGAACGGCCGCGCCGGGGTGATCACCGACGAGCTGGTCGGCCTCGGCTACGCCCTCGCCGGCACCGACACCTCGATCACCGAACTCGCCGCGAAGAGCGAGGTGCGCTACGCGGAACCGGAGGACCGGGCGAACGCCGAGGCGCTGGCCGAGGCGCTGGGGATGCCGGCGGACCGGGTGATGGTCTCTCCGAGCGCGACCGATGTCACGCTCGTCATCGGCGAGGACTGGCGGGAGGGCACCACCTTCCCCGAGCCGGTCGAGGAGCCCGAGGAGACCAGGAGCGACGATCCGGCCGTCACCGAGGACGAGATCATCTCCGGATCCGGCGGAGTGGACTGCATGCCGGTGAACCCCCTCTACACCTGGTAGTCGGGGGGGCTCACCCGGATCGGCCCCCGGCCGGGTCAGCGGGATCGTTCGGCCGTCGGGGGCCGGGCCGCGACAACCTTCTTGGCCAGGCTCGGCGGGCTGGTCAGAAAGCCCCAGCCCCACGACATGTGCATGGTGGCCAGCGCCAGCGGGATCCTGATCCGCGCGCCGAGGGGAAGCCCCCGCCCGGCCGGCACCGAGCCCAGCGTGATCGCGGCCAGATAGCCGCCGGGCACCAGCAGCGCCCACGGCGTGATCGTCACGCCCGCCAGCAGCGCGAGGATGATCGCCACCACCGCGGTCGGCGGCGCCAGATAGCGCGGGTTGATCGAGCCGGCGTGGTAGCGCGCAACCACATGCCGCCAACGCCCGTAGTTGCGGTACTGCTTGGCCAGCGCGCGCACCGAGGGCCTGGGCCGGTAGGACACCAGCAGCTCGGGCGAGAACCAGATCAGCCCGCCGCCCTGCCGGATGCGGTAGTTCAGCTCCCAGTCCTGGGCCCGGATGAACTCCACGTTGTAGCCGCCGAGTCGTTCCAGCACCTCGCGGCGGAAGACCCCCAGATAGACCGTCTCCGCCTCGCCGGCCTGACCGCCGGTGTGGAAGGCGGCGTTGCCCACGCCGATCCGCGCGGTCATGGCGGCGGCGACCGCCCGTTCCCAGTTGTTCTCGCCCTCGGCGTGCATGATGCCGCCCACGTTGGCGGCGCCCGTCTCGTCGAGCAGCCGCACGGCGGTGGCGATGTAGTCGGGCGAGAGCATCCCGTGCCCGTCGACCCGCACCACCACGGGGTGCCGGGAGGCGCCGATGGCCGCGTTGAGGCCGGCCGGGGTGCGGCCCGTCGGGTTGGGCACCGTGCGCACCCGGGCGTCCTCGGCCACCAGCTCGGCGGCGATCTCGTCGGTGCGGTCCGTGGAGGGGCCCAGGGCGATCACCACCTCAAGCTCGCCCGGATAGTCCTGTTCGAGGATATGCCGCACGGAGTTCCGTAGATGCCGCTCCTCGTTGAGCACCGGCATGATCACGGACACGGCTGGAGTCGGCTCGCTGGTCACCGGCTCACGTTACCGCGAACGGGGGACACCGGCGCGCGCCGCCTCAAAGCCCAAGATCGTATCTGCGTACTGTTGCCGGGCCGTCTCCGACAGAGCGGGAGTGCCCAGCCCATGCCAGCCAGACGCCGCCGTTGGGGTATCCGCCTCGCCAGCACCCTCTCCGCGCTGGTCCTGACCGCGAGCGGCGTCGGCCACTCCGTGGTCGCCTCGGTCACCGACGGGGTGGGCAGGGTAGACGCCTTCGGCGGACTCCGCGACCGCCCCGACGCCGGCTCGGGGCTCAACATCCTGCTGATCGGCACCGACAGCAGGGACGGACTGAGCGCCGAGGAACGCGCCCGCTACCACGTGGGCGACGCCTCCTGCCACTGCGCCGACGCCATCCTCCTGCTGCACATCTCCCAGGACCGCGAACGGGTCAGCATGGTCAGCCTGCCCCGCGACTCCCTCGCCACCCTGCCCGAACACACCATCCCCGGCACCGGCGAGCGGCACGACACCCACGACGACAAGCTCAACTCGGCCCTCTCGCACGGCGGCCCCCAACTGATGGTCAGCGCCGTCGAGGACCTCACCTCGGTCCGGATCGACCACTATCTGGAGGTGAGCTTCGTCAGCTTCATGCGGGCCGTCGACGAACTCGGCGGCGTCGAGGTCTGCACCACCGAGCCGCTGCGGGACGCCTACGCCGGGCTCGACCTCCCCGCCGGCACCAGCACCCTGGACGGCCCCGGCGCGCTGGCCTATGTCCGCGCCCGACACCTGGACGGCGCCTCCGACTTCGGCCGGATGCAGCGGCAACAGCGTTTCCTCGCCGCCTTCGTGGACCGCGCGGTCAGCGGCGGGGTGCTCCTCAACCCCGGCAAGGTGGCCTCCCTCGCCGGGACCCTGCTGGAGTCGGTCCGCGCCGACGAGGGCTTCGGCTCCGAACAGATCCTCGAACTGGCCGGGCTGATGCGGTACTTCACCACCTCGTCCGCCGAGTTCGCCTCGGTGCCCGTGGCCGACAGGGAACGGGACGTGCCGGGCCTCGGCTCCACCGTGATCTGGGACGAGGACGAGGCGGACCGGCTCTTCGCCGCGCTCCGCGACGACCAACCGCTGCCCAGCCCCAGCCAGGAACAGGCCGAACAGCCACACGCCACCCCGGCGGGCGGCGAGGAACACGGCACCACCACGGCCGACCAGATCGTCTGCTGAACCCGCCCGCCCGAACGACGCCCCGTCAGCGCACCGTGAGGAACCCCGCCGGATCGCGCTCGGGCCGCTGGCGCGGCGGCGCGGCGGCCTGCCCCACGGCGACCGCGCCCATCGGATCCCAGTCGGCCGGCAACCCCAGCGTCGCGCGCACCACATCGCGGCAGAACATGGTGGACGAGACCCAGGCCGAGCCCAACCCCTCGCCGGCCAGCGCCACCAGGAGGTTCTGCACCCCGGCGCCCATCGCCACCACGAACATCTCGCGCTCGGCACCCGCCCGGCGCTCGTCCGGATAGGCGTGCGCCCCCTCGGTCACCAGACAGGGCACCACCAGATAGGGCGCCCGGCGCAGCACCTCGCCACGGCGCAGCCGCCTGGCCACACTCTCCTCCGACTTCCCGTCGGCCCGCAGATCGGCCGCCCACGCATCGCGCATCGCGTCCAGCAGCGCCGTCCTGGCCTCGGCCGACTCCACCAGCACAAACCGCCAGGGCGTGGTGTGATGCGGGGCCGGCGCCGTCAGCGCGACGGCCACGGCACGCCGCACCGACTCCGGATCGACCGGCGCGTCGGTGAACTCGCGCACCGTCCGACGCAGCGTCATGGCCTCCCTGACGGCCTCCGACGTGCCGAGCCGGAACATGTCCAGCGCCGAGTCGCGCACCAGCTCCCTGGCCGTCGCTTCGCCGCCCGTGCGGTGCGGCAGACCCCGGAGCACCGCCACCGGCAGCCCGTCGGCCTTGCCCTTCACCAGCTCGCCGGCCGCCGCCAACTCGTCGGCCACGGCGGTGACCGTGACCCCCAGCGGGTTGCCATGGCTGTCGCTGCCACCGCGCAGATCGTCCAGCACCGTGACGCCGGCCGCGCCGATCGCCACATCCGTCTGCCCCTCGCGCCACGGCCGCCCGAAGGTGTCCGTGATCACCACGCCGACGTCGACGCCCAGCAGCTCCCGCAGGCCGCGCCGGATGCCGGCCGCCGAGGCGTCCGGATCCTCCGGCAGCAACAGCACCGTGCCGGGCGGGGTGTTGGACGCGTCGACCCCGGCCGCCGCCATCACAAAGCCGTGCCGGGACTCCACGATCCTGGCCGGCCCCCGGGTGGCCACCACCCGGACCGTCTCCTCCTCGATGGCGTCCCGCCGGTCGTCGGCCTGCCGCACCCGGCCCTCGGCCTTGCTGACGATCTTCGAGGTGACGATGACGATATCGCCGTCCGCGAGCCCCGGCAGCCCCTCGGCGGCGGCCGCCTCGGCGACCAGCTTGGCCACCTCGTCCCCCGGCCGCACCTCGGGAATGCCGGGCAGGGCCCAGACCTGGAACGCGGGCGTGGTCATACGGCGGTGACCTCCTCGGCGAGGCTGAGCGCAGCCCTGGCCATCTCGGCGGTGGCATCGGTGTCGGTCATCAGCAACGGCACCGCGCGGCAGCGAATTCCCGCCTCCTCGACGGCCGTTACCGCGCCCGCGTCCACCGTGTCGACCAACCAGGCGTCCAGCAGGCCCGATCCGTAGTGCGAGGCGACGGCGGCGGCCGTGGCCTCCACCCCGACGGCGGCCAGCACCTTGTCGGCCATCCCGCGCACCGGGGCGTCGCCCACGATGGGGGAGAGCCCGACCACCGGCACCCCTGCCTCGGCGATGCCCTCCCTGATCCCCGGCACCGCCAGGATGGTGCCCACACTGACCACCGGGTTGGACGGCGGAAAGACGATCACATCGGCCTCGGCGAGCGCCTCCAGCACACCGGGCGCCGGCTTGGCCTGGTCGGCGCCGACCGGCACCACGGCCCGCGCCGGCACCGAGGCGCGCAGCCGCACCCAGTACTCCTGGAAGTGCACCGCCCGCCGCTCGCCGCTCTCCTCGTCGTCGATCAGCACATGCGTCTCGACCCGGTCGTCCGTCATCGGCAGCAGCCGGACGCCCGGCTGCCACCGCTGACACAGCGCCTCGGTGACGGCGCTCAACGGATAGCCGGCGGCCATCATCTGGGTGCGGACGATATGGGTGGCGAAGTCCCGGTCGCCCAGGCCGAACCACTCGGGACCCACCCCGTACGCCGCCAACTCCTCCTTGACGGCGAACGTCTCGTCCGTCCGCCCCCAGCCCTGCTCCTCGTGGATGCCGCCGCCGAGGGTGTACATCACGGTATCGAGGTCGGGACAGACCTTGAGGCCGAAGAGATGGATGTCGTCACCGGTGTTGCCGATGACCGTGACCTCGGCCTCCGGGGCCGCTTGGAGCAGGCCGCGCAGGAACCTGGCCCCACCGATACCGCCGGACAAAACCACGATGCGTCGCATGACGCCCAGTCTGTCAGCAGGCGCTGACACCCCGGGGTCGGGGTGTGAGCTTCCCCGCCACGGCGGTCCTGGGCCGCATCGGCATCTCGGTCAGCCCCGGGAAGTAGACATGCAGGCTGACGGCCGGCGTCAGCGCCGCGTTGACCACCTCGTGCACATAGCCCGGCGCGAAGACCCGCAGCGAACCCGGCGTCAGCACCCGGCTCCCGCGCCCGTCGGCCGCCTCGGTGAGCGCGCCCTCCAGCACCGTGTACACCCCGCTCGACGGGCCGTGGTCATGCCGACCGCTGCCCTGGCCCGGCACCCAGCTCAACAGCCAGACCTCGTACCCGGGGCCGACCCGCAGCCGGTGGTACCAACGGCTGGCCGCGTCGTACCGCACCAGGGGAGCCCAACACTCCCGATCGCCCGCCAGCGCGAGGGCCAGGCCGGCGAATCCCGCGACGGTGTGCGGGTGCGCGGGCACGGGGGGCAGCAGATGCGGGATCGCCAGCGGGTCGCCGGCGATCGCGTTGTCGTTGTCCATGGAGTGCGGTATGCCTCGAATGGGTTGGGATCGTCCGGTCGAATCCCTCAGCCGAAGGAGTGTCAACCGGACGGGCGGTCCCCGGCATTGTTTCACCAGATCCGGGCCTGTGGCGCCGCTGAAAGGTTTATGCGCCCCGTTTCAGGGACAGGCGCGTCATCATCCACGGGACGCCCGTGGGCGTTGCGCTTCCGTGATCCCGCTGTGATCTGTGTCGCTGCCTTCGAGGGCTTGCAACATTTCCGCGCTCTCGTTCGTCTCTCGGAAGAGAGAGCGGAATCCGGTGGGGATCGGCGTCGGGTTGGCCGGCGATCCGCCGGGGATCCACCGGATTGCGTGACGGATGACCAAGGGAACGAGCAGTGTTTGTACCGATTTGAACACTTTCTGTGCGAGTGTGGTGCCACAGGGTGAATCATCGGGTGAATGGCAGATCGTGGCTTGACTGCCGCCGAGCGCCCCACTTGTAATTTCACTCATGTCGTTCGACCGGTACGGATAACGACGGCATCACGGGGACGCAAAGAAGACGAGGGGCGCGCATATGACCGAGCTGTTCGAACAACTGCTGGTCGAGGAAGCCGACGAAGAGCTTGGCTGGCAGGAGCGCGCGCTCTGCGCGCAGACCGACCCCGAGTCCTTCTTCCCCGAGAAGGGCGGATCCACTCGCGAGGCCAAGAAGGTCTGCCTGGCCTGCGAGGTTCGGTCCGAATGTCTTGAATACGCCCTCGCCAACGACGAACGATTCGGAATCTGGGGTGGATTGTCCGAACGTGAACGTCGCCGACTGAAGAAGGCGGCCGTCTGACGCCGGCCCGCCGCCGGGTCGCCCCCGGGCTGGTCCCGCTCATGTCCCGGTCCCGTCCCGGCCGGTGGGTCTTCCTCCCTCGTCATGGCCCGGCCGCGTTTCCCGGCCGCCCCCCGCACTCCGAGCGCGGGGCGCTGACGGTCCCAGCCGCTAGTGTGGTGCGCTGTCCGAGACGTACCGCCGCTCCCTCGGGGCAGCGCCGTCCACCGCCGTCCAGCGAACCGGGGCCCGCACCTCGATGTCCGTGCACAGCCAGCAGGCCGCGCAGCCGGCCGCTCATCCCGAATTCCCGAGGCACGTGGTCACCGCCGTGCTCGTCTCGCACGACGGCGAACGCTGGCTCCCGGAGGTGCTGAGCGGACTGCTGGGCCAGGAGCGGCCCGTCCAGGACGTGATCGCCGCCGACACCGGCAGCGCCGACGCCTCGGCCACCCTGATCACCGAAGCCTTCGGCGCCGAGCGGGTGTTGCACCTCGCCCGCCGCACCGGCTTCGGCTCGGCCGTGGCCGAGGCCGCACGCACCGCCCCCGTGCTGACGCCCGAGGAGCTGCCCTATCTCAAGCGGCCCGCCGCCTGGGATCCGGTCAACCGCACCTGGGACACCAGCACCTACGACCTGCCCGAGCACCCGCACGGCGAACCGGTGCACTGGCTCTGGCTGTTGCACGACGACTCGGCCCCCGAGCCCGACGCGCTCGACCGACTGCTGCGCCAGGCCGACGCCAGCCCGTCAGCCGCCATCGTCGGCGCCAAGCTGCGCGGTTGGTACGACCGCAGACAGCTGCTCGAAGTCGGCGTCTCCCTCGCCTACAGCGGCCGTCGTTGGACCGGCCTCGACCGGCGGGAGCAGGACCAGGGCCAGCACGACCGCGTCCGCCCGGTGCTCTCCGTCTCCACGGCCGGCATGCTCATCCGGCGCGATGTCTTCGAACAGCTCGGCGGCTTCGATCGCCGACTCCCGCTGACCCGTGACGACGTCGACCTCTGCTGGCGGGCCCAGCAGGCCGGGCACGGCGTGCTGATCGCCCCCGACGCCGTGCTCCGGCACGCCGAGGCGGCCACCAGGGAACGCCGCTCGATCGACTGCGCCGGCCGGCTCGGCGGCAGCCCGCACCGGGTGGACAAGGCCGCGGCCGCCTACGCGCTGCTGGCCAACTCCCGTGCCCAGGTGCTGCCCTGGGTGTTGTTCCGGCTGGTCCTCGGCACCCTGCTGCGCGTCCTCGCCTATCTGGTCGGCAAACAGCCGGGCCGCGCGCTCGACGAGGCCGCGGGACTGCTCGCCACGCTGCTGCGCCCCGGCCGGCTGATCGGCGCCCGGCGCGCCCGCGCCAGGGCCGCGGCCGCCGACCACGACCCCAAGGAGCTGCGGCCCCTCTTCCCACCCCCAGGCGCCACCATCCGCACCACCGTCGAGCAGGTGGCGAGCAACTTCGGCGGACGTTCCGAGCCCGCCTCCGCCTCCGGCGGTCGCCATGGCGCCGTCGAGTCGGGGCCGAGCGACGACGACGCCGACTCGTTGCAGGTCGAACAGTTCGCCCGGGTCAAGCGCCTGGCCAAACGGCCGGGCCCGATGCTCTTCCTGGTGCTGCTGGTCGTCTCCCTGCTGGCCGCCCGCAACCTGATCGGCGGGGGCGCGCTCGCCGGCGGCGCGCTGCTGCCGGCCCCGGCCGAGGCCGGCGCCCTCTGGGACCGCTATCTCGCCACCTGGCAGCCCGTCGGCACCGGCGGCACCGAGTCGGCGCCCCCGTATCTGGGGCTGCTCGCGCTGCTCTCCAGCGCCCTGCTGGGCAACCCCGGCCCGGCCATGACCCTGTTGCTGGTGGCCTCCGTCCCGCTGGCGGGCCTGAGCGCCTACTTCGCCTCCCGCCCGCTGGTGATGTCCCGACTGCTGCGCGCCTGGGGCAGCGTCGCCTATGCCTTCCTCCCGGCCATCACCGGCGCCCTGGCCGGCGGCCGGATCGGCACCGCCGTGCTGGCGGTGCTGCTGCCCGCCCTGGTCAGATCGGCGGTCGCCGCCGCCGGCCACACCAGGGACGGCATCGGGCCCTGGCGCGCCGTCTGGGCCTGCGCCCTGCTGCTCACCGTGGGCGCCGCGTTCACCCCGGTGATCTGGCCGATGGCGCTGGTGCTCGCCTGCTGCGCGCTGCTGCTGCCCTGGCAGACGCCGTCCCCGGTGCGGCGGGCCAAGGCGCTCAGGTTCGGGATCGCGCTGGCGACCCCGCTGCTGGTGCTCGCGCCCTGGTCGCTGACGACGCTGCTGAGCCCGTCCGCCTTCCTGCGCGAGGCCGGGCTCCCCTACGAGACCGGCTCGACCAGCGCGCTCCAGCTGATGGGGCTGAGCCCCGGCGGCCCCGGCACGCCGAGCGGCTGGCTGCTGGCCGGCGTGCTGCTGGCCGCGCTCGGCGCGCTGCTGCGCACGGAGCGCCGGCTGGCCATCCACACCGCCTGGGCCGCCGCGCTGACCGCGCTGCTCTTCGCCGTCTGGTCGGATGTGGACGGCTGGGCCGGCCCGGCCAGCCTGCTCTACGGTCTGGCGCTGCTCTGCGCCGCCGTGCTGGGCGCCGACGGCGCGCGCTACCGCGTGGCGGCGCGCAGCTTCGGCTGGCGCCAGCCGCTGGCGGTCGCGGTGGCCGGCGCGGCCGCCGCCGGCCCGCTGCTGGTCGCCGCCGGCTGGGTGCTCGGCGGGGCGGACGGCCCGCTGAAGCGCACCGACCCGGTCCAGGTCCCGGCGTTTGTGGCCGCCGAGAGCACCACCCGGGACCAGGCCCGCACCCTGGTGCTGGACGCCAGGGGCGTCGATGTCGAGGACGGCGAGGTGCGGGAGGTCTCCTACACGCTGGTGCGCGGCTCCGGCGCCCGCCTCGGCGACGCCGACCTGGCCGAACTGCTCGGCGAGGACACCTCGTTGAGCAAGGCCGTGGGCGATCTGACCGCCGGCACCGGCGCCGACCAGACGCGGGTCCTCGCCGACTACGCGGTCCGCTACGTGCTGGTGCGCGACGGCAGCCCCGAGGCCCTGCACCGGGTCCTGGACACCACCCCGGGACTCCAGCGGCTCAGCCAGGAGGACGGCAGCGCGCTCTGGCGGGTGAACCGCGAATCGGCCCGCGCCATGGTGCTCCCAGCCGAGGACGAGGGCCCAGGCGCCGAGCCCGTTCCGCTGCCCGCCGAATCGGTCGAGATCCACACCGAGCTGCCCGAAGGACCGGCCGGCCGGGTGCTGCGTCTGGCCGACAGCGCCGACGAGGGCTGGACGGCCACGCTCGACGGCGCCTCGCTCACCCCCGTCACGGTGGGCGGTTGGGCCCAGGGCTTCGAACTCCCGGCGGGCGGCGGGCGTCTCGACGTCGTCCACGAGACCTCCGGGGTCCACACCCTGTGGGTCTGGGCCCAGGGGCTCGGCCTGTTGGTGCTCTGCGTGCTCTCCCTGCCCGACCGGCGCCGCGAGTTGGACGACGACATGCCGGAGCCGGAGGCCGAGGCGGCGCCGGTGGGCCGTCGGGCCCGCCGGATGGCGTCCGTGCCGGCCCAGGGCGGCCCGGCCGCCGAGCCCGAGCCGGCCGAGGCCCCGCAGCCGGAGCCCCGCCAGCCCGAGTGGGCGCCGACGGCCGCCTACCAGGACGGCGGTGGCTACGACGGCGGTGCCCAGCCCTACCAGGACGGCTCCGGCTATCCGTCGGACCAGTACGGCGGGCAGCCGACGCCCGGCTATCCGCCGGGTCAGCCCGTGCCCGAGCAGCAGCCCTATGGCGACTGGGCGGGGCAGCCCTATCAGCAGGGCTACGACCAGGGCCAACAGCAGAGTTACGACCAGAGCTATGTCGCGCCATACGACTACCCGACCGACTATGGCGACGGGAGTGATCACCGGTGAACCGCGCGCCCCTTCCGCTGCTCGGGATCGTCGCGGCGCTGCTCGCCGTGGCCGGCGTCGCGGCGCTGCGCCCGGACGCCCAGGAGACGGCCGAGCTGCCCCAGGCGGCCCGGCTCCCCGTCGAGCGCACCGCGCTCACCTGCCCGCGTCCGACCGGAGCCGAGTCCGCCTCCACCTGGTACAGCGCCTTCACCCCGCCGACGCAGAGCGCGCGGGGCGCGCAGGAGCAGGAGGGCGCCGCCTTCCTGCTGCCCGCGCCGGAGTACACCCCCGACCCGGACGCCGGTGCGGCGCCCGACCCGGACGACGCCGAGGACGCCGAGGACGCCGAGGACTCAGAAGGCACAGAGGACGCCGAGGACGCCGAGGACGCGGATGAGTCCGAGGATTCGGCAGCGGCGGACGAGCCCGAGGTCGAGCCGGTGATCGAGCTGGCCGAGCCCGGGCTCCCCGTCACCACCCGGGTGAACGAGACGGACGCGCCGGCCCTCGCCGGCATCGCCGAGCAGTGGCTCGCCCCCGGGTGGACGGTCCAGCAGACCACCGTCGTCAGCTCGGGCGAGGGCGTCGGCACCCTCGGTACCGCCTGCCAGACCCCGGACACCGAGTTCTGGTTCACCGGCGCCAGCACCGAGGACGACCGGCACGACTACGTCCATGTCGTCAACCCGGACGAGGCCGCCACCGTGGTGGACATCGAGATCTACGGCGCCGACGGCAGGCTGGAGGCCGAGCACGGCCAGGCCATCACGGTGCCGGGCGGGTCGAATGTCGCGGTCCGGCTCTCCACCCTGCTGAGGGATCCGGAGCCAGGGCTCGCCGTCCATGTCGCCGCCCGCAGCGGCCGGGTCGGCGCGCAGATCGAGGTGGTGGACGAGAAGCTCGGCACCGACTGGCTGCCCCCCGTCACCGCGCCCGTCGCCGACACCCTGGTGCTGCCCGGCATCCCCGCCGGGGTGAACGCCTCCCGGCTCTCCGTCTTCGCCCCCGGCGAGGAGGACATCGCGCTGGACATCGGCCTCGCCGGCCCCACCGGCACCATCACGCCGGCGGGCCACGAGTCGATCTCCGCCCACGCCGGCACCGTCACCACCGTCGACCTCGGCGACATCACCCAGGGCGAGGCGTCCTCGCTGGTGCTCACCAGAACGTCGGGCTCCGGCGGCGGCCCGGTGATCGCCAGCCTCCATGTGGTCGCCGGCGAGGACGACGAGCGGGAGTCCGCGTTCATCCCGGCCGCCGCGCCGGTGGGAGAGCGGGCCACCGCCGCCGGCAACACCGGCTCGGGCACCAGGCTCTCGCTCTTCGCGCTCGACGAGACGGTCGAGGTCGAGGTCACCTACTCGGCCGGCGCCGACGGCGGCGAGCCCGTCCAGGAGACCTACACGGTCGATCCCGGCACCACCATGACCATCAGGCCCGAACTCGACGACACCGAGGGGAACTTCGCGCTCACCCTGACGCCGTCGAGCCGGGGCGGCTCGCTCTGGGCCGCGCGCACCCTGATCGTGGACAACGACGGCGCGACCACGTTCACCACCCAGACGCTGCCCGACGACCACTCCCGGGTCTCCGTCCCGGAGAGCGGCCCCGATCTGTCGATGCTCGTCGAGTGACGCCGGGGCGGCCGCGCCGGCTGTCGGCTCAGTCCTGCCCGTACTGCGGATCGACCGTCTCGGGCGCCAGCCCCAGCAGCTCGGCCGCCTGTTCCACGACCACCTCGTGGACCAGCTGGGCGCACTCCTCCCGGCTCCGGCTGCGCAGCTCCACCGGGCGGCGGTACACCACGATGCGGTCCCGCCGCCCGCGCTCCGCGCGCAGCACCCCGCCCAGCGGCACCACGCCGTCCAGCGGATCGGCGCCGCCGACGCTCTCGGCGCGCAGCACCGGCACCTCCTGCACCCCGAACTCCACCCCGTCGAGCTGCGGCAGCCGGCGCCGCAGCCGCTCGGCCGAGTCGTTGACGAGGGAGTCGAACGTGTCCGCGCGGCTCAGCGCCAGCGGCACCTGCGGCGGAGCCACGGGCCCGCGCATGCCGCGGCCGTGCCGGTCGCGGCGCCGATGGCGCTCGGGCGGGCCGGACGCGGGTGGGGGGACTCCGCTGGACTTGTCCATCGGAACGACGATAGATCAGATGCGGCCCCGAGGTCAGGGCGCCTTCACCCGCCCCACCCCCACGGCCACCCGCGGGAACCACCCGCGACCCACCCACGACCCATCCGGAACCCACCCCCGACCCACCCGGAGGCGGCCACCCGTGGGAGGGACAACACCGAGTCCCCGGGGGCGAATCCGGGCACTGCGGGCCGGACCGGGACGACACGGCAGGGTGACGCCGCCCCGAGTCGTCGCGGCCCGCTCAGGAGTGCGGTACGGTCCAACATCGTGAGCCCCGTACGTCGCTGTTCGCGCACCGCCTGCGGCCGTCCCGCCGTCGCGACGCTGACGTATGTCTACGCGGACTCAACCGCCGTCCTCGGCCCGCTCGCCACCTACGCCGAGCCGCACTGCTACGACCTGTGCGCCGAGCACTCCGAGCGGCTGACCGCGCCCCGCGGCTGGGAGGTCGTCCGGCTCGCCATGGACCCGACCACCACCCGCCCCAGCGGTGACGACCTCGAAGCCCTCGCCGACGCCGTCCGCGAGGCCGCCCGCGCCCCGGCCCGCCCCGAGCCGAGGCCGGGCGCGCCGCTGCCCCGCCGAGGCACCGCCGACCCGGTCGAGGTCGCCCGCCGAGGCCACCTCAGGATCCTCAGGTCCCCCGAGCCCTGACCCCGCCCGTAACGTCCGGCCGGTACATTGAAGGGCGTTTTGATCACAGCACCGCCCATTCACCAGCCTCAAGACAAGGGGTCAGCTGTGCCGGACCTGTCACAGATCGTGAAGGCGTATGACGTTCGGGGTGAGGTCCCCGACCAGTGGGACGAATCCCTGGCGGAGCTGTTCGGCGCCGCCTTCGTGGCCGTCGTCGACGCCCCCGCCGTGGTCATCGGGCACGACATGCGCCCGTCCTCCCCCGGCCTCGCCCGCGCCTTCGCCAGAGGCGCCGCAGGGCGCGGCGCCGATGTCACCGAGATCGGCCTGTGCTCCACCGATCAGCTGTACTACGCGAGCGGCGCGCTCGACCTGCCGGGCGCCATGTTCACCGCCAGCCACAACCCGGCGCAGTACAACGGCATCAAGATGTGCCGCGCCGGCGCCGCGCCCGTCGGCCAGGACACCGGCCTCGCCGACATCAGGGCGCTGGTGGAACGCTGGCTCGACGAGGGCGCCCCGCCGCCCGTCGACCGCCCGGGCACCATCGACCAGCGCGACCTGCTGCGTGACTACGCCGCCCATCTGCGGTCGCTCGTCGACCTGGCCACCATCCGGCCGCTGTCCGTCGTGGTGGACGCCGGCAACGGGATGGGCGGGCACACCGTGCCGACCGTCTTCGACGGGCTGCCGCTGCGCCTGGACGCCCTCTACTTCGAACTCGACGGCACCTTCCCCAACCACGAGGCCAACCCGCTGGACCCGGCCAACATCGTCGACCTCCAGGCCAGGGTCCGCGAGACCGGCGCCGACATCGGCCTCGCCTTCGACGGCGACGCCGACCGCTGCTTCGTCGTCGACGAACGCGGCGAGCCCGTCCCGCCGTCCGCGATCACCGCGCTGGTCGCCGCCCGCGAGCTGGCCAAGGACCCGGGCGCCACGGTGATCCACAACCTGATCACCTCCTGGACCGTCCCCGAGGTGGTCAGGGAGAACGGCGGCAAGCCCGTGCGGACCCGCGTCGGCCACTCGTTCATCAAGGCCGAGATGGCCCGCACCGGCGCCATCTTCGGCGGCGAGCACTCCGCGCACTACTACTTCAGGGACTTCTGGAACGCGGACACCGGGATGTTGGCCGCGCTCCATGTGCTGGCCGCCCTCGGCCACCAGGAGCGTCCGCTCTCAGCGCTGGTCGCCGAGTACGACCGGTACGCGTCCTCCGGCGAGATCAACAGCCGGGTCGCCGACCAGGCCGGGCGCGCCGCCGCCGTCCGCGCCGCCTACGCCGACCGGTCGGGCGTCACCCTCGACGAACTCGACGGGCTCACCGTGACCGGCGACGACTGGTGGTTCAACCTCCGCGCCTCCAACACCGAGCCGCTGCTGCGCCTCAACATCGAGGCCAGGGACAGCGCCACCGTCGACAAGGTCCGCGACGAGGTGCTGGCCATCGTCCGCGCCTGACCCCGCGTCCGCCGCCGACGGCCGGGCACGGACGTGCCCGGCCGTCGACGCTGCGGGTAGGGTGATCGTCGCCGTCCACACCCCACCCAACGCTGGAGGTAGCCATGCCGCTCGTCGAAGACGCCCTGCTGGACATCCTCGCCTGCCCCGTCTGCCACGCCCCGCTGCGCGCCGACGAGCAGGAGCGCGAGCTGATCTGCACCGGCGACGCCTGCGCCCTGGCCTACCCGGTCCGCGACGGCATCCCGGTGCTGCTGGTGGACGAGGCCCGCAGGACCGGCTGAACCGCCGGAGCCACGCACCCGCCATGATCGACGAAGCGCTGCTCGACGCACCCGACCGGCTCGTCCGCGCCGACCCGCGCGGGCTGCTGCGGGCCGTCGCCGGCGCCGGCGCCCAGGTCAGGGGCGCCGCGCGCGGCGCAGCCGAGTCGCCGCTCGCCCAGCTCAGCCCCGAAGGCCGCCCCGGCACCGTGCTGCACGCCGGGACCGGCCCCCAGGTGCCGCTGCTGGCCGACCTGTTCGAAGCACTCGCCGGCGACTCCGTACGGGTCACCCGGCTGCGGCCCGGCGGCCGGAACACCGACGCGGGCGCGCTCGGTTGGGGCCTGCCCCGCTGGGTCGGCTCCCTCGATCTGCTGCTGATCACCAGCGCCACCGGAGTCGAACCCGGCCTCGCGATGCTGACCGACGCCGCGCACCGGCGCGGCTGCTCCGTCGTCGCCGTCGCCCCCGAGGACTCCCCGCTCGCCGAGGCCGTCCGCTATCGCCGTGGCCTGCTGCTGCCGTTGACCGCCGCGCCCTTCCAGGAGCCGACGGGCCATCCGGTCGCGCCCGGCATCGGCTGGGCGCTGCTCACCCCGCTGCTGCTGCTCGGCGACCGCCTCGGCCTGTTCACCGCGCCCGACGCCACCCTCCAGGCGGTGGCCGACCGGCTCGACGGTGTCGCCGAACGCTGCGGCCCGTCCGTCGGCACCCGGGACAACCCGGCCAAGTCCCTGGCCGCCGAGTTCAGCGCCGCCCTGCCGCTGCTCTGGAGCGAGGGGCCGCTGGCCACGGCCGCCGCCCGACACGCCGCCCGCACCCTGACCGGCCTCCCCGGACGCCCGGCGCTCGCCGCCCGGCTGCCCGAGGCGCTCACCCTCCACGGACCGCTGCTCGCCGGCGACCTGTCGGCCGCGACCGACCCCGACGACTTCTTCCGCGACCGGGTCGACGAACCGGCGCCGCTCCGCCCCTCCGTGCTGCTGCTCCGCGATCCGCCGGCCGGGGGCGCGCCCGGCGGCCCGCCGGCCGCCGTGGACACCGCCCGCGCAGCGGCCGAGGAACGAGGCGTCGCGGTCGGCGAGCTGGCGGGCGGCGACGGCGGGGATCCGCTGGTCGCCTTCGCGGAGACGGTCGACCGACTCGACTTCGCCGCCGTCTATCTGACGCTGGCCACCGGCGCCGGCGCCGACGGCTGAGCACCGGCCCCGCCACCCAGCTCCCGACCACGCCTCGTTGCGCAAAGGAAGACCCGCGATGGACCGCCTGCACAACACCATCAGGCCCTACGCCTGGGGTTCCACCACCGCCCTGCCCGAACTCCTCGGCGTCGAACCGACCGGCCAACCCCAGGCCGAGCTGTGGATGGGAGCCCACCCGGGCGCGCCCTCGCATATCGACCGGGGCAGCGGGCCCCGTTCCCTGGCCGCGGTGATCGACGACGACCCCGCCGCCGAGCTGGGCACCCGAACCGTCGCCGGGTTCGGGCCCCGACTCCCCTTCCTGCTCAAGCTGTTGGCCGCCGGCTCCCCCCTCTCGCTGCAGGTCCATCCCGACCGCGACCAGGCGGCCGCCGGCTACGCCGAGGAGGAGGCCAACGGCGTCCCGCTGGACGCCCCCCACCGCAACTACAAGGACACCAACCACAAGCCCGAACTGATCTGTGCCCTCACCCCCTTCGACGGGCTCTGCGGATTCCGCGACGCCGCCGAGACCGCCGACCTCCTCGACGGCCTGGACGTCGACCAGCTCAAGCCCTACGCCGACCTGCTGCGCGCCCGCCCCGCGGCCGACGCGCTGCGCGAGGTGCTGACCGCCGTGCTGACCGCGGACCCCGAGGCCATGGCCGACACGGTCGCCCGCGCCGAACGCGCCGCCGCCACCCCGCCCACCGAGGGGCCGGCGGCCCGGTTCGCCGACGCCTACGCCGCCTATGCCGCGATCGCCCGCCACTACCCGGGCGACCCGGGCGTGATCGCGGCCATGCTGCTCAACCATGTGCGGCTGGCCCCCGGCGAGGCGCTTTTCCTCGGCGCCGGCGTGCCCCACGCCTACCTCGACGGCCTCGGCGTCGAGATCATGGCCAACTCGGACAACGTGCTGCGCTGCGGGCTCACCCCCAAGCACGTCGACGTGCCCGAACTCCTGCGCATCGTCCGCTTCGAGGCCACCGGGCCCGGGGTGCTGCGGCCCGAGACGGGCGCCGACGGGTTCGAGGTGTACGCCACCCCCATCGACGAGTTCGAGCTGTCCCGACTGCTCCTCGCCGAGGGCGCCGCGCCGCACCCGCTGACCGGCGACCGGCCGGCGATCCTGCTCGCCGTCGAGGGACCGATTGCCGTCACTGACGCCGCCGGCGACCGGATCGAGCTGGCGCCCGGCGAGTCCGCCTATGTCAGGGCCGGTGAACGGGTCGAGCTGACCGGCGTCGGCACCGTCTTCCGCGCAACCGTCGCCGGTTGACCGCCGCACCGGACGGCGGGGGCGCGCGGCTGGCCGAGATCCACCCCGCGCCATAGTGCCCCTCGGGGCGGGCGGTGTAGATTCGTCGCGTTACCAGACGTCGTTGCTGATGGCAGTCGGGCGGCAGGGCCGAACACGGCACAGCCCTTCCCGGCCGAGGGGAAAGAAGGCCCTCCGACGGACCGTGGCACAACGGACGCGCCGCGTACCCCGCGCACCACCCCGTGCGGGCTCGCCACGTGCCCGTCAGTGCTTTCTGTCCGCCCACACTCACGCGTGAGGAGCCGTCATGACAACGACCGCAACCACCGCTCAGGACTTCAAGGTCGCCGACCTGTCGCTGGCCGAGTTCGGCCGCAAGGAAATCACCCTGGCCGAGCACGAGATGCCGGGTCTGATGTCGATCCGCGCCGAGTACGCCGAGGCGCAGCCGCTGGCCGGCGCCCGGATCACCGGCTCGCTGCATATGACGGTGCAGACCGCCGTGCTGATCGAGACCCTGGTCGCGCTCGGCGCCCAGGTCCGCTGGGCCTCCTGCAACATCTTCTCCACCCAGGACCACGCCGCCGCCGCGATCGCCGCGGCCGGCATCCCGGTCTTCGCCTGGAAGGGCGAGAGCCTGGAGGAGTACTGGTGGTGCACGGAGCAGGCGCTGACCTGGGTCGACAGCCCGACCGGCGGCCCCAACATGATCCTGGACGACGGCGGCGACGCCACCCTGCTGGTGCACAAGGGCGTCGAGTACGAGAAGTCGGGACAGGTGCCGGACGTCTCCACCGCCGAGAGCGACGAGCACCGGGTCATCCTCGAACTGCTGACCCGCACCGTCGCCGAGTCCCCGCAGAAGTGGACCCAGGCCGCCTCCGAGATCAGGGGCGTCACCGAGGAGACCACCACCGGTGTGCACCGGCTCTACGAGATGTTCCGCGACGGGAACCTGCTGTTCCCCGCGATCAACGTCAACGACTCGGTCACCAAGTCCAAGTTCGACAACAAGTACGGCTGTCGCCACTCGCTGATCGACGGCATCAACCGCGCGACCGACGTGCTGATCGGCGGCAAGGTCGCCGTGGTCTGCGGCTACGGCGACGTCGGCAAGGGCTGCGCCGAATCGCTCCGTGGGCAGGGCGCCCGGGTGATCGTCACCGAGATCGACCCGATCTGCGCGCTCCAGGCCGCCATGGACGGCTACCAGGTGGCCCGCCTGGACGACGTGGTGGAGACGGCGGACATCTTCGTCACCACCACCGGCAACCGCGATGTCATCCTCGCCTCGCACATGGCGCGGATGAAGCACCAGGCGATCGTCGGCAACATCGGCCACTTCGACAACGAGATCGACATGGCCGGACTGGCCGCGCTGCCCGGCGTGGTCCGCGACGAGGTCAAGCCCCAGGTGCACACCTGGACGTTCCCCGACGGGCACAACATCATCGTGCTCTCCGAGGGCCGCCTGCTGAACCTGGGCAACGCCACCGGCCACCCCTCGTTCGTCATGTCCAACAGCTTCGCGAACCAGACGATCGCCCAGATCGAGCTGTTCACCAAGCAGAGCGAGTACCCGACCGGCGTCTATGTGCTGCCCAAGCACCTGGACGAGAAGGTGGCCCGCCTCCACCTCGCCGCCCTCGGCGTCCAGCTGACCGAGCTGACCCAGGAGCAGGCCAGCTACCTCGGCATCCCGGTCGAGGGCCCGTACAAGTCGGACCACTACCGCTACTGAGCGACAGCGCCGCTTCGGGCCCCCGCCCGCACCACCCCGGTGCGGGCGGGGCCGCCCGGACGGCGCCGCGCGACACCATGCCCCAAGGCCGCTACAGCATCCGCGACCCCGAGGACGGCACGCTCCTCGGCGAGGAGCGCTTCCACTGCGCGCCGGGCCCTGCGGGCTGGCGCTATGTGGGCGAGCTGACCTCGCCGGACGGCGCCCCTCTCGGCTCGACCGATCTGACCCTGGACGCCCTGGGCCGACCGCTGCGCGTGCAACTGCGCTCCGGCGGCTGGCAGTTGCGCGGCGGCACGCTGGACGGACTGACCTGGGTGCGGATGGACGCCGCCGGCCGCCGGGCCGACGAGGGCAACGCCGCCGCCCACACCTTCAGCGGCCACTCGCCCGGCTTTCTGATCGCCGTCAGCCGCGCCCTGCCCCCACGCCCCGACACCACGGACGCTCCGCCACCGGACCGGGGCACCCGGATCAGACTCGTCACCATCACCCCGCCCACCCTGGCGACCCGCACCCGCGACGAGAGCTGGAACCACCTCGGCCGGGAGACCCACCCCACGGACGGCCCGCCGCTGGCCGTGGACGCCTACCAGGTGACGGACCTGGAGACGGGGGACCGGCACACCGTCCATCTCGCCGGCGACGTGGTGCTCGCCGCGCCCGGCGTCGAACTGGAGGAGCTGGACTCCCCGCCCTCCACCTTCGCCGCCCCGCCCCCCGGCGACGCCGGATAGCTCCCGCGCCCCCCGGGGCCGCCCGCCTCAGAACGGCGGCGCGAACCCCTTCCGCCGCTCGGGCGGCGCCCCCTCCGCCGGCGGCACCGGCGCCGTGTGCCCCCCGCCGGCCGCGCCCCCGGGACCCGGCGGGAGATCGGAAACGATCGGCGCGAATCCGGAACCGACCGGGGGCGGCGGAGGCGTCGGACATACGGTGGGTATCCACGCGGGGGATATCCCGTCGGCCGGCGCGGCCTCGGGCAGCGCCCGCTCCGCCTCCCGCCGCTGCCGCTCGGCAACCGCGGCCGCCAGATATCCCACCGGATGCGCCCCCTCGGGCGCCGGCGCCCCCACCCGCCCGGCGACATCCGAGGCCAGCCGAACCCCCATCGACCAGGCCACCGCCTGATCCAGCTGCTCCACCCGGGTGAGGAAGCGGCGCACCGTCAGCCACAGCTCGTCGGGCACCTGGGAGAGATCGAGCTGGGCGAAATGGCCGGCCAGCTCGGGCGGCGCCGCCGGCACCGCGCCCCGCCGCCCGGCGGGTATCCGCTCGCGCACCACCAGCGTCCCGGCGAACACATCCCCCAGCCGCCGCCCACGGGCGGAGACCAGCGAGGCAATACAGGCCACCGACCCCGCCGTCAGCAGCAGCTCGACAAAGCCGATGGCGCCGCGCACCAGCGCGTGCCGAAAACGGATCGGACCGCCGTCCTCCCGGACCACCCGCAGCCCGAGGACCAGCTTCCCGAGGGAGCGGCCATGGCTGAGCGTCTCCACCAGCATCGGCCCGCCGACCACCACCAACACCAGCAGCGCCACCTGCACCGCCGCCGCCGTGGCCGTGCCGAGCGGCAGCACCGCGCTCAACAACACGACGGAGAGCAGCAGATAGAGGCCGACCACCACCGTCAGATCCATCGCGACGGCCAACGCCCGACTCGGCAGACGCGCCGGCCGCAGGCCGAGGACCACCGCATCCCCCGTGACCAGCTGGCTGCTCATCGGCCGCCCCCTTTCCGCCGGGATCGACTTCCGCTGGACAGTCTGACAGCAGGGTCTGACAAGCTGCCTCCCATGGACATCGACGTGTTCGTCGCCGCACACCAGGCGGAGTGGGAACGGCTCGAAGCCCTGTCGCGCCGCCGCCGCGGCCGGCTCACCGGCGCCGAGGTGGACGAGCTCGTCCTGCTCTACCAGCGCGTCTCCACCCAGCTCTCCCAGCTCCAGTCGGGTGCGCCCGATCCGGTGGTGGTCAACCGGCTCACCACGCTGGTCGCGCGGGCCCGCAGCGCCGTGGTCGGCACCCGTAGGGCCACCTGGCGCGACGCGGCCTGGTTCTTCACCGTCCGTTTCCCTGCGGCCTGCTACCGCACCCGGCACTGGTGGATCCCGACGGCGCTGGTGTTCACCGCTCTGGTGGCCGCCCTCGGCTGGTGGATCGCGGACAGCCCGGAGGTACGGTCGAGCCTCGCGGCCCCGGAGGAGCTGCGGGAGATGACCAGGCCCGGCGGCGCCTACGAGTCCTACTACTCCAGCAGTCCGGCGGCGGCCTTCTCCGCCCAGGTGTGGACCAACAACGCCCAGGTGGCGGGGATGTCCCTCGCCTTCGGCGCGCTTCTCGGGCTGCCGGTGATCTGGGTGCTCCTCCAGAACGCCGTCAATGTGGCGACCGGTGTGGGCCTCATGGCCTCGGCCGATCGGCTCGATGTCTTCCTGGGGCTGATCCTCCCGCACGGACTGCTGGAGCTGACCGCCGTCTTCGTGGCCGCCGGCGTCGGCCTCCGCCTCGGCTGGACGGTGATCGACCCGGGCCCCCGCACCCGGGCCTCGGCACTCGCCCAGGAGGGGAGAGCCGCGCTCGGCATGGCCATCGGGTTGGCCGTGGTGCTCCTGGTCTCCGGCGCGATCGAGGGCTTTGTGACCCCGTCCAGGCTGCCCACCTGGGCTCGGATCACCATCGGGGTCGTCGCCGAAGTGGCCTTCCTCATCTATGTCTTCACCCTGGGGCGCCGCGCCGTCCTGGCGGGGGAGACGGGCGATATGGCGGCTTCCGACCGCCCGGCCGACACCCCGGTGGCGGCCTGACCGGCTCGGCTTGACTCGCCACCGGGCGGGGCGTAACGTTCTCCGAGCTGCCACGGAGCCGCCCGGATAACGGACAGCGAAGAGGGAGCAGTCTGCCACCATGTGTGGCGCCTACTTTGTGAAAGCCTGAACCCGTGAGGGTCTGTTTCGGCGTGCCTGGAATAGATGCTTCGGGGCCGGATTTGGAATTCGGCGGGGGTTGGATCTAAAGTAGTGGACACACCGAAGGGAAAGCCCGGAGGGCCTTGGAAGAGGTTCGAAGGAAGCGTCCGTTCCTTGAGAACTCAACAGCGTGCCAAAAGTCAATGCCAGATTTTTGTTGTATTTTTGCGAGGATGTTCGAACATCCTTCGTGAGATGCCTTTTGTAGACATTCACGGAGAGTTTGATCCTGGCTCAGGACGAACGCTGGCGGCGTGCTTAACACATGCAAGTCGAACGATGAACCGGTTTCGGCCGGGGATTAGTGGCGAACGGGTGAGTAACACGTGGGCAATCTGCCCTGCACTTTGGGATAAGCCCGGGAAACTGGGTCTAATACCGGATATGACCAACTGTCGCATGGTGGTTGGTGGAAAGCTTTTGCGGTGCAGGATGGGCCCGCGGCCTATCAGCTTGTTGGTGGGGTGATGGCCTACCAAGGCGACGACGGGTAGCCGGCCTGAGAGGGTGACCGGCCACACTGGGACTGAGACACGGCCCAGACTCCTACGGGAGGCAGCAGTGGGGAATATTGCACAATGGGCGCAAGCCTGATGCAGCGACGCCGCGTGAGGGATGACGGCCTTCGGGTTGTAAACCTCTTTCAGCAGGGAAGAAGCCTTGCCTTTTTGGGTGGGTGACGGTACT
>NZ_BBOM01000013.1 GCF_000974485.1 Streptomyces sp. NBRC 109706 | reverse complement strand
TCAATCGGTGAACCCCACCCCCTTTTTTTTTGCGTTCCGCAACGAGGACACGCGTTGCGAAGCGCTGCCGCCGATGGCAACATCACCGCATGGGGTACCGCATTCGACAGAGCCGGCGTGAAGACTGGGAGCAGCTACGGGAGTTGCGCCTGGCCGCGCTGCGGGATGCGGTGGCACCCATGGCCTTCCTGGAGCCCTATGAGGAGGCCGAGCGACTCACCCGGGGGGAGTGGGAACGACGCGCCTCCGGTGGAGAGGTCGTGACATTTGTCGGCGAGACCGACGACGGCCGCTGGGTCGGCATGGTGAAGATCGACACCGGCGGTGCCTATGCCGAGGTGATGGGCGTCTATCTGGCGCCCGAACACCGCGGCACCGGCCTGGGCGCCCAGCTCATGCGGGCCGCCATGGACTGGGCCGGCGACCTCGACGTGCGGCTGCGGGTACACCAGCACAATGCCAGGGCCGCGCGGTTCTACCAGAATCTGGGTTTCCGCCGCACCGGCACCACCTCGCCCGACCCCCGCGACGCCTCGTTGTGCGCCTACGAGTTGGTCTACCGTCGCCCCAGGGCCGGCCAGGGCCGGGGCACGGGGCCGCAGCACCAGCCCCCCGTCGGGCACTAGCCCATCGGGTCGGAGACGGTGCCGTCGGCGTCTATCAGGGTCAGTCGCGGCTGCTCCTCGGTGACCGCGTGGATCAGAGCTGATCTGAGGCCCGCCGTATCTGCGCCGGCGCCCACCACATAGAGCGTGGCGCCCTCGTTGGCGAGGTTGTCCAACGCCAGTCCGTCCACCCGCCCGGGAGAACAGGACTGGCGGATATGCACCTGGTCCAGCGGGCGCAGCGCCTCGCTGATCAGCCGGAGAGCCGCGTCGCGGCGACCCGGATGGACGGTGAGGGCGCTCTCCAGCTCCATGGCCGCGCCGCCGGCGGCGCCGGGATGGGTGCGCAGGATCTTGCCCGGCTCCCCCGCCGAGCGGCCGCTCGCCCAGCGTGGGATCTGCTGGAAGGACTCGCCGGCCAGCGCGGCGGCGTGCAGAAAGCAGCGCAGCAGCGTCTCGGCGGTGTCCGCGTCCAGTTGGAAGACGGGCTCCCGGGGGCGGACCGGGGCGAGCAGCCGGGTCGCTCGTTCCCTGGCGTGCGACATCTCGGCGCAGTCCCGCTGCGGTGCCCAGCGCAGGCGGACGGGGGCCTCCGTGAGATGCCCCGGGTCGTAGACATGCACCGGGCCGCGTCGGCCGCGCTGCTTCGCGGTCTTCGCCCAGAGCGTGCCCTCGGGATCGACCACGACCAGGCCCTCGGGGGCGTCCAGCACCGCGCCCACCGGATCGACCATGGGCGGCGGCGTCGACCGGGCACGCGGGACCTGGGGCCGGCTGAACTCCCCGACCGCCGGGGGCTGTTCGGTTGACGAGGTCGGCGCGGTCGGCCGGTCCGCCGGCTCCGGCTCGGGTGGGAAGGTCCGGACGATCCTGCGCGCGTCGCGCCGGGCACGCCAGCGGGCCCAGCGCACGGAGAACCAGAGCACCAGCGAGAAGAGCAGCACCACCTGGGCGAAGAAGAGCAGCCAGAGCAGGCGCGCGCTGGGCAGGGCGGCGGGTTCGGCCGCGGGCCAGGCGCCGGGGATGTCACCTGGCGCGGTGAGAAAGCTTTTCAACGCCTGACCGGTGCGGAGGAAGGAGACGCCGTCGGGCCAACCGCCGTGGCGCAGCCAGCCGCCGATGCCCGTCGCCGACCAGGTGAGCGCGGCAAGGCTGACCAGCAGGCCGAGCCCGGCGAGCAGCAGGGTGTCGGGCACCCCGCCCCCGCGCCGCTGCGGGCCCGAAGGCGGCGGGGGAGCGGACGACTGCTCGTGCTGGGACATGGCGGCCGCCCTACCCCACGCCCTGGCGCTTCTCGAAGGACATCACCCGGGCCTCCGTCTCGGCCTCGAAGGGGTCGTCGTCCTCGGCGATCTCCGCGACCTCCAGCGCGGAGGAGGACTCCGTCATGGCCCGGTCGGTGAAGACCAGCGGCCGTTCCGCCTCTGTGACCAGGTGTTTCACCACCTGGACATTGCCGTTGACGTCCCAGACGGCCATGCCGGGGGTGAGGGTGGGGATGATCTCGACGGCCCAACGGGGGAGGCCGAGGACCTGGCCCGTGGCTCTCGCCTCGTCGGACTTCTGGGCGTAGACGGTGCGGGTGGAGGCCATCTTGAGGATGGCCGCGGCCTCCTTGGCGGCGGCGCCGTCCACCACGTCGGAGAGATGGTGGACCACCGCGACAAAGGAAAGGCCGAGCCGGCGGCCGAACTTGAGCAGCCGTTGGAAGAGCTGCGCGACCGACGGCGAGTTGATGATGTGCCACGCCTCCTCGACCAGGAAGATGCGCTTTCTGCGGTCGGGCCTGATCCAGGTGTGCTCCAGCCAGATGCCGACGATCGCCATCAGGATCGGCATCGCGATGGAGTTGCGGTCGATATGGGAGAGGTCGAAGACGATCAGCGGCGCGTCGAGATCGATGCCGACCGTGGTGGGGCCGTCGAACATGCCGCGCAGGTCGCCGTCGACCAGTCGGTCGAGCACCAGGGCGACATCGAGCCCCCAGGCCCGGACGTCTTCGAGGGCCACGTTCATCGCGTCCGCGGCTTCGGGCAGCGGGTGGCGGAGGCGTTCGACGATATCGGTCAGGATGGGTTGGCGGTCCACCATGGTCTGGTTGACATAGGCGTGGGCCACCTTGAGGGCGAAGCCGGCGCGTTCGTCGAGGGAGCGGCCGAGGGCCACCTCGATGATGGTGCGGAGCAGGGCGAGTTGGCCGGTGGTGGTGATCGCGGGGTCGAGCGGGTTGAGCCGGATATCGCCGTCGAGGGCGGCCATCGGGTCCAGCCGGATGGGGGTGATGCCCAACTCCTGGGCGATCAGGTTCCATTCGCCGACGCCGTCCTCGCCCTGTGCGTCGAGGACCACCACCTGTCGGTCGCGGAAGCGGAGTTGGCGCAGCACATAGGTCTTCTCCAGCGCCGACTTGCCGTTGCCCGACTCGCCGAGCACCAGCCAGTGCGGGGCGGGGAGCTGCTGGCCGTAGAGCTGGAAGGGGTCGTAGATATAGCCCTTGCCGGAGTACACCTCGCGGCCGATGATCACGCCGGAGTCGCCGAGACCGGGGGCGGCGGTGGGGAGATAGACGGCCTGGGCCTGTCCGGTGGAGGTGCGTACCGGTAGCCGGGTGCTTTCGGTCCTGCCGAAGAGCAGGCTGGTGAATGCCTCGGTGATGGCGTTCAGTGGGTCGCGGGGCGGCATGGCGGCACCTCCTTCACCGTGCGGACCGGCCGTGGTCGGGCGGCGGGTTCGTCGGGTCCAACGGGTGGGTCGGGGACTGGGGTGAGGCGTTCGGGGACTCGGCCATGGGTCACCGTCTGATGCCGGTGGCGAAGGGCAGGGTGTTGACGAAGGCGCGGTGGTGCTCGCGGTCGCACCACTCCAGCTTGAGATAGGACTTGCCGGCCGAGGCACGGATGGTCCGCTTGTCGCGGGCCAGCGACTCGGGGTTGGGGGAGGAGACCGTCAGATAGCCGACGAGGTTGACGCCGGCGGCGCCGGAGGCGAGGTCGTCGCCGCGCTGGTCGACCCGGTTGTGTGCCGCGACATCGCGGGGGTCGACCGTGCGGTTCATCTTGGCGGCGCGGGACGCCTCGGCCTCGTCGTTGGTCTTCTCGGTGAGCATCCGCTCGATGGCCAGCTCGGTCGGTTCCAGATCCATGCAGACGGCGACCGTGCGGATGACATCGGGGGTGTGGACCAGCAGCGGGGCGAGGAAGTTGACGCCGACGGGGGTCAGTGGCCACTCCTTGACCCAGGCCGTGGCGTGGCACCAGGGCTCGCGGGTGCCGGACTCGCGGGTCTTCGCCTGGAGGAAGGTGGGCTCGCGGGCGTCCAACTCGGCGGGCCAGGCGTTGCGCTTGGACATCGCCTGGAGATGGTCGATGGGGTGGTCGGGGTCGTACATCGAGTGGATCAGGGAGGCGAGCCTGGCCTCGCCGAGCGGCTGCCGTACCCGGATGTCGGCCTCGGTCAACCGTGCGCAGATATCGGTCAGTTCGCGGGCCATGACGATCGCCAGGGCCTCATCCCTGGAGAGGCGGCGCTGTCCGCGTTGCGCCCTGGACGCCTTGGCGATGGTGCTGGCCTCGTTGCTCAGCTCGCGCGAGTGGTTCATACAGGCGACCAGATAGGCGCGGTGCTGCTCGCTCGAAGTGGACACCATGGACTGGAGCTGGTCGTAGGAGTCCTGGATCCAGGCCGGCGCGGCCTGGTCGCCGCGCTCCCGCACGTCGTTGGCGTGGGCGTCGGGGTCGGCGGGCAGGGTGCGGGCGAGCATCTGCAGCCGGGTGACATGGCCGTCGCCGTTGGCCACATGCTTCAGCAGCGTGCCGAAACGTTCGACCAGGGCCTCCTGGTCCTCGCTGTCCCTGAGGCCGACGCCCGGGCCCTCGATCTCGATCGCCGTGGTGATGGTGCGGCGGTCGGTGTGGAGCAGCACGGCCAGCTCGTCGGGGCCGAACGGGGCGGCCACCCACTGGATCCGGCCCACGCCGGGCGGCGTGCCGATCTCGATCTCGCGACCGTTGATGAGGGTGCCCGCCTCGGGGGCGGCGGACCGGTATGTGGCGCCGCGCCGCAGGAGGCGGCGGAAGGAGCGGTTGATCTCGAACCACCTGTAGAACGTGCGGCCGTTGTAGGGGACGTAGACGGCCGCCAGGGCGAGCATGGGGAAGCCGACCAGGCCGACGATCCTGGCGGTGAGGGCAGGGATGAGGATGCCGCTCATCATCCCGAAGAACGCGCCCACGACGATCAGCGCGATCTCGCCGGTCTCGCGGTTGCGGCCGACGATGGCCTGCGGGCGGGCGCGCCCGATGAGATAGGTGCGGCGACGGGTCAACGTCTGCGGTGGGGCGGTCACCGGCTATCCCTTCGATTCCCCGGATTTCCCCGGCGGTTGCCTGCTTCCGAGGACGATGACGAACCGCTCTGGCCCGAACGGGTACTGTGCGCCGCGACTCCACCGGCCACCGGGTTGGTGGGGCGGGCGCCGCCTCCGCCTCCGCCGCCCCCGGAGGCGCCTCCTCCACCGCCGCCCTCCCGGGTGCCATGGGTGCTCATGCCCTGGCGGAGCATGGTGGCGGGGCTGGAGATGGCGGCCTTCGCGGCGCGGCTTGAGGTGTCCTGACGCATCTGGCGGTGGTTCACGATCTCGTCGCCGAAGCCGGGGACGAAGCGGTAGATCATGGCGGAGGCGAAGATGGCCAGCAGGATGATGGCCAGCCCGGAGATGATCGACGAGGTGGCGGTGGGGCCTTCGGCGGTGGTGAGGGCCGCGGCCAGGCCGAGGACGATCACGATGACCGGTTTGATCATGATGATCGCGATCATGATGCCGGCCCAACGTCGGACATGGCTCCAGAGGTTCTTGTCGACCAGGCCCGCGTAGACGGCGGTGCCCAGCAGTGCGCCGACGTACAACATGGCGGCTCTGATGACCAGTTCGAGCGCGAGCACGCCGGCGGCCAGGATGGAGATCAGCGAGACCACGATCAGCATGATGGGGCCGCCGCCGATGCTCTCCCCGGACTCCAGGGCGGCGGCGAAGTCGCCGAAGAAGGCGTCGGAGTTGTCCCCGGTGCCGGCGACGATGGCGTCGGTGACGCCGTCCGTGGCGGAGACCACGGCGTAGAGGATCAACGGGGTGAAGGCGGAGGCCATCACGGTGAGCCAGAGGAATCCGATGGCCTCGGAGACGGCGGTGGTCAGGGGGACGCCGCGGATGGCGCGTTTGACGATGGCCAGCAGCCAGAGGATCAGGGTCAGGACGGTGGAGGCGGCGAAGACCACGGCGTACTGGCGGAGGAACGACGCGTTGGTGAAGTCGACGTTGGTGGTGGCGGCGACCAGATCGGAGAGCTCGTTGACGATCCAGGCGGCGGCGTCGGCGCAGCCGCGCGCCAGGGAGGACAGCGGGTCGAGCGAGTCGTTGAGCGACGCCCCCCCTCCACCGCCCTCACCACCGCCGCCACCACCGTCACCATCCCCCTCGCAGTAGTCCCTGGCGGGGCCGGGGATCCGCGCGCACTCGGGGTTCTCCTCCTCGTCGGCGTGCGCGGCCGGGGCGGTGGCGACGCCGGCGGCGAGCAGGCCCACCGGGGCGAGGGTGAGGGCGGTGAGTCGCCTCCGGGTCTCAGCGCGCATAGGTGAACCCCCCGTATTCCTCTACCGCTTCGGCGATTTCCTCCGCGCCGGAGACGCGGTTGTCCCCGTTGACGGGGGTGGGGCCCTCGGTCTGTTCGGTGTCGACGACCTTCCAGTCGGAGCCCTCCCAGACCAGTGTGAAGTGCATGGTGAACCAGCTGGTGCGGACCGGGTTGAGCGAGTCGAGACCGGCCACGCCGAAGAGGCCGGAGCACCAGACGGAGACCTCGGCGGTGGTCGTGCTGTAGGTCTCGACGCTGCTGCCGATGGGCAGCGTGCGGTTGACGAAGGTGCTGCCCTCGGGGGCGATGCCCTCGCTGTCCAGGCCGATATCGGTGTTCAGGGCCTCGCTGTAGTCCGCGCCATAGGAGGCGAGGAGCTGCTCCACCGTCTCAGCGGAGCTGATCGTGCCGACGATCGCCTCGCGTTCCGTCGGGTTGAACATGCCGGTGCCGCCGAGGGCTACGGCGTAGTTGGCGGCTGCGCTCTGGGCGCCCTGTTCTGTTTGGGGGAAGCCGGAGGGGATGCCGTTGGTGCTGCCTTCGACGGGGAGTTCGCCGGTGGGGGAGGTGGGTTGGGACCGGCTGCCCTGGTCGTTGTCGGCGGACTGGCCGTCGTTGTCGTCTCTGGCCTGGTTGGCGAAGACGATCGCGGCGACGAGGAGGACGATCACTCCCACGATGGTGACCGTGTTCCGGCCCGGGGACGAGGAGGTCCGGCGGATGGAGGGTTCCGGCTGGTCGGGGAGGCGTGTTCTGGTCTGGGCGGGGGTGCGGCGGGCGTGTGTGTCCTCGTAGTCGTCGCCGTAACTCATGTTCGCGCCCCCTCAACAGCAGCGAGTCTATTACCTCCTCACATGACGTTAGCGCCCTCCACTGACGTTCCGCCCCTCCACAGCGGAGTTGATCTCCGCTGGTTCGGCCGTGCTTCGTGTGCCGGCGTGCCGGGGGGCGCCCGGCGGCTGGTGGTTGCTGACGGCGTGGCCTGCTCGGACGTGATCCTCCGTTGGTCTTCCGGGAGTTGGGAATCGTCCCCGGGCCCGCCGGTGGTCTCGGGGTGATATCCGTTGGCCGCCGGCGCGGACCCGGTGCTGGGATGGCGACCATGGCTGAGAGCAACGGGACCGGTGGGACCAGCGAGAGCAGTGAGAGAAAGGAGACCGGTGGGGCGAGCGCGGCTCCGGGCGTCGGCGCGGCCGGCGGGGTGGGGATTCGTGCGGCCGGGGTGGCGGAGGTGGAGCGGGTGCTGGAGTTCTGGCGCACGGCGGCCGAGGGCACCAGCGTCAGTGATGACGTGGCCGGGGTGGCCGGGTTGGTGGCGCGGGATCCGGAGGCGTTGTTGCTGGCGGAGTGCGGTGGCGAGTTGGTGGGTACGGTGATCGCCGGGTTCGACGGGTGGCGCTGTCATCTCTATCGGCTGGCGGTGGCTCCCGGCTGGCGCCGGCGTGGGGTGGCCTCGGCGTTGTTGGCGGCTGCCGAGGCGCGGTTCGCCGCCCTGGGGGGTCGGCGGGCGGACGCGATGGTGCTGCTCCGGAACGAGTCGGCGCGGGCCGCCTGGTCGGCCAACGGGTATGGCCCCGAGGCTCATTGGCAGCGGTGGGTGAAGCCGTTGCCGCGCTGAGCCGGGGGGCGGGCTGCGTCCGTTGCCGGGCGGCGCGCCGGGGCGCGATGAGTTCCGCCCGTCGGGCCGGTCTGTGTCTGCGGAAGGGAGACCGGCGATGGGCGAAGTGGTGTTCGTGGTGCGGGGGCCCGTGCGGGGCGCGGATGTGCCGGGGTTGTGCGATCGGCTGGCGGCGGTGGTGCGTGCCAGTGGTGCGCTCCGGGTCACGGTGGACGCCTCGGCGCTGGGCGGTGTCGGGCCCGAAGCGGTGGGCGCGCTGGCGCGGTTGCGGTTGACCGCGAAGCGGCTCGGCTGCGGGGTGCGGTTTGTCGGGGTTGACGAGCGGTTAGTCGGCCTCCTGGGTTGGCTCGGTCTGGGGCAGGTGGTCGGGGAGCCCGAAGAGGGGGAAGAGGCGCGCGGTGTCGAGGAAGCTGTTGATGCCCGTGATCCGCCCGGCTGACGTCTCGATGACCTGGAGCGCCCAGGGGCGGTAGCCGCCGTCGGGGTCGGTGCGGTACTGGCCGAAGGCGCCGCAGCCGTTGGCCTGGGTGGGGATCAGACGGGAGTCTCGGCAGTCGGCGCCGTGGCCCAGCATCCAGGCGGATATGTCGGCGGGGCCGCGCATCCACAGGTCGTAGGGCGGCATGGAGAGCGTGGCGTCCTCGTGCAGCAGGCTGGTCAGCGACTCCATGTCGTAGCGCTCGAAGGCGTCGAGGTAGCGGGCGAGCAGCGCGCGGTTCTCCTCGGAGAGCGGTTCGCTGGGCGCGGATTCGGAGACGCCGCTCTTCGCGAGGGTGGCTCGGGCGCGCTGGAGGGCGCTGTTGACGGAGGCGACGGAGGTGTCGAGCAGTTCGGCGACCTCGCTGGCGCGCCAGCTGAGCACCTCGCGCAGGATCAGCACGGCGCGTTGACGGGGTGCCAGGTGTTGGAGCGCGGCGACGAAGGCCAGCCGGATGGACTCCCTGGTCTCGGCGTGTTCGTCGGGGCTCGGCATGGCACGGGCGTCGGGCATGGGTTCGATCCAGGCGGTCTCGGGGAGGGGCGGGCTCAGGGTGGCGGTGGCGGTGGGGGTGGATTCGGTGAGGTCCATGGGGCGGGCCCGGCGGCCGGCGCCGCTGAGCGCGGTGAGGCAGACGTTGGTGGCGATGCGGTAGAGCCAGGAGCGGAGGGAGGAGCGGCCCTCGAAGCGGTCCAGGGAGCGCCAGGCGCGGATCATGGTGTCCTGGACGGCGTCCTCGGCCTCGAAGGCGGAGCCCAGCATGCGGTAGCAGTAGCCCGTCAACTCCCTGCGGTACTCCTCCAGTTCCTGGGGGGAGGGGGGTTGGGCGGCGGGGTTCGGTGCGGTGGCGGGTGGGGTGCTCATCGGGGGCTCCTGGCCTGTCCTGGGGTGGTTCGCGCAGGTCGGCCGGGGTTCCGGGAGCCGCGCAGGGGGCGGCCCGGGGGCCTCGGCCGGTCCGTCGGTGACGGGGTTGGGTCAAGCTGCGGTCAGCGTAGCCAGGGGCACTGACAACGGCGGTTCGACGTGGCGGTGAGCCCGTCGGGTGGCGGCCGTTGTCTCGGTTCGGGGGCGGGTTCACCGTCCATGGGCTTTGATCGCCGGCGCCGAATAAAGTAGCCGTAGCGGTGTGTGGGCCGGGCCGACCGGGTGAACGGGCAGGGGGGTGCGTGGTGACGCGGGAGCGGATCATCGACGGGCGGTATCGGCTGGGCCGGCAGCTGGGCGAGGGCGCCATGGGGACGGTCTGGGAGGCGCTGGATCTGCGGCTTGAGCGGCATGTCGCGATCAAGCTGGTGGGGTCGATCGCGGTGGGGCGTGATCCTCGGGCGAGGGAGCGGTTCGAGCGCGAGGCGAAGCTGCTGGCCGGCCTCTCAAGTCCGTTTATCGTCACGGTGCACGATGTGGGGGAGACGGTCTTCGAGGGCGATCAACTGGGCCAGTCGGTGCTCTATCTGGTGATGGAGCGGTTGCACGGCCGGTCGTTGGACGAGGTGTTGGCGCAGGAGCTGCCGCCGCTCGCCGAGGTGGCGCGGTGGGGGGAGCAGATCTGTCGGGCGCTCGCGGTGGCCCATGAGTCGGGGGTGGTGCACCGCGATCTCAAGCCCGCCAATGTGATGGTCGGTCCTGACGGGCTGGCGCGGGTGTTGGACTTCGGGATCGCCGCCGTGTTGGCGGAGTCGACGGATCATGCGCGGTTGACGTCGACGGGTGTGGTAGTGGGCACGCCCTCGTATATGTCGCCCGAGCAGATCGAGGGCGGCACCGTGGAGTTCCGCAGCGATCTGTACTCGACGGGCTGTGTGCTCTACGCGCTGGTCACCGGCCGGGCGCCGTTCGGGGGTCCGTCGTTGTACCAGCTGTTGCGGCAGCAGATGGAGAGCGATCCGCTGCCGCCGAGCGAGCGGCGGGCCGGGGTGTCGGCGGAGTGGGATCGGCTGATCCTGTCGCTGTTGGCGAAGCGTCCCGAGGAGCGGCCTGCCAGTGCGACGGAGGTGGCGGAGCGGCTGCGGGCGCTGTCGTTGACGGCCGTCGCCTCGGTCGCGGTGCCGGCGTCCCCGGTGGCGGGGGCGCTGGGGTACGAGCCGACGCGGGTGGATCCCCGGTCGGTGCTGTTGGCGAGTTGTCCGCATCCGGACGGGGGCCGGCTGCCGTTGGCGACCGGGCAGCGGATGCGGCTGGGCGATGTGCTGCCCGGTGCGGTGGAGTTCACGGTGGGGGTGGACTGGCGGGTGGTGGACGGTCTCGATGTGGATGCCAGCGCGTTGGTGGTGGACGAGGAGGGGCGGGTGTTGTCGGACGATCATTTCGTCTTCTACAACAATCCGGAGCCCTCGGGGGTGGGTGTCAGGTTGGCGGGTGACGGTTCGGAGGCGCTGTTCTCGGTGCGGTTGCCCGAGTTGCCGGAGGGGGCGCGGCGGGTGGTGTTCGCGCTGTCGCTCGACGAGGAGTCGGCCGGCGGCGGGGATCTGTCCCGGGTGGAGCTGCCGCATCTGCGGCTGCTGGACGCCGGCGCCGAGACGGAGCTGCTGTGCTACGGCTTTCCGCGTGGGCCGGTCGGGGTGTTGGGCGCCACGGTGGGCGAGTTGGTGCGGGACGAGGAGGGGTGGCTCTTCTCGGCGAGCAGCGGTGGCTTCCCCGGCGGGCTGGCGGAGATCGCCGAGTCGCACGGGGTGCTGGTGGAGGGCGAGGGCTGAGGCCGGCCGGCCGGGCGGGGCTACTTCAGCAGCCGGGACATGCGCCGGTCGGCCAGTTGCTTGCCGCCGGTCTGGCAGTGCGGGCAGTACTGCGTCGAGGAGTCGTGGTAGGCGACCTCGCGGATGGTGTCGCCGCAGACCGGGCACGGTTCGCCCGTTCTGCCGTGCACCCGCAGGTTGGTCTTCTTCTCGGCCTTCAGCCGACCGGCCGCCACGCCCTCGGCGCGTTCGACGGCGTTGGCCAGGGTGGCGCGCAGCGCCTCGTACAGCCGGGTGACTTCCGCCTCGTCGAGGCGGGCGGCGATCAGGAACGGGGACATGCGGGCGGCGTGCAGGATCTCGTCCGAGTAGGCGTTGCCGATGCCGGCCAGCACGCCCTGGTCGCGCAGCACGCCCTTGATCCGGCGGTTCTCGCCGCGCAGCAGCTCGGCGAGGTCGGCGGCGGTGAACGAGGGCTCGAGCGGGTCGGGGCCGAGGCGGGCGACGCCCGGCACCTCGGCGGGGTCCCTCACGCAGGAGACCGCCAGGCGTTTCTGGGTGCCGGCCTCGGTGAGGTCGAAGCCGGCACCGTCGGTGAGGACGACGCGGAGCGCCAGCGGGCCCTTGCCGCGCTTGGGCGGCGCGGTGGGCTGGACGTCCCGCCAGCGCAGCCAGCCGGCCCTGGCCAGATGGGTCAGCAGATGGTGGCCGTTGTCGAAGGCGAGATCGAGGAACTTGCCATGGCGTTCGACCGCGGTGACGGTCCGCCCCTCGATGCTGGTCAGCGGCGGGTCGTAGGTCTTCAGGCTGTGGAATGCGACGGGGACGGCGCTGGCGACGGTTCGTCCCACGAGGTGCTCGGAGAGGAAGGCGCGCAGTGCCTCGACTTCGGGTAGCTCGGGCATGAACTCCAGGATATGCCCGGTTTGTCGTAACGGTGAGTAAGCATACGATCATTCGGTGCGCTTGCGGATCAGGGTGACGCCGTCCCGCACCGAGAGCAGCACCGAGTCGACCCGCTGGTCGGCGGCGACGGTGTCGTTGATCTCACGGATCGCCCGGTCGGCCGGGTCCTGGGCCTCGGGGTCGACGACGCGGCCGGAGCGGAGCGTGTTGTCCAGCACGATCAGCCCGCCGGGGCGCAGCCGGCGCAGCGTCTCCTCGTAGTAGACGGGGTAGCTCACCTTGTCGGCGTCGATGAAGGCGAAGTCGAAGGTCTCCGTCTCGGGCAGCGCCCGGAGGCTGTCGGCGGCCGGGCCGAGCCGGAGCTCGATGCGGTCGGCGACGCCGGCGCGCTCCCAGTAGCGGCGCGCGACGGAGGTCCACTCGTCGCTGACGTCCAGGGCCAGCAGGGTGCCGCCGGGGGCCAGGCCGCGGGCGATGGAGATCGACGAGTAGCCGGTGAAGGTGCCGATCTCCAGGGCCCTGCGGGTGCCGGTGAGGCGGGTCAGCAGGGTGAGCAGGGTGCCCTCGTCCTGGGTGATCTGCATGCTCAGATGGTCGGGCAGGGCGGCGGCGGTCTCGGCGGCCAGATCGCGCAGCACGTCGTCGGCCGGGGTGGCATGGGCCAACAGGTAGGCGTTCAGGGCTGGGTTGACGATGTCCATGCCGGGCACCCTACGCCGCGCCCCCGGCCGGGTGTCAGGGCTGCATCGGCCCCGGCAGATCGGCGCGGTTCTCGTCCTCGGCGCGCTGCTGCTCGCGAAGCTGCAGGTAGAGCAGGGCGACGGTGAGGTCGTCCGGGGACACGGGGCCCGCGGATTCGGGGGCGGTCAGGGCGAGGGCGGCGCCGCCGGCCAGGGAGAGCCGCAGCGGGAGCGAGCCGGCGTCCGGCCCGCCGAACTGGCCCAGGTCGAAGGTGGCCTCGGCGAGCACCCCGTTGCGGATGGCCAGCGCGGCGGTCACCTCGGCGTCGGGGTCGGTCGGCTCGCCGACCACGGGCGGCAGGCCGAAGCGCCGGGTCTGCTCGTTGAGCAGATCGGTCAGCGGGGCCAGCGCGCGGTGCGCCTGCTCGGCCGACATGTGCAGGGTGACGCGTTCGGCGCCGCGCGCCTCGCCCTCGTGCCGGGTGGTGGCGCCCTCGCTGAGCGCGCTCTCCAGCTGGTCGGCCAGCTCCCACTGGGTCTCGGGCCGGAGCAGGACGCTGCCGTCCTCGATCGATCCGGCGAGGTCGAAGGCGATCTCGGGGGAGACGCCGCCCTGGTCGCCGAGGGTTTCCGCGTAGGCGGGGTACTGGAAGGGGTCGACCTCGACCCAGTCGCCGTGCAGCGCGCGGGCGGCGGCGGCGAGCGGCTCCGGGAGCCGTCGGGCGTCCTGTGCGAAACGTTCCGCCCGGGCGACGGTGGCCTCGTCCCCGCCGTAGACGTCCTCGACCAGGGCCTCGGCGCCGACCCGCAGATAGGTGAGATCCTCGACCCGCTTGAGCCCGACCACGTCCCGGCCGCCGAAGTTGACCGTCAGGGAGCTGTTCAGGGGGTCGCCCGGAGTGAGGTCCCGCATCCGGGTCTCCTCCTCCGGGTCGCCGACCGAGAGGGTCAGCTCCAGATCGGCGAGGAGTCTGGCCTCGTGCTCCGAGGGCTCGCCGCCGCCCGTCTCCTCTGACTCCTCTGTCTCGCCCGTCTCGTCCGCCTCACCCGCCAGCTCCGCCGAGCGGGCCAGATAGGCGCGGACCTCTTCTGGGGTGGCGTCCAGGGAGGCGGTGAGGGTGACGGCCTCGCGGGAGAGGAGTTCGTCCTTGGCGTCGGAGACGGCGAAGCCGGCGCCTGCGCTCTCGGCCACCTGGCAGGCCGCGGTCCCGGTGGCGAGCAGCGCTACGCCGCCCAGGGCGGCCAGTCGCCGCAGGCTGTCACGGGTGCGGGTGCGGGTACTGATGTCGGCACTCCTGTCCACGGGGGCAAGGACGAGACCAACCGGGGTGGCCTTGGGATCCAGTGTCCATGCCGCGTTTCCCGAACGATCAGCGGGGCGCCGTCTGTGGCCGATGCGTCACCGTCTGGTAAGCAGCCCGTTGCCTGTAGGACAAGATGCCCCAACTCGGGCGACTGTCAGAGGGGCCGGTTAGCCTCGGGGCATGAATGAGGGAGAGTCGCCCGACGGCGGGCGTCGGCCCTGGGTCGTGGGGGTGTCGGGAGCCTCGGGCACGCCGTATGCGGCGGCCGTGCTGCGGGGGCTGCTGGCCGCGGGGGAGTCCGTCGATCTGGTGGTCAGCCGTGCGGCGCGGCTGACGCTGCGGGACGAGACGGGCATCTCGTTCCGCGACGGGCACTGGGAGGAGGATCTGGCGGACTGGCTCTCCCGAGGCGCCGGGGGCGAACGCGACCGCTACGCCCCGGAGTTGGGGCGGGTGCGGTACTGGCCGGCCGGGGATCTGGCGGCCGGGCCCTCGTCGGGTTCCTATCCGGCGCGGGGGATGCTGATCGTGCCGGCGTCCACGGCGGCGGTGGCCGGGGTGGCGCTCGGCCTCTCCAAGGACCTGCTGCAGCGTGCCGCCGCGGTGACGCTCAAGGAGCGCCGACCGCTGGTGGTGGTGGTGCGGGAGACGCCGCTGAACGGGCCGACGCTGCGCCAGCTGGTGGCGCTGGACGAGGCGGGCGCGGTGGTCCTGCCCGCGTCGCCGGCTTTCTACGCGGGCGCGGTGGTGCTGCAGGATCTGGTGGACTTTGTCGCCGGGCGGGCGCTGGACGCGGCAGGAGTGGAGCACCGGCTGTATCGGCGCTGGCGGGGCGAGCTGGGCGGCGCGGCCCGCGCAGCCGACCACTCGTAGGTGACGGGGTGCGTATGCCTTAGATTCATCTGTGCAATCGACCAGGGGACGAGGAAGGCTCTGCGACGATGGACGCGGTGGACAGGCAGCTGATTCAGGCGCTGCGCGAGAACGGTCGAGCCTCGTACGCCGAGTTGGGCCGTCTGGTCGGCCTCTCCGGCCCGAGCGTCACCGACCGGATCAACCGGCTGGAGGCGGCCGGGGTGATCACGGGCTATCGGGCCACGGTCGACGCGGCGTCGCTCGGCCTCGGCGTCACGGCGCTGATCGGCATCCAGCTCTCCGACGCGGTCGACCACGAGGAGGTCGCCGGCCGGCTGCGGGAGCTGGCGGAGATCGAGGACTGCTGGTTCATCGCCGGTGACGACTCCTTCATGCTGAAGGTCAGGGCCCCCGACGTGGCCGGTCTCGAACGCACCATCCGGCGGCTCTCCCGCACCAGGGGCCTCTCCCGCACCCGCTCCACCATCGTGCTCTCCACCAAATGGGAGAACAGGGTCGGCGAGCTGCCGCAGGACGGGGAGGCGTAGCCTCTGTAAAACGGGGCAAGCACACACGAGACCGCACCCAGGAGGCGCAGGGCATGGACGTGGGGCTCAAGCGGGAGCTGGAGGAGAAGGTCCGGTCCGGGGAGCGGCTGTCCCGCGAGGACGGCATCGCCCTCTACGAGGCCGACGACCTGGCCTGGCTCGGCGGGCTGGCCCATGAGGTGCGCACCCGGAAGAACGGCGACGTCGTCTACTTCAACGTCAACCGCCATCTGAACATGACCAATGTGTGCACCGCCTCCTGCGCCTACTGCTCGTTCCAGCGCAAGCCGGGCGAGCAGGACGCCTACACCATGCGCATCGAGGAGGCCGTCCGGCTGGCCAAGGAGATGGAGGGCGACGGGCTGACGGAGCTGCATATCGTCAACGGCCTGCACCCCACCCTGCCCTGGCGCTACTACCCGAGGTCGCTGCGCGCGCTGAAGGAGACGCTGCCGGCCGAGGTCTCCCTCAAGGCCTTCACCGCGACCGAGATCCACCACTTCGAGACGATCTCCGGGCTGTCCGCCTCCGAGATCCTCGACGAGCTGATCGATGCCGGCCTTGAGTCGTTGACCGGCGGCGGCGCCGAGATCTTCGACTGGGAGGTCAGACAGCACATCGTCGACCACCGGACGCACTGGGAGGACTGGTCGCGCATCCACCGGCTGGCGCACTCCAAGGGCCTCAAGACCCCGTGCACCATGCTCTACGGGCATATCGAGGAGCCCAGGCACCGCGTCGACCATGTGCTGCGGCTGCGTGAGCTGCAGGACGAGACCGGCGGCTTCCAGGTCTTCATCCCGCTGCGCTACCAGCACGACTTCGTGGACATGAAGGACGGCAAGATCCGCAACCGGCTCCAGGCCAGGACCACCATGGCCTCGGGCGCCGAGGCGCTGCGCACGTTCGCCGTCTCCCGGCTGCTCTTCGACAACGTTCCGCATGTCAAGGTCTTCTGGGTGATGCACGGCGTGCAGACCGCCCAACTCGCCCTGCAGCACGGGGCGGACGACATGGACGGCTCGGTCGTCGAGTACAAGATCACCCATGACGCCGACAACTTCGGCACCCCAGACAAGCTCACCAGGGACGATCTGCTGGAGCTGATCAGGGACGCCGGGTTCCGCCCGCTGGAGCGCAACACCCGCTACGAGGTGGTGCGCGAGTACGACGGGCCCGACCCGGGGCGGCGCGAGGCCCCCCAGCCGATGCGGGTGTGAGGTCATGACCGAGGCAGCTACCCGGCCCCGTCCGCCCGCGCGCGGTGGTCCGCGCGAGGGCTGGCCGCGCTATGTGCTGGATCCGGCCCCCACCGCCGCGCTCTCCGAGGCCATCGCCGTGCTCTGGGCGGACGTGGTCAACGCCGGCGGCGCGGTCGGCTTCGTGCCGACGGTCACCCCGGAGGACGTCCGCCCCGCGCTGCGCCAGCACCTGGTGGGGATGGCCGAGGGCACCACGCGGCTGCTGATCGGCGTCACCGACCGGGGCACCCCCGTCGCCACCGCCTTTCTGCGCCGCAACAGCCACCGGCTGATGGGCCACTGGCAGTGGCTGAGCACCGTGATGGTGCATCCGGACTGGCAGGGCCGGGGCGCCGGGCGGGAGTTGATGGCCGCGGCCGCCTCGGCGGCCAGGGCGATCGACCCCGAGGTCGCCGGGATCCGGCTGACCTGCCGCTCCGGGCTCGGCCTGGAGAAGTTCTACGCCTCCTGCGGCTATCAGGAGGTCGGCCGCGTGCCGGGCGCGATCAGGGTCGGCGAGAACGACTACCGGGACGATGTCACGCTGTGGCTCCCCCTGGGATGACGGCGACGACGACGTGACGGTGACGACGACGTGACGGCGACGGCGGGGGCCCGGTGACCGGGACGGACGGGGCGCGGCTGCCGGCCGCGCGGACGCACAAGGACGACAGGGACAGGGGACAGGACATGACCGGCGACACCACGACGACCAGCGACCACTCCTGGTCGGCGACCCTGCGCTACACCGGGCTGCGGCTGGCCGTCTTCGCCGGCTGCTTCGCGGTGCTCGCGGTGCTCGCCTATGTCGGGGTGGTGCCCGAGTCCATCGGCAAGGCGAACCCGCTGTGGCTGGTGCTGCTCGCGCTGATCGTCTCGGCGCCGCTCAGCCTGGTGCTGCTGCGCGGCCAGCGGGACGAGATGTCGAGCCAGTTGGTGCCCAAGGTGGAGCGGGCCAAGGCCCGGCTCAACGCCAACCGGGACATGGAGGACGACGTCGCCTGACCCGGCGGGCGTGATCCCGCTCACCCGCTCGAACCCCCCTTCTCATGACGCCCGACCAGGGAATTCCCATCCCCGGTTGGGCGTTGCCACATGCCGGCACCGGACGCTCGTCGATCGGGTGAGAAGTCCGGAGTGTGCATGACCATGACGTATGGGGAGAGGGGTGCTACCGTGCTCCGCATGAAGACCGCAGCCGCGCCCGCTCCCCTGGTGAGCGTTCCGCTTGTCGCGCGCCTGCACATCGATCTCTGCCGCTGTCTCACCGCGGCCTGTCGCTGACACCTCGCACCCCCGAACCGTTCGGCGCCTCCGTGCGATCCGACTCCCCGCCTCGGCGCGGGGTGGTGCTTCCGCGCGGCTGACATCCCTGGCCACGATCGTTGCCCGATCCCCGTCTTCACCCCCGACCGGAGTGTTTCTGTGTCCTCCTCCCCTTCCTCCCCCTCCTCTCCCGTGCCCGATTCCCCCGGGTCCACGTCCGACGGTCGACGACGCATAGCCCTGCCTCCGTTCTGGGCACAGATCCTGGCCGGCCTGGTTCTCGGCCTGGTGCTGGGCTGGGTGGCCCGCGAGTGGTCCGTCGACTGGCTCGGCCGGACCCTCGACGAGATCGGCGGCACCTTCGTCCAGCTGCTGCGGCTGGCCGTCGGACCGCTGGTGTTCTTCGCCATCGCGGTGTCCATCACCAATCTGCGGCAGGTCTCCAACGCGGCCCGGCTGGCGGCCCGCACCCTGCTCTGGTTCCTGATCACCTCGCTGATCGCGGTGGCCATCGGCATCGCCATCGGGCTGATCACCAACCCGGGTTCCGGCTCGAAGCTGACCCCGGCCGACGGTGAGCTGCCGCAGAGCGAGGGCTCCTGGCTCGACTTCCTGACCGGCATCATCCCCTCCGACCCGGTCACCCCGTTCGCCGAACTCAACGTGCTGCAGATCGTGTTCATCGCCGCCGTGGTCGGCATCGCCGCGCTGAAGCTCGGTGACCGCGCCACCCCGCTGATCACCTTCGGCGAGACCGCGCTCGAACTGCTCCAGAAGGCGCTCTGGTGGGTCATCCGGCTGGCGCCGCTCGGCACCCTGGGCCTGATCGGCCGCTCCATCAACAACTATGGCTGGGATCTGCTCAGCGACTACGCCACCTTCACCGCCGGCGTCTATGTCGGCTGCCTCCTGGTGATCTTCGTCGTCTACCCGGCGCTGCTCTACCGGGCCGGCGGGCTCAGCCCGTTGCGCTTCTTCCGGGGGGCCTGGCCCGCGCTCCAGCTGGCCTTTGTCTCGCGCTCCTCGGTCGGCACCCTGCCCGTCACCCAGAAGGTCACCGAGCGGCTGGGCGTGCCGAAGGAGTACACCTCCTTCGCGGTGCCGTTCGGCGCCACCACCAAGATGGACGGTTGCGCCGCGATCTACCCGGCGCTGGCGGCGATCTTCGTGGCGGAGATCTTCGGCGTGAGCCTCGATGTGCAGGACTACCTGCTGATCGTCTTCGTCTCCGTGATCGGTTCGGCCGCCACTGCGGGCCTCACCGGCGCGACCGTGATGACCACGCTCACCCTCTCGACGCTGGGCCTGCCGCTTGAGGGCGTGGGTCTGCTGCTGGCGATCGACCCGATCCTGGACATGATCAGGACCGCGGCCAACGTCGCGGGCCAGGCCGTGGTCCCGGTGATCGTCGCCTCGCAGGAGGGGATCCTCGACCGGGAGAAGTACAACTCGGCGACCAGCTTCGAGATCAGCGATCTCGACGACACGGCGGCCGACGCGCCCCCCGCGCCCCCCGCCCCGCGTGAGCCGGCGAGCTGACGCGGCACCACCTCCCCCAACGACCCCCAACGGCCCCCACCGGCACATCCGTTGCCGGCCGGGGGCCGTTCGGCGTCCCCGGGGCCGTCCGCGAACGGCGCGGAACGGGGGCCATGGGGGAGCACGCACCCGCATCCCATGCATCACGTGAACCCCCCCGATGTGCGCGTGAACCCCCTTGTGCTCGTTCCCTGAAGGGGTGTGTCGGCTCTTGACTGGTTACCAGCTGATTCCCGCTGGTTCCCCGGAGCCGGTGGGCGACGACTGTTCACCGGGCCGGCCGCTGGAGGGGGACACCAATGACGTCGCCGGACATGAGAGACCTGGGAGGGACCCCCCAACTGGTGGCGCTGTCGATGCCGTTGGAGCCGGTGGCGCCGTCCAGCGGCTACCGGTTCCGCTCGATCGCGCTGATCGCGGACTATCCGGACACCCCCACCGCCGCCCGCCACACCGCGCGCCATGTGCTGGCCGAGTGGGGTCTGGAGCGGCTCGCCGACGATGTGGAGCTGTGCGTCTCCGAACTGGTCGGCAACGCCATCCACCATGCGACGCCCGACGGGCGGCACGTCCAACTGGCCGGCGCGCGGCGGGTGGTGGTGGCCTTCCGCTACTGGCCGCGTTCGCTGTTCGTCGAGGTCTCGGACGAGGACTCGACGCCGCCGACCCTGCCGGCGGGTGATCCGCTCGACCCGTCCAACGGCTCGGGCGACGCGCTGCTCGCCGAGGGCGGGCGCGGGCTGTTCATCGTGCAGAGCCTCGCCGACGCCACCTGGTGGGCACCGGTCGACCAGGGCGGCAAGAGCGTTTTCTGCCGATTCGACCTGGGCGGCGGCCCGACGGGAATCGAGTGAACTCCCGGTGGAAAGCGACCGGTTCCAGCCAGCCGACAGCGGCAGCGACTGGCTTGAAAGCAGCGCTCAGGTGATACGGCACACCCGCCGGAGCGGCTCGACGGCGGGAGTGCCGTGTGCCAAGAACTCTGACGTGAGCACGCCCCGGCCGCAAGAGGACCGGCGAGGATCCGGATGTGAGCCCCGTCGCATAGCAGAGCGTGGCGCCCCAACTCCCCACGGGGCGGGCCCGGTTGACGCGCCGCCGTCCCGTTCGGGGGCCGGGCGGGGCCGGGCCGGGGCAGGGCTTGTCGGCCGCCGGCACCCCGGGTCCGGCTGGCGGGTTGGCGACGGTCACGCCCCGGCGGCGGCTTCGGGTCCGGGGGCCGCCGCCCAGGGGCAGCGCAGCGCGGTCCCGCATTCCCTTCCCGCCGGGAACGCGGCCCTATCGGAAGGCCCCGAATCCGGGAATGTCGACCACCGGCGCGCGCGGAATCCCGGGACTCCGCACCCGTTGATGCCGAACGAACTCCCCCGACACCGAGAGCCTTTCACCGCAAAACGGATACGCGGGACGGGAAAGCGGAGCGCGGCCTTCCCATAAGGCGCCGGACTTCGTCACGTTCGGGAAAACAGAAGCCCCTGTCGGTGAGGACAGGGGCTTCTTGGGTTACGCCGAAGAACTGGCGTCAGACCACATTGACATTCTCTGCCTGGGGGCCCTTCGGACCCTGGGTGACGTCGAAGGTCACGGCCTGGCTCTCCTCAAGAGAACGAAAACCGGTGGCGTTGATTGCGGAGTAGTGAACGAAGACATCAGGGCCGCCGCCATCCTGGGCGATGAAGCCAAAGCCCTTCTCGGCGTTGAACCACTTGACGGTTCCGGTAGCCATAAGCCCTCCCTGGGCCTAAAAGGGTCGCCCTGCTCCAGAACCTGCATGAAGCCTGAAAACGACGAAAGCCCGCGGTCACATGCTCCGCAGGCTCGTACTGCAAGGGAAACCAAACTGCAACTCGGCGCGAGCCTAGCACGGGGTGTGCACGGTCGGAAGAGCAGAGATCACCCGTCGGGTGGACCTGTCCCTGAACGTTGGCTCGCACGACCTGAGGCGTACCCTCCCTTAGGTGACTACACACCACCAGAATCGCCCTCGTGTCGGCCACATCCAGTTCCTCAACTGCCTCCCCCTCTACTGGGGCCTCGCGAGGACCGGCACCCTGCTGGATCTGGAGCTGGCCAAGGACACTCCCGAGCGGCTCGGCGAGCGGCTGGTGGCGGACGAGCTGGACATGGGCCCTGTTTCGCTCATGGACTTCCTCGGCCACACCGACGATCTGGTGGCCCTCTCCGATATCGCCGTGGGCTGCGACGGCCCGGTGATGTCCTGTGTGATCGTCTCCCAGGTGCCCCTGGAGGAGCTGGACGGTGCCCGGGTGGCGCTCGGCTCCACCTCGCGCACCTCGGTGCGGCTGGCCCGGCTGCTGCTGGCCGAGCGCCACGGCGTGAGCCCCGACTACTACACCTGCCCGCCCGATCTCGGCCTGATGATGCGGGAGGCCGAGGCCGCCGTGCTGATCGGCGACGCCGCGCTCCGCGCCTCGCTGCACGACGCGCCCCGACTCGGCCTCGAAGTCCACGATCTGGGCCGCATGTGGCACGAGTGGACGGGACTCCCCTTCGTCTTCGCGCTCTGGTGCGTGCGCCGCGACTATCTGGAGCGGCATCCGGAGACCGTCCGCGAGGTGCACCGCGCCTTTCTCGCCTCCCGGGACCTCTCCCTGGCCGAGGTCGGCAAGGTCGCCGAACAGGCCGCGCGCTGGGAGGACTTCGACGCCGAGGTGCTGGAGCGCTACTTCACCACCCTGGACTTCCGGCTGGGCGAGCGGCAGCTGGCCGGCATGGCCGAGTTCGCCCGCCGGATGAACCTGGGCGGCAACCACCGGGTGGAGCTGTTGGACGCGCCGGAGCCGCGTTGATGGACCCGCTGACCGAGGAGGATCCGGCCGTCGTCGGCGCCTACCGGCTGCTCGGCCGGCTGGGCCGGGGCGGCATGGGCCGGGTCTATCTGGGGCGCAGCGCCGGCGGCCGCACCGTCGCCGTCAAACTGGTGCATCCGCATATCGCGGCCGACGAGCGGTTCCGGGCCCGGTTCGCCAGGGAGGTGGCCGCCGCCCAGCTGGTCGGCGGCGACTGGACGGCGCCGGTGCTGGACGCCGATCCGCAGGCCGAGGTGCCCTGGGTGGCCACCGGCTATGTCGCCGGCCCCGATCTGGAACGGGCGGTGGCCGCGTATGGCGCGCTCCCGCCGCACACGGTCCGGGCGTTGGGCGCCGGCCTCGGCGAGGGGCTGGCCGCGGTGCACCGCCACGGGCTGGTGCACCGCGACGTCAAACCGTCCAATGTGCTGCTGGCGCTGGACGGCCCCCGGCTGATCGACTTCGGCATAGCCAGGGCGACGGAGGAGACGACGGCCCGGCTGACCACCACCGGGGTCTCCGTCGGCTCGCCCGGCTATATGTCGCCCGAGCAGGTGCTGGGCCGGGAGCTGACCCCGGCCACCGACGTGTTCTCCTTCGGCGCCGTGCTGGCCTTCGCCGCCGGTGGCCGGCCGCCGTTCCCCGGGGACAGCGCGGCCCAGCTGCTCTACCGGGTGGTGCACGAACCGCCCGAGCTCGACGCGGTGCCCGCCGCATCGCGGGAGCTGATCGCCGCCTGCCTGGACAAGGACCCGACCCGTCGGCCCACGCCCCTTGAGGTCGCCGGGGCGTGCGCCGGGGCGCCCGGCGCCGCGGGGCTGGTCGGCCCCGGCTGGCTGCCGCAGCCGGTGGTCGAGGAGGCCAGCCGGCACGCGGTGCGGCTGCTGGATCTGGACACCGGCCAGGCCCCCGCCCGGACCGGGCCGGTCGGCGGCCCCCCGCCGGTGCCCCCCGCCCTCGCCCCCGTCTACTCGCACACCGTCGCCGCGCCCACGCCCGGCACCCCGTACCCGCCCACCGCCCCGCCGCCCGCCGGCTCGTACGGGCCGGCCACCCCGCCGGCGGCCGGGCCGCGTCGGCGCGGCCGGCTGGTCCTGGCGCTGCTCCTGGGCCTCGCCCTGGTGGCCGCCGCCGTGGTCGGCGGCACGCTGCTGCTCGCGACGACGAGGAGGACCCGCGCGAGGTGCCCGCGTCCTACCTCGGCGAGTGGACCGGCAACGCGACGATGAACGGGATGCCGATCGGCACGGTCACCGTCGACCTCTCCGAGGGCCGGATCGACGAGGTGGTGGGCACCGTCGCGGCCGCCGACGCCATCGGCCTGTCGCTCTGCGTGGACGAGCTGACCCTGCGGGCGGTGGCCGAAGGACAGCTGACGTTCCAGGCCGAACTCGACGCCAGCCGCTCGAACTTGAGCGCCGCCTGCCACTCCGAGCCCTATGACTTCGTGCTGCGCCCGGTCGCCGACGGCCAGCTGGCCTTCAATGGCTATGCCGAGGACAACTCCTACGAGGGCGTCGCCGACCGCCGGGGCTAGGCGCCAGGCCCTGTCCCGCTACCAGACAAGGGCCTCGTCCAGCGACGGCAGCCAGTAGGTGACGGCCGCCGTTTCGTCGAGGTACAGCTCGTCGCCCGGCAGCGACAGGTGCACCGTCCCGCCCGTCGATCCGCCGTTCGCGGCCGCGAACGAGAGGGTGAGCGATGTCACGGTGAATCCGTCCGTCGCCTCGGCGGACGAGGTGATCACGCCGGCGTAGGCCGACTCGCCCGGACCCAGCGCGGTCACGCTCCCCGGCCGGCTGTCCTCGACGAACGGCAGCGGGGCCTGCGCGTTCTCGAAGCCCAGGAACGGCCCGTGGTAGGCGAAGCAGTCCGCTTCGCCGGTGTTGGTGACGGTCAGCAGCAGATGGTTGATGGGCCGTTCCACCGGGGAGACGGTCACCTCGGTGTTCGCATCCGTGCAGGGCGCGGTGTCAGCCCCGCTCTCGCCAGCGCCGCCCTCCAGGGTGCCCTGCCCCGGCTCCACACCGGTGTCGTCGCTCTCGTCGGGCTCGCCCGGGGGCTCGTCAGAGGGCTCGTCCGACGCGTCGTCCACCACATCGGCGCCCCCGTCGGAGCCGCCGCTGCCCTGGGTGACGTCCTCGTCCTCACAGGCGGTCAGGGCGAGGGCGGCGACGGCGGCCATGGCGGCGACCAGGGTCCGGGTGCGGCGGCGGAGCGGGCTGGCGTTCATGAGGGGCTGCTTCCTTCGAGTGGGATATCGGCTGGGATATCGGCTGGGATATCGGCGCGGCCCGAGGGCCGGTGCGACCGAATCCGGCGAGGTCGTTCGCCGGACGACCACAGGTTGGGCCGGATTCCGTCCCGGCCACCAGCGCCGCCGGCCGGGACGGGAGGCCGGGACATTCGAACCCTCCGTGAGCTGGAAGGATGGCGGGCGCGTCGAATGCCGAGCCGGGACGCGGAACCAGGGGGAGAGATGGCCACGGACGCGGAGATCGCCGATCTCGCGGCGCTGCTCGCGGAGTTGAAGGGCCGCTCCGGGCTGAGCTACGGCACGCTGGCCAAGCGCCTGCATCTGAGCCCGTCGACGCTGCACCGCTACTGCAAGGGGGAGGGACTGCCCCCGGAGTTCGCGACGGTGGAGCGGTTCGCGCGGCAGTGCCGGGCGACGCCGGAGGAGCTGGTGGAGCTGCACCGCCGCTGGATCGCGGCCGACACCGCGCGCGAGCGGCAACGGGAACGCCGCGCCGCCCCGGATCCCGAACCTGAGCCCCCGGCCGCGCCGCCCGCGCCGCCCGCCCGGGCCGAGCAACCGCCCGAGCAACCGGCCGAGCAACCGCCCGAGCGGCCGCGATGGCGCCGCGCGCCGGTCGTCGTCGGCGCCGCCGCCGCGGCCGCCGCCCTGACGCTGACCGCGGGGCTGCTGTTCGCCCTGCGCGAGGACGGGACGGATCCGAAGGATCCGGTGCGGCCGCCTCCGCCGGCCGCCGGCGACGAGCCGGCGCCCGTCTCCGTGGCCGTCCGCCCCCACGCGTTCGAAGGCCCCTGCGGCAACCACTACCTCGTCGACGCCGACCCCGAGTCCGTCCCCCCGCCGCCGCACGAGCCCGAAGCGCCCGGCTGGGCCCGCGCGATGGGCGCCGTCCCGGCCGGGGAGCAGTATGTCGAGCTGACCGTCCAGGGCACCGGCGAGGGGACGGTGGTCCTCCAGGACCTCCATGTCCGCGTCACCAGGGCCGACGAACCGCTGCCCTGGAACCTCTACACCGGCTACAGCGCCTGCGGCGGCGGCCCCGTCGACACCGCCGCCTTCGACGTCGACCTGGACGCGGTGACGCCGGGCCCGACCGCCCGCGCCGGCCAGCCCGAACTGCCGCTGTGGGTGGACGAGTCGGACCCGTTGGTCCTCTATGTCACCGCGCACACCGAGGAGCATGACGTCGACTGGTACCTGGAGCTGGCCTGGTCGAGCGGCGACCGCGAGGGCGTGCTGGTGATCGACGACGAGGGCGAGCCGTTGCGCACCAGCGCCACCAGCGGCCAGACCGGGTGGTCCTTCATGCTGGGCGGCACCGACTGGTACGAGAGCCCCGAGGGCTGACCGGCACGCCCGGCCACACGCCCCGGCCGCACCGGGTCGCCGGAAGTGGCTGGCGTACGCTGGAACGGCCGTGACATGGCCGAACGGCCGTCGAACCGTCGGAGGGAACGTGATGGGCGCCGAGTTCGCCAGCGTGCTGGACCGTGCCGCCGAGGGCGGGCGGATCACCCCCGAGGAGGCGCTGGACCTCTACCGCTCCGCGCCGTTGCACGCGCTGGGGCAGGCGGCCGACGCCGCGCGCCGGCGGCGCTACGCCGGGGTGGAGCACATCGCCACCTACATCATCGAGCGCAACATCAACTACACCAACGCCTGTGTCACGGCCTGCAAGTTCTGCGCCTTCTACGCCCCGCCCAAGAGCGACAAGGTGTGGACCAGGGATCTGGACGACATCCTGCGCCGCTGCGCGGAGACGGTGGCGCTGGGCGGCACCCAGATCATGTTCCAGGGCGGCCACCACCCGGACTTCGGCGTGGAGTACTACGAGGAGCACTTCTCGGCCATCAAGAAGGCGTTCCCCGAGCTGGTGATCCACTCGCTGGGCGCCTCCGAGGTGGCCCATATGGCGCGTATCTCGGGCGTCACCGCGGAGGAGGCGATCCGCCGGCTGAGCACGGCCGGCCTGGACTCGTTCGCCGGCGCCGGGGCCGAGCTGCTGCCCGCGAGGGCGCGCACGGCCATCGCTCCGCTCAAGGAGTCCGGCGAGGAGTGGCTGGAGATCATGGAGACGGCGCACCGCCTGGGCGTCGAGTCCACGGTCACCATGCTGATGGGCACGGGGGAGACCAACGCCGAGCGGATCGAACATCTGCGGATGGTGCGCGAGGTGCAGGACCGCACGGGCGGGTTCCGCGCGTTCATTCCCTATACCTACCAGCCGGAGAACAACAAGCTGCGGGGCCAGACCCAGGCGACGCTCTTCGAGTATCTGCGGATGATCGCGATCGCCCGGATCTTCCTGGACAACGTGGCGCATATCCAGGGCTCCTGGCTGACCACGGGCAAGGAGGTCGGCCAACTCTCCCTGCACTACGGGGCGGACGATCTCGGCTCGGTGATGCTGGAGGAGAACGTGGTCTCCTCGGCGGGCGCCAAGCACCGTTCCAACCGCATGGAGTTGATCCAGCTGATCCGCTCCGCCGGCCGGGTGCCGGCCCAGCGGGCCACCACCTACGAGCATCTGGTGGTGCACGACGATCCGGCGCTCGACCCGGTCGACGACCGGGTGGTGTCACATCTCTCCTCCACCGCCATCGAGGGCGGCACCGCACATCCCGAACTGCGCCTGATCGAGGCGAACTAGCCGGCCGGCCCTGTCCGGCCGGCGTCAGCGGTACCGCCCGGTGAGGTCGGCGGGCACCGTCTCGGCGGTGAGCCGGTCGCGGAGCGCGGTCTGGAAGGCGCGGGCGCTGGACGCGTCCGCCGGATTGTCGAACTCCAGCAGCGGCAGGTTCACTTCGGCGGCCGAGATGGCGTCGTCCTGCGTCTCGTTCCAGCGGACGATCTCGGCGATCGCCTCGGAAGCGGCATAGGAGGCGGGGGTGATCCGGCGGAAGTCCGGGTGGATCCGGGCGACGCCGTCCTCGCCGAGCACCATGGGCCGAGTCGGCGGCACCACCAGGAACTTGGGCCAGGCGTCGTAGTGCGTGTTCTCGATGATCTGGGCGCGATCCCAGCGCGGTCGCCCGCCGAGGCGGGGGAAGGCGTGCACGCCCGCCACCACCATCGCGTCCACCGGCATGGCGGAGCGCCACCCCAGATGGAACGTCACCTCGGGGCCGGCCACGCGCGCCCGTCGCCAGGTGTCGAGCGTCGCCGCCTTCCGCGAGGTGATGACGATCTGCATGGGCCCATACCCTTCAGTACGGGAATGGGGAAGGCAAGTACCCATGCCGCACGGGGGAATTCTCGCCGCGATTGCCCCCGGGCCCGGCGGGCGCCCCGGCCTTGGGCGTGCCAGGGCGCGTCGGGCCGGACGCGTCCCGGCGCTGGGGCGGGGACGCGTCCGGCCGGTCGACGGGCGATCAGCCGGAGACCGGGGGACTCAGACGTTGACGCCGAAGTCCTGGGCGATACCGGCCAGGCCGGAGGCGTAGCCCTGGCCGACGGCGCGGAACTTCCACTCGGCGCCGTTGCGGTACAGCTCGCCGAAGACCATGGCGGTCTCGGTGGAGGCGTCCTCGGTGAGGTCGTAACGGGCCAGCTCGACGCCGTCCGCCTGGTTGACCACGCGGATGAAGGCGTTGCGGACCTGGCCGAAGTTCTGACCGCGGTTGTCGGCGTCGTGGATCGACACCGGGAAGACGATCTTGTCGACCTCGGGCGGCAGACCGGCGAGACCGACCTTGATCTGCTCGTCGTCGCCCTCGCCCTCGCCGGTGAGGTTGTCCCCGGTGTGCTGGATGGTGCCATCGGGGGTGGCGAGGTTGTTGTAGAAGATGAAGTGCTGGTCCGACACGATCTTGCCCTCGGCGTTCACGCCCAGGGCGCTGGCGTCGAGGTCGAAGTCGGTACCGGTGGTGGTGCGGACATCCCAGCCCAGGCCGACGGTGACCGCGGTCAGGCCCGGAGCCTCCTTGCTCAGCGAGACGTTGCCACCCTTGGACAGGCTCACACCCATGGAGATATCCCCTTAGTACGGATCGTTCAGGGTCTTCTTTGCGAAGACGTTACCCTCACTGTCCCCAACGATGTCAGCCGAGCGCCGGTTCCACAGCGGCTTGGGTGAAACGTGAGTTGACCGTGGGAAAACCGATATGCGTCCCGGGGGCGGACGCGGGAACATGGAACGTATGTCCGGTCCTTACCTCATCCGTGATGCGGTCAGCCTCCCCGAGTCGGAGTTGCGCTGGCGGTTCTCGCGCGCCTCGGGGCCGGGCGGTCAGCATGTCAACACCTCTGACACCCAGGTCGAGTTGCGCTTCGACGTGGCGGCCTCCCGGGCGCTGCCCGAGGTCTGGAAGGAGCGCGCCCTGGCCCGTCTCGCCGGTCGGTTGACGGAGTCGGGGACGCTGGTGGTGCGCGCCAGCGAGCACCGCTCCCAGTGGCGGAACCGCGAGGCGGCCGCGCAGCGGTTGGTCGGGCTGCTGGCCGAGGCCACCGAGCCGCCGCCACCGGCGCGTCGCGCCAAGAAGAAGCCGCGCTCCCTGGTGGAGCGCCGGCTGCGGGAGAAGCGGCGCCGTGCCGAGCTGAAGAAGGGGCGCACCGGCCGCGCCCAGTGGGACTGACGGTCCGGGCCTTAGCCCAGGCGGCGGTAGGCGCCCCGGTAGTAGAGCAGCGGCTCGCCCGTCTCGACCGGCACCCCGGCGCGCAGCACCCGCGCGATCAGCAGGGTGTGGTCGCCGGCGAGGACGCGGCTCTCGGTGCGGCACTCCAGCGTGGCCAGGGCCCCCTTCACCAGCGGCGCGCCGGTGAACTCGCCGAGCACATGGGGCACCTCCTGGAAGAGCAGCCGGTCGCTGAGCCGGCCGCTCATCGCGAACCGCCCCGCGGTGACGCGCTGCTCCTGGCCCAACAGCGAGGCGGCCCAGAGGGGTTGGGCCTCAAGGATCTCGTCCATCCGGGAGCCGGTGCGCACGCTGGCCAGCACCAGCGGCGGTGCCAGGGAGACGGAGAGAAACGCCGTCGCCGTCATCCCGGCGGGGGCGCCGCGCGGGCCCTCGTCCTCGTCGTGCGCGGTGATCAGCACCACGCCGCCGGCGAGCCTGGCCATCGCTCCTCGGAACTCCTCCTCGCTCACCCCCTCAGCATGCGCGACGGGCCCGGCGGACGCCGTCGGGGGCGGGACGGGGGCGACGGGGGGCGCGGGGCGCCGGGCTGGAAGAGACACCCCGGCACGCTAACGTCCCGACCCCCGGGCCGGCATCGGGCCGGGGAACCAGGGCTTTGTGGGGGCTCGTCCTACATCGCGCGACGGAACCTGCTCGCAGTGTGACATGAGTCACAGTAGGCTACTAATCGCTGACCCTGTGTACCTAGTGGGCAGCTCCCTGTGATTCAGTGGCCTCAGTATCTGCACGTGCATTTCGCGCCCGGGGGAGTGATGGAAACGGAGACGGAGCCCTATGTGCGCCTTGCCTCGCTGCGGGAGTTGCACCAGGTCGTCGCTCAGCTGAACACCGCCCGAAGCATGGCGGACACCCTGCAGACCATCGCCGACGGCACCGTGACCGCGCTCGGCTTCGAGCTGGCCTCGGTCAATGTGGTCAGGCCCGACGGAAACCTCCTGGTCGCCGCCGTGGCCGGCAGCGACCGTGTCGAGACCGACAAGGCCGAGGCGGCCATCGCCGGCCGCACCGGCTCCCGGGAGTCCTGGGACCGCCGGCTCAACATGGGCGAGCGCTGGGGCGAACTCCGCTTCATCCCGTACACCGAGGGCTGGGTGCTGGACCACGACGACGTCCCCCAGTGGCACACCACGGGGCCCGCCCCCCGCTACCCCGACGAGTGGCATCCGATGGACCGCCTCTTCGCGCCGATGTACGCCTCGGACGGAGAGCTGCTCGCCGTCCTTGAGGTCGACAAGCCGCGCAACGGCCGCCGTCCGGGGCCCTGGGGCTGCGAGGCGCTCCAGCTCTACGCCTCCCAGGCCGCCATCGCCATCAGCAACGCCAGGCTGCGCGGCAACATGCAGCGCGCGCTGGTCCGCCTGGAACGCGAACAGCAGGCGCTGCGGGCCAGCGAGGAGAGCTTCCGGCAGGCGTTCGAGTACGCGCCGAGCGGGATGGCGATCGCCGAGGTCGGCGGTGACAGCGACGGCCGGCTGCTCCGGGTGAACGACGCGCTCTGCCGGCTGCTCGGCCGCACCGCCGCCGCGCTGCGCCGCTACAGCTTCCACGATCTGGTGCACCCCGAGGACCGGGCGGTGCTGCTCGCCACCACCAACGACGGCGGCCGCGCCGAGCTGCGGCTGGCCCGCAACGACGGCTCCTATGTGTGGGTCAGCCTGCGCAACTCCGTGGTGGCCGACTCGGCGGCCGGGCCGCAGGTGCAGCTCACCCATGTCGAGGACATCGAGGACCGCAAGCGGCACGAGCTGGCCCTCGCCCATCGCGCCAGCCACGACTCGCTCACCGGGCTGCCCAACAGCGCTGAGCTGCGCGCCCGGCTGAGCAGCCGGATCTGCACCAGCCCGCCGCATCTCCATGTCCCGATGCCGACCGGCCCCGGGGCGGTGACGGCCACGTTCTTCGACGAGTCGGCCTACGCCCGCACCCACGCCTTCGACCACCACGAGCACGTCTGCCAGCCGGACGCCCCCGGCAGCGACGGCAAGGGCCTGGCCGTGCTCTTCTGCGATCTGGACGGCTTCAAGTCGATCAACGACCAGTTCGGCCATGTCTGCGGCGACGCGGTGCTGGTCGAGGTGGCGCGCCGGCTGGAGCAGGGGGTCAGGGACAACGACACGGTGGCCAGGCTCGGCGGCGACGAGTTCGTGGTGCTGGCCGAGGGCCTGCGCCCCTCGGACGCGGCGGATCTGGCCATGCGGCTGCGTGGCTCGATCATGCCCCCGATCCGGGTCGAGGGCCGTGGCGTGCGGGTGGGCGCCAGCTTCGGCATCGGCTGGGCCGCCTGCGGGATGACGACCGAGGAGGTCCTGGAGTCGGCGGACCAGAGGATGTACGTGGAGAAGCGCGCCCGCGCCCAGGGCCGACGCCGGGCCAGCTGACCGGCCGCCCACCCCCGGGGGGCGCGACCCGGGGGGCGCGACCGTTCGCGACCGGAACAGCTTCCGTCCGCGAACGACTCCGAACGTTCTCGCGCGTTCCCCGCACGTTCCTCGCGCGTTTTCGCACGTCCCGCGCGGGTCCCCGCCGGCCCCCGGCGGGGACCTCGCCGTCTGGACCGGGGCTTCGCCCGAACGGGGTAGGCTCGCCCGCAGCAGGATGGGGTGGGGCATGTGGTATCGCAGCAACGAAGGAGCGGCAGTCGATGAGCGCGGGGAACACCGGCCAGGGAACGCCTGACGAGGGCGACGACCCGTTCGCCTACCTCTATCGACCCGAGGGCGGAGCGGCGGGCCAGCAGCCGGTGGCCCCCCGGCAGCCCTCGTACAACCAGGTGCGCCCGGTGGGGGAGCGCACCTTCGGCGGACAGCAGGGCTACCGGCAGCAGCCGTCGCCCGACGCGCGCTATGCCGCGCCCGAGACCCAGGGCGGTGGCGGCTACGGCGGCCCGCCCGACCGGCGCAGGCCGGATCAGGACTCCCGCCGCAACGGGCTGCTGGTCGGCGCCATCGCGGTGGTGCTCGCCGTGGTGCTGGGCGTCGGCGCGGCCATCCTGTTCAGCGGCGACGACGAGGGCGACGACCAGGCGAACGGCGGCGAGACCACCGAGCCGACCGACGACGGCGAGGGCGAGGACGAGGGCTCGACCGAGGGCGAGACGGATCCGGATCCCAGCGAGGATCCGGAGCCCGAGGAGCTGCCCACCGCCGACATCACCCAGCTCGCGCTCGGCGGCGGCGCCGCGCTGGAGGCCACCTTCGACGGGGCCCGCTCGGACTCCGGCTCCTATATCGCGCTGGAGGGCCGCCAGGGCGCCACCATCAACTGGTCCTTCGACTTCGAGGGCGAGCCGGGCATGTACTACCTCTACACCGGCTACTCGGCGATCAGCGACGATCAGACCCTGTCGTTCTCGATCAATGGCACGCCCAGGGAAGACCCGGTCAATCTGCGGGACTACAACACCAACAGCGACGAGTGGGACGACAGCTGGGTGCGCACCTTCAACCAGGTCGAGCTGGTGCGCGGTCAGAACAGCATCCAGTTCACCTGCGACAGCTCCTGCGACGTGGCCATCGACCAGCTCTTTGTCACGGACGAGCAGCTGTAGCCGATCCGGCGGCCGGCGGGGCCTGCCCCAGCACCGTCAGCAGCCGGGCCACCGTCGCCGTCATGGCCTCGCGTCCCTCGGTCAGATAGGGGCGCGGGTCGACCAGCGCGGTGTCGGCCGTCAGTCGTTTTCTGACGGCGGCGGTCAGCGCGATGTTCAGCGCCGTGCCGATGTTGACCTTGGTCATGCCGGCGCCTATCGCCCGCCGCAGTTCGTCGTCCGGCACCCCTGAGGAGCCGTGCAGCACCAGCGGCACCGCCACCGAGCCGCGTAACCTCGCGATCAGCCGATGGTCGAGCCGGGCGTCCCGCTCGGTCATCGCATGACTGCTGCCCACCGCCACCGCCAGCGCGTCCACGCCGGTGGCCCGCACGAACTCCGCCGCCTCGACCGGATCGGTGCGCACCCCGGGGCGGTGCGCGTCGCCCGGCTTGCCGCCGATCCGGCCCAACTCGGCCTCGACCAGCAGCCCGTGCTCCCGCCCGAAACGCACCGTCGCCGCCGTGGCCGCGACGTTCTCCGCCGCCGGCAGCCGCGAGCCGTCGAACATCACCGAGCCGAACCCGGCCTCGGGCGCCGCCCGCAGCAGCGCCCGGCCCAGCGGTCCCTCGTCCAGATGATCCAGATGCAGCGCCAGCGCGGTGGGCGCCTCCGCCGCCACCGCCCGCAGCGCGGCGGCCAGCGGGGCCAGCCGGCCGCCGTGGTGGGCCACGGCGTTCTGCGACAGCTGGAGCACCGCCGGCGCCCCGACCCGCGCCGCCCCGGCCGCCACCGCCTGCGCGTGCTCCAACGTGATCACGTTGAACGCGGCCAGCGCGGCGCCCCGGCGCCGCGCGTCGGCCAACAGCTCCCGGCAGCCGGCGAGCGTCACGGCCGCACCACCCACTCGCCCTTGCGGACCACCCCGACCAGCTCGAAGTCGGCGTCCAGCACCACCAGATCGGCGTCCTTGCCCGCCTTGATCGACCCCACCCGGTCGGCCACCCCGAGCAGCCTCGCCGGCGTGCCGGACAGCGACCGCGACACCTCGGCGACGGGCAGCCCGTCCACCGTCACCGACCGCTGGAAGGCCCGGTCCAGGGTCAGCGTGGAGCCGGCGATGGCGCCGGTGCCCGGCGGCGTGCCGGCGTCCGTGATCCGCGCCACCCCGTCGAGCACCTCCACCCGCAGCGGACCCAACGGGTAACTGCCGTCGCCCATCCCGGCCGCGCCCATCGCGTCGGTGATCAGCGCCACCCGGTCGGCGCCCGCGGAACGGAACGCCAACGCCAGTACGGACGGGTGCAGATGGGTGCCGTCGTTGATCAGCTCGACGGTGACCCGTTCGTCCTCCAGCAGCGCGGCGATCGGCCCCGGCGCCCGATGGGCCAGCTGCGGCATCGCGTTGAACAGATGGGTGGCCACCGTGGCGCCGGCGTCGACGGCCCGCCGCGTCACCTCGTACGAGGCGTCGGTATGGCCGACGGCCGCGATCACCCCGAGGTCGCGCAGCAGCCGCACCGAGTCGAGACCGCCGGGCCGCTCGGGCGCCAGGGTCACCATCCGCGCCGTGCCCCTGGCCGCTTCGACCAGCTTGCGCACATCCGCCGGATCCGGATCCCGCAGCAACGTGGGATCGTGCGCGCCACAGCGGTTCTCGGCGATGAACGGGCCCTCGAAGTGCAGCCCGGCCAGATCGCCCTGCTCCACCAGCTCCGACAACGCCCCCGCCTGCGCCGCCAGATCGTCCAGCGCGCCGGTCACCGTGGAAGCGACCAGGGTGGTGCTGCCGTGCGCCCGATGGGTCGCGACCACCCGCAGCGCCTCCTCCGCCGTGCCGGCCGAGAACGAGGCGCCGCCGCCGCCGTGCACATGGAGATCGACGAACCCGGGCACCAGCCAGTGCCCCGACAGATCGACCGCGCCGTGCTCCTCCGGGGCCCCCGGATCGCCGGGCGCCGGGCGGACCTCGGCGATCCGCCCGCGCTCGACGGTGACCGAGGCCCCGTCCCACACCCCGTCCGGGGTCACCACTCTGGCGCCGGCGAGCACCAGGGCCCTGGTGTCCGAGGTGTTGTCGGCCGGCTGGTCGGCGATACGGGTCACGGGGAAACCTCCGCGGTGTGGGGGAGTTGACTGTGGTCCCAGGCGAGCAGGCCGGCGCCGAGGCGCCCGGCGGCCTCCCCGAGCGCGGCGGGCACCACGGCGGGAAGTCGTTGGAAGGTGGCCTTGGCGGCCAGCGCGGAACGGAGCGGATCGAGCAGGATCTCGCCGGCCTCGCCGAGACCGCCGCCCACGATCACCACCTCCGGGTCCAGCAGGTTGACGGCGACCAGCAGGCCGTCGGCCAACGCCTCCACGGCGTCACGCCAGACGGCCAGGGCCCGCCCGTCCCCTGCGGCCACCGCCCTGGCCGCGTCCGCCGCGCTGGCGCCCGCCGCCCCCGACGCCTCGGCCCAGGCCCGGCCGACGGCCGAGGCGGACGCCAGCGTCTCCAGACAGCCATGGCCACCGCAGCCGCAGCGCGGGCCACCGGGGCGCACGACCACATGCCCGATCTCGCCCGCGCCCCCGTGCGCCCCCGGCTCCATCCGGCCGCCGACGCCGATGGCCCCGGCGATCCCGGTACCGAGCGCCACAAAGAAGAAACGGCCGACGCCGGCCCCGGCGCCCAGCCGTCCCTCGGCCAGGCCACCGGCCCGCACATCGTGGGTCAGCGCCACCGGGACCCCGCCGAGCCGTTCCGACACCAGCCGGGCCAACGGCACATCGCGCCAGCCCAGGTTGGCGCTGTAACTCGCCAGGCCGGCGGCCTCGTCCACCACGCCCGGCACCGCCAGGCCCACGGCCACCGGAGGGCCGCCGCACCGGGCGCGGCCCTCCTCGGCCAACTCGGCGGCGAAGTCCAGGATCCCGGCCACCACCGCCTCAGGCCCGCCGGTCGCCGTGTCGCGGCGCGCGCGGAACAGCGGCTCGTTGTCGGGATCGGTCAACGCGGCCTTGAGCGTGGTGCCCCCGATATCGAGGGCGATCACATAGTTCGCTTGCTGCTCCTGGAGACTCACACGCGCAAGTCTCGCCCGGAAGAGGGGAAGAGGTCTAGTCCACTAACGCAAGATCACCGAACGAGTGAGCCCGCGCGGCCGATCCGGATCGAGCCCACGCGCCTCGGCCACCGCCACCGCGAGCCGCTGCGCCAGCACCAGACCGGCCAACGGATCCCCCTCCGCCGGGCCGAGCAACGAGCCACCCGCGGACCGCACCCGCTCCGACACCCCCTCCGGGGCCGCGTCGAACAGCCACACCACCCGACCCCGCCCGGCGATCGCGATCGGCCCGTGCCGGTACTCCATCGACGGATACGCCTCCGTCCAACCCCCGGCCGCCTCACGCAACTTGAGCGCCGCCTCCAACGCCAGACCATAGGTCCAACCACTGCCGAGAAACGTCCACTGCCCGGCCGCCAGCGCCGAATCGGGCAACGGCCGCCCCAACGCCGACTCGGCGTCCAGCGCCGCGTCGACCACCGGCGGCAGACCGCTGCCGGCCGGCTCCAAAGCGGCCCGCAGAAACGCCAACGCCGTGGTCGCGAACACCGTCTGCACCACCGACCGCTCGTCCGCCCAGTCCAACACCACGGTATGCGTGGCGGCTTGACCGACCGGCGTGGCACCGTCCGCCGTCAACGCCAGCACCGGAACGTCCGGCCGCGCGGCCCGCACCGCCGTCAACAGCCGCGCCACCTCGGTCGTGGTACCGGAACGCGAGATCGCCACCACCCGCTCGTACGTCCGGGACACCGGGAACGCGGACGCCGGGAACGCGTCCGTCTCCCCCTGCCCGGCCGCCTCGCGCAGCGCGGCATAGGCCAACGCCATGAACCACGAAGTGCCGCAGCCCGTCACCGCCACCCGCTCCCCGGGACGCGGCAACGCCCCGTCGGGCGCGGCCAGCGCCGCCTCGGCGGCCCGCCGCCAGGCGTCGGGCTGGGCGGCGATCTCGGCGGCGGTGAGGCTGCTGTCGAACGGCATCCTGACTCCTCCCTTTCATCGGTCTCGTCGGTCTCGTCGGTCTCGTCGTTGTCGTCGACGGGGGCGCCGCTGTCGGTCCCCCTGGTTAACATGCCCGGATGAGTGAGGAATCGGACAGACCGGGAGACGGGGCGGGTGATCTCGCCGAACGGGACCGCGCGGTCCTCGCGGTCGAGCGCGACTCCTGGCCGGGCCCCGGCGCGAAGGAGCGCGCGATACGCGAACGGCTCGGCATCTCGCCGACCCGCTACTACCAGCTGCTGAACGCCCTGTTGGACGATCCCCGGGCGCTGGCCCACGATCCGGTGACGATCAACCGACTGCGACGCCGTCGCGACGCCAAGCGAGCACGACGGTAAGGTCATGTACATGGGCACACTTCCCGTTCCCGCCACGGAATCCGGCCGCGCCGGGCTCGCCGCGCTGCTCGACCGGCCCTCCTCCGCACTGATCGCCTGTGACTTCGACGGCACCCTGGCCCCCATCGTCGCCGACCCCGAACAGGCCAGGGCCCACCCCGACGCCCTCCCCGCGCTCGCCCGGCTCGCCGGCCGGGTCGCCGTCCTCGCCGTGGTCACGGGGCGGCCCGCCGAGGTGGCCGTCCGCCTCGGCGGCTTCGCCGACCACCCCGAGCTGAGCGGACTGATCGTCCTCGGCGCGTACGGCGCGGAACGCTGGGACGCGGCCACCGGCCGGCTGCACACCCCACCACCGCACCCCGGCGTCGCCGCCGCCCGCGCCGAACTGCCGCAACTGGTCGCCGCGAGCGGCGCGTTCATCGAGGACAAGGGCAACGCGCTCGCCGTCCACACCCGGCGCGCCGCCGACCCCCCGGGCGCGTACGAGGCGCTGCGCGCCCCCCTGGACGAGCTGGCCGCCCGCCATGAGCTGACCGTCGAACCGGGCCGCCTCGTCCTTGAACTGCGCCCCGGCGGCATGGACAAGGGCGCCGCGCTCACCGCGCTGGCGCGCGAGACCAAGGCCGGATCGCTGCTCTACGCCGGCGACGACCTCGGCGACCTCCCGGCCTTCGCCGCCGTCGCGGCCCTCGCCGCGGAGGGGGTGCCGGGGCTGCGCGTCTGCAGCGGGAGTGCGGAGGTCTCCGCCCTGACCGAGGCGACGGACCTCACGGTCCCAGGACCGGCAGGCGTCGCCGCCCTCCTCACCACCCTCGCCGACCACCTCCCCTGACCCGGCCGGTTTTCCCCACCCACCCGCCCTCTTTCCGGGGCGGGTGGCCCACCCCCTGGCCCGGCCCTCAGGGCCGGGCTGCCCCTGTTCTTCCCCCGCCCACCCCTTTGCGGCGCGGTGCGCTACGGGCGGGGCGTCGCCGGGCCGTTGGTCGGGTCTGCGGCCTGTGCCGTGCCCCTGCGGGGCCGGTTCTCCCCACCCGCCTGCCCTTTCTGGGCCGGTGCGCCCAGTCATCGGCCCTGCGGGCCGGGGTTTCCCCCGCCCGCCCTCTCGGGGCGGTGCGCCTTGGGCGGGCGGCGCCCGGGCCGGGGGGTGTGCTGCCGCCGGGCCGCTGGTCGGGTCTGCGGCCTGTGCCGTGCCCCTGCGGGGCCGGTTCTCCCCACCCGCCCGCCCTTCTTGGGCGCGGTGCGCCCAGTCATCGGCCCTGCGGGCGGGGCTGTCTCTTGCTTTCTCCGCCCGCCCCTTTGCTGCGCGGTGCGCTACGGGCGGGGCGTCGCCCGGCCGCTGCTCGGGCCTGCGCCCGCGCCGTGCCCCTGCGGGCCGGGGTTTCGCCCGCCCGCCCACTCGGGGCGGTGCGCCTCGGGCGGGCCGGCGTCCGGCCGGAGGGTGTGCTGCCGCCGGGCCGCTGGTCGGGCCTGTGGCCCGCGCCGTGGCGCCTGCGGGGCCGGTTTCCCCCGGGCCTGCGCGGCCCGGCTGGGCCTTGCGGCCCCGGGCCGACGAAGGTCGGCCAGTGGCTGGCCCACGGGGCCCTGGAAAGGGTGGGTGGGTGGGGAAAAACCGCCCCGGCCGGGGTGGTGTCGGCGTAGCCGGAAGAAGGGGCGGGTGGGCGGGGGAAAAACCCCAGCCCGTCAGCGCTCGCGGAGCGCCGTGAGCTGGGCCAGGAACCACGCCGTGGGCGGCAGCGCCGTGGCCGTTTTCGCGAGGCGCGCGGACTGCGCGGCCCGCGTGGCCGCGTCCAGCGACAGCGCCCGGTGCAACGCCTCGGCCGTGCCCGCGATGTCGTACGGGTTCACCAACAGCGCGTCGGCGCCCAGCTCTTCGGCCGCGCCCGCCTCTCGGGAGAGGACCAGCGCACAGCCGTTCTCGGAGACCACCGGGACCTCCTTGGCGACCAGGTTCATCCCGTCCCTGATCGGGTTGACCAGCGCCACGTCCGCCAACCGGTACGCCGCCAGGGAACGCGCGAAATCGTCCTTCACATGAAGGATCACCGGCTCCCAACCGTCCGCCCCGAACTCCTCGTTGATCGCCTCGGCGACCCGGGAGACCTCGGCGGTGTACGCGCGGTAGAGGGCGAGATCCTGGCGCGACGGATAGGCGAACGCGATATGCGTGACCCGGCCACGCCACTCCGGGTGGTCGACCAGCAGCCGCCGGTACGCCAGCAGGCCGCGCACGATGTTCTTGGACAGCTCCGTGCGGTCCACCCGGACGATCGTCGACCGCCCTGGGCCGACCCGCTCCCGCAGTTCGGCCAGCCGCTCGTCCACATCCGGGCGGGAGGCCCGTTCGCGCAGGAACGCGGCGTCGGCGCCCAGACCGTGCACGCCGATCCGGGTGGTGCGCCCCTCATGGGTGACGGAGTCAGCCGTGACGTCCGCCCCCAGCAGCGCCGCGCAGCACGCGATGAAGCCGTCCGCCCAGCGGCGGGTGAGAAAGGCGGCACGATCGGCGCCCAGGATGCCCAGCAGCACCTCGCGGGCCACCTCGTCGGGCAGCACCCGGAACAACTCCGGCGGCGCCCACGGGGTGTGCGAGAAATGGCCGATCCGCAGATCCGGCCGCCGCTCGGCGAGCAGCCCGGGGACCAGCGCCAGATGGTAGTCCTGCACCAGCACGGCCGCGCCCTCGGCGGCCTCCTCGGCCAGCGCGTCGGCGAACGCGCGGTTGTACGCGCGGTAGTGCTCCCACTGCGCCTCGAACTCGGCGTCGAAGATCGGCTCAAGCGGCGTCTGGTACAGCAGGTGATGGGTGAACCACAGCACGGAGTTGGCGATGCCGTTGTAGGCGGCCTCGAAGGTCTCGCCCGGAATATCCAGCATCCGCACCGACTGGCCGCCGGTGTCGGCGGCGGGCGGCCGGCCGGCGAAGGCGCGCGCCGCGGCCCTGTCGTCCTCGCTCAGCGCCGCGCAGACCCAGGTGCCCGCCTCGGCGCCCAGCGCGGAGAGGCCGGACACCAGGCCACCGCCGCCGCGTTTCGCCGTCAGCGAGCCGTCCGCCGAGCGCGTATAGCTCACCGGGCCTCGGTTGGAGGCCACCAGCACCTGGCCGGCTGACTCGGGAAGCTCGACGGTCATGGGGGGTTCCGTCCTCGTCTCACGATGGGGGCGCGCCCTGGGCTCTCGCGGAGGCTAGCCAGCTGTGACGGACGGGAAACGTGTGCCACGTCACAGCCGGCCGGACTCGGGCGGCCGCGCCCGTTCCTACGCCGCCTGTCGGGCCGTGTACTCGGGGATGGTGGCCATCGGCGGGCGTTCGTCGGCCAGGATCGGATGGGTCTCGGGCGCGAACCCGCCGTCCTCGGTCCGCTGGAACTGGGTCAGCCCGATCCGGCTGGGCAGCATCGTGCCCGGCAGCCGGCACTGCGCGGTGCGCATGATCGCCGCCGACATCCGGCCCAGCGCCTGCCCGTCCTGATGCCGGTGCTTGCGCTCCCCGACATCGACCTGGCCCACCGCGTCGAGCCCCGCCACATTCAGCGTGTCGATCAGCAGCCCCAGCTCCACGCCGTAGCCGACGGGGAACGGAAGCCGTTCGAGCAGCGATCTGCGGGCCGCGTACTCGCCGCCCAGCGGCTGGACCACGCCGGCCAGCTGCGGCCAGTGCAGGTTCAGCAGCGGTCGGGCGACCAGCTCGGTGACCCTGCCGCCCTGCCGGGCGCCGGACGGCTGGTCGCCGAGCGGACGGTCGTACATGGCCTTGACCAGCTGCACGCCGGGCTCGGTGAGCAACGGCCCGAGGGTGCCCGAGACGAAACGGGAGTCGAAGTCCCGCAGGTCGGCGTCGACGAAACAGATGATCTCGCCGGTGGTCGCCAGCAGCGACCGCCACAGGACCTCGCCCTTGCCCGGGAGGGTCGGCACGCGGGGCAGTATCTCGTCCCGGTGGACGACCTTGGCGCCCGCCGCGGCGGCCACCTCCGAGGTGCGGTCGGTGGACCCGGAGTCCACCACGAGTAGCTCGTCGATCAGTGGCACGTCCTCCATCAGGTCGCGCCGTAGCGCTTCCACGATGGCACCCACCGTGGCCTCCTCGTTGAGCGCGGGGAGAACCACGCTGATGCTGCCGGCCGCACCCGCCGCACGCTTGGCGTGCAGCAGTTGCGCCATCGAGCGGTCAGTGACGCCCCAGGACCGGCGGCTCAGCCACTTCTCTGCCTCTTCCAGCACGAATGTCGCTCCTGTTCGATTCAGCCACATTTACATCTGCATGGCCGCGTCTGCCCCGTCTGCCCCTTCCTGAGGTGACCCAACCCGCTGCCGCCGGGTTTTCTGGCCACCTGCTCGGGTCGTCTCGCGGAGCGGACGGCCCGAGCCATTGTGCGGGCTGTCCGTTACAGTCTCGAACAGTGCAGGTGTCCTCCGCATATCGGGATCGCGCTGACAGCGATATATCGACAACCGTATGGCAGGCGCATACTGACAACCGCACATCGACAACCGAATACCGCTCATCCAGAGGGGCAGAGGGAACGGCCCGTTGAAGCCCCGGCAACCCTTCCACCGGATCTCGTGACGGCACGAGGCTCTCCGGTGGGGCAGGTGCCAATTCCGTCCTGTGGCGAGAGCCGCCACGGGGAAGATGAGGAGAAGGGCCTCGTACCCATGTCTGTGCTCACCTCGGCCAACGCCGACGAGTCCGCCGAAACCCCCGCCGCCGTCGACCTCGGTCCGGCCTCCGCGCTCTCCTGTCGCGAGTGCGGCGAACGCTTCCCGCTCGGCCCGATCTTCGCCTGTGCCTCCTGTTTCGGGCCGCTGGAGGTCGCCTACGACCTGCCCGGCGGCGATCCCGAGGCGCTGCGCCGCACCATCGAGGCCGGCCCCAACAGCATCTGGCGCTATGCGCCGCTCCTTCCGGTGCCGGCCGATGTGGCCGAGAAGCCCAACCTCAACCCGGGCTGCACCCCGCTGGTCCGCGCCGACCGGCTGGCCGCCGAGCTGGGCGTCACCGGTGGTCTCCACATCAAGGACGACTCCGGCAACCCCACGCACTCGTTCAAGGACCGGGTGGTGGCGAACGCCGTCGAGGCGGCGCGCGCCTTCGGGTTCACCACCCTCTCCTGCTCGTCCACCGGCAACCTCGCCGGCGCCGTGGGCGCGGCGGCCGCCAGGGCCGGCCTGCGGTCCTGCGTGTTCATCCCGCACGACCTGGAACAGGGCAAGGTCGTGATGGCCGCCGTCTACGGCGGCGAACTGGTCGCCATCGAGGGCACCTACGACGACGTCAACCGGTTCTGCAGCGAGCTGATCGGCGATCCGATCGGCGAGGGCTGGGGCTTTGTCAACGTGAACCTGCGGCCCTACTACGCCGAGGGTTCCAAGACGCTCGCCTACGAGATCTGTGAACAGCTGGGTTGGAAACTGCCCGACCAGCTGGTGATCCCGATCGCTTCCGGTTCACAACTGACCAAGATCGACAAGGGGTTGAAGGAGCTGATCAAGCTCGGCCTGGTCGAGGACCGCCCCTACAAGATCTTCGGCGCCCAGGCCGAGGGCTGCTCCCCGGTCGCCCGCGCCTTCAAGGACGGCCATGACGTGGTCCGCCCCGTGAAGCCGGACACCATCGCCAAGTCCCTGGCCATCGGCAACCCGGCGGACGGCCCCTATGTGCTGGACATCGCCAGGCGCACCGGCGGCGCGGTCGAGGACGTGGACGACGAGCAGATCGTCGCCGCCATCAAGCTGCTGGCCAGGACCGAGGGCATCTTCGCCGAGACCGCGGGCGGCGTCACGGTCGGCGTGACCCGCAAGCTGCTCGCCGCGGGACTGCTCGACCCGGCGGCCACCACCGTCGTCCTGAACACCGGCGACGGCCTGAAGACCCTGGACGCGGTGGCATCGACCACCGGCCCGTCCGCGACCATCCGTCCGAACCTGGACTCGTTCCGAGAGGCTGGCCTGGCGTGAGCGTCACCGTTCGCATCCCCACCATTCTGCGCACCTACACCGATGGCCGATCCGAGGTCACCGCCGAGGGCGGCACGCTCAGCGAGGTGCTGGCCGACCTGGACCGCAACCACCAGGGCATCGCCGGCCGGGTCCTGGACGACGAGGGCAAGCTGCGGCGCTTCGTGAACGTCTATGTGAACGATGACGACGTCCGCTTCACCGAGGGCCTGGCCACGCCGACCCCGGACGGCGCCGGCGTCTCCATCATCCCGGCGGTGGCCGGCGGCTGACGGCCGGCCGCGCCAGGGTCCCTTTTCCGCCCCGCGACCTGCAGGTCGCGGGGCGGAGGCGTGCGCGCTGGCGCTAAAGTGGCAGGGGCCCGCGCCCCTTCCGATGGCGAAAACGTGCCACTCGCATATGAATGCGCGACCCGCGCGCAAATTATGTGCCGGAAATTCATGCACCAATTGTCTGGTTGGCCAGAAAAACCCCCTCCGAAATGCTCAACTACCTGCGCTTTCGCGGTATTTGCCCGTTCTGGTGGCGCGAGAAATCTCTGTCGAATGGCCTGTTGCACTGGGCGTCCGTCCAGATACATTCAGCGGCGGTCGAACGTTCCGGCGCACACCCCCACACCGCCCGGGGGTGGAGTCTGAGAGGTCTGACCCGGGTCCGCGAGGTGTGGGCTCGTGAAAAGGCCGGCAAAATGGGGAGTAAGGAATGGCTCAGGGCACCGTCAAGTGGTTCAACGCGGAGAAGGGCTACGGCTTCATCGCGGTAGACGGTGGTGCGGATGTGTTCGTCCACTACAGCGCGATTCAGATGGACGGCTACCGCACCCTGGAAGAGGGGCAGCGGGTCGAGTTCGAGATCTCTCAGGGGCAGAAGGGTCCACAGGCCGACATGGTCCGGGTGACTGCCTGAACCGCCGAACGTTTCCGCAGCCTTACCGCAGGCCCGCACCCGTCCAGGGTGCGGGCCTCATCATGTGCGGGGCCTCGTCGTCACGTCGTCCGGGAGGTGCCCCCAAATCGTGCGCGCGGGCCGGCCTAGCGGCCGACCCGCTTGCACTCTCCCCCTCCGAGTGCTAATCATGGCGTTAGCACTCTACGGGTGAGAGTGACAGCAAGGACCGGTTCGGTGAGGTCTTCGGGTGGGTGGGGTAAGGAACCATCCCCCAGGGGCCGTCCGTCGCGGGCGCCAGCGCGGTCCGGAGTAATCCACCCCTGTTCTGGGAGGACCCCTTCACATGGCCAAGATCATCGCGTTCGACGAGGAGGCGCGGCGCGGCCTTGAGCGCGGGATGAACCAGCTCGCCGACGCCGTCAAGGTCACGCTGGGCCCCAAGGGCCGCAACGTTGTCCTGGAGAAGAAGTGGGGCGCCCCGACGATCACCAACGATGGTGTGTCCATCGCCAAGGAGATCGAGCTGGAGGACTCCTACGAGAAGATCGGCGCCGAGCTGGTCAAGGAGGTCGCCAAGAAGACGGACGACGTGGCCGGCGACGGTACGACCACGGCGACCGTTCTGGCCCAGGCGCTGGTCCGTGAGGGCCTGCGCAACGTGGCCGCCGGTGCGAACCCGATGGCGCTGAAGCGCGGTATCGAGGCCGCCGTGGAGGAGGTCTCCGAGGCCCTGCTGAGCCAGGCCAAGGAGGTTGAGACCAAGGAGCAGATCGCCTCCACCGCGTCCATCTCCGCCGGCGACCCGCAGATCGGTGAGCTGATCGCCGAGGCCATGGACAAGGTCGGCAAGGAAGGCGTCATCACGGTCGAGGAGTCGCAGACCTTCGGCCTTGAGCTTGAGCTGACCGAGGGTATGCGCTTCGACAAGGGCTACATCTCGGCCTACTTCGCCACCGACATGGAGCGGATGGAGGCGGAGCTGGAAGACCCCTACATCCTGATCGTCAACTCCAAGATCAGCAACGTGAAGGACCTCCTTCCGCTGCTGGAGAAGGTCATGCAGTCCGGCAAGCCGCTGCTGATCATCGCGGAGGACGTCGAGGGCGAGGCGCTGTCCACCCTGGTCGTCAACAAGATCCGGGGCACCTTCAAGTCGGTCGCCGTCAAGGCCCCCGGCTTCGGTGACCGCCGCAAGGCCATGCTCGGTGACATCGCCATCCTCACCGGTGGCCAGGTCATCTCCGAGGAGGTCGGCCTCAAGCTGGAGTCCGCCACCCTCGACCTGCTGGGCCGCGCCCGCAAGGTGGTCATCACCAAGGACGAGACCACCATCGTCGACGGCTCGGGCGACAGCGACCAGGTGCAGGGTCGGGTCAACCAGATCCGCGCCGAGATCGAGAACTCCGACTCGGACTACGACCGCGAGAAGCTCCAGGAGCGCCTTGCGAAGCTGGCCGGCGGCGTGGCCGTCATCAAGGCCGGTGCCGCCACCGAGGTGGAGCTGAAGGAGCGCAAGCACCGCATCGAGGACGCGGTGCGCAACGCGAAGGCCGCCGTGGAGGAGGGCATCGTCGCCGGTGGTGGCGTGGCCCTGCTGCAGGCCGCCTCGGCGCTGGAGAAGCTGGAGCTGGAGGGCGACGAGGCCACGGGTGCCGCCGCCGTCAAGCTGGCTCTGGAGGCCCCGCTGAAGCAGATCGCCGTCAACGCCGGCCTTGAGGGCGGCGTCGTGGTGGAGAAGGTCCGCAACCTGACCCCGGGTTGGGGCCTGAACGCCGCCACCGGCGAGTACGTCGACCTGCTGGCGGCCGGTATCCCGGACCCGACCAAGGTCACGCGCTCGGCGCTGCAGAACGCCGCCTCCATCGCGGCGCTCTTCCTCACCACCGAGGCCGTCATCGCCGACAAGCCGGAGAAGGCCGCCGCCGGCGCCGACCCGGCCGCCGGCGGCATGGGCGGCGGCATGGACTTCTGAGTCCTGCCGACTCCTCACCGCGTCAACGCGAGGGCGGTGCTCCCCGACTCAAGGGGAGCACTGCCCTCGCGGCGTTGCCGCTGGCGGCGTCCCCGTCAGGTGATCGGGGGGCGCCGCCCGTGTGGTGTGGGGTCTTGTGCCGTGGTGGGTCAGCAGGCCTGCTGGGGGCCGGAGTTCTGGGTGCCGGTGCGGCCGATGACGGTCAGGTCGGTCAGTGCGGAGTTGGCCCCGCGGCTGATGTAGCAGGAGTAGCGGGTCCGGTTGATGACCTCCAGGTGGATATGCGCGCCACTGTCACCGTTGACCTGGTAGCAGGAGGAGTAGCGGAACCGTCCGGTCTCGCCGAGCTTGGTCCAGGGGCCGACGGTGGCGCCGACGGTGATGTTGGACGGCTTGTTGGCGACATGCATCACATCGGCGCGCGCGATGACCTCGCCGGTGTTGGCGTTGGTGGCCTCAAGGCCGATCCGGTAGCCGCCGTCGGCCAGGTTCCCCGTGGCGCAGCCGGCCGCGACGGTCACGACGCGGACGTTCACCGGCTGGCCGGTGGACGTGGTGGTGCCGAACGGGGAGACGACGGTGCCGCCCGGGTTGCGGTAGATGTCGACCGACCAGTCGTTCAGATAGCCCCAGTTGTAGAACACCCGGTGGTGCGAGGACGGCGGGGTCAGACCGAACCGGTCCCAGGTCGAGGCCCCCTGGATCGGCGGGTACATGTTGATGGTGCCGCTGGCGAGCGGCTGGACGGTCGACTCCGACGGCGCTGCGGGCTGCTGCGCCTGGCTGGCGGGCGCGAGCAGGAAGGCCAGCACGGTGGCCAGCATGATGCCGAGCGATATGCGGACGGGAGAGAGGAGTCTCACCATGCCTCCGAGGCGGTGTGGGGTGGTGAACGGGGACGCGGCGGACCCGGCAGTGCGCGAGCGATACGCGCGTAGAACGGTCAACGCCGGTTCCGCCGGCCCGAGTTAAGCACCACCCCCACCTCCGTCGCCAGAGCCCGAGGTCCCGCTTGTCAGCTGAACGCGGCGTTCGGACGGGTGGCGTTGACCAGCAGCGGCAGCCTGCGCCCCTGGGCGCTGGCGACGATGGCCTGCTGGACGAGGGCCGGCGGCTCGCCCAACTCCCGTAACGGAAGCCAGGCCGCGCCCTCCGGCAGCCGCCTCGGATAGCGCGGCAGTTCGGGGGTGGACCCGCCGTCCAACACATAGGAGAACGAGGTGAGTGTGCCGCTGTCGTCGGTGTCCATGCTGACGGCCAGCGTCTCGCTGACCGCACGGTCATAGCCGGTGCCGCGCAGCAGGGTCTCGCGGGCGGTCAGGATCAGGCAGCGCCCGGGAAGGACCCTCCCCGCCGGGAGGGTCCACCCGTCCCGCCCCTGGCGCCGCACCATCAGCACCTGCCCGCTCCGGGGGACGAGGGCGAGGACGGCGAACGTTATCGGCAGCGGCGAACTGACGATGGTGGTGTGGGGCATGAACTCCGTGTCCTAGGTGGTGGGGGGGATGGGGGGGTCAGTTGAGGGCCAGGAGATAGCCGGAGAGCGCGGTGAGCAGGCACATCAGCCCGACGAAGGACGGGCCGAAGGCCCGGTCGAAGAAGGCCACGATCGGATGCGACGCCGGCCTGCCGCCCTCGCCGTCCTCGGTCTCGTCCTCGTGCTCGCGCGGGTGCACCCGCCAGTGCTTCTCGGCCCGGACGAGGAACAGGTCGTGATGCGGGTCCTGTTGGGTGTGGAAGATGCACCAGACGGCCACCGGCTGCGCGTCGTCGTCGGCGAGCGTCGAACGGTCGCCGCAGGTCATGCACTCCGCGCCATAGATCGCCCGCGGCGCGCCCGCCCCGCGTTCCTCGCTCAGCACCCAGTCCGCGCTCCGTATGATCGGCGACCTCGCCGGCGGCCGCTCCCACTCGTTCACTGCCACTCACCCGGCTCGAACTGGTAGGAGCGGGTGATGTGTTCGCGGTAGGAGAGATGGTCCGGGTGGTGCTTGACATGTGCGACGGCCCATTCGCTGCCGTCCTCCGCGTCCTCACCCTTCGCCCCCGAGAACCCGCAGCTGACGCACTCCATGACGAACAACGTCGGCTCGGCGTCCGCCCGTTCGTCGGGCTTCAACGTGTACTGCCGGAACCGGTAGCTTCGCCGCGTCACCACAACTGGCCTCCCCTCATCTGGAAGTTGCGCTCGCTCCGCGCGTTGACCTCGCGGAGCCGCCGCCGCAACGTGTCGTGTCCGTCGTCCTGTTCGGCCTCGTCCGGCTCCGCCGGCTCCGGGCTCTCGGTCTCGTCGTCCTGCTCCTGCGATTCGGACATCTCCGGTCACCGTCCGTTCAGTCGGCGACGGTCGGCTGCTCGCCGTTGACCAACACCGGAACGCGCTCCCCGCGCGCCAGCGCCAGCAACGCGTGCTGCACCGCCGGCCGCGACTCCAGCAGCTCGTCCATCGGCCGCCACCGCGCGGACTCGCGAAGCGCACCCGGCTCGGTGGGCACGGTCCCCGTCTGCCCGCCGTCGAGCAGATACTCCACGCCGGTCAACTCGCCGTCGGCGTCGGTCTCCAGGCTCACGGCGAGCGCGTGGTCGAGCCGCTGGAAGTACCCCGTCCGCTCGAGGGCGATCCGCTGCGCGGCCCGCACCGGGCACTCCCCGGCAGGCACGGTGCCTCCCGGCAGGGCCCAGGCGTCGCCGTCGCGCACCATCAGAACGTGGTTGTCGTAGGTGGTGGCCAGCAGGGTGACCCGCAGGGCCAGGTTCGAAGACATAGGGCAACTCCGTGCAGGTGGAGGGTTGTTGAGGCGCGCAACGCAGAGCGCGCGGCAGGTGCCGAACGGCACGACAACGGCTCCCCCCGGGGCCATGACTGGGCAGACTCGGCCCCGGGGACAGACGACTCCGCGTAGTGCGCCATGCGCAACGCGTCGTGGACTCAGCATGGGGGTTGCCTGCGGGTTGCCGCAAGGTCGAGTTGCAAGAATCTCACCCCCATTCACTCTTGGGGGTGACAAGGCTTGCCTTCCTTCAACTGGCCTAGGCCAGACTGTGCTTCGAGCGAATCGCGAAGGAGGGGTCATGGCGAAGCGACCGTTGACGCTGCGGCGGTATCTGGTGGGGCTGGAGTTGCGGCGCCTGCGCGCGGCGGCCGGGGTGAAGCAGGAGGCAGCCGCCGAGCATGTGGATATGGACGACTCCCGCCTGAGCCGCATCGAGAACGGCGTCAGCCCCATCAGCCGCCCCGAACTCTTCGAGCTGCTGCGGCTGTACGGTGTGGAGGACGGCGAGGGCAGCCTCTTCGAGACCCTGGATCAGCTCAACCGCCAGTCGCGCAAGCGAGGTTGGTGGCAGCAGGAACGCGGCACGATCCCGCCATCCGTACAGCAGGTCATCGAGTTGGAGTCCGCCGCATCCAGCATGATGCAGTTCTCGCCGACCCTCGTGCCCGGCATTCTCCAGACCGAGGCCTACGCGCGGGCGCTGATCAGCAGCTTCCCAGTGCCGACGATCGGTGGTGTGGAGAAGGCTGTTGAGGTCCGCTTGACCCGACAGAGGCTTCTGGACGAACCCAATGCCCCTCAACTGATCATTGTGCTGGACGAGGCCGCGCTCCGTCGGCAGGTGGGAGGCCCGAAGGTGCAGGCCGAGCAGTTGCGCAAACTCATCGAGATCAGCAATCCGCCCACGCTCACCGTGCAGGTTCTCCCTTACGCTTGCGGTGTCCACGCCAGTGTGGAGGGTGGCTTCAAGCTCTTCTCGTACCCGACTCCGATCAGCATGGAGTTCGCCTTCGTCGAGTATCTGGGCGGGCGCATCTTCATCGAGGAGGAAGAGGAGGTCCGGGCCTTCCGCCGCACCAGCGACCACCTCAGGGCTCAGGCGCTATCGTCGGATGAGTCCAAGGAGTTGATCTCCCGGGTTGCGAGAGATCTTGAAGGCTAGTTGAGGCACAGATGCGTTATGACCTGCCCGAGCGCGGTTGGCGGAAGTCCAGCTACAGCACCAGTGATGCTGGCGCGTGCGTGGAGGTCCAGCTGACCCATGATGGCCTGCTGGCGGTCGGCGACAGCAAGGATCGCGGCCGGGGTGCGTTCACCTTCGCGCCTGCTGCCTGGTCCTCGTTCCTCGACACGGTTGTGGTTGACGCCGACTGACAGGATTGTCATATGCGGCTGCCCAGCCTCCTGGGCAGCCGCATTTGCAGGAGTCCTCTGACGAGAGAAGCGAGGTGCGCGGATGCGTTATGACCTGCCCGAGCGAGGTTGGCGGAAGTCCAGCTACAGCAGTGGTGATGCCGGCGAGTGCGTGGAGGTCCAGCTGACTCATGATGGCCTGTTGGCGGTCGGCGACAGTAAGGATCGCGGCTTGGGCGCGTTCACCTTCGCCCCGGCGGCCTGGTCCTCGTTCGTCGGCTCGGTTAGGCGCGACCGGGGCTGACGACGGTGCGCAGTTCGCGGACGCCCGTGACATGGGGGTGGCGTTCGGCCAGGTCGTGGACGATGTCGCGGATGGCTGGGCGGTCGTGGACCTCGGCGGGGCTGGTGCGGTAGGCCGACAGCAGCTCGCGTGCCGCCTGTTCGGGGCGTTGCCATGCCCACCAGGCGCGGGCCAGGTCGGTGCTCATGCGCGCGCGGCGCTCGGCCGTCGGGAACTGCTCGGGGCGCAGGTGTCGGCCGGCTTCCAGGGCCGCGCCGGCGTCGCCCAGGGCCCAGTGGATGCCGACGGCATAGAGGTCGACGGAGGCGGGGGTGACGACAAACAGGCGCCCCGGTGGGGCGGTGCTCGGCAGCCGACGGGCGGCGTTGTGGGCCTCCTCGGTCATGGCCAGTGCGCCGGCGCGTTGGCCGCCCCGGGCGGCGGTGTAGGCGAGGGTGCAGAGCAGTTGGGCGTAGGCGGAGGCGTGGGCGTCGGTGCGCAGGCCCGTGGCTTCGACGTCGGCGGCGGCCGTGGTCAACAGGCGTTGGGCCGCGAGCGCTTGGTCCTGGTGGCGCAGGACGATGGCCAACTCCCGGGCCGCTGCTGCCGCCGCGAGCGGGGAGCCGGACACCTCGGCCCAGGTGCGGGCCCGGTCGGCGGTCAGTCGGGCGCGGTCGTAGCGGCCCAGCTTGACCAGCAGGGCGGAGGTCAGGCTGTAGACGGTGGAGAGTCGGGCCCGGTCAAAGTCGCCGCGTGTCCCTGCGGCAGCGTGCGCGTCGGCGATGAGCCCGGGGAGTGCGGCGAGCAGCCGATGGTGGGCTCCCGAGTCGTACAGACCTCTGGCTCTGACCAGCCGCGCGTCGAGCGCTGCCGCGCCGGGGGTCGCGGGCGGGGGCTCGGCCAGTGCCTCGTCCAGTCCGGCCATCAGGGCGATCGGACCGGCTGCCACCGTAGCGGTGATCAGCGAGCGGCGGCGCATGGGGTCCTCCTCGACGGCATGATGATGGGTCGTCACCATAGCCGCCACCGGGATGGCAGAGAGGGGCGGTGCGAGAGAAGTCGCGAGGATGTGTCGGGGCATTCCGACCTCCAGTGCGGCGCGCTGGACCAGGGTCAGATCCGTAATTCGGGTCCGACGCTCCAGACGGGACATCGTGGCCGCCGAGCAGCCCAGCCGGGCGCCAAGCGCAGCCAGAGTCCATCCGCGATGTTCGCGGCCGAGCCTGATCAGCGCCCCAGGGGTGCGTTGTTCGGCTAACGCACGCACCTTCGGGGTGCTCCAGAAAGGGTCCATGGGCAGAGGCCTCCCATGCCACACGACCGGGGTTCCACGGTAGGCGCTCGGAACTGGTCCGTCGAGCGGCGTTGCAGGACATGCAAACGCCTTGCAGAGTCGGAGAGTTGACTGCCGTTTGGGCGGCCGAAGCGGTGTCCTGGACGCGTCGCCCCGATGCGCGGGGCGTTCACCCATCGGAGGCAGCATGTCAACCGTAGTCAGTGTGCAGCCGACCAGTTCGGGGACGGTTCCACCGCGCCCCGCTCGCGAGGTCGTTCCGGACCCGCTGTGGGACAAGCAGGTGGCGCTTCTCCAGCGCGACTATCCCTACGACTCGGTGATGGCGACCCGTGTTCTGGGCCAGGGCTATGCCTATCTGTTGACCGCGATGGCCCACCGGGGCGAGCGGCTGGGGCTGGCACCCAGCAGCCTCGTCGACATCGGTGTGCACACGATCATCCTCGACACCGTGGCCTATGCGGAACTGTGTAATCGGTTCAACGAGGGCCACTTCCTGCACCATGTGCCGCTGGTGGAGTTCAAGGACGACGGGTCCGTCGCGCGAACCGCACGACGCGTCGCCGCCGACGGCTGGGAAGTCGACCTCCCGCTGTGGGTTGACGCCGCGAAGTGTGGGCCGTGCCGCCCCGGTAATGACTCGCACTGACCGAACGGTCTGATGGTGCTCCGGCCCCTGGCCGGCCAACCAGGGGCTAGGCATCCTCTGGCGAGTTTCTGGCGAACTCGCCCCTCGTCGCGTCGAACCGGCGAGGATGGGGCGGGTGACCACCACCTCCGCCACTCTCGATCTCTGGTATCACTACGGCCGCAGGCGGGCTGCCGTCGAGCGTGGTGTGCCGGAGGACTTCCGTTGGGCTTGGGTGCAGGATGTGCAGGATGCCGGGCCGGGGGCGGAGGTGTTGGGGGATCTGACCGGCTTGTGCGTCGCCGACCTGGGCGCCGGGGCCGGGCGTCATGCCGCGTACCTGGCCGTCCGGCACCGACCGGGGAGGGTCGACGCGGTTGACGCCTCGGCCGCGCAGCATGCGATGGCGCGTGATCTGTTCGCTGACCGCGTGCCGTGTCTGCGGCTGGTTCACGCGGACGTGGTGGCCCATCTGCGGACCGCACCCGGGGCCTACGACGTGTTGTTCAGCGTGTTCGGGGCCCTGGACTTCACCGACCCGCGTGACCTGCTGCCCTTGGCGGCGGCCGCCTTGCGGCCCGGGGGGCGGCTGGTGTTCTCCACCCTCGCGCACTATCCGAGCGGTGAGCGGGCCGAGGCCGACGTCACGCATGCGGACGTTTCGGCCAGGGGGCCGAACGGCGAGCCCGCCACGATGCGCCGCTGGGTGCTGCGGGAACACGTGTGGGTCGGACTCCTCGAAGAGGCTGGCTTCGCCGACATCGACGTCGAGGTGCTGCCCGCATCGGCCGAGAGCGCGCCATGCGCGCAGGGGGTGGCGACGCTGCTGCTGTGCGCTCGTTCGGCGCCGCATGATGGTGAATGCTGGCCCGGTCACCCGAGTACCGAGTGCTCTCCGAGGACCTGAGTGACGACCAGGCCCGATCCCGGCCCGGGGTTCCGGGAGGTGATTCGCCTCTATACGGGGCCCGTCTCGCGTGTGGAACCCACGGAGCGGGGTTTTAGCGCCGATGTGACAGCGGTGGTTTCCGGGGGAGCCGGGCGGTTCTTTGTCAAGGCGATGCGGAAGCGGTCCGATGGGTGGCACGAGCAGCTTCTCCGGGAGAAGGTGATCAACCCGTTTGTCCGGACTCTGGCCCCGGAATTGCTGTGGACGGCCGAGGACTCGGAATGGGTCGCTCTCGGCTTCGAGTCTGTGGAAGGTCGCAGGACGGACTTCCGCTTGGGCTCGGGAGATCTGTCGACGGTCGTCGAACTCGTCAACCGGATCGGCGAGTTGCCGTTGCCGGAGGTCGCCCGGGATTGGCGGGAGACCCGTTGGGACTGGTGGGCGGATCGGGGGGCGCCGGAGCTGTTTGTGGGGGACACCCTTCTGCACGCGGACATCAACCCGAGCAACCTGCTGATCGGGCCCGACCGCTGTTGGGTGGTGGACTGGGCCTGGCCGACGCGGGGGGCCGCCTTTATCGATCCGGCGATGATGGTTCTCCAGTTCATCGGTGCGCGGCATCCACCGGCCGTGGCCGAGTCCTGGGCGAAGGGCTGCCCGGCGTGGACGGAGGCCGATCCCGAGGCGATCGACGCCTTCGTCGTCGCCTACGCTCGCCTGAACCGGGACCGGGCGCTGCGCCGCCCGGAGGAGCCCTGGCTCGAAGCCATGGCCGTCGCCGCCGAATCCTGGGCCGCCCACCGGGGGCTGACCATCCACTACTACTGAGCGGAGTGTTACTCTCGACCGCGCGGTGGTCGATTGGGCTGCCGTGGAGATCGTTTCTGAGGTGAGCTGATGACTGTCCTGGAGGCCGCTGCCGTAGGCAGCGCTCGGGTCGTCCTCATTTCTCTGGCCTCGTCCTGACGCGTATCCGCCGTCTGCTTCCCTCGTGCGTGGCGTTTGGGAGGGGCCCTGTCTCAAGGATCTCCCATGGATCTTCCTCGCATTTTCACCATTCGTGAGAGCGGTCACCGCATTCACAATCCGCTGACCGACGAAAAGCTCGCCACTCTGGGGCGGGCGCTGCGACTGCCCCCGGGGGCGCGGGTGTTGGACCTGGCCAGTGGGTCGGGCGAGATGTTGTGCACCTGGGCGCGTGAGCTGGGCTTCACCGGGACCGGTGTGGACATCAGCACGGCCTTCACCGAGCAGGCGCGGGCCCGGGCCGTCGCGTTGGGGGTCGCCGACCGGGTGGAGTTCGTCCACGGGGACGCCGCCGGGCATGTCGCCGACCGGCCGGTCGATCTCGCCGCCTGTGTGGGGGCCACCTGGATCGGGAACGGCGTCCCCGGGACGGTCGAACTGCTCAGCCGCAGTCTCCTTCCCAGTGGGCTGATGCTGATCGGCGAGCCCTACTGGCGTCGGACGCCGCCGGACGAGGAGGCCGCCCGGGCCTGCCATGCCGGCCGGCTGAGCGATTTCCTCGTGCTGCCCGAGCTGATCGGGCGGTTCGGCGACCTCGGCTATGACGTCGTGGAGATGGTGCTGGCCGACCAGGACAGCTGGGACCGCTATGCCGCGGCCCAGTGGCTCAACCTCCGGCGTTGGCTCGACCGGAACCCGGACGACGAACTGGCGCCCGAGGTGCGGGAGGAGCTGACCACCGAGCCGGCGCGGTACGCGCGCTATACGCGGGAGTATCTCGGCTGGGGGGTCTTCGCCCTGATGAGGCGCTGACCCCGGGCTTCGCGCGGGGGCGGGCGGCGTGCCGTCGTCCGTTCCCGCGCGGGTCGGTCGGTCAGGAGGTCAGCTCGGCCAGGGTGGTGAGGGCCGCGTCGAGTTGGGGGGCCACCGTGTCCTGGGCCCACTCCAGTTGGCGTCGGGGGTAGGCGCGGGGGGCGCCCTCGGTGAGCATGATCAGGTACAGGTAGACCTGGTAGAGGGCGAGGCGGGCGAGGGCGGTGTCGTCCGTGGGGAGCGTTCCGCCGGCGGATGTGTAGCCGGCGAGGAGGTCGGGGTCGCCGAGGGGGTCGGCGAGCAGGTTGAGGGAGACCAGCTCGGCCAGCGGGTCGCCCCAGAAAAGCCGCTCGCCGTCGATCAGGGCGCTGATCTCGCCGTTGTGCAGCAGCACATTGCCCTGCCAGAGGTCGAAGTGGACCGGGGCCGGCGTGCCGACCTCGTCCAGTGCGGGGGCCGCGGCCGTCGTCAACGTGCGTATCCGCGCCAGCGGGTGCGGGAGGGGCGCACGGTAGCGTTCCGCGTCGTGGAGGAGCGCGGCGAGCATCGTGGTGAACGCCTCGCGCCAGCCGTCGGCCATCGGGATCGCGCCGCCCGGGTAGCCGAAGCGGGGGCCGGGGATCCGGTGCAACCGGGCGACACAGGAGCCCAGTTGGCGGCGCAGTTCGGCGGTGGTGTCGGCGTCGAGCGCGGTGCCGGCCTCGTTCCAGGGGCGGCCGGGGCGCTCGGTCATCAGCATCCCGGAGGGGTCCGCCGCGTCGAAGAAGACCACCTCGGGCACGGGGGCGGCGTGGTGCTCCCCGGCTATGCGGTAGAACTCGGCCTCGCCGCGCAGCAGCCCCCGTTCATAGGTCATGGCCGGTGCCTCGGAGGGCGGGGGGAGCTTCGCGATCAGCACGCGGCCGTCGGCCAGGGTGAGGCGCCGGAGCGTGTTGTAGGTGCCGCCGCCCAGCGGGCGCGCCTCCCGGATGTCGGTGGGCAGGCCGGCGCGGTCGAGCAGGCGGGTGACGGGGTCGCGGTCGGGAGGGGGCATGACCCGGCACTCTACGAGCGTTCGACGGCCAGCCGGAGGGCGGCACGGAGATGGCCGTGGGTCTCGGTGAGGAGGCGGCGGGCGGTGGGGGCGTCCACATCGCCGAGGATGCTGAGGATGGCGTCCTTGACCTCGCCGCCGGTGGCGAGCAGCGCGTTCTCCACGGTGTCGGCCGGGGCGTCGGTGGCGACGGCGACGATCCGGCGGGAACGGTGCCGCAGCTTCTCGTTGGAGGCGCGGACGTCCACCATCAGGTTTCCATAGGTCTTGCCGAGCCGGACCATGGTGATGGTGGAGATCATGTTGAGCACCAGCTTCTGTGCGGTGCCCGCCTTCAGCCGGGTGGAGCCGGCGATCAGCTCGGGGCCGACGACCACCTCGATGCCGTGGTCGGCCGCCGCCGCCAGGGGGGAGTTGGCGTTGCAGGAGACGCCGATGGTCAACGCGCCGACATCGGCGGCGTGTTCGACGGCGCCGACCGCGTAGGGGGTGCGGCCGGAGGCGGAGACGCCGACCACCACATCGTCGGGGGTCAGCGCGAGGGCGGTCAGGTCCTCGGCCGCCAGCTCCTTGCTGTCCTCGGCGCCCTCGACGGCCGAGATCAGGGCCGTGGGCCCGCCGGCGATCAGGCCCACCACCTCCTCGGGGGAGGTGTTGAACGTCGGCGGGCATTCGCTGGCGTCCAGCACGCCGAGCCGGCCGGCCGTGCCGGCGCCGAGGTAGATCAGACGTCCGCCGCGTGCCATCCGGTCGGCCGCCGCGTCGATCGCGGTGGCGATGACGGGCAGCTGTTCGGCCACCGCCTCGGGGACGCGGCTGTCCTCGGCGTTCATGGCGCGGGCGATGTCGAGCGTGGACCGTCGATCGATATCGGCCAGATCGGGGCGGTGTGCCTCGGTGGTGAGGGTGTCGAACTCCGTGGACATGCGCGGGCGGCTCTCCGTGCGAGGGGCGGTGGTCGGCGGGGTGCGGGTCAGCGTTCGCGGGGGTGGTGGCGGTGGGCGAGCGCTTCGTAGCTGGCGTGCAGGGCGGGCGCGGCCGTCTCGTAGGTGCGCTGGGCGACGCCGATGAACAGGCAGTCGATGACGAGGAGTTGGCTGGTGCGGCTGGACATGGCGGCGGGCCGCAGCTCGCTCTCCCTGGCCGTCGACGTGGTCAGCACATGGTCCGCGTACTGGGTGACCTCGCCGTCGGGGCGGCCGGTGATCGCGATGGTGATGGCGCCGTGGTCGAAGGCAGCCTGCAGCGGCTCGATCACATCGACCGTGCGCCCCGAGTGGGTGATGGCCACGGCCACATCGCCGCCGCGCAGCTGGACGGCGTTGGTGACGGCCAGATGGGGGTCGGTGTGGGCGTGGGCGATCAGCCCTATCCGGAGCAGCTTCTGCGCCAGGTCCTGGGCGACCAGCGACGAGGCGCCGATGCCATAGACGTCGATGCGTCGGGCCTCGGCCAACGCGTCGACGGCGGCCTCCAGTTGGGCCAGATCCAGGGCGCCGGCGGTGTCCGTGAGGGTCTGCCGCTCGTCCTGGGTGAGCTTGGCGACCACCTCGCTCAGCGGGTCGTCGACCGATATGTCGGCGGTGACGGCGGGGGCGGCGCCCGACGCCTGTTGGGCGGCGAGGCCGGCCAGCGCGAGGCGCAGATCGCGGTAGCCGGGGTACCCCAGCAGCCGGGCGGTGCGGACCACCGTGGCCTCGCTGGTGCCGGTGCGTTCGGCGAGGGCGGTGACGGTGAGCGCGGCGCAGCCGGCGGGGTCTCTGGCGACGGTCTCGGCGACGCGCTGCATCGAACGGGTCATGGAGGGCGCCATGGTGCGGACCTTCGCCGCGAGGGCCCCCGGCTCGGGAGGTGCGGGTCTCGGCGCGACGGCGACGGGTCGGGTTCTTCCGGGTCGCCGGGCGAAATTTTCCTTCATCGCTAGCCTCACAGGTGAAACGTATTTTCGACGGAGAGTCGCGTCAAGCCCCCCGGGGGCCGGTCGGCCCTGGGCGGTTCGGGAAAGCCACCGATCTCTGGTCCAATGGTCAGCATGGAACAGCCAGCCACGGAAGAGGCCATCAACCGGGGTCGTGCCGTGGTGCTGGCCGACCTGGCGGCGGACGGGGTGGCGGGCCCCGAGGAGGTCTCCCTCCTGGAGCAGGCAGTCTCGCACCGTCGTTGGTGGTCCGAACAGTGGCCCGCCGGCGCCGCGTTCGTGCCCGGGCTGTTGGCGCAGGACATTCAGGACGCGCTGTTGGAGACCAGGGGCCGCTGGCCGCTCTGTCCGCTCTGCCCGGCGGACGACCCGCACGCGCTGGATGTGGAGCCGGAGCTGGGCGAGGATCCGCACTGGGTCTGCCCGGTGACGGGCACGGCGGTGGCGCCGGTCGGAGGGCTGGCGGGGGCCCGGCGGTGACGATCTATATCGACCCGCCGACCTGGCCGGGACACGGTCGGATGTGGTCGCATCTGGTCAGCGACAGCTCCTATGCGGAACTGCACAGCTTTGCCGCCCGATTGGGCGCACCCCGTCGGGCCTTCGAACGCGACCACTACGATCTGCCGGCGGAACGTTACGCCGAGGCGGTGGCGCTGGGCGCCGTGCCGGCCGACAGCCGCCGGCTGGTGCGGCTGCTCAACGAGTCGGGGCTGCGCCGCCGCAAGCGCGCCCGGGCGTGAACGGCGCGCCGGGCGTTCGCGGCGCGCGCCCGGGGGCGAACGGCGCGCGCCCGGGGGTGGGCGGTGTGCCGCCATGGGTCCGGGCGCCCAGGAATGGGCACCGGCCGGGCGTTTGTTGAGATAACCCGTGTCTTCCTCCGCTGCCGCGCCGCCCGCCGACCGTTTTCGGTTGCCCACCGCAGTGCTGGTCATCGGGGCGGCCGTATTCGCCCTGGGGACCAGCGAGTTCATGCTCTCCGGGCTGCTGCCCGAGGTGGCCGACGATCTCGATGTCTCCATCCCCACCGCGGGACTGCTGATATCCGCCTTCGCTATCGGCATGGTGGTCGGCGCCCCCGTGCTGGCCGCCGCCACCCAACGGCTGCCGCGCCGACTGACCCTGGTGGTGCTGCTCGCCGTCTTCGGCGTCAGCCATCTGGCGGGCGCGCTGGCGCCCGGCTACGGCGTGCTGTTCGCGACCAGGGTGGTGAGCGCGCTGGCCTGCGCCGGCTTCTGGGCCGTGGGCGCCGCCGTGGCGATCTCCCTGGTGCCGGTGGGCGCGCGGGCGCGCGCCATGGCGGTGCTGCTGGGCGGGTTGAGCGTCGCCAATATCGCGGGGGTGCCGGGCGGCGCGGTGCTGGGGCAGCATCTGGGCTGGCGGGCCGCGTTCTGGGCGGTGGCGCTGCTGACCGCGCTCGGCCTGGTCGGGGTGCTCCTCTTCGTCCCCGGCACCCGGCCGCCGTCGGCCGCCGAGCGGGTGCCGCTCCGCACGGAGCTGCGGGTCTACCGGGAGCGGCGGGTGTGGCTGGCGATGGTCACCACCGCGCTCTTCGCGGCCGGCACCTTCTGCTTCTTCTCCTATCTCGCGCCGCTGCTCACCGAGGTGACAGGGCTCGGCGAGGGCTGGGTCCCCGTGGTGCTGGTGCTCTACGGTTTCGGCGCGCTGATCGGCACCTGGTTCGGCGGGCGGCTGGCCGACGCGCATCTCTTCGGCACCCTCTACGCGGGCCTGGCCGCCGCAGCCCTGGTGCTCGCCCTGCTGGCGCTGACCGCGCGCCAGCCGGTGGCGGCCGTCACCCTCTCCGGGGTGCTCGGCCTGGCGGCGTTTCTCTGCGGTCCCGGGCTCAACGCCCGGATCTTCAACGTGGCCGGCGCGGCGCCGACCCTGGCCGGGGCGACGGCGACCGCCTCGTTCAACGCGGGCAACACGCTGGGCCCCTGGGCCGGCGGGCTGGTGATCAACGTGGGCCTCGGCTATGTCTGGACGGCCTGGCTGGGCGCGCTGCTGCTGCTCGCCGCGCTGGTCGGCGCCTGGCTCCAGTCCAGGGACGAGACCCGCTCCTCCGTCGGCCGACGGGTCGCCGGCGGTGGACGGCGGGCGGCCGCGCCCGAGCCGACGAGGGCCCCGTCAGCCGGTGAGTAGCGACAGCTCGCCCCGCAGGTTGAACCGCGCCGTTCCGGCCCACCGCCCCGCGCCGTGCGCGGTGTGGAACAGCCGGGGCAGCGCCAGGAGTTGGCGCAGCACCCGGGCCCGTCCGACGGCGAAGTCGGCGTCCGACACATGCCCGTACTCGACGCGGACCGCCGCCGCGTAGGACGCGTACTCGTCGGGGGAGCCGGCCAGCACCGCCAGATCGGCGTCGCAGAGCGCGGCCCCGTCGGCGTCCCCCTCGGCCGGATGGTGGCCCGCGGTGAGCCGCACCAGGCGGGCCACCTCGGGGCGGCGCGGCGATTCGGGCAGCAGCGTCTCGGCCAGTTCGGCGCTGCGTTCCTCGTTGTCGGCCGCGCGCGGATCGTAGACCGCGTCATGGAACCAGGCCGCCAGCTCCACCGCCACCGGATCGTCGGCGACGCCGGCCAGCTCGTCCAACCGGGCCAGCACGAACCGCAGATGGGCCACGGTGTGGTAGCGGCGGTGCGGTTCGGCCCAGCGCTCCAGCAGCCGGACGCCGACCGCCCGCCCACCGCCGTCCGGCAGCGCGGCATAGCGGTCCGCCAGATCGGCGTGGACGGAGGCGACGGACGCGGGGTCCTGGGCGGGGTCGGGGTTCCCGGGGCGCTCGGGGTTCTCGGGGGGCTCGGGGGAGGTGGCCATGGCGTCATTCTGCCGCCGGGGCCCGTCGGATCAGTCCAGCTCGTCGGGGAGCGGTCTGGCGTGTACCACGGTCAGGCCGGAGACCGCTCGGGTCAGCGCCACATAGAGCCGGCGGAGCCCGGTGCGGCGGTCCGGTTCGCCCTCGATGACGGCGTCCGGCTCGTCCAGCACCACATAGTCGTACTCCAGACCCTTGGCCAACGATGCCGGGACCAGGGTCAGCCTGACCTCGGCGCTGGTCTCCTGCCCCGGGCCGACATGCGGTAGACCGGCGGCGGCCAGCGCGGCGGACAGGGCCGGCAGCCGGTCGTCGGCCGCGATCAGACCGGTGGAGCCCTCATGGGTCAACGCCTCCCGGCAGGCGTCCAACGTCGCCGCGTCCAGTTCCTCCTCGGCGACCCGGCGGACCGTCAACGAGCCGGCGGCCTCCCGGATCGAGGTGGCCTCCGTCAGATCAGGTGCGATGGCCGGCAGCAGCCGGGACGCGTAGGCGATCACCTGGCGCGGCACCCGGAAGCCCTGGGTCAGCTCCTCCACATGCGCGCCCGGCTTGCCCAGATGGGTCAGCGCCTCCGCCCAACTCCTGGTCGCCCAGGGGGTGGTGCCCTGCGCGATATCGCCGAGGATGGTCGCCGAACCGGTGCCGCAGCGGCGGCCGACCGCGCGGTACTGCATGGGGGAGAGGTCCTGCGCCTCGTCCAGCACCACATGGCCCAGCGAACCGGTCCGCGTCACCAGATCGTTCGCCTCGTCGATCAGCACCGCGTCGGCCGCCGACCAGCGGGCGGTGCGGATGCTGCGCGGCGGCTTGGCCCGGAGGACGGCCCGCTGCTCCTCGGGGGTGAGGATGCCGTCGGCCTGCTCGGCGAGGAACGCCGCGTCGGAGAGCAGCCGCAGCACCAGCTTCGCCGGGTGGACGGTCGGCCAGATCGCCTTGACCGCCGCCTTGACCGCCGGATTGCGGGCCACCGCGTTCTGCACCCGGTCGTCCGGCGCCTCGCCCGCCTGCTCCATCCGCACCAGCACCAGATGCGCGATCCGCTGCGGCAGCGCCTCGCCCGCCGCGCCATAGCGCATGTCCCTGGCCAGCAACTCCTCGACGATCTCCGTCAGTTCATAGGCCGGGATGCGCCAGCGCCGGGAGCCGCGCACCACCATCACCGGCTCCGTCGGCAGTGTCACCCCGGCGCGCACCGCGCGGCGCAGCACCTGTGCCATCCGCGCGTCGCCCTTGACGGTGGCGGCCCGCGCGTCGTCCGTGCCGCTCACCTCGACCTGTCCGACCAGCTCGTCGACGGTGGCCTGTTTGACCTCAAGCTCGCCCAGAGTGGGCAACACCTGCTCGATATAGCGCAGGAACGACCGGTTGGGACCGATCACCAGGGTGCCGCTGCGGGCCAGCCGCTCCCGGTGCGCATAGAGCAGAAACGCCACCCGGTGCAGGCCGACGGCGGTCTTCCCGGTGCCGGGGCCGCCCTGCACACAGACCGTCTCGCCGAGCGCGCCACGGACGATCTCGTCCTGTTCCGGCTGGATGGTGGCCACGATGTCGCGCATCGGGCCGACGCGCGGCTTCTCGATCTCGCGCTGCAGCAGCGCGCTGCCCCGGTCCTCCTCCGCCGGATCGGTCAGATGCTCGTCCTCGTAGGCGGTCAACTCCCCGCCCTCGTAGCCGAATCGGCGCCGCAGCTCGACATCCATCGGGTCCTTCTTCGAGGCCCGGTAGAACGACTGCGAGATCGGCGCCCGCCAGTCGATCACCATCGGATCGCCCGAGGCGTCGTGCACATGGCGGCGGCCGATATAGAAGCGGTAGCCGTGCTCGCCGTCGGTGTCCACCCGCCGGTCGAAGTCCAGCCGGCCGAAGAACAACGGGGTGTCCGCCAGATCGGCCAGTGCCTTGATCCGCTGCTCCATCTCGCCGGCCAGCACCTCGGCGTTCACCCAGTTCGCCGTGACATCGCTGATGTCCAGGGACTCGGTGTGCTCGCGCATCGCCCGCAACGCGGCGCGGGATTCGGCCAGATGGGCTCGTTCCGCTTCCAGCGGGTTCGAGGACGCGGCGGACGAGGGATGGGTGGACACGGCGAAGCCTCCGGGATGCAGGGCGGCCGGCGGGTGCGGGCCAGTGGGTGGGAGTGCCGTCCGGTTGCCGTCCGGACAGCTCCTGCCCTGCGCGTCAGGCTCGGGAGGAGGAAGCACGGAAGCCTAGACGGCGCCCTCGTCCAGCCGCAAACTCATTTTTCCGGGGCCCGGCGGACGGGACGCCGGCGCCCGTCGGCCGGCGTATTGCGCGACTCCGGGTGACCGCCCATGCTCGGGGGAGGACGCGAGGGGGGAGCGGGGACATGGGGGAGAAGCGCGTACGGTTCGGCGTCCCCCGGTGGGTGGCCGGCGGCTGGGGGGTGGCAGCGGGCGTCGGGTTGACGGCGAGCGTTCTGGCGTTCCGCGAGGAACTGTCCACGCTGGGCACGGTCGCCGCGCTGCTGGGCGGTCTCGCCGGCTGGCGGCTGCTGGCGGCCTGGACCACCGGGACCACGCTGACCTCGTACGCGGTGCGCGAGCGGCGCCTCGGGGCCGAGGAACGGATCACGCCCTGGTCGGCGATCGAGGCCGTCGTGCTGACCACAGGCACCGTCCGGCTGCGCCAACGGGCCGGCGGGGAACGTCAACTGGCGGTGCCTAGACGGCTGTTCGGGCGCCGCAGGTTCGCTCGGGAGCTGACGCGGCTGCGGGCCGCCGTCGCCGACCACGCCGAGGACCTGCCCGTCCGGGAGGCGGACGACGCCCCGTCCCGGTGGCGGCGCCTCGGGCCAGGTTCCCTCGTCGTGCTGGCCGTCCTGGCGTTGGTCACGGTGGGCCTGCGCCGGGACGAGCCGTGGCACGCGCCCTGGTGGCCGGGCAGCGAGACGGTGGGCGCCCTGCCCGATGCCTGTGACCTGATCGAGCGCCATGGCGTCGAACTGCTGCCCGAGGACGCGTCGATGTCCGGCGACCCCGGCGTACCGTCGTTCCCCGGGGAGTTCCGCTACTGCTTCGCCGGCGGCCTCCGCACGCATGTGGAGCTGACCCTGCACCTCTTTCCCTGGGAGGGCCCGGACGAGCGGTCACCGGACGAACGGGCGCGCGCCTATGACGCGGAGTACCCCCTCGTGGACGGCGAACCGGAGGAGATCAACGGCCGGCCCTGGCTGGTGGCGGAGAGCCACGGCGAAAGCGTCCATGTCCTTTTCCTCCGCCAGCAGCGCGCCAATCTGATCGTGCAGGTCGAGTTCTCCCTGAGCGACGCGGAGATCGGACCCGACGAGCGCGCGGAGCTGGAACGGTTCGCCGAGCGGGTGGTGGCCGAACTGCACGGCTGACGGCGCGCTACGCGGGCCGGTCGTCCGAGGACTGGCCCTCCGAGGGGAGGTCGGAGGCGTCGACGATCCGGTAGGCGTAGCCCTGCTCGGCCAGGAACCGCTGGCGGTGCGCGGCGAAGTCCTGGTCGATGGTGTCCCTGGCGACCACCGAGTAGAACCGCGCCTCGTGCCCGTCGGCCTTGGGCCGCAGCACCCGGCCCAGCCGCTGCGCCTCCTCCTGCCGGGAACCGAAGGTGCCGGAGACCTGGATGGCGACCGTCGCCTCCGGCAGGTCCACCGAGAAGTTGGCCACCTTGGACACCACCAGCACCCGCACCTCGCCGGAACGGAAGGCGTTGAACAGCTGCTCGCGTTTGGCGTTGGTCGTCTCGCCCTTGATCACCGGCGCGTTCAACTGCTCGCCCAACTCGTCGAGTTGATCGATGTACTGGCCGATCACCAGGGTCTGGGCGCCCTCGTGCAGCCGCACCAGCTCCTCGGCGACCCGCCGCTTGGCGTCCGTGGTGGCGCAGAAGCGGTACCGCTCCTCCGGCTCCGCCATCGCATAGGCCAGCCGTTCCGACTCGCTCAGATCCACCCGCACCTCGACACAGTCGGCCGGCGCGATATAGCCCTGCGCCTCGATCTCCCGCCAGGGCGCGTCGAACCGCTTGGGCCCGATCAGCGAGAACACGTCCGACTCCCGGCCGTCCTCCCGCACCAGCGTCGCGGTCAGCCCCAGCCGGCGGCGGGCCTGCAGATCGGCGGTGAACTTGAAGACCGGCGCCGGCAGCAGATGCACCTCGTCATAGACGATCAGGCCCCAGTCCCTGGAGTCGAACAGCTCCAGATGCGGGTAGACGCCCTTCCGTTTGGTGGTCAGCACCTGGTACGTGGCGATGGTCACCGGGCGGATCTCCTTGCGGGTGCCGCTGTACTCGCCGATCTCGTCCTCCGTCAGCGAGGTGCGGCGCACCAGCTCCGACTTCCACTGCCGCGCCGACACGGTGTTGGTGACCAGGATCAGCGTGGTCGACGAGGCGGTGGCCATCGCCCCCGCGCCGACCAGCGTCTTGCCGGCGCCGCATGGCAGCACCACGACGCCGGAGCCGCCGTGCCAGAAGCCGTCGATCGCCTGCCGCTGGTAGGGGCGGAGCGACCAGCCGTCCTCGCGCAGCGCGATCGGGTGCGCCTCGCCGTCCACGTAGCCGGCCAGATCCTCCGCCGGCCAGCCGAGCTTCAGCAGCACCTGCTTGATCTGGCCACGCTCGGACGGATGCACCGCCACCGTGTCGTCGTCGATCCGGGCGCCCACCAGCGGCTGGATCCGCTTGGACCGCAGCACCTCGGTGAGCACCGGACGGTCGGTGGCCGTCAGCACCAGACCGTGCGTCGGATGCTTGACCAGGCTGAGCCGGCCGTAGCGGGCCATCGTCTCCGCCACGTCCACCAGTAGCGACTGCGGCACCGGATAGCGGGAGTAGCGCACCAGCGCGTCCACCACCTGCTCCGCGTCGTGCCCCGCCGCGCGCGCGTTCCACAGGCCGAGCGGGGTGACCCGGTAGGTGTGGATGTGCTCGGGCGCCCGCTCCAGCTCGGCGAACGGGGCGATGGCACGCCGGCAGGCCTCGGCCTGCTCGTGGTCCACCTCAAGCAGCAGCGTCTTGTCGCTCTGCACGATCAAGCAGGACACCCGTAATACCTCCGACACACCCGGAACCACGTCGCCCGTGGCGGGCGGCGTTCAGCTCTCCAGTGAAACACCTGTCGACGGGTGGTCGGGAGGTTACGGGCCTGCTCGGGGCTTCGACGGCCGGCTCAGCAGTCGGGGATCACCGTGCCGTTGTTGTCCCTGGCCTCGTCGTCGCCCCAGCGCGACAGGTAGTAGGCCGGCACATAGGCGCCGCGCCCGTTGCCGCCGGGGTAGGTCTCGTCCAGATCCGTCCGCAGCCACCAGGTGTTGTAGCCGTATGTGCCCTCGTACCGCGCGCCCGCGACCTTGCAGTAGACATAGTGGGTGCCCTGCAGAAGCCGGCCCTGCGGCGAGGCGGTCGAGGCGTCGGCATAGCCGTCGGTGGCGGCGAAGGTGTCCACCCAGTAACGGTCGGGGGTGCCGCCGCCGCAGCCGTTGTCGCTGGTCAGATACGCCTGGTAGTACGAGCCCGGGTAGGAGAGCGGCTGGCCGTTGATCACGATGTTCTGGCCGACGCCGTTGAGCAGCTGCTCGTAGTGGATATGCGATCCCGACGAGTTCCCGGTGGTGCCCGTGGTGCCGATCTGCTGGCCCTGGGCGACGGAGGCGCCGTTGGGCACCGAGTAGGTGTCCAGATGGAAGTAGTACGTCTGCCAGCCGCCACCGTGGTCGACCACGATGTACTGGCCGGCGCCGCCCGGCTGGTTGTGCCGGGTGGCGGTGCCGGCGGCGGAGGCCAGCACGGGCGCGCCATGGGTGCCGCCGCCGTCGGACCTGATGAAGTCCAGGGCGCGGCGCACCTCGGCGGAGTGGTGGCTGTAGGTCCACTGCTGCCCACAGGGGAACGGGGCCTTGAAGCCGGGCGCCGCCGCGTTGACCGCGAGCGCGGAGGGAACGGTCAACAGGCCGGCCAGCAGCGCGAACACGGCCAGCGCTGCGACCCGAAGGGAACGCATCGAGGATCCTCCCGACATCGGTCGACTGAGGCACGTGACACATGGGCACGCACCCCGCCCATCTACCCGCGTTGCGCCTGCGGCATGCGCGGGCGCGCTGCGCGCGGAGCCCGGCGCGCAGAGCGCGCCGGGCACGGGCGCGCGGCGAGGGGACGGGGGACGGGTCTTGGGGCGACGCCCGGAGCGGGGTGCGCTGCGCGCGCGGCGGTGGGGGTGATAGCCGTTCGGTGGAGCCCCGGGCTTGGTCGGGGGTTCGCCGTTTGGTGGTGCTGGACTGGCGGGCCGGCTTGTCTGTCGTCCGGTGGGGGTGGGGGTTCGCCGTCCGGCGGGGCCGAGTTGTTTCCGGCCCGTGGGGCCGTGGCCGCCTCGGCGCGCTCTGCGCGCCGGGCTGGCCGCGCCGCGCCGCTGCGTGCTTCGCGCAGCGGCGCGGCGGCGCCCGCCCGGGAGGGGCTACAGCGCGCGGGCGATGTGGTGGATCAGCTGACGGGACTCGTCCGGGGCCAGGGAGCGGCCCGTGGCGCGGCTGAAGAAGACACGGTAGTGCGCCAGTTGGTCATCGGCGCCGAGCAGGCCGCCGCCCGTCGGACCGTCCACCATGATGGTGTCCAGCTGGGGGACCACCCCGTGGACATAGAGCATCGGCTGGGTCACCTCGTAGAAGTCCTCGTTGGTGAACGGGATCACCCGCAGCGTGACCCCGGGCCGCTCGGACGCCTCCATCAGCGTCTCCAGCTGGTGTCGCGCGACCTTCCGGCCGCCGAAGCGCATGTGCAGCGCCGCCTCGTGGAGAAAGACGGACAGCGGCGGCGGGTTCTCCCGGTCCAGCACCACCTTGCGGCGCATCCGGTGCCGCACCCTGGCCTCGACCTCCCGCTCCGACGGCTCCGGCAGGCCGCCCCGAAAGAGCGCCCGCGCGTAGTCCTCCGTCTGCAGCAGGCCGGGAACGGTCACGGTCTGCAGGGTCTGCATGGCCACCGCGTGATGTTCCAATTCGGCCACCGCGAGAAACTGCGAGGCAAGGGTGCCACGATATTCGTCCCACCAGAACTGGCCGCGATGTTCCCTGGCGATGGCGCACAGCGCGTTCAGCAGCGGTTCGTCGGCGCAGCCGTAGAAATCGGCCAGCTTTCTGATGCGGTCCTCGCTGACCCCGATCCGCCCCGACTCTATGTGGCTGATCTTGCCCTGGTCGGTGCCGAGCATGGCCGCCGTCTCCCGCGCCGTACGCCCCGCCGCCACCCGCAACTTGCGCAATTCCGCGCCGAGTCGGGCCTGTCGGGCGGTGGGATTCTCCCTCGGCGGCATCGTGCATCGGGTCCTTCCGTTGACTGGTTTCCGAGTGTGCCGCGCGGGTACCTCGACAGTCCACTCGCAGTTCGAGTCGCCAAGCGCACGGTTGCTCCGGGGCAAAACTGCAACAAAATCGGTTTGGCACCCTCCTGGGCGTCCCGAGCCATGTCTCCTGGGCCGGACTGGCGCTACGGTTGGCAGGATGACCAGCGGTTCCACCGACAGCCCCCGTACCCTCGCCGACGAACTGCGCGCGCGTTCCGACGAGGAGCTGTCCGAGCTGCTGCGCGCCAGGCCGGATCTGTTGTCGCCGCTGCCGGGCGACCTCTCCCAGCTCGCCACCCGCGCCGGCGCCCGCCCCTCGGTGCTGCGCGCGCTGGAGCATCTGGACACCTTCACCCTCCAAACGGCGGAGGCACTGGCCATCGCCGAGCGCCCCTGTTCGCAACACGCGCTGGGCGCACTGCTCGCCGGCGGCGAGCACCGACTGCCCCAGGCGCTCGCCACGCTGCGCGCCCGGGCCCTTCTCTGGGGCCGGCCGGACGCCCTGCGGCTGGTGCGCACCGCCCAGGAGCTGCTGGCGCCGACCCCGGGCCGGCCCAGCGCCACCGGGCTCGGCCCGACGCTCGCCGAGACGACGTCGGGCATCGCGCCCAGCCGGATGCAGCAGCTGGTCGCCACCTGTGGGCTGCCGCCCACCCGCGACCCGGTGAGCGCCGTCGCCGCGCTCACCGCGCTCTTCCGGTCCCCGGAACGGCTGGCCGCGCTGCTGGCCGAGGCCCCGCCCGGCGCGCGCGCCGCCCTCGACCGGCTGACCTGGGGCCCGCCGTTCGGCACCATGGGCAGCGGCGCCGAGGCGGCCCGCCCCGGCACCCCGCTGCGCTGGCTGCTGGACCGTGGCCTGCTGATGCCGACCGGGCCCGGTTCGGTGGTGCTGCCCAGGGAGGTCGCGCTGGAGCTGCGCGGCGGCCGGGCACACCGCGAGCCACGGCCGGAACCGCCCCCGCTGACCGCCGGGACCACCCACGCCCCCGAGGCGGTGGACGCGGCCGCTGCCGGCGCGGCGCACCGCGCCATCGACACCGTCGAGGAGCTGCTGACCTCCTGGAACGCCGAGGGCCCCCCGGTGCTGCGGGCCGGCGGCCTGGGGCTGCGGGAGCTGAAACGGATCGCCGTCGATCTCGACGTGCCCGAGCCCGAGGCCGTTTTCTGGCTGGAACTCGCCTATGGAGCCGGTCTGTTGGCCTCCGACGGCGAGGCGGACGAACGGTATGCGCCGACCCCGCGGTTCGACGCCTGGGTGGAGGCGCCCACCGGGGACCGCTGGCTGCCGCTGGTCACCGCCTGGCTGGCGAGCACCAGGGTGCCCGGGCTGGTCGGCACCCGCGACGGCAAGGGCCGGCTGCTGGCCGCGCTCGGCACCGGGCTCGACCGAGGCGCCGCGCCCGCGCTACGCCACCGGACGCTGGAGCTGGTGGGGGAGCTGCCGCCGGGCGGCGCCCCGTCCCCGGCCGCCGTGCTCGACCGGCTGGCCTGGGAGCTGCCGCGTCGGGTGCACGAGGAGACCCGGGCGCAGCTGTGCGCGGCCACGCTGGCCGACGCCGAACGGCTCGGCGTCACCGGGCGCGGCGCGTTGGCCTCGTTCGCCAGGCCGCTGCTGGCCCAGCCGCCCGATCCCACGGCCGCCGCGCTGCTGCTCGCCCCGCTCTTCCCCGAACCGGTCGAGCAGGTGCTGCTCCAGGCCGATCTGACCGCCGTCGCGCCGGGGCCGCTCCGCCGCGATCTGCGCGCCACGATGGCGCTGGCCGCCGAGGTCGAGTCGACGGGCGGGGCGACCGTCTACCGCTTCACGCCCGGGTCCATCCGCCGTGCGCTGGACGCTGGTTGGAGCACCGGGGAGCTGCACGCCTTCCTGGCGCGGGTCTCCCGCACGCCGGTGCCCCAGCCGCTGGACTATCTGGTGGACGATGTCGCCCGCCGCCACGGGCGGCTGCGGGTCGGCGCCGCCACCAGCTATCTGCGCTGCGAGGACGAGACGACCGTCGGCCAGCTGCTCGCCGACCGCGGGTTCGCCGCGCTGCGGCTGCGCCGGATCGCGCCCACCGTGCTGGTCTCCGACCTCGCGCCGGACGTACTGCTCGCCAGGCTGCGGGAGTTGGGCCAGGCGCCGGCCGCCGAGACGGCCGATGGCGATGTGGTGACGCTGGGCGGCGAGGCGCACCGCGCGCCGGAGCGCACGCCGCCCGCGCCGGCGCCCGACACCCCGCCGCCCGCCGACGAGGCGCTGCTGTCCACGGCGGTGCGCGCCGTGCGCGCCGGCGATCACGCCGCCGGCGGCGCGCCGGAGGCGCCGCCGGGCGCCAAGGTGCCGGAGGCCGTCGGCCCACCGCCGCGCACCTCACCCGACGAGGCCCTGACCACGCTGCGCGCGGCGGCGGCCTCGGGCGGCCTGACCCATATCGGCTATGTCGGCTCCGACGGCACCGCCAGCCACCAGGTGCTGGCCCCCGTCCGCGTCGCCGGCGGCTTTGTCACCGGCTTCGACCACACGGCGCGGGAGGTCCGCACCTACCCTCTCCACCGCATCACCGGCGCCGTCCCGGCGACCTGACCCGCGCGCTGTCCCTGACCCTGAGGACCGTTGGCTATTCCTTCATCGGGCGGCGGGCGCGGAAGAGGAGGAAGGCGGCGCTGGCCAGGGCGGCGGTGCGGAGGAGGAGGGGCCAGTGGTCGGTGAGGGCCGCCTCCGCGTCGCCCTCCTCCAGCAGCTCGCCCCAGTAGCCGCCGGCGCGGCCCAGCAGCCAGACCGCGTAGCCCGTGGCGATCAGGGCCGGCATGCCGATGGCCGCCCACTGGCCCTCGCGGATGCTGAGCCGGGGCGACCAGTAGGCCAGCAGCCAGCCCAGCGCCATCGCGTAGACGGAGGGGGCGACGGCGCCGCCGACCAGGGCGGCGACTCCGGCCAGTTCGATCACGCCGCCCCTGCGGCGGCCGCTGAGCACCGCCCTGGCCAGCCGGGCGCCCCGGCGGCGGGGGCGCGGCGGGTCCTCGTCCTCCACCACCGGCTGGGTGAGTGACGCCTCGGCGGCGGCCTCCTCGGCCGCCTCCTGCTCGGCGGCCTCCAGCTCGGCCTCCGTGCCGGGGCCGCGCTCGGCCGCCGGCAGGCCGCTGGGGCCCATCAGCTCGGGGATGTCGACGCCGCCGGTGAAGCCGCCGATCTGGCCGTCCCGCCAGTTGTCGACGCGGGGCAGCCCGCCCGTCCGCCCCGTCGGCACCTCGGGACCCGTCTCGACGGCCTCGACTGCCTCGGTGGCCTCGGCGCCAGGTCGGGCGCGCTGCGGCGGCAACGCTGCCGGTGGCGTCGGCCGTGCCGGCGGCGTCGGCTTCTGGGGTGTCGGCCTCGGGGGTGGACTCGCCGCCCGGGGTGGGGAGTTGCCGGCGCCCGCCGCGCCGGCGACCACGTCCTCCGGGCTGCCGAGGCGGCCCAGGATGCGTTTCACCGAGGCGCGGTTCTCCGCTCCCGAGCCGGCGCGTTCCCGCCCGATCTCGTCCCGCAGCCGGTTGACCAGGCGGACCCGTTCGGCCGCCGACATGCTGGTGCCATGGGCCAGGTCGCCGACCCGGCTCAGATAGTCGAACACCAGCTTCTCGTCTTCGATCCCCACGCCACTGTTCCCTGTGTTCGCATCGGCCAGGACCTCACCGGGTCACGGTCACCCCACCCGATGCTACTCAGCCCGGAGCCGCCGGGGGGCGCGCCGGCGGAACCTGAGAGAACGCCGTTGTTCATCGCGGGTTCACCGAAGGCCGTACAACCCGCTACCCACGGCTATTTACATGGTGAACGTCTCCGCGGAGACCTCATTCACGCTTTCCGGGAGCCCACACCATGGCTTTTGGTCCCAGCACATCTCCCGCGGCGAGTCGCGGCCGAGCGCCCCGGGTGCCGGCCGCTTTCTGCACTGCCGAGACCGACAGCGAGGGAGAGCCCCATGGGCGCCTGGTTGAGTTCGAGTCGGGCAACGTCCCTGTCCAGCGACATGTTTGACGAGCCGGCGGATTCCGCGGGGATCATCGAGGCGTCGCCGATCGCGCCGGCGCGGATACCGCTCGGCTCGCATCCCGTGGTGCTGCTGGCCGACGCGGACGAACGCATCCGGCAGGGGCTGACCACCCAGCTGGCGAAGTATCAGGTATCGGTGGTGCACTGCGCCGACGGCGCGGCGGCGCTGCTTGAGGCGGGGCTGCGCAAGCCGGACGTGCTGCTGGTCTCCGCCGATCTGCCGTTGATCGACGGGGCCACCGTGCTGCGGCTGGTGCGGCGTCGGCTGTCGATCCCGGTGGTGCTCGGGGTGGGCCCCGACGACACCGCGCAGGTCGCGCCGGCGCTCGCGGCGGGGGCGAGCGCCTGTGTCGCGCGCCCCTACCGGCCGCGCGAGGTGGCCCAGTTGCTGAGCCTGGCGGACCGGGGCACCCGGGGCTGGGACCAGCCGCTGGTGTGCGGTCCGTTGACGCTCGACCCCAGCACCTACGAGGTGCGGATGCACGGGGTGTCGACGGCCAGGCTGCCGTTGCGGGAGTTCCAGCTGCTGCATCTGCTGATGCTGCACGCCGAAAAAGTGATCACCCGTGATCAGATCAGGACCGAGCTGTGGGGTGAGGGCGCCCGTCGCTCCAACACCATCACCGTTCACATTCGGCGCCTGCGGGAGCGTCTCGGCGACGACCCGCACCACCCCGAGATCATCCAGACCGTCCGGGGCGTGGGCTACCGGCTGGTGCCACCCACGGGCTGAGCGTGCCCTGGGCGCGGGGGGCGACGGGCCGGACGCGGGCGGTTGACGGGCTGAGCAAGCCCTCTCAACCGCCCGCATTTTCGGTCTTGATCACCAGCTTTCTTCCTTAACGATTCCAACTCTTTTTGTGAAACTGCTGGTTCCGCCGAACCTATCTTTCTGTTCACCTTCTGGCCCTCACGGCTTCGCTGGCCGCTCTTACGTTCTGCACGACAACAGTCATCAGTCAGCAGGCAGCGGTCAGCTGCGTCCCGGCCGTCGGCCGGACAGGAACAAGGAGCAGGTCATGCGCAAGACGCGCGCTCGCATCGCCGCGATAGCCGTGGTGTCCGCCCTGGCACTGGTCGCGGCGTGCAGCAGCGACAACGAGAGCGGTAACGGGGGCAACGGAGGCAACGGCGACAGCGAGAACGGCGGCAACGGCGGTGGCGAGACCACCTCCGAACTGTCCGGCACCATCTCCGGCGCCGGCGCCAGCTCGCAGGTCGCGGCACAGCAGGCCTGGCAGGCCGGGTTCCTGGGCGCCAACCCCGATGTCACCGTCAACTACGACCCGGTCGGCTCCGGCGGCGGGCGCGAGCAGTTCATCGCCGGCGGCACCGACTTCGGCGGCACCGACGCCTACCTCGCCGACGACGAGCTGGCCGCCGCCATCGACCGCTGCGGCGAGCTGATCGAGATCCCCGTCTACGTCTCCCCGATCGCCCTGATCTTCAACGTGGAGGGCGTCGACGAGCTGAACCTCGGCCCGGCGACCATCGCCGCGATCTTCAACCAGGAGATCACCTCCTGGAACGACGAGGCCATCGCCGCCGAGAACCCGGACGCCGACCTGCCGGACACCGCGATCACCCCGGTGAACCGTTCCGACGACTCCGGCACCACCGAGAACTTCGTCGAGTACCTGCTCGCCACCGTGCCCGACGCCTGGCCGTACGAGGCCGACGACGCGTGGCCCGTCTCCGGCGGCGAGGCCGCCCAGGGCAGCTCCGGCGTGGTGCAGGCGGTCGGCGGCGGCAACGGCACCATCGGCTATGTGGACGCCAGCCAGGCCGGCGACCTGAGCAGCGTTAACGTGGGCGTCGGTGACGACTTCGTCGCCTACTCGCCCGAGGCCGCCGCCAACGTCATCGAGGTCTCCGAGCGCGTCGAGGGCCGCGGCGACTACGACTTCGCCTACGACCTGGCCCGCGACACCACCGAGGCCGGCACCTACCCGATCGTGCTCGTCTCCTACGCGATGGCCTGCGCCACCTACGAGGACGCGACCAAGGCCGAGCTGGTCCAGGCCTACCTCTCCTATGTGATCAGCGAGGAAGGCCAGCTGGCCGCGGCCGAGGCCGCCGGCTCGGCCCCGATCTCCGACGCGCTGCGCCAGGAGCTCCAGCCCGCCATCGACGCCATCACGGCCGGCTGAGTCCACACCCAGGTTCCGGGCGGTCGCCCCACACCGCGACCGCCCGGCCCAGGCCGGCCCCTGGACGTGCCCGGAGAGTCCCGCCAAGACCCACGACGCGACTCTGCGGACACGGCCTGGGCCGCCGCTCCTTCGGCTACCAGCCCGAGAAAGGGACCGAAGAGTGTCTTCGAGCACCGAGCTGTCACCCCCAGAGCACGAGCCCCCACCGCCGTCCCGGAACGAGCCCTCCGGCGAGCCGGTCGGCGGGCTGGCGGGCGAGCTTTCCAGCCAGCGGGACAGCCGGCTGGGTGACCGGCTGTTCTCCACCTCGGCCGCCGGCGCCGGGGTGTTGATCCTGGTCATCCTCGCCGGCGTCGCGGCGTTCCTGCTGGTCGAGTCGTGGCCGGTGCTGTGGGCCGACGCGGACGAGGTGTCGGGCGGCGACGGCATCGTCCTCTACATCTGGCCGCTGCTCTTCGGCACGCTGCTCGCCGCGCTGATCGCGCTGCTGATCGCCGCGCCCCTGGCCGTCGCCATCGCGCTCTTCATCAGCCACTACGCGCCCCGCCGGCTGGCCTCGGCGCTCGGCTATGTGATCGACCTGCTGGCCGCCGTGCCCAGCATCATCTTCGGCCTCTGGGGCATCGCCGAACTGGCCCCGCTCACCGTGGAACCCACCAGGTGGCTGGAGGAGAACCTCGGCTTCATCCCGCTCTTCGCCGGCCCCGCCTCGGCCACCGGCCGCACCATGCTGGTCGCCTCGATCGTGCTGGCCGTGATGATCCTGCCGATCACCACCGCCGTGATCAGGGAGGCGTTCCTCCAGACGCCCCGGCTGCACGAGGAGGCGTCGCTGGCGCTGGGCGCCACCCGCTGGGAAATGATCCGGATGGCCGTGCTGCCGTTCGGCCGTTCGAGCATCATCGGCGGCTCCATGCTCGGCCTGGGCCGCGCCCTCGGCGAGACGATGGCCGTCGCGATCGTCCTCTCCACCTCGGGCGGCGTCACGTTCAATCTGATCAGCAGCGGCAACCCGTCCACCATCGCGGCCAATATCGCGCTGGCCTTCCCCGAGTCCTCGGGTCTGGACATCAACGTGCTGATCGCCTCGGGCCTCGTCCTCTTCGCCGTCACCCTGCTGGTCAACATGGCCGCCCGCGCGGTGATCAACCGGCGGCGTGACTTCTCGGGAGCCAACTGATGAACACGTCGAAGACCACCCCCGAGACGGCGCCCGACGCCGGACCGCCCCCCGTCATACCCGAACGCCCCGCGCTCGCCCAGGGCTCGCTGCCCCGCCGGGGCGCACCGGCGGTGCTGGCCGGCTGGGTGCTGCTGGGCGTCGCGCTGTATCTGCTCGCCGACTGGAACCCGGCGTTCAGCGGACTGCTCGCCGCCATCGGCTACTCCGCCACCGTCTACGGCTGGTCGCGGAGCGTCGAGGGCCCGCGCAAGGCCAGGGACCGGCTGGTCACCGCCGTGGTGACCAGCGCGTTCCTGGTCGCCCTGCTGCCGCTGATCTCGGTGATCACCACCGTCCTCTCCAAGGGCTTCGCCCGCTTCGACGCCGAGTTCTTCAACAACTCGATGCGCGGCGTCGTCGGCGAGGGCGGCGGAGTGCACCACGCCCTGATGGGCACCCTCATCGTCACCGGACTCGCCGCGCTGATCTCCGTGCCGATCGGCATGCTGACCGCGATCTACCTCGTCGAGTACGGGCGCGGCGCGCTGGCCCGCTGGATCACGTTCTTCGTCGACGTGATGACCGGCATCCCGTCCATCGTGGCCGGTCTCTTCGCCTACGCCCTCTTCGAGCTGTTCTTCGGCGCCGGCGTGCGGATGGGCATCATGGGCTCGGTCGCGCTCAGCGTGCTGATGATCCCGGTGGTGGTGCGCTCCACCGAGGAGATGCTGAAGCTGGTGCCCAACGAGCTGCGCGAGGCGTCGATGGCGCTGGCCGTCCCCAAGTGGCGCACCGTCGTCAAGGTGGTGCTGCCCACCGCGCTGGCCGGCATCGCGACCGGCGTCACCCTGGCCGTCGCCCGCGTCATCGGCGAGACCGCGCCGCTGCTGGTCACCGTCGGCATCACCAACAGCGACAACTTCAACCCCTTCGACGACCGCATGGCGACCCTCTCGGTCTTCTCCTACTACCAGTACGCGACCCCTGGCATCCCGCCGGAGCCGTTCCTGGACCGGGCGTGGGCGGCGGCGTTCACGCTGATCCTCATCGTGATGGCGCTCAACCTGCTGGCGCGCCTGATCTCCCGCCTGTTCGCCCCCAAGACCCGCGCCTGACCGGCGCCGTCCGCGAACCTCCGAAGGAAGCGAAGCACTGTGGCCAAGCGCATCGAGGTCAAGGGCCTCGACATCTACTACGACAAGTTCCTCGCCGTGCAGGGCGTCTCCATGACCATCGAGCCGCGCTCCGTCACCGCCCTGATAGGCCCCTCCGGCTGCGGCAAGTCCACCTTCCTGCGCACCCTCAACCGGATGCACGAACTGGTGCCCAAGGCGCGGGCGGTCGGCACCGTCGAGATGGACGGCACGGACCTCTACGCCCCCCATATCGACCCGGTGGCCGTCCGCCGCCACATCGGCATGGTCTTCCAACGGCCGAACCCGTTCCCGACGATGTCGATCTACGACAACGTGGTGGCCGGCGTGCGGCTCAACAACAAGCGGATGAAGCGGGCCGACATGGACGCGCTGGTGGAACGGTCGCTGCGCTCCGCCAACCTCTGGGACGAGGTCAAGGACCGCCTCAAGCGGCCGGGATCGGGACTCTCCGGCGGCCAGCAGCAGCGGCTCTGCATAGCCCGCGCCATTGCGGTCTCCCCCGACATCCTCCTGATGGACGAGCCCTGCTCGGCGCTCGACCCGATCTCCACCCAGGCCATCGAGGACCTGATGCTGGAGCTGAAGAAGGACTACACGATCGTGATCGTGACCCACAACATGCAGCAGGCCGCGCGGGTCAGCGACGTCACCGGCTTCTTCAACCTCCGCTCCATCGGCGAACCGGGCGGCCTCGTCGAGATGGACGAGACCACCAAGATCTTCTCCTCCCCCACCAACAAGGCGACGGAGGACTACGTCTCCGGCCGCTTCGGCTGACGCCCCGGCGGGGTTCTCCCCTGAGACAAGCCCGCTTTCGCGCGGACGCGGACGCGGACGCGGCGGGGCGCTTCCGGCCTGGTCTACCGCTGGTTGAACCGGCGTCGGGTCTCGTCGTCGGCCGGCAGGAACGTCTCCAGATGCAGCCCTTCCAAGGCGGCATCGGTGGCGGTGCTGAGGGTGGCGGAGGTGCTGAAGAATCGGAGCGGGGTGCCGTCGACGTCGATCTCCAGGGTGATCACCGGCCCCGTGCGGGGGGTGGAGGCATCGGGTTTGCCGAGGTATCCGGCGATCTCCTCGGCAAGCTCGTGGTGACGCTGATCATGGGTGCGCTCGGCACGGTGACTCACCTGTTGCAGCAGGTGGCCGCCCCACTCCGCGAGATTGCCGATCCGGCGGGCCAGCCCGTCCGGATGGAGGCAGACCCGGACCACGTTGATCGGCGGCTCCAGCAACTCCGGCGCGCAACCGGTCAGCAGCTGATCAACGGCAGCGTTGGCGTCGACGATGTCCCAGTGATCGTCCAACAGCAGTGCGGGGTACGGCAGGTGGGCGTCGAGGAGCCGGCGCAGACCGTCCATCACCACCGCGATCGACGCGTCGTCCCATCGGTGATCCTGATAGCGCGGCGCGTAGCCGGCGGCCAACAGGAGCCGGTTGCGTTCCCGCAGCGGCACATCCAGGTTGTCGGAGAGACGCATGAGCATCTCCGGCGTCGGGTGCGCCTTGCCGGTCTCCACCCGGCTGAGGTGCCGGGTGGAGACCCGTGATCGGTTGGACAACTCCTGCTGGCTGAAGCGGCGTCGTTCACGCCAGGTCCGCAACAGCGCACCGACCGGCGGGGCTTCGGCTACAACGCTCATGCCCATGAGCCTAAGGGGCCATGTCCGGTGCCCATGACCTGGGAGGTCATGGCCCTGCCCACCGGGACCGGGCCAGGATGTCGGACATCAGCCGATCGAAACGAACGGGAGAGAATTGATCATGAACGCTGTCGTTCAGCAGTACCTGGCCACCTGGAACGCGACCGGCGACGAGCGGGCCGCCTTGCTCTCCGAGCATTGGTCGCCCACGGCGAACTACACCGATCCGATGGCCGAGGTCTCCGGCCACGAGGGGATCACGGCGGTCGTCGAGGCGGTCCAGGCGCAGTTCCCCGGGTTCGTGTTCACCCAGGTCGGTGAGGTCGACGCCCACCATCGCCAGGTGCGTTTCCGCTGGGGCCTGGGCCCGGAGCAAGCCGAGCCGCTGGTGATCGGATTCGACGTCCTGGTGCTGGACGAGTCGGGCCGGATCCAGGACGTGCACGGTTTCCTGGACAAGGTGCCGGCATGAGGGCGCCGCGCGCATATGCGATCGGCTACCTGAAGGATGCCGAGGTCGGCCCGGAGATCGCGGAGTACATCAGGCGGATCGAGGCCACGATGGCGCCGTACGGCGGCCGCTACCTCGTGCACGGCGGGCAGCTCATCGGGCATGAGGGAACCTGGGACGGCGACATCGTGATCCTGGAATTCCCTGATCTGGCCAGGGCTCAGGAGTGGTACGGGTCGCCGGCCTACCAGGCGATCCTGCCGCTCCGCACCGAGCACTCGACCTCGATGGTCGCACTGGTCGAGGGGGTACCCGACGGCCATCGCGCCATCGACAAGCTCTCGCGGCCGCTCCCGAACCAGGGCGCCCCAGCCGGGCCCCCTGGGGGCCCGGCGTCGCGGGACGCAGCCGGGATGCCGGCTATGTGAGGGTCTCGGTGATCTCGTCCAGGATCTGGTGGGCGGCGGTGTAGCCGATGCCGAGGTACCAGAGTTGGTCGTTGACGGGGAAGGCGCGGTCTTCCTGGACGGCGGTCAGGTCCTCCCAGAGGGGGCCGCCGACCGCGCCCTGTTCGCCGGAGGCTTCGGGGTCGCCGTAGGAGGCGTAGTAGATGACGTCGGCGTCGGCCTGGTCGATCTGTTCGGGGCTGATCTCCACGGCGAAGCCGTCGGTGGCCTCGTCGGTGATGGCCGGGCGGCCGACGCCGATGTCGGTGAGGATGCTGCCGATGTAGTTGTCGCGGCCGTAGAGCCGGGTGTTGCCGCCCTCGATGAACCGCAGCATGGTGACCTCGATGTCGGCCGCCGCCTCGGCGCCGCCCAGCGCCTCCGTGACCTCCGCCGCGTGCGCCTCGTAGGCGGCGACGACCTCCTCGGCCTCGTCCGACTTGCCCAGCGCCTCGGCGTGCATCAGGAAGTTCTCCTTCCAGGGCGCGCCGACCGTCTCCGAGAAGACCGTGGGCGCGATGGCGGAGAGTTCGTCGTAGCGTTCCTCGTCGCGGACCTTGCTGCCGATGATCAGATCGGGGTCCAGCCGGTCGATGGTCTCCAGGTTGGGCGCGGCGATGTTGCCGACCACCTCGATATCGGCCAGCTGGTCCGCCGGCAGGTAGTCGAGGAACTCCTGGGTGGCGTCGGCCTGGACGGCGCCGACCGGGACCACCCCGAGGGTGATCACGGTGTCCAGCTCGGCGGTGTCGAGCACCACGACGCGCTGCGGGTTCTCCGGCACCTCGACCGGGCCCATCGCCGTCTCGACGGTTCTGGTGGCCCCGTCGCCGGAGCCGTTGCCCGAGTCGGACGAGTCCGAGTCGTCGGAGTCGCTTCCGCACGCGGCGAGAGCGACGGCGCAGGCCAGGGCCAGCGCGGTGGCGGTGATGCGGCGGTTCATAACGGGTGTGCCTTTCTGGCGGGTTACGGGCTGTCGGTGGTGGGGGCCTCCGGGACCACCAGGGGCGAGCCGGTGACCGGGTCGGGGATGACGACGGCCGCCAGGCCGAAGACGTCCCACACCAGGTCGGCGGTGACGATGTCGTCGGGGTGGCCGCTGGCCTCGATCCGGCCGTCCTTCATCGCGACCAGATGGTCGGCGTAACGGGCGGCCTGGTTGAGGTCGTGGAGCACGGTGACGACCGTCCTGGCCGGGCTGTCGGGGGTTTCGGTGGCCAGTTGGCGGATCAGGTTGAGGACTTCCACCTGGTGCGCGATGTCCAGATAGGTGGTGGGTTCGTCGAGCAGCATCAGGTCGGTGCGCTGGGCCAGCGCCATCGCGATCCAGACGCGTTGCCGCTGCCCGCCGGAGAGTTCGTCGACCGCGCGGTCGGCCAGCTCCGTGACGTCGGTGCGCGCCATGGCCTCGGCCACGGCGGTCTCGTCCGCCTCCGACCACTGCTGCCACCAGCGCTGGTGCGGCTGCCGGCCCCGGGAGACCAGATCGGCGACGGTGATCGCCTCGGGGGCGACGGGGCTCTGCGGGAGCAGCCCGAGCGCCTGCGCGATCTCCCGGGTGGGCAGCTTGGACAGCTCCTCGCCGTCCAACAGCACCGTCCCGGCACGGGGTTTGAGGAGCCGGCCCAGGGCGCGCAGCGTGGTGGACTTGCCGCAGGCGTTGGGGCCGACGATCACGGTGACCTGGCCGTCGGGGATGTCCAGGTCCAGTTCGTCGACGACCGGCCGCGCCGTGTCATAGCCGAGGGTGAGCCCCCTGGCGGCCAGCCGCCCTGGCGTGGGGGTGGGGGCCGATGGGGACGAGGTGGAAAGGGGGGTCATGCCCGTCCTCCGGTGCGGTTGTTGATGATCAGCCACAGCAGATAGGGCGCGCCGATGGCCGCCGTCACCACCCCGGCCGGAAGTTCGGTCGGGCTGAAGAGCGTGCGGGCCAGCACGTCGGCCAGCACGGTCAGCAGCGCGCCGACCAGCGCCGTGGCCAACAGCGGTATCTGTGCGGTGCGGGTGAGCCGGCGGGCGATCTGCGGTGCGAGCAGGGCGACGAAGTCGACCGGGCCCGCGGTGCCGGTGGCCAGCGCGGCCAGCAGCACGCCGACGGAGGCCAGCCCGAGGCGGGTGGCGTTGAGGCGGACGCCGAGCGCGGTCGCGGTGTCGTCGTCGAGGGTCACCGTCCGCTGGGCGCGGGCGGCCCAGCAGACGGCGGGCAGCAGCAACAGCAGTGCCCAGGCGAGCGGTTGGGCCTCGGCATAGCCGCGGCCGTTGAAGGAGCCCGTCATCCAGACGGTGGCCTGCTGGGCGACGGTGTGGTCGCCCTTGGTGAGGAAGAGCTGGGTGACGGAGCGCAGCGCGATGGCGAAGCCGATGCCCACCAGCACGAAGCGCGCGGCGTGCAGCCCCCGGCGCCAGGCGAAGAGATAGACCAGACCGGCCGCCAACAGCCCGCCGCCGACGGCCCAGTAGGGCAGTTCGGAGGCCGAGGCCCAGCCGAAGGTCATCGCGGCGACCGCGAACGCCGCCGCGCCATGGCTGACGCCGATGATGTCGGGGCTGGCCAGCGGGTTGCGGGCGACGGTCTGGATCAGCGCGCCGGCCACCGCGAGCGCGGCCCCCACCAGCAGGGCGACGGTGAGCCGGGGCAGCCGCAGCACGCCGATCAGGAAGTCGTACTCGTCGGTGAGGCCCAGCACCGAACGGACCGCGTCCGCCGGCGGCACGCTGGACTCGCCCAGACAGAGGCTGGCCAGCGCGGCGGCGAGCAGCGCCGGCACCAGCACCGTCACCACGGCGAACGTCCGTCGGTGCAGCAGCAGCGAGCCGCGTCCGGCGCGCAGCACCAGATAGCCGGTGGGCCGGACGCGCCGCTCGGTCGGCCGGCCGAAGCGCGTGGTGGTCATGGTCATGGTCGCCCCCCGAGGCGCAGCGCGCTCATCCCCTGACTCCCGAGCGGCGCACCAGATAGATCAGGAACGGCACCCCGATCAGCGCCGTCGTCACCCCGGCCGGCACCTCGGACGGCGGGAAGATCAGCCGGCCCACCACATCGGACACCAGCAGCACAACGGCGCCCAGCAGCGCGGACATCGGCAGCAGCCAGCGGTGCCCGCCGCCCACCAGGGCGCGGCCGATATGCGGAACGGCCAGGCCGACAAAGGCGATCGGACCGGCCGCCGCCACCCCGACGCCGGTGAGCACCACGGCGCCGATGCCGCCGACGATCCGCACCGCCCCCACGTTCTGGCCCAGGCCCCTGGCCACGTCGTCGCCCAGCGCCAGCGCGTCGAGGCCGCGCGCCGCCGCGGCGACAAAGACCAGGCCGGTCAGCAGGAACGGCGCTATGCGCAGGACGATGTCCGCGTCCCGGTCGGTCAACGACCCGACCTGCCAGAACCTGAACTGGTCCAGGGTGGCGCCATGGGTGGTGAGCACCCCCGCGATCACCGAGGCCAACAGCGCGTTGATGGCGGCCCCGGCCAGCGCCAGCCGCACCGGAGTCGCCCCGCCCCGGCCCTGGTTGGCGATCCCGTAGACCAGCACGGCGGCCAGTCCCGCGCCGACGAAGGCGTACCAGACGTAGTCGTCCAGAGTGTTCGCACCGGCGAAGGTGATCGCCAGGACCACGGCGACGGAGGCGCCCTGGCTCACCCCGAGGATGCCCGGTTCGGCGATCGGGTTGCGGGTGAGCCCCTGCATCACCGCGCCGGCGATGCCGAGCGCGGCGCCCACCATCAGCGCGATCATGGTGCGCGGCACCCGCAGTTCGCGCACCACCTTCGCGGCGCTGGCGTCCGCGCCGGTCAGCTGGTCGGGACCGTGGAACAACGCCTGCCAGACCTGGTCGAGGCTCATGGCACGGCTGCCGAGCGCCACGCTCAGCAGCATCGCCACCACCAGCGCGACGAGACCGCCGGCGAGCCAGGCCAGCCGGCGCGCGGTCGTCGTCCGAGACGCGGCGAGCGGTCGGCGATCGGATATGGCTGGCATGGTGTCCCTGGGGTTAGGTAAGGCGAGCCTAAGTATAGGCATCTGCCAGGGGCACAATAGCCGTATGTCTCTCTCTTCGCCGAAGCGCCCTTTGACCGTGGGTTTCGACCTCGACATGACCCTGATCGACTCCCGCCCCGGCATCCACCGCACCTATCGCGCGCTCGCCGAGGAGACGGGGGTGTTCATCGACGCCGATCTCGCCGTCAGCCGGCTCGGGCCGCCGCTGGACGAGGAGTTGGCCTGCTGGTTCCCGGCCGAGCAGATCGACGCCATGGGGGTTCGCTACCGCGAACTGTATGTGGAGTTGGCGATCGAGCCCACGCTGCTGCTGCCCGGGGCGGCCGAGGCCGTCGACGCGGTGCGTCGGCACGGCGGGCGCAGCGTCGTGGTCACCGCCAAACACACCGGCAACGCCAAACTGCATCTGGACCATCTGGGCCTGGCACCCGACGCGTTGGTCGGCTGGCTCTGGGCCGAACGCAAGGCGGAGGCTCTGAAGGCGCACCAGGCCGGCGTCTATGTGGGCGATCACATCGGGGACGTGCGCGGGGCGCGCGCCGCCGGCGCGCTCTCCGTCGCGGTCGCGACCGGCCCCTGCCCGGCCGACGAACTCAAGGCCGCCGGCGCCGATGTGGTCCTCGACGATCTGACGGCGTTCCCCGGCTGGCTCGCCGGCTATCTCGCGAAGGACCCGGCGGGCGCCGACGACTGAGCCGACTGCGCGGCACGGTCCGACCGGCGCTGCGCCGCCATGGACCGCAGCAGCCCACAGCCGGCCAGCAGAAAGCCGGCCCCCATCAGCATCGACACCAGATACGCCGCCGTCGGCAGCGGATCGGCCCCGACAAGCAACGGAACGACGGTGATCAGGGTGGCCACGGCGCCGACGGCGAACACCACGCCGCCCACGCGCACCAGGCCGTCTCCCGGGTAGTTCGTACTCACCCCCACAGGATCGCAGGTGCGAGCATATTTGCGACGCGCCGGGGGCAGTCATCCTCCGAAACGGCCCGGGAGCATCTTGTCACCGGGCCCCGGGCGATTAGCCTGGACCTGGCGGGCTGATGTGGCCCGCCTCACTGCTATGCGAGTGCGAGGACGAGGACACGTGCCTACCGGCAAAGTCAAGTGGTTCAACAGCGAGAAGGGCTTCGGCTTCCTTTCCCGTGATGACGGCGGCGATGTCTTTGTGCACTCTTCGGCCTTGCCCAGCGGCCTCGATGTGCTCAAGCCAGGACAGCGCGTCGAGTTCGGGGTGGTGGCGGGGCAGCGCGGCGACCAGGCGCTGTCGGTGGTGCTGCTCGACCCGGTGCCCTCGGTGGCCGCGGCGCAGCGCCGCAAGCCGGACGAGTTGGCCTCCATCGTGCAGGATCTGACGACACTGCTCGACGGCGTCTCCCAGCAGTTGGAGCGCGGCCGCTATCCGGACCGCACCAGCGGCCGGAAGATCGCCGGCATGCTCCGCGCCGTCGCCGACCAACTGGACGTCTGACCCCACCGTTCCCGTCAGCCCAGGCGGTCGACGCGGGGCACCAGACCCGCATCGGCCGCCCGGCCCAGCAGTTCGGCGACGGCCGCCAGGCCGCTCTCCCCGAGATCGGCCGTGAACTCGTTGACATAGAGCCCGATATGGGCCTTCGCCACCTCGGGGTCCATCTCCTGCGCGTGCTCCCGCACATACGCCGCACTGGCCTCCGGGTCCGCCCAGGCCGCCCGCACCGACGCCCTGATCGCCGCCGTGATCGCCGCCAGCCGCTCCTCGCCCAGCGACCGCCTGGCGACAATGGCGCCCAGCGGGATCGGATGCCCCGTGGTCGACTCCCAGAACTCGCCCAGATCCGCCAGTCTCGTCAACCCGTAGTTCCGGTAGGTGAACCGCGCCTCGTGGATCACCAGACCGGCGTCCACCCGGCCGTCCCGCACCGCCGGCATGATCTCGTCGAACGGCAGCACCAGCACCTCGCCCACCCCGCCCGGCACCTCGGCCGCCGCCCACAGCCGGAACAGCAGATAGGCCGTCGACCGCTCGCTCGGCACCGCCACCGTGCGGCCCGCCAGATCCGCCGGCGAGCCGCCACCGTCCCCGGTCAACACCAGCGGGCCACAGCCCCGGCCCAGCGCGCCACCGCACGGCAGCAGCGCGTACTCCTCCAGCACCCACGGCAGCACCGCGTACGACACCTTCAACACATCGCCCTCGCCGCGCTGCGCCCGGTCGTTGGTGATGTCGATGTCGGCGAAGTCCACCACCACCTCGGGCGCCCCGGGCAGCAGGCCGTGCGCCCAGGCGTGGAAGACGAACGTGTCGTTGGGGCAGGGCGAGAACGTCAGGGAGAGCGGACGGTCAGCCATGGGTCTGTTCCCTCCAGAGGTCGAACGCCGGGCCCAGGGCGGCGAAGGAATCGGTCAGGGCGCGCAGCGCGTCCGGGATGCGCCAGGCGGCGCGCTCCCTGGGGCCCACCGGATTGGACACGGTGCGGATCTCCAACACCGCGAGCTGGTGCGCCACCGCCGCCGTGGCGACCCCGTGGCCCTCCATGCCCTCGGCCGCGGCCCCCGGATGACGGGCCGCCAACTCGGCGGCGCGGGCCGCCGTCCCGGTCGCCGTCGACACGGTCAACACCGGGCCCAACGGGCCGCCGACCGCGTCCGCCGCCGCCCGCGCCAACCCGGCCGGCGGCCGGAACGTCGCCGCGCCGAAGCCCAGCTCGCCCACGTCCAGAAACCCGTCGGGGCCGTTCGCGCCCAGATCGGCCGCCACCAGCGCGGACGAGACCACCGTCGCACCCACCTCGGCGACCTGCGCGAACCCGCCGCCGATGCCGGCCGAGACCACCAGGTCGTAGCGGCCCTGCGCCAGCGCCAACACCGTCGCCGTGCCGGCCGCCGCGGCCGCCGGGCCGACCCCGACCGACACCGCGTCAAGGCCCGGGCCGCGCTGCAGCGAGAGACCGCCGGGCAGCGTGAACGGCTCGGGCGCCACGCCCGCTGCCAACGTCACCGCGTCCCGCTCGGCCGGCACCGCCGTGACCACCAGCGTTCGTTTCTCCCCCATGCTGCCGCTGCCCCCCGGCCGGCTCAGTCGCCCGGCCTGAGCGTCGCGTTCCAGACGCCCTCGACCTGGCTGAGCAGGTTCTCCTGGTACTCCTCCGCGCTCCGCGAATCCCAGACGGCGTCCACGTCGTACTCCTCGCGCACCTGGGCGACGGACACCCGCAGCTCCGTATCGACCGGCGGCTGTCCCGGCTGCGGCTCGCCCCGCACCATCCGGTAGAGGTCGGCGCTGGGGAACGTCTGGTAGGTGGTGGTGTACGGCTCGATCCGATACAGCTGCTCGTTGACGAGGACCACCCAGCCGGTCTCGGCCACCGAGGGGTCGACGCCGATCCGGAACGTGTCGCCCGGCGAGGTGGAGAACGACACCGCCTCCTCGTCGCCGCCCAGGCACTCCAACACCCGCGACACGCCCAGCGCATCGCCATGCCCATGGCAGTCCGACGCGGTCTCCCGCGTCTTGCTGCTGCTGTTCAGGGTGAAGTGCGCGTTCGGCGAGGGCTTCTCACACCCCGACAGCACAAGAACGCCCAGCGAAACGGTGCCGAGCGCGAGCATGGTACGAAAGGCCCGGCGGCCCCGGTTCCTGGCGATCACAGTCATGTGGGCAGGTTACCGGCCCATACCGGTCACTTGACGCGCGGGTGCGGCGAGCCGCGACGGGCCGCCGCAAGCAGCCCCCGCAGGCTGAAACAGGTACCCGGAAGCACCAAACCGGCACAGACCGCCATGCCCAGCGGTCCGATCAACGGCAACGAGATCCCGATCGCGCCACCCAGCACCCACGCCATCTGCAAGGTGGTCTCCGAACGGGCGAACGCCGACGTCCGCACCACATCCGGCACATCCCGCTGGATCAACGCGTCCAACGCCAGCTTGCCCAACGCCTGACAGATCCCGGCCGCCGCACACACCGCGATCACCGTCACCGCCAGATAGCTGATCGCCGCCGCCACCGTCGTACCCACCGCCACCGTCAGCACCGCCAGCAGGATCAGCTCCGGAGAACGATCCCGCAGCCAGTTGCCCAACACGTTCCCCATCCCGTTCCCCACCCCGGCCGCCACCCCCACCAGGCCGAGGGAGAGCGCGGCGGTCAGCCCGGGCAGCGGCTCGCCACGCAACAGGAACGCCATGAAGAACAGCAGAAAACCGGAGAGCGCCCGCAGCGAGGCGTTCGCCGTCAGCGCCCGCAACACCGGCGAGTCCCCGGTGCGCGGCAGAAGCCCCCGCCGCTCCACCCGCCCCTCGCCGTCCCCGCTCCTCATCGCCGCCAACTCCGCCAGATGCGCCGTCCGCTCACCCTTCGCCAGATCCACCTGGCCCGGCAACCGGAACGACATCAACGCGCCCGCCACCGTGATGGCACAGGCCGCGTAGAGCGGCCACCGTTCCCCGATCGCGTTCAACGCGAACCCGACCGGCGCCATCGCCCCGGCCGAGATCAACCCGGTCAACGTGATCCGCGCGTTCGCCTTCACCAGCGAGATCCGCGGCGGCAACAACCGGGGCACCACCGCCGCCCGCACGATGTTGTACGCCTTCGAACAGACCATCACGCCCAGCGCCGCCGGATACAGCTCAAGCCCACCCGTGACCACCGCGCTCGCGATCACCAACGCCAACATGCCGCGCGCCAACAACGCGCCGGCCATCGCCGCCCGCCGCCCGTGCGGCACCCGATCCAGCAACGGCCCGATCACCGGCGCCAACAGCACGAACGGCGCCATCGTGATCGCCAGATAGAGCGCCACCCGGCCCCGCGCCTCGTCCGTCGGCACCGAGAAGAAAATGGTCGACGCCAGAGCGAAGGTGATCAGCATGTCGCCGGCCGAGTGCACCGCGTGCAACTCGATCAGCTTCGCCATCCCCGACTCACCCGCGCCATGCGCGTGCGTCACCCGACGCACCCGCCGGGTCACCCCCAGTGGCACCGCCAGCAGCCCACGCCCCACCGCCCGGCCGGCGCGGACGATCACCCCGGCGCGGGCCCCGGTCTCCGTTCCCAACCGACCGCCAGCAGCCACAACGGCAAGAGTAAGGCCCCCGGGCACGCGGACTCCCCTGATCCGCACGGGCTTTACGGTCTTTCTCGGGAGCTTCCCCCGGGCCGTCCCCGAGCCGGACCCGTCCCCGCCGCCGCCCGCACCCGCCCCGCCAGGGCGGCGCCACCGAACCCACGCGCGACGTCCCGGCCCCGTGCGATAGCGTGGCCCGACGGTGCGCCTAGCCTCGATCAGCGCGACGTCGTAGCGGTCCAGCGTCCGCTCCGTCCGCCCCGTTCGCCACCCAAGGCGCCCGCACCGAACAACGCCGTAGGAGAGTTCTTGTGAGTCCTGGGATGCGAAGCCGGACCCCCGACCGGCTGTGCGCCGAAGCGGTGGAGCTAGCGCGCGACGCGGCGGCGCAGGCGGCCCACCCGCACCAGCTTGGCGGCCATCTGGGAATGATCGCCGACGGCGAGCGCCTGGTCACCCACTTCTTCGCCAGCGAGGAGCCCGGCTACCCCGGCTGGCGCTGGGGCGTCACCGTCGCCAGGGCGGCCCGCGCCCGCTATGTGACGGTCGACGAGGTCGCCCTCACCCCCGGGCCCGAGGCGCTGCTGGCACCCGACTGGGTGCCATGGAGCGAACGGCTCCGCCCGGGCGACCTCGGCCCCGGCGACCTGCTGCCCACCGAGGACGACGACCCGCGCCTCGAACCGGGCTTCCTCGCCGAGGAGCAGCCGCCCCCCAACTCCCCACTGGCCGAGGACGACCAACCGGAACGCGGCACCGTCCGCGATGTCGCCGGCGAACTGGGCCTCGGCCGCAACCGGGTGCTCTCCCTGCTGGGCCTGCGCGAGGCCGCCGACCGCTGGGACGACCAGTTCGGCGCCACCACCCCGATGGCCCAGGCGGCCCCCGCGTCCTGCGTCAGCTGCGGCTTCCTGCTGCCGCTGGCCGGCAGCCTCCGCCAGGCGTTCGGCGTCTGCGGCAACGAGTACTCGCCGGCGGACGGCCGCGTGGTCTCCCTGGCGTACGGGTGCGGTGCGCACTCGGAAGCGGCGGAGTCCCCCAAGCACCAGGCGCCCCCACCACCGGTCATCGACGACCTCGGGGCGGACCCGTTGTAACGGGACGCTGCCCGCTGGGGTTGTGCCCCGGCCGTCCTCCGGCCGGGTTTTTCCCCCGCCCACCCGCCCCTTTGGCTGCGCCATTGCCTGCCGCTGGCCTCCGGCCGGGGCCTTTTCCCCCACCCACCCGCCCGTTCTCCTCGGCTGCGCCGAGCCTGCCGCCGGCCCGCGGCCGCCCTTCCGGCTGCGCCGGCGGCCGACCGGATCCCGCCGGACGGTAACCCCGATCCGTCGCCACCGCCTGCCCGGCCACCCGCCTCGCTTCAACACTCACCGTTCTGGCCCGGCCCCCGGCCAGCCGCAGACCCCATCACTCAGTTACCCCGTCACTTCTCCGGCCTTCCGGCCGCGTTAATGCGTCGTGGCCTGCCGGGCCCCGGGCGGGCCGCAGGCCCAACGCCCCGTCACCCTGTCCGGAGTGCCGGCCTACCACGCCTCCGGCGCCGCGCCAGCCCTGCCGAGCTCCCGTCACTCACGTCGACGGCCAGCCGGGCCTCGTCCGGCCGCTCAGTCCCGTCACCGGGTCCGCCGCACCTTCAATTGTTGTGTCCCGGCCCAACACCGCAGCATCGCCACCGTCCTGACATCCCCGGCCGCGTTCAGCCCAGCCCCGTCACCTGCCCAGAACAGCCGGGCCCCGGCACTACTCGCGCCGCATGCCTCGTCACTCCGTCACCCCGTCTGGCCGTCCGGCCCCATCACGCACCCTGGCCAGCCGGGCCTCCGGCACCCCGGGCCGCAGGCCCCGTCACTCCGCCGTACCCCGTCCGGCCCCTCCGCTCGCTCACCCGCCCCCGCCCCCACCGGCCCCGCCGTCGCCCAGGGCAGCCGGGCCTCCGGCATCGCACCAGGCCGTGGCCACCTCGTGGTAGATCTCGACAGATTCGTGGAGGCGGCGGATCGAGCACCATTCGTTCGTCGCGTGGGCCTGGTCGGGTTCGCCGGGGCCCAGGATCAGGGTGGGGACGTCGCCGAGGGCGGGGGTGAGGAGGCAGGCGTCGGTGAAGAACGTGGCCGCGCCGGGGGGTGGGGGTGGGGTGCCGGTGATGGTGGTGGTCGTGGTGGTGACGGAGCGTACCCAGGGGTCGTCCGGGTCGGTCCATACCGCCGGCAGGTCGAGCAGGGTGCGGACGGCGATGTCCGTGCCGAGGCGGCGGGACACGGCGTCGCGTACGGACGGGTGTCGTTGGCCGGCGACGGTGCGCAGGTCGAGCGTCGCCGTGGCGCGGTCGGGGACCGAGTTGGTGTTGAGGCCGCCGGCGAACGTGCCCACGTTGAGGGTGGGGGCGCCCATCACGGGGTGCGGGGGAGTGGGGTCGGGATCGCCCTCGTCCGTGAGGGCGAGCACCGCGCGGGCCAGTCGCAGGACCGCGTTGTCGCCCAGGTCGGGGCGTGAGCCGTGGGCCGTGACGCCGGTGGCGTCGGCCTCCAGCCAGAGCGCGCCCTTGTGGCCGTGCACCGGCCGGTTGGCGGTCGGTTCGGCGATCAGCAGCGGGCCGCTGGGCGCGCCGCGCAGGGTGTCGGCCAGGGTGGCCGCGCCTCGGCAGCCGGTCTCCTCGCCGGCGGTCAGCACCAGCCGCAGCCCGGCCCGCTTGGGGCGAGGGCCGCCGGCAAGGCGGGCGGCGGCCAGGACCAGGGCGGCGACGCCGCCCTTCATATCGCTGCTGCCCCGGCCGTGGAGCCGGTCGCCGTCCGTCTCGCCGGCGAACGGATCGTGCGTCCAGGCGGCGCCGCCGAGCGGGACGGTGTCCAGATGGCCGGAGAAACACAGCGGTGGCGCCGTGGGCGCGGCCGGCTGCCACTCGGCGATCAACTGGGCACGCCCCGGGGCGAGTTCGACTGTGCGGGTGCTGAAGCCGGCCGCGTCGAGCAGGGGGGCGAGCACCGCGACGGCGGTCGACTCGGCGCGGTCCACCGTGTCGAGGGCGAGCAACTGGCGGGTCAGGGCGACCACATCGGGTAGTCCGCCGCTCATCGTTGCTCCTTATCCCGTACCGGAGAACTCTGTTCCTCCCTATCCCGTCCAGGGAAGGGGGGTTGGGACCGCTGGCCGGGCAGCACCGGCGGGGTGCTCTCCCGGATCCGCAGTTCGGGGGCGATCGAGACGCCGCGTGGCCCGCCGTCCCGTTCCGTGCCGTTGCCGCCGCGCAGCAGCAGCCGGACGCATTCCTCGGCCATCGCCTCCCAGGGCTGGCGCACCGTGGTCAGCGGCGGATCGGAGATCTCGGCGAACGCGATGTCGTCGAAGCCGGTGACGGCGACCTGGTCCGGCACGGTCAGTCCCGCCTCCCGCAGGCCGCGCAGCATGCCCAGCGCGATCACGTCGTTGCCGCACACCACGCCGTCCACCGGCGTGCCCGACGCGGCGATCAACTCGGCTGCCCGGCGGCCCCAGTTGACGTCGAAGGTGCCGAGCAGCGGGTCCCCTGCGGGGGCGAGGCCATGGCGGGCGAGCGCCGCGTCGAAGGCCGTGGCCCGGTCCAGGGCCGAGGAGTTGGTGACGGCCGAGCTGACGAAGCGCAGCCGCCGGCGGCCGCCGGCGACCAGCAGGTCGACCAACTCCCCGATGCCGGCGGTGTCGTCGGCGCCGACCCAGTCGCTGACCGCGCCGCCCACCCGCCGGTCGACCTGGATCAGCGGCACCCGTTCCGCGATGGCCCGCACGGCGGGGGCGCTGGCCTCGGTGTCGAGCGGGCTGATGACGATGCCGTCGACCTGACGTTCCACCAGGGCGCGCAACCGCCGTTCCTCCACGGCGACATCCTGCGCGGAGTCGCACAACAGCAGCTCCACGCCCTCCTGTTGGAGGCGCCGCTCCAGCGCCTCGACCAGCATGGGGAAGAACGGGTTGGAGATCTGCGGGACCACCATGCCGATGGTGTGGGAGCGGTTGGTGCGCAGCGCCCTGGCCACCGCGTTGTGCCGGTAGCCCAGCGACCGGGCGGCGCGCGCGACGCGTTCGGCCAGCTCGGGGTTGACCGGCCGGGAGCCGGAGAGCGCGCGCGACACGGTGGAGGCGGAGACGCCGGCCTCGCGCGCCACATCGTGAATCGTCGGCATGGAACCCCCTCAGGGCAATCGATTGCCCATCGTGACCGTTCAATGTTTCCGCAAGGTATCGCGGGACGAACCCTTGACGCCAGTCTCCCGGCGCTCCTACCGTTGCGCGCCATCGGGCAATCGATTGCCGAAGAGTGTTCCCGGCGGCGCCCGCGAAGCGTTCCCAGCAGGTGTGACGGCAGGCGTGACGGCAGGCGGGGACAAGGCAGAGACGAGGAATCTCATGCGAAACCGGCATCTCGGCAGGGCCGTCGCGGGGCTGCTCGCGGTGGCGCTCAGCGGCGCGCTGCTCAGCGGCTGTTCCCGGGAGAACGACGGCGGCGGCTCCGGCGGGGGCGGGGGCGAGGACGACGGCGAGGTCAGGATCGGCCTCGTCCAGATCAACCAACAGGCCATCTTCTTCAACGAGATGAACGCCGGCGCCCAGGACGCGGCCGACGCCGCCGGGGTCAGCCTGACCATCTTCAACGCCAACGACGACCCCACCCAGCAGAACCAGGCCGTGCAGAACTTCGTGCAGCAGGGCTTCGACGCGGTGATCGTGGTGGCCATCGACGTGGAGGGCATCAAGCCCGCCATCCAGGCTGCCGACAGCGCCGGCGTCTCGGTGATCGCGGTGGACGCCATCGTGGACGATCCGGCCGTCTCGGTGCAGGTCGGCGTGGACAACGAGGAAGCCGGCGCGCAGATAGGCGAGTTCGTCGCCGACTGGGCCGAGCAGGAGAACGTGTCCCCGTCGATCGGCGTGGTCGGCGCGCTCAACTCCTATATCCAGAACCTCCGCAAGGACAGCTTCGTGGCCACGGTGGAGGAGCGCGGCGCCGAGATCGCGCAGACCGTGGACGGCGAGAACACCCAGGAGGGCGCGGCCACCGCCGCCGAGAACCTGCTGACCGCGCAGAGCGGGGTGAACGTGGTCTACGCGACCGGCGAGCCCGCGCTGCTCGGCACCGTCGCCGCCGTCCGCAGCCGGGGCGCCGAGGACCGGGTCGCGGTCTTCGGCTGGGACCTGACGGCACAGGCGATCGCCGGCATCGACGCGGGCTTTGTCGCCGGGGTGGTCCAGCAGGACCCCAGGGCCGAGGGCGAGGAGGCCGTCAACGCGGCCGTCGCGCTGGCCGGCGGGGAGTCCGTCGAGGAGCGGATCGACGTTCCGGTGACGGTGGTCACCCGGGAGAACGTGGACGACTTCCGGGCGACGTTCGAGTGAGCGCGCCAGGCCAGGGCCCGGAGTTCCGGGTCGAGATGACGGATGTCCGCAAGCGTTACGGACTGATCGAGGCGCTGCGCGGGGTGACGATCCGGGTGCGTCCCGGCGAGGTGGTCGGCCTGGTCGGGGACAACGCGGCCGGCAAGTCCACCGCGATGAAGGTGCTGGCCGGCGCGGTCGTCCCGGACTCGGGCGAGCTGCGGATCAACGGTGAACGGGTCGCGTTCACCACCCCGCGCGAGGCGCGCGACGCCGGGATCGGGATGGTCTACCAGGACCTGGCGCTCTGCGACGACCTGGATGTGGCGGCCAACCTCTTCCTGGGCCGCGAACCCCGCAGCCTGGGCGGCCTGTTCCTGGACAAGCGGCGGATGCACGAGCGGGCGGCGGCCAACCTGGCGGCGCTCAACATCCGGATCCCGCTGACCAATGTGACCGTCCGCAACCTCTCCGGCGGCCAGCGGCAGGCGGTGGCCATCGCCCGCGCGGTCTCCTTCGACCCACAGGTGCTGATCCTGGACGAGCCGACCGCCGCGCTCGCGGTCTCCGAGGTGGAGACCGTGCTGGAGCTGATCAGGACGGTTTCGGCGCGCGGCGTCAGCGTCATCCTGATCACCCACCGGCTGCAGGACCTGTTCCGGGTCTGCGACCGGCTGACGGTGATGTACGAGGGCACGGTGCGCACCGAACTCGACGCGCACCGCGCCAGCCTGGACGAGCTGGTCGCCGAGATCGTCGGCGGTAACCCCCGGAAGGAGGCGGCGTGAGCGCCCCCACCCTGACCCCCGAGCAGCGCGTCGAACGGCTGGCGACCGACCGGTCGGCCCGGCTGCACGCGTTCCTCGGGCCGCGTATCCACACGGTGGCCATCGGCGCGGTGCTGCTGGTGGTGCTGATCGTCTTCTCGTTCACCGCCGACACGTTCCTCAGCACCGAGAACGTGCTGAGCGTGCTGCGGCAGAACGCGCCGGTGCTGGTGGTCGCCGTGGCCATGACGCTGGTGATCACCACGGCCGGCATCGATCTGTCGGTGGGGTCCGTACTGGCCCTGAGCGGCGCGCTGTTGGCGATCCTGGTGGACCACGGGACCAGTCCCACGCCGGCGTTTCTGCTGGTGCTGGTGATGGGCGCGGTGGCCGGCGGGTTGCACGGCTGGTTCAGCTGCTACCAGGGCATCCCGGCGTTCATCGTCACGCTGGCCACCATGGGCATCATCAGGGGCGTGGCGCTGCGTTCGACCGACGGCTACTCGGTCGCGCTGCCGACCGACAGCTGGGTGGGCTTCCTCGGCCAGGGCAAGCTGGCGGGTGTGCCGGCGGCGGCCGTGGTGGCGTTGGGCTTCGCCGCCGTCGTCTGGGTGGTCTACGCCAAGACGCCGTTCGGCCAGTATGTGATCGGCCTGGGCAGCAACGGGGAGTCGCTGCGCCGCGCCGGGGTCAATGTGCGGCTGGTGGGTCTGGCGGTGTTCACGCTCTGCGGGATCGCCGCCGCGCTGGCCGGCGTGCTGGTGGCCACCCGGCTCGGCACCGGCTCGTCCAACCAGGGCGTCGGCTTCGAACTCACCGTGATCACCGCCGTGGTGCTGGGCGGCACCAGCCTGTTGGGCGGCCGGGGCAGCGTGTTCGGCACGGTGCTCGGCGTGCTCACCCTGGGCTTCATCGAGAACGGGCTCCAGCTGAGCCATGTCAACCCGTTCTATGTGCAGATCGTCCAGGGCTCCATCCTGCTGGCCGCCGTGCTGGCCAACACCCGGCTCTTCTCCCGGTTCTCCGAGGCGAAGTCATGACCACACGCACCCCCGACGCCGTCTCGGTGACCACGGTCAACGGGCCTGTGCCGGTCGGTGAGTTGGGCGTGACATTGATGCACGAGCATCTGCTCAACGACTGCGCCTCCTGCTGGCATCCGCCGGTGGACGACGACGCCGAGGGGTGGACGATCGCGCGCGGGCCGCTGCGGATGGAGTATCTGGGGCGGCTGCGCAACGACCCGTTCCTGTCGTTGGACAACTGCCGGCTGGACGACGAGGCTACGGCCGTCGCCGAGGTGCGGCGGTTCGCCGCCGTCGGCGGGCGGACGGTGGTCGAGCAGAGCTGCACCGGCATCGGCCGTGACCTGCCGGGGCTGGTCAGGATCGCGGCGGCCACCGGTGTCCAGGTGGTGGCCGGCTGCGGCTTCTATCTGGAGCCCAGCCATCCGCCCGAGGTGCGTGGCATGTCGGTGGCCGATATCGCCGACCGTATCGAGCGCGAGGTCACCGAGGGCGCGCCCGAGGCGCCGGGGGTGCGGGCGGGGCTGATCGGTGAGATCGGGGTCTCCGCCGCGTTCACCCCCGCCGAGGAGAAGGTGCTGCGTGGCGCCGCCCGCGCCCAGCGCCGCACCGGGGTGCCGCTCTCCGTGCACCTCCCGGGCTGGGAGCGGCACGGGCACCGGGTGTTGGATGTGGTGGCCGAGGAGGGCGGCGATCTCTGCGCCACCGTGCTGTGCCATCTCAACCCCAGCCACCGCGACATCGCCTACCAGCACGCGCTCGCCGAGCGCGGTGCCTGGCTGGAGTACGACATGATCGGCCTGGAGTTCTACTTCGCCGACCAGGACGCCCAGTCCCCGTCGGACGAGGAGAACGCCCGCGCCCTGGCCGCGCTGTTCGCCGCCGGCCACGGGGGGCGGCTGCTGCTCTCCGGCGATGTTTTCGTCAAGACCATGCTGACCCGCTACGGCGGCTTCGGCTATGACCATCTGATCACCAGCTTCTCGCCCCGTCTGCGTCGCCATGGGCTCACCCCTGACGATCTGCGGCGACTGCTCGTGCTGAACCCGGCCGCCGTGTTCACGGCCGCCGCGAAGGGATCCACCTCATGACCTCCCCGCTCCGTGTCCTGCTCGCCGGCGAGTCCTGGGTGAGCGAGTCCACCCACTACAAGGGCTTCGACGCGTTCACCTCGGTCACCTTCCACACCGGCGCCGAGCCGTTGACCGAGGCCCTGACCGGCCAGGGCATCGAGGTCACCCATCTGCCGGCCCATCTGGTGCCGGAGTCCTTCCCGGGGAGCGTGGCCGAACTCGACGCCTACGACGTGGTGTTGCTCTCCGACATCGGCGCCAACAGCCTGCTGCTCCACCAGGACACCTGGCTGAACGGCCGCCGCCGCCCCAACCGGCTGAAGACGCTGGCCGCCTGGGTCGCGGCCGGCGGCGGGCTTGCCATGGCCGGCGGCTACCTCAGCTTCCAGGGCTTCGAGGGCAAGGGCTTCTTCCACCGCACCCCGGTGGAGGCGGTGCTGCCGGCCGAGATCTCCCCCTACGACGACCGGGTGGAGACCCCGGAGGGCGTCGAACCGTCCGTGCTGGCCACCGGCCACCCCGTCCTGGCCGGTGTCCCCGGCGACTGGCCGGCGCTGCTGGGCTACAACCGGTTCGGCCTCAGCCCGGACGCCACCCTGCTGGCCCAGGTGGACGGGGACCCGTTGCTCGCCGTCCGCACCGAGGGCGCGGGCCGCACCCTGGCCTGGGCCTCCGACATCGCGCCGCACTGGTGCCCCCAGGAGTTCCTCGACTGGCCCGGCTACCCGGTGCTCTTCGGCAACATCTGCCGCTGGCTCGCCGGCCGCGACTGACGGCCCGTCAGGACCCGCCAGGGGATACGTCAACTCACCGTCAGTAGAAGTGTGTTGGCCCGGTGCCCAGCCGCCGGGCCGGAAGAGAGCAGGAGCCGCCCGTGCCCACCCCCGTCATCATCGACTGCGACCCCGGCCATGACGACGCCATCGCGCTGATGCTGGCCGCCGGCGATCCCGCCGTCGAACTGCTGGCGATCACCACCGTCGCCGGCAACCAGACGGTGGCCAAGACCACGCTCAACGCGCGCCGCGTCTGCACCGTCGCCGGCATCACCGGCGTGCCGATCGCCGCCGGCTGCGGCGCCCCGCTCACCCAGCCGCTGCGCATCGCGGACGATGTGCACGGCGAATCGGGCCTGGACGGGCCCGCGTTCGGCGAGCCGACCGTCGGACTGCTCGACGAGCACGCCGTCGACCTGCTGCACCGGGTCCTCACCGGCCACCCCGAGCCGGTCACGCTGATCCCCACCGGACCGCTCACCAATATCGCGCTGCTGCTCACCCGACACCCCGAAGTGGCCCCGCGCATCAGGGAGATCGTGCTGATGGGCGGCTCCGCCGACCGGGGCAACGTCACCCCCTACGCCGAGGCCAACATCTTCGTCGACCCGGAGGCCGCGCGGATCGTCTTCGCCAGCGGCGTCCCGGTCACCATGTGCGGGCTGAACATCACCCACCAGGCCCTGGTCACCCCCGATGTGGTCGAGCGGCTGCGGGCGCTCGAAGGACCGCTGGGGCCGCTCTGCGCCGAGCTGATGACCTTCTTCGGCTCCACCTACCAACGCCTCTGGGGCTTCGCCGCGCCCCCGCTGCACGACCCCGTCGCCGTCGCCCGGGTCATCGACCCGGCGCTGGTGCGCTGTGTCGACGCCCATGTCGCGATCGAACTGACCGGCACCCACACCCGGGGCGCCACCGTCGTCGACCTGCACGGCTATCTGGGGCTCGAACCCAACGCCAAGGTCGCCATGACCCTGGAACGCGAGGCGTTCTGGGACCGGGTGATCGCCGCCGTCGACCGGCTCGGAAGGGCCCTGCCATGACGGTCCGCGCGGTACCGGACGTGGCGCCCGACGTGCTGGTCGTCGGCAGCGTCAACGGCGACCTCACCGTCGATGTGGACCGCCCACCGGTGCGCGGCGAGACGGTGCTGGGCGGCGCCGTCGAACGCGGCCCCGGCGGCAAGGGCGCCAACCAGGCCGTGGCGCTGGCCCGACTGGGCCGGTCGGTCGGCCTGTTGGGCGCGGTCGGCGAGGACGCGGAGGGGGCGTCCGCGCTGGCCGCGCTCCGTGCGGAGGGCGTGGACACCGCCTGGCTGGCGCGGGTCGCGGGGCCCACCGGACTTGCCGTGGTGCTGCGGGACAGCGGCGCCGACTCCACCATCGTGGTGGCGCCTGGCGCCAACGCCGCCGTCACCCCGGCTGCGGTCGCGGCGGCGGCGCCCGCGCTGGCGGCGGCCCGCGCGGTGCTGTGCCAACTGGAGATCCCGCTCGCCGCCGTCGAGGCGGCGGCCGCGGCGACGCGCGGCCTGTTCGCCCTCAACCCGGCCCCGGCGCTGCCGCTGCCGCCCACCCTGCTGGACCGGGTCGACCTGCTGGTGCCCAACCGGTTCGAACTGGCCACCCTCACCGGCACCACCGACCTCACGGAGGGGGTCCGCCGCCTCCGGGTGCCCCGGCTGGTCGTCACCCTGGGAGCGGACGGCTGCCTGGTCCACGAGGCGGGCCACAGCCACCGGCTGCCGGCCCGCCCGGTCGTCGCCCGCGACACCACGGCGGCGGGCGACTCGTTCTGCGCCGCGCTGCTGGACGCGCTGCTCGCCGGCCGCCCCCTCCTCGCCGCCGCCGAACGCGCCACCCACGCCGCAGCCCTCACCACCACCCACCCCGGCGCCCTCCCCAGCCTCCCCCACCACACGTCCCTCCCCTGACCTCTGCCGCACCCCCGGCCGGCGCGGGCGCCGGGGCCTCGGCCGGTTGACGACCGCCGGCCCACCGCGCCGCCCGCGAGGAGCAGAAAGGATATGTCGGTCATCGAGCGTCGAACGTGGCACTTCGCGGCACCCCCCTCCGTGTCGAGCCGAACAAACGAGCGACCGGGGGCGGTCGGGCCGCCGGACGGCGATAGTGTCGGGGCGTGACCATCGACCACGCGGATGATCCGTTCCCCGGCCTCGCCGATCCGTTCCACACCGAGCGGCTGCGACAGCGCGTGCTGCGGGCCTGGCGGGACTCCCCGGCCAGGTTCCGGGAGGACGCCAACGCCGAGGAGGACCTGGCCAGGGGCGGCTACCGCGACCGACTGGTCGTGGAGCTGGCGCAGAACGCCGGCGACGCCGCGCAGCGCGCCGGCGAGCCAGGACGGCTGCGGCTCACCCTGCGGGACGGGGTGCTGTCGGCGGCCAACACCGGGGCGCCGCTGGACGCGGCCGGCGTGGAGTCGCTGTCGACGCTGCGCGCCTCGGCCAAACGCGGCGGTTCCGGCAACGCCTCGGGCGTCGGCAGGTTCGGAGTCGGGTTCGCCGCCGTCCTCGCCGTGAGCGACCGGCCCGAGATCGCGGGCGCGGCCGGCGGGGTCCGCTGGTCGCTGGCCGAGTCGACGGAGCTGGCCCGCGCCGCCGCCGCCGACGCCCCCGAGCTGCTGGCCGAGTTGGACCGCAGGGCCGACGAACGGCACGCCGTCCCGCTGCTGCGGCTGCCGCTGCCGTCGGTCGGGGTCGAGGTGCCCGAGGGCTATGACACGGTGCTGCGGCTGCCGCTGCGCGACGCGGCGGCCGAGGATCTGGCCAACCGCCTGTTGGACGCGGTGGACGACAGTCTGCTGCTGGCGCTGCCCGCGCTCACCGAGGTGGTGCTGGACACCCCGCGCGGCCTGCGGGCCCTGACCCGCCGCCAGTTCGGCCCCTATACGCAGATCACCGAGGAGCCGGGGCCGGCCGGCAGCGCCGTCCGGTCGACGCGCTGGCGGATCTCCGCGCTGGAGGGCGAGGCGGACGAGACGCTGCTGGCCGACCGGCCGTTGGAGGAGCGGGAGCGGCGGCACTGGTCGATCAGCTGGGCCGTCCCGGTGGACGCCGAGGGCGCCCCCAGCCCGCCGGCGAGCGCGCCGGTGCTGCACGCGCCGACGCCCACCGACGACACGCTGGGGCTGCCGGCGCTGCTCATCGGCAGCTTCCCGTTGGAGCCCACCAGGCGCCATGTCGCGCCGGGCCCGCTCACCGACTTTCTGCTGGCCCGCGCCGCCGAGGCCTATGCCGCGCTGCTCGCGGACTGGCGGCCCGTCACCCCGGAGATCCTCGATCTGGTGCCTGGCCCGCTGGGCCGGGGTGAACTGGACGGCCGGCTGCGCCAGTTGGTGCTTGAGCTGCTGCCCATGACGGCGTTCCTGCCGAGGGCGGCCGTCGATGTCACGGCGCCCGAGCCGCCGGAGCCGGCGGAGCCGCTGGCCGTCGGCGCGGGGGAGGAGCCGGCGGAGAGCGAGCCGCCGGTCGCGTTGCGGCCCACCGAGGCCGAGTTGGTGGAACGGGCCGGCGCCGACACGGTCGCCGTGCTCGCCGAGCTGTTCCCCGGACTGCTGCCGGCCGGCCTCGAACGCCGCGCCGAACTGCGGGTGTTGGAGGTCGACCGGGTCTCGCTGGGCGAGATCGTGGAACGTCTCGCCGGCGTGGAACGCCCCCCGGGCTGGTGGTGGCGGCTCTACGAGTCGCTGGCCGGCGTCGACCCCGAGCTGCTCACCGGACTGCCGGTGCCGCTGGCCGACGGCCGCACCACCATAGGGCCGTCCCGGGTGCTGCTGCCCACGCCCGGCACCGAGCCGGCCGAGCTGGGGCGCCTCGGCCTGAAGGTGGCGCATCCGGAGGCGGCCCACCCGCTGCTGGAACGGCTCGGCGCCCAGCCGGCCACACCCCGCGCGGTGCTGGACACCCACCAGGTGCGGACCGCCGTCGCCGCGTCCGGCGATCTGGACGTATGGGACGAGGACGCCGTGCCGGCCGCCGAGTTGGCCGCCACCGTGCTGACCCTGGTCAGGGCCGCCGACCTCGGTCCCGGCGACGAGCCCTGGCTGGCCGCCCTCGCCCTGCCGGACGACACCGGCGAACTCACCCCGGCCGGCGAGCTGGTCTTCCCCGGCAGCGTGTTCCAGCAGGTCATCAGGGAGCACGAACTCGCCGCCTGCGACCGCGAGTTGGCCGAGGAGTGGGGTGAGCGCACCCTCACGGCGGTGGGGGTGCAGGCCGACTTCGTGCTGGTGCGGGCCAACGATGTGGTGCTCGATCCGGACGAACTGGAGCCGCGCGAGGGGGCGTTCGCCGAGCCGGACGACGTCGGCCTGCTGGATTCGGTCGACGTCTGGTGCGAGGACCTGCTGGACGCGCTGCCCGACGCCGCGCTGCCGCCGGTGGCCGCCGAGGTGCTGGCCGTGCGGGACCTGGAGCTGGTCGACGACGCGAGCTGGCCGCGCGTCCTTGAGCTGCTGGGCCGCTCCCCGCTGCGCGAGGCGCTGACCACCCGGGTACGGGTGCGGATGCCGGACGGCACGGTGGAACGCGGCCGTTCCTATACCGCCTGGTGGCTGCGCGGCGCCCCCGTGCTGGACGGTCGACGTCCGGCCGGGCTCCGTTCCACGGCCGGCGACCCCCTGCTGGACGGCCTCTACGAGGACGCCGACACCGCCGACGCCGACGAGGAGGTGCTGCGCGCCCTCGGCGTGCGCACCACGGCGGCCGCCCTGTTGGCGGAACCGGGCGGCGCCGCCGAGCTGCTGGCCCGCCTCGGCGATCCGGAACGTGAGGTCTCTCCCGGCCAACTCCACGGTCTCTACGGCCTGTTGGCGGAGCTGGATCCGGAGGAGGTCACCCTCCCCGACCGGCTGCGCGCGGTGGTGGACGGCGAGGCGCGGGTGGTGGAGGCCGGCGAGGCGCTGGTCGCCGACGCGCCCGATCTGCTGCCGCTGGCCGACAGCCGCCCGCTGCTGCCCGTACCGCCGGAGCTGGCCAGGGAGTTGGCCGCGGTGCTGGACGTCCGACTGCTCAGCGCCGCCATCCCGGCCACCCCGCCCGACGACGGGCAGCGCCGCGAAGTGCCGGCCGCCGCACGGGAGTTGCTGGGCGAGGACACCCCGGCCGAATATCTGGAGCACGAGGACGGCCTGGTCATCGAGGGCCGCGAGGTCGACTGGCGGCTCACCGCCGAAGGGGCCCTGCACGCGGCCACGTTCGAGGGTCTGGCCGCCGGCCTCGCCTGGGCCACCGGCCAGTGGCCGCGCCGCTTCGAGCTGGCCGCGCTCCTCGAAGACCCCGACCGCGCCGCCGAGTTGGAGACGGCCAGGTGGTTCGACTGACGGCGGTCCGCCGCGTGGCGCTTGCCGGAGGCGCCGCGCTGCTGTTGGTGTCCTGTTCCGCCGACCGGGAGGGCGCGGAGGCCGAGCCCGACCGCTGGCGGCCTACCGCCGGCCTCGACTGGCAGTGGCAGCTGACCGGCCGGCTCGACCTCCAACTCCCCGTCGACGTCTATGACATCGACGCCTTCGAGGCCACCGCCGACGATGTCGCGACGCTCCATGAACGCGATATCCGGGTCATCTGCTATGTCAACGTCGGCGCCTGGGAGGACTTCCGCCCCGACGCGGACGCGTTCCCCGAGGAACTGCTGGGCGAGGGCAACGGCTGGCCCGGCGAACGCTGGCTCGACATCCGCGCCACCGACACCCTCCGCCCGCTGCTCGCCGCCCGCTTCGACCGCTGCGCGGAGAAGGGCTTCGACGCCGTCGAACCCGACCTCCTCGACGGCCATCTCAACGAAACCGGCTTCCCCCTCACCGCCGAGCACCAACTGACCTTCAACCGCATGGTTGCCCAACTGGCCCACGAACGCGGCCTGGCCGTCGGCCTCAAGAACGACCTCCCCCAAATACCCGAACTCGTCGACGACTTCGACTTCGCGGTCAACGAGGAGTGCGCCGCCTACGCGGAATGCCACCACCTCACCCCGTTCATCGAGGCCGACAAACCGGTCTTCCACGTCGAGTACGAGCTGCCCCCCGAGGAGTTCTGCCCCGAGACCGACCGCCTCGGCCTCAGCTCCATGGCCAAGAACTGGGAGCTGGACGCCTGGCGCGCCCCCTGCTGACGGCCGGCGAAGGACGGCCCCCGGCCGCTGTAGCGGTTCCGTGACCCCGTCAACACCCAACCGACGGCGTCCAGTTCGTAGATTTCCTCCATCGAACGGATACGGGGGAACGGAGCATGACAGTGGCACCACAGGAGGCCGGCGAGGGATGGCTGATACTGACGACCATTACCGACCTGCTGGTGAACCTGGGGATCGGGTTCGTCGGGGTGCTGACAGTCGCACCTGACAGTCTCGGGGTCCCCGGCCAGGTGCTGACGTTCTTCGGCTGCGCGCTGGCCTTCTCGTTCGCCAACCACGTCCTCGGCATGTGGCTGCTGCGCGCCAGCGTCGGCAAGCTGCTGTGGGGACTCCGAGTCGTCCGGGCCGCCGACGGGGGGCGGCCCGGATTCTGGCGGTCGGTGGGGCGCTGGCTGATGGGCTATGTGGCTCTCGTCCTGATGGCCGTGGTGGAGGACGGCGGCGGCGTCGGCGAGGCCAACGGCCTCCGCACCGTCCGCCGCCGCGACCTCCGCATCTACCACCCGGCGGGCTACCGCGCCTGAGCCGGCCGGAGTGCGGCAGAGCTCTCGGCTCAGGGGGGCGACGTCATCCGGCGGACGCTTATGTTGTGACGGGTGGCAAGACGCTGGACCAGGCCGGGCGGCGCGAGGTGATGGTCAACGTGTCGGCGCACGTGGTGGGGAAGCAGATCCAGTAGTGCGCGGCTCGCATTTCGGTGGGCCAACGGCGAGTTGGGTTGGCCAACGCGTTTGCCCCACCACCTCACAACATCTCGCATGGTGAGGAACAGCTTTCGGCGTCGTCGTGGCATCGGTGTGGTCAGAACAGTTGGGACATAGACGACGAAGGCGTCACTGTCAGCATCCGACTGAAGCCTCGCGGTGATCTGCCGACTCGCCAGTTCGTAGGTCCAGGTGGGCAACCCCAGGCAGGCATCGGAGCCGTCGGTTCGCAACTTGGGCAGTAGCAGGGCGGAACCGTTGACGCCAGAAGCCGCGTAGTGCTGGAGTTGTCGCCGCTTCGCCACCCCGTACGGGGTCTGCAGAGCCCAGGGGGCCAGCACCGACGTGCTACTCGCGGTGACGATCAGGAGGCTCTGTCTCCGATTCACAGCCCTTGCCGCCAGCAAGTCCGTAAAGTGGGCTGCGGATTTGATCGAGTCTCGCATGGCTGTTACGGATGATCGGTCGAGACAGAGATCAATCAACACCGTTTGGGGATATCCCGTACTGAGTCGTGCAAGTTCGGTTGCGGCCCGGTTGGCTCTCTGGTGATCTGCGACGTCTGCCAACAGCCACCGGGCACGTGTACAAGGCCCGGTGGGCTGCTTGCGGCAGATGCCGACGATATCCACATCTAAGTTCAGCAAATGTGGAAGCAGTGCCGTCCCCAGCCTGCCACTGGCGCCCAGGATGATGATCAGCCGGCGTTGCCCTGGTCCGCTCACCGAGCACATGCGCGCCACTGTTCGGCAAAGGTGAGGAAGGTGGTCAGGTAGTGCTCCTTGGCCTTCCCCCATGCCGCCTGATTCTTGTCGCGATGTTGATAGGCGTACCGCGCCGTGTTCAGGGTCTCCAGATCCCATCCGCTCGCGAGTTCCATAGCGCTCATCAGGGCTCTCTGATCGGCCGGTGACTCGCTAGTGATTCGGACGGAAAGAACATCGGCTTCCATGCCCAGATGAATCGCGGAGTCCGGTATGCTCTTGGACATCTTGGGGTATCCAGCTAAGCCCTCGATGACGCGAAAATAGAGGGCGCCGATTTTAGTGGACCAGTTAAGGGATGTACTCCCGGAAGACTTCTGCCGTGTGACAACCAGCCTGGCCAGCTCGGTGAAATATGCCTCTTCCAGGCCCGAGATCATCAGAACGTGGTGATGGCCTCGATCCGCCGGTTCCAGAATATCGGCGACCGTGTACAGCGCATCGACTGTCAGCCCGACTTCACTGCCAAGCAGCCCATGATCTTCGTAGAGTTCGAGTAGCTCCTCCCGGTGCTCCAGGAAATCACGCCGACCAAGAAATCGGGCGATCTTTCCTGCCCGTGTGAGGTTGTCCAGATCCACATGCGATCTGAGCCTCCCCTGGGTCTCGTCGAACCCGAGCGCACGCAGGAATTCCAGCATCTGGTCACGTACCTGCTCCAGCCGGGCCCATGCGACGTTGCGCGAGTTCCAGGCGCCCAACTCGGATATGACAGCTGTGACAGGGACGTTCAGGCGTCGCTGCAACTCCACGGTTCCGATCATCACGGACAGAGTTCCGGCGGTGGGTGCGTTGGTTGGGCCGAAGCCCGTGACGACGTGCAGGTCTTCGACCCCGGGGCGCAGCACCGATTCTGCCCCGTCCGCATGGGAGAAACGGGTGCGGAGGGTCCCAAGGCGCTCTTCGACGGCGGGTAGATTCACCAACGGTTCGACTGCCTCAGCACACACGAGATTGCCGTTTCTCTCCTGGGACTCGTAACAGACTCATAAGGTCAGCGGCTCGGCCTTCGAGTCGTGTCGCGCGCACCTTCTTCAAAGCGTCGGCTCTGGCTCAACCTGCGCCCGTGGTACTCCCACAGAATGAGAGCAGCGTTGTGTTCCACCAGGCGCGCGCTGGATTCGCAGCCATCGGGGGCCAGGGCCGCAGTAATTCGCGCCGCGTTGCCGGTATGACTGGCACGCTGCCGGACGGCGACACCCCAACTCTCCGGCGCCGTCGGCCGCGAGGCAATCGAGACGGTGATGCGTTCCCTGTCGAGATCGGCGCGGTAATTGAGGCCATAGGGTGCGCCCTCGTCCATTACCGTTCCCGGCGCGAGGGTGGTGGAGACGACCGTGCCACGGGGAATATCCGGGCGAGCCGTCGCCACCGCTCGTGCGGTCAGGCCCACCCGGGCGTCCGCGATGCCGTACACAAAGGCCTCGGCCTGAACAGCGAGGACGCTGGGGGGCATGAAGAAGCTAAACGGTGTCAGCGTTGAGAAGACACCGTCGTAGCGTTTCGCGTACTGAGGGCAGAAGGACGAGTAGGAGACGAACGCGAGCCCGTGACGGTCCAGTGCACGCGGAATCATGTCTGGACTGGTTACAAATGGAATGCCCAGGGCGGTGAGCACATCGGCAGAGCCTGAGACGGCGGATACGGATGCCGACACGCCTTTGATTACGCATGCCCCGGAAGCGGCGGCGAGAAGGGTTGCCGCCGTGCTCACATTGAACGTCTTGAAGCTCTCCTTACCGCTTCCTGCCACGATAACCACAGGTCTGGACAGCGGAAGAGGGCTGTGAATATGTTGGTGAAGCGTGTCGTCAAAGGCGAGGACGACGTTCCACAGCTTCTGTAGGTCGTCTGCTGCGATGTCCGGGGAAGAAGCGATATCTCGCGCCGAGGACTGCCATCGGGAGTCTGATTCTTCTCTGGGGGATCGCAGGAATGAACAGAACTCCCTGGCTAAACCGCGGACAGCCGCTTCGTTGATCACTTTACTGTCCCTTAGCGGCTGATGCCGATGGCAGAGCGGACGGAACCCAGCAGGTTCTGTGCTCGGTCGCGTGCTTTCTCTGCTCCTTCTGAGAGAACTGTTTCCAGTTGGCTGTCCGGCTCCATGAGAGCGTTGTACCTCTCGCGCATGGGGGTAAGTTCTTCGTTGAGTACCTCGAAGAGCTGGTTCTTGAGCTCGCCCCAGCCGACTCCTCCGGCCATCAGCCGCTTCCGAGTGTCGGCGATAACCTCAGGAGTGGCAAACTGTTCCAGGATCTGAAAAACAGAGGAGCTGTCAGGATCCTTCGGTTCCTCAACCGAGGTGCTGTCTGTCGGGATACGACGGACCAGCTTCTTGAGTTTTCCCTCCGGAAGGAATAGTGGAATGGTGTTGTCGTAGGACTTGCTCATCTTTCTGCCATCCAGGCCGGGCAATGTTCGGCCGGTGTCCTCCTGCGGGACGACTGCCTGTGGGATCTTGAATTCGTAGGCGTCCCCGTAGAGATGGTTGAATGTTCCGGCGATATCAGCCGCGTACTCGACGTGTTGCAGTTGGTCCTTGCCGACCGGGACAACGTCGGACCCCATGATCAGGATGTCAACGGCCATCAGTACGGGGTAGTTGTACAGCCCCATGTTGACCCCGGCGTCGAGATCATCCCTACCTGCTGCGGCATTCTGGTCCCGTGCGGCTTTGTAGGCGTGCGCTCTGTTCATGAGCCCCTTGGCGGTTACGCAGGACAGAGCCCAGTGCAGCTCGAAAATCTCCGGAATATCAGACTGGCGGTAGATGATGGTCTCTTGGGGGTCGAGTCCCGCTGCCATCCAGGTCGCGGCCACCGAGCGTGTGTAGTGCCGCAGCAGCTTCGGGTCACGAATGCTGGTGAGAGCATGGTAGTCCGCGATGAAGTAGATCGAATCGTACTGCTCGGTGAGATTCAGCGCTGGACGAATGGCCCCGATGAGATTACCCAGGTGGGGTTCGCCGGTCGGCTTGATCCCGGTCAGCGAGATCTTTGGTGTTTCCTTTTCCATGGCAATGTCCTATTCAGGTGGAGGCGGCAGGCTCAGGCCGTAGGCCTGGGCATGAGTTTCGATGAGGCGAAGATGTTCGATGGGGCGGAGAGTGCGCAGGCGGATCTGGTCAACCTGTGCGGGATAGGGGAGCGTCAGCGCGCGTTGCAGGTGACTGACGAAGGCTGTTGTCCTCAGGTCGTCGTACGCGTACCACGCCACCGGATGATTCTCGCATCCGTTAGTGAGGAGTTGATCGCGGAGCGTTTCTTCGTGTGGCGCGAGAACCGGAAGCCCAAGGTCGCAGGCCAGCTCCAACTGCCCGGAGTGTGTGATCGACCGATAGGGCAGGATCAGCGCTCGGGTTCCTTCAAGCCAGTCGACGAGCGCACGGTCGGACACCATCTCAGGTGCGATATCCAACTGAAAGTTCGTGTCAGATCGAACCACTTGTTCGAGGGATGCCAGCAGATTCCGATACCGCGTGCGGTCGTCCATGCTGACGGAACGCAGCAGCAGCCGCAACCGCGGGCGAGGAGCCGGCAGGTTCCGCCAGGCGCTGACAACCGAGAGTAAATCCCTGTTCGGGCGAAGGGCTCCGAAGACCGCATAGCCCCCGCTCGCCGCGGGAAGGCGGTTCGGCTGCATCGCTTCCTCTGCCAGTGCTCGCCCATGGGGGGCGACACGCACCGCTTGACCGGGCCCAGCCACAAACCGCAGTTCGTCTCTGGCCGCACTGGTCAAGGTCAGCACCACGGTGGCGCGTTCCACGACCAACGCCAGCTTGAGACGGAAAGCAGCCAGGTCGCTTTCGATGTTGGGGCGTAGATCATGCACGGTGACCACAAGCCGCTTGCCCGACTGGCCGAGCCTGTGGACCAGGCCGCGTAACTCGCCCAGTGACGTCAACTCGACCGTGTGGAGGTGGAGAACGTCGAAGAAGCTCCAGTCGCCCATGGCGAGCAGATCCGCCACCCGCGTGGATGGAGACCTGGGCGGTGTGACGGGACGGAACGAGTCCCCCGCCAGTTTGGCCACATAGGTGAGGTGGGAGGGCATGTGCAACACGCGAATCGTGTTCATGGTGCGGCTCGTAGTGCCTTGCACAGCTCACGTCCGGTGGTAACCGCCACGCCGCGCGCTTGGTCTTCAGCCAGGCGAACGGCTGCCGAGTAGAGGGCGGCGGCACGGGCCTGACCTATGGATTGGGGTGTGAGAACCCCGCACTCCGTCGCACACGACAGAAAGACTTCGATAGGGTCCAGCGTCACCGGTGCATAGATCTCGTCACGCCAGCTGTGGGTCAGAGCCGCTGCGGCATACCCGACGGCTTCGGCGGCGGGCACGCTGATCAGGTCCTCCCAGTCGAGTACTGCGACGAGACGGTTGCCAGCGAACAGCAGGTTGTCCGCACGCCAGTCGGCGTGGCTACCCGACGGGACCCCACTCGCCCGGTCGGCGATGTCCTGCCAGGAGTTGGTGATCAGCGCTCGAACGATCGGGTCGGGGCCTGCCTCAAGAGCACTACGCCCTCTTCTGGGAAGTCCTTTCGGCCGCGTGGGGGCCCAGCTCGCCCTTGTCCCGCGTAACGCCAGCAGTTGTGCCGCGAACGTCCGTGCGCAGTCGGTGACCATGTCAACGGTTGGATCCGTGATGTGACGTCCGGGCACGGCCTTGTGAACGACCAGTGGCGCGTGAGTCGAGCGATAGACGAGTTCTGGGGCGAGCACCCCACCCGAGCGGAGCTGCGACTCGAATGTGCACAGCTCCGACACAGAACGCGTTGACAGCAGTCGATATCGCTTAGCTATCGCATCCTGGCCGCCACAGCGGACGAGCCAGGTGTCATTTCGTTGCTTCGGGTGGCTGATCTTGCTCAGCACGCGGCAGTTCGGGATATCTAAGTGCCCGAGATTGTCCATTGTGCCCTTTGCGACTGTAGAGCCGATTACCCGCGCTTGATGCTCTCCAGCCACGCCGTGAGCTGGGTCGGGGTGAAGCGGAGGGTTCCGGAGCCCGGGGCCTTGCTGTCGCGGATGGCGACGGTGTTCTCGGTGAGGTGGGCGATCTGTACGCAGTTGCCGCCCGCATTGCTGTAGGAGGAGGTGCGCCAGGGGGAGTTGGGGGACTCGGTCATGGGGTGGAGCCTTTCCCACGTTGTTCGGCAAGGGCCTTGGCCAGCAGCTCCGTGGAGTCCTTCGCGGAGAGTGCCATTCGGCTCAGGTCCTTGAACATCGACGCGAAGGTCGCCACATCGCCTTCGTCGCTGATCATATAGCCGCCCAACGGGCCGTCGAAGCAAGCGAGCGGTGGGTCCAGACCCGGGTCCGCGAAGTTCAGCACCAGGAAATTGCTGGCCGCGCCACCGTAACCGCTGCGGTCCGCCGCCAGCACCTGGATGGTGATGTTCCTGGCCGTGGATGCCTCATGCAGCCTGGCGAGTTGTTGCCGCAGCACATCGGGCCCGCCGACGGCCAGGCGCAGCACCGCCTCCGGGATCACCGCATGCAGCTTGAGGGGCCGCTTCCCGGTAAGCCGCTCCTGTCGCTTCATCCGGGCGGCCACCCACTTGTCCACAAACTCCGGCGCCACCTTGTGATGGCCCGCCTCATGCAGCGCCCGCGCGTACTCCTCGGTCTGCAACAGGCCCGGGACCAACACCGGCTCGAAGGTCTCGACCCGGACCGCGTCCTCCTCGAAGCTGACCAACGGCCGCATCCACTCCGGCAGGTCGTACGTTGCCCAGGGGGAGCGACCCTGGTTGGCCGCGACGCGCAGCTCCTCCAGGCCCCGACGCACCTCGGCCGGGGCCCGCAACTCCGCGAGTAGGTACGCTAGATCGGACTTGCTGATCTTGGTCTTGCCGCGCTCCCAGTTCACCAGGCTGGCGTGGGTGCGGCCGAGCACCGCGCCGAGATCGCCCTGCGTCCGCCCCGTGAGCTCGCGCAGCCTGCGCAACTCCGCGCCGAGCCGCCGCAGCTGGGCCGAAGAACTGGTCATGGGTACCGCCCCCTTGATCGCCGGTTCGAGATCGATCCTAGGTCCTCATTCGACAGATTGAACTAACGCTTTCGAGTGATACCTCAGGCTTACGTAAGCGCCTAGCATGATGTGGGCAGCTCCAACTCGCTGAGGGAGAACGAGAAATGACGGAACCGCCGATCGAGACGTTCGAGGAGAGCCTGCGCGGGCTGGTCGAATGCCAGCTGCCGCGCCTCTTCGCCGTGATGCAGGTGTACCGGGAGAACGAGGACGCGTGGGTGGCGGCCTGGGGGATGCAGTTCGACGACGGGAAGGTGGAGGTCACCAGCGTGGACGGGGCGCGTCGGCTGCGTCTCGGCTCGCTCCGGCTGGCGGCCTGCTCCTTCCGGCGGGATCCGGACATCTCCGCGCGGCTCGTCTGGGCCGATCCGGACTACGAACCTACCGAGCCGGCCGAGCCCGCCCTCGCCGGCTGATCGCGTCGCCCGCCGCTGAGGCGTCCCGCGCCTCAGCGGTCGCCGGCGCCGGCTTCCGTTTCCGCCGAGGCCCGGCGGAGGGCGGCGTCGCGGGCGCGGACGTACCAGAGGCCGATGAGGCCGAGGCCGGCGCCGGCCGCGCAGGTCCAGAGCCACCAGGTGTGGTCGTGGTCGTCGAACCAGCCGTAGAACGGGAGCTGGACGAGGAAGAGCGCGGCCCACAGCACCGTGCCGATCAGCACCGTGCGGACCGGATTGCCCTCCAGCGGTTCCGGCGCCTCCCGCTTGCCGTCCGCCAGATCGCCCCAGCGCATCGCGCCGCCTCCCATGTGCCGTGAACCCGTCCCGATGGACCCGCCGGCTCAGCGTACCCGTGGCCGGGAAACGGGTGAGCTTCGTGGGGTTGCTCACTACTTCGGCCCTAAGGAATGTACAGGGGCCACCAATCGTCTTATATTTCGTTAGGCAAGCTAATGAGCGAACGGTGGTGTTCATGCCTCACGCGATGGATCGTCCGGAGGACGCCGAGGCGGTCAACACCCTGCGGGTGGGAGTGCTACGGCTCTCCCGGCGCATGCGCCACCTGAGCGTCGACCGCACACTGAGCCTGGCCGAGCTGTCCGCCCTGGGCACCCTCGCCCGCTGCGGGGCGATGACCCCGGGGGAGCTGGCCCGCAAGGAGCATGTGCAGCCGCCGTCGATGACCCGCATCCTGTCGCTGCTGCAGGACCGGGATCTGGTCGCCCTCCAGCCGCATCCGGAGGACCGGCGGCAGAAGTTGGTGGTCGCGACGGACCAGGCCGAGGAGATGCTTGCGGCGAGCCGCGCCCAGCGGAACGCCTGGCTCGCCGGGCTCGCCGACGAGCTGGACGAGGAGGAGTGGGCCGCGCTGCGTGCCGCCGCCCCCATCCTCCACAAACTCGCGCACCTGTAGCGCGGGCAGCACCATCAGCAGAGAAGCAAGAGAAGCGAAGAAGTAAAGAAACAGAGAACGGCACAACCAGTACGGAACAGTACAGAGGAGAGTCACCCTTGAGTCCGGGAACCGGAGCAGGCTCCGCACCCGCATCCCTGACCGCCACCGACAAAGTATCCACCTTCAGCTCGTTCCGGGTTCGGAACTACCGCATCCACTTCATGGGCTCGTCGATATCCAACATCGGCACCTGGATGCAGCGCATCGCCCAGGACTGGCTGGTCCACGAACTGACCGGTTCCGCGGCCGCCGTCGGCGTCACGCTGGCGCTCCAGTTCCTCCCCATGCTGCTCTTCGGCCTCTACGGCGGGGTACTCGCCGACCGGCTCGACAAGCGCAAGCTGCTCATCGGCACCCAGATAGCCATGGGCCTGACCGGCCTCACCCTCGCCGCGCTGACGTTCACCGGCGTCGTGAACGTCTACCACGTGTACGCGCTGGCGCTGATCGTCGGCCTGGTCACCGTCGTCGACAACCCGGCCAGGCAGACGTTTGTCTCGGACATGGTCGGCCCGGCGCTGCTGCGGAACGCGGTCTCGTTGAACTCCGCGAACTTCCAGTCCGCGCGACTGATCGGCCCGGCCGTCGCCGGCGTGATGATCGCCGCCGTGGGCAGCGGCTGGGCGTTTCTCGCCAACGGGCTGTCCTTCATCGCGCCCATCGTCGGACTGCTGATGATGCGCACCTCCGAGCTGATCCCCGCCGAGCGCCAGCCGCGCGCCAAGGGACAGCTGCGCGAGGGCCTGCGGTATGTCGGGGGCCGCCCCGACCTGCTCTGGATGATCGTGCTGGTCGGCTTCATTGGCACCTTCGGCTACAACTTCGCGATCTGGCTGGTCGCCTTCACCGACCAGGTCTTCGCCTCCGGCGCCGGCACCTACGGTCTGCTGAACTCGATGATGGCCTCCGGATCCGTGATCGGCGCGCTGCTGGCCGCGCGCCGCGGCAGCAGCCGGATACGGTTCACCGTCGCCGCCGCCGCGGTCTTCGCGATCCTGCTGCTGATCGCCTCCGCCGCGCCGACGTTCCTGGTGTTCGCGCTGATGATGCCGCTGATCGGGCTGGCCGGCATGACGTTCCAGGTGACCGCGAACTCCACCATCCAGCTCGGCAGCGACCCGGCGATGCGGGGCCGGGTGATCAGCCTCTTCATGATGGTGTTCGTCGGCGGTACCCCGTTCGGCGGACCGCTGGTCGGCTGGCTCAGCGACGCCTTCGGCGCCCGGATCGGGCTGATCAGCGGCGCGGCCGTCTGCCTGGCCGCCGCCGTCGGCGTGGCCCTGATCCTGGCCAGGGTCGGCGGGCTGCGGCTGCGGATCAGCCTGCGTGCCGGCAGCCGGGGCGTGGCCCTGGTGCCGCGCGACGTCGAGCCGGCGCCCGCCGGCGCGGCGGCGGCCGTCCGCCCGGCGTGAGGGACGCCTGCCCCGGGCGCACGCCGCCCGGGGCGCGCCCCCTCGTCAGGCCACCCGCATCGCCAGCACCTGACCCGGCCAGTCGCCCACCGTGAACGTCTCGGTCGGGCTGAACCCCTGGCCCTCGTAGTAGGCGACGAGCCGCCCCTCCGAGCCGGCATAGCAGTCGACGCGCAGCAGATCGACCCCCTGCCGCCTGGTCTCCGCCGCCGCGTGCGCCAGCAGCGCGGCGCCGACACCCCGGCCGGCGAACCGGCGATCGGTGGCCAGCAGATGCACATACCGCTCGGGCTCGTCCGCCGGCGCCACCTCGGGCCCCGGGCCGTCGGTGAGCGTGAGGGTGCCGGCGGGCTCCCCGTCGATCTCGGCGATCCACGGATCGCCTTCGGCGACCATCCGCTCGACCTTCGCCACCGCCCTGGGCCGCGCCGACCACGGCTCCGTCCCCCACTGCCCCGTCCACCCCCGCCCCACCAACCACTCCACCGCACCGTCCAACATCCCCAGCACCAACGGCACATCGGCCGGGCTTCCCGATCTGATCTTCATGCCGCGCATCGTAGGCGGGGCTTACGATCACCGGCTATGAGAATCTTCGCGGCCCTGCTGCCGCCGTCCGAGGTGGTGGACGAACTGGCCCTGGCCGTCGAGCCGTTGCTCGCCCTCGACGAGGGCGACCGGCTGCGGTGGACGGACCGGGCCGGTTGGCATATCACCCTCGCCTTCTACGGCGAGGTGGACGGGCACCAGCTGCCGACGCTCCACGACGGGCTCACCGACGCGGCCAGGGCCTGCGCCCCGCTGACGCTGCGGCTCGCCGGCAGCGGCGACTTCGGCGGCCGGCATCTGTGGGCCGGCGTCGAGGGGGACGTTGACCGGCTGGCCGAGCTGGCCGCCGACACCGCGACGGCCGGCCGCACCGCCGGCGCCCCCGGCGGCGGCACCCAGGACACCTACCGCCCCCACCTCACCCTGGCCAGAGCCCGCCCCGGCCTCCAGCTCGCCCCCTGGCTCACCGCCCTCGCCGACTTCCGAGGCAGAACGTGGACGGCGGACCGGCTGACCCTCATGCACAGCGAAACCCTCCCCGAGGGCGCCCGCTACACCGCGCTGGGAGAGTGGCCACTGGGCGGGGTGACCGGTTAGCGAACGCGCCCGCGTACCGTGGAGGGCGTGGATGCCAAGACTCGTGCTCGTATCGTCAGTGCCGGACTCGTTCTGATCTTCGCCGTGGTGGCGATCGCCGCCGCCTTCGGCTGAGGGCGGCGGCGCACCAGCGGCGTCTTTACCAGGCGAAGGACTCCGGCGACGGGCCGGGGCCCGGGAAGATCCTGTCCAGTTCGGTCAGGATCTCGTCGCTCAGCTCCAACTCCACCGCGCGCAGCGCCGAGTCCAGCTGCTCGCGGACACGCGGGCCGACGATCGGCCCGGTCACGCCCGGCCGGGTCAGCAGCCAGGCCAGCGCCGCGTCGCCCGGCTCGATGCCGTGCTTCTCCAACAGGTCCTCGTACGCCTGCACCTTGGCGCGGAGTGTCGGGTCGGCCAGCGCCTCGGCGGACCGGCCGCCGGTGCTCCTGGACCCACCGCCGTCCCGTTCCTTACGGATCGCGCCGCCGAGCAGGCCGCCCTGCAGCGGCGACCAGGGGATCACGCCCAGGCCATAGCCCTCGGCGGCCGGGATGACCTCCATCTCGGCGCTGCGCTCGACCAGGTTGTACAGGCACTGCTCGCTCACCAGGCCCAGCGAACTGCGCCTGACCGCCGCCTCGTTGGCGCGCGCGATATGCCAGCCGGCGAAGTTGGACGACCCGGCGTACAGGATCTTGCCCTGCTGCACCAGCACGTCGATCGCCTGCCAGATCTCGTCCCAGGGGGTGTCCCTGTCCACATGGTGGAACTGGTAGAGATCGATATGGTCCGTCTGGAGCCGCTTGAGGCTGGCGTCCACCGCCCGGCGGATGTTCACCGCCGACAGCTTGTCGTGGTTGGGCCACGGCGCCTGACCGTCGCCGGCCATGTTGCCGTACACCTTGGTGGCCAACACCACCTTGTCGCGGCGGTCACCGCCCTTCGCGAACCAGGTGCCGAGGATTTCCTCGGTACGGCCCTTGTTGTCGCCCCAGCCGTAAACGTTCGCGGTGTCGAAGAAGTTCACTCCCGCGTCCAGCGCGGCATCCATGATCGAATGACTGTCCGCCTCGTCGGTGAGCGGGCCGAAGTTCATCGTCCCCAGCACCAACCTGCTGACCTTGAGTCCCGTGCGTCCCAGCTGTGTGTACTTCATGTTGGCCAAGAAAACGCCCTGGAGTGCGCTCGAAGCAAGGACCCGCGCCGCCGGGCCCGGGCGGCGCCGACCGAAGACCGACGGAAGGCTGACGGAAGGCTGACGGAAAGCGAAAGTCGGCCACCACGGAGTGATGACCGACTCACGGACGCCGAGCGGGAAGCAAGTCCCAGGTGACTTCCGGTTATTGCTTGTGTTGCTTGAGTAAACCAGCCGAACTACTTCTTCAGCTTGGTGGCCGCGAACCCGCCGACCCCGAGGGCGAGCAGGCCACCGACCAGCACCATGTAGAGGCCGACGCCGGCGGAGAAGTCGAACGCATTCAGGATGAAGTCGATCTCCTCGGATGTGAGGTTCGCGGCTTCCGGTTCACTTTCCAGATCCGCGCGCGCGATCCGGTCCAGGTCGGCGAAGTTGAGCACCCCGATGATCAGCGCGATCAGCCCGGGCGCCGCGGCGGCGGCAGTGAACACCACCTTCTTGGTGGCCAGGCCGGCCGCGAAGAGGCCGATCACGGCGATGCCTAGGAGCAGGGTCCAGAGACCGTCGCCCTCAAGTCCCTTGGCGCTGCCCGATTCTCCTTCGACGTCGACCGTCGCCCACGCGAGCACCGAGCCCAGCGCAGCGAGAACGCCGCCCGCGATGCCCGCGAAGTGGATCTGCTGCGGCAGGGCCGACGGCGCGGGGCCGGCGGGCTGGCCGTAGGGGGAGGGCTGGCCGTAAGGGGCCGGCTGCTGGGGCTGGCCGTAAGGCGCGGGCTGCTGAGGCTGCTGCCCGTAGGGCTGCTGGCCGCCCGGGGGAGGCGTCTGAGGTTGTCCGTATCCGCTCATAACGAGAGACGGTAGGAAGGTGTGATCAATCCACGCAAGCTACTTGACCGATAGACCGCTTATGCGCCATTTATCTTTGCGCACTTGTGTCCCGGGGGCCAAAGCCTCCCCATCCGGAATGGGCGCTCCGTTTGCCCCGATTCCGCGACCTATCCCATCATGCCCCCGCTGACCACCGGGTATTCCCACCCCCACAACGAAGTTGGTTCCCCGTCAGTTCCTCAGGTTGGTCGCGGCGAGAATGCCCGCGATCACGCTCGCCAGAGCGCCCGCGCTCACCACGAAGATGCCCAGGGCGCTGTGGAACTCGAAGTTGGCCATGGCCAGCTCCCACATCAGGTCCGAGACCGGTATCTCGCTCTCGGTGTCGGCGCGGGCCACCCGGTCGGGGTTGGCCAGGTTGATCAGGGCGATGATCGTCGCGAACAGCCCGGGTATTCCGGCGATCGCGTTGAGCACCGGCTTCCTGGCCGCCATGGCGACGATGGCAAGGCCGACGATCAGCACGCCCAGGATCAGGGTCCACACGCCGTCGCCCGAGGTGCCCCTGAAGCCGTACCGCGTGCCGGGTTCGACCGTTGGGCCCTCCACCCTGGTCCAGATGAGGAGCGAGCCGACGACCAGGCAGATGCCGCCGACCATGGCGACGATGTGTAACTGCTGCGGGAAGGCCGCCCGAGGCGGCGGTGGCGGGGGCGGGGGATAGGGGGGCGGCGATCCGAATCCGGTCATGGCGTGAACGTAGGGAGCGTTGGGTAACCGGGCAAGCCCCTCTGCGCGACGGCCGGTTCACGCGGTCGGCGCCCGCTCGTCGGGGATGGCAGGCTTGGGGCATGGCCTCATGGATCACCCGTCGTCTCGTTCTTCCCTGCCTGGTGGCGGCCGGTTGGGGTGCCGCAGTCGCCGTGCCGGCGGTGGCCGACGAGGGCGGGCCCGCCGCGTTCACCATCGAGGACCCGCGGATCACCGAGTCCAGTGGTCTGGCGGCCAGCGCGCAACACCCCGGGGTCTACTGGACGCACAACGACAGCGACGACGCGGCCCGGATCTACGCCGTCGACGGGGCCACGGGGGAGACCAGGGCGACGATCGATCTGGACGGGGTGACGGCCAGGGATGTCGAGGCGATCTCGCTCGGCCCGGACGGGGACCTCTATATAGCCGATATCGGCGACAACTACGGCGGCGAGTGGCCGGAGGTGTGGATCTACCGCGTCCCCGAGCCGGCGACGCTCGCCGACGCGCGGGTCACGCCGACCGTGCACACCGTCCAGTACGCCGACGGGCCGCGCGACGCCGAGGCGTTGATGGTGCACCCGACCACGGGCCGGGTGTATATCGCCAGCAAGCGGGGCGACGGCAGCGGCGCGCTGTACGCGGGGCCGGAGGAGCTGTCCAGCGCCGAGGTCAATGTGTTCGAGCCGGTCGCCGACATCGAACTGGAGGTCACCGACGGGGCGTTCTCGCCGGACGGCACCCGGCTGCTGCTGCGCGGCTACTTCGCGGCCCGGATGTATGCCTGGACGGACGAGGGGGTGCCGGAACGGATGGAACGCCGGGTGCCGGTGCCGCTGCAGCAGCAGGGCGAGTCGCTGACGTTCGCCCTCGACGGCCGGTATGTGATGTTCGGCTCGGAGGGTGAGCTGAGCGGGGTCGAACCGGTCGCGCTGGAGGGCGAGTTGCGGCCGGACAGCGTCCGGGAGGCCGAGGATGCCGGTGAGGAGGAGAGCTCCGGCCGGGAGAACGGGACGGCGGGGGACGGGGAGGACGAGGAGGGTTCGGACGGGTTGAGCGCCAACGCGATCACCGCGCTGCTGGTGGTCGGCGCCATCGCCCTGCTGGCCTCGCGCCGGCTGCCGAACCGGGGCGGCGGGAGCTGAGCCGGTGCTGACCCGGACGCGCCCTACCGGCAGGACCCGGCGCCGGGGTCGGCGCCGTCCGGGGGCGGGGGCCGCTCCGACCGTCTGGCGTTGACAAAGACCTCGATGCCGTCCAGCACCCGGGTCAGGCCGAACTCGATGATCTGCTCGGGGGAGTCGGCGAAGGAGTCCTCGTCCATCGTCATCACATGGGAGAACTCGTCCCCGCGCAGGGCCGTTTCCAGCGCCGGGCCCTGCATCTCCCAGAACTCCTCCTCGGTGATGTCCGACTCCTCGTTCGCCTGGCGCAGCAGCTCGTAGTGCCGGGTGATCCCGGTGACATAGGAGTCCAGCGTCATGATCACGCCGACCTTCTCCCGGCCGTTGAGCCCGGTGCCCTCCAGCGCGGCGACCGCCGCGTTGAAGCCGAGCAGCGCGTTGGGGCCCAACAGGGGGCGTGAGGAGTTGATCTGCAGGAGCCAGGGGTGGTCCTGGAAGAGCCGGTAGGTGGCCCAGCCGATCTCCTCCAGCTTGCCGCGCCAGTCGTCCGGCGCCGGCGGATCGCCGTCGGCGGGTGGTTCCGGCGGGCCGGAGACCTGGTCGAGCATCAGGTTGAGCAGTTCGGCCTTGCCCGGCACATAGCGGTAGAGCGACATGGTGCCGACGCCCAGCTCGGCGGCGACGCGGCGCATCGAGAGGGCGTTCAGGCCCTCCCGGTCGGCCAGGGTGACGGCGGCGGTGACGACGCGCTCCAGGGTGAGCCCCGGCTTGGGCCCCCGGGCGCGGGGGCCCCGCCCCTGCCAGAGCAGCTCCAGGCTGCGGGCGAGGATCGCGCGGTCGCGTCCCTGCGCCGGGCGTTCGCTCCCCAACTCCGTGCCCTCCGCGCTCGCGCTCCCGGTGCCCGCGCCGACCACGCGCTCACTCTCCGATTTCATCGCGGGCCATCCTAGAACTCACTAGGAGATGCGTACAGCGTACGCTACATTGGGGACGCTGTACTCAGTCAGCGGTGTCAGTCAGCCGTACCACAGCGCCCGAGGGCGGGAGGGGAACGTTTCCCATGGGGTCATCCGAGTACTCAGTGGTCGCCGAGGGGCTGCGCAAGCGCTATGGCGACAAGGTCGCCCTGGACGGGCTCGATCTGCAGGTCAGACGGGGCACGGTCTGCGGTCTGCTGGGGCCCAACGGCGCGGGCAAGACCACCTCCGTGCGGATCCTCGCCACCCTGCTGCGGGCGGACGGCGGCCGGGCCGAGGTGGGCGGGGTCGACGTCCGGGCCCGGCCGGATCTGGTGCGCCGGCGGATCGGGCTGACCGGGCAGAACGCGGCGGTGGACGAGATCCTGAGCGCCCGGCAGAACCTCCGGATGTTCGCCCGGCTCTTCCATCTGGACCATGCCACCGCGCGGCGCAGGACGGAGGAGCTGCTGGAGCAGTTCGATCTGACCGAATCGGCCGACAAGCAGGTGAAGGGGTTCAGCGGGGGGATGCGCCGGCGGCTCGATCTGGCCGCCTCGATGATCCTGGCGCCCGAGGTGCTGTTCCTCGACGAGCCGACCACCGGGCTCGACCCGCGCGGGCGCAGCGAGGTCTGGGACGCGGTGCGGGCGTTGACCGCCGAGGGCACCACGGTGCTGCTGACCACCCACTACCTGGACGAGGCGGACAAGCTCTCGGACCGGATCGCGGTGATCGACCAGGGCCGCAACATCACCGAGGACACCCCGGCCGGCCTCAAGCGCGCGGTCGGCGGGGACCGTCTTGAGGTGGTGGTCTCCGATCCCTCCGATGTCCCGCTGGTGGTCCGCACCATGGCGCGGGTGGCCAGGGGCGTCGGGCCCGAGACGGACGAGGCGGAGCTGCGGGTGCACGCCCCGGTGGACGACGGGGTGGCCGCGCTCACCGCCGTCGCCAAGCAGTTGGAGGAGGCCGGCGTCAGCGTCGCCGACATCGGGCTGCGCCGCCCAACGCTGGACGAGGTCTTCCTCCGGCTCACCGGGGGAAGGGCCGACGAGCCCGCCACGACGCCCGCCACGACCGAGGACGCCGCCGGTGAGCGGAGCAAGGAGCGGATCGTATGACCAGCGGCCCGACGACGGAGAAGACCCCGCCCCCCTCGGTCGTCCGGTTCGAACCGGGGCCCGAGCGGCGCCTCTACTGGGCCGTCACGGACTGCCTGACCATCGTCCGGCGGGAGTTGACCCATCTCCGCAAGCAACCCTCCCTGATCGCCTGGCAGTTGGGCTTCCCGATCGTCTCGGTGCTGCTCTTCGTCTATGTCTTCGGCAGCGCCATGGACGTGGGCGAAGGGGCGGACTACAAGTCCTTCGCGATGCCGGGGCTGTTCGCGATGACCATGGCGTTCGGCTTTATGAACACCGCGATGGCCGTTGTGGTGGAGAAGGACCGGGGGGTGATCGACCGCTTCCGTTCGATGCCGATGGCCTCATCGGCGGTGGTCACCGGGCGCGGCGTCTCGGATGTGCTGCACGCCGCGCTCGATCTGGTGGTGATCGCGATCATCGCGCTGGTCATCGGCTGGCGCTCCAACGGCGGACTGGCGGCCACCCTCGCCGCCTTCGGCCTGTTGCTGCTGCTGCGCTTCGCGCTGATCTGGATCGGCGTCTTCCTCGGCCTGGTGACGCCCAACCAGGAGGCGGCGGGCAACCTCTTCGCGGTGGCCTTCCCGTTCGGGATGGTCTCCAGCGTGTTCACGCCGCCGTCGATGATGCCGGACTGGCTGGGCACCATCGCCATGTGGAACCCGGTCTCCTCCACGGCCAACGCCATCCGCGACCTGTTCGGCAACCCGCTGCCCACCGGCGACAGCTGGATCGAGCAGAACGCGCTGCTGATGTCCGTGGTCTGGCCGCTGGTCATCACCGCGATCTTCCTCCCCCTCGCCGTCCGCCGCTACCAGGCCCTGGGCCGCTGACGGCGGGATACACGTGACAAGCGCCGGCGCCCGCAACGGGGCGTCGGCGCTTGTCACGTCGTGCGGAGGGAGCGGAGAGGTCAGAGGCGTTCGATGACGTGGTCGACGCAGTGGGTCAGGGCCTCGACGTCGTCCGGGGTGATCGCCGGGTACATCGCGATGCGGAGCTGGTTGCGGCCCAGCTTGCGGTAGGGCTCGGTGTCCACGATGCCGTTGGCGCGGAGCACGGAGGCGACCTTCGCCGCGTCCACCGAGTCGGCGAAGTCGATGGTGCCGACCACCGCCGAACGCGCCTCCGGGTCCGTGACATAGGGGGAGGCGACCTCGGACTTCTCGGCCCAGGAGTAGAGGCGGCCGGAGGAGTCGGCGGTGCGCTCGACGGCCCAGTCGAGGCCGCCCTGGCCGTTGATCCACTCCAGCTGGTCGGCCAGCAGGAAGAGCGTGGCCACCGCCGGGGTGTTGTAGGTCTGGTCCTTGCGGGAGTTGTCGATCGCCGTGGGCAGCGAGAAGAACTCCGGGATGTGCCGGCCCGATGCGGCGATCCGCTCCACCCGCTCCAGCGCGGTCGGCGAGAACACCGCGATCCACAGGCCGCCGTCGGCGGCGAAGGACTTCTGCGGGGCGAAGTAGTAGACGTCGGTCTCGGCGATGTCGACCGGCAGGCCGCCCGCGCCCGAGGTGGCGTCGACCAGCACCAGCGAGCCCTCGTCCGCGCCGGCGACCCGGCGGATCGGGGCCGCGACGCCCGTGGAGGTCTCGTTGTGGGTGAGGGCGTAGGCGTCGACGCCGCGCTGGGCGCGCGCCTGCGGCAGGCTGCCCGGGTTGGCGCTGATGACGGTGGGCTCGTCCAGCCAGGGCGCCTTGCTGGCGGCCTTGGCGAACTTCGAGGAGAACTCACCGAACGTCAGATGCTGAGACTTCGCCTCGATCAGGCCGTGGGTGGCGATGTCCCAGAAGGCGGTGGAGCCGCCGTTGCCGAGCACCACCTCGTAGCCGTCGGGGAGGGAGAACAGCGACGCCACGCCCGCGCGGACGCGGCCCACCAGACTCTTCACCGGAGCCTTCCGGTGCGAGGTGCCCAGCACGGAGACGCCGGTCCCGGCCAGGGCGTCCAGCGCCTCGACGCGCACCTTGGAGGGGCCCGATCCGAACCGGCCGTCGGCGGGCTTGATGTCAGCGGGAATCTCGATATCGGCCACGAGCCGGAGCGTAGTCCCTCGGTGCCTCGAAGCGCACCTCGTCCGCGAGGTGAGACACGTCGCTCCGCCTCGTGGTCGGTCGCTCCGGCTCGTATCCGGAGGTCAGCCGGCCGTGCCGTGCAGCAGGACGGGCAGTTCGTAGAGGTCGTTCTGGGTGACGTTGGGGCGGTGCCGCAGCTTGTCGTCGGGGACGGCCGGCGTCAGTTCGGGGAAGCGCTCGAAGAGCGCCGGCAGCGCCACCGCGCCCTCAAGTCGGGAGAGCGGCGCGCCCGGGCAGACATGGGGGCCGTGGCCGAAGGACATGTGCCGGATCGGGGTCGGCCGGGTGACGTCGAACCGGTCGGCGTCCGGGCCGTGTTGCGCCTCGTCCCAGCCGATGGCCACATAGGAGGTGATCAGGCCCTCGCCCTTGGGGATCACCTGCTCGCCCACCTCGATGTCCTCGGTGGCGAACCGGATCAGCACATGGGAGGTCGGCGACGACCAGCGCAGCGTCTCCTCGACCACCGTCTCCCAGGAGATCTCGCCGGCCAGCACCCGGGCCTTCTGGTCGGGGTTGGCCAGCAGCCCGCGCACCGCGTTGTTGATCAGCGCGATCGTGGTCTCATGGCCGGCGGTGACCATCAGCTGGAGGGTGTTGGTCACCTCGTCGTCGGTGAGCGGTTCGCCGCCCTCGTCCGCGTCGATCAGGGCGCTGGTCAGATCGTCGCCAGGCTGTGCGCGCTTCCCCGCGACCGTCCTGGCGAAGATGTCGTGCAGCTCCGCCAGCATCGCCGGCACCCGGGCCGGCGGCGTCTGGGTGTTGAAGAACTCGTCGTACAGCTCGCGCAGCTTCGGCTGGTCCGCCGGGTCTATGCCCATCAGCTCGCTGACCACGCCCATCGGCAGCGGATAGGCGAAGAGCGCCTTGAGATCGACCGGCCGCCCCGCCGGCTGGGCGGACAGCCCGTCGAGCAGCTTCGCGGTGATCCGCTCGATGCCGGGGCGCAGCCGCTGCACCCGGCGCGGGGTGAGCGCCTGCGCGGTCTTGGCGCGCAACCGCCGGTGCTCGGCGCCGTCGACGGTGAGCATGGAACGGGGCGGCGCGGCGAGGCCGATCAGCGGCCACTCCTGGGAGATCTCGCCGCGCTGCCAGGCGCCCCACGCCCGGACGTCCTTCACCAGCCGGGGATCGTTCAGCAGCCGCCGCGCCTCGGCGTGGTGGGTGACCGCCAACACGGGGACGCCGCCCGGGAGTTCGACCCGGGCGATGGGGCCGGCGGCCAGTAGTGCCCGCCCCTCACCCGCCAGATCGCCGACCAACGGGTCGAGCACGATGGTCTCGGTGGCTCCGGATCCGGCGGAGTGGTGGACGGGGCAGCTCATCTATGGCCTCCATGGGTGGGGGTCGGCGTGAAGCGCACCGGGAGCGTGGTCATGCCCCGCAGCCAGGGTGACGGCCGCCGCTGGAGCGCTTCCGGGGGTACGGACAGGTCAAGGTCGGGCAGCCGGTCGAGGATCACCTCGATTCCGGTCCTGGCGATGACTTCCGCGATTTCCATCGCGGGAAACGGGCAACGGTGTTCGCCGTGGCTGAAAGAGAAGAAGGCGTTGTTGCTCCCGGGACTCCCCGGGGAGCCGGGCAGCCCCGGGCCGCCGGCGTGCGGGTCGACCCGCACCTGGGGATCGTCGTTGGCGCCCTGGATGCCCAGCAGCAGCAGATCGCCCGCCAGGATGTGGCGGTCGCCGAGGCGGGTGTCCTTGCTGGCCCAGCGCCCGGCGATGATCTGGCTGGGCGCGTCCTCCCAGAGGACCTGGTTCATCGCGTCGCCGACGCTGTTCCGGCCGCCGAAGAACGAGGCGGCGAACCGGTCGTCCGTCAGCATCAGCCGCAGCGTGTTGCCGATCCAGTCGGCCGTTGGCTGGTGGCCGGCCGCCGACATCACCATCAGGTCCTGCACCAGCTCCTCGTCCGAGAAGCCCCTGGCGCCGGCGAGCATCCGGGTGGCGACGTCGGCGGTGGGCTGGACACGCCGCGCCGCGACCAACCTCCGCATGGAACCGAGCAGATGTTGCTGCCCGGCTATCGCGTCCGCACCGCCGTCGATCATGTCGTGAAGCGCCTCGGCCAGCGCCGGACACTCCGCGTCGGGGAAGCCGAACAGCCGCGCCAGCACCAGGATCGGCAGCGAGCTGGCGAAGTTCGCGATCAGCTCGGCCTCGCCCTGACCGCAGAAGCCGTCGATCAGCCGGTCCGCGTAGTACTCCACGATCCCGCGCAGCTCGATCCGGTCCACGGCGTCCAGGGCGTCGCTGACCATCGCGCCGCGCCGGGTGTGCGCCTCGCCCACGGTGTAGAGGATCGACGGCTGTTTCCGGCCGATCATCGGCAGCATCGGCCAGTCGTCCGCGATATACGGCCACTGGCTCCACAGATCCGAATCGCGGCTGAACAGCACCGGATCGCTGAGCAGTCGGTGCAGCTCGCGATAGCCGACGACCAGCCAGGCCGGCACATCCCCCACCAGCACCACCGGCACCACCGTGCCGTGCCGCTGCCGCAGCTCCCGATACATCCGGTGCGGATCCGAGTGGAAGCCCTCGATGCTCAGCGGCACCGCCTCCGGGTCCAGCGGGGGACGCGTGCCGGGGGCGGGCGGGGAGGCGGGAGTCGTCACGGAGCGGCCTCCTGGGCGCTGGACAGCGTGTGCAGATACTCGACGAGGGTGATCAGCACGTTCTTGCTCGAAGGGCGGGAACGCGCGTCGCAGTCGATCAGCGGGATGGACTCGGACAGGTCCAGCGCCTCCCGCACCTGCTCGGCGCTGTGCGCGGCCCCGCCGAAGTCGTTCCTGGCCACGATGAACGGGGTGCCGTGGTGTTCGAGGCGGTCGATGGCGTACCAGGAGTCGGCCAGCCTTCTGGTGTCCACCAGCACCACGGCGCCCAGCGTGCCGGTGAAGAGCCGGTCCCAGAGGAACCAGAAGCGTTCCTGCCCCGGGGCGCCGAAGAGGTAGAGCACGGTGCGCTCGTCGAGGGTGATCCGCCCGAAGTCGAACGCCACGGTGGTGGCCGTCTTGCCCCGGACCGCCGAGACGTCGTCGACCTGCTCCCCGGCCCTGGTCATCACCTCCTCGGTGTTCAACGGGCGGATATCGCTGACGGAGCGGACCATGGTGGTCTTGCCCACGCCGAAGCCGCCGACGATGACGATCTTCAGACCGTTGTCGGCTGCCCGGCCGAGGGGGGTGCGTATGGCCGGGCGGTCAGAGGTTGCGGAGTCCAACGAGCACCTGCTCAAGGAGATTCGAGTCGGGAAGGTGGTTCGCCGTGCCGGCGGTCCTGGGGTGGCGGGCGGTGATCCGGCCCATGTCGAGCAGATCGCTCAGCAGGATCCGCACCACGGTGATCGGCATGCGCAGCTCGGCGGAGATCTCGACCACGGCCGTGGGGAACTGGCACATCCGCAGGATCCTGGCGTGCTCCGACTGCATCCCCGCCGTCGGCTCCGATTCGCTCACCACCAGCGTGACCAGGTCGAACGCCTGGGAAGCGGCCCGGCTGCGCCCCTTGGTCACGGTGTAGAGGCGGTCCGGGTCGTCATCCCGGCCGGGCCGTGTCACGCGGCGCCTTCGGCTCGGTCTTCGGCCGCGCCGCCCGCTTCGCCCTCGGCCTGGTCGTCGGCCTCGTCGGTGGTGCGCGGCGCCGCCGTCAGATGCTCGCCCAACTGCTCGACCAGCTCGTTCATGTTGTGCCCTATCAGCCCGACGTCCGCGTGCTGATCGGCCACGATGGCCAGATGGGCGCCCTCGCCGGCCTCCACTATGAAGAGGATGCCGCCGTAGAACTCGGTCATGGACTGGCGCACCCCGCCGGTGCCGTCGCCGAACTCGATGGACGCGCCGTGCGACAGGCTCTGGATGCCGGCGGCGATCGCGGCCAACTGGTCGCCCTGGTCCTCGGACAGCTCGGGGGTGCGACACAGTTTGAGCCCGTCCCGGGAGAGCACCAGCGCGTGCCGGGCCCCCGGGGTGCGGACAAGCAGCTTCTCCAACAACCAGTTCAGCTGCTCGTTCGCCCCGGCGGATGATGTGGTCATGGTGCTTCTTCCTCTGGGTGGGACGTCGCGTTGCGGGAGGTGTCGGCGGGGTCGGGTGCCTGTCCCCGCAGGGCCTGGCGGAAGGCGCCGAACCTGGCGGCGGACTCGGCCGGCGAGTGACCGTTCGCCCGGGTGGTCTCCTGGGGCTCCCGCTGTCGGCTCCGCTCCTGGCGGAGGGCGTTGGCCAGCGTCCGGCCACGGCGCCGCTTGGGCAGACCGCTGTCGCCGAACGTCGGCAGCTCGTTGGTGCCCGTGCTCGACGAGTCGGCCGGCGCGTGCTCCTCGGTGGCGACCGGCCCTTCGAACGGGTCGGGAAGGGCCGGCGCGACGGGCGTCGCCGGCGGCCGGCCCTGGTTCTGCGGCTGGCTGAGGGGCTGGCTCTGGGGCTGGGTCTGGCTCGGCGGTGTCGCCGCTGCGGGCAGCCAGTCGGCCTCCTTGGGCCGGGTGATCAACTGCTGGGGGATCATCAGCAGCACGCCGGTGCCGCCGCGCGCCGACGGCCGGAACGAGACCTTCAACCCGTGCTTACGCGCCAGCCGGCCGACCACGGCCAGGCCGAGACGGGTGCCGGAGAGGGCCGCCGGGTCCAGGTTCTCGCCCGAGACGGCCTGCTCGGCGCGGCGCAGCGCGATATCGCTCATCACCAGTCCGCTGTCCTCCACGGTGATCACCACGCCGGCCTGCACCTCCTCGACATAGACATGCACCTCGGCGGTGGGCGGCGAGAAGTTGGCGGCGTTGTCCAGCAGTTCGGCCAGCGCGTGCATCACACCCTCGGCGGCGTGGCCGGCGACGGCCGTGTTCACCGTGGAGTGCGGGCGCACCCGCTGGTAGGCGCCGATCCGGCCCATGGCGCCGCGCAGGATGCTCTCCATCACGATCGGCTTGGCCCAGCGGCGGCCCGAACGGGCGCCGGTGAGCACCGCGAGGCTGTCCGCGAGGCGGCCGGCCTGGGCGGTGCGGTGGTCGAGCAGCAGCAGATCGCCCAGCACGTCCTCGTCGCCGTGCCGGTGTTCCATCTCGCGCAGGTCGGCCAGCATGCTGATGGCCAACGCCTGCATCCGGCCGGCCGCGTTGGCGCAGGCGGCCAGCGCCGCCGCCTTGCCGGCCTCGCTGCGCCCGACCTCCTCGGCCAGCAACCGGAGCACCCGTGCCTCGGGGGCGTCCGCCGGCTGCTCGATGGCGGCCAGCGCCGTATCGGCCGAGGCACCGACGCGCAGATGCCTGACCAACGCGGGCGCGGTCACGTCGGCGAAGTGCGCGGCGCGGCGGTCGCGTTCGGTCAGGACTGTGGACAGGCGTCGGGTTTCGGCCCGCCCGTGCACGGCGAGGGCCACCGCGGCGCACAGCGCCAGGCCGCCGGTGCCGGCGCCCCAGGCGAGGGGCAGCCGCACGGAGTCGGGCGCGCTGTAGACCGCGACCAACCAGGCCACACCGGTGGCGGCGAGAGAAATCAACAGGGCGAGCAGCGTCTGGCGCAGGGGGGGACGCTCTGCCCTGGGGCGCGCCTGGAGTGTGTGCGCTGTCATGAATCGGCGACCTCGGGGGGACATCAGGAGCATTAATTCGCCAACACTATAGGGTGAGTTGAGGACCACGGTGACGCAGTGTTCTTGGGGGTTCTCTGGAATTGCGTGTGCTTTCTGTGTGTTCGGATGCCGGGCCGCGCGGGAAAAGGGTGCAGGCTGGGAGTTATGGAACGGCAAAGGCGACGGATGGCGGATGGACAGGACGTCGGCGGTGTGACGGAGTTGGCCGCCGCGCTGCGCGGCCGGATGCGCGGCGAGGTGGAATTCGACGCGGCCAGTCGCGCGCTGGCCACCATGGACGCCTCCAACTACCGCCGGGTTCCGGTGGGGGTGGTTGCCCCGGTCGACGCGGCGGACGTGGCCGTGGCCCTGGAGGTCTGCCGGGCGCATGACACCCCGGTGGTGGCGCGCGGCGGCGGCACCAGCATCGCGGGCCAGGCCACCGGCATCGGCGTGGTGGTGGACTTCACCCGCCATATGAACAAGGTCCTGGCCATCGATCCCGAGGCGCGCACCGCCGTCGTCCAGCCGGGCGTGGTCTGCGACACGCTGCGCGCCGAGGCCGGCCGGCACGGGCTGACGTTCGGCCCCGATCCGTCCACCCACAGCCGGTGCACGCTGGGCGGGATGATCGGCAACAACTCCTGTGGCGCGCACTCCGTCGCCTGGGGTACCACGGCCGACAACGTGCGGGAGCTCGACGTGCTCACCTACCGGGGCGAGCGGGCGCTGCTCGGCCGGGGCGGCGCCGGGGTGCCGGCCCCGCTGCGGGAGCGGGTCGAGGAGCTGGTCGCCGGTGAACTGGCGCTGCTGCGCACCGGGTTCCCCGATCTGCCGCGCCGGATCTCCGGGTACGCGCTGGACGAGCTGCTGCCGGAGCGCGGCCGGGACTGGGCCCGCGCCTTCACCGGCAGCGAGGGCACCCTCGGCGTGGTCACCGAGGCCACCGTCGCGCTGGTCGCCGAGCCGGCCGCCCGGGTGCTCGCCGTGCTGGGCTATCCCGAGGAGGGCGACGCGGCCGACGCGGCGTCCGGGCTGCTGGCGCACGGCCCGCTGACCGTCGAGGGGATGGCCGTCGACCTGGTCGGCCGGCAGGCGGCGCGGGCGCTGCCGCCCGGCGGGGCCTGGCTCTTCGTCGAGGTCGGCGGCGCGGACGAGGCCGAGGCCAGGGCCTCGGCCGAGGCGCTCTGCCGGTCCGTCGCCGACTCCACCACGGGGCACACCGTGATCACGGATCCGGCGGCGCGCCGCGCGCTGTGGCGGATCAGGGAGGACGCCTCCGGCACCGCCACCCGGCTGCCCGACGGCGGCGAGGCGTGGCCGGGTTGGGAGGACTGTGCGGTGCCGCCGGCCCGACTCGGCGGCTATCTGCGGGAGTTCCGCGGCCTGCTGCGCGACCACGGGCTGCGCGGCCTGCCGTACGGGCACTTCGGCGACGGCTGCATCCATGTGCGGATCGACTTCGATCTGCTCAGCCTCGAAGGCGTCGCGCGCTTCCGGGAGTTCAGCCAGGATCTGGCCGATCTGGTGGTGGCGCACGGCGGTTCGCTCTCCGGCGAGCACGGCGACGGACTGGCCCGCTCCGAGCTGCTGCCCCGGATGTACGGGGAGCGGCTGACCGGGCTCTTCGACCGGTTCAAGACCGTCTGGGATCCCGACGACGGGCTCAACCCCGGGGTGCTGGCCCGGCCGGCCAGGCTGGACGAGCAGCTGCGGTTCACCGGGCTGCCCACCGGGCCGCCGGTCGCGTTCTCCTATCCGCACGACGGCGGGGACTTCTCGGCCGCCGTGCGGCGCTGCGTCGGCGTGGCCAAATGCCGCAACACCGAGGCGGGCGCCGGGGTGATGTGCCCCTCCTTCCGGGCCACCGGCGAGGAGACGCACTCCACCAGGGGCCGGGCCAGGCTGCTGCACGAGATGCTGCTGGGCGAGGTGGTCACCGACGGCTGGCGGTCGACGGAGGTGCGGGACGCGCTCGATCTCTGCCTCTCCTGCAAGGGCTGCCGCAGCGACTGCCCGGTGGGCGTCGACATGGCCACCTACAAGGCCGAGTTCCTGCACCAGCACTATGCCGGCCGGCTGCGTCCGGCCGGGCACTACGCGATGGGCCGGCTGCCGAGTTGGCTGCGGCTGACCTCGGCGCTGCGGCTGGCCGGGCCGGCCAATCTGGCGGCCAGGGTGCCGCCGCTGGCCGCGATCGCCAAGCGGCTCGGCGGCATCGCGCCGGAGCGCGCCATCCCGCCGCTGGCCGCCGAGTCGTTCACCCGCTGGTGGGCCAGGCAGGGGCGCGACGGCGGCGCGGATGTGCTGCTCTTCCCCGACAGTTTCACCAACTACCTGTCGCCCGAGGCGGGTCGGGCCGCCGTCCGGGTCCTCGACGACGCGGGGCTGCGGGTCGGCGTGCCGGAGGGCGCGGTCTGCTGTGGGCTGACGGAGATCTCCACCGGTCAGCTGGACCGGGCCAGGGCCACCGGGCGCCGCACCCTGGACCGGCTGGCCGAGCCGCTGGCCGCCGGCCGCACGGTCACCGTGCTGGAGCCGCCGTGCGCCGCCGCGCTCCGCACCGACCTGCCGGAGCTGCTGCCCGACGATCCGCGCGCCGCGCGACTGGCCGGGCAGGTCAGGACGTTCGCCGAGACGCTGGCCGAGCTGGCCCCCGACTGGGCGCCGCCGAGCGTCGGGCGGCCGGTCGCCGGGCAGACGCACTGCCATCAGCACGCGGTGCTCGGAGACACCGCCGACCGTCAGCTGCGCGCCAGGGCGGGTCTCGACGGCGCGCTCTCCGGCGGCTGTTGCGGTCTCGCGGGCAACTTCGGCTTCGAGAAGGGGCACTACGAGGTCTCCGTCGCCTGCGCGGAGGACCAACTGCTGCCCGCCGTGCGCCAGGCCCCTGACGACGCCGTGCTGTTGGCCGACGGCTACTCCTGCCGGCTTCAGCTGGAGCAGTTGGCGGGGCGCCGGGCGCGGCATCTGGCCGAGGTGCTGGCCGAGGCCATCGACCGCGACGCCGCCGCATCCGCCCGATAAGGCCGGCCGCCGCAGCCCGCCGCGATTCCGTGAACGCCGGATCTTGGTGGGCCTCGGCGGCCTGAGCCGCAGGGCCGGATAGGGGCGGGCGGGGAATTTCCGAACCCCTGTCCGAATGGGTGCGGTCGGCCGTCGGAAATACGGCGCGGTCGGGGCGGTCGGCCGGTTGCCGAGGGCCGTCGGCGACGGCGTTCTTCGGCCACGTTGTTTTCGTGGGCGGGGCAAGTTCGCGGGGCGAGTTCATTTAGCCATCAAGAAACCGTGCGTCAAATCGTCGGCTGAAAAGTCGGCTGGAAACAGCCATGTCCGTGGGCCGGTCGACGCGGCGCCGAGCCCCCGTGCGCCGCTCCCGGGGCCGGCCCGGCGCCCCGGGGCGGCCCCGGTCGGGCCAGGTTCAGACGGCTGAATCCGAGGGGGCGGCTCCCGCTGTTCAGACCCTTGACGCTCCCCAGGCGCACTTCTACAGTTGCCGGGTCTGTTCATGAGAATGGCCAAAGTTCAAATATGTGAATGGCTGGCTATGCGTATACGTGAGATCCACCTGACCCCCGTCGCCTTCAGGGACCCGCCGCTGCTCAACGCCAGCGGGGTGCACGAGCCTTGGGCGCTGCGGACCGTCGTCGAGATCGTCACCGACGAGGGCGTATCGGGGTTGGGCGAGACCTACGGCGACATCTCGCACCTCGACCGGCTGCGGGCCGCCGTGCCCGGGCTGATCGGTCTTGAGGTGCACGCCCACCACGCGATCTACGCCCGGGTCGCAGCCAGCGTCGGCGAGGATGTCGTCGTCGACCAGCACGGACTCATCGGCGCCGGCAGCAACCAGAAGACGGTGGACGCGGTCTTCTCCCCGTTCGAGGTCGCCTGCCTCGACATCCGGGGCAAGGCCGCCGGGCTGCGCGTCGCCGATCTGCTCGGCGGGCCGGTGCGGGACGCCGTCCCCTACAGCGCCTACCTCTTCTACAAGTGGGCGGGACACCCCGGCGCCGCCGAGGACCGCTTCGGCGCCGCGCTCGACCCCGAGGGCATCGTCGCCCAGGCCCGGCTGTTCATCGAGGAGTACGGCTTCGCCTCGATCAAGCTCAAGGGCGGCGTCTTCCCGCCCGACCAGGAGATCGACGCGGTGCTCGCGCTGCGCGACGCCTTCCCCGACCTCCCGCTGCGCATCGACCCCAACGCGGCCTGGACGCCGGCCACCTCGATCCGGGTCGGCCGCGCGCTCGCCGGCGTCCTGGAGTACCTGGAGGACCCGGCCCCGGAGATCGAGGGGATGGCCCAGGTGGCCCCCGAGGTCCCGATGCCGCTGGCCACCAACATGTGTGTGGTCACCCACGACCATCTGCCGCCCGCCATCGCCCAGGGCGCCATCGGCGTGCTGCTCACCGACCACCACTACTGGGGCGGGCTGCTGCGCTCCACCCAGGTCGCCGCGCTCTGCGGCACCTTCGGCCTGGAACTCTCCATGCACTCCAACACCCATCTGGGGATCAGCCTGGCCGCGATGACCCAACTCGCCGCCGCCACCCCCAACATCAACCACGCCTGTGACACCCACACCCCCTGGCAGCAGGGACAGGACGTGGTCGCCCCCGGCGCGCTGCGCTTCGTCGACGGCGCGGTCCCGCTCCCCGAAGGGCCGGGGCTCGGCGTCGAACTCGACCGCGACGCGCTGGCCGTGCTGCACGAGAACTACCTGAAGTGCGGCGTCGAACGCCGCGACGACACCGCCTACATGCGACGCACCGATCCCGCGTTCCAACCCAGACGCGGTCACTGGTGAGTCGCGAGCGGCTTTTGCACCGCCCCCGTTCCCCACCTCCTCCCTTTAGGAGCCGCGATGTCCCCACTCGACTGGATCGTGGTCGCCGCCTACTTCTTCGTCGTGGTCGCCATCGGATGGTGGTCCAAGAAACGCATCCACAACGTCGCCGACTTCTTCACCGCCAGCGGGCGCATACCCTGGTGGCTCTCCGGCATATCGCACCATATGTCCGGCTACAGCGCGGTGATGTTCGTCGCCTTCGCCGCCGTCGCCTACAACGACGGCATCACCGTCTACTTCTGGTGGCCGCTGACCATCGGCCTCGGCGTGGGCATCGGCGCCTTCCTCTTCGCAGCCCGCTGGAACCGGCTGCGCTCCAAGCACGACGTCAAGTCCCCGCTCGAATACCTGACCCGGCGTTACAACCTGCCCACCCAGCAGGTCCTCGCCTACAGCGGCGCCGCGCTCAAGGTCGTGGACATCGCCGCCAAGTGGGTCGCGATCTCCATCCTGCTGAAGGGCTTCGCGGACATCCCGCTCGAAGTCGGCATCATCTTCACCGGCGTCGCCACCATGGCCTATATGACGGTCGGCGGCCTCTGGGCCGATGTGCTCACCGACATGGGCCAGTTCGTCATCCAGGCCGTCGCCGGCTTCGCGATGCTCTTCGCCGTGATGGCCAAGCTCGGCGCCGACTTCCCGTTCACCATGTGGGGCGATCTGCCGGACGGACACGGCGACCCGATCAGCGGATCGGTCACCACCTGGCTGGTGATCGCGTTCCTCTTCGTCAAGACCTTCGAGTACAACGGCGGCATGTGGAACCTGGCGCAGCGCTATATGGCGGCGCCCTCCGGCTCGGCTGCCAAGCGCTCGGCGCTGCTCTCCAGCGTGCTCTGGCTGATCTGGCCGCTGATCCTCTTCCTGCCGATGGTCGCCGCGCCGCTGATCGTGCCCGGACTCACCTCCGGCGAGGAGTCCTATATCGCGCTCTCCCAGGAGCTGTTGCCGGCCGGACTGATCGGGCTGATGTTGGCCGGTTTCTTCTCCCACACGATGGCCATGGTCGCCTCCGACTCCAATGTGATCACCGCCGTGATCACCCGGGACCTCGCGCCGGTGCTGGCGCCCAAGGTCCGACGGCTCAGCGAGGCCGCCCAACTGACGTTCGCCCGGATCACCACCGTGCTCTTCGTCAGCCTCAGCATGCTGATCGCCATCACCACCAGGGGCGAGGGCTTCGTCCTCGACACCGTGGTGCAGCTGGTCGCCGCCACCATGGGGCCGATCTCCATCCCGCTGATGCTCGGCCTGCTGCCCTGGTTCCGCCGGGTCGGCCCCACGGCGGCCATCATCTCCTGGGCCGGCGGCCTGCTGGTCTGGTATGTCGTCCGCTACCAGATCGACAGCTCGACGGAGGCCGCCATCGTCGGCCTGCCACTGGTCACCTCGCTTGTCCTCTATATCGGCATCGGCTTCCTCAAACCCGAATCGACCCCGGAACGCGACGCGTTGGTGCTCTCCCTCAACACCGACCCCGACGATGAGGACGACGACACCGGGGACCGCCCCGGCCGCGACCAGGTGCCGGCTCCCTAGCCCCCGACCGCCCACCCCGCACCCCGGGGCCCTCGTCCACCTGCCGGGACGGGGGCCCCGGCCGCGTCCGCACGATCCGGCGCCGGCCCGGGCGGACCGCGTCACACCGTCAACTCGCCCGAGGCCACCAGCACCGTATGGCCGCCGACCGAGGCGGAGACCAGCGCGCCGTCCACCCACCGCGCGGAGGCCGCGATCACACTGGGCCGGCCCATCGCCACGCCCTGGTCGATGGTCAGGGACAGCGCGCCGTCCGGCGTCCCCGGCCCCGCCGCGTGCCCGGAAGCGACCCCGGCCACCAGCCCGGCCGCCGCCGCACCCGTCGCCGGATCCTCCACCACCCCCATCCCGGGGATGAACGAACGGGCGTGCAGCCGCGACCCGTCCGTCAACTCGCCGGCGAACACATAGAGATCGGAGGCGAACCCGCCGACCTCGGGGCCGAAGGCGGCCGCCCACGCCGCCCGGTCCAGCACCGCCCCGTCCACCGCGGCGGCATCGGTCAGCCGCGCATAGCAGAACGGCACCCCGACCGAGCCGAACCAGCACTCCAGCACGGCGCCCGCCGGCAGCGACAGCGCCGCCGCCACCGCCACCGGATCGGGGCGCTCGGCCGAGGTGCGGTACGGCGCGGTCATCGTCAGCTCGGCGAACGAGCCGTCGACCCGCACCGACACCAGACCCACGCCCTCCTCGAAGAGCACCGCCCCGCCCGTCGCCGCCGGATCCACCAGCCCCTGCCCCACCAGCACGGCGGCGGCGCCCACCGTGGGATGCCCGGCGAACGGCAGCTCGACGGCCGGCGTCAGGATGCGCAGCCGCGCGCTGTGCGCCGGATCCTCGGGCGGGAGCACGAAGACCGTCTCGGAGAAGTTGAACTCCCGGGCGATCTCGGCGAGTCGTTTGTCCGACAGCCCCCGGGCATCCGGCACCACGGCCAGCTGGTTCCCCCCGAAGGGACGATCGGTGAACACGTCGGCGATATGGAAGGCAAGACTCATACCCGCAGACTAGGCCGCCCCTCTGACAACGGCCTTGCTCCCGGCGCGGCTACGCGCCCAGGGCGCTCGCCGGGCGCGCGGGCGGACCGACATAGCGCGCGGACGGGCGCACCAGCCGCCCGGTGCGCTTCTGCTCCAGGATGTGCGCCGACCAGCCGGCCGTCCTGGCGCAGGTGAACATCGCGGTGAACATGTGCGCCGGCACCTCGGCGAAGTCCAGCACGATCGCCGCCCAGAACTCCACATTGGTGGCCAGCACCCGATCGGGCCGCCGCGCCGCCAACTCCGCCAGCGCCGCCCGCTCCAGCGCCTCCGCCACCTCGAACCTGGGCGCGCCCAACTCCCGTGCGGTGCGCCGCAACACCCGGGCCCGCGGGTCCTCCGCGCGGTACACCCGATGGCCGAAGCCCATCAGCCGCTCGCCCGCGTCCAGCGCCCGCCGCACATAGCCCTCGGCGTCCCCCGTCCGCTCGATCTCCTCGATCATGCCCAGCACCCGGGACGGCGCCCCGCCGTGCAGCGGCCCCGACATCGCGCCCACCGCGCCGGACAGCGCCGCCGCCACATCGGCCCCGGTGGACGCGATCACCCGGGCGGTGAACGTGGAGGCGTTCATCCCGTGCTCGGCCGCCGACGTCCAGTACGCGTCAAGGGCGGCGACATGCCGGGGGTCGGGCTCGCCGCGCCAGCGGCGCAGGAACCGCTCGGTGATGCTCTCCGCCCGGTCGATCTCCCGCTGCGGCACCATCGGCAGGCCGAGACCACGCGCCGACTGCGCGACAAAGCTCAGGGCCATCACCGCCGCCCGCGCCAGATCCTCCCTGGCCTGCTCCTCGTCGATGTCCAACAGCGGACGCAGCCCCCACACCGGCGCCAGCAGCGCGAGCGCCGACTGCACATCCACCCGGACATCGCCCGAGTGCACCGGGATCGGGAACGGCTCGGCCGGCGGCAGCCCGGGATCGAACGCGCCGTCCACCAGCAGGCCCCACACCTTGCCGAAGGAGACGTGGCCGACCAGCTCCTCGATGTCCACCCCCCGGTAGCGCAACGAACCCCCGTCGCGGTCCGGTTCGGCGATCTCCGTCTCGAAGGCGACGACGCCCTCCAGACCCGGTACGAAGTCGGCGGACATCAGCGGCTCCTCGCGGCTCGTCCAGCGGTTGGGCTGGTGGTCAGTCTGGCGGCCACCTTAACCACGCGTGTCGCCCCGGCGCGGGCTCGGGGAACGATTCTCGGGGGCGTGGGCCACTGTCAGACCGATGTTGCAAGATATGGCGCGTGTCCCACGCCGAGAACGCCGACCAACCCCGCCGTCCTCCCGCCCGGCGCGCGCAGCGCGGGCGTCGCGCCTCGCCCTCCGCTCTCGGGCAGGTCCCGGCGAGGCAGGAGCCCCCGCCGCCGCCCGAGCGGGCCGATCCCGCCTCGATGCGCGCGCACTACCGCGAAGTCGGCCTCGCCGAGGAGGAGTTGGCGGCCGAGCCGATCGCCCAGTTCCAACGCTGGTTCGACGACACGGTGCGCGGCGGTCTGCACGAGCCCAACGCCATGATCCTCGCCACGGCGGACCAGGCCGGCCGGCCCAGCCAGCGCACGGTCCTGCTCAAGGGCTTCGACGAGCGGGGCTTCGTCTTCTTCAGCAACTACGCCTCCCGCAAGGGCCGGGAGATCGAGGACAACCCGCATGTCTCGCTGCTCTTCCCCTGGCATCCCGTCGCCCGCCAGGTGATCGTCCGGGGCACGGTCGCCCGCACCGGGCGGGACGAGACGGCGGCCTACTTCCGCACCCGGCCGCACGGCTCCCAGCTCGGCGCCTGGGCCAGCGAGCAGTCGGCGCCGGTCGCCTCAAGGGCGGCGCTCGACAGCATGTACGCGGAGCTGGCCGCCCGCTATCCGGAGGGCGAGGACGTGCCGGCCCCGCCCAACTGGGGCGGCTACCGGGTGCGCCCCGAGGCCGTCGAGTTCTGGCAGGGCCGCGCCAACCGCCTGCACGACCGGCTCACCTACGAGCGCGCCGCGCACGGCGGCTGGTCCGTCACCCGGCTCTGCCCCTGACGGCCCTCGGCCCCGGCCCCCGGCCCTTCGGAGCCGGGCACAAAAAAACGATCCGCGAGCCTTTGGTCCCCGGGGCGCTCGGCGCCCCGGGGAGCCGGCCGGACTTACCGGCGGCTCGCGGATCGGGTGACTGCTTGGGATTGGCCGGCGGCGCCGGCTTCGCCACGTGTCGTGTGAACCAGCGACCTAGGCCGCAGTCACCTCACGCGTCCGGTTGTCATACATCTGACGAACCACCTCCCTTCTCGTGTGCCTCAGACGTTAGGCGAACCCCACCGCCGACGCCAAGGGAATTTCGCCCCGCCACCGGCGGGACCTCCGCCCTGGTCTCGGTGCGACAACGACCTTGGTTCAAACCCTATGTGACCGACGTCACCGTGCAGTTGAATGGATCGGCGCGCACTCGACCGGTGCCCACTCTCCTGTGCTGGGGGTACAGCAGGTGACCACTCACTCCGAGGCAGCTCACTCCGAGGCAGTCCATCCCGAGACCATGCACGCCGCCGGCCATCCCGAGGGCGTGCCCGACGGCACCGCACCGACGGACCAGATGGTCCCCGACGACCGGCTGCTCTCCGCGCTGCTCGACGGCATGGACGCGGCCCTGTTCGCCCTCGACACCACGGGCCGCGTCACCCACTGGAACCAGCGCGCCGAGGCACTGCTGGGCTGGACCGCCGACCAGGTCGTCGGCCGCACCGGACTCGGCGGCTGGCTGGTCCGCGAGGCCGACGAGGCCGAGGCGCTGGCCGGGCTGCTGGCCGTGTCGCGGCCCCCGGCCGACGGCCGCCCCGACGCCCGCCAGGTGCGACAGCTCCCGTTCCGCCGCGCCGACGGCGGCCGGGGCCTGATGCGCGTCGCCACCACCGCGATCCGCGACACGGCCGGCCGCCCGATCGGCGTCTACTGCGCCTTCGGCGAGGCGCTGGCCCAACTCGACCTGGAACGCGATCTGGCCCTGAGCGCCGCGCTGTTGGGCGAGGCCGCCTGGGGCGTTCTGGTGCTGGACGCCGACCTCCGCGTGGTCGCGGCCAACGGCAGGGGCGCCGACGGACTCTCCGCCGCGCCCGTCGGCCTGCTGGGCGAACCGCTCGCCGAATTCCTCGCCGGCGGGTTCGAGGAGCTGGAGAGCGCGCTCGAACACAGCCTGGCCGGGCAGCCGCCCCGGGACCCCGTCGAGCTGTGGATCACCCTCGGCGACGACGGCCTCAGCGGCGTCGCCCCCTTCGACGACCGCCCCATCGAACAGCGCCGCTGCCTGCTGAGCGGCTTCCTCCGGCTCGGCTCCACCGTGAGCGACGACGACGCGCCGCTCGGCGTCGCCTGGATCTTCCAGGACGTGACGGAGACCAAACGCGCCGGTCAGGGCGCCGCGCGGCAGCGCTTCCGCGACAGCCAGCTCAGCCGCGCCTCCCGCGCCGCCGCCGACTGCGCCGATCCGATGGACGCGGCCGTCCTCCATCTCCACTACGCCCTGGCCGGCTTCGCCGAACACGCCCTGCTCGACGCGGCGCGGGACGTCGGCGGCCTCACCCGGATCGCCGAGAGCCCGGGCAGCTTCGCCGGGCCGACCACGGCGCGGGGCGTTCCGATCCGCTACCGCGCCGGCCACCCGGCCCTCCAGGCGGCGGACTGCGGGGTGCCGGTCAGGGCGACCGGCGGGGTTTCCCGTTCGGCCTGGGCCCAGGACCACCGTTGGCCGTCCGACGTCCAGCACGCGCTCTGCGTCCCCGTCCGCAGCCGAGGCCGCGTCCTGGGCGCGCTGACCTTCCTCCGTGGCGACGGCCGCCGGCCCTTCGACCGCGCCGACGCCGCCTACGGCGAGGAGGTCGCCCTCCGCATCGGCACCGCCCTCGACCTCGCCCGCCTCCTCGGCGCCAGCCACTGACGGCTCCGCCGACACGCGGCCGGGCCTCGGCGGCCCGGCCACGGCCAGGCCGAAGGGCCTGCCGGCGGTCCACGGTGGGCGGGGCTCCGCCGGTCCGGCTCCGCCGGGGCTCTGCGGCCGGATCGCCGGCGTCAGCCGCCGGCGGTCCAAGGCGGGCGGGGCTCCGCCGGTCCGGCTCCGCCCGGGCACCGCGGCCGGATCGCCGGCGGGGGGCCACCGGCGCCGGCTGCTTCGCGCCGCCGGCGGAGGCCCCGTCGCCTCCCGGGCCCGGGCGGTTCACCCGGCGCCGAGCGCCGGGCCGCGCGCCGGTCGGTGGAGGTTCCGTCGCCCTCCGGGCCCGGGCCGGTTCGCCCGGTGCCGGTGCCCTGTCGGCGGAGGTCTCGCCGTCCGGGCCCCGGGCCGCCGGGTCGTCCGGCGTCAGCCGCAGGCGGTTGCGGCGGTTTCGCCCACCGCGTGCTGGTGCGTGAACGCCCCGCCGGGCGCCCTGCCGCCGTCCGGGCCCGGGCCGGTTCACCGGGCCGCCGGCGTCGCACGCCGTGCGCAGGGCTGTCGGCACCGGACCGTTGGCTCCTGTCGCACGTGGTGCGTGGTGCCTCCGCCTGTTGCCCGCCCACCCACGAGCGTCCCGCCGATAGGGTCTCGGCGGCCTCGGGGCGGCCGGGCCGTCCGGTGTCAGCCGCAGGCGGTTGCGGCGGTTTTGCCCACCGCGTGCTGGTGCGTGAACACCCCGCTGGGCGCCCTGCCGAAGTCCGGGTCCGGCCGGTGCCTGGCCGACGAGCGGCCCGTCCCTGGGGCAGCCGGCCGCCGGCGTCGCGCGTCGTGGGTGGGGTTCGGCCCGGCCCGGGTAGGGCTATCGGCGCCAGAGGATCTGGTCGGAGTGTTCGCGGAAGACGCGTTCGTTCCACGCCCCGCCGCCGTCCACGTTGGCCGAGCGCAGCAGTGGCGGTTCGATGCCCCGGTCGGCCAGTCGGCCGGCCGCCTCGGCGAAGACGGCCTGCAGCAGTGCGCAGGTCACGACCGTGGACGCGGGGGCGAACGGGGCGCCGATCCGCTCGCTGCTGAGCGTCGCGTCACCGATCGGGATGGCGCTGTCGAGGACCACGTCGCAGTGGTCCTTGAGGAAGGTGCCCGACGGATGGCGGGACGCCGTTCCGGTCGCGTAGCCGACGGAGGTGACGCCGAGCACGGTCAGCCCGCGTTCCCTGGCGTGCTGGGCCAGTTCGATGGGCAGGGTGTTGCGCCCGGAGAGCGAGATCACGATCAGCAGATCGCCGGGGGCGGCCGGGCTGTTGTCGAGGGTGGCCGGAGCCAGCCCGCTGACCCGTTCCAGCGCGCTGCCCAGCGTCGCGGGGGAGACGTCGACCCCGGTGGTGCCGGGGATGGCCAGCAGATTGACCAGTGCCATCCCCCCTGCCCGGTAGACTAGATCCTGGGCGGGCAGCGCGGAGTGCCCCGCGCCACTGGCGAACACCTTGCCGCCGGCGGTCACGGTGTCGGCGATCAACGTGGCGGCCTCGGCGACAGGCGCCGCCTCCTGGTCTCTGACTCGGCGCAGCAGTTCGATCGCGGCATCGAAGAACTGGTGGGCGAGGGTGTCTTCGCGCATCTGCGGTGCGTCCCTTGCTGCTGGCCGGTGGCGGCGATCCGGGTCTGATAGGGCACACCGTAATGGTCCAGACCAGTTCGGTGTCAATACGCGCGCGCTCGGTTACCTGAGAGCCGGGTCCGTTTTCAGCGGTGTGCGTCAGAATTGCAACAGGGCCACCGCACGAGAATATCGAGGGGCACTTATGTCCGGACTGATCGATACCACCGAGATGTACCTCCGAACCATCCTGGAGCTGGAGGAGGAAGGGGTGGTCCCGATGCGTGCCCGCATCGCCGAGCGGCTTGAGCAGAGCGGCCCCACGGTGAGCCAGACGGTGGCCAGGATGGAGCGCGACGGGCTGCTCACCATCGCCGGCGACCGTCATCTGGAGCTGACGGAGCAGGGGCGTCGGCTGGCACAGCGGGTGATGCGCAAGCACCGGCTCGCCGAGTGCCTGTTGGTCGACGTGATCGGCCTGGAGTGGGAGCAGGTGCACGCGGAGGCGTGTCGCTGGGAGCATGTGATGAGTGACGACGTGGAGCGGCGGGTGCTCGCTCTGCTGAACCACCCGACGGAGTCGCCCTATGGGAACCCGATCCCGGGGCTGGCGGAGCTGGGCGAGACGACCGAGGTCGACGCCTTCCTCGCCGAGGGCGTGGTGGCGCTCTCCGATCTTGATGTGGACGGCGGGAAGACCGTGATCGTCCGGCGGATCGGCGAGCCGGTGCAGACGGACCAGCAGGTCATGCAGACGTTGCGGCGGGCCGGCGTCCAGCCGGGCGCCTCGGTGAGCGTGTCCTCGGCCGCGGCCGGCGGCGTCCAGGTCGGCAGCGGGGGCGAGTCGGCGGAGCTGGACTCGCAGGTCGCGATGCATGTCTTCGTCGCCAAGGCGTGAACGTCTAGGGAGCGCGGAGCGGCCGGTCACCGACGGTGACCGGCCGCTCCGTTGTTTTCCGGCATGGCGCGGCGTCAACTGATGGGGGACTGCCACTCGTTAGGGGGAAGAGCGGCGCCATCTCCTTCTGTTCGAATACCTGTTCGGTATTCTGGGTCGTGGTGATCGGTCGAACGGGAGGAGGGGCGGCCATGGGGCGCACGATCGAGGTGTCGGGGCAGGGGAAACTGCCCCTGGTGGTTCGGGAGTTCGGCCGGCCGGCGGAGCGGCGGCGTCCCGGTGCGCTGCTGTTGCACGGGCTGATGGGGCATGCTGACCACTGGGCCGCCACCGGCCGGTGGCTCTCCCGCCGCTTTCGGGTGGTGGCGCTGGATCAGCGGGGCCATGGGCGTAGCGCCAAGCCGCCGGCGGGGCCCTTCGGTCGGGAGGCGTTTGTCGCGGATGCCGAGGCGGTGGTCGAGGAGTTGGGGCTGGCTCCCGCGCTGCTGGTGGGGCATGGCATGGGGGCGCTCACCGCCTGGCAGTTGGCGGCCCGTCGGCCGGATCTGGTGCGGGCGCTGGTGATCTGCGAGATGCGGGCCTCCCCGCCCGCCGTCGAGGCGCAGCGGAGTTGGCGGCGCTGGCTGGGCTCCTGGCCGCTGCCGTTCGCGTCGATAGAGGAGGTGCGGAGCTGGTTCGCCGAGCGGGATCCCACGCTCGGTGCGCCCCAGCCGGTCAGGGGTTCGTTCTTCGCCGAGGTCATGGCCCGCCGCTCGGACGGCTGGCGGCCGGTGTTCAGCCGGGAGCAGATGGCCGCCATCAGGGACGGCTTCGCTCATGACGCGTTCTGGGAGGAGTTGGCCGAGGTCTTCTGCCCCACGCTGGTGGTGCGGGGCGTGGATGGCGAGTTGGGGCGCGCCGAGGCGCAGGAGATGGTGCGCGCGCTCCCCAGGGGGCGGTATGCGGATATCCCCAAAGCGGGGCATCTGCCGCATCTGGAGCGCCCGGATGCATGGCAGGAGACTCTCCAACATTTCGTTGAGGACACGTTGATAGCGTGAGCCCTGGCGCTGAGTTCGTCGGTGCCTCACAACGATGACCGTGATCACTTTTATGGGGGGCCCGATGAGTCTCATAACCCGACGTACCCGTGTGGCGGCCGCCGCGATGGCGACGGCCGCGATGGTGGCGCTGGCCGGTTGTTCCAGCGACGACAGCAGTGACGAGGAGACCGAGCCCACGGAGTCGGAGGCCACCGCCGAGGAGGAGCCCGAGGACGAGGCTCCCGAGGCCGGCGGCGCCTTCGGCGACCTTGAGGCCGACGAGATCGGGGACCAGGCGCTGGAGGCGCTGTTGGGCGCCGACTCCCTGCGGATGGCGGGCAGCGTCGAGCAGGCCGGGGACGAGATCTCCCTGGATCTGCACCTCAGCCGCGAGGGCGACTGCGCCGGCTCCGTCTCCGTCGCCTCCCAGGGGTCCTTCGAGATCATCAAGCTGGGCGACGAGGTCTGGATGAAGCCGGACACCACCTTCTGGCAGACCGCTGCCGGCACCGCCGACCCCGAGGTGCTGGGCCAGATCGACGGCTTCTACCTCTACGGCGCGGCCAACGAGCCCCCGATGAACTCCTCGGCCGAGTCCTGCAACCTGGAGACCTTCCTCGGCTCCATCGGCGCCACCAGCTCCATCGGCCTGACCAAGGGCGAGGAGACGGAGGTGAACGGCACCCCGGTGCTCACGCTGCACGACGGTGAGGACGCCACGATCCTGGTCGCCTCCGAGGGCGAGCCGTACCCGCTGCGCATCGAGAGCAGCGACCCGACGGCCCCCTCCGTGATCGACTTCAGCGCCTTCGACGAGCCGGTCCCCACCGACCAGCCCGGTGCCGACGAGGTCATCACCATCGAGGACCTGCAGTCCGGCGCCTTCCTCAACTGATCGGCCGGATCAGCCCCGACGCTGCGGGCGGCAACGAACTCCGTTGCCGCCCGGCGCTCTCGCCTTCGCCGCCCGCCCGCACACCCCCAAGGGCCGGGCGGCGATTGGCGCTTGATGGGCGCAGGTTGGCGCGGATTGCGAAGGTGCTGATTCCTTCGGCGCGTCAGAGTGATGGTTTGATCACTCTTTGGGGGGCCGATGAGCCTGATGACCCGACGTACCCGGGTGGCGGCCGCCGCGATGGCGGCGGCGATGGTGGCGCTGGCCGGTTGTTCCGGCGGTGACAGCGGTGATGGGCGGCCCTGGTTGAGGGGGGCCGGGCTTACGGATTCCGGGCCCACGGATTCCGGGCCCACACCCGAGGGGGAGCCGGCGCCCGAAGGGCCGTTCCCCGGCCTCGACGGGGAGCAGATCGGCGATCTGGCGCAGGACGCGCTGGTGGGGGCCGACTCCCTGCGGATGACAGGCACCAGCGTGCAGGCGGGGGAGGAGGTGACGATGGACATGCACTACAACCGCGAGGGCGACTGCGCGGGCTCCGTCTCCGCCGCCCCCGTGGGGTCCTTCGAGATCATCAAGCAGGGTAACGAGGTCTGGATGCAGGCGCATGTCTCCGTCTGGGAGGAGGTGCTGGGCTCCGCCGCCGACCCGGAGACGCTGGCCCACGTCGAGCGCCGGTACCTTCATGGCCCCGCCGACGAGCCCCCGATGGAGGGCTCGGCCCAGGCCTGTGATCTGGCGGCCTTCCTCGACTCCATCCCCGGGTCGTCCGCCGGCCTGGTCAGGGGCGAGGAGACGGAGGTGAACGGCATCCCCGCAATCACCCTGCGCCATAGTGACGGGGGCGTGATGCTGGTCGCCACCGAGGGCGAGCCGTATCTGCTGCGCTTCGAGACCCGGGACCCGGCGACGCCGACCATCGAGTTCAGCGCCTTCGACGAGCCGGTCCCCACGGACCTGCCCCCGCCGACCAGATCATCACCGTCGACGACCTGCGGTCCGGCGCCTTCCTCGACTGAGTTGACCGAGCCGACGGGGCGGAGGGATCAGCCCTGGTGGAGGGCGTGGGCGGCCACGGGCGTTTCGTCGTGGGCCCGTTGATAGCGTGAGCCCCGGCGTCGACCCTGTCGGTGCCGTACAACGATGACCGTGATCACTTTGCGGGGGCCCCGATGAGTCTCATAACCCGACGTACCCGTGTGGCGGCCGCCGCGATGGCGACGGCCGCGATGCTGGCGCTGGCCGGTTGTTCCAGCGACGACAGCGGTGACGAGGAGACCGAGCCCACGGAGTCGGACGCCCCCTCCGAGGAGGAGCCGAAGGACGACGCTCCCGAGGCCGGCGGCGCCTTCGACGGCCTTGAGGCCGACGAGATCGGCGATCTGGCGCTGGCGGCGCTGGAGGGCGCCGACTCCCTGCGGTTGGCGGCCACCGTCCAGGACGCCGGGGAGGAGATGGTCATGGATCTCTTCCTCAGCCGCGAGGGCGACTGCGCCGGCTCCATCTCCGCCGCCTCCCAGGGGTCCTTCGAGATCATCAAGCTGGGCGACGAGGCCTGGGTCATGCCGGACACCACCTTCTGGCAGACCGCGATAGGCGCCACCGACCCGGTGGTTCTCAGCCAGGTCGACGGCTACTACCTCTACGGCGCGACCAACGAGCCCCCGATGGACTCCATGGTCGAGTCCTGCAATCTGGACACCTTCCTCGGCTCGATGACCGGGAACTCCCACGGCCTGACCAGGGGCGAGGAGACCGAGGTGGACGGCACCCCGGTGCTCACCCTGCACAGCGACGACAGCACGCTGCTGGTCGCCTCCGAGGGCGAGCCTTACCCGCTGCGCATCGAGAGCAACGACCCGGCGGACCCCTCCGTGATCGACTTCAGCGCCTTCGACGAGCCGGTTCCCACCGACCGGCCCGGTGCCGACGAGGTCATCAGCGTCGCTGACCTGCAGTCCGGCGCCTTCCTCAGCTGAGCCGACGGGCGGCGACGGTGATCCGTCGCCGCCCGCGGCGTCCGCGTTCTCAGCCCCTGCTCACCGCCGCCAGGATCTCCGGCAGCGTCTCGGCGACCCGACGGGCCGCGACCCACAGCGCCAACGAGCACAGGGCCAGGCCGTAGGCGAAGCCGATCGGCACCAGCAGCCAGCCCAGCGCCTCCCCGTGCCACCAGTTCGCCAACAGCCCCACCGGCGCCGCGATCGCCGCGCCGGCCAGCATTCCGCCCACGATGCCGCCCCAGGCCAGCCCCGCCTGTCCGGGCGCGACGCTCTTCATCGCGCCCTCCTGCGGGATCGAGTACGGCAGCCAGGCGCTGGCCACGGCGCCCACCGCCAGCATCGAGCCCAGCAGCGCCAGGCAGAGCCCGAGGGCGGTCGGCACGCCCGCCCAGTCGTCGAGCAGGGCCGCCGTGCCGAGCACGACCAGCACCGTGAGGGGCAGCCCGAGCAGGCAGATCGCCAGCGTCCTGGCCCGCAGTTCCACCAAGGCGTCGTGCCTCGACCGGATGGTCTGGGCCACCAGCCAGAAGCCGCTGTAGTCCGCGCCGAACTGGTTGTACATCAACAGGCCGAGCAGCCCCGGCGCCCAGCAGGCCACATAGACGCTGCTCCCGCCCTGGACGGCCATGACCACCGGCAGCAGCAGGCCCATGCCCAGCGAAGTGGCCCAGGACATCTTGCTCTTGGGGTCGCGCCAGGCGTACCGCAGGACGCGCAGCATGACGGTGCCGGTGCGACCGGTGGGCAGCCGGCCGGCGAGGCCACCTTCGCGGCCCGCGCCGGTCCGCTCCGTCGGCGCGTCGTTCTGCAGGGTGGAGGCGTCAGGGGCGGTCAACAGCCGGGTCAGGGTCCCTCGCCACCAGCGGAGCAGCAGCGCGAGTGCCCCGGCGGTGGCGGCCAGCGCCAGCACCGCCCAGGCGTAGGAGCCCTCGTCGGCCAGCCGGACGGCCTGCACGGCGGTGGCCGGCGGCAGCCAGCGCAGCACGTCGGCCATGGTGCCCACCGGCGCCAGGCTGCCGTCCTCGTCGGCCATCCGGCTGATGGCCAGGTTGAGGCCCTGGAGCCCGAAGGCCACCAACAGGCCGCTGAGCACGGCCAGATCGCGTCCCCTGCGGCTGTTGAGCAGCCGGGCGTTGGCGGTCGCCAGGGCGCGGGTGAGGGCCACACACACCAGCATCACCAGCGGAACCGCAAGCACCGCGACGAGCAGCGCCGCCGTGCCGTGCACGGTGGTCACCATCGCGCCCAGCACCAGCAGCAGGGTGAACACCGGGCCGCTGCCCACCAGCCCGGAGACCAGCTGGGCGGTCATCAGCGGCCCGGGGCGGAGCGGCAGCATCGCGAGACGCCCGGGGTCCAGCGTCTCGTCGCCGCCGATGAAGAGCGGCAGAAAGGCCCAGCCGACGGCGACGAACGCGACCAGCACGACGGCGGCGTCGGGACCGTACCGGTGCCCGCGCAGGGCGACCATGACCAGCAGCCCGAGGCCGCCGGCGAGCAGCGAGAGGATCACCGTGCCGATGAACGCCGTCGACTTGCCGGTGGACTGGCGCAGGCCGTTGCGCAGCAGGGCGAGCTTCATCCGGACGAAGACGGTGGTGACCGTGCCGGTGCTCGGGGTGGCGAGCGCGCTCATCGGGCGCCGCCCAGCCATTCGAGCCGCTGACCCCCGGGGTTCCCCTGGGCGCCGACCAGTTCGAGGAAGGCGCTGTGCAGCGACTCGGCGTCGCCGCGCACCTCGGCCAGCGGCCCGTGCGCCCGGATCCGGCCGGCCGCCAACACGGCGACCCAGTCGCAGAGCGACTCCACCAGCTCCATCACATGGCTGGAGAAGACCACCGTGGCGCCCGAGTCGGTGTAGCGCTCCAGCACGCCCCTGATGGCCTGCGCCGACACCGGGTCGACTCCCTCGAAGGGCTCGTCGAGGAAAAGCACCTCCGGGTTGTGCAGCAGCGCGGCGGCCAGACCGATCTTCTTGCGCATGCCGGTCGAGTAGTCCACCACCAGCTTGTGCTGGCTCCCCGAAAGGTCCAGCACATCGAGGAGCTGGTCGGCGCGGTGCTCCAACTCCGTCGCCGGCAGGCCGCGCATCCGGCCCATATAGGTCAACAGCTCGCGGCCGGAGAGCCGTTCGAAAAGGCGAAGCCCCTCGGGCAGGACGCCGATCCTGGTCTTCACGTCCGCCGGGTCCCGCCAGACGTCCCGGCCCACCACCTCGACCTGTCCCGAGTCGGGTCGGAGCAGTCCGGTGATCATCGACAGGGTGGTGGTCTTGCCGGCGCCGTTGGGCCCGACCAGGCCCACGAACCGGCCGGCGGGGAGGTCGAGATCGATGCCGGAGACGGCCACCTGTTCGCCGAAGCTCTTCCACAGGCCCCGCACCCGGACCGCGACCGATGCGCCGTCCTGCCCGGCCGGTTGGCCGTTCGCGTCGTTTGCTGCCGCTATGTCCTGTTCCCCGTTGTCGGTCATGCGGCACACCCTATAAGCCCGATATGGGGCTGATGTATGTGGGCGGGACGCGCTGTCCCGGGAGCGCCGGCGGGAGTTCAACCCTGGCGCGCGGGGCGGCGGACCGGCGCGCGTGGTGAACCACCCGGCGCGGGCACCGGGGAACGCGCCCCACGGGCCCCGGTGGCACGCGCCCCCCGCGCGCTGCCGGCGCGGACCGCAACACGCCGCCGGATCACGGTCGTTCGTCCCGTGATCCGGGCTGGTCCCGGGCCCGCCCCCGGCCGCGTCCCGCGCGCCGGGCCCGATCACGGTCCCGGCCCGCCGCCCGCCGGGGCGGCGTTCGCCCCGGTTCGTGCGCCGGGTCCCACGCCCGGGGCGCATGGATGCATCGATGGGGGCATACGGGATGGACCCGTTACCGAACGGGCATTGTTCTGCCCGGGATCACCCGGGCCCTGCCCCGGGACCAGCCCGGCGTGCCGGTCAGCCAAGGGAGCCACCGATGTCTGCCAGACCACTGATCGCCCGACAGCCCAACGAACGCCTGCTGGCGCTGATTCGGGAGGCCAACTGCTCCAACGCGGGGCTGGCCCGGCGGGTCAACATGTGCGCGGCCGAGCGCGCCCTCGACTTCCGCTACGACAAGACCTCGGTGGCGCGCTGGATCCGTGGCCAGCAGCCGCGCGGTCGGGCCCCCGAGCTGATCGCCGAGGCGCTGGGCCGCAAGCTGGGCCGCCCGGTCACCGTGGACGAGATCGGCATGGGCGCCACCCGTCAGCTCACCTCGTCCGTCGGGCTGCACTTCGCCGCCGGTCTCGGCGAGTGTCTGGAGCAGGCGGCCGAGCTGTGGCGCGGCGATGTCGGGCGGAACGAGGGGGCGGCCGACGGAGCCGCGCATCCGTACGCCCCCGGGGGCTCCCAGGTGGCGCCCGCCGCGCTGGTCGAGCCCAGCAGGGACTGGCTGATCACCCCGCCGGACGCGGAGGTGGCCAGGTCGAGCGGGCCCAGGGTCGGCGAGGCCGATGTGGCGGCCGTCGTCTCCACCACGGCCGCGCTGGTCGATCTGGACCGCCGTTGGGGCTCGGGCCATGTCCGGCCGCTGGTGGTGCACTACCTCAACGGCACCGTGGCCGGGCTGCTGGCCGGCTCCTACCGGGAGGCCACGGGGCGCGAGCTGTTCGCCGCCGCCGCCCGACTCACCGAGCTGGCCGGCTACATGGCCGTGGACAGCGGGCTGCCCGGGCTCGCCCAGCGCTACTACATCCAGGCGCTCCGGCTGGCCCAGGCGTCCGGGGACCGGGGCTTCGGCGGCTATGTGCTGGCCGCCGGAATGAGCCATCTGGCCGCCGAGTTGGGCAATCCCCGCGAGGTGATCCAGCTGGCCAGGGCCGCCCAGGAGGGCACCAGGGGGCGGGTGCCGGCGCGCGCCGAATCGCTGTTCCTCGCCGCCGAGGCGCGCGGCCACGCCCAGTTGGGCGACCGCGAGGGCTGCCGGCGGGCCGCGTCCGACGCCCTGGCGGCGCACGAGCGTGCCGGCGGCGAGGGCGAGGAGCCGGCCTGGATCAGCCATTTCGACACCGCCTATCTGGCCGACGAGCTGGCCCACTGCCACCGCGATCTCGGCCAGGGCCGCGCCGCGCAGCGCCGGGCCGCCGAGGCGCTGGCGGCGCACCCGGAGAAGCGCACCAGAAGGCGCGCTATAGGCATGCTCATCATGGCGACGGGCCAGCTTCAGGAAGGTGATCTGGAACACGCCTGCCACACCGCGAACGAGGCCGGCGGGCTGCTCGGCGGCCTCCGTTCCGGTCGCGGCGCCGAGTACTTCGGCGACTTCAGGGCCCGTCTGGAGCCCCATCGGGACCATCAGCTGGTCCGCGACTTCGTCGGCCGCTGGTCGCCGGCGCCGACTGCGGCCTGATTCCGCACACTTGACGGCCGGCGGGCGGCACACGAGGCTGCGCGGAGCCGGTAGCGTGGCCCGGCGAGCGGCGTTGATCGAACGAGGAGCCCCGGGTGACGAGCCACAACGGACGGGACGACGAGCCACGCGAGGGCGTGATACTGCCCCCGGGCGGTGCCCCCAGCGGTGAGCCCCGCCCGACCCCGACGCCGGCCGCCCCACCCGCCGGCCAGCCGTGGAACCAGCCCTGGGGGCCGGGCCGGACGGGCCCGGCGCAGCCGCCTCCGCCACCGGCGCCGCCCACCCCCACGCAGCAGGTGCCCCGGCTGCCCGCCTCGCCCGAGCCGCCCCGGCGTCCCGAACTGCCGCAGGGCGGCGGCCAGCACGCGCTGCCCACCCAGACGACGCCGGTGATCCCCAGCGGCCCGCCGCCGACGCCCCCCGTGGACAACGAGGGCGCCACCGAGCTCATCCCGCCGATCGAGACCACCACCCAGCTGCGCGTCATCTCGCCCAAGGGCCGGCCGCCCCGGTCCGGCGGCCGGCACGGGCAGCGCCCCGCGCCGCAGGGCCCGCCGGCCCTGCCCGCCGCGTCGGCCCCCGACGAGGGCGCCACCGAGCTGATCCCGATGGTCACCGACCGGCATCCGAACGAGGCGGCCACCGAGCTGATCGCGCCGGTCTCCGCCGCCAGCCCGGAGGACACCACCCAGCTGCGTCCGGTGCCGCCCCGCCAGCCGGGCCGGCACCGTTCTCCGGAACGTGCCCCGGAACGTGCCCCCGCCCCCGAGCCGACCGGCGGCGCGGACGAGACCCAGGCGCTGCCGCCCGTCGACGGCGAGTTCGGCCAGCTCTTCCGCTCGGCCGCCGACCGCGAGCCGCAGCCGCCCGCCTGGGGCGGCCCCCCGCAGGCGCCCGGCGGCTATCCCGGGCGGCAGTTCGCCGGGGGACCGCCGGAGCCCGAGCGCAGGGGCAACCCGAAGCTGCTGATCGGCGGCGTGATCGTGGGCTGCGCGCTGGTCGGCCTGATCGGCGGCTATCTGCTGAGCGGCGACGACGGCGGCTCGCCGGCCGATCCGGTGTCGCCCGAGGCGCAGGGCGAGGACCAGGGCGGCGCCGGGGGCGACGACCAGCAGGAGCAGCCGGAGGAGGGCGGCGCCGGCGGCGACGACGCCGACGCCGGCGCGGCCCGGGCGCAGGCCGAGGCGCTTTCCGCGCTGCTTGAGGACAGCAACGACAGCCGCGACTCGGTCATCGAGTCGGTCGCCAACATCCGCGCCTGTCAGGACCTCGACCGCGCCGCCGACGATCTGCGGGCCGCGGCCGACCAGCGCAACGGCCTGGTGACCCGGCTGAACGAACTGACGTTGGACGAACTGCCGGAGAGCGAGCAGCTGATCCAGGCGCTGACCGAGGCGTGGCACGCCTCGGCCGAGGCCGACGACCACTACGCCGCCTGGGCCGACGAGGCCAGGGACAGCGGCGGGAACGTCTGCCGGGGCGGCCAGGCCCGGCACACCGCGACGGCCGGCGAGGGCGACGCGGCCAGCGGTCGCGCCACCTCGGCCAAGGAGCGCGCCGCCGCCCTCTGGAACCCGCTGGCCAGCGAGTACGGCCTCCCGGAGAGGGCGGCCACCCAGCTGTGAACGGTCAACCCGTAGCATCGGTCGACGTGCAAGGTACGGAAAGGTCTTCCCGTCGACCCCGAGGTTCCTCCACCATGGCGGGTATGCCGCTCAACGACATGCCCTGGTGGCGCTGGCGGGCCAACGTTCGCTCGGCGCTGCACATGCTCTCCGACCCGGTGTTCCACGAGACCTGCTGGCTGCCCGGGCTGCCCGGCTACGGCGATGTCACCGACGCCGTCTACCGGCTCGTCGAGGACACCTGGCTGGACAACTGGTCGGCCGAGAAGTACGTCGGCGCCGTCTTCCGGGACGCCGACGAGGCCGCGCTGGTGGATGTCGCCGTGCTGCGGGTGCTGCGGATCATGCACCAGGTCGGCGCGGACGCGCCGGTCGCCGACTACCTCCGGCACGCCGGCTGGCCGGACGCGGTGCGGGCGGCCCGCGAGGCGCACCAGCTGCTCGCGGTCAACGACGGTGAGGACCCGAACGTCCCCCCGCGCACGCTGGACGAGGTGGCCGCCGGCGCCGGCGTCGTCTGACGCGCCCCGCCGGATGTGCCAGGCTTGGCGACCATGACGACCTCAACGGACCGGGGCGCCGCCCGGGGCGACGGGCAGAGCGACCAGTATGTGCTGACCCTGTCCTGCCCGGACAAGCCAGGCATCGTGCACGCGGTCTCCAGCTACCTGTTCATGACCGGCTGCAACATCGAGGACAGCCAGCAGTTCGGCGACCGCGACACCGGACTGTTCTTCATGCGGGTGCACTTCACCGGACAGGCCCCCGTCACCCTGGCCAAGCTGCGGGCCAGCTTCGCCGCCGTCGGTGACACGTTCCAGATGGAGTGGCGGCTGCACCGCGCCGACGAGAAGATGCGCGTGCTGCTGATGGTCAGCAAGTTCGGGCACTGCCTCAACGACCTGCTCTTCCGCACCCGGATCGGCGCGCTGCCCATCGAGATCGCCGGCGTGGTCTCCAACCACCCGACGTTCGAGGAGCTGGTCGGCTCCTACGGCATCCCGTTCCACCACATCCCCGTGACGGCGGACAGCAAGCCGGAGGCGGAGGCGGCGGTGCTGGAGATCGTGCGTTCCGAGGGCGTCGAACTCGTCGTCCTGGCCCGCTATATGCAGGTGATCTCGGACGATCTGTGCAAGCAGCTGGCCGGCCGGCTGATCAATATCCACCACTCGTTCCTGCCGAGCTTCAAGGGCGCCAAGCCGTACCACCAGGCGCACGCCAGGGGCGTGAAGCTGATCGGCGCGACCGCGCACTATGTCACGGCCGAACTGGACGAGGGCCCGATCATCGAGCAGGAGGTCGAGCGCGTCGGGCACGGCCTCACCCCGAGCCAGCTGGTCGCGGTGGGCCGGGACGTCGAATGCCGGGCGCTGGCCAGGGCGGTGCACTGGCACAGCGAGCACCGGGTGCTGCTCAACGGCCGCCGCACCGTCGTCTTCGACTGACGGCCGGCCGGCCCCGCCGCTCTACAGTCGGGACATCGCGGCCGTCGCCGCCAGCACGTCGTGGACGATGTCCGGATCGCCCTCGATGCCGGACGCGGCGTCGTCCGGGGTGACCCGGCCGGCCGCCAACTGGCAGAACACCACGTCGTCCAGGGCGATATGGGCCACCGAGGCGCGGGCGGCGGTGCGGCTGACGCCGGCCACCGGCGAGTCCAGCGGGATGTACCAGTCGCCACCGCCCTCGCCCTCGATCTCCAGATGCAGCGTGCGCCCGGGCGAGCCGGCCGTGGTCAGCCGCGCGGGGGAACGGGCCAGACCGGCCCGGCGCCGGCCGGCGATGCTGTGCGGCAGCCGTCGCGCGGCCAGATCGACCAGCAGCCGCAGGTGGGGGGCCAGCGGCGGCCCGTAGGGATACTCCACCGCCTCGGCGATATCGCCGGCGTGCACCCAGCAGGCGAACGCCCGGTCCAGATAGAGGTCGGAGAGCGAGAGCGCGCCGCCCTCGGCGGGAAGATGGCTCGGGCCGTAGCCGGACCTGGGCACCCGGCGCTCGCCCATGCGCCCGCCGGTGCGGGACGCGGCCCAGACCAGTGCCCTGGTCTGCGCCCGCCAGGACTGCCAGGCGGCCGTCGGCCGGGCCGTCCCCCGCTCGTCGGCCGCCCAACCGGCCAGCGTGCGGGCCACCGGATCGTCCGGATCGGTCAGCCCCGGCTGGTCGGCGAGCGGATCGCGCAGCCCCATGGTCCGCGCCAACAGCCCGTCCACGGCCAGCAGATGGCCCAGCACCCCGGAGACGGTGGTGGTCCGGTCCAGCTCGGCGTCGTCGGCGAACCAGCGCAGCCGGACGGTCGTCGGCCACTCGTCCTCCGCCATGTCGTGCAGCAGTGCGTCCAGTCTGGCGGCCTCCGCGTCCAGCGGCGCGGCCCAGGTGGGCACGGGCAGCCGCGCCGGGCGGCGGGCCAGGCAGTCGTCCAACACGTCGGCCCGCAGCTCGGGGTCCAGATCGAGGCTGCCGCGCGGTTCGAGCAGCATCGCGGCGTCGCGCAGCCGTATCCCCTCGTCGGCGCATCCGGCGCAGCGCCCGAGGTGCGCTTCGACGCGTGCCACCTCCTCGTCCGAGCAGGCGGACAGGGCCCAGGCGCCCAGCAGGGCCAGCACCTCCTGATGGCGGCCCGGCAGCTCGTCCCGCACGGTGTCCGGGGGGTCCTCGGGCTCCTCGGCCCGTTCGTCGTCGCCGAACCGGCTGGTCAGCCGGTCCCTCGGCGTGGCCGTGCCACGACGCGGTTCGGGCACCCGGGACACCGCGTCCATGGCGCTCACGCCGTCGCGCGCGCCGGCGCGTTCCGGATCGGGACCGCCGGGGCGTGCGCCGTTCACCCGGCCTCCCGCCGCAGCTCGGACGAGGCGGCGCCCGGCACCGCGTCCGAGCTGTACTGCGCGGCGGAGGACAGCAGTTGGAGCCCGAGCCGCAGCCGGCGTCTGGCCTCGTCCTCGCTGATCCCCAGACGCTCGGCCATCTGCCGGTAGTCCTGCCGCTGGAACCTGGTCAGCTCCAGGGCGGCCCGCAGCGGCGCCGGCATCGCGGTGACGATGTAGTCCGCCCGCGCGGCCGTGGAGGCGGCCCTGACCTGCGCCGAGACGGCCGGCCCCGTGGCGCCGTCGCGCAGCCTGGCGACGGCGATCCGGTGCGCCAGACCGGCGATCCAGGCCCGCATGGTGCCCTGCCTGGGGTCGAAGTCGTCGGGCGACTCCCAGATGGCGCCGAACACCTCGCGGGTGACCCGACCGGCGGCCTCGTCGTCGTCCAGCACCCGCCGCGCCATCCCGTAGGCGAGGGAGGCGAAGCGGTCGTACAGCTCGGCCAGCGCGGCCGCCTCCCCGCGACGGAGCCGTTCGCGCATGTTCCGGTCCCAGTGTGGCGGCGTCTCGTGCGCCATTCGGCCCCCATTCCCGTCCGCCTGACGACAACCTCCGGCCCCGTAGGCACGTCAAATGTAGTGTGCGGTGCGCTCCCCGCGCGCCCCCACGAGTTGACCTTTCCCCGGCTCGCCGGGGAACGCCGGCCTTCGCGCCGCCGCCGGCCGGCGACGGGTGGCCGGGATTGGGCCGGAAGACGGGTGGTGGTACGGCTCGCGGCCGAGTTGTGACGCGTGCCGCAGGGGAAAGTGGGCAGGTCGCGTAGAGGAGATTCGTTGAAGACCGGTGGGCGAGCGAGGAAGGACGCACGATGACGGCGCTACGGGTGCGGGCGGAGCAGTGGGGGGAGTGGACCGTGCTGCGCGTCGTCGGCGAGCTGGATCTGGCGACGTCGCCGACCGTGCGCCAACGGGTGCACGACGCGGTGGCCGACGGTCAAAGACGTTTGGTGCTCGATCTGTCCGAGGTCCTTTTCTGCGACTCCAGCGGGGTGGGCGTGCTGGTCGGGGCGCGGCGGCTGATGCGCTCCTGCGCCGGTGAGCTGCGGCTGATCCTGCCGGCCAGGGGCGCGGAGGACGGCTCCCATGTGAACCGCGTGCTGGCCGCGCTGGGCGTGCGCCGGCTCTTCGACTGCCACCCCGATCTGGCGTCCGCCGTCGGCGACGCCAACGCCCCGCTCTCCGCGTAGCCGTTTCTCCCCCTCGCGAACCCGGTGCGTCCGGGCCTTCGCGCGCCGGTTGTGCGCCCCCTCATGTTGGCGCGCGCCGTTCTCCACCACAGTGCGTCGCTGTGAACTGGCTCTCGTGAGCCTTGCCTTACTCCTGTTCGAGCGAACGTTTCAGAGCTCGTACAGTCCCCCGCCGGCTTACTCCTTTGCGCCGGATTATTCCTGAAGCGCTTGTTGTCCGACTCGCCCGTCAATCATGCTGTCCTGAGCTGGGGTTGTGCCTCGGTGTGAGGTGTTTTGTCCGGCGGTTCGGATGGTGTGAACGGTGCAGGAGCAGGAAAGACAGTTGGAGGTGGCCCCCGAGCCCTCGGAGGTGGCCCGTGCGCGGAGCTGGGTGCGGGCACAGCTGGGGCGGGGGCGGCCCTGCCCTGCCTGCCCCGACGCGGCGCCCGGCGACACCCTGGTGCTGTTGGTCTCGGAGTTGGTGACCAACGCCGTGGTCCACACCGGCCGCCCGGCCGTGCTGCGGCTGGCGGTTCGGCGTCCCGAGGTCGCGCGGGCCGAGCGCGGCTGCGCCGGGGTCCCGGTGCGGCTCGAAGTGGTGGACGGCAGCGGCCAGGCGCCGATGCCCCGCCAGGCCACCCGCTGCGACACCGGGGGGCGCGGCCTGGAGCTGGTCGAGGTGCTGGCCGACCGCTGGGGCTGGCAGTGGGAGGGGGAGGGGAAGCGCGTCTGGTGCGAGTTGGACTGCTCGCCCCCGGGGCAACCCCCGGACGAGGTCTCCCCCGAGGGCCGCAAGGTTCCGGCCAGCTATTGACGTCCTGTATTGGCTTGATGACCCTGTGAAGGGTTCCGTTCGGCCGTGGAGGCCGGCTCGAACGGGGCGGGGTGATGCGTTGCGAGGGGACGTCGAGGCCGGTCGGGAACGGTCGGAGCCCTCGGCGAGTGCGGATCACCCGGTGTGGGGCCCCTCCCTCTCACCGGGGAGGGGAACCCCGCGTCAGCGGCGGCGGGCGGTGCCCCGCCGGTCGGCGGCGGCCGAGGCGATGGCGCCGGCGATGCGTGGCGCGTCCCGGCCGAGTTCGCGCAGGGTGCCGCTGATCGGATTGCTGTAGCCGGTGAAGTAGAGGTCGGGGGCGGCCGGATGGGTCTCCCGCCCGTGCACCAGCGGCCGCCCCTCGCCGTCCAGCAGGCCCAGATGGCCGACCAGCGGCTCAAGGCCGCGCCGGTAGCCGGTGGCGGCGATCACCACATCGGGGGTCAGGCTCGTTCCGTCGGCCAGCAGCACCCGGGGCCCGTCGAAGGACTCGACGGCGGCCACCGGCAGCACCCGGCGCCGCTTCACCGCGCGGACCAGACCCCGGTCCAGCACCGGGATCGCGCCCTCCAACACCCTTGAGTACAGGCCGACCTCGGGGCGCGGCAGCCCCTGGGCGCTCAGATCGGGCAGCAGCCGCGCCAGCGGCCGGGCGGCGCGGTCCACCAGGCCGACGGGCAGCCGGCGGCAGAGGATCGCGTTGGCCTGGGACGGCCAGCCGAGGGTGGCCCGGCGCAGGATGTGCGGTGGGGTGCGCACCGAGAGCCAGACCCGGCCGGTGCCCGACCCGGACAGTTCGGCGGCTATCTCGGCGCCGGTGTTGCCGACGCCGACGACCAGCACGTCGCGGCCGGCGTAGGGCGAGGGCTCGCGGTAGGAGCGGGCGTGCAGCAACTCGCCGTCGAAGCCGTCCGCGCCCGGCCAGTCGGGCAGTCTGGGCGTGTGGTTGAAGCCGGTGGCCACCACGACGGCCGAGGCGCGCAACCTGCGCCCGCCGGTCGCCGTCAGCAGCCAGCCGTCCTCGCCCTCGGCGCGCTCCATCCGGAACACCTCGACGCCGGCCGCCAGATCGAGCCGGTGATGGCGGGCGTACTCCTCCAGATAACGGACGAAATCGCCCCTGGACACCCAGCGTCCGGCGGACCTGGGTATGGAGAGCCCGGGGAGCGCGGACCAGCGCCGGGTGGTGTGCAGGCGCAACCCCTCGTAGTGGCCGCGCCAACTGGCGCCCACATCGGGGGACTTCTCCACCACCACGGAACGGATGCCCCGTTGGGCGAGCGCAGCGGCGACTGCGAGGCCGCCGGGCCCCGCGCCGATCACATGCACGGGGGCGGTGGAGTCCGGCGGTACGGGCGGATTCGGCATGGGCAGGAGCATACGCAGCCAACTGCCCACCCCAGCAGGGGCTGGGGTGGGCAGTCGCGCGCCGGCGGGGATGCGCCGGCGCATCACATCGGCGGGACGCGCCGTCCCGGAGACAGGGGCCGGGCGGCAGCGCCCGTCCCCTTACTTCGCGGGCTTGCGGCCGGTGACGCCCAGATACACCAACAGGGAGAGCGCCGGCTTGAGTTCGGACTGTTTGGCGCCCAGTGCCTGCAGGCTCTTGGGCTGGGCCGACACCGCGGCCAGCATCGTCACCAGCGAACCGGCGAGCGCCGCCGGCGAGGCGGGGGGCTTGGCCCGGCCCCGGCCGAGTTGGCTCTCGATCGATTCGGTCAACGGCTTCACCACGGCGCCCTGCACCCGGGTTCTGATCCGGACAAACCGGCGATCTCCCTCGGCCGCGCCGAGGTCGATCACCCGGAGGATAGCGTCATGTTTGCGCCAGAAGCCGAGGAGGCCGTCGACGAGCTTGTCGGCCGTCTCCTTGCCGGCCTTGCCGGTCCACGACCGGCCGGCGACCAACTCCGAGAGGGCCGCGCTGTCGCGCACCGTGTCCTCGGCGATCTCCAGGACGGCGGCCTCGACATCCGGGAAATACTGGTAGAAAGTGGCCGGTGAGGTGCCCGCTTTGCGAGCTACGTCAATGACCTTGACGTCTCGGTAGGGGGAGCTGCTGAGCATTTTTCCCAGGCAGTCGAGGAGCTTCTGCCGCGTCGCCTGACCGCGTCGGCCGGCTACCCTGCCGTCGACGGTCGTTACCTTTCCTGTCATGCCAGTCAGCTTATCGACGCGCGATCTAGGCGCGATTTGATCGCATCCGAATGGGGAATGGGCCCGTTGGTCGGGGGGTGGTCCCGGGGCCGGCGCGAGGGATGCCGCACATCCCGAAAGATTCGGCCCCCGCGTTCGTCTCTGTCAGTCCCGGGGGGAAGAATCGTCTCGGAAGCCCGCTCCTGTCAGGCGTCAATGAGATGCTGCCTGGGGGGCTGGATGAGGCAAGTGCCCAGACGGGGAGGTGGCAAGCACATGGTGGGGCAGCTGACGCAGCACGATCCCCGGCGGATCGGGCCGTTCGAGGTGCTCGGACGGCTGGGCGCCGGCGGCATGGGGTTGGTGTATCTGGCCCGTTCGGCCTCGGGCCGGCGGGTCGCGATCAAGACCGTGCGCAGCGAGCTCGCCGAGGACCAGCTGTTCCGGGTGCGGTTCACCAGGGAGGTGGAGGCGGCCCGCGCGGTCAGCGGCTTCTACACCGCCGCCGTGGTGGACGCCGACCCCCGTGCCGCCGTGCCCTGGCTGGCCACCGCCTATGTGCCGGCCCCGTCCCTGGAGGAGATCGTCAGCGAGTGCGGGCCGCTGCCCGCCCAGGCGGTGCGCTGGCTGGCCGCCGGCATCGCCGAGGCGCTCCAGTCGATCCACGGCGCCGGCCTGGTCCACCGCGATCTCAAGCCCTCCAACGTGCTGGTCGTCGAGGACGGCCCCCGGGTGATCGACTTCGGCATCGCGTCCGGCGTCTCCAACACCCGGCTCACCATGACCAACGTCGCGGTCGGCACCCCCGCCTACATGTCCCCCGAGCAGGCCAGGGACTCCCGCAGCGTCAACGGCGCCAGCGATGTCTTCTCTCTCGCCTCCACCCTGGTCTTCGCCGCCACCGGACATCCGCCCTACCACGGCGGCAATCCGGTGGAGACGGTCTTCATGCTGTTGCGCGAGCGCCCCGACCTCTCCGGCCTGCCCGACGAACTGCTCCCGCTCATCGAGTCGTTGATGGAGCACAAGCCGGAGGACCGGCCCAGCCCCGCCGATCTCCAGGCGCAGCTCGCCCCCTATCTCTTCGCCGCCGGCGACGACGGCGGCAGCGCCTCCGCCTGGCTGCCGCCGGGCGCCGTGGCCATGATCGAGGCCCGCAGGGGCCGCACCAACAGCGCGGGCCCGCCCCGGCAGCACACCGGCGGCGGCTGGGCCGGCGCTGAGGCGCCGCCGTCCCCGCCGTCCCCGCCGCCATCGTCTGTGCGGCCCCCGCCCTCGCCGGTGCCGCCGTCCCGGGCGCACGAGATGCCGCCGCAGTCGTCGCAGGCCGCCTCGATGGCGCCGCCGCCGATGCCGTCGATGCCGCCGCCCCCGCTGCCCAGCACGCCCCCGCCGCCGACCAACAACCCGAGCCAGTCGGTGCCCGAACCGCCGCCGGTGCTGCCGCCGCACGGCGAGCAGCAGGCGGGCCCGGACTGGGCGAGGCCGCCCACGGCCCACCAGCAGGCCGCCGTGCCCAGCCCCAACACGGCGCATCCGGGCCAGATGCACCAGCCGGGATCGACGGCCGACCATCCGATGGCCCGGGACGCCGGCGAGGCGGCGCCGCGCTGGCGCCCCTGGCGCTTCCGGATGAACAACGACCTCTGGGGCTCGCCCACGGTCGCGGGCGGCGCGCTCTATGTCACCTCCCTTGAGGTGCACGCGCTCGACGTGGCCACCGGCAGGCGCCGCTTCCGCACCCGGGAGGTCGCCTGGTCGATGGCGGTCACCAGCGGTGTCGTGCTGGCCTCGGACGGTCCCAGCCTCTACGCGCTGGACGCCGCCGACGGCTCCGACCGCTGGCGGATGGGCACCGACGGCTGGATCTACGCCCTCACCGCCGAACGCGGCACGGTGGTCACCGCCTCCCGAGGCGGCCTGGTCCAGGCGTGGGAGGTGGGCAACGGCGAGCAGCTGTGGGAGCTGTCCGGCGCGCAGAGCGACTTCGAGACCCAGGACGCCGCGCCCGTGCTGCGGGACGGCGTGGTCTACGCCTGGGGCGAGGGTCAGCTCTATGTCCTGGAGGCGCGCACCGGCTCCGAGCTGTGGCGCTATCCGGTGGGCGACACCTCGGTCACCGGCGGTGTCCCCGTCCGGGTCACGCCCACGGATCAGGGCGTCGTCTATGTGGCGGCCGGCTCGCGGGTGTTGGCGTTGGACGCCGCCTCGGGCGCGGAGCGCTGGCGCTTCGACGCGCCGGCGGCGATCCTCTGCCCCCCGACGTACCAGCCGGCCGGCGGCCGGGACGCCGGCCTCTACTTCACGGACTACCTGGGCACGGTCTACGCGTTGGACGTCACCACCGGCGACGACCGCTGGCGCATCGCCACGGAGTCCCGGCAGTCCACGGAGCCGGTGCTGGTCTCCGACGGCCTGGTGCATCTGGGCAGCGGCACCGCGATGTACACGCTGGACGCGGTCAGCGGCACGCCGCGCTGGCGGTTCGCCGCCGGCGAGGCGATCGTCGGCTCGCCGGTGGTCTCCGACGGCCGGCTGCACTTCGGCTCCGAGGACCACTGCCTCTACACGCTGGACGCGGTCAGCGGCCGGCTGAGCTGGAAGCTGGAGACCGGCGGCGCGATCACGGGCACCCCGGCGGCCTCGGGCGGCATGGTCTTCGCCTGCAGCAAGGACCACTGCGTCTACGCCCTCGACGCCGCCCGCGGCACCCGCCAGTCGTAGCAGCCACCCCTTCACCCTGCGATACGGGCCGCCGCCCACCCTGGCGGGCGGGGGCATGACGGCACCGCCGTCCCCGGGTGGGGGCGGCGGTGGGGGGATGGGCGAGGGGGCCTAGGCGACGTCGCGGCGGCCGTGTTCCTCGTGTTCACCGTGTTCGTCGTGGCGCCTGCGCCACGGGCCCTGCCGGACCTCGCCGCCCCGCTCGTCACGGTCTCCCCGACCGTGCTTGTGGCCGTGTTCGTGGCCGTGTTCATGACCACGCCGCTCGGCCAGGTGGCGGCCGGCCATGGTCGACGCCGCGTACAGCAGCAGCAGACCGGAGCCCAAAGCGGCCAGCACCGCCCACTTGAGGCCACCCTGGCCGATGAGCAGGCTGTCGGTGGTGTTGTACTGCCGCACCATCCACAGGATGGTGAAGCCCAGGATCGCCGCGCCGGAGAGCGCGGTGAGCAGGCGGGACCGCAGCAGGACGCCCGCCAGGGCAAGGGCAGCGGCGACCAGCATCGGGAGGAAGAGCCCCGCGAACAACGCCGCGTTACTCCCTGTGACGCCGGCCCCGTTGAACAGGTCCCACCATCGGTAGTGGCGTCCGTCGCGTCCTCCGTACCAGTTGAAGAACACGCTGCCGATTCCCACTACCGCGGCTATCAGAGCGAGTATCGCCCCGATCGTGTTACGCACCATGACGAGCCTCCCTAGGCACGACTGTCTGATTCCGGCTCGTGTTTCGACGCTACGCGCACCCCACCGGGCTCGCACCCCGAACGGAGGCGCCCCGGATGCGGGCATTAACCTCAGCCGCCATGAGCTTCGTCGCGCGTCCGTTGCCCCTGCTCACCTCCGTCGTCGCCTTTGTCACACTGGAGCTGCTGCGTCTGGCGGCGACCGTGCTCAGCGGTTCGGGGGCCGTCGAAGTGGCCGCCGTCCCCGCGTTGGCCTGCCTGGCCGGCCCGTTGACCTGGTGGCTCGGCAGTCGGCAGGCCCTGACCGTCGCGGTGGGGGTGCTGGCCGGGGCCCGGCTGCTGGTGCAGTTCCCGGTGGGGCGTTCCGAACCTTTGGTCGGGCTGGCGTTGGCCGCGGCGCTGGCGTCGCTGGTGCTGGTGGTGCGGCGCGCGATGGGCGACGCGGTGGCCGGCCCCGGGCGGGTGGCCAGGGCGATCGGCCTGGCGGTGGCCGTCGATCTGGCGCTCCGGTTGCCGCTCGATCTGCTGGATCCGCTCTGGAGCGGACAGCTGCTCGGCTGGCTGCTGCTGCTCGCGCTGGCGGCGCTGCTGGGCCCGCTGGCCAGGGCGGCGCAGTCCGAACCGTTGAGCAGGCCGCACGGCGGCGCTCAACTGGTGTTGCTCGGCGTGGCGTTGGCGCTCTATGTGGTGCTGCTCGGCGCGCCGGGCGCGCTGTCGGCGGTCAGCGGGCTGTCGCTGACGGCCACCGGCTTCTGGCTGGGTGCCGGCGCGCTGGCCGGCGTCGCGCTGCTCTCGGTGCCGCTGCCGGCGCGGCTGGGCGCGGTCGGCGGTTACGGGGTGCCCGCCGTGCTGCCGCTGGCCGTGCTGCTCTGCGCGGTGGACGTGTCCTGGCTGGCGGTGCCGGCCGCCGTGCTGGGGCTCGCGGTGCTGCCGGTGGTGCTGCGGCGCGCGCTGGCCGTCCCGCTGGGGTTCGGCCGGGGGCAGCAGGTGGATCTGGCGTTCGCCGGTGCCGGCGCCGGGGTGGCCGGGGTGCTGCTGGTGGTCGCCTACGAGTTCCATGTGGTGCCCTGGGCGGTCGCCACGCTGCTGGCCCTCGCGCTGGCCGCGCCCGCGTTCCGGGTGGCGCCCCAGCCGCCGCTGGCCCGTGCCTTCGCCCCCGTGGTGCTGGCGGCGCTGCTGTTGGCCTGGCCGCCGCTGGCGGGCGCGTCGCGCGGCACGCCCGAGCCGCTGCCGACGGATACGGCCGGCGGCATGTACCGGCTGCTCACCTGGAACGTGCATGGCGCCGTGGGCCAGGACGGCGGCCTGTCCGCCGAGTCCGTCCGGCGGGTGATCGAGAGGTCGGGCGCCCAGGTGGTCGTTCTGCAGGAGGTGCCGAGGGGCAGTCCCGGCTCCGCCGGGTTCGATCTGGCCGTTTTCCTGGAGCGGCGCCTCGACGTGGAGACGGTCTGGAGCCCGGGGGCGGACGCCCGGTTCGGCAATCTGATCCTCACCAGCCTGCCGGTGGTCGACCGGGAGACCGCCGAACTCCCGCGCGCCGGGGGCGATATGGACCGTTCCTATGCGAGCGTCACGGTGCGGCTGACGGACGGGGAGACGGCCAGGATCGTGGGCACCCATCTGCACGGGGGCGCCTCGGCCGAGCCCCGGCTGGCCCAGTTGGAGCCGCTGCTGGACGAGGTGGCGGACGATCCGTCGGCGGTGCTCGCCGGCGATCTCAACGCCCGTCCCGGCAGCGAGGAGATCGAGGCGATCGAGGCGCGGGGCCTGCACAGCGCGCAGGACGGCGCGGGGAACCCGGATATGGACACCGCCGTGGCGCCGCCCCGGCGGGTGGACTGGATCTTCGGGGCGCCGGACATCGCCTTCGGCGGCTTCGAACTGCTGGAGACCAGGGCCTCCGACCATCTGCCGCTGGTGGTGACGGTCTTCCTGGAATGAGCCCGACCGTGCGGAGCCGGGCGCGGCCAACCTCGACAGGGCGCGGGACGGGGTGTCGGATGCGATGCCGGATGGGACGTCGGACGGGGCGCCGGATGGGACGTCGGATGGGGCAAGACCTCAAGTCCCCCTGTGTGACATGCCGTTGTGTGATGAGGTAGTCATATGGACGTCAATCGCATCGTGGTGGAGACCGGTGGCTATCGGGCCGTCACCCCGTGGGAGGACGAGACCTGGCGCGGGGAGGCGTTGGACTGGATCACCGCGTCCCTGGCGCGACGGGGGCTGGTGTCGGGCGGGCAGGTCTGGGCCCGGCTGCGCCCCTGGTCGGTGGTCCTGCGGGTGCCGGTGGACGAGGACGGGGCGGTCTGGTTCAAGGCCAACCCGCCGAGATCGGCGTTCGAGCCCGCCGTGATGGCGGCCCTCTCCCGCTGGGTGCCGGAGCGGGTGCTTGAGCCCATCGCGGTGGACACCGCCCGGGGCTGGTCCCTTCTCCCCGACGGCGGCTCGCTCTTCGCCGAGGTCCTGACCAACGATCCCGAGGACGTCTCGGCCTGGGCCGAGATGCTGCGCCAGTACGCGCTGCTGCAACGGGAGTTGGAGCCCCATGTCGATCAGCTGACCGGTCTCGGGGTGCCCGACTTCCGGCCCCAGCGGCTGGCCGAACGGTTTCTCGCGCTGATCGAGTCCACCGGAGTGCTGCGGCCGCAGGAGCGCGCGGCGCTGCGCGCGTTGGCGCCCCGCTTCGAGGAGTGGTGCCAGCAGTTGGCGCAGTCCCCGGTGGGCTGTTCCCTGGACCAGTCGGACCTGCACCCCGCCTCGGTGCTGACCGGCGGCCGGCGGCCCCTGGGCGACGGACGGTTGACGGGCGGCGGGGCCTACCGTTTCTTCGACTGGGGCGACGCCTCCGTCACCCATCCGTTTATGAGCCTGCTGGTGCTCGGCCGGGTGTTGGGCGAACGTTTCGACCAGGACCAGTCGGCCCGTGCCCGGGTGCTGGACGCCTACCTCGACGCCTGGGTGGCGCCGGGCACGGGGCTGGCCGAGCTGCGTTCCTCGGTCGAGTTGGCCTGCCGGGTGGCCGTGGTCTGTCGGGCCGACACCTGGGACCGTGTCTTCCCGACGATGCTGCTGACCACGGCCGACCGGGACGCCCATATCGCCCGCTGGCTGCGGGAGTTGCTCTGACGGCCGGCCGACCGGCTCAGCCGGGCCGGCGGCGCGCCTTGACGGTCTGGTCGGTGCGGGTGGTGGGCTCGCCGGTGGCCGGGTGGTTCTGCACCCGCTTGTGCCGCGCGGCCCGCAGCACCTCCCACTCCGCCGGATCCAGCGCCAGCGAGGCCACCGTCTCCTCGGGGGTGGGGAAGGGCACATCCGTCGGATGCCCGTGCTCCCACTTCGGGAAGCCGGCGTGCGCCTCGATCAGCAGGGTGCCGCCGGGGGCCACGGCGGAGGCGGCGGCGCGCAGCACCTTCGGGCCGAGCGTCCCGTCCATGAAGTGCAGGAAGTGCGTGGTGACCAGGTCGAACCGCCCGGCCGGGAAGGACTCCGCCAGATCGTGGCGCTGCCAGTCCACCCGGTCGGCGACACCGGCGGCCGCCGCGTGCTCGGCCGCCCTCGCCAGCGCGATGCCCGAGATGTCGACGCCGGTGACCCGCCAGCCGCGCCCGGCCAGATGGATGGCGTCGGCCCCCTCGCCGCAGCCCAGGTCGAGCGCGCTGCCGGGGGCGAGGTCGGCGGTCTCCTCGCGCAGCGCCGCGTTGGGCTCGCCGCTCCAGAGGTGGTCGCGGGAGGAGTAACGCTCGTCCCAGTAGCGCTCGTTGGCGAGCGGGTCCCCGGAGTCCGGGGGCAGCTGCGGGGCGTGCTCGTGCTGCCCGTGCTGTGCGTGCTCGTGCGGTCGGTGCGTGCTCATGCCGTTCCCTCCTCGGCCAGAGCCCGTGCGGTCTCGGCCTCGATCAGATCCATGTTGACGGCCGCCCCGGCGCGCACGCCCGCGCTCGCCGCCGCGACCAACTGCTCGGTGACGCTGCCGACATTGCCCGCCACCCAGACCCCGGGGACGGCGGTGCGGCCGGTGAAGTCCGACGGGATCTCGCTGCCCAGCACCACGCCGTCCCTGACCACCTCCTCGGCGTAGAGCCCGAGGCCGGCCAGCGGCTCGGCGCGCGCGACGCAGCGCGACGTCACCACCAGGGCGCGGCAGGGCACCCGGGTCCCGTCCGCCAGGGTGACGCCGGAGAGCGTCCCCCCGGTCAGCTCGACCCCGGTCACCTCGCCCCGGGTCACCGTGATGTCCCGGGCGGCGAGCCGGCGCAGATCCGTCTCCTCGAACGCGGGGGCGGTGTGGTTCAGCACGGTGATCCGGGAGCTCCACTGCCGCCAGAGCAGCGCCTGGTGGGCGGCGAGCGTGGGGTGGGCCGCCAGCACGGCGATCGGCTGGTCGCGCACCTCCCAGCCGTGGCAGTACGGGCAGTGCAGCACCTCCCGGCCCCAGCGGTCGGCCAGGCCCGGGATCCCGGGCAGCTCGTCCGTGACGCCGGTGGCCACCAGCAGCCGCCGCGCGCGGACGGCCGTCCCGTTCGCCAGCGTCACCAGGAACCCGGCTTCATCGGCTTGACCAGCTTGACCAGCTTGACCAGCTTGACCGGCTTGATCCGTGGGCCGGGAGACGGTGCGCACGGTGCCCCGGAGGATCTCGGCGCCGTAGCGGGTCGCCTCGGCCCGGCCGGCGGACAGGATCTCCGCGGGCGCGGCGCCGTCCCTGGTGAGGAGGCCGTGCGCGTGCGCGGCCGGGGCGTTGCGCGGTCGGCCGCCGTCGACGACCAGCACCGAACGGCGGGCCCTGGCGAGCGTCAGCGCTCCGCTGAGCCCCGCCGCTCCACCCCCGATGATCACCACCTCGTAGCGGTCCTCGCGTGGGTTCTCTTCGTTCATCTCGGTCTGCTCCCTGTCGTCGGCCGATCGCACAAGCTCTCCCCGGTCGTCCCCGGTCGTCCCCCGTCGTCCTCCGCTGGCGACGATGCGGGAAGGGAGACCGGTTTGACAAACATCGTTGCCGTGTCGGCAAATGGAGGGATGGTGGAACAGCACACACGGTGGCGAGCGGACCCGGACCCGGACGCGGAGCCCGACAACGACGAGGGGGGCGCGCTCGCCAGCGTGCTGAGCGGCGTCGGCCCTCGGCTGCGCGCCCTGCGACGGGAGCGCGAGATCACCCTGGCCGCGCTGAGCGAGCGGACCGGGATATCCGTGAGCACCCTCTCCCGGCTGGAGTCGGGGCGCCGCCGCCCCACCCTGGAGCTGCTGCTGCCGCTGGCCACCGCCTACCATGTGCCGCTCGACGAGCTGGTGGGCGCGCCGGCCACCGGCGATCCCCGGATCCACCCGCGTCCCTTCACCCGCTTCGGGCAGACCTTCGTCCCGCTCACCCGCTATCTGGGCGGGCTGCACGCCTACAAGCAGATTCTGCCCCCGGGCTACAACTGCGGCGCCGACGGGCGGCCGGCGGAGCCGCGCACCCATGAGGGGTTCGAATGGCTCTATGTCCTCTCCGGACGGGTGGCGATGACGCTGGGGGACCGGCAGTTGACGCTGGTCGCGGGCGAGGCCGCCGAGTTCGACACCAGGGTGCCGCACGCGTTGGCCAACCCGGGGGCCCAACCCGCCGAGTTCCTTAGCCTGTTCGGGGCCCAGGGCGAACGCATCCATGTCCGCGCCCGACCGGGTGGCGGCGCCCCGGCGGACGGGCCCTGATCCGCTGTGGCAGGCTGCGGACATGGGCGACCGTGGAGAGGCCGGGACGGGCCCGGCCGAGCAGCCGCTGCCGGGGGGCTTTGTCAACGAGGTGACGCGCGTCGGGGACACCGTGCGGCGCGTCCCGCCGGCGACGGCCCCGTTCACCCACGCCCTGCTGCGGCATTTCACGCGCGCCGGCTGGCGCGGGGCGCCCCGGCTGCTCGGCGTCGACGAGCGGGGGCGCGAGGTGCTGGAGTACCTGCCGGGGCGCGCGGCCCACACGCCGGCCGAACGGCGCGCGGCGCGCGGGGACGAGACGCTTGCCGAAGTCGCCACGCTGGTCAGGGAGTTCCATGAGCTGACGGCCGGCACCTCGCTGGCGGGCAAGCGCGAGGTGGTGTGCCACAACGATCTCTCGCCCAGGAACACCGTCTACACCGAGGAGGGTTGGCGCCCATTGGCGCTGCTCGACTGGGACGGCGCCGCGCCGGGCGAGCGGATCGAGGATCTGGCCCATGTCGGTTGGCAGTACCTGGGGTTGGGCCCCGACGCGGGCGAACCGGCCGAGGCGGCCCGGAGGTTGCGGTTGCTCTGCGACGCCTATGGGCTGGCCGGCCGCGCGGCGCGGGCGCCGCTGCCCGATGTGGTGCTGTGGTGGCAGGACCGCTGCCGGCGCGGCATCGAGGCCGGTGCGGAACGCGGTGAGCCGGCGATGGCGCGGTTGGTGGCCGCCGGGGTGCCGGCCGAGGTGCGGCGGGCGCACGCCTGGGTGGTCGAACACCGCGCCACCCTGGCCGCCGCGCTGCGTTGAGCCGGCGGGCCCCGCCCCCGGGAACGCGAAAGCCCCGGACCCCCGCCGAGGCGGGCGCCCGGGGCGCATCGACCGTCGTCCCCCGACCGACGTCCGATGTGCTGGTGGTCGAGCTGGGCCTGATCCGGACGATGCCCCCTCCGCACCGCCCGAACCACCCCCGCCCTGACCCTGTCCGGCGACTCCCCCGTCGCCGCCGAACAGGTCCACCGGGGAGGCCGGCCGCGCACCCCTGTGCGGCCGGACAAGGATGAGCATGTCAGGCAGTCATAAACGAGTGATAAACGTCTGCGGGCGGCCCCGGGAAGGGGCCGCCCGCGTGGTGGCATGCCGTCGGATCACACGGCGGGAGGCTCAGTCGCCGGACTGGGAGGTGCCTCCGCCGCTGATGAAATGGTCGGCCTGCGCGGTGCCGGCCACTCCGACCAACAGCGCGGTGGTCAGGGCGGCGCCGATAGCGAACCTTCTGAAACGGGTCATGCCGGGACTCCCTCGTTGCGAATACCGAACTGCGCTCGGTGCGTCGATCTACGAAACGTCAGTGCGAGGTGAAGCGGAAGTACGCAGACGCGAGGGCCGGTTCCCGGACCCGGGAACCGGCCCTCGTCCGCCTATTGTGCGGCTCAGGACACGTAGTGGTCTACCGGGGCGATCGGCCCCGGCTTGTCCTTGGGCTCGCTGGACACGTAGTGGTCCTGCGGCTTGACGCGAGGTTCGTCGTTCTCCTCGCCCTCCTCGGCCTCGGCCTTCGGGTCGTCACGCTCCGGCTTGTGGCCCGGGACCTTGGGCTCGCTGGACACGTAGTGGTCCTGCGGCCGCACGTCCGGCTCGTCCGTCTCCTGCGTCGGTGCGGTGGTGTCGGTCAACGTCAGCTCCTCGACGGTGTGGCTGAGGTGGGGCGACACGACAAGCCGACGAATCCCCTTGTCCGTCGACCGTTTCCTGGCCGGAAACGGTCACCCCCGTTGTCAGCGTTTGGTGCGCAGAGACTGACACGCCAAAATAAATGACCGATAAACGTGCCAACTCGGTGCGCTTTGGGCTCTAGACGCCCGCGGGCACCAGAAGGTTCCTTGTCATCTCCGCTTCGTGGCTGCCGAACTGCTCGAAAATGGACAGGGCTTCCTGCCAGCAGACCCGGGCCCGGTCCGTCTGGCCGAGCGCTTCCAGGGCCTGGCCGAGCAGCAGGAGCATCGTCCCCTTGCGCCACTCGCCACCGATGCCGCCCAGGGCCAGACCGCGCTCCGCGTGCTTGGCCGCCTCGGCGGGAGAGCCGGCCGCCAGGTGGAGTTCGCCGATGCGGAAATGCGTCACGCCCTCCCAGAGCCGCTGGCGGCTCTCCTGGAAGCCGCCGATCGCCGCGGCCAGCTCCACCAGCGCCTCCTGGTACCGCTTCGCCTGGCTCAGCGTGACGCCCAGCGCGTAGCGCGCGTTGGCCAGCCGGGTCGGCGGCTGGCCGTTGCTCCGGAAGCGGTCCACGCACTGCCGTGCCAGGTCGATGGCGCTGTCGACGCGCCCGGTGTCCAGATGGACTCGGGAGAGATTGCTGAGCGCGCTGGCCTCACCCGGCACATTGCCGTCCGCGCTGAAGTGCTCTATCGCACGGGTGAGATAACGCTCGGCCTCCTCGCGCCTGCCCTGGTAGATGGCGATGATGCCCCGGTCGTTGAGCGCTGTGGAGATGGCGTAGGTGTCGCCGGCGGTGGTGGCCAGCAGCATGGCCTGCTGAGCCTCGGCATCCGCGAGATCGAACCTTCCGCCGACCGCGTGGCTGTGCGCCAGCAGCCCGTGGAGCCTGGCCTGTGCCTGATCGTCCTCGGCCGCCTGAGCGGCGGCCAGCACCGCGTGTGCCACCTGGTGGAACTGGTAGGAGAACGCGCCCGATTCACCGAGATCCTGGGCCGTGATCAGGGTGTCGACACTGCGCCGCAGCATCGCGGGGCCGGCTGTCTGGCGCACGCAGGCCAGCACGCACTCCGCCTCGGTGTAGAACCAGTCGAGCGCCGAGGCGAGATCGGGGAAGGACAGCCCCGGGTGCTCCGTGATCGCCAGATGGTCGACCAGTCGGTCGCCCGGGCGTTCCAGCGCGTAGACCTGTGCGCAGCTCGCCAGGTAGAAGTCCAACAGGCGGGCGCGGGCCGCGTCCCGTTCGGCCGGGGGCTGTTCGTCCCGTTCGGCGCAGGCGCGGGCGAAGAGCCGCACCAGGTCGTGCATCCGGTAGCGGCCGGGGGCGGCCGACTCCAGCAGCGAGGTGTCCACCAGGGACTCCAGCAGCTCCTCGGTGGTCTCCAGATCGCGCGCCAGCAGCGCGGCGGCCGCCGGCAGCGAGATGTCCGGGCCCTCTGTCAGCCCCAACAGCCGGAACGTGCGGGCCTGTTCCCGCTCCAGCTGGCCGTATCCCAGCTCGAAGGTGGCCTTGACCGCCTGGTCGCCCGCCTTCAGCTCGTCCAGCCGGCGCCGCTCGTCGCTGAGCTTCCGCGCCAGCGTGGACACCGTCCAGGTGCGGCGGGCCACCAGCCGGGCGGCGGCGATCCGGATCGCCAGCGGGAGGAACCCACAGGCGCCGACCACGGCCATGGCCGCCTTGCGCTCGCCGCGCACCCGGTCCTCGCCGACGATCCTGGTGAACAGGGTCAGCGCCTCGTCGGGGCTCATCACATCCAGATCGACCAGATGCGCCCCCGCCAGGTCGACCATCCGCAGCCGGCTGGTGATCAGGCTGGCGCAGCCGGGCGTGCCGGGCAGCAGATCCCGCACCTGGGCGGCGTCCCGCGCGTTGTCCAGCAGCGTGAGCACCCGGCGGCCGTCGAGCAACGAGCGGTAGAGCGCGGCGCGTTCGTCCACGCCGTCGGGGAGCGACCGGTCGGGGATGCCCAACGCCCGCAGGAACGAGGCCAGTACGGCGGCCGGATCGGCCGGCGCCGCGCCCGCGCCCTGGAGGTCCACATAGAGCTGACCGTCCGGGAAGTGGTCCCGCGCGGCGTGCGCCACCTGCACGGCGAGCGTGGTCTTGCCGACCCCGCCGATGCCGGCCACCGCCGAGACCGCCATCACCTGGCCGCCGGCCGTGGCGAGTTGGGCGCCCAGCTCGGCGACGAACGAGGCCCGCCCGGTGAAGTCGGGGACGGCCGCCGGCAGTTGCGCGGGGCGGACGCTGGGCGTCGGCGCGCTGCTCTGCTGGGTGGCGAGGTTGAGGCCCGGATCGGCGTTCAGGATGCGCTGCTGGATCTCGGACAGCTCGGCGCGCGGCTCCACACCCAGCTCGTCGATCAACAGCCGCCTGGCGTCCGCGTAGACGGCCAGCGCCTCGGCCTGCCGGCCGGCCCGGTAGAGCGCGAGCATCAGCAGCTCGCGCAGCCGCTCCCGCAGCGGGAAGGTGGTGGTCAGCTCCGTCAGTTCGGAGATCGAGTCCGCGTGCAGGCCGGCCTGCAGGCCGACGTCCAGGCGCTGTTCGCGCAGGCTGAGCCGCTGTTCGGACAGCCGGGCGCGTTGCACCTCGGCCTCCGGGCCCGGCACGCCGGCGAGTGCCTCGCCGTCCCAGTGGTCCAGCGCCTGGCCGAACAGCTCGTGCGCCTGCGTCAACTCGCCGGCGGCGGCGGCCTGCTCGGCGGCCGAGGTGATCGACGCCACCTCGTCGAGGTCGAGTCGGTCGCTGGGGTCGAGCCGCAGCGCGTAGCCGCCGAACTGACTGACCAGCACCGCCGATCGGGGGCCGAAGGACTTCCGCAGGCGGGAGGCGTAGGTCCGCAGGGCCGCGACCGCCTGCTGCGGCGGCTCGTCCCCCCACAGCGCGTCGACCAGCTCGGACACCGACACCGGGCGTCCGCGCCGCAGCAACAGGACGGCCAGCAGCGCGCGTTGCTGCGGCGAGCCGGCGGGCAGTAGTCGGCCGCCCTGCCAGGCACGAATCGGGCCAAGCACCGCGAAGCGCAAGGCAGGCGTGTAACCTCCCGTGTTCCCCGTCCCCTCACCAACGGCCATGGCGTCCTCTGCTTCTAACCTCTGCGCGTATGGGGCGAACGTTGGAGTCTATCCGCCCGAACCGGCATCGATAAAGACCGGGTGGTCGAAGTCCTCGCAGTGTGGCATGGACTCGACCAACGGGGGAGAAGGATTCTCCCGGGACGCGCGACTCCTGGCCATGTGCCCTTCGCCTCATGGAGGGCTGTGGCGCATCCTCTTATCCTCGGAAGCATGACGACAAGTGCGCACGTTCCCACGGCCAACTCGATGCGGCGAGCGCTGCGGAGGGCCCAGGACGGGGTGGCCCTGGATGTGGCGGAGGCGACCGTTCTGCTCCAGGCGCGCGGCGCTGACCTGGAGCGCCTGGCCCAGTCGGCGTCGCGGGTGCGGGACGCGGGCCTCGCGGCGGCCGGCCGGCCCGGAGTGATCACCTATTCCAAGAAGGTCTTTATTCCGCTCACGCGACTCTGTCGGGATCGTTGCCACTACTGCACGTTCGTGACCGTTCCGGGCAAGCTGCGGCGCGCCGGGCACGGCATGTTCCTGTCCCCCGACGAGGTGTTGGACATCGCCAGGGCCGGCGCGGCCATGGGCTGCAAGGAGGCGCTGTTCACCCTGGGCGACCGGCCGGAGGACCGCTGGCCCGAGGCCCGCGAATGGCTGGCCGCCGCCGGCTACGACGACACCCTCTCCTATGTACGGGCCATGGCCATCCGGGTGTTGGAGGAGACCGGGCTGCTGCCGCACCTCAACCCGGGCGTGCTGACCTGGACGGACTTCCAGCGGCTCAAGCCGGTCGCCCCCTCGATGGGGATGATGCTGGAGACCACCGCCACCCGGCTCTGGTCCGAGCCCGGCGGCCCGCACCACGGCTCCCCCGACAAGGAGCCGGCCGTCCGGCTGCGCTCCCTTGAGGCCGCGGGACGTTCCAGCGTCCCCTTCACCAGCGGGATCCTGCTGGGCATCGGCGAGAACCACACCGAGCGCGCCGAGTCCCTCTTCGCGCTGCGCAAGGTCGCCCGCACCTACCGGGGCGTCCAGGAGATCATCGTGCAGAACTTCCGCGCCAAGCCGGACACGGCGATGCGCGCCATGCCCGACGCCGAGTTGGAGGAGCTGGCCGCCACCATCGCGGTGGCCAGGCTGCTGCTCGGCCCCGACGGCAGGATCCAGGCGCCGCCCAACCTGGTCGACGAGGAGTACGCGCTGCTGATCCGCGCCGGCATCGACGACTGGGGCGGCGTCTCCCCGCTCACCCCCGACCATGTCAACCCGGAACGCCCCTGGCCGGCGATCGACGAACTGGCCGCACGCACCGCGGCCGCCGGCTTCGAACTGCGCGAACGCCTCACCATCTACCCGGAGTTCATCCGACGCGGCGAGCCCTGGCTGGACCCGAGGCTGCTGCCGCACGTCACCGCGCTCGCCGATCCCGAGACGGGCCTGGCCCGCCCGGACGCCGTCCCGCGCGGCCTGCCCTGGCAGGAGCCCGACGAACCGCTCACCGCCGGCGGCCGGGTCGATCTCCACCACACCATCGACACCGAGGGCCGCACCGGCGACCGCCGCGCCGACTTCGACGAGGTCTACGGCGACTGGTCCGAACTCCGCGAGCTGGCCGCCCCGGGACTCGTCCCCGACCGCCGGCGGCCGGAGCGTCTTGACGACGAGGTCACCGACGCGCTGCGGGTGGCCGCCGACGACCCCACCCGGCTGACGGACGCCCAGGCCCTCGCCCTGCTGCACGCGGACGGGCCGGCCCTGGACGCGCTGACCGGAGTCGCCGACGAGCTGCGCCGCTCGGTGGTCGGCGACGAGGTCACCTATGTGGTGACCCGCAACATCAACTTCACCAACATCTGCTACACCGGATGCCGGTTCTGCGCCTTCGCCCAGCGCCGCACCGACGCCGACGCCTACACCCTCTCCCTGGACCAGGTCGCCGACCGGGCCCAACAGGCGTGGGAGGTCGGCGCCATCGAGGTGTGCATGCAGGGCGGCATCCACCCCGACCTGCCCGGCACCGCCTACTTCGACCTGGTGCGCGCCGTCCGGGAGCGGGTCCCCGGGATGCATATCCACGCCTTCTCCCCGATGGAGGTGGTCAACGGCGCCACCCGCACCGGGATGTCGATCAGGGAGTGGCTGCTCGCCGCCCGGGAGGCCGGGCTCGACACCATCCCCGGCACGGCGGCCGAAATCCTCGACGACGAGGTGCGTTGGGTGCTGACCAAGGGAAAGCTTCCCGCTGACACCTGGATCGAGGTCATCAGCACCGCGCACGAGCTGGGGCTGCGGTCCTCCTCCACCATGATGTACGGCCATGTCGACCAGCCCCGGCACTGGTTGGGGCATCTGCGCACGCTGGCCGGGATGCAGCGCGCCAACCAGGAGAAGGGGGTCGCCGGCTTCACCGAGTTCGTCACCCTGCCCTTCATCCACACCAACGCCCCGGTCTATCTCGCCGGAATCGCCCGCCCGGGGCCCAGCGCGCGCGACAATCGGGCGGTGACCGCGATGGCGCGGCTGCTGCTCCACCCCTACATCACCAATATCCAGACCAGTTGGGTCAAGCTCGGTGCCGAGGGCGCGGCGGAGATGCTGCGTTCGGGCGCCAACGATCTGGGGGGAACCCTGATGGAGGAGACCATCTCCCGCATGGCCGGCTCGGCCTACGGCTCGCACCGTTCGGTGGCCGAGCTGACGGCCATCGCCGAGCTGGCCGGCCGCCCGGCCAGGCCGCGCACCACCACCTACGGCGAGGTGCCGGCCGAACGGGTCGCCGCCGCCCTCGCCGCGGACGGCCAACTGCCCAAGCTGCTCCCGGTGGTGGGGGGAGTCGAGTGACCGCCCCGGTCGGCGGCGCGCTCTGGGGGCGCGCCGACCAGCAGGACTTCCGCAGCCGGGTGCGCGGCTGTCTGCTGGGCGGCGCGATAGGCGACGCGCTGGGCGCCGGCGTGGAGTTCGACTCGCTGGATTCGATACGCGCGGCGCACGGCCCCGACGGCGTCACGGACTACGTGTCGGCCTACGGGCGGCGCGGCGCCATCACCGACGACACCCAGATGACCCTGTTCACCGTGGACGGACTGATCCGCGCCCATGTCCGCCGGGACACCGGCGCCTGGCATCCGCCCACCGATGTGCACGCCGCCCACCGCCGCTGGTACCGCACCCAGCACGAGTGGGGCCCCGACGAACGCCGGCCGGACGACGGCTGGTTGGCGCGCCAGGAATGGCTCTACAGCCAGCGCGCCCCGGGGCGGGCCTGCCTCTCGGGGCTCGCCGACGCCACCATGGGCACCGTCGAACAGCCGAAGAACCCGAACTCCAAGGGCTGTGGAACGGTGATGCGGTCCGCGCCGTTCGGCCTGCTGGTCGGCTGGGAGCCGCAGTTGGTCTTCCAGCTCGGCGTCGAGTGCGCGGCGCAGACCCATGGCCACCCGACCGGCATGCTGGCGGCCGGCGCCTTCGCCGCCATCGTGCACGCGGTGGTGCGCGGCGACGAGTTGGACGCCGCCGTGCAGAAGGCCCTGGCGCAGCTGGCCACCAGGCCGGGACACGAGGAGACCACCGACGCCCTGAAGCAGGCCCTGGGCGCGGTCCGCCAGGGCCTGCCGAGCCCCGAGCGGGTCGCCGCGCTGGGGGAGGGGTGGACGGCCGAGGAGGCGCTGGCCATCGGCGTCTACTGCGCGCTGGTGGCCCAGGACATCCGCCATGGCCTGCTGTTGGCGGTCAACCACGGCGGGGACTCCGACTCCACGGGCTCCGTCGCCGGCAACCTGCTGGGCGCCCTGCACGGCGAGACGGCCCTCCCGCCCGCCTGGCTGGCCGAGTTGGAGGGGCGCGCGGCGATCCTGGAGCTGGCCGACGACTTCTCGATGGAGATGACCCAGGGGCCGGCGCTGCACGGCCCGGGGGACTCGGCCAAGGTCTGGCTGACGCGCTATCCACGCGGCTGACACCTCGGCCGTGGCGCCGTCCCGGCCCTGGCGCCGTCTCGGGGCGGGTCGGTCCCGCCCCAGGACGGGTCGGCCCCGTCTCAGGGCGAGTCGGCCCCGCCCGTTCCGCAGGAGTCCCGGATGGTGAGGCGCGGGTGGAGCACCACATGGCGGGTCGCCGGGGGGCCGGCCGCCGCCGGGGCGTCCATCCGGTCGAGCAGCAACTGGGCGGCCACCACGCCCAGTTGGTGCTTGGCCGGGGTCACCGCTGTGAGCGGCACCTCGGCGAGCGAGGCGATCTCGTCGTCGTAGGCGATCAGCGCCATGTCCTCGGGAGTGTGCAGCCCCCTGGCGCGGAGCCGCTGCAGCAGCTCGATCGCGTCGTAGTCCGAGTGCACCAGCGCCGCCCTGGTGCCGGTGGCCAACAGCTGGTCGATGAAGGGGTCATAGGGTTTGGCCCCGGTCTGGTAGCTGGGGAGCGAGCCGCCGCCCTCCAGCACGGGCGCCCGCCGGTCGAGGCCGAGGCTTTCGACGGCGTGCTCGTACCCCTCGCGGATCAGCGGCGCGGTCGGCGTGCGGTTGAGGTAGAGCGCGATGGAACGGTGGCCGAGTTGACGCAGCCGACGCATCGCGGTGAAGGCGCCCATCCGGTGGTCGGAGATCACGAACTCGCAGTGCTCGTACGGGTCTTCGGGCTGCCGCTCCAACAGCACGAACGGCAGCCCGGTGGCCCGCAGATGATCCAGGGTGGCCTGCGGCAGATAGTGCCCGCCGGTCGAGGCGATCAGCAGACCTGAGGCGCCGGACGCGCTCAACTCGTCGATCTGCTGGATGTCGCGCGGCCGGTCGTAGTCGGTCAGCCCGATGACGATACGGGCGTGCCGCCGGTTGGCCACCGTGCGCACCCCGGCCACCACGCTCGGGTAGTAGTAGGTCGCCGAGGGCACCAACAGCCCGATGGTGCGGTCGGCCTGGCCCTCGTCGGCCCCGTCGGCGACGGCGCCGAGTTGGTCGGGCTGGCCGGACCGGTTGGTCCCCTGTTCCGCACCGTACTCCAGCCGGATGTCTGCCGGCTCGGTGCGCGCGCCCGGCAGTATCGCGCCGCCGCGCACCTTGGTCAGCTGTCCCGACTCGGCCAGCTCCGCCAGGTCGCGTCTGATGGTGCCGGCCGACACCTCGAAACGCGCGGCGAGTTCGGCGACCCGCACCGCACCGTTGACACGTAGCTCCCGCAGCAGCAGTTCATGCCGTTGTTCTACGAGCATCTCGGCAACCCCTCTCGGTCCATCATTGAGCTTAATGGTTGTTCGTAGGTGATCATCAACGTTTCTGCACACTTCTCTTGACTCATGAACGAACCTGGTTCATGGTGCATGTCATCCGGTCACTCAAGGAAGCGGAGCCGTTTGTGTTTCCTCATCGATGCCGTGCAACGTTGCGGAGCATCCTGATCAGCGCCGCCACAGGTGCGTTGCTCACCTCCTGTGCGCTCACGGGCGGCGCCTCGGACGAGGGGCCGACCACCATCACCTACTGGTCCTGGATCTCCGGTTCACAGCAGATCGTGGACCGGTTCAACGAGACCCACGACGACATCCAGGTCGACTTCCAGCTGATACCGGGCGGTGGCGACGGTGGGTACTCGAAGATGTTCAACGCGGTGCGGGCCGGCAAGGCACCGGACGTGGTGACCGTGGAGTATCCGCAGCTCAACAGCTTTATCACACAGGATCTGCTGCGCCCGATCACGGACTACGGAGTGGGCGAACTGGCCGACCAGTACCCGGAGTGGACCTGGGAGCAGGTCTCCCCGACCGGCAGCGAGGTGTACGCGCTGCCCAAGGACGTCGCCCCCACGGTGCTCTACTACCGGGCCGACCTCTTCGAGGAGTACGGCCTGGAACCGCCCGCCACCTGGGACGAGTTCCGCACCACCGCCGAGCGGGTCAAGGAGTTGGAGCCGAGCGCGGCCCTCACCACCTTCGGCCACAACGACGCGGGCTTCCTCTCCAGCCTCGCCTGGCAGGCCGGGGCCGAGTGGTTCGACACCTCCACCGGCGAGTGGACGGTCAACACCACCGACGAGGACACCGTGCGGATGGCCCAGTACTGGGACGGCATGATCACCGACGGGCTGGTCAACGCCGAGGCGCTGTACGCGGAGAAGCACATCACCGACCTGCAGAACGGCAGGTCGCTGACCATGATCGGCGCGCCCTGGACGGCGGCCAACCTCTCCCGTTTCCTCCCCGAACAGGCCGGCCTCTGGGATGTGGCGCCGATCCCCCGATGGGGCGACGAACCCACCGCCGGCAACTTCGGCGGCTCCACCATGGCCCTGCCCAAGGGCTCGCCCAACCCGGACGCGGCCATCGAGTTCGCCCGCTGGGTGTCCACCTCGCCGGACGCGGTGGCCGCCGCCGCACCGGTCAGCACGGCCTACCCGGCCAACGTCAACCTCCAGGACACCTGGGCCGAGGAGGTCAGCTCGGTCAACGAGTGGGTCGACGGCATGAACCTGCCGGATGTCACCTCGCCCGCCGCGCAGGAGATCAACCCCGCCTGGGAGTGGGGCCCCGACATGACGGAAAGCTTCTCCCGGCTCGGTGACGCGGCCAGTTCCCGGGTCGGACGGCCCGGCGGCCTGGAGGCCGCGCTGCGCGACTGGCAGGACGGCACCGTCGACCAGCTGCGGCTACGCGGCTACAACGCCAGCGACTGACCCGTCCCGTCGACGCGTGAACCCCCGCCCCGATCCGACCGACTCCTGGGACAACCCATGGCCTCACTCACCTCGACCCGAGCACCTCGGGTCGGCGGACCTCCCCGCCCCAAGCGCGGCAGGCGCGGCTCCGGCCCGGTTCTGCTGCTCGCCCCGTTCTTCATCCTCTTCTTCTTCACCTATGTCGGCCCGATCCTCTACGCCGTCGGCCTGAGCTTCTTCAGGGAACGCTTCGAAGGCATCGGCTGGGACGGCCCGCAGAAGGTCTTCGCCGGCTTCCACAACTACTCCCGCGCGCTCACCGACACGGAGTTCCTGCAGGGCGTCGGCCGGGTGCTGCTCTACGGCGCGATCTACGTCCCGCTGCTGATCGCGTTCGCCTCGCTCTTCGCCCTGCTGCTGGACAGCGCCCTCACCGCGTTCCGCAGGACGTTCCAGACGGTGCTCTTCCTCCCGCACATCGTGCCGGGCCTGATCGCGTCGATCGTCTGGCTCTACCTCTACACCCCGGGGCTGAGCCCGGTCATCGACGGACTCGACGTCTTCGGCGTGGAGATCGACTTCCTCAACGGCGCCACCGCGCTGTTCTCCCTGGTGAACATCGCAGTCTGGAGCAACCTCGGCTTCAACGTGGTGCTGATCTTCGTCGCCCTCCAGGCGATCCCCCGCAGCACCATCGAGGCGGCCAAGCTGGACGGCGCGAGCGAGGCGCTGATCGCCTTCCGCGTGAAGCTGCCGCAGGTCTTCCCCGCCGTGATGGTGGCGACCCTGTTCACCATGATCGGCTCCCTCCAGCTCTTCACCGAGCCGTTCATCCTCCAGTCCTCGGGCCTCAGCGACGTCAACTCCACCTGGACGCCCAACATGCTGGCCTACACGGCCGCCTTCCAGTCCAACGACTACCACTACGCGGCCACCGTCTCCGTGCTGATCGCGGTCCTGGCCGGCGTGCTGTCCTTCACCGTCACCAAGCTCTCCAACAGAAGGGCACTGCGATGACCGCCCCGGTAAACCCCGTGGGTACTGTGGGTAGCGCGGGTACCAACGACCGCGCCTGGTGGATGCGTCGCTCCTTCGCCACGCTGATCTGTCTCCTGGCCGCGCTGTACACCCTGATGCCGCTGATCTGGCTGTTGTTCGGCGTCACCAAGACCCTGCCCGACCTGTACAGCAGCAACGGCTTCGCGCCGTCCGCCGGCTTCCACGTCTGGGACAACATCACCGACCTGTTCTCCAGGGACGGCGGGCTCTACGGCCGTTGGATGCTGAACACGGCGATCTACGCCCTGGGCGGCGCCGCCGTGGCCACCCTGCTGTCCGTGATGGCCGGCTACGCCTTCGACAAGTTCGAGTTCCGCGGCCGGGAGAAGTGGTACGCCCTGGTCATCGCCGGCGTGCTGATCCCCAACACCGCCATCGTGGTGCCGCTTTACCTCCTGATGTCCGAGATCCGGATGACCGACACCATGTGGGCGGTGCTGATCCCGGTCATGGTCAACCCCTTCGGGGTCTATCTGGCGCGCGCCTACTCCTCGGGCGCCATCCCCGGCGAGCTGCTGGAGTCCGCCAGGATCGACGGCGCCGGCGAACTGCGCACCTTCTTCTCCGTCGGCCTGCGGCTGATGGGCCCCGGGGCGCTCACCATCTTCCTCTTCCAGTTCATCGCCATCTGGAACAACTTCTTCCTGCCGATGGTGATGATCACCAACAACGACCTCTTCACCCTGGGCCAGGGCCTCTTCACCTGGAACACCGGCGTCGGCCAGGACCCGGACTACGCCAGAATGGTCGTGGTCGGCTCCGCGCTGGCGACCATCCCGCTGATCCTGCTGTTCATCCCGCTGCAGCGCCGCTGGCGCGCGGGACTCACCGAAGGTGGCATCAAGTGACGAACGAGCACCAGGATCTGGCGCTCTCCCCGCACACCGGCTGGACCCGCCAGGACTGGCTGGACACCGCCGACCGGATGCTGGCGGCGGTCCGCCCGCACGCGACCCCAGGCAACTCACTGATCCACCTGCCGGGACCGCCCAGCCGCTCCGGCCGGCTCAGCGACGGACTCGAAGGCTATGCCCGCACCTTCCTGCTGGCCGCCTTCCGCACCGGCGGCGCCAACCTGGACGATCCGCGCTCCGCCGAACTCCTCGCGCCCTACGCCGAGGGGCTGGCCGCCGGCACCGACCCCGACCACCCCTATGCCTGGCCACGGCCCAGCGAGGTGCCGCAGGCCAGGGTGGAGGCCGCCTCGGTGGCCATCGGGCTGCACGAGACCCGCGCCCTCCTCTGGGACCGGCTGCCGGCCGACGTCCAGGAACGCACCGTCGACTGGCTCTCCGAACTCGCCGACGCCTGGGTGCCGGAGAACAACTGGGTGTGGTTCCGAGGCTGTGTCGCCGCCTTCCTCCGCTCCGTGGGCGCGCCCCACCAGGCCGGCGACATCGCGTACGCCATCCACGAGACCGACGGCTGGTACGCCGGCGGCGGCTGGTACGCGGACGGCGCCCACCAGCGCGGCCAGTTCCGCAACTTCGACTACTACAACGCCTGGGCGATGCACCTCTACCCGCTCTGGTACTGCCGGATCTCCGGTGCGGACGCCGAGCCGGGACTGCTCGACCGCTACCGGGCGCGGCTGCGGACCTTCCTTGAGGACGCCCAGCACCTGGTCGCCACCGACGGCGGGCCGCTCTTCCAGGGCCGCTCCCTCACCTACCGGTTCGCCGCCGCCGCCCCGTTCTGGACCGGCGCCCTCTTCGACGCCAGCCCCCTGCCGCCCGGCCGCACCCGGCGCGCGGTCAGCGGACTGCTCAGCCACTTCGTCGACCGGGGCGCCACCGAGGAGGACGGCATCCTCTCCCTCGGCTGGCACCGCCGCTTCGAGCCGATCCGGCAGATGTACTCGGGGCCCGCCTCGCCCTACTGGGCCAGCAAGGGCCTCGCCGGGCTGATGCTGCCCGCCGACCATCCGGTGTGGACCGCGACCGAGGAGCCGCTTCCGGTGGAGAGCGGCGACTTCACCCGCGCCATGGCCGCCCCCGGCTGGCTGGTCACCGGCACGACGGCCGACGGGATCGTCCGCGTCGCCAACCACGGCACCGACCACACCCCGCCGGGACGCCCGGGACGTGACGACCCGTTCTACGCCCGCTACGCCTACACCACCCACACCGGCCCCGAGCTGGGCACCACCCCGCCCCCCGGCGGGCGCCGCGACGACCACCAGCGGGACGGCGACTCCCGGCTCGGCAGCAGCCTCGACGGGCAGGTCACCGTGCTGGACGCGGCCGGCGTGCCCGCCCACCGCAGCCCCTTCCAACGCCTCGCGCTCACCGACACGTTCGCCCTCTCGCGGCACCGCGCGCACTGGCCGGACGACCGGGCGGCCGACGAGGCGGCCGACCGCGACGACTGGCGGCGCGGCCCCTGGCTCACCACCGCATCGGTGCCGCGCGGCCCCTGGGAGGTGCGGCTGGTCCGCGTCTCCCAACCCCAGGGGGACCACCCCGTGTCGGTCGGCGGCCACGCGCTCGCGGACGACACGGCGCCGGCCGGGGACGACGGCGGCGTGCTGCGCCGTGCCGACGGGCTCACCAGCGCCGTACTGCCGCTGCACCCGGCGGACGGCGAGGTCACCGTGCACCGTTCCGAGGGCACCAACGCCTTCGGCCGGCACAGCGCCACCCCGGCCTACCGGGGGGCGGGGCCGCTGCACGCCGTCGCGGTCTTCCTCGGGCGGACCGGGCCGGACGGCGGCCTGCCGCCGGCCCCCTCGGTCTCCTTCCCGACGGCGGACACCGTCACCGTCCACTGGCCGGACGGGGCGCGGACGACCGTGCCCCTGACCGACTGAACCCGCCTGCCCACCCCTCTCCTCCGCTTCCTGCCCTCCCCGGCACGTCCCGGCGGCCGGCCATCGCCGACCGCCGGGACGCCCGTGCGTGCGCCAGGCCGCCGCCCACTGGCAGACTCCTCGACCATGCAGCGCTCCGTTCCCGAAGAAGTGCCCCTGACCGGCGGCAATGTCAGCGGCGGCGTGGTGCGGATCGGCGACACCGTCCGCCGCCCCGCCGGCCCCTGGACCCCCGCCGTCCACGCCCTCCTCGACCACCTCGCCGCCGTCGGCTACCCCGCGTCCCCACGGGCCCTGGGCATCGACGAACAGGGCCGCGAGGTGCTGACGTTCGTCCCCGGCAGCACCGTCTGGCCCGAACGCTTCGCCCAACTGGACCCGCCGACCCGACTGGCCCGCGTCGCCCGACTGATCCGCGAGTTCCACGACGCCGCGGCCGACTTCACCCCGCCGCCGGACGCGCGCTGGCGACGGATGATCCCGCCGGACGGCGAGGAGCAGATCATCCACCACGACCTCGCGCCCTGGAACCTGGTGGTCCCCGAGGGCGCCGAGGACAGCGGCGCCGGCTGGGCCTTCATCGACTGGGACGGCGCCGGGCCCGGCACCAGGCTCTGGGACCTGGCCTACGCCGCCCACGGCTTCCTCCCGCTCTCCGCCGACCCGGCCCTCCGCCGCATCGACCAGGACGCGGCCCGCCGGCTGCGGCTCTTCGCCGACTCCTACGGACTGACCGAGGCCGAACGCCAGGCGCTGGTGCCGCTGCTGGGGGTGCGCGCCCGCTCCATGCACGACTTCCTGTGCGACCGGTCGGCCGTCGGCGCCCAGCCCTGGACCGACCTGTGGCGGGACGGTCACGGCACCGTCTGGCGCGCGGACGCCGACTACGCCGACGCCCGCCAGGACCTCTGGCGCACGGCCCTCCTCGACTGAACCGGCCCTCCGGCGGGTGATATACGTCACCCTCGGCACCGCCGCCGGAACGCCCCGGGGAGAGTCCGCGCGGCCCGGGGAAGTCGGTGCGGCCCGGGGGCGTCGGTGCGGTCCGGGCGCCGTCAGTGCGGCAGCGCGGCGGCGAAGCGATCCGCGAGGCCCCGCAGCCGGTGCACCGGCTCGTTGGCGAAGACCAGGCGCAGATAGCGCTCGCCACTCGGCCCCCAGCCATCCATCGGGGTGGCGACCACCTTGCCCCTGGTGAGCAGCCGCTCGGACAACTCCACGGGCCGCAAGCGCAGTTGCCAGGCGTCGACCAGCAACGACCAGCCGCCGCCCGGACGCACCACCGGATAGTCCGCCAACTCGTCGAGCACCGTCTCGCACCGCAGCCGCCACTCGTCCGTCATCGCGGCCATCTCCTCCTCGGCGCCCCTGGCGGTCAGCGCCTCGGCCACCGCCCGCTGCGCGAGACCCACCTGGCAGACCACATTGGTCAGCCCCACCAGCCGGATATCGCCCAGGATCGACGCGGGCCCCACCACCCAACCGACCCGCCAGCCGATCATCCGCAGCTCCTTGGAGGCCGAGCCCACCGTGATGGTCCGCTCCGCCAACCCGGCGTCGCGCGCCGGATGTCGCGGCGGCAGGCCGTCGAAACGGATGCGTTCCATCGCTGCGTCGTAGATCAGCCAGGCGTCGTGGCGCCGACACGGCTCGGCCAGCGCCGCCCAGTGACGTTCGTCGAGCAGCAGGCCGCTGGGCATCGACGGGCTCATCAGCAACACGGCCGCCGTGCGCGGGCCGACCGCCGCCGCCAACTCCTCCGGATCGACCTCCCACCCCGCGTCCGTCGGCCGCGACCGGACAAACCGTGGCACCCCACCGGCCAGCCGCACCCGATTGACCAGCCCCGCGTAGATCGGGTCGCAGAGCACCACCTCGTCGCCCGGTTCGACCGTGGCCAGCAGGGAGTTGAGCACACCGTTGAGACCACCGGCCACCACCACGCACTCGGTGGCCGGATCGTAGGACCGGCCCGCGATCCGCCCCACATGCGCGGCGGCGGCCTCCCGCAGCGCCATGCCGCCCTGGAACGGCAGATAGCTGTTGGCCGCGTCCTGGTCCACCGCCTGGTGGGTGGCGATCAACGCCGCGTGCGGCGGGCGCAGATCGGTGTCCAGATTCTCCAGGCGCAGCAGCTCCGGATCGGCCAGGGCGTCCGCCGCGTCCCCGAGCACATCCACACCGATCCCGGGGATGTCGCGCAGCCTGCTCACGGTCATCAGGGGCCCCCTGCTCGAACGGAGTTGATGGCGCCCATGACATCACGCGACCCCACCGGCACGGGACCCCACGGCACCGGCCCGACCAGCCGTCCGGAGCCCCGCGCGCCCTGGCGCGCATCAGCCGGGCGGCCCGCTCGGACAGCTCGCGGTAACCATTCGCGCGCCCGCCGCCCGCCGTCGATGACACGATCTCGCCATGAACGCTGATCCGCCGGTGTCTCCGCTGACGCGTCGAGCCCGGGCCCTCTGGTGTGAACTGGCGGGCGAGCCGGTGGCCTTCCCCGCCGCCCCCGGCGAGTTGGCCGCCGTGGTCGCCCCGGCGTCGCGACTGGCCCCCGAGGGATGGGTCGGCGTGCTGGAGTTGGGCGGCTCGGCCATCGCCACGGCGCCCGACGAGGAACAGCGCCGGCGGCTCCTCGAAGCCCTGCCCGCCCCGGCCACCCGATCCGCGCCGCCCACCGAGGGCGTTTCGCTCACCGACCCCGACGCCGCCCTCGCGGCGCTGCCGGTGCGCGAGGTGCTGGGCCCCGCCACCCTCGGCTACACCTCCGCGGCCGACTTCCGCCCGGCGCGACCGACCCCGGGGATCGGGGAGTTGCCCGCCAGGGACCTGCGCCTGGCCGCGTTGCTGGAGCGGGTGGCGGCGGACGAGGCCAGCGAGAGCGGGCTGGACGAGATCGACTCGCCGGCGTTCGTCCTCACCAGCGGCTCCGAGGTGCTTGCCGCCGCCGGCTACGTGGACTGGCCGGGCGCGGCGGCGCATGTCTGTGTCCTCACCGCTCCCGAGCGGCGCGGCCGCGGCCTGGCCCGCCGGGTCGCGTCCGCCGCCGTCGAGCACGCGTTGGCGCGTGGACTCCTGCCCCAGTGGCGCGCCAGGCCGCCGGCCTCCCGAGCGGTGGCCAGGGCACTGGGATTTCAGGAGCTCGGCACGCAACTCAGCCTGCTGCTCGGCCCCTTCGACACCCCCTCGCCCCAGGAACCGACCCGGCCCGCCGACGGGCCCGGCCCCGCGCCGGCGGCCCGCACCGCCGGCGCCGAAAAGACGCTGGGGTAGCGTGCCGATATGTCGCACCAAGCCGTATCGCCCCAGGTCACTCCCGCAGCACAGGACTTGCTCGATCTGCTCCACCGGGTCTCGGGAGCGGCCACCCTCTCCGGCCAGCACAACCAGCCGGTGCATCGCTCCGCCTGGACGGAGCGGATCTCCGCGATCACCGACCGGGTGCCCGCCGTCTGGGGACAGGAGATCGGCTTCTCCGCCCCCGGCACCCTGGACGGGGTCGAGCACCGCGCGGCCAACGCCGACGAGGCCATCGCCTGGCACCGTCGCGGGGCCGTGATCACCTACACCTGGCACGCGGTCTGCCCGGCCGACGAGGAGCCCGTCGCGTTCGACGGCGGCATCATCCGCGACCTGGACCCGGCCGAGTTCGACGCCGTCCTCGAACCGGGCTCCGCCCTCCACACCCGGTGGTGTGCCCAAGTGGACGAGGCGGCCAAGGTGTTGCGGCGACTGCGCGACGCCGATGTGCCCGTGCTCTGGCGGCCCTACCACGAGATGAACGGGCCCTGGTTCTGGTGGGGCGCTCAGCCGGAGCGCCTTGTCGCGCTCTGGCGTCAGCTCTTCGACCGCCTGGTGCACCACCACGGGCTGCGCAACCTGATCTGGGTCTGGAGCCCCAACGCGGCCTACGACAGCGCCGAGCCGTTGGCGCCCTACTACCCCGGCCACGATGTGGTCGACGCGCTGGCCTCGGACACCTACGGGGGCCACTACGAGCCGGAGCACTACGACAACCTGCTCGCCCTCGCCGAGGGGCGCCCCATCGGCCTCGGCGAGATCGGCGATCTGCCCTCGGCCGACGTCCTGGCCGAACAGCCGCGCTGGTCCTGGTTCATGGCGTGGCCCGATGTCGTCACCGACCGGAACAGCGACGCGGCGATCCGCGCCCTCTACCACCATCCCCGCGTCGCCAACCTGCCCGACCTGTCGAACTGGCGGAGCTGAACCGCCCGTCACGCGGCGGGCGCCCGGCCGCCCGGGCGACCGCCGCGCCGACACCCCCACCAGTGCGCCGAGCCTTCCGAGCCACCCTCTCAGTCCCACCAGAACTCCCAGCACTTCTCCCCGACGAGCTCCTGCGCGTAGGCGGCCAGGGTCTGAGGGCCCTCGCGCTGCCAGACGTTGTCCGGGCAGAAGGCGAAGTGCTCCGCCGCGATCGGCAGCGCCTCCGCCAGGGACCGCGCCGGGGAGGCGACGCTCAGAAACAGCGTGTCGAAGCCGACCGCCACGACCCGGGCACCGAAGCGCGCCTCCCAGTCGCGCAGGACGGCGGCGAACTCGCCCGTGTCGCCGTAGTTCATCGGGCCCGACCAGCCGGCGACGGCCAGCGCGTCGGCACCCGAGCCCGTCGTCTCCACCAACCCCAGCCGTGGCTCGGGCAGTTCCTCCGCCAGGCGGACGGCGCATCCGGCGGCCATCTCCTCCGGGTCCGCGATCGGCGAGCCGGCCGGCGCCCGCCCGGGCCACGATCTCCCGAAGGGGGCGACGACGGCGAGCCGTTCCTCCTCGGACAGCTCGTCGCCCTCGCCTGGCAGGGCGTGCTCCCGCCACCAGCCGGCCAACAGATCGGCCGCGTCATGGCTGTCGGGAGAGGACGTCTCCGCCGGAAACAACTCGCCCGAGGCCCAGGGGCGGTACTCGTCGGCCTCCGGGTTCTCGGGATCCAACGGCTCCAGCGGCTCCAACAACAGGGCGCGCACGCCCGTCTTCCCATGGGCCGCGTTGATCCGCCCCCACAGCTCGCCTGAGACCGGCCCATCGCTCAACCACAGCGGCCGCTCATCCCCCTCGCCCTCGTCCGCCGTGACCAGCCGACCGGCCGGCAGCTGGATGTCGAGGGCGACGAAGCGATTACTCTCGGTAGTCATGCGGGTATCCTAAGGGCAGGGTCTGACACTGCGGAGTCGCCGGAGCGGATGTCGGTCCCCACAGGGCAGAACGGCCCGAAAAGAGGCTGGCGTTGACGCCGACGTCAAGCCCTACGGTCAAGTCGACCGGCGCGAGAAGTCGGAAAGGGGTCCTGATGCGCATCGGAGAGCTGGCCCAGGCGGCCGGGACAAGCACGCGCACCCTGCGTTACTACGAGGCGCGCGGTCTGCTCACCGCGCGCCGAGACCACAACGGGCACCGCACCTACGGCCCCGAGGATCTGCGCCTGCTGCGTCAGATCCGCATGCTGCAGTCCTTCGGCTTCGGCCTGGAGGAGACACGGCCCTTCGTCGAATGCCTCCGCGCCGGCAACCCGGCGGGCGACACCTGCCCCGCCTCCCTCGCCGTCTACCGCGCCAAGCTCGCCGAGCTGGACGCGGTCATCGCCGAGCTGACCGAGGTCAGAGCGGTGGTCGGCGAACGCCTCAGCCGCGCCGAGGCCGCCGCGACCCCGGCTCCCGGCTGCGCCTTCGCCCTCACCCCACCCGCCGATCCCACCAGGAGTTCGCCATGACCCACACCGCCGCCACCCTGGTCACCCCGACCAGCGACGCCACCTTCGCCGAGGACGTCCTCGCCGCGCCGCTTCCCGTGCTGGTCGACTTCACCGCCGACTGGTGCCCGCCCTGCCGCATGATCGCCCCGGTGCTGGAATCGCTCGCCGCCGATCTGCGGGACGAGCTCCGCATCGTCTCCCTCAATGTCGACCACAACCCCTGGACCACCGCCCGCTACGGCGTGCTCTCCATGCCCACCCTGATGCTCTTCCACGCCGGCGAACCCCTCAAGGCCCTCGTCGGCGCCCGCCCCAAGGCCCGCCTCCGTGCCGAGCTGGGTGATCTCGGCGAGCTCGGCGATCTCCGGTGAGCGGTGGGAACGCCGCGGCTCTCCCGACGGTCAGTCTCCTTCCCCGGTCCGGCGCCTCCCGGCCGGGGGCGGTGGCGGGGGCCGGCGTGAATCGTCCGGCGGGTCGGGCAGCGCCAGGCAGAGCGCCGCCAGGGCCGATGCGAAGGCGTGGTCAGGGGGTGTGCCATAGCCGATGACCAGCCCTTCGCGCCGTGGCATCGCGCTGTCGGGGTGGCGGTAGGGGCGCAGGCCGTCGAGGGCCAGCCCCTGTCGTCCGGCCGCGCGCACGGCCGCTTCCTCGGTGTCCGCCGGCAGTTCGAGCACGGCGTGCAGTCCGGCCGCGATGCCGCTGACCCTGATATGCGGGGCACGTTCCGCGAGCGTGCTGACCAACTGGTCGCGGCGGCGCCGGTAGTGCTGCCGCATACGCCGCAGATGCCGGTCGTAGGCGCCGCAGGCGATGAAGTCGGCGAGAGTGAGCTGGTCGACGGCGCTCGACCATATCTCCCGGGGGCCCTTGGCGGTGACGATCTCGTCGACGAGCCAGGGCGGCAGCACCATCCAGCCCAGCCGCAACGCCGGTGACAGACTCTTGCTGGCCGAGCCGACATAGACGACCCGGTCGGGATCGAGCCCCTGGACCGCGCCGACCGGCTGCCGGTCGTACCGGAACTCGCCGTCGTAGTCGTCCTCCACCAGCAGCCCCCCGTGCGAACGGGCCCAGTCGACGACCGCCGCCCGGCGTTCGGGATGCAGCGGCCCGCCGGTGGGGAACTGATGCGCGGGGGTGAGCAGCACGGCTTTCGCACCGGTGCGCGGCAGTTCGTCGATCCGCGCGCCATGGGAGTCGACCGTCAACGGGACGGTGCGCAGGCCGGCCGCTTCGAGCAGGCCCCGGTGGAAGTCCAGACCATAGGACTCCACCGCGACCGGGCCCCGCAGCACGCCGCCCAGCAGCTCAAGACCGTGCGCGAAGCCGGAACAGATCACGATCCGGTCGGGCTCGGTGCGCACCCCCCTGGCGCGGGCCAGGTACTCCGAGAGCGCTTCGCGCAGTTCGACCCGGCCACGCGGATCCCCCACGCCGAACGCGTCGTTGGGCGCCGCGGCGACGGCTCGGCGGGTGGAGGTGAGCCAGGCGGAGCGCGGGAAGGCGGCGGCGTCGGGCGAACTGGGCATCAGACTGTGCGGAACACGCCGGTGCCGCGGATGCCGCGAGGGACGGGCACGGTCCACCCGCAGCGGAACGGCCCGCCTGGCCACCCGGGTACCGGAACCCTGCCTCGCCTGCAGCCAGCCCTCGGCGACCAGTTCGGCATAGGCGTTGGCGACGGTGTTACGGGCGATGCCCAGGTCATGGGCGAGACCGCGGTGCGGCGGCAGCCGGGTCCCGGGCGCGAGCCGGCCGGAACGAATGGCCTCCCGCAGAGCGCCCATCAGCCGGCTGCGCAGGCTTCCCTCCCCGGAGAGATCCAGATAGAGGTCGGAACCCGACAGCTGGCCGGGCTCGACCCCATCGGCCCCCGACACCTGGACATTGGCCCACGTTTCCGCCATGGAAATGCACCATACTCCGGGCCTTTCTCGCTCATACGGTCAAGGCATGCCAACGATCCAGGTGCCTGAGCGCATGAACTTCTCCGCCGTCGCCCCCAAGGTCTTCAAAGCCGTCCTGGCCCTCGACGCCGCCGCCCGCGACGGACTCGACCCCGTGCTGCTGGAACTGGTGCAGATCCGCGCCTCGCAGATCAACCGCTGCGCGTACTGCATCGATTACCACACCTCCGACGCCCGTAAGGCCGGCGAGACGGAGGAGCGCGTCTACCAGCTCTCCGCCTGGGAGGAGTCGAGCCTGTACACCGAGAAGGAACGAGCCGCCCTCGCATTGACAGAGGCCGTCACTCTCCTGCCCCAGGGCGTGCCCGACGAGGTCTACCACGAGGCGGCGAGGCAGTTCGACGAGAAGGAACTCGCCCAGCTGATCGCGCTGATCTTCACCGTCAACGCGTGGAACCGGATGAACGTCGCGACGCGCAAGACGCCCGGCACCCCCTGACCCACGACCTCCGCCACGGGCGGTGGCCGCCCGAGCCGGCCACCGCCCGTCGCCCATCGCGTTCGACGAAAGGCCGATGAAGCCGTGACCACCGCCGACCCCCTGGTGTCCGCCGACGCCGGCCGTTCGCCCGTCAAGGGCTGGCTCGCCGTCCTGGCGGTGACCCTGGGCATCTTCTCGCTGATGACCTCCGAACTACTGCCCGTCGGCCTGCTCACCCAGGTCGGCTCCGCGCTGGAGGTGTCCGAGGGCACCGCAGGACTGATGGTGACCGTTCCCGGCCTGGTCGCGGCCGTCGCGGCGCCCGTGGTCACCGTGGCCACCGGCCGCCTCGACCGCCGCGTCGTGCTGATGGTCCTGATCGGCCTGATGGGCGCGGCCAACCTCGCCTCCGCCTTCGCGACCAGCTTCGGCGTCGTCCTGGCCGCCCGGTTCCTGATCGGTATCAGCGTCGGGGGCTTCTGGGCCATCGCCGGCGGGATCGCGCTGCGCCTGGTGCCGGAGAAGCACGTCCCGCGCGCGATCGCGGTCATCTTCGGCGGCGTCGAGGCCGCTTCGGTCCTCGGCGTCCCCACCGGAACGTTCATCGGTGACCTCAGCGGCTGGCGCACCGCGTTCGCCGCCGTAGGCGTCCTGGGCCTCGCCGCCCTCACCTGCATGGTCTTCCTGATGCCGGCGCTGCCGGCGGAACGCACCATCACCTTCGCCGAACTGCCCAGGGTCTTCCGTGGCAACGCCGGCGTACGAGCCGGGATCGCCATCACCTTCCTCGTGATCACCGGTCACTTCCTGGCCTACACCTTCGTCCGGCCGATCCTCCAGGAGGACGGAGTCGACGCCGGCATGATCGGCGCGCTGCTGCTGGCCTTCGGCGTCGCCGGCATCTGCGGCAACTTCATCGCCGGAGCGCTCGTCGTCAGGCGACTGCGGGAGACCGCGGCGGGCATCGCCGTGATCCTCACCCTGGCCATGGTGCTTCTCGCCGTCACCGAGCCCTCCGTCGTCGGCGCCGGGGCGCTGATGATCCTGTGGGGCCTGGGCTACGGCGCGGTCCCGGTCACCTTCCAGACCTGGATCCTCAACGCTGCACCGGACGCCGCCGAGGCCGCCTCCTCGCTCTATGTCTCCACGTTCAACCTGTCCATCGCGCTGGGCGCACTCCTCGGCGGCCTGGCCGTCGACGGCATCGCCACCACCAGCGTCCTCTGGATCGGCGCCACCCTCGCCCTCCTCACCCTGCTCCTGCTGACCCCGGCTCGACGCGCCCGCCGCCACTGTCAGAGGTAGCGGGGAAGATGGGCGTCATGACGAGGACAGCGGCGGACTACACCTGGTTCGAGGACGATTTTCCCGATCTCGCCGAGGCATACTGCTTCACCCTGGCGCGGGGCCCCTCACCCGCCGAGCTGCTGTCCCGCCTCGACGCCCGCCCCGCCCCGTCCCTACCGGGCATAGCCGCGGTCGTCGAAGCGCCCGCCCAGCAGCGCCGACAACTGGTCGCCATGACCACAGTTGGCGCCTGGACGCTGCTGATCGAACCCAACGGCTACCTCGGAGTCACCGAGGACCGCGCGCTGCCGGCCTCCACGGGGGCGAGCTGGGTCTCCCACTTCTCCAACGTCAACGGCGTCGGCACGTTCCTCTGGGCCGAGGACCAGGACCTGCGACTGTGCTTCGACCCCATGTTCCCGACGGACCGCTGGGGCAGGACCCCCGACGAACTCCTCGACACCATGCGGCGCATCGGCTTCCACCTCGACGACGAAGACCCGGACCCGGACCTGTCCGCACCAGCGGCCTTCGCCCTGGCCGAACACCTCACCGGCATCGCCATCACCCCCACGCTGCTCCACACCACGACCTTCACCTGCGCCACCGTGGAAACCCACTGACGGATCTCCATGATCAAGACCCAGACAGGACCCAGAAGCGCGAAAGAGACCCCATCCCGCTCCCGGGACAGGGCCTCTGACCTGTTCAAACACTGTGGACCTGAGGGGATTTGAACCCCTGACCCCCTCGTTGCGAACGAGATGCGCTACCAGGCTGCGCTACAGGCCCGTGTTGACGCCGAAACTCTAGCACTTCGGGGACGGTGCTCCGAAATCGTGGCGTCGGGGCCGTTACTCGCCAGCCGCGCGGGGGTGGTCGTCGTCGGCGAACTGGTCGAAGAGGGGGGTGCGCTGGGGGCCGCGGGATTCCGAGCGGGGGGCCGGGGGCTGTTGCGGGGTGCCGGCCGTGGCGGAGCGGGCGGCGCTCCAGGTGTCGGGGGACTCCAGGTCCACGCCGCGCGAGGTGCGCGGGGCGACCGGGGCCTTGACGTAGGTGGGCAGTGGCACGGGCGCCGGGTCCCAGCTCTGCGGCTCGTCCTCGGGCGCCGGGCTGCGGCGGCGCTGCTGGTCGACCCACTCGGCGTGGTCCGTCTGCTCGACCACCGCCCGCGCCGGCTTCTCCGGGACGACCGCCGCGTTGGCCTGGGTGCGTTCCCGCAGCCGCCGCGCCGCCTCCTCGGCGCGGCGGCGGTCCACCGCGACCGCGTAGCGGCGGCGCTCCTGTTTGCGCAGGTGGACCACGTAGGCGACGAGGAGAAGGGCGGGGATCGCGGGCAGCCAGAGGTAGCCGGCGCTGCTGGACACGGCGAAGATGCCGGACAGCGTGAAGGCCAGAAAGAGCACCATGGTGGTGCGACGGCGGCGCGCGAGGACCCTCGCGCGCGGGTCGCCCGGCGCCTGGGGCGCCGCCTTGGGCGCGGCGGCTGGGCGCGCCATGGTGACGGGCTCGGCGAAGGCCCGGAGGTCGGCTGACCCCTCCGGGGCGGCGGTCTCGTCGGGCTCGGCCGAGCCGGTCTCCGGCATGTCCCCCTGCTCGGCCGGTGCGGGCGCGCGCTTACCGCGCGTCAGCAGCCGGATGGCGGTGCTGAAGCGCTCCGTCGGACGGGAGTCGTTCAACTCGTCCTGCCGGCGGAGCCACATCGGCACGAGGTACGCGGCCCAGGCCCCGACGATCATTGCGAAGATGAGGCCACTGCTGCTCACGGTCACACCGTAGAGGGGATGGCGGGCGTCCATCTGCCAAATAGAGCGGTGTGTCGCACGATCAGGCGGTCATCCCAGGGCTTTCTTCGGATTGTTATGAAGTCAGCCTCGCGTTCGGCTATCCGAGGGGGCCTGGAAGAGTCCAGCTAGGGGCCTTGAATAGACAGAAAATCGAACACGCTTTCCTATTTTTGGGCCGTGTCCTGGCCGGGGTCCTCGCGGATGCCCTCGTGAGAGCCCTCGTGAAGCTCGTCGCGGTCGTTCCGCTGTCCGCCGGCGCGCTGCCAGCGGGTCAGCAGGCCATGGGGAACGTCCTCGACCGTCAATGAGTAGATCAGATGGTCGCGCCACGCTCCGTCGATATGCAGATAGCGTGGTCGCACGCCTTCTTCACGAAATCCCAGTTTCTCCACCACGCGGCGGCTCGGTCCGTTCTCCGGGCGAATGCAGATCTCCACTCGATGGAGACCCATGGCGAGGAAACAGTGGTCGACCGCGAGCGCCACCGCCGTCGGCATCACGCCTCGTCCGGCGACCGACCGGTCGATCCAGTAGCCGATATGGGCCGAGCACATCGACCCCCAGGTGATGCCGGCCACGGTCAGCTGTCCGGCGAGTCGCCCCTGGTAGGTGACCACGAACGGCAACATGCGCCCGGACTGGGCCTCGCCGCGCAGATGCCGCACCATCTGCCGGAACGTGGGCCGACGCGGGGTCAGATGCCCGTGCGGCGGGGGCGGGATGGTGGCCTCCCAGGGCCGCAACCAGTCGCGGTTGCGTTGGTTGACCTCGCGCCAGGCGCGGTGGTCCCGCTGTCGGATGGGTCGCAGCCCGGTGTCGCCCGCGACCAGCTCAACGCTCCAGGAGGCGCTCACCGTCGGTGGTCGCCGCCCCGGATCTGGTCCACCGCGTGCCGCAGCAGCGGACCCAACACGGCGAGACCGTCCCTGACCCCGCCCGTGGACCCCGGCAGATTGACGATCAACGTGCGCCCCGCCACCCCGGCGAGACCACGGGAGAGAGCGGCCGTCGGCACCTTCTCCCGCCCTGCGGCGCGGATCGCCTCCGCGATCCCCGGCACCTCGTGGTCCAGCAGCCGGCGCGTGGCCTCGGGGGTGCCGTCGGTGGGGGAGAGGCCCGTACCGCCGGTGGTGAGCACCACGTCATAGCCGGCGTCCACCGCCTCGCGCAGGGCGCGTTCGACCGGTTCGCCGTCCGGGACCACCCGGGGGCCTTCGGTGGCGAAGCCGAGTTCCGTCAGTGCTTCGACCAGCAGGGGGCCGCCCTCGTCCGCGTAGACGCCGGCGGCGGCGCGGTTGGAGGCGGTGATCGCCAACGCCCGATAGCCGTCACTCATCACTCGCGGCTCCAGTTCCCCGACGCGCCCCCGGTCTTCTCCTCGACCCTGACGTCGGTGATGGTGGCCGCCTTGTCCACGGCCTTGACCATGTCGACCAGCGTCAACGCGGCGACGCTCACCGCCGTCAGCGCTTCCATCTCCACCCCGGTGCGGTCCGTGGTGCGCACCTGGGCGACGATCTCGATCGCGTCGTCGGCGACCGTCAGATCGACCGTGACGCTCGAGACGGCCAGTGGATGGCAGAGCGGAATCAGCTCGGGGGTGCGCTTCGCGCCCATGATGCCGGCGATTCTGGCGGTCGCCAGGGCATCGCCCTTGGGCATCCCGGCGCCACGCAGCAGCGTGACGACCTGCGGGGCGACCAGCACGCGGCCGGTGGCCCTGGCGGTGCGGGCGGTCGTGTCCTTCTCCGTGACATCGACCATCCGAGCCGCCCCGGTGTCGTCGAGGTGGCTGAGACGAGGGCTGTTCATGACGGCTTACCGTACCGCTCCCGCTCCCCGGGCAGCACCACCGAGCTAGCCGAGCAGCACCACGGAGAACTCGCCTCCGGGGGTGGCCTCGGTGACGTGCTCCGGGATCTCGATCAGCGCGTCGGCGCGCGACAGCGCGGCGATCAGATGGGATCCGGAGGCGCCCACCGGTCGGACCGTGCCGGTCGCGGCGCCGGGCGCGGGCGGCGTGTAGCGGCCACGGAGGAACTGCCGCCGGCCGGCCGGGGAGTTCAGCGGGGTGTCGGCCACCAGCTGGGCCGGTACGCGCGGTCGGTGCAGCGCGTCCGCGGGGTGCCCGGCCATCGCGCGCAGGGCCGGACGCACGAACAGTTCGAAGGAGACATAGGCGCTCACCGGGTTGCCGGGCAGGGCGAACAGCGGCGAGCGGGCGCGGCCGACCAGGCCGAAGCCCTGCGGCTTCCCCGGCTGCATGGCGAGCCGGTGGAACTCCACCGAGCCCTGCTCCGGGGGCAGTTCGGACAGCGCCTCCTTGACCACGTCATAGGCGCCGACGCTCACCCCGCCGCTGGTGACCACCAGATCGGCGCTGGCCAGCTGGTCCTCCAGGGTGGCGCGCAGGGTGCCGGGATCGTCCGCGACTGCGGCGACCCGGTAGGCGACCGCGCCCGCCTCGTTCGCCGCGGCGGCCAGCATGAAGCCGTTGGAGTCATGGATCTGCCCCGGGCCCAACGGCGCCCCTGGCGGCACCAGTTCGCTGCCCGTGGAGAGCACCACCACGCGCGGGCGCGGCCGCACCGGAACGGTGGCACGGCCGAGGGCGGCGAGCAGCCCGAGCTGGGGCGCGCCGAGGACCGTCCCGGCGGTCAGCGCGATGGCGCCGGCCGCCGCGTCGCTGCCCGCCTCCCGCACGAACTGGCCGAGGGCGGCGGGCCGGTGCACCCGCACCTGGTCGCCGGACGGGCCCGTCATGTCGACGGCCGGCCCACCGCCGGAGCCGCCGTCCGTCCACTCGACCGGGACGACCGCCTGGGCGCCCGGTGGCAGCTGGGCGCCGGTCATGATCCGCACCGCCTCGCCCGGGCGAACCGGCGGCGGCGCCTCGGCGCCGGCGGCGACCTCGCCGACCACGGTGAGCGAGGCGGGGAACTCCTCCGTGGCACCTTCGACATCGGCGACCCGCACCGCGTAGCCGTCCATCGAGCTGTTGGCGAAGGGCGGCAGGGCGGCCCCCACGGTGATGTCCTCGACGAGCACACAGCCCTGGGCGTCGAGCAGCGGGAGCTCGATCGGATCCAGGGGGCGGACGGCGCCCAACACGTCGTCCAGGTGCTCGTCGACGGACCGGATGTCAGTCAAGGCGGGGCATCTCCTCGTCGACGTAGGAACGCAGCCAGGAGCGGAACTCCGGGCCCAGGTCGGGGCGTTCACAGGCCAGTCGGACGATGGCCCGCAGATAGTCGGCGCGGTCGCCCGTGTCGTAGCGGCGGCCCTTGAACGCCACGCCGTGCACGGGGCCGCCGAGCGTCGGGTCGGCGGCCATGGCCTGGAGGGCGTCGGTGATCTGGATCTCGCCGCCGCGTCCCGGCTCCGTCTTGGCCAGCACGGCGAACACCGCGGGATCCAGGACATAGCGGCCGATCACGGCGTAGTTGCTCGGGGCCTCGGCCCGGCTGGGCTTCTCCACCAGCCCGGTCACCCGCAGCACCCCGTCGGCCGCGGGCTCGACGGCGGCGCAGCCGTAGAGGTGGATCTGTTCGGGCGCGACCTCCATCAGCGCCACCACACTGCCGCCATGCTGCTCGCGGACCTCGATCATCCGGGCCAGCAGCGGATCGCGGGGATCGATCAGATCGTCGCCGAGCAGCACCGCGAACGGCTGGTCGCCGACGTGGGGTTCGGCGCAGAGGATGGCGTGGCCAAGGCCCCTGGGGTCGCCCTGGCGGACATAGTGCATGGTGGCGAGGGCGGTGGACTGCTGGACGCGGGAGAGACGTTCGGTGTCCCCCTTGCGGCGGAGCGCGTCCTCCAGCTCGTAGTTGCGGTCGAAGTGGTCTTCCAGCGCCCGTTTGTTGCGTCCGGTGATCATCAGGACGTCGGTCAGTCCGGCCGCCGTCGCCTCCTCCACCACATACTGGATCGCCGGTTGATCGACGACCGGCAGCATTTCCTTGGGCGTGGCCTTGGTCGCGGGCAGAAACCGTGTGCCGAGACCAGCGGCGGGAATGACAGCCTTACTGATCCGAGGGCGCGCTGAGGTCATGCCGGTCACTTTATCCACCTGGTCCCTGCGTTACCGACACCCGCCGCTGAGGCGCCGTGTTGTGAACGGTTTTGGCTCCAGGGTTGCGTACGGGTTACCTGCTGGTTATTGGTTGGGGCGACTGAAGGGACGGTTGTGGAAGAAAAGATGCGCGTTATTCACATGGCGGATCGGGCGCGAGCCCGGAACGGCGCGGCGGGGGCGAGGCGGTGGTGGTGACGGAGGCGACGCGGCTGAAGCGCGCGGTGCGACGTGATCTGCTGGCCGTGCGTGCCGCGCTCGCCGACGACGAGGTGGCGCAGGCCGCCGAGGCGCTGGCGGCGGGGGCACTGGAGCTGACCGAGCTGGCCGAGGCGGGCACGGTGGCGGCCTATGTCTCGGTGGGGCGCGAGCCGGGCACCCGACCGCTGCTGAACGCGTTGCGCGAGCGCGGGATCCGGGTGCTGCTACCGGTGTTGTTGCCCGACAACGACCTGGACTGGGCGGAGTTCGAGGGGCCGGGACGGTTGGTCGAGGCCGAGCACGCGGGGCGGGTACGGCTCTTCGAACCGGCCGGCCGACGCCTCGGCCGCGCCGCGGTGACCTGGGCGGACACGATCCTGCTCCCCGGTCTCGCGGTCGACGCGCGCGGGATGCGGATGGGGCGGGGCGGCGGCAGCTACGACCGGGTGTTGGCCAGGATCGACGGTTCGACGGCTGATCCCGCGCTGGTCGCCCTGGTGTACGGGCACGAGCTGGTCGACACCCTGCCGAGCGAACCGCACGACCGACCGGTGCACGCGGCGCTCACCCCGGAGGGCGTGCACCGGTTCGGATCGTGAACGGCGCGTCCGTCAACGGCGCGTCCGTGATCGGCGGCCTCGGGTTCCTTATTCGTTCTGATCGTTGGGTGTCGAACTCGCTCCGGACGGGGTCAGGGTGAGTGTGTTGACCGACCGTTCGGTGACCGCTTCCGGGCTGCTGGGCCAGGGCAGATACTCGCCCCGCGCCCAGAGGTCGGTCTGGTCGGTGTAGTTGTCGTGGTAGGCGTGGCCGGAGGCGCCGGTGAGGTTGACCCACAGGGAGTCGTCGAACGCGTCCAGGCTGATGATCATCCGCATGGACGGGACCCAGGTGATGTCGTAGCCGCCGGCCGCGTTCCAGCTGCTGGCGTCCACCGCGTCGGCGCCGCCGGCGAGGTTCCACGGGCCACGGTTGAGCAGCCACTGCACGGGGCCGGGACCCTCGGTGCCGAGCGTCTGGTTGTTGAGCATCAGCCGGTGCAGCCGGCCCCAGTTCCAGGTGTCGATGTCCTTGCCCAGCTTGGCCGTCAGCTCCCAGCGCGCGTCGCGCATGGCGCGGGCGAGCAGTTCGTCGCGGTTCTCGGCGCCGGCGGCCTGGCTGGTCGCCGGCGTGCTCCACCAGTCGCTCTCCGGGTCCTCCAGCAGGTTGCGCACCACCTCGAACCAGCGGTCGCCGCCGTCCGGTTGGGCGTTCTCCGGGGCCCGCTCGCCGCACTCCTCGATCAGCCGCTCGCCGCCGTCCAGGTCCTCCATGGGCTCGGAGTCGTCGGCCGGCGGGACCCACAGACACTGGTCCTCGACGCGCAGTTCCTTGGGCAGCTTGTTGCCGAAGGCCAGTTGCAGCAGGTTGCGCCAGACCGCGTTGTAGTAGGCGGCGCCGGGTGAGTCCGCGTCCTGGCTGAAGTCCCAGCCCACAAGCAGCTCCTGGGCGTCGCGCACATAGGGATCGGAGATCTCGATCTCCAACAGGTGCGGCACCAGGACCTTGGCCATCTCGTTGCTGTTGTCCAGCTGGATCGCCTGCATGTCGCCCATCGAGATCTTGCCGCCGTCCTCGATGGTGGCCTGGATCAGATCCTCGATCCGCTGACTGCGGGTGCCGTAGCTCCAGTCCTCGGTGAGGTGGTAGCGGTACTCGGCCGGGGCGATCACCGACTGGTTGGCGGTGACGATATAGCCCCGCTCCGGGTTGAACTCCCAGGGCAGCTCCTCCTGGGGGATGTAGCCGACCCAGTCGTAGGAGGAGTCCCAGCCGGGGGACGGATAGCGGCCGTCGCCGGTGCCCCTGATCGGGATCAGGCCGGGGGCCTGGTAGCCGATGTTGCCCGCGGTGTCGGCGTAGACGAGGTTCTGCGAGGGCACCGCGAAGTCCTGCGCGGCGGCCCTGAACTCGTCCCAGTCCGTCGCGGTGTTCAGGCCGAAGACCGCGTCCATGCTGTTGGTCGGCTCCAGCGCCGTCCAGTTGAGCGAGATCGCGTAGCCGCTGCCCCGGTCGGGCGCGCCGGCGTCCACCGGAGCGCTGCCCCCGACCGCCTCCAGCTCCTCGTGCCGGTCGGAGACGATGGGGCCGTTGACCGTGGAACGAACGGTGATCTCCCTGGTCTCCCCACCGGCCACCCGAATTTCCTCGGTCCGGGTTTCATAGGCGATCTGCTCGCCATCGCGCAGATACTTGCCGTGATCGAGCTTCTCCAGTCGGAGATCGGTCACATCCGCGCCGAGATTGGTAAGCCCCCAGGCGATGTTCTGGTTGTGTCCGATGATCACGCCCGGCATTCCGGAGAAGGTGAAGCCGGAGACGTCATAGGGGCACTCCGCCGAGACCTCGACGCAGTGCAGGCCCATCTGGTACCAGACGCCGGGCAGGGAGGGGGCCAGATGCGGGTCGTTGGCCAGCAGGGGCGCCCCGGTGGTGGTGTAGTCGCCGTGCACCACCCAGGAGTTGGATCCGATGCCGCTGCCGTTGGGGCCGAGCAACGCGGGGATCTCGTCCAGGGTCTCGGAGAGCGAGGACAGCTGGGTCGAGACCCCGTCCGCTGCCTCGGCCGCGTCGTCGGGCAGCGCGTCGGCCGGGTAGATGTCCCCGTTCTCCGCGCCGTTCTCGGTCACGATCGGTCGGTTCCGATCGTACGGATAGGCCGGATACAGCTCCTCGACCTGCTCGGGAGTGAGGCGTTCCGTCAGGAACGCCCGGTCGATCTCGTCCTCCATGTTGCCGCGCAGATCCCAGGCCATCGCCTTCAGCCAGGCCACCGAGTCGACCGGCCGCCACTCCTCGGGGCGGTAGTCGTTCACCAGGTCGAGCGCGGCGTACTCGACGGAGATCTCCTCCACGCTGTGCTCGGCCAGGTAGGCGTTGACGCCCTCGGAGTAGGCGACCAGGAAGTCCTTGGTCTCATCCGAAAGTTCGTTGTCGTATTCCTCCTGCGCGACCCGGTGCCAGCCGAGCGTTCGTAGAAACGCATCGGTCTCGACCTGGTCTTCGCCAAACATCTCCGAAAGTCGCCCCGCGGTCAGATGGCGGCGCACATCCATTTCCCAGAACCGGTCCTGGGCGTGCACATATCCCTGCGCGCGGAACAGATCCTCCGCCGTCTCCCCGTACAGCTGCGGAATGCCGTTGGCGTCGCGTTCCACGGAGACGGGAGCGGACAGTCCGTCGATGGCGATCTCTCCCGAGACCTGGGGGAAGGACGCGCGTACGGTGGAGACGCTCCAGTAGGCGCCGTAGCCGAGACCGGCCATGAGCAGCAAGACGAGCGCGATCACGATCAGACGACCGCGTCGCCTGGGCTTCTTGGCGGGCATCTCTGTCCTTCAGAGGGCAGCTGAGGCGGGTGGGAGCAACCATAGACATACGGCCACTGGGGTGAGCCTACGGGGAGTGGGAGGCCCGGGGCGCCGCGCTCCCATGCCGGGCGATGTGTGGTGAAAACGCGCCAACCGTCGCGCTCCGGGGTGTCGTCCGGGCCGCGATGCCACGGCCGGGGGCGGTCGCGGAGCGGCCGTCGGGCGCCCCGGGCGACGGTGCCGGAATGTTCCGGCGTGCGGGGGAGTGGGAGGGGGCGAGCGCGCTCCGTCGGGGCGGTGTGAGCGACGTCGGAGGGGGCGCCGGTGGACTTCCGGCGGTGGAATGTTGCACGATGGGTCGTCGTTAGCACTCCACAGTGCAGAGTGCCAGGAGGAAGACGTGCCGACCTATCAGTACCAGTGCACCGCGTGCGACGAGGGTCTTGAGGTGGTGCAGAAGTTCACCGATGACGCCCTGACCGAGTGCCCCAACTGTCAGGGGCGCCTCAAAAAGGTCTACTCGGCGGTCGGCATCGTCTTCAAGGGCTCCGGCTTCTACCGGAATGACAGCCGGAACGCCTCGTCCAGCAGTACCCCGGCCTCCAGTGGGTCCAAGAGTGGCGAGAAGGCCACCACCTCGTCCGGCGACTCCTCGAAGTCCGGCTCGGACTCCTCGTCCTCCTCGTCCTCGTCCTCGGGCGGGTCGGCCACCACGGGCGGCGCCGGGCTCACCAGCGGCTCGTCGAGCAAGAGCACGGGCACCGCGGCGTCCGCCGCATGAGCCCTGCCGGCGCGGAGGCGGCCGACTCCGTCGGCGTCGAGGCCGCCGAGATCGGTGTCATCGGCGGCTCCGGGTTCTACTCGTTCCTGGACGACGTGACGGAGATCACAGTCGATACGCCCTATGGCGCGCCCAGCGACTCCCTGTTCCTGGGCGAGATCGCCGGCCGCCGGGTGGCGTTCCTGCCGCGCCACGGCCGGGGCCACCATCTGCCCCCGGCCCGGATCAACTACCGGGCCAACCTCTGGGCGCTCCGGTCCGTGGGCGTGCGCCAGGTGCTGGGGCCGTGCGCGGTGGGCGGCCTGCGGCCCGAGTACGGCCCCGGCACGCTGCTGGTGCCCGATCAGCTCGTGGATCGCACCAAGACCCGGGTGGGCACGTTCTACGACGGTGAGACGCGTCCGGACGGGCAGCGGTCGAACGTGGTGCATGTCTCGCTGGCCGACCCCTACTGCCCCGTCGGCCGCCGGGTGGCCCTGGGGGCCGCGCGGGCCCGGGACTGGGACGCGGTGGACGGCGGCACCATGTGCGTGATCGAGGGGCCGCGCTTCTCCACCCGGGCCGAATCCCGCTGGCACGCGGCCCAGGGCTGGTCCGTGGTCGGGATGACGGGCCACCCCGAGGCGATCCTCGCCCGCGAACTTGAGCTGTGCTACACGTCGTTGGCCCTGGTCACCGACCTTGACGCGGGCGCGGAGGCGGGCGAGGGCGTCTCGCACGCGGAGGTGCTCGAAGTCTTCGGCCGCAACGTCGGGCGGCTGAGGGACGTGCTCTTCGATGTCGTGGGCGGGCTGCCGAGGGAGCGTGACTGTCTCTGCGCCACGGGGCTGCTGGGGCAGGACCCGGGCATCACCCTGCCGTAGGGATTGCCCGTCAGCCCCGGGCGGGGCTCGCGGGCCGGCCCTGCCGGCCTGGGCCGCCCCATGGACCGGCCGGGGCCGACCCATGAAGAAGTCTCCCTGGGGTGACGGCTGTTCAGCCAGTGCGTCGGCGCGGTATCACTCGTTCGGGTGATGGGCTTTTCCACAGGTCAGAGGTTGTCCACAGGCTTCGGCGAGATTTTCGCGCGGCGTGCAGGGTGGGCGTCATGAGTCTCTGTACGGATGCCGCCGAAGCGGCCCAGAGGAGGCCCGGCGTCCCCGCCGTGCCCCCCGATCCCATCCAGCACGCCCGCCGGGGCCCCGCCCCCGACGAGCGCCCACCCCCCGCTTGGGCGGCGGTCGGCGACGGCCCCCGGCGGAGGCCGGCCGCGCGGGCCCCGTCCGGCGCTGGTGCCCGCGCGCCGGAGTTCGGCGTGGTGCCGTCCTTCGCGCCCATCCGCCCGCGTGGCTCCCGTCGATCGTTGCGGTGGCTGCTGCGCCGGCGGCGGCCGGTCGCCGGGGTGCTCGCGCTGCTGGCTGCGCTCCTGTCGCTGTTGCTGCCCGACCCCGGCGGCGAGCCGGCGAGCCCGCCGAACGCCCTGGTCAGCGGCGATGCGACGGCCGCTGCCGGAGGAGCGGATGCCGATGTCGCGGAGCAACGGGCGCCCGCCGCGGAGCCGAGGCAGCTCTCGTTGACGCTGCCGATCGCGGACCCGGCCTCGGTCCGCTCGCTCAAACCGGGAGATCGCGTCGACGTGTTCGCCACCCCGCCGTCGGGGGCGGGAGCGGTGGCGGAGGGAGCCTCCGCCGTTGTGCCCGAGGCGAGGCTGGTCGCCGGCGGCGCCAGGGTGGCCGAGGTGCCCGAACCACCGGGCGGGCCGGATGCCGGGCAGGGCGCGGCGCTCGCCCCGGGGCTCGAGTCGGGAGGTCTCGGCGCCCGGCTGGTGGTCTCCGTCGACTCCGACACGGCGGCCGCGCTGGCGGGCGCGGCGGCGGGTTCCACGCTGGTGGTCGCGCGATGGTGAGCGTCCGGTGGCGAGGGTGGCCTGATTGGACAGCTTCCCGCAGCGTGTTGCACGGTGACCCGCACGGATTCCAGGGTCCCCGGGGCCGGCGCGATGTGCGGCGGCCGAGCGGGGCGGAAGAGAGGCGAGACGGTGAGCGAGGAAGATCGGGACGGCAAGCGGGCTCTCACCGAGGTGAGAGGGGTGCTGGCCGGCTTCCGCGAGTTCCTGATGCGCGGGAACGTGGTGGATCTGGCGGTGGCCGTGGTCATCGGCGCCGCGTTCACCAACATTGTGAACTCGGTGGTGGAGGGGGTGATCAACCCCCTGGTGGGCGCCTTCGGCACCCAGGACCTCAACGAGTACCAGTCCTGCCTCCGCGGTCCCTGCAAGGAGGTGGACGGCGTGATGCAGGGCATCCCGATCAACTGGGGCTCGGTGATCAGCGCCTCGCTGACCTTCCTGATCACGGCGGCGGTGGTCTACTTCCTGATGATCCTGCCGATGACCCGCTATCTGGCGCGGCGCAAGGCCAAGCAGCCGGTGGAGCCGGCAGCGAAGACCGATCTGGAGCTGCTGGCCGAGATCAGGGACGAGCTGGTGGCGCTGCGGGCGGCGGGCGGCTCCGCCGGTGGCTCCGGTGGCTCGGGCGCTGTCGGCGGCACTGCCACGGTCGGGGCCCAGCGTCCGGCGCCGGAGGGCGCCGCCGGCGAGGGAGCGGATTCCGCCGCGACGGGCGGGGACCGCGAGAGCTGAGGGCCCTGGCCGCCGGGGGCGGCTCAGAGGTGGTGCGGCGGACGCTCGTTGATCAGGCGCAGCAGGTTGCCTTCGGATGCCTCCTGGGTGGGGTCCTCGCCCCAGCCGTGGTCACTGTCGTCCGGGGAACGGCTCGACAGCGGGTCGTCGAAGACCAGCTCTTCGGTGCCCGGGGTGCCGCCCGTCGGTGGGATGTCCGCGCTCATATGGCCAGGATACGGCCGGGGCGGCAGCGTCCGAGGCGTCAGATCCTCGTGCCACCAGCGGTCCCGCCCCGGCTCCCAGGGCACGGGGCGCGCGAGCTGCCTGACCACCAGGACCTTTTCCACCTTGGGGCAGCCGGCGAGAGTCCGGTCCATGTTGGCCTTGACGTTGTGCACCCGCCCGTCGGCCTCACAGGCGTCCGCGCAGATCACCACCCGGGCCCCGCTGGTGTTGAGGCGGTCGCGCACAACATCCCGGTTGTTCCCGATGGGCAGGGTGATCCGCTGGGCGCCGATCTTCAGGCAGGCCAGGGTGATCACCACCGACTCAAGGCACATGGGCAGTTGCACGGCCACCGGGTCCTGGGCGCGGACCCCGTGGCTCAGCAGGGCGGCGCTGGCCTGGTCCCCCATGCGCAGCAGCTGGCCGTGGGTGAGCACGTCGGCCGGACCGGACCAGCGCCCCCCACCATGTTGATCTCCCGACATGTGCCCAGCCTCGTCGGTGTCGGTAGACGTTCCATAAACGTCCTCTGTACGGGCTGGCGGCGAGCCGGACCGGGCTTCCCGGGACGGTTGATGGCCACTGCCGGTCCCGGAGCGTCGGCGCGCGGCCGCCGGCCGGCGCTTCCGTCCCGCCGACGCCGTGCTCCCACGGCTGGTGCCCGGGGCGGTCCCATGGGTCGGCCCCACGGCCGAGAGTCGGTCGTGGGGCCGGCGCCCGGCGGGTGCCGGGTGGGTTGTTCCGCGTCAGTGCACGAGCACCGGAGCCGGTTGGTCCCCGGCCTCCTGGCTGTCGGTCTTGCCGAGCGCGCCGCCGCGCTCCGCGTTGATCAGCAGGAACGCGATCACCGACGCCGCCGCGATGATGGCGAAGCCCCACCAGATGGCCACGCTGTAGCCGTGCACCTCGGACGCCAGGTGCAGTCGCAGTTGGGCGTCCTCCGTGGTCGCGTCCTGCAGGCGGGAGGCCAGATAGCTGGTGGTGGCGCTCGCGGCGATGGTGTTCAGCAGCGCGGTGCCGACCGCCCCGCCGATCTGCTGTGCGGTGTTGACCATCGCCGAGGCGACCCCGGCGTCGGTGGGCCGCACACCGGAGGTCGCCAGGCTCATCCCCGCCATGAAGGCCGTTCCCATGCCGAGGCCGAGCAGCACCTGTCCGGGCAGGATCACCGCCACATAGGAGGAGTCCACCTCCAGCTGGGTCAGCCAGAGCATGCCGAGCGAGGCCACGAACAGGCCGGGCCCCATCAGGAAGCGCGGCGCCACCCGGGTGGCCAGCCGGGGAGCTATCTGCGTGGACCCGATGATCATGCCGGCGACCATCGGCAGGAAGGCGACGCCGGTCCGGACCGGCGAGTACTCCCGAACGATCTGGAGGTACAGCGTCAGGAACAGGAAGAGCCCGAACATCGCGATCACGGCGAGCGCGAACGCCAGATAGGTGCCGCCCCGGTTGCGGTCGGCGATCACGCGCAGCGGCAGCAGCGGGTGCTTGACCCGGCTCTCCACCAACACGAAGGAGATCAACAGCGCCGCGGAGGCCACAAAGCTGGCGACCACCCAGGTCTCGGTCCAGTCCTGGTGCTCGGCCCGGCTGAAGCCGTAGACCAGGGCCACCAGACCGAGTGTGGCCAACAGCACACCTGGCACGTCCAGCGGGGAGCGGTTGCGCGCCTCGTCCGGCTCGCGGATCACCAGGATGGCGCCGATCACGGCGACCACGGCGAAGGGCACGTTCACATAGAAGGTCCAGCGCCAGTCCAGGTAGCTGGTGAGCACGCCGCCGAGCAGCAGGCCCACAGCGGCGCCCGCACCCGCGATGGCACCGAAGATGCCGAACGCCTTCGCGCGTTCCTTGACGTCGGTGAACATGACCGTGAGCAGGGCCAGTGCCGCGGGGGCGAGCAGGGCGCCGAAGACCCCCTGCAGGGCCCGGGCGCCGAACATCATCAGCTGGTTCTGCGCCGCTCCGCCGAGGCCGGAGGCGAACGCGAAGCCGACGAGGCCCAGGATGAAGGTCCGCTGCCGGCCCCAGATGTCGGAGATGCGTCCGCCGAAGAGCAGCAGACCACCGAAGGCCAGGGCATAGGCGGTGATCACCCACTGGCGGTCGCCCGCCGAGATGCCCAGGTCCTCCTGGGCGGTGGGCAGCGCGATATTCACGATCGTGCCGTCGAGCACGACCATCAGTTGCGCCAGCGCGATGAAGAAAAGAGCCTGCCAGCGCCTGGGATTGGCGCCGATCGGCGTCGGGCGCACGGTGGTGTCGGGTGGCATGGAGTTTCTACCTCATAAGGGAGATAAGGGGCGAAGTTTGGGAAGGGGAAGCCCACGGTCGGGCATCCGGCCCGCCCGACTCGGTGATGAAGCCGATGAGATGGACCCGGCGTCGCGCGGAAACTCAGCGCTGAGTCGCCAGCCGGGAGGAGCTCAGCGGATCTCCTCCTTGAGATCCGCCAATCGCAGGGCCCCTCCGGCGAGTTCACTGCGTGAGGGAGTCCGCAGGCCGTCCAGGAAGATCTGGAGATGGCGGCGGGACAGGTCGACGTCGTCGGAGCACGGGCTGCCCGGCACGGAGAGCGTGAGCCGGCTGACGGCGATCAGCAGGTCTCCCGCGCCCACGTCGGTGCGCAGCTGGCCCGAGGCGTGTGCCCGTGCCAGCAGTTGTTCGGTGATGTCGAGGGCTCGGTGCCGGCTGGCGGCCAGCTCCGGGTTCTCCCCCTCGGCGCCGACCCCGAGCAGATGGCACAGGCCGCCGACTCGTTCCTCGGCCGAATCGAGGACCAGCCGGCTCAGCGCCTCGAAGGGGTCACGCTCGGCCTCCAGAGCCTGTCTGGCGCGCTCGGTGATCCGGTCGCTGACAAAGATCAGCATCTGGAGCAGCAGAGACTGCCGGTCGGGAAAGTGCCGGTACAGGGTGGCATTGCCCACTCCGGCCCGTCGAGCGATTTCGTCCAGGGCGACCTCGGGCCCGTGCTCCACCACCGCCTCGCGCGCCGCGCCCAGGATGCGCTCCCGGTTGCGCGCGGCGTCGGCGCGCAGCGGAGCGCGCGCTCCGCCTCGCGCGGCAGTCGTGGACTGGCTCATGAGGATCCCTCGCTGCGTGAGACTCAACAACCGGGGAAAGCCTCCCCGCTTGATCGGACTCAGGCTTAAACGGGCAGTGGCTCCCCACTTATTTCGGCAAGAAGTGTGTGCACGGTCACACTTGCCGCCTCGTCGGGTGGCGCGGACAGAACGCGGACAGAACGCAGACGGAACTCGGCCCCGGCGCCTGGGCGCCGGGGCCGTTGAGTGGTGATGCCGGGACTCGTGGTGTTCGGTTGGTCGTCGCGTCCAGTCGCCGGTGGTGGCGGACGCGGTCGCGGTGGCTGTGGCAAAGGGCCCGGCCGGACGGGGCGGCTCAGGCCGCCGCGTCGAAGCCGGAGTCGTTCGCCATCTTCTTCAGTTCGAGCAGCGCGTGCTTCTCGATCTGCCGGATGCGCTCCCTCGTCAGGCCGTGCTGCTTGCCCACCTCGGTGAGCGTGCGCTCACGCCCGTCCTCGATGCCGTAGCGCGCCTTGATGATGGCCGCGGTGCGCTGGTCGAGCCGCCCGATGAGGTCCTCAAGGCCCTCCCGGCGCATCATCACCAGCACCGACTGCTCGGGTGAGGCCGCCGAGGTGTCCTCCAGCAGATCCCCGAACTGGGTCTCGCCCTCGTCGTCCACCGCCATGTTCAGGCTGACCGGGTCACGCGCCCAGTCCAGTACGTCCTGCACGCGCTCCGGCGTGGAGCCCAGCTCGGCCGAGACCTCGGCCGGCTCCGGCTCGCGACCGTGCTCGCGGTTGAACTCCCGCTGCACACGACGGATCCGGCCCAGCTCCTCGACCAGATGCACCGGTAGCCGGATGGTGCGCGACTGGTCGGCTATCGATCGGGTGATGGCCTGCCTGATCCACCAGGTGGCATAGGTCGAGAACTTGAAGCCCTTGGTGTAGTCGAACTTCTCCACGGCCCGCACGAGGCCGGCGTTGCCCTCCTGGATGAGATCGAGCAACGGCAGCCCACTGCGCGGGTATCGGCGTGCCACGGCGACCACGAGACGCAGGTTGGACCGGATGAAGCTGTCCTTGGCGCGGTCGCCCTCGGCGACCAGCGCCGCGAGCTCCGCCCGCGAGGCCGAGCCCGAGGGCCCTTCGGCCACCGGCTCCTCCTGCTCGTTGAGCAGGCGCTCCGCGTACAGCCCCGCCTCGATGGCGAGGGACAGCTCGACCTCCTGCGCCGCGTCGAGCAGCGGAGTGCGGGCTATCTCGTCGAGATACATTCCGACCAGGTCGCGCTCCGTGGCATCGCTGCTCGCGCTGGACCGGACACTGCCCGTCGCGACACTGTCATCGGTGTCCTGACGCCGGGCGACGGCACGGGTTGCCATACGTGCTCCCTTGCGAATTGATCAGAGGTGATCTGGGCGATCACACAAGGTCCTCCTCGGACCGGACCGGGATGCCCCCTTGCCTCCCGAGCCCGTAACGATCTAACGACGGGAATCCGGACAGAATTCCCAACCGGTGCATCTTTTTCTCGCCGATGGAGTACCCTGCCCGGCCACAGATACCGGCATGGCCGGATCGGGCCGTGTGCGTCATCCCCTCCACACCCCTGAAGACGAACAAAAGCAAGCGATAGTTGCGTTCGGGTACCCCGGGCTGTAGGACGCCATGCCCCTACCGCCCGGAGGCCACGCGGTTTGTCCGACGGGGTCTCCCGTTTCAACGAACGCGGCCGCCGCACCCTTCCCGCGCGCGGGATCCTCCCCGTCGCCTCACCCGTTCGGCCCAGTGGGTGCGCGGGTGCGGCGTTCGCGCCGCATGGGTAGGTTGCGGACGGCGCGCGCCGCTTCCGCCGCGACGGCCGGTCTTCCACCGGCCGTCGCGGCGTGTGTGGAAGGCCACACCGGCGCGCGGACCGACACGGGGGTGGGGATGGGATGGGCAGAGACAGCGCGGGGGCCACGGGCTCCCGTCGGCGGGGCTGGGGGCGCCCCGTCGAGTCGCCCGGCGTGCGCGCCTGGACCGCGCGCCGGCGCAATCTCGAACTCGCCCTGGTGATCTTCGCCGTCGCGATCGTCGCCTCGGGCCACACCATCGTCGGCCTGACCGTGCTGGATCGCCCGCCGCCCGGACTCCTCGCCCACACCGCCGGCCTGGGCGCGCTGGCGTTGGCCGCGCATCTGGTGGTGCGACGGTACGCCCGCTTCGCCGACCCGCTGATCCTGCCCGTCACCGTGCTGCTCACCGGCCTCGGCCTGGTGCTGATCGACCGGCTTGACCACGCCTATGCGACGCACTTCCCGGAGACCGACTACCAGTCCGCCCCGGTCGCCTCGGACCAGGTGCTCTGGACGGTGGTGGGCGTCGGCCTGCTGATCGGCACATTGGTGGTCCTGCGCCACCACCGGGCGCTGCAGCGGTACACCTATCTCGGCATGACCGTGGCGATGGCGCTTCTGATGGCGCCCGCCCTCTTCGGCGCCGATGTCTACGGTGCCAAGCGGTGGATCGTGGTGGGGTCGCTCTCCGTCCAACCGGGCGAGTTCGTCAAGGTCATGATCGTTGTCTTCTTCGCCAGCTACCTGATGGCGAACCGCGACGCGCTGGCGCTGGCCGGGCGCAGGGTGCTCGGCCTGGACCTGCCGCGTGGGCGGAACGCGGGCCCGGTGCTTCTGGTCTGGGCCGTCAGCCTGGTGGTTCTCTTCTACGAACGCGACCTCGGCACCTCGTTGATCTTCTTCGGTGTCTTCGTGGTGATGCTCTACATCGCCACCGGGCGTCCCGGATGGCTGGTGTTCGGCGGGTTGTTGGCCGCGTTGGGGACGGTCGTGGTCTCGGCCACCCAGGAGCATGTCAAGGGTCGGATCCGCATCTGGCTGGACCCGATGGTCGCGTTTCTGCCCGAGGACGAGCGGCCCGCGGGCTTTGTGTCGGACCAGGCGGCCCAGGCGCTGTTCAGTTTCGGTGCCGGCGATCTCCTCGGCACCGGCCTCGGACAGGGGCACACCTATCTGGTCGGCTTCGCGGGGCGCAGCGACTTCATCCTGACCGCCGTGGGCGAGGAGCTGGGGCTGCTGGGCGTGACGCTGGTGCTGCTGCTCTACGCCCTGCTGATCCAACGCGGCTTCCGCGCCGGCCTCGCCACGCCCGATCCGTTCGGGAAGCTGCTGGCGGCCGGGCTCGCCTCGGTGATCGCGCTGCAGGTCTTCGTGGTGGTCGGCGGTGTCACCGGGCTGATCCCGCTGACCGGCAAGGCGCTGCCGTTCCTGGCCCAGGGCGGTTCGTCGACGGTGGCCAACTGGCTGCTGGTGGCGCTGCTGATCCGGGTCAGCGACCGGGCGGGGCGGGCCGCCACCGAACCGGCTGGCAACGCGACCATCCTCTTCCCGGCCGCCGTGGCCCGGCCCGATCCGCTGTAGCCGGCCGGCCCTCGGGGGCCTCGCGCCGGGATGCCTCGCCTGCCCGCGAGGGGACCCCGGGAGGGGACCCCGGCTTGGGGCTTCCGGCCATAACTCCCGCCCACAGGGCTGAAATCGGCCAATGTGGGCAGATATTCACGATGAACCTTCTCGATGACGCCAGGGCGCTGAGCGACGAACTCGTCCAACTCCGCCGCCGGTTGCATACGATCCCCGAGATCGGGCTCCAACTGCCCCGCACCCAGGAGGCCGTGCTGGCCGCGCTGGAAGGGCTGCCCATCGAGGTCAGCACGGGGCGGGGGCTGACCTCGGTCACCGGGGTGCTGCGCGGCGCCCGCCCGGGGCCCACCGTGCTGCTGCGGGGCGATATGGACGCCCTGCCGGTGTCCGAGCGCACGGGCCTGCCGTTCGCCGCCGAGGCCGAGCGGATGCACGCCTGCGGTCACGACCTGCACACCACCATGCTGGCCGGCGCGGCCCGGCTGTTGGCCGCGCACAGAGACCAACTGGCCGGAAACGTGCTGTTGATGTTTCAGCCAGGGGAGGAGGGATACAACGGCGCCGGCCAGATGCTGGACGAGGGTGTGCTCGACGCCACCGGCGAGCGCCCGGTCGCCGCCTACGCGCTCCATGTGCTCTCCCACACCTGGCCGGCCGGCGTCTTCGCCGGCCGTGGCGGCCCCGCCCTGGCGGCCTCCAGCGTCCTTGAGGTGACGGTGCGCGGCGCCGGCGGCCACGGTTCGGCGCCCTATCGCGCCAAGGATCCGATACCCGCCGCCTGCGAGATGGTCACCGCGCTCCAGACCTGGATCAGTCGCAGCTTCGACGTTTTCGATCCGGTGGTGCTCACGGTCGGTCGTTTCCACGCGGGTACCGCCACCAACATCATTCCCGACACCGCGACCTTCGCCGCCACGGTGCGGACCTTCTCGCGCGAGGCCAGAACCCGGGTCGGCGAGGGCGTCGTCACCGTCTGCGAGGGCATCGCCGCCGCGCACGGACTGGAGGTGGACGCCCGCTTCGTCGAGCAGTACCCGGTCACGGTCAACGACGCGGCGGAGGTCGCGTTCGCCGCCGACACCGTCCGCGAGGCGATCGGGGAGGAGCGCTTCGCACCCCTGGAGAACCCGCTGACCGGCGCTGAGGACTTCTCCCGGGTGATCGACGAGGTGCCGGGCGCGATGATCTTCCTCGGTGCCACGCCGGAGGGCGTCGATCCCGAGGTCGCGCCCGCCAACCACTCCCCGCTGGCCGCCTTCGACGAGTCGGTGCTGGCCGACGGCGCCGCGCTCTACGCCGAGCTGGCCGTGCGCCGACTGGCGGTATAGCGCCCGGCGGGTCCCTCCCGGCCGTCCTACCGTGATTCCACTGCCCGGACAAAGGGGGCAGACGGGATAGAGGAGGGCGGCCGGGATGGCGTCGGAAGCGTCTCGCCCACATATGGCCCCGTCGGGTCCCTCGCGCCCCGGGGCGGCCACCCCGCGCGCGCCCCGCGGCGCGCCACCCACCACGCCGGAGACGTTTCCCGACGACAGCCCCGACGCCCCCGACGCGTCGCCGCTGAGCGAGCGGGACGCCGAGGAACATGTCGCCCGTGGCTGCGTCCGGGTGGGCGCTCCCGCCCGGACCGGGGTCGAGCTGGAGTGGCTGGTGCGCCGGGTCGACGATCCGGCCGCCGAGGTGCCGGCCGAGGCGGTGCGCGCCGCGCTCGCCCCGCTCCACGACACCGCGTCGCCGCCCGCCGACCCTCCGTGCGACGCCGTGCTCCCCGGCGGTGGACGGCTCACCCGCGAGCCCGGCGGTCAGCTGGAGATCAGCAGCGCGCCCGGGGCCTCGCTGCTCGCCTGCGTCGAGGCGACCGGAACCGATCTGGCGCGGCTACGCGAAGCGCTGGCCTCGGCCGGCCTTGAGGCCGCGGGCCTGGGGCTCGACCCCTACCGCGACCCGCCCCGGGTGCTGCACCACCCGCGCTACCAGGCCATGGAAAGCTTCTTCGACCGGCAGAGCCCGGGCGGTCGGCTGATCATGCGGGCCACCGCTTCCGTGCAGATCAGCGTGGACGCCGGCGACGACTCCGGGGGCCCGAGCGGATATCGCGCCCGCTGGGCGCTGACCCACCGGCTGGGCCCGATCCTGACCGCCGCCTTCGCCAACTCCCCCGTCTGGCGGGGCCGCCCGACCGGCTGGCGCTCCACCCGGCAGGCCCTGTGGACCCGCCTGGACCCCGGCCGCACCCGGCCGTTCACCCCCGAAGCCCACCCCGCCCCCGGCTCCGGCGGTGTAGGGGAGGGCGAGGATCCGCGCGCGGCCTGGGCCCGTTACGCCCTGGACGCGTCGCTGCTCTGCGTGCGCCGGGGGGCGCCCGCCAACTGGGTCGCGCCCCCCAATCGCTCCTTCCGCTCCTGGTTGCGCGGGCCGACCGCCGACCGGCGCGCGCCCGTCCTGGCCGATCTGGACTACCACCTGAGCACCCTCTTCCCACCGGTGCGCCCCCGTGGCTGGTGGGAACTGCGGATGATCGATGCCCAACCCGGGGATGACTGGATCGTGCCGCTGGCGGTGACCAGCGTGCTGCTGGACGATCCGATCGCCGCCGAGGCCGCACGACGCGCGACCGAGCCGCTCATCCGGGGCGGCGCGAACCACGCGGTGCCCGCCTTCGACCTCTGGCTGCGCGCCGCCCGACACGGTCCGGCCGATCCCGAGCTGGGCCCGGCCGTCCGCGCCTGTTTCGCCGCCGCCGACGCGGCGCTGGCCCGCCTGCCCGGCGCCGGCCACCTCAGGGAGGCCGTCGCCTCGTTCGCCAACCGCTACCCGGAGCACGGCCGTTGCCCGGCGGACGACCAACTGGACGCCCTGGGCACGCCCCCTGGCCCGCCGCCGAGACGGGCCCGAAGAGCCGGCCGTCCCCCGCCGGCCCCATCCCGGCCAGCGGCCGGACCCCGGCCAAGGGACCGGACCCCACGACCGGACCATCCCCATCGCGCGGCAGCCAAGGAGACCCCCGAATGACCGAGACCCCCGTCGCGCCCACGCCCCCGACGCCGCCCAAGCGCCGGGTGGGCACCCCCGGCGCACTCGACGCCGTGTCCGCCCCCGACGCGCGCGCCCCCATCGACCCGGGCGAGTTGGCCGCCGCACTGGAGGCCGCCCGCCGGCGCACCCACGAACTCACCGACTGCCTGCCGGCGGACGAACTCACCGCGCGGCACTCGCCCCTGATGTCGCCGCTCGTCTGGGACCTGGCCCATATCGCCAACCAGGAGGAGATCTGGCTGCTGCGCCGGGCCGGCGGACGCGCACCGCTCCGCGCCGACCTCGACCACCTCTACGACGCCTTCCGGCACCCCAGGGCCGACCGCTCGGCCCTTCCCCTGCTGTCCCCCGCCGAGGCCCGCCACTACGCGGCCGAGGTGCGCGCCCAGGCGCTTGAGGTGCTGGACCTGCTGGCCGGCGAGCCCGAGCGGGCGTTCCTCTTCGCCATGATCGCCCAACACGAGCAGCAGCACGACGAGACCATGCTCGCCACCCACCAACTGCGCCGGGGGCGCGGGGTGCTCTACGCGCCGGCGCCCGCGCGCCCCCGTCCCGGGCACCGGCCGCCGGCCGAGGTCCTGGTGCCGGCGGGCCCCTTCACCATGGGCGTCGACCCGGCGGACGACCCCTGGGCGCTGGACAACGAGGGCCCGGCGCACCGGGTCTTCGTCCCCGCGTTCTGGCTGGACACCACGCCCGTCAGCAACGTCGCCTACCAGGAGTTCATCGCCGACGGCGGCTACCACCAGTCCCGCTGGTGGCACCCGGAGGGCTGGGCACACCGAAAGCAGGCCAATCTGACGGCGCCGGCCTTCTGGCACCGCGACCTCGAAGGGCAGTGGCTTCGCCACCGGTTCGGGCGCGCCGAACCCGTGCCACCCGACGAGCCGGTGCTCCACATCAGCTGGTACGAGGCCGATGCCTACGCCCGGTGGGCCGGCCGGCGGCTGCCGACGGAGGCCGAATGGGAGAAGGCGGCCCGACACCACCCCGCCACCGGCCGCTCCCGCCGCTACCCCTGGGGCGACGTGGCCCCCGACGCGCGGCACGCCAACCTCGGCCAGCGTCACCTCCGTCCGGCACCCGTCGGCGCCTACGCGGAAGGGGCCGCGCCCAGCGGGGCACGTCAACTCCTCGGTGATGTCTGGGAGTGGACCGCCACCGAGTTCACCGGCTATCCCGGCTTCGCCGCCCATCCCTACCGCGAGTACAGCGAGGTGTTCTTCGACGCCGGCTACCGGGTGCTGCGCGGCGGCTCCTTCGGCACCGATCCGGTCGCCTGCCGAGGCACCTTCCGCAACTGGGACCTCCCCGTCCGCCGCCAGATCTTCGCCGGATTCCGGACCTGCCGCGACGCGCGCCCGGGCCTCGGCTGATGTGCCGCCACCTCGCCTACCTCGGGCCCCCGCGTTCCCTGGCCGAACTTCTCACCACCCCTCCGCACAGCCTCTATGAACAGTCCTGGGCGCCCAAGTGCCAAGTGGGAGGTACGATCAACGCCGATGGCTTCGGCATCGGCTGGTACCCGCCGGACGACGGGGCGGGCCCCGTGCGCTACCGCCGCGCCGTTCCCATCTGGGCCGACGAGAACCTGCCCGGCCTGGCCGGGCTGCTGCACAGCGGCGCCGTGCTGGCCTCGGTGCGCTCCACCACCCCGGGCGGCAGCAACCACGAGACGGCCGTGGCCCCCTTCGCCCTGGGGCGTTGGCTGTTCAGCCTCAACGGAAGCGTCGACCGCTGGGAGCAACTCCCCACCGACCTCGGCGAGCCGCTGACCCCCGCCGAACTCCTGGGCATCGAGGCGCGCGTCGACGCCGCACTGCTCTGGCTGATGGCGGCCCGACGGCTGGTGGCCGGCCAACCAGCCCCCGAGGCGCTGGCCGAACTCGTCGCCGCCGTCCTCACCGCCCGGCCCGACGCCCGCCTCAACCTCCTCCTCACCGACGGCAGCACCGTCGTCGCCACCCGCCACGGCGACAGCCTCTGGTACCGGACCGAGGACGAACGGCTGCTCGTCGCCTCCGAGCCGGTGCCGGAACAGCCGGGCTGGCGCGAGGTGCCCGAGCACTCCCTGCTCCGCGCCAGCCGCACCTCGGCCGATGTCCAAGCCCTGCCACGACTCTAGGCCCCGCCACTGACAACCGCCCCCGCGCCCGCGCCCCGCGCCGGCCGGCGACCGTGGAACGGGCGGGCAGGAAACCGCCGAAAGGAACGCCATGACCAGCAGCGTCACCGTGCACGACACCCTGCCGGAGGACCACTTCGCCGAGCGCCTGCACGCCGATGTGCGCACCGGCCTGACCGCCGACCCCAAGTCCCTGCCGCCCAAGTGGTTCTACGACGCGCGGGGCAGCGAACTCTTCACCCGCATCACCCGGCTGCCCGAGTACTACCTCACCCGCGCCGAGCGACAGATCCTCCGCGCACACGCCCCCGACATAGCCGCCCACACCAACGCGCGGACCCTGGTCGAACTCGGTTCCGGCTCCTCGGAGAAGACCCGGGTGCTGCTCGACGCCCTCACGGCCGGCGGCACGCTGCGCGCCTACGCCCCCATCGACGTCTCGCGCACCGCCCTGACCGAGGCCGCCGAATCGATCCTGGACGCTTATCCAGGGATCGAGGTCGATGCCACTGTGGCCGACTTCGATCAGGAACTGCCCATACCCGAAGGCCCTGGCCCACGACTGGTCGCCTTCCTCGGTTCCACCATCGGCAACTTCGACACGGCGGAACGCGCCGCCTTCCTCAGCCGCCTCGGCGCCGCGCTCACCCCCAACGACGCGATCCTGATCGGCGCCGACCTGGTCAAGTCGCCCACCACCCTGACCCGCGCCTACGACGACGCGCAGGGCGTCACCGCGGAGTTCAACAAGAACCTGCTGCGTGTCCTCAACCGCGAACTCGACGCCGACTTCGACGCCAGCGCCTTCGACCACGTGGCGACCTGGAACGAGCGCGCCGAACGGATCGAGATGTCCCTGAAGGCCCGCTACGGCCACACCGTCAAGATTCCGGTGCTCGACCTCGAAGTGGGCTTCAGCCAGGGCGAACTCCTGCGCACCGAACTCTCCACCAAGTTCCGCCGCCCCCGCCTCGCCGCCGACCTCGGCCGGTCCGGCCTCACCCCCACCCACTGGTGGACCGACCCCCAGAACCGCTTCACCGTCCTCCTGGCCCGCCCCACCGACCGAACCGGCTAGACTGATCCGCGCTGTCCCGGCCTCCGTAGCTCAGGGGATAGAGCACCGCTCTCCTAAAGCGGGTGTCGCAGGTTCGAATCCTGCCGGGGGCACCAGGGAAAACGCCCCGGACCGATCATGCTCCGGGGCGTTTGACATCCACTTCTGACATCAACGGCGGCGGTCAGTCACGACCGGGGTGCCTCCTGAGCAGGCGGTCCATGTGGCTGATCGCCTCCCGTTGGGTGTCCCGCACGACGTGTGTGTACACGCCCATGGTGATGCTGATCTGGCTGTGTCCGAGGATCTCCATCACCACCCGGGGAGCAACCCCCGCAGCGGTCAGAAGCGTGGCGCAGCCGTGTCGGGCGTCGTGCAACCGGATCACCCGGAGCCCCGCGTTCCCGGCGACCCGGGTGAACGACCGGTACACGTTGCGCGGTTCGACCGGCCGCCCGGTGCGGGTGGTGAACACGTAGTCGCCGCCCGCCCACTTCTCGCCCGCCTGCTTCCTGACGGCTGCCTGCCGCAACCGCTGCCACCGCAGCGGCGCCACGCACATGGCCGGAAGGGGAACGGCCCGGCGACGCCGGCCCTTGGGATCGTCGTCATAGAGCCGCCCACGCCGACGCTGCGTCTGCTGCCGGATATGGAGAACCCGGTTGTCCAGGTCCACATCCGACCAGCGCAGGCCGACGATCTCTCCGCGCCGCAGACCCATGGTGATGGCGAGCACGAACGCCGCATAGAGCGGGTCCTTCCGGGCCGCCGCGAGGAACGTGAGCGTCTCGTCCAACGTCCACGGCGTCAGCTCCCGCGACGTGGGACGCGGAGGCTCCACCAGCGACGCCACATTCCGACTGATCAGCTCCTCCCGGCAGGCTGCCGTGAGCGCGCTCCGCAGTACCCGGTGTGCCTCCTTGGCCGTCGCCGCAGTGGTCCGCTTCTCCAACCGGGTGAGAAAGCGCCGCACGTCCGCGACGCCCAACGACTCCAGTCGCTTGGTCCCGAGCAGCGGCATCAGATACAGCCTGACGTGCGCCTCGTACTTGTCGTAGGTGCTCAGCTTCCGGCGCGGCCGGACCACGTTGTCCAGCCAGTAGGGCAGCCACTCGGCGAGCTTCGCCGACCGGGTGGGCACGGGCACGCCGCTCTCCGCCTTGGCCAGCAGCGCGCGCCGCTTGGTGTCGCACTCCGTCCACGTCTTGCCATAGGCGTACTTTCGGGCGCGGGTTCCGTCCGGCTGAAGCACATAGACGGCCGCCTGATAACGACCGTCCGACCGTTTGGTGATCGTGCCCGTGCCGTTCGGGTTCCGCTTTCGTTGCCGCGCCATCAGGCCGCCTCCCCGGTCTCGTTGGCGATGAAGTCGCGCAGTGCCGATACCGGGACGCGACGCGCGCGCCCGATGGTGAGGGAGGACAGCCGGCCGGAGCGGATCAGCTCATAGACCGCCGTGCGCCCGAGTTTGAGCCGGGCCATGACCTCCGGAACGGTCAACAGCGCGGCGGGGCCGGCCGGTTCAGTGCGTGCCATGAGGCTCACCTCCCTCGCGCACGGACGCGGCGATGAGTTCCCCGGCGGGGTCATAGCCACGTCCCGCGTAGTGCCACCGGCCCACGGTGACCGTGGACTTCCCACCGGCGCGGTGCGTGGCGCGGGCGGTGCGGAGGGCGGTCAGAGTGGTGGAGTAGCGGCGGGACTTGGTGGTGAAGTGGCCCCGGTAGCCGAGCATGTGGGCCCAACGACGCAGGCCGAGTTCAGCGAAGGGCGGCAGCCCACCGAGCCACCAACACGTCCCCGCCATGCGGAGCACGTGGTAGCGCAGGGGCAGGGCGACCAGTTCGGAAGCGTCGCGGATACGACTGGCGGTGGCGCCGGCAGTCTCCGCGCCCTTTGTCGCGTACTTGGCGATGTAGCCCGCCACGGCCGAGGAGGTCAGCCGTTGCCCGTCGCCGAACGCGGCGATGGGACGCACATCAACCTGAGGGCCGAAGCGGAGTACGCGAGCACCGATCACGTCCGCTCCGACCGCGCGGAGGCGGACCCGAGTAGCCGCCGTGCGCACCGCGTCGGCGAGCAGTTCGGTGCTCGCCCAGCGGGGCGGGACGGTCGAGGGCCCGTCGGGCCCGTCGAGGCGGACGACCGCGTGGAAGTGGACCAGGCCGCGACGTTGGTACTCGGCGACCTTGGCGTACGACAGGCGCACTCGTTCGGCGAACGCGGAGCGGGTAAGCCCCGCCCGCCGGGCCAGTTCGCGGCGCAGCTCCAGGGCGAAGCGGTGCCACAGCGTTCCCGCGTGCGCCTGCCACAGGACCGCCCCCGCGTAGTCGTAGCAGCGCGGGCACAGCGGTTCGCCCAACCGGGGATCGCTGTGAGTGTGCTGGATGCGGCAGCCGATCGGTCGCCCGTGCGGGCAGCGTTGGTCAAACGGTCGCGGCCGGCAGGGCAACGGTTCGCCGCTCCGCTCCCGACGGGTGTGGACCGCTCCGAAGCCGGGGGCGGTGAGCGTGGCGAACACCCGAGGGTGCCCACCGACCCGTTCCGTCACCTCCTTGCCACCGGTCAGCCCCGCGCGGATCAGATGGAAGGTGTCTCCTCGGTAGGTCCGGGCGCAGGGCGGGCAGACGACGGCACGTCGGTTGCCGCACGGGATGATCAGTCCCCCGCTCAGCGAGCGGAGCACTTCGCCCGTGGCCGCGTCCACGCTGACTCCGTGACCGGCCAGATTGACCGGGCTGACGCAGCCGCCGAGCCGGACGATGCCGCGTCGCCAGTCCTCGAAACCGGGGTGGGTGGCGCGTTGGAGCAGCGCGCTCAGGGAGTTGAGGGAGTCGTTCATCGCGGCTCCCCGAAGGCGTGTCGCATGACGTCGGCGATGCCGGCCGGCCGGGTCTTGGCGGAGAACCGGAACGTCGGGTTCGTCAGCCACAGGGCCGCGCCGTGGGCCGGACACAGGCGCCGTTCCTCGCCGTCCGCACCGACGAGCACGGCCTGTTCGGTGCCCGCACAGGTGGGGTGTTCCTCCTCGCGCATGACGCACACGGGAGGGCGCGACTTGCGCGAGCGCTTCTCGCTGGTCACAGTGTGGATGCTCCTTTCTCTGCTCACGTGGGGGTGGGAGTGGGCACCTGACCGGGTCGGGTTTGGCGACTTCGCGCCCGGTCGGGAGCCCGTTTTCTCTGGGGTCATGTCGCCCGGCTCTCGGGCGGTGGGATGATCTTGTTGACGCACCCGCAGCGTTTCCTCTCCTTGGCCGTCGGTCAGAACTGAAGGCGCGCTAGGAGCGCGCTGACTCCGTTGAGTGCCGTCTGAAGCATCGGGGCGGCTGCCGTTTGAGCGAGCAGGAAGCCGAAGGTCGTGCAGAGCACCGCCTCGAACGTGCGCAGGTAGCGGATGCGGACGAGGAACCAGATCAGCAGGCCGAGCAGTAACACGGCGGAGGCTGACAGAAGCACGGGGCATCTCCCTTCAGGGTGTGTCGTCGTGGAGTTGGGGCAGGTCCGGGGATGCTCTTATGGATGTCAAGCAGCGGTTGCGAGGTGATTCGGGGCCGGTGCGGTGGCGTTCGTGGTGGTCAGGACGTGGTAGACCTCGCGGGCGACGAACCGCTTGAGGCAGCGGATGATCTCCTTCTTGGACAGGCCCTCCTTGGTCCGTCGCTCCATGTACTGCTTGGTGCGCTGGTCCCAGCGCAGGCGGCAGAGCACGATCCGGTAGAGGGCCGCGTTCGCGGCCCGGTCACCGCCCCGGTTGAGCCGGTGGCGGTGGGTGCGGCCGGATGACGCGGGCAGCGGGGCGACGCCGCAGAGCATGGCGAACGCCGCTTCCGAGCGGAGCCGGTCGGGGTTGTCGCCCGCGGTGACCAGCAGCTGGCCGGCGACGTCCGGGCCGACGCCGTTCAGCTCGGTCAGGGCCGGGTTGATCTCCTGGGTGAGCGGGGCTATCAGCTCGTCCAGTTCGTCGATCTCCTGGCCCAGGTCGCGGTGGCGGCGGGCGAGAGAGCGAAGGGCGATCTTCGTCGCGGTGAGCGGACCGCCGGCCTGGTCCAGGCTCGGGCGGAAGCCCGCGCAGGTGGTCAGCAGGTCCTTGTCCTTCAGGTGCCGCAGCATGGTGCGGACGCCTTCCGGCGCGGTGACGATCAGGTTCTTGACCTGCCGCTGCACGTCCGAGCGCTGCTGGACCGCGCTGCGGCGGGCGACCCGCAACGCCCGCAGGGCCTCGACCCGCCCGTCGCGGAACTTCGGTGTTCCCGTGCGGCGTTCGGCGAGCGCGGCCCGGGCCGCTGCCTCGGCGTCGACCGGGTCGGACTTGCCCTGCCACCGACGTGCCTTGCGGTCCGGGCGGTCGATCTCGACCACCCTCACGTCACTTTCACGCAGGTGGCGGGCG
>NZ_BBOM01000014.1 GCF_000974485.1 Streptomyces sp. NBRC 109706 | reverse complement strand
CTCGACCCGCCCGTCGCGGAACTTCGGTGTTCCCGTGCGGCGTTCGGCGAGCGCGGCCCGGGCCGCTGCCTCGGCGTCGACCGGGTCGGACTTGCCCTGCCACCGACGTGCCTTGCGGTCCGGGCGGTCGATCTCGACCACCCTCACGTCACTTTCACGCAGGTGGCGGGCGAGTCCGGCGCCGTAGGCGCCGGTGCCCTCGACCCCGACCACCAGCAGGGCCCCGAAGGACCGGAGCCAGGCCAGGAGCTTGCGGTAGCCGAGCGCGGAGGCGGGAAACTGGGCCGAGCCCAGGACCCGGCCCGCCGAGTCGATCGCGGCCGCGGTGTGGGTGTCCTTGTGGGTGTCGACGCCGCCGGTGACCTCGACCTCGTGCTGTGACATCGTGGGGTGTGCCGTCCTGTCCATTCGACCGGGTGGGTTGGCACCCGTCGGCCGGGAGGACGGACAAGACAGTGATGGGGCCTCTGGCCAGGCTCTTATGAAGTCACGTCCCCCGGCCCGACGGATGCGGGCGAGCGTCCCCCGGACAGAGCCGACAGATCCCGTTGAGGACCCTGAGTCAGTCAGGTGCTGGGTCAGACCCCGCCGGGGAACGCTCACGTACATCCTCACTGTCAGGTGTCGGTGGGGGTGAAGTGGACCGGGAGGGAGTGGGGGCCGCGGGTGAAGACGCCCTGTTCGGTGGGGGCGAAGCCGTCGGCGAGGCGGAGGTCGGGCATGGCGTCGAGCAGTTGGTCGACGCCGATCTCGATCTCGGCCTTGGCGAGCAGCGCGCCGACGCAGAAGTGCCGGCCCAGGGCGAAGGACAGGTGGTCGGCGGCGGCGGAGAAGGCGGTCGCGGTGGTGAGGTCGTCGCGGAAGATGTCGAAGCGGTCCGCGTCGCGGTAGCGGCTCCCGTCCCGGTTCGCGGCGCCGATCAGGCAGGTGACGGTGGCTCCCGGAGGCACGGTGCCACCGCTGAGCGTCACCTCGGTCGCGGACTGCCGCATGATCATATGGACCGGTGGGGTGTAGCGCAGGGTCTCGGCGAACGCCCGTGGGATCAGGCCGCGATCCGCGCGGACGGCGGCGAGCTGGTCGGGGTGGCGCAGCAGGTTCGCGAAGATGCCGCCGATCGCCTTGTCCGTGGTCTCGCCGCCGGCGGCGAGCAGCAGGCTGCAGAACGCCTTGATGTCCTCGTTGCTCATCCGGACGCCGTCGACCTCGGCGGCGCACAGCGTGGACAGCAGGTCGTCGCCCGGGTGCTCGCGGCGTTCGCGGATGATCGGCAGCATGTACGCGGCGAACTCGACGCGGGTCCGTTCGCCCGCCGCGGTCACCCCGGGGTCGCCCGAGAGGTTGCCGAGGAAGGCGATGACGGATGTGTACCAGCGGTGGAACCGCGGGTGGTCGGCGGCGTCCAGGCCCAGCATCTCGGCGATCACACTGACCGGGAGGCGGGCGCCGTAGTCGGCCACCAGATCGGCGGACCCGGTGTGCCGGAAGACGTCGATCAGCTCGCGTGAGATGCGCTCGATGACGGGCAGGAACCTCTCCCGCAGGTCGCTACCGCGGAAGGCGGGGGCGACCAGGGCTCGACGCACCGCGTGCTCGCGGCCACTGAGCTGGAGGATGGTCCTGCCGTGCACCGGCTCGATCTGCCACGCGTAGTTGTCGGTCGTGAACTCGCCGTTCCGGTCCCTGAAAACCCGCTGGACGTCCTCGTAGCGCGAGACGAGGTAGCTCCGGGTGGCCTCGTGCCAGATGAGGGGCGCGGTATCGCGCATCATCCGGTAGGCCGGATAGGGGTTCGCCGCGAACTCGGGCGAGAGGATGTCGGGTACCCGCGTGGGAGACATGGCACGCTCCTCGGATCGGTAAGCGACCTGCTCCACAAGGTTATTGAGCGTCCGCCAGAGGAGACAGACCCGCCGGGGGCTCGTACGGGTGGCACGGAGGACACGAAACGAGCGGCCCCACCACCGGCACGCCCCACCCGGCCGCCGTGGGCGCCTCCTGCGGCGGTGGTGCGCCGCCGCGTACTCCGCCCCGCTCCATGAGCGCAGCTGATTGGTTCTGATCGATTCAGTGGGGGGCGGTTGACGCTTTGGGCCCGCCATCCGACCGTGAACGGGAGGTTACCCCCCGGCCGTCGCTCGGCCGGGCGGTGGCCGGCCCCCCCACGCACCGGATGTCCGCAGACGACGGAACCGGTGCGCCCCACCCCTGGAGTCGCCTCATGAAACCCCCTCAGCACAGGAGCCGCCGGGTCACCCGTCGCGGCACAACGGCCCCGCGCCGCGGGCGCTTCGCCGTGCTTCTCGCCCTGGCCCTGCTGCTCCCCTTCCTGGTGAGCCGGTCGGCACAGGCGGAGCCCGTGACCGTCCCCAACGGAACCCAGTTCACGGACACCGCCGGTAACCCACTGCACGCCCACGGCGGCGGGATCCTCGAAGTCGACGGCTACTACTACTGGTTCGGCGAGAACCGGCACGACGACAACAACGGCTTCCGCTATGTCTCCGCCTACCGCTCCACCGACCTGAGGAACTGGGAGTTCCGCAACCACGTCCTGACCCAGCAGTCCGACCCCGAACTGGCGCAGGCCAACATCGAACGCCCCAAGGTCGTCTACAACGAGTCCACCGGACAGTTCGTCATGTGGATGCACAAGGAGAACGGCCGGGACTACGGCGAGGCCCGTGCCGCCGTGGCCGTCTCCGACACCGTCGACGGCGACTACAGCTGGCGGGGCAGCTTCCGCCCGCTGGACCACATGTCCCGCGACATCACCGCCTTCGTCGACGACGACGGCACCGGCTACATGGTCTCCTCCGCCCGGGAGAACTACGACCTGCACATCTACCGGCTCACCGACGACTACACGGACGTCGCCGAACTGGTCGCCAACCCCTGGCCCGGCGGCCATCGCGAGGCGCCCGCGCTCTTCCAACGCGACGGCGTCTACTTCATGCTCACCTCGGGCGCGACCGGCTGGAACCCCAACCAGCAGCGGTACGCCACCGCCACCAGCCTGGACGGCGAGTGGAGCGAGATGCGCGACGTCGGCGACGCCACCGGGTTCGACTCCCAGACCACCTTCGTCCTGCCCGTCCAGGGCACCGAGACCACCTCCTACCTCTATATGGGCGACCGTTGGGGCAACGCCTCCGGCGGTCTGGTCAACGACTCGGAGTACGTGTGGCTCCCCGTCGAGTTCCCCGACAGCCGGACCATGTCGCTCAGCTGGACTTCCGAGCTGACCATCGACACAGCCGCCGGCACCGTGGCACCGGCGGGGTAGACCTCCCGCCCTTCGCGGCGTGTTGATCGAAAGAGAAGAGTTCTGATCGTTCGATGTCAGGCTGATTGACCCCCTGATTTTATCGATCAACCATGAATCGAACGACGAGGGCGACCGGGTAAGGCCGTGCGATGCGCCCCCGGTCGCCCCCATTCCCAGCGGGACTTTCGAGGAGTTCTCAGTGAACGATTTTTCGCAAACGCCGTACAGCGCATCGGGATTGTCCCGACGCGGCGCCCTTCGCGGTATCGCGGTGGCCCTGGGGGGTGCCGGATGGGGACTGACGGCGGCCGGGCCGGCTCTGGCGAGCACACCTGACAACACGCCAAGTCCCCTGGCCTACGCGACCGTTCGCAACGGCCCGCTGTGGCATGACACGGCGGGCCGGGTCATCCAGGCCCACGCCGGGCACATCGTCAGACACGACGGCGTCTACTACTGGTACGGAGAGGACAAGGCCCACGACTCCGCGCGCTTCCGCGCGGTGAGCTGCTACTCGTCGACCGACCTGGTCAACTGGACCTTTGTGCGGAACGTCCTGGACACCTCCTCCCACGCGGAGTTGGCGGATGCCAAGATCGAGCGGCCCAAGGTGATCCGCCACGCGGCCAGCGGCACCTTCGTGTTGTGGGGCCACTATGAACGGGGCGCGGACTACGCGCTCGGCCGGGTCGCCGTCGCCACCTCGTCAACCCCGACCGGGCCGTTCGCCTACCGGGGCAGCTTCCGGCCGCTGGAGCAGGAGTCGCGTGACATGACGGTGTACGTCGACCGCGACGGCACGGGCTACCTGCTGAGCGCGTCCCGACGTACCGGCGGTGCCAACGACACGCTGGTGCTCTTCCGCCTCACCGACGACTACCTGGGGGTCGCCGAGGAGGTCATCGAACTGTGGCCGGGCGCCTACCGCGAGGCTCCGGCGTTCTTCCGGCACGGCGACACCTACTACCTCATTACCTCGGGCGCCTCCGGCTGGATGCCGAACCAGGCCATGTACGCGACGGCCCCCGCGATCACCGGACCCTGGAGCGACCTGGTCCCGCTCGGGGACGCGGCCACCTTCGCCTCGCAGAGCGCCTTCGTCCTCACCGTGGGGCTGGACACATGGGCGCGCCATGTTCTCGTCGCCGACCGCTGGCGCCCCGACGCCCTCGGCCAGTCCCGCAACCTCTGGCTCCCGCTGGACGTGGGGGCCGACGGGGGACTGCGGCTCGACTGGCGCAACAGCTTCGGCGTCGACGCCGGTGCCGCCCGTGTCGACGCCCCGCCCGTCACCAACATCGCCCAGGGCCGCCCCGCCACCGCCTCCAGCGCGACCTCGGCCAACCCGGCCGGCCTGGCCAACGACGGCTCCTACACCACCCGCTGGATCGCGGGCAGTTCGAGCTGGCCCGCCTGGTGGGGGACCGATCTCGGCAGCTCCCGTCATGTCTCGGAGGTCAACATCTCCTGGCCCATGGTCAAGGGTTCCGAGGGCTACTACCGGTACCGCATCCTGCACGGCGACAACGCGAGCGACTGGACCACCATCGACCGCACCGGCAACACGCAGTACGGGTTCACTCATGACGCGGTGGATTTCACCGCCCGCCATGTGCGCATCGAACTCGTCGACGCCGTGCTGCACAACAACCCGGGCAACTGGTACACGCCCTCGCTCTTCCACGTGGATCTGCGCCCCTGACCCCCGGCTGAACCCCCGGTGCCGGCGGTCTCCCCACCGCCGGCACCGGGGTTGGTTTCTTGTTCTATCGGTGGGTGGGTTGTCGGGTGTAGGTGGTGCCCAGGGCGGTCAGGGAGCCGTCGTCGGCGACCAGGTGGTTGTGGGGGTTCCAGGGGTACCAGGCGTATCGGGTGATCCAGGGGCGTTCGGCGAGGACTTCGAGGGAAGCGGTGTAGAAATCGATCACGGTGGCCTCGTCCGGATTGCTCTGGTGCATGCATCCGTACTCGGTCACCCATACCGGACGCCCACGGGCCTTGCTCTCCACCCAGTTCAGATACCGCTCGAACTCCGCCGCTCGCGCGTCACAGGAATCCGCGTTCCAGCCGTACCAGTGGACATTGATGAAGTCCACCCGCAGATTCCCGGCCTCCACCTCGGCCATGAAATCACTGAACCACTGCCGGCCACCGGAATCAGCCGATGTCGCAGGACTCCCCACCAGAACGTTCTCGTTCGACGTCAACGCCGGCCACAACGCCACCGCCTCAGCGACCGAAAGATCCGCCTGATCCGCCTTGTTCGGCTCGTTGAAACCCAACACCGTGTCATACCCGGCCGCCGCCACCTGATCGACCGCCCCCCGCACCGCCTCAGGAGACCGATGACTCTTACCACTGATCATCGGAACAAACCCCCGATCCCCACAACCCCCAGGATCCAACCCCCAGTTGTAGAACCACGACACCCCCATCCGCTCCATATCCCCACACTCCGAATTCGCCACCCCACGAAACGGCACCACCCCCGACTCAACCGGAGGCACCGGATCAGGCTCTGCCGGAGGTTCGCCCGGCTCGGCCGGTTCCTCGGTGGGAGTGGTCTCCTCCACCGGGGGAGCGGGCTCGTCCGCCGGCTCGTCGGGGGTCTCCTCGTTCTCCGGGATCTCCTCCACGCGGGTGATCGCGAACCGTTGATTGGCACCGTCGTGGCAGTCGAACTGGATGACGCGGGCATGGTCCTCGCGGCGATGGGCGGCCACGTCGACGCATTTATCGCTGCGTTCGTCGATGAGCCAGGCGAAGGCGTCCAGCGTGCGGAACGCGAAGGTGTCGGGATCGTCGTCGCACGACGCGTGGACCAGCGCCGCCCTGTTCTTCCGCGATCCCTCGGAGACATCCAGACAGAGGCCACTCGCGCGGGAGATCAGCCGAGCACCGGAGCCGTTCCCGGTGGGTTCCACGACGAATTGCTGCTCGGCCGATCCGGAACAGGCCGACTGCACCACGGCACCCGGATCATCTCGGGTTCCCTCGGTCACGGTCAGGCACTTCTCGCTGTGTTTCGCGGCCAGTTGCACATATCCGGGGAAGGCGGACGCGGGGGCGGGTTCGGCACCGTCGAATCGTTCCGTCGGCTGCTCGGCCGTCGCGGGGCTGAGGACATAGGCGCTCACGGCGGCCAGCACCGCTACGGGCACCGCCACGAACGAGACGTTCCGCATGCGTCGTGAACGTCGGTGTGACGCGGACATTGACTCTCCTCTCGGACCCAGGACCCGTGTTCGGGCCTCGTGGTCATTGAGGCGACGGGGTCGACGGCCTCATAACGGTTCCCACGAGAAAACCGGAAGACGGTGGTGAGGCGTTTTCCGACGGCGGTTCATAACGGAAATCCGTGGTCTTCTTCGTCACTTGCCGCGAACGGCGCTCGTCTGTAGCGTCACCTGCCAGCCCACGGCGGAATTGCTCGGAGAATGAGAGTCATGAGACGTGTGGAGCCGACGACCGAGAAGCTGGTCGTCGCGGCCCAGCGCGGCGCACCCGATGCGTTGAGGGAACTTCTCGGCGCGCATCTGCCGCTGACCTACGCGATAGTCGGACGAAGTCTGGGACGATCGGCGGACGTTGACGACGTGGTGCAGGAGACCATGCTGCGTGTGGTGCGGGATCTGCCCGGGCTGCGCGAACCCGGGCGTTTCCGGGCCTGGCTGGCCACGATCGCCATGCACCAGGTCAACGACCGACGGCGGATCTGGCGCAGGGCCACGGAGCGGACCATGCCGCTCGACGAGACCACGGACGAGCTGCCCGACCCGGATGGGGACTTCACCGGCGTGACGCTGCTGCGGCTGGAACTGTCCGGCCAGCGCCGACAGACCGTGGAGGCGACCCGGTGGCTGGATCCGGAGCACCGTGACCTCCTGGCGCTCTGGTGGCTGGAGACCGCCGGCGAACTGACCCGTGCCGAACTGGCCGAGGCGCTGGGGGTGTCGGTCGCGCACGCGGCGGTTCGCGTACAGCGGATGCGCGAGCAGTTGGAGCAGGCCCGCGCCCTGGTGGCCGCCCTTGACCGTGCGCCCCGCTGCGCCGCGCTCGACGCGTCGCTCGCCACCTGGGACGGCGTCCCGGGGTCAGTGTGGCGCAAGCGCCTCGGCCGCCATGTGCGCACCTGCGACGCGTGTTCGGCCGGTACGCGGGGGCTTGTGCCGGCCGCCCGCCTGCTCGCCGGCATCGCCCTGGTACCGGTCCCCGCCTCCCTGATCGCCTCGCTCGCGCTCGACGGGCTCGCGCCGGCGACCGCCGCCGCGGGCGGCTCGGCGCTCGCCGGCGGAGGTGCCACCGGACCGGGGCATCTGCTGCCGGGAGTCGCCGCCAAGTCCCTGGCCGGATTCAGCGCCACGGTGGTCGCCGCCGTCGCCGTGGTGACGCTCGTCCCCTGGCAGCCCGTGTCCACGCGGTCCTCCGACGAGGCGTCGCCGCCCCCGCCGACTCCGGTGCCTTCCGAGGTGGTTCCCGGCAGTGGCTCGGCCGGCACCTCGGTGGACGCGCCTCCCTCGGGAACGGTCGAGCCTGATCCGGTGCCTCCGGTTGAGTCGGGGGTGGTGCCGTTTCGTGGGGTGGCGAATTCGGAGTGTGGGGATATGGAGCGGATGGGGGTGTCGTGGTTCTACAACTGGGGGTTGGATCCCGGGGGTTGTGGGGATCGGGGGTTTGTTCCGATGATCAGTGGTAAGAGTCATCGGTCTCCTGAGGCGGTGCGGGGGGCGGTTGATCAGGTGGTGGCGGCCGGGTATGACACGGTGTTGGGTTTCAACGAGCCGAACAAGGCGGATCAGGCGGATCTCTCGGTCGCTGAGGCGGTGGCGTTGTGGCCGGCGTTGACGTCGAACGAGAACGTTCTGGTGGGGAGTCCTGCGACATCGGCTGATTCCGGTGGCCGGCAGTGGTTCAGTGATTTCATGGCCGAGGTGGAGGCCGGGAATCTGCGGGTGGACTTCGTCAATGTCCACTGGTACGGCTGGAATGCGGATTCCTGTGACGCGCGGGCGGCGGAGTTCGAGCGGTATCTGGACTGGGTGGGGAGTAAGGCCGGTGGGCGTCCGGTATGGGTGACCGAGTACGGATGCATGCACCAGAGCAATCCGGACGAGGCCACCGTGATCGATTTCTACACCGCTTCCCTCGAAGTCTTCGCCGAACGCCCCTGGATCACCCGATACGCCTGGTACCCCTGGAACCCCCACAACCACCTGGTCGCCGACGACGGCTCCCTGACCGCCCTGGGCACCACCTACACCCGACAACCCACCCACCGATAGACAAACAACCAACCCCTGCACCCGGACCGTGCGGCTGACCTCCCGTGATCGAACAATAACGAATGTTCACTTCCGGTCAGATCTGTTTGTTTTATCGCTAATAAGGACATCCTTGGGGCGATGGGTCATGTCTCGTCCGGCTGAGCCGCTTACTGTCCCGCGCACGAGGCATGACGTCACCCCCCCACGTTGGGATGCCCCCATGTCAGCGTCATCCAGGACCGGGAAGAGACCCCCCGGTGGGCCACCCGGTCCCCTCCACTCCATCCGCCGCCCCCCGTGGCACGGCCGGACTCCCCTGTTGGTGTCCGTCGCCGCGCTGATCGCCGCCCTGCTGGTCCCGTTGACGGCGTCGCCCTCGTCGGCCGCCGTCACGTTCGGGGCCGCCGCGCTGCCGTTCCGGGTGGACGGCGAGGCCGAGGCGGACAACGTCAGACTCACCTGGTCGCCCGTCGCCGAGGCGGACTCCTACGAGATCCGCCGCGCGGAGGGCGGCGGGGCGCCGACCACGGTCGGCCTTGTCCCCGGCACCAGCTACGACGACTACGACCTCGGCCCCGATCTGACCCTCCGCTACACCGTGCGCGCCCTCGCGGCCGACGGCGCGGCGCTGGGGGAGTCCGTGCCGGCCGAGGCCGTCACCTTCACCCCGCCGACAGGACTGGACGTCTGGGACAACACCCGGCCCTCCAGCCTGGCGCCCCACCCCTCGGGTATCGCGCACGGCGGTCTCTACTACCGCTACCAGTTCGCCACCGTCGACGGGGCGATCCGGGTCACCGAACAGACCTCGACGGACGGCTTCGCCTTCGGCGGCGACCGGATCGTGCTCACCGGGGAGAACGAACCCGCGCTGCGCGACGTCAAGTTGGAGGGCATAGCCGTCGTCAGGAACCCGGCCACGGAACGGATCGTGATCGTGGCCCATCTGGAGGAGGCGGGACCGACCTACACCACCGCGCATCTCTTCCTGGCGGGCGGCACCCCCGGGGGCGCCTTCGGCGTCACCTTCAACGACCGCCCGTTCGGCAACGACTCACGGGACATCGGGTTCTTCGCGGACGCCGACGGCAGCGGCTATGTGCTCTCCGCGACCCGGGGCAACCAGGATCTCGCGGTCTACCGCCTGACCCCCGACTGGTCGGCCCCGGCGGAACATGTCACCACCCTCTTCGCCGGGCAGCGCCGGGAGGCCCCCGCCCTGGTCAAGCACGACGGCCACTACTACCTGTTCACCTCGGCCGCGGCCGGCTGGTACCCCAGCCAACCCAAGTACGCCTCGGCCGCCTCCATCGACGGGCCCTGGAGCGAGCCGCGGGACATCGGCAACACCGCCACCTTCGGCGCCCAGTCCGGCGGAGTGCTCGCCTTCGGCGAGCACCGGGCCATGATGGCCCACCGCTGGGGCGCCAACTGGGCGTTCCCCGAACCCCAGCACTCCACCCGCCTGCTCCCCATCGCCTTCAACGAGGGCTGGGCCTCCTACGAGTACTTCCCCCGCGTCGACTACGACCGGGAGACCGGCCTGCTCGTCGGCGTGCAGAACGGTCGCTCCCTCTCCGTCGGCAAGCCCGCCGAGGCCAGCTCGCTCAGCGAGGACGCCCCGGGCGAGGACATCGTCCACGCCCCGGAGCGCGCCAACGACGGCACCGACGAGATCGCCGGCAACTACTACAAGTCCGGTGCGGTGCCCTTCAGTTGGCAGGTCGATCTGGAGGAGGCCAGCAGACTCGACCGGATCTCCCTCACCTGGAAGATGGTCAACGGCTCCGAGACCCACGCCTCCTACCGGATCGAGGGCAGCCAGGACGGCGAGAGCTGGACCACCCTGGTGGACGCCTCCGACAACAAGCTGGTCGGCTTCACCACGCACGCCCTGGAAGGGCGGCCCGAGGCCAGGTTCGTGCGGGTCACGGTGGAGTCGGTGACCAATATCCACAACGGGAACGGAGCGGGTTGGGCCCGGGGGCTCAACGAGGTGACGGTCTTCGGCCAGCCCCTCTCCTGAACGTTCGACAGCGCGTGGGACCGGCCGGAACACCGCTCCGGCCGGTCCCACACCGCGTCGGTCAGCGCGTGGTGGACTCGCGCACCACCAGGCGGTGCGGGCCGGTGAAGTTCCTCGCCTCCCGCTCCCCCCGCTTGTCGCCCATCCGTTCGGTGAGCATCTCCAGGGCCGCGGTCACCATCTCCGTGTGCCCCGGGGCGACGGTGGTGAGCGAGGGCACCGTATAGGCGGCCTGCGGAATATCGTCGAAGCCGGTGACCAGCACATCGCCGGGGACGGCCAGCCCCACATCGGCCAGCCCGCGCAGCACCCCGAGGGCGACGGAGTCGGTCAGACACATGGCCCCGTCGAACGCGACCCCGTCCGCGTGGAGTTGACGCACCGCCTCGGCACCGGCAGCCGTGGTGAAGGCGCAGCCGACCAGCAGCGCGTCCTCCCGGGGGACGCCGGCCTCGTCCAGCGCCGCCAGATAACCCCCAGTGCGCAGGGTCGCCGCGCCGGTCTCGCCCTCGGTCCTGCCGCCGATCGCCGCGACCCGCCGGCAGCCACGCTCCAGCAGGTGGAGCGTGGCCTCCCTGGCCCCGTCGAAGTTGGCCATCCCGACATGGTCCACGTCCGCCTCACTGAACCGCTCGCCGAGGGTGACCACGGGAAAATCGGCGGAGAGCGCGTCGGCGTCCTCGTCGCCGAGCTCGACCGTGGCGAGGATCAGCCCGTCGTACATCCGCAGCCGGGAGTTGGCCAGCGCCTGGGCCTCACCCTCCCGGGAGGCCCCGGTCTGCTCGACGGCCACCCGGTAGCCGCGCCGGCCGGCCTCGGCGATCACCAGCGCCGCCAGCTGGCCGCAGTAGGGCTTGTCGATATCGGGAACCGCCAGGCCGATCACCCCGGTGGTGCCGGACCGCAGGTTCCGCGCGGCCAGGTTCATCCGGTAGCCGAGCCGGTCGACGGCCTCCGTCACCCGGCGCCTGGTCGCCTCGCTGACATGGGGGTGGTTGTTGAGAACGTTGGACACCGTCATCGACGACACGCCGGCCGCCTTCGCCACATCGCTCATCGTCACCATGGCGGGATCATCTCCTCAACAGTGGCGGCCGGTCGAGCAGAACCCTGCCGCCCAGGGCGAAACAGCCGTCGGGCACCGTCCCCCTCGGGGGCGGTACCCGACGACCGTGCGGTCACGTGTCCGGCAACACCTGTGAGCAGCGGTGCTCCCCGGCGTTACGGGTGTGCGTACACCTGGGCCTCCACGATACCCATGGCCCAGTCGGGCGCCGGATCGCCGTTGACCATGGTCACCTTCGAGACCGAGACCCGAACCTGTCGGTACTCGCCCGCCAGGTCGTGGCTGAGGAAGCCGACGGCGTGGTTGTCGGTGTTCTCCACCAGCGTCGTCCACTCCGTTCCGTCCGTGCTCGCCTCCACGGTGTAACCGCTGTAGGCCTCGGAGCCGTTGGAGACCAGGAAGCTCAGGTCCACCCGGGCCAGCTCGGTGGGCGCTCCCAGGTCCACCTGCCAGTGGAAGGGGGCCGCCGCCGGCTTGTAGGAGCTGGAACGGTGGTCACCGTCGTTGGCGTTGCCCGCGGGGCGGTCGGGCTGCGCGGGGGAGGCCGACACCGGCCGGTCCTGGGAGACCAGCCGCTGGTCGGGGACCCGGATCTCGCCCGTGGCGTCGTCGATCCACCAGGACGACCGGTACTCAAGCGACAGGGCGGTGGGATCGGCGGAATCGAGGTCCAGCGGCAGCCAGACATAGGTGGAGTCGGCCAGCGCGTTCGGGTTCCAACGGTCGCCCCGGTAGACGTACTGGGCGCGGCCGTCGTGGGTGGTCAGGGGGAGGATGTTGGTCGGCTGGCTGTCGAACGTCGAGTTGTTGGCCAGCGGACGCAGCTCGGACCAGCCGTTCGGATCGTCGAGATCGCTGGTGTACGCGTACATCGCCTGGTTCGGGTACCAACCGGACTGGAGCGAGGTGACGATGTAGACATGATCGCCGGCGCGCACCAGGGCGGGGGCCTCTCGACGTGCGCCGTCGAAGAGCAGATACGAGTCGCGCCAGTTGACGTCCGTGTAGTCCTCGGACAGGCGGTAGACCCGCATCCGCTGGGAGTCCTGGGTGGAGACGAGATACGCGCTGCCGGTCACGGGGTCCTCGAAGAGGTTGAAGTCCCGCGAGCCATAGCCGAAGAGGCCGTCGTCGCCGCCATAGGAGGGGTCGTTTCCGCCCTCGATCTCGCCGGCACCGGGCCGGAAGTGGCGGTGGAACGTGTAGTCGCCGTCGATGCCGGTGTCACTGGAGGCAACCAGCATATGGGAGGCGCCGTAACCCCAGTCGGCCCCGTACTCGAAGTGCGCCCACAGGACGAAGGTGTCGGTGGCCTGGTTGTAGACGATCTTCGGCCGTTCGATGATGCAGTTGGCCACACCGTCGCGGATCGCGCCCCAGGGGACACCGTCCACGTCGGCGCAGTCGGGCACGTCGTCCGGAGTCAGGATCGCCCGGACGAACTCCCAGTTGAGCAGGTCCTGGGATCGGTAGAGGTTGACGCCCTTGAAGGCGGCCCGGTTGTGGCTCTTGTCCTCGCCGACCCAGTAGTACCAGCCGTCCTGTTCCAGAAAGCCGCCACCGTGGGCCTGGATCGCGTTGCCGTCGGTGTCGTACCAGGTGTCGCCGACCGGGAAGGCCGAGTAGGCGTCGGAGGGCGCGGGCGCGGCCTCGGCGGTGGCCCGCTGCGAGGCGGTGTCCGGGGTGCCGGCGGAGGCCACCACAGCGGCGGGCGCGGCCAGGCCGAGGCCGAGGGCAACGGCCATGAGGAGTCGGGCGGTTCGCCGACGCTTCCGCGTCGGGCCGCGATGGTCGGTCGGGGTGGGGGAGGGCGTCACGGCATCCCGTCCCGGGGGTGACTTCCTTGCCAAGGGGACCCACATCCTTGAGTGCGACTCACATGCGAAGGAGAGCATCGAGGGGACATTGATCGATACAAACGATCAGCGTCATGTTTGGTCGAACACGATGGGCCTGACCGTAGGAGCGGCCTCCGTCGCACGTCAATGGGCATGCGGGAGCCGATCAAAGATGGTCGGGCAGTCAACTTCGCTCATCGGGCGGCAAGGAGCGGTCAACCGCCCTCCCGTCGGGGGTGCGCCGCTCGGGGCTCGGGAAGCGCAGGATGCCGGGGATCTCAGGCGGTGTCCGTGCCGCCCTCGGCTTCTCGCTGTGGAGCCCGCGTGCGGCGTGAGACAGGCCCTGGGCCCGAGCCGGTGGCAGAGGCGAAAACGAATGATGACACGACCCTTGACACGGTCCGAGAACCGTTGCTTTCATCGGTCCCGCCGTCGCATTTGATCGATAAATGTTCGTGGGAATCGATCGTGATCGGTAGAAGCGTCTGTGACGCGCTGCTCAATGGAGAGGACTTTCCGCCATGCGCAACCCGAAGACGGGCCGGTGGCGTTGCCCCCGACATGGTCCCGACGTGCGATGCGCCGTCACCGGGGAAGTCGGGGTGGCGAGATGAGCGGGTCGACGCCGGAGGCGTGGTCGCGGGAGGACTGGACGGAACTGGCCCGACGGATGCTGGTCAGCGTGCGCCCCCATGCCTCCGCGCACCACGCCCGGGTACTGCTGCCGGGCCGGCCCGGTGGGTACGGCAGCGATATCGACGGGCTGGAAGGGTTCGCGCGCACCTTCCTGTTGGCGGGTTTCCTTCTCGCGGGCGAGAACGGGCGGGACCCGCTCGGCCTCGCCGAGTGGTACGCCCAGGGGCTTGCCGCAGGGACCGACCCCGGTCACCCCGAGCGCTGGCCCCTGCTGACCGAACACGGGCAGGCCAAGGTCGAGGCGGCTTCCCTGGCACTGATCCTGGATCTCACCAGGCCCTGGATCTGGGACCGGCTCGACGACACGACGCGGGCGCGCATCGTCGCCTATCTCTCCCCGGCCGTGGGCGACACGACCTATCCGCAGATCAACTGGATATGGTTCCGGCTGGTCGTGCAGACCTTCCTACGGTCGGTCGGCGGGCCGCACGCCCTGCACGAGATGGCCGAGGACCTGCGGACACACGACTCGTTCGTCCGCGCCGACGGCTGGCTCTCGGACGGTCCCGAGCGGGCCTTCGACCACTACACCGGCTGGGCCCTCCATCTCTATCCGGTTCTCTGGGCCCGGATGCGCGGAGCCCACGACCTCGCGCCCGACCGGGCTGCGGGCGACGTCGATCGCCTCGACCGCTACCTGGTGGACCTGGTCGACCTCGTCGGTGGTGACGGTTCCCCGCTGATGCAGGGGCGCAGCCTGGTCTACCGGTTCGCCGCGGCCGCGCCGTTCTGGGTCGGTGCCGTCGCCGGCACCTCCCGTGTTCCGCCGGGGCAGTTGCGCCGTGCGGCCGGGAAGGTCGTCCGACACTTCGTCAGCCGTGGAGCGCCCGACGAACGGGGGCTGCTGACGCTCGGTTGGCACCGTGAATGGCGCCCCATGGCCCAGCACTACTCGGGCACCGGCTCCCCCTACTGGGCCAGCCTCGGCTTGCTCGGGCTGTCGCTTCCGCCGGAGCACCCGGTCTGGCAGGCCCCAGAGGAGCCGCTGCCCAACGAACTGGCCGACCGGGTGCGCGCGATCCGCGCGCCCGGCTGGGTGGTGGCGACCACCCGCGCGGACGGGATCGTCCGGATCGCCAATCACGGCACCGACCACGCGCTGCCGGGGGAGCGCCGGGCCGACTCGCCGCTCTATGCCCGCATCGGCTACTCGACGGCCACCTTCCCGATCCACGACGACCAGGCGCCGCTCTCCCCGTCCGACCAGACCGTCGCACTGGTGGATGCCGACGGGCGGACGAGCCACCGTTCCGGTCTGCGCCCTCTCGCCGTGGGCACGTCGGGAAGCGGTGCGGCCACCGTGGGGATCGCCGCTTCCGAGGTGCGCGCGCACTGGATGAGGACCGAGAACGAGCCGGACGGCGACGCCGGCATCGTGGTCGGCGTGTCCCTGGTGCGGGGGCCCTGGGAAGTACGTCTCGTCCGGGTCGCGGAGATCGCCGAACGCGTCGTCGCGCTGCGGATCAGCGGATGGCCGGTCACCGCTGCCGCCGACCGGCCGCCCCTCACCACCGTCGAAGGGGCGCGTCTCGTGGTGCGGGACAAGCGGCTCGTGTCCACCGTCGTCTCCCTCGACGGGACGCTCTCGCCCGGGCACGTGACGTCCCACCATGTCTCGCCGCTGGGCGAGGTGACCGTCACCCCGTATGTCATGGGCCGCCCGACGCCCGGGCGTTGGTATGTCACGGCGCTCGGCCTGTGGGGAACGCCCGCCCCCGTGGACGGCGCCTCGCCGCCGCGGGTCGAGTGGGGCGGGGCGGACCCGCACGAGGTCCTGATCGGCTGGCCGGACGACGTGTCCACGGTCACCCCGCTCCCTCGAACACCGTCCGACCCCGGCGTCGACGACTGACCCGAGCCGGACACCTTTCGGTCGGCCCCCAGCGGTACACCGGGGCCGCCTTCTGCCCCGAAGAGGGCGAATTCTCAAGACAAATGCTGCTTCGTCCCTGAAGCGGCGCCACCGAAGAAGAGGTAGAGCGATGGAGCCATTCAACGTCGGCATGTCCCGGCGCACGCTGCTCAGAGGGTTCGGCGGACTGGCCGGCCTGGGGGCACTCACCGCCTGCGGGGGCGGCACCTCGTCCGGCGGAGCCTCGGGCAGCGGTGACTCCGGCCATCTGCGCGTGAGCGTCTGGGGCGGCGAGGGCGAGGAGGAGGCATATGGCGCACGCCTGGGCGTCGTCACCGAGCAGTACTCGGACATCACGACAAAGCTTGAGGTCTACCCCAACGACGCCTACGCCCAGAAGGTTCAGACCATCATCTCCGGTGGCAGCGGGCTCGACCTGATGCAGGTGGCCGAGGAGGTCCACGTCTACTCGTCCAAGAACCAGCTCCTCCCGCTGGACGAGCTGCTGGACGAGGCCGGGATCGACCTCGACGCCCTGGTGGGACGGACACGGGCGGACATCTACCGCTACGAAGGCCAGACATACGCCATTCCGGACCGGTCGGGCTCGATCATCCTCTTCTACAACAGGGCCCATTTCGACGCGGCGGGCGTCGACCACCCCACGGCCGACTGGACCTGGGACGATCTGGTCGCCGCCGCCACCGAGCTGACCGATCCCGGCGCCGGTCGGTGGGGCTTCGGCGGTGTCACCTCCTACCACCAGTGGTGGAGCTTCGTCTATCAGAACGGCGGACGCATCCTGGACGAGGAGGGGCGCCCCACCGTCAACTCCGACGCCGCCGTCGAGGCGCTTCAGTTCTGCGGCGACCTCGCACTGCGGCTGGGGATCGCGCCCACCGCCGAGCAGTTGGCCAACTTCGCCGGCGGTGAGGCATCGGGCACCACCCTGTTCGCCGCCGGAAACGCCTCCATGAACCTGAGCGGCTTCTGGAACGTCCCCGGTCTCCTGGAGGGCGGCGAGATCGATTTCGATGTCGCTCCGATCTGGCGTGGCCCGACGGGCATTCAGGCCGTCGCCCCCTATGGCAGCGCGTTTGCCATCCCCCGCAACTCGAAGAACCAGCGGGCGGCCTTCTCCGCGCTCCAGGTGCTCTCCAGCCCCGCCGGCCAGGAGTACTACGCCGTCACCGGTGGGGACGTGCCCGCGAACCTGGAGGTGCAGAACGGCGAGACGTTCCTCCAACCCGCGTGGGCCGACCGGCCCGTCAACATCGGCGCCTTCGCCGAGTCGTCCGAGTTCATCATCGACATGCCCTACATACCCGAGTGGAACCAGATGCAGGACGCCATGACCAACGGTCTGGCCGACTTCTGGCTGGGCCGGATCGACGCCAGGGAAGCGCTCGACAACATCCAGGGGCAGCTCGAATCGATCATCACTCCCGCGAACGGCTAGGTCATGACCGGCCCCACTCACACACCCACAGGGGCCGGCCACCGAAGCCGCCAGCGGACCAGGGCGGAGGCGAACACCCCGGGCGAAGAAGGGAATGAGCGCCCGGCGGAAGAAGGAGGCCGCGCTCTTCTACCTCTTCATCTCGCCCTGGATCCTCGGGTTCCTCGCCTTCACCCTGGGCCCCATGGCCGCCTCGGTCTACTTCTCCCTGACCGACTGGGACTCCTTCACGGAACCGGTTTTCGTGGGCCTGGACAACTATGTCCGGCTGCTCACCGACGACCCGCTGTTCTGGCAGGTGCTGCGCAACACCTTCTACTACGCCGGAGTCGCCGTACCCCTCGGCCTGTTGATCGGCCTGTGGCTGGCGAACCTGCTCACCAAGCGGGTGCGGATGCGGAAGGTCTTCCGGACGCTGATCTATCTGCCGACCCTGGTGCCCCTGGTCGCCACCGCGATGATCTTCAAAATGCTGTTGGCGCCGGAGGGACTGGTCAACGACGGACTGGGGATCCTGGGCATCGACGGCCCCTCCTGGCTGCTCGACTCGATCTGGTCGAAGCCCGCTCTCATCATGCTCGCCGTATGGCAGTCGGGCGCGGCTACCGTGCTGCTGATGGCGGCGATGAAGGGAATTCCCCGCGAGTTCTACGAAGCCGCCGAGATCGACGGGGCAAGCCGGGTACGGCAGTTCTGGTCGATCACCGTCCCCCAGGTGACACCGGTGATCTTCTTCAACCTGGTGACCGGAATGATCGCCGCTTTCCAGGTCTTCTCGCAGGTCTACATCCTCACCGAGGGCGGGCCCAACAACTCAAGCCAGACGATGGTCCCCTACCTCTTCAACCAGGCGTTCAGCTATTACCACATGGGGTACGCGTCGGCGATCTCCTGGCTGCTCTTCCTCGTCATCCTGGGGCTCACCCTCGCGGTCTTCCGCCTCTCCCGACGCTGGGTCTTCTACGAGAACGAGGTGAAGTGACCATGCGTACCCTCAAGTTCGAACGTCCCACGCCCTTCACCTATGCCACCCTGATCATCGTCTCCGCCATCGCCCTGGCCCCGTTCGTCTATATGGTGTCGATCTCGCTGGCCAGCGGAGCGACCGTGGACAAGGCGGCCTTCACCCTCTTTCCCACCGAGTGGAACTGGTCGAACCTCTCCGACCTCTTCACCACCCGCTTGCCGGTGGGGCGGTTCATGGTCAACTCGTTGATCATCGCCACCCTGAGCTCGATCGGCATGGTTCTCTCCAGCACCCTGGTCGGCTATGCCTTCGCCAGAATGCGCGCACCGGGGAAGAACTTTCTCTTCTTCGTGATCCTGGCGACGATGATGCTGCCCACCCAGATCACGATGATCCCCCAGTTCCTGATGTTCCGGGAGATCGGCTGGGTCAACACCTATCTGCCACTGATCGTGCCGAACTTCTTCGCCAGCGCCTACAACGTCTTTCTGGTCAGGCAGTTCGTCTCACGGCTGCCCGGCGAGTTGGACGAGGCCGCGCAGATCGACGGTCTCGGCTTCTTCGGAATATTCCGCCGCATCATGGTCCCGATGCTCTTCCCCATCATGGTCGCGGTCTTCATCTTCACGTTCACCTGGAACTGGGGTGACTTCATGCACCCGTTGATCTACCTCAGCGACCAGTCCGACTACCCCATGGCCCTGGGCGTGCAGTACCTCGTCAGCACGGGGGAGTCCCTCCAGTCACCGCCGTGGAACACCGTGATGGCGGGTTCGCTGGTGATGACGGTCCCGATGGTCGTCCTCTACTACCTGGGGCAGCGCTATATCTACGAGATGAACCTCGTCGGTGGCAGCGCCGGCGTGAAGTGATGTCATACCGTCACGCGGAGCGCCGGCGGTCGCCCGGGCAACCCTGCCCGTCAGGCGCCGGCGGCCGGCGCTCCCGTGGAGTCCCTGACGACAAGGGCCGGTTCGATGACGACGCGGTGCGCCGGCCGGTCGGGCTCGGCCAGCCGCCCGGCGACCAGCCCCACGGCGGCCCGGCCGACCGCCCGCCGGGGTGGGCGGACCGCGGTGAGCGGGGGAGTGAACAGCCCGGCCACCTCGTCGTCGTAGGCGACCACCGAGAGATCCCCGGGCACGGACAGCCCCCGGTCCTCGCAGCGTTGGACCAGGGCCATGGCCTCCCGGTCCCGGTGGACCAGCAGCGCCGTGGTCCTCGTCCGCACGATCTCGTCGACCGCCGCGGTCACCGCCGCGTCGAACCCGCCGGACTCGCGGCGGGTGACCGTCAGATCCACGACACCCTCGGTCGGGAGGCCGGCCGCGCGGCACGCCTCCGACCAGCCGCCGTGAAGCTCGGCGCGGGCGAGGCTCTGCTCGTCGAGCACGATCCCGACGCGACGGTGCCCCAGCTCGACCAGATGCCGGACCGCGAGCGCGGCGCCGAAGCCGTGGTGGGAGGCGGCGGAGTCCAGACTCCCGGAGACCCCGACGAGATCGCGCTCGACCAGGACCACCGGCACCGGCGCGTCGAGCAGCCACTCGACCACCTCATCGGCGTGCGGGCCCGTGGGATCGGGCGCCACAAGCAGGGCGTTGACGTTGCCGACCTCCACAAACCGTTGCAGCAGGGGGCGTTCGTCGAAGCCTCCGAACGAGGCGCCGCGCAGTATCACCCTCAGCCCGTGGGCCCGCGCCGCCTCCTCGGCCGACCTGACCACCTCGGGCCAGTAGTGGTCCAGCGAGGGCACCAACAGGCCCAAGGTGCGCGCGGTGTTGGAGCGGCGGAGCGGCGCCCGCTCGGCCTCGGACGGTGTGCCGGGGGCGGCCTCCGCGAGGGTGGCCCCGCCGTGCACGCGCCGTGCCAGGCCCTGGTCCACCAGATGCGCGATATCACGGCGGACGGTCACCGGGGTGACCCCGAAGGTGGCCGCGAGATCGGAGACCCGGGCCGACCCCGCGTCCTGAAGGACTTCCAGCAGGCGGGTCCGCCGTGTCGCGGGAGACACCTCGCCCCGCTCCCAGTCGCCGTTCATCCGGGCGCACCTTTCTCACGCATCGACAGCACAGTGCAAGCCGTCGTCCCGGTTCGTCCGCCGAGTGGTCATATCGCTCCCCGAGAGGGCACCCATCGCAGGACCTTCCCCGGGGCCGTCCGGCCACCACCACGTTGTGGTCCACGCCGGACTGATCGTACCTGTGCGAACGAACGAACTACGCCTGTTGCTGCAGAAGATCACCTCCGGTGCGGCCGTCCGCGCACGCCGGCGGTACACCCTTGACACCCAGGGGGCACCATGAAATGTTTTATCGATATAAAAAGCTTTTGGGTGGGGCGTTGACCTGCGCCTGAGCAACCGAAGGAGCCGCATGTCCGGCAACAGTGGTACGGCGATCATCAATCTGGACATCGAGGGGCCGGTGATCAGCCGTCATCTCTACGGCCACTTCGCCGAGCATCTGGGGCGCTGTGTCTACGGCGGGTTCTGGGTGGGTGAGGACTCGCCGATCCCCAACGAGGGCGGCATCCGGCTGGATGTGGTGGAGGCGTTGCGGGCGTTGAACATTCCCAACCTCCGCTGGCCCGGGGGGTGTTTCGCCGACGAGTACCACTGGAAGGACGGTATCGGTCCGCGCGAGGGGCGTCCGCGGATGGTCAACACCCACTGGGGTGATGTCGAGGAGAACAACCACTTCGGCACCCATGAGTTCCTGGCGCTGTGCGAACTGCTGGGCGCCGAGCCCTATATCAACGGCAACGTCGGCTCGGGGACCGTGCAGGAGATGAGCGAGTGGGTGGAGTACCTCACCCGCGACGGCGACAGTCCCATGGTGCGGTTGCGTAAGTCCCACGGCCGCGACGAGCCGTGGCGGGTGCGGTTCTGGGGGCTCGGCAACGAGGCGTGGGGCTGCGGCGGCAACATGCGCGTCGAGCACTACGCCGATCTGGCGCGCCAGTACGCCACCTACTGCCGTGACCACGGCGACAACACCCTCTACCGGATCGCCGCCGGCGCCTCCGACGACGACTACGCCTGGACCGAGACGCTGATGCGGCAGATCAGCTGCTTCGGCTGCGAGGCCACCCCGAAGAATTTCTTCCAGGGCCTGTCCGTGCACTACTACACCCTGGCCGGGCCCTGGGAGGCCAAGGGCAGCGCCACCGACTTCGACACCGAGTCCTACTACCGCACCATGGCCGCCGCCGCCCGGATGGACCGGATCATCCAGGGCCACTCGACGGTGATGGACGCCTACGACCCCGGCCGCCGCGTCGGCCTGATCGTCGACGAATGGGGCACCTGGTTCGACGTCGAACCCGGCACCAACCCCGGCTTCCTCTTCCAACAGAACACCCTGCGCGACGCGTTGGTCGCCAGCCTGCACTTCGACATCTTCCACCGGCACGCCGAACGCCTGGCCATGGCCAACCTCGCACAGACCGTCAACGTCCTCCAGGCCGTGCTGCTCACCGACGGCGACCAGCTGGTGCGCACCCCGACCTACCACGTCTTCGAGATGAACAAGGGCCACCAGGACGCCACCCTCCTGGATGTCCACCTGCGCGGCACCGGCCTGCAACGCACCGTCGGCGACGCGGAGTTGACCACCCTCTCGGCCTCCGCCAGCGTCAAGGACGGCACGGTCCTGATCTCCCTGACCAACCTCGACGCGGACCAGCCCGCCGAGGTCACCCTCGACCTGCGCGGCGGCACCCTCGCCGATCCCACCGCCCGCATCCTGACCGCCGACCATCTCCAGGCCCACAACACCGCCGCCGAAACCCCCGTCACCGTCCAACCGTTCACCGCCCTCACCCCCCACCCCCACGGGTTCGCCCTCACCCTCCCCCCGCACTCCTTCCTCACCCTCACCGGCCGCCTGGGCTGAGCCCGCACCCGCCGGGGGACGTCCGGCCCCGTCCCCCGGCGGCGAACCCGGCGCCCCGCCCGGCCGTCCGGCCGTCCGCCCCGGTCGACCGTCGGCAGCCCGACGACGCTTGGCATCATGGTCCGCAGCGCCCGGTGGGGCGATTGCGGCGCCCCACCGGGTGTGTGATCACATGCCGTCGGCGACCATCGCCGCCACGACACGGACATGGCGGTCTGCGTTGGTCTGGCTGAACTCGTTGTCGTAGTTGAGGCCGTAGGGCCAGAAGTGGCCGCCGCCGGTGGAGATCGAGGCGCCTTCGCCGTCGTACTGACGGACCAGCGCGGTCGCCTGGGCGCCGCTCCAGGTGCCGCCGGCGGACAGCTCGTACCAGCCGCCGCTCTGCCCGACGCCGATGGTGTGGGAGATCTCGTGCAGGGCGGTGCGCTCGTTCATATAGGCCCGGTTGCCGAACCGTATGGTGCCGTTGATGTGGCCGTCGGCGGTGGGGACGCTCGGGTCGTAGTGGACGGTGATGGACTTGCCGAGGTCGCTGAGATCGTTGTAGCGGGTGACCGCGGCGTTCATCGCCGTGGTGATCAGCTCATAGGCCTCCAACTGGTCCTGGGTGGGGTTCTCCGCCCGGACGAGGTGCCAGGTGACGGTGGCGGCCGGCGCCACCTGCCCTGACTCCTGCGCGACCGGGGCGGACGTGGCCGGCTGGGTGGCCACGGCCGTGCCGGGGAACGCCAGCGCGCCGACGGTGACGGCGGCGATGGCGAGATGCCTGCGGCGGGAGAGTTTCATGGACCGCGTTCCTCCTGTGGGGGATGCGCCCCGCGCGGACCCGATCGCGGGTCGTGCGCTGTCGGGGCGTCGGATGTGGATGGTGCGGGTTTCCAACTGCCGTCGCGCCACGGCGATTGCCGGCCTTCCCCGAGCAGCGGGAGCCGGTCGAATCTCAACCAGCCCGGGTGTGGGGGAGGCGGGCAACCGGATGTTCGACTCTGCGCGGGTCTTACCCAAAACCCGTCAGGGGAGCCTGTCAACCCGTCCCGCACGGCTCCGGGAGGATTCGTTCGCGGCCAGGGCCAGGTTGCTCGAAATCGCGAACGGCCGCCCGATTTTCCGGTGCGAGAGGTGAAACTGATGGCTGTTTACGCAAACGTGTCGGAAATGCTCCGTATGGCGCGTCGGGGGCCCGGCGAAGCCCGCTCGGCCACCGGGACGGGTTCGGCGAACCGGCCGTGGTCGACGCCGAGAGGACTCCCAACAGAACCGCACAGGTGTGGTGTTGATCCGACGCGGACGGGATCTCGGGATTTCCGTTATGGGGCGGCCGGCGCGGACGCCTTCTTCTGTGTGGCACCCCCTCCCGGCCCCCGCGCCGGGCGCTGAGCCACCGCCCACCGCCGGACCGGCCCACGCCGGGAAGGCCGGACCCCCGTCCCGACACCGAGGAGAACCGATGACCGTATTCCACGTCCGACGCCTGGGGGCGACCGGGATCGCCCTGGGAGCGCTGCTGGCTCCCGTGGCCGCCCAGGCCGCCACCCCCTCGTCCCTCGGCCACTCGCCCCGGGACGAGGACCCGGCGGGCATCACCTGGTCGCTGGTCACGGTCGAGCACCCGACGGACGAGCAGCAGGAGGCGTACGACCGCATCACGGTCGCCATGGACGCGGCCGTGATGCGCTACAACGAGCTGACGGACCTGGAGCAGACGCTCACCGTCCACTACGAGCCCGGAGTGCCGACCGCGGACGGCAACACCAACGGGACGATCCGGTTCGGCAACCTCGGCCTGATGAACGAGCGGACCGCCCTGCACGAGATATCCCACACGCTGGGCGTGGGGCTGGGCTCCGGCTGGGAGCCGCTGGCCGGCGGCGGCAGCTGGACCGGGCCCGGGGCCACGGCACTTGTCGAGTCCTACGACGGCGCCTCCGCCACCCTGTCCACCGGCGGCGACCACTTCTGGCCCTACGGTCTCAACTACGACGACGAGTTCTCGGAAACCGCGGTGGACCGGCATGTGCACATCGTGGCCGCCATGATCCAGGACGGACTGAACGGGGAACCCGCCCCCGGCGCCGCCCCGGACGAGCCCGCCGGCTCGGACGAGACGCTGGCGGAGCCCGGGGGCGGCGACGATGTGCGGGAGGGCGCCGACGGCGCCACGACGCACGGCGGGTCCTCCGCCGCCCCGACGGACGACGGCACGGCGGGGGACGCCGACCTCGCGAGCACCGGATCCCCTCTCCCGGCCGTGGCCCTCTCGGCCGGCGGCGCTGCGCTGCTGGTGGTCGGCGGCCTGCTCGTGCTCCGCCGCCGGGGCGGCTCGACCCGGCGGCGGGGGCCCGGGGTCACCCCTTGAGGCCGGTGAGGGTGATGCCCTCCAGGATGTGCCGTTGCGCGAAGAAGAACAGCAGGATGATCGGCGCGATGACGACGGTGGAGGCGGCCATCAGATAGCCCCACTGCGCGGTGTAGGCGCCCTGGAAGCCGGCCAGTCCGAGCGCCAGGGTGAAGCGGTCGGTGTCGGCCAGATAGATCAGCGGGTTGAGGAAGTCGTTCCACACCGCGATGAAGGTGAAGATACCGACCACGATCAACACCGGTTTCGACAGCGGCAGCACGATCCGCCAGAAGACGGTGAACGGGCTGGCGCCGTCCACATAGGCGGCGTCGTCCAGCTCCCTGGGGATGCTGAGGAAGAACTGCCGCATCAGGAAGATCGCGCCCATCTGGCCGGCGCCGAACCAGGCCGGCAGGGTCAGCGGCACCCAGGTGCCGACCAGGCCCAGATGCTGCCAACCGATGAAGGTGGGCACCAGGGTCACCGCGTAGGGCAGCATCAGCGAGCTGAGCAGGATCGCGAACACCAGGTTCCGGCCACGCCACCGCAGCCGGGCGAACGTGAACGCCGAGAGCGCGCCGACCAGCAGCACCCCGGGGACGACGACCGCCTCGATGGCGAGCGTGTTGAGGAAGTACCGGCCGAACGGACGGGCCGTCAACGCGTCCGAGAAGTTGTGCCAGGCGAACGGCGCCGGCAGCCACTCCGGAGGCGCCGTGAAGATCTGCGCGTCCTCCATCAGCGCACTGCGCACCAGCCACAGAAAGGGGACAAGCGTCACCAACGCGCCGGCGCAGAGCACCAGATAGAGCAGCACCCGCGCGGGACGGAGGCGGGATCCGCCGGCCCTCCCGGAGCGCAGCCGTGTCGTGGTCGTGGTCATCGGCCGTCCCCCGTTTCGTAGTAGACCCAGCGTCGGGCCGAGCGGAACACCAGGGCGGTGACGACGATCATCACCACGAACAGCACCCACGCCAGCGCGGAGGCATAGCCGAGGCGGCCCTCGGAGAACGCGGTGCGGTAGAGGTAGTAGTTGTAGAAGAGGGTCGCGTTGTCCGGGCCGCCCGACGTCATCACATACGCCTCGTTGAACACCTGGAACGTCGCTATCAGGCCCATCACCAGGTTGTAGAAGATGGTCGGCGTCATCATCGGCAGCGTCACATAGCGGAACTGCGCCCAGGGGCCCCCGCCGTCCATCTCGATCGCCTCGTAGAGATGGCGCGGCACGCCCTGGAGGCCGGCCAGAAAGATCACGGCCGCGTTCCCGAAACCCCAGGCGGACATGATCGCCAACGAGGGCAGGGCGGTGTCCGCGTCGTAGATCCACTGCGAGGTGGGCAGCCCGGCGCTCCGCAGCAGCTGGTTGAGCAGGCCGAACTCCGGGTTGTAGACCCAGGTCCACAACACCGCGCTGGCCACGCTGGGCACCAGGACCGGCAGGTAGTAGAGCACCCGGAACAGGCCGCGCCCGCGGATGTCGCGGTTGAGGAGCATCGCCACGCCGAACCCGACCGTGAGGGTGAGCGGCACGGCCATCAGCGTGTAGAAGAGGGTGACCCGCAGCGACGTGCCGAAGAGATCGTCGTCGCCGAACATCTGCCGGTAGTTGTCCAGGCCGATCCAGTTGACCTCGCCGCCGATCGTCCAGTCGGTGAGACTGATCACGAACGAGGCCAGCATGGGCCCGATGGTGAACACCAGGAAGCCCAGCACCACGGGCAGCGCGAGCAGCACGCCCCACCGTTGTTCCATCCGGGCCAGCCCGCCGACCGGCCGGCCGGCGCGCGCCGTCGTCGTCGAGGCGGCCATCAGACCTCCCTCACATCGGGGTAGACGCCGGTGAGATAGGAGTCGACCCGCGCGGCCACGCCCCGCAGATGGCGGGCGACGGCGTCCCGGCCGCGCACCTCGCCGAGCCAGATCGGGTCGAGCCCCGGGGTCAGCCGGGTGTTGACCAGCCCCCCTTCCCGCACGCGGTAGACCGGTTCCTGCACCGCGTGGTTGAGCAGCGGCTCGACAAAGCTGTCGACGAAGCCCGGCGGGTGGATGGCCGTGTCGCACCAACTCGCCAGCAGCTCCGGGTCGGTGTAGTAGGAGCGGCGCAACGGCATCCACAGCCCTCGGGCGTAGAGGTCGCACCGGGCGGGATCGGCCATCTCCAGATAGAACTCGACGGCCTGTTCCGGATGCTGGCTTCGCTGGAAGACGCAGGTGGCGCCGGAGGTGACGCAGGTGAGGGCCTCGTCCTGGAAACGGGGCATCACGCCCACGCCGTAGGGGAAGTCGGCGGCGGCCAGGTCGAGCAGGTTCCAGTACCCGTCCAGGCTCATCGCGACCCTGCCGGAGCGCATCATCAGGGCCATGCCGTTGTTGAACGTGGCCAGTTGGGTGGGGCTGGGCGCCACCCGGTGCTCATGGATGAGATCGGCGACCGCGCTGATCACCTCGACGGCGGCGTCGGAGTCGATGACGCAGCGGGTGCCGTCCTCGTTGAACGCGTCGGCGTCGTTGGACCGCAGCAGCGCGTAGAGCGCGGGCGAGAACCACCAGGAGGGTGCCAGCAGGCCGTACTGCTCGACGCGGTCCGCGTCGAAGCCGCTCTCAGTGGGACGGCGGCCCTGGGCGTCGAAGGTGAGACGTTCGGCGGCGCTCACCAGTTCGTCCCAGGTCCAGGCGTCCTCGGTGCGGGTGGGCGGCGTGGGCACGCCCGCCGCCTCCAGCAGATCGGCGTTGTACCAGGTCGCCATGGTCTCGATGGCGGTCTGGAAGACGGCCTGCCGCTCGTCCCAGTAGTGGATGGTCTGGGGCAGGAAGTCGTCGAGATCCTCGAAACGGTCGCGGTAGTCGAGGAAGTTGACCAGATAGCCACCCTCGCCCAGGCGCATCGACATGTCCTGGATGCCGTAGGCGATGTCGGGCTCCTGGCGGGCGGCCACCAGGGTGTGCATCTTGGTGGGGTAGCCGGCCATGCTGACCAGTTCGGTGTCGATGGGCAGGCGCCCGGGTGCGCCGGCGAAGCGGCGGCTCACCTCGTTGACGCTGGCCTCCTCCTGGATGCTGCCCCAGAACATGAAGCGCAGCCGGTCGTCGCGGCTGGCGGGCACGAAACCGCAGGAGGCCAGCGGCGCGGCGAGCGCGGCGGCGCCCATCCCACGCAGGAGGGCACGGCGGCTCGACGCGTGCGGGCGGGGTGGCGGACGGCGAGGGGAGGGGGTTGTCATGGTAGGCCTCCGTTGATGTGTGATGGCCCCACCTGGGGAGGGTCCGCCGCCCCGTCCCGTGGCGCGGCGGGCGGGTCGTTCAGGGGGCCGTCGGCAGCCAGATCCGCATCGCGGACGGTGCTCGGTTGGCCCAGGCGTAGTAGGGGATCGCGGTGAGCGTCAGCGGCGGGTCCTCGGGCGCGGGGGCGGTGCCGGCGGCGTCGTGGTAGGGCCACCACGGTGCCGCGTCGTCCACGGGGCGGGGCCGTGGGCGGGCGGTGAGGGTGAGGCCGGTGACGCCGCCGGGCAGATCGTCCCGTTCGGCGAGGCCGAGGCCGGCCCCCTGGTCCACCACGAGATCGTCCAGCCCCAGTCCTTCGGCCGGCGGCGGCTGGTCGATCGCCTCCACGCAGTAGACGAGCGGCCCCCGTTCGACGGCCACACAGCCGCGCGCCGCGTCGATCCGGGGGTCGGCCGCCGTGAAGCGGGGCGTGAGGTCGAGGGTCAGCTCGACGGTGTCCCCGGCCGTCCAGGTGCGGGTCAGCCGCAGCCAGCCGTCCAGGAGCCGCCACGAACCCGCCGGCGCCGCCGCCCCGTTGACGGTCAGCCGCCAGCCGGTGGCGGACCAGTGGGGGACGCGCAGCGCGAGGGTCCAGGGCGCGGTGCCGGTCTCCTCGAAGGTGAACGCGATCCGCCCGTCGCGGGGATAGTCGGTGGCCACCCGCAGCGCGACCCGGGCGCCGGCGACCGGCGCGCTGACGGTGCCGGCGGCGTACTGGTGGATCTGGAGAGCGGTGCCGTCGGCCGAGGTGGTGGCGAGGTAGCCGGGCAGGGAGGCGAGCAGCCGCATGATGTTGGGCGGGCAGCAGGCGCAGGAGAACCACGGGGTGCGGTGCGGGGACGTCCCCTCCTGGTCGGCGTGTCCGTCCCTGACGTGGAGCGGGTTGTCGTAGAGATAGGTGTCGCCCTGGAGGGAGACGCCGCAGAGCACCGCGTTGTAGAGGGTGCGTTCGGCCAGGTCGGCGTAGCGGGCCTCGCCGGTGAGCAGCGCCATCCGCCATTCGAACTGGAAGGCCGCGATGGCGGCGCAGGTCTCGGCGTAGGCGCGTTCGTGGGGCAGTTCGTAGGGGTGGCCGAAGCCCTCGTCGCTGTGGTGGGCGCCGATGCCGCCGGTCAGATAGCTCTGCCGCGCGGCCATGTCCGCCCACAACCGCTCGGCGGCGGCGCGGAGTTCGGTCTCGCCGGTCTCGGCGGCCAGATCGGCGACGCCGGCCAGGAGATAGAGCTGCCGCACCGCGTGGCCGGTGACGGCGGGGGCCTCGCGGACGGGCAGATGGTCCTGGCAGTAGCCGGGGCGACCCGGCCCCTTGGTGCCCCCGGGCGGGAAGGCGCCGCCGTAGCGGCCGACGAAGGAGCCGGCCAGCGCGGTGTAGCGGGGATCGCCGGTCTCGCGGGCGAGTTCGACCAGCGCGGTCTCGATCTCGGGGTGCCCGTCGACGCGGTCGGCCAGCCCGCCGGGACCGCCGGGCCCGAAGGCGTCGACAAGATGGTCGGCGAACCGCACGGCCACATCGAGGAGTTCGCGTTCGCCGGTGGTCCGGTGGTGGGCGACGGCGGCCTGGATCAGATGGCCGGCGGTGTACAGCTCATGCCCCCAGCGCAGCTCGCTGAAGTGCTCGGTCTCCGGCCTGGCGACCTGGTAGTAGGAGTTGAGGTAGCCGGAGGGCTGCTGTGCGTCGGCCAGCAGGCGGGCGATCTCCCGTATCCGGTCGGTCAGTTCGGCGGCCAGTTCGGGATCGGTGGTCGGGTCGCCCAGCTGCCAGCCGGCGGCCTCCAGCCACTTGTGGACATCGGTGTCCATGAACGGCACGTCGCCCTCGTAGCCGGTGGTTTCGCCGGCGGCGGCGCGCCGCAGATTGCGGAGATTGCCGGCCTCGGCCAGCCGCTCGGGGCCCTGGGCGATGCTCACCCGGGCGTTGACGTCGCGCCGTTCGGCCCAGAACCCCGCCGTGACGGTGGTGCGGGCGGCGGGCGTCAGCGTGGTGTGGGCCCCGGCGGTGGGGCGCACGGGCACGGGGCTCGGGGGATGGCTGGAGGAGGACATCTGCGGCTCCGGACGAGACGGCGTGGACGGTGTGGGAGGGCCGCGGGGGCTTGGTACCACGGCCCGGAGAACAGCCTGGGAAACATGGGGAAACCCATTTCCTGAGCCGGGACTCTAGGAGTGCCGCCCTGCCGAGTCAACGGTTGTGCACAGGAACGCTCAAAGGCTCGCAGGTCCATGGTCATTGGGCGGGTGCCATGGCATCATGGCCCCGGCGCGACCCGGTTCGCACCGGGCTCACCAAGGAGGAAAAGGGTTTCGCATGGCAGGAAGCTCGCGGCGGGCGGAGGAGCGGCGCGCCGCCACGCTCAGCGATGTGGCGTCCCTGGCGGGGGTCTCTTCGAGCACCGCCTCCAAGGCGCTCAACGGCAGGGGCAACCTGCGTCCCGAGACCAGGGACCGGGTGGCCGAGGCGGCCAGGAAGCTGGGCTTCCAGCCCAACGAGGCCGCCCGCAGCCTGCTCTCCGGCCGCACCTACACCGTCGGGCTGATCACCACCGACAGCGTCGGCCGGTTCAGCCTGCCGGTGCTGCTCGGCGCCGAGGACGCGCTGGGCGCCGGCCGGATCTCCGTCTTCCTCTGCGACACCAGGGGCGACGCCATCCGTGAACAGCACTATGTGAACACGCTGTTGGCGCGCCGGATCGACGGGCTGATCGTCACCGGACGGCGCACCGACGCCCGTCCACCGCTGCCACTGCCCTCCCCGGTGCCCGTGGTCTACGCCTTCGGCCCCTCGATCGATCCGAGCGACGCCTCGGTGGTGCCCGACGACGCGGGCGGCGCCCGCCTGGTGGTGGAGCATCTGATCGACACCGGACGCCGGCGGATCGCCCACCTCACCGGGCCCGTTCACCACGCGGCGGCCGGCGCCAGGGCCGACCACGCGGCGCGCGCCCTCGCCGACGCCGGCCTGGAGTTCGCCGGCGGACGGGCGCTGTTCGGCGAGTGGTCCGAGGCCTGGGGCCGCCAGGGGGTGCACGCGGCGCTGCGGGCCGACCCCGGCCTTGACGCCGTCTTCTGCGGCAGCGACCAGATCGCCCGCGGCGTGGCGGACGCGCTGCGGGAGGCCGGCCGCCGCGTGCCCGAGGACATCGCGCTGGCCGGCTACGACAACTGGGAGGTCATGGCGGCCGCCACCCGTCCGCCGTTGACCACCGTCGACATGAACCTGGCCGAGGTCGGGCGCACCGCCGCGCTCCGACTGATGGAGGCCATCGAGGGACGCCCGGGGCGGGGCGTGGAGTCCGTGCCCAGCCGGCTGGTGGTCCGCGAGTCCACCGCCGCCGGCCCCCCGACCGCCGTGGACGGTTGAACGGAACGGAGCCGCATCGAGACATCGTGGTCGGACCGCGTGCGCGCGTCCGACCGGGTGGGAGGAGTGCCATGCACCAGGACAACCCCTTGGTCCGAGGGCTGACCCGACTCGCCGACCTGGTCGCCGCGGGACTGCTGTGGACGCTCGCGGCCCTGCCGCTGCTGACGCTGCCCGCCGCCACCACGGGCCTGTGCGCGGTGGCGGACGGCTGGGCCAGGGGCCAGTCCCCGCCGGTCTGGCGGACCTTTGTCGACGCCTTCCGCCACCGGTTCGTCCGAGGGGCGACGGTGGGCGGGGTACTCGCCTCGGGGGCGGCCCTGGCGGTGACGGACCTGGCGTTCGGGCTGCACGCCGACGGGGCCCCGCTGCGGCTGGCGGTACTGACCGCCGGGGTGGCTCTGGCGGTGGCGGTACTGCTCGCGGGCGTCTTCGCGTTCCCGCTGCTGGCCCTGACGGACGACCCCGCCATCCCCCTGCTGCGGAACGCCGCGCTGCTCGCCTGCGCCCATCCGCTGTGCGCGCTCGCCACCTGCGTGACGACGGCAGCGGTCGCGGCGGTGAGTCTGGCCGCGCCGGCGCTGCTGCCGCTCGCGGTCGCGGCGGGCGCTGCCGTGGTGGCCCGCCTGACCCGACTCGCCGTCACCCGCGTCCGCACGGCTCCGACGCGTGCCCCCCGCCGCGCGCCCGTCGGCGGCGCGTCGGCCTGACCACATGCCTCAGCCGGGCACGTCGACGACCGGCCCGCCGTCGATGATGAGATCCCGACCGTTGGCAGAGGAGCCGTCGGACGAGGCGGGAAACGCCACCGCTTCGGGCGCCCGAAGCGGCCAGCGACGATAGCGGCGGTAGCGCGCCGGCCGGGTCCATCGTGCCGGGGTCGGCGATGTCGGCCACCAACCCACCGGCTGCGGGTTCGAGTTCACCGTCGCCGGCCCATGCCGCCATACGCCCGGTCGCTCGGTCGCTCGGAGGGAACGTGGGCCTCGTTGACCGTTCGCCGCCGCGATGCGCCGGCACGCGAGGTGGGGAGACCGTTCGTTCCCCCGGTGGCGCCGTGGCCCGGTCAGTCGCCGGCGTTGACCGTGGCCGTCTCCAGGGCCAGCCCCGGCACGCCCCACTCGTTCAGGATGTCCGCGTGGGTACCGTCGTCGATCAGCTGCTGGACCGCCAGGCGCAGCGCGTCACGCAGCTCCTCCTCCCCCGCGGGGAGCATGATGCCGTGCGGTTCGACGGCGAACTGCCGCTCCGAGACCGCCATCCCGCTGTTCGGATGCCCGCCCAGGAAGTGCTGCGCGTTGGAGTAGGGCAGCAGCGCCGCCGGGTGTTCGCCGAGGTTGATCAGATGGACCATCTCGTCCAGGGTGTCCAGGGTTTCGACGGCGAAACGCTCGTCGCAGTCGTCGTTGACCTCCTCCAGCACCCCCAGGATGTCGTCGGTCTCCCAGGTGGTGACCGACCGGCCGCACAGGTCGGCCAGGGTGATGTCCTCCTGGCCCTCGGGGACGACGAGGACCAGACCCTCCTGGAAGTGGTCGACATAGTCCACGTCCAGTTCCGCCCGCTTGGCGGCCGTGTCCCGGAACGCCCCGAGACCGATCACCGGCGGCTCGCCCGCCCCGCTGGCCGAGACCTCCCGCACCAGCCGGTTGTAGTCGGTGACCGTCGTCATCTCCAGCTCCACGCCCAGCAGTTCGCCCAGCGCCTCCACCATGTCCCGCTCCACGCCGATCACCTCACCGTCGGCTCCGGCGAAGGACAGCGGGGAGGACCAGGTGCCGAGACCGACCCTGAGGGTGCCGGCCTCCCGCACCTCCTCGGGCAGCGACGAGGGCGGCGGCGGGTCGTCGGCCGTCCCGGTCTCCCCGGTCTCCCCGGTCTCCCCGGTATCCGAGGTGTCGCCACCCCCGGCGGCGGATGTGCCGTCCTCCCAGGGGCGGTTGACGACCGTCACCAGGCCCACGACGAGCAACAGGGCCCCCAGGGCGGCGCCGACCAGCAGCGCCCCGCGTGAACCAGCGGCGGGGGAACGGTCGGCGTCCGGGGAATCCGACGGCCGCGCGGTGGCGGTCTCCTCGCCCGGCGGCGGGCCGGAGCCGCCGACCTCGGTGGGGTGCGGCCCGTCGAGGGAGAGCAGATCGGCGGCGTCCCTGCCCAGTTGGGAGGTGAGGGGAGCCGGCAGCCAGACCCGGCTGTCGCCGGCGCGCTCGGCCGCGAGCCGGCTGATCTCCGGCAGCGACGGGCGCCCGGCCGGGTCCTTGCTGAGACAGCGTTCGGTCAGCTCGCGCAACGGACCGGTCAACGGGCCGGATTCGGGGCCGAGTTCGGGAGGCTCGTGGAGCACCCGGTACAGGACGGTGTGCAGGGAGGGCTGGTCACGGGCGAAGGGCGGGAAGCCGGTGGCGGCATGGGCCAGGACGGCGCCGAGGGCGAAGACGTCGGCCGCGACGGTGATGTGTTCGCCCCGGACCTGTTCGGGCGCCATATAGCCGGGGGACCCGACCATGGCGCCCGTGCGGGTGGCCCTGCTCGCGTCCGCCGCCCGCACGATGCCGAAGTCGATCACCCTGGGGCCGTTCAGGGTGATCAGGATGTTGGACGGCTTGAGGTCCCGGTGGATCAGCCCCTTGGCGTGGATGTCGGTCAACGCCAGGGTGAGCCCGTGGAGCAGGGCCCAGAGGGTGGGACGCGGCAGCGGGCCGTACTCGCCGGTCACGGTCGCGAGGGAGGGGCCCGGGACATAACCGGTGGCGACCCAGGGCACGGCGGACTCGGTGTCGCTGTCGAGCACCGGCGCCGTCCACTCGCCGCTGACGCGCCGGGCGGCGTCGATCTCGCGCCGGAAACGCAGACGGAACTCCGGGTCGGAGGCCAACTCCTGACGGACCAGCTTGATCGCCGCCAGCCGCCCGCCGGGCGCACGCCCGAGGAACACCTGACCCATGCCGCCCTCCCCGAGCTGCCCGAGCAGCCGGTAGGGGCCGACCTGCGACGGTTGCCCCGGGCGCAGTGATCGCAAGGCAGCGGCCTCCTCTCCTCCAGGAAAGTGCCCAGGGCCGGCCCGACGGCAAACCACCACGGCGTTCGCGGACGGTCAACTCCCCGGAGCCCGAGGCTGTGGCCACGGCTCGGCCGGGAGCCCGCTGGTCCCACGTCGGCCCCACCGGGCGGCGCCCGCCGAAGGAACGGGAACCCTCGGCCCGGCGGGCCCGTGAGGGCTGGACTCGCGGACCACCAACTCGGGACGGAAGACCGGATTCCGGTGCTCCTGCGACCCGCTGGCCCGGTCCTCCCCTCCGGCGGCAAGTGGCCTGCTACACAGGGGAGTTACGCTGAGCGGATGGGTGAGTTCCTACTGGTGGCCCTCCTGTTCCTGCTGGTGGCCGGCCTGGCCTCCTGGACAGCCGGAGGGTCCCGCAAACGTCGGCGCCCCGCCTCCCCCCGTGGCCCACGCCGCCGGCCCCCGGTCGCCGGGCCCCGCCCTCCGCTCACGGCGGAGGAGTCGGCCGGCCAGGAGGCGCGCCACCGGGCCGGAGACGTCGGCGAGCGACGCACCGCGCTGCTGCTGGGCGAGTTGGGCACCGAGTGGAGCGTGCTGCACGACCGGGCTCTGCCCCGCGGGCGGGCGAACATCGACCACCTCCTGATCACCCCGGCCGCCGCCGTCATCAATGTGGACAGCAAGATGTGGTCGGCGAAAAGCGGCAACGTCCATGAGCGGAACGGACGAGTCTTCCACGGCGTGGTGGACCGCACCGGGAGCGTGGAGGCGGCCCGGTACGAGTCGAACCAGGCCGCGCTGGCGCTGGGCCGACCGGTCGCCACCGTCATCGCGGTGCACCGCGCCCGCATAACCGGCGGTCAGATCACTCTCCCCGGCGTTCTGATCGTCCCCGCGCACGACCTGGTCGCGCTCGTGCGGCAGATCGACCACGCCATAGGCCCTGCCAACCCCTCCCTCGCCCGCCTCCTGCCCCCCTACCCCGGCCACCCGTGAAGGGAGGCCGGCCCGGGCACGTCCACCGAGCCCTTTGGCCCTTGCCCCCGCACCGTCAGGGCGCGGCAGCCTTCCGGCTGATACCGACGACGATCGTCATCGCGACCGTGGCCGCGAACCACATACCGCCACCCTTGAGGAGCGCCACCCACCATGCCTCACCCGTGGCCAGCAGGAGTCCGGCCCCGGTCCCGCCGATCGCCCATCCGGCGGCGTTGGCGACCCGTGCCGCCTGCGGCAGGGAAACGAAGATGACGCCACTGCCGTTGGGCACATGGTCCATGTCATCGAGCCCGAGTTCCGTGACGACCATGGAGAGGACACCGACGGCCAGACTGAACAAGGGCACCCAGAGGGTGTGCAGTACCAGGGCCCACCACGGTGCGGGCCATGCTCCGATCCAACCGACGATCAACGCGGCGGGGACCGAGAGAAGAACCAGCCCGACCTGCCAGTCGATGTCATCCCCGGTCCCCGTCGGTCGATATCGCACATAGCGGCCGAACCACCACCAGGCGATCACAACGGTTGCGAGGGTGACCGTGGCCGACAGGGCGAAGTCGTATCCGCCGAACCACAGCAGGGAGGCGAGGACTCCGATGCCGAGTCCGATGCTCCCCATGAAGCGCATGGCCCGTTGCTCCCTGGCGGTGAGCGCACCGGACGGGAGGTCCCCTCGGACCAACACGCGTTTCTGCGCCAACTCGCGGTAGCGGGCACGCGTCTGCCGGTCCTCGGGTCGGCTCGGCAGCCAGTCCGACTCGGCGTCCTCCTCGGGGCCCGGCGCGCGAAGTGGCGGGGTCTCGGCCGGCGCCTCGGGAATCGTCGGCATCACATGTCGCCGCGCGGCGTCGACCCCCGGGGCCACCTCCGACGGCGTGTGCCGGACATCGCGGGGAGTACCGTCCGACGTGGCCCAGCGTTCGATCCGGCGGCTCACGTCCTGGGCACTCCGTGGCCGTCGGTCGGGCTGCTTCTCCAGCAGGTCCATGATCAGCGCGTCCCAGTGGGGCGGCAGATCGGGCCGAACCTGTCGTGGCCGGACCGGCCGTTCCGTGGCGTGCAGGAGGGCGGCCTTGGGCCCGGTACCGAACGGTGGGCCTCCGGTGGCCAACGTGTACAGCACGCAGCCGAGAGAGTAGAGGTCGCTGCTTCCGTTGGGAGGTCGGCCATCTATCTGTTCGGGCGACATATAGGCGAACGTGCCGATCAGATGGCCGGTCGCCGTGACGGTGGTGAAATCCGAGGTGCCCTCAAGAAACCGCGCGATCCCGAAGTCCAGCACCTTGATCCGCCCGTCCTCGCACAACCAGAGGTTCTCGGGCTTCAGATCACGGTGCACGACCCCGCCTTCGTGGGCGACCCGGAGCGCGGCACAGATCTGCACGGTCCACGTTCCCAGCTCGCTCAGCCGAGGTAACCCTGTCTCCAGCCGGCGGTTCAACGGCTGGCCCCGGAGAAGTTCCATCACGAGGTAGAGCACGGTGTGCCCGTTCACCCGGGCCTGACCGGAGTCGTGCACCGTGACGATATGCGGGCTGTTGAGCCCGGCCGCCGCCGCGGCCTCACGCACGAACCGCCGCGCCTCCTCGACGGAGACCTCCTCCCCGATGGCAAGGCCGCTGAGTGTCTTGACCGCGACCTCCCTGCGCAGCCGCTGGTCCCGGGCCCGCCACACCACGCCCATGCCGCCCCGGCCGATGCGTTCCACCAGAAGGTAGCGATCGCCGAGCAGTGTTCCCTGCATGTACCCCACACGCCCCTTCCCTCATGGACCCGGGCCAGGCCCACTCTCCCCCTGCCCGGTGCTCCGCGGTCCCCAACGCTATCGCCCTTCACTCCCTTCATGACCTTGAAAGGAGACAGGGGCACGGTGCGGTGGTACATCACCGACGGGGCCGTAACACCGTGCGGGACGGCGGGATTTGAACCGTCGACCCTTCCCCCCAGATCATTGCGGGAGGCGTATGTGCGGTTCATGGCGTGTGGTGCGCGTGCCCTGACTCGTGGCGTGGCCGGTGTGTGGTCCCCGGGAGCCGGGCATCGTTCAGGTCAAAGAGCGGGCTGCCGGACCATCACCCGAGGGAAACCACCGGGGATACAGCGACTCACGGAGAACGTCGCGACCAGAACGAGGGGGCGAGTAGGAGAAGTATCCGGCGTGAGCAACCGCTGGGCGGATTCCCGCGTCGGCGGCGTCTTGGTGGCTGGGCTTCAGGGGGTGCCGGCGCGTACGGCGGTTGTGGCCAGGGTGGTGTACCGCATGGTGAAGCGCCCGCCCAGGGAGTCGATGGCGTTGCCGACTGCGTCCAGTATCTCGGCCAGCTGTTCCGGGCGGAGTTGGGTGAGGCCGCCGGTGGTGGGGAGCAGGTCCAGCCATTGGTCGCGTGTGTAGGACTGTTCCCAGTCGAATCGCCACTGTTCGGGATCGTTGAACTGTTCGGTCTCGCGGATCCTGTCGGCGGACTTCGCGTATGCCGCCTGATAGAAGTCGAGCGGGCGTCGGGCCGGTTGGCCGCTGAGCGGGGAGTCGGGCGCCGCCCGACGGTAGGCGGCGGCGAAGGGTTCGGCCACCTCGGCGGGCGGCTCGTATACGTGCCCGAAGATCGCCAGCCGTCCGTCCGGACGCAGCACACGTGCCGCTTTCACGGCGCCGGCGGCCGGATCCACCCAGTGCCACGACTGGGCGGCGATGACCGTGTCGAACGTCCGGCCGGCCGGCTGCCAGGCTTCGAAGGCCGCCACCTCGACCCGCAGGCCATGGGCTCGTGCGAAGTCGGCCATCCGCGCATCGGGTTCGACGCCGAGCACGGTGCAGCCCGCGGCCTGGAACTGTCGGGCCGCGATGCCGGTGCCGCAGCCGATGTCGAGCACGTCAGGCCCGGGGCTGCCGGTGACGATCCGTGCCACCAACGCGTCGGGGTAGCCGGGCCGGGCCTGGTCGTAGCGTTGCGCGTCCACGCCGAACGACTCGGCCATCCGCCGGGCCTCGTGCGGCTGTGCCGGGGACGGTTCTGGTTGCTCTCGCGATAGGGTGGGCATGCGCCCACCTTAGTGGGCGCATGCCCACTAGGCAACGGGCGCCAGAGGGCGGACCGCACGAGAGGACCTGTGAGTGCCGACCGGGACACACCTTCGCGATGCGCGGCGGCAGCTGTTCGACGCCGCCGAACGCGTGCTGCTGCGGGACGGGCCGAACGGGCTGACCAGCAGGGCCGTCACCGACGAGGCGGGCTGCGCCAAAGGCGTTCTGCACCGGCACTTCAGCGACTTCGACGCCTTCCTCGCCGACCTCGTGCTCGACCGGGCCGCGCGGCTTGAGAGGCAGGCGGGTGTACTGCGCGAGTCCGCCGGCACCGGCACGGTGGCCGACAACCTCACCAGCGTGCTGACCATCCTCTTCGGACCGATCCCGGTGGCGATCATCCCGCTCATCACCTTCCGGGACGAGCTGCGCGCACGACTCCGGAAGGCGAGGCCCGGAGGCGGCATCGCGATCCTGGCCCAGGCCACGACGGCGGTCTCCGCCTACCTGGCCGACGAGCGTGAACTGGGCCGCATCGCGGCCGACGCCGACATCGATTCGCTCACCCTCTCCCTGGTCGGTGGCGGGCATCTCCTCTTCGCGGACCGCGACTCCGACCCGCCGGCCACGGCGGTCGTCAACAAGCTCGTGACGGCGGTCATCGCCGACGCGGTGCAACGACGAGGGCCGAGGAGCCCCTGAACTGTCCACGGGGATAGGTCGGCAGCGTCGAGAACGCGTGTCAACCATCAACGTCGGCGAACGACCGTGTCGACGCCGTCCTTGTACCGCGGGGCGGAGTCGGGTCGCAGCAGCGCCGGTTGGCTCGGTGAACGAGGCCGTCGGGGACCGGATCGACCTGCGGCTGGGCCCGGCACTGGACACGCTGCGATCCATGCCCGCCGAGCCCGCCTACGACTTGGCGTTCATCGACGCTGACTACCTGAACTACACGGCCTATTGGGAGGTAGTCGTACCCCGGGCCAGGTCGGGCGGCGCCATCCTGGTCGACAAGATGCCCTACCAGGCCCGGCTGATCGACCCGGACGACACCGCCGACACCATCCGAGCGGTGCGGGAACTCGACGAACGCATCCGCGCCGACGATCGCGTGGAGGTCGGGGGTGCGCGTGCGCCGCCGCCATGGCGAAGGGCGTCGGTGACGAGCTCCGGGAGGTCCCGGGCACCCTCGCGCGCGCGGGCGACGGGTGCCGCGGAGCGGGACTCGCGACGTTGACGCGCGCCGTGTCCATCAGGCGCCCCCGGCCTCCGGACCGTCAGTGCCCGCTGTCGTCTGTGCGTGGCCTGTGCCCGTCATGTGGCCCGCCAACCCGGTTTGCCTCCTTCCGTCACCGTTCGGGCATTCGCTGTTCGAGGTCGATAACCTCGCTGCCGAACACGCGAAAAACTATGCCGGCCGCAGTAGACATTGGGTTGTGCTCGTGGTTATGGTTCTCTCGTAGTCGAGACCGAGCAGGGCGCGGCAGATGATGAACTGCCGAGCAGCAGTACCGCGGTCGCAGTTCGTAGGACGGCGCGGGAGTGGAGTTCCGAAGCCAGGTTGTCGCAGGAGGGCGACGGGGCTGGCTCCCGCATCGGGTGGCCCGTGGTGTTCAGGGGCCACCGTGCGCACCGCCGTGGCCCACGCGGCAGTGGCAGGCGTGGATCACAGTGCACAGCAGTGAAGTGAGTGGAACCTCGGTGAAGGCGTCGGCTGCGGACGCGCGCACCGGGAGGTTGGACAGCGGGACCCCACGCCAGGGTAGACGCAGGACGGGCGACGGGCCCGCTGCCGAAGGTGGCGCTACGGCAGGCCGCCGAGCGGTACCGCCCGTAGGTAAGTGATTGATCCAAGAGGGAGTAACGGAGGAGCCAGGCACCATCAGGATCGCCCGGGCTGAGGTTCAGGGCCTGGGTACCGCAGGACATCGATAGTGAGGTGGTCTCCGGTCAAGCAACCGCGATCCCCGCATCCCCGGCAGCGTCACGGTCGGGTTTGCGGATACAGAAGGCCGGCACAGCGGTAAGGCCGGCAGATGGTAAAGCAGTTCCTTCGGGGTCCTGGTGCCGTCCGGCACCAGGACCCCTCGACGCGTTCACAGAGAGGTGCGATGACAGCGAACGACTCGTTCGACCGTCTCGATGACGACGACTACCCCGCCTACACGATGGGCCGGGCAGCCGAGATACTCGGAACCACCCAGGGCTTCCTGCGGGCCATCGGCGAAGCCCGCCTGATCACCCCGCTGCGGTCGCAGGGCGGCCATCGCCGCTACTCCCGCTACCAACTGCGCATCGCCGCCCGAGCCCGGGAACTGGTCGACCAGGGCACCCCCATCGAGGCCGCCTGCCGCATCATCATCCTTGAGGACCAACTTGAGGAAGCCCGGCGCATCAACGCCGAACACCACCGCAAAGCGTCCCAGTCCCAGCCCACGACCGGCACATGACCCGCGGTTCGCGGCCGTCCGCCGTCTCCCCTGCCCCCGTTCCAGCCGTTCCCGCCGATTCCACGGATGAGCGCACGCCCGCCGCCGACCCGACACCCCGATTGACAGGCGCCGCCCCGGAAAGCGGGCTGGAGCGCACGACGGCCGCGTTGAAACCGAGGATGCGGGGCTGGCTGCACGCCGGGGTGTTCCCCCTCGCGCTGGTCGGCGGTGTTGTCCTGATCGCCCTCGCGCGCTCGGCGGCGGCGGTGGCGGCCTGCTCGGTGTACGCGCTGTCGGCCTGCCTGCTCTTCGGAACCAGTGCGCTGTACCACCGGGGAACGTGGGGCCCGCGGGGGGAGGCCGTGATGCGGCGGTTGGACCACGCGAACATCTTCCTGATCATCGCCGGCACCTACACGCCGCTCGCCGTCATGCTGTTGCCCACCGGACAGCGGCAGGTGCTGCTTTCCGTGGTCTGGGGCGGGGCCCTGGCCGGTATCGCCTTCCGCGTCTGGTGGATCGGCGCACCGCGCTGGCTCTACACCCTCTGCTATATCGCCCTGGGCTGGGCGGCCGTCTTCTACCTGCCCGACTTCGCGCGCACCGGCGGCACCACCGTGGTCGTGCTCATGATCGCCGGTGGCGTGCTCTATACCGCGGGCGCCGTCGTCTACGGGCTCGGGCGCCCCGATCCCTCACCGAGTTGGTTCGGCTTCCACGAGGTCTTCCACGCGCTCACCATCGCCGCCTTCGCCTCCCACTACGCGGCCATCCTCCTGGGAACCAGCTGACGCTGGCAGGCGGTTCTCTTCGCCCACCCCGGGGCGGCGGTCTGCTGTGACGCGCGCGTCCGGGCGTTCCGGGGGAGGCGACCGACCGCTCCAGAAACGCGGCGCCCCGGACATACCAATACCTGTGGCCGCCGGACGAGGATTTGCTGTGCCGCGTGGAAAGTGTTCCTACCCTCCTGAGCAGGGTGCCGGAATCGACCGGACCCGCGTCCTTCCCGCCTGCTACTGTCAATGTCAGTTGCAGTTGTGGTTCCCGAAAATTGGACGCCCCCTCGGTCTTTTCCGTCACCGGGAGCGTTCTGTGTTTCCGGTCACCCTCCGGGCGGGGCATCATCGCGGCGACCCGGTATCCGCGGACCGCGGATACCGGCGTACTGCCCCAAAGGAGATATGACATGGCGTCCGGCACTGTGAAGTGGTTCAACGCGGCCAGGGGCTTCGGTTTCATCGAGCAGGACGGCGGCGGCGCCGATGTGTTCGCCCACTTCTCCAACATCGCCGCCCAAGGCCTGCGCGAGCTGTTCGAAGGGCAGAAGGTCACCTTCGACATCGCGTCAGGCCCGAAGGGTCCGATGGCCGAGAACATCGTTCCCGTCTGACGCTGACGCGTACCTCGTAGTCGGAGGCCGCATCCCTCCGGGTGCGGGCACAGCCATGGGAATTCCCCGATGTTTCGGCCGGGCGAGCACGCGCCCGCCGACCATTCTCCAGGAATGCGGAAATCCCCGTATCCACACTCGTCGACGCCCTTTGGTGAACGTCCCGACGATGTGACGACAATGCACCGACCGTACCCGTACAACATTCTGTTCGGCCCCTTCCCGTGATTCCCCGCGCCGATTTTCCGCTGCGAGAGTTCCTTGATGCGTGCCGTGTCAAGGAAGGTCCTCCCTTGAATTCCGCACGCACGAACAACCGCACCTCCCGAACGACTGAGGTTTTTTGTGATCCGCGCGTCGACCACAGCGCCCGGTCGGTTCGGAGCTGCGGCCATGGGTCGGCGTGGAATGTCCCGTAACGGGTCGAGGACTTGCTGGGCGCCCGAGGACTCCGAGGCTGTCCTCAGCGGAGGCCAGCAGGTTGGTGGCGGCCTTCGCCGCACCCCTTTGGCGTCACCGTTCGCTCCGTGGCGCCGGTCGATCGGGCCGGCCTGGTCAACAACCTCAGCCATGTCCTCACCCGGCGCCCCGGGTGCTTGTAGGCCCTGACGGGATTCCTGCGACCTGCTCTGCTGGATCTGCCGGTCGCCGAGGAGATCCGGGCGACGATGCCGCCGTCGCCCGCCTTGGAACGAGCAGCCGCGGACGCCAAGGCGCTCGCCAAGGGTGGTGAACTCTGCGTCTGCGACCTCGCTTGGGTCGTGGGCCAGGCGCAGAACCTCGTCTCCCACCACCTGCGGCAGCTTCGCACCGCCGGCCTGGCCGTATCTCGTCGAGAGGGCCGCCTGGTGATCTACGCGCTGACGGCGCGTGGGTATGCGCTGGTGTCCACGCTCCTGCGCCCCCACGTCACGTCTTCGGCGTCGAGTCCGCCTCCGTGACTCCTCCCACGTCGTTACACCCATTGCTGAATTCACTGCTGACTGTATCGTTGTGGGTGTGATGAGCACACAGAAGGGCGGCCCCGCTGTGGCCGTGGACGCGGCGGCGCTGGCCCGGGTCGGGACGGCATTGGCGGACGAGAGCCGCCGCCGGTTGCTGCTGATGTTGCTGGAGGAGTCGGCCTACCCGTCGGATCTGGCGGAGCGGCTGGGCATGACGCGGGGCAACGTCTCCAACCACCTGTCCTGTCTGCGGGGTTGCGGTCTGGTGCGGGGCGTGCCGGTGGGCCGGCGGGTGCGGTACGAGCTGGCCGACCCCAAGCTGGCCCATGCGCTGGCCGCCCTGGCCGATCTGGTGCTGCTGGTCGACCGCCAGGACGCGTCCGGCGAGGCATGCGGCCCGGAGGACTACGCCTGCTCCGGGGACGACAACGGGGCCGAGGACACGGAGATAGCCGGCCAGGGGGCGGCCCGCCATGGCTGACGCCTGCTGCGGCACGGATTCCCCCGCGCCGCCCGCCGAACGCGGCCCAACGTCCTCGGCTGCCCCGGCGGCGCTCTGGCAGGTCATCGAGCTGCGTGCCGCGACCGCCTCCGGTGTGCTGTTGCTGGCCTCCTGGCCGGCGCCTGGCGGCTGGTCCATCGGGCTGGTGCTGGCCGCGTTGCTGGTCGGTGCGGCCACGTTCGTACCCGGAGCGCTGCGGGCCCTGTTGCGCGGGCGGCTCGGTGTCGGGCTGTTGATGACCGTCGCCGCCGCCGGGGCCGTGGCGTTGGGGGAGTACGGCGAGGCCGCGATGCTCGCCTTTCTGTTCTCCGTAGCCGAGGGCCTGGAGGGCTACGCCCTGGCCCGCACCCGGCACGGGCTGGGCGCGCTGCTCGATCTGGTGCCGCCCTCCGCGCGGGTGCTGCGTGACGGCGTCGAGACCGAGGTCAGCCCCGACGAACTTCGCGTCGGTGACGTGCTGTTGGTGCGTCCGGGGGAGCGGATCGCCACCGACGGACTGGTTGTCTCCGGGCGCGGTGCGCTGGATGTCTCCGTGGTCACCGGCGAGTCGCTGCCGGTCGAGGTCGGTCCGGGTGCGGAGGTGTTCGCCGGCACGGTCAACGGCGCCGGGGCGTTGGAGTTGTCCGTCACCGCCACCGCCGAGGACAACTCCCTGGCCCGCCTGGTCCATATCGTGCACGAGGCGCAGGAGCGCAAGGGCGCCGGCCAGCGGCTGGCCGAGCGGTTCGCGCGCCCGCTGGTGCCGGGGGTGCTGGTGCTGGCCGCGCTGGTGGCCGGCCTGGGCAGCCTGCTGGGCGATCCGGAGGTGTGGATCGAACGGGCGCTGGTGGTGCTGGTGGCCGCGGCGCCCTGTGCGTTCGCGCTCTCCGTGCCCATCGCGGTGGTCGCCGCGATCGGCGCCGGCTCCAGGGCCGGCGTGCTGATCAAGGGTGGCGCCGCCGTGGAGGCGCTGGGTGCGGTCAGGGTCGTCGCCCTGGACAAGACGGGCACCCTCACCGGCAACGAGCCGACCGTCATCGATACTCTGGCGGCTCCCGGGCAGGAGCAGGGGCGCGTGTTGGAGGTGGCCGCCGCGTTGGAGTCCCGCAGCGAACATCCCTTGGCCGCCGCGATCCTGACCGCCGCGCCGTCTGGGGTACCGGCGGTCGATGTCGAGGCCGTTCCTGGCCACGGGCTGCGTGGCATGGTGGCGGGGCGCCCGGCCCGGTTGGGGAAACCGGGCTTCATCGCCCCGGGACCGCTGGCCGGCGAGGTCGACCGGCTCCAGGCTGCTGGCTCAAGCGTGGTCCTCGTCGAGTGGGACTCGACGCTGATCGGCGCCGTCGCCGTCCGGGACGAGATCCGCTCGGAGGCCGCCGAGGCGGTCAACTCCCTGCGGCAGCGCGGTATTCGGGTGGTGATGCTCACCGGGGACAACGTCCGCACCGCCGAGGCCGTCGCCGCCGAGGCCGGCATCGCCGACGTCCATGCCGAGCTGCTTCCCGAGGACAAGGCGCGCATCGTCGGGGAGCTGTCCGCCCAGGGCCCGGTGGCCATGGCCGGCGACGGCATCAACGACGCCCCGGCGCTGGCCACCGCCCACGCGGGCGTGGCGATGGGCGCCATGGGCAGCGACGTCGCCATCGAGGCCGCCGATATCGCGCTGCTCGGCGAGGACCTGCGCCGCCTGCCCGACGCCATCGCCCACACCCACGCCGCCCGCCGGATCCTCACCCAGAACCTGCTGCTCTCCGGCGCGATCCTCGTCGCCCTCGTCCCCCTGGCCGCGACCGGCGTGTTGGGCCTTACCGCCGTGGTCGCCGCCCACGAGTTGGCCGAAGTCCTGGTCATCGCCAACGGCATCCGCGCCGGCCGCCGCACCCGCCTTCCCCACCACCCGCCGCTGCGCGCCCCGACCCCCGCCGTCAGCCGGCTGATCCCCGTGCCAAGCTCTCCGCCGGGTGCCGGGCGAGGCTTGATTCCCCTGTCCGTTGCTACGTCCGGTCAGCGTCGCTCAAGCGCGTCCGCCGGTGGCTGCTGTGGAGACTCCTGCGCCTGTGACCACGACTGACCACGTTCCGACTGATACCGCGTCGCCCGATCTCCCCGGCGCTTCCCGCTCGGCCGGGCGTGCCCGCCCCGCCGCCCTGGCGGCGGGGGGCGGGCTCGTCCTGGCCGCCGCGTTCCCACCACTGGGCTGGTGGCCCCTGGCGTTCGTCGGGCCGGCGATGCTCCTGCTCGTGCTGCGTGACCGGCGGCCCCGGGCCGCCTTCGGGCTGGGGACGGTCTTCGGCCTGGCCTTCTTCGGCCCTCTCCTGCTGTGGCTGACCAACCTGGGCGTGCTGCCCTGGGCGGCGCTGGTCCTCGTCCAGGCCCTGCTGCTGGGCGCGTCGAGTTGCGCGGTGCCGCCGCTGACCCGGCTGCGGGGATGGCCGCTGTGGACGGCCGCCTGGTGGGTGGCCGTCGAGGCGGTCCGTTCCCGCGTCCCACTGGGCGGCTTCCCCTGGGGACGGCTCGCCTTCAGCCAGGCCGACGCGCCCACCCTCGGCTGGGCGGCCGTCGGCGGCGCCCCCGCCGTGAGCGCGCTGGTCGCGCTCACCGCCGCCTGCCTGGCCGCCCTGCTGCTGCGTCTGCGCCAACAGCACCGTCCGCCGTCCACGGGCGCGCGCGCCGTGCGTGCCCCGGCCGTCGCACTGCTCGCGGCGGTGGCGGCGACCACCGCCGGCACGCTGTTCGTGCCGTCCGCCTCGGGAGACGGACAGGAGCGGGCCACGGTCGCCGTCGTCCAGGGCAATGTGCCGCGGGGACGCTCGGTCGAGGAGCAGGCCCGTGTCCGGCAGGTCGCCGACAACCACATCGCCGCCACCCGCGAACTCGCCGACGCCATCCGGACCGGCGACGCACCCCAACCCGACCTCGTGCTCTGGCCGGAGAACGCCACCGACCGCGACCCCCGCACCGATCCCGACCTGCGCGAAGGCATCAACCGGGCCGCCGCCGAGGTCGGCGCACCCATCGTGGTCGGTGCCATTCTGGACGCCCCGGACAATCGCATCCGCAACACCAGCCTGCTGTGGACACCGGAGAACGGCCCCGGCCCCTACTCCGCCAAACAACAACTGGTGCCCTTCGGCGAGTACATCCCCGCCCGCTGGCTCCTCGGCAGCTTCGGCGACCTCCAACTCGTCCCCCGTGACTTCGTGCCCGGCGACGGCCCCGTCCGCCTGGACGCCGGCCCGGTCCGGCTTGCGACCTCCATCTGCTACGAGGTCGCCTACGACGGCCAGGTGCGCGACGCGGTGCGCACCGGCGCCAACCTGCTGGCCGTGCCCACCAACAACGCCACCTACATGCGCAACGGCAGCGTCGCCGAACCCGAGCAGCAGCTCGCCATGTCCCGCCTGCGCGCCGTCGAGCACGGACGCGCCACCCTCGTCGCCTCCACCACCGGCATCAGCGCCATCGTCGCCCCGGACGGGACGGTGACCGCCGCCACCGGGCTCTGGACCCGCGACGTCCTCACCGCGTCCGTCCCGCTCAACACCGACACCACCACCGCCACCCGCCTCGGCCCCCTCCCCGAAGCCGCCATCACCTTGACCGCAACCATCGCCCTGGCCCTCGCCGTCCATTGCACCCGCGCTGCGACAAGGAAGTAGCAACCCAGCGCGCGGGCGGACACCGGCGGTAGGGCGGAGACTGCCTCCGGGGCTCACCGCCCCGACGAGGTGGGCCATGTCGAGAAGCGGCGACTCCACCTCGACATGATCGACCAGACCAGGCGCAGCCTGACGTCTCACCGAGATGGACAGATACCGGTGGGCGGCCGTCGGAGATCGTCCCCGTGCCCGCAGGGACCCGATCGGCTCGGCGCTGTGTGGGGGAGAGAGGGGCCGGTTACCGCCTCTGTGAAGCCCGCGCGCCGCGCGGGGAAGCCAGCGGCGGCCCCCGAGCAACGGCGGTTCCGGCACGAGCCCGCTTCAGCGACTCCTGTTCCACCTGTCCAGTCGTCCTCTTCGGCTCGCCGTGAGATTCCGAGACCGGCCGGTGCCGCGGTATTCCTCGACGGGGAAGGGGTTGGTGCCGGGGCGCATGCGTTCGCGGTAGAGGATGCCGTGGAGGTGGCCGATCTCGTGGAGGACGAGGCGTGCTTCGCCGTTGTGGTAGCGGTGAGGTGGGGGTGCCGTCGAGGCCGGTGTGGGCGACCAGGATGGCCGACGCTCGGGTCAAGGCGCACGTGCTCCGCCTGATCGCCGGACATGGTTCGCTGACCACCACTCAGCGGCATCCGCATCCCCGATCGCCGGGCGATCACGGAGGCCGGGCCGCGCTGGTCCCCAGGTGGTCCCCAGGTGGTCCCCAAGGCCGGAACGCGGGGGCGGCCTTCAGCGCCGTCGGGACGGCGGGAATTGAACCCACGACCCCTTGACCCCCAGATCATTGCGGGAGGTGTATGTGCGGTTCAGAGGAATGCTGGCGAACGACATGGCGTGTGTTGCGTGCGACCTGACGTGTGTCGTGACTGGCGTGTGGTCCCCAAGTGGTCCCGGAAAACGACGTTGGTCGCGCCGCTGCGTGCCGTCGACGAGGCCCCGGAGTGGAGCGCTTTCCCTCCGGTCAGATCGGCTGGTAGGGGACGTGGGTGTTGGCCTGGTCGAGTAAGTCCGATGTCTGGGGCCAGTCGTCAGGCATGAGGAGAGGGTGCTCATGATCATGTTGTGACGCAGGATCTGAACACCCTCTTGACCGCACTGTACGTGAAGATCGATGACCAGATTGGAGGCACCCGGTGAATGGGCAGACCGCCCAGGCTGAGCGACTCCGAACTCGTCTGCCTGGCGGTCGCGCAGGCTGTGCTCGGCTTCCACTCCGAGGCCCGCTGACTGCGGTTCGCCCGCGAGAACCTGCCCGGCATGTTCCCCTACCTCCCTCAGCAGTCGGGCTACAGCAAGCGGCTACGTATGGCGTTACCGCTGATCAAACGCGTCATCCGGGAACTGGCCGCCGACACGGCCTTCTGGGTCGACGACGTATGGATCACCGACTCCACCCCGGTGGAATGCGGTCGGTCCGGACCTCCCGTCAAACGCTCAGACCTGGCCGGCTGGGCGGGCTACGGCTTCTGCCGCTCGCACAGCCGCTTCTGCTGGGGCCCGCACCTCTTCCTGGTCTGCACCCCGGCCGGCATGCCCATTACCTGGCCCACGACCGGCCCGGGCTACTGCTGATCGCGGACAAGGTCTTCACCTCCAAGGAGTTCGAGGCGGACCTGGCCAGGCAGGGTGTCACCCTGCTGCGGCCCTCGTTCAACCGGGAGAAGGCCCGGCTGGGCGAAGGCCTGCCGAGTCGGTCCGCCGGCTCATCGAGCCCGTGAACGACCCCCTCAACGGACAACTCGGCCTGGAACAGCACGGCGCCGGACCTTCGAAGGAGTCGCTGTCCGCGTCGCGTAGCGAGTCCTGGCGATGGCCGCCGCAATCTGGCACAACCACCAAACCGACGCACCCATCACCAGATCGCTGATTGCCTTCGATCACTGAAGACATCGGACTCATTCATCTAGGGTCGAGGTCTGACCTGTTCGCTGCCTGTGGTGACCGGATATCCTGGTTGGTTCGGCGCGCGCGGCTGAGGAAGGAACGTCATGACGTCGATCGCGATCATTGGGGCCGGTCCCGGGCTCGGTGCCGCAGTTGCCCGGCGGTTCGGCCGCGAGGGCTTCTCCGTCGCGCTGGTCTCGCGCGGTCGGGACCGGCTCGACCGGCTCGTCTCTGGCCTGGAGGCTGTCGGTGTTCGGGCCCGTGGCTACGCGGCGGATGTGCGCGACCGGGCGGCGCTGGCTGACGCGCTGGACTCGGCCGCCGCTGGGCTGGGGGCGGTTGAGGTGCTCCAGTACAGTCCGGTGCCCAGCTCTGAGTTTCTGCGCCCGGTGTTGGAGACGACCGTGGAGGATCTGGCCGCGGCGGTGGAGTTCTCCGTCCTCGGCCTCGCCACGGCGGTCGCCCGGGTACTGCCCGGGCTGCGCGAGTCCCGGCGCGGGAGCATCCTGCTGGTGAACGGTGCCAGTGCTGTGACGCCCAACGGTGCTGTCGCGGGCACCTCGACCGCGTTCGCCGGCGAGTCGGCGTACGGGGCGATGCTCCATGACGCCTTGGCGCCGGAGAACATCCACGTGGGGCAGCTCGTCGTCCCCGGCGCCATCGGCGGTGGCGACCCGGTCTTCGCTCCGGAGGCGCTCGCCGAGCGGCTGTGGCGCATTCACGCCGAGCGCGGCTCCTACCGCACCACCGTCGGCGGATGAGGGCGGCGCGACCCGTCGGCGGCACCGCCGCGGTGGCTGCGGTGCTGGTCTTCATAGCCGCGTGCACGACCGAGCCGCCCGCCACTCCTGCGTCTCCGGCGACGACACGGACGCCGCCCTCCACCCCGCCCTCGTCCCTGGAAGACAGCGTCGTCGTGGAAGGCTTGGACGCACCGTGGTCGGTCGCGTTCCGCGACGACACGGCTCTAATCAGCGAGCGGGACACGGCTCGAATCCTCGAGGTCGAGGGCGACACCACCCGCGAGGTGGGCGTCATCGACGACGTTGTGCCGGCGGGTGAAGGAGGACTCCTCGGCATCGCCGTACACGACACCTACCTCTATGCCTACTTCACGGGGGCGGGGAAGAACCGGATCGACCGGTACGAGTTGACCGGCGAGCCGGGAGCGCTGGCCCTCGGCGAGTCTGAGACCGTCCTCGACGGGCTTCCCGCGGCGAGCTATCACAACGGTGGTCGGATCGCGTTCGGCCCCGACGGGATGCTCTACGCCACTGTTGGCGACGCCGGTGACCAGTCCAGCGCCCAGGACCTCGACTCCCTCTCGGGGAAGATCCTGCGCCTGACCCCCAACGGCGGCATCCCGGCTGACAATCCGTTCGATGGATCGCTCGTGTACAGCTACGGGCATCGCAATCCGCAGGGCATCGCATGGGATGAGGAGGGCACCCTGTACGCCAGCGAGTTCGGGCAGGACACTTGGGACGAGCTGAACGTCATCGAACCGGGCGGGAACTACGGGTGGCCCGTAGTGGAGGGCATCGCTGGGCAGGACGGGTTCTCGGACCCGGTGCAGCAGTGGCCCCCGGCCGACGCCAGTCCCAGCGGCATCGCTGTCGTGGGCGACGTTATCGCCGTCGCGAACCTGCGTGGCGAACGGCTCCGTGAGGTGCCGCTGGATGACCTAGCTGTTTCTACCGAGAAGTTGGTTCACGAGTACGGGCGCTTGCGTGATGTTGTGGTCGCCCGCGACGGGGCGCTGTGGGTCATTACGAACAACACCGACGGACGGGGCGATCCTACCGAAGGGGACGACCGGATCATCCGCGTTCCCGCCACTGACCCGCCGTGACCGACCCCGGTCGCCCAACCCCGGGACGGTGACTCGCTTTCAGATACGGATTCAGAGTGGAGGGCACTTCTGATGGCGCGCGTTCTTGTCACCGGCGCTTCGAGCGGCCTCGGGCTGGCCACCGTCCGTGAGCTGGGGGCGGTCGGGCACGATGTGGTCCTGCACGCCCGCGCGCCTGAGCGGCTCGCGGGGCTGGACGTCTCCGGCATGGCGCGGGAGGTGGTGTATGCGGATCTCTCCTGCCTGGAGCAGGTCGTTCGCCTCGCCGAACAGATCGAGCGGATCGGACGTTTCGACGCGGTGATCCACAACGCGGGCGTCATCGGCGGGCCCTCGGTGTTCGCCGTCAACATCGTCGCCCCCTACGTGCTGGCCGCGCTGATGGCGCCGCCGGGTCGCACCGTCGTGTTGAGCAGTTCGATGCACCGGGGTGGCTCCACCGATCTGGAGACGGTGGACTTCTCCGATCCCGAGGCCAGGCGTCGCCCGTACGACGATTCCAAGCTCCAGGTCACCGCGCTGGCGATGGCCCTCGCCCGGCTCCGCCCCCGCGACCTCGCGCACGCGGTCGACCCCGGCTGGGTGCCCACCCGGATGGGGGGTCCGAGCGCGTCCGACAATCTGGAGGAGGGCCACCGCACCCAGGCCTGGCTCGCCACCGCCGACGACTCGGACATCGAGCCGCGCACCGGCGCGTACTGGTACCACGGGGTGCCGCGACCTCCGCATCCCGCCGTCGTCGACGCCGTGTTCCAGGACCAACTCCTGGACGCGCTCGGGACGTTCACCGGCATCCCCCTGCCACCCAGTGGTAGCTGAGAGCACCGCACGTATCCACCGTGACGGCTTCCAACCGAGGGTGGTCGAGGCCTTAGCGGCCAAGTACGACGGTTGGGAAATCACCGTCCCCTACTCGCCTGGGGACGTCCGCGTCCTGCTGACGGTGAGTTGACCCTCGACGCCGACGCGGGCCCTGTTCCGGTGGGGGGCGAGTCCGTGCTCGCGCGTGACCTGAATACGGCGTCATCCGCCGGCGTGGTCCCGGGGCTCCTACTGGGCGGTGTATCCGGCGTCGACGGGGAGAGCGACGCCGGTGACGTAGCTGGCGGCGTCGCTGGCCAGCCACAGCACCGCTGCGGCGATCTCCTCGGGGCGGCCGAGACGGCCCATCGGGATGGCCGCGAGGGCGGCTTCCGGGTCGAGTTCGCCGCCGGCGGTCATCCGCGCGACCATCGGGGTGTCGATGGTGCCGGGGCAGACGGCGTTCACGCGGATGCCGAGCGGACCGTACTGCAACGCGGCGCTCTTGGTCTGCCCCAGCACGCCGTGTTTGGTCGCGTGGTAGGTAGCGCGCCCGCTGCCGCCGACCAGGCCGCCCAGGGAGGAGCAGTTCACGATCGCCCCGGAGCCCTGCTCCCGCATCTGCGCCAGTTCGTGCTTCATGGACGCCCACACGCCGCGCAGGTTGACCGCGACGATTGTGTCGAACGCCTCGGCGCTCTCCTCGGCCGTGTCCACCGGGGGCAGCATGATGCCGGCGTTGTTGAACGCCATGTCCAGGCCTCCGAACGTCTGCACTGTTCGGGCGACGGCGTTTTGCAGCTGTTGCTCGTCGGACACGTCGCAGCCGATGCCGAGAGCGCGGTGGCCCGCGTCGTTGAGCTGTCGGGCGTGCCGCTGTGCCGTGTCCCCGTCGAGATCGACGATCGCGACGGCGGCACCGGCCTCGGCGAACGCCCGCACGGTCGCCGCGCCCATGCCGGCGCTCCCGCCGGTGACGAACGCGACCCTGCCGGTGAAGTCGTAGGTGGGCATGAGGTTTCCCTTCGGGGAGATCTTGTGCGGGGTGGGCAAGACCGCGAAGCGGTCGGGAGGACCGCTCTCCGGCGGGCCTGCTCGACTCAGAGGGCTGCCAGATGTGCACGGTCAGCGTGGCCGCTTCGGGACGGTGGACGGCGGCGCTCGGCTCCGGTGGTTGGGCGGGGCACCGTACTGGGAGCTACCGGCTGAGGGTCCGGCGTAGGACGACGGCTTCCCAGGGGCGGAGCGTGACCCGGTCGCCGTGCGCCGTCGTCGGCGTCGGGTGGCTGCCAATGACCGGGGTGGCGTCGTCCCAGCCCGGTCCGATGTCGGCGGTTCGGCCGGTATCGGAGAAGTAGCCGGTGACCAGGAGCTGTTCGTCGTCCAGGGTCCGGGTGAAGGCGTAGAGGTGCGGGTCGTCGGGGAGCAGGGGGTGGAAGTGGCCGCGTTGGACGACCGGGTCCCGGTGGCGGAGGGCGATCAGGCGTCGGTAGAGGTGGAGGACGGAGTGGGGATCGGCCAGGGCCGTGGCGGCGTTGATGGCGTCGTGGTTCGGGTTGACGGCCATCCAGGGCTCGCCGGTGGTGAAGCCGGCCTGGGGGGAGTCGTCCCACTGCATCGGGGTGCGGGCGTTGTCGCGGCTGCCGGCGGCCAGTTGAGCCAGGAGCTGCTCCTCGGTGAGCCGTCCGCGTTCGCTCTCGTCGGCGGCGTAGCGGAGTGACTCGATATCGCGGTACTGGTCAAGGGCGGTGAAGTGGGCGTTGGTCATGCCGAGTTCCTCGCCCTGGTAGATGTAGGGGGTGCCGCGGTGCAGGTGCAGGACGATGGCGAGGGTCGCGGCCGGCTCACGCCGGTACTCGCGGTCGTTGCCGTAGCGGGAGACGACCCTGGGCTGGTCGTGGTTGTTCCAGTACAGGGCGTTCCAGCCGATGTCGTTGAGGCCGGCCTGCCACCGGCCGAGCGTCGCCTTCAGGTCGCGCAGGTCCAGTGGGACGAGGTCGAAGCGGCCGCCGGGGCCGTGGTCGAGGGAGACGTGCTCGAAGGTGAACACCATGTCGAGTTCGCCCCGGGTTGGGTCGGTGAGGAGTTTGCCGTCCTCGACGGTGGCTCCCGGGGTCTCGCCGACCAGCAGCAGCCCGTCGCGGCGGCCCTCGAACACCTCGCGGTGCATCTCCTGGAGGAACTCGTGCAGTCTGGGGCCGTTGGCGGTGGCCACCCCCGAGTCTCCGTAGGGTCCGTCCGCCACGGGCACGTCGCAGAGGGACCCGTCGGGGTTGACGTCCTTGGAGACGAGGTTGATGACGTCCATCCGGAAGCCGTCGACGCCCCGGTCGAGCCACCAGCGCATCATCGCGTACACGGCCCGGCGAACCTCGGGATTCTCCCAGTTCAGGTCGGGTTGCTTCCGGCTGAACAGGTGCAGGTAGTACGCGTCGGTCGCGGCGTCGTACTCCCAGGCCGGGCCGGAGAAGAACGAGCCCCAGTTCGTCGGCTCCGCGCCGGGCGTGCCCGGCTCCATGCCGGGGCGGGCCGGCCGCCACCAGTACCAGTCCCGCTTCGGGTTGTCAGGCGAGGAACGGGACTCCACGAACCAGGGGTGCTCGTCGCTGGTGTGGTTGACGACAAGGTCCATCACGAGCTTCATCCCGCGCGCGTGGAGGGCGGCCAGCAGCTCGTCGACGTCCTCCAGGGTGCCGAAGGTCGGGTCGATATCCCGATAGTCACTGATGTCGTAGCCGTTGTCGTCCTGCGGGCTGCGGTAGATCGGCGACAGCCAGACCACGTCCACACCCAACTCGGCGAGGTAGTCGACCCGTTGGAGGATGCCCCGGACGTCTCCGACGCCGTCGCCGTCGGAGTCCTGGAACGAGCGCGGATACACCTGGTAGACGACCGCCCGCTGCCACCAGGAGTCGCCCCTCGCATGGGAGGTGGTGTGCTGCCGGATTGTGACCTCGCCGTTCATCGGGCTCTTTCCTTGAGGATCGTCGATGCGGTCGGCGGCCCCCTGGCGCGTCCCGCAACCACAGAAGCGGACCGTCCGACGTTCCCAGTCCATCAGAACGTTGCCCCACCGAGGGAGCCCCGCCCGGTGGTGGTACCGCGAGGGACCCCCTCTCAGACGCGGCCAGCGATCCGGTCAGTCGACGACCGTGACGGTCACGTCGCCGCTCTCCAGCGCGGCGAGCTGCTCGCGGGAGGCGTCGAAGGTGCCGAGGTGGACGAGCTCGTCGCTGTGCTCACCGCGTTCGCCTTCGTAGAAGAACGCGATGTTGCCCCACGGTGTGTAGATCGCCAGGTCGCCGGCGCCGGCTGACGACGAAGGCGCTCCGGCCACCGCGATGTCCCGGGGTGGGGGTAGGCGATCTTCTCCCGCCCGGCGAAGTCCTCGAAGGTGAGGGTGACCGGCAGCATGGAGAGCAGGTCGCGTACGGCGGGGTTGTCCTCGTCGATCGTCACGTCGATCACCCCCTCGGGGGCGGTAAAGCGCATGATGGTGCCGATGGTCGCTTCCACGGGGACCCCCTCGGTGGGTGTGGGGCTCGGCGAGGTTCCGCATCCGCACGGTGAGGTCTCCCACGGGACGTCAGGGGCCGGGTGGGGTCTGCCACAGTGCGCCGATCGCTCGACTCCCGTCAGGGGCCCCGCGGTGTGCACGGTCCTCCCACACCGATGTGTCGGGATCGGGGTAGGAAAGTTCGGTCTTCTGCACCAACTGCCGAGGTACCCCGTCGTCGGGTGATCGCGGCTCTTCGGGTGACAGCGACGACGCGATGCGTTGGTTCCCCGAACCCGTTCTGCCTTCGGGGATAGTGAGGCGCGGAATTTGGGAACGGTGCCGGGGCCGTTGGCGGCCGGCAGAGGAGACGAGGAAGGTCGCCCATGCGCGGAGTGGTGCTGCACGCCCCCGGGGACATCCGGGTCGAGGAGCGGGCGGAGCCCTCGATCGTCGAGCCGACCGACGCGGTCCTCCGCGTGGTGGCGACCTGCGTGTGCGGGTCGGACCTGTGGCCGTACCGGGGCGTGGAGGAGGTGCGTGACGCGCGGATGGGGCACGAGTACGTCGGGGTCGTCGAGGAGGTCGGTTCTGAGGTGCGGAGTGTGGGGGTCGGCGACTTCGTGGTCGGGTCGTTCTGGGCCTCGGACAACACGTGTGAGATCTGCCGGGCCGGCTTCCAGTCGCACTGTGTCAACCGCGTGCTGATGGGGTCGATCGGAACGCAGGCGCCGCTGGCCCGTATCCCGTGGGCCGACGGGACGCTGGTGCCCACACCGGGGATGCCCGACGAGGACCTGATCCCCTCGCTGCTGGCCGCCTCCGACGTGTTGGGTACCGGCTGGTTCGGGGCTGTGGCGGCCGAGGCCGGGCCTGGCAGGACGGTGGTCGTGGTGGGGGACGGAGCGGTCGGGTTGCTGGCGGTGCTGGCCGCCCGGCAGCTCGGCGCGGAGCGGATCGTCGCGATGTCCCGGCACGCTGACCGGCAGGCCCTGGCGCGGGAGTTCGGCGCGACGGACATCGTGGAGGAGCGCGGCGACGAGGGCGTGGCCCGCGTGAAGGATCTCACCGGCGGGCTCGGGGCCCACTCCGTGGTCGAGGCCGTGGGCACCCAGCAGTCGATGACACAGGCCATCCGCTCCACCCGGCCCGGCGGACACGTCGGCTTCGTCGGCGTCGGTCACGGCGTCTCCCTCCCTGGCGAGGAACTCTTCTTCTCCGGGGTGCACCTGCACGGCGGCCCGGCCCCGGTGCGCCGCTTCCTGCCCGAACTCGTGCGGCTGATCTGGGACCGCACGATCGACCCGGGCCGAGTCTTCGACCTGACCCTGCCCCTCGACCAGGCGGCCGAGGGCTACCGAGCGATGGACGAACGCCGCGCCACCAAGGTCCTACTCACCCTCTGAAACCTCGCCTCCGAGGGCCCGGGGCGAATCCCCAGGTGCCAGCCTGGGCCTCATCGGGCTCGCGCTCGGCCAGCTCCGTGCCCCGGTCAGCACACGCGCTCCGGGGCACGGACCTCCTGAAGGACGAATCGCGTGGACGTCCTGTACCGGCTGGCGGACTCCGCCAGACGGGCTCAGGACTCGGGCGTCGCAACGTGGCGGCACGACCCGGCTCCGCGACCATCGGCTCGACTTAGCTGCTGTGGCGGCCGTACTTGGCCTGGTAGGCGGCGTCCACGCGGTCGTTGATCGCCGCATCGTCGACCGGTGTGAAGGAGACCTCGGCCTCGGCACCGCCGGCGCTGATGCACCCCGTCTGGTGGGTGTGGGCTGTGTTCCATCTTGTGCCGGCCGTGCCTCGCCAGGAACGGACGTATACGTCGTCGCCGTTGCGCACGACCCAGATTGTGGTCGGCGTTCGCAGCTTCGGCCCCCCTGGGCGCGACGCGCAGTTCGGTGGCGTCGGCGATGTGCTGAGGGGGCTCAGGACTCCAGGTGGCCATGGGCGGTTCTCCTTTCGGTCGTGGGGGGCTGTCGGTTAACGACAAGTTCACTCCGGCGATCGGATGATCCGAAAGGGCCCCAGATTCTCTCCGGGCACCGCAGAAGTCCGGTCACCCGCCCCATGTGCGCCCTCCCGAGGGCTCGGCGCGTTACTTTCCGCTGTAGACGGGGAAGACGCTGTGTTCCCCGTAGTCCTGGGCGCGCATGTCCCGCAGCGTGGCCATGTCCTGGTCGGAGATGACGAAGTCCACCTCGGCGTTGCCGCGCATGTGCTCCGGGTTGGCGGTCTTCGGCAGTGACACGGTGCCCAGTTGCAGGGTGTAGCGGATGCACAGCTGCGGAACGGTCACCGAGTACCGCTCGGCCATCGCCCGAACGTCCGGGTTCTTGAGGATCTCTCCGTGCGCGATGGGCGAGTACGCCTCCACGATGATGTCCCTGTTCTCGCAGTAGGCGAGGAGTTCCACCGGGGTGTTGCCCGTGTGGACGAGCAGTTGGTTCACTTGGGGGGCAACGGTGCAGGAGCCGAGGATGTTCTCCAGATCCCGCTGCCGGAAGTTGGAGACGCCGATGGCGCGGAGCTTGCCGGTCCTGTGCGCGTCTTCGAGGGCACGCCACGCGGCACGGTTGCCCTCGGCGTAGTCGCCACCGCGGAAGTCGTCCCACGGCTGTGGGCTGTGGATCAACATCAGGTCGATATGGCCGAGACCCAGGGTCGTGAGCGACTCGTCGATGGCGGCGACAGCCTCGTCGTAGTCCTTGATCTCGGCGGCGAGCTTGGTGGACACGAACACCTCGTCACGGGCGATACCGCTGGCGCGCACGCCCTCGCCGACCCCGCGCTCATTGCCGTAGGCCTGCGCGGTGTCGATGTTGCGATAGCCGATCTCGATGGCGTCCCTCACCGCCCGGGCGGCCTTGCCGTCGTCGATGAACCAGGTGCCCAGGCCCAGTTTGGGGATCTGGACACCGTTGGAGAGGGGGTAAGTCTCGTTCAGGAGCACGGTCTTCCTCATCGTTCGTCGGCGGCAATCTGCGTCACGCTGCGTCAGCGGTCACCACCCGGTGGAGTGTAGGTCCTCGGGCCTGGTGTGAAGCGGGCACCGCGCCGTCACCGTGACCGCTCGGGGCGATACCCGAGGCACCCCTTCCCCGGCCGTTGAAGCCCTCGTTCAGAAATGCCCTCCAGGGGCATCGTTGCCAGATCGTCCATTCGACCTGGCGCACCAACGCCGGGCCGTGAACGTCGACATCCAACGCACGAGTCGGACCTCTCCGTAGCATCCACTCCTCCGCCCGCTCGGCGGGCTGTCAGCCGGCGGTGAAGAGCTCCGCCAGCTTGGAGAGCCGGCAGCACAGCCACCATCGCGTGGTCATGGCCTCTCCCCGCCACAAGGTCGCCGACCACGGAACTCGCCATCGTTGTGCGCTCCTGGGCATACGTCCAGCCTCGGCGTTTCCTGCCCGGGAGGCGAGGTCCGGCACCGGCCAGTCTCGGCCGTGTTCATTCTTGATGGGCGATACTGGGCGTGCTCGATCGTCGCTGACGGGGTGTGAAGTGAAGGGGTGCTGTGACAGAGAGTGGGGCGGAAGGGCAGTGGGCGGTGTCTTCCTCGCGGAATGATCTGTCCGGGGTGGTCGGGGGCTCTGTGGTGCAGGCCGCGCAGATTCATGGCGGGATCACGTTCCAGGTGTCCCAACAGGTGGCGGGGCAGTCTGTCCGTCCCGACCAAGTACCGCCGTTCCTTGGGAGGTTCAGGAATCGCCGGCGGGAGATCGGTCGTCTCGATGGGCTGTTGGGGGCGGGGAGCGGTGGGTCGGATGCGGTTCGACAGGTGGTGATCAAGGCTCTGCCGGGGATGGGTAAGACCGCGTTGGTCTGTCGGTGGGCCGAGTCTGCTCAGGATGCCTTTCCGGACGGCCAGCTCTTTGTGGACTTCGGGTCCAGGAGGCATGGGGCGGGCGCCGATGTATCCGGGGCACTGGCGATGTGTCTGCGGGCGTTGGGTGTGTCGGATGCGTTCATGCCGAGCAGCCTTGAGGAGCGGGCCAACGAGCTTCGTTCCCGCACGGCGGGTAAGCGTCTGCTGATCGTGCTGGGCGATGTGAGCCAGCCGGCCCAGGTCCGGCCCCTGGTTCCGAAGGGGAGAGGGAGCGTGCTGTTGGCCACCAGTCACCGGGACCTGCGCGACCTGGTGCTGGACGGAGCGGAGGTGCTGCCGCTGGAGCCGATGGGTGAGGAGAGCGGGCTGGAACTTCTGGCGGACTTCGCCGGCAGGGCCATCGCCCCGGCCGAACGTCCCCTGGCGGAACGGCTGGTGGCGCTCTGCGGTGGTTTGCCGGTGGCTCTTCGCGTGCTGGGCTCGCGGCTGGCCCGGAACCGGCGGTTGACGTTTGGGGCTCTTGTCGCCGAACTCGACGACGAGAACCGGCGGTTGAAAGGTATGAATGATGGAGGGGAGCATTCCGTGTCCGCAGTCTTAGGCCTGGCCTACCGTGAGTTGCCGCCTGCGGAGGCTCAGGTGTACCGCCTCCTGGGGTGGCTTCCGGGACGTACCTTCGATGCCGGAACGGCCGCTGCGGCGCTGGGGACGGCGGTGGAGCAGGTCGGCCCGTTGCTCGATGGACTCGTCGACGCGAGTCTGTTGAGTGAGGAAGGATCCGACCGGTATCGGTTCCACGATCTCGTGCGGCTCCACGCTCGCGAGCAGGCCGAGCGGGAGGAGCCGGAGGGGGCACGTAGGGCGGTTCTGGAGCGGGTGACCACGCACTTCCTGGCGTTGACCGCCCTGGCCGACCGGGCGATCCGCGAGGAGCGGCTGCGGATCGCGGACCTGTCCGAGCTGCTGAGCCGGGCCGAGGACCCCTTCGCCGGCGAGGGAGGACCGCCCCCGCTGGACTGGCTTGCGGCCGAACGTGACTCGATCATGGCTGTGCTGAGGGAGGCCAGCCGGGCTGAACTCCATGAGCTGGTATGGCCGTTGGGGGAGAGCTTTACCGTGCTGTTCCTGCACCGCAGGGATGTGCGCGCCTGGTGGGAATCGTTGGAGCTGGCGATTGCCTCGGCCGTCGCGCTGGGCGAGACCGATGGTGAGGCGAGGCTGCGGAGCCTGTTGTCCCGGCCTCTGTTGGACCTGGACGAGGACGAACGGGCGAAGGGTGAGCTGGAGTTGGCGGAGCAGCGCGCGCAGTCCTCGGACCGGGCCGTTCTGCGCGCCTCGGTCGCGGAGTTCTCCGGCCGGTACTGGGACCGGCACGACCCGGCCCGCGCCATCGAGGCATACCGGCGCTCGCTGGCCCTGAACATGGAGGCCGGGGAGAAGCGGGGGGCCGCCATCGCGGCCTTCTTCCTCGGACGAGCCCAGGACGCCGCGCGCGAACACCACGCCGCCCTGGCCACCTTGGAGAAGGCACACGCGGATCTGCTCGCGCTGGACGAAGCGGACGAACGGATGGCCGCGCGCGTTCAGGCGGCGCTGGGGGCGGTCCATGAACATCTGGGGAACGACCAGGAGGCAGCCGTCCGCCTGCGCCAGGCGGCGGCCACGCTCAACGCGCTGGGAGCCGGTCACTACGAGGGCGAGACTTTGGTTCGTCTGGCGGAGCTTCTGGAGCGGACGGGAGGCGACCCGGTGGCGGTACGGGAGTGCGTGGCCCGGGCGTCGGGGATCTGGGAGGAGATCGGTCATCCGCAGGCCGCGCGACTCCAGGACTGGCTGACGCGACTGGACGGGTGACGTCTGACCGATCTCACGGCAGGGGAGGCGGGGGCAGGTTGTGTGGGGTGAGGTGCAGCCGCAGGCGGTGAGTGTGGTCGGGGCCGATCCGGAGCAGGAACTGGCCGTCGAGCAACAGCGGTTGGGAGCGCAGCACGGTGTAGACCAGCGCTGCGGCAAGGCCCGTGTCCAGCTCCTTCGACTCGCCGGTCACCTCGACGTTCCGGCCGTCGCACAGCCCGATGAAGTGACGGCCGGTCCAGCCGAGTTGAATGGCGGCGGCCCTGCTGCCGGGCAGTAGGGCCAGGGTGCGCGCGGTCCATGCCTGGGCCTCGGCCTCGTCCGCCGCGGGCTCCTGTCCGATGACCACGCTCGCGCTTTCGGCGATCCGTTGGTCGGGCTCGCTGTCCAGGCAGGCGAGGTGGACGACGTACCGGTCGTCCGCGACCGCCAACTCGTCGAAGACCGCGGCCGGGTGGCGCCACACGGTCACCTCGGGCCGGCCCTCCACCGTCGACATCGAGGTGGTGACGATCCACGATCTGACCGTGGTGGCCTGCGGTTTGGCCACCGGCAGGGTCGGCCGGGGGAGTGGCGAGCCTGGTTCGGCGAGATCGAGGAGACGGTAGATCGCGGTGCGCAACCTGGAGACCGCTTGGCCGGGGTCGGCGAAGGCGGCCCGCCGCACCTCCGTGTACTGTTCCGGCCCCTGTTCGCGGATGGCCTCATCGACCTGTTCGGCGAGGCCCGCCTTCGTGCTGAGTCGCGGCGCCACCTCGCCGAGCCGGTCCACGGCGGTGCCCGCGACGACCTCCGTGGCGCCGAACGTACCCAGCAAGGTCGGCTTGCCCAACGCGGCACCGTACAGGGTCACGGAGCCGTGGTCGCCTATCACCACGTCCGCCCCGACCAGTGCCGCTCGCCAGGCGTGCACGGTCGGCATCAACAGCAGACCGGCGTCCAACGCCGGTGCCAGCAGGGCCCGTATCTGCCAACTCCCATGTGCCGCCCAGATATTGGGATGCAGGACGGCCGCCACCCGATACTCGTCATAAGGCAGCCGCGCGAGCAGCCGGCTGGGCAGCCGAGGATCCGAACCCAGCAAGGACTCCGGGCCCCACGTCGAGCTGAGGACCACCAGGCGCTTGCCGGCCGGGACCCCCAGGTTCCGACGGAAGGCCGACGCCTGATGAAGGCTCGTCCTCAGGTCGTCGAAACAGGGGTCACCGATGAGGAGCGTCCGGCCCTTGGTCGCGGGGTGGATCTCCTCCAACTGCCTCTGCTGGTCCGGATGCGAGATGGCCAGCCAGGCCCGCCCCGCCTCCAGGAGCCGATCCGACACAACACCGGAAACCCTGACCCCGGGGCCCCGTTGTGTGGGGACGAACTTCTGGAAGCCAACGCCATGGGGGAGAACCAGCACGGGACAGGAGGCGCCTTCGACGGGCACGTTCTCGCTGGCCGAGAGGATCAGATCGGGCTGGATCTCCGCCAACCGGGAGACCGGCAGTACGCGACAGTCGTTCTCCTCCAGCAGCTTGCGGACACCGTCGTGGAAGGCGGAGGTCGGATCGTGGGCGAAGACCACCGCGATCCGAGGATCGCCACGCACCACGGTCGGCAACGTTTCCAGGATGCGGACGACCGAGGTGACCGTCCGCGCGACCACCGCGATCGTGCGCTCCTGCGGGAACGTTCTCCACTGGGCCGCCTCCGCGCCGACCACCGCCCGGAGTGGCCCAGCCGCTTTACCCCCCACCGTCACTCCGAACTACCACCGAGGCGCGCCGGATAAGGGCATAAGCGGGCTCCGGGCTCCGGGCTCCGGGCTCCGGGCTCCGGGCTCCGGGCTCCGGGCTCCGGGCTCCGGGCTCCGGGCTCCGGGCTCCGGGCTCCGGGCTCCGGGCTCCGGGCTCCGGGCTCCGGGCTCCGGGCTCCGGGCTCCGGGCTCCGGGCTCCGGGCTCCGGGCTCCGGGCTCCGGGCTCCGGGCTCCGGGCAGCGTCGCTAGCACATGTCAAAGCCGGCTACAACCTTTCGGAATGGAACGGGCGCTCGGTTCAGGCGCCAGCCCGTTGGGTCCAACGGCAAGCAGGCGTCCCATTTCGGCCTTTGCAGTGTTCGATCCAGTCAGTTGCCCCACCGCATCGCGCGATGGGGCGACCCTGAGCGCGCGCACAGCCTGTGAGGTGCTTAGACGGCGCCCATCTTCCCGGCCTTGACGCTTGCTACGAACGACGAGAACGCGGCAGTGGTGAAGCTCAGCGTCGGACCATCGAGGCTCTTGGAGTCACGGACCGGAACGGTGCCGCGCGTCGCGGCGAAGTTGTCGGCGGCCTCCACGCAGGCGCCACCGTTGTTGCTGTAGGAGGACTTGAACCAACGAGGAGCTTCGGACGTCACGGGGTGCCCTTTCGTAACTGCTGGATCGCGGCGACAGAGGCTGACTGCGACAGCGCTTCCGCCTGTAGTTGATGGTATGCCGCGAGCATGGGCACCACAGACGGGCCGTCGCACTTCCCGCCTCCCCAGGGTCCTCCCTTCGTCGTTCTGGCTCCCCGCATCACGCGGTACAGCGCCTCTGACCTACATGCCTGGATGGAATCACGCCGCATCGTTCCGGGTAATGCCGATTGAGCGCGAAGCGAATCGTTCCCCTCGGCATATCTCTGTCGGCCGACATCGAGTTCCGCCCCGATCGCCCACGCCCCTACCGCGCCCGAGTGAGGTGGGTGGACCCGGAGTCCAAGAAACGCCCCTCCCTCTCCGATCGGGGCGGACTGATCGAGGCCGACCCAGCCCGGGTGACCGGCTGGCAGCGCGAGTTCCGCCAGGCTGAAGACGAACTCGACGATCCTCGCGCCCTGGCGCTGGAAGACTGGGACGCTCTGGACGAGTTGGCCAAGGCCCTCGTCGCCCGCTCCGCCGACCACTACCAGGGGTGGGGTGACGTCTTACGCTTCGCCGCCTGCAGGGCAGCGCGCATCGGTGAGGTCTCCGGCGTCCGGGTCCTGGACATCGACCGTTCACGGCGGATCCGGACCGTCTGTCGGCAGACGACCCCCGGACCGGGCGGTTTGCTAGACAAGGGAACCAAGGGCAAGCGGCGGTGCCACGCACTGGGACGAGGTGGTCGTCGCGCTCGGGTATGAGCACCTGCGCCGGCATGACCTGCGGCACACCGGGCTGACGTGGATGGCCGACGCCGGGGGCAAGGTGCACGTCCCGCGGCAGATCGCCGGGCATCGGTCGCTGGCCACCACGCAGCGCTACCTGCACCCGAGCAGCGACTCGATTCTTCAGGCGGGGGAGGCGCTCAACAGCCATCTGACGGCGCGTCGTCCGGGCGCGGACCCCGCTGGTCCCCAGGTGGTCCCCAAGGCCGGAACGCGGGGGCATCTGCGGGTGGTGCGGTGATCCATGATCAAGAATGGAGAAAGGCCCGCTGAGCTGGGAGGAGAACCTCCCGCTCAGCGGGCCTTCAGCACCGTCGGGACGGCGGGATTTGAACCCACGACCCCTTGACCCCCAGTCAAGTGCGCTACCAAGCTGCGCCACGTCCCGGTGCCCGTCTGATCTGGGGCTTTGCCCTCGATCACCGCGCAGCAGAACCATACCGCATTCGTCGGGGTGCTCGCTCACCCCGCTGGTGGTGGCCCCTGGGGCGGGAGGTGGTCGCCGGCGGGGGTGCGGTGCCACCAGGCGCCGGTGGTGCGGCGTTCGGCCCGGTTTGTGAAGCGGTACCGGTAGAGCCGGGCGCGCACGAAGGTGGGGGGCCGGTCGGGGAAGGGGTTGTGGCGGAGCAGGCGCAGGGTGGCCCGGTCGCCCTGGAGGAGGCGGCTGACCAGGGCCCGCAGCCAGGGGCGGGGGTGGCGGGGGGTGAGCGCGGCGAACCACATCAGCCAGTCGAGGCGCAGATGGAAGGGCGCGAAGGGGCGGGGGAGGCGGTGGACGTCGCCCGGTTTGCCGTGGAACTCGTAGGCCCGCCAGACGGTTGACTCGTCCGGCGTCGGATCGTCGGTGCCCTCCAGCACGATCTCGTGCCGCAGCCGGGTCACGGTGCCGAAGGCGCCGTAACTGTTGAGCAGGTGCAGCGGGTTGTGGCGGACGTTCATCCGCTGGCGGGGGGAGAGCAGGTTGCGCACCGGCCGGTGGCTGAGGGCGAGGCAGAGCGCCGCCACGGCGAGGACGGTCGCGGTGAACCAGCCGGGCGCCGCCGGTTGGTCGGCGGGTGGCGCGGGGAGGGGGAGGTGGCGGGCGGCGAGTGCGCCGTCCACGGCGGCCAGGGCGAGCAGCACGGTCAGCCAGTTGAGCCAGGCGAAGTTCCCCGAGGCGATCAGCCACAGCTGGGTGACGATCACCGTCAGGGCGATCCAGCTGGCGATCGGCTGGGGGAGGAACAGGCCCAGGGGCAGCAGGAGTTGGGTGATGTGGTTGGCGGCGGCCTCCAGCCGGTGCAGCGGCGCCGGCAGTCGGTGGAAGTACCAGCTGAGCGGTCCCGGCATGGGCTGGGTCTCGTGGTGGTGGAAGAGGCAGGTCAGCCGCCGCCAGCAGGGGTCGCCGCGCCATTTGATCAGCCCGGCGCCGAGTTCGACCCGGACCACCAGCCAGATGATCAGATAGAGGGTGACGGTCGGCGGGGCGATCTCGTCGTTGCCGAGGAAGACCGCCAGAAAGCCCGCCTCCAGCAGCAGTGACTCCCAGCCGAAGGCGTACCAGTCCTGGCCGATGTTGACGATCGACAGATAGAGCAGCCAGGGCACGGCCCACAGCGCCATGGCGGCGGGCAGTGGCACGGCGTCGGCGAGGCCGGCGGCCAGCGCGGCGGAGAGCGCGGCGCCCAGCCGGGCGACGCCGGCCAGCAGACGGTCCGAGTAGTGCCAGTGGAAGAGGCTGGGCGCCTGTCGGAAGGAGATCCGGCGCAGCAGCGCGGGCGCCGGGGTGAGGCCGGCCTCGCCGGCCAGCACCCGGAACTCGCGCAGGGCGGAGAGAAACGCCAGCAGATAGACGAGGGCGAGCCCGCGCTGGAGCACCAGCCGGCTGAGCCAGGCGTCCGGATCGGCGACGAGGTCCATGGTCCGTGGGTACCACGGCGTCTCCCCCCGGGCACGGACGTGGACAGCCGTTGACCGGGAACAGCGCACCACGTAGCTTTCCGGCGTTGATCAGGCACCGGCTCGTGGGTGGGTCGGCGGGCACGAAAGGGCTGGCCATGGCGCTGACCGATCTGTCGTTGGAGGAGCTGGGCCGCTATGACTCGGGGGTGGCCGCGCCGGCGGACTTCGCCGAGTTCTGGGCCGGGACGCTGGAGGAGGCGCGGGCCGCCGGCGCCGGGCAGGAGGCCGAGTACCGGCCGGTGAGCCCGGTGCGGCTCGCCACGGTCGACGTCTTCGACGTGCGGTTCCCCGGCTGGGGCGGGCAGCCGGTGGCCGCATGGCTGCTGCTGCCGCGCGGTGCGTCGGGGCCGCTGCCGACGGTGGTCGGCTTCCAGGGGTACAGCGGGGGACGCGGCCTCTATCTGGAGCGGCTGCTGTGGGCCGCCGCCGGCTACGCCCAGCTGGTGGTCGACAGCCGTGGTCAGGGCCACGACACCCCCGATCCCGATCCGGGGACGGGCGCCCAGTGGGTCGGCGGGTTCATGACCCGGGGGATAGCCGGCCGGGAGGACTACTACTACCGGCGGTTGATGACGGACTGCGTGCGCGCGGTGGACGCGGCGCGCGCCCATCCGGCGGTCGATCCCGAGCGGGTGATCGTGGAGGGCGGCAGCCAGGGCGGCGGTCTCGCGTTGGCGACCGCCGGACTCGCCGGGGACGCGGTGGCCGCCGCGCTGGTGGACGTCCCGTTCCTGTGCCACTACCGGCGCGGTGCCGATATCGCGGGCGCCGGGCCCTACCAGGAGTTGGTGACCTATCTGGGCAGCCACCAACGGGTCGCGCCGGCCCGGGTGTTCGACGTGCTGAACTACTTCGACGGTCAACACTTCGCGCCGCTGGCGAGCGCGCCCGCGCTGTTCAGCGTGGGCCTGATGGACCCGGTCTGCCCGCCGTCCACGGTCTATGCCGCCTACAACCGCTACGCGGGGGAGAAGGACATCACCGTCTGGGAGTTCGGCGATCACGGGGGCGGTCGCGCCTCGCAGTCGCTGGCCCGTCTCGACTGGCTGGCGGAACGGGGGCTCGGCGGCGCGCGCTGAGCCCGTTCGTCCACGCCGACCAGCGATCGGACACCTCTGGACAACTCCACCCGAGCACCTGTTTTAATTGCGCCCTAGTTGCGAAGTATTTGCAACAACACAGGGCGATCAGCAGGGGTGTGAGTGATGACGGTCCGCAGGCGGTACGGCGGGGGCGCCGTGGCAACGGCGGTGGCGGCCCTGGTGGCCACCGCCGGGTGCTCGGCGCCCAGCGACGACGACGGGGACGAGGGCGACGGCGGGGGCGGTGGCCGGGACAGCGTGGTGATCGGCATAGCCAACGAGCCCGAGACGCTCAGCCCGCTCCTCGGCTACGGCAAGGACGGCAACTCCAAGATCTTCGACGGCCTGTTGCGCCACGACGACCAGCTCGGCCTCGAACCGGCGCTGGCCACCGAACTGCCCGAGGTCAGCGAGGACGGCCTCACCTACCGCTACACGCTGCGGGAGGGAGTGACCTTCAGCGACGGCGAGCCGTTCACCGCCGCCGACGTGGTCTTCACCTACGAGACCATCCTCGACGAGGGCACCAACAACGCCGCCAAGGGCGAGCTGGACGCGATCGAGAGCGTGGTGGCGGACGGCGACTTCGGGGTGGAGTTCACCCTGGAGTACCCGTACGCCCCGTTCGCCGAGCGCACCGTGCTCCCCATCGCCTCGGCGGCCGCCGCCGGCGACCAGGACGTGAACACCGGCGCCTACAACACCGAACCGGTCGGCACCGGGCCCTATCTGCTCACCGACTGGTCCCCCGGCGAGCGCATCTCGCTCACCGCCAACCCGGACTACTGGGGGGGCGAACCCGAGGTCAAGCGGGTCACGATGGCCGTCATCCCGGACGACGACGTGCGCGCCACCCGGCTGCGCTCCGGCGATCTGGACGCGGCCGTGCTGCCGCCCAACCTCGCCGAGGGCTTCGCCGACGAGGACGGCATGACATCCGTCAACGCGGAGAGCGCCGACTTCCGCGCGGTCACCCTCCCCTCGGACAACCCGGTCACCGGCGACCGGGCGATCCGCCAGGCCCTCGATCTGGCCGTCAACCGTGAACTGATGGTGGACAGCATCCTGTTGGGCGCCGGGCACCCCGCCTACAACGCGATCCCCACGGCCAGCCCCTGGTTCGCCGAGGGCACCGAGCGGGAGTTCGACCCCGAGGAGGCCGGGCGCATCCTGGACGAGGCGGGCTGGCAGCTGGACGGCGACACCAGGGTGCGGGACGGCGAGCGCGCCGCGTTCACCCTCTGGTACCCGGCCGGCGACCGGCTGCGCCAGGAGCACGCCCTGGCCTATGCCTCGGACGCCAAGGACATCGGCATCGACATCACCGTGGAGTCCGGCTCCTGGGAGATCATCGAGGGCCAACTCGCCGAGGACGCCGTGCTCTCCGGCGGCGGCGACCCGGCCGACCCGGACTTCCAGCTCTACACCCTGCTCTACTCCGAGCTGGCCGGCAACGGCTACAACAACATGGCCCACTACCGGAACACCGCCGTGGACGAGCAGCTGGACATCGGCCGGCGCAGCGGCGACCAGGCCGAGCGCGAGGCCGCCTACGAGGCGGTGCAGCGGGAGCTGGCCGAGGACCCGGGCTACACCTTCCTCACCCATATCGACCACGTCTATGTGATGGCCGACGCCTGGGACGGCGTCACCACCCAGGTCGAGCCGCACGACCACGGCCTGGGGCACGGCCCCTGGTGGAACGTGGAGGAGTGGCGGGTCCGTTCGTGAGTGTCCCCTGGGCCGCGATGGCCCGGCTCTCGGGGCGGCGGCTGCTGGCCGCCGTCCCGGTCCTCGCCCTGGTCACGCTCGGCATGTTCGCCGTGGCCGCGGCGTCCCCCTTCGACCCGGTGCGGCGCTATGTGGGGGACGGCACCTCCGCCTCCCAGGAGACGCTGGACGCGCTGCGCGCCAACCTCTCGCCCGACGGCACCTTCGTCGAACAGTGGTGGAGCTGGCTGGGCTCGGTGCTCGGCGGCGACCTCGGGCAGTCCCTCTCGCTGCGCCAGCCGGTCTCCCAGGTGATCGCCGAACGCGTCGGCTGGTCCCTGCTGTTGTGCGGGGTGGCCTTTGTCGCCTCGGTACTGCTGGGCACCGCGCTCGGCGTGCTGGCCGCCCGCCGGCCCGGCGGCTGGCTGGACCGGGTGGTCACCTCGCTCAGCTACACCCTCCAGGCCGCGCCCCCGTTCTGGCTGGCGCTGCTGGCCATCTGGCTCTTCGCGCTCCAACTGGACATCGCTCCGGCCGGCGGGCTCACCGAACCGGGCAGCGACGCCGTCACGTTCGGCGGGCTGGTCAGCCATCTGGCGCTGCCCGCCCTGGTGTTGACCGTCTCGCAGCTGCCGTGGTTCGTGCTCTACGTCCGCCAGGGCGTCTCCGACGCGCTGCACGAGGACCCGGTGCGCGGCGCCAGGGCGCGCGGCGTCAGGGAACGCACCGTGCTGACCGGGCACGCGCTGCGCTCCGGGCTGCTGCCGGTGCTCACCCTGGTCGGCACCCGCATACCCGAGCTGATCACCGGGGCGCTGCTGGTGGAGACCGTCTTCAGCTGGCCCGGCATCGCCTCCGCCACCGTGCGGGCCGCCACCGCGACCGACTTCCCGCTGCTGGCCGCGCTGACCGCGCTCTCCGCCCTGGCGGTGCTCGCCGGCAACCTGCTGGCCGACCTGCTCTACGGGCTGGCCGACCCCCGCGTCGACCACAACGAGATGTGAGCGCCATGGCCAACGAAACCCTTCCCGCCGCGCCCGCCCGGTGGCGCTCCCCGGGGGACGCCCGCCGGGGCACCAGAACGGTCCGCCGGACCGCCTCGGTGACCCTGGTCGCCGCAGCCGTGCTGGCGGTGCTGCTGGTGCCGCTGTTCTTCCCGCTCGACCAGCAGGCGGTCGACCTCACCGCCAAACTCCAGCCGCCCTCGGGCGAACACCTCTTCGGCACCGACGACATGGGCCGCGACCTGCTGCTGCGCAGCGTCTACGGGCTGCGGGTCTCGCTGCTGGTCGGCCTTGTCGCGGCGCTGGTCGCCTCCGTCATCGGGCTGGCCCTCGGCACGCTGGCCGGCGCGGTCGGGGGGCGCGTCGACCGGCTGCTGATGCGTCTGGTGGACACCTTCACGGCCGTGCCGCATCTGCTGATGGGCATCTTCATCGTGGCGATGTTCCGGCCCGGCGTCTGGCCGGTGGTGGCGTCCGTCGGGCTGACCCACTGGGTGTCGACGGCCAGGATCGTCCGCGCCGAGGTGCTCTCGCTGCGCTCCCGCCCCTATCTGGACGCGGCCGTCTCCGGCGGCGCCTCCCGCTACCGGGTGGCCGTGCGCCATCTGCTGCCGGCCGTGCTGCCGCAGGCCGGGCTGGCCGCCGTGCTGATGGTGCCGCACGCGGTGTGGCACGAGTCCGCGCTGTCGTTCCTCGGCCTGGGCATCCCCGCGCACCAGGCCAGCCTGGGCACCATGATCAACGGGGCCCGTGGCTCGCTCTCGGCCGGCGACTGGTGGCCCACCCTCTTCCCCGGCCTCTTCATCGTCGTCACCACTCTCGCCATCGCCGGCCTGGCCGGCGTCTGGCGGGAGCGGATCAACCCGCGCCGCCGATCGGAGCTGGTCCTGTGAGCGAGACATCCACCTCGACGGCACCCTCCCCCCAGGAGTCGGCGCCGCCCGCCCGGCCGACGCTGCTGAGCGTCGACAAGCTGTCCGTCCGCTTCCGGATGGCCGGCGGCCGGCCCGTCGCCGCCGTCAACGAGGTGTCCTTCGAGCTGGCCGCCGGCGAGTGTCTGGCGCTGGTGGGGGAGAGCGGCTGCGGCAAGTCCGTGCTCGCCGCCGCCCTGCTCGGCCTGCTGCCGGCCAACGCGCAGACCCAGGGCAGCGCCCGAATCCTGCCCGAGGGGCCCGAGTTGCTCTCCGCGCCCGAGGCGACGCTGGCCCGCTCGGTGCGCGGGCGCCGCCTCGGACTGATCCCGCAGAGCCCCGCCAACCACCTCACCCCGGTGCGCACCGTCCGCTCCCAGCTGGAGGAGACGGTCAGGGAGCTGACGGACGTGCCGCGCCGCGAGCTGCGGGACGCCGCGCGGCGGGCGGCGGAGCGCGCCGCCTTCCCCCTCGACCATCTGGACCGCTATCCGCACCAGCTCTCCGGCGGCCTCGCCCAACGGGCGGCCACCGCCCTGGCGTTGGTCGCCGACGCGCCGCTGCTGATCGCCGACGAGCCCACCACCGGGCTCGACCGCGATCTGGTCGACCGCACCGTCGGCGAGCTGCGCCGCCATGTCGACGACGGGCACGGACTGCTGATGATCACCCACGATCTGGCGGCCGCCGAACGCATCGCCGACCGGATCGCCGTGATGTACGCCGGCCGGATCGTCGAACTCGTCGACGCCGCCGCGTTCTTCGGCGCCGCCGGACCCCGCCACCCCTACGCGGCCGGGCTGCTGGACGCGCTGCCCGAGCGGGCGTTCACCCCGATCCCCGGGCTGCCGCCCGAGCTGGACGCGCTGCCCACCGGCTGCGCCTTCGCCCCGCGCTGCGTCCGCGCCACCGACAGCTGCGCCACGCTGCCGGAGCCCGCCGACGGCGTCGCCTGCCACCACCCACGGGAGCCCGCCGATGCTCGGTCTTGACGGAATCACCGCCGGATACGAACGCCGGACCCCCGTGGTGCGGGACCTCTCCCTCACCGTGGCCGACGGCGAGGCCGTCGGGCTGCTCGGCTCCAGCGGCTGCGGCAAGTCGACGCTGGCCCGGGTCGCCGCGCTGCTGCACCGCCCCTGGGCCGGCACCGTCACGCTCGCCGGCCGGCCGGCCGGCGGCTACCGCTTCCGCGCCCCGCGCGCCCAACGCACCAGCGTCGGCGTGGTCTTCCAACAGCCCAGGATGGCCGCCGACCCGCATCTGACGCTGCGGCAGCTGATCGCCGAGCCCGCCGCCGCGACCGGGCGCGGCGCCGAGCTGGCCGAACGCGTCGCCGCGCTCGCCTCGACGGTGGGGCTCACCCCCGAGCTGCTGGCCCGCCGCCCGCACCAGGTCAGCGACGGCCAGCTGCAACGCGCCTGCCTGGCCCGGGCGTTGCTGCTCACCCCGAAGCTGCTGATCTGCGACGAGATGACCGCGATGCTGGACGCCTCGACCACCGCGGCGCTGGTCGCCGTCGTCGAGGAGTACCGGGCGGAGCACGGCGCCGCGCTGCTGGCCGTCGGCCACGACCGGGTGCTGCTGCGCCGCTGGTGCGACCGCGTGGTGGACTTCCCGACGGGCGGCTGAGCCGGCTCATTCGAACCGCTCCGAGAGTCCGCCGACCGCCACCCCCAACACGATCAGCACCACACAGACGAAAACCTCGTAGCCGTTCAGGAACCCGATCCGGTGCACCACCGTCCACACGTCGAACCAGTCCCAGAAGTAGTGCACCAGGCCGCCGGCGCCCTGGGTGATCAGCACAAAGCTGAGCAGACCGAGAATCTTGTTCATGGCCGGGACGCTAGGCGCCGCCGGCGGTGCGCCGCTTCGGTCCGAGGTAGCCGGCGGCGCGACCTTGGTAGCGGCCTCTCGACCTTGGTAGCGGTCCGGTCGACCTTGGTAGCCCGCCGGCGGCCGTCCGTCCCCTCGGCGCCGGCCTGCCGGTACCTTCGGACCTCGTGAACGCGTTGATATCCAAGGTCACGGGCCGCCGGTGGCCACCCCGTCAGGCCGCCGTCGATCTGGCGATGATCGGCCTTGCCGCCGTCGCCACGGTGGCCAGCTCCGGGGTGCTGGCGGGCGAGACCCACGACAGCACCCGGGCCGTCGTGCTGGACCAGGTGGTCGCCGGACTGGTCTGCGGCGCGCTCTGGTGGCGCCGCCGCCGGCCGGTGGCGCTCTCCGTGCTGGTGATGCTGCTCGGGCTGCCCTCGCACGCCATGGCGGGCCCTATGCTGGCGATGCTCTTCACCGTGGCCGTGCACTGCCGCACCCGCACCCTGGTGCTGCTGCTCCTCGCCAAGCTCGTCACCATGCCGATCAACGTGGAGCAGCGCCCCGAATCCTCGATCTCCGACGGGCAGTCGGTGGCGTTCATGCTGGTGGTGATGGTGGCGGTGATCTCCTGGGGGCTCTCCGTCCGCTACCGCAGACATCTGCGGGCCACCCTCTACGAACAGGCGCAGCGGCGCACCAGGGAGGCCGTCGCCCGGGAGATGCACGATGTCCTGGCGCACCGGCTGTCGCTGCTGAGCGTGCACGCCGGGGCCCTCGAATACCGGCCGGACGCCTCTCCCGAGCAGGTCAGGGAGGCCGCCGGCGTCATCAGGTCGAGCGCCCACCAGGCGCTGGAGGAACTGCGCGATGTGATCGGGGTGTTGCGGGCCGGGCCAGGCGACGAGCCGACGGCCGTCGAGGGCGCGCGGCCCCAGCCGACGCTGGGCGATCTGCCACGCCTGGTCGACGAGGCGCGCGCGGCCGGCACCGAGGTGCGGCTGGACCGCCGGACCACCGAGGAGCCGCCCCAGGGCACCGTCGGCCGCACCGCCTACCGGGTGGTGCAGGAGGGGCTGACCAACATCCGCAAGCACGCCCCCGGCGTCGAGGCCAGGGTCACCGTGGCGGGCGCCCCCGGCGAGGGCCTGACCGTGCGGATAGCCAACCGGCTGGCCGCGCCCCCGTCGGAGCGGATCCCGGGCGCCCGCGCGGGGCTGCGCGGCCTCGACGAACGGGTGACGCTGGCCGGCGGGCGCCTGGAGCACGGCCGCACCCGGGATGACTTCCTGCTCAGCGCCTGGCTACCGTGGCCCTCATGACGATCAGGGTGCTGCTGGTGGACGACGACGCCCTGGTGCGCTCGGGGCTGCGACTGATGCTGGGCGCCGCCCCCGGTCTGGAGATCGTCGGCGAGGCGGCGGACGGCCGCGAGGTGCCGTCGCTGGTCGCCGAACTCGCCCCCGACGTGGTGTTGATGGACATCAGGATGCCCGGCCTGGACGGCCTGACCGCCACCGAACGACTGCGCCAACGGCCGGACCCGCCCGAGGTGATGATGCTCACCACCTTCCACGCCGACGAGCATGTGCTGCGGGCACTGCGCGCCGGGGCCGCCGGCTATGTCCTCAAGGACACCCCGCCGGAGGAGATCGTCGACGCGGTGCGGCGGGTGGCCGGCGGCGATCCGGTGCTCTCCGGCGTCGTCATCCAGCGGCTGATCGCCCAGGTCGCCGGGCCAGGCCGGCAGCTGCGGCGGGCCCGCCGCCAGCTTGAGGCGCTGCCCGAACGGGAACGGGCGGTGGCGCTGCTCGTCGGACAGGGCAAGTCCAACGCCGAGATCGCCGCCGAGCTGTACATGTCGCTGCCCACCGTCAAGACCCATGTCTCCCGCCTGCTGACCAGGCTGGAGCTCAACAACCGCGTCCAGATCGCCCTGCTGGTCCACGACGCCCGCCTGGCGGACCGGTGACCGGGGCCCGGGCTGCGCCCGGGAGTTGAGTTGGTGGGCACTGGTGGGGCGAGTCCCGGCCGCCGGGCCGGGGAGCCCGGGGCGGTGCCGCCGGTTCGGCCAGGCCGCCGGCGGGCTACCGTTTCCGGGCCACCGCCCCGTACATGCCGATGTCCTCGTCCCGTACGCCGGCCGGTTCGGTGCCGTCGGGGCGCCAGCGGTGCACCTGGGCGACGCCGGGGTCGACCAGGTCCAGCCCGGTGAAGAACTCCTCCGCCTCGGCCCTGGTGCGCAGCCGCATCGGCATGCCCCGCGCCGCGTACTCGCGGGAGACCCGGGCTATCTCGTCCGGCGCGAACTCGTCGGTGCCGATGGTCATCGCCAGGAAGCTGCCGGGGGCCAGCGGCTCCAACAGCCGCCGGACGATGCCGATCGCGTCGTCCTCGTCCAGCACGAAGTGGACGATGGCGATCACCGTCAACGCGACCGGCCGGTCGAGATCCAGGGTCTCCCGCAGCGCCGGGGCGTCCAGGATGCTGGCCGGATCGCGCATGTCGGCCTCGACATAGGCCGTCCTGCCCTCGGGGGAGCTGTGCAGCAGCCCGCGCGAGAGGGTCAGCACGATGGGGTCGTTGTCCATGTAGACGACGCGGGACTCCGGGGCGACCTCCTGCGCGATCTCGTGCAGGTTGGGGGAGGTGGGGATGCCGGTGCCGATGTCGAGGAACTGGCGGATGCCGGCCTCGGCGGTCAGATAGCGCACCGCCCGGTGCATCCAGTCCCGGTTGGCGCGCATATGGATCGGCAGCGCCGGCCACTCCACGCACATGGCGTCGCCGGCCTCCTTGTCGGCCCGGTAGTAGTCGTTGCCGCCCAGGATGTAGTCATAGATCCGGGCGGAGTGCGCGCTGCCGGTGTCGATGCGGTCGGCCGGCCATCCGTTCTCGGACACCGTGGGTCCCTTCGCTGGAAGTCGGTCTGGAAGTCGGTCTGGACGTGGGGTTGGGTATCGGGTCGGGGGCAGCCTCTCATGACGGTGTGTCCCGGCGTCGTCACAGCTCCTTGCGCACCTCGTCGAGGAGGTCGGCGGTGCGGTCGCCCGGGGCGGCCTGCGCGCCGAGCCGGTCCAACACCTCGCGGTAGACCATCACATCGTCCCGCCCGTCGAGGTAGACCGCGCCGATCAGGCTGGTCAGATAGACGATGTCGGGCAGCTCGGGGGCGCGGAAGCGGAAGAGGTGGAAGGCCCCGGCCGGCATCGCCGGGTGCGGGCCACGGGCGAAGCGCATCACCTGGATGGTCACCTGGGGAAGCGCCGTCAGCTCCATCAGATGGTCGATCTGCCGGGCCATCACCTCCCGGCCGCCGACCGGCCAGCGCAGCACCGTCTCGTCGAGCACCACCCACAGCCGGGGCGGGTCGTCCCGGTGCAGCAGCTCCTGCCTGCGCATCCGCAGCGCGACCCGGCGTTCGATGGCCTCCGGGGTCGCGTGCGGGTTCTCCGCGACGATCAACGCCCGGGCGTAGGACTCGGTCTGTAACAGGCCGTGCACGAAGCCCGGTTCGTAGGCGCGGATCTGCCGGGCCGCCTGCTCCAGGCTGAGATACGCCGCCACCCAGTCGGGCAGCACATCGCGGTAGGTGTGCCACCAGCCCTGCTTGTTGGCCTCGCGCACCGCCTGGAGGAAGGTGCCGAGCTCCTCCGGGTCGGTCACCCCGTAGGTCTCCAACAGCCGCTGGACATCGGAGAGTCGGAGCCGGGCGACCTTGGCCGCCTCGATCCTGCGGATGGTGGAGTGGCTGACGCCGAGGGCGTCGCCGGCCTGGTTGTAGGAGAGGCCGGCGCGCTTGCGCAGATCCCCCAACTGCCGGCCGAGGATCATCCGCAGCACGGGGGGCGCCCCGCCCCAGTCCGTTCCTCCCGGCACCCACGCCTCCTCACGATCCGTCTCCGACGGCCACGTTGTGCCACCTCGACACCCAGCCTAGAGTCATGACAGTGGCGATATGCAAATTGCAACTTACCTGTTGCGGACTGAACTTGGCAGTGTCAGAGTGGCAGAGAGCGTTTACTCATGGCTTGACTCGCGACCGGCATCGGGCAGCGGATGTTCCGTCGTCCCCCCGATCCGGTCATGCGGGAGCATTCAGCAGAGAAAGGCAGCAGCCATGGCCCCCCTCGCCGCCACGGCCCTCCAGCGTTCCCCGCGTCCCGCTCGGGCCGCCCGTGGTGAGATCGGCTTCTCACTCCCCGCCGAACTCAGAACCCCCCGCTGGGCCCGCCACCGGGTCCGCGTCACCCTCGCCGCCTGGGGCGTGGCCGCCGAGGCGGCCGAGACGGTGGAGCTGGTGATATCCGAACTGGCCACCAACGCCGTCCGCCACACCGCCACCACCACCCTCAGATGTCGCCTGCTGGACACCGCCGACCGGCTCCTCGTCGAGGTCACCGGCGAACACACCGGCGCGAAGGACCCGCAGCGTCGCGACGCCGGCACCGACGACGAGGGCGGACGCGGTCTCGCCCTGGTCGAGGCCCTCAGCATCCGCTGGGGCGTCACCACCGCCGGCCATGGCACCGCCCAGTGCGTCTGGGCCGAACTCCCGCGTGTGCCCGCGGAGTTCAGCCCGGTGGGCGATCCCGCCCCGACAACCGGGAGAGCCCCGGGGCAGCGCGCCGCCCCAGCCGCCGAACGAAGGTCCTGACGGCCGCCTCATGACGCAGATAACCCTCCCCTCAGCCGTCACCCCCGCCCGCCGGCCCCGCCATCTGCATCTGGTCAGGAGCGGCCCGAGCTGGCTGGACGGCGATGTGGTCGAAGTCCCCGAGGAACACGGCCGCCGCGTCCTCTCCGGACTCCCACGCCCCGGCGCCATCTTCGGCATCGGCCCCAGCTGGTGGTGGCCCGTGCCCACCGGCTCCCAGACCGGACTCCACTGGCCGGAGCCCGTCCGCTACCTCACCGACGTCCGACTCCCCGTCACCGCCGCCCCCGAATGGGCCGGCGACGGGCTGTGGACACCCCAACTGGTCCACTGGCCCGGCCACGGTGCCCCCTACACCCACCCGCTCTTCCTCTTCATCGCCCTCTGCCGCCTCGCCGGCGTCGACCCCGTCTCCACCGGCGCCGCCGACCTCACGGCGAACTAGTCCCCACGGCGCCGCGCCTGAAGGGCGTCCACCCACTCCGGCAGTGGCTCGCACCGCGCGCGCCATTCGGCGGGTACCCCGTCGAGTCCGGTGCGCGCCCCGACCACGCCACCCGTGATCGCGCAGGTGGTGTCGATATCGCCCAGCCCCTCCGCCGTGGTCCACAGCGCGTCCGTCAGACTGTCCGGATGCCGGGCGGCCGACCACAGGGCGAACGGCACCGTGTCGTCCGCCCGCATCAGGACGCCGTTCCCCAACACCTCGGCGGCCGCCGCCGGCGGCGTCTTCGCCGGCAGCGCGGCGGCCCGCGCCAGCCCGTCGCGCACCGCCCCCGGCGGGGTGTGCGCGGCGATATCGCGCAGCCACGCGGGGCCGCCGGCCGCCGGCCCCGCCGTCGCGGCCAGCGCGGCCGCCACGGTCACCGCCACCGCTCCCGCCACCGCCTCCGGATGCGTGTGGGTCACCCGCGCCGCCCGGCCCGCCCGCGCCACCGCCCGCGGCAGATCGCGGTGGAGCAGCGCCCCCAACGGGGCGGCCCGCATCGCCGCCCCGTTGCCCAGGCTGCCCTCCCCGCCGAACAGCGCCGACGAACGGGTCCGCCAACTCGCCGGCTCCCGCGCCAACTCCGGCAGCAGCGTGTGCATCCCCGAGGCGTAGCCGCGCCCCGGATCGGCCGCATAGGTCTCGCCGAACTCCCGCGCCAACTCGTCCGAGGTGAAATCGCCGCCCGGCACGGCCACCCGCAGCAGGGCGAGCGCCAGCGCGGTGTCGTCGGTCCAGGGCCAGCGGGGCGCGGCCGGCGTGGTCCTGGACCGGATCAGGGGAAGGGGGTCGTCCGCCGAGCGGAGCACAGCGAACCAGGTCTGTCCGAAGGCGTCTCCCAGCGCGAGCCCGCGCAGACTGGCCAGCGCCGCCGCCGTCGTGTCCGTCATCGCACCATGGTGCGTGCCCGACGGCGCGCTGGCCAGCCGCTCGGCCGGCACAGGGGAATCCCGCACCGCGCGTCCGTTGTTAGCGGGGCGTGAGCACCTATCCCGAACTGTCCCGCGTGCGCTGGTCCGTGCTGGACCGCGCGCTGATCCGCCAGGGCCAGGAGCCCGCCGAGGCGCTGCGCGCGACGGTGGCCTTCGCCCGGGACGCCGAGGCGCTGGGCTACCACCGGTTCTGGGTGGCCGAGCACCACGCCGTGCCGGGCGTCGCCGGCTCGGCGCCCACCGTCCTGGCCGCCGCCGTCGCCTCCGCCACCTCCCGGATCCGGGTGGGCACCGGCGGGGTGATGCTGCCCAACCACCGGCCGCTGGTGGTCGCCGAGCAGTTCGGCGTGCTGGCCGCGCTCTTCCCCGGCCGGATCGACATGGGCTTCGGCCGCTCCCTCGGCTTCACCGGAGCCGTCCGCCGCGCCCTCGGCGTGGAGCGCGCGAGCAGCGACGACTTCGCCGAGCGGCTGACCGAGGTGCTGGACTACTTCGCCGGCACGGGCCCGGTGCGCGCCCAGCCGGCCCAGGGCCTCACGGTGCCCGCCTTCGTGCTGGCCGGCGGCGCCGGCGTCGACACCGCCGCCGATCTCGGGCTGCCCCTGGTGCTGGCCGTCTCCGCCGACCGTGACCGCACCCGCGCCGCCGCCGAGCGCTACCGCGCCCGCTTCACCCCCGGCCGGCAGGGCGGCGGACCCCATCTGACGCTGGCCGCCAACGTCGCCGTCGCGGCCACCGCCGAGGCCGCCGAACGCCGCCAACTCCCCGAGGCATGGGCCGTGGTGCACTCCCGCACCCGGGGCGACTTCCCGCCGCTCGACGCCCCGGACACGGTGCTCGCCCGGCGGCTCTCCGGCCGCGAACGGGAGTATCTGGACGCCGCGCGCGCCGGCCAGATCCACGGCGACGAACCCACCGTGGCCCGTGCGCTGACCCGGCTGATCGACGCCACCGAACCGGACGAGATGCTGCTGACCCTCGCCACCCACGGCGAGGAGGAACGCCTCGACTCCTACCGCAGGCTGGCCCACATCGCCGGCCTCCGCACCGACGCCGTCGTGCCGGGCTAGGGCGCGACCACGCCTCGGGCCAGGCCCAGGTCCACCAGGTCCTGGGGGCGCAGCCGCAGCAGCTCCGCCACCTCGGCGGCCTCCGACGGGTCCCGTTTCAGGACGGCGGCGGCCGACTCCGGTGGCAGCACCGAGTAGTAGCTCTCCGCCGTGACCCAGGTCCGCCCGGGCGCGGTCAGCGCCGCCGCGCCACCCGAGCCGCCCTCGCCGACCAGCAGCGTGGTCACCGGAAGCCGGCTCGCGGCCATGGCGGTGAACGTCTCGGCGATGGCCGCGCCCACCCCGTCGCGTTCGGCGGCCGCGTCGTTCGCCGCGCCCCGCGTGTCCACCAGCGTCAACACCGGGATGCCCAGCCGGTCGGCCAGCCGCAGCAGCCGGACGGCAGCCCGGAACCCGGCCGGTGTGGTCGGCGTGCCGCGCTGCGCGACATAGCCGACCGAGCGCGCGGAGCGCTCCCCGAAGCCGATCGAGAGACCGGGATCGGTGCTGGCCAGCGGCGCCAACCCGGTGAAGTGCGCCCGCAGATACGCCTCGGCGTCCGGCCGTCCCGGCGCCCTGGCGGCGCGCACCGCCTGCCAGCCGGTGGCCGGCGGCACGGCGGCGCGCACCGCGCGCGGGGGGTCCACCGGGCCGCGCGCCGGCCGGGTCAGCAGCCGCAGCCAACGGGCCACCGTCGCCGGCAGCTCCGCCCGCGTCACGATGCCGTCCAGATGCCCGCCGGCCAGCTGCGCCTCGGCGGTGTAGGCGGCCGGATCGGCGTCCGCCGGACGCACCCGGGCACCGGAGAACCCGACCTGCACCCCCGGCAGCGCCAACCGCACATCGGCGCCCGCGCCCAGCGTCACCCAACCGCCGCCCGTCACCGGACCGACCAGCACCGCGAGATGGGGCAGCCCGGCCTCGCGCAGCCGCACCATCCCGCCGGCGATGCCCTGGAGTTGGGTGAGCGCGTGCATGCCCTCCTGCACCCGGGTGCCGCCGGACGCCAGCACCGACACCACCGGCAGCCCCAGATCCCGCGCGGTCCGCAGCGCGCCGGCGATCCGCTCCCCGGCGCGCCATCCGATGGAGCCGCCCAGATACGCGAACTCGAACGTGATCAGCACCGCCTCCGCGTCGCCCACCCGGCCGACGGCGCACCGCACCGCCTCCGTCGCGCCGCTGCGGGCGGCGGCGCGCTCCCTGCCCGCGTCGTACCCCGGCCAGCCGAGCGGCCCGTCGGGCGGCCCGACCGACTCCCGGGCGGGCAGCGCGACATGGCCGGGCGCCAGCAGGTCGAGCGCGGCGCGCGCGGAGAGCGGCGGCTGGCTCACACCAGCTCCCGCTTCAGCACCTTGCCCAGCTCGTTGCGGGGGAGCGCGGCCAGGAACCGCACCTCCCTGGGCCGCTTGTGGGCCGCCAGCTGACCCACCACATGGTCGCTCAACTCATCAAGCGACGGCGGGCTCTCGGGGTCGCGCGGCACCACCCAGGCGATGACCCGCTCCCCGAGATCCGGATCGGGCCCGGCCGTCACCGCCGCCTCGGCGACCGCCGGATGGGCCAGCAGGACGTTCTCGATCTCGCCGGCGCCGATCTTGTAGCCGCCGCTCTTGATCAGATCGGTGGACTTGCGGCCGACGATCCGATAGCCGCCGGTGGAGTCCCGGGTGGCCATGTCGCCGGTGCGGAACCAGCCGTCCGCGTCGAACGCCTCGGCGGTGGCGTCCGGCCGGTTGAGGTAGCCGCTGAACAGGTTGGGCCCGCGCACCTGGATCTCGCCGACGGAGTCATGCGCCGCCAACGGCCGGCCGTCCTCGTCCACCAGCCGCACCTCGACCCCGGGCAGCGCCACCCCGACCGTGCCGGTCGCCGGGGGGCCGTCCGCCCGGACGCTGGTGTTCATCAACGTCTCCGACATGCCGTAGCGTTCCACGATCCGGCGGCCGGTGGCGGCCCACAGCCGCTCGTGGTCCGGCAGCGGCAGCGGCGCCGAGCCGGAGACCAACAGCCGGGCGCCGGCGAGCGCTTCGGCCAGCGCCCGGTCCGTCTCGACGGCCTCCGCCAGCCGGTGGTACATGGTCGGCACCCCGAACAGCACCGTGCCGCCGTCCGACAGCGCGTCCCGCACCCCGGCGGTCGAGAACCGGCCGAGATGGCGCACCGTCCCGCCGCGCCGCAGCGGCCCCAGCACCCCGAGCACCAGACCGTGCACATGGAACAGCGGCAGCCCGTGCACCACCTCGTCGTCGGCCGTCCACTGCCAGGCGTCGGCCAGCGCGTCCAGGGTGGCGGCCACCGCGCGGTGCGAGACCAGCACGCCCTTGGGCGGCCCGGTGGTGCCCGAGGTGTAGACGATCAGCGCCGGAAGCTCAGGGTCCACGACGGCCGCCGGTGCCGCCGGCGCCGTGTCCGGCGGGGTCAGCGGCACCTCGAACGCCGCCAACCCGGCCAGCGCCGGCGGCAGTTCGACGCCGGGCGGGGTCAGGACCAGACTGGGCTCGCTGTCGCCCAGGACATGGGCCAACTCGCGGGCGCCGCTCTTCGGGTTGATCGGCACCACCGGAACGCCCGCCAGCAGCGCGCCCACCACCCCGACCGCGGTATGCGCCGTCGGGGTGGCCCACACCGCCACCCGGGACTGGTCCCGCAACTCGCCGGCCACCGCGTGGGCCAGCGAGCGCAGCGTCGGGAAGTCGATGGTCCGGTCCGTGGTCTGGTCCGTGAAACGCAGCGCGGGCTTGGCCGGCGGGGCGTCCAAAGCCGGGAACAGGGAGCTCATCTGCCTCATGCTATAAGGGCGGGACGCGGACCCGACCGGGGTGCGCCACCGGCCGGCCGCCCGCTCAGCCCTCCCCGGTGGCGTGCGGGAAGAGCGTCCTGAACGCCTCCGCCGAATCGCCGAGCGCCCGCGCGTAGGGGGCGTCGAAGTGCCAGATCAGGAAGAGCAGAAAGGCGATCAGGGCACTGAACAGGCCGGCCAGCAGCAACTCCCGTGCCGACCGCTGGATCTGCAGGGTGAAGACCAGGCCGACCGTCACCACGGCGCCGGCGATCAGCCCGAACCAGACCACGGCCGGCATGGTGGACTCGGCGCTCTGCCCGCGCCCGACCCGTGCCTCCTGGACGGCCGCCGCCTCGTCCATCAGCCCCTGGTAGGCCGTGATCTCGCGCACCGTGGTGGGCTCCAGCGCGGCCACCGACTCCCGCAGTCCGACGAGCAACGCGTCGCCCTCCTCGGTGAGTTCCCTGTTGTCGAGCATCAGGGGCCATTCGACGTCCACGGTATGGGTGACATAGGCGTCGATCTCGGCGGTGATCGCCGCGCCGGACTCCTCGGGGAAGCCGGCGGCGCGTTCCGTCATCTCGTGCAGCGCCTGCGCCTCCTGGCGCACCCACTCCTCGGCGGCCGAGCGTTCCTCCCAGACCCCGGCGATGGCCAGGCCCAGCACGATGGCGTAGACCACGCCGATCATCATCGTCATGTACTCGATGACATCGGGCGTCTCGGTGGGGTCGTCCTCCCCGCCCACGCGGCGCTGACGCACCACGGCGACCAGCAGGACCACGGAGCAGGTGGCGACGACGGTGAGGCTGAGAACCAGCCATTCGGACATGGGGAACTCCTAGGCGGGGCCGGAACGGGACCGGGAACGGGGGCGGAGCACGGCGGCGGCCAGCACGGCCGGCACCACGACCAACACCAACTGGCTCACCAACGAGCCGCCGCTCGTGGGGGGTTGGCGGGCGGGGAAGGTGTGGGAGAGGGCGGCGTGCAGCGCCAGGGCCCGATCGGCCGGCGGGCTCGACGGGGGCGCGCCGGGCGCCTCGTCCGGCTCGCGAGGCTCCTCGGAAGCTTCGGGATCCTCGGGGCCCGCGGGGTCTTCGGGGCTTCCGGGGTCCGCCGGCCCGTCGGCCACCGGGGGCGGGGGCACGGGCGGCGATACCGCCGGCGGCCCCTGGGGCAATGGCAGCGCGGGACCGGTCGGCGGCGTCGACGGCCCGGCGGGCGGGGGCGTCGGCACCGGGGGAGGCTCCGGCGGGGGAGTGGGGTCGGCCGGATCGGTGGGCGCGGGCGGCGGCCAGGGCCAGGGCGGAAGGGGGTCGTCGCACTCCCCGAAGACCTCGTCGCCCGCCACCGCGCAGGAGTCACTCCGGCCGGCGGCCTCCGCCGTACCGCCGCCGGCCGCGGCCGTCAGCAGCACCACCCCGGCGACCCGGGCGGCCACCCGCCGCGCTCGCTGTCCTCTTGTCACAGAAGTGATCCTGTGACTCAGAGATAGGCCATGTGGGGGATCGGGGCACTTTTCGCCGGATCTGGTGAATCGGGTACGCACGCCGGTCCCAGGCCCGATCTCCCGTACGGACCAAGGGCGTTGGGGCCGGCTGGGTCAGCGCGGCCGACCGGCGAGCAGGGCGGCGGGGTGGTCGAGGGCGGTGCGCACCGCAAGACCGGCCGCCCCCACCAGGGGCCCGTCGGGGCCCAGCGGCGAAGCGGTCACCGGCACCGGGGTGTCCCGCCCGCCGGCGGCCACCGCCGTGCGTCGCGCCAACTCCCGGCGCAGCGGCGGCAGCAGCCAGGGCGCCAGCCGGGTGAGGGTGCCGCCGATCACCACCCGCCGGCAGTCCAGCAGGTTGACCGCGCCCGACAGCGCGATGCCCAACGCGGTGCCGGCCCGTCGCACGGCGCGCAGCGCGGTCTCCTCGCCCGCCTCGCAGCGCGCGGTCAACGCGCTCATCCGCACCCCGGGGCCCGGCTCGATACCGGCGGCCCGCAGCACCGCCTCCTCGCCCGCGTAGGTCTCCAGGCAGCCACGTCCCCCGCAGCCGCAGCGCGGCCCCTCGGGGCGCACCGGCACATGCCCCAGCTCGCCGGCGAACCCGTGGGTGCCGCTGAGCAGTTGGCCGTCGACCACCACCGAGGCGCCGATGCCGATCTGCGCCGACACATAGACGAAGCTGTCCGGGCTGCCGGGGCTGCCGGGGCCCTCCGGCAGGGTGGCCTCCGGGGTGTTGCCGGACCACAGCTCGGCCAGCCCGCCCAGGTTGGCCTCGTTGTGCACGGTGACCGGGCCCAGATCGTCCGGCAGCAGCGGCAGCAACTCGGTGTGCTGCCACCCCAGATTGGGCGCGCGCAGCACGGTGCAGCTGTCCCGCAGCACCAGCCCGGGAACGGCGACCGCCAGACCGACCGGGTGCAGGCCCACGCCGGTCGCCTCGGCGCGCGCGCGGCGCGCCAGCCGGCGCAGCACCGTGAGCACCGCGAGCGGGTCGCTGTGCCGGTTGCGGATCTCCTTCTCCACCCGGACCCTGATCTCGCCCCGCAGATCCGCCGCGCAGACCGCCAGATGGTCGACCCCGATCTCGGCCCCGAAGCCGCAGGGCCCCCGGTCGGTCGGCCGCAGCTGGCTGCCCGGGCGCCCCACCGCCCCCGACCGTCCCGGGCCCTCCTCGACCAGCAGCTCCCCGCGCAGCAGCTCGTCCACCAGCGTGGAGACGGCCGCCCTGGTCAGCCCGATCCTGGCGGCCACCGCCGCCCGGGAGAGCGGGCCCTCGGCGGCGAGCGTGTGCAGCACCCGGGAGAGGTTCCGTTGCCGCATCTCGGACTGCGACGGGGGAGCCGGCTGTGCCATGCGTTCTCCTGACCTGGGGCCGATGCGTCGTCAGTGGCGACGCAGCAGCGCGTCGGCGTCCCCGAGGGTGGTGGCCAGCCGCTCCAGCGCCGCCTCGTCCCTGGGCACCGCGTCGAAGGCGGGACCACGCGCGGTGTCCCAGTCCCTGGCGACGGCCGCCGGATCGCGGCCCAGCAGCAGCCCGGCCGCCTGCGCGGCGGCGCCCAGCGCCACCAACTCCTCGGCCACCGGCACCCGCACCGGGCGCCCGGAGAGCCGGCGGACCGTCTCCCGCCAGGCCGTGCCCCGCGCGCCGCCGCCGATCAGCAGGATCGGCTCGGCCGGGTCGGCGCCCTCGTCCAGCACCAGATCCAGGGCCTTGAGCAGCGCGAAGACCGCGCCGTCATAGGCCGCCTGCAGCAGCTGGCCCGGGGTGGTGTCGTGCCGCAGGCCGTGCACCAGGCCGCTGGCGTAGGGCAGATCGGGCGTGCGCTCCCCGTCGAGGAAGGGCAGCACCACGGCCTGGCCGCCCGCCTCCACCGCCTCCCGCTCCAGCCCGAGGAGGGTGGCGAACCGGTCGACGGCCAGCGTGCAGTTGAGCGTGCAGGCCAGAGGGAGGAAGGCGTCGCCCGCGTCGGCGAAGCCGGCGACCGTGCCGCTGGGGTCGGCCGGGCGCCGCCGGGAGACCGCGTAGACCGTGCCCGAGGTGCCCAGGCTGAGCACCGGGCTGCCGGGCGCCAGGCCCAGGCCCAGGGCGCCCGCCATATTGTCCCCGGTGCCGGCGGCGACCGGGACGCCGGCCGGGAGCGGCAGCCCGCCGGTGACCGTGCCGGCCGCCTCGCCGGCGGGGACCACCCGGGGCAACAGCGCGGGATCCAGGCCGACATGGGCCAGGATCTCCTCGTCGTAGCGGCCGGTGGCGGTGGACCACCAGCCGCTGCCCGAGGCGTCGCCCCGGTCGGTGGTGCCGCCCCGCACGGTCCCCCCGGTGAGCCGTCCGGTGAGATAGTCGTGCGGCAGCCGGACCGCGTGGGTCGCCTCAGCGGCGGCCGGCTCGTGCTCCCTGAGCCAGGCCCACTTGGTGACCGTGAACGAGGCGGCCGGTACGCTGCCGACCCGCTGCGCCCAGGCTTCGGGGCCGCCCAACTCGTCCAGCAGACGGTCCCGTTGGGGAGCGGAGCGGGTGTCGTTCCACAGCAGCGCGTTGCGCACGGGGGAGCCGGCCGCGTCCAGTGTCACCAGCCCGTGCTGCTGGCCGGCCACGGCGACGGCGCCGGCCCGGCCCACGGCCTCGCCGCACTGGTCGAGCGCCGCCCGCAGCGCCGACCACCACACCTCGGGATCGCTGTCGTGCTCGGCCGTCACCACATGCGGGGCCTGGCCCCTGGCCACCACCGCCCCGGTGGCCACGTCCACCACCAGCGCCTTGGTGGACTGGGTGGAGCTGTCCACTCCGACGACCAGGGGGCCTTCTGCTGCTGTCATGAGCTTAGGTCCTCTCTGAGGCCACAAGGCTGAGGTCTTCCACAGTTGGGTACTCGCATACTAATTTGTTAACGGCCATGACGAAATACTGGGGAGCCGAGGAGCCGCCATGTCATATCAGCCCACACCCGAGGACAAGTTCAGCTTCGGTCTCTGGACCGTCGGCTGGCAGGGCCGCGACCCGTTCGGCGACGCCACCCGCCCGGTGCTGGACCCGGTCGAGTCGGTCGGCAAGCTCGCCGAACTGGGCGCCTGGGGCGTCACCTTCCACGACGACGACCTGATCCCGTTCGGCGCCTCGGCCAGCGAGCGCGACGGTCACATCAAGCGCTTCCGGCAGGCGCTGGAGAGCACCGGCATCGTGGTGCCCATGGTCACCACCAACCTCTTCACCCACCCGGTGTTCAAGGACGGCGGGTTCACCTCCAACGACCGCGACGTGCGCAGGTTCGCCCTGCGCAAGGTGCTGCGCAACATCGACCTGGCCGCCGAGCTGGGCGCCCAGACCTTTGTCGCCTGGGGCGGCAGGGAAGGCGCCGAGAGCGGCGGCGCCAAGGACGTGCGGGCCGCCCTCGACCGCTTCAAGGAGGCGTTCGACCTGCTCGCCGAGTATGTGGTGAGCCAGGGCTACGACCTCAGGTTCGCCATCGAGCCCAAGCCCAACGAGCCGCGCGGCGACATCCTGCTGCCGACGGTCGGCCACGCGCTGGCCTTCATCGAGCGGCTGGAGCGGCCCGAGCTCTTCGGCGTCAACCCCGAGGTCGGCCACGAGCAGATGGCCGGGCTGAACTTCCCGCACGGGATCGCCCAGGCGCTGTGGTCCGGCAAGCTGTTCCACATCGACCTCAACGGGCAGACCGGCATCAAGTACGACCAGGACCTGCGCTTCGGCGCCGGCGACCTCAGGTCCGCCTTCTGGCTCGTCGACCTCCTGGAGACCGCCGGCTACGCGGGCCCCCGGCACTTCGACTTCAAGCCGCCGCGCACCGAGGACTTCGACGGCGTCTGGGCCTCGGCCGCCGGCTGCATGCGCAACTACCTGATCCTCAAGGAGCGGGCCGCCGCCTTCCGCGCCGACCCCGCCGTCCAGGAGGCGCTGACCGCCGCGCGGCTGGACGAACTGGCCCGGCCGACCCTCGCGGAGGGCGAGACCTTCGAGGCGCTGCTCGCCGACAGGTCCGCCTTCGAGGACTTCGACGCGGACGCCGCCGCCGCGCGCGGCATGGCCTTCGAGGCGCTGGACCAGCTGGCCATGGACCACCTGCTGGGCGTGCGCGGCTGACGCCCCGGTCCTTCCCCCGCCCGCCGGCGGGGGAAGGACCGTTCGCGTGCCGGCCGGTCAGCCGGCGGCGGCCTCCCCGGTGCCGAACAGACAGAACTCGTTGCCCTCCGGATCGGCCAGCACCAGATGGGTCGGGTAGCGCGTCACCACCCGTGCCCCCAGGGCGGCCAGCCGGTCGGCCTCGGCGTCCCGGTCCGCGCAGGTCATGTCCAGATGCACCCGGTTCTTCACCCGCCGGCGCTCGGGGACCCGCTGGCACCACAGCCGGGGCCCGGGGCCCGTCGGCTCGACCAGCACGGTCGGATCGTCCTCCGGATCGGTGATCCCGTTCGCCGCCAGCCGCGCCAACTCGGCGTCGTCGTACGGAGCGACGGCGTAGCCGTCCAGCGCGGCGGCCCAGAAACGGGCCAACGAGGCGGGATGGGCGGCGTCGATGACGATGTCACGGAGTCTGGCCATCCGCCGATGATCCGAGCCCGACGGCCCCGGCGGCAACGGGATTCCGCCCGCCGGGGCCGCCGAACCGTCGCTCAGGCCCGGTCGGTCGACGGCCGGCGCACCGTGAGCGAGGCCAGCCCGAGCGAGATCAGCGCCACCCCGGCCCAGGCCACCGCGCCAAGCCGCTCGCCGACCACGACGACCGCCAACACCGAGGCCACCAGCGGCTCGAACAGACTCAACGTGGTCGCCGTGCTGGTCCGCACCCGGGAGAGCCCGGCGCCGAACAGCACATAGGCCAGACACATCGGGATCACCGCCAGATAGCAGATCACCAGCAGCCCACGCCCCGAGCCGACCAACGCGCCACCGGTCAGCGCGAAGACCGGCAACAGCACCACCGAACCCAGGCCGAAGAGCGCCCCCATCGAGGCGCGCGTCCCGTGCCCCCGGCGGATCAGCCGCGAACCGCAGTAGGCGTAGGCCGCGTAGCCGGCGCCGGAGACCAGCCCCAACACGACGCCGGCCGGCAGCCGTTGGGCCTCGCCGCCGCCATGGCCGCCCAGGACCAGGGCCACACAGCCGAGGCACGCCGCGAAGGTGCCGGCCAGCCAGCGTCGACTCAGCCCGGCGCCCTCCCCCCAGCGCTCCCACAGCGCGGCGAAGACCGGCGCGGTGCCCAGACTGACGACGGTGCCGACGGCCACCCCCGACCAGGCCATGGAGGTGTAGAAGGCGAGCGGGTAGCAGACCACGGCGACGGCGCCGGCGAGGGCCCAGCGCAGCGACGGCCACCCGCCGCGCGCCACCGACCGGAGCGAACGGCCGGCCAGGGCCATGGTGAGGACCCCGCCCAGGCCCATGGTGGCGGCGCCGACGGACAGGGCCGAGGCCCCGGAGGGGGCGAAGCTGGCCGCCGTGCCGGTGGTACCCCACAGCGCGGCGGCGGCCAGCACCAGCCAGGAACCGCCACCGGACGAACGTCCGTCGGAAGGCGGGGCGGCGGTCGTGGGAATCGAAGAGGTGGGGGACGTGGGGGATTGCGAGGACAGGGGAACGGGTCATGCGATCAGGTGTCCTACTCCGTAGCGGTTCCGATGACGGATCGACGGGAGGGCACACTCGGCCGACGCGACCGGCCCGACGGGCGGTCGACGCGGAAGAATGAGGGGTCGAGCCGTGCCCTCAGCGGGCGAACGGCGGGGAAATGCCCCGGTGATGGTGGAACGATCGCATGGCGTTACGTTAGCCGATCGGCGCGGTTCGGCGACACCAGTCCTCCAGGAGGGCGGCCAGGGCGGCGGGGCGCTCCTCGTGCGGGAAGTGGCCGCACTCCGGCCACAGCACCACCGTCGAGGGCGGGGGCGGCGCGGGCAGGGCCCGCTCCCAGGCGGCGGCCTCCGCGCTGGTGTGCACCGCGAGCGCCGGACGGCGCCGCCGGCGTAGCAGCGCCTCGGCGGCCTGGCGCGTGCCCGTGGCGCCTGGTGCCAGATACATCGCCTCGCGGTACTCGGCGAGCACCCCGGCGTCCATGGCGGCGAAGAGGCGGCGGTGACGTTCACCTATCTCGGGCGGGGTCGTCGGGCCGTCGGCCCGGCGCGTGAAACGCTCCGCCCAGCCGGTCGGGTCCCGCAGCAACGCCGTCTGGTCGGCGGCCAGTTCGGCGGCGGTGGCCCGGCCACCGAAGCCGGTGGCCACGGTCACCGAGGCGCGCACCACATCCGGATGCCCGACGGAGAGCGCCGTCACCACCTGGCCGCCCATCGAATGCCCCACGGCCACCACCGGTCCCGGCGCCAACTCCCTGAGCCAGTCGGCGAGATCGTCGGCGACCAGCCGGGGAGCGTGCCGCCCCGGCCACGCCGGCGTCCGGCCGTGCCCCGGCAGATCGGGGACCAGCACCCGGTGCCCGGCGGCCAGCGGCGGCAGCATCGCGGCCCAGTCCTCCCGGTCGCCGCCCCAGCCGTGCACCAGCAGCAGCGGCACCCCACCGGGCCTTCCGCCTCCCGGGGGCCGGCCGGTGTCCACGGCGGCGAACCGCCGGGCGGGACGATCCACGGGACGCTCGGCGGGGGACGGCGGCATGACGGCTCCAGGGGGCTGCTCGACGCCGGCCCCCGAGCGATGAGGCCCCCGGACCAGCCGGCGTGATCGGACGGGACGGAACGGCGGCCCGGCAGCGGCCGGACCACCGGGTCAGGAATCCTCGCCCTTGTTCTTCCGGCGGAACCAACGCCGCTTCTTCGGCTTGTCCTTGCGGGCCTTCTTGCCCCGCTTGTCCCGCCCGGAGCCGTGCACCCAGCCGGCGGGCGGTTCGTCGGAGCGCCAGGGCTGGGGGGACGGGCCGCCGTCCTTCCAGCGCTCACGCAGCATGCGCGTCCTGGCGGTGGGCTCGCGGACCTCGGCTCCGCGTATGAAGCTCTCGTCCAGTACCAGGTTGTCCCAGTCCTCCTCGCGAGGCGCGTCGTCGCCGCCCCGCGGCTCGTCCTGGTCCGAGGGCTCCGTCCCCATGAGCTGCCTCCTGTCCACCGATCGTGCGCGGTGCCCCACGCGAGGTAAACGCCCGACGCCGCCGCCGGGTTCCGGCGGGCGGCGGCGTTCGGCCCACGGTACCGGAGGGCAGGTCAGGAGCGGCGATCAGCCGACTCCTGGGCGCCCTCCTCCGACTCGTCGCCGTCGCGCCGTCCGGCGCGCGCCTCCGCCCGCTCGCCGCGGGTGGCGTAGAGGCTGGTGATCGTGGTCACGACCAGCACGCCGCAGATCACGGTCAGCGAGAACGCGGTGCTGATCTCCGGGGTGTGCACGCCGCCCGACTCGTGCAGCGCGTGCAGGACGAGCTTCACGCCGATGAAGCCGAGGATCACGGACAGGCCGTAGGAGAGGTGCACCAGCTTCTCCAGCAGGCCACCGATGAGGAAATAGAGCTGCCGCAGCCCCATCAGCGCGAAGGCGTTGGCGGTGAAGACGATATAGGCGTCCTCGGTCAGACCGAAGATGGCGGGAATGGAGTCGAGCGCGAACAGGATGTCCGTGCTGCCGATCGCCAACATGACCACCAGCATCGGGGTGATCAGCTTGCGCCCGTTCTCCTTGATCACCAACTTGGTGCCGTGGTACTTGTCGGTGGCGGGGAAGCGCCGCTCCACCATCTTCAGGAAGCGGTTCTCCTCGTACTCCTCGTTCTCGTCCTTGCTGCGGGCCTCCTTGATCAACTGCCAGGCGGTCCAGATCAGGAAGGCGCCGAAGATATAGAAGACCCAGGAGAAGCTGGCGATCAGCGCCGCGCCCAGGGCGATGAAGCCGGCCCGCAGCACCAGCGCGATCAGCACCCCGATCATCAGAACGCGCGCCTGGTACTTGGCCGGAACGGCGAACTTGCTCATGATCAGCACGAACACGAACAGGTTGTCCACGCTGAGCGACTTCTCGGTGACATAGCCGGCGAAGAACTCGCCGGATGGAGTGGATCCCTCCACGACGAACAGACCGATGCCGAAGAGCACGGCGAGGACCACCCAGAAGATGGTCCAGGTGGCCGCTTCCTTGAGCGATACCTCATGGGGTTTGCGCCCAAAGAAGAAGTCCACGGCGATGAAGGCGCACAACACCACTACGGTGAGCACCCACATGGTCAACGAGACGTCCACTCTTCCTCCGGGTCCTGAGGCGGCTGACGGAGCCGCGCCGCGACCCTCCGTCGCGGCTTGGTCAATGGTAATAGAAAGGTAAAGTGGCGGGTTTGTGAAGGCGGCTTCGGAGGGCGGGAACCCCCGGATATCCGAGGGGGATTCGGCTGCTCGCCGGCCGGTCACGGGACTTGAGGCGGTGCCGGAAGAGGCGCGGGATGCCCGCCCTGGCCGGGATCGCGCGGGTCAGGGGGTGTGGGCGCCGTTCTCGCGGCGGGTGCGGTGGGTCGGCCGCCGCCGTCGCCCCCGTGGTCCTGGTTCGCCGCCGTTTGGTGATCCATGTCACGGCCGGGGGGTGGGCCCGGTGGGCGCGGCGTCGGCGGTTCGGCGGCCCTCGCTTCAACGCCGGGGGCGTCGGAGGGGGCGTCGGCGACCGCGCGTGACGCGCGGCGGCGGTCAGCCGCCGGTGGCGAGGGGGAGGTCGGCCCAGACCACATGGCCGGCGCCGGCGTCGTGCGGGCGTACGCCCCAGACCTGGGCCAGCGAACAGACCAGCAGCAGCCCGCGGCCGTTCTCGTCGTCCTCGCCGGCGGTGCGCGGCACGGCGCGTGGGCCGCGTCCGTCGCTGGCGACGGCGACCCGCAGCAGGGTGCCCAGGAGCCGCACCTCGCAACCGACGCTGTCGCTGTCGGTGTGCCGGAGCGCGTTGGTGACCAGCTCGGAGATCACCAGTTGGGCGCTGTCGCAGGTGTCGCTCGGTGCCCGCCACTCGTTGAGCTGCTGGCGGGTGAGCCTGCGTGCTTCCGCGGCCGATGTCGGTATCGCCGGCAGGCGGAAGCGCAGGCAACCGCTCGGCAGCGCGGAGCTGTCGTGTCGCACCAGGGAGTCGGCGCGCGAGGAGGAAGCCACGACACTACTGTGCGCGCTGTCCCTCGCATCCGGCAAGAGGCATCCTGCAAATTACAGAATCGTTCGTTCCAGTCTGTTGGTTTTGCTGACGGCGTGGCAGACTCCTTTGCCATGACGGTAGTTGGTGGGGTGGGATAGTGGCCGGTGGGCACACGAGCGGAGCAGCCACCGCGTTGCGGGTGGTGTTGGGCAGACGCCTCCAGGACCTCCGCGAGGCGGCCGGGCTCTCCTTCGAGGAGGCCGGCCGCGCCCTGGATGTCACCCACGCCACCATCAGACGCATGGAGAAGGCCCAGGTCGGGCTCAAGGTCCCCTATGTGGAAAAGCTGCTCCGCATCTACGGCACCACCGACCAGGCCGAGATCGACACCTTCCTCGCCCTCGTCCGCGAGGCCAACCGCCCCGGCTGGTGGCACCGCTACCGCGATGTGCTGCCCGAGTGGTTCAGCGCGTTCGTCTCCCTGGAGGCCGAGGCCGACCAGATCCGGGCCTACGAACCGCACTACGTCCCCGGCCTGTTGCAGACCGAGGCCTATGCCACCACGGTGTTGCGCGCCGGGATGCCCCACGCCCCGGCGAGTGAGATCGAGCGGCTGGTCTCCCTGCGGCTCGCCCGCCAGGAGCTGTTGAGCCGACCGCATCCACCGCTGCTGTGGATCGTGATGGACGAGACGGTGCTGCGCCGACCCATCGGCCTGCCCCAGGTGCTGCGCGGCCAGATCTCCCGACTGATCGAGGCCTCGACGACCCCGAACGTCAGGCTGCAGATCATGCCGTTCTCGGCCGGACCGCATCCGGCGATGTACGGCCCGTTCCACCTCTTCCGGTTCCCCGTCCCGGAGCTGTCGGACATCGCCTGCGCCGAGAACCTGGTCGGCGCCGCCTACTTCGACCAGCGCGACGACGTCTCGACGTTTCGGGAGGCGCTGGACCGGATGTGCGCACAAGCCGCGCCCGTGCACCGCACTGAGGCCATCCTCAGTGGTATTCGCAAGGAGATCTGAACCATGGATCGCATTTACAACGGCATGCCGGCGGCCCACCTCGGCACCGAGGGCTGGCACAAGCCGTGGAGCGGGGGCAACGGCGGCAGCTGTGTCGAGGCGATGCGGCTGACGGACGGCCGGGTGGCGCTGCGGCAGTCCACCGACCCGGAGGGCCCCGCGCTGATCTGCTCGCACCACGAGATGGCGACCTTCATCAAGGGAGTGAAGTCCGGAGAGGCCGACTTCCTCCTGGTGTGAACCCCACCGAATGGGGACGAGAGGGCGCGGTGCCCGCGCACGGGGGGCGTGGGCACCGCGCCGGGACGACGAGAACGTGCGATCCACGTCGGAGAACGAACGGAGCGTTGGGTGAGTACAGAGGGATTCGCGGCCGACCAGATAGACACCAGCAGGCCCCACCCGGCTCGGATGTACGACTACTACCTCGGTGGTCAGGACAACTACGAGGTGGACCGGCTGGCCGCCGAGCGCGCCCTCGCCATGGCCCCGGAGATCAGGGCCGGCGCGCGGGAGAACCGCTTCTTCCTGCACCGGGCGACCCGGGCCGTCGCCGAACGGGGCATCCGACAGATCATCGACATCGGCACCGGGATTCCCACGGAGCCCAACACGCATCAGGTGGCCCGCGGAGTCGACCCCGACATCCGTGTCGCCTATGTGGACAACGATCCGATCGTCGCGACCTACGCGGGCGCGAAGCTCACCAACGAGGGCAACGCCGGTTTCGTCCTGGGCGATCTGCGGGAACCCCGCGCCGTCATGGAACACCCCACGGTCGAGAAGCTGATCGACTTCGACCAGCCGGTGGCGCTGTTGCTGGTCTCCGTCCTGCACTTCGTCGAGGACGCCGAGGACCCGGCCGCGATCGTCGGGGAGTTGACCTCCCGGCTGGTCCCCGGGAGCTGCCTGGTGCTCAGCCATGCCACCCATGACTTCCACCGCCTCGCCCCGGGGGAGGACCCACGGGAGGTCTACCAGCAGGCCACCGCGTCCCTCAACCTGCGTACCGGGGAGCAGATTCGGGCCTTCTTCGACGGGTTCGACCTGCTGGAGCCCGGACTGGTGCAGCCGCCCCACTGGCGTCCGACCGCTCCGGTGCCCGACACGGAGGAGATGCGCACCCTGGCGGTTCACTGCGGCGTCGGCGTCAAGCCCTGACCCGGGGCCGGGCGGGTCGAGCCCCGCCCGGCCCGTCCACTACCGCGCCGCCAGCGGCGCGAAGGTCAGCGAGAAGCGGAACTCCCGGGGCCGCAGATGGTATTCGGGCAGCGGTCCCGGTCCACAGGACTGGCTGCCGATGCCGTGCTGGGCGTGGTCGAGGTTGACCCAGACGGTATCGCCCGGGGTCAGGTCCGGCGTGTGCTCGGCGGCGTCCAGCTGTTCGCTGGTCCAGCGCCGCGCGGTGAACCAGAACGGCTCGGCGCCGGCCTCGATCCGCAGCCCCGTGCCGGCCTGGTCGCGCAGCTCGGCCCAGCGGACGTCGGCGCGGGCGCCGTTCTCCTGCGGGCGGACATAGGGCGTCTGGAGCTGGTCGACGGAGGCCTGGTAGCGGCCCAGCAGCGCCGCCGTCCGGGTGTCCGGGTACGCCTCGCCCGGGCCGCCGCCGAGCCACGTGACGGCGTCCCAACGCGCCGGCAGCCCGAGCCGCAGGCCCACCCGGGGCAGCGTGCTCGCCCAGGGCCCCTCGGGCGTCACGGTCACGGTCAGCAGCAGCGCGCCGCCGTCGGCCCGCCAGTCGTAGACGGTCGCCAGCCCGACCTCGGCCGCGGCCGGCGCCACCCGGGTGCGGACGGTCAGGCCCGAGTCCGTGGGTTCCACGGCGTCCACCCGGTGCTGGACCCGGTGCAGCCCCAACGCCCGCCAGGTCCGGGCGTGCCGCTCGTCGGACTGCCAGCTGGCGCCCAGGTCGTTGTCCGTGGGAGCGCGCCAGACATCCAGCCGGGGCGGGTGCGGGATGGCCAGTCCGCCCAGCTCCCGCAGGGTGCCCAGCGCCCCGTCGAAGACCCCGGGGCCCAGGGTGATCCGGTCCGCCACGCGCCGCGCTGCCACCGCCGCGCGCCCGTCCTTGCGCGCGTCGGGCACGGTGGGCACGGGGAGTTGGGCCCAGGCGACGCGGTGTCCGCGCGGCGCCCAGGGGGTGTCGTCGGCGAGCCGGGCCTCGAAGGTCCAGACCGCGAGGCCGGCCCGTCCGGTGCGCGGCGCGTCCGGCAGCGGCACCCGCGCCGTCTCGCCCGGGCCCAGCGGGGGAACGGTCAGCGGTCCGCCGGCCACGCCCTCGCCCTCCACCTCGTAGCGCCAGCTGAAGGTCAGTGCCGAAAGGTCGGCGAAGTTCTGGTCGTTGGTGATGTCGAGCAGCCCGGCGGCCGGATCGGCCTCGATCAGGACCGGCTCGATGACCTTCTGGTACTCGATCAGTCCGGGCGAGGGGGTGCGGTCGGGGAAGAGCAGTCCGTCGCAGACGAAGTTGCCGTCGTGCAGCTCCTCGCCGAAGTCGCCGCCGTAGCCGAAGTAGGTCCTGCCGTCCTCGGTGACCTTGGGGAGGCCGTGGTCGATCCACTCCCAGACGAAGCCGCCCTGGCAGCGCTCGTGGTCCCGGAACAGCCGCTGGTACTCGGCCAGTCCGCCGGGCCCGTTGCCCATGGCGTGGCCGTACTCGCACAGCAGGAAGGGGAGGGAGCGGCGGTGCGCGTCCAACTCGGGGTCGGCCAGCGGCTCCTCGGCGCGGCGGCCGATCAGCTCCACCTCGTCGTGCGGGGCGTACATCCGCGAGTAGAAGTCGCTGTCCCGATAGCTGTAGTCGTTCTCGTAGTGCACCGCGCGGCCCGGATCGCGTCCGCGTATCCAGCGGGCCATCGCGGAGAGCCCTTCGCCCTTGCCACATTCGTTGCCCAGCGACCAGATCACCACCGAGGGGTGGTTCTTGTCCCGTTCCACCATCCGCTCGGCCCGGTCGAGCAGGGCGGGGGTGAACCGCTCGTCGTCGACCGGGTTGCCGCGCCAGTCCTCGAAGTCGCAGAAGCCGTGGGTCTCCAGATCGCATTCGTCGATGACCCACAGGCCCAGTTCGTCGCAGAGCTGGAGGAACGCGGGGTGCGGGGGATAGTGGCTGGTGCGCACGGCGTTGATGTTGTGCCGCTTCATCAGCAGCACGTCCTCGCGCATGGTCTCCGGGTCCAGGGCGCGGCCCGTCTCCGGATGGAACTCGTGTCGGTTCACCCCACGGAAGAGCACACGTCGGCCGTTGACCTGGAAGACGCCGTCCTCGATCCGCACGGTGCGGAAGCCGATGCGTAGTTCGATCCGTTCGCCCTCGGTGCGGAGTTGGCCGGTGTAGAGGCGTGGGGTCTCGGCGGACCAGGGGTGGACGGGAACGGTGGCGGGTTCGCCGGTGGCCAGGTCGAGGCCGAGTTCGGGGACGAGGACGCGGCCGGGTGTGTCGCTGTCGACGCGGAGGGTGCCCTGGCCTGTGGTGTGGTCGTAGTCGGCGTGGACGAAGTGGTCGGTGGGCGCGCCCTGGGGGCGGTGGAGGAGGGTGACGTCCCGGAAGATGCCGGGCAGCCACCACATGTCCTGGTCCTCCAGATAGCTGCCGGCCGACCACTGGTGGACCCGGACGGCCAGCACGTTGCCGGCGGGGCGCAGCAGGTGTCCGACGGCGAACTCGTGGGGCAGCCGGCTGCCCTGGAAGGTGCCCAGCTCGGTGCCGTTGAGCCAGACCCGGGCGCAGGAGTCCACCCCGTCGAAGCGCAGCACGCTCTCGCCGCCGTCCGGCCACTCGTCCGGCAGATCGAAGACGCGACGGTGGTCCCCGGTCGGGTTCTCCGTCGGGACCCGGGGCGGATCCACGGGGAAGGGATACTTCACATTGGTGTAGGCGGGGGCACCATGGCCCTGGAGCACCCAGTGGCCCGGCACGGTCAGCGGGTGCCAGTCGGCCGAGTCGGCCAAGGACTCCTCGTTCGCGGTGGCGAAGGAGGAGTCGGCGGCCTTGGCGGTGGGGGAGAGCCGGAACGACCAGATGCCGTTGAGGGAGATCCTGGCCGCGTCCGAGGACGGAAACCACGTGCGGGGCGGGAGAGTTCCGGAGCCGGGGGAGGGGTCTTCGAAGTACGGGAGCCGGGAGCCCTCGGGCCGCGTCTGCATACGTCTCCTTCTGACATGGCGACCACGACCCGGCCCCATGTTGAGAAATGTGGCGTGCTGTTGGAAGACGCTAAAACGATGAGCGGGCTTTCGACAAGCCCTTACCCGGCCTGCTCGTAACCGATCACTTCGCTGGTCACCGCCCACGGTGCCGTTTCCCGGGGTGGCGCGGCCTCGTTGGCCCGGTGGGGCGTCAACTCTCCTGGCATGGACACGACTTGCCGGGGTAAGTGCTGCTGCGTCATCCGTCCCCCCACCGGACCCCCAGGAGGTTCCATGAACCTGCGTCGCTGTCTGATGACGGTCGTCACCGCGACCGCCGTACTCGGCGTCACAGCCCTCACCCCCACCACGGCCCAGGCCGCCGGCGAAACCCCCACCGCCGCGGGCTCCTATGTGGCCCTGGGCGACTCCTACTCCTCCGGCGTCGGCGCCGGCTCCTACGACGACTCCAGCGGGGACTGCCGACGGAGCACCGTCGCCTACCCCCAGCTGTGGGCCGACGCCAACGCCCCGGACGACTTCGCCTTCACCGCCTGCTCGGGCGCGGTCACCACCGATGTGATCAACAGCCAGCTCGCCCCGCTGGACGCCGGCACCACGCTCGTCAGCATCAGCATCGGGGGCAACGACGCGGGCTTCGCCGACGCCATGCAGACCTGTGTGCTCCAGGGCACCGACGCCTGCCTGGCCGCCGTCGCCGAGGCCAACACCTATATCACCGACACCCTGCCCGGGCGGCTGGACGCCGTCTATGCCGCGATCAGCGGTGCGGCGCCCAACGCCCAGGTGGTCGTGCTCGGTTACCCCCGCATGTACGAGCTGAACGGCGGCTGTGCGCTGGGCATCAGCGAGGAGGCCCGAGCCGCCATCAACGGCGCCGCGGACAACCTCAGCACGGTGACCGGCAAGCGCGCGGCCGACCACGGCTTCACCTACGGCGATGTGCGCCCGGCCTTTACCGGCCATGAGATCTGCTCGGCGGACTCCTGGCTGCACAGCGTCACCATTCCCATCGGCGACTCCTACCACCCGACCGCCGCCGGCCAGTCGGGCGGCTACTACGCGGTCTTCGAGTCGCTGGCCTGACCCCCACCCGCCGCGGCCTCTGGCCGCCGCTCCCGAGCGGCGGCCAGGGCGGCGGCCGGATCGGGCTCCGAAGGGCCCGCCGGCCACCACCGCCCACGCTCCTTGCGATACGGCCACCAGCGGCCGTCAGGACCGAACCGCAGCTGAACGTCCGCGCCCCGCACGGTGAAACGGTTCCCCTCGCCCCGCACCTCAGGACGCTCATCGGCATCGGCATCGGCATCGGCAAAGGCCAGCGCCACCGCCTCGGCGGCGCGCGGATCGGCCGGCCCCGCCGGCGCCTCCAGCACCGCGAGACCGACCGCGCCGCCCACCCGCCAGGCGTGCGCCGCGCGCGTCAACTCCGCGCCCCCGCACCCACAGCCGGCCGCCAGCCGCCGCAGCGCCGCCGCCGGCGGCCCCACCGCCGCCAGCCGCACCGCGTCCTGCCACCGGCCGGGCTCCTCCGCCGGGGCGCTGGCCGCATGCCCGGGGGACAGCGCCTCGGCCAACAGCCGCCCGGCCCGCGCGGCGGCGTCCCCGGCCAGGAACTCCAGGGCCGCCACATCCAGTCGCGCCGCCCCGCCGCCGGTCGCGGCCAGCCCCGGCACCGGGCCTGGAGCCCGCACCGGCTCCGGCGGCGCGGGCAGCGGCGGCACCGTCCTGCCGTAGGCGACGGCGGCCGGCACCCCCGCCGGCCCGGCCGGGCCGGCGGCCGCCGCCCGCTCCGTGCCGCGCCGCCGCAGCTCCGCCAACAGCTCACGCTCGCCCCGCCCGCGCAGCCGCAGCAGCAGAAACGGATCGGCGTCCAACAGCCTGGCCATCTGGTAACACAGCGCCGAGGTGTGCGCGCAGTGATCCCACTCGCCACACTCGCAGTCCGCCTCCAGATCCCCGATCCCCGGCAGCAGATCGACGCCGGCCGCCGCCGCGTCCTCCACCAGCCGGGGCGGCAACTCCCGGTCCAGCAGCGCCGCCAGATGCCCCGCCTCCCTGGCCGCCGTCGTGAGCAGACGATCCCACTCCGCCTCGGACAGCCGTCGCAGCAGCACATCGGCCCGCCGGCCGTCCCCGGAGGTCGTCCGCACCACCGACGTCAGCCGGCCCGGCCGCACCGAGACCGCGCCCACCGCGCCGGCCCTGGCGTGCCGACGCCCCTGCCGCAGCCGGGCGCCGTCCAACGCGCTGTCCTCCAGCGCCTTCAGCCAGCTCTGCCCCCACCAGGTGCTCGCGAAGCCACGGCCGCGCGCGGGCGGCAGCGCCTCCAGCACCACCTCGTCGTCCCGGTCGTTCCCGTCCCGCACCCCGGTCAACGGAACCCCTCCCCGGCGTCGTCCTGCCGCAGTGTCACCAGCGCGGCCAACTCGGCATCGCTCAGCTCGGTCAGCGCGGCCTCGCCGCCCCCCAGGACGGACTCGGCCAGCGCCTGCTTGCGGCGCAGCAGCGCGGCGATCCGATCCTCGACCGTGCCCTCGGCGATCAGCCGGTGGACCTGCACCGGCCGGTCCTGGCCGATCCGGTAGGCGCGGTCCGTGGCCTGTGCCTCGACGGCCGGGTTCCACCAGCGGTCGAAGTGCACCACATGCTCGGCCCTGGTCAGGTTGAGCCCGGTGCCGGCGGCGCGCAGCGAGAGCAGGAAGACCGGCGCCTCCCCGGCGGAGAAACGCCGCACCAGCTCCTCCCGGCCGGCCACCGGGGTGCCACCGTGCAACAGCAGGCTCGCCACCCCGCGCTCACTCAACCGGGCCTCCAGCAGCCGCGCCATCCGCACGTACTGGGTGAACACCAGCACGCTCGACCCGCCCGCCACCATCGTGTCGACCAGCTCGTCGAACAGCTCCAACTTGCCCGAACGCCCCCCGAGGACCGGCTCGTCCTCCTTGAGGAACTGCGCCGGGTGATTGCAGATCTGCTTGAGCGAGGTGAGCAGCTTGACCACAAGGCCGCGCCTCGCCACCCCCTCGCTCCCCGCCACCTCGGCCAGCCCCTCGCGCACCACGGCCTCGTACAGTCCGGCCTGCTCCGCCGTGAGCGTCACCGTCCGGTCCGTCTCCGTCTTGGGCGGCAGTTCCGGGGCGATGCCCGGATCGGACTTGCGGCGGCGCAGCAGGAACGGCCGCACCAGCCGGGCCAGCCGCTCCGTCGCCGCCGGATCGCCGCCCGCCTCCGCCGCGTCCGCGAAGCGCCGGCGGAACGCGGGCAGCGAGCCGAGCAACCCGGGCGTCGTCCAGTCCAGGATCGCCCACAGCTCCGACAGGTTGTTCTCCACCGGCGTCCCGGTCAGCGCCACCCTGGCCGTGGCCGGAATCGAGCGCAGCCGCTTGGCGGTCGCCGAGAGCGGGTTCTTGACGTGCTGCGCCTCGTCGGCCACCAGCAAAGACCACCGCACCGCGCCCGCCAGCCGGTCCGCGTCCAGCCGCATCGTGCCGTAGGTGGTCAGCACGAACGAGTCTTCGTCCAGACCGGTCAGCTCCCGCGCGCTGCCATGGAAGCGCCGCACCCGTGAACCCGGCGCGAACGTGTTGATCTCACGCTGCCAGTTGCCCAGCAGCGAGGCCGGACAGACCACCAACGTGGGGCCGGCCGTTTCGGGCGAGCGCTGACGGTGCAGATGCAGGGCGATCAGCGTGACCGTCTTGCCCAGGCCCATGTCGTCGGCCAGACAGGCGCCCAGGCCGAGCGAGGTCATCCGATCCAGCCACTCCAGGCCGCGCCGCTGGTAGTCGCGGAGCGTGGCGCGCAGCGTCGGCGGCGGCTCGACCGGATCGGCCGAGGCGCGCTCCGGGTCCGCCAGCCGCTCCCGCAGCTCGGCCAACCAGCCCGTGGGCCGCACCGCCACCCGTTCCCCGGACACGTCCGCCTCGCCCGTCAACACCGCGTTGAGCGCCTCACCCGCGCCGACCTCGCGATCCCGCAACGTCCGCGCGCGCGTCAACTCGTCCGGCGCCAGCAGCACCCACTGGTCCCGCAGCCGCACCAACGGGCGTCCGGCCTCGGCGAGTTGGTCCAGCTCCGCGCGGGTGAGCGGGGTGTCGCCCACGGCGAACCGCCAGTGGAACGACAGCAGCGCGTCGGGCGACAGCAACCCGGGCGCCACCGAACGGGCCGGCTCGGCCGCCGCCGCGGAACGCGGGCCGACCTCGGCGTGGGTGGTGAGCGTGCGCACCAACTCCCTGGGCCAGTGCACCTGGAGGCCGGCCGCGCCGAGCGCCCGACGGGTGCCGGCCGCCAGCAGTTCGCCGACCTCCTCGTCCGCCAGCTCCACCGCGTCCGGCACCGCCGCGCTCAACAGCGGCGACAAGGGCTCCCAGGCCGCGGCCGCCCGCCGGAGGGTGAGCAGCACATCGCGCCGCGCACCCGGGCCGAAGTGCTCGGCGGGCGGGGCGGAGGCGGCCCAGAGCGCGGACGAGTCCACCACCACGGAGGCGTCGGCCAGACTGTGCGCCTGGAGCACCGCGCGGAACCGTGCCTCCTCCGCCGGCTCCGGGGCGAGCGGCGCCTGGACCTCCACCCGCAGCGAGAGCCGCACCCCCGCGTCATGCCCCGCCGCCACCTCGGTCGCCCAGGTCCGGTGCTCGGGGCGACGCGCCACGGCCCGGCCGGCGAAGGCGTCCCCGCCGGCGGCCAGGGACGCGGCCGGGGTGCGCGGCAGCCCGTCGGCGACCGCGTCCAGAAAGGCGCGCAGCAACGGGCCCGGATACGGCAGCAGCGGCCCCGCCCCGTCCTCTCCGTCCTCCGCAGCTCCGTCGTGTGCGGTCTCGGGCAGTGGGACGGCGTGGGCGTGCGCCGGCATGGCGTCGGCCAGCGCGCGCAGCCGCTCGGCGTCGGCGGCGCCCAGTGGACCGAGCCGCCAGGCGTCGTGGTCCGAGGCGGTGAGCCCGGGCAACAGCTTTCCCTGCGCGGCCAGTTGCAGCGCCAGCACGGCGGCAGCCCCCCAGAAGCGCGCCGCCTCGCTCGCCCCGCGCCCGGCGCGCGCCCGGGTCAGCACGGGCAGCGCCTCGCGCAGCGGAAGCACCGAGGCGACCACGGTGACCAGGTGAATCTCCCCGTCCGCGGCCGGCAGCGCCACGGTCAACCGCTCGCCGGGCGGATCGGTGACGCCCACCTCCTCGCCGTCGGGGTGCCAGAAGGCGACCCGGGACATCCGCGGGGGATCGGCGGGCAGAAAGGTCGCGGCACAGCCGATCAGCGCGCCGACCTGAGCGGGGGATGGTGGACTCGGACTCACGCGCCGAAGATCTCCTCAAATTTGACTAGTGGGCTGGCGACGGCCGAGCGTACCTCAGCCAGGAGCGGGAACGAAACGACCGATGAACGCCGGGGCGACGCGTCCCCGCAGGGGGGTCGGCCCACCGGTCCATGGTGTCACTGGCTACACCCCCCGTTGGGGTGTTGATGCCATGGGAACCGGAACTCGCCGTTTCTAAGCTGGTGTTACGTAGTTGTCGACTGTGCCGGAGTTCCCATGCCAGAGGCCACCCTCATCACCCCCGAGCCGCCGCGCGCCGCGAGTGCCGCCGCGGGCGACGCGGGGGAGTTCACCCCGCTGATGCGGCAGATCAAGGGGCAAGGGCTCCTGGAGCGGCGCATCGGCTGGTACACCGCAGGACTCACGGTGAACGCGCTGGCCATGGCCGCCGTGGTGGCCGGAATGCTGTGGCTGGGCGACTCCTGGTGGACGGTCCTGCTGGCGGTGCCCTTCGCGCTCTTCTCCACCCGCACCTCCTTCTACGGACATGACGCGGGACACTCGCAGATCGCCCGCAGCCGCAAGGTCAACCGGCTGCTCGGCCTGCTGCACGGCAACCTGGCGCTCGGCATGAGCTCGGCCTGGTGGAACGACAAGCACAACCGGCACCACGCCAACCCCAACCACCTCGACAAGGACCCGGACGTCGGCGAGGGCGTCATGGTGTGGACCGAGGGACAGGCCGAGAAGCGCACCGGCTTCGCCCGCTGGCTCACCCGCAACCAGGCGCGCCTCTTCTTCCCGCTGCTGCTGCTGGAGGGCATCGCCCTGAAGGTGGCCAGCATCCAGATGGTGATCAAGGGTGAGGGCTGGGAGAAGCAGAGCCGCGCGCGGGTGATCGAGTCCCTGCTGCTGGTCACGCACTTCGTCGCCTATGCCGCGCTGCTGTTCACCACGATGGGGCCGGGCAAGGCCGTGCTCTTCGCGGCGATCCACCACGCGCTGTTCGGGCTGCACCTGGGCGCCGTCTTCGCCCCCAACCACAAGGGGATGGAGATGCCCGACCCCAACGTGCGCTGGGGACACCTCCGCCGCCAGGTACTGACCTCCCGCAACGTGCGGGGCGGGCTGGTCACCGACTGGATGATGGGCGGTCTCAACTACCAGATCGAGCACCATCTCTTCCCCAACATGCCGAGGGTCAACCTGCGGCTGGCCCAGCCGATGGTGCGCCACTACTGCCGGGAGGTCGGCGTCTCCTACGCCGAGACCGGGCTGATCGACTCCTACCGGCAGGCCCTGACCCATATGCACGGCGTCGGCGCGGAGCTGCGCGCCCAGCGCCGGGCCGGCCGCTGAGGCGGCCCCGGACGATTCGAGCGGGATCCGGGGGCGGGGTCGGACGCGTGGCCGTCCGACCCCGCCCCCGGGCCTGCCCGGCTCCGCGGTCGGACATCTCCCCCGTCGGGACGTTCGGCTCCGGAACGGTGGACACTGGAGAGACGTTCACATAGTGCCGGGGCGAGGCTCGCCACGGCGGAGGAGGTGCGGACCATGTCTCGGGGTGCGAAGGTCGCGATCGGCGCGGTGGGCGCCGGAGTGGTGCTCTGGTGGCTGACCAGTTTCTGGATCGCTCTGCTGGTGCTGGTGGGGATCCCGGTGGGCGCGTATCTGCTGCTCGACTCCTCCCAGCGCACCCGGCTGCGGCGCGTGGGGCGCAAGGAGCTGGGGCGCTGACTTCGCGCGGTGCCCGGTGGTGTCCGGCGGATCCGGGCGAGCGGTCGCGGTGGGCGGTTGTTCGCCCGGTCGACCAGCCGTCGATCCCTCGCTCGATGCTTTCGGGACGTTTTTGCCCACCGCTTTCTCATCGCTTTCTCACTGCTTCGCGACGGGTCCCGGACGCCACCATGGCGGCCCGGGGCCCGTTTCGTCTGCCAACCGACCACATCCGGGCCGTTTCCGGCGCCCGGGCCGTCACCTCCGAGGGTGGCTCGGAAACCCCGGTGACATGGCTGACCTTGGCAAGCGGTACGGTCCCTTCCGTATGGCGGTGCGGCCCAAATGGTTGCCGACAACCGCTTGCTGGGGAAGGCTGACACAGCGGTCGCCTTACGAGAAGGGGGAGCTGGGGATGGCACTGAGCACCACGCTCGACTGGCTGCTGGACGATCTGGCGCAGCGGCTACCGAGAGTCAGACATGTCCTGTTGCTGTCGAGCGACGGATTGGTCACCTCGGTGAGTCGAGGTCTCAAGCGCAGCAGCGCGGAGCATCTGGCCGCCGTCGCCTCCGGTCTGCACAGCCTCGCCAAGGGGGTGGGGGAGCACTTCAGGTGCGGCGGCGTCCGGCAGACCATGATCGAGTTCGACGACGGCGTGCTCTTTGTGACGGCTGCCGGCGACGGCAGCTGTCTCTGCGTGCTCACCGGGCCCGACGCGGACGTCGGACAGGTCGGGTACGAGATGACGCTGCTGGTCAACAAGGTCGGTGAGCATATGGGGTTGGCGGCCAGGGAGTCCTTCTGACTCGGGAGCGGAGGCTCGCCCGCGGGTCCCCGTGACGCCGACTCCCCGCGCGCCTCCGGGCCCGGCGGGCGTCTGACGGCCCGGGCGGAGGCGAACTCCGGGGTGGTCGTTCTGTTCGGCGTCGCGATACCCAGTGGAATGAGATCGTCACTGAGGGTTGCGATGTGGGGTTCGGTGATCTACTCTCGTTACTGAGAGTAATCGCCGAATTGTTGGAGAACCCCCATGTCCGTGCGTTTCACGCGACCCGCGCCCGCCGGTCCCGCGCCCACCGCGTCCGCTGCACCCACCGCATCCGCCGCGTCCTTTGTGCCGGTCGTGCCCGTCGTGCGGTCCCCACACCTCGAGTGCCCCGGGCGCCCCGTCGATGTGCCGTCCCGGGGGCGGTCCCGGCTCCCGGCCCCGGTCGCCGCCGGTTCGCCGCTGCTGGAGCAGCCGGCCCCCCGGACATCGCCCGAGGCGTTCCCGCCCCGGCCGGCGCCCCGGCGTCCGGCGCGCGGCGCCCAGCGCCGGCCCAAGCGTCAGGGGCGCCTTCGGGGGCGGGCCGAGCGCGCCGTTCACGGCCCCGAGCGCGTGCGCTACGCGCCCCGGCGGCCCCTGGCCAAGCGGTTCCCCGAGCGGCCGGTCAGCGCCTCGGCGGGCGCCGTGCTGATGGGGATCAGCACCGCCCGCTTCTCCCGGCTGGCCCGGGGCGGCTGCTTCAGCCCCTCCGATTTCCACCTCACCGAACACGGCGTGGTCGCCTGGCGCTATCCCCCCGAGGAGCTGAGCGTCTTCGCCCGACGACGGCCAGGGCTGCTGACCGGCCAACTGCCCGACGGGCTGCGCCACTCCCTGCGCCAGGGCCAGGACTGGCGCCCCCGTCGCTGGCGCGCCAGGCGCACGGGAGTGCTCACCGGCCAGGCGGCCGGCCCCTGGGAGGCCGCCGCCGTGCCCGCCGCGGTCCTCGATCACGGCACGCTGGAGTCCGAGGTGCCCGATCCGGTGGAGCGCGCCGTGCTGGGCCGGCTCCGCCCACCGCTGATGGCCGCCCGGCTGGCGGCCGGCCCCTGGCGCTCGGTGCGGCGTCTCCTCACCGCCCGTGATCCGGACGAGGTGGTCTGGTACCGCGCGCAGTTGAGCCTCGCGCTGGAGGCCGCCAGAGGCCGGCCGCTGCCCCCGGCGGCGCCCGTCACAGCTGGCCCACGTCCGTCACCTTGAGCACCGCCTGCCCCTCCGCGTCGGACGCCGTCAGATCCACCTCGGCGGAGATCCCCCAGTCGTGGTCGCCCGCCGGATCGGCGAAGGTCTGCCGCACCCGCCACAGCCCGTCCTCGGGCACCTCCTCGATCCGCAGCAGTCGCGGGCCCCGCGCGTCGGGCCCGGTGCCCAGCTCGTCGTACTCCTCCCAGTAGCCGGCCAGCGCCGCGCGCCACGCGTCGGCGTCCCAGCCCGCCTCGCCGTCCAACTCGCCCAGCTCCGACACCCGTCCCAGCGCCGCCAACTCCACCCTGCGGAACATCGCGTTCCGCACCAGCACCCGGAAGGCCCGCGCGTTGGCCGTCACCGGCCGCACCTGATCGGCACGCTCCCGCGCCTGCTCCGCGTCCTCGGTCGCCGGATTGGCCAACTGCTCCCACTCGTCCAACAGACTGGAGTCCACCTGACGCACCAACTCGCCCAGCCACGCCGTGATGTCCTCGAAGTCCTCCGACTTCAGATCGTCCGGCACCGTGTGCTCCAACGCCTTGTAGGCGCTGGCCAGATAGCGCAACACGATCCCCTCGGTGCGCGCCAGCTCGTAGAAGGAGACGAACTCCGAGAATGTCATGGCCCGCTCGTACATGTCCCGCACCACGGACTTGGGCGACAGGGGGTGGTCCCCCACCCAGGGGTGGCTCTTGCGATAGAGGCCGAAGGCGTGGAAAAGCAGCTCGTCCAGCGGTCGGGGATAGCTGATGTCCATCAGCCGCTCCATCCGCTCCTCGTACTCGACCCCGTCGGCCTTCATCGCCGCCACGGCCTCCCCCCGCGCCTTGTTCTGCTGCGCGGCCAGGATCTGCCGGGGGTCGTCCAGGGTGGCCTCCACCACGGAGACCATGTCCAACGCATAGGAAGGAGACTCGGGATCAAGCAGCTCGAACGCGGCCAACGCGAACGTGGACAGCGGCTGGTTGAGCGCGAAGTCCGCCTGGAGATCCACGGTCAACCGCACCGTACGCCCCTGCGCGTCCGGCTCGGGCAGCCGCTCCACGATCCCCCCGTCCAGCAGCGAACGGAAGATCGCGATCGCCCGCCGGATCAACCGCAACTGCTGCCGGCGCGGCTCGTGGTTGTCCTCCAACAGCCGCCGCATCGCGGCGAACGGATCGCCCGGCCGCGCGATCACCGCGAGCAGCATGGCGTGGGTCACCCGGAACCGCGAGGTCAGCGGCTCGGGATCGGCGGCGATCAACCGCTCGAAGGTCTGGTCGCTCCAGTTGACGAACCCCTCGGGCGCCTTCTTCCGCACCACCTTGCGGCGCTTCTTCGGATCGTCGCCCGCCTTCGCCAGGGCCTTCTCGTTCTCCACCACATGCTCCGGCGCCTGCGCCACGACAAACCCGGAGGTGTCGAACCCGGCCCGCCCCGCACGGCCGGCGATCTGATGGAACTCCCGCGCCCGCAACACCCGCACCCGGTTCCCGTCGTACTTGGTGAGCGCGGTGAACAACACCGTCCTGATGGGCACGTTCACCCCGACCCCCAGGGTGTCGGTACCGCAGATCACCTTCAACAACCCGGCCTGCGCCAACTTCTCCACCAGCCTGCGGTACTTGGGCAGCATCCCCGCGTGGTGCACCCCGATGCCATGACGCACGAAGCGGGAGAGATTCCGCCCAAAACGCGTGGTGAAGCGGAAGTTGCCGATCAGCGAGGCGATCTCGTCCTTCTCCGCCCGGGTGCACATGTTGATGCTCATCAACGCCTGCGCCCGCTCGACGGCCTGCGCCTGGGTGAAGTGCACGATATAGACGGGCGCCTGACGGGTCTCCAACAGCTCCGTAAGGGTCTCCGTCAGCCCCGTCGTCCGGTACTCGTAGCTGAGCGGCACCGGGCGCGTCGCCGAGCGCACCACCGAGGTCGACCGCCCGGTGCGCCGCGTCAGGTCCTCCTCGAACCGCGACATGTCGCCGAGCGTCGCCGACATCAGCACGAACTGCGCCTGCGGCAGCTCCAACAGCGGGATCTGCCAGGCCCACCCCCGATCCGGCTCCGCATAGAAATGGAACTCGTCCATCACCACCTGACCGACGTCGGCCTGTGCCCCGTCCCGCAGGGCGATCGACGCCAACACCTCGGCCGTGCAGCAGATCACCGGAGCATCCGGGTTCACCGAGGCGTCGCCGGTCAGCATCCCGACGTTCTCGGTGCCGAAGAGCTTGCACAGCTCGAAGAACTTCTCCGACACCAGCGCCTTGATCGGAGCCGTGTAGAACGTCACCTCGTCCCGGGAGAGCGCGGCGAAGTGCGCCCCCGCCGCCACCAGCGACTTGCCGGAGCCGGTGGGAGTGGACAAGATCACGTTCGACCCCGAGACCACCTCGATCAGCGCCTCCTCCTGCGCGGGATAGAGGGTGATCCCCCGCTCGTTCACCCACGACGAGAACGCGTCGAAGAGGGCATCGGGGTCACTGTCCTGCGGCATCTGATCGATAAGGGTCACCGTCCCATAGTGCCCGTACCGAGCCCGCAAACGAGAACCGGCTGCTCGTCCGAAGATCACATGGCGCTACGCTGTCCCGCCGAAGGACTACTCAACAGTGAAGTACGGGCGGGGGAGTTACCGATGATGGGACCAGCGCACTCGCTGTCCGGAGCGATGGCGTGGCTGGGGGTCGGCGCCGCCGCCTCCTGGGCCGGCCACCCCATGCCGTGGCCCGTCCTTGTCGTCGGCACGCTGATCTGTGCCGGAGCGGCACTGGCCCCCGACCTCGACCACAAGAACGCCACCATCTCCCGGGCCTTCGGCCCGCTCTCCAAGATCCTCGCCGGCTTTATCGACAAGCTGTCCGCCGCCGTCTACAACGCCACCAGAGGCCCAAAGGACCGCCGGCGCAGCGGTGGCCACCGCACCCTCACCCACACCTGGATCTGGGCCGTCCTGCTGGGCGCGGGCTTCTCCGGCGCGGCCATCGCCTTCGGCCGCTGGGCCGTGCTGGCCACCCTCTTCATCCACATGGTGCTCGCCGTCGAGGGTCTGCTCTGGCGCATGGCCAGGGTCTCCAGCGATGTGCTGGTCTGGCTGCTCGGCGCCACCACCGCCTGGATCCTCGCCGGCGTCCTCAACGAGCCGGGCAACGGCGCCAACTGGCTGTTCGCCGACGAGCCCTACGCCTGGCTGGGCCTGCCGATCGTGTTGGGCGCCATCGTGCACACCCTCGGCGACTCCATCACCATCTCCGGCTGCCCGATGCTCTGGCCCCTCCCCATAGCCGGCCGCCGCTGGTACCCCCTCGGCCCGCCGAGCTTCATGCGGTTCCGGGCCGGCGCCTGGGTGGAGAACAAGGTGCTGATGCCCGCCTTTGTCATCCTCGGCGCGGCCGGCGGCATCGGAGCGGGCCTGCTCGCCCCCTGACGGCCCGAAGCTCCGGCGGACGGGCGGTCGCCGGGACGGGCCAGGGCCCGCCCCCCTGTGGGGGACAGGCCCTGGCGGGCGATGCGGGGACGGCCCGGTCAGCCGTGCCAGGACCGCCACAGCGCGGCATACGCGCCGTCAGCGGCCACCAGCTCGTCATGGCTGCCCAGCTCCGTGATCCGCCCGTGCTCCACCACCGCGATCACATCGGCGTCATGCGCGGTGTGCAGCCGGTGCGCGATGGCGATCACCGTCCGCCCCTCCAACACCCGGCCGAGCGACCGCTCCAGATGCCGCGCCGCACGGGGATCGAGCAGCGAGGTCGCCTCGTCCAGCACCAGGGTGTGCGGGTCCGCCAGCACCAGGCGCGCCAGTGCGATCTGCTGAGCCCGCGCCGGAGTCACCGTCAGCGCGCCCGAACCGACCTCGGTGTCCAGCCCCTCCGGCAGCTCCCGCACCCAGCCGGCCGCGTCCACGGCGCCGAGCGCCGCCCACAGCTCCGCGTCCGTCGCGTCCGTCCTGGCCAACAGCAGGTTGTCCCGCAGCGGGCCGACGAACACATGGTGCTCCTGGTTCACCAGGGCCACCCGCTCACGCACCCGCTCCGCCGTCATCGCGGCCAGCCGGGCGTCGCCCAAGGTCACCGAGCCGGTGCGCGGACCGTAGATCCCCGCCAGCAGCCGCCCCAGCGTCGACTTCCCGGCACCGGAGGGACCCACCAGCGCGATCCTGGTCCCGGCGGCCACATCCAGGGTCACGTCATGCAGCACATCGACGTCCGCCTCGTATCCGAAACGCACCTCGTCGGCCAGCAGATCGCGCCCCTCGGGCGCCAGCGAGGGGTCCCCCCGGTCCTCCTCGACCTCACGCACCCCGACCAGCCGCGCCAGCGACACCCGGGCCACCTGCAGCTCGTCCATCCACCGCAGGATCATCCCCACCGGCTCGACCATCAGCTGCGTCAACAGCGCACCCGTGGTCAGCTGCCCCACGGACATCCACCCCTCGATGACAAACCAGCCACCGAGCAGCAGCACCCCGCTCAACAGCGAGGCGTGGTAGACGTTGATCGCCGGAATCAGGACCGACCGCAGCCAGAGCGTGTACCGCTCCCAACTGGTCCATTCGGCCACCCGGCGGTCGGAAAGGGCGATCCGCTCCCGTTCAAGACGGTGCGACTCGATGGTCCGCCCGGCGTCCACCGTCTCGGCCAACGCCGCCGCCACCGCCGCATAGCCCGCGGCCTCCGACCGATAGCCGGCCGGCGCCCGCCGGAAGTACCAGACGCACACGCCCAGCAACAGCGGCAGGGCCAGCAGGATCGCCAGTCCCAGTACGGGCGCCGTGGCCACGATGCCGCCCATCAGCAGCCCAGCCCAGACCACCGCGATCGACATCTGCGGCAGCGCCTCGCGCATCGCCTTGGCCAGCCGGTCCACATCCGTGTTGATCCGGGCCAGCAGATCCCCGGTGCCCGCGCGCTCCAGCACGCCCGGCGGCAGCGCGACCGAGCGGACCAGGAAGTCCTCCCGCAGGTCGGCCAGCATTCGCTCGCCCAGCACCGCGCCCCGCAGCCGCACCATGCGGACGAAGACCGCCTGGAGGGCGAGCGCCACCGCGAACACGGACAGGTTGCGCCCCAGATGCAGCTCGCGTGACCCGTCCGCGAGATCCTGCACGACGTTCCCCAGCAGGATGGGCCCCACCATCGAGGCCAGCACCGCCGCCGCGTTCACCGCGATCAGGATCGCGAACGCCCGTCGGTGGCGGCGCAGCAGCTCGCGCACATAGGCGCTCACCGTCGCCCGGCCCGCCACCGGCAGGGTCGTCGTGTGCTCGGTGCTGGCCGGATCGTACTCCGGCGGTCTGACGCCGATCATGCGGACTCCTCGGCAAGGTGAACGTTTTCCACGTCCGCCAACTCGTGCTCGGTCTTCTGGTCCTGCTCCACCTCACGGGTGACCACGGCCCGGTAGGCGGGCGCCCCGCGCAGCAGCTCCCGGTGCGTGCCGCAGGCGATCACCCCGCCCTCGTGGACGAAGAGCACCTCGTCCGCGCGGTCCAGCATCAGCGGGCTGGAGGTGAACACCACGGTGGTGCGCCCGGCCCGCGCCTCCCGCAGGCCCTCGGCGATCCCGGCCTCGGTGTGCGCGTCCACCGCCGATGTCGGCTCGTCGAGCACCAGCACCTCCGGATCGGTGATCAGCGAACGCGCCAGCGCCAGCCGCTGCCGCTGCCCGCCCGAGAGCGCACGGGCCCGCTCGGTGATCGCCCCGCGCATCGGATCCCGGCTGCCGTCCCTGGTCGCCCGGGACAGCGCCTCCAACACGTCGTGACAGTGCGCGGCGGCCAGCGCCGCCTTGGCATCGGTCCGCCCCGACGAGGGGACGTCAAGCAGCTCGGCGAGGGTGCCGGACAGCAGCACCGGATCCTTGTCCTGCACCAGCACCGCCGTGCGCGCCGCGACCAGCGGCACCTCGTTCAGCGGCACCCCGCCGAGCCGCGCCGACGGCTCCTCCTGAGGCACGGCCGGATGGCCGCCAAGACGCTCCGCCAGCCGCTCGGCGGCGTCCGGATCGCCACAGACCACGGCGGTGAACCGGCCCTGGACGGCGCGCAACCCGGTGGCCGGATCGGTCAGATCGCCGCCGAGCGGCGCGTCCGGCGCGATCGGGGCCGACGGCTCGTCGGACAGCTCCCGGCGCAGCCCCAGCACCCGCACCGCACGCTTGGCGGACGGCCGGGAGAAGGTGAAAGCCATCGCCATCTCGGTGAACAGACGGAGCGGGAACATCAGAAAGGTGACGGCCCCGTAGACGGTCACCAACTCGCCCGGGCTCAGCCGCCCGTCGAGCGCCAGCGTGGCGCCCTGCCAGACCACCCCGATCAGCAGCAGTCCCGGCAGTACCACCTGGACGGCGTCGATCAGCGACCACATCCGGGCATTGCGCACCGAGGCGGCCCTGACCTCCTGCGAGGCCCTGCGGTAACGGCTGAGGAACAGCTCCTCGCCGCCGATCCCGCGCAGCACCCGCAGCCCCGCCACGGTGTCCGAGGCCAACTCGGTGGCCCGCCCCGACTTGCCCCGTTCGAAGTCCGCGCGGCGGGTGGCCGCGGGCAGCAGCGGGAAGACGCTCAGCACCACGGCCGCCACCCCGCCGGCGACCAGCAGCCCGAGCCGCGGCTCGTACCAGATGAGCCCGGCGCAGACGGAGACCGCGACCACCACGGCGGCGGCGAAACGCGAGAACGTCTCCACGAACCAGCCAATTTTCTCCACGTCTCCCGTGGAGACCTTCACCACCTCACCGGCCGCCACCCGGCGGGTGAGCACCCCACCCAGCTCGGCGGTCTGGCGGGCGAGCAGCTGCTGCACGCGCGCGGCCGCCGTGATCCAGTTGGTGACCGCGGCGCGGTGCAGCATGGTGTCGGCGAACGCCATCACCAGCGTGATGGCCAGCAGCAGCAGTCCGATGGCGAGAAGCCGTCGGCCGGAGCCGTCGACCACCGCGGAGATCGCCAACCCGGTGGCGACGGGCAGGCTGGCGATGGCCGTGATGTGGAGTGTGCCCCATCCCAGGGCCCTCAGCTGGCCACCGAGTTGGCGGCGGAAGAGCCAGACCAGAAAACGAAAACCCGACCTCACGTCCGGTTGGCCGGGGTCGGTATGCGGAAGATCGCGAATCTGCATGACATCCCAGAGTCAGTGCGTTTGGGAATTGGGCAACCTTGCAAGAGTCACCGTCCTGGGTGCCGAAAATCAATGGGTTTTTCCCCTGGTGGGAGCCGCGCCCCCCGGCTTGACATGTGCCCCGGGCGTGGTGCTCCGGTGAACCTCCGGCGATAGGACCGTGGCGCGGTCGATTGGCTGAAAGTCATCGGTCCTCGCGCGATGGCCGCCCGGGATCCTTCGGCGGATCCCGGCGGACCGTTCGGCCGTTCGGCCCGCTCCCCGAGCGCTGCGAAGATATGATCATGCGCCCCGCAGCAGGTGAGGTCCTGCACTTCTCCGAGGATTCCGACATCAGACTCTTCCGCCCGCACATCGCGGCGAGCGCCCGGCGGATGGAGGCCCTGGTCTGGGCCGTCGACGCCGCCCGCGCCCCGGACTACTGGTTCCCCCGGCAGTGCCCCCGCGCCATGGTCTGGGCACGGGCCAGCAGCTCCCGCGCCGACCGCGCCCGGTTGATCGGCGACGGTGGCGGCGAACGCGTGCACGCCATCGAGTACGGCTGGCTGCCGGCCCTGCAGCAGGTGAAGCTCTTCGCCTACCGCCTGCCCGCCGCCTCCTTCCGCCCCATCGGGGCGGAGTCGCACGCCTTGGTCGCCCGGGAGGAGGTCGCCCCGCTGGGGCCGCCCGAACCGGTGGGGGACCTGCTCGCGCTGCACCGCGAGGCCGGCATCCAGCTGCGGCTCTACGACAACCTCTGGCCGTTCTGGGACGCGGCCGCCGGCAGCACCCTCGGGCACAGCGCGATCCGGATGCGCAACGCCCGACCCCGGCCGGAGCGGGTCGATCCCCGACGGCCGAGCGACCCCCACCCGCCGACGCTGATCGGCTGACTCCACAGCTCGAACGCGGCCCGGCCGGCAACGGCCGGGCCAACGCCCTTGGTGCCGCGCGGCGTTCACTCCTCGCACGGCCCGCGCCTGGCGGCCGGTCCTTCGCCGCCGACTTTGTTTGAGAAAAGAATGCGCGGGCGGTTGACGGCGCCCTGCTGTGCTTCCACTATGAGGTCAACCACCAAGTGGGAGCGCTCCCACCCGGGGGCGGCATGCGCCTCCCACGCGGTGGTGGTTCTCGGATCGTTGACCAGGAAACGAGAAGGGCAGCCAACATGCCACCCCCCGAAGGTTCCACCGGCGTATGCCGGACTCTCAGCACCGACGACGAGGCCGCGGGTGGGGACGATGCCGCCGAACGCGGCGCGTCCCCCGAGGGCGGGGCGTGCGTGACGGCGCCCCCGGGGCCCGGTCGTGACCTCCGTCCGCTGCTGCGGCTCCGGGTGCGTGAGGTCAACCGGCGCAGCGACTTCAACCGCCGTAGCCGGGGCGTCGGTTGACCGGTCCGTACGGGCCGGTCGCCCTCGGACCTCGACGGCGATGGTGAACACCCGCTCTCCACCGTGGTGTCAGCCGCTCCGGACCCCCTGCGGGAGGGGGTAGTCCGGTGGGCAGCGGGATCCGGCCGGTTCGCCCCCGTCAGGGACGGGCGGGGGCGAACCGGCGTCAACCGGGACGCGCGTCCCGGTGGTGTGGTGGTCCGTTCGTCGGACCACGGTGTCGGAGGGGGAGTGCGGGGGCCGCTTCCTCGTCGACGGGTTCCAGCCCGCGGGAACCGCAGGAACGGGAAACCTTGACGGGGGCATGACCCCCCTGCAATATGAGGCTGCCGTCGCCGGGTGGGAGCGCTCCCAATCCGACCGTCAACCACCCATAGGGGTGCGAGGCGGTCACCACCCGGCGGCGGTTCTCCGTCGGACTCCCAGGATCGAGCCACTGATGTCTCCTCAACCCCTCAGGGATCACCGCATGTCACCCTCGGGACCCCGGCCGTCGCGTGGACGCGTCCGGACCGCCGTCTTAGCCGCGGCCGCGCTCGCCGCCGGCCTGCTACTGCCGTCCGCCGGCCAGGAGGCGCGCGCGGAGCCGGTCGTCGAGGTGGCCGCGCCCGCGTTCGCCTACGCGGAGGCGCTGCAGAAGTCGATGTTCTTCTACGAGGCGCAGCGCTCCGGCGCGCTGCCCGCGGACAACCGGGTGAGCTGGCGCGGCGACTCCGCTCTCGACGACGGCGCCGATGTGGGTCTCGACCTCACCGGTGGCTGGTACGACGCGGGAGACCACGTCAAGTTCGGCCTGCCGATGGCCGCTTCGGCCACCCTGTTGGCGTGGGGTGGCCTGGCTGCGGGTGAGGGGTACGAGCAGGCCGGGCAGTTGGAGTATCTGAAGGGCAATCTGCGCTGGGTGAACGACTACTTCATCCGGGCGCATCCGGAGCCCGACGTGCTCTACGCGCAGGTGGGCGATGGCGCGGAGGACCACCGGTGGTGGGGGCCGGCCGAGGTGATGCCCATGGAGCGGCCGGCCTACCGGGTGGACGCCGACTGCCCGGGCTCCGACGTGGCCGGCGAGACGGCGGCCGCGATGGCCGCCTCCTCGTTGCTGTTCGCCGAGGACGATCCCGCCTACGCCGCCGAACTGGTGACGCACGCCGAGCAGCTGTACGCCTTCGCCGACGAGCATCGCGGCGTCTACTCGGACTGTGTGCCGGCCGGCGACTTCTACCGGTCCTGGTCCGGCTACCAGGACGAACTGGTCTGGGGCGCCTATTGGTTGTACAAGGCGACCGGGGACGCCGACTATCTGGCGAAGGCCGAGGCCGAGTACGACGCGCTGGCCACCGAGCCGCAGTCGGAGCTGCGCAGCTATCGGTGGACGCTCGCCTGGGACGACAAGTCCTATGGCGCGTACGCGCTGTTGGCGATGGAGACGGGCGATCCGAAGTACGTGGCGGACGCCAACCGCTGGCTCGACTTCTGGACGGTGGGGGTGAACGGCGAGCGTGTGCGCTACTCACCCGGCGGCCAGGCGGTGCTGGACACCTGGGGATCGCTGCGGTACGCCGCCAACACCTCGTTCGTCGCCCTGCTGTACGGGGACTGGCTGGCCGGTACGGACGCCGAACGGGCGGCGCGCTACCGGGAGTTCGGGCAGGCCCAGATCGACTACGCGCTGGGTGACAACCCCCGGGGCGCCAGCTATGTGGTGGGGTTCGGGGAGGATCCGCCGCGCGATCCGCACCACCGCACGGCGCACGGTTCCTGGACGGATCAGCTGACCGTGCCCGAGGCCAGCCGTCATGTGCTCTACGGCGCTCTGGTGGGCGGCCCCTCCGCACCCGACGACGCCTATGAGGACGACCGCCAGGACTATGTGGCCAACGAGGTGGCGACCGACTACAACGCGGGCTTCTCCGGCGCCCTGGCCTATCTGACGGGGGTGCACGGCGGCGCCCCGCTGCCGGACTTCCCACCGGTGGAGGAGCCGGACGGGGACGAGGTCTATGTCGAGGCCGGCACCAACGCGACGGGGGACACCTTCACCGAGGTGCGGGCGACGCTGCGCAACGTCTCCGCCTTCCCGGCCCGTTCGCTCGACCGGGCCTCGGTGCGTTACTGGTTCACCCTCGACGAGGGCGTCGATCCCGACGGAATCACTCTGACCTCGGGGTATCACGAGTGTCCCGAGTTGGAGAGCGCGGTCGTCCGGGCGGCCGGGGATCTCTACTACGCGGAGCTCAGCTGCACCGGCCGCTCGATCTATCCGGGCGGGCAGTCCGCGCACCGGGCCGAGGTGCAGTTCCGGGTGACCGGCGGTCCCGACTGGGACCCGGAGAACGACTGGTCCTACCAGGGGTTGGGGGCGGAACCAGCGGTTTCCTCCTACCTCACGGCTTATGAGGATGGCGTTCTGGTTTCGGGAATTGAGCCCGCGGCAGTGGTGGGGCCGTGAGCATGACATGTTGGGCGCGGCCTTCCATACAAGGAGTGAAAGCATGAATGTGCGGTTCTCCTCGCCTCGGGCGAGTTCTCCCTCCGTCGACGGGCAGCCTGATCGTGTCGAGGCGACTCAGGCGCTCAGAACTCTGGCGGCGCTTCGGATCGTGACCGGCGCGATCTTCCTCTGGGCCTTCCTGGACAAGACGTTCGGACTGGGGTACGCGACCTCGTCCGAGAACGCCTGGCTGCAGGGCGGTTCGCCGGCGAAGGGCTATCTGGCGTCGGTCTCGGTGGGCCCGCTGGAGTCGACGTTCCACTCGTGGTCCGGCGAGATGATCATCGACTGGCTCTACATGGGGGGCATGGCGGGACTCGGCCTGTCCCTGGTGCTCGGCATAGGGCTGCGGGTCACCGCCATCGCCGGTCCGCTGATGATGCTGATGCTGTGGCTCGGTGAGTTCCCGCTGGCCAAGCATGCCTCGGACGGTTCGCCGACCATGTCGCCGAACCCGCTGGTCGATTCCCATGTGGTCTACGCCGGCGTGATGATCGTGGTGGCGCTGTTCTCCGCGGGGCGCGTCTGGGGCCTTGGCTCGTGGTGGGAGCGGACCCCGCTGGTGGCGAGTTACCCCTGGCTGCGCTGACGCGTGGTCGGGGCCGGCCGGGACGTTGGGCGCCTGCCGCGCGCCAGGTGCCCCGGCCGGTTGAAGGCGGCGGGTGCCCGGGGAGTGTGTCTCTCCTCCCCGCGCACCCGCGTCAAACCCGTACACACCCGGGCTGGAGGCGTCAGAAATTCACATCCGAGCAGGCGTAGAACGCGTTACCGGTGTCGGCGACGTTCCAGACCGCCAGGATGAGATGGCGGCCGGACTTCTGGGGCACCGTGCCCTGGTGGTGCTCGGTGTCGCCGGGCCGGGCGCCGTTCAGCGGCACCGTCAGGAACGGCTGGGGCTCCAGGTCCGCGCGGGTGAGCGGCTGGGACGGGTTGTACCCGTCCCTGGTGATGTAGTAGTCGAACTCGCTGGTGCTGTGCCCCACGGTGAAGGTCCAGCTGAAGGTGACGTTCTGGCCGGGCGAGAGGTTCGTGGCCGGCCAGGTGCCGCCTCGGGGGTCGTCCAGCTCGGCGAACCGGCTGTTGCCGCCGGAGCAGATGGTGCCGTCGGCGGGTCCGGCGCCGGGGAAGCCCTTGGGGCCCTCGACGCTCTGCGGTTCCCAGACGATCGCGCCACAGTTGTCCACCGCGCCCTGGGCGCACTGCTGTTGGCGGCTCGACGGGCTGGTGGTGTAGCCGTGGCCCTGGGCGGTCGTGCCCGTGGCGAACACCGTCGCCAGGGCGAGACCGGCCCCGGCTGCGGCGGTGAGGACTTTCTTGCGCATTATTCGCTCCCGGAGGTTGTGGGGGAGGAGCGCTCCAAAGGGGGATTTTCGCGGTCTAGACCAAGGCTGACGTTACTGCGAGGTTTTCGTCATGTCCAGACCAATGAATCGTGAGGGTTGGTCATGTCCACCAGATCCGTTAGCCAGGCCGAACCGAGGGACGTTCCCGTGTCCAGGGGCACCTCTGGCCCCACCACGCTGCGCCAGGTCGCACGGGCCGCCGACGTCTCGATGGCCACCGTCTCCCGGGTGCTCGCCGGCAACTACCCCGTGGCGCAACGCACCCGACAACGGGTGCTGAGGGCCGTTCAGGAGCTCGACTACGTCGCCAACACCCACGCCCGCGCCCTCCGCGGACACGCCACCCCGACGATCGCCCTGGTCCTGGACGACCTGCGCCAGGAACCGGTGGCCAGGATCGCGCACGGCGCCGAGGAGGAGGCCGCCCGCAACGGCCGCAGCTGCCTGATCGCCACCACCCAGGGCGAAAGGGAACGCGAACGCGCCGTGCTGCGGGCCATGCGCCAGCAGGGCGCGGGCGCCGTCGTCCTCATCGGCGGCGGCTCCCAGGACCCGCACCACCACGCCGAGTTGTCCCATATCGCCGGCTCACTGGCCGCCGCGGGATCCCGGCTGGTGTTCTGCGGACGACCGGCCCCCGACGACGCGGCGCCGGCCACCGTGGTGGAGTACGACAACGAGGGCGGCGCCTACGCCGTGGTCAGCCGCCTTCTGGTGCAGGGCCACCGACGCGTCCTCTTCCTGGGGCCCACCGACACCGCGTCCACCTCCACCACCGCCGGCCGACTGGCCGGCTACCGCAGGGCGTTGGCCGACTTCGACCTCCCGTTCCGCCCCGAACTGCTGGTCGGCGGCGGGTCCGGCCGTGCCGAGGCGCGCGACCGGCTCTCCCGCCGGCTGGCCGGCGGCTCCGACTTCACGGCCGTCTTCGCCGTCTCCGACCCCGCCGCCTCCGGCGCGCTGGCCGCCCTGCGGGCCGCCGGCCGCCGCGTCCCCGACGATGTCTCGCTGGTCGGCTACGGCGACGCCGACTGCGCCACCGACATGCTGCCCCAGCTCACCACCGTCCACGTGCCCTACGCCGAACTCGGCCGTACCGCCGTGCGGTTGGCCCTCGGCCTCGGCGCCGGCACGGTCTCGGCGGCCGACCAGCGCGCCCTCCTCGGCACCCATGTGGTGCTCCGCGACTCCACCGCCCCGCCGCCGCGCCGCCCCCCGGCCGACGCGCGCCGCTGAACCCGCGCCGCCGGCGGCCCGCGCCGGGCAGCGCCGTCCCGGGCTCGGCGATCCGGCCGAGGTGCGGGTGCACGATCTGGAACAGCCGCTCTCCTCCGCCGCCGACTCCTCCCTCGACAAAGTCGCCCGCGCCCGGTGTTCCACCCTGTCGAGCGCCGCGCCCAACCGCCGCGCGAACTCCGCCGGGCGCTGGTCACCGACCTGGTGGTCGACCGGCTGGTGGAGCCCCGGCCCGTCGACGAGCCGCGCCGGATCGACCCCGCACACCCACCGGCGGCTCAGCCGACTGCCCAGCTTCCTCGCCCCGCGCCCGCTCAGCGGCCCAGCGCCGCCATCGCGGCGTTGTGCCCGCCCACGCCGCTGACCCCGCCGCCGCGCACCGCGCCGGCCCCGCACAGCAGGATGTTCGGATGGCCGGTCGCCACCCCCCAACGGTCGCCGGGCCCGTCCCGTTCCGTCTCCCGCCAGGGGAACGCCAGATCGCCGTGGAAGATATGACCGCCCGGCAGCCGCAGCTCGCGCTCCAGATCGCGCGGGGTCTTCGCCTCCACACAGGGCCGACCCCGCTCGTCCACCGCCAGACAGTCGGCGATCGGCTCGGCCAGATGCTCGTCCAGCGCCCGCGTCGTCGCCGCCAACAGCTCCTCCCGCACCTCCCGTTGCCGCCCCTCGTCGCCGGCGAAGAGCCGTTCGGGCGTGTGCAGCCCGAACAGGGTCAGCGTCTGGTAGCCGGCGGCGGCCAGTTCGGGGGCCAGGATCGACGGGTCGGTCAGCGAGTGGCAGTACACCTCGCTCGGCGGCCTCGACGGCAGCCGCCCCTCGGCCGCCTCGGCATACGCCGTCGCCAACTCCCGGTAGCCCTCGGCGATATGGAACGTCCCGGCGAACGCCTCGCGTGGATCGACGGCCGGGTCCCGCAACGCGGGCAGCCGGGTGAGCAGCATGTTCACCTTGAACTGCGACCCCTCGGGGGCCGGCGGCGCGGCCTCGCCCAGCAGCCGTGCCAGCTCGCTCGGGGAGGCGTTCACCAGCGCCAGCTCCGCGCCCAGCCGCCCCTCGGCCCCCGCCGTGCGGTAGCCCACCTCCACCGTCCGCCCGTCCGTTGCCAGGCCCGTCACCTCGTGGCCGACCGCGATCTCGGCGCCCGCCGCGAGGGCGGCGTCGAGCAGCGCCCCGGTCACCGCGCCCATGCCGCCCACCGGCACGTCCCAGTCGCCGGTGCCCTGCCCGATCACGTGGTAGAGAAAGCAGCGGTTCTGCGCCAGCGACGGGTCGTGCGCGTCGGCGAAGGTGCCGATCAGCGCGTCGGTGAGCACCACCCCGCGCACCAGATCGTCCGCGAACCGCTCCTCGATCGTCTCGCCCAGCGGCCGTTCGAACAGCGCCTCCCAGAGGGCCGCGTCGTCGACCTTCGCGCGCAGCTCGGCCCGGGTGGGCAGCGGCTCGGTCAGGGTGGGGAACACCCGGCCGGCCAGCCGCCCGGTCGCGGCGTAGAACTCCCGCCAGGACCGGTACTCCCGCTCGTCCCCGGTGAGCCGGGCGAACGACTCGCGCACCCGCCGCTCCCCGTCGCCGACGAGCAGCCCCGTCGGCCGACCACCCCTGGTGGTCGGGGTGTAGGAGGCGAACGGGCGCCGCCGCAGTTCCAGGCGCAGCCCCAGATCCCGCACGATGCGCTGGGGCAACAGGCTGACCAGATAGGCGAAGCGGGACAGCCGGGCGGCGACCCCGGGGAACGGCGCGCCGGAGACGGCGGCGCCGCCCACGGCGTCCATCCGCTCCAGCACCACCACCCGACGGCCGGCGCCGGCCAGATACGCGGCGGCCACCAGTCCGTTGTGGCCACCCCCGACAATCACCACGTCGTACCGGGAGTGAGAGGGCATGGCTCTTGGTAACACGCGGGGCCACCCACCGGCCACCCGTCCGCACCCGCGTATCCGCCGTGGGCACCGGCACCGACCTGCGCGAAGGGCAGCCCGAACGCGGTCCCCGGTCGTAGGCTGGAGGATCGTCACACCCCCGCACCCTCGAAGGAGCCATGCCCCACCCCGAAACCCCGGGGCCGTCCCACCCCGACGCCCCCGCCCCGCCCCGGCAACCCGCACAGCTGCGCCGTATCGTCCGACTCTTCCGCCCCTACCGAGGCCGACTGGCCGTGGTGGGCCTGCTCGTCGGCGCCTCCTCACTGGTCGGCGTCGCCTCCCCGTTCCTCCTCCGCGAGGTCATCGACGTCGCGCTGCCGCAGCAGCGGACCGACCTCCTGACGCTGCTCGCGCTGGGCATGATCGCCGCGACCGTCACCAGCAGCGTCTTCGGCGTGCTCCAGACGCTGATCTCCACCACCGTCGGCCAGCGGGTGATGCACGATCTGCGCGCCGCCGTCTACGGCAAGCTCCAGCGGATGCCGCTGGCGTTCTTCACCAGGACCCGCACCGGCGAGGTGCAGTCGAGGATCGCCGGCGACATCGGCGGCATGCAGGCCACCGTCACCTCCACGGCCACCTCCCTGGTCTCCAACCTCACGGCCGTGACCGCGACCCTGGTGGCCATGCTGGCCCTGGACTGGCGGCTGACCCTGGTGTCGCTCGCGCTGCTGCCGTTCTTCGTCTGGATCGCACGCCGCGTCGGCCGGGAACGGAAGCGGATCACCGGCCAACGCCAGAAGCAGATGGCCGCGATGGCCGCGATGGTCACCGAATCGCTGTCGGTCAGCGGCATCCTGCTGGGCCGCACCATGGGCCGGTCGGAGGCGCTGACGGACCGCTTCACCGAGGAGTCCGAGAAGCTGGTCGCCCTTGAGGTGCGGGCCAGCATGGCCGGGCGCTGGCGGATGGCCACCATCGGCATGATCATGGGCGCCATACCGCCGCTGCTCTACTGGTCGGCCGGCGCCATGACCCGGTTCGGCGGCTCCGCCCCCTCCATCGGCACCCTCGTCGCCTTCGTCAGCCTGCAGCAGGGCCTGCTGCGCCCCGCCGTCTCGCTGCTGTCCACCGGCGTGGACATCCAGGCGTCGCTGGCGCTGTTCCAACGGGTCTTCGAATACCTCGACCTGCCGGTGGACATCACCGAACGGGCCGAGCCCGTCGCGCTGGAGCGCGCCCGGGGGGAGATCGCCTTCGAACGGGTCTCGTTCCACTACGGCGCCGAGGCGCCGGCCACCCTCAGCGATATCAACCTCACCGTCCCCGCCGGGAGTTCCCTCGCCGTGGTCGGCGCGACCGGAGCCGGCAAGAGCACCCTGGGCTATCTGGTGCCCCGGCTCTACGACGTCACCGAGGGACGGGTCACGCTCGACGGGGTCGACGTCCGGCACCTGGACTTCGCCTCCCTGGCCGGGGCGGTGGGCGTGGTCTCCCAGGAGACCTACCTCCTGCACGCCTCCATCGCCGACAACCTGCGCTTCGCCAAGCCGGACGCGACCAGGACCGAGATCGAGGACGCCGCCCGCGCCGCCCAGATCCACGACCATATCGCCGCCCTTCCGGCCGGCTACGACACGGTGGTGGGGGAGCGCGGCTACCGCTTCTCCGGCGGGGAGAAGCAACGACTGGCGCTGGCCAGAACGATCCTGCGGGACCCGCCGGTCCTGGTGCTGGACGAGGCGACCAGCGCCCTGGACACCCGCACCGAGCTGGCGGTGCAACGCGCCGTCGACGCCCTGTCCGCCGGCCGCACCGTGATCACCATCGCGCACCGGCTCTCCACCGTCCGCGACGCCGACCAGATCGTGCTCCTGGAGGGCGGCCGGATCGCCGAGCGCGGCACCCATACCGAGCTCCTGGCCAGGAACGGACGCTATGCCGCCCTGGTGCGCCGGGACGCGACGGCCTCACCCGGGCCGGGGACGACAGCGGCCGAACCCGGCCAGCCCACGGTGGAACTGACGCCCTGACAGCTCCCTCCGGGCCCCGCCCGGAGGAACGGGACGCACCAAAAACTGTGCGAACGGTCGTGCTAATATCTCGACACAGTCACCACCCGACCGAGGAGACCACCCATGCGGCTCGGCCTCGCCGTGCTTGGCGCGACCCTGAACACCACCGCCCACCTCGCCCCCGGCCTCGCCGCCCGAGGCGCCCTTGGGCTCTTCCGCCGCCCCCGGGGCCGCGTGCCCGTCCGGCCGGCCGAGGAGCCGACCCTGGCCGCCGCCGAACACCGACGCCTGACCGTCGACGGGGTGCCGGTGGCCGTCTACCGCTGGGGCGACGCACCCCGTCCTGTGCTGCTCGTCCACGGCTGGCAGTACCGCGCCTCCCGCTTCGCGCCGCTGGTCGAGGCGCTGCGGCAGCGCGGCCACTCGGTGCTCGCCTTCGACCTGCCGGGCCACGGCGCATCCGGCGGCACCGGCAGCGACCTGCCCGAAATCCGCCGGATCATCGGGGAGTTGGAGCGCCACCACGGCCCGTTCTCCACCGTGCTCGGGCACTCCTTCGGCGGGCTGGCCGCCTGGTACGCGCTGGCCGAGGGCGCGGCCGCCGACCGGCTGGTGATGGTGGGGGCGCCCGGCGACTTCGGCGGGATCCTCGACGGGTACTGCGACCACCTCGGGCTGCGCCCCCGTCTCCGGCTCGCGCTGCGCCGACTGATCGAGCGGCGCTACTTCCCGGGCACCGTCGACCCGCTGAGCGCGCTGGCGGTGACCCACCGGCCCGAACGGCTCACCGCCCCGCTGATGGTGGTGCACGACGAGGACGACCGGGTGGTGCCCGTCGCCGAGGGGCGGCGCACCCACACCACCTACGCCGCCCGGGCCGACGCGCTGTTCACCCGGGGCCTGGGGCACAACCGGATCCTGGCCGACCCCGAGGTGATCGACGCGCTCACCGCGTTCGCCACGGTCGCCGCCACCGGCGATCCGGTGCGGTAGGGCCTGTCCCTCAGGGAGCGTCGGGCAACACGCCCGGGTCGGTGGCCGAGGCGTTCAGCCGGGCGCGGATGGCGACGGCGGCTCGTTGGTAGCCGTCGTCGTCGGCGTGCAGTGCCGAGTCGGCGTTGGCCATCTCCATCAACGCCACCAACTCGAAGGCCAGCTGCGGCACATCGCAGGTCCCGACCAACTGCCCGACCCGCCGGGCCTCTTCGAGCAGGCCCCGCAGAAAGTCGATCCACTCGCCCCTGGCCTCGGCCACCGCGTCCCTGACCGCGCCCGAGCGGGCGCTGAACTCGGCGGAGACCGTGGTGAAGAAACAGCCACCGGGAAACACCCGGTCCCGGGAGTAGGCGAGATAGCTCCGGCACACCCGCCACACCCGCCCCGTTCCGGGCGGTTCGTCGTCCGCCGGGCGGGCGACCTGGGCCACGAACACCGCCTTGGCCGCCCTGACGGTGGCGAGCTGCAGCTCCTCCTTGGAGCCGAAGAGGGCGAACACCCCGCTCTTGCTGAGGCCCAGCTCCGTGGCGATCCGCCCGATGGAGAGCGCGCCGAGACCTTCGACCGAGGCGATCTCCATCGTCCTGCCGAGCACCAGCCGGCGGGACTGGTTCCCCCGCTCGACCCGCCCGTCGATCCGTGCCCCGGCCACCTCGCCCGCCCTTCCGCCACCTGTGCGCCCATCGTACTCGGGGACCGGCCCCCGGCTCCCGCGTCGCCCGGGCGTTCCGACGGCGCCGGGGTCAGCGAAGCCGGCCGTCCCGCGCCAGTTCGTCGAAGACGGCGTGGTCCACGGGCGCGGTGCGGGCCCGGTCGGCGAACGCCAGCCAGGCGATCTCCTCGATCTCGCTGCTGGCCGTCAACGTCCCCCGGTAGTCGCCCGTGTAACAGGCCATCCGCACCAGCGTCCCCTCCGGATGCCCGTGGGCCGCGGCCGTGTAGGTGCCGACATGGCGCGCCGTCATCGGGTCGACGGTCACCGTCAGCTCCTCCCGCACCTCACGCACCAACGTCTCCAGATCACTCTCGCCCGGGGCCCGCTTGCCGCCGGGGATATAGAAAACGTCCTTCCCCTGGGAGCGGGCGCCCAGGATGTGCCCGTCCCGAAGGTGCACCCATGCCACGGTGTCGATCAGCTGCGTCACCGATGCCCGCCTTCCCCACGCTCGCCGCGCCGCGCCGTCCGCGCCGCCTGCCGGGCACGATGGTGCCACGCGGCGTGCGGGGGAGGAGACGCCGGCCGTGCTAGCGGACCGTGGGCGGCACCACGACGGGCGGTTCCGGGGGGAAGACGCAGAACTCGTTGCCCTCGGGGTCGGCGAGCACGTCCCAGGTGACCGTGGCGCCCTCGTTCGTGCGGATCAGGGAGGCGCCCAGGGCCAGCAACTCGTCGGTGTCGCCCCGGACGTCGAGATGCATCCGGTTCTTGCCCGACTTCGCCTCCGGAACAGGATTGATCCAGATCGACGGGCCCTCGCCCTCGGGGTCGTGGATCGGCACGGGCCAGTCGGCGGGCCAGGTCCGCCCGTCCTCCTCCTGGTTGCGGCGCCGGTAGCCCAGCGCGGCACACCACCAGTCGGCGAGGGCCTGATGGTCGACGGCGTCCAGCGCCAGATCCTTGAAACGTGCGGGAGGCATGGGGCCGAGCCTAGGGCCTGTCCCGCGGCTCAGGCGGTGATCTCCGCCTCGGCGACCACCCGTTCGGGCCTGATGCGCACCAGCACCTCGCCCGGCGCCGCGTTGCGGGACCCGAACTCCTCGGCGCGGTCCGCTCCCATGTAGCGGGCGGCGATCCTGGTGGCCCAGGTGCGCAGCTCGCCCGGATCCTCGCTCAGCTCGGCGCGCCCCCTCAGCAGCACGAAGCCGAACGGTGGGTTCTCCTGGTCGACGCAGAAGGCGACCCGGCCGTCCCTGGCCAGATTGCGCCCCTTGACCGTCTGCCTACCGGTGGTCAGCACCACCTCGTCGCCGTCCAGCACGAACCACACCGGCGCGACATGCGGCAGGCCGTCCGACGTCACGGTGGACAACTTGCCGGTGCGGGTGCCGTCGGTGAGGAAGGCCCGCCATTCTTCTGACCGCATCGCGTGTGCCATGGGGCCATCGTGCGTCATCCGTCGGCGCCCAGCCATCGGGCCGGTACGCCGTGCGGGTGGGCGGTCGCCAGTGGCTGCTCGGGCTCGTCCCCCACCCGCACCGACAGCCAGAAGGCCGCCTCGCCGCCCCGGACACCCGGTTCGAAGGCGATATGCGCGAACCCGGCCTCGGGCGTCGCCGAGGCGGCCAGCCGCGCCAACTCCCGTTCCACGGCGGCCCATTCGTCCGTCGACACATACTGGCGCAGCACCGAGTGCCAGACGACCGTCAGCGTCCCCGGCTCGACGTCCACCGTGGACAGGAACTCCGCGGCGCCGGAGGACTGCACCGTGGCCGGCACCTTGGCCGCGACCCGGAGCGCGCCCTCAAGGCGCTCCATCCGGGCGATCTGGTCCGGCCAGACATAGGCGCGCAGGGTCAGCGAGCCCTCGGCGGAGAGCGGGTCTATGGGGGCGAGATCGCAGCCGCGCCGCTCCACGATCCGGAGGGCCTGGTGACGGCGCGCGCCGGCGCGCAGCCAGCCGGGCACCCCGCCCTCCCAGGCGTCGGTGAGCTTCACCGGCGAGTCCATCGGGCCCCAGGCGAACCTGTCCGCCTCGTAGCGGAACTGCTCCGCCCGCAGATTGAGACCACCGCTCGACCCCAGCTCGAAGAGCCGCAGCGGCAGTTGGGCGCTGGGCACGATATGCAGCAGGGCCGCGACCAGCAGGTTGGCGCGGCCGACCTCGTTGGTCTGCGGCGGGCGGGTCAGCCACCGGGCGATCCACGCCGGCTCCTGGGCGACGGCCGCGCGCAGCGCCGGCCAGGCCGCGTCGGGGCGCCCCGGGGTAAGGGTGCCCCCGGCGCTCGGGAAGTGCGCCGCCAGCTCCGGGGCGCGCCCGGTCAGCGCGAGGGCGTGCGCCCCGCCGAGGAACCGCAGCGGCAACGCGTCGTCCAGTCGCACCGTGTGATGCCCCAGCAGCGCTTCGGCGCACGGTCCACCGCGCTCGACGTCCTCCGCGGCCCGTTCCAGCAGCGCGGCGTACAGCGGCGAGCCGAGGCGACCACAGGCCCCGGCCTGTTGCAGGAAGGCCCGGACAACTTGTTCACGGGGCATCGGTACTCCTCACTCAAGGTCGCTCAAGATCATGAGGCCCCACCGGTGGTGAAGGGAAGGGCCAACAGAGGAATAGCCCCGGGATAAGGGCTCACTCGTACTTCTGTGCCCCGAATGTTCGTGCCCATGACACCTTTGTCGACCGACCGGACGATTGCCGTCGGCGCGGTCATCTCCCCATCGCGGCACGGCCGTCGACGGTTGGCCCCGGCGGTGGGTCGGCGGGCCCGTCGGGGGGAGGTAAGCGCGTTCTACGATGGCGCCATGAGTGCTCAGCGGATCATCGTCTTCAGCCGAACCACCGGATTCCGTCATGACTCGATCCCGGACGGCGTCGCCGCCTTCCACGAACTGGGCGCCCGGGAGGGGTTCGCGGTGACCGCGACGGAGGACCCCGAGGAGCTGGCCGACGCCCTGCCGGGGGCCCGCGCCGTCGTCTTCCTGTCCACCAGCGGCGAGGTCCTGACCGACACGTCCCGCGCGGGCCTGCGCGCCTTCCTCGCCGCCGGCGGCGGCTTCGTCGGCGTGCACGGCGCCTCCACCACCGAGTACGACTGGCCCTGGTTCGGCAGCGATGTGGTCGGCGCCGTCTTCGACGGCCATCCGGCGCTGCAGCCGGGCGTCGTCGTCGTGGAGGACCACGACCACCCCGCCACCGCCCACCTGCCCGCACGCTGGGAGTTCACCGACGAGTGGTACAACTTCACCAGCAACCCGCGCCCCCGGGTGCGGGTGCTGGTCAGCGCCGACGAGAGCAGCTACGAGGGCGGCGGGATGGGCGCCGACCACCCCCTGGCGTGGTGCCACACCCTGGCCGGGGGCCGCTCCTTCTACACCGCGCTCGGCCACACCTCCGAGTCCTTCGACGACCCCGCCTTCCGCGCCCATCTGCTGGGCGGGCTGCGCTGGGCGACCGAGCGGCCCGCGTAGCCCCGGCCCGGTCGTGGATGCCACCATGGGGGGCATGCCAGTGGTCACACGTGTACGCGGCGACATCACCCGACAACAGGTGGACGCGGTGGTCAACGCGGCCAACTCCTCGCTGCTGGGCGGCGGCGGAGTGGACGGCGCGATCCACCGCGCCGGCGGGCCCGAGATCCTTGCCGCCTGCCGGGAGCTGCGCGCCGGCCATCTCGGCGGCGGACTCCCCACCGGCCAGGCGGTCGCCACCACCGCCGGCCGGCTGCCCGCCCGTTGGGTGATCCACACGGTGGGCCCGGTCCACTCCACCACCGAGGACCGCTCCGCGCTGCTGGCCTCCTGCTACCGCGAGTCGCTGCGCGTCGCCCAGGAGTTGGGCGCCGCCACGGTGGCCCTGCCGGCGATCTCCACCGGCGTCTACCGCTGGCCCCTCGCCGACGCCGCCCGCATCGCCCTGGACGTCGCGCACCGGGCGGCGGCCGGCGGCGCCTTCACCGAGCTGCGGTTCGTGCTTTTCGACGAGAACGCCTACCGTATCTTCGACCCCGCCGGCTGACCGGCCCCGGGCCCGTCCCGCGGACGGACCGTCAGCCCTCCGGCTCGATCAGCTCCACCGCGCGGCTCGCGGCCACCCCGGGCAACGGGTCGTCGGGATCGGCCTCCCACAGGTCCCACAGGGTGTCGGCCAGCTTGATCACATGCTCGTCGCCGTGCTCCGCCGCCCGGTCGAACATCTCCGCCGCGTCGAGCGGCCCACCGGGCGGCGCCGCCGTCGGGCCGCCGGCCGGCGCGTAGCCGGCGACCACCGCCGCGCTCGCCGCCCAGGCGGCGTCCACGCTCCGGCGCCACAGCGCCGGCGGCAGCGCGGGCAGCGTCCGCAGCACCGCGTTGGGCGCGGTCACCGCGTGCACCAACATCACCGGCCCGCCCCGCGCATGCCCCACGTAGTACCCGGCGGCGGCCCGCACCAGCTCCGCCAACCGCCGCCGCGCGTCGACCGGGTCCGTCGGCAGGGCGCGCTCCCATCCGGGCAGCCCGTCGAGCTGCCCCAACCGGTGGTTGATCCCGCCCGAACGGTCGGCGACGGGCAGCACCGCGCGCAGTGCCGCCGCCGGATCGTCCGCGCCGGGAGGCAGCGGCGTGCGTCGCTCGGGCAGCCGTCGGTGGCGCGCCGCCCAGTAGCCAAGGCCCTCCGCCAGCTCGGCCACCCTCGGCCCCGACGCCCCGTCCGTCAACAGCACCCGCACCGCGTGCCCCACCCGGATCACCGGATGGGTCGACCCGCCCGCGATGCCGGGCAGCAGCCGGGGCCACCACTCCACCAGCACCTCGGGCCACGGCCGCTCCGCGAGCCGTTCGCGGAAGTACACCGACCAGTCCGTCAGATACCGTGCGTCCCCCAGCCGGTCGTGCCAGTTCGCCGCCGTGATCCGCCCGAAGGGCGCCGGCCGGTCCTCCAACCGCCGCTGGTAGGCGTCGATCCAGCGGTGGACCCGCCGCCCCTGCCCCCGGCGCACCAGCGCCTCCACCGCCATCGGACCGTGGTTGGTCAACCATCCGACGAACTCGGGGCCGGTGCGGTGCAGCCGCTCCAGCCCCTCGTCCAACGTGCCGTCCCGCACGCCGTCCTGCCGCTGCGTCTCGTCCATACCCCGACGCTACGCACCGTGCCCCGCCCCGGTAACGGACCCGGGACCCGGTTCGACCAGGCCCCATCGACCTAGACTGGAAGGCCCGGTCGCCGGCTGATCGGTGAGCAGCACCACCTCAAGGCGGCGCGGGCCGTGGACGCCCTCGACGCGGTCGAGTTCGATGTCGCTGGTGGCCGAGGGGCCGGAGATCCAGGTCAGGGGTCGTTCGGGTGCCAGCCGGCGCAGGCCCTGTGGCACGGACTCCACCACCTGGTCCGGCACCCGCACCACACAGATGTGGTGGTCGGGGACCAGCGTGATCTGTCGACGCCCCTGGTCCGGGCCGCCGTCCAGCACCAGCGTGCCGGTCTCGGCGACGGCCACCGCGCAGCCCGTCACCACGCTGTCCACCGCGTCCAGCGCGTGCGGCGTCGCCGACGCCTCGTCCGGCACCCGCCGCACCCCGTCGGCCGCCGCCAACCAGCCCGCCGGCAGGCCGGCGGGCACCAGCACCGAACGGGCCCCGCGCGCCGCCAGCAGACCGGCGATCAGATCGGGCAGCTCGGCCGCCGTCGCCCGATGCACCAACGCCCGGTAGTCCGCCAGGTTCTCCGCCAACAGCTCCACGGCGTCCGCCGGGGCGTGGCTGTCCAGATACGCCCGCTCCACCGGCACCTGGTCCGGCGTCTCCTCGCGCGGCACATCGGCCAGCGCCCGACGCACCCGACCCAACACCACGTCACGCGCGCTCATCGGCCCGTCTCCCGCCGCTCGCCCCGCGTTCTGCGCCACCACTCCCGGAACGGCTCCGCCGGCAGCGGCGGCAGATCACGGGACGCCGTCCACGCCCGCCCGGGGCCCGGCAGCCGCCGCGGCTGCAGGCCCCGCATCCGGCCCGCCAGCCGCTGCCCGGCGCGCAGCACCCCCGGATGGTCCAACGTCCACCGGGCGGCCCGCATCGCCGCCCGCTCCGCCGCGTGCCCGCGCGCCGGCCTGAGCCGCACCCGACGCCCGTTCTCCGCCACCTCGCCGCCCTCCACCACCCGTTCCCGCAGATGCACCAGCACCTCCGGAATGTCGATCGCCACCGGGCACACCTCGTAACAGGCGCCGCAGAGCGACGAGGCATAGGGCAGCGAGGCATCCAACTCGCTGCCCACACCGCGTAGTTGCGGCGTCAGAATGGCGCCGATCGGCCCCGGGTAGGCCGAGCCGTAGGCGTGGCCGCCCGCCCGCTCGTACACCGGGCACACGTTCAGACAGGCCGAACAGCGGATACAGCGCAGCGCCTGGCGCCCCACCGTGTCCGCCAGGGTGTCCGTGCGGCCGTTGTCCAACAGCACCAGATGGAACGCGCGCGGCCCGTCGTCGTCCGTCGTGCCCGTCCACATCGAGGTGTACGGGTTCATCCGCTCGGCCGTCGACGAACGCGGCAACAGCTGGAGGAACACCTCCAGATCGCGCCAGCCGGGCACCACCTTCTCGATGCCCACCACGGAGATCAACGTCTCCGGCAGCGTCAGACACATCCGGCCGTTGCCCTCGGACTCCACCACCACCATGGTGCCCGTCTCGGCCACCATGAAGTTCGCCCCCGACACCGCCACCTTGGCGTCCAGGAACTTCTGCCGCAGGTGCAGCCGCGCCGCCTCCGCCAGATCGGCCGGCCGGTCCGAAAGGCCCTCGGGCGCGGGCCGCCCCCAGTCCGCCATCCGCTCCCGGAAGATGTCGCGGATCTCCCGGCGGTTGCGGTGGATGGCCGGCACCAGGATGTGCGAGGGCAGATCGTCCCCCAACTGCACGATCAGCTCGGCGAGATCCGTCTCGTAGGCGCGCACCCCGGCCCGCTCCAACGCGGCGTTCAGCCCGATCTCCTGCGTCGCCATCGACTTCACCTTGACGACCTCGCGTTCGCCGGTCGCCAGCACCAGCTCCGTGACGATCCGGTTCGCCGCCTCGGCGTCCTCGGCCCAGTGCACCTGGCCGCCGGCCGCGGTGACCGCCGCCTCCAACTGCTCCAGATAGCCGTCCAGATGGCGCAGCGTCCGATCCTTGATCGCCGCCCCCGCGGCCCGCAGCCGCGCCCAGTCCGGCAGCTCCGCCACCGCGCGCGCCCGCTTGTCGCGGATCGTGTGCGTGGCATGCGTCAGATTCGCCCGCAGCTGCCGGTCCCGCGTCGCGGCGGTCGCCGCCCGGGGGAAGGCCGGCATCCCCAGATACGTTCCGCTCACCGTGTCGTCCCTTCGCCGCCGGAAGCCGTAGCCCGCACCCTCACCACTGCTCATCCTCCGTGCTGGCAAGGATCTCGGCGAGGTGCACGGGCCGCACCGAGGAACCCATCCGGGAGAGGGTGCCGCCGATATGCATCTGGCAGGAGTTGTCCACCGTGCACACCGCCGCCGCCCCGGTCTCCTCGATATGCCGCGCCTTGTCCGCGCCCATCGCCGCCGACACCGCCTCGTTCTTCATCGCGAACGTGCCACCGAAACCGCAACACTCCTCGGCACCCGGCAGATCCAGCAGCTCAAGCCCCCGCACCGCCGACAGCAGCCGACGCGGCCGCTCGCCCAGGCCCAGCATCCGCAGCCCGTGGCAGGTCGGGTGGTAGGTCACCGCATGGGGATAGTAGGCGCCCACATCCGTCACCCCCAGGACGTCGACCAGGAACTCCGTCAGCTCATAGGTCCTGGGCACCACCGAGGTCGCCACCGAGGCCAGGCCCCGGTCCCGCCCCTCCGCCAGCGCCCGCGCGCCGATCCTCGGATAGTTGTCCCTGACCATCGCCGCGCACGAACCCGAGGGCGTCACGATGTGGTCATAGCCGTGGAACGCCCGTGCGAAGCGCCGCACCAGCGGCTCCGTCTCCCTGCGGTACCCGGTGTTGAACTGCGCCTGCCCACAACACGACTGCTCCTCGGGGAAGTCCACGGTCACCCCCAGCCGTTCCAGCAGCGTCACCACCGCCTGGCCGGTCCGTGGAAACAACGTGTCGTTGACACAGGTGACAAAGAGCGCGACGCGCATGTCAGTCCCTTCCACCGCTGGCGATCCGGTCCGCCGCCCGCCGCCACGCCGTCGGATCCCCCTCGGGGAGGAACCGACGCAGCGGCAGCGAGGCGCGCGGCAACGAGCGTAGCCGCGACAGCCCGCCCCGCACCGCCCCCGCCGCCCGCGCCTGCACCAGAACGTTGCCCAGCGCGGCGGCCTCCGCCGGGCCCGCCACCACCGGCAGCCCACAGGCGTCCGCCGTCAGCTGACACAGCAACGTGTTGTGCGCGCCGCCCCCCACCACATGCACCGTGGCCACCTCGACGCCCGACAGCCGGCGGGCGTCCAGCAGCGCCGCGCGGTGCGCCAGCGCCAGCGAGTCCAGCACACAGCGCACCATCTCGCCCCGGTCCCTCGGCTCCGGCTGGCCGGTGCGCCGGCACGCGGCGGCGATCCGCGCCGGCATCCCGCCGGGCGCGATGAACTCCGCCGCCCCCGCGTCCACCACCGAACGCAGTCCCGGGGCCCGCGCCGCCGCCGCCAACAGCGGCCCCAACTCCGGCTCGGCCCCGCCGTCGGCCCAGTCCCGAAGGCACTCCTGCAACAGCCACAGGCCCATGATGTTCCGCAGATAGCGTACCGTGCCGTCCACGCCCAACTCGTTGGTGAAGTTGGCCCGCCTGCTCTCCTCCGTGAGCACCGGCGCGGACAGCTCCAGACCCGCCAACGACCAGGTGCCCGTCGCGACATAGGCGAACGGACCCTCCGCCGCCGGCACCCCGGCCACCGCGGAGGCCGTGTCGTGCGAACCCACCGCCGTCACCGGAACCGGCCCCTCAAGGCCCGTCTCCGCCAACACCGCCGGCAGCAGCTCGCCCGCCGGATCGCCCGGACGCCGCAGCGGCGGGAACAGCCCCAGATCGATCCCCACCGCATCGGCCACCTCCCGCGCCCAGTCGCCGGTGCGCGGATCGATCAGCTGGGTCGTCGACGCGTTGGTCAGCTCCGTGCCCCGCACCCCCGTCAGCCAGTACGAGATCAGATCCGGGATCAACAACAGGCTGCGTGCGGCGGCCAGTTGCGGCGTATCCCGCGCCGCGACCAGCTGGTAGACCGTGTTGAACGGCAGGTACTGCAACCCGGTCGCCGCGTACAGCCGCTCGGGCGACAGCACCGACGCCACCCGCTCGGCCGCGCCGGCCGTCCGCTCGTCCCGGTAGTGCACCGGATTCCCCAACAGCGCGCCCGAGGCGTCCAGCAGGCCGAAGTCCACCGCCCAGGAGTCGATCCCCACCCCGGCGAGCCGCCCCCCGGTCCGCCGCCCCGCCGCCCGCAGCCCCTCCACCACCCCGCGATAGAGCGCCAGCACATCCCAGTGCAGCGTGCCGCCCACCCGCACCGGACGGTTGGCGAACCGGTGCGCCTCGACCAGCGACACCGCGCCGTCACGCACCTCGCCCAGCATCACCCGCCCGCTGGACGCGCCCAGATCCACGGCGGCGAACGGAAGACCGTCGGCGCCCACGGACACCGGGGAAGCAGACACGAGGCACCTCGAAAAGTCGAAGGAAACAGTCGGAGGGAACAGCCGAAGGAAACAGCCGGGAAAAAGAGCCGAAGGAGAAAGCCGAAAGGGGACAGAACGGAACGGGTGACGATCGCGGGTGGACCGGGGCGGCCGGGGACGGCGGAACGCGCCGGGCGGACCGGACCGGGAACCGGCCCACCCGACGCGCTGCCACCGACACCCCGACCGAACCCGCCTCAGCGCAGGAACGCCGCCGCCACCCCCGCGTCGACCGGGATATGCAACCCCGTGGTGTGGCTCAGATCGCCACCGGTCAACGCGAACACGGCCGCCGCCACATGCTCGGGCAGCACCTCGCGCTTCAACAGCGTCCGCCGCGCGTAGAACTCGCCCAGCCGCTCCTCCTCCACGCCGTACACCGCCGCGCGCTTCGCCCCCCAACCGCCGGCGAAGATCCCGGAGCCGCGCACCACACCATCCGGGTTCACCCCGTTGACCCGCACCCCGTGCTCGCCCAACTCGGCCGCCAGCAGCCGCACCTGATGCGCCTGATCCGCCTTGGTCGCCCCGTAGGCGATGTTGTTCGGGCCGGCGAACACCCCGTTCTTGGAGGCCACATACACGATGTCGCCCCCCATGCCCTGCTCGATCATCACCCGCGCCGCCTCCCGCGACACCAGGAACGAGCCCCGCGCCATGATGTCGTGCTGCAGGTCCCAGTCGGCGACCGTCGTCTCCAACAGCGGTTTGGAGATGGAGATCCCGGCGTTGTTCACGACCAGGTCCAGCCCGCCGAACGCCAACACCGCCGCCCGGACCGAGGCCCGCACCTGCTCCTCCGAGGTGACATCAACGGCCACCGCCACCGCCCGGTCGGGACCGCCGATCTCGGCCGCCACCCGCGCCGCCGCCTCCCCGTTCACGTCGGCCACCACCACGGCCGCCCCCTCGGCCGCCAGCCGCACCGCCGTGGCCCGCCCGATGCCGGACCCGCCGCCCGTCACCAGCGCCACCCGCGTCGCCAACGGCTTGGGCGCGGGCATCCGCCGCAGCTTCGCCTCCTCCAACTCCCAGTACTCGATGCGGAACTTCTCCGACTCCTCGATCGGCGCATAGGACGACACCGCCTCGGCGCCCCGCATCACCTGGATCGCGTTCACATAGAACTCGCCCGCCACCCGCGCGGTCTGCTTGTCCTTCCCGAACGAGAACATGCCGACGCCGGGCACCAGCACGATCGCCGGATCGGCGCCCCGCATCGCCGGGGAGTCCGCCGTGGCATGCCGCTCGTAGTAGGCCCGGTACTCCTCCCGGTAGGCCGCGTGCGCCTCCCGCAACCGCTCCTCCACCCGCGTGAGCGGAGCGTCCGCCGGCAGATCCACCACCAGCGGCCTGACCTTCGTCCGCAGGAAGTGGTCGGGACACGACGTCCCCAGCGCGGCCAGCCGGGGATGCTCGGCCCGCGCCAGAAAGTCCAACACCGGCCCGGTGTCCGTGAAATGCCCCACCTGCGGCCGGTCCGTCGACGCCAACCCCCGGATCAGCGGCGCCAACGCCGCCGCCCGCTCCCGGCGTTCCGCCTCCGGCAGCGCCCCGTACCCGGGCAGCACCGGGCCGAACGGCTCGGCCCGGCCCCGCTCGGCCAGGAACGCCTCCGCCGTCCTGATGATGTGCAGCGAATTGCGTTCGCACTCCTCGCTGCTCGCACCCCACGCCGTGATCCCGTGCCCGCCCAGCACACAGCCGATCGCCTCCGGACGCGACCGCCGCACCTCGGCGATGTCGAGCCCCAACTGGAAGCCCGGCCGCCGCCACGGCACCCACGCCACCGTGTCCCCGAAGCAAGCCCGGGTCAACTCCTCGCCGTCCGCCGCACAGGCCAACGCGATCCCCGAGTCCGGATGCAGATGGTCGACATGCGCCGCCTCCACCAGACCGTGCATCGCCGTGTCGATCGAGGGCGCCGCGCCCCCCTTGCCATGCAGGCAGTAGTCGAACGCGGCGACCATCTCGTCCTCGCGCTCCACCCCCGGATACACCTCCACCAGGGCCCGCAGCCGATCCAACCGCAGCGCCGCCAGGCCCTCGGCCCGCAGCGTCCCCAGATCGCCGCCCGAGCCCTTCACCCACAGCAACTCGACCGCGCCACCCGTCACCGGATCGTCCACGGTGCCCTTCGCCGAGGTGTTGCCCCCCGCGTAGTTGGTGTTCCTGGGATCGGCGCCCAGCCGGTGCGAACGCTCCAACAGCGCCGCCACCACGGCCTCGCCCGCTCCGTTCCGTTCCGCGCTCATCCGCTCAGGCCCCCCAACCGGCCTGCTGGCCGCCCACGCGCTCCGCCACGATCCGCTCCGCCCAGCCCGACCGCCGGTAGGCGTCCATCGGATCCGGGTCCAGCCCGCGCTCCTCGCGCCACTCGGCCAACAGCGGGCGCACATCGGTGTGATAGGCGTCCATCAGCACCGCGTTCGCCCCCAGCACATCACCCGCCGCCTGCGCCGCCGCCAACGCCTCGGCGTCCACCAGCAGCGCCTTGGCCGTCGCCTCCTGCACATTCATCACGGAACGGATGATCGCCGGGATCTTGGGCTCGATGTTGTGGCACTGGTCCAGCATGAACGCCACCTCGGGGACGAACCCGCCGCCGCGCACCACCTCGTACATGATCCGGAAGAGCTGGAACGGATCGGCCGAGCCGACCATCAGATCGTCGTCCGCGTAGAAACGCGAGTTGAAGTCGAACCCGCCGAGCTTCCCCTCCCGCAGCAGCGTCGCCACGATGAACTCGATGTTGGTGCCCGGGGCGTGATGCCCGGTGTCCACCACCACCTGCGCCCTCGGCCCCAGCTTCAGGCAGTGCGCGTAGGCCGTGCCCCAGTCCGGAACGTCCGTCATATAGAAGGCGGGTTCGAAGAACTTGTACTCCAGCAGTATCCGCTGCTCCTCGCCCAACCGCTCGTAGACGGCCGTCAGGGCCTCCGACAGCCGGTCCTGGCGGCTGCGGATGTCGTCCTGCCCCGGGTAGTTGGTGCCGTCGGAGAACCACAGCTTCAGATCGCGCGAGCCGGTGGCGTCCATGATGTCCACGCACTCCAGCAGGTGCGCCAGCGCCTTGCGACGCACGGCGGCGTCCGGATGGGTGACGCTGCCCAGCTTGTAGTCGTCCTCCTGGAACACGTTCGCGTTGATCGTCCCGAGCCGCAGTCCGCGCCCCTCGGCGTGCTCGGCCAGCGCCGCGTAGTCGTCCACCCGGTCCCACGGGATGTGCAGCGCCACGGTGGGCGCCACCCCGGTGTGCCGATGCACCCGCGCCGCGTCGTCCAGCTTCTCCCACGGGGTTCGCGGCACGCCCTGTTGGGCGAACACCTTGAACCGGGTGCCGGAGTTGCCGTAGGCCCAGGACGGGGTCTCGATGGCCTGGGAGGACAGGGCCGCCTTGACGGCGGTGGAGGGGGTCATGCGATCAGGGCTCCCGTAGCGCGCGGACGAGGTTCTGTCGAACCAGGATCTCTGCCATGTGTGAAACGTTTCACTCCGCTCCGACGCTAAGAGCGGGGCGGGAGCGCTGTCAAGGGAGCGAAGCGATCCATTCGCCGTCTACCACCGCCTTTTCGGATGTCGCCGGGGCGCGCCGCCCCGCCTTGACGCTGGGCGAGGCGGCTGGCTAGCTTGCGTCCACCCGCGTGAAACCTTTCAGAGAGCTGGGTGATTCCCGTGCAGCGCGTCTGTTTCCTGTTGAGGGTCCGCGCCGACCGGATCGAGGAGTACCGGGAGCGGCACGCCCATGTCTGGCCCGAGATGTGTGCCGCGCTGTCGGCGAGCGGCTGGCACAACTACTCGCTCTTCCTGCGCGAGGACGGGCTCCTCGTGGGCTATCTGGAGACCGACGACTTCGACGCGGCGCGGCGCGCCATGGAGGAGACCGAGGTCAACGCGCGCTGGCAGGCCGAGATGGGCGACCTCTTCGAGGCGCTCGACGGGGAGCGGCCGGACGAGGCGATGAGGCCGCTGACCGAGGTCTTCCACCTCGCCTGACCACCGGGCCGCCCGGCGCGGCCCGAACACCCTCGGCCCGCGCGGCGGGACGTCGTCCGGTGACGCCGCCCGGTGAGGCCCCCCTTCGGCCCGGGCGGCGCGAACTCCCGGCGGCGAAGGTGCATACCATGGCCCGGCGGGACGCGGCGGGTCACGAGACGAACGGAACACGCACATGGCGCAGACGGTGGGGATCAAGGAAGTGGCCCGGGCCGCGGGCGTGTCCGTCGGAACCGTCTCCAACGTCATCAACCGCCCCCAGATGGTCGCCGAGGAGACCAGGGAACGCGTCCAGGCCGCCATCGTCCGGCTCGGCTATGTGCGCAGCGAGTCCGCCCGGCAACTGCGCGCCGGACAGAGCCGGATCATCTCGCTGCTGGTGCTCGACATGGCCAACCCGTTCTTCGTCGATGTCGCCTCCGGCGCCGAACGCGTCGCGCGCGCCGAGAAGTTGGGCGTGATGCTCTGCAACAGCGCGCAGAGCGTCGCCGAGGAGGCCGACTATCTCTCCCTCTTCGCCGAACAGCGGGTCCGGGGCGTGCTGCTCACCCCGGCCGACATGAGCGGCCGTAACCTCGCCGAGTTCCGCCGGCACGGGATCCCGTTCGTCTTCGTCGACCGGGTCCTGCCCAGTGCGGAGGGCTGCTCGGTCTCCGTGGACGATGTGCGCGGCGGCACGCTCGCCGTGCGGCATCTGCTGGAGCAGGGCCACACCTCGGTCGCCTATGTCAGCGGCCCGATGTCGCTCCAGCAGTGCCGGGACCGCGAGGAGGGCGCCCGGATCGCCCTCGACGAGGCGGGCCTCGCGCCCTCGGCCCTGCATCATGTGGAGGCCGAACGCCTCGACGTCACCGCGGGCCGCGACGCCGGCGCCCGTCTGCTCGGGCTCTCCCCGCGCCCGTCGGCCGTGTTCTGCGCCAACGACCTGCTGGCGCTCGGCGTCCTCCAGGCGCTGTTCGCCGGCGGCGTCCGGGTGCCGGAGGAGATGGCGCTGGTGGGCTACGACGACATCGAGTTCGCCGCCGCCGCTGCCGTGCCGCTCACCTCGGTGCGCCAACCGGCGTTCCGGATGGGGCGTCAGGCGGCCGAGCTGCTGCTGGAGGAGACGGGCGAGGACGCCGGCCTCCACCGCCACCAACGGATCGTCCTGGACCCGGAGTTGATCGTCCGCGACTCCACCCTCCGCACGCGCCGCTGACCACGCCCGGGGGCCGCGCCCGCGTGCGCCGGGGGCGAGGGCGGGGGACGATGGAAGCATGTCTGACGCCTTCACCACCGATGTGATCGAGATCGCCACCGGATCGTCCGAGGTGATCCACGACCTCACCCGGGACTGCGCCGCCTTCCTGCGCCGGGCGGCCGGCGGCCGGGACGGCCTGCTGAACGTGTTCACCCCGCACGCCACCACCGGCATCGCCCTGATCGAGACGGGCAGCGGCAGCGACGACGATCTGCTGGCCGCCCTGCGCGACCTGCTGCCGCCCGACAACCGCTGGCACCACCGACACGGCCCCACCGGCCACGGCCGCGACCATGTGCTGCCGGCGCTCGTCCCCCCACACGCCACCCTCCCTGTGCTGTCCGGCCAACTCGCCCTGGGCACCTGGCAGTCGGTCTGCCTGGTGGACACCAACGTCTCCAACACCGACCGTCAGGTGCGGTTGAGCTTCCTGGGGTGATCGCGGCCCGGGGTTCTTGGTTGGATGGCGGCATGGCTGATCAGACACCGCTCTCCGCGGACGAGCTGCTGGACATCGTGGACGAGCGCGACCGGGTGGTGGGGCAGGCGCGGCGGGGTGAGGCGTATGCCCGCAGGTTGCGGCACCGTTGCACGTTCGTGTTGGCGCGGAACGCGGCGGGGGAGTTCTTCGTGCACCGCCGCACCGCCAGGAAGCTGGTCTTCCCCTCGCGCTACGACATGTTCGTCGGCGGGGTGGTGGGCGCGGGGGAGTCGTACGACGAGGCGGCGCTGCGCGAGGCGGAGGAGGAGCTGGGGGTGTCGGGCCTGGCCGCTCCCACGCCCCTGTTCAGGTTCCTCTACGAGACCCCGGAGCACACCTGGTGGTCGGCGGTCTACGAGGTCCGGTGCGACGGACCGGTCGATCCGCAGGCGTCCGAGGTCGCGTGGCACGCGTTCCTCACCCAGGAGGAGCTGGACCGGCGGCTCGACGAGTGGAGCTGGGTGCCCGACGGCATGGAGGCGTACCGCCGGCTGCTGGCGTGGCGGCGCGAGGGGAGCGCGGGGTCGGGAACGCCCGGGTAGCCGGCCGGTGTCGGCCCGCGCCACCCTCCTCCGGGCGGCCTCCGGGCGGAAGCGCGCGGGAGTACGGAGGGTGGGCGCGGCCGGGTTCAGCGGGTGGTGATGCCCAGCGGGGTGAGCACCTCGTGCAGGGCGGCCCTGGTCGGGGCGTCGAGCGGGCGGGCGGGGGCGCGGACGGTGGCGTCGGCGATGAGCCCACGGGCGAGCAGCACCTCCTTGTGTATCGCCCAGGCCCACCCCTGCTGGAGTCCGTGCAGGACCAGCGGCAGCAGCCGGGCGAAACCCTCCCTGGCCTCGGCGCGCCGGCCGGCGGCCCAGTCGTCGAGCACCGGGCGCAGCAGGTCGGGGAACTCGCAGGCCGGCATGGTGCCGATGGCGCCGCGCGCGTACTCGTCGAGGCAGAACTGGGCGTTCATGCCGCCCAGTACGGCGAACTCCTCGCCGACGGTGTCCACCACGGCGGTCACCTTCGCCGGCGTCGGCGGCGCCTCGACCTTGACGGAGGTGACGCCGGGCAGCTCGCCCAGCCGTGCCAGCGTCGCGGGGGCCATGGTCACGCCGGTGACGCCGGGGGCGTCCTGGACCATCACCTCGCAGTCCGTGGCGGCGGCGACGTCCGCGTAGAAGTCGACGAGCTGGGCGGGCGTCGGCTTGACCATGTAGGGCGGCAGCACCATCAGCGCGGCGGCGCCGTCCGCCGCCGCGGCCCTGGCCTGTTCCACGGCGGTGACCGTGGATGTCGCGTTGACGCCGGCCACCACCGGGACGGCACCCGCCGCGACGTCGACGACCTCGCGCAGCACGCGGGCGCGTTCGTCGGCGGTCAGCGCGAAGGTCTCGCTCGCCATGCCGGAGACGGCCAGCCCGTCGACGCCGCTGACCAGGTTGAACTCCACCACCCGGCGCAACGAGGGGAGGTCGAGGGATCCGTCGGACGCGAAGGGGGTGGCCAGGATCGGCGCGAGCCCGTGGACGAGGGGCATGGCGGAATCAGTCCTTTCCGGCGAGGTCGCGGACGACCTGTTCGTCGACGTCGATGCCGAGCCCGGGCCCGGCGGGGAGGGGGAAGTGGTCCGGACGGACCTCCAACGGGGTGCGCAGCACGCGCTGGCCGACCTCGGTGGAGGTCGGCTGGTACTCGAAGACCAACAGGTCCTCGACGGCCGCCGCCACCTGCAGGCCGGCGGCGAGGGCGACGCCGAGCCCCACGGAGTGGTGCGGCGCCACCGGGATGTGTGACGCCGCGCACAGCTCGGCGATCGCCATCGCCTCGGTGATGCCGGTGCGGGCCACGTCCGGCTGGGCGATGCCCAGCGCGTGGCCGCGCAGCCAGCGGGCGAACTCGTAGCGGTTGCGCAGGGTTTCGCCGACGGCGACGGGCAGCGTCGCCCGCTCGCCGAGCCTGCGGTGGCCCTCCTCGTCCTCGGGCGCCAGGGGCGCCTCGAGGAACCAGCCGCCACGGTCGGCGAGGCCGGCGGCGAGCCGCCGGGCGTCGGCCTGGCCGTAGGCCCAGTGCGCGTCCACGGCGACCCGGAGCGTGGGCGCGGCGGCCCGGACGGCGTCCACCGTCGCCAGGTCGGCGTCGACGCCGTGTCCGAGGTGCAGTTTGACGGCGTCGGCGCCCCGGCCCGCCCAGTCGGCGGCCAGCTCGGCCCGCTCCTCGTCGGTGGCGCGCGGCAGCCCCGAGACATAGGCCGGCAGCCGGTCCCGGAACGCCCCGCCGAGCAGCGCGGCGACGGGGGCGCCGCGCAGCCGTCCCGCCAGGTCCCAGAGCGCGATGTCCACGGCCGCCAGCGCGTCCGCCTGGTGGCCGACCAGATGCCCGCGCTCGCGCATCAGGTCCCGCAGCGTCACCCAGGCGGGGCGCGGGGCGAGCGCGTCCCGCCCCAGCAGGACGGGGGCGAGCAGCAGATCGACGATGTCCGCCGGCACCTCGGGGGCGACCGGCGCCAGCGCCTCGCCCCAGCCCGCCGTGCCGTCCTCGGCCGTCACCTTGACCAGCAGGGTCTCGAACCGGCGCGAGTAGAGACTGCGCCAGGGCGCGCGCACCTGGTAGCCCGCCGGCACCTCGCTGCCGTCCGGCAGGACGCCGAGATAGGCCTCGTCATGGAAGACCTTGAGAACGAACGTCTCGACCGAGGCGATCTGCATGCGTGCATCCATTCTTCGGTTGAAGCCTTGCAATGTGCGGATAGCCTAATGCAGTATCCAACGCGTATCGCAAGTATTCCGGATGTAGGAGAGTTGGCCATGGCTGCTGAGCAGGGCACGAGCACGAACCAGAGCGTGGAACGCGCCGCGGCCGTGCTCGCCGCGTTCCATGACGGACGACCGCTCCGGGTCGCCGATGTCTCCTCCCGCGCGGGGCTCGGACAGTCCACGACGTCCCGCATGCTGGCGACGCTCGAATCGCTCGAATACGTGGAGCGCGACGCCGAGTCAGGGCTCTACCGGCTCGGCACGGGGCTGATCACCCTGGCCGGCTCGGCGCTCAACCAGCATCCGGTCTACCGCGCGTCCCGCCCGCACGCCCAGGAGGCGGCCGCGCTGCTCGGGCTCGGCGTCAACGTGTCCGTCCTGCACCGGGGCACCGTCTTCTACCTCGCGAACTACGAGGGAGCGCTCGCCCCCAAGGCGATGACGCTGGCCGGGCAGCGCAACGCCCTGCACGCCACCGGGATGGGCAAGTGCCTGCTGGTGGGCACCACCCCGGAGGAGCGCCGCGCGCTCCTTCCCGAGCTGCCGAGGTTCACCGGCCGGACCGTCGGCACCCATGAGGAGCTGGACGCGCAGATCGCGCTGGTCGGCGAGCGCGGCTACGCCACGGAGGTCGAGGAGCTGGCCCTGGGCCGCGCCTGTGTGGCGGCGCCGATCCGGGACACCTCGGGGGAGGTCGTCGCGGCCATCTCGATCTCGGGTTCGCTGTCGGCCGTCGACATCGACCACCGCGAGGGCGAGTTGGCCGGACGCGTGATCGAGACCGCCGACGAGGTCAGCACGGCCCTGGGCTACACCGGCCCCGCCGTGCACCCCCACCGGGCCGGTGGGGCCCCCGTCACGCCCCGCACCTCGGGCGGTGTCGCGTGATGGCGGCGCGCAACCGTCCCTCGGGCCCTTCCCGGCGGCAGTTGCTGGCCATGGGGCTCGCGGCCACCGCGGGCGCCACGCTCGCCGGCTGCGGTTCGCGCGGCGGATCGGCCGGCGGCAGGACCGTGTTGGAGTTCCCCTCCTGGCAGGCCGTCGAGGGCACGTTCTCGCTGTGGTGGAACGAGCTGATCGCCGAGTACGAACGGCTCCACCCCGAGGTGCGGATCGACTTCTACTCGCTGCCGTTCGACAGCTATGTCGACCAGCTCACCATCCGGTTCGCCGCCAACGACCGCCCCGCGATCACCCACCTCCCGGCGCGCAACGCCGCCGAGTTCGCCGGCCGGGGCTGGCTGGCGTCGCTGGAGGACCGCCTGCGGTCCACCGACATCCTGGACAGCTGGACGCCGTTGCAGGAGGAGATGGCGCTGGACGGCGAGAACCACGGTGTCCTGCTGCTCGGCTACGGCTACAACCTCTACTACAACAGGCGGTTGCTCGAATCCGTCGGAGCCGGGGTCCCCACCACCCCCGAGGAGATGATCGCCGCCGCCGAGGCGATCACCGGCGACGGGATCTTCGGCTTCGGCGCCACCACGGCGCCCAACCCCGACAACTACACCGAGCTGGCGGCCTTTGTCGTCGGCTCCGGGGCCGAACTCTCCACCGACGACGGCCGGTTCACCGCCGACAGCGACGGGGCGATCGCCGGCCTCGACCTCTACCGCCGGGCCCTCGCCCAGGCGCCGCGCGGCATCCAGTCCCAGCAGCGCAACGAGCTCTTCCTCACCGGGAAGATCGCGATGCTGCTGGACGGCCCGTTCTTCCTGAACGAGCTGGCCGGCGCCGGCGACGCGGTCCGCCCCCATCTCGACGTCGCCCGCGCACCGTTCCCACGGGTCCCCGGCGGCGTCTCCAACAGCATCCACATGCCCGCCGGCATCGACCCGGACAAGGCCGAGGCCGTCTGGGAGTTCATCGCGCTGGCCAGCAGCCCCGAGTGGCAGCGCCGCTACACCGAAGTGACCACCAACCCCGCGCCACGGGCCGACTCCGTCACCGCCGAGGCCGTCGCCGAGACCCCGCAGCTCGAACTCTTCCAGCGGCTCGCGGACGAGGCCGTGTCGATCTTCCCCGGCCACCAGGAGCACCGCGAGCGGTTCGGCCGGATCAGCGACATCGTGTCGGCCGCCGCCACGGCGCTGATCACCACCGGCGAGTCGACCGCCTCGATCGCCGCCCACCTGCAGGACGAGCTCGAGCAGGCCATGGAGTCCAGATGAGCACCGAACCGAAGTCGACGTCACGCGTCCCGGCACCGCCGACCACGTCCGAGACCTCGCCCGCGCTGCGGCGTGCGCACCGACGTCGGGGCGCGTTCGCCTATCTGACGCTCTCGCCCACCCTCGCCGTCGTCGGCCTGCTGATGGCCTATCCGCTCTATGTGGCGATCGACCTGAGCCTCCGGGGTGGCCAGATCTCCGATCTGCTCAATCTGGACCAGAACCCGCTCACGTTCGACAACTACGGCGAGATCCTGACCGACCCGGGTCTGGTCAACGACATCGTGCGGTCGATGGTGTACACCCTCGGCGTCGTACTGCCCGCGTTCGGTATCGGGCTCGGCCTCGCCGTCCTGCTCAACAAGGCGTTCCCCGGGCGCCGGATCATCCGGCCACTGGTCCTGCTGCCCTGGGCGGTGCCGGGCGTGGTGGTGAGCGCGGCGTTCAGCTGGATGCTCGACGCCTCCTACGGCGTGGTGAACTACCTGCTGCGCACGGTCGGCGTCATCGACGGCAACGTCGCCTGGCTGGTCGACTCCGACACCGCCATGTTCGCCGTGATCCTGCCGACGATCTGGAAGTACTACCCCTTCTTCGTGCTGATCCTGCTGGCCCAGCTCCAGTCGGTGCCGGGCGAGCTGTACGAGGCCGCGCGGATGGACGGCGCCTCGCCGCTGCGGCAGTTCGCCCATGTCACCTGGCCGGCCGTCCGGGCGGCCTCGTCGTTGGCCATCGTGATCACCGGCATCGGGGTCTTCCGCGAGTTCGACTTCATCTTCCCGCTCACCGGCGGCGGCCCCAACGACGCCACCCAGACGCTCGCCATCCGGATCTACAACGAGGCCTTCCAGTTCTTCGAGATGGGCATCGCCGCCGCGCTCGGCATCGTGACCATGGCGATCTGCGGCGCCCTGCTGGCGGCCGCCGGCCGGTCCGTGCGCCGCGAGTTCGGCTGAACCGGCCCTTCTCACCACAGGAGCACCCATGTCCACCACACTCTCCCGCCCCCGCAGGTGGTCCCTGCTCGCCCTGGCGATCGCGGTCACCGCCGTGCTGATGTTCCCCGTCTACTGGATGATCATGACCTCGATCGTCCCCTCCGAACGGCTGCTGGTCTCCGATCCGCCGCTGGTCCCGCCCGCCGACGTCGCCTCGGTCGACGCCTACCGCACCGTGCTCAGCGATGTGCCCGTGCTGAAGTGGCTGTGGAACTCCGTGGTCACCACCCTGGGCGCCGCCGTCATCTCCACGGTGATCAGCACGCTCGGCGGCTACAGCCTCTCCCGCTTCCGCACCAGGGGCCAGCAGACGATGGGCTTCGCCCTGCTGTTCAGCCGGATGCTGCCGGGCACGCTGCTGATCATTCCGATCTTTGTGCTCTTCGCCAACTTCGGCATGGTCAACAACCTGTGGTCGGTCACCCTGGTCAATATCGCGGCCACCGTTCCGTTCACGACCTGGCTGATGAAGGGCTTTGTCGACGCCGTTCCGGTCGAGATCGAACAGGCCGCGATGATCGACGGCTGCGGACGGGCGGGGGCGCTGTGGCGGGTGATCGTCCCCCTGCTCAAGCCCGGCATCGCCGCGACCTTCACCTATGCCTCGATCCTCACCTGGGGCGACTTCCTCTTCGCCCGCACCCTGATGGGCAACCCCGACGGCTGGACCGTCACCGTCGGCATCGCCTCCTTCATCGGCGAGTTCAGCGTCGACTGGTCCGGGCTGATGGCCGTCGGACTGATCTCGATGGTGCCGATGGTCGTGCTCTTCCTGCTGCTCGAACCGTTCCTGACCAAGGGGATGGCGACGGGATCGGTGAAGGGATGAACGCCGGGAACAGCGGACACGCGTGCCCGACGGGCGTCGTCGCCATCGTGCGGCTGAACACCGCCCCGCCCGACGAGATCCGCACCGCCCTGGTGGACGCCGGCGTACCGGCGTTGGAGGTCACCCTCACCACCCCGGGGGCCGAGGCGGCCATCGCGCGGTGGCGGGAGTCGGGCGGCGCCGCCTCGGTCGGCGCCGGGACCGTGCGCACCCCCGACGAGGCGCGCCGCGCGGTGCGGTGCGGGGCGCAGTTCCTGGTCACCCCGACCACCTCGCCGGCGGTGCTCGACCTCGCCGGCGAGGCCGGGGTGCCGGTGCTCTGCGGCGCGATGACCCCGACCGAGATCGACACGGCCTGGCGGCTGGGCGCCGCCGCCGTCAAGGTGTTCCCCGTCGACGCGCTCGGCGGAGCGGCCTATGTCAGGGCCGTCCGGGCGCCGCTCGGGGACGTCCCGCTGGTACCGACCGGCGGCGTCGACGCGCGCGCCACCCGCGCCTACGCGGCCCTCGGCTGCCGGGCCGTCGGCGTCGGCGGCCACCTCGTCTCCGACCGCCTCACCGCGACCGGCGACTTCGAGGGGCTGCGCACCCGGGCCGCCGAGCTGACCGCCGCCTGGCACGCCGGCGGCATCGAGCACGCGGGGGAGGCACCGTGACCTGGCCGCCGGCGCCCGAACCGCTCGGCACCCGGCTGGACGTCGTCGGGGTCGGCGAGGCCATGCTCCTCCTCCAGGCGCCGCCGCCCTCGCCGATCGAGGAGGCCGAGGCGCTGTCGGTCTCGGTCGCCGGGGCCGAGCTGAACGTGTGCGCCGCCGTCGCCAGGTTCGGCGGCCGGGCCGCGTTCCTCTCCGCCGTCGGGGCGGACGCCCCCGGGCGTCGGGTGCGGCGCGCCGTGCGGGACCTCGGCGTCGACGACACCCTGGTCGCCGACGACCCCGACCGCCCGACCGGCCTGTTCCTGCGCGAGACGCCCGCCGACGGGAGGCGGCGCGTGACCTACTACCGCGCCGGCTCGGCCGCAGCCGCCCTCGACGCCTCCGCCGCCGACCGCGTCGACCCGGGCAACGCCCCACGTTCCGTGGTGGTTTCGGGACTGACCGCCTCGCTCGGCGCCGGCCCCCGGCGGCTGCTGGAACGGCTGGTCAGGGAGGCCGGCGACGCGGGCACCGCGGTGGTGCTCGATGTGAACCTGCGCCCCGCCCTCGGCATCGACGCGGCGCTGGCCACGATGCGGCGCCTGCTCCCGCTGGTCGATCTCCTTCTGCTCGGTGACGACGAGTCGGGGCCGCTGTTCGGCACCACGGACCCCGTGGAGGTACTGGCCGCCGCCACCGCCGCCGGGGTCGGCGAAACGGTGCTCAAGGGCGGCGAACGCGGCTGCTGGCTCCGGGACGAGGGGCCGCGTCACGTCCCGGCGCACCCCACGCGGGTGCGGGACACCGTGGGCGCGGGCGACGCCTTCCTCGGCGCGTTCCTCGCGGGGCGGCTCGCCGGTGCCCGCCCCCTCGCCGCCGCACGGCTGGGCGCCCGGATCGCCGCCGGGGTCGTCGCCCACACCGGCGACACCGAGGGGCTGCCGGAGCGGGGCACCGCCCACCGGCTCCTGACGGCGGCCCTCGACTGACCGCCGGCCCCGACCGTTCCCCGGCCCCGACCGACCGTCAGCGTCCCGCCCCGGCCGGGCCCGTCAGGGGCAGCAGCCCGGCGAGCAGGCCGAGCCCCGGGGCGCGGACCAGATCGGGGTGGCGGCCGGCGAAGGGCACCGCACGGACCGCGCCGGCGCAGGCATGCGCCCACAGCTCGGCCGAGAAGGGTTCCGGGCCGCTGGAACCGGTGGCGTGCACCACCGTCAGATCGCCCTTCACCACCGGCTCCACATGCGTACGCAACGCCCTGACATGTCCGGCCACCACGGTCGGCAGCGCCTCCAGCACGCCGGCCGGCACGGTGGCCAGCGCGGAACCGGCGGCCCGCAGGGCCGTCAGAACCGCGTCGACGGTGAGCCGGCCGCCGGCCCGTTCCGCCGCCGTGGCCAGCGCGTCCGCGTCGAGCCCGCCCATGGTGGCCAACGCCCGGGCGGTGTCCACGTCGTCGGGCGGCGGCAGCGCGCGCCAGGCCGCCGCCGGATAGGAGTCCAACAGGGTCAGCGAGGCCACCGGGAAGCCGGCGGCGCCGGCCTGGGCGGCGACGGCGTGCGCGATCACCCCGCCGACCGACCAGCCGACCAGATGCACCGGCCGCCCGTCGGCGATCCGCGCGGTCTCCTCCCCATAGCGTCCGGCCAGCTCCGTCAGGCTCCGCCCGGCGGCCGCCGGCTCGCCGAACACCGGCGACTGGAGCCCGAACAGGGCGATATCGGGCGGCAGATGGCGCAGCACCGGGGCATAGCACCACGCCAGGCCACCGGCCGGATGGACACACACCACCACCTCCCGCCCGGCGGGCCGCAGCGGCAGCACGACGCCGGTGCCGGGGCCGTCGGCGTCGGCCCGGGGGCCCTCGTCGACCAGGGCGACCAGCCGGTCCAACGAGCCACCGGCGAAGACGTCCGCGAGTTCGACGCGTCCCGGGCCGAGCGGCCGTAGCGCCGCGACCAGCCGGGCCGCCTTGAGCGAATCGCCCCCCACCGCGAAGAAGCTGTCCTCCGGCGAGAAGGCGTCGTGCCCCAACACCCGGGCCACCGCGCCGCGCACGGCCGCCGTCGACCGGCCGGCCCGCTCGGACCAGGCCCGTCCGGGATCGACCGCCGTCGAACGGTGCGCGCCCGCCGAGGCGACCAGCTCGGCGGCACGTCCGGTGTCCAGCTTGCCGTGCCGGGTGGTCGGCAGCGCGTCGGTCACCACGACGCGCGGCACCAGGGCGGCCGGGAGCAGCGCGGCGAGGCGTTCCCGGAGCGGACCGGCCTCGTCCGGCGCCCCTGTGGCGGTCACCACCAGGGCGGCGAGGCCCAGATCGCCCGCCGCGTCCGCGAGCGCCAGCACGGTGGCCGTGACGACGGCCGGATCGGCCGCCAACCTGGCCTCGATCTCGCCGAGTTCGACGCGTTGGCCACGGATCTTGACCTGCCGGTCGGAACGCCCCAGATACTCCAGGACGCCGGGCTCCCCGTCCGCCGACGCCCGCCACCGCGCCCGGTCGCCGGTGCGGTACCAGCGTGTCGCCCCGCCGGTGCCCGCGACGCCGGGGTCGAGGGTGACGAAGCGGTCCGCCGTCAGATCGGGCCTGCCCAGATAGCCGGTGGCCAACTGGACGCCGCAGACCCATAGTTCACCGACGCCGCCGGGCGGCAGCTCCCGGCCCGCCGCGTCGAGCACCGCGACCCTGGTGTTCCACACCGGCCCGCCGATCGGCACGGACCCGGCATCGGGCGACGGGCGCGGAGCCCGGCCCGAGCCACCGTCCCACCAGGTGACGTCGATGGCGGCCTCGGTCGGGCCGTAGAGGTTGACCAGCCGGGCCGCCGGCAGGAGCCGGTGGACCGCCAGCACGGAGCCCGCGTCCAGGGCCTCGCCCGAGCACAGGACACGACGCAGCAGCGGCGCGACCCGGCGGCGGTCCTCGTCGGCCGCCCGCAGATGCGCGCAGGTCTCCCGCAGCATCGAGGGCACGAAGTGCAGGGTGGTGACGCCGTGTCGGGCCACCGCCGCCGCGATGGCGGCCGGGTCGCGGTGCGCGCCCGGAGCGAGCAGCGCGAGGGAGGCGCCGGCGAGCAGCGGCCAGAAGAACTCCCAGACCGAGACGTCGAAGGTGGCCGGCGTCTTCTGCAACACCACGTCGTCGGGCCCCAGGGGAAGGGCGTGCTGTGTCCACAGCAGGCGGTTGACGATGCCCTGGTGCGGCACCACCACCCCCTTGGGCGCGCCGGTGGAACCCGAGGTGAAGAGCACATAGGCCGGATCGGACGGGGACAGCGGCCGCCGTGGCGTCACCCGTCCGGCCACCGGGACGTCGCCCTCGTCGCCCTCGTCCGCCGGCGGCACCTCCACCACCGGTCCGTGGGCGCGCAGCGCGGGGCCGTGCGGACCGGCGAGCACCCCCGGCCCCGCCAGGACGGCGAGGGGCGCCGCCTGGTCGAGCAGTTCCCCGGTGCGCGCCGGGGGCGCGTCCGGATCGAGCGGCAGAAACGCGGCGCCCGCCTCCAGGACGGCGAGCAGCGCCGTCACCAGCTCGGGGCCGCGCGGCGCGGCGACCGCGACGATCCCGCCCGGCCCGACGCCGAGTTCGGTCAGGGTGTGCGCCAACGCGCGGGACCGCCCGGCGAGCGCGGCGCGTGACATCCGCCCGCCGTCCCAGCGCAGCGCGGGCGCCGGCCCCGGGGTGTCGAGCGCCTCGGCGAGCAGATCGGCGAGGGTGCGGTCCGGCACCGGATGGTCGGTGGCGTTCCACCGGGCCAGCCGCGCCCGTTCGCCGTCCGTCGCCACCGGGAGGTGGCCACGGCCGTCCGGTCGACGCCCCCTGGTGCCGGCGGCGGCCCGGCGCAGCCGCAGCAGCAGCCGCCGGTGGTGGGCCCGTGCCTCGTCCTCGGTGCAGGCGTCGGGGTTGGCGTCGAGGACCACCCGCAGGTCGCCGGTCGACTCCTCGGCGGTGACGGTGATCTCGACATCCTCCACGGGTCCGGTGGCCAGATGCTGCACCCGGCCCGTCAACTCGCCGAAACGCAGGGCGGTGTCGAACGGTTTGAGGTTGATCCGGGTGGCCCGCGTCCAGGCCGGCACGGCCTGCCCGTCGCCGAGGAACCTGGCGACGGCCTCGGCCCTGGCGCCCTGGTGGTCCCTGGCCCGCCGCAGCCGTTCGGCGACCTCGCCGGCCAGCTCGGCCAGGGGGCGCCCCGGGTCCACCGCCAGGCGCAGCGGGAGGACATTGACCTGGGTGCCGACCGAACGCAGGGCGGCCGGCGAGGCGCGTCCGGTCAACGGCAGCCCGAGGAGCACGTCCCCGGTGCCCGTCATGGCGGCCGCGTAGTCGGCGTGGGCGGCGGCGACCAGCGCCGGCCAGGAGGCCCCGGTGGCGGTCGCCGCCGCCTTGAGCCGGTCGGTGTGCTCGGGGCCGAGATGGGCGACGAGGTGGTGCCGGTGGCGCGCGGGGGCCGCGTCGCGGCCGAGCCGGGTCGGACGGTCGGCGCCCGCCAACTGCCGCGCCCAGTACTCCAGATCGGCGGCATGCCCCGGGCCGGCCAGCCAGCTCTCCTCGGCGGCCAGCACTTCGTGCGGGGTGGCGATCCGGGGCGGGGGCGGCGCCTGACCGCGCCGCTCCGCCGTGTAGATCCTGGCGGCGCGCTGCTCGACAAGACCGAACGCGTAGGCGTCGGCGAGCAGATGATGGATCCGCAGAAACCACAGGTCACGGTCGCGCAGCCGCAGCAGCACGCTGTCCACCAGCCGGGCGTCCGGCGCCAGCGGATCCTGGGCGACGGTCAGCTGCTCGCCCATCCAGGACCGGGCCGCGGCCTCGTCGTCCGGCCGGTCGCGCAGATCGCGCAGCCGGGTGCGGGGGGCCAGTTCGGGCGGGGCGATGGTCTGGCCCGGCACGCCGTCGACGACCGCGAAGCGGGCCCGCAGCCCCACCGCCTCGGCGAGCGAACGGTCCACCGCGCGGCGGAACGCCTCGGCCTCGACCCGTCCCGACAGCTCGACGTACTCGGCGCATTCGAACGCCGGGTTGGCCGGGTCCAGGGCCACGGCGAACCAGATGGCGAGCTGGGCACGGGTGAGGGGCAGCGTCTCCCGCTCCCGGGGGTCTCCGCTCACCGGTCGTCGGCGAGCAGCGCCGTCCACGCCGCGAGGGTCGGCTCCTGGAGGTAGTCGATAAAGCCCGCCTCGCCGCCCTGGGCCCGCCACCGTTCGACGAGCGACATCAGCCGCACCGAGTCAAGGCCCTCGTCGAAGAGATGGGCCTCGTCCGGGACTTCGTGGCCCAGCAGCTCGTACACATCCGCGCGCAGCTGCGCCGGGGTCAGGACGGGGGGCTCGGCGGACATCGGATCGGCCTCCGGGGCGATGAGGGGGTTACGGGGTTACGGGGTTACGGGGAAACGGGCGCTGCGGGCGACGGGACGGGTGTGGGCGGGGACGGAGCCCCGCCCACACCAAATTCAGGTAAGGCTAACCTAAGAAGTGCGGATGCGGGTGCGGGAATCGGGCCCGGACGCCTCACTCCGCGGGAGCGCGCCGCCGGCGCACCGCCCGGTCCACCACAAAGATCCCGGCCGCACCGGCCGCCAACGCCGCGGCCCAGGTCAGGGCCGACGAATCGTCGACGCCGGTCTCCGGCAGCCGTCCCCCCGAGCCCGCCTCGGCGCCGGCGCTCCCGGCCGTGCCACTCGCGTCGGAGCCGCCGCTGTCGCCCGCGCCGCCCGCGTCCGAGCCGCCGCTGTCACCCGAACCTCCCGCGTCCGAACCACCGGAGTCCGAACCGCCGTTGTCCCCCGAGCCGCCGTCGGCGCCGGAGTCGGAGCCACCGGAGTCGGCCGCGCCGTCGTCGACCAGCTCGACAAAGGCGTGCAACGACCGGGCCGGGGCGTCGTCCTCGCCGTCCGTGGCCGCCGCACCGGTGAGGAACCGCAGCCAGAAGCGCTCGGCGCCGTACTCGCTCCGGTACGCGTCCAGGGTGGCCTGGTCGGGGATGGTGACCTCGCCGCTGAGGTTCCCCTCGTCGTCGGCGACAAAGCTGCCGCCGATCAGGTCCACATCGTTGAAGCGCAGGTTGACGGTCTGTCCCCTGCCGTCGACATCCCGCACGAACCCGGTGCCGGTGAAGGTGACGGTGCCGCCGGGGGCCACCGGGCCCGAGGTGATGGTCACCGTCCGACCGGCCGGGTTGCCGCACAGCGGGAGCCTGCCGCGTATCGCGGTGGTCGGATCGGACTGGCAGTCGTCGTCGGCCGCCGGCCACGCGGTGGACACCGTGGCCGGCGCGGCGGCGGCCGGCGCCGCGCCCAGGGCCAGCAACGCGCCGGTCCCCAGGGCCAGGGCGGTGCGCGTCGTACGGGGGAGGCGTCGTCTCATCGGTACTCCAGATGCGTCGGGCCCGGGCGTTCCGGGTCGCGGGTTCGGGTCGGGAAACTGCGCGAGGCGCGTGCGGGGGAAGTGGGGTGAGGCGTCACTCGGCGAGGTGGTCCGCCACGTCGTCGAGGATCCGTTGGGCGGCCAGCGGGCCGCCGGCGCTGCCCCAGGCGGTGCCGTCCACCGGCACGATCCGGTCGGCCTGGTAGACGTCCAACTCGGTGAAGCCGACCGCGAGTTCGGCGGCCCGGCGCAGCGCCTCCGCGCTCGCCTCCACCCCGGTCTCGCCGCCCCCGTCCTCGGCCGTCGCGGGGCCCGCGGCGCCGCCGAGGGTGCAGAAGAACATCCAGTCGCCGTCGAGGATCCCGACGTTCTCGATGCTCACCTGCTCGGAGTGGCCGTTGCCCTCGATGTTCTGCGCCTCGGGCCTGGTCAGCCCCAGATCGCCGAGCACCATCGCGGGGAAGGTGGACTGCGGCAGGAACGCGCCGCTGGCCAGTCCCCAGCGCACGATCGAAACGCGCGCCCCGGCGTTGGCGCCGAGCGCGGCGGTGACCTCCTCGACCCGCAGCGCGTAGTCGGCGATAAAGGCGTCGGCGGCCTCGCTCTCGCCGAGGGCGTCGGCGACGGCACGCAGCCCGGTGCGCCAGTCGGCGTTGCCGGCCTCGCCGATCCACAGGGTCGGGGCGATGTCCTGGAGCTTCCCGATGAGCACATCGTCGTTGACGGCGGTCCCGTCGACGAGGATCAGCTCCGGGTCGAGCCGGACGATCTCCTCCAGGTTGGGCGCGGTGAGTTGACCCACGACGGTGGCCTCGGCGGCGCCGGCCGGCAGATAGCTCGCCACCTGGCTGCTCTGCCCGCGCGCGGCGGCCGTGCCCACCGGTGTGACGCCGAGCGCGAGCGCCGCGTCGAGGGTCGGTTCGCTCAGCGTCACCACGCGCGTCGGCTCGGAGGGGATGTCCACGGACCGCCCCCGGGCGTCGGTGACGCTTCGGGTGTCCTCGGTGGTCGTCGGTGTCTCGTCGTTCGCGGCGAGACCGCAACTTGCGAGGAGCAGGGCGGATATGACGGCGCAGAGCGTGGCGCGGAGCGGATGGGGTCTGGTGCGGCCGGCCGGCGCCCGCACCGGGGACACCCGGACGTTGGTAGGCATGTAGGTTAGCCTAACCTAACCTCGTTGGCGCGTTCCTGGGCGGAGCGGTGCCGTCCGTCGCACCGTCGGCCCGGGGGACCGCCCCCGGTGGGCGGGGCGCGCATCGTGAAAGGGGCAGAAGGAGTTGTCGTCCATGTATCAGACAAGAAGACGGCCCGGCCGGGTGGCGGGTGTGCTCGCCGCCGCGGTCGGGCTCCTCGCGACCGGCCTGATAGCAGGTCAACCGGCCCACGCGGCCGGCGATCCCATCTCCGTCGAGGGTCGTGGTGCCCTGGCCGGCCGGACCCTGACGATCTCCGGGGACACCTTCGTCCCCGGCGAGGAGATCACCGTCAGCGGCTCGGGATGGCTCAAGCGGGACGGGGAACACGGTTCGGTCCTCGGGCTGAAGGTCATGGCGACCGAGGACGCCACCCAGTTCCGACGGGTGGCGCCCTATCAGCAGACCGTGCCCGACACCGACACCCGTCCCGGCACCATCGGCGGCACCGCCTCGCAACTCGGCCAGGGCGCCTGGGTGCTGGTGAACGCCGAGGCCGACAGCGGTGACTTCGAGATCAGCTTCGAGCTGCCGGACGGCACGACCTCCGGCAGCCCCAACTCCTCGGACGTCGCCTTCGAACCGGGCTCCTACTACATCCAGCTGCTCACCGGCAGCTATGGCGGGCTGGACCCGGAGACCCTGGAGCCCTACGACGTCCAGGGCATGCTCGGGTACTTCACCAGCCCCGAGTTCTACGACACCCGCTTCACCGTGCTCGCCGAGCACACCGACCCGACGGATCCCACGGACCCGACGGATCCCACGGATCCCACGGATCCCACGGATCCCACGGACCCGACGGACCCGACCGATCCGACGGATCCCGGTGGCGGTGACTCGGTCGGCGTCGACATCGGCGTCGATGTCGCCACCGACGGCGGGCTGTCCCTCAACATCGCCGACTCCTCCGTCGACCTTGGCGAGGCCCAGCTCAACCCCGGTGTCGACGCCCTGACCGCGAGCGGGTACCTCCCGCTGGTCACGGTGACCGACACCCGTTCGGCCGACCCCGGTTGGAACGTCGTCGGCAAGGTGTCGGACTTCGCCGGCCCCGACGGCGCCACCGTCGACGGCCGGTACCTCGGTTGGCGTCCCGAGGTCGTGTCCACCGGCGACGGGCGGGATGTCGTCGCCGGGGACCGGGTGGCGGCGGGAACCGGCCTCGGCGCCGGCGCCCTCCTCGCCCGCACCGACCCCGGCGCGGGACGCGCTACGGCCGAGGTGGGCGCGAGCCTGCGGTTCGCCGCCCCCACCACCACGGTGCCCGGTGCCTACACCGCCACCGTGACCCTCACCCTCTCCTGAGACGGTGAACGGGCGCGCCGCCCGCCCGGCGCCCGTGCCCCACGGCACCGGCTGAACGGCGCGCCCCCTTCTTCCTCCGGAACTCTCCGGTCCCTCCTCGGAACTCTCCGGCCAGCCCCAACTGGAGCCCCCTGTGCCCCTCGCCTTCTCCCCGCGCGCGACGCGGGCGCCGGCGCGGCGTCTCGCCGCGCCGGCGGTGATCCTGCTCATCCTGCTGGGGTTCCAGCTCGGCGCCCCGCTCGCCCAGGCGGACGACGCCGAGGAACCGGAGCCCACCAGCTGGCAGGTCCAGCCGTCAGGCCCCGAAGGGCCAGGCGAACGGCCCTACTTCGTGCACGATGTCGACGCCGGCGCGGTGGTCGACGATGTCGTCGGCATCAGCAACCACTCCGAACACCCCATCACCCTCCGGGTGTTCGGAACGGACGCGCTGAACACCCCGGAGGGCGACTTCGACCTGCTCGCCACCGCCGAGGCCCCGGTGGACGTGGGCGCCTGGATCAGCGTCGCGTCCGAACAGGTGGCGTCCGACGGCTCGGTGACGGTGCCCGCGCGCTCCCGCGTGGATCTCCCGTTCCGCGTCACCGTCCCGGAGAACGCGACGCCCGGCGACCATGTCGGGGGCGTGGTGACCTCGCTGCCCAGCGTGCGGACCACGGACGACGGCCAGGAGGTTCTGGTCGACGCGCGGGTGGCCGCCCGGGTGTATCTGACGGTGCGGGGCGAGCTGGAACCCCGTCTTGAGATCGAGGACCTTGAGGTCCGCCATGTCGGCGGCTGGTGGAACCCGTTCGACGGCCGGATCGAGATGAGTTGGAGCGTGCGCAACACCGGCAACGTCCGGCTGGCCGGGGAGCAGGAGATCGGGGCGGCCGGCGTGGCCGGCTGGGGGCGGACCACCACCACCGTCGAACTCCCCGAGGTGCTGCCGGGCAATGTCGTCGAGCAGCGGGCGGTCCTGGACGGGGTGCCGGCCGGGGTGCGTCTTGAGGTCGACGGCCTGCTGCGTCCGGTCGACACCACGGACCGTTTCGACGAGGACCTGGATGCCCAGGGGTTCGGCACGGCGCTCTGGGTCGTGCCCTGGCTGCTCGTCCTCGCCCTGGCCCTGCTCGGCGGGGTGGTCTGGCTCCTGCTCTGGCGCCGGCGCCGTCGCAACGCCGTCATCGCCGAACTGCGGGCGAAACTGCGGGAGAAGACGGACGCGGAGGACCCGGCAGCCGATCGGGAAACGGAAGCGAAGCCGAAGCCGGAAGCCGATCCGGAACCGGGCCCGGAAACCGAAACCGAAACCGAAACCGAAACGGGAACGGAAACGGAAACGGGAACGGGAACCGACCCGGGCGCGGCCCCGGGCCGGACGCCATGAGAGCCCCCTGGGTCCGCCTGGTGGCGGTGTGTCTGCTGGCCGTGTCGGGCGTGGTGTTCCGGGGCGCGGCATGGGCGGACGAGACCGAGCCGGCGGCCGAGCCGACGATCCAGACCGACTCCACCAGCATCACGCTGGGGGAGCGGGTGAACGTCACCCTCGCCGGCTGGCCCGCCGGGCTGGTCGCCGTCTCGTTCTGCGGCGAGCGCGCCGAACAGGGCTCCGCCGACTGCGCGGTGGCGGCGTCGACCACCGTCACGGTCGGCGCGGACGGCACCGGCAGCGGTGATCTCCTGGCGGTGGCGCCGCCGGGCGGCTGCCCCTGCGTGCTGCGCGGCCAGACCCTCACCGGCGGGATCAGCGCGGTCCTCCCGGTGGCCGTCCCCGAAGCGCCGGTCGCCGACCCGGACGACCCCGGAACGGACACCGGGACCGACGGCGAGGGCGAGACGGCGCCGCCCCGGGTGGTCGTCGCCTCGGCCGTGGACGGGCCCTCCGGCTGGCGGGACCGGCTGCTGGGCGCCGTGTTGGGCCACCGTTCCTACACCCTGACCGTCACCGTGCAGAACACCGGCACCGTGGAACTGCCGGCCCGCACCGTCCAGGTCCTGGCCGGCCGCAACGAACTGGGCGGCAGCCCCGTCGGCGAGGTGGACGTCGCCGCCGTAGCACCCGGCGGGAGCGCGACCTACTCCATCCCGGTGTCGCTGGACGGGCTGGTGGCCGGCCGCTATGTGCTGCACGGCGCGGTGGACGAGGCCGCCGCCGGCTCCTCGTTCGTGGCCGAGGTGGAGTCCTGGCCATGGGTCCTTCCGCTGCTCGCGCTCTTCGCCGTCGTCTGGGTCCTGCTGCGGCGGGCCCGATACCGGGGCGTGCCCGCGCTGTTCGCGCTCGGCGTCGTCGTCCTGGTGGCGGCCCTGGTGCTCGCCGGCCACTGGGGGGCGAAGCGTTGGACGCAGGAGGCGCGCGCCCGGGAGGCGCAGGCCGAGCTGCTGGACCGGTTCGCGCCCCCGCTCGGTTCGACCGGTGCCGCCGCGACGGGTCAGCCCGTGGTGCCCGTGGGGTCCCTGCCGCAGCCGGTCGTCGGCGATCTGGTGGGCGTCCTCCGCTTCCCCGATCTCACCGACGATCCCCAACTCGCGGTGGTGGCCGGGGTGTCCCTCGACCAGCTCGGCCGGGGGCCGGGCCACTACCCGGGAACGGCGCTGCCCGGCGAGATCGGCAACGCGGTGGTCGCCGGGCACAACAACCGCTCCGGTCCCGGCGGTCCCTTCGACCGGCTGACCGAGGTGGCGGCCGGCGACACCGTCCGCTTCGAGACCGCCGTCGGCACCTGGGTGTACACCGTCACGGGGACCCGGGTGGTGGCGCCCACGGAGGTCTCCGTGCTGCTGCCGGTGCGCGACCAGCCGGGCGCCGAGCCGACCACGGCCCAACTCACGCTGATCACCTGCGACTACAGCGAGGGCGCGGCGACCAGGCGGCTGATCGTCGAGGCCGAGATCGTCGATGTCCTGCTGCCGGATGAGGGCTCGGAGGAGGGCTCGGCGGCGGGGGAGACCGGATGACGGCGCCGCCCCGTTCGCCCGAGGCCCCCGGGCGGGCCGTCGAGGCCGCCCCGGTCGGGGAGCGACGTGCCCATCCGGCCTGGATGGTCGTGGTGTTCGGCGTCGTGCTGCTGGTCCTGACGGCGCTGGGCGTGCTCGTCGGCTCCCGGCCGGCGCCGGTCGCCGACGTGGTCGCCGCGCTGCTGGGCGACGAGACGGCGGCGGAACACGATCTGGTGTGGGAACTGCGGCTGCCGCGCACGGTGTTGGCCGTGCTGGTCGGCGCCGCGCTGGGCCTGGCGGGCGCGGTGATGCAGGCGCTGACCCGCAATCCGCTCGCCGATCCGGGCCTGCTCGGGGTGAACGCCGGGGCGGCCGCCGCGGTGGCGGTGGCGCTCGCGCTGTCCTGGGCGTCCTCGGTCGCGATGACGGTGTGGTGGGCGATGGCCGGCGCCGCGCTGGCCTCGGTGGTGGTGCATCTGCTCGGCTCCCGTGGTCTGGACGGCGGCTCACCGACCAAGCTGGTGCTCGCCGGGACCGCGATCAGCGCCGCGCTGGTGGCGTTGACCAATGGTCTGGTGCTCTCCGTGCCACGGGCCTTCGACCAGTTCCGGTTCTGGGCGGTCGGCTCACTGGAGGGCCGGGGCACGGACGTGCTGCTGGACGTGCTGCCGTTCATCGCGGTCGGCATCGGCGGGGCGCTGCTGCTCGGCCGGGGCCTGAACGCGCTGGTGCTCGGCGACGAGCTGGCGCGGACCCTGGGCGCGAACCTGACGTCGATCCGTCTCGCCGGGCTGCTGGTGATCACGCTGCTCTGCGGTGCCGCGACGGCCGCCGCGGGACCGCTCGCCTTCGTCGGGCTGACCGTGCCCCATGTGGCGCGCCGCTGGGCCCGTTCGGACGAGCGGTGGGTGCTGTGGCTGTCCGGGCTGTTGGGCGCCTCGCTGGTGGTGGCGGCCGATCTGGTCGGCCGCGTGGTCGTCCGGCCGGGGGAGTTGGAGGTCGGGATCGTCGCCGCGCTGATCGGGGGCCCCTTCTTCGTCGCCATGGTGCGCCGCGCCGAGCGCGGCGCCAGGCGCCGGGGGGCCGCCGCGTGACGGCCAGGGAAAGCCCCGTCGCCCGGCCCCGGTTCCGCCGCCCGCGCTACGACGGTGCGCGGGCGCGCGAGGCGGCGGTGGTCGTCCTGCTGCTCGCCGCGCTGCTGGTGGTGGCCTCCGCCGCCCTGGTGGTCGGGGAGGTGCCGACCACGCCGGGCGAGGTGTGGTCGGTGGTGACGGGCACCGGTGGGGGCGGCGATCCGCGCGTGCGTCTGGTGGTGGTCGAGTTCCGGCTGCCCAGGGTCGTGGTGGGCGCGCTGGCCGGGCTGGCGCTCGGCGCCTCGGGCTCGGTGTTCCAGAGCCTGACCCGCAACCCGCTGGGCAGCCCCGATGTGGTGGGCTTCACGGCCGGCTCGGCGACCGGCGCCATCCTGGGCATCGTGCTCGCCGGCGGGGGCTCGCTGGCGGTGGCGCTGTTCTCCGTCGCCGGCGGGGTGCTGTGCGCCGCGCTCGTCCTGGCGCTGGTGGCCTCCGCCGGATCCGCGACGGGCCATCAGTTCGTGCTGGTCGGCATCGGCGTCTCGGCGGTGCTCACCGCGTTCAACGGCTATCTGCTCACCCGGGCCTCGCTGGGCGACGCGACCGCCGCCCAGACCTGGCTGGTGGGCAGCCTCAACGGGCGGGGCTGGGAGCACGCGCTGCCGCTGGCCTGCGCCCTGTTGGTGCTGCTGCCGGTAGCGATGGCGGGTCAACAGGTGCTGACCATGATGGAGATGGGGGATGTCACGGCGATCGCGCTGGGCGTGGGGGTCCCCAGGGCGCGGCTGCTGCTGGTGCTGACCGGGGTCGCGCTCACCGCCGCGGCGACCGCGGCGGCCGGGCCGATCGCGTTTGTCGCCCTGGCCGCCCCCCAGCTCGCGCGCCGGCTCACCCGTGGGGTCGGCCCCGGGGTGACGGCCGCCGCCGTGCTGGGGGCGCTGCTGCTGGTGGCGAGCGATCTGGCCGCGCAGCGTCTGCTGGCGCCGATCGTGCTGCCCGTGGGCGTGCTGACGGGCCTGCTCGGCGGCGGCTATCTGGCCTGGCTGTTGTGGGTGGACCGGGGGCGACCCAGGGGGAGTTGAGGGAGGAGATGGCTTTTCGGTGCGGTTTCCACACGGCCGCCAGCACAACCCCCATAAAGTTTTGATAAGGTAAGCCTCACCTAACCTTAGTACCGCACTCGCCTCCTGCGCGCGGAGCCCTCCGCGCGCCAGGTCTTCGGACTCCCGAGCCACGGAGGCACCGTGCAGCACCCCCACGTCGGGTCGTACGTCCCGACGGTCAGCGTCATCGTCCCCGCGTACAACGAGGCCAGAAATCTGGAAGTCGTCCTGCCCACCCTGCCGCCGGTCCACGAGGTCATCGTGGTCGACGGCGGCTCAGCCGATGACACCGTCGAGACGGTGCGCCGGGTGATGCCGACCGCACGGCTCGTACAGCAGACCCGCAAGGGCAAGGGCAACGCCCTCGCCTGCGGGTTCGAGGCCGCCACCGGCGACATCCTGGTGATGTTCGACGCCGACGGATCCGCCGACCCGGGGGAGATCGAACCGATGGTCGCCACCCTCGTCGCCGGCGCCGATGTCGCCAAGGGGTCGCGCCACCTGCCGGACGGCGGGAGCGAGGACCTCACCGTGGTGCGCGGCCTCGGCAACCGGGCGCTCACCGTCGCCGTCAACACGCTCTACCGCACCCGCTACACCGACCTCTGCTACGGCTACAACGCCTTCTGGCGCGATGTCCTGGTCTACCTGGACCTGCCCGACACCACGCTGCCACCGGAGGAGACCCCCTGGGGAGACGGGTTCGAGATAGAGACCGTCATCAACTGCCGTATCGCGGCCGCCTCCCTCACGGTCACCGAGGTGCCGAGCGTCGAACGCTGCCGCATCCACGGCGAGTCCAATCTGCACGCCGTCCGCGACGGGCTGCGGGTGCTGCGCACCATCCTCCGCGAGCGGTTCCGGCTGCGCGCCCTCAGGACCGCCGCCGCCGACCGACACCGCGCGCACCGCGTCCGGCTGCGGGCGCTGCGCGCCACCGACCGCGCCGTCGCCGTGTCCGCCCCCGCCACGCTCACCGAGGTGGCGCCCTGACCGGCCAGCGCCCGACGCCGCGGCCCAGCGGCGTCGGGCGCGCCACCGACCGGATGGCCGTCGTCATCTGCGCCTACACCCAAGCGCGTTGGGCGGCGCTCGGCGAGGCCGTCGAGGCCGTCCGCGCACAGCTCGACGACGGGGACGAACTCGTCCTGGTGATCGACCACGAGGAGGGACTGCTGGCCCGGGCCAGACAGCGCTGGCCCGCCGAACGCGTCGTGCCGAGCGAGGGCAACCCCGGGCTGTCCGGGGCCCGCAACACCGGGGTGCGGCACAGCACCGCGGAACTGGTGGCCTTCCTGGACGACGACGCGGTGCCGCGCCCCGGCTGGCTCGCCGCGCTGCGCCGCCGACTGGCGCCGGCCGCCGGGGAGTCGGCCGAGGGGCCGGTCGGCATGGTCGGCGGCGCGGTCGTCGCCGACTGGCAGTGCGCTCCGCCGCGCTGGTTCCCCGAGGAGCTGGGCTGGGTCGTCGGCTGCGACTACCGGGGCCTGCCGGGCGACGGCGACCCGATCCGCAACCCCATCGGAGCGAGCATGGCCGCCACCCGGCACGCGCTGGAATCCGCCGGCCCGTTCTCCGAGGGCCTGGGGCGCACCGCCCAACTGCCCGCCGGATGCGAGGAGACGGAGCTGGCGATCCGCCTCCGCGACGCCCTGCCCGACATCCGCGTGGTGCGCGACACCACCGCCGTCGTGGACCACAAGGTCCCCGCCGAACGGGCCACCGTCCGCTATCTGGTGCGCAGATGCTGGCACGAGGGGCTTTCCAAGGCGGCCCTGACCAGGGCCGTCGGCGCGGCCGGCGCGCTGCGCAGCGAACGGGCGCACGCGCTGCGGATGGTGACCGGCGGCACCGCCCGCCATCTCCTCGCGGTGCTGCGCGGCGACCCCTGGGGCCCGCTGCGGGCCGGCGTCGGACTGCTCGGCCTCGGCACCACGGCCGCCGGCTATGCCACCGGCACGGCGCGCCTGCGCCGCGCCCCTCAGGAACCGCCGCCGCCCGACGACTTCACCCCGCTGCGCCCGGCCGACCTCGATCTCGACCCGGACCCCGACGCCCCCCTGGCGCCGCTCCCGGTCCCCGAACAGGGCCGCGCCCATCTGCTGCTGCGCCGGCGCGGCTGGCCCCTCGCCCAGCTCCGCCTCGACGCGCTGCCGCCCCGTCCGGACCGCGACCAGTGGCTGGCCGCCGTCCACCGGGCCCGCCCCGACCTGACCGACCAACCCGAGGGACCCGACGAACCGGACGAACCGGATGAACCAGCGCCGGCCGCGCGGGCGGCGGACGGGATCTCCGTCGTCCTCGCCACCCTCGGCCGCACCCCGCTGCTGCCCCGCGCCGTGGCCGCGCTGCTCGACCAGGAGGGGCCGCTCGGCGAGCTGATCGTCGTCGACAACGACCCCGAGGGCGGCGGCGTCGCCCGGCTGCTGGCCGAGGTGGTCGACCCCCGGCTGCGGGTGGTGCCCGAGCCACGGCGCGGCGCCTCCCGGGCGCGCTCCACCGGGCTGCGCCATGTGCGCTCCCCGCTGGTCGCGTTCACCGACGACGACGCGCTGCCCGACCCGGACTGGACACGGCACACCGTCGACACCTTCGCCTGCGACCCGACGATCCGGTGCGTCACCGGGCTGGTCGTCCCCGCCGAACTGCTCACCCCGGCCCAGGTGTGGTTCGAGGAAGCGGGCGGCTTCGAGAAGGGCTACCGGCTCGCCGTCTGGGCCCCCGGCGGCGCCGACGCCCCGCTGCGCTCGGCCCTCGACCGGCTGGCCCGCTCCGCCGGCTCGCCCGAGCCGGCCGTCACCGGCCACCGGGGCGCCGCCTTCCCCTACACCGCCGGCGAGTTCGGCTCCGGCAACTCGATGGCGTTCCGCACCGAGACGCTGCGCGCCCTCGGCGGCTTCGACCCCGCGCTCGGCCCCGGCACCCCCACCCTCGGCGGCGAGGACCTGGACGTCTTCCGCGCCGTCTACCTCGACGGCGGCACGGTCGTCTACAACCCGCGCGTCCTCGTCCGCCACCACCACCGGCGCGACTACGCCGAACTCTCCCGCCAGATGTACGGATACGGCGCCGGGCTCACCGCCCATGTCACCAAGCTGGCCCTGACCGGGCCGCGCCATCTGCCCCGGCTGCTGGCCCGCGCGCCCGCCTCCGCCCGGATGCTGCTGGCCCCCGGATCCACCAAGAACGCCGGCAAATCACCCGCGTTCCCCGCCGCGCTCGGCCGCACCGAGCTGCGCGGCATCGTCGCGGGCCCATGGACTTATCTGCGCTCCCGCCGGGCCCTCGGACGCAGCCGGCGGTGGGTCGAACGGTCCGCCGTCAGGGGAGAGGACCGGCGACACGTCCCACACGAAGGGAAACCCGCCTCGTGACCCGAAGCGCGCCCGGCATGGGAGTCAACGCCCTCGCCCTGATGGTGAGTTCGGCACTCACCGGGGTGTTGGGGCTGGTCTACTGGGGCCTCGCCGAACGGTACTTCGCGACGGAGACGGTGGGCCGCGCCTCCGCCACCGTCACCACCGCCACCCTCCTCGGCACCCTGGCCTGCCTCTCCCTGGGCGGCAGCTACGAGCGGTTCCTCGCCGGATCCGGCGGCCGGACCCGGCAGCACATCGTCGCCGGCCTGGCCCTGGTCGGCGGCGTCGGGGTGCTGCTGGGCACCGTGTTCGTCGCGGTCGGCCAGGCCGACCGGCTGGTGGACGACCCGGCGCAGCGCTGGGTGTTCCCCGGGATCGTCGCCGCCTTCGCGCTCTACGCGCTGGTCGACCCGGTGTGCACCGGCCTGGGCCGCGCGACCTGGGCCGCCACCAAGAACATCGTCACCGCCGTGGTCAAACTCGCCCCCGTGGTGCTGCTGGCCGGCTCGGGCGCGCTGGCGCTCAGCGGATCCTGGGCCGTGGTCGCCGCCGCGGCCGCGCTCACCACCGTGGTCGCCGCGCTGCGTTCCCGCACCGTGCGGGAACGCGCCGGCGCCCCGACCCTGCCGCCGCCGCGCGAGCTACTGGCCTTCCAGGGCGCCTCGTTCACGCTGATGATCGTGGCCCTCGCCGTGCCGATGGTGCTGCCCCTGCTGGTGCTGGCCCGACTGGGGGCCAGCCAGAACGCCTATTTCAACCTGGCGTGGTCGCTGTGCACCGCCGTGGGCACCCTGTACGCGGCGGTGATGTCGTCCTATGTGGCGGCGGCCTCCCAGGAACCGCGCCAGGTCCCGCCCCTCACCCGCCGGCTGGTGCGGCTGGTCGCCGCCGTCGGCGCCGTCGGCGGCCTCGGCCTGGCCGGCGCCGGCCCGTTCCTGCTCCACCTGGTCTCACCCGCCTACGCGTCCGCCGCCACCACGCTGCTGCTGCTGATGGCGGTGGCGTTCGCCCTGCAGGGCGTGGTCTTCCTCTACGGCACGCTCAGCCGGATCGTCCGCCGCCAACGCCTGGCCGTCGCCGTCCAGTGCGCCTCGGCTGTCGGCATCACCGCCGGCGCGCTGTGGGCCGTGCCCCGCTGGGGGCTGACCGGCGTCGGCGTCGTCTACCTCGTCGTCGAAGGCGCCTGCGCGCTGCTCCTGGCCGCGCCCTGTCTGCGGCTGTACCGCGAACTCACCGGGCCGGCGGAGGACCTGCCGGCGACGGTGGGCGCCACCGTCGACGAGGCCAGGGCCGCCACCCCGACAGGAGGCGAACGATGAGCGCCGCCAACCGACCCGCCCCCAGCGTCGGGGTGGTCGTGCCGCTGTACCGGGTGGAACGCTTTGTCGCCGACACCGTAGCCGCCCTCGCCGCGCAGACCGTCCGCCCCGACCGGGTCGTCCTGGTGGACGACCGGGGCGGCGACCGGTCCGTCGCGGTCGCGCTGGACGCCGCCCGCGCACACGGACTGCCCGTGACCCTGATCACCCATCCGCGCAACCGTGGCCTCTCCGCCGCCCGCAACACCGGACTGGACGCCCTGGACACCGATCTGGTGTGGTTCTGCGACTCCGACGACACCGCCGACCCCCGGTTCGTCGAACTGCTGCGCGCGGCGATCGTCGAGCACGACGCGGCACTGGCCGTCGCCCGCACCGCGCTGGTCACCCGCGAAGGACGGCGCACCGGCGTCGTCGAACCGTCCTCCCCCGAACCGGCCTGCCCGGGCGAGGAGTACGCCCGCCGCATCCTGGTCAACGAGGCCAGGGGATACGCCTGCAACAAACTGGTGCGCCGCGATCTGCTGGACGGCGTCCGCTTCCCCGAGGGCATGGCCTACGAGGACCTTCCGGTGCTGCTGCGGCTGGCCCTGCGCACCAGGACCGTGGCGCTGGTGGACGAGCCGCTGTACCACTACACCACCAACGAGGCGTCCCTCTCCCGCCGCTTCGGCCCGCACACCCTCGACCTGTTCGCCCAGGAGGCCCTGGTGCGCGCCGAGTTGACGCGCGCCGGACTGCTGGGCGACGACCGCGCGGGGCGCTGGCGGAGCACCTACACCCGCTACCGCTACGACGGGGTGCTGCTGCCCGTCGCCAATATGGCGCTGCGCTCCCTCGCGGCGGCGCGCGGCAGCGCCGACGGCGTGCCAGACGGCCTCCGGCAGGACGTGGGGGCCGCCGTGCGGCTCGCCCGCCGGTCGGTACGGGCCCGGGAGTTGGCGGCGCTGTGGCGGGCCGGCGCCCGCCGCGCCGCCGTCGCCGGCGCCGTGCTGGCGCTGACGCCACGCGGCTACGCCGCCGTGCTGGAACGCCGATGACGGGCCGGGACCTCGCGCCCGGGGTGCCCGGCGCGCCCGGGGTGGTGCTGGTCGCCGACACCCTCGGCGTGCTGGGCGGGGTGCAGCGGTTTGTCGCGGCCCTGGCGCGTGGCCTCGCGGCGCGCGGCCTGGACGTGGTGTGCGTGGAGATCGAGGGCCGGGGCGCCTTCCACCCCGGCGCCCCCGCCGGCGACGTGCCGGTGCTGACCGTCGACCCCGGCGGCCGTCGGCTGCTGCCCTACGAGCCGGTGACGGTCTGGCAGCGGGCCAAGCTCGCCGCCCGGGGGCCGGCCGCCTGGCGCGCGCTGCGCCATCGGGACGCGGTGGCCCGCCGGTTGGGGCGGCTGTTGGCGCGCTTCCCCGGGGCCACCGTGGTCTTCACCCAGCTGCGGGCCGCCGAGTACGGGCTCGCCGGCCTGCGGCGGGTCGCGCGGGCGGACCGGCCGCGGCTGCTGGTGCAGTACCACGGCTCGTTCGACGCCGCCCTGGCCGGCGGCGACCTGGCTCGGACCCGCCGGCTGCTGCGGGGCGTCGAGGAGCTGCTGGTCCTCAACGACGGCGACGCGGACGCGTTCGCCCGCGCCCTGGGGCGCCGACCGGCGGTGCAGCGCAACCCGGTGGATGTGCGCGGCCTGGTCGCCGCCAGCGGCCCGGCCGGGCGGACGAGGGACCGCCGCGTCGTGGTGGGCGCCCGCTACGACCCGGAGAAGGATCTGGACGTACTGCTGCGGGCCTGGGCCCTGGCGGTGCCCGAACGGCCCGGCTGGCGGCTGGAGATCTACGGCGAGGGCCCCCGACACGCGGCGCTCGACCGGCTGGTGGCGGAGCTGGGCGTCGGCGACAGCGTGCTGCTGGCCGGCCCCACCGACGACTACCCGGGACGACTGCGCCGGGCCGCGCTGTCCGCCCTGTCCTCCCGGCACGAGGGCATGGGCCTGGTGCTGGCCGAGGCCGCCGCCTGCGCGGTGCCCTCGGTCACCACGGACGCGGGGCCCGGGGTGCGGGAGGTCGTCGAACACGGCGTCACGGGCCTGGTCTGCCCGGTCGGCGAGGCGCCGGCGCTGGCCGCCGCGCTCGGCGCGCTGATGGACGACCAGGGCCGCCGGGCGGCGATGGGGCGGGCCGCGCGCGAGCGGGTCGCCCGCTTCGACCAGGAGGCGGTGTTCGACCAGTGGTGCCTGCGGCTGGGCGGCCGGCCGCCCGGTCAGCCCTCCCAGCCGCAGGCGAAGGGCAGACCGGTGTAGTTCTCCGCGAACGTCGTGGCCGCCGCCACCGAGCCGGTCACCTCGCGCAGCCGGGCGAGTTGGAGGCCCGCCTCGAAGGCGTCGCCCTCGATCCGGTGCAGCATCGTCGTCATCCACCAGGAGAAGTGGGCGGCCCGCCACACCCGGCCCAGGGCGTCCTCGGTGTACCGCTCGAACGCCGTGGCGTCCCCGCGTCGGAGCAGGGCCGCCACCGCCCGGGAGAGGACCACCACATCGCCCACCGCGAGGTTCAGGCCCTTGGCGCCGGTCGGCGGGACGATATGGGCCGCGTCCCCGGCCAGCAGCAGCCGGCCGTGCCGCATCCGGTCCATGACCAGACCGCGCAGCGGCGCCACCGCGCGTTCGATGATCGGCCCCTCGGCGAGGCGCACCCGGGGGCTCTCCAAGCGCCGGCGGAGCCGGCTCCACACCTCGGCGTCGGACAGATCGGACACCGAGGTGCCGGCCGGGACCTGCAGGTACTGCCGGGTGATCCGGGGGGTGCGCATCGAGTGCAGCGCGAACCCCTCCGGGTGGCGGGCGTAGACGAGTTCGTCGCTGGCCGGCGCGCACTCGGCGAGTATCCCGTACCAGGCGATGTCGTGGGAGCGGGTGGCCGGCCTGGCGTCGGGCACGGCGGACCGGCTCACCCCGTGCGAGCCGTCGGCGCCGACGACCACCTCGCAGCGCAACTCGTGCCGCACCCCCGCGTGTTCGTAGCTCACCACCGGGCCGTCGGTCAGTTCGTCGAGCCGCACCTCGGACACCTCGAAGACGATCCGCTGCCCGCCGGCCTCGTGCGCCGCCAACAGGTCCTTGGCGATCTCCTGTTGCCCGTAGACGGTCACCCGGCGGCCGGTGAGCGCGGCCAGGTCGATCCGGTGCAGCTCGCCCTCGAACGCCAGTTGGACGCCGTCGTGGGTCATCGACTCGCGCGCCAGACGCTCGCCGAGCCCCACCTCGTGCAGCAGGTCCACCACCGGCTGCTCCAGGATGCCGGCCCGCACCCGGCCCAGGATGTAGGACCGGCTGCGGGCCTCCACCACGACCGATTCGATGCCCTGGAGCCGCAGCAGATGCGCCGCGAGCAGCCCTGCGGGTCCCGCGCCGACGATGGCGACCTCGGTACGGGCGTGACGGACGGGTGTGCGCACGGCGGATCTCCTCGGGTGCGGTGGACGGGGGGTGCCCGCTGGTCGGGCCCCGGCGGACGGGGGGTCAGAAGAGGCCGGGGTCGAACCACTCGGTGAAGACCGCGAGCGGAGCGCCCCCGGGCACCAGCCGCATCACATAGTCCCGGGCCGGAACGCGCCGCGACGGCGAGCCGGCCGTCGGCAGGTGCCGGGCCCGCTCGCCGGCCGGCCGCAGCCCCCAGCGCAGCAGCACCCGGGTCACGGAGACCGAGTGCGCGCGCAGGGTGCGGCCGATCGGCTCGTCGGTGGTGGCCAGCCGGCGGGCGACGCCCGGCGGCAGCCGGTCCAGGACGGCGACCACCGCCGACGCCCCGTGCACCGTGCCCGCCTCGTCGACCAGCAGGATCTCCCGCACCAGAAGGCGCTCGTGGTCGCCGGGATCGAGATGGTGGTGGGCGACGCGGGCGCACTCGCCGACATCGTGCGGCACGATCCCGGTATAGGCCGGATCCGCCGGGGCCAGTGCCTCAAGCCCGTCGGCCATGTCCCACACCCAGTGTGCCAGGACCCGCACGGTGATGGGGCTTCCGGTCAGCACTTCGAGTGAGGTGGTGGTCAACCCGTCGCCGCGCAGCACGAGTTGGGCGACCCGCCCCAGACCGGGGATGGCGTCGGTCGCCGGCGCGGCGTGGTCGGCCCGCGCCGTCGGGGCGGTCATCGCCCCGTCACCGCGCGGACCCGGGCCACGACATCGGCGAGATACGGGGGCTTGAGCATCCCCACATGATCGCTCGGGACCTCCACGATCTCGTGCGGCCCGGTGAGCACGGCGTCCCACCAGGCCGGGGAGTCCAGGTTCTCCAACGAGCGGAAGACCACGGCGGGACCGTCCCAGGGGCGGGGCCGGTGGAAGCGGGTCAGCCGGGCGCCGTGCTGGAAGAAGACCTCACGCTGGACCCGTGGCCGGTAGGGCAGCAGGCCGGCACCCAGCAACCGGCCCCGGGTCGCCCAGCGTTCACCCGCGGTCTGGTTCCGGAAGCCGGGCACGCGCACCGTCGGGGCCGCGTCGCCCGACCGGACGGCGACACTCGGCGGCAGGATGGTGTCGAGGATGACCAGCGGCGGATCGGGCGCGCCCGCCGCCCGCAGCCGGTGCGCCACCTCCAGGGCGAACAGGCCGCCCAGCGAGTGCCCCACCAGCGCGGCGGGCTCCGTCGCCGCCGGGCCGATGGCCCGCATCAGCCGCAGATAGCGGCGGGCGGTCGCGCCGACCGTCCAGTCGGGCACCCCACGGTTCTCGAAGCCGTTCACGGCGAACGCGTGCACCGGGACGTCGTCGCCGAGCGCGGCGGCGAACCCGGCGAACAGCGCCGGCGATCCGCCGGCCCCGGAGAAGCACAGCACCGCCGGGCCGCTGCCCCGGCGCAGCCGCGCCACCGGCGCCCCGGCCCGCATCCGCCGGGCGGGGCCTGCCGGGGCGCCGGAGCGCTCGGCGACCAGGGCGGCGAACTCGCGGAGGGTGGGCCGCTCGGCGAGGTCGATGGGCAGCAGGGACACGCCCAGCCGCTCCCCGACGACCGTCAGCATCTCCTCCACCGCCAGCGAGTCCCCACCGAGCAGCGGGAAGGACGACTCGCGGCCCACCGGAACGTCGAGGACGGTCGACCACACCTCGGCCAGCTCCGCCTCCCACTGGTCGGCGGGCGGCGTCGGCTCCGGCAGCGGGGGCGGTTCGGGCAGCGCGCCCCGGTCGAGCTTCCCCCGTTCGGTGCGCGGCAGTTCGGCGAGCAGCAGGATCTGGCCCGGCATCATCCAGTCCGGCAGCGAGCGCCGCAGCCGGTGGCGGAGCGCCGCCACCGAGGGGGTGCGGCGCCGCCCGTCGGGCACCGCGTAGGCGACCAGCCGGGTCCCCGACCCCTCCCCCCAGGCGGCGACCGCGGCGTCGGTGATCTCCGGGACGGCGCGCAACGCGGCCTCGATCTCGGCCGGTTCGACCAGATAGCCACGGATCTTGACGGCATGGTCGGCACGCCCCGCGAGCAGCAGCGACCCGTCGGGCGCGAACCGCCCCACGTCCCCGGTGCGGAACGCGACGGTCCGCCCCTCCAGGGGACGGAAGCGTTCCGCCGTCGCGGCCTCCTCGTCCCAGTAGCCGGTGGCCAGAAACGCCGAACGGACCTCCACGGCGCCGGGTTCGCCCGGGGCGACGGGGGTGCCGTCCTCGTCGACCAGGACCACCACCTTGCTCGGCACCACCTGCCCGACCGGCAACAGCCGGTCCGGGACCGGCTCTTCGGGGGCGATGAAGTGGAACGCGAGATGGCCGATCTCGGAGGCCCCCAGCCACGAACCGAACGTGGCGCGGGGCAGGTACTCCCGCGCGCCGGCGACATCACGTCCGTGGACGGCCTCGCCGCAGGTGGTGAGGAGCCGCACCGTCGGATACGTCCCGTCCAGCGTCCCGACGACCGAGCGCAGCAGCGAGGGCGTGGTGTGCAGCGTGGTGACACCACGCTCCCGCAGCCAGTCGCCGAAGCCGCGCAGGCCCTGTGCGCGCGGATCGCGCAGCTGGGCCGTCGCGCCGTTGAGCAGCGCCATGAACAGGGTCTCCTGCCCGGCGGCGAACGCGATCGGCAGCACCACGGCGACCTGGTCCTCCGGGCCGACGGCGAACGCGCGCCCCGAGATCGCCGCGCCGTTGACCACGGTGTCGTGGCTGTGCACCACGCCCTTGGGGCGACCGGTCGAGCCCGAGGTGAAGACGATCGACGCGGGGGCGTCCCCACCCGGCACGGGACCGGCATCGTCGCCCCCCGTTCCGGTCGGCGCCTCGGCGGTCCCCAGGACCTGGCAGCGCGTCGGGTCGACGAGGCCGACGGCCCGGTCGTGGAGGGTCCCTTCGGTGATCAGCAGGTCGGCGCCGGTCGCGGCGAGGATCCGGCGCAGCCGTTCGTCGGGCAGCAGCGGATCGAGCAGCACGGCCGCGCGCCCGGCCCACAGGGTCGCCAGAAAACCCACCACCGCGTGCCGGTTCTGCGGCGCCAGCACGGCGACCGGCGCCGTCCCCCCTGGCTTCGGCTCGCGCACCGCCCGCGCCAACAGCAGGGCACGTTCCCGCAGTTCGGCGTAGGTCAGCGCGCCGTCGTCGTCCCGCAGGGCGATGGCGGTGGGGCGGGCCAGCGCCACGGCGCGCAGCCGCCCGACGACGGAACGGTCGGCGACGCCCGGCGCGAGCTCCGCCAGGGCGACGTTGTCAACGGCCTGGTGTGACACGGGTCTCCCGTTCGAGAGGTGAGAACTTAGGTAAGGCTTGGCTAAGTTAGCATCACCTTAGCGAGTGCGGTCGTAGGCCGGCGACGTGATGTTCGGCCTGCCCCCGTAGGGCCAGGGTTAGGTGAAAGACCGTAGGAATCCGTAACAAACAGCAGGAAAAACCGTAAAACCCCCGGGTAGTTCCGGGGAACCTCAGAAAAGAGGCCAACCTATGTGGACACCCTCCCTATCGGAGGAGTGGCGGATGAGACAGCGGACGGCCCGAAGAGCGACAGCGGTGATGGCGGGAGGGCTGACCCTGGCACTCGCGCTCGGTGGCGGCACCAGCGCCGTCGCCGCGGAGGGGAGCGCGGAGAACTACCACTTCGAGACAGTCAGCGCGCCGATCGCCGAAGGGCTCTACCAGTCCGCCTATTCCGAGCGGAACGACGTGCTCTGGGTGACCTCGGCCGTGGGCCGACCCCCCATCCAGCAGTCGGAGTTGCTGAAGGTCGATCCGGACACCCTGGAGGTGTTGCAGCGCATCACCCCGCCGGAGCTGGGCTCCGGGGCGGACGCGCGGGTGGAGGCCGTCTACGGCGTGGCCGTCGACGATGTCCACAACACCGTCTGGGTGACCACCACCCGTGAGGACGGCGTGGCGGTGTACGACCAGGAGACGGGGGAGCATCTCGCCTCGCAGCGGGGCGCCGCCCTCCACTCCCGGGATGTCGCCGTCGACGCGGAGCGCGGCTTCGCGTATGTCAGCGAGGCCCAGGCCGGCGGTGGCATCGTCAAGTTCGACACCGAGACCTTCGAACCCGTCGAACGGATACCCCTGCGGCAGGCGACCCAGCCGATGGCCCTGGAGCTGGTGGCGGACGAGGACACCTCGTTGCTCTACACCACCGATCTCGCCTCCGGTGAGATCTTCGTCCTCGACAACATCGACAGGTCGTGGACGTCGATCCCCACCGACCGGGCGGGCGCAGGTGCCTCCGGTATCGCGGTCGACCCCGAGCGTGAGCGCGCGTACGTCGCCAACCAGGCGTCGAACGACATCACCGTGGTCGATCTGCGGAACGGGACGGTGCTGCGCGACGTGCCGGGGCCGCAGGGGCTGCTCAACAGCGCCTTCGACGCCGAACACGATCTGGTGTTCTCCACCGAGTTCCACGGCGACGCGGTGAACGTGATCGACGCGACCACCGGCGAGTACCTCACCGAGGTGCCCGTCGGGATCTTCCCCAACCATGTGACCGTGGCCAAGGGGAACGCGTATGTCACCGGCCGCGCCGCCTCGTTCGGTGGCGAGGGCGATATCGACGAGCTGCACCTGATCTCCGTGGAAGCGGGGGACGGGGGCGGCGACCCGGGGGAACCCGGCGAGCCGGGGGAACCCGGCGAACCGGGTGAACCGGGGGAGCCCGGCGAGCCCGGGGAGCCCACGGTGCCCGCGCCCAAGCCCGAGGGGGCGAGCGTCACCTTCGACACGGAGGTCGCCGCCGGCTCCACGGTGCTGGTCTCGGGATCGGGGTTCACCCCGGGCCAGCGGCTCGCGGTGAAGATGGACCAGAACGCCTACGGACTGCTCCGTGGCGATCAGGGCGACGGGCAGCTCCACCCGGAGGGCGGACCGCGGATCGTCGTCGACGAGGACGGCACGTTCACGGACGAGCCGGTGGCCGTGCCGGAGACGGACGTGGTGGGGCAACCCACCACGGACGGCTGGCATATCCTCCACTTCCTCGACTCCGAGCCGCCGACCACCGTGTGGATCCCGTTCAAGGTGACGGTCGGTGACCCCACCGATCCCACCGACCCGACGGACCCCACGGACCCGACCGATCCCACGGAGCCGGGAGCCACCACGGGTGAGGTGGACGTCACCGTCCAGGTGCCCAGGAGCGAGGGCCTGGTCCTCGCGCTCGACGACCAGTCCGGGGTCGACCTCGGTCGCGCCGAGCTGGCGCCGTCGATCGACGCCCTCGTGGCACGGGGTCAGCTGCCGGTGGTCACGGTCACCGACGTGCGGACCACCGACCCGGGGTGGAGCCTCGCCGGCAAGGTCTCGGCCTTCGAGAGCGACTCCGCCAGCTTCTCCGGCTCGTACCTGGGCTGGACGCCGGAGGTGCTGACCACCGGCGACGGGCAGCGGGTCACCCCGGGTGAGGCGCTCACCGGCGATCTCGACCAGGGCGCGGTCCTGGCGCGGTCGGCGGCGGGGCAGGGACGTGGCACGGCCCAGGTCGGCGCCGGTCTCGAACTCCGGGCCCCGACGACCACCCCGTCCGGTCACTACACCGCGGTCCTCACGCTCACCCTGAGCTGAGTGCCGACGGTTTCACCAGTTCCAACCGTTTCAACCGTTTCACCTGTTCCGACGGCAGGGCGGGTTCTCCCGCCCTGCCGTCTCCCTTCGTCCGCACAGGAACCCACCGATGCCGAACGCGCGCCAGCCCAGGACCCCGCCCAAGGTGCCGAGGCCGACCCCCGCCCCACGGACGGCGGGCCCTGCCGTCGAACGGCTCCGGCACGACCTCGCCGCCGCCGACCCCGGGGACCGCCGGGCGGTGCTCGAACGCTTCCGCCGGACGACCGCGCGCACCACCCCGCTGGTGGAGCCGGTCGACGGCAGCCCCGGCGAGGCGGTGGTCACCTTCCTCTGGTGGGACGCCACCGCGGAGCGGGTGCTGCTGTTCGTCAACCGCCTCACCGACGAACGACGCCTGGACGACAGCCTCATGGCACGGCTGCCCGGCACCGACCTGTGGCATCTGTCCTACCGAATGCCCGTCACCTGGCGCGCGTCCTACGCGCTTCTGCCGCACGCCGACACCGGTCCGCCGCCCTGGCGTGTCGGCGACCAGGCGGCGCTGCGGCAGGCACTCGACCGGGGCCGCACCGACCCGCACAACCCGGCCAGCTGCCAAAACCGGGCCGGACGCGTCCAGTCCGTGGTCGCGTTGGACCAGGCCCCCGCCCAACGCTGGCTCGCGCCCCGACCCGGGGTGGCGCGCGGTCGGCTCACCGAACGTCCGGGGCCGGACGGGCGCCGCGTCTGGGTGTACGAGCCGGCCGGCCTCGATCCGGCCGAGCCGGGCGATCTGCTGGTGGTCCTCGACGGCGACGTGTGGACCACCACCCAGGACCTGCCGACGACGCTCGACAACCTGCGCCACGACCGCGCGATCCGCCCGCTGCGGGCCCTGCTGGTCGACTCGGGCGACCGGGCCAGCCGCTGGCGTGACCTCGCCGACGGCGGGGCGGCGGCGTCTGTCGCCGGCGAACTGCTGGACTGGGCCCGCCGGGAGCACCCCGTCCCCGACACCCCGTCAGCCGTGACCGTCGCCGGCCAGTCGCTCGGCGGGCTCACCGCGCTGAACACGGTCGTCCGCCACCCCGACCGGGTGGGCGCCGCGATCAGCCAGTCCGCCTCGCTGTGGCAGGGCGACCCCACCACCGACGCGGCGGTGCGCCGGCTCGACGGCGTCCGCGCCTGGGTCGAGGTCGGCACCGAGGAGTGGATCCTGCACCCGCCCCACCGCCCGATGGTGGACCGGCTCGCCGCGCTCGGCGCCGACGTGGCGTATGTCGAGTACACCGGCGGGCACGACTACGCCTGCTGGCGCGGCGGCATCGCCGACGGACTGCGCCACCTCCACCCGGCATAGGCGCCCGGCTCAGGGGCCGCTGTCGGGGCGCCAGAGCGCGGCCGGCGTCCCGACCGACCCCGCCGGCACATAGCGGAACACCTCCACGTCGTCCTCGCTCCACACCGGCTCCCAGTCCGGGTCGTCGCGCAGCGCCTCGTGCAGCGCGCGCAGGTCACGGGCGAACGTGGGGTCCTCGTACGCGGCGGTGGTGTAGGTGTTCGCGGCGAACAGGGCGAACGTCGGGGCAGGACGGGGCTCGACGGCCTCGTTCACCACCGTCACCATCGCCTCGCCGCGCGCCCCTTCGTCCTCCGTCTCGCGCGCCTCGGCGAGTTCGTCCTGGTCGACGCCGGTCAGCAGCGGCAGGTCGGCGTCCCAGGCCGTCACCACCCGGGGCACATAGCCGCCGGCCGCGCGGGTGGGCCAGCCACCGCCGGCGGCGGCGAAGTACGCCTGGCCCGGCACCTCGTCGAGCAGTACCCGGGTGACCTCCACCTGGGCGGCGCTGATCCGGTTGGGGAACCACGCGGTGAAGTAGGACTGCGCCGCCAGCCCCGTCCACCCCAGCAGCGCCGCCGCCGCGACGGCCGGCGCCGCGAGCGCGCGCCAGCCGGGCCGGGACCTCCCGGCCCGGCGCGCTCCGGCGCCGAGCAGCCCGGTGACGGCGGGGGCGAGCACCACCGCCATCCCCGCGGTCGCGAACAGGAAGACCCGCAGCACCGCCTCGCCGCCGTAGTTCTGCGCCAGCAGCAACCCGAAGGGGGAGAGGGCCAGCACACCCGGCACCAGCACGGTGCCCCGCCGCCGGAACGCCCGCACCGCCAGCACCACGACGGCCGGCAGCCACACGGCCAACGCCGTGGCGCGGAACACCAGTTGGCCGGTGGCCCGCTCGTCGCTGCCGGGCGCGGCCGCATTGGTGCGGGTGTTGTTCAGGGGGCTGTCGGAGGAGAGCACCCCGTAGGACTCGACGATGTCCCAGTGGGCGACGAGATACGGCACGGCGACGGCCAGGCCCAGCCAGAACACCCGCCCCGGCACCCGCCCCAGGAACGCCAGCAGCGCCAGCACCCCCAACACCCAGTAGGGGGTGAGCTGATGCATCGGCACCAGGGCGGCGAAACACGCCACCGCCAGCCAGGGCGCCGCCCGACGGGTGGACGGCTGGAGGGCGAGCGCCAGGGTCACGATCCCCAGGAACAGCGCGACCGTCTGCGGCGCGAAGTAGTCCTGGCCCACCCAGCTCACCGCCTCCGCCAGGAAGGCCGCGACCAGCACGGCCGGGCCACGCAGCCCCAACGACCGGGCCAGCGCGGCCACCGCCAGCGCCAACAGCACATGCGCGAGGGGTGTGATGGCGTGCGCCAGGCCGACCATGCCCAGCCCCGTCGTCTCCGCCAGCCAGGCCGTCAGCGCGAAGAACGTGGGCCAGGAGTGGTAGAGATCCGCCTCCGGGACCAGGGTGCCCAGGGAGGCGATGGCCTCCGAGACGCCGACATGCTTGTAGGTCCACGGATAGAAGGGGACCTCGCTCGCCAGGGCGGGAACCGCGCGCAGCAGCGCGATCAGCACCCCCAGCGCGGCGACCGCCCGCAGGGTCGCGGAACGTCCGCCGCCCCCCGTCAACTCCCGCACGGCGAGGGCGAACACGAGCACGGTCGCGGCGATGGCGCCGGGATAGAACCAGGGGGCGGCGGCCAGCAGTCCGTAGGTGGTCGGCTCCGCGTCCCGCAGGGCGGGGAGCGCGCCGAGGCCGCAGGACAGGGCCAGCGCGAGCAGCCCCCACCCCACGGCGGCCCGTGGCCCGGGGGCGCGCGTCCGCCACCGCACGCCGGGCGCCTCCTCGCCGGCCGGGACGTCGGCCCGGGCCGACGCCAGGCCCCGCGCCACCGCCGCGAGCAGACAGCCGACGATCACCACGACCGACCACGGCTCGGGCGCCCACACCCCGAGCCACAGGGTGAGGGTCGACACCGCCGACAGGGCCACCACGCCCACGGCCGGCACCGCGGCCAGCCTCACCACCCGGGGCAGCGCGCCCGGTGGGCAGAGCAGCAACCCCGGCACGGCGAGCCAGAAGGCCGTGAGGACGACGGCCCGGAGAGCCGGTGGCGGCCCGGGGGCGAGCAGCGCGAGCAGCGCCGTCACGGTCAGGGCGGCGGCCACCGTCGGTTCGCGGAACGGCGGTTCGGCGAGCCGGCGCCCCCACGGGGCGCGGGGGCCCGCCGGGCGGCGATCCGGAGCGGTGGAAGGAGCGGAGGGAACCAACACACTGGGCACGCATGTAAGGTTAGCCTAACCTCAGTAAGCGTCGGGCCGGTTGTGGACGCCGACCTGACAAGAGGCGATCGGGGAGGAGTGTTCGACCGTGAAGTCCCGTGCGAGGCTGGTGGGTTGGCTGCTCGCCCTGACGGTGGTGGGCGCGGGCGTCGTCGCGCTCTCCGACGGCGCCGGAGAGTCGGGCGGCGGGAGGTCGGGGGGCGACGCGACCGTCGCCCCGGGGCCGGACGCCGACCTCGACGGATGGGATCTCGTCTTCACCGACGACTTCGACCGCGACCAACTGGGCGACGGCTGGAGCCCGTACAGCGGACAGCCGGGCGGCGACCCCTACAGCTGGTGGGACCCCTCGCATGTGGAGACGCGGGACGGCAACCTGGTGCTGGCCGGCTATCAGGAGGAGGGCCGCTGGGTCACCGGCGGCGTCTCCCACTGGCCCGTGACGCGGACCTACGGCCGCTGGGAGGTGCGGTTCCGCGCCGATCCGAGCGACGAGATCACCTATCACTTCCTCCTCTGGCCCGAACGCGAGGCCTGGCCGCCGGAGATCGACTTCATCGAGGACTTCGGCGGCCCCCGCAGGGGCGGCTCCGCCTTTGTGCACTACGTGGACGAGCGCGGCGAGCGGGGGCAGATCGAACGCTCCCTGGCGGACGTGGACTTCACCGACTGGCGCACCGTGGCCGTGGAGTGGACCCCGGGCGAGATCGCCTTTCTGGTGGACGGCGAGGTCTGGAGCACGGTGGAGGGGGACGAGGTCCCGGACGAGCCCATGTGGCTGGCGCTGCAGTCCCAGGCGGGCGGCTGCGAGCGCAGCGCCGAATGGGGCTTCCCGCGCTGCCCGCAGGCGGGCGTGCCGGAACGGGCCGACGTGGAGATCGACTGGGTCGCCGTCTGGGCGCCCGCACCCTGACGGGGTGACGGACACCCCCCGAGTGTCTTAGGTTAGCCTTACCTAAGCAAGGAGGGGGTGTGTCCGAAATGCGGGTACCGCGTGGCGAGTTCGAGGGACGCGTGGCGCTGGTCACCGGCGCGGCGCAGGGGATCGGCGCCGCCGTGGCCAAGACGCTCGCCGACCTCGGCGCCGCCGTCGCCGCGACCGACCGCGCCACCGACCGCCTCACGGACACCGTCGCGGCCCTCACCACCGACCCGGCGAGCGCCACCCGGGCACCCACCGTCCGGCCCTATCCGCTGGACGTCACCGACACACGCGCCGTGACCGCGACCGTCGCACGCGTCGAACGCGAACTCGGCCCCGTCGACGTGCTGGTCAACGTCGCGGGCGTGCTGCGCACCGGACCGGCCCTCGACATCACCGACCAGGACTGGGCCGAGACGCTCGCCGTCAACACCACCGGCCTCCTCCACCTGGCCCGCGCCGTCGTCCCCGGCATGACCCGCCGCGGCGCGGGCGCCGTCGTCACCGTCGCCTCCAACGCCGCCGGCGTACCCCGCGTCGGCATGAGCGCCTACGCGGCCTCCAAGGCCGCCGCCGTCATGTTCACCAAATGCCTGGGCCTTGAGGTCGCCGCGCACGGCGTCCGCTGCAACGTGGTCTGCCCGGGATCCACCGACACCCCCATGCAACGCGTGCTGTGGCAGGGACCCGACGGCCCACGGCGCGTCATCGACGGAGACCTCGCCGCCCACCGCACCGGCATCCCCCTGGGCCGCATCGCCCAACCCGTGGACGTGGCCGAGACGGTGGCCTTCCTCGCCTCCGACCGGGCCCGCCACATCACCATGCAGGACATCTACGTCGACGGCGGCGCCACCCTCAGGTGACACCCACCCACCCCGATCCACCCCTCCCCATCCCAAGGAGCCCTCCCGTGTCGACGGCCCATCAGGACGCCGAGCCAAGACCCACCGTCGCGACCACGCGATCCCCCGTCGGAGCCGCGACCGCGCTCCTGGACGCCCTCGGGGACGGGGACCGGTTCCTCGCCACCCCCACCCGCACCCTCCTCGCCCGCGGCGTCCGCACGGAGATACCCCACGGCCGGGCACCGCTCGCCGAACGCGTCGCCCACGCCCTCCACCGGGCCGGGGAAGGGACATCGACCCCCGCGCTCGTCGTCGGAGCCGTCCCGTTCGACCAGTCGGCGCCGGCCGCACTCGTCATCCCGGAGACCGTCCGCACCGCCCCCGCGCTGGCCACCGACCCGCTCACCGCCCTGCCACCCGCCGCCCCACCCCCGCTCCCGGGACTCACCGTGCGGCCCGAACCCGAGCCCGAGGTCTACGCCAAGAGCGTCGCCACGGCCACCGACCGCATGTGGCAGGGCGAGCTGAGCAAGGTGGTGCTCGCCCGCACCCTGGAACTGACCGCCCCCACCGACCTCGACATCCCCGCCATGGTGCGCGGCCTCGCCCACCGCGACCCCGCCGGCTACACCTACGCGCTGCCCACCACCCCCGACCTGACCCTGCTCGGAGCCAGCCCCGAACTGCTCCTCTCCCGCCGGGGCCGACACCTCGTCTCCAACCCGCTCGCCGGCTCGGCACCACGCGCCGACGACCTCGCCGAGGACGTCCGACGAGCCGCCGCACTGCTGAGATCCGCCAAGGACCTGCACGAACACGCCGTCGTCGTCGACGCCGTGCACCGCGCGCTGGCGCCCTACTGCGCCACCATCGACGTCCCCGGGCACCCCTCGCTCACCCGCACCGCCACCATGTGGCACCTCTCCACCACCATCACCGCGACCCTCGCCCACCCCGCGACCTCCGCCCTGGAGATCGCCGCCGCCCTCCACCCCACCCCCGCGGTCTGCGGCACCCCGACCCCGGTCGCGCGCCGCATGATCGGCGAACTCGAACCCTTCGACCGGGGCTTCTTCACCGGCATGGTCGGCTGGGGCAACGCCGAAGGCGACGGGGAATGGGCCATCGCCCTGCGCTGCGCCGAGGTCGGACGCCGCGCCCTGCGCCTCTACGCGGGCGCCGGCATCGTCTCCGCCTCCGACCCCGAGGCGGAGACCGCCGAGACCACGGCCAAGTTCCGCACCTTCCTGAACACCCTGGGGGTGGAACGGTGACCACCACACCGACCTGGCCCGCCGAGTTCGCCGAACGCTACCGCGCCGCCGGCTGGTGGCGCGGCGAGACCTTCGGCGCGATGCTCCGCCGACGCGCCCTGGCCCACCCCGACCGGATCGCCGTCGTCGACCACGCCGGACCCGGCGGCACCCGACGCACCCGCACCTACGCCCAACTCGACCGGCAAGCCGACCGCCTGGCCTTCGGCCTCGCCGCCCGAGGCATCGGCCCCGGCGACCGGGTCGTGCTCCAACTCCCCAACGTCGCCGAATTCCTCGAAACCGTCTTCGCCCTCTTCCGGATCGGCGCCCTCCCCGTGTTCGCCCTGCCGGCACACCGGGAGACCGAGATCTCCTACTTCTGCGCCTTCACCGACGCGGTCGCCTATGTGATCCCCGCCGAGCACGCCGGCTTCGACCATCTGGCGCTCGCCCACCGGGTGCGCGCCCAGGCCCCCGCACTGCGCCATGTGCTGGTGGCCGGCGAGAACCCCGGACCCTTCGAAAGCCTCGCCGACCTCCCCACCGAACCCGTGCCGCTCACCGAACCCCGCCCCTCCGACACCGCGTTCCTCCAACTCTCCGGCGGCAGCACCGGCGTGCCCAAACTGATCCCCCGCACCCACGACGACTACCTCTACTCCCTGCGCGGCTCCAACGAGATCTGCGCCGTGACCGAGGACGCCGTCTACCTCTGCGCGCTGCCCGCCGCCCACAACTTCCCGCTCTCCTCGCCGGGTTCGCTCGGCGCCCTGTACGCCGGCGGCCGGGTGGTGATGTGCCCGCAGCCCACCCCGGACGTCGCCTTCCGCCTCATCCAGGACGAGGCGGTCACCATCACCGGACTGTTACCACCCCTGGCCCTGCTCTGGCTGGACGCCGCGCCCCGGACCGAACACGACCTCTCCAGCCTCCGGGTGCTGCTGGTCGGCGGCGCCAGGTTCAGCGAGGAGGCGGCCCGCCGGGTGCGACCGACGCTCGGCTGCGCCCTCCAACAGGTCTTCGGCATGGCCGAGGGGCTGGTCAACTACACCCGCCTGGACGACGACGAGGAGACCGTCGTCACCACCCAGGGCCGACCGATCTCCCCCGACGACGAGATCAGGATCGTCGACGACCAGGACCACGACCTGCCCCCCGGATCCACCGGCCACCTGCTGACCCGCGGTCCCTACACCATCCGCGGCTACTGGAACGCCCCCGAACACAACGCCCGTTCGTTCACCGAGGACGGCTTCTACCGCACCGGCGACCTGGTGCGGCGCACCGGCAGCGGGCACCTGGTCGTGGAGGGACGCGCCAAGGACCAGATCAACCGGGGCGGCGAGAAGATCGCCGCCGAGGAGGTGGAGAACCACCTGCTCGCCCACCCCTCGGTCCACGACGCCAACGTCGTCGCCGAACCCGACCCCTACCTCGGCGAACGCAGCTGCGCCTATGTGATCCCGCGCCACGACGCGGAACCCGTCGGCGAGGCGGAGCTGAAACGCTTCGTCAGGGAACGCGGCCTCGCCGCCTACAAGGTGCCCGACCGGGTGCGCCTGGTGGACGCCTTCCCCACCACCGGCGTCGGCAAGATCTCCAAGAAGGACCTGCGCGCCCACGGCGCCGACCGCCCCTGACCACCCGTCCGCCTCCCCCCTCGCCCCGAGCACAACCGCCCCGAGCGCAAACCCGCCCGGAGCACATCCGAACGGAGCCCGTCGTGGCGCTGCCCGCCATCCCCTCCTACCCCATGCCGACCCCCGCCGACCTGCCCGCCAACCGGGTCCCGTGGGGGATCGATCCGGGGCGCGCCGCGCTCCTCGTGCACGACCTCCAGAACCACTTCCTGTCCGCCTTCGACACCGCCGCCGAACCGATCCCGACCCTCCTGGAGCAGGTGGACCGACTGCGCCACTGGGCGTCGGGACTCGGTGTCCCGGTCGTCTACACCGCCCAACCGGGCGGCCAGACCCCCCGGGAACGCGGCCTCCAACAGGACTTCTGGGGGCCGGGGATCCCCGCCGACGCGCACGCGTCGGCCATCGCCGACGCCGTCGCGCCACGTCCCGGGGACACCCTGCTGACCAAGTGGAAGTACAGCGCCTTCGCGCGCACCGACCTGCTGACGAGGCTCCGTCAGCAGGGCCGCGACCAGCTCGTGCTGACCGGTGTCTACGCGCACATCGGGGTGCTGATGACGGCCTGCGACGCCTGGACGCACGACATCCAGGCGTTTGTCGTCGCGGACGCCGTGGCCGACTTCGGACCGGCGGAGCACCGCATGGCGATCGAATGGGCCGCCGGCCGCTGCGCCGTCGTCACCACCACCGACCGGGTCGTCGGCGCTCCCGCTCCGTGACGTTCTTCAACTCCCCTGCTGACAAGGCGACTTGGTGGGCGGAACTTGGGCCAACCGTAACCCGGACGTAAACACCGGCCGGCGTGGATTAGGTTAGGCTAACCTAACTATTTAGGAGGTTGTATGTCCACCGCCACAACACAACAGCCCGCCGCCGCTCCCCAACTGGCCTCGCCCGGGCCACCGGTGCGCGCGCTGATCGCTCTGGCCCGCGTGCTGGTCGGTTGGGTCCTCTTCTGGGCGGGCCTGGACAAGATTCTCGGGCTCGGTTTCCCCACCGAGGACGGATCCGCGGTGATCGACGGCGTCTCGGCCACCGAGGGCTATCTCACCCACGGCCTGGACCCCGACAGCCTCGCCGCCGACGTCCTCGGCCCGCTCTCCGGCAACCCCGTCGCCGATGTGCTCTATCTGGCCGGCACCTTCGGGGCCGGGCTCGCCCTGATACTCGGCGTCTGCGTCCGTCTCGCCGGGGCCGGGGGAGCGGTGCTCTTCCTCTCGCTCTGGTTCTCCTCGTTCCCCCTGGAGTACAACCCGGTCGTCGACGAGCACCTGTTCTACGCCGCCGCCCTCGCCCTGCTCGTCGCGCTGGACGCCGGCCGCTACTACGGACTCGCCTCCTGGTGGCGCGGCCTGCCGATCGTGCGCAACGCGCCGCTGCTCGGCTGACCGACCGTCGGCCCGCCGGGACGTTCCCGCCCGCCGCCTCCCTGGACGGGACGCGGCGGGCGGGAAGGGGGCCGCACCGGACCCCGGCGGTGGTGGCGCCGGGGCCCGGTGCGGTGATCCGTCCGGGAGTCGGAAATCAGGAGTCAGCCGTTCGGCGGGCTGTCACCCGACGTCCGGTCACAGGGGCGGGTAGGCGTTGGCCAGCAGCTCCTGGAACTGCGCGGAGAACCAGTGCCCGGAGACCGGCGCGTCGGGCAGGGCACCCGACATGTTGTGGTTGTTGCGCGGGTTGCCCTCGTAGGTGGGGTCGCACATCCGGTCGAAGCCCTTGCCCTCGTCGTTCGGGATCTCCTCGCTGGAGCCGTCCGACTCACCCGGGGGCTTCACCCACACATAGGCGTCGATCCCCGGCGCGGGCGCGACCTCGGGCCGCTCACCGAGCCCGGCACCGGCCTGGTTGCACCAGTTGCCGGTCTGGAACCGCTGGTCGACCCGGCTGGCCTCGACATAGGAGTCCACATCCGTCAGCGGTCCGGGACCGGTCGGACGGTCGGGGCCGCCCCAACCGCTGCGGGAGGTGTCGATCAGCATCCCGATGCCGGAGTCGAAGCCGCGCGAGACCAGCTCCTGGCGGAAGCCCTGGGCGAAGGACTGGTTGTCGTTGTAGTTGTTCCAGTCGATCCAGGCGCTCTGCCGCACCGAGGTGCCGTTGACGGAGTCGCCGATGCTGAAGTGCGGCTCGACCGCGGGACCGTAGTTGGCCGTGTTGACGATGAAGCCGTGCACGTTGTGCACCGAGCCGCTGTCCACGGCGACCTCGTGGAAGAGCTGGGCCGAGGCGCCGAAGTTGTCCTCCCAGCCGATCCAGCCGTAGTGGCCGGCGTCCACGTAGTTGTAGACGTTCGGAATGGCGCCCAACTCCTGGAGGGCATAGGCGATGCCCGCCTGGTAGTTGCCGTTGGCCAGCATCTCGTCACAGTTGGGCGTCGCGGTCTCGCGCGGGCTCACGTTGGTGATGAGGTTGGGCAGCGAGTCGATCTCGATGACCGTGACGATCCGCAGGTCGGCGTAGGCCGGGTCGCCGAGGATCTCCGCGATCGGGTCGATGAACTCGTTCTTGTAGGTGTCGATATCGTCGGCGGCCAGCTCGCCGTTGGACGCCAGCGCGGCGCAGTCCCGGCCCGGCAGGTTGTAGACCACGACCTGGAAGACGAAGTTCTCGTGGTCCTCGGCCTGGACCAGGGCGTTGTCCAGATGCTCGCGCAGGCCCGTGCTGTTGCCCGCCGAGCCGCCCTCGATCGCGGCGCGGCGGTCCAGCCAGACCGCCGTCGGCTCGTCGGCGATCGCCGAACCGCCGGGCTCGGCGGCCGCGTTGGCCGACCAGTCCGGGTTCACATAGACGCCGGCGCCCTCGTAGGGGTTGTTCACGCGGTCGCCCGGCGGGTCCGGATCCGGGTCGGGATCGGGACCCGGGTCGGTGCCGCCGTCCTCGCCGCAGGTGACCCCGTTGACCGCGAAGCTCGTCGGCGCGGCGTTGGTCCCGGAATAGGTGAAGTTGCCGCCGAAGCTCACGGAGGCCCCGGGAGCGATGGCGCCGTTCCAGCCGGTGTCCGTCACGGTGACGGTCGCCCCGGACTGGGACCAGGTCGCGTTCCAGCCCTGCGACAGGGACTGGTTGCCGCTGTAGGTGTAGGTGAGCTCCCAGCCGTTGGTCGCGACCGAGCCCGTGTTGGTGAGGGTGAGGTCGGCGGTGAAGCCCGAACCCCAGTCGTTCGCCGAGTAGTCGACCGCGCAGGCGAAGTCCGCGGCGGAGGCGCTGCCCTGCGCCAGACCGCCGGCGCCCAGCGTGGTGACGGCGAGGACCCCCGCGGTCAGCAGCGCTCGGCGTCTGCGTCGGGGTGGTGATGTGGTGCGGCTCATGGAGAGTCCTTTCGGAGATGACCGAGTCCGGTGGCGCACGACGGCCCAACCCGTTCGGGACGTTGCGCGACTGACGGCCAGTTTTCTTGGAAGCGCTCCCACTGACTGAGGGGAAGTTAGCGCCAACTCGCCTGCCGCACCAGAGTTCTGTGCGAAAAATGTAAGGACGATGCACCCGGATAGTGGTTGACAGCCAGGGAAGTTGCGGTCTGGTCGCAAGGTGCCCCCAAAGGTCTTGACAGGTACGCATTCCCCACGCATTCTTGGGAGCGCTCCCACCCAATGGTCACTGGTGATGTCAGTTCAGGCGTGGTGAGCCCCCTTCCGGGGCCGCTTTCCCTCCAGGGCGGCCCCGGGAGGAGGAGCGCTTCGGCGGGGCCTGCGGCGCATCATCTGTCCCGCCCTCAACTCGCCCTGCCCGACCGGGCCTTGTTCTCTCCCGACCGGCCGTCCGGCCCGACATCGTGATCTACGCTGTCCACCAGCCGTATTGTTCGACCACGCGGGAGCGCTGGGCATGGACCACACCGTGGGACCGGGAAAGCTGATCGGCGAGCGGTACGAGCTGACGGAGCTGATCGGTGGCGGCGGGTTCGGGAGGGTGTGGAAGGCGCACGACCGGCGGCTGCGCGCGGATGTGGCGCTCAAGGGGCTGTTCCTGCCGCCGTCGGCGTCCGCCGCCGAGCAGGAGGACCGGCTGCGGCGTTCGGAGCGCGAGGTTCTCAACGCGGCCCGGTTGCGGGACCATCCGCACATCGTGAGCGTGCACGATGTCGTCGTCGAGGACGACATTCCGTGGATCGCCATGCAGCTCGTCGTGGGGCGTTCCCTGAGCGAACGGCTCCGGGAGTCGGGGCCGCTGCCGCCGGCCGAGGCCACCGAGGTGGCCAGGGCCATGCTGAAGGCGTTGGCCGCCGCGCACGGCGCGGGGATCGTGCACCGCGACATCAAGCCGGCCAATGTGATGCTCGCCGACAACGGCGCGATCCTGCTCGCCGACTTCGGCATAGCCACCCACGAGACGGATGCCTCGCTCACCGTGACGGGCAGCGTTGTCGGCTCCGCCCCCTATATGGCGCCCGAACGCGTCCACGGGGAGAAGGGGCAGGCGCCGAGCGATCTCTTCTCCCTCGGGGTGACGCTGCACGAGGCGGTCGAGGGCGACTCGCCCTTCGACCGGGGCTCCACGGCCGCCTCCCTGCACGCGGTGGCCTACGAGGAGCCCCCGGTGCCGGAGCGCGCCGGGGCCCTGACGCCCCTGATCACCCGGCTGCTGGCCAAGGCGCCCGGGGAGCGCCCGACCATCCCCGAGGCGTTCGACCTGCTGGACTCCCCGCCGGGGACCACCCCGCCGCCGGTGTCCGCCGCGCCGACGGCGGTCGTCACGGAGCTGGCGCCGGTGCCGCCCCCGGCGACCCCCCAGGCGCTGCCCACGGCAACCCCTCAGGCGCTGCCCACGGCGACGGCCTGGCCGCTGCCGCCGGCCTGGGGGACCCTGCCGCCCCCTCCGCCCCCGCCGCCGTCCCGCGGCTCGGGCCTGAAATGGCTGGGCTGGGTCGTGGCCCTCGCCCTCGGAGTGCTGGTGGTCGTGCTGGTCGCGGTCAACCAGGACGACGACGACCCGGGCCCGGACGACGGCGGGGCGTTCGCCAACGCGACATCCCTCGACATCCCGGACGAGGCGTCGGTGGAGTCCACGATCCACGTGTCCGGGGTCGGCGGCAACGCCCCCCAGGAGCTGCGGGTCGCCGTGGACATCAGCCACAGCCATGTCAACGATCTGGAGGTGGAGCTGGTCTCCCCGGACGGCACGGGCTTCGAGCTGGAGGCGTTCGACGAGCTCCACGAGTACACGGTGGACGCCTCGGCGGCCGAGGCCGACGGCACCTGGACGCTGCGGATCGAGGACACCGCGGCGGCCGACGACGGCACGCTCAACTCCTGGTCGCTGCACTTCGGTTCCGGGACGGGAAGCGGGAGCGTCGCCTTGGGCGAGGGAGCGTTCAGGAACGCGAGGTCCATGGCGATCCGGGACCACTCCACGCTGGAGTCGGCCATCGACGTCACCGGCGTGGGCGACCAGGCCCCCTCCACCCTGCGGGTCGGCATCGACCTCAGCCACTCCTACATCAGCGAGGTGCGGCTGGAGCTGGTGTCCCCGGACGGCACGGGCTTCGAGCTGGAGGCGTTCGACGAGCCGCACGAGTACACGGTGGACGCCTCGGCGGCCGAGGCCGACGGCACCTGGACGCTGCGGGTCGAGGACACCGCGGGAGGCGACCAGGGCACCCTGTACTCCTGGTCGCTGCACTTCGGCGGCAGCGGTTTCGAGGACCGGACGTTCGCCAACACGACGTCCTTCACCGTCCCCGACCAGGACGAGGCGGAGTCGACGATCGAGGTGGCGGGGATCGGCGGCAACGCCCCCCAGCGGCTGCGGCTGACCGTGGACCTCGAACACACCTACATCCGCGAGCTGGCCCTGGAGCTGGTGTCCCCGAACGGCAGGAGCTTCGAGCTGGAGGCGGTCGAAGGGCTTCACACCTATGTGGTGGACGCCTCGGACGCCCGGGCCGACGGCACCTGGACCCTGGTGGTCACCGATTCCGTCCGCCTCGACGAGGGCACCTGCAACTCCTGGTCCCTCGCCTTCTGATCCCGGCCCTCTGATCCCGCACCGCCCCCCGCGCACGCCGCCCCGGCCCCACGTCTACCGTGGGGCGGCGTGGACAGGGAGACGGACGTGGGGACACGCGAGATGCCGGACACGGCCGAGCGGCTGCGGGCCGTCGGCGACGAGTTGTCGGACCGCTTCTACGAACGGGCGGACGTGGTGCGGACCCTGCTGGTGACGCTGCTCGCCGGCCGGCACTCGCTGCTGCTCGGCCCCCCGGGAACGGCGAAGTCCGAGCTGGCCAGGGAGCTGACCGGCCGGATCGTGGGCGCGTCGTACTGGGAGATCCTGCTGAGCAAGTTCACCGCGCCGACCAGGATGTTCGGCCCCATCGACGTCGCGGCCCTGGCCAGGGGCGAGTACCGCCAGATCTACGAGGGCCGCGCCACCACCGCGCATATCGCGTTCATCGACGAGATCTTCAAATGCTCCACGGCCGCCCTCAACGAGACGCTGGGGTATCTCAACGAGCGGATCTACCACCCGGAGAGCGGCGGCGAGCCGATCCGCTGCCCCCTGATCGGTGCCATCACGGCCAGCAACGAGCTGCCCGCCGGGGAGGATTCGGCCGCGATCTACGACCGGCTGCTGGTGCGGATCGAGGTCGGCTATCTGGCCGATCCCGGCAACTTCGCCGCGCTGGTCCGATCCGCCGTCAGCCGCCCCGAGGCGCCGCCCAGGACCACTGTCGAGCTGGCCGCCCTCCGGCACGCCGTGACCGAGTCCGTTCCCGCCGTCGCCGTCCCCGACTCCGTCGTGGACGCGGTGTGCACGCTGCGGGCGGCGCTCCGCCGCAAGGAGCTCATCGCCTCCGACCGCCGCTGGCGACAGGCCGTCGGCCTGCTCCAGGCGTCCGCCTTCCTCGACGGCCGCCCGGCGGTCGCCGAGACGGATCTGTCCGTGCTGACGCATGTGCTGTGGGACTCGCCGACCCAGCGCCCCACCGTCGAACGCGAGGTGCTGCAGCTGGTCAACCCCGACGCCAAGGAGACCCTCGACCTGGCCGACGCCGTCGAGGAGCTGGAGGCCCAACTCGACGCCATGGCCGGGCAGTCCCGCGAGGCGCTGAGCGAGTGGGTCATCAGACGCGCCCATGGCACCCTCGCCAGGGCGGGGAAGCGGCTGGCGGAGCTGCGCGCGGAGGCGGCCGGCGCCGGCCGGTCCACCGCCGCCATCGACCGGGTCATCGGCCGCCAGCGCGCCGTCCGGGCCCGGGTGCTCACCGAGGCGCTGGGCATGGACGCGAGCATGGTGCAGGCCCAGCTCTGACCCACCCGAGGAGCGACACCGTGGACGAAACACCGGACGACCCGGGGGAGTTGCTGCGCCGCGCCGGGCCGTGGCTGGGCGGACCGGCCGCGCCCGCGCGGGAGACGGCGGCCGTGGTCGCCGACCCGTTCGACCTGATGACCTGGCGCGACACCTGTGCGCGGTCCGCCGGGCTGCGCGATCTCGCCCGGGAGCTGGCCGCGCGTCACGCCCACAGCGGGGATCTGCTCGCCGATGTGTTCCTGGCCGCCTACCAGGCCCGCCCGAGGCTGCGCGACCGCGCGGCGCTGGACCCGTCCCGGCTGGTCAACCACCAGATCACCGCCGCCCTGTTGGACTCGTCCGAGTTCGCCGAGCTGCGTCGGCAGTCGGTCGGCGACCCCTATGTCGCCGCGCTGGCCGTTCTCGTCCTGGCCGCCGCGCTGCGCCGCCTGCTGGACCGGTCCGGCGACGCCCGGCAGCGGGCCGAGGAGGCGGCGCGGGCCCTGCTGGACGCCGAACGCGCGGCGAACGCCGTGCCCCGGGCGCTCCAGACGGCCGAATCGCGGCAGGCGGTCAAGGCCGCCAAGACGATCAAGGCCGTCGAAGCGGCCGAGGCCGCCGCCGACGCCGCCCGCCGCGCCGCGAGCGGCCTGGAGCAGTCCCTCGACGCGGCGGCCCCCGGCGTCCGCGCCACCGCGCGGGTCGCGGCCGCCGAGGCCGCCGAGGCCGCGCGCGCCGAGGCCGCGCTGACCCGGGCCTGGGGCGTCGGCCCCGGCGAGCTGGCACGCCTGCCGTTCGACCGGCGCGCCCGGCTCGCCGAACGACTGCGCACCGGCCGGCTCGCCCGCTGGGCCGAACTGATCGGCCGCTTCCGGCAGATGGCCGAGGGGGAGCGCGCCCGCAGGGTGGAGAACACCACCGGGGAGCTGGTCGGCGTCACCCTCGGCGACGACCTCTCCCGCGTCGTCCCCGCCGAGCTGGTCAACCTCGGGGCGCCCGCGCTGCGCGCGGTGTTCGCCGCCCGCTACGCCGCGGGGGAGCTGATGGTCTACGACAACGTGGGGGAGCGGAGCACGGGCCGGGGCGCCGTCGTCGCCTGCGTGGACACCTCGCACTCCATGTACGAGGCCGGACCCGGCGGCGTCACCAGGGAGGCATGGGCCAAGGCATGCGCCCTGGCGCTGCTGGACCAGGCCCGCCACACCGGGCGGGACTTCGTCGGCATCCTGTTCTCCGCCGCCGACCGGATCCGGGTCTTCCGCTTCCCCGCCGGGGCGCCCGCCGACATCGCCGGGGTGCTCGACTTCGCCGAGACGTTCCTCGGCGGCGGCACCAGCTACCAGGCGCCGCTGACGGTGGCCGGGGAGCTGCTGGCCGAGGAGTTCGACGACGCCGCCCGCGCCCGGGGCGACATCGTGCTGATCACCGACGACGAGTGCGAGGTCGGCGAGGAGTGGATGCGCGACTGGAGCCGGGCCAAACAGCGGCTGGACTTCCGGGTCTTCGGCGTCGCCGTCGGCGCCCCGCGCGCCGCCGAGGCCGGCTCGGTCCTGGACGCCCTGTGCGACAACCTCCGCACCGTCGACGACCTCACCGACGTCCACGCCGCCGCCGACCTCTTCCGCGTGCTCTGAAACCCCCGCCCGCCGGCCGGGCCGGTTGTCCGCCGGCGCGGCGCGGCACTACCGTGCCCCCGTGGATCTCTTCGCCCCCACCTGGGCCGGGCTGCGCGCCGCCGTGGCCGGCCTCGCCGACGCGGATCTCGCCCGCCCCTCCGGCTGCTCCGGCTGGCTGGTCAGGGATCTGGTCTGCCATCTGGTCATCGACGCCCAGGACGTCCTGATCACCCTGGCGACCCCGGCCGGGACCGCACCGAACCGGGACGCCGCCGGCTACTGGACCGTCACCGCGACGCCGCCCACCGGCGACGATCCGCTGGACGCGCTGACCGTCCGGCTGGCCGCCGCCTACCAGGAGCCGTGGCTGCTCAAGTTCCACCTGGACGACGTCGGTTCCGCCGCCGGCCGGGCCGCCGAACTCGTCGACCCGCGACTCCCGGTCGCCACGCAGGACATGGTGCTCAGCGCCGGCGACTATCTCGCCGCCTATGTCCTGGAGTGGACGCTGCACCACCTCGACCTGGTCGCCCACCTCCCGGGCGCCCCCGGCCCCTCCGCCGAAGCGCTCGCCCGGTCCCGGGCGTTGCTGGAGCGGATCGCCGGCGCTCCGTTCCCCGACACGTTCTCCGACCGCGACGCGCTGCTGGTCGGCACCGGACGGCGGGCCCCCGGCGGCGCCGAGCGGGAAGCGCTCGGCGCGCTGGCGGCGCGGCTCCCCCTCGTCCTCGGCTGACCGCGCCGGGGCACACGCCCCCGGCGCGTCGGCTCCCCGCCGTTCACCCCACATTCCCTCTTTCGGGTGCAACCGCCCCTCGCCGACTCCCGAACTGCCCTGCCCGGACGCATAGTTGGGGCGCCGCTTCGGCACGCGGCCGACGAGCCGCCGAGAGATCACGAGAGACAGGGGTGGGATGTCCATGCGCGACGAGGTGCTGAACCGGGTCAGGGTCCTCTTCTCCGTGCTCGACGCCGACGGGAACGGGGTGCTGGAGCAGGCGGACTTCGCGTTGATGGGGAGCCGGGTGGACGCCGCCGCGTCCCGCTCGACGCCGGCCGAACGGGAGGCCATGCGGGCCGAGTTCCGCAACTGGTGGACGGCGCTGGCCGCCGCCCTCGACACCGACGGCGACGGGCGGATCGACTTCGACGAGTACCGCGGCGTGGTGCTGTCCCCGGAGCGGTTCGCCGACACCGTCGCCACGTTCGCCCGCGCGCTGGCCCGCCTCGGCGATCCGGAGGGCCGGGGCACGGTCGCGCGGGACGTCTTCCTGACGCTGATGACCGCGATCGGCTTCGCCGAGGACCGCGTCGACGCCGTCTTCGACGCCTTCGGCCCCTCGGCCGACGACCGGATCGAGGTGGCCGCCTGGGAGGCCGGCATCCGGGACTTCTTCACCCCGGACAAGGTGGGCATCCCCGGCGACCGGCTGGCGGACCCGCCCGCCGCCTGATCCGCAACCCACCACCCCACGGTCGTGCCCACGGCCCGCCCATGGCATGCTGCGACGGCACATGATCGTCGAGCAGGTCGGGTGAATGGGGGTCCCCTTGTTCTCGTTCCGGTTGCGGGACAACGCGGTGCTGCGTGCGCTGGAGACCAGCCACGCCGAGGAGTTCGCCGCCCATCTCGACCGGGCCGGGGACAGCATCCGGCCCTGGGTCGGGCGCACCTTTGTCACCTATGACGTCGAGGGGGCCCGCGCCACCCTCCGCCGCTACGCCGAGGGCCGCGCCGTCGATCGGGCCCGGCTCTACGGCATCTGGGTCGACGACACCCTCGTCGGCGGCGTGTTGTTCGCCGCCTTCGACGCGGTCCACGGCAACTGCGAGCTCGGCTGCTGGACGGAGCCGGCCGGCGCCGGCCACGGTCTGGTCACCCAGGCCTGCGGGGCGCTCGTCGACTGGGCGTTCCATACCCGTGGCCTGCACCGCGCCGAGTGGCAGTGCCGCGCCGACAACGAACGCAGCATCGCCGTCGCCAGACGTCTCGGCATGACCCTGGAGGGCACCCTGCGCGAGAGCTGGCCCTACGAGGGCGTCCGCTACGACAAGCAGGTCTGGTCCGTTCTCGCCACCGAATGGCGCGACCACCCCGCCCCCGAGGCCGGCGGCTGACCCCGCCGGCCGGCCGCCGGCGAGGTCAGTCCCCGGCGACGCCGGGGCCGCCCTTGTCCCTGCCGTCCCCACCGTTCCCGTCGTTCTTGCTGTTCCCGCCGTCCTTGTCGCCCAGCTTCTCGACATAGTCCTGGGCCTTGCCGACGGCGCCCTCGATCTTGTCGCTGTGCTTGCCGGCCGTCCTGGTGTCGACGAAGTCGCCGACCTTCTCCACGCCCTGCGCGATCTTGTCGCTGTGCGACTCGGCAAGGCCCTCGGCCTTCTTCTTCAGGTTCTTCAGTGCGTCGAACATGCGGAACGCCGTCTCCTTCGCTGGAACCGCCAGGTCAGCTCCATGATTCCACGGCGACGGCGACGGCCGTGCCCGCGCGGCCCGACGCGGTCAGCTGTCGAAGTCGACGGTGAGCCGGTCGGACTCGGGCAGCGCCTGACAGGTCAGCACATAGCCGGCCTCGACCTCCGCCGGCTCCAGCGCGAAGTTCCTGCGCATCCGCGCCGACCCCTCCGTGACCCGCGCCCGACAGGTGCCGCACACCCCGCCGCGACACGCGAACGGAAGATCGGGCCTGACCCGCTGAGCGTGCTCCAGGACCCGCCCGTCACCCGGCTGCTCGAAGGTGGTGGCGCGCCCGTCCAGCAGCACGGTCACCCGGCTCGTCGGACCGTCGGCGACCCGCTCCGCCGGGCGCCGGGCCGGGGCCGGCTCCTCGCCCTCCGCGTGGAACAACTCCTGGTGCACCCGGGCGGGTTCGGCGCCGAACTCCCCGACCACCCGCCGCGCCTCCCGCACCATGCCCCACGGCCCGCACAGCCACCACTCGTGCGGCGTGCGCGGATCCAGCAGCGCCCGCAGCAGCCGCGCCAGGCGCGCCGCGTCCAGCCGCCCGGAGAGCACATCCACCTCCCTCGGCTCCCTGGACAGCACATGCACCAGCGTGACCCGCGCCGGGAAGCGGTCCTTGAGGTCCGCCAGCTCCTCGGCGAACATCACGCTGTCGCTGGCCCGGTTGCCGTAGAGCAGCGTCACCCGGGACCGGGGATCGGCCGCCAGCACCGAGGGGGCGATCGACATCATGGGGGTGATGCCCGAGCCGGCGGCGACCATCACATGGTGCGCCGGCCGCCCCGGATCCGGGGTGAAGCCGCCCGTCGGGCCCATCACCTCCACGACGTCCCCGACCCGCGCCCGGCGCACCAGCCAGGTGGAGAACAACCCCCCGGGCACCAGCCGCACCCCGATCCGAGGCGCGGCGCCCGGCGGCACGCACAACGAGTACGAACGGCGTTCCTCGCCGCCCGCCTCCCGACGGCGCAGCGTCAACGTCTGACCGGGGGCGAACGCGAACTCCTCGGCCAGCTCCGGCGGCACGGCGAACGTCACCGCGGCGGCGTCCGCGCACAGCGGCTCGATCCGCGCGATCGGCAGCGGACGGAAGACGGCCCGCCGCCCACGACGCCGCGCGGGCCGGGCGGGAAGGGGCGGTGCGACCATCAGATCTCCCTGATGTGCTCGAACGGTTCCCGACAGGCGCGGCAGCGCCACAGCTCCAGACAGGCGCCGGCGCCGAACCCCGACAGCTCCTCCGTCGACGCCGAGGCGCACCGGGGACACGGCACCCCGCGCCGTGTCCACGACAGCTCCAGGTCCACCGGACCCGGCCGGGCGCGCGGCGCCGCCCCCGGCGGCGCGATCCGGTGCGCGGCCAGCGCGCGCCGGCCGGCCGGCGTGATCCAGTCCGACGACCACGGCGGGGAGAGCACCGTCCGCACCTCGACCCGCGCGAAGCCGGCGGCGCGCAGCGCGCCGGCCACCGTGGCCCGCATCTCCGCGATCGCCGGACATCCCGGATAGGTCGGCGTGAGCCCCACGGTGACCCGCCCGTCCCCGTCGCACTCCACCGAACGCAGCACGCCCAGATCCGCCAGGGTCAGCATCGGCAGCTCCGGGTCCCGCACCGCACCCGCCACCCGCCTGGCGTCCGCCGCGCTCACCATGTCGCGTCCGGATGGGCCTCGGCGACCGACCGCAACTCCGCCAGCAGCGGCCCCAGATGCTCCGTGTGCGCGCCCGCCCGGCCCCCGCCGGCGACGGCGGGACCCGGCATCCGCCAGGCCACGCCGGCCTCCTCCGCCACCCGCGTCAGCACCCGGGCGCTCTCCTCCCGCACCGCGCCGGCCGACGCCCCGAACGCCACGCCGACCCCGTCGTCCAACACCTCCGCCAGCCAGGGCGCGATCTCCTCGCACGCCGTGACCAGCCGGCGGTGGGACTCCGCCGTGCCGTCCCCCAGCCGGACCACCCACTCGGCGGCGAACCGACGGTGGTAGGTCAGCTCCTTGACGCCCCGCTCGGCGACCGCCCGCAGCACCGGATCGGGGGCCGCCGCGAGCGCCCGGAAGAGCGCCAGCCGCGCCGTCGACAGCACCAGCAGCCGCAGCACGGTGAACGCGAAGTCGCCCCGCGGCAGTTGCGCCAGCCGCAGGGCGCGGAACTCCCGCGCCGGCCGCCGGTAGGCGTAGGCGTCCTCGTCGCGTCCGCTGCCGTCCACCTGCCCGGCCCGCGCGTACAGCAGCCGCGTCTGGCCCAGCAGATCGAGCCCGATATTGGCCAGGGCCAGCTCGATCTCCAACTCCGGCGCCCGGGCACACCACTCCGCCAGCCGCTGCGCCCCGAGCAGCGCGTCATCGCCCAACGCCAGACAGCAGGCGGCCAGCGCCGGCCCGTCCACGCCCGGCGGCAGCGTCCCGTCCACCCCGTGCAGCGGATCGGCGAAGCCGGTGCCGAACGCCCAACGGGCGTCCCCCGCCGGGTCGTCGGCGCTCAACGCGGCATACACCTGGTCGTCCCGCATGGTGTCCTCCGTCGCATCCCGAACAAGCGTGCAGCGGCTGGATGGGGGGCTAGATATGGGGGATGTCATCGGGAATCTCGTAGAACGTGGGATGCCGGTACACCTTGTCGCCGCTGGGCGCGAAGAACGGATCCCGCTCGTCCGGGGTCGACGCCGTGATGTCCGCGCTCGGCACCACCCAGATGCTCACCCCCTCGTTCCGCCGGGTGTAGAGGTCACGGGCGTGCGTCAGCGCCATCCGCGCGTCGGCGGCACGCAGCGAGCCGACATGGACATGGTTGAGCCCCCGCTTCCCGCGCACGAACACCTCGTACAGCGGCCACTCCTCGCTGACCCCGCTCATGCCGCCGCCTCCCGCTTCGCGGCGTGCGCCAGGGCGGCCTCCCGCACCCAGGCGCCCTCCCGGTGCGCCTCGGCCCGCCGCGCCACCCGCTCCGCGTTGCACGGCCCGTCGCCCCTGATCACCCGCGTCAACTCGGCGAAGTCCGGGGTGCCGAAGTCGTAGTGCCCCCGCTCCTCGTTCCAGCGCAGCGCCGGATCGGGCAACGACACGCCCAGCCGCTCGGCCTGGGGCACCGTCATGTCGACGAAGCGCTGCCGCAGCTCGTCGTTGGAGTGCCGCTTGATCCGCCACGCCATCGACCGCGCGGAGTTCGGCGACGCCTCGTCCGGCGGGCCGAACATCATCAACGACGGCCACCACCACCGGTCCACCGCGTCCCGCACCATCTCCCGCTGCCCCTCGGTGCCGCCCATCATCGTCAACAGCAGCTCGTAGCCCTGCCGTTGATGGAACGACTCCTCCTTGCAGATCCGCACCATCGCCCGCGCGTACGGGCCGTACGAACTCCGGCACAGCGGCACCTGGTTGCAGATCGCCGCCCCGTCCACCAGCCAGCCGATCACCCCGACGTCGGCGAACGTCAACGACGGGTAGTTGAAGATCGACGAGTACTTCTGCCGGCCCTCGATCAGCATCGCCGTCAACTCCTGACGGTCGGCGCCCAGCGTCTCCGCCGCGCTGTACAGATACAGGCCGTGCCCGGCCTCGTCCTGCACCTTGGCGAAGAGGATCGCCTTCCGCCGCAGCGAGGGCGCCCGGGTGATCCAGTCGCCCTCCGGCTGCATGCCGATGATCTCCGAATGCGCGTGCTGGGCGATCTGCCGTACCAGGGTCGCGCGATACCCCTCCGGCATCCAGTCCCTCGGCTCCACCCGCCGGTCCGCCGCGATGGTCGCGTCGAAGTGCTCCAGCAGCTCGGGCTCCGGCTCCGCCTCGGCCATCACGACCTCCCCACCGACGGATCGCTCCCCACCAGTGTTGGCCACCGGCGGCCCACCCACAAGGCGCCGGGACCCCCGCCCCTCATGACGCGTCCCCGGGCGCCGAATCCGACGCCGACACCGCCGGCCGCCGGGACTGCAGCACCGCGAACCGCCCCGCCACGAACGCCGGATCCGTCAACGTTGCCGACGCCGCCGGATTCGCCGCCGACCCGTGGAAATCGCTGAACGCCGACGACTGGTTGACGAACACCCCGTCCGTCAGGTTCTCCGACAGATGCACCCCCGCCGCCAACGCCGCCTCCCGCGCCGCGTCGAGCACCGCCTCGTCCGTCGAGTGCACCAACGCCGTCAACGCGCCGAACGCGCCCACCGTCTCCCGCAGCAGCCGCACGCTCTCCGCCGTCGACTCCGTGACCACCACGAACGACACCGGGCCGAACCACTCCCGGGTGTACACCTCCCGATCCGCCGCCGCGTCCAACAACGCGATCAACGGGGTACGGGCCACCGCCTCGGGGAAGTCCGGATGCGGCAGCGTCCGCGACGGATGGCACACCCCCGGCAGCCGCGCCGCCTCCGCCAACCGCGCCCGCACCCCGTCGCCCACGATCGCGCCCAGGGTGCCCGTCGCCCGCGCCTCGTCCGCCAGCAACTTCTCCAGCGCCACCCCCAGATCGGCCGCGAACTCCGCCGCCGACCGCACCCCCTGGTCCGTCACGATCCCCCCACGCCCCACCAGCAGGTTCTGCGGCGTCGTACACATCTGGCCGCTGTACAGCGACAACGAGAACGCCAGATTCCGCAGCAGCCCCGCGTAGTCGTCCGTCGAGTCCAGCACCACGGTGTTCAGGCCCGCCTTCTCCGTGTACACCTGCGCCTGCCGCGCGTTGGCCTCCAGCCAGTCGCCGAACTTCGACGAACCCGTGAAGTCCACGATCCGCACCTCCGGATGCGTCGCCAACTCCCGTGCCGTGCCCGCCCCTTCGGGCTCCGCCGCCAGCACCACCACATCCGGCGCGAAACCCGCCTCCGCCAGTACCTCCCGCGCCACCCGCACCGTGATCGCCAACGGCAACACGGCACGCGGATGCGGCTTCACCACCACCGGGTTGCCCGTCACCAGACTCGCGAACAACCCCGGATAGCCGTTCCACGTCGGGAACGTGTTGCAGCCGATCAGCACCGCGACGCCCCGCCCCACCGGGGTGAACGTCTTCGCCAACGCCAACGGCCCACCGCCGCGCCGGGGCTTCGCCCACGCCGCCGACCCCGGATGCCGCGCCTGCTCCGCCCACGCGTACGCCACCGCCTCAAGGCCCCGCTCCTGCGCATGCGGCCCACCCGCCTGGAACGCCATCACGAACGGCTGCCCCGTGGTGTGCCGCACCGCGTGCGCCAGCTCGAAACTGGCCGCGTTCAACCGCGTCAGGATCTCCACCGCGACGCCCGCCCGCACCTCCGGGCTCGCCGCCCGCCACCCCGCGCCTGCCTCCCGCGCCAACGCGACGGCCGCCCCCGGCGCGACGGCCGGATACCGCACCCCCAACGGGAACCCGTACGGCGACACCTCCGTCGCCTCGCCGATCTCGTCCCGGCCCCAACCCGGCAGCGCGAACGGCTCGTTCAACAGCGCCCGGAACGCCGCCTCGCCCGCCGCCGCCGATCCCGCCCCGTACACCCGCTCGCTCGGGCTCTCCGGAAACGGCGACCAGAACTCCCGACTGCGCGTGGCGTCCACCGCCCGCTCCAACAGCTCACGATGGCGGGCGAAGAAATCAACGGCACCCGCGTCCGCCTCGGCTGCGTACTCGGTCATGGATACGACCTCCCTGGTCTCGTCCCTGGTCCCCGGCCCCGGTCGTGTCGGGGTGTTCCCGCCGGGCCTCACAGCTCGGCCAGCAGCAGCTCGGGCCGCTCCATCCGGTCGGCCACGAACCGCAGAAAGCCACCGGCCACCCCGCCGTCCGTCACCCGATGGTCGAACGTGAACGACACCTGGGCCACCGGCCGCACCTCAAGCGCCCCGGCCACCACCCACGGCCGGTCCACCACCCGCCCCACCCCGAGCAGCCCCGCCTCCGGATGGTTGATGATCGGCGTGGACCCGTCCACCCCGAACACCCCGTAGTTGTTGACGGTGAACGTGCCGCCCGCCAATTCCGCGGGGGACAGCGCACCGGCCCGCGCCCGATCGGTCAACCGGCCCAGCTCCGCCGCCAACTCCACGGTGCTCAGCCGCTGCGCCTCCCGCACCACCGGCACCACCAGGCCCCGTTCGGTCTGCGCCGCGAACCCCAGGCCCACCGAGCCGAACCGCACGATCTCGTCCCGCTCGACGTCCACCGTCGCGTTCAGCTCGGGGAAGCGCGCCAACCCGGCCACACAGATCCGCGCCACCAGCGCCAACAGCCCGACGCGCGCCTCCGGATACGCCACGCGCACCGCGTCCCGCGCCGCCAGCAGACCCGAGGCGTCCACATCCACCCACGCCGTCGCGTCCGGGATCTCCCGACGGCTGCGCGCCACCCGCTCGGCGACCGTCCGCCGCAGCCCCCGCAACGGAACCCGCTCCTCCACTGCCCCGGCCCCGGCCCCGGCCGCCGGCGGCTCGGCCCGCCGCGCCAGCGCCGCCTCCACATCGCGCCGCCGCACCACCCCGCGCGGCGCACTCGGCGTCAACGACGCCACATCCACCCCGTGCTCCCGCGCCAGCCGCCGCACCAACGGCGAGATCACCCGCGGCGCCCACCCCTCAGCCGCCGGCGGGGGAGTGGCACCGCCACCCGCCACCCCGCCGCGCGGCGCCGACCGCCCGGAACGCCCCCGCCGACGCGCCCGACCACCCCCGGTGCCGTACCCCACCAGAACCGCGCCCGACCCCGCCCGTTCCTCCTCCCGGTACCGCTCACCCGCCGCGTCCGGCGTCGCCGGCCTCCCGCCGCCGGCCGGCTCCGCGACCCCCACCGAGATCAACGGCGCCCCCACCGCCACCGAGGCGCCCACCTCCGCGTGCAGCGCCACCACCGTCCCCGCGAACGGCACCGGCACCTCGACGGCGGCCTTCGCCGTCTCCACCTCCACCACCACATCGTCCACCGCCACCTCGGCCCCCGCCGTCACCCGCCAGGCCACCACCTCGGCGCCCGTCAGGCCCTCACCCAGATCCGGCAGCCGGAACACCCGCTCCACCGGCCCGCCCCCGCTCACCGTCCCGCTCCCTCGGCCGCGTGCGTCAGATCCGGCTCGTCATCGAACTGCAGCCGGAACACCGCGTCCAACACCCGGTCCACGCCCGGCAGATGGGCCCGCTCGAAGAACGGCGGCGGATAGGGGATGTCGAACCCCGCCACCCGCAGCACCGGCGCCGCCAGCGAGTGGAAGCACCGCTCCTGCACCCGCGCCGCGATCTCCGCCCCCACCCCGGCGAACCCCTGTGCCTCCTGCACCACCACACACCGCCCCGTCCGCCGCACCGACTCCACCACCGTCGCGTCGTCCAACGGCACCAGCGTCCGCAGGTCGATCACCTCCAGCTCGATGCCCTCCCGCGCCGCCTCCCCGGCCGCCTCCAACGCCACCGGCACCGAGGGGCCGTAGCTCACCACCGTCGCGTCCCGCCCGCGCCGCCGCACCACCGCACGGCCCAACGCCGGAACCGCCCGCGCCCCGACGTCCACCTCCTCCTCGGACCAGTACAGCCGCTTCGGCTCCATGAACACCACCGGATCCGGATCGTCGATCGCGTCCCGCAACAGCCAGTAGGCGTCCGCCGCCGACGCCGGCGTCACCACCTTCAACCCCGGCGTGTGCGCGTAGTACGCCTCGCTCGAATCGCAGTGGTGCTCCACCGCGCCGATCCCGCCGGCGAACGGGATACGGATCACCAACGGCAGGGGCAGCCGCCCCCGCGTCCGGTTCCGCGACTTCGCCACATGCGACGCGATCTGCTCGAACGCCGGATACGCGAACGCGTCGAACTGCATCTCCACCACCGGCCGGAACCCGCCCATGGCCAGCCCCACCGCGAGACCGACGATGCCCGCCTCCGCCAACGGCGTGTCGAAGCACCGCTCCGCGCCGAACTCCGCCGTCAGACCGTCCGTCACCCGGAACACGCCCCCCAGCGGGCCGACGTCCTCCCCGAAGACCAGCACCCCCTCGTCCTCCCGCAGCGCGTCCCGCAGCGCCGCGTTGAGCGCCTTCGCCATCGTCAGCGTCGTCATCGCCCGCCCGCCTCCTCGGCCCCCTCGGCGCCGTGCGCCAGCTCGGCCGCCAACTGCGCCCGCTGCTCCCGCAGTTGCGGCGTCGGGGTGGCGAAGACATGGTCGAACAGCTCCAACGGATCCCCCAGCACCTCCACCGCCAATTCGGCGCGCAGCCGCTCCGCGACCTCCTCCGCCCGCGCCGCGCACGCGGCCACCTCCGCGTCCGACAACACCCCACGCCCCCGCAGATACGTCTCCAACCGGGGCAGCGGATCCGCCGCCGACCACGCGGCGACCTCCGCCTCGTCCCGATAGCGCGACGGGTCGTCCGCGTTGGTGTGCGCCTCCAACCGGTAGGTGTGCGCCTCCACCAGCGAAGGGCCCCGCCCCTCCCGCGCCCGCTCCACCGCCCGGGACAGCACCGCCAACACCGCCACCAGGTCGTTGCCGTCCACCTGCTCCGACGGCATCCCGTACCCGACGCCCTTGTACGCCAGCGAGGGCGCCGCGGTCTGCCGCGCCAACGGCACCGAGATCGCGTACCCGTTGTTCTGCACCAGGAACACCACCGGCGCCCGCAGCACCGCCGCGTAGTTCAACGCCTCATGGAAGTCCCCCTCGCTGGTGCCGCCGTCGCCCACCAGCGCCAACACCACATCGCCGGCGCCGCGCCGCCGCAGCGCGTCCGCCATGCCCACCGCGTGGATCGTCTGCGTCGCCAGCGGAGTGCACTGCGGGGCCGTCCGCACGGCCGCCGGATCGTAGCCGCAGTGCCAGTCGCCGCGCAGCAGCGACAACACCTCCACCGGATCCAGACCCCGGGAGACCAACGCCACCGAGTCCCGATAGGTGGGAAAGAGCCAGTCCCGCTCCCGCAGCGCCAACACCGCCCCGATCTGGCACGCCTCCTGCCCACGACTCGACGGATACACCGCCAGCCGCCCCTGCCGCGTCAACGCCGACGCCTGCGCGTCGAACCGCCGGCCGACGACCATCCGCGCGAACGCCTCGCGCAACAGGTCGTCCGGCGGCGCGACATACCCCTCGGGGGCCTCGACGGCCGAGCCGTCGGCCGCCACGAAACGCACCGGGTCCAGCGAGGGAAGAAGTCGGTCGACGGTCTGTTGTCGAAGGGTCTCCGCCGTCATCAAGGACACCTCGTTCCCGTGGACGTTTGACACCCTTATGGTCGCCGGGCCCGGATACCTGTAAAAGAGGCGGCGACAACCAACGACATACGGCCGAAATCCCGGGGAAAAACTGTCACCCGTCCACCGGGGACCCCGCGTCACGGGCCGCCCCCGGACGATTGGCCGCCACCCGCCCCGCACACGCCGCCGCCCCGATCCCGACCGACCGGTCGGGAGCGGGGCGGCGGCCCGTCGTCGTTGCGCCGCCGCTACGCGGAGCCCTCGCCCTCCTCCTCCGGCGCCCACCCCTCCGGCAGCGCGCCCTCCACCCCGTACACCGCGACGTCGTACTCAAGCGAGTAGTCCGGCGGACTCAGCACCAGCTGCCCGTCGACGACCGCCACATATCCGCGTCCCGACAGATAGATGTCGTCGGTCTTGAAGAGCGGCTCCACCGTCTGCCCGTCCGGCGAGATCCGCACCACCCGCCCCAGGTCCCTGCCGAACCCCGCCTGGTGGACGAGAACCCCGCCCTCGTCCGCGCCCAGGACCATCACCCGGGAGAAGTCCTCGGCCTGGAAGGACCACACCACCTGACCCGTGGTCGCGTTCAACGCCGTCACGATCGGGTCCCCGAACATCGTCGTCGGCGACGCGTACAGCAGATCACCGTGGAACACCATGCCGCCGCAGTTGTCCACCGCGCTGTAGGGAACGTTGTCGCCCCGGCACACCTCCTGGATGTAGGCGGAAGTGTCGTCCTCCTCCAACCCGGTCACCTCGATCGGCACCTGCCCGGTCAGCTGGCCCTGGTCGTCGACGAACGCCAACTCCAGCTCGCCACCGAACTCCTGGTCCCGCAGCGTCACCACCACCGGCGAGGTGCTGTTGATCTTCGACAGCCACCGGCCCTCCGGAAGGTCCAGACTCCACACCGTGTCCCCGGTGTCCGGATCGATCCGCTGCAACTGGAAGGACGGCGGGGTGAGCGTTGCGTTGGCCGCGTCGGTCACCGTGGCGCAGGTACGCCTGCGCAGCAGCGCCTCGCCACCGGCGACCGCGTCCACCGCGCACAGCTCGTCCCCGGTGGCGATCTCCTGCCCCTGGGCGAAGTCCGTGCGGGCCAGGCCCTGGTTGAGCGAGTCGTACATGGCGCCACCCGCGGAGATCACCTCCCCGTCCTCGACGCGGTGCACGCTCCAACCGCCGCCCGTCTGCACCGCGTACGACGAGCCGGCCATCGCGATCTCCAGGCCCATCGAGGTCTCCGACGGCTCCAACGGCCGACTCCAGCCCGTCTCGCCCGTCGTCAGATCGACCAACGTGATGTTCTGACCACAGTTGGACTCCCCATGGCCGATGACGATCAGGCCCTCGGCCGTGGCGGTCGTCGGGACGCACACATGGTCGGGCGCCAGATCGAGGGTCCACCCCACGGACCCGTCCGCCAGGGCATACGAGGTGAAGACGCTGTCGCTCGCCTTGACCACGGTGTCGCCCACCACCCAGAAGCCCTTCGGCTTGTCGCCGTCCTCCACACCCTCCTCGTTCACCGCCCACAACCGGCCACCGGGCGTGGCGGGATCGACCGCGAGCGGCCGCTGACCGGAGTTCCCGTCCTCCGAGTCGAAGTACAACCAGGCGCCGCCGGCCAACGCGAGCACCAGCACCACGGCGAGCACGCCCAGCAACCCCGACCGGCCCTTCCGCCGACGCCCACCCGGACCCGCCGGACCCGCCGGCCCACCCGGACCGGGGTACGGACCCGGCCCGCCCTGGCCCGGATACGGCGCCTGCCCCGGATACGGCGGCTGGCCCGGAGGGGGCGCCTGCCCCCCGTACGGCCCCGGCATCGGCTGCTGGTACGGCGCGCCGCCGGGCGGCGGAGGCCCCTGCGGAAGACCCTGCGGAGGCCCTTGCGGGGGCCCCTGTGGAGGTACGGGCGGATAAGAGTCCCCGGGCTGCCCGGGCTGCGGATAGAAACCGCCTGACATGATCGCTTCCAGAGGTGAGACGACCCCCAAAGGGGCCGAGAAGGACAAGGACACAGCGAGGGACGGCGCCGGAAAGGACGAGCGCGCCGCCCCCTCAACACACCGCCCCTAACGCACCGCCTCGGCGATGCTCCGCACCGGATCGGAGCCCGCCGCACCGGGAGCCGCGACACTCCCCGCCCCCACCCCCTGGCCGGCACCGACCACGAGCGGCGCGCCCGGCCCCTCCGCCGCGCCGTCCCCCGTCCCGTCGTCCGACTCCGGCGAACCGCCGTCCGAACGGCCCGCCACGCCCAGCACCACCGCGACCCCGCACGCCACCGCCATCCGAAGATGCCACTTCAACTGCACTGTCATCACTGCCGATTCCGTCTCTCGTCGCTCAGCCGGGCCGGTACCCCCGTTGAATCACCGGCCCGGCACCCCCGTGAGACACACCGCGCCGGACCACCGGCGCCGGCGATGTCACCATCAGCAAGAATGTGGGCGACGCTTTCATCCCGCTTTCATGGCGAGCAAAGCGACGCGACGGCGCCGACACCACCCGCGACCACCACGGGCGCCCTGGGGGAGGAGACACAACAGCATGCGATTCCTGGTGCTCGGACCAGTACAGGTCCAACGGGACGGCGACCCCCCGGAGCCGGTCACCGGCCGGCTGCGACGCACCCTGCTCGGCGTCCTGCTCGCCCGGGCCAACCAACCCGTCCCCGCCGACCACCTGACCCAGACCCTCTGGGGCGACCAACCCGGCGAACGCGCCGGACAGCGACTCCACCTCCATGTCCACCGCCTGCGCGCCGCACTCGACGCCCCCGAGCGACTGGCCCTCGACACCGACGGCTACCGCCTCCGCGTACATCCCCAGGAAATCGACGCCCAACACTTCGAAGACCTCGCCACCCGGGGACAGGAACTCCTCCACGACCACCCCGACCAGGCCGCCACCACCCTGACCCAGGCCCTCGCCCTGTGGCGCGGAACCCCCTTCACCGACCTGGACGTTCCCCAACTGGCGGACTGGGCACAGCGCCTCACCGAACGCCGGATCACCGCCCAGGAGACCCTGTACGAGGCCCGCATTACCTGTGGACAGGAGACCGCGGTCATCGCCGAACTCACCGCCCTGGTCCGCGAACACCCCCTGCGTGAACGACTCCACGGCCTGCTGATGATCGCCCTGCACCGCTCCGGGCGGCAGAGCGACGCCCTCGCCGCCTACCGCGAAGCACGCGAACGACTCGTCGACGAGCTGGGCCTCGAACCCGGCCCGGAACTCCGCGACCTCGAACAGCGCGTCCTCACCGGCGACCCCATCGAACTCGGCGGCCGACCCACCTACCACCCCGAGATACCCGCCCAACTCCCCACCAACGTCAGCGGATTCGTCGGACGCGACGCCGAACTCGCCGAACTCGACCAGGTGCTGCTGCACGACAGCACACCCCAGGGCCCCGTCGTCGTATCCGCCGTGACCGGCACCGCCGGCGTCGGCAAGACCGCCCTCGCGGTCCGCTGGGCCCACCGCGCCCGCGACCACTTCCCCGACGGCCAGCTCTATGTCGACCTCCACGGCTACGGCCCCGACCAGCCCCTGACCCCCGGCGACGCACTGGCCGGATTCCTCCGCGCACTGGGCGCCGAGGGCGCCGGCATCCCCCAGGAGACCGCCGAACGAGCCGCCCGGTTCCGCACCCTCGTCGACGGCCGACGCATGCTGATCGTCCTCGACAACGCCCACAGCACCGAACAGGTACGCCCCCTGCTCCCCGGCAGCCCCACCTGCCGCGCCCTCATCACCAGCCGAGACGCCCTCGCCGGCCTCGTCGCACGCGAAGGCGCCCACCGCCTCGGCCTCGACCGACTACCACCGGCCGAAGCCCGCGCACTGATGACGGACATGCTCGGCACCCGCGCCCACGCCGAGCCCCAAGCCACCGACGCCCTGATCCAACGGTGCGTCCGACTGCCCCTCGCCCTGCGGATCACCGCCGAACTCGCCCGCTCCCAACCCACCCGCACCATCACCGACCTGGTCGACGAGCTGACCGACCAACAAGAAGCGCTCGACGTCCTCGACATCGACGGCGACCCCCACACCGCCGTGCGCGCCGTCTTCTCCTGGTCCTACCAACGCCTCACCCCCGACGCCGCCCGCGTCTTCCGCCTCCTCGGCCTCCACCCGGGCCACGACATCGACCCCCACACCGTCGCCGCCCTCACCGGCCTCGCCCTCCACCCCACCCGACGCGCCCTCACCACCCTGCTGCGCGCCCACCTCACCGACCAGACATCCGCCAGCCGCTACCAACCCCACGACCTGCTCCGCGCCTACGCCGCCGAACTCGCCACCACCACCGACGGCACCACCGACCGCGCGGCGGCCCTCACCCGCCTGCGCGGCTACTACCTCGCCACCGCCGCCCTCGCCATGGACGCCGTCGCCCCCTACGAGTCCGCCAGACGCCCCACCGTCCCCGGCTGGCCCGGCGAAGCCCCACCCCTCACCTCACACGACCACGCCCTGCGCTGGCTCGACACCGAACGCGCCAACCTGGTCGAAGCCACCCGACACGGCGACCCCGCATTCGTCACCACCCTCTCGGAAACCCTCTGGCGCTACTTCGACGTCGGCGGCTACTACGACGAGGCCACCACCGTCCACACCCGCGCCCTCCAGGCGGCACAGGCCACCGGCGACACCCTCGCCGAGGCCGACGCGCGACGCCACCTGGGCATGATCCTGGACCGCTCGGGACAGAGCCCCGAAGCGGCGATCGACCACCTCCAACAGGCCGTGACCCTCTACGAACACCTCGGCAACCGCCCCCTGCTCGGCGCCGCCCTCCTCAACCTCGGCAACGTCCACCTCTCCCGAGGGGACAACGTCCAGGCCCACCGCCACTACGAGGCGACCCTCGAACTCAGCGACGGCGACTGGGCACTTCGCCGCGCCGCCCTGATCAGCCTCGGCGGAACACTCCGCCAACTCGACCGCCACGAGACGGCGATCAGCCACCTCACCGAAGCCCTCGCCCTGTGCCGCGAGCACGACGAGAAGCCCAGCCAGGCCAACATCCTCAGCGGCCTGGCCTACAGCTACGTCGCCACCGGAGACATCGACCAGGCGTTCGAGCACGCGCGCCAGGGCCTCGACCTCGCCCGCGCGACCGGCTACCGCCTCATCGAGGCACACTGCCTCAGCACTCTCGGCCTCCTGCACCTGCGACGCGACAACCTCGAAGAAGCCCTCGACCGGCACCGGGAAGCCGTCACCCTCGCACGCACCCTCGGAGATTCCGGACTCACCGTGACCATGCTCACCGCCCAGGCCGCCGCCCAGGCCGAAGCCGGACTCCCCGACGCCGCGCTCCACAGCTACCACGACGCCATGACCATCGCCACCGAAGCCGACCAACGCGAGAAGCAGGCCCGCCTCCACGAAGGTCTCGCCCAACTCCACGCCGACCATGGCGACCTCCCGACCGCCCACCACCACTGGCACCAGGCCCTCACCCGCTACGAAGCCCTCGGCCTCCCCCGAGCCACCCGCGTCCGATCCCGCCTCACCTCCCACACCACCCCCGACCGGATCGACCGCGGCGAACAGAACCCTTCCCCCAGCTAGGGCCTGTCTCCCGGCCGACCCCCACCCCCCGCTTAGGGTGAACCGAGACCGTCACCACCCGAGGAACGGGTGGCGAGCATCGGGCGCGGTGTCTGTTCCTCCCGGGGGGACCATGGGATTTCGGGTGTTGGGAACGATCGCCGTCTGTTGGGACGGTGTCCCACGGACCGTGTCGGGACGGCTCCGGCGGGCCCTGCTGGGCACGCTGTTGGCGCGCCCGAACGAGGCGGTCCCCACGACCGTCCTCACGGACGCCCTCTGGGGCGGGCACTCGGAGGAACGCGCCGGGCAACGGCTGCATCTGCATGTCCACCGGCTGCGCGCGTTGCTCGACGTCCCCGACCGGCTGACCCGGGTACCCGACGGGTACCGACTCCGTGTGGCCGACGAGGAAATCGACGCCAACCGGTTCGAAGTACTCACCGACACCGGACACCGCCTCGTCACCCGCGATCCCGAGCGTGCGGTGAGCACCCTGCGCGAAGCCCTCGCGCTCTGGCACGGGACCCCGTTCAGCGATATCGACGTGCCCCTCCTCGACGACTGGAGGCAACGCCTGATCGAGCGCCGCCTCGCCGCACACGAAGCGCTCCACACCGCCCACCTCGCCTGCGGCCAGCACGCCACCGCCATCTCCGAACTCAGCACCCTGGTACGCGAACACCCCTTACGCGAACGCTTCCACGCCCTGCTCATGACCGCACTCCACCGGGCCGGCCGGCAGAGCGACGCCCTCGCCGCCTACCACGCCGCCAGGGAACACCTCACCACCGAACTCGGCGCGGAACCCGGCGCCGAACTCCGTGACCTGGAACGACGCATCCTGACCGGCGAACCCGTCCGCCCCGACGAGCCGGCCCCGCACCGGGCACCCGTCCGACCGGGCGACGATCTCCTCCGGTTCGCCGCCGGTGGACGGACCCATGAGCCGACCCCCGCCCAACTCCCCGCCACCACCGGCGGATTCGTCGGCCGCGACGACGAGTTCCACGCCCTGGGGCGACTGTTGAGCGACCACACCGCCACCCCCGGCACCTCCGCCGTCCTGGCCGTCACGGGTACCGCCGGCGTCGGGAAAACCGCACTGGTGGTCCGCTGGGCCCACCAGATCAGGAAACACTTCCCGGACGGACAGCTCTACCTCGACCTGCGCGGCTACGGCCCCGACCACCCCGTGCCCCCCGCGGACGCCCTCGCGGCGTTCCTCCGCGCCCTCGGTCTGGAGGGCGGGGCCATACCCCAGGACGTGGCGGAACGCGCCGCCCGCTTCCGCACCCTGACGGCCCAACGGCGGATGCTCCTGATGCTGGACAACGCCAGGGACGCCGAACAGATACGCCCCCTGCTCCCCGGCAACACCCACTGTCTCACCGTCGTCACCAGCAGGGACTCCCTCGCCGGCCTCGTCGCACGCGAAGGCGCCCACCGCCTCTCCCTGGACCGCCTGCCCACGGCCGACGCCCGGACACTCATGAACGACATGCTCGGCGAGCGCGCCCGAAACGAGCCCCGAGCGACGGACACCCTCATCGAACGATGCGCGCGCCTCCCTCTCGCCCTGCGCATCACCGCCGAGGTCGCACGCTCCCAACCCACCCGGAACATCGCCGACCTCGCCACCGAACTCACCGACCAACAGGAAGCACTCGACCTCCTCGACATCGACGGCGACCCCCACACCGCCGTGCGCGCCGTCTTCTCCTGGTCCTACGAACAACTCACCCCCGACGCCGCACGCGCGTTCCGCCTCCTGGGCCTCCACCCCTCCCACGACACCGACCTCCACGCCATCGCCGCCCTCGCCGGCACCTCACTGCGCCACACCCGCCACGCCCTGCGCGAACTCCTGCGCGCCCACCTCACCGACAGCACCACCCACCAGCGCTACCAACTCCACGACCTGCTCCGCGCCTACGCCGCCGAACTCGCCACCACCACCGACAACGCCCCCGACCGCCAGGCCGCACTGACCCGGCTCAGGCACTACTACCTCGCCACCGCGTCGGCGGCGATGGACACCATCGCCCCCTTCGAAACCGACAAACGCCCCAAAGTGTCCGCATGGGCGGGTCAGGCCCCGCAACTCACCTCACCCCACCACGCCCTCCGATGGCTGGACGCCGAACGCGGCAACCTCGTGGAAACCACCAGGGACGGCGACCCGACCCACACCATCGCCATGTCCGAAACCGTGCGGCGCTACCTCGACGTCGGGGGATACCACGACGAGGCCATCACCCTCCACACCCGCGCCCTCCACGCGGCCGAGACCACCCGGGACGCCGCGGCCGAAGCCCATGTGCGCCGCTATCTGGCCATGGCCATGGACCGAGCCGGCAGAACCCTCCACACCGCGGTCGACCACCTCCAGCGCGCCCTGGACACCTACCAGCGTCTGGGCCAACCGGCGGGACAGAGCGCCGCGTTGATCAACCTCGGCAATGTGCACACCTCCCGTGGCCACCACTTCCAAGCCATCAGCTACTACGAACAGGGCCTGCGACTCGGCGTCGACGACTGGGCCCTGCGCCGCGCGGCACTGATCAACCTCGGACAGGTCCAACGCTTCCTCGGCCGGTACGAGATCTCCCTGGTCCACCTCGAAGCCGGCCTCGCCCTGTGCCGCGAACACGGCGACCGGATCAACGAGGCCAACTCCCTGTGCCACCTGGCCGAAACCCTCACCCGCCTCGGGCAGGACGAGCGGGCGACCGACCACATCCGCCCGGCGCTGACCCTCGCCCGCGCCACCGGCTCCCGCCTCATCGAATCCCAGTGCCTGCGCATCCTCGGCCTCCTCCACCAGCGACGCGGCGATCTGGACGGGGCCCTGCGCCACCACGACGAGGCCGCCGCCATCGCCCGCTCGGTCGACAACCGGGGCATCCTCGTCACGGTGCTGAACGACCTCGCGGCCACCCAGGCCGCCGCAGGACGCCCCGACGAGGCACTGCGCTCCTACGACGAGGCACTGACGGCGGCCGTCGAAGGCCGCCACCAGGAAAAACAAGCCCGCGCCCACACCGGCATCGCCGAACTCCTCCACCAGCAGGGCGAGCACGAGAAGGCCCAACACCACTGGCGACAAGCCCTCCGCGCCTACGAAACCCTCGGCCTCCCCCAAGCCGGCCACATAAAATCCCGCCTCGACCACGACCCCACCCCGACGCAGTAGAACGCCGTCACCCCCAACGGCGTCGGTGCGTTGTTGCTGGTGGAAATGGGGGTGACGGTGGGTGGCCGGTGTGTCAGGTTCGGGGTATGGAGATTTCCGATGTCATGCGTGCGAAGGCGGCTGTGATCTCGCTGGCTGCCTCGCTCGGTTTGCCGGTCAACGACGCCATCGTGTTGCACAATTCAAACAAACTGGCCCTACGCCTGACTCCCGCTGACGTCTTTGCCCGGGTCGCTCCCGTCGGGCAGGAAGTCGCGCGGTTCGAGGTCGATGTCGCTCAGCGGCTCGCGGAGGTTGGTAGCCCGGTATGTTCTCTGGAGCCTCGGGTGGAGCCGGACGTCTACCTGTGTGACGGTTTTGTTGTGACGTTGTGGGTGTATCACGAGCCCGTGTCGGGGGTTCTTCGGTCGGCTGATTACGCCACCGCTCTGCACCAACTGCACGCCGGTATGCGTCAGGTCGATCTGCCCAGCCCGCGGTTCACCGACCGCGTCACTCAGGCGCAGGAGGTTGTCGCCCGCCCGGACCGTTCACCGGAACTCGCTGAGACCGATCGTGTGTTTCTTGCTGCGACTTTGGCGGGTTTGCGACACATGATCGAGGAACGCGGCGCCGCCGAGCAGTTGCTTCATGGTGAGCCGCATCCGGGTAATGTTCTCAACACGGGTGAGGGTCCGCTTTTCATTGATTTTGAGACGTGTTGTCGTGGTCCGGTGGAGTTTGATCTCGCGCATGTGCCTGAGGCGGTTTGTGCGTACTATCCGAATATCGACCAAGATCTGCTGGAGGACTGTCGGCACCTCGTCCTCGCGGTGGTCGCGGCATGGCGCTGGGAACTCGATGACGAGTTCCCCCACAGGGATTTCTTTAGGGTTGCGTTTCTGCGTGTCTTGCGTGAGGGTCCTCCGTGGCCGACGCTCGATGTCGTGAATGCCCGTTTGACTGCCTCCTAGGTGCCAGGCTCCTGCCTGCCGGTTGTTGGTTGTTGGTGGTGTGTCAGGAGGGGTCTATGTGTCTTCTGGGTGTCGCTTCGTGTGGGGGATTCTTGTTTTGGTGGGGGCGTTATGTCGCTGGTTTGGCTGTGTGTGTCCGCGGTCGTGGGCTTTGTGGTGGTCAGGGGGAGGTGCGATTGCGTCGTGGCCGGGCTGCGTGTCCGGGGTGCTTCGGTGAGGTCGGCTCGGGTCGGTAGGTCGGCGGGTGCTATGGCGTTGTCATCGCCGGTGGTGTTCTTGGGGATGCTGTTTGTGAGCGGGATGATAGGGCCGCTCCCGCTCTGTCTCTGCTGCCCCGTGACCGTGTCTTGCTGAGGGGCCCCACTGCTTGTACCACCCTCACCGCCCCGCGCTGCCCTTACTGTTCCTTACGGTCTTTCACTGCTGTTGTGTTTGTGTTTTTGGTGGATGTTCGGGGAGTTTTCGGGTGTAGGTTTTTGCTACTCGTTCTGCTGTCCGCTTCAGCTCCCGTACCGCCTCCGGCGGCTTGACGACCTCCACGTCCGTGCCGAATTGGAGTAGTTGACGTACGGCCGGTGGTACCGGGTAGACCATCTCCAGTCTTGTCCATATCTCTCCTTTCGTGTCTGGTGGTTCGTCTTCCAGGCGTCGTAGGATGTGTGCGGCGGTGATTCGTTGCACCATGTCGAGTCGGGAGTGTCGTACTCGTATCACTATTCGGATGCCCGAGGTGCGGTCTTCTACCTTTTGGCGTAGGTCTTCCCATGCTTGGGTCAGTTCCACGCCGGTGCGTCGTTGTACCGGTTCGGCGGTGACCGTGGTTTGCCTTATCCGGTCGGCGCGCAATAGGCGGGGTTTGCCTTTCTGGTCGGCGATCAGGTACCAGGTTCCGGCTTTGGATACCAGACCGTAGGGGTCGATCGTGTAGCGGGTGTATGTGGTGTGGCCGCTGTGTCGGTAGTCGACTTGTAGACGGCGATCGGTGAGGACGGCGGTGTGGAGGGACTCCATGTCCGTTTCCTCCTGTGGTCCGGCCAGCCAGCGGTCGGGGGCGATCAGTATCCGGCGGCTGGTCAGTTCGGCGGCGGGTCGGTGCGCGGAGGGCAACGCGTTCATCATCTTCCGCAGCGCGGAGGCCAGTGCCCGGTCCAGGCCCAGATCGGAATGGGCGCTCTGGCCCACGAGCACGAACAGGGCGCGCGCTTCGTCGGTGGTCAGGCCGGTCATGTCCGTGCGGAACCCGGGGAGTAGTCGGATGCCGCCGTACCTGCCGCGTTCCGCGTAGACGGGGATGCCGGCGGCGGACAACGCCTCCACGTCCCGGTAGACCGTGCGCACCGAAACCTCCGGCCGCTGGGCGAGTTCGGAGGCCGGGACCAGGTCTCGCTGCTGCAACAGCAGCAGTGTGGAGAGCAGTCGGTCGAACTTCACCTGTCGAGTCTGCCCCATTCCTGTCGGCGGGTGTCAGGTTTGAGGTTCATGATCGGGCCTGGCCGGATGAACCGAACGTAAGGATCCGCTTGTGAGGCACGCCCTGATTCAGCAGCTCATCGCCGAGGTCGAGGGGCCTGTGCTGCTTCCCGACGACGAGGGTTACGACGCCGAGCGCACCGGGTTCAACCTGGCGCTGCGGCACCGCCCCCGATGTGGTCGTCGGCGCCGCCCGCACCGCCGATGTGCGGGCGGCGGTCCGTTTCGCGGTGGACAACGGGCTTCCGGTCGGTGTCCAGGCCGCCGGGCACGGCTGCTCCGCTCCCGCCGAGGGCGGCGTCCTGATCACGACGGGACGGATGTCCGGGGTGGTGGTCGACCCTCGGCGGCGTACCGTCACCGTCGAGGCGGGCGTGCGGTTCGAGCAGGTGATCCCCGCGGCGGCACAGCACGGCCTGGCGCCCCTGGGCGGCTCGGCACCGCACGTGGGCGTCGTCGGCTACGTCCTGGGCGGCGGCGTGGGCTTGCTGGTGCGCACCTACGGCTATGCCGCCGACCGGGTTTGTTCCCTTGAGGTGGTGACTGCCGACGGCAGCCTCCTGCGGGTCACTCCCGATACCGAACCCGACCTGTACTGGGCGCTGTTGGGTGGCCGCGACAACTTCGGCATCGTGACCCGGCTGGAGATGGGCCTGGTCCCGGTGGAACGGCTGTATGGCGGCGGTCTCTTCTTCGATGCCCGGGCCACGCCCGACCTGTTGTCGGCCTATATTCGCTGGACCCGGGACCTGCCCGAGGAGATGAACTCCTCGGTGGCGCTCATCCCCTTCCCCGAGGATCCCGAGGTGCCCGGGGTGCTGCGTGGGCGTCACGTCTATCACCTGCGTGTCGCCTATACGGGCAACGCCCGGGAGGCGACACGTCTCCTGGAGCCACTGCGCGCCATGGCCGGCCCGCCACTGATCGAGGCACTGCACGACATGCCGTACACGCAGAGTGCCTCCATCCACGACGAGCCGTCCGTCGCGGTCCCCTTTGTGCGGGAGGTCGCCCTCTTCCGCGAGTTCGACCAGGACACGATCGACACTGTCCTGGAACACGCCGGTCCGCAGTCGCCCCTGCCGATCGTGGTGGAAGTGCGCCATCTGGGTGGCGCGCTCGCGACACCGCCACGCCACCCCAACGCGGTGGGCCACCGGGACGCCACATACCTGTTGTCCGTGGTCGTTCTGTTGTTCGGTGTCACCGAGGACGACACCCGCAGGGTGTTCGGGAAACTCTTCGACGCCCTGCGGCCATGGTCGATCGGTACCAGTCTCAACTTCATGGGCCACGGGCGGAACGCGGGCGGCATGCGACTGCGCGCCGCCTACACACCCGCCGATCTGGAACGCCTGGCCGCGCTCAAGGCCGCCCACGACCCGAGCAACCTTTTCCGCCTCAACTACAACATCCCGCCCGCGGTCGGCCGGGAGTAGAGACCGGGCCGCGCCCCCCGGGTTGTCCTGTTCCGGTGTGGTTTCCCTCGGGGTACACCGGGACAGGCCCCTCTTTCTGTCCTGAACTGCCGCTATGTCTGCTGGAGTTATGGATGAGCAACCCTGCCACCGTAGTGGCCCCTGGGCTGCCGGAGTCGGCGGGCCCGACGCTGCGCGCGTTGCGGCGTGTACTGGTGCTGGACGCGGCCGGGATGGTTGTTGTCGGTGTCGGTTACCTGGCTGCCGCCGTACCGTTGAGTGATCTGTTCGGCGTCTCCGTCACCGTGGTCGCGGTGGTGGGTGGCGGCATGCTGGTCGCCGGGATCGGGATCGGCGTGGTGGCCCGCCGTACGCGGCTGACGACAGCGGCGGTACGCGGCGTCATCGGCGCCGGTGTCGCCTGGATCGTGTTGACCTTGCTCACACTGGCCGCGGGTTGGTTGAACCTGACCACGACCGGTTTGGTGTGGACCTGGCTGCAGACCGTCCCGGTGGCGCTCTTCGCCACCTGGCAGGCCTTCACCCTACGCACCCACCTGCGCGCCACCGCCCCCTGACGCCGGGCCGGCACGCCTGGAACGTGCCCCGGGGTTGTCGGACCGGGCTGTTGGACCGTCTGGCGGGGGGTTGTCGGACGACCCGGCCGCACGACGCGGGCCATACGGGCGGGTGTGTGCGGGGTGGGTCCACGGTCAACAGGGGCCTGTACGTGTCGAGATGGGCCCGATCAACGTCCTGGGCGTGACTGCCGTCCGTTCACGCGGTGCTGGAATCCGGCTGCAGCCGCCTTGATCGGCCCGCCGGTTCCGTTCGTTCCGCCGCGTCGTCAAGAGCCTGGCCGACATGGTGATGTCGGTGGGCGTCTTCCGCGGCCGGTGGTAGGACGACCGGACCTCTGCCCTGGACGGGTAGCAGGCTCTTCCTCGGTGAACGTGGGGGCGAGGGCCGCACCGATGCCTGGAGGCTCTGGGAGGAGATCGTCCCGTTCGGCTACCTGGGCGGCTGCGGGGGTCGTCGACGTCTCCATGTCTCCATCGGGAAGTGGCGCACTTTACCCCGCCCGGTCACGGTATGACGCCTGGTATGCCGGGCGGTGATCCGACGGGTTCTCGGCCGGCCGGAGACCTTTACCGGGGTCGAACAACTCCGGCTGGAGACCGTGCCGGCCGGGTGTCCTGAACGTGCCGCCTTCACCTGGGCCCGGGCCGAACAACCAGCCAAGGTCGTCTGACGGTTGTTCTTCAACCCGCCGCCCTTCGCGGGTGGCGGGGCGCCGACCAGCCGATTGTCACTGGTCGGAGGCGCTGTTCTGCTCCAAGCCATCCATGAACTGCTCGTGCACCCTCAGCTCACGCCCTCTGCCCGGGCTCGTCAGAACGATGGTCTTCGCCTCCGCGAGCGACGTCGGACCCGCCCCCAGCAGTTCACGCGTGATCACCGCCGCGTCAAGAACCTCGACCCGCCGCTCACGCAGCAGCCGCTGCGCGGCAACCATCCCGTCGTTCCTTGCCAACAGCGGCCGGCACTCGTCGACGAGCGTTTCAAGGCGGGCCGTCCTCTCCGGGCTCAGCCCTCTGATCGCCATCGCGCTGTTCCTTCCCTCGCGGATCCGAACCCCCCGATCATCCCGGACGCTCGAACATCAGACTGCCTTCATTTCTCGTGAACATCAGCGAGCCGGTGGATCACCAACTGCCTCCCGGACTGCTGAACAAACGCTGCCCGCTTGAAGTGAACGAAGCCAGCCGTTGTTCATGTCTCCGAAGCGGATCACCGCTGATGCCTTTTGGATCGCTGTTTTCGCCGCAACCCGCACTGCGTTTCCTCGCCTTGCCAGGGTTTCGGGCGTGTTGGTGGTGGGGTCGAGGGTGTCGGGATGGTTGTGTCCGGGTGTGTGTGGTCGGTGGTGATCTGGGCGGGGAGATGCGCGGCTTCGGCGTGGTGCCCGGGCCTCGCTGAGTTGCCGGGCGTGCTGGTGGCGGGACCATAGGGTGTCCGGGGTGGTCAGGCCCGTGCACCCGCTCTTTCTCGGGGGCGATCTGGGCTAGGAACTTTTAACGGAATGATTCTTTGGGGTCAGCTGCACGGTGTGAGGTGCTGTCGGGCAGCATGGGGTGATGGACTTCGAACAGCCGCTGCCACGCGAGGTGAAGGTCATCGATTCGGCCTCGTTGTTCCGGCTGGAGGAGCGGGCGGGTGACCTCGGTCTGAGCCAGCGGCCGGACCCTGCGTGGGTGCGGGCGAACGCGGCCCCCGACGGCACCCACTATCTGTGGCCGGCCCTGTGGCACACCCTGTCCCACCGCCCGGACGTTCCCTGCCACGTGCGGTGGGAACTGCTGATCACTCTGCGTACGGGAGACCGCGTGGTGAGCTTGCTGGACATGCTTCCCGACGACTTCACCCCGCTGCCGAAGGTGACCTCACGCGAAGAGGGGATGCAGGTCAGACGGCTCCTTGACCGAGCTCCTTCGGTTCGGGAATGGCTACTGCGAGAGAACGAGGGACCGGGTCGGCTGTGACAGGCGCAGCCAGCAGATGAGCGGGCGTCCCAGGACGAGGAAGGCTTCGTGGATGTCGCCGGATCTCCCAGCGGATCCGCTGGCGGCGCAACCAGCGCAGATGGGCGAAAGCGCGCTCAACAGCCCAACACGACCCGACGTCGAGCGCCCAGTCCGGAGCCGTGCTCGGTGCCGCGTCGCGCGACCAGCGGTTTCACTCCCAGCGCCCAGACCGGGCGGCGGTACTTGTCGTGGCCGTACCCGCGGTCGGCAAGGACGACATCAGGACGCCGCCGCGGACGGCCGAGCTTGCCCCGCACGGGCGGCACTGCTTCCAAGAGCGGGATGAGCCGAGTGACATCGTTGCGGTTCCCACCGGTCAGCGTGGCGGCGAGTGGGATGCCGGTGGCATCGGTGATCAAGTGCTGCGCGCCGCCCGCCCTGCCCCGATCAACGAGGCGTCATCCCGTCTTGGGGCCCCTATTCAACGCCCGGATGTGGAAGCCGCCGACCGCAGACCGGGAGAAGTCCACCAGGTTCGCCCCGCGCAGTTCGGCCAGTTCGGCCAGAAGGACCTCGTGGAGCCGGGGCCAGACGCCGGCCTCGGCCCACGCGACCAGGCGGCGCCAGCACGTCATGTGACGAATCCGTTAGTGATCACTAAATGGATGACGTGCTGGCCTGGGGATCTAGTACTCCAGTTGCAGTTCGCTATCGCTGCTGGTCAGGAGCCTGTTTCTGAGTGTAGCGGTGTAACGGGCCGTTATCTTCAGCGGGTTCGTGACTTCGGGTGTGGCGGGCCGTTGTGCTGGTCGTGCAGGATGATGTGCAGCCCGATGTCTGGTTGTCGGAGCTGGAAGAAGTGCTCGTGCGGGTCGGCCACCGGTTCAGCCGGGTCGATCTGCGGCGGCGGATGCGCGCCTACGTGCGGGGCCTGCTCGGCCAGGTGGGCCGGAAGAACGGCTGGCAGCTGGCCGAGTACGCAGGTCACAGCACGCCGGCTGGGTTGCAGCACTTACTCGGCCGGGCGTGCTGGGATCCTGACGAGTTACGGGATGACCTGCAGGAATACGTTGCTGAGAGGCTCGGGGATCGGGCTGGCGTGCTGATCGTCGATGACACGGGCTTCATCAAGAAGGGCACCACGTCGGCTGGGGTGCAGCGGCAGTACTCCGGCACGGCCGGCCGCACGGAGAACTGCCAGATCGGCGTGTTCGCCGCCTACGCAACCAGCAAGGGGCGGGCACTGGTCGACCGGGAGCTGTATCTGCCGAAGTCCTGGACACAGGATGCGGACCGCTGCACCGCGGCGAAGATCCCCCACGAGCGGGAGTTCGCCACCAAGGGCGATCTCGCCAAGGTGATAGTGGCCCGCGCCCTGGCCTCACCCCTGCCGATCGCCTGGGTGACCGCGGATTCCGCCTACGGCCAGGAGTGGCGCTTTCGCCGCATGCTGGA
>NZ_BBOM01000015.1 GCF_000974485.1 Streptomyces sp. NBRC 109706 | reverse complement strand
GAGTTGGGGGTGCCAGGTGGTTTTGGTGGTGGGTTGGGTGAGGTGGTGGGTTGGGGGGTGGGTTTGGTGGTGGAGGGCTTGGATGGTTTTGATGATGCCGGCGGTGCCGGCGGCGGCTTGGGTGTGGCCGATGTTGGATTTGAGGCTGGAGAGGTGGATGGGTGGTTTGGTGGGGGTGCGGTGTTGGGCGTAGGCGTGGGTGAGGGCGTCGATTTCGATGGGGTCGCCGAGGGTGGTGGCGGTGCCGTGGCCTTCGATGGCGTCGATGTCGTTGGGGGTGAGGTGGGCTTTGTTGAGGGTGTGGGTGATGAGGCGGGTTTGGGCGGGGGCGTTGGGTGCGGTGAGGCCGTTGCTGTGGCCGTCTTGGTTGGTGTGGGTGGCGCGGATGAGGGCGTGGATGGGGTGGTTGTTTTGTTGGGCGTGGGTTTGTGTTTCGAGGAGGAGGAGGGCGATGCCTTCTGACCAGCCGGTTCCGTTGGCGTTTTGGTCGTAGGAGCGGCAGTGGCCGTCGGGGGAGAGGGCGCGTTGGCGGCTGAATTCGGTGAAGGTTTTGGGGGTGGTCATGAGGGTGATGCCGCCGGCGATGGCGAGGGTGCAGTCGCCGCGTTGGAGTGCTTGGGTGGCGAGGTGGGTGGCGACGAGGGAGGAGGAGCAGGCGGTGTCGATGGTGAGGGCGGGGCCTTCGAAGGCGAAGGTGTAGGCGACACGTCCGGACAGGACACTCCCGGCCGAACCGATACCCCAGTACCCCTCCAACTCCTGCGGACCCAGCCTGGCCAGCTGCTCGTAGTCCGAGCCGCTGCTGCCGATGAAGACACCGGTGGGGGTGCGGCGCAGGGTGTGCGGCGGTATGCCGGCGTTCTCCAGCAGTTCCCAGGTGGTCTGGAGGAGGAGGCGCTGCTGGGGGTCCATGGCCAGGGCCTCGGTGCGGCCGATGCCGAAGAAGTCGGCGTCGAACTCCGCGATGCCGTCCAGGAATCCGCCGACCTTGGCATAGGTGGTGCCGGGATGGTCGGGGTCCGGATGGTAGAGCGCGTCCAGATCCCAACCCCGGTCGGTGGGGAAGTCGGAGACCACGTCGCGGCCCTCGATCACCACCCGCCACAGGTCCTCGGGCGAGTCGATCCCGCCCGGCAGATGGCAGGCCATCCCCACGACGGCGATCGGCTCGTTCTCGTCGACCTCGCGGGCGACGGCGACCGCGCGCGGGGCGGACCCTCCGCGCGTGCGGTCGCCGCCGTCGACCGTCGCCGACTCGTCGGCCGGCGTTCCGTCGGCCGCCTCGACGGTGGGCTCGTCCGCCGGGGTCCGGGTGTCGTCGCCGGGGCGCGGGTATCCGTGCAGGCCGAGCAGGTGGGCGGCCACATCGGCGGGGGTCGGATGGTCGAAGAGCAGGGTGAGCGGTAGATCGAGACCGACGGCCTTGCCCAGACGCCCCGTCAACTCCAGTGCGGCCAGGGAGTTGTAGCCGTAGTCGCGGTAGGCGCGGTCGGGATCGATGGTCTCCGGATCGGTCTCCAGGAGCCCGGCCGTCTCCGCGCGCACCACCCACAGCAGCCGCTGGTACCGCTCGTCCTCGGGCAGCTCGGCCAGGCGGGCGGCGAACGGCGAGGTCTCCCGCGCGGCAACGCCAGAGTCGTCAGCCGGATCAACGGCCATGTCAGTCTCCACGGTTGGTCCCGGGCACGCCGGCGTACGCCGGCCGCGCCTCATCTCACGGCGTGGGCGGTTCCTGGGGTGGCGGGCCGGGCGGGCCGGCTACGGGGAGCCGACCGGATGCCTCTGCAGGAAGGCACGAAGGTGCTCGACGAGCCGCTGCGGCTGGTCCTCGGGGATGAGGGTGTAGCTGTCCTCGATCTCCGCGTGCTCGCCCTTCGGCAGCAGCTCGACCAGGCGTCGCCCGTGCTCGGGCGGCATGACCTTGTCCTCGGTGGCCCAGACCACCAGGGCGGGACGGTCGAAGTCCCTCAACCGCTCGGACCACTCCAGGAGTTCGGCCTTCGGGGGGACGCTGAGCACATACTTGCGCAGGTCCCGGCGGATCTCCTTGGACGACCAGAGCGGGGCGAACCAGTCGTTCATCACCTCGTGCGGCACCGGCCGCTTGGTCATCCGACCCCAGGTCATCGGCAGCCGCCGCATCGGCTTGAGCCTGAGCAGTCCGAAGGCGGCGGCGATGCCGCCCGGCATCTTCGCGGCGGTGTACAGATTGCTGCCGGGCAGCCCCGGCGGGTAGTTGTCGAACGCCTCGCAGGAGGTGATGACCAGTCGGGCGATCCGCTCGCCCCTGCCGTCGGCCACCAGGGCCTGCGCGCCGCCCCAGTCGTTCATCACCAGGATGACGTCCCGCAGGTCGAGCCGTTCCAGGAACTCGGCGACGACCCGGGCCACGCCGAGCACGGAGAGATCGGCGTCCGGCCGCATCGGGGTCCGGTGACCGCCGAGCGGCAGGGTCGGCACGATGCAGCGGTGGTCCTTGCCCAGGTCAGCCACCACATGTCGCCACAGCGAGGCGTTCATGCCGACGCCGTGCAGAAATACCACCACCGGCCCATCGGAGCCCGTGGTCTGGTACTCGATGGTGCCGACGGACAACTCAACCTCGGCCACACTCAACCCCCGTGGTGTGTTGTGGCATATTGTCTGTTTACGCGATTCTGCCGTTCAGAAGGTGAACACCCCGAGGTCAACCCGGGGGAACTCGACCGTACACCCAACATCCCGCACTCGCATCCCAAACGTGGTGAAGTCGTCTACGGATGTTGGCAGTTAACTGAAGGGCCTGGCGAACTTCGCCGCGAGTCGTGCAAGATGTCCACCAGCGCTCCACGTCACGGGGACCAGTGGGCAGTCGTGGGCGACTTATGTGCGTTTTCAACCACCGGGGGCCTCGCGGCGTCAGTTCCCGCCCCTGGGGCGCGTAGCCGTTTCATCCAACGGTGAAGGCGCGGTAACACAGCGGATCGACGTTGTGGTCGACACCCGGACGGAACCGAATGCCCGGGCTCGTCGTCTTCCTGTTTCCCTCGTGTTGCCAAGACATCACGACGACAACCATTCATCTTTCTGAGAGGGCATGCCGATGGTCACCGTCGAAGAGGTTTGCGACCTCATCTCCAAGAAGCTCGGCAGCAAGGCGGGCAAGTTCGAACTGGGCGAGTCCACGGCCTTCGACGAGGTGGGTCTTTCCAGTCTGCAAATAGCCGACATCGTCTACACCATCGAGGACGACCACGACATCGAGTTCGACCCCAGCAAGGCCGCCTCGGTGAAGACCGTGGGCGATCTCGTGCGTCTGGCCGAGGCCACCAAGTCGGGCAGTGTCGAGGCGTGACGGCATCCGCCAACGTCGGGGCGACCGCCGAGGCGATCAGGCACCATTACGACGTTTCCAATGACTTCTACGCATTGTGGCTCGACCCCTCGCTGACCTACACCTGTGCCCTGTGGGGCGAGGGGGACACGCTGGAGGACGCGCAGTACCGGAAGCTCGACTACCTCATCGAGGGAGCGGGCGCGAGCGGCGCCGCCCGGGTGCTGGACGTCGGCTGCGGCTGGGGGAGCATGCTCAACCGGCTGGTCGACACGCACGGCGTGGGGCGAGCCGTCGGGCTGACCCTGAGCGACAGCCAGGCCGAGTGGGTTCGGGAGCGCTATCCCAAGGTTGAGATCAGCGTCGAGGGCTGGCTCGACCACGAGCCGACCGAGCCCTATGACGCCATCGTCTCCATCGGCGCGTTCGAGCACTTCGCCAGGACCGGGCTGTCCAGGTCCGAGCGGATCGCCACCTATCGGGACTTCTTCACCCGCTGTCGGTCATGGCTCCCCAAGGGGGGTCGAATCGCCCTGCAGACAAACATCAAGGGCAACAACGTGGTGATGGACAAGCGGACCGTCAGGGATCTGATGTTCATCATCGAGACCATCTTTCCGGAGTCCGAGATTCCGGCGCTCTCCGAGGTCGTCGAGAGCAGCGAAAAACTCTTCGACATCGTCACCATGCGCAACGACCCGGATCACTACAGTCGCACCTGCCAGGAATGGCTGGATCGGCTGCGGGCCAATCGGAGCCTCGCCGTGGAGTACACCGGCGAGCAGAACGTCGTCAACTACGAGCGGTATCTGGGCGCCTGCGTCGAGCACTTCCGGAATCGTCATCTGGGCCTCGCCCGGCTGGTTCTCGAAGCCGTCTGACGGGCCATCGCTCTCCATGACGAGCAGCCGATGAACGCAGGGTGAAAAGCGAGACGAACCGTGCAGCAAAGGGGCGGGAATTGAGCGATCCACAGCATGTGGTGTACTGGCATGAAACCGAGGATGTCGTCCCGGGTCCGGCCCTCGCGGAGACGATCGAATGCGATGTGTGCATCGTCGGCGGGGGATTCACCGGCCTGTGGGCCGCCTACTTCCTGAAGGAGGCCGAACCGGCCCTCGACATCCGGGTCGTGGAGGCCGAGTACTCGGGTTACGGAGCCTCCGGCCGCGCCGACGGATTCGCCACGCCGACGGTCGGAAAGGACCTGCAGGCGCTGGTCGAGAAATTCGGCACCCAGCGTGCCCTGGAGGCCACCCAGGCGGTCGGTCGTTCGATTCTCGAAATCGGCAGGTTCCTTCGCCGTAACAAGGTGGACGCCGAGTACGAGGCCAACGACTACCTGATGGTCGCCACCAGCGCCGCGCAGGAGCGGCGGCTGGCGGAGGACCGGGCGCTGGCCGAGCGCATCGGCGGGGTGGCGCCGAGCATCCTGTCGCGCGAGGAGAGCCAGGCCGTCATCGGCTCGCCCGCGATCCAGGCCGCCACCCGCGTCGGCGGCGCGCTCGTCAACCCCTTCAAGCTGTCCAGGGGCCTGGCCAGGGTGCTGCGCGACAAGGGGGTGACCATCTACGACAAGACCCCGTGTGTCGAGCTGGAACGCGGCGTCCGCTCCACCGTGGTCACCCCAGGCGGGCGGATCACGGCCGACAAGGTGGTGCTCGCCACCAATGTGCATATGGACTCCTTCCGGGAGTTCCGCCGCAAGGTGGCGCCCGTGTGGACCTATGCCATGGTCAGCGAACCGCTCACCGACGCCCAGCTCGACCGGGTCCCCTGGGCCGGCCGCGAGGGCCTGGTGGAGGCCAAGTCCCTGCTGACCTGCGCCCGTTTCACCAAGGACAACCGCGTGATGTTCGCCGGCGGACCCGTCGTCTACTACTACGGGCGGGACCGGGGCGAGCACAACATGAGCCGCGGCCGGGCGTACGAGGAGATCCAGCGCGAGTTCCTGCGCTTCTTCCCGATGTGGCGGGACGTCAGGTTCGCCTACGCGTACGGCGGCACCGCCGATGTGGTGCGCGACTACGCGCCGCACTTCGGCACCGTGGGCGACGGCATCGCCTACGGGTACGGCTACTGCGGCAACGGCATCTCGATGACCCATCTGGGCGGCAAGGTGCTGCGGGATCTCGTCCTCGGCAAGGACAGCGACTACACCCGGCTGCTGGTGGTGGACAACAAGGACCGCAAACCCCCGATGGGTTACCCGCCCGAGCCGCTGCTCTACGTCGGCTCGCGCGTGGTGACCAAGCTGATGGACTGGAAGGACTCGCGGGCATGAGCCAGGCCCCCCGCACCGTGCTGCTCACCGGGGCCTCGGGCGTCGTCGGCCGCTCCCTGCTGAGGGAGTGGCGGCGACGCCCGGACGGCGGCGGCCTCCGGCTGCTGCCCGCCTCCCACCACGCGGACGTCCCCGAGGCGCCGGACCGCACCGTGACGCTGGACCTGACGGCCGACCGGCTCGGCCTGGACGCCGACTCCTATGCCGCGCTCGCCGACGAGGTGGATGTCGTCATCCACTCGGCGGGGCTGACGGAGTGGGGCCTGCCCGCCGAGCGGTACGAGCCGATCAATGTGGCGGGCACCCGGCGGATCGTCGAGTTCGCCGAACGGGCGGGCGCCGCCGTGCACTTCATGAGCACGGCGTTCGTCGCCGCGCTCGACGACGGCGCGCCCAAGCCGCTGAGCGAGGGCAACGTCTGCCGGAACTACATCAGTTCCAAGCGGGCCGCCGAGCAGGTGCTCGCCGACAGTTGGCTGCCGCACACCGTCTTCCGGCCCACCAACCTGGTGGGCGACTCGGTCGACGGCTGGACCGCGCAGCCGCAGATCGTGCAGCTGATGTCCGCCTGGATCGGCCGCGGCCGGGCCCCCTACATCCCGGCCCACCCCGGCATCCGGATGGACTTCGTGCCCCAGGACCTGCTCTCCAAGGCGGTCCTGACGGCCATCGAACTCGGCGAGGAGGAAGGCGACTTCTGGGTCACCTACGGCGACGAGGCAATGGACGTCGACGGCTGCCTCGCCGTTCTCGTGAAGCACGCCGCCGAGCGCGGCCGCACCCTCAGGCCGCCGGCGATCGTCCCGCCCGAAACCCTCGACGAGGACGAACTCGCCCGGCTGCCCCCGATGTCCCGCTCCTACCTCTCGGTGCTGCGCGACGTCAGCGAGGTCACCTGGTGCAGCGGCGGAGTGCTGCCCACCTCGATGCCGCTGCTGCGGGAGCGCTACGACGTTCCCGAGGTCCAGGACACCGACGCCTATCTGCGCAGCCTCACCTATGCCGCCGAGCACCTGAGCTGACCGGGCCGAAACCACCAACGAAAGGGACGACGCGTGAACGACGGATGGAACGCCCCCGACCTCGCCGGCTCGGTGGCGGTGGTCACCGGCGCCAGCCGGGGCGTGGGCCGGGGCGTCGCCCTCGCCCTGGGCGACGCGGGCGCCACGGTGTATGTCACCGGGCGCAGCACCAGGGACGGCGAACGCACCGAGGGGCTGCCCGGCACGGTCGACGACACGGCGGACGAGGTCACCGCGCGCGGCGGCCGGGGCATCGCCGTGCGCTGCGACCACCGCGACGCCAAGGACAACGCCGCGCTGTACGAGCGGATCGAGGCCGACCACGGGCGTCTCGACCTGCTGGTCAACAACGCCTGGGGCGGCTACGAACGCTCCGTCGAGGTGCCGTTCGACGCGCCGTACTGGAAGCAGCCCATGTGGCGCTACGAGCTGTTCGAGGGCTCCCTGCGCGCCCAGTACGAGGTGACGCGCACCCTCACCTCGCTGATGCTGACGCCCGAGCGGGCCCTGATCGTGGGGATCAGCTTCTCGGACGGCGACGTCTATCTCGGCCAGGTCGGCTATGACGTCTTCAAGACGGCGTCCGACCGGATGTGCAAGGGCTTCGCCTACGACCTGCGCAAGACCAAGGTCACCGCGCTCTCGCTGCACCCCGGGTTTGTCGCGACCGAACGGGTCGAGGCGGCCAGGGAGGCGATGGGCAGTGGCCCGGCCGCCGTGGTGCACAGCCCCGAGTACGTGGGCCGCGCCGTCGCCTCGCTGCTGGCCGACCCCGAGGTCGGCACCCGCACCGGGCAGACCCTCAGCACCGGCGATCTGGCCGACCACTACGACTTCGCCGATGTGGACGGCCGCCGGCCGCCCGCGTTCCGGCTGGAGGGCCGGATGACGCTGGCCACCCGGATGGACCGGCTCAACCGGGTGGTGGCGGCGGCCAACTCGGAGGCCGAGCCCAGGAGTTGACCGGCCCAACCGCCCGCACCCGCACCTCGGGCCGGCCGGCACCACGGACCGCGACGGCCGCGCGGTAGCCGGCCGGCACCGGCACGTCCAGGAGGGCCCACCCCGGTGGGCCCTCCTCGGCGTTTCCCGGCACGAACGCCTCGGGCAGGCCCACCAGATGAGCCGACACATCCCCGGCGAGACCGGTGCCGAGACCCTTGAGATAGGCCTCCTTCCGCACCCAGCAGCCCAGGAACGCGGCGTCCCGCTCCGCCTCCGGCAGCGCCTGCAGCGCGGCCCGCTCCCGGACGTGCAACACCCGGCCGAGCCGCCGCGCCACCCCGGCCCCGGCCACCGCGCCCGCCTCCACGTCCACCCCGACATCCGAATCCGCCAGCGCGACACAGGCCATGTCCAGCGCATGCGAAAGCGAGAACCGCACCCCGGGGACGCCGGCGACCGCGGGCCGGCCGTGCGGCCCACCGCACCCCGGCATCGGGCAGGGCTCCCGGACGAACTCCACGGCGCCGGGCGCCACCCCCAACCGGCCGGCCAGCAGCCCGCGCAGCGCCACATGGGCCACCACATAACGCCACCGGTCCGCCGGATCGACAAAACCCGCCGCCCGCGCCAACTCCCCGGCGTCCAGCACCGATTCGTCGACCCAGCCCACCTCGGTGGGAATCGTCGACGTCCAGACCGCCACCTCAGCCACCGGGCGAGCCTAGCAACGCCCCCGCACGTTCAGCCGCGCCGGCGACCTGGCCTGGCCTCCGTGCCCAGCGCCGCGCCGAGGTCGGCCGGCGCCTCGAACGTCGGCACCGTGCCGTAGGACGCCTTCCGCGAGGCGCGCCGCAGTGTGGCCAGGATCGCCGGCCCCAGCACCAGGATCGCCACCGTGTTGGTGATGGCCCGCCCGGTGTCCCAACCCGCCGTCGACGTCAGCAGCGTGAACACCGCGAACCGGTGCAGGTTGTCCCAGACCGAGTCGCCCGGCACATAGGAGATATGCCCGTCGTGGTAGGGCACCTCGGCGCCGGTGATGAACGGCCAGAACCACAGGTTCATCAGAAAGCCGAACAGATACGCCACCACGATGCCGTAGGCCACCAGCATGGCGATCTCCGCCCGCCCGGTGACCCGGCGCGGCAGCAGCCCCGCGCCCATCCCGATCCACGCCGAACACAGCATCTGGAACGGCAGCCAGGGCCCGACGCCCGCCGTCAGCAGCGCCGAGGCGAACAGCGACGTACAGCCCAGTACGAAGCCGAAGCCGGCGCCGAACACCCGGCCGGCCAGCACCAGCATGAAGAACACCGTCTCGATGCCGGCCGTGCCCGCGCCCAGCGGCCGCAGCGCCGCGTTGATCGCCGACAGCACCCCTAGCATGGCCAGCGCCTTGGAGTCCATGCCGCCCTCGGAGAGTTCGGCCAGCACGATGACGATCAGGATCGGCAGGATGCCCATGAACACGAACGGCGCGTCCGGGCCGTGCTGCATGGACTGCGGCTCCACCCGCACCAGCAGCGGCCAGACGAACATCATCAGCCCGGCCAGCGAGGCCAGCGTCAACACCACGGCCGAACGCGGCCCCACCCGGATCGCCTGATCGGGCCGGCCCCACCGGAGGGTTCGCCGCTTCATCGCGCCCCTCCGGGCAGCGCCGCCGCCACCTCGTCGACGGTCAGCCACTCCTCGCCGAGGATCTTGGCCACCTGCGGCGCGAACGCCGGCGAGCCGCCCAGCACCTCGACGGTCGGGCCGTCCGACACGATCTCCCCCTCGGCCAGCACCATCACCCGGTCCGCCACCGTCGCCACGAACTCCACATCGTGGGTGGCCACCACCACCGCCCGGCCCTCGGCGGCCAGCTCGGTGACCATCCGGGCCAGCGCCGCCTTGGCCTCGTAGTCAAGGCCGCGCGTCGGCTCGTCCAGCAGCATGATCCTTGGCACGGCGGACAGTTGGACGGCCAGCACCAGGGCGAGCCGCTGCCCCTCGGAGAGATCACGCGGATGCGCCGCCGGCTCGATGCCGGGCGCCAGCCGGTCCAACAACCCACGGCAGAAGCCCGGTTCGGCATCCGACTCGGCGTCGGCGGCCGCGCACTCCTCGGCGACCGTCTCCAGATACAGCAGATCGCTCGCCGTCTGCGGCACCAGACCGACGACCTTCCGCGCCCTGGCGCTCGACAGCTCCTTGGGATCGACCCCGCCGGCGCGCACCGAACCACCCTGCCGTGGACCCGAACCCTGCAACGCCCACAGCAGCGACGACTTGCCGGAACCGTTGCGGCCCATCATCGCGACCACCTTCCCGCCGTGCAGCTCCAGATCCAGACCGCGCACCGCGACCGTCGGCCCATAGCGCACCACCACCCCCTCGGCGGTCAGCAGCGGCTTCTCCTCGCCGACCGGCGCCGACCGCTCGGGCCGGGGACGGGACGCGAGCCGGGCCCGCAGCCCCGCTGCGACGCGGCGCGCGTCCCGCACCGAGAGCGGCAGCGGCCGCCAGCCGGCGAACCGGCCGAGACGCACGATCGGCGGCGCGATCGGGGTGCCCTCAAGCACCTCGGCCGGCACCCCGTCCCGCACCCCGCCGTCCCCCGGCGCGTACAACATCCGGTCGGCGAACGGGATCACCCGCTCCATCCGGTGCTCCGCCATCAGCACCGTGGTGCCCAGATCCTGTACCAGCCGGGCCAGCGTCGCCAGCACATCCTCGGCGGCCGTCGGGTCCAGCGCCGACGTCGGCTCGTCCAACACCAGAACCTTCGGATGGGTCGTCAACACCGAGCCGATCGCGACCCGTTGCTGCTGCCCGCCGGACAGGGTGCGCAGCGCCCGGCGGCGCAGCTCGGCGATGCCCAGCAGATCCAGCGTCTCCTCCACCCGGCGCCGCATCACCTGTGGCGCCAGGCCGAGTTGCTCCATGCCGTAGGCGAACTCGTCCTCCACCGTGTCCGTCACAAAGCCGGCGAGCGGGTCCTGACCGACCACGCCCACCAGATGGGCGAACTCACGCGGCGGACGCTCCCGGGTCGACACCCCGGCCACCGAGACCGAACCCTCCAGATGCCCGCCGGTGAAATGCGGCACCAGACCGTTGACCGTGCCCAACAGCGTCGACTTACCGGCCCCGGTGCGCCCGGCCAGCAACACCAACTCGCCCTCGCCGACGGTCAGATCGATATCGGCCAGCACCGGCTCCGGCTGACCGTGGTACCAGAACGAAACGCCCCGCCACTCGATCACTCAGCGCACCTCCTCGGTCTTCTCGCTCGGTTCGTTCTGCTCGGTCTGTTCGGTCTGTTCGGACGAACGCGGCACGGAAGCGACATGGGGGGACTCGGGGGGCGGCGACAGGAACGCCGGCAGCACCCCGAGCAGCACCCCGACCAGCGGCGGCCAGGACAGCATCGGCCAGTCCAGATTGATCAGCGACGGATTGAGATTCGTCGGATCGACACTCGACGTGGCGAACAGCATCACCGCGACCGCGACCCCGCTGGCCGCCACCACCACCTCCGGCAGCAGCCAGCGGTCCGGCCGATAACGGGTGCGCGGCACCCGCGCCCCCGCCAACCTGAAGCCGACCAGCGCCACCAGCAGACTCGGCACCAGCACCGGCGTCGCCAGGAACCGCGGCGTGGTCCCGTCCAAGGTGGCGTACACCCCCACGCAGACGCCCAACAGGCCGACGATCATCAACAGCCCGGTCAGCAGCCGCGCCCGCGCGGCGACCTTGCCGGCCCGCCCATAGCCACGGGAGTCCATCGACGCGGCAAGACGCAGCGAACGGTCCAACGCGTCGGCCAGCACCGGAATGACCACCGCCCGCAGCCCGTTCATCCGACCCTCGCCACCACCACCACCGCGCAACTTCCGTGCCCGCCGCACCCGTTGGACGCTCTCCGCCAGCTGCGGAAACACCGAGAGGGCGATCACCACGGCCGTCCCCACCTCGTAGAGCGCCGACGGCATCGCCTTCAGCAGCCGCTTCGGATTGGCCAACGCGTTGGCCGCCCCCAGACAGATCACCATCGTCGCCAGCCGCAGCCCGTCATAGAAGCCGCCCAGCAGCGACTCGGCCGACACATCGCCGAAGAGCCGAATCCCCGCCGCCCAGGCCGGCAGCGGAATCTCCGGCAGCCGCAGCACGATCGTCGACCCCTCGGCGCCGCCGAACACCAGCCGGAAGAACACCCGGATCAGCACGATCGCCAGACCGAGCCACAGATACATCCGGAACGCCATCGCCCAGGGCGCGTCCGACCTGCGGGACACCACCACATGGCAGGCGATGGCCACCACCGTCAGCAGCAACCACGGGTTGGTCGTCCGACTCGCGGCCACCGCGAGCCCCAACGCCCACACCCACCAGGCGGCCGGATGCAGATCCCGGGGCAGGAAGTACGTGGTGAACGTCGCCCGGCGCATCAGGACTCGCGCGCCCGCCTACGCCGTCGGGCGGTCAGCCAGGCCGCCCCCGCCAACAGCACCAGCGCGCCGGCGGCCACCCAGGGCGCGGCCGCACTCGCCCCCGACTGCTCCCTGATGACGTCGTTGACGTCCGCCGCCTCCTCGCCACCCGTGAACGTCACATTCGCCGCCGGATCGGGCGGCGTGGACGGATCGGCGCTGGGCCGGGGCACCGGCGGCGGCAACGCGCCGTCCTCGCCGTCCGTGCCCTCCTCGCCGTTCCCGTCCTCGGTGTCGTCCGCGTCGTTCGCTTCCTCGGCGCCCTGGGAGGCGTTCCCGTTCTCGCTCTCCTGGCCGCCTGCGCCGGTGCCGTTGCCTCCGCCGCCGTTACCGCCGTTACCGCCGGAGGAACCGCCGTCGGTGCCGTCCGGGCCCTGGCCGGCGCCGGCGGACTGGGAGCCCGGCTGGCGCTCGTCCGGGTCATTGGTGATCGGCGCCGGCTCTTCGGGCGCGTTGCACTCGCCGCCCTCCGTCCCGGGCCGGACCGGCGCGATCCGGGGCGTCGGGTTGCTGTCCGCCGTCGCGTTCAACGAGAACGACCAGCCCTCGAAGCCACCCGGGATGAAGTCCCGGTTCTTCACCCCCCACTGGCTGTACTGCCAGCCGCAGTTGTTGCCCGCGTGCCAGTACGACCAGTAGGCGGCGGCCGGCGGCGTGTCGATGCACGCCTCCCGATAGCCCTCGTTGTCCTCGATGGGGATCTCCTCCACCGCCGAAGGCCGGTTCTCTATCCGGCAGATGAACGACTCACCCCACCGCTGGGCCCCCTCGATCTGGAACCCCGCGCCCTTCAGTGCGTCCAGTCCTGTGCCCCTGGTGCCCGAGGGATAGCAACGCACGATGGTGGTGCCACCCAGCTCCTGGAAGTCGATCACCACCGTCACACCGGTGCTGTTCTCGCAGAACCCCGGATGCCCCTTGCTGTGGTCGACGGCCCGCGCCGCCGGCGCCGGCACCAGAAGCGCCGCGAACAACGCGGCCACGGCCATCAGCCCGAGCAGCCGCCGCCACGGCGTGTTTGGAAGGGTCGTCACGCTGCCACCGCCTTGCGAGTCTTGTTCCGGATGATGAGATGACGCACCGCGAAGAACAGCGCCACGGCCACCGCGAACCCGCCGGCCACCAGCCCGGAGATCGTCCAGGCCGACATGCCGTCCCCGGCCCCGGGCGGACCACCGGCCGAATCATCGGCCGCCGCGTCGACGGCGCCCGAACCGGCCGTCACCACGGGGGAGTTGGGCGCACTGGTCCAGGAGGCCCCGGCCACGCCAGGCGCCACCGCGATGCTGGTCGGCAGATCGCTGGCCGCGCCCGGCTCGGGCCCGATGCCACCGTCCTCGCCGAGTAGCCCACCCAACGAGCGGGCGGTGTCCGAGACATCGATCCCGGCCGCCTGCCGCGCGCCGGCCAGCGCGGCGCTCAACGGGAGATCGGCCGCGCCGCCGTCCCCCACCACCAGCCCGTCGGCGCCGGGCGCCGCGTTCAACGCGGCGACGGCCGCGGCGAGTGCCTCGCTCCGCTCCGGGGTGACGTCGGCGCGCTCACCGTCCCGGGCCTGCCCGGCCAGCGCCTCGACCACCAGGGCCGTGGCGAACAGATCGCCGTCGTCGGCGGTCAGGGTCCCGGGGAACGTCCCGTCGGGGCGCTGCGCCTCGATCAGCACGGCGAGCGACGCGGCGCCGGCGTCACCGCCGTCGGCCGTGGTCGCCAACGTGGCCCAGGCATGCCGCCGGGTTCCTCCGGAGGCGTCGCCATACGTACCCACATCGGTGAAGACCCCGTCCGCGCCGCGCAACGCGGCGAGGGCGTCGCTGAGCCTGTCCTGTGCGGACGGCATTTCGCGGCCACTGCCGGCGCCTTCGGCGCCTTCGGCGGCGCTGTTCCCGGCGGGGCCGGAGGTGTTGTTGTCGGCGTCACGGGCACTGGTGGAAGCGCCGTCGCCGGCGGTGCCGTTGTCGTCGCTGTTTCCGGCGGAGCCGGACGATTCGCCGTCGCCGGCCGTGCCGCCGTTCCCGGCCGTGCCGCTGTCGCCGGCGGAGCCGGTGCCTTCGGCGGTGCCGCCGTTTCCGGCGGGGCCGTCCGTGTCGCTGCCAGCGTCACGGCCACTGGCGGAAGCGCCGTCGCCGTTGCCGGCGGAGCCGGACGACTCGCCGTCGTCGGCTGTGTCGCCCCCGCTGGCCGCGCTGCTGCCCTCGCCGGAGGCGTCGTCGCCGGAGGCATCCGGGGGGAGGAAGCCGGCTATGAGGCGGAGTTTGGCCAGGGGTTCGGCGTAGGCGGCGGTGGTGTCTTCGTAGGGGGCGCCGTGGGCGTAGGCGTTGATGGAGTCCTCGGTGAGTAGGAACTCGGTCGCGCGGGCGACGACCTGTGGCTGTTCGTCGAGGGTGCGGAGGGCCAGGACCAGGTCGGCGGTGGCGTCGTAGTCGACATAGGTCTCGCCGTCCTGGACGATCTCGACATGGTCGCCGTTGGTCAGTTGGCCGGCCAGATAGGCGCCGAGGCGGCCGGCCGGGGTGTCGGAGCCGGGTTCGGCCTCGGTCTCGTCGGGGACGACGACCTCGCCGCCGTCCGAGCCGGGGGGCGGGGGTGCGGGACGGTCGCCGTCCGGCCAGTCGCTCGGTCCTTCGGGGCCGCCGCCCGTCGCGTTGTCGTTGCCGCGCGGGGTCTCGCGGGGAGGCGGCGTCGGCGACGGTGACGGCGGCGGGTCCTCGTCAGGCCCGGGTCCGGGGCCGGGACCCGGGTCGGGGTCCGGGTCTGGGTCGGGCCCTGGGGGCGGTGTCCCGCCGCCGGTGAGCTGGTGGAAGCTTGTCTGGGAGAGGCCGAGGGACGCCTGCGCGGTGGCCCGGATCCAGGTGTCGGTGCCGACCATGCCGTCGGTTCTGGCCGCCTGGTAGTCCTCGGGGGTGTAGGCGATGGCGCCGATATGGGCGGCGAGCGCGTTGTCGGCGTCCGCGTCGGCCGTCACCTGCGCGGACCGCAGATAGGCGGTGCCGTCCGTCACCGCCTCGGCGGCGCCGCCGGCGTCGGCGAGGGCCTGGACGATCAGTCCTGTGCTGTTGGTGTTGGGCGCCTCGGTGCTGACGCCGCCGCCCCAACCGCCGTTCGCCGCCTGGTTGTTCCGCAGCCAGCCGACGGTGCGGTCGATGGGCTCGTCGAGACCGTCGGCGCCGGCCGCGCGGGCGGCCAGCAGCGCGGAGAGGGCGAGTCCCGTGGTGTCGCCGTCGGGCGCGGACTGGCCGAACTGCTTGCCCTCGTCGCAGGTGGAGAGCTTCTGGCCGCGCTCGTTGACATGGTCGCCGGTCTCGTCGGTGGCGATATAGCCGAAGAAGATGCGGAAGTAGCCCTCGGCGCACTGTTGGCTCAGCAGCCGGTCGATGGCCAGCCGGTCGTTCTGGCCGGCGCCGGCGAGGCCGATGACGGCCAGCGACTGGCCGAACATGTTGGCGTTGTTGCTGACGAAGTCGGCGAAGTCCGGGTTCTTGGAGTAGTCGCTGATCCGGCCCTTGTCGGGGCCCGAGCGCATGATGGCGGCCTGGGTCTCGGCGACCATGTCGTAGCCGCCGAAGTCGCGCGGGTCGCGGCCCGCGACCTCGGCCGCGACCAGGACCTTGGCCGCGGCGCCGCCGACGATGATGGCGTCGTAGCCCTGGTCCGGCACCAGGCCGTCCCAGGTGAAGTAGTCGCTGGCGTGCCGCTGTTGGTCCAGATGGTCGACGATCGGGTCGGCCAGGGCCCCGTCGCCCGAGGCGTGCAGGGCGAACAGGACGTCGATCATCAGCCCGTAGTCGGGCAGGGTGCCGCCCAGCGGGTTGCGGAGGGTGCCGTCGTCGTCGAGCTGGTCGGCCAGCCAGCGGGAGCTGTTGCCGGCGGCCACCCCGTCGCTCGTCGCCCGGGCGGCGGATCCGCCGGTGAGGACGAGGCCGACCAGCAGAAACGTGGTCAGCGCGGCCGCCAGCGGTCCTGGCAGCCGGGGGAGCGGTCTCCCCGATATGTCAACCGACCGCGACATCTCCTGCATCCCCCATCTCTTGCGAGAAAGACGAGGGGAACGGCACGGGAGGCCGGATGTCACCCCCCTGTTTTCGCGACAGCGGTCCGACGAACCCCCCATGCGGTAACCCGACTTGCCACGTCATCGTGGCCCACGGTTGCGCGACAGTGCCGGACTTCGACCGGCTTCCCCGTCACGGGAGGTGATATGGAGTTCTCTTCACACGAACTGAACAACCTTATCAGCCGGGCCTGCGCCCGGGACCGTCAGCGGATGGCGTATTCCCCGGAGAGCGCGCCGGCCAATTCCCCGCGCGAGGCGATGCCCAGCTTGCGGTAGGCCCGGTTGAGGTGCCATTCGACGGTCTTGATGGTGACGAAGAGCGAGTGCGCGATATCCCGGTTGCTCTTGCCCTTGGCCGCCAGCTCGGCGACCTTGCGTTCCTGGGCGGTGAGGCCGTCCACCCCGGTGGCCTTGGTGATCCTGACCCGGACGCCCATGGCGGCGAGTTCGGCCCTGGCGGTCTTCGCCAACCCCCAGGCGCCGCACGCCTGGGCGCGTTCCATGCCCCGGGTCAGCTCGGCCCGCGCCTGGTCCAGCCGGCCGTCGACCCGCAGCGCGGCGCCCAGGTCGACGGAGGCGGCGGCGCGGTCCAACGCGACCTCGGTGCCGGCCAGCACGTCCACCGCCTCGCGGAGGAAGTCGACGGCCAGCCGGCCGGACGAGACCAGCCCGCAGACCCGCAGCGCGGTGGCGACCAGCCGGGGGGAGCCGAAGCTTCGCGCGTTGATCAGCCGCACATCGGCCAGGGCCCGCTCCTCGTCGGCGCGGCCCGCCCTGACCCGGACGAGGGCCGCCTCGCAGGCGTAGGCCAGCGCGGGGAAGTGCAGCCCGTGCTCCTCCAGGAGTTCGCGTCCGCGCTCCAGCGCGGTGACCGCCGCGTCCGCCCTGCCCTGCGCGGCGTGCAGACGCCCCCTGGCCAGGCTCAACGGCACCCGAAGCGGCGTCGACCAGCCGGACTCGTCATGGTCCGCGTCGTGCTGGTCGAGCAACGCCCTCGCCTCGGTGTGCTCCTGACGTGCCGTCAGCACCTCGGCGAGTGCGGCCACGGCGTAACTGGTGGCGTCATGGGCGTGGTTGGGCCCGTTCTGCTCCAGGGCCCGGCGGGCGTCGGCCTCCGCCTCGGTGAGTCGGCCGGACGCGGCGCGGACCCAGGCCCGCAGGGCATGTCCGGCGTGCGCGGCCAGCGTCGCGCCGCGCTCGGCCGCGCCGTCGACCAGGAAGGTGACCAGCCGGTCGGCGTCGTCGATCCGGTCGCACTGCACGAAGACAAACGTGGCCAGGCACCAGGGGTAGACGGTGGCGTCGTGGATCGGCAGCGAGGGGCCCTCGGCGAACGTCTCCCGCAGCAGGTCGTCGACGCGCGCCATGACCGCGCCGGCCGACTCGCCCCGGCGCAGCGCCTCCCAGGCCCGCTCGACCGCCAGCGCGTGCCCGAGGATCGGCTGGGTCGGCTCCCCGCTGCCCTCGGCGCGGCGGAGTCGGGCCCGGCCGGCCCGTCCGGGGCCCGCGGCGCCGCGCGCGGCGCTCAACAGCGCCACATCCAACAGCGCGGCCTCCTCCGGGTCCTGTGCGTGTCTGACCTCGGCCCGCAGGGTCTCCAGCAGGCCGACGGCCTCCTGGTCGCGGCCGGCCGCGGTGAGCGCGGCGACCAGATCGAGCCCGACCCGGCCCCGCAGCGACGGGTCCTGGATGAGGTCGACCGCCTGGGAGAGATGGTCGAGCCCGTCCGGCAGTTCGCACCGTAATTCGGCCTTGCCGAGGTCGACCAGCAGGCTCGACAGGGTCGGTGCGGCCGGCGGTTCCTGGAGCGCGCGGGTGAGATAGGCCACCGCGGCCCGGTCGTCCCGTTCGGCGATGGCCTCGCGGGCGGCGTCGCGCAGCAGGGCGACGGTCTCCGGATCGCCGGACGCCGGGACGCGCAGCAGGTGTTGGGCGATATCGGCCACCGGCGCCTCGGTGGCGGCCAGCACCCTGGCGGCCCGGGCGTGGGCGACGTTTCGGGCGCTGACGCTGAGGTTGCGATAGACGGCGGCCCGCACGATGGAGTGCACAAAGCGCGGCGGAACGTCGGGGCGCAGCAGTCCGGCGTCGGCGAGCGCGCCCTGCACCTCGGGGACCTCGCCCTGGTCGAGCCCGGCGATCTCGATGGCGTGCTTCAGATCGACCTCGGTGCCCAGCACCGCCATGGCCTCGATCAGGGCCGTGGCGGCCGGCCGCAGCCGGTCGAGCCGGCGCAGCACCAGATGGACGACCTTGGGCGGGGCGATCTCCGCGACCTGCGCCGGGGTGAGCCGGCGCTCCTCGCGCTCGGCCACCGACAGCTCGGCGACCAACTCCCGTAGCAGGAACGGGATCCCGCCGGTGGCGGTATAGCAGTCCGCCGCGTAGCGGGAGGCGGCGGCGCGGCCCAGGGTGGCGGCCAGATACTCGTGGACGCCGCCCCCGGACAGCGGGTCGAGCCGCAGCAGCCGCGCCGCCGGGTTGGCCGTGATGGCCCGGATGACCTCGCCCCGGTGGTCGCTCTCCGCCGGATCGGTGCTGATCGCCAAAATGATGGGGCGGTCCTCAAGCCGTGCGGTGAGGTAGTGGAGGAATCCCAGAGAGGCCCGATCGACGAATTCTATGTCGTCGATCAGAAGGACGATCGGCGCGGTTTCGGCAATATGGACGCACATCCAGTAAAGGCCGTAGAGGTAGGAGTACTGCGCCTGGCCGTCGTCGCCGTCCAGCGCCCACTCCGCGCTGTAGTCGAAGAGCGGGGCGGCCAACCGGGCCGGGCCGCGCAACACCCGGCGTCTTTCGTCCGGGCCGAGCGTGGAGAGCCAGTTGTCGAACAGCTGTCGAACAACGCCATAGGGGAATTCGGTTTCGAACTCCAGACTGCGGGCCTGGAAGACATGGAACCCCTGCCCGCCGGCGCGCTCGCGCAGGGCGCCGAGCAGGGAACTCTTGCCCATGCCGGGGGCGCCCTCCAACATGAGGAGCTGGCCGTGCCCGTGCGCGCAGCTCGCGACGGCGGCCTCCATGCCGGACAGTTCTCTATCACGTTCGAACAGCAGGACGTCTTGAGCGCGCAAGGCAACTCCCCCGGATTCCGTAACGCTCGGTTTCCGCCGCATGGGAACGCATGATGGCCGGTCGGACAGAAGTGGAACCGCGGAGTGCGGCGCGCACTTCTGTGCACATCATGTAAGGAATTCCAATGCGGCGTGCCTGAAAACTCCACTTCCCAGTCAGTGGTCGATACTTGCCTGCCCTGACTCTAGCTATGGTCGGCGGGGTGGTGCCAGCCCGCCGACTTTCCACGACGATTATGCGCACATGCGGTAAGAACGGATAATGTCTCGGCGGCGCGACCCCGTTGGGCCGGCGTCACCTCCTCGTCCACCGTGGCGTCACCCCCAGGGTGGCGGGCGGCCGCCCCCGGCACCCCAGAGGTTCCCCCGGGGCCCACCCCAGACATTCTGGGGGCGGCCCCGGGAACGCCTGGGGTCGGCCGGGCCGGGGGCCGGGGCCGCTGGAGGTCAGTCGATCCCCAACTCCCGGTCGATCAGCGCGAACATCTCGTCGTCCGTCGCCGAGGCGACCTCCTCGTCCCTGGCCACCGGCGCGCCCCCGGCCTCTGGGCCCGCCAGCTCCACCAGCACTTCGCGCAACCGCTCGGCGACGGAGGCCCGTTCGGCCGGCTCGGCCGCGAGCCCGGCCAGGGCGGCGCGCAGCCGCTCGATATCGTCCACCACGGAGCCGACGGTGACCCGCCGCTCCGGCAGCAGATCGGCGATCAGGCGCTCCACGAGCTGGGTCGGCGTCGGATGGCGGAAGACCACCGTGCTGGGCAGCTTCAGGCCGGTGGCGGCGTTGACCCGGTTGCGCAGTTCGACGGCGGTCAGCGAGTCGAAGCCCACCTCCCGGAACGGCCGGCCCGGCTCGATGTCCTCGGCGGTGCCGTGCCGGAGCACGGCGGCGGCATGCGAGCGCACCAGGTCAAGCAGGACCCGCTGGCGCTCCGCCGGCGGCGCGTCGGCGAGCCGCTCCGCCAGCCCCGCCTCGCCGGCGCCGGACCCGGGCGCCGCCTGGGCCACCCGCCGCCGGACCGTGCCGACCAAGCCCCGGAGCACGGACGGGAGTTGACCGGCCGCCGCCTGCTCGCGCAGCCCGGCCGGATCCAGCCTGGCCGCCACCAGACCGGCCCCGCCGTCGGTCAGCGCCCGGTCCAGGAGCGCCAGCCCCTCCTTGGCCTCCAACGGCGCGACGCCGGTGCGGGAGAGCCGCCCCACATCCTGGTCGTCCAGATGTCCCGTCATGCCGCTGGCCTGCTCCCACAGGCCCCAGGCCAGCGAGACGGCCGGCAGTCCACGCCGGTGCCGGTCACGCGCCAGGGCGTCCAACGCGGCGTTGGCGGCGGCGTAGTTGGCCTGCCCCGCGGTGCCGAGCACCCCGGCCACGGACGAGTAGAGGACAAACGCGTACAGGTCGAGTCCTTCGGTCAACTCGTCCAGCAGCGTGGCCGCCCCGGTTTTGGCCCGCAGCACCCGAGCCACCTGCTCGCCGGTCATGGCCTCGACGGTGGCATCGTCGAGCAGCCCCGCCGCATGGATCACCGCGCCCAGCGGCCGGTCCTCGGGAACGTCGGCCAACAGCGCGGTCAGCGCCGCCCGGTCACCGACATCGCAGGCCACCACCCGGGCCTCGGCGCCCAACTCGGACAGCTCGTCGACGAGTTCCCCGGCGCCCTCGGCCGCCGGGCCGCGCCGGCTGGTCAACAGCAGGTGCCGGATGCCGTGTTCGGTGACCAGATGGCGGGCCAGCAGCGCGCCGAGCGTCCCCGTTCCGCCGGTGATCAGCACCGTGCGGTCCGGGCGCCAGGGCCGGCGGTGGGTCAGCACCAGCTTGCCCAGGTGGGTGGCGGCGCGCATCGTGTCGAACGCCTCGGGCGCGCACCCGATCGGCCAGCTGGTGATGGGCGGGGCGGCGAAGCTGCCGTCGGCGAAGCCGGGATCCAGCTGGCGCAGCGCGGCCGCGATCTCGTCCGGGCCCTCCGACATCAGATCGAAGTACCGGTAGTCGACGCCCGGATAACGGGCCGCGACCGCCTCGGGATCCCGCACATCGGTCTTGCCCATCTCCACGAACCGGCCACCCCTGGGCAGCAGTTCGAGCGAGGCGTCGGTGAACTCGCCGCTGAGCACGTTCATCACCACATCGACGCCCTCGCCCTCGGTGGTGGCGAGGAACCGGTCGCGGAAGCCCAGGTCGCGGCTGCTGGCGATATGGCCCTCGTCCAGGCCGAGTTCACGCAGCAGATGCTGCTTGGCCGGGCTGGCGGTGGCGAAGACCTCGGCGCCCAGCTGGCGGGCCACCCGCAGCGCGGCCAGCCCGAGGCCGCCGGTGGCGGCGTGGATCAGGATCCGGTCACCGCGGGTGAGGCCCGCCAGATCGACCAGCCCCCGCCATACCGTCAGATAGGTGACCGGCACCGAGGCCGCCCGTTCGAAGGTCCAGCCCTCCGGTATCCGGGTCACGGTGCGGGCGTCGGCGACCACCACCGGCGCCATCGCCTCGGGCAGCAGGCCCATCACCCGGTCCCCGACACGTGGCTCCGTCACATCGGCGCCGACCTCGACGACGGTGCCCGCGCCCTCGACGCCCACCCCGTCCAGCCCGGGCACCATGCCCAACGCCACTACCAGATCACGGAAGTTGAGCCCGGCGGCGCCCATCTCGATCCGCACCTCGCCGGCCGCCAGAGGCGCCTCGGCCCGCGATGACGGCCGCGCCACCACGGCGTCGGCGCCACCGCCGCCCTCGGCGACCCCAAGACGCCAGGGACCGTCGGGCAGCGCCAGCCGACGCCTGGTCGCCCTGGCCAGCCGGGGCACCGCCGCCTGCCGCCCGTTGACCCGGATCTCCGGCTCATCGGTGGCCGCGACGGCGACGCTGGAGACAAAGCCCGGGTCGGACACCGCGTGCACCAGGGTGAACCGCCCCGGGTGCTCGTTCTGCGCGCTGCGCACCAGCCCGCCGACGGCGGCCTGTTCCGGAAGGTCCCCGGTGAGGGCGAAGACCAGCCGGGAGCCGGTCAGGCGCTCGTCCGCCAGCCACTCCCGCAGCAGCGTCAGGGCACCGTTCACCGCCGTGGTGACCTCGCGCCCCGGCCGCACCGGCATCACCACGGTGGCGGGCGGCGGGGTCGGCAGCGCGGTCAGATCCGGGTCGGCATCGTCCAGCAGCTGCCAACTCGCCCCGGCCGGCGGCGATTCGACCTCGCCCGTGGACACCCAGTCGACCCGGTAGAGCCCGTCCGCCGGGGCCTCGACGGCGCCGGTCCTGGCGCTGCGCATCTCCAGCGACTCGATGACGGCGGTGGCCCGGCCCGAGCCGTCGGCCAGCGTCACCGCGAAGGTGTCCCCGCCGCCGGGGGTGATCGTCACCCGCGCGCCGGTGGCCCCGGCGGCATGGAGGGTGACGCCGGAGAACGCGAACGGCAGCGCCAACCCGGCCCCGTTCCCGTCCAACGCGCCCAACAGCGCGCCGTGCAGGGCCGCGTCCAGCAACGCCGGGTGCACCCCGTGCCGGGCCGCCTCCGCCTGCTGGTCCTGGCCGAGCGCGACCTCGGTGAACACCTCGTCGCCGCGCCGCCAGGCCGCCCTGACCCCACGGAACGCCGGGCCGTACTCGTAGCCCAGGGCGGCGAGCCGTGGATACAGCTCGGCGATGTCGACCGGCTCGGCGCCGGCCGGCGGCCAGGCCCCCGCGTCGGCCGCCGGCTCCGGCGCCTCGCGGGTGGTCAGCACCCCGGAGGCGTGCGGGAGCCAGGGCTCGTCGTCGGCCGCGTCGGCCGCCCGGGAGTGCGCGGTGAAGCTGTGCCTGCGCTCGGCCGCCGCCGGATCCTCGGCGGCGGCCACCACCAACCGCAGCCGCACCGCGCCACGCTCCGGCAGCCGCAGCGGCGCCTGCAGCGTCAGCTCTTCGAGCCGTGCGCAGCCCGCCGACTCCCCGGCGCGCAGGGCGAGTTCGACGAACGCGGTGCCGGGCAGCAGCACCGTTCCCTCCACCGCGTGGTCGACCAGCCAGGGCGAGGTGGCGCGCGACAGGGTGGCCACCAGCAGCGCCCCGTCCCCGTCGGCGAGCGGCACCACCGTCTCGGCCAGCGGATGGTCCCGCTTCTCCGCGCCCGCGACCGGGGCCGTCATCCAGTAGCGCTGCCGCTGGAACGGGTAGGTCGGCAGATCCACCGGGCGCGCCTGCGGATGGACCGCGGACCAGTCGACCGCGCCCCCGTGCACATGCACCTCGGCGAGGGAGGCGAGGAACCGGTCGTCGCCGCCGTCGTCGCGGCGCAGTGTGCCGAGGGCCCGCACCTGAGCGTTTTCGGCGTTCTCGGTGGCCTCGGCGGCCTCGGCGATCTCGGTGATCGCCATCGCCAGCACCGGGTGGGCGCTGGCCTCCACGAACAGTCGGTGCCCCTGGTCGATCAGGGTGCTGACCGCGTCGGTGAAGAGGACGGGGTTGCGGAGGTTTTGGTACCAGTATTCGGGGGTGAGTTCTGGTCCGTTGAGGGGGTGTCCGGTGACGGTGGAGATGATGGGGGTGTGGGTGGGTTGGGGTGTGATGTGTTGGAGGGCTTGGGTGAGGTGGGGGTGGAGGGGTTGGACGTGGGGGGAGTGGGAGGCGTAGTCGACGGGGATGCGGCGGATGCGGATGTTGTGTTGTTCGCAGTGGGTGGTGAGGGTGTTGAGGTGGTGGGTGTCGCCGGCGATGACGGTGGTGTGGGGGCTGTTGGTGGTGGCGATGGTGAGGTGGGGGTGGTGGGGGGTGAGGAGTTGTTGGGTGGTGGTGGGGTCGAGGTTGAGGGAGGCCATGGCGCCGTGGCCGGCGAGGTGTTGGTGGATGAGTTGGGAGCGGAGGGCGACGATGGTGGCGGCGTCGTGGAGGGTGAGGGCGCCGGCGATGTGGGCGGCGGCTATTTCGCCTTGGGAGTGGCCGATGACGGCGGTGGGGGTGATGCCGTGGTGTTGCCAGAGGCGGGCGAGGGAGATCATGACGGCCCAGAGGGCGGGTTGGACGATGTCGACGCGTTGGAGTTGTTCGGGGGAGGCGAGTGCTTGGTGGAGGTTCCAGTCGATGTGGGGGGCGAGGGCGTCTTGGCAGTCGTCGAGTGCTTTGGCGAACACCGGGTGTTGTTGGGCGAGTTGGAGTCCCATGCCGGTCCATTGGGAGCCTTGTCCTGGGAAGACGAAGACGGGTCCCTGGTCGGTGTCGGGGGTGGTGGTGCCTTGGATGGCGCGGTTGGGGGGTTGGTGTGTGGCGAGGGCGGTGAGTTCGGTGAGGAGTTCCTGGCGGTCGGTGGCCAGGACGACGGCGCGGTGGCGGAACGCGGTTCTGGTGGTGGCCAGTGCCGCGCCCAGATCGGTCAACGGCGCGTCCTCGTCCGCTTCCACCACGGCCGCCAACTGTTCGGCCTGCGCGGCCAGTGCCTCCGGTGACGCCCCCGACAACGGCCACACCACCACCCCGGACCCCGGAGAAGCCACCGGCTCCTCGACGGGTTCGGGCGCGGCCTCAAGGATCACATGGGCGTTGGTGCCACTGATCCCGAACGAGGAGACGGCGGCGCGACGCGGCCGGTCGCGCTCGGGCCACGGCCGAGACTCCACCAGCAGCGACAGCGCGCCCGACGACCAGTCCACATGGGGTGACGGCTGCTCCGCGTGCAGCGTCCTCGGCAGCGTTCCCGCCCGCATCGCCATGATCATCTTGATCAGGCCGCCGACGCCAGCCGCCGCCTGGGCATGGCCGATATTGGACTTCAACGACCCGAGGAAGAGCGGGTCATCGGCGTCCCGGCCCTGCCCGTAGGTGGCCAGCAGCGCGGTGGCCTCGATCGGGTCGCCCAGCGTGGTGCCGGTGCCATGCGCCTCCATCGCGTCCACATCGGCGGGCCCCAGCCCGGCGGCGCCCAGCGCCAGCCGGATGACCTCCTCCTGCGACGAGCCGTTGGGCGCGGTGAGCCCGTTGCTGGCACCGTCCTGGTTGATCGCCGAACCGCGCAGCACCGCGAGGATCCGGCGGCCGTCCCGTCGCGCCTCGTCCAGGCGTTGCAGCACCAGCACGCCGACGCCCTCCGCCCAGCCGGTGCCGTCGGCGCCAGCCCCGAAGGCCTTGCACCGGCCGTCGGCCGCCAGCCCGCGCTGGCGGCTGAACTCCAGGAACATCCCGGGCGTCGGCATCACCGTGACGCCGCCGGCCAGCGCCATCGAGCACTCGCCCTGCCGCAGCGCCTGGGCCGCCAGATGCACCGACACCAGGGACGAGGAACACGCGGTGTCCACCGTGATGGCCGGCCCGTTGAGGCCCAGCACATAGGCGACCCGGCCGGACAGCACGCTCGCCGCGCCGCCGGTCAGCAGCTGCCCCTCGAAGCCCTCGGGGGCCTGGTGCAGCGGCGCCCCGTATTCCTGCGCCATGGCGCCGGCGAACACGCCGGTGCCGGTGCCGCGCAGCGCCGACGGCGCGATCCCGGCGCGTTCGATCGCCTCCCAGGAGGTCTCCAGCAGCAGCCGCTGCTGGGGGTCCATGGTCTGCGCCTCGCGGGGCGAGATGCCGAAGAACGCCGCGTCGAAGTCCGCGACGCCTTCGAGGAAGCCGCCCTTCCTGGTGTAGGAGGAGCCGACGGCCTCCGGATCGGGGTCGTAGAGCGCGTCCAGATCCCAGCCACGGTCGGTGGGGAAGTCGCCGATGGCGTCCCGGCCTTCGGCGACCAGCCGCCACAGGTCCTCGGGGCTGGCCACGCCGCCGGGGAACCGGCAGGCCATGCCGACGACGGCGATCGGCTCGTCGGCGCGTCCCGGCGCGCTCCGGCCCCTGACGTGACGCCCGGCCGGTGCTTCGTCGCCGGCCATGCCCAGGTCCTGCCGCAGCCGCTCGGCGAGCGCCGCCGGCGTGGGGTGCGAGAAGAGCACCCCGGACGGCAGCCGCAGCCCGGTGGCCGTGTTGAGCCGGTCGCGCAGCTCCACCGACATATGCGAGTCGAAGCCCGCCTCCTTGAACGGAACGGTCCGCTCGACCCGTTCGACGTTCGGATGCCCGAGGACGGCCGCCGCGTGCCGGCGCACCAGATCGGTCAGGACCTCGCGTTGGCCGGCCGCGTTCTGTCCGGCGAGCCCGGGAACGGTCGGCGCGCCGGTCGGGGCGAGCACCGGCTCGTCGGCCGGCTCGTCGACGGCTGCGGGCCGTCGGCGAGGCCCTGCGGTGGTGTCCAGCCAGTGACTCTCGCGCTGGAACGGGTAGGTGGGCAGCTCGACGCGGCGGCCGTCGAAGCCCGGGTGGAGCCGGTCCCAGTCGATCCCGACCCCGCTGGCCCACGCCTGCGCCAACGAGGCGAGGAACCGGTCGTCGCCGCCGTCGTCGCGGCGCAGCGTGCCGAGCGCCCGCACCTGAGCGTTCTCGGCGGCCTCGGCGGTTTCGGCCACGCTGCCGGCCAGCACCGGATGGGGGCTCATCTCCAGGAAGACACCATGGCCCCGGGCGAGCAGCGCCTCCGTGGCCTCGGTGAAGAGGACGGGGTTGCGGAGGTTTTGGTACCAGTATTCGGGGGTGAGTTCTGGTCCGTTGAGGGGGTGTCCGGTGACGGTGGAGATGATGGGGGTGTGGGTGGGTTGGGGTGTGATGTGTTGGAGGGCTTGGGTGAGGTGGGGGTGGAGGGGTTGGACGTGGGGGGAGTGGGAGGCGTAGTCGACGGGGATGCGGCGGATGCGGATGTTGTGTTGTTCGCAGTGGGTGGTGAGGGTGTTGAGGTGGTGGGTGTCTCCGGCGATGACGGTGGTGTGGGGGCTGTTGGTGGTGGCGATGGTGAGGTGGGGGTGGTGGGGGGTGAGGAGTTGTTGGGTGGTGGTGGGGTCGAGGTTGAGGGAGGCCATGGCGCCGTGGCCGGCGAGGTGTTGGTGGATGAGTTGGGAGCGGAGGGCGACGATGGTGGCGGCGTCGTGGAGGGTGAGGGCGCCGGCGATGTGGGCGGCGGCTATTTCGCCTTGGGAGTGGCCGATGACGGCGGTGGGGGTGATGCCGTGGTGTTGCCAGAGGCGGGCGAGGGAGATCATGACGGCCCAGAGGGCGGGTTGGACGATGTCGACGCGTTGGAGTTGTTCGGGGGAGGCGAGTGCTTGGTGGAGGTTCCAGTCGATGTGGGGGGCGAGGGCGTCTTGGCAGTCGTCGAGTGCTTTGGCGAACACCGGGTGTTGTTGGGCGAGTTGGAGTCCCATGCCGGTCCATTGGGAGCCTTGCCCTGGGAAGACGAAGACGGGTCCCTGGTCGGTGTCGGGGATGGTGGTGCCCTGGATGGCGCGGTTGGGGGGTTGGTGTGTGGCGAGGGCGGTGAGTTCGGTGAGGAGTTCCTGGCGGTCGGTGGCCAGGACGACGGCGCGGTGGCGGAACGCGGTTCTGGTGGTGGCCAGTGCCGCGCCCAGATCGGTCAACGGCGCGTCCTCGTCCGCTTCCACCACGGCCGCCAACTGTTCGGCCTGCGCGGCCAATGCCTCCGGTGACGCACCCGACAACGGCCACATCACCACCCCGGACCCCGGCGAACCGGCAGACCCGGCGGCGTCATCGACGGGCTCATCGGTCGGCGTGAACCCGCCCACCACCACGTGGCAGTTGGTGCCGCCCAGCCCGAACGAGGAGACGCCGGCCAGCGGCGGCTCAGCGCCGTCCCCCGGCCAGGGGCCCAGCTCGGCCTGCACCCGCAGATTGAGCCGGTCCAGCGGGATGTCCGGGTTGGGCTCGGCGTAGTTGAGGCTCGGCGGCAGCGCGCCGCCGGTGATGCTGAGCACCACCTTGAGCAGGCTGACGATGCCCGCCGCGCTCTCCAGATGGCCGATATTGGTCTTCACCGAACCGACGCGCAGCGGCTCGTCCGCCGGGCGCGCCCTGCCCAGGGCCGCGCCCAGGGCGGCGGCCTCGATCGGGTCGCCAACGGGGGTGCCGGTGCCGTGCAGTTCGACATAGCCGATCTGCTCGGCTCCGGTCGCGGCGCGCTCGTGGGCGAGCCGCACCACCTCCTCCTGCGCCGCGCCGCGCGGTGTGCCCAGGCTGTCGCCGCCCCCGTCGTTGTTGACGGCGCTGCCGCGGATCACGCCGTGCACCCGGTCCCCGTCGGCCAGGGCCAGGGCCAGCGGCTTGAGCAGCAGCACCGCGCCGCCCTCGCCCCTGACATAGCCGTCGGCGCGCGCGTCGAACGTATGGCAGTTCCCGCTGCGGGAGAGCGCGCCCAGGCTGGCCGAGGTGGCCGCTGAGCCCTCGCCGAGGATCAGGTTGACGCCGCCCACCAGGGCGGCCGTCGCCTCGCCCCGGCGCAGGCTCTCGCACGCCAGATGCACCGCCACCAGGGAGGACGACTGGCCCGAATCGACGGTGAGGCTGGGCCCGTTGAGGCCCAGCAGATAGGAGACGCGGTTGGCCAGCATGGTGCGGCGGGTGCCGGCGAAGCTGTAGGCGCCGAGGTGGTCGGCGCCGCCGGCGGTGGCCAGTTCGGCGTAGTCGTCCCACATCGTGGAGGCGAACACGGCGGTGCGGCTGTCCCGTAGGGTGCCCGGCACGATGCCGGCGTGCTCCAACGCCTCCCAGGCCAGCTCCAGCATCAGCCGCTGCTGGGGGTCCATGGCCCGGGCCTCGCGGGGGGCGATGCCGAAGAACGCCGCGTCGAAGGTGTCGACCCGGTCCAGATAGCCGGCGGGTGCCCCGCCCGTGGGGTCGCCCGTGGGATCGCCGCCCGGGGCGCGGCGTCGGCTGTCGGGCAGCGGACGCACGGCGTTGTCGCCGGCCCGCAGCAGGCGCCAGAAGTCGGCGGGGGTGGGGGCCCCCGGCAGCCGGCAGGCGAGGCCGACCACCGCGATGGGGTCACTGCCACGCGGCGCTGGCGCACCGGGGAGATGGCTGGCTCCGGAGCGCGCGGACTCGGCCGACGCCTTCGACTTCTGGACGGTCATAGTTCCTGAACTCCCGTTTGTCCTGGGCTGTTCATGGGCGCGTTCATGGGCGCGTTCATGGGGTGGTGCGCGCGGTTGGCGTCTTTCCCCGACTCTCGCGCGACAGGCGGACGCCGCCTGCGATTCTGTGTCCGTCCGGCTTCGGCGCGCCCCGTGCCGGCCCCCGGGTCGACCCCAGCCGGGGCGGGACGCGGACAGGCCGGCGCCCCGGGGGCGGAAGGGGCCGTCCCCGGGGCGCGGGCGCCGTGCCGGGTCAGCCGGCGGCGGCCGGGATCACTCGGCGATATAGGTGCGTCGGGTCCACTCGAAAACGGTGAGCCTGCTGCCGTCGTGCTCCACCGTCTCCGGCGTCGGCAGATAGTGCTCATAGGCGTTGCCGACGGATATCTTGATCGTCTCGTCGACGTTCGGGTGGTACCGCAGCTGCGACCGGCCGGTGATCTGGACCGGCCCGCCGCGCAGGATGACATTGGGTTTACCGGGCGCCATACGATGCACACTCCGTTGCCTGTTGAGGTGAAGGGCAGACGCGGGTTCCGACCCGCCGCACATGCCCGGGAGCGGTGGGCACGGCGTGGGTTCGGATCACGGGCGGGGCGAAGCGGTGAAGGACCGGGACGAACGCCAAGTCCCCCGGAAGCGGGGGAACTTCCGAGGGACACGGCCCGAGGTCGGCCATGGCCGTACATCGCCCGCACCGACATACTGCGCCGCCGGGGAGCGCCGGCGACTCGGGGCGCTCCCCCGGCCACCACCCCAGTCCTGGGGCGGCCGGGGGTGGGTCAGCCGAGGCTGAGTACGCGGCTGAGTTCGCTCCTGGAGTCGATGTGCAGCTTGCGGTAGACCTGGCTGAGGTGCCACTCCACGGTCTTGACGGTGACAAAGAGGATGCTGGCGATCTCGTGGTTGCGCTTGCCCTCGGCGGCGAGGACGGAGACCCGGTGTTCCCTGGGGGTGAGTCCCCAGGTGTGGGGCCGCCCGGTGTCCCGGGTCCGCACTCCCAGGGCGGCGAGCGCGCGTCGGGTCGCGCCGCTGAACGCGGTGGCGCCGATCGTCTCGGCCACCTCGTCGGCCTCCCTGAGCCGCCGCCTGGCCTGCACCGTGCGCCGGGTGTCCCGCAGCACGGCGCCCAGTTGCAGCAGGCAGGCGCAGCGGTCGACGATGGCGGGCGAGCCGTCGAGCAGTTCGACGGCCTCCTCCAGCGATTCGATGGCGTCGTCGCCGCCCTGGGTGCGGGCATAGGCGTACAGGGCGCGGGCGACGATCCGGTGGGTGCCGAACGACCGTGCGTCGGCGAGGTGTTCGGCGGCCAGTGCGTGCGCCCGTTCCAGCTGGCCGAGGCCCACCAGGTTCTCCACCATGCTGGGGGCCGGGGTCAGGGCCGGGGTGGTGCTGCCGGTCTCCCTGAGCAGGGAGAGGATGCGTTCGCCGTCGCGCATCCCGGCCTCGGAGTCACCCCTGACCGCGTGCAGGTGCCGGCGGCCGATCAGCAGTGCGATATCCCCCAGCCGGCTGGTTCCGGGGGCGTGCCAGCCGCCGTGTTCCTCGAAGACGCGTGCCGCCATGTCCGGCTGGTTGCGCAGGATCAGCAGGTCGGTGAGGGCCAGCACGGCGAACGAGCGGCCCAGCGCGTCGGTCTCGCCGGCGGCGCACGGCTCCAGGGAGGCGCTGGCGTCGTTCTTGGCCTCCGACAACATCCCCCGGTGCAGGTTGACATGGGCCCGCAGGGCGCGCAGCGCCCGGGAGTCGACGCCGACGCTCACCGCCTGCTGGATGGCGTCGTCCAGGATGGTGCCGGCCTCGGCGAGCTTGTCGCAGCTGTAGAGGCAGTACGCCAGGAACCAGGGCACCCACGCGTCGTCCCCGGGGCGGCGGATCGTGGGGTCGTGTGCCAGGGCCTGGTCGACCAGTTGGACGACGCGGTGGCCCGGCTCCCCGCCGAGCAGGGCGCGGGCGGCGCCGAGCGCCAGCGAGTGCGCGTCGTTCGGGGGTTGTTCGCCGGCGGTGACACGGGAGGTGGTGCCCAACTCCCGTACCAGCTCGGGGACGTTGCCTCGGCCGGTGGCGCCCAGATGGTCGAGGCGGCTGTGCGCCGCGCACAGTCGGGCGGCCAACTTCGGGTGCTCGCCGCCGAGTTCGGCATGGGCCTGGCGGTAGACCTCGGCGGCCTCCTCGTGGCGTGCGGCGACCGTGAGTGCGGCGCCCAACTGCAGCGCGATCCGGGCGCGTTCGGCCGGGTCCGAGGTCAGGCCGATGGCGTCCCCGAGATGGCGCACGGCCTGCGGGTGCCCGGTGCGGTGTTCGGCCTCGCCCAGCACGGCCAGCAGCCGGGGCAGCGTGCGGCTCGGCACGTTCTCCCGGGCGGCGCGGCGCACCAGGGAGAGGGCCTGCGCGGGATCGCCCTCGCCGAGCGCGGCCAGGCCGGCGGCGACCAGGGTCTCCACGGCGCGTCCGTCGGTTGAGGGCGGGACATGCAGCAGATGGGTGGCGATCCGCCGCGGCGGCGCGCCCTGGTCGGTGAGGGCCTGGGCCGCCGCGTAGTGGGCGCGGTAGCGGAAGGCGTGCGCCATATGGGTGTAGACGGCGTTGCGGGCGATGGGGGCGGCGAACCGTGGCGGGTCGGCCCGGTCGGCGACGCCGGCGGCGCGGAGCGCGACCACCGCGTGCGCCGCCTCGGCCGGTGCGAGATCGGCGACGGCGGCGAGCTGTTCGACGCTGTCCGCGGTGTCGAGTACGGCGAGCGCGTTGGTCGCGGCCAGGGCCCCGTTGACGCCGCGTCGTGGCAGATGGTGCACGCGGCGCAGGATGCGGCGGGCGACGGTGCGCGGTCCTGCGGCGGATATCCGGGCGGGGTCGGCGAGCCCGCCGCCGCCGAGTTCGCCGACCAGCTCCCGCAGGAAGAACGGATTGCCCACGGTCGCCTCGTAGCAGGCGCGCACCGAGGTGGCGGAGAGCTGTCCCGGCACGGCGGACGCGAGAAAGGCGCGCACCCCGTCCTCGCTGAGCGGGCCGAGGACCAGGGAACGGGGGGCCGCCGGGGCGAGCAGCGTCTGCACGGGCGGCTCGTCCAGGCCGAGCCGGAGGCCCGAACGCGCCGGGGGCGGTGCGGTGACGCAGCAGAGAACGGGGTGTTGGGCGATCAGGCCGCCGAGGCGGCCCAGGAAGCGCATCGAGGCGGAGTCCGCCAGATGCAGATCGTCCAGCAGCAGCACCAGCGGCCCGGTGTCGGCCAGCTCGACCAACAGCCTGAGCAGTCCGTCGTGTTCGCGTTCCTGCCGCTCCGGATCCGGGATCCCCCAGCTGGGGCCGCCCGGCTGGTCGAGGGCCTCGGGGGAGTCGAGCAGCGGGGTCAGCAGCGCCGCCGGATCGGCCGGCCCCCGGCCCTGCGGCGGCGCCGAGGCGAGCCAGTGCTCCAGGATCTGCCGCACCAGACCGTTGGGGTGGCCGGTCTCGAAGGCGCTGCCCCTGGCCTGGAGGACGGTGAACCCGGCCGCCCCCGCGCCCTGCCGCAGGGTGTGCAGCAGCGCGCTCTTGCCGGTGCCGAACGGCCCCTCGACGAGGACGAATCCGCCGCTCCCGGCGCGCAGGGCGTCCAGTGTTCCGGCGAGGGCGCGCAGCTCCTCGTCACGCTCGATCAGTGACGGCTCGTCGATCCGAACGGCCGAGTTGGCTCCCGCGAGCATGAATGTACTCATCTCCTTGAAGTCGGCCGAATTCCTCGACCCCGGGCAGGCGTGTTTCGCATGGCGCCAGAACTTGTGGCGTGGATGGCCAGCGGACTAGAGACGAGACACGGGTCTGCTGGTGTTTGTTGACCCGTGGAAACACACGAGGAGCGAGATGGGGCAGGAGGAATCGGAGCGGCACGATGGAGCGCCGGACACCATAAGAAGATCTCCCCGTAAAACTGTTAACACCGGGTACATCCCGGTGTAACTAAACAGTTTGGTCAGGCCGCTGAGTCAGAGCGGCGCAGCAGGACAAAGCGCGAACAACGATATCCCAAGTCGTCTCGGGATGGGAAGCGGAGCCATGGTTCGCGATGGCAATCGACTTTCCGCCGTATCGTCGTCGAGTTTGCCGTGGCGGCCGCGCCGGTCGAACGTGCCCCCGGGGGCCCCCGGGGCTGCGGGTGGCGCAGGAATCGGTGGGAATCCACGCACAACGCGGCGAGTCGGCCCCCGGTGCGGGAGCCGACGCACCCCAACTGACCTGGGATTATATAGCGCTTGTTGGCCGCCGCGGCCGAACCCGGGTGGCCGCGGGGCGCGTTCGCCGCCCCGCCGTCGGACGCCCCGCCGGCCGGCCTCTCGTCGCCGCTCGTTGCTCCTCCCTCACTGCCCGTTGCGGGGGCCAGCGTGTGCAAACGGCCTGATCGTGGGGTGTCGAACGGATTCCGCTTCCCCTTGGGAAACGGTTGGGAGGGGTATTGCGCAGCCCCGGGGTGAGCCCGTGTGTGGGCGTCGAATACGGCACTTCATGGGCGGGGTCAGGGTGTGCTGCTAAACCAGTGAAGAAGGTGACCTACCTCACGCGGGATGGGTTACGTTTGTGAAGACAAGTGGCGATATCTTCGTCAACTCTCCACTCGTAACATAGTGGTTGATTGGGGGATCCTGTTCCAGGAACCAGGTTTTCCGGAACGGCTGTGGCACGGTCTCCCCGGCCTGGTGAGAGCGCCCGAATCGGTGTCCTGACCGCATCGGCGGACAATGCGTCCACCCACTCCCCACATGAACCGGAAGCCCGGCCGCCACCGCGCCCGAAAACCTTTCGGAATCGCCGGGGGGAGAGCCCGCGGCGCCCGACGGGCACCCCGGGGCCACCGGGTCCACCGGGTCCACCGACCCCGGGGTGCCCCGGGGGTGTCAACTCCCGGGAGCCGGGGTGACACTGACCCCGGTCCGCGCACGTCGGCGGCCCTTCACGCCCTGCGACCACGCAGTACTAGGGTCCCGCCTGGGGTCGGTCCCCAGAGCAGCGGCGCCTCGCCCGGCACACAATCGGTGGGCAAGAGCGCGGGGGAGCGCGAGAAGTGACACGCAGACATCCACCCGGGCAACGAAACAGCATGGGGCCATCTGACCGAGGTCCACAGCGCCGCGCGTGAGGACTCGTTCTTGGCTTTCCCCCACCCGACATACGCCGGATGTCCGACCGCCTGACCGCCCGGCACGTCGCCGTGATTCCCATTCGGCTTTCCTTGTGGAGAGTGGCTTTCCGATGTCTGCTAACGAAGAGAAGCTCCGCGAATACCTCAAGCTCGTCACGGCCGACCTGCGGCAGACCCGGCAGCGGCTGACCGAGACCGAGGCGAGGCGGCGGGAGCCGATCGCCGTGGTCGCCATGGCCTGTCGGTTCCCCGGCGGGGTGGCCTCCCCCGAGGACCTGTGGCGACTGGTCGCCGACGGCGCCGAGGGCATCGCCCCGATCCCCGACGACCGGGGCTGGGACCTCGAAGCGCTCTACGATCCCGACCCGTTGACGCCCGGCACCAGCTATGTGCGGGCCGGCGGGTTCCTCGCCGAGGCGGGCGAGTTCGACGCCGAGCTGTTCGGCATCTCGCCGCGCGAGGCGCTGGCCATGGACCCGCAGCAGCGGCTGCTCCTCGAAACCTCCTGGGAGGCCCTGGAGCGCGCCGGACTGCCCCCCACCGCGCTGCGCGGCGACAACATCGGCGTCTTCGTCGGCGCCGCGCCCCAGGAGTACGCCCCCCGGCACGGCGACGCGTCCGCCGAGGAACTGGAGGGCTATCTCGCCGTCGGCAACACCACCAGCGTGATGTCCGGCCGGATCGCCTACACCTTCGGACTGCGCGGGCCCGCCGTCACCGTCGACACCGCCTGCTCCTCGTCGCTGGTCGCCCTGCATGTCGCCGCCCGCGCGCTGCGCGACGGCGAGTGCTCCCTCGCCCTGGCCGGCGGCGTCACCATCATGTCCGCGCCCAACTGGATCGTCGACCTCAGCCGTCAGCAGGGCCTCGCCGCCGATGGCCGCTGCAAGGCGTTCGCCGAGGACGCCGACGGCTTCGGCCCCGCCGAGGGCGTCGGGATGATCGTGCTGGAACGGCTCTCCGACGCGCGCCGCAACGGCCACCAGGTGCTCGCCGTGATCAGCGGTTCGGCCATCAACCAGGACGGTGCCTCCAACGGCCTGACCGCCCCCAACGACGAGGCGCAGGAGCAGGTCATCCGCCGCGCCCTGGCCGACGCCGGGATCGGTGCCGCCGATGTCGACGTGGTCGAGGCGCACGGCACCGGCACCCGGCTCGGCGACCCGATCGAGGCCCAGGCGCTGATCGCCACCTACGGCCAGGACCGGCCGGCCGAACGCCCGTTGTGGCTGGGCACCGTGAAGTCCAACATCGGCCACACCCAGGCCGCCGCCGGCGTGGCCGGCGTCATCAAGATGGTGATGGCGCTGCGCAACGGGCTGCTGCCCAGGACCCTGCACGCGGAGCGGCCCAGCCCGCACGTGGACTGGGCGGACAGCGATGTCGCCCTGCTCACCGACGCCAGGCCCTGGCCCAGGGCCGGAACGCCACGCCGCGCCGGGATCTCCTCGTTCGGCATCAGCGGCACCAACGCCCATCTGATCCTTGCCGACGAACCCCCCGTCGAAGAGGCCGAGACCGCCACACCGCCCAGGTCCGGCCACAGCCCCGCCGCCTTCGGCTGGGTGCTCTCCGGTGGCCAGCCCGAGGCCGTCCGTCAACAGGCCGCGCGCCTGGGGGAGTTCGTCGAGGGGCCGGGCGCGGCCGCCGACCCGGGGGACATCGGCTGGTCCCTGGCCGCCACCCGGGCCACCCTCGCCCACCGCGCCGTGGTGGTCGGCGACGCCCCCTCGGGACTGCTCGACGGGCTCCGCGCCCTGGCCGACGGCGCCGAACGCGCCGGCGTGCTCAGCGGCACCGCCCGCGACGGCGGCCGGCTCGGGCTGCTCTTCGCCGGCCAGGGCGCCCAACGCCTGGGCATGGGCCGCGAACTACGCGCCGCCTTCCCGGTGTTCGCCGCCGCCTGGGACGAGGTCACCGACGTTCTCGACCCGCTGCTGCCGGGGCCGCTGAACGAGGTGGTCTTCGGCGACGACGAGGCCAGGATGCACCGCACCGAGTGGGCGCAGCCCGCGCTCTTCGCCTTCGAGGTCGCCCTCCACCGGCTGATCACCTCCTGGGGCGTCCGCCCCGATCTGCTCACCGGCCACTCCGTCGGCGAGATCGCCGTCGCCCATGTCGCCGGCATCCTCTCGCTGCCGGACGCCGCCGCCCTGGTCGCCGCCAGGGGCCGGCTGATGCAGCGGCTGCCGGCCGGCGGCGCGATGATCGCCGTCGCCGCGCCCGAACACGAGGTGGTCCCGCTGCTGGCCGACCATGGCGAGGTCGCCGGCGTCGCCGCCGTCAACGGGCCCGAGGCCACCGTGATCTCGGGCGCCGAGCCGGTGGTGACCGCGATCGCCGCCGACTTCGAGGAACGCGGCGTGCGCACCCGCCGGCTGCGCGTCAGCCACGCCTTCCACTCGCCGCTGATGGACCCGATGCTGGCCGAGTTCCGCACCGTGCTGTCCGGACTGACGTTCCACAGGCCCCGGTTGACCGTGGTCTCCACCCTCACCGGCCGGCGCGCCGCCGACGGCGATCTGGCGTCGCCCGAGTACTGGCTGCGGCATGCCCGCGAGGGCGTGCGGTTCGCCGATGCGGTCCGCGTCTTCGAGGCCGACGGCGTCCGGCAGGCGCTGGAGATCGGCCCCGACGGAACCCTCGCCGGACTCGCCGTCGAGGCCGTCGACACCCCGGAGGACCTGGTCGTCGGCGTGCTGCGGCGCAAGGACCGCCCCGAACCGCTGGCCGCGATCGAGGGGGTCGCCCGGGTCTGGACGGCCGGCGCCCGGGTCGACTGGGCGGCGCTCCACCCCGGCGGCGCCCGCGTCGACCTCCCCACCTACTCCTTCCAGCACCGCCGTTACTGGGTGCGGCCGAGGGCCGGCGGCACCGACGCCGCCGCGCTCGGCGCCAGGCCGGCGGGCCACCCGCTGCTCGGCGCGGCCGTCCCGCTGGCCGACGGCGCCGGCGTGGTGCTGACCGGCCGGCTGACGGCCTTCCCGCAGTCCTGGGTCGCCGACCATCTGGTGGGCGACGCCGTGGTGGTGCCCGGCACCGCCTTCGCCGATCTGGCGATCCGCGCCGCCGACGAGGTCGGCTGCGCCGGCGTCGAGGAACTGACGTTCCAGACGCCGCTGATCCTCCCCGAGCGCGGCGGCCGACAGCTGCAGATCATCATCGGCGAGCCCGACGAGACGGGGCGCCGCCCCATCGGGGTGCACTCCCGCCCCGACGGCCAGGACGACGCCCCCTGGGTCCGCAATGTCTCCGGGTTCCTGGCCGCGACCCTCACGGCGGGGCCCGGCGCCGATCTGCGGCAGTGGCCGCCCGCCGACGCCCAACCCGTCGACCTCACCGACGCCTACGCCAGGCTTGCCGCCATCGGCCTGGCCTACGGCCCGGCGTTCATCGGGCTGCGCGCGCTGTGGCGGCGCGGCGACGAGGTGTTCGCCGAGGTCGCCCTCCCCGAGGGCACCGAGCCCGGCGAGTTCGGACTGCACCCGGCGCTGCTGGACGCCGCGCTGCACCCCATCCCGCTGCTCGGCCTGGTGCACAACGACGGCCGGCCCGTGCTGCCGTTCGCCATGGAGGGCGTCGAACTCTTCGCCTCCGGCGCCACCGCGCTCCGCGTCCGGCTCGCCCCCGGCGCGGGCGACGCCCTCTCGGTGACGGTCGCCGACACCGCCGGACGGCCCGTCGCCGCCATCGCCTCGCTGGCCGTCCGCCCGGTCTCCGTGGAGAACCTGCGCACCGCGCCCGCCGGCCCCGAATCGCTCTACCAGGTGGACTGGGTCCCCGCCGGCGAGCCCACAAGCACCCCGCGCGCCGTCGAACTCCCCGCCGGCGACGACGCGTTGGACCGGCTGGCCGCCGATGGCGCGCCCGAGCTGGTGATCGCCCGCGTCGACGAGGCGCTGGACGTCCACCGGGCCGTCGCCGAAACCCTGACGCTGCTGCGCCGCTGGCTCGCCGACGAACGGTTCGCCGACGCCCGGCTGGCGCTCGTCACCCGCTCCGCACACCTCGGGCACGCCGCCGTGCTGGGCCTGGGGCGCTCCACCCAGGCGGAGCACCCCGGCCGGCTGGTGCTGGTCGAGACCGACCGCGAGCGGCCGCTGCCCGAGCTGGCCGCCGCCGTCGGCAGCGGCGAGGAGCAGCTGCGGCTGCTCGGCGACGCGACGCTCTGCCCCCGCCTGGTCCGCTCCGAAGGCGGCGACGCCCTCCAACCCCCCGCCGAACCCTGGCGGTTGGAGACCACCAAGCCGGGATCGCTGGAGAACCTGCGGCTGCTGCCCGGCCCGGAGGCCGCGGCGCCGCTCGGCCAGAACGAGGTGCGGATCGCCGTCCGCGCCGCCGGGATGAACTTCCGCGACGTGCTGATCGCCCTCGGCATGTACTCCGGCGAGACCGCGCCCTGGCTCGGCGACGAGGCTGCCGGCATCGTCACCGAGATCGGCCCCGGAGTCAGCCGACTCTCCGTCGGCGACGCCGTGTTGGGCATGGTCGCCCGGGGCTTCGGCCCCCAGGTGGTGGCCGACGCCAGGGCCCTGGTCCGGATCCCGGCCGGCTGGTCCTTCGAGACGGCCGCCGGCGTGCCGGTCGCCTTTGTCACCGCCTGGCTCGGCCTGGTGGACCTCGCCGAACTCAAGGCCGGCGAGTCCGTGCTGGTCCACTCCGGCGCCGGCGGCGTCGGCATGGCCGCCGTGCGGCTGGCCCGGCATCTGGGCGCCGAGGTGTTCGCCACCGCCAGCGAGGGCAAATGGCCGGCACTCCGCGAACTCGGCCTGGACGACGCCCATCTGGCGTCCACCGGCGACACCGCCTTCCGGGACGCCTTCCTCGCCGCCACCCAGGGGCGCGGCGTCGATGTCGTACTCAACGCCTTCACCGGCGAGTTCGTCGACGCCTCCCTCCAACTGCTGCCACGCGGCGGACAGTTCCTGGAGATGGGCAAGGCCGATATCCGCGACCCCGAGACCATCGCCGAGCGGTACCCGGGGGTCGCCTACCGGACCTTCGACATCGCCGAGCTGACACCCCAACGGATCGGCGCGATCCTCGGCCAGGTCCTTGACCTGTTCGCCGCCGAAGCGTTCAGCCCGCTGCCCGTCACCACCTTCGACATGCGGCGCGCCCCCGAGGCGTTCCGTCATGTCAGCCAGGCCAAGCACATCGGCAAGGTCGTGCTGACCGCGCCCACCACCTGGGACCCGCACGGCACCGTGCTGATCACCGGCGGCACCGGCACCCTCGGCCGGCTCGTCGCCCAGCATCTGGTGACCCGGCACGGGGTGCGCCATCTGCTGCTGGTCAGCCGCCGGGGCCGCGCCGCCGAAGGCGCCGACGCCTGGATCGCCGAACTGGAGGAGCAGGGCGCCTCGGTGACCGTCGCCGCCTGCGATGTCACCGACCGCACCGCCCTGGCCAAGGCACTCGCCGACATCCCGCCGGGCCGGCCGCTGCGCGGCGTGGTGCACACCGCCGGCGTGGTCGACGACGCCGTGGTCGCCTCCCTCACCGAGGACCAGGTCGAGCGGGTGCTGGCCCCCAAGGTCGACGCGACCCTCGCCCTGGCGGAGCTGACCGCCGGCGCCGACCTCACCGCGTTTGTCCTGTTCTCCTCGGCCACCGCCGTCCTCGGCGGCCCCGGACAGGGCAACTACGCGGCGGCCAACGCCTTCCTCGACGAACTGGCCCGCCAGCGCCGCGCCCGTGGCCTGCCCGCCCTCTCCCTGGCCTGGGGCCTGTGGGAGGAGGCCAGCGGCATGACGGCGACGCTCGGTGCCGGCGACCGGGCCCGCCTCGGCCGCTCCGGCGTCCGCCCGCTCAGCTCCCGCGAGGGACTGGCCCTGCTGGACGCGGCGCTCGACCTCGGCGAACCCGCCGTCGTCCCCGTCCGCCTCGACCTGGCCGCCGTCCGCACCCGCGCCGCCGCCGAGGGCGGCGTGCCACCCCTGCTGCGCGGGCTCGTCCGCGCCCCGGCCCGCCGGGCCGCCGGCACGGCCGCGGGACCGGCCGACGCACAGGACATCAGGCGCCGCCTCGCCGGCGTCCCCGAGGCCGAACGGCACCGCATCACCCTGGAGTTGGTGCGCGAACAGGCCGCCGGCGTCCTCGGGCACAGCGAGGTGCGCGATATCGCCGCCGAACGCAGCTTCCGGGACGCCGGATTCGACTCCCTGACCGCCGTCGAACTCCGCAACCGGCTCGCCGCCGCCACCGGCGTGCGCCTCTCCGCCACGGCCGCCTTCGACCACCCCACCCCGGCCGATCTGGCCGAGACCCTGCTCGCCCGGATCACCCCGGACGAGAGCGGCGACGCCGCCGCCTCCGTGCTGACCGAACTCGACCGGCTCAAGGCCGCCCTCACCACCCTCACCGCCCCCGAGGACCAACGCGGCGAGATCACCCTGCGGCTGCGTTCCCTGCTCACCCAGTGGGACGGCGGCCAGGGCGGAACGAGGGAACGGGCGGCCGACGACACCGTGGAGTCCGCATCCGACAGCGAACTCTTCGATCTGCTCGACGAAATAGAAATCCCCTGACGCGGCTCTGGATTGAGTGACACCGACATGAGTAACGAAGAAAAGCTTCGCGACTACCTCAAGCGGGCCACCACGGACCTGCGGCAGGCGAGCCGGCGCATCACCGAACTGGAGCAGCGCGAGCACGAGCCGATCGCCGTCATCGGCATCGCCTGCCGCTTCCCCGGCGACGTGCGGTCGCCCGAGGACCTGTGGCGGCTGGTCGACGAGGGCGGCGACGGCATCTCCGAGTTCCCCACCAACCGGGGCTGGGACCTCGAAGCGCTCTACGACCCCGAGCCCGACACCCCCCGTACCAGCTATGTGCGGGAGGGCGGATTCCTCTACGACTGCGACCAGTTCGACGCCCGGCTCTTCGGGATCTCGCCGCGCGAGGCGCTGGCCATGGACCCGCAGCAGCGGCTGCTCCTCGAAACCTCCTGGGAGGCCGTCGAACGCGCCGGGATCGCCCCCTCGGCGCTGCGCGGCACCGAAACCGGAGTCTTCGTCGGCGCCGGCAACTACGGCTACGGCGGCACCTTCGGCCGCCTCCCCGACGGCGTCGAGGGCTACGCCATGACCGGCAAGGACGCCAGCGTCGCCTCCGGCCGCGTCTCCTACACCTTCGGCCTCGAAGGCCCGGCCGTCACCGTCGACACCGCCTGCTCGTCCTCCCTGGTGGCGCTCCACCAGGCCGTCACCGCGCTGCGCGGCCGCGAGTGCTCCCTCGCCCTCGCCGGCGGCGTCGCCGTCCTCGCCACCCCCGAGATGTTCACCGAGTTCAGCCGGCAGCGAGGGCTCGCCCCCGACGGCCGCTGCAAGGCGTTCGCCGCCGGCGCCGACGGCACCTCCTGGGCGGAGGGCGTCGGCATGCTGATGATCGAACGTCTCTCCGACGCGCGCGCCAACGGGCACCGGGTGCTGGCCGTGATCCGCGGTTCCGCGATCAACCAGGACGGCGCGTCCAACGGCCTCACCGCGCCCAACGCGCCCGCACAGGAACGCGTGATCCGCCAGGCGCTGGCCAACGCCCGCCTCGCCGCCAACGAGGTGCACACCGTCGAGGCCCATGGCACCGGCACCCGGCTCGGCGACCCGATCGAGGCCCAGGCACTCCTCAACACCTATGGCAAGGGCCGCGACTCCGAACGCCCGCTCTGGCTGGGCTCGTTCAAGTCCAATATCGGCCACGCCCAGCGCGCCGCCGGCGTCGGCGGCATCATCAAGATGGTCATGGCGATGCGGCACGGAGTGCTGCCCAAGACCCTCCATGTGGACGCGCTCTCGCCGCATGTGGACTGGGACTCGGGCGCGGTGCGGCTGCTCACCGAGGCCAGGCCCTGGCCGGAGACCGGCGAACCCCGCCGGGCCGCCGTCTCCTCGTTCGGCATCAGCGGCACCAACGCGCACATCATCCTGGAGCAGGCCCCCGAGGACGAGGACGGCGAGGACGAGGACCGCCCGACCCCGTCGGCCGAGGCGGCCGGCGGAGTCATCCCCTGGCCGCTGGCCGCGGCGGACGCCGAGGCGCTGGAGGAACAGACCACGCGGCTGCGGGAGTTCTTGGCGGGGCGGCCTGGGGTGGGGGCTGGTGTGGTGGGTGGTGCGTTGTTGTCGGGGCGGGCGGCGTTGGAGTATCGGTCGGTGGTGTTGGCGGGTTCTGATGTGGGTGCGGGTTCTGATGGGGGTTCGGGTGTGGTGAGTGGTGTGGTGGTGGAGGGTGTGCGGCGTCCGGTGTTTGTGTTTCCTGGTCAGGGTTCGCAGTGGGTGGGGATGGGTCTTGAACTGGCTGAGGCGTTCCCGGTGTTCGGGGAGGCGTTGGTCGAGTGTGGTCGGGCGTTGGGGGAGTTCGTCGAGTGGGATCTTGAGGTGGCTCTGGGGGATGAGGGGTTGTTGTCGCGGGTTGATGTGGTGCAGCCGGCGTCGTGGGCGGTGATGGTGTCGTTGGCGCGGTTGTGGGAGTCGTTCGGTGTGGTGCCTTCGGGTGTGGTGGGGCATTCGCAGGGTGAGATCGCGGCTGCTGTGGTGGCGGGTGGGTTGTCGTTGCGCGATGGTGCGCGGGTGGTGGCGTTGCGGTCGAGGGTGATCGGGGAGCGGTTGGCGGGTGGGGGTGCGATGGCGTCGGTTGGGTTGCCGGCGGATGCGTTGGAGCTTCCCGGGGGTGTGTCGGTGGCGGCTGTCAATGGGCCGGAGTCGACGGTGGTTTCGGGTGATGTGGATGGGGTCGCGGGCCTGGTGGCGCGGCTTGAGGGCGAGGGTGTGTGGGTGCGGCGGATCGCGGTGGACTATGCCTCGCATTCGGCTCATGTGGAGTCTGTCCGCGAGGAGTTGACGGAGGTTCTGGGCGGGATCGCCCCTCGGGCGACGCGTTTCCCGCTGCTCTCCTCCGTGACCGGTGAGATCGTGGACGGCTCCGAGCTGGGCCCCGAGTACTGGGTGCGGAATCTGCGGGAGCGGGTCAGGTTCGATGAGGCGGTTCGGGGTTGGTTGGGTCAGGGTGCTGGTGCGTTTTTGGAGATGAGTGCGCATCCGGTGTTGACCGTTGGGGTCGGTGAGACGGCGGAGGCTGCTGGGGTTGATGCGGTGGTGGTGGGTTCGTTGCGGCGTGGTGAGGGTGGTGCGCGGCGTTGGGTGACGGCGTTGGCGGAGGCGTGGGTGCGGGGTGTCGGGGTGGACTGGTCTCCGTTGCTGCCCCAGGCCGGCAGTCGGGCCGCCCGTGAGCTGGCCACCGAACTCCCCACCTACCCCTTCCAGCGCCGCCGCTACTGGCTGGAGTCGACTCCCGCCGAGGCCGCCGGGCGGCCGGCCGACGTGGACGAATCGCGCTTCTGGGAGGCCGTCGAGGCCGAGGACCTGCAGTCCCTCGGCTCCCTGCTGGATGTCTCCGACGACCAGTCGCTCCAGGCCGTGCTCCCCGCCGTCTCCCAGTGGCGTCGCCGCACCCGCGAGCGTTCCACCGCCGGATCCTGGCTCTACCGGCCGGCCTGGGAACGGTTGACCGGCGCCACCGCCGGCCAGGCCGGCAACTGGCTGGTCGTGCTGCCGCCGAAGGCGGGCGGCCCTTCCGGGCGCGCCGACGCCACCGCCGTGGCGGACGCCCTCGCCAGGGCCGGCGCCGAGGTGCACCGGGTCACCGTCGACGCCACCGCCCAGGACCGGGCCACCATCGCCGGCACCCTTCAGGGCGCCTTCGCCGAACACCCGGACGCCGAGGGCGTGTTGTCGCTGCTCGCGTTCGACGAGCGCCCGCACCGCGACCACTTCGGGCTGACCGTCGGCGTGGCCGGCACCCTGCTGCTGACCCAGGCACTGGTGGACATCGCCCCCGACGACGCCCGCCTGTGGGCCGCCACCAGAGGCGCCGTCGCGGTGTCCGAAACCGACCCGGCCGACCATCCGGCGCAGGCCCAGGTCTGGGGCATCGGACAGGTCGCCGCCGTCGAACACCCCCGGCTCTGGGGCGGGTTGCTCGACCTCGGCACCCCGCCGGGCGAGGCGGCGACCGACCTCGGCTGGCTCGACGAACCGCTGCTCGCCGCGCTCACCGGCGACTCCGAAGAGGACCAGTTCGCGCTCCGCCCGGACGGCACCTTTGTCCGCCGGCTCACCCGCGTCCCCGCGCCGACCCGCGAGCCCGCCGAGGCATGGTCACCGCGCGACACCGTGCTGATCACCGGCGGCGCCGGCACCATGGCCGAGCACCTGGCCCGCTGGGCGGCCGGAGGCGGCGCCCGACGCGTCGTCCTGCTCGACCAGGACGCAACGGACGAGACGGCCGACACCCCGCTGGCCGCCGAACTGGCCGAACTCGACGTCACCGTCACCCTCGTCCCCTGCGACCCCACCGACCGCGCCCAACTCGCCGGCCTGGTCAAGCGGTTGACGGACGAAGGCGACACCGTCCGCGCCGTGCTGCACACCGCGGCCACCGTCGAACTGGCCGCACTGACCGAGACCACCCTGCCCGAACTGACGAGGGCCCTCCTCGCCAAGGTGGGCGTGGCCCAGCACCTCGACGAACTGCTCGACCGGGACGCGCTCGACACCGTCGTCCACTTCACCTCCGTCGCCGGCGTCTGGGGCAGCGGCAACCACACCGGCTATGCCGCCGCCAACGCGCATCTGGACGCGCTGGCCCGACAGCGTCGCGCCGCCGGGGCCCCGGACATCTCCGTGGCCTGGGCGCTCTGGGAGATGTCGGAGAGGGAGATCGCCGCCACGGCCAACGCCACGGACGCCATCCGACAGGCCCGCGCCAGCGGACTCCCGCCGCTCGCCCCCGAGTTGGCGCTGTCCGCACTGGGACAGGTGCTCTCCCGCGGGCTGCCGTTCGCCGCCGTCGCCGCCGTCGACTGGGAACGGTTCGCGCCGACCTTCACCCTGGCCAGGCCGAGCCGGCTGATCGAGGGCGTGCCCGAGGCCCGCGCCGCGTTGACCGCCGCCCAGGAGGAGGAACCGACCGACGGACGGGAGTCCGAGGAGCTGCGCGCCCGGCTGGCCGCACTGCCCGTCGAGGAACAGCAGGCCGAACTGACCAGGCTGGTCTGCGGATACGCCGGCTCCGTCCTCGGCCACGCACCGGACGAGAACCTGGAGCCCCAGCGCGCCTTCAAGGACCTCGGCATCGAGTCCATGACCGCGATCGACCTCCGCAACCGGCTCAACCGCGCCACCGGCCTCAAACTGCCGGCCACCCTCGTCTTCGAGTACCCCACCCCCGCCGCGCTGGCCGAACACCTGCGCGCCGAGATCGTGCGGGACGGCACCATGAGCGTCGCCACCCTGCACGCCGAACTCGACCGGATGGACCGTGGCCTCTCCCAGGCCACCGCCAGCGAGGCCGAACGCGCCCAGATCGCCCAGCGGTTGGAACGGATGCTCGCCGCCTGGACCGGCGCCGAAACTAAATCCGACGCCGGCGAGGACTTCACCGACAAGCTCGAATCGGCCTCTGACGACGAGGTATTCGAATTTCTGCACAGGGAGCTGGGAAAGCCGAGTTGATCAACTTTCTCGCGTAGGTAATTCAGTACCGGCGGCCTTGTACTTACCTCGATTCATCTCCCAGGGAGCCTGTGATGGCGAACGAAGAAAAGCTCCGCGACTACCTCAAGTGGGCGACTGCCGAACTGCACCAGGCACGCCGCCAGTTGGAGGAGGTCGAAGCGGCGGGGTCGGAGCCGATCGCGATCGTCGGCGTGGCCTGCCGCTACCCCGGCGGGATCACCACGCCCGAGGAGTTCTGGCGGCTGGTCAGCTCCGGCGGCGACGCCATCGGCGGGCTCCCCGAGGACCGGGGCTGGGATATCGAGCGCCTTTACGACCCCGAGTCCAACGGCGAGGGCACCACCTATGTCAGGGAGGGCGGCTTCCTGGAGAACGTCGCCGACTTCGACGCCGGCTTCTTCGGGATATCCCCCCGCGAGGCCACCGCGATGGACCCCCAACAGCGGCTGCTCCTCGAAACCTCCTGGGAGGCGTTCGAACGCGCCGGAATCGACCCCGCCTCCCTGGCCGGCCGCCAGATCGGCTCCTTTGTGGGCACCAACGCCGTTGACTACGGCGCCGAACTGTCCCAGGTCCCCGAGGACTCCTTCGGCCATCTGATGACCGGCACCTCCGGCGCCGTGCTCTCCGGCCGGCTCTCCTACCACCTCGGCCTCCAGGGCCCGGCGGTCTCCGTCGACACCGCCTGCTCCTCCTCGCTGGTCGCCCTTCACCTCGCGGTGCAGGCGCTGAGGCAGGACGAGTGCTCGATGGCGCTGGTCGCCGGCGTCACCGTGCTCTCCTCCCCGCTGCAGCTGATCGGCTTCGCCGCCCAGCACGGCCTCGCCCGCGACGGCCGCTCCAAGGCGTTCTCCGCAGCCGCCGACGGCATGGCGCTGGCCGAGGGCGCCGGGGTGCTGCTCGTCGAACGGCTCTCCGAGGCCAGGAAGAACGGGCGCCCGGTGCTGGCCGTGATCAGCGGTTCGGCGATCAACCAGGACGGCGCGTCCAACGGGCTCTCCGCGCCCAACGGCCAGTCCCAACAGCGCGTCATCCGGCAGGCGTTGGCCAACGCCGGGCTCTCCACCGCCGATGTGGACGCCGTAGAGGCCCATGGCACCGGCACCGCACTGGGCGACCCGATCGAGGCCCACGCCCTGCTGGCCACCTACGGCCAGGGCCGCGAGGGCGCGCCCCCGCTGCGCCTCGGCTCCGTGAAGACCAATATCGGCCACACCGGCGCCGCCGCCGGCGTCGCCGGAGTGATCAAGATGGTGCTGGCGCTGCGCCACTCCACCCTGCCCAGGTCCCGCTACGCCGAGGAGCCGTCGCCGCATATCGACTGGAGTGCCGGCGCCGTCTCCCTGCTCGCCGACGAGACCGCCTGGCCGGAACGCGAGGGCTTTGTCCGCCGTGCCGGCATCTCCTCGTTCGGCATCAGCGGCACCAACGCCCATGTGATCGTCGAGCAGGCTCCCCGGCCGGACGCCGAGACGGAGACGTCGACGGAGCCGGTCGCCACGCCGGCGGTGGACGTCACCCCGTGGCCGCTCTCCGGCAAGCACCCGGACGCGGTGCGCGAACAGGTCGAGAGCCTGCGGGAGTTCTTGGCGGGGCGGCCTGGGGTGGGGGCTGGTGTGGTGGGTGGTGCGTTGTTGTCGGGGCGGGCGGCGTTGGAGTATCGGTCGGTGGTGTTGGCGGGTGCGGGTGCGGATTCTGATGGGGGTTCGGGTGTGGTGAGTGGTGTGGTGGTGGAGGGTGTGCGGCGTCCGGTGTTTGTGTTTCCTGGTCAGGGTTCGCAGTGGGTGGGGATGGGTCTTGAACTGGCTGAGGCGTTCCCGGTGTTCGGGGAGGCGTTGGCCGAGTGTGGTCGGGCGTTGGGGGAGTTCGTCGAGTGGGATCTTGAGGTGGCTCTGGGGGATGAGGGGTTGTTGTCGCGGGTTGATGTGGTGCAGCCGGCGTCGTGGGCGGTGATGGTGTCGTTGGCGCGGTTGTGGGAGTCGTTTGGTGTGGTGCCTTCGGGCGTGGTGGGGCATTCGCAGGGTGAGATCGCCGCTGCTGTGGTGGCCGGTGGGCTGTCGTTGGAGGACGGCGCGCGGGTGGTGGCGTTGCGGTCGAGGGTGATCGGGGAGCGGTTGGCGGGTGAGGGTGCGATGGCGTCGGTTGGGTTGCCGGCGGATGCCTTGGAGCTTCCCGAGGGTGTGTCGGTGGCCGCCGTCAACGGACCCGAGTCCACGGTGGTTTCGGGTGATGTGGACGGGGTCGCGGGCCTGGTGGCGCGGCTTGAGTCCGAAGGCGTGTGGGTGCGGCGGATCGCGGTGGACTACGCCTCGCATTCGGCTCATGTGGAGTCCGTCCGCGAGGAGTTGACGAAGGTCCTGGCGGGGATCGCCCCTCGGGCGACGCGTTTCCCGCTGCTCTCCTCCGTGACCGGCGACATCGTGGACGGCTCCGAACTGGGCCCCGAGTACTGGGTGCGTAACCTGCGGGAGCGGGTCAGGTTCGATGAGGCGATTCGGGGCTGGCTGGGCCAAGGAGCCGGCGCCTTCCTGGAGATGAGTGCGCATCCTGTCCTGACCGTTGGGGTCGGTGAGACGGCGGAGGCTGCTGGGGTTGATGCGGTGGTGGTGGGTTCGTTGCGGCGTGGTGAGGGTGGGGCGCGGCGTTGGGTGACGGCGTTGGCGGAGGCGTGGGTGCGGGGTGTTGGGGTGGACTGGTCTCCGTTGCTGCCCCAGGCCGGCAGTCGGGCCGCCCGTGAGCTGGCCACCGAACTCCCCACCTACCCCTTCCAACGCCGCCGCTACTGGCTGCGCGACCAGTATCGGGGCGATTTCGCCGACGCCGCCGGGCTCGGACTGGCCAGCGCCGACCATCCGCTGCTCGGCGCCGCCATCGGCCTCGCCCAGGTCGACGACGGTCGGGACGGCGACGCGTTCGTTCTCACCGGCCGGCTCTCGCTGCGCACCCACCCCTGGCTGGCCGACCACGCGGTCGCCGGCACGGTGCTGCTGCCCGGAACCGCCTTTGTGGAACTGGCCGTTCGGGCCGGGGACCAGGTGAGCTGCGAGCATCTTGAGGAGCTGACGCTTGAGGCCCCGCTGGTACTGCCGGCGGACGGCGCGGTGCGGCTGCAGGCCACCATCGGACGGGCCGACGCCGAGGGCCGGCGCACCGTCGCCGTCTACTCCCGCGCCGAGAGCGCGGACGACGACCAGCTGGGCGACGCCGACGGCTGGACCCGGCATGCGAGCGGGCTGCTCACCCCGGGCGTCGCCTCGGCGACAACCCCGGACGACGACCTGTTGACCTGGCCACCGTCGGGCGCCACCCCGCTGGAGGTGACGGACTACTACGAGCGGGCCGCCGCCTCCGGCTACGGCTATGGCCCGGCGTTCCAGGGGCTGCGCGCCGCCTGGCGCTCCGGCGACGAGCTGTACGCCGAGGTGGCGCTGCCCGAGGAACAGCGCCAGGACGCCGGCCGGTTCGGTCTGCACCCCGCGCTGCTGGACGCCGCCCTGCACGCCGTCGGCCTCAGCCACCAGGCCGCCGACGACAACCGGCCCCGGCTGCCCTTCTCCTGGACGGGGGTGACGCTGCACGCCACCGGCGCGACCCAACTGCGCGTGCGGCTCTCCCTGTCGGGTGCCGACGCGCTGGCGCTGACCGCCGTGGACGGATCCGGGGCGCCGGTCGTCTCGGCGCGTTCGCTGATCACCAGGCCCGTCTCGCCGGGCCAGCTGGAGCGGCCCAGGGGCGCCTACGCCGATTCGCTGTTCCGCGTCGACTGGGCGCCGGCGCCCACCACCGCCGACGCCCGCACTCCCGACGCCCGCACTCCCGACGCCCGCACCGCCGACCCCGGCGGCTGGGCCCAGGTCGGCGACCAGCGGATCCTGCCCGGCGCCGCCCACCACCCGGACGTCGCCGCGCTGCGCGCCGCCCTGGACGCCGGCGCGCCCCTGCCCACCGCCGTGGTCCACCCCGTCGGTGCCGGCGGCGAGGTACGGGCCGTGCTCGGCGGGGTGTTGGGGGAGATCCGCGCCTGGCTGGCCGACGACCGACTGGCCGGAACCCCGCTGGTCGTGGTCGTCCGGGGCGCGGCCTCCGGCGCCGATCCGGCGGCCGGCGCCGTCTGCGGGCTGGTCCGCTCGGCGCAGAGCGAGCACCCCGACCGTTTCATCCTGATCGACCTCGACGACATCGACGCTGCGAACGGTCGGGAGACAGCGCTGACCGAGGCGATCGTCCTCGGCCTGTCCGGCGCCGAACCCCAGATCGCCGTGCGCGAGGGCCGGTTGACGGTGCCCAGGCTGGCGCGCGCCGACTCCGGCGAGGCGCTGGTGGAGCCGGCCGGCGACGGGCCCTGGCGCGTCGACACCGCCGCGCCCGGCACCCTGGAGAGCCTGACGCTGGTCCCGCATCCGGCGGCCGCCGAGCCCCTGACGGACGGTCAGGTCCGGATCGCGATCAGGACCGCCGGGCTGAACTTCCGCGATGTGCTGCTGGCCCTGGGGATGTACCCGGACCCGGCGCTGATGGGCACCGAGGGCGCCGGCGTGGTCGTCGAGATCGGCCCCGGGGTGACCGAACTCGCCCCGGGCGACCGGGTGATGGGCCTGCTGTCCGGCGGTCTGGCGCCGCTGGCGGTGGCCGACCAGCGGGTGCTGGCACGCGTTCCCGACGCACTGACCTGGGAGCAGGCGGCGGCCGTCCCGGTCGCGTTCTCCACCGCCTACTACGGTCTGGTGGACCTCGGCCGGCTGGCCGCGGGGGAGCGGGTGCTGATCCACGCGGCGGCCGGCGGCGTCGGCATGGCCGCCGTGCGACTGGCCCGGCACCTCGGTGCCGAGGTCTTCGCCACCGCCAGCGAGGGCAAATGGGACACCCTGCGTGCGCTGGGCCTGGACGACGATCACATCGCGTCCTCCCGCACCCTCGCCTTCGAGGAGGCTTTCCGCGCCGCCGGCGACGGACGCGGCGTGGACGTGGTGCTCAACTCGCTCACCGAGGAGTTTGTCGACGCCTCGCTGCGGCTGCTCTCCCCCGGCGGCCGCTTTGTCGAGATGGGCAAGGCCGACCTGCGGGACCCGGCTGCCATCGCGGAGGCACACCCCGGCGTCGGCTATCGGGCGTTCGACCTGATGGAGGCCGGGTACGACCGGCTGCGTGACGTGCTGGCCACCCTGGTCGGGCTGTTCGAGGACGGCACCCTCACCCCGCTGCCCACCGTCAGCTGGGACGTGCGGCGCGCCGTCGACGCGTTCCGCCATATGAGCCAGGCCAAGCACATCGGCAAGATCGTGCTCACCCTGCCCAGGGTGATCGACCCCGCCGGCACGGTGCTGGTCACCGGCGGCACCGGCACGCTCGGCGGTCTGGTGGCCCGCCATCTGGCGGCCCGACACGGCGTCCGACACCTGCTGTTGACCAGCAGGCGCGGCCCCGGGGCCCCGGGCGCCGCCGAACTCCGGGACGAGCTGGCCGCGTTGGGCGCCGAGGCGGAGATCGTCGGCTGCGATGTCGCCGACCGCGCCGCGCTGGCCGATCTGCTGGCCGGGATCCCGGCCGACCGTCCGCTGACCGCCGTGGTGCACACCGCGGGGGTGCTCGACGACGGGCTGATCGACGCGCTGACCGACGAGCAGCTGGACCGGGTGCTGCGTCCCAAGGTCGACGCGGCCTGGAACCTGCACGAACTGACCCGCGACGCCGACCTGTCCGCGTTTGTGCTGTTCTCCTCGTCCTCCGGCGTGTTCGGCGGCCCCGGACAGGCCAACTACGCCGCCGCCAACGCCGCGTTGGACGCGTTGGCCGGGCACCGCCTCGCCGCCGGACTGCCCGCCGTCTCCCTGGCGTGGGGCCTGTGGGGCGAGGCCAGCGGAATGACGGGACACCTCGGCCGGGAGGATCGGGCGCGGATGGCGCGCAGCGGCGTCGTCCCGTTCTCCAACGAGCAGGGCCTCGGCATGTTCGAGGCGGCCCTGGCGCTCCCCGAGTCGCTGGTGCTGCCGATGCGGCTCGACCTGTCCGCGCTACGCGCCCAGGCCGGCAGCGGCGCGCTGCCCGCGTTCCTGCGCGGCCTGGTCCGCGCCCCGGCCCGCAGGGCGGCGGCCGACGCCTCGGCCGCCGGCGACTCCTCGCTGGTCAGCCGGCTGGTGGCGCTGCCGGAGAACCGGCGCGAGCAGGCGCTGGCCGATCTGGTCAGGGGCCATGTGTCGGTCGTCCTCGGCCATGCCGGCGCGGACGCCATCGAGGCCACCAAGGGCTTCAAGGATCTGGGCATCGACTCGCTGATCGCCGTCGAGCTGCGCAACCGCCTCAACGCGGCGACCGGGCTGCGGCTGCCGGCCACCGTCGTCTTCGACTACCCGACGCCGGCCGCCCTCGCCACCTTCCTCCGCGCCGAACTGCTGGACTCCGCCGCCGTCGAGCCGGCCCCGGCACCCGCCCGGGCCGGGGCGGCGACGGCCGGGGTCAACGAGCCGATCGCCATCGTCGGCATGGCCTGCCGCTACCCCGGGGACGTCCGCTCGCCCGAGGACCTGTGGCGGCTGGTCACCGACGGCGGCGACGCCATCACCGAGGTCCCCGCCTGGCGCGACTGGGACGCGCGGAACTTCTACCACCCCGACCCCGAGCACCCGGGGACCAGCTATGTCCGCAGCGGCGGATTCCTGGGCGACGCCGACCAGTTCGACGCCGAACTCTTCGGAATCTCGCCCCGCGAGGCGCTGGCCATGGACCCCCAGCAGCGGCTGCTCCTCGAAACCTCCTGGGAGGTCTTCGAACGGGCCGGCATCAACATCGACGCGCTGCGCGGCAGCAGGACCGGCGTCTTCGCCGGACTGGTCGCCCAGCAGTACGCCGGCCGCGTCCAGGACGTGCCGGTGGAACTCCAGGGCTATGTGGGCACCGGCAACACCGGCAGCGTCGGCTCGGGCCGCGTCTCCTACACCTTCGGCCTGGAGGGCCCGGCGGTCTCCGTCGACACCGCCTGCTCCTCCTCGCTGGTCGCCCTCCATCTGGCCGTGCAGGCGCTGCGCAGCGGCGAATGCGATCTCGCCCTCGCCGGCGGCGTCACCGTGATGGCCGAGCCCGGCCTGTTCGTCGAGTTCAGCCGGCAGCGCGGACTGGCCGCCGACGGCCGCTGCAAGGCGTTCGCCGCCGGCGCCGACGGCTTCGGCCCGGCCGAGGGCGTCGGCCTGATCCTGGTCGAACGGCTCTCGGACGCGCGCCGCAACGGACACCGGGTGCTGGCCGTCGTCAGGGGCTCCGCCGTCAACCAGGACGGCGCGTCCAACGGCCTGACCGCGCCCAACGGCCCCTCCCAACAGCGGGTCATCCGGGCCGCGTTGGCCAACGCCGGACTCTCCACCGACGAGGTGGACGCCGTCGAGGCGCATGGCACCGGCACCCCGCTGGGCGACCCCATCGAGGCACAGGCCCTGATGGCCACCTACGGTCAGGGCCGCGACGCGGACCGGCCGCTGCTGCTGGGCTCGGTGAAGTCCAATATCGGCCACTCCCAGGCCGCCGCCGGCATCGCCGGGGTCATCAAGATGGTGATGGCCATGCGCGCCGGCGAACTGCCCAGGACCCTGCATGTGGACGAGCCGTCCGCGCATATCGACTGGACCGCCGGCGCCGTCGAACTGCTCACCGAGGCCAGGCCCTGGCCCCGGGCCGACGCGCCCCGCCGGGCCGGCGTCTCCTCGTTCGGCATCAGCGGCACCAACGCCCATGTGCTGCTGGAACAGGCCCCCGACGAGGCGCCCGCCGCCGCCCAGGACGCGCCGCTGCCCGCCGTCACCCCGCTGCCGCTGTCGGCGCGCTCGGGCGCCGCGCTGCGCGCCCAGGCCGACCGGCTGCGGGAGTTCGCCGATCACACGCCCGAGGCGGCGCCGCACCGGATCGCCGGCTCCCTGGTCGCCAACCGCGCCCTGCTGGAACACCGCGCCCTGCTGGTCGCCGGCGACCGGGACGAGACCCTGACCGGCCTCGCCGCCCTGGCGTCCGGCGCCCCCGCGCCCGGCGTGGTCACCGGACAGGTCATCCCCGGCGGCTCCCGCGCCGTCTTCGTCTTCCCGGGCCAGGGCTCCCAGTGGGTCGGCATGGCCGCCGAACTCCGCGCCGGATCAACGGCGTTCCGCGAGTCCCTGGACGCCTGCCGGGACGCGCTGGCGCCCTTTGTCGACTGGGACCTCGACGCCGCGCTCGACGACGAGGAACTGCTCGCCCGGGTCGATGTGGTGCAGCCCGTGCTCTGGGCCATGATGGTCTCCCTCGCCGCCGTCTGGCGCTCCCACGGCGTGGAGCCCGACGCGGTCGTCGGCCACTCCCAGGGCGAGATCGCCGCCGCCGTGGTCGCCGGCGCGCTGTCCCTGGCGGACGGCGCCCGGGTGGTCGCCCTGCGCTCCCGCGCCATCCGCGCCCTCGCCGGAAAGGGCGGCATGGTCTCCGTGCCGCTGCCGGCCGACGCCCTCGACCTGCCCGACGGGGTCTCCGTCGCCGCCGTCAACGGCCCCAACTCCGTGGTGGTCGCCGGCGATCCCGAGGGCCTGGAGACCGTGCTGGCGAACGTCGAACGCGCCCGCCGGGTCGCCGTCGACTATGCCTCGCACTCCGCCCATGTCGAGTCGCTGCGCGACGAACTGCTCGAAGTGCTGGCCCCGATCAGCCCCCGCGGCGGCGAGATCCCGTTCTACTCGGCGCTCACCGGCGGACGTCTCGACACCGCCGGGCTCGACGCCCAGTACTGGTACGACAACCTGCGCAACACCGTGCGGTTCGAGGACGCCACCCGCGCGCTGCTCGCCGACGGCCTCAACACCTTTGTCGAGACCTCCGCCCACCCCGTGCTGGGCGTGGCGCTCCGCGAGACCGTGGAATCCGCCGGCGCCGGCGCCACCGTGGTCGGCACCCTCCGCCGCGACGAGGGCGGCCTGCCGCGTCTGCTGCTCTCCCTGGGCGAGGCGTTTGTCACCGGGCTTCCCGTCGACTGGCACCTCGAAGGCCACCAACTCGACCTGCCCACCTACCCGTTCCAGCCCGAACGGTACTGGCTGGACGCTCCCACCACACCCGCGGGCGAGGCCGACGAGCAGTTCTGGGCCGCCGTGGAACGCGGCGAACTCGGCCTGGACGAAGAGGCGTTGCGCGCCCTCACCAGCTGGCGCGAGAACAGCAGGCAGCGCACCGTCGTCGACTCCTGGCGCTACCGCATCGACTGGAAGCCGCTGACCACCCCGGCCGCCGGCACCCTCGGCGGCACCTGGGCGCTGATCGGCGCGGACGAGGAGACCACCGCCGTCTGGGCCGAGCGGCTGACCGCCGCCGGCGCCACCGTGGTCCCCGCCACCGCCGAGGCCCTGCCCGAGGGCCCGATCAGCGGAGTGCTGTCGCTCTTCGGCTCCACCGCCACCACCGTCTCGCTCGTCCAGGCCATGGAACGGGCCGGTCTGGACGCCCGGTTGTGGCTGGTCACCCGGGGCGCTGTGCGGGGCGCCACCGATCTCGACCAGGCCCAGGTCTGGGGCCTCGGCCGAGTCGTCGGGCTGGAGTACCCGGACCGCTGGGGCGGGCTGCTCGATGTGCCGGCCGAACTCGGCGAAGCCGACTGGACCAGGGCGCTCGCCGCCCTCGCCGGAATCGACCAGGAGGATCAACTCGCCATCGCGGACGGGCAGTTGCTGGCCCGCCGGATGGCCCGCGATCCGCTCGGCGGACGGGTCGCCGATACCCCTTGGCGCCCCGACGGCACCGTGCTGATCACCGGCGGCACCGGCGCGCTCGGCGGCCATGTCGCCCGCTGGCTCGCCCGCGAGGGCGCCGAGCATCTGGTGCTCACCAGCCGACGCGGCGCCGAAGCCCCCGGCGCCGCCGAACTCCGAGGAGAACTGGAGGAGTTGGGCGCCCGGGTGACCGTCGCCGCCTGCGATGTCGCCGACCGCGAAGCGCTCGCCGCCCTCCTCGAAGGGCTCGATATCACCGCCGTGGTGCACACCGCGGGCGTGGCACCCACCGCCCCGCTCGCCGACACCACCCCCGCCGAGTTCGACGCCATCGTCGCCCCCAAGATCACCGGCACCCGCAACCTGCACGAACTGCTCCCCGACGACCTCGAAGCCTTTGTGCTGTTCTCCTCCAACGCCGGCGTCTGGGGCAGCGGCGGCCAGGGCGCCTACGCCGCCGCCAACGCCTATCTGGACGCGTTCGCCGAATGGCGCCGCGCCCAGGGCCTGCGCGCCACCTCCGTGGCCTGGGGCGCCTGGTACGGCAGCGGACTGGCCGCCGTCGGCGACGCCGCCGAGGAACTGGCCCGCCGGGGCGTCCCCGCCATGGCACCCGACCTGGCCATCCTGGCCCTGCACCAGGCGCTCGACCACGACGAGACCTTTGTCGCCGTCGCCGACGTGGACTGGCAGGTGTTCACCCCCACCTTCACCGTGGCCAGGCGCCGCCCGCTGATCGAGGACCTGCCCGAGGTCGCCGCGCTGCTCGCCGGCACCGACACCACCGACGAGCCGCAGTCCGAACTGGCCCGCAGGATCGCCGGCCGTTCCCCGGACGAACAGCGCCGCGAGGTGCTGGAGATCGTCCGCGCCCAGGCCGCCGCCGTCCTCGGCCACGCCACCGCCGACGCCGTCGAACCGGCCCGCGCCTTCAAGGACTTCGGCTTCGACTCGCTCACCGCCGTCGAACTGCGCAACCGGCTCAACGAGGTCACCGGCATCCAGCTGTCCACCACCATCGTCTTCGACCACCCCAACCCGACCGCCCTCACCGACCACATCCTGGAACAGCTCCTCGGCCGGCGCGCCTCGACCGGCGCCGAGAACGCGCCCGTCCCGGCGACCTTCCTCGCCGACGACGAGCCCATCGCCATCGTCGGCATGGCCTGCCGCTACCCGGGCGGGGTGCGATCCCCCGAGGACCTGTGGCAGCTCACCTTCGAGGGCGGCGACGCCGTCTCCGGCTTCCCCCACGACCGGGGCTGGGACATCGAACGCCTCTACCACCCGGACCCCGACCACCCCGGCACCACCTACTCGACCGCCGGCGGCTTCGTCCCCGACGCCACCGAGTTCGACGCCGAGTTCTTCGGGATCTCGCCCCGCGAGGCGCTGGCCATGGACCCGCAGCAGCGGCTGCTCCTCGAAACCTCCTGGGAGGTCTTCGAACGGGCCGGCATCAACCCGGCCACCCTGCGCGGCAGCACCACCGGCGTCTTCATCGGCGGCGCCGGCACCGGCTACGGCACCCAGTCGCAGTCAGCCGCGCACGGCGTCGAGGGCTACACCCTCACCGGCGGCCTCACCAGCGTCATCTCCGGCCGTGTCGCCTACACCTTCGGCCTTGAGGGCCCGGCCGTCACCGTCGACACCGCCTGCTCCTCCTCGCTGGTGGCACTCCACCAGGCCGCCCAGGCGCTCCGCCTCGGCGAATGCGATATGGCGCTCACCGGCGGCGTCACCGTGATGTCCACGCCGCGCGCCATCACCGAGTTCAGCCGGCAGCGCGGACTGGCGACCGACGGCCGCTGCAAGGCGTTCTCCGCCGAGGCCGACGGCATGGGCTGGGCCGAGGGCGTCGGCGTCCTGCTGGTCGAGCGGCTGTCGGACGCGCGGCGCAACGGGCACCGGGTGCTGGCCGTGGTCAGGGGCTCCGCCGTCAACCAGGACGGCGCGTCCAACGGGCTGACCGCGCCCAACGGCCCGTCCCAACAGCGAGTCATCCGGGCCGCGTTGGCGAACGCAGGACTCGGCACTGACGATATCGACGCCGTGGAGGCCCATGGCACGGGCACCCCGTTGGGCGATCCGATCGAGGCGCAGGCGTTGATGGCGACCTATGGCCAGGGCCGCGACGCGGACCGGCCGCTGTGGCTGGGCTCGGTGAAGTCCAATATCGGCCATACGGCCGCCGCCGCCGGCGTGGCCGGCGTCATCAAGACCGTGCTCGCCATGCGGCACGGGGTGCTGCCCAGGACGCTGCATGTCGATGAGCCGTCCCCGCATATCGACTGGACCGCCGGCGCGGTCGAACTGCTCAGCGAGGCCAGGCCCTGGCCGGAGACCGGCGCCCCGCGCCGGGCCGGCGTCTCCTCGTTCGGCATCAGCGGCACCAACGCCCACATCATCCTGGAGGAGGCCCCGGCGGAGGAGCCGACCGCGGAGCCGACGGTCTCCGGGCCTGCCGTGGTGCCGTGGGCGTTTTCGGGGCGTTCGGGTGTGGGGTTGCGGGCGTTGGCGGGTCGGTTGGGTGGGTTGTCGGGTGTGGGGGCGGTTGATGTGGGGTGGTCGTTGGGGGTTTCGCGTGCGGTGTTTGAGCATCGGGCTGTGGTGGTGGGTGCTGGTGTGGGTGAGTTGGTTGAGGGTGTGGGTGTGGTGGCTGGTGGTGGTGAGGGTGTTGGTGTGGTGTCGGGTGTGGCGCGTGGTGTGGGTGGTCGGGTGGGTGTGGTGTTCGCGGGTCAGGGTGCGCAGCGTTTGGGGATGGGTGGGGAGTTGTATGGGGCGTTTCCGGTGTTTGCGGAGGCGTGGGATGAGGTGGTTGGGGTGTTGGGTGGTTTGTTGGATGGTGATGTGAGTGGTGTGGTGTGGGGTGGGGATGAGGGGTTGTTGGGGCGGACGGATTGGGCGCAGCCGGCGTTGTTTGCTTTTGAGGTGGCGTTGTTTCGGTTGGTGGAGTCGTGGGGTGTGGTGCCGGATGTGGTGGTGGGTCATTCGGTGGGTGAGATTGCTGCGGCGTGTGTGTCGGGGGTGTTGTCGGTGGCTGATGGGTGTCGGTTGGTGGTGGCGCGTGGTCGGTTGATGGGGGCGTTGCCTTCGGGTGGGGCGATGGTGGCGGTGGGTGCGTCGGAGGGGGTGGTGCGGGAGGTGTTGGCGGACTTCGACGAGGGTGCGGTCGGGATCGCGGCGGTCAACGGCCCCTCCTCGGTGGTGGTTTCAGGCGAGGAGGCCGCTGTATTGGAGATTGGGAGGGTGTTTGAGGAGCGGGGTGTCCGCACCCGCAGGCTCAATGTCTCCCACGCCTTCCATTCCCCTCTGATGGAGCCGATGTTGGCGGAGTTCGGTCAGGTGGTGGCGGGGCTGAGTTTTGGTGACAGCTCACGCTTCACGGTGGTCTCCACCCTCACCGGGGAGCGGATCGGTGCCCGGGAGTGGGGTACCCCGGAGTACTGGGTGCGGCATGTCCGGGAGGGCGTCCGATTCGCCGACGCCGTCGGCGTGTTGGTGGGCGCGGAGGGCGTGCGGCATGTGGTGGAGATCGGCCCCGATGGCACGCTGTCCGGAATGGTCGGCGAATGCCTGACCGTTCGCGACGAGGGCGCGCCCTCCGTCTCCGTTTCGGCTCTGGGTCGGCGTAAGCGGCCTGAACTCGCGGGCGCTTTGGAGGGGTTGGCGCGGGCCTGGGTGGCGGGTGTCGAGGTCGACTGGTCCGCCGTGTGTGTGGGTGGGCGTCCCGTCGAGCTGCCGACCTACCCCTTCCAACGCGACCGCTACTGGCTGGAGCCGGACACCGAGACCGCCGTCGGCGAGAGCCGGGTGCCGGACGCGGACGAGGCCAGGTTCTGGGACGCGGTGGAGAAGGGCGACGCGGCCGAACTGGCCGGCACCCTGGGCGAGTCGGGCGACGACCTCGCTCAGCGGCCGTTGGCCTCGGTGCTGCCGATGCTCTCCTCCTGGCGGCGCCAGAACCGCGAACGCTCCACCGTCGACGCCTGGCGGTACCGCGTCCAATGGCACCCGCTGGCCGGCCAGTTGACCGGTTCGCTCACCGGCACCTGGTGGGTCGTCGCCCCCAAGGGGCTGGCCGAGGAGGCCGTCCACCAGTGCGTCGAGGCGCTGCGCGCGGAAGGCGCGGCGACCGTGCTGCCCGTTCCCGTGGACGGCGCGGACATCGGCGGCGTGATCGAGCAGATCCACGCGGCCGAGGGCGAGATCGGCGGCGTCGTCTCGCTGCTGGCCATCGACGAGGCCCCGTACGAGGCGCATCCGGTGCTGCCGCGCGGCTGGGTCGCCACGCGGGCGCTGGCCCTGGCCCTGGCCGAGGCCGACTTCGGCGGACGCCTCTGGTGCCTGACCGACGGCGCGGTGACCGTCGGCCCCGACGAGCGGCGGGACGGCGTCTCGCAGTCCATGGTCTGGGGCATCGGCCGCGTGGTGGGCCTGGAGTACCCGCGTCTCTGGGGCGGTCTGCTGGACCTGCGGCTGGAAACGGCGGGCGACGCCATCTGGGGCCAGGTGGCGCGCACCATCGCCGCACAGGACGAGGACCAGGTCGCGCTCAGGCCCGACGGGATCCGGGTGCGCCGCGTGGTGCGCCCCGCCGCCCGGCCCTGGGGCGAGGGCGAGGGCTGGCGCCCCTCCGGCACCGTGCTGATCACCGGCGGAACGGGTGGGCTCGGCGGCCGGGTCGCCCGCTGGGCGGCAGAGCACGGCGCCGAGCGCCTGGTGCTGACCAGCCGACGCGGCCCCGAGGCCCCCGGCGCCGCCGAACTCCACGATCAGCTGACGGAGTTGGGCGCCCAGGTGACCATCGCCGCCTGCGATGTCGCCGACCGTTCGGCGCTGGAGGCCCTGGTCGCCGACGTCGAGAAGGAAGGCCCGCCGATCCGGGTGGTGGTGCACACCGCTGGGCTGGCGCAGGTCGGCCTCCTCACCGAGTCGGACCTGACCGAATGCGCCGATGTGATGCGGGGCAAGGTCGCCGGCGCGGCCAACCTGGACGCCGTCCTGGGCGACCGTGAGCTGGACGCGTTTGTGCTGTTCTCCTCCATCGCGGGGGTCTGGGGCAGCGGCCGGCAGGGGATCTACGCCGCCGCCAACGCCTATCTGGACGAGCTGGCCGAACAGCGCCGCGCCAGGGGACTGACCGCCACCGCCGTGGCCTTCGGCCCCTGGGCCGAGGCCGGGATGGCCGTCGACGGCGAGGCCGAGGACCTGCTGGCGCGGCACGGCCTGCGCTCGATGGACCCGACCAACGCCGTCGCCGCCCTGGTGCGCGCCGTCGAGCTGGACGAGACCCAGGTCGCCGTCGCCGATGTGGACTGGGAACGGTTCGCCACCGGCTTCACCTCCCAGCGGGCCAGCGCCCTGCTCAGCGAACTCGCCGAGATGCGGGCGCTCGCCGAACGCGCCGAGGCCGGCAACGGCGGGAGCGAAATCACCTCCCAGGCCCAGCAGTTGGGCGAACGCCTCGCCAAGGCGACGGAGCCGGAACGCCGCCGGATCGTGCTGGACCTGGTGCGGGAACATGCCGCGCTGGTGCTCGGCTACGGCGGCGGCAAGAGCCTGGACGCCGAACGCCCCTTCCAGGAGGCCGGGTTCGACTCGCTGACCGCCGTCGAACTGCGCAACCGCCTCAACGAGGCCACCGGCGTCCAACTGTCCACCACGGCGATCTTCGACCACCCCAACGCCACCGCGCTGGCCGAGCATGTGCTCGGCGAGCTCGTCGGCGCGGACACCGGCGGCGCCGCCCATGTCCTCGGCGAACTGGACCGGTTGGAGAAGTCCCTGGTCTCGCTGAGCGAGGAGGACAACGCCCAGCAGGAGATAGCCGCCCGGCTGCGCGTTCTGCTGGCCCGGCTGGACGGCCCCGCCGGCTCCGGAGAGGACGAGGCCATCGCCGACACCGTGGAGTCCGCCACGGACGACGAACTCTTCGACCTTCTCGACGATCAACTCGAAACCCCGTGACGAGGCTCTGGACAAGGTGACGAAAGATGAGTAACGAAGAGAAGCTTCGTAATTACCTCAAGCGGGCGACGACGGATCTCCACAAGGCGCGCAAGCGGATATCCGATATCGAGGAGCAACTGCGGGAGCCGATCGCCATCGTCGGCATGGCCTGCCGCTACCCGGGCGGGGTGCGGTCCCCCGAGGACCTGTGGCGGCTGCTCGCCGAGGACGGCGACGCCATCGCCCCGTTCCCCACCGACCGGGGCTGGGACGTCGACGCGGTCTACGATCCGGATCCGGACGCCTCGGGGAAGAGCTATGTCCGCGAGGGCGGATTCCTGGACGATGTCGCGCACTTCGACGCCCCGTTCTTCGGGATCTCGCCGCGCGAGGCGCTGGCCATGGACCCCCAGCAGCGGCTGCTGCTGGAGACCGCCTGGGAGGCCGTCGAACGCGCCGGCATCGACACCTCGACCCTGCGCGGCAGCGACACCGGGGTCTTTGTCGGCGCCGGCTTCTCCGGCTACGGCCGGGCGGAGGGCCAGGACGCCGAGGCCATCGAGGGCTATGCCCTGACCGGCCAGGCCACCAGCGTCCTCTCCGGCCGGATCTCCTACACCCTCGGCCTCGAAGGCCCGGCCGTCACCGTCGACACCGCCTGCTCCTCCTCGCTGGTCGCGCTCCACCAGGCCGTCACCGCGCTCCGCGCCGAGGAGTGCTCGCTGGCCATCGCCGGCGGCGTCAATGTGCTGCCGAGCCCCGAGGTCTTTGTCGAGTTCAGCCGGCAGCGAGGGCTCGCCCCCGACGGCCGCTGCAAGGCGTTCGCGGCCGGCGCCGACGGCACCGGCTGGGCCGAGGGCGTCGGCCTGCTGCTGGTCGAGCGGCTGTCCGACGCGCGCCGCAACGGGCACCGGGTGCTGGCCGTGATCCGGGGCTCCGCCGTCAACCAGGACGGCGCGTCCAACGGCCTCACCGCGCCCAACGGTCCCTCCCAACAGCGCGTGATCCGGCAGGCGTTGGCCAATGCCAGGCTGTCGCCGCAGTTGATCGACGCGGTGGAGGCCCATGGCACCGGCACCTCGCTGGGCGACCCGATCGAGGCCCAGGCGCTCCTCAACACCTACGGTCGGGCCAAGGAGGACGACCAGCCGCTCTGGCTCGGCTCGGTGAAGTCCAACATCGGGCACACGGCCGCCGCCGCAGGCGTCGCCGGCGTGATCAAGATGGTGATGGGCATGCGCCATGGCACCCTGCCCGCCACCCTCCATGTCGACGCGCCCTCCCCGCATGTCAACTGGGACTCGGGCGCGGTGCGGCTGCTCGCCGAGGCCCAGCCCTGGCCGGAGACCGGCGAACCGCGCCGCGCCGGCGTCTCCGCGTTCGGCGTCAGCGGCACCAACGCACACCTCATCCTGGAGCAGGCACCCGAAACCGAGGCCGAGGCCGCCGGGAAGAGCAGGACCGGCGAAACCGGCGGGCCGACCGTCTGGCCGGTCTCGGCCGCCGACCCGGAGGCGCTGCGTCAACTGGCCGATCGGCTGGCCACCTTCGCCACCGAACACCCCGAGACATCGACCACGGAGATCGGCCGGACGCTGGTCACCGCGCGCGCCCCTCTCGACCACCGTGCGGTGGTGGTGGGGGAGGGCCGCGAGGCGCTGCTCGGCGGACTCCGGGCGCTGGGGCGCGGCGAGGACGACCCCCGGGTGGTGCGCGGCGAGGTCGGCGAGGGCACCGAACGGGTGGTCCTGGTCTTCCCAGGGCAGGGTTCGCAGTGGGTGGGGATGGGCCTTGAACTGGCTGCGGCGTTCCCGGTGTTCGGGGAGGCGTTGGCCGAGTGTGGTCGGGCGTTGGGGGAGTTCGTCGACTGGGATCTTGAGGTGGCTCTGGGGGATGAGGGGTTGTTGTCGCGGGTTGATGTGGTGCAGCCGGCGTCGTGGGCGGTGATGGTGTCGTTGGCGCGGTTGTGGGAGTCGTTTGGTGTGGTGCCTTTGGGTGTGGTGGGGCATTCGCAGGGTGAGATCGCGGCTGCTGTGGTGGCCGGTGGGCTGTCTCTCGAAGACGGCGCGCGGGTGGTGGCGTTGCGGTCGAGGGTGATCGGGGAGCGGCTGGCCGGCGGCGGCGCGATGGCCTCCGTCGGTCTGCCGGCGGATGCCTTGGAGCTTCCCGAGGGTGTGTCGGTGGCCGCCGTCAACGGACCCGAGTCCACGGTGGTTTCGGGTGATGTGGACGGGGTCGCGGGCCTGGTGGCGCGGCTTGAGGCCGAAGGCGTGTGGGTGCGGCGGATTGCGGTGGACTATGCCTCGCATTCGGCCCATGTGGAGTCCGTCCGCGAGGAGTTGACGAAGGTTCTCGCCGGGATCACCCCACAGACCACGCGTTTCCCGCTGCTCTCCTCCGTGACCGGCGAGATGGTGGATGGCACCGAGCTGGGTGCCGAGTACTGGGTGCGCAACCTGCGGGAACGGGTCCGGTTCGATGAGGCGATCCGGGGTTGGCTGGGCCAAGGAGCCGGCGCCTTCGTGGAGATGAGCGCCCATCCCGTGCTGACCGTCGGCGTCCAGGAGACCGCCGAGGCCGCCGGCGTCGAGGTCGCCGCCATCGGTTCGCTGCGGCGCGACGACGGGGGCCGGCGGCGGTTCCTCCAGTCGCTCGCCGAGGCCGGGACCGTCGGCGCCCCCGTCGACTGGCGTCCCCTGTTCCCCGAGGGGCTGACCACGGTCGACCTGCCGACCTACCCGTTCCAGGGCCGCCGCTACTGGCTTGAGGCCCCGGCGGTCGGCGCGGCCGCCCCCGCCGGACAGGCCCCGCGCGACGAGGTCGAGGCCCGGTTCTGGGACGCCGTGGAACGGGAGGACCTGGCCGCGCTCACCGGCGATCTGGCGCTTGAGGCCGAGGAGCCGCAGCTGGGCCGGGTGCTGCCGGCGCTGGCCTCCTGGCGTCGCCGACACCGCGAGCGCGCCACCACCGACGGCTGGCGCTACCGCGTCTCCTGGCGGACCCTGCCCGAGCCCGAGCGCGCCCAACTCACCGGCATCTGGCTGCTGTTCGTCCCCGAGGAGACCCCGGGCCCCTGGGCCGACGTCGCCGCCGGCGCCCTGGACGAGGCCGGCGCCTCCCTCGTCACCGTGACCGTGCCGGCCGGCGGCACCGGCCGCGATGACCTGAACGAACGGATCGCCGCCGCCGTCGGCGACGACCGCGACTCCGTCGCCGGCGCGTTCTCCCTTCTCGCGCTCGACGAGCGCCCACACCCCGAGCACCCCGGCGTTCCCGTCGGCTATGCCGCCTCGCTCGCGCTGATCCAGGCGCTGGGCGACACCAAGCTCGACGTCCCGCTGTGGTGCGCCACCCGGGGCGCCGTCGCCGCCGGCGCGGGCGAGGGCGTGGCCAGCGCCAACCAGAGCCTGCTCTGGGGGCTTGGCCCCGTCGTCGGCATCGAGACCCCCGAACGCTGGGGCGGCGTGGTCGATCTGCCGGCCGAGCCGGACGAGCGGACCGGACGCCGACTGGTAGCCGCCCTCGCCGGCCTCCGCGACGAGGACCAACTCGCCCTGCGCGCGGGCGGGTTGTCGGGCCGACGGATCGTCCGCGCGACGCTCGGCGCGACCAGGCCGGCCCGCGAGTGGCGGCCGCTGGGCACCGTGCTGATCACCGGCGGCACCGGCGCGCTCGGCGCCCACACCGCCCGCTGGCTCGCCGCCAACGGCGCCCCCCATCTGCTGCTGCTCAGCCGGGCCGGCGCCGAGGCACCAGGAGCCGCCGAACTGGCCGAGGAACTGCGCGAGTTGGGCAGCGAGGTCACCCTGGCCGCCGCCGATATCGCCGACCGGGAGGCGCTGGCCGGCGTGCTCGACGCGATCCCGGCCGACCGTCCCCTGACCGCCGTCATCCACACCGCCGCCGCGCTCTACGACGGCTCGGTCGACGCCGTCACCCTGGACGCGGTCGCCGGCGCCCTGCACGCCAAGGCCCAGGGCGCGCTCAACCTGCACGAACTCACCAAGGACCGGGAGCTGACGGCGTTCGTCCTGTTCTCCAGCTTCTCCACCGCCTTCAGCGCCCCAGGGCTGGCCACCTACACCCCGGGCAACTCCTTCTTGGAAGCCCTCGCCGCCCAACGCCGCGCCGCCGGGCTGCCGGCCACCGCCGTCTCCTGGGGCACCTGGGACGGCGCCGGCATGGCGCAGGGCGCCGTCGCCGAACGAGGCCGCCGGCACGGCGTGTTCACCCTGCCGCCCGCGCTGGCGCTGGCCGCGCTCCAGCAGATCCTGGACCACGACGAGACCAGCACCATCGTCGCCGACCTCGACTGGGAGCGGTACGCGCTGATCTACACCGCCGAACGCCCCACCCGCCGGATGGACGAGGTGCCCGAGGCGCGCCGCGCGCTGGACGCCGCCGAGGCCGCGTCCCACACCGAGCGGTCGGATGGGAGCGGCGGCTCCTCGCTGGTCAACCGGCTGGCGTCGCTGACCGTCGCCGAACGCGAACGGGAGCTGACGGAGCTGGTCCGCACCAACGCCGCCCTCGTTCTGGGGCACGAGTCCGCCGGCTCGGTCGACGCCCAACAGCCGTTCCGGCACGTCGGGTTCGACTCCCTCACCGCCGTCGAACTACGCAACCGGCTCAACGCGGCCACCGGCCTCAAACTGCCCGCCACCCTGGTGTTCGACTATCCGACGCCGAAACACCTCGGCGCACAGCTGGCGACGCTGCTGCTGCCGAACGACTCCGCCGCACAGCCCGTGCTCAGCCGGCTCACCGAGCTGGAGGGCGCGCTGACGGGCCTCACCCCGGACGGCGACACCCACGAACAGATCACCAAACACCTCCAGAACCTGCTGTGGAGCTGGGGTGAGCGGGCGCCCGCGAACGCGCCCACCGAGGAGGGCGACGCCACCACGGAGGTGGACGTGGCCTCGGCGAGCGCCGACGAGTTGTTCAACCTGATCGACGAGCTGGGACAGCCCTGAGTCGTCTCGCCCCCAGAAGAACGATCCCGGCTTCCACTGGAGAAGACACCATGTCGAACGTTCCGCAGCAGAACGAGCAGAAGCTGCTCGACTACCTCAGGCGGGTCACCGTCGATCTCAAGCGGACCCAGGCCGAGCTCCAGACGCTCCAGGAGCGGGAGCGCGAGCCCATCGCCATCGTCGGCATGGCCTGCCGCTACCCGGGCGATGTGCACTCGCCCGAGGACCTGTGGCGGGCGCTCACCGAAGGCGCCGACCTGGTCTCCTCCTTCCCCGACGACCGGGGCTGGGATCTGGGGGCGCTCCATGACCCCGACCCGGACGCCGAGGGCAAGACCTATGTGGAGGCCGGCGGATTCCTGAACGGCGTCGCCGAGTTCGACCCGACGCTCTTCGGGATCTCGCCGCGCGAGGCCCTGATGATGGACCCCCAGCAGCGGCTCACCCTGGAGCTGACCTGGGAGATCTTCGAACGCGCCGGGATCGACCCGCAGTCCGCCCACGGCCGGGACATCGGCACCTTTGTCGGCGCCAACCCGCTCGACTACCACAGCGCCGTCGCCGACACCGCGATGGGCGCCGAGGGCCATCTCGTCACCGGCTCGTCGGCCGCCGTCGTCTCCGGCCGGATCGCCTACTCCTTCGGCCTCACCGGGCCCGCCGTCACCATCGACACCGCCTGCTCCTCCTCGCTGGTCGCCCTCCATCTGGCGGTCAACGCGCTGCGCATGGGCGACTGTTCGCTGGCCATCGCCGGCGGCGTCGCCGTGATGCCCAACCCCGCCGCCTTTGTCGGCTTCAGCCGGCAGCGCGCCCTCTCCGGGGACGGGCGCTGCCGCGCGTTCTCCGCCGAGGCCGACGGCATGGGCCTGGGCGAGGGCGTCGGGCTGCTGCTCGTCGAACGCCTCTCCGAGGCCAGGAGGAACGGGCACCCCGTGCTGGCCGTGATCCGCGGTTCGGCCATCAACCAGGACGGCGCGTCCAACGGACTCACCGCCCCCAACGGCCCGGCCCAACAGCGAGTCATCGAGGCCGCGTTGGCCAACGCCAGGCTCGCCCCCGAACAGGTCGACATGGTGGAGGCGCACGGCACCGGAACCAACCTCGGCGACCCCATCGAGGCCCAGGCGCTGCTCGCCGCCTACGGCCGGAGCCGCCCGGCCGACCAGCCGCTGTGGCTTGGCTCCCTCAAGTCCAACATCGGCCACGCCCAGGCCGCCGCCGGCGTCGGCGGCATCATCAAGACCGTGCTGGCCATGCGCCACGGCCTGCTGCCCAGGACCCTGCACGCCGACACCCCCACACCCCGCGTCGACTGGGACTCGGGCGCCGTCCAGCTGCTCACCGAGGGCACCCCCTGGCCCGACCGGGGCCGGCCGCGCCGCGCCGGCGTCTCCTCGTTCGGCATGAGCGGCACCAACGCGCACATCATCCTGGAACAGGTCACCGACGAGCCGACACAGGACGAGGCACCCGCCGCCGGCGGACCGGCCGCCTGGGTCGTCTCCGGACGCACCCCTGGCGCGCTCCGCGACCAGGCCCGCCGGCTCGCCGACTTCGCCGACGAACACCCCGAGCTCGACCCGGCCAGGGTCGGCCGCGCCCTGGCCACCACCAGGGCCGCCCTCGACCACCGCGCCGTCGTCATCGGCGACGACCACGCCACGCTCGGCGAGGCGCTGCGCCGGATCGCCGACGACGCCCCCGAGCTGGCCGCCGGCACCGCCCTGGGCAGCGTCCACGATGGCGCCGCCCGGCCCGTCTTCGTCTTCCCCGGGCAGGGCTCCCAGTGGCTCGGCATGGCCGTCGAACTCATCGACGCCTCACCGGAGTTCGCCGACGAGTTCCGGCGCACCGCCGCCGCCGTCGAAGCCCTGGTCGACTGGAAGGCCGAGGAGGTGCTGCGCGGCTCGGACGACGAGGCCGCGCTGCAGCGGGTCGATGTCGTGCAGCCCGTGCTCTTTGTCGTGATGGTCGCGCTCGCCGGGCTGTGGCGCGCGCACGGCGTGCGGCCGGCCGCCGTCGTCGGCCACTCCCAGGGCGAGATAGCCGCCGCCGTCGTCGCCGGCGGCCTCACCCTGGCCGACGGCGCCCGGATCGTCGTCGAACGCAGCCGCGTCATCGGCGAACGGCTCGCCGGGCGCGGCGGCATGGCGTCCCTGGCCCTGGGCCGCGCCGAGGTGGCGCGGCTGCTCGCCGACTGGGCAGGACGGCTCTCCGTCGCCGCCGTCAACGGCAGCGGCTCCACCGTGGTCGCCGGCGAGGTGGCGGCACTCGACGGGCTCACCGCCGCCTGCGAGAGCCAGGGCGTGCGAATCCGCCGCATCCCCGTCGACTACGCCTCCCACTCGCCCCAGGTCGACGAGGTCGCCGAGGAACTGCTCGCCACCCTCGCCGGCATCGAACCCACCTCCTGCGAGGTGCCGTTCTACTCGACGGTCGACGGCGCCCCGCTGGACACCGCGACGCTGGACCCCGCCTACTGGGTGCGCAACCTCCGCCAGCCCGTCGAGTTCGCCGACATCACCCGGCTGCTGGTCGACGAGGGCTTCCGGATCTTCATCGAGTCGAGCCCGCACCCGGTGCTGGCCCTGGCCGTGGCCGAGACCGCCGGCACCGAGGCCGTCACCGTCGGCTCGCTGCGCCGGGGCGAGGGCGGCCCCGACCGTTTCCTGCTCTCCCTCGGCGAGGCGTGGGCGCACGGCGTCGACGTCGACTGGCCGACGCCCGCCGGCCCGGCCGTCCCCACGCTGACCGGACTGCCCACCTACCCGTTCCAGCACGAGCGGTACTGGGTCGAGGCCGTCGACGACGATATCCGGCAGGCCGTCGGCGCCCCCGATATCGTCGAGTCCCGCTTCTGGGCGGCCGTCGAGAACGAGGACCTGTCCGCGCTGGCCGAGACTCTGGACTACGACGCCGACCAACTCGCCACCCTGCTCCCGGCGTTGGCATCCTGGCGGCGCCGCAACCAGGAGCACGCCGCCCTCGACGGCTGGCGCTACCACCTGACCTGGCAGCGCGTCACCAAGCAGGCCCCCGGGAAGGCCGGCACCAGGCTCGACGGCAGTTGGCTGCTCGCCGTGCCCGCCGACGTCGACCACCCCTGGATCGAGGCGGCCGAGCCGGCGCTGCGCGCGGCCGGCGCCGACGTCCGACGGCTCACCGTCCCCGAAGCCGCCGACCGCGCCCAACTCGCCGAACTCCTCCGACCCGCCCTGGCCGACGCCGAGTTCGGCGGCGTGCTGTCGCTGCTCGCCCTCGACGAGCGCACCGCCCCGGGCGCGCCCGCCCTCACCGCCGGCACCCTCGGCAACCTCGCTCTGCTCCAGGCGCTCGGCGACCGCGAGCTGACGGCCCCGCTCTGGTGTGCCACCAGCGGCGCGGTCTCCGTCACCGCCATCGAAGACCTCAACCACCCTGCGCAGGCCGACAGTTGGGGCCTCGGCCGGGCCGCGGCCGTCGAGTACCCGGGGCGCTGGGGCGGCCTGGTCGACCTGCCGGAGACCGCCGACGAGACGGCCAGGGACCGGCTGGCCACCGCGCTGAGCGGCGCGCTCGACGAGGACCAGGTCGCGGTGCGCGCCGAAGGGCTGCTGGCCGCCCGCCTCACCCGCGTCCCCAGGATCGACGACGCGCCGACCGCCGGCTGGCGACCGCCCAGGGGCACCCTGCTGATCACCGGCGGCCTCGGCGGCATCGGCACCCATGTCGCCCGCTGGCTGGCCCGCGAGGGCGCCGACCATCTGCTGCTCACCGGACGGCGCGGCGCCGAAACCCCGGGCGCCACCGAACTCGCCCGCGAGCTGAACGAGTTGGGCACCAAGGTGACCATCTGGGCCTGCGATGTGTCGGACCGCACCGCCGTCGCCGACCTGCTGAAGGCCATCCCGGCCGCCCAGCCGCTGACCGGCGTCTTCCACACCGCCGGCACCCTGGACGACACCATCATCGACACCCTCACCCCCGAACGGGCCCAGGGCGTCGCCGAGGGCAAGTCCCTGGCCGCACGCCATCTGCACGAGCTGACCGAGGGCCACGACCTGGCCGCCTTCGTCCTCTTCTCCTCCTTCGCCAGCCTGCTGCCCAACGTCGGCCAGGCCAACTACTCGGCCGCCAACAACTTCCTGGACGCCCTGGCCCTGCACCGCCGCCACCGAGGCATGCCCGCCACCTCCGTGCTCTGGGGCTCCTGGGGCGGCGGCGGCCTCACCGACGGCGAACTCGGCGACCGGCTGCGGAACGACGGCGTCCCCCCGATGGACCCCCGACTCGCCGTCGCCGGACTCGCCCGCGCCCTCGCCGACGACGAGGGCCTGCTGGTCGTCGCCGACGTCAACTGGGAACGCGCCGCCCCGGCGGCCGTCAGCGTCCGGCCCTCGCAGCTGCTCTCCACCGTGCCCGAGGCCAGGCGCGCCATCGCCGCCCGCGACAAGACCGGCGAGGACACCGGCGCCGACTCCGAGCTGACCCGCAGGCTCGCCCCGCTCAGCCCCGCCGACCGGGACCGCGAACTGGTCTCCCTGGTCCGCGCCCAGGCCGCCGTGGCGCTCGGCCACACCGACAACGAGGCCGTCTCCGGCAACCGCCCCTTCAAGGACCTGGGCGTCGACTCGCTGATCGCCGTCAACCTGCGCAACAACATCAGCCGCGTCACCGGCCTCCCGCTGCCGGCGACGCTCGTCTTCGACCACCCAACGCCGGCCGAACTGGCGAAGTTCCTCGGCGGGAAGCTGTTCGGCGACGCGGCCGACCCGGCCCCGGCAGCGCCGCGTGCCGCGCTCGCGCCGGTGGACGACGACCCGGTCGTCATCGTCTCCATGGGCTGCCGCTTCCCCGGCGATGTGCAGAGCCCCGAGGACCTGTGGCGGCTGCTCGCCGAGGGCGGCGACGCCGTCGCGGACTTCCCCACCGACCGGGGCTGGGACGTCGACGGACTCTACGACCCCGACCCCGAGGCCCCCGGCAAGACCTATGTCCGCCAGGGCGGCTTCCTGCACGACGCGGCGCTCTTCGACGCCGGGTTCTTCGGGATCTCCCCCCGCGAGGCCCTGACCATGGACCCCCAGCAGCGGCTGCTCCTCGAAACCTCCTGGGAGACCCTGGAGCGCGCCGGCATCGACCCGACCTCCCTCAAGGGCCAGAGCGTCGGCGTCTTCGTCGGCGGCGGACACCGAGGCTATGTCGACGCCGACGGCGATCTGCCCGAGGGCTCCGAGGGCTTCCTGATGACCGGCAACGCCTCCAGCGTCATCTCCGGCCGGATCGCCTACACCCTCGGCCTCGAAGGCCCGGCCGTCACCGTCGACACCGCCTGCTCCTCCTCGCTGGTGGTGCTCCACCAGGCGGCCCAGGCGCTCCGCCACGGCGAATGCGATATGGCACTGGTCGGCGGCGTGGTGATCATGCCGGACGTCGATGTGTTCGTGGAGTTCAGCCGCCAGCGCGGCCTAGCCCCCGACGGCCGCTGCAAGGCGTTCTCCGACAACGCCGACGGCACCGCCTGGGCCGAGGGCGTCGGCGTGGTCCTCGTCGAGCGGCTGTCGGACGCGCGCCGCAACGGGCACCGGGTGCTGGCCGTCGTCAAGGGCTCGGCGATGAACCAGGACGGCGCGTCCAACGGGCTGACCGCGCCCAACGGCCCCTCCCAACAGCGGGTCATCCGGCAGGCGTTGGCCAACGCCGGGCTGACGCCCCAACAGGTGGACGCCGTCGAGGCGCACGGCACCGGCACCTCGCTGGGCGATCCGATCGAGGCGCAGGCGTTGATGGCGACCTATGGCCAGGGTCGCGACGCGGACCGGCCGCTGTGGCTGGGCTCGGTGAAGTCCAATATCGGCCACTCCCAGGCCGCCGCCGGGCTCGCCGGCGTCATCAAGACGGTGCTGGCCATCGAGCACGGGGTGCTGCCCAGGACGCTGCATGTCGATGAGCCGTCCACCCATATCGACTGGACCGCCGGCGCCGTCGAGCTGCTGACCGAGGCCAGGCCCTGGCCGGAGACCGGCGAACCCCGCCGGGCCGGCGTCTCCTCCTTCGGCTTCAGCGGCACCAATGTGCATGTGATCCTCGAACAGGCCCCGGCGGAGGAGAAGCCGGAGCCGATGACCGAGGTCACGCCTCCGACGGTTGTCCCGTGGGCGTTTTCGGGGCGTTCGGGTGTGGGGTTGCGGGCGTTGGCGGGTCGGTTGGGTGGGTTGTCGGGTGTGGGGGCGGTTGATGTGGGGTGGTCGTTGGGGGTTTCGCGTGCGGTGTTTGAGCATCGGGCTGTGGTGGTGGGTGCTGGTGTGGGTGAGTTGGTTGAGGGTGTGGGTGTGGTGGCTGGTGGTGGTGAGGGTGTTGGTGTGGTGTCGGGTGTGGCGCGTGGTGTGGGTGGTCGGGTGGGTGTGGTGTTCGCGGGTCAGGGTGCGCAGCGTTTGGGGATGGGTGGGGAGTTGTATGGGGCGTTTCCGGTGTTTGCGGAGGCGTGGGATGAGGTGGTTGGGGTGTTGGGTGGTTTGTTGGATGGTGATGTGAGTGGTGTGGTGTGGGGTGGGGATGAGGGGTTGTTGGGGCGGACGGATTGGGCGCAGCCGGCGTTGTTTGCTTTTGAGGTGGCGTTGTTTCGGTTGGTGGAGTCGTGGGGTGTGGTGCCGGATGTGGTGGTGGGTCATTCGGTGGGTGAGATTGCTGCGGCGTGTGTGTCGGGGGTGTTGTCGGTGGCTGATGGGTGTCGGTTGGTGGTGGCGCGTGGTCGGTTGATGGGGGCGTTGCCTTCGGGTGGGGCGATGGTGGCGGTGGGTGCGTCGGAGGGTGTGGTGCGGGAGGTGTTGGCGGGCTTTGACGAGGGTGTGGTCGGGATCGCGGCGGTCAACGGGCCTTCCTCGGTGGTGGTTTCCGGTGCGGAGGCCGCTGTTTTGGAGATTGGGAGGGTGTTTGAGGAGCGGGGGGTGCGGACCCGCGGGCTGAATGTGTCGCATGCGTTCCATTCGCCGTTGATGGAGCCGATGTTGGCGGAGTTCGGTCAGGTGGTGGCGGGGCTGAGTTTTGGTGACAGCTCACGTTTCACGGTGGTTTCCACGTTGACGGGGGAGCGGATCGGTGCCCGGGAGTGGGGTACCCCGGAGTACTGGGTGCGGCATGTCCGGGAGGGCGTCCGATTCGCCGACGCCGTCGGCGTGTTGGTGGGCGCGGAGGGCGTGCGGCATGTGGTGGAGATCGGTCCGGACGGCACGCTGTCCGGAATGGTCGGCGAATGCCTGACCGTTCGCGACGAGGGCGCGCCCTCCGTTTCCGTTTCGGCTCTGGGGCGGCGTAAGCGTCCTGAACTCGCGGGCGCTTTGGAGGGGTTGGCGCGGGCCTGGGTGGCGGGTGTCGAGGTCGACTGGTCCGCTGTGTGTGTGGGTGGGCGTCCCGTCGAGCTGCCGACCTACCCCTTCCAACGCGACCGCTACTGGGTACGGCGCAGCTCCGCCGGGGCCGGCGCCGTGGGCGATGTCGGGCTGCGGCCCGCCGGGCATGAACTCCTGGGCGCCGCCGTCACCATGGCGGACGGCCGGGGCGTGGTGCTCACCGGGCGGCTGTCGCCCGCCGTGCAGCCCTGGCTCACCGAACACCAGGTGGGCGGCGCGGTGTTGCTGCCCGGGACGGCCTTTGTCGATATGGCGATCCGGGCCGGGGACGAGGTGGGCTGCGGCCGCCTTGAGGAGCTGACCCTCCAGACTCCGCTGGTCATCCCCGAGCGCGGCGGCGCCCGGCTCCAGGTCGTCGTCGGCGAGCCGGACGAGCAGGGCTTCCGCACCTTCTCCGTCTACAGCCGGGAGGACGACGCCGCCGACTTCGGCGACGACGAGATCTGGACCTGCCACGCCACCGGCAGCCTCACCGCCTCCGGCCGGCCGGATGTCGAGGAGCTGACGGTCTGGCCGCCGGCCGGCGCCGAGGAGATCGAACTCGTCAACTTCTACCTGAGGTTGGCCGAGTTCGGCACGGTCTACGGCCCGCTCTTCCAGGGGCTGCGGTCCGCCTGGCGACGCGGCGAGGAGATCTTCGCCGAGGTCGCCCTGCCCGACGGCACCGCGACCGGCGGCTTCGGCCTGCACCCGGCGCTGCTGGACGCGGCGATCCACCCGGTGGCGCTGCGGGTCGCCGACCCGACACAGGCCGACGACCGGGCCTGGCTGCCGTTCGCCTTCAACGGCGTCGAACTGCATGCCTCCGGCGCCGCCATGCTGCGGGTCCGGATGACGCCCAAGGGCGGCGGCGTCGACACCATGGCACTGACCGTCGCCGACGGCTCGGGCCAACTCGTCGCCACCGTCGACTCGTTGGTGCTGCGCCCCATGTCCAAGGACGCCCCGAGGGACGCGGTCGTCGGCTCCTACGCCCTGTTCCGTGTCGACTGGGTGCCGGCCGGCGAGCCGGCGGGCCGGGCCGCCGCACGGGTCGCGACCGTGCGGAACGCGGCCGAGCTGGCGGCGCTCGCCGACGGGACGACACCCGAGCTGGTGATCTGCCCGGTGCCGGCCGATGTCGATGTGCGCGGCGCCATCGACCACACGCTGCCGCTGGTCAGGTCCTGGCTTGCCGAAACCCACTGGGACGACGCCCAGTTGGCGTTTGTCACCCGACACGACGTGCCGGCGCACGCCTCGGTGTGGGGGCTGGTCCGCTCCGCGCAGAGCGAGAACCCGGGCCGGTTCCTGCTGGTGGACTCCGACGCGGAGGCGCCCGCCGAACGGCGGATCGCCGAGGCCCTGGCCACCGGCGAGACCCAGCTGCGGCTGCGCGGCGACGGCACCCTGGTGCCCCGGCTGGCCCGGGTCGCCACCTCCGACACGCTGGAGCCGCCGACCGAACGGGCCTGGGGCCTGTCGGTGCGCGGCGGCTCCGGATCGCTGGAGGACCTGGAGCTGGCGCCGCTGCCCGCGCCGCGTCCGCTCGGCGCGGGCGAGGTCAGGGTCGCGGTGCGCGCCGCCGGGCTCAACTTCCGTGATGTGCTGACCGCGTTGGGCATGGTCCCGGCGCACGATGTCACCGCGCTGGGCGGCGAGGGTGCCGGCGTCGTCCTCGACGTCGGCCCCGGGGTCACCGGGCTCGCCCCCGGCGACCGGGTCTTCGGCATCGTGCCGCAGGCCAACGCCACGGTCGCCACCACCGACCACCGGGTGCTGGTGCCGGTGCCCAAGGACTGGTCCTTCGAGGAGGCCGCCTCCGTGCCGGTGGTGTTCCTCACCGCCTGGATGGGCCTGGTCGAACTCGCCGACGTCCGCCCCGGCGAGCGGGTGCTGGTGCATGCCGGCGCCGGCGGCGTCGGCATGGCCGCCATCCAGCTGGCCCGCCATCTGGGCGCCGAGGTATTCGCCACCGCCAGCCCGGGCAAGTGGGACGTGCTGCGCCAACTCGGCCTGGACGACGCCCATATCGCCTCGTCCCGCTCGCTGGAGTTCAGGGACGCCTTCCTCGCGGCCACCGACGGGCGCGGCGTCGATGTCGTACTCAACTCCCTGGCCAGGGAGTTCGTGGACGCCTCGCTCGAACTGATGCCGCGCGGCGGGCGTTTCCTGGAGATGGGCAAGACCGATATCCGCTCCGCCGACAGCATCACGGCGGGCCATCCCGGCGTCGACTACCGGGCGTTCGACCTGATGGAGTCGCCGGTCGACGCCATGGGCGGCTGGCTGCGGAAGGTGCTGGAGCTGCTGGAGAGCGGCGCGCTGGAACGGCTGCCCGTCCGCTCCTGGGACGTGCGGCACGCGCCCGAGGCGTTCCGCTTCGTCAGCCAGGCCAAGCACATCGGCAAGGTGGTGCTGCGGGTGCCGCGCGGCTGGGAGCCCGAGGGCACCGTGCTGATCACCGGCGGCACCGGCACCCTCGGCCGCCTGGTGGCCCGCCATCTGGTGGTCCGGCACGGGGTGCGTCATCCGCTGATCGTCAGCCGCCGGGGCCCACGCGCCGAGGGCGCGGCCGAACTCATCGCGGAACTCACCGAGTTGGGCGCCGAGCCGCGCATCGTGGCCTGCGATGTCTCCGACCGGGACGAGCTGGCCGCGCTGCTGGCCTCGGTGCCGTCCGAGCATCCGCTGAACGGGGTGGTGCACACCGCCGGCGTGGTCGACGACGGCGTCGTCGGCTCGCTCACCACCGAACAGGTCGAACGGGTCATCCGCGCCAAGGTCGACTCGGCCACCCATCTCGACGAGCTGACATCGGGCATGGACCTGTCGCAGTTCGTGCTCTACTCGTCCGTCTCCGGGCTGCTCGGCGGCGCCGGCCAGGCCAACTACGCGGCGGCCAACACCACACTGGACTCCATCGCGGTGCGCCGCCGCGAGCGCGGCCTGCCCGCCGTGTCGATGGCCTGGGGCCTGTGGGAGGCCGCCAGCGGCATGACGGCCGATCTGGGCGAGAGCGACCGGGCCAGGGTGGCCCGCGCAGGGCTGCGGCCGATGGCCTCCCAGGAGGCGCTGGCGCTCTTCGACGCGGCGATCGCCAGCGACGAGCCGGTGGTGGCACCCGTCCAACTGGACCTCGGCGCCGTCAAGTCGCTGGCCGCCGCCGGCGGGGTGCCGCATATGCTGCGCAACCTGGTGCGGGCCCCCGCCCGCCGGGCCGCCGGCGAGGCCACCACGGCCGCCGACGCGGAGAAGCTGCGCGGCCGGCTGGCCGGCGCCTCAGGACCCGAGCGGCGCACCATCCTCACCAAGCTGGTGCGGGAGCAGGCCGCGCTGGTGCTGGGCCACACCGATCTGGCGGGGATCGGTGCCGACCAGCCGTTCCGCGACGCCGGCTTCGACTCGCTGACGGCCGTGGAACTCCGCAACCGGCTGACCGCCGCCACTGGGGTGCGGCTCGCCGCCACCACCGTCTTCGACTACCCCAAGCCCGTGGAGCTGGCGGAGTATCTGCTCACCGAGATGGCGCCCGAGGACGCCGCCGAACAGCGGGAGGCGATCGACCCGTTCGAGGAGCGGTTCCGCGCCGCCCTGGCCGCCACCCCGGTGACCGCGTTCCGCGACGCCGGCGTGCTGGGCATCCTCAGCCGCCTCGTCGGCCTGGAGGACGCGGCGGGGGAGAAGCCGGCGGAGGAGAAGCGGGACGCGGCGGCCTCGCTGGCCACCATGGACGTGGCCGACCTCGTCAGCCGCGCCCTCAACAAGGGCTGAGCCGACGGTGGTTCGGGTCGCCCGCGCCGGGCAACGCGCGGGCGACCCCGGGGTCGGAAGGTCTGGGGCCCGGCTGGGGCGGACCCCGGGCCGCCGCGCTCCCGTCGGCGCCCAGAATCGCTGCTGTGGCCACCCAGGATCGCCCAGGGGTCCGGTGGCCGCGCGGGCCGTGCCCGCACGGACATCCGAAACCCGCCAGGAAGGCCAGGAGAAGACATGCCCGATGACGCCCAGCGCAAGGCAGTGGTGCTCGACTACTTCGAGCGGGTCAACGCAGGCGACGTTGACCAGGTGGTCAAGATGTTCTCCCCGTCCGCCAAGGTCGCCGACCCGGTGGGCTCGCCCACCGTCACCGGCACCGAGGAGCTGCGCGCCTACTTCCGGCGCGTCATCAACGAGTTCGGCACCAAGGACGTGCCGGGCGAGCCGATCGGCGCGCAGGACGGCGCCAGCGTCGCGATCCCGCTGAAGGCCACCATCAACAACCCGCTCGACCCCAAGGGCGGCCGGCTCGACGTCAATGTCATCTGTACGTTCCGGATCGGCGACGACGGCCTGATCGAGGAGATGAACGCCTACTGGGGCATGACGGACATCACGCCCCTGAGCTGACCTGAGCTGAGCCCACCTCCCGGGGCCGCCCCCGTCGCTCCCGCGCTCCCCACCGCTCGTTCCGTGCCGCTCACGCACCCCACGGAGTAGCTGCCATGTCTGCCCCGCGTGCCTCGTCCGCCCACGAGCCCACGGCTCGCCACGGCCCTGGCCCCGGCCCGGCCGGCCCGCGTTCCGACGACGGCCGGGCCCCGCCCGGGGTGCGCCGACCCGCCGAAGCCCGCGCAGGGGAGCGCGGGCCCGCTCGGCACGCCGTACCCACGGCGCTCCACCAGCACGAGTCCCCGAAGCGGTTCCGAGAGCGGAGACAGCAATGACCACATCGCCCGAGCAACTCGTCGAGGCCCTCCGGGCGTCGCTGATGGAAGTGGAGAACCTGCGGCAGCAGAACGACGAACTGTCCGCCGCGCTCAGCGAACCCGTCGCCATCGTCGGCATGGCCTGCCGCTACCCCGGCGGCGTGCGATCCCCCGAGGACCTGTGGCGACTGGTCGTGGACGAGGTCGACGCCATCTCCGCGTTCCCCGGCGACCGGGGCTGGGACCTCGAAGGGCTCTTCGACCCCGACCCGGAGAACGTCGGCACCAGCTACACCCAGGAGGGCGGCTTCGTCCAGGGCGCCGTCAACTTCGACGCCGAGTTCTTCCGCATCTCGCCCCGCGAGGCCCTGGCGATGGAACCGCAGCAGCGGGTGCTGCTCGAAGCCGCCTGGGAGGCCATCGAACGCGCCGGGATCGACGCCGCCACCCTCAGGGGCACCAGGACCGGCGTCTTCATCGGCGCCGGCGCGCCCGGCTACGGCACCGACCTCGCCGAGATCCCCGAGGAGGCGCAGGGCTACACCCTCACCGGCATCGCGTCCAGCGTCATCTCGGGCCGTGTCTCCTACAGCCTCGGCCTTGAGGGCCCGGCCGTCACCGTCGACACCGCCTGCTCCTCGTCGCTGGTCGCGCTCCACCAGGCGGTGCAGGCGCTGCGGCAGGGCGAGTGCTCGCTGGCCCTGGCCGGCGGCGTCACCATCATGTCCAGCCCCGGCGTGTTCCAGGAGTTCAGCCGGCAGCGCGGACTCTCGCCCGACGGCCGCTGCAAGGCGTTCGCCTCGGCCGCTGACGGCACCGGCTGGTCCGAGGGCGTCGGCGTGCTGCTCGTCGAACGCCTCTCCGACGCGCGGCGCAACGGGCACCGGGTGCTGGCCGTGGTGCGCGGCTCCGCCGTCAACCAGGACGGCGCGTCCAACGGACTCACCGCGCCCAACGGACCGTCCCAACAGCGCGTGATCCGGCAGGCGTTGGCCAACGCGCGGCTGACCGTCGACCAGGTCGACGCCGTCGAGGCCCATGGCACCGGCACCCGCCTGGGCGACCCCATCGAGGCCCAGGCGCTGCTCGCCACCTACGGCCGGCGCACCGCCGCCGACCGGCCGCTGCGGCTCGGCTCCATCAAGTCCAACCTGGGCCATGCCCAGGCCGCGTCGGGAGTCGTCGGCGTCATCAAGATGGTGATGGCGCTCCAGCACGGGCTGCTGCCCAGGACCCTCCATGTGGACGAGCCGACGCCGCATGTCGACTGGGAGTCCGGCGCGGTGCGGCTGCTCACCGAGGCCGAGCCCTGGCCGGAGACCGGCGAGGCCAGGCGCGCCGCCGTGTCGTCCTTCGGCGTCAGCGGCACCAACGCGCACATCATCCTGGAACAGGGCGAGGCGCACGACGCAGCCGAGCCGGCGCCGGTGCCGCCGACCGCCACCACCGACGTGGTGCCGTGGATCGTCTCCGGACGCGGCCCCGGCGGCCTCGCCCGGGTCGCCGAACAGCTCGCCGCCTTCGTCGACAGCGCCGTCGAGAACGCCGACGACAGCGCCGACACCCCCGGGCCGCGCGAGATCGCCGCCGCGCTCGACCGCCACCGCGCCGTGCTGGACCAGCGGGCCGTGGTCGTCGGCGCCTCCCGCACCGAACTCCTCGCCGGGCTGCGCGCGTTGGCCGCCGAGGAGCCGGCGCCGCAGCTGGTCGTCGGCGAGGGCTCGGCCGCCGCCCAACCGGTGTTCGTCTTCCCGGGACAGGGCGCCCAGTGGTCCGGCATGGCCCTCGAACTGGCCGACGCCTTCCCGACGTTCGACGCCGCGCTCACCGAGTGCGGCACCGCGCTCGCCCCGTTTGTCGACTGGGACCTGCGGCAGGCGCTCGCCGGCGACCTCGCCCGGGTCGATGTCGTCCAGCCCGCCTCCTGGGCCGTGATGGTGTCGCTGGCCCGGCTCTGGGAGTCCTTCGGCGTCACCCCGGCCGCCGTCGTCGGCCACTCCCAGGGCGAGATCGCCGCCGCCGTGGTCGCCGGCGCGCTCGGCATCGAGGACGGCGCCCGCGTCGTCGCGCTGCGCAGCAAGGTCATCGCCGAAGGGCTCGCCGGGCGCGGCGGCATGGCGTCCGTCGCGCTGCCGGCCGCCACCGTCCAGCAGCGCCTGGACGCCGACGGGCATGCCGAACTCCTCGCCGTCGCCGCCGTCAACGGCCCGTCCGCCACCGTGGTCTCCGGCGAACCCGCCGCCCTGGACGCGCTGATCGCCGCCTATGAGGCCGAGGAGGTGCGGGTCCGCCGCATCGCCGTCGACTACGCCTCGCACTCCCCGCATGTGGAGTCCGTCCGCGACGAACTGCTCCGCGTCCTGGCCCCGGTCGCCCCCCGCTCCGCCCGGATCCCGTTCTACTCCACCGTCGACGGCGGACTGATCGACGCCGCCGGGCTGGACGCCGACTACTGGGTGCGCAACCTCCGCGGGACCGTCCAGTTCGCGCCCGTCGTCACCGAGTTGATCGAGGAGGGCTTCAACTCCTTTGTCGAGTGCAGCGCCCACCCGGTGCTCGCCGTCGGCGTCTCCGACGCCGGCGCCGAGGCCGTCGTCGGCTCGCTGCGCCGGGGCGAGGGCGGCGCGGCCCGCTTTGTCACCTCGCTCGCCGAGGCGTTCGTCGGCGGCGTCCGCATCGACTGGACGCCGCTGCTCGGCACCCCGGCCACCGGCGAGCTGCGCGGCCAACTGCCCACCTACCCGTTCCAGGCCACCCGCTACTGGCTGGAGTCCGCCGCCCCCAGGACCACGGGCGGCGAGACCGACGAGACCAAGGCCCGGTTCTGGGCCGCCGTCGAGAACGAGGACCTGACGGCGCTCGCCGGCACCCTGGACCTGGCGCCCGACCAACTCCGCGAGGTACTGCCCGCGTTGGCCGCCTGGCGTCGCCGCGCCGACGAGGACTCCGTCATCGACTCCTGGCGCTACCAGACCGCCTGGCGACCCGTCACCGAACCCGGCCGTCCGGCGCTGGCCGGCACCTGGCTGCTGGCCGTCTCCGCCACCGGCGGCGAGCAGCCCTGGCTGGCCGAGGCCGAGACCGCGCTGATCGAACACGGCGCCCGGGTCGCCCGTCTCAGCATCGACCCCACGGCCGACCGGGGCAGCCTCGCCACCACCCTGGCCGCCGAGTCGGCCGCCGTCCCCGATCTGACCGGCGTGCTGTCGCTGCTGCCGCTGGACGAGACCCCGCACCCCGACTACCCGTCCACCGCACGCGGGTTCGCCGCCACCCTCACCCTGCTGCAGGCGCTCGCCGACGCCGGCGTCGAAGCACCCCTGTGGTGCGCCACCAGCGGCGCCGTCTCCACCGGCGTCTCCGACCCGCTGACCAGCCCAACCCAGGCGCAGACCTGGGGACTTGGCCGGGTCGCCGCCGAGGAGAGCCAGGACCGCTGGGGCGGCCTCGTCGATCTGCCGGCCACCCCCGAACCCCGCTCCCGCGCCCGGCTCGCCGCCGTCCTCGCCGGCCTCGACCACGAGGACCAGCTGGCCGTCCGCCGCTCCGGCGTCTACGCCCACCGCCTGGTGCGCGGCGCCTGGGGCGAGGGACGCGCGCCCCGCCCCTGGCGGCCCGAGGGCACCGCGCTGGTCACCGGCGGCACCGGAGCGCTCGGCGGCCATGTCGCCCGCTGGCTCGCCCGCGAGGGCGCCCCCCATCTGCTGCTGCTCGGCAGCCGAGGCCCCGACGCGCCCGGCGCCGCCCAACTGGCCGCCGAACTGACCACGTTGGGCTCCCGCGTCACCCTGGTCGCCTGCGATATCGCCGACCGCGACGCGCTGGCCGCCGTCATCGACGCCATCCCGGCGGAACTCCCGCTGCGCACCGTGGTGCACACCGCCGCGGTGCTGGACGACGGCGTCATCGACTCCCTGACCCCCGCCCAACTGGAGCGGGTGGAACGGGTCAAGGTCCGCGGCGCCGCCCATCTGGACGAACTGACGGCCGAACTCGACGTCTCCACCTTTGTGTTGTTCTCCTCCTTCGCCGGCGTCTTCGGCGTAGCCGGGCAGGGCAACTACGCCCCCGGCAACGCCTATCTCGACGCGCTGGCCCGCGCCCGGCGCGCCCGTGGCCTGCCCGCCACCTCCGTGGCCTGGGGCCACTGGGCCGGTGGCGGCATCGCCTCGGGCGACGCCGAGGAGCACCTGCGCCGCCGAGGCGGCGCCGAGATGGACCCGGAGACCGCGCTGCGCGCCTTCCGCAAGGTCCTCGACCACGACGAGACCGCCGTCGCCCTCGCCCATATCGAATGGGGCGGCCAGGCCGCCGGCGCGCCCACCGTCGACAGCCGCCCGCGCCCCTACCTGGGGGAGCTGGCCGAGGTCCGCCAGCTGCTGGCCGCCGCCGAACAGCGGCCCGCCACCGCCACCGGCGCCCCCGGCGAAAGTGGCGCGCTGGCCGACCGGCTCGCCCAACTCCCCAGGGGGGAACGGGAACGCGCCGTGCTCGACCTGGTCACCGGGCAGATCGCGGCCGTCCTCGGCCATGGCTCCCCGGAGGCCGTCGACGCCGGCCGCCCGTTCCGCGAGCTGGGCTTCGACTCCCTGACGTCCGTCGAACTCCGCAACCGCCTCGGCGTGGACACCGGCCTCAAGCTGCCGGCCACCCTGGTCTTCGACCACCCCACGCCCCAGGCCCTCGCCGCCCATCTGCGCGGACTGGTCCTCGACGGCATCGAAGGCGCCGACGACACCGACGGTCGGCCCGCTCTCGCCGCCCCCGCCCAGGCCGCCGCCCCCGACGACGACCCCGTCGTCATCGTCGGCATGGCCTGCCGGCTGCCCGGCGGCGTCGACGACCCGGACGCGCTGTGGCAGCTGGTCGCCGACGAACGCGACGCCGTCGGCGCGCTGCCCACCGACCGTGGCTGGAACGTCGACGCGCTGATCGAAGCCGGCGTCGACGTGCCCGGCATGCGCTATGTGCAGCAGGGCGGATTCCTGCGTGACGCCGCCTCGTTCGACGCCTCGTTCTTCGGTATCCCCGACCACGAGGCGCTGGCCATGGACCCCCAGCACCGGCTGCTCCTCGAAATGTCCTGGGAGGCCGTCGAACGCGCCGGCGTCGCCCCCGGATCGCTGCGCGGCGAGCCCGTCGGCGTCTTTGTCGGCTCCTTCTCGCAGGGCTACTGGACCGGCCTCCAGGAGGTGCCGGACGAGAGCCGTCCGCACCTCAACGGCGGCGTCTCCCCGGCGCTGGCCGCCGGCCGCATCGCCTACACCCTCGGACTCGAAGGCCCCGTGCTGACCCTGGACACCGGCTGCTCCTCGTCCTCGGTCGCGCTGCATCTCGCCTGCCAGGCGGTGCGGCAGGGCGACTGCGGGATGGCGTTGGTCGGCGGCGCGTCCGTGCTGGCCAACCCGGCGGTCTCCCCCGGCATGGGCGTCGGCGCCGCCGAGGACGGCCGCTGCAAGTCCTATGCGGAGGACGCCGACGGCACCGGCTGGGGCGAGGGCGCCGGCGTGCTGGTGGTGGAACGCCTCTCCACCGCGCGGGAACGCGGCCACCGGGTGCTCGCCGTGATCCGGGGCACCGCCATCAACCACAACGGCGCGAGCAACGGCCTCGGCGCCCCCAACGGCCCTTCCCAGCAACGGGTGTTGCGCCAGGCGCTGGCCAACGCGGGGTTGCGCCCCGACGAGATCGACGTCGTCGAGGGCCATGGCACCGGCACCGAACTGGGCGACGCCATCGAGGCGCAGGCCCTGATGTCGGTCTATGGCGCGGGCCGGGACACCGACCGGCCGCTGTGGCTGGGCACCGTGAAGTCCAATATCGCGCATCCGCAGGCGGCCTCGGGCGTCATCGGCGTCATCAAGACGGTGCTCTCCATGCACCATGGGGTGCTGCCGCGACTGCTCCACTCCGACGAGCCCTCCAGCCGCGTCGAATGGTCCGAGGGCGGCGTGCGGTTGCTCACCAAGACCATCCCCTGGCCGGCGACGGGCCGGCCCCGCCGCGCCGGCGTCTCCTCGTTCGGCGCCAGCGGCACCAAGGTCCATGTCATCCTCGAACAACCAGAGGAGACCGATGAGTTGACGGTCCGTCAGCAGGACGGCCGGCTGCTGCCGGTGCCGCTGACGGCCAGGGACGAGACGGCGCTGCGGCAGCAGGCCGCCCGGCTGCGGGCCCGGCTGCTGGCCGCGCCGGACACCGCGCTGGCCGACGCCGCCTGGACCCAGGCGGTGGGCCGCACCCCGTTCGCCCACCGGGCGGTGCTGCTCACCGACGACCGGGCGGAACTCCTCGACGGGCTCGCCGCCATCGCCGACGGCGGCGACCATCCGGCGGTGCTGACCGGCGTCGCCCCCCGAGGGGAACGGGCCGCGGCCGTGCTCTGCGCCGGCGCGGGCACCGAACCCGCCGCCGTCGCCGCCCTCTACGCCCAACACCGGCCGTTCGCCGACGCGTTGGACGCGATCTGCGCCCAACTCGACCCGAAGCTGCCGTCATCGGTGCTCGACGCGCTGCTCACCGCCGGCACCCCTGGCGTCGGCGCGCCCGACAGCGGCTCCCCGGCAGGACCGGCCGCCTCGTTCGCCGTTGAGTACGCCCTCTTCCGGCTGCTGCGCGCGTGGGAGGTGCCGGTGGCCTCCGTCGGCGGCCGGGGCCCGGGCGCCGTCGCCGCCGCGCTGGCCGCCGAGGCGCTCGACCCGGCGGACGCGGTCACGTTGCTGCTGACCCTGGCCGAGGGGCGGGGCGTCACCGCGTCGACGCTGGCCGGCCTGGACTGGCGGGCGCCGCTGGCCCCCGTCACCCACCCGGTCACCGGCGATCCGGTCGACGCGGCCGAACTGCGGTCACCCGCCTACTGGGACGCGGCCTGGTCGGCGACCGGGCCGATCGCCCCGCCGTCCACGGCGCACGCCGGCGTCCCCCTGCCGCTGGGCGACGGCGCCCACGCGGCCCCCGTCGCCGGCCCGCACCCGGACCGGGCGCTGCTGACCGCGCTGGCCCGACTGCACACCGCCGGCGTTCCGCTGGAGTGGCGCCGGGTGTTCGCCGGCGTGCCGGCGGGCGCTGTCGACCTGCCGACCTACCCCTTCCAGCGGGAGCGCTACTGGCTCCACACCTCGCTGGCCGGGCTCCCCGACACCGTCGTCGCGGCGGGCTGACCCCATCCCCACCGGCCCCGGACGTCGTCAGGCGTCCGGGGCCGACCCAAGGAGTGAGGAAGAGAACCCCATGGCACTCGCCCACGACCCCGGTGACCTGTGGATACGCGGCTTCGGAGCGGAGTACTCCAGCGGTCGGCTGCGGCTGCTCTGTTTCCCGCACGCCGGCGGCGCCGCCTGGTTCTACTATCCGCTGGCCGCCCGCCTCGGCGGCGTCGACGGCGTCGCTGACGTGCGGGCGGTGCAGTACCCGGGCCGTCAGGACCGGCTCAACGAGACGCCGCTGACCAGCGTCGAGGCGCTGGCCGACCGGATCTTCGAGGAGCTGCGGCAGGGCGACGAACAGCCGCTGGTGCTCTTCGGCCACAGCATGGGGGCCGTCATCGCCTACGAGGTGGCGCGCCGCCTGGAGGCCGAGAGCGATATCCCGCTCCTCGGGCTGATCGCCTCCGGCCGCCGCGCGCCCTCCGTGCACGTTCCCGACACGGTGCGCCAGCGTGGCGACGCCGAACTGATCGACGCGCTACGGGAACTCAGCGGCACCGCCACCAGCCTGCTGGAGGACCAGGAGGTGCTGGAGATGATCCTGCCGGCACTGCGCGCCGACTACCGCGCCGTGGAGAGCTACCGCCACCGAGCGGGGCGTGAACTCGACTGCCCCATCACGGCGTTGGTCGGCGTCGACGACGAAAGGGCACCGGTGGAACAGATGGCGCCCTGGGGTCGCCACACCACCGCCGCCTTCGATCTGCGGGTCTTCCCCGGCGGCCACTTCTACCTCAGCGAGCAGTGGTCCCAGGTCGCCGACACCGTCGCCGCCGGCATCGCCGCGTTCGAACGCCGGGCCGGCGCCGCCACCTGCTGACCCGCCGGACGGCGAACGGTAACGGTGAAAGGTAACGGTGAAAGGGGTGGACCCCTGGCCGTGGGCGCCCACGGCCAGGGGTCCGGTCTGTGCGGGCCTGTCAGGCGGGCCCGAGCTGGGAGGCGAGATCGGTCTCCAGGACGTCGATCGCCCGGTCGATGATCACCCGCAGATCCTCGGGACGCTCCTGGGTGGCCCAGTACATCAAGGTCTCCCTGAACCCGCCGATCACGGCGCCGACAAAGACCCGCAGCTCCAGGCTGTCGATGGGATAGCCGGTGCGTTCCGACAGAGCCCTGGTCAGATACTCCGTGGTCGCCGCCAGATTCTCCTGCATCCGGGACCTGAGCGCCGGCACCGTCGCGATCAGCCGCATCCGCTGCTCCGCCTTGGCGAACGCCTCCGGCTGCTCCGAAAGCCGCGCCAACGTCTCGTGGATCGCCGCCCGCAGCGCCGTCAACGGCGCCTCCTCCGCCGGCCGGGCCAGCATCGCGGCCTCCATCACGGGCTCCACCCGCCCCGAACCCTCGGAGAGCACGATGTCCTCCTTGGTCGGGAAGTAGCGGAACACGGTACTGACGGAGACCTCGGCTGCCTGGGCGATCTGATCCACCCGGGTCGCGTCATAGCCGCGCTCGGCGAAGAGCCGGTAGGCGGCGTCCCAGATCGCCTGGCGGGTACGGAGCTTCTTCCGCTCCCGCAGATCCGTTCTGGGAGCGGAAGCGGCGGGGGTGTGCGGTACGGACGTGGCACTCATGCGGCTATTCTTCGCGCTCGGAGTCGCCGCTGGCCAGGCCGGCACCGCCGACGGACTCGGCCGCGCGCGGCTCCCCGTCCCGAGGGGCGCTCACCGTCGCACCGTCCGCGCCGGCGCCGTCGCCCTCCGATGACGCCTCCTCCGACGACGGCTTCTCCGGCGACGGCTCATCGGCGTGCTCCGGCGGGCGGGACGGCAGCAGCAGCCCGGCGAGCAGCGCCGTGACCAGCGCGGCACCGGCGCTCACCAGCAGGCTCAGGCTCATCCCGTCCATAAAGGCCGAGTTGGCCGAGTCCGCCAGGCCGGCCCCGGCCGTGCCGCCGATCTCGTCGGCGACCAGATGCGCCGCCACCACCGAGTGCCCGACCACATCCGCCGCGGCCTCCGGAAGACCGTCGACCGACAGCCGGTTCTGGTACGTCTGCGTCAACAGGCTGCCCAGCAGCGCCACTCCGATCGCACTGCCCAGCTGCCGGGTGGTCATCAACATGCCCGAGCCGACGCCGGCCCGGTCCGACGGCAGATGCTCAAGCGCCGTGTCCATCGCGGGCACCAGCGCGAGGCCCGCGCCCACCCCGGTGATGGTCAGCCAGGTCGCCGTCAGGCCATAGCCCGAACCCGCCTCCGTGGTGCTGCCGACGATGCCGGCGGCCGCCAGCACCACCAGACCGGCCACGATCATCGCCCGCGCGCCCAGCGCCCGCTGCAACGGCACCACGATCCGCGTGCCGACCAGCAACCCGCCCATCATCGGCATCAGTTGCACGCCCGTCGTCATCGCGTCCGCGCCGCGCACGGCCTGCAGATACTGCGGGACGACAAAGAGCAGCCCCGTCATGATCATGGTGACCAGGGCGACCGTGACGGTGTTCCAGGCGAAGCCACGGTTCCGCAGCAGGCTCACATCGAGCATCGGATGGTCCCGCTTGCGCTCCCGCAGCACCAGACCCGCCAGGATCGGCACCGATCCGATCAGCGTCCCGATGACCAGCGGATCGTCCCAGCCCCGGCTCGGCCCCTCGATGACGCCGAAGACCAGCGTGGCCAGGCCGGCCACCGCCAGCACCGAACTGATCGCGTCCACCCTGGGCGCCGCCGGGTCCTTGGACTCCGGCAGCAGCAGCACACAGGCGAGCACACCGGCCGCCGCCATCGGCACATTGACCAGGAAGATCGAGCCCCACCAGTAGTGGTCGAGCAACCAGCCACCCACCAGCGGGCCCAGCGGCATACCGGCCGCCAGCGCCGCGCCGAGCGCCGCGACCGCCTTGGCCCGCTCGCCCGGCCCGAAGAGGGTGGGCACCACGGACAGGGCCAGCGGGGCGACCAGCGCCGCGCCGAGACCCATCACCGCGCGCGCCGCGATCAGCGGCTCGGCGCTGTCCACCAGCGCGCCGACGGCCGAGCCGGCCAGCAGCGCGGTGAGGCCGACGATCAGCATTCTGCGGCGCCCGAACCGGTCACCCAACAGGCCCGCCGGCAGCATCGCGGCGGCGAAGACGACCAGGAACGCGTCGACGATCCACTGCTGCTGGGTGGTGCTCGCCTCAAGATCGGCCGCCAGCGTGGGAAGGGCGACATTCAGGATCGTGATGTCGAAGCTCAGCACCAGAGCGGACGCGACCAGTGCGCCAAGCGCCCACCAACGGCGTGGGTTGTCATACCGCTCCTCGGGGGGCGGGTCGTGTTCGGCACTCATGACACACCTCATTCGGAAGTCACTGTTATTAGAGAGTAACTGTCAAAAGTGAGTCGCTGTCAAGTCCTGGGCGCCGCCTCGACGTTGACTCTCCTCCGAACGGGTGACGGGCCGACACACGAGAACGCCCGGCACCCCGCGAGGGGCACCGGGCGTTCCCGCCTGTCCGCCGGCCGTTCAGTCGTCCCGCGACACCGTGGTGCCCGGCACCTCGTACTCGTCGCGCCGCCCACACATGCCATAGCCCCCGACCCGCGAGGGCACCGAATGAGACGCGGTCGCGTCCGCCAGATAGTCGGGCGCACCCGCCTCCAACGCGTCCAACTGCGCCCCGGTGCGCTCCGCCGTCGCCAGCGCACCCGCCCGCCACAGCTCCCGCCAACCGGACACCCGCTCCCGCACCAGCCCGGCGGCGGCCCGCTGGAACTCCCGATACGGCCCCGCGTCCCCGTCCCGCAGCGCCGCCCGCAGCGGCAGATAGCCCTCCACCGCCAGATCCCTGCGCCGCCGCGCGGCCGCCGCGACCTCGCCATCCGTCCCCCCGGGCAGCCGCGCCACCGAGGCATACCGCTCCGGATCGGCCAACACCTCGGCCGGGAAGGTGAACACCGCGTCACCCGCCTCCGGCAGACCGCTGTTCTGCATCAGTACCGTGATCCGCAGCTCACCCCCCTGCACCATCCGATGCACCGTGCCCGGCGTGAACCACGCCACCGCACCCGCCTCCAACGGGACATCGCGGTAACCGTCCGGGCTCAACGTCTGCACCGCGCCACGCCCACCGGTGACCACATACGCCTCCGTACACACCAGATGCAGATGCGGGCTGCCACCGCACACCCCGTCGGCCGCCTCCCAGTCGTACGCCCGCAGATGCGAGAGCCCCACGGCCCCCGGCAGCGGATTCGGCAGACTCACCAGCCCAGCCCCCTCAGATGCCCGGCGACCCGCTCCCGGTCCCAGTCGCCGTCGGCCACCACCACCCGGTAGCGGTAGGCGAACGTCGCGCCCGGCAGCAGCTCGAACTCCTCGAAGAACGCCCAGGAGAACGCCACCGTCGGAATCGGAGTGGACCGCACGAACCAGTGCGATTCGTGCACGGCCCGCGCCGGATCCAGATTCTCCGGGGCATGCGCGAACACCAGCGTGGAACGCGCGTCAACATCGTCATGCGCCGCGCCGAACGCCAACCACGGGCCCCGGGAACCCATCATCCCCTCGGCATCCACCCCCTCCTCCGGGCCGAACACCTCACCACCGGTGAAGTCCCTCGGCCCACGCCACTGCAACCCGGTGTAGCCGGCCATCTCCCGCCCCGCCGTGGTCGGCGAGCCGAACCGCAACGGCTCCGCACGGACATTGGTCAGCCGGATCGACCAGTCCAACGCCCAGGAACCGGACTCGGGACGCACCGAGTGCACCGTGATGCCGCGCTCCTCCCGCGCCCACTCGGCACCGTCGTTCGCCACCCACGTCAGATCCTCGGCCAACCGGAACGTGTCCTCGGTGGCCGCCAGCTCGGAGAACCCGTCGTGCCGCATCGAACCGACCCGCTCGTCGACCCGCTGATAGCCCCGGTCCGGGCCGAGATAGGAGTTGCCACCCCAGAAGTTCTGCTCCGAGAGATGGCTGGCCGTCATCTGCAGGCCCTTGTGCCACCGGTGGTCATTGGGCCGATAACCGGAGACCAGCCGACCGGCGAGGGTCCGCAACGGATGGATATAGGGCTTACGGGACTCGAACGGATCCGCGTCCGGACGGTAGACGTACGCCAACAGCTCGACGTCCCCGGCGCTGACCGTGATCCGCTCGCCAAGGGTGTGGCTGACCTCGATCGTCATCGGGCGGGGCTCCAATCCGGGTGGTCGCCGTGCATGGCCGAGTAGTAGGGATCGCCCGGCCCGATCTCGCCGGCGAACACCGGCCGACCGGTGAACGCCGACTTGTAGAGCGCGGCGGCGAACTCCACGGTTCGCCGCGCGTCCGCACCACTCCCGGGCGGCGCGACCTTCCGCTCGTACGCGTCCAGCAACGCGCCCAGCTGCGCCTTGTGCGAGCTGGGCACATCCGCCGCCGGCGCCCGCCAGCGCGCGACCCGCGCCTCGTCGTCCAGACCCGGACGCGGGGTGTAGACCCAGTCGTCGTTGGAATGCCCGTAGAGATGGGTGAGTTCGACCGTCGCGTCGGCGCAGTCGACCCGGATCCGGCTGACCTCGTCCGGGGACAGCACACTGTTGACGACGGTGGCCAACGTCCCGCCGGCGAACCGCACCAGCGCGGTCGAGACGTCCTCGCTCTCCACGTCGTGCACCAGCCGGGCCGCCATCGCCCGCACCTCGGTCCAGTCGCCGAGCAGATGCAACAGCAGATCGAACTGGTGGATGCCATGCCCCATCGTCGGCCCACCCCCCTCCGTCTCCCACCGGCCGCGCCACGGCACGGCGTAGTAGTCGACGTTCCGGTGCCACGTGGTCTGGCAGTGCGCCACCAGCGGGGCGCCCAGTTCACCGCCGGCGATCAGCTCGCGCGCGTGCGCGGACCCCGACCCGTAGCGGTGCTGGAACACCACCGAGGCATGTGCGCCGGTGGCGCGCTCAGCCTCGGCGATCTCGTCGAACTCCGCGAGGGAGAGACACAGCGGCTTCTCGCACCACACCCAGGCCCCGGCCCGCAGCGCCGCCACGGTCTGCTCGCGGTGCAACGAGGGCGGCGTGCCGATCAGCACCAGATCCGGCCGGGCCTCGGCGAGCATCGCGTCGAGGTCGGTGTACCCCGCGACCGCCAGGCCCGCCTCCCCGGTCGTCGCGAGAAAGGCGTCGAGCCGGTCCGGCGCGACGTCCATGGCGGCGACCAACTCGACCCGGTCGCTGTGCGCACGCAACGCCGGCAGATGACTGCCGACGACGATGCCACCCGTGCCGACGATCGCGGCGCGCAGACGGGAGGGAGGGGAGGGCATGCGGAGGCTCCTCGGTCTAGAAAGCGCTTACGGGAAGGGACTCTAGGAGGCGAGTGATCGATCACACAAGTCCCTGGCTCGGGCGCGCTTGGCGGCGGCGCCTCGCCCGGTGGGGGGCTGGGGTGGTGGGGGCGTGTGCGGGTTTGGGGGTGGTTGGGGTACCTGCTTTTCTCGCTGGCGCGGGGCTGCGGGGGGTTGGGATGTGGGGGGAGGGGGCTGGTCTCTGGCGTGGGTGTGCTGGGTGGCAACGGTTGGCTCGGTGGGGGCTGGGCCGGTTGTGAAGTGGCTGATGGTCTGCGGGACTTGCCGGCGGCGGACGAGGACGCTCACCCTTGTTCTTTTTCCGACTCCTCTATCATGTCGGAGAAGAATTCCCAGGCCTCAAGGACGTCGTCAATACCCGTGATGCCCAAAAAGGCGAAGGTGGATGCGGCGACGCCGGACAGCAGGGTCCAGTACACCTCCCAGGACATTCTCCCTCGTTGCACTTCCTTACGGAACTGATCCGCGATCAAGCCGAAAAAGATCGCCGGACCGAAAAGCAGTACCAGGAGGAGGACGCCCTGCGCGACCGACAACTCGTCGTCGGGGGCGATTTCGGCGGACTGGATGTATCTCGCCAACAGGACGATCCCGGCGATCACTCCCAGTACCCACCAGATCACGTCCAGGTCGTCATTGATTTTCCCTTTGTCTTCGCCCTCGCCATCCGCCATACGCCCCCCATGTCGCTTGATCAGGCCGCGCGGCGACCGCGCCTGTCAATTCTGGCTCAAGAGGGTGTGGATGGCACAGGGCTTCCGTCGATGGGGGGCGCTGAGGGGGTTCGTAGCCGGGGCCCCGTTGTCTGTACTCTGCGCGGATGACACGAGGCGAGCGCATCGCGGACCAGTTGGACCGGCACTGGAACAAGAACCTGCGGCCGAGGCTGCACGGTCTCGCGGATGAGGAGTACTTCTGGGAGCCGGTACGCGGGTGTTGGAGCATCCGCCCACGTGGCGCGCCGGCCGCCGCGCCGATGTCCGCCGGCACGGGGGAATGGGCGATGGACTACGCGTCCCCCGACCCGGTGCCGGCGCCGGTGACCACGATTGCCTGGCGGCTGGCGCACATCATCGTCTCCTGCCTCGGCTATCGGGTCGCCTGGCACTTCGGCGGCCAGGAAGTCGACTTCCAGACATTCGCCTACGCGGGGACCGCTGACGAGGCGCTGAAACAGCTCGACGAGATGTATGGGAAATGGAATACCGGGGTCCGTGAGCTTTCGGACGCCGACCTGGAGAATCCGCCCGCGGTGGGTCCCGAGCGGTTTCCCATGGAGGGCATCGTCCTGCATGTCAACAGGGAGTTGATCCATCACGGTGCCGAGATTTCCCTGCTGCGTGACCTCTACCGTTGGCAGGACGGACCCAAGCCACATCGCATATGAATTCCCGCCGGGTCTGCTGGAGTTGGCGTCCTCTCCCTCTCGCAGGGGGGAGAGGGCGCCAACCTTTCAGACGGTCGGAATCTGGATGCTGGTCCCCGTGTCCCTGGCGTCAAGCGCTTCCCGGATGGCCGGGTCCTGGGCGAAGGTGGTGATGGGGGCCCAGCGGGCGTTGGGGTTGGTGTCCTCGGTGGTGTCGGGGACGGTGTTGTGGGTTCCGCCGTCGAGGATCCACAGTTCGCCGGTGTTGTCGGTGCCGGTGGGGTGGACGGTCCAGGCGTGGGTGATGTCGGCGAGGAGTCCGGTCTGGCCGGCCAGGGCCAGTCGTCCGGTGAGGGCGAGGTCGCCGTGGTGGGGGACGGGGGCGCCGGGGAGTCGGTCGTCGGCGAGGAGGACGTAGCCGTTGCGGGTGGTGGCCAGCACGAGGACCTGGGTGTTCGTCATGGGGTTGTCTCTCTTTGTCAGATGTAGGCGGCGTCGGGTCGGGAGCCGTTGATGAGGATGGGGAGTCTGTGTCGTCGGGTGGCGGCGACGAGGGCGTGGTGGATGACGGGGGTGGGTTCGTGGAGTTCGGCGAGGGGGAGCCAACCGGCGCCGGGTGGGAGGTATTTGTTGGCGTCGCGTGGCAGGTTGGGCAGTTGGCCGCCGTCCAGGACGTAGCTGAGGGAGGTGGGGGTGCCGGTGTGGTCGGTGACGACGGTGACGGCATACGCCTCGCTGACGGGGCGGTCGTAGCCGGTGGCCTCACGGAAGGTCTCGCGTGCGGTGAGGACGATGCATCGCCCCGGCGGCACCGTGCCGGAGGGTAGGACCCAGCCGTCCCGGCCCTGCACCATCAGGAGGTGCCCGTCCAGGGTGGTGGACAGCACGCTGAAGGAAATGGGCAGAGTTGTGCTCATGAAGTGACCTGTCCCCGTGGTCTAGTTGAGGGCCATGAGGTAGCCGGAGAGTGCCGTGATCAGGCACATCAGCCCGACGAAGGTGGGCCCGAACGCGCGGTCCAGAAAGCCGGCGGCCGTCCCGGCGGGCGCGTGTGGCGGGTCCTCGTCCTCATGCCGGCGTCGCACCGCCCGCCAGTGCTTCTCCGCCCGGGCGAGGAAGAGGTCGTGCTCGGGCTGTTCCTGGACGTGGTGGATGGCCCACACGGCAACGGGCTGTTGATCGTTGTCGAAGAGCGGGGAGCGGGCCTCGCAGGTCATGCACTCCACGCCGAAGATCCCCTCGGGCGCGCCGGCCCCGTGCTCGTCGGTGAGCACCCAGTCGGCACTCCGGATGATCGCGTCGCCGCTCACGCCGCCTCACCGGCCTCGAACCGGTAGACCCGCGTGACACGCTCCCGATAGACCCGGTGCCCGGGATGCAGACCGAGGTGCGAGACGGCCCACTCCGCACCGTCCTCCGCGTCCTCCCCCCTCGGCCCGAACCCCCCACACACGGCACACTCCATGACAAACGAAGCGCCCGCGTCCACATCCACGGCGAGCTCCCCAACCATCACGGCAACTCACCACTCTTCACCCGGTAGTTGACCTCACTGGCCGCGTTCCGCGCCCGGAGTCGCGAAAGCAGCCGCGCGTGCGGGTCAGCTTCGGGAGTGTCCTTCAGGCTGTCCGGATCGTCGGTTTGGGAGATGACGGCCTCTTGTGGCGTGGTTGCCTGAGGCCTCTGGAAGGCTCCATGGGGTTGCTGGTTCTCCGCAGGGTGCACGCAGGATGCGGGCGGCAACGCGGTTTCATCGGACATGAGACGTCTCCGAGGGGGAAGTGGATCGGTGCTACCACCCTCGTAGGCGATGCCCGTTATTGGCAGTATGTGCAAGCTCTCATGCGCCTCCTTGGTTTCACACAGTGTGTGATTGGTTGTTTACTAGGATGGGTGCCTCGAACCTTTTGGGGGACCCCTTGGAGTCGAACACACTGCTCGATGCCCTGCTAGATGAAGCGGGTATCTCGCACCTCGGTCTGGCGACGCGTGTCAATCGGCTGGGCAGCCTGCGTGGTCTGAAGCTCCGATATGACAACACTTCCGTGATCCGCTGGCTCAAGGGGCAGCGTCCACGAGGGCAGGTGCCGAACCTGATTTGTGAAATCCTTTCAACCAAGCTTCAACGCCAAATCTCGCTGGACGATATCGGAATGTCCGATTCGCGGGCCAAGGCGAAGACTCAGCCGCCGCTGAGTGCATTTGTTGATCGGGCAGCTGCGCTGTGGCGCGCAGACGATCAGCGCCGAGTGATCTCCTTGCGGGTCATGGAGGGTACAGACGCTATCGCTCCTGTCTGGGAATGGGAGAATCCGCCGGATGATCTCGATGTGTCACGAAAGGGATCACTGAGCGTCGAACCTCGCGACATCTCCCTGCTGCGGACTGCTCGCACCCACTATGAGCAGATGTACCGGAAAGCTGGTGGTATTGCCACCAGGGGGCGAATCGCCCAGTTCCTCTACGGTCAAGTCGTGCCTCTGTTGCGTGGCACCTATTCCGATCGTGCAGGACGGGAGCTGTACCGTGCCGTTGGGGGACTTGTCGCAGTCGCGGGCATCTGCTCCTATGACTCCGATGCGCAGGGATACGCGCAGAGGTACTTCCACCAAGCACTGCGGCTAGCCAAGGCATCCGGTGATCGCCAGTTTGGCGCCTACGTCATGGCCCTCATGGTGAACCAGGCCGTATTTAGGCGTGATTATCGGCTGGCGGTCGCTTTCGCGGAGGCCGGCCTACGCGCTGCGGGGGTGCAGATCTCTCCGGCCTTGGCTACTGACCTTTATGCCATGCAGGCCAAAGCCTTTGCCAGGATGGGAGACCAGTCTTCGGCGCATCGCTGTATGCGGCGGTCAGAGGCGGCAGTAGGCAAGATCCGTCCGTCAGAAGAACCACCCGAAACCGGTTACGTTCAACCCGGGCTCGTTGAAGCACACTTCGCCGAAGCGCTCATGAGCCTCGGGGATACAGCGCCCGCTCAGGAGTACGCGCTGGAAGCCGTTAGGACACAGGCCCACTTCCGAGGGCGAGTCCATCGATTGGCAACCTTTGCCCGAACCCAGGCAGCCGCTGGCGAGGTGGATGGTGCGGCCTCCACTGCTCTGGAAATGTTGGATGCGGCGCGAGGTATGGAGTCTCGACGCCTGCGAGAGCGATTGGTTTCGGTGCGCAACACGCTGTCCCGCTACGAGGCCAGCGGTGCGCGCGATGTGGTCGAGTTGATCGATGAGACCCTCCTGGTCCCCTTCGGCTAGGCCGAGTGCGCTGGGATGGGGCCCTGTTTCCGTCAGTTGAGAGGTGCATGGTGTTGTGGAAGAACCTGGGTGAGAAGCCGGTGTACAGCAATCCCTGGTTGCGGGTGCATCTGGCCGATGTGGAGTTGCCGGATGGGCGTCATCTGGATCATTACGTTCTGCGGCAGCGGGCGGTGGCGCTTGCGACGGCGGTGAACGATGCCGACGAGGTGCTGTTGTTGTGGCGGCACCGGTTCATCACGGACAGCTGGGGATGGGAGATCGCCGCCGGCGTGGTCGAGGATGGCGAGAGTGTTGAGGCGGCCGCAGCGAGGGAGATGGAGGAGGAGACCGGTTGGCGTCCGAGTGGACCGTTGCGGCATCTGGTGACGGTGGAGCCGTCCAACGGGTTGAGCGACGCGGTCCATCACGTCTACTGGTCTGAGGGAGCGGAGTATGTGGGACACCCGCAGGACGACTTCGAATCGGAGAAGCGCGCCTGGGTTCCCTTGAAAGAAGTTCCCGGCCTGATCGCTGAGGGCCAGGTCCGTTCGGCCAACGCGGTCGCCGGACTCCTGTTGCTCCACCACCTGAGAAGCTGATCCCGCCCCAGCGAAGGGCCGGGCCGACCAACTCAGTGGAAGAGAGCACGACATGACGACGCTCGCGGTGACCGGGCATATCGATCTGAGCGGCGGCACGGTGCCGTTGGTGCGTGCCGCGTTGCGGGAGTTGGTGGCGGGGTACGGCGCCGCCGAGTTGGTGGGGGTTTCGTGTATCGCGGCCGGGGCGGACAGTCTGTTCGCGGAGGCGGTGCTGGACGCGGGTGGGCGGTTGGTTGTGGTGATTCCGGGGCGGGACTATCGGGAGCGCAAGGTCAAGCCGGACCATGCCGAGCGGTTCGACCGGCTTGTCGACGTGGCGGACGAGGTGCATATCGTGCCGCTCGACCGGGCCGGGCGGGACGCCTACGAGGCGGCGGGGAAGGAACTCCTGCGCAGGGCAGACCGGTTGGTCGCGGTCTGGGACGGGCGGCCGTCGAACGGCAGGGGTGGCACCGCCGACACCGTGGACCAGGCGCGGGCGGCCGGCGTTCCCGTTGACGTCGTCTGGCCGGCGGGGGCGGGGCGGGGGTAACACGCTGGGGTGCGCCGTTGCCTGGTGTCGGATGGGCGTGCGGGCGTGGTCTCGCACGTCCTCGGGGCGGAAACGGGGGTGCGGCCGGGCGCGGGGCGGTGGCAACGTTCGGGGGTGGCCTCAACTGATGAGACGGCGATACGTGTTGCTGCGGCGCGGAACAACGCCGCGTGGTGTGCGGCGGTCTGTGCCTCGCATGGCATTCCGAGCACCTTGGACGAGAGGGTGTGGTTCAGCCCTCGCCGCACGCCGCCGTACTATCCGGACGCGGTCACGCTGCGCGCGGACGCGGGGGTGGCCGAGGTGGTGGCGGGGGTCGATCTGGCGTCGCGGGGGTGTTCGGTGAAGGACAGTTTCGCGGCGCTCGATCTCACGGCGGAGGGGTTCGCTGTGCTCTTCGACGCCCAGTGGATCCACCGTCCCGCCGGGGCGTCGGGCGCGAGCGAAACGCCACCGTTTCGCACCGAGTTGGTGACCACGGCCGGCCAACTCCTGCAGTGGGCCGGCGGGAACGGGCCGCCGGACGTCTTCCGGCCGGCCCTGCTGAACAATCCGTCCGTGCGGGTGCTCGGCTTCCATGACGCCGCAGGGCTCGTCGGGGGTGCCGTGTTGAACGAAGCGGCCGGGGTGGTCGGCGTCTCCAATGTCTTCGCCGTCGATGACGCGGACATCGCCGCCGTCTGGGCCGCCACGGTCAGCGCGGCGGCGGGCCACTTCCCCGGGGTCGCGCTCGTCGGCTATGAACAGGGGGACGATCTGGCGCCCGCGCTGGCCGGCGGGTTCGGGGCGTTGGGGTCGCTCCGGGTCTGGTCGCGCGGATCAGCGTGATCCCGGTGCCGGGCCGGTCGAGTCGCGGGGGACGAGTCGGTGGAGGACGGCGGAGTCCAGCGGGGCGGCGGGGCGGTCGCCCTGGAGGAGGGCGAGCAGACGTTGGCACGCGGCGCGGCCCTGGCGTTCGCGGTCGACGGCGACGGTGGAGAGGGTGGGGTGGGAGAACCGGCCCAGCTCGTCGTCGTCCCAGCCGAACACGCTGATGTCGCGGGGGACTTCGAGGCCGACGCTCTGCAGGCCGCGGATCACGCCGAACGCGACCTGGTCGTTGGCGGCGACGACGGCGGTGGCGCCGGAGCCGGCGATGATGTCGCGGGCGGCGTCCCAGCCGGAGCGGACGCTCCAGTCGCCTTCGACCACCGCGTGGGAGACCAGGCCGAGTTCGGTGATCGCCCGCTCGTACATCGTGCGGCGGTTCCATGCCGACGACCAGTCGGCGGGCCCGGCGACGTGGACGAAGCGGCGGTGGCCGAGCGCGGCCAGGTGGGCGACGATCTCGGCGGCCGGGGTGGCGTCGGCGAGGAGGCCACGTGCGTGCATCTGGTCGTCGTACTCGCCGTCGACGACGACGGGGACGCGCGGCGCTGAGCCGGCCGGTCCGGCGATGCTGTCGGCGAGGGGGGTGAAGGCGAGGATGCCGTCGACGTTCTCCGGCTGCAGCAGGGTGCCGATCCGCGCGGCCCGCGCCTCGGCGTCGCCGCCGAGGCCGACCACATCCAGCAGATAGCCGGCCTCGTGGGCCGCCGCCGCCGCGCCGCTGAGCATCCGGGTGGGAACGAAGGACGTCGAGTCGGGCAGGATCACCGCGATCCGGTTGGTGCGGCGGGTGCGCATGGCGCGGGCCGCGAGGTTGGGGCGGTAGTTCAGCTCCTCGACGGCCCGGGACACCCGGCGGAGGGTGTCGGGGCGCATCGTCGGGTCCTTGCGGAGGAAACGGGACACCGTCTGGTGGGAGACGCCGGCCAGCCGCGCGACCTCGTAGATGGTCGGGGGCTTCCTCGCCTCGCGCGGCTGCGTCACGGGCTGCTCCGGCATCGGCGGTCCCCTTCGGTCGGCATGGTGCACGCATCCCACCACGGGGGAGGAACGTGGTCCCAGTCTGCCGGGTCGGGGTGGCCGAAAACCGGCCCTCACGGTTCCGGAACCGGGGCCGCGCGGTGGCCCGTTGCCGGCGTCAGTCCAGATCGGCACCGTAGACATGGTCGACGGTGATGGTGATCAGCACCCTGCGGTCGGCGACCATCACCGACCGGTACTCCGCCCAGTCCGGGTGTTCGCCGGCGGCCCGCCGGTAGTAGTCGACCAGCGCCTCGACCTCGGGGCCCTCGGGGTCGGTGCCGGGACGGGTGAGTGTCGCGGTGCCCTCGGCGGTGGCCCAGGCCCGGCCGTTCGGGCTGGTCACCTCCAGGGTGGCGCGCGCGTCGCGGCGCAGGTTCGCCGTCTTGGCGAGCCCTTCCCTGGTCGAGACGAGGATGACCTGGGCCTGCTCGTCGTAGAACGGCTGGACGGGGGAGAGCTGGGGGCGGCCGTCGGCCTTGATCGTGGCGAGGACGCCCAGGCGGCTCTCGGCGAGCAGCGTGCGGGGGTTGAACGGGGTGGCGGTCATGAAGGCACTATGCACCTTGACATCGGTGTGAGAGTCAAGGAGGAAACGTCTGTTTTCCGCCAGGCCGGCGCGGCGACAGTCGGCGACAGGGGCCATGTTCCGGGGGTCCAGGGGTCCAGGGTTCCGGAACATGGCCCGTCGCGGTCGCCCCGGGCAGCGGGGCGGGGGGTCACGCCATGTCGCGCCGGCGCAGTCCGACCAGGCCGGCGCCGGTGAACGCGGCGGCCAGGGCCAGGAGCAGCAGCAGTGGGGTCGCCTCGAAGCCGGCCCCGGGGAGGTCGGGGACATGGGAGAACGGCGAGAGGTTCAGCACCGTCTGGTCGAGCTTCAGCAGATCGCCGAACTGGCCGATGACCAGGGCCACCAGCAGAACGGCCCAGCTCACCGCCGTGTAGCGGGGGAGCAGTCCGAAGAGCAGCGCGCACACCCCGATCAGCGTCCACACGGCGGGGACCTGCGCCAGCGCGGCGCCCGTCACCCGGCCGACCTCGCCGAGGTCGCCGCTGTTCAGCCCGTGGGTGAGGCCGGCGGCCGCGCCGGCCAGGCCGAGCATCAGCACGGTGCCGACGGCCGCGACCGTCAGATGGCTGCCGGCCCAGGCGAGGCGCCGCACGGGGGTGGTGAGCACCGGGTCGGCGCGGTGGCCTGCCTCCTCGGCGGACAGCCGGAGCGCGGACTGCACCGCGAAGGCGCCGACGATCACGGCGGTCAACGAGATGATGGTGGCCAGGAAGACGTCCACGATGTCGCCGCCGCCGCCGAGGTCGCGCAGCAGCTGGTCGATGTCGGGGTTGTCCTCGGCGATGCTCACGGTGCCCTCGGCGAGCGCGCCGAAGGCGGCGCCCACCACAAGAAAGCCCAGGCCCCAGCCGAGCAGCGAGCCGCGTTGCAGCCGCCAGGCCAGGGCGAGCGGGCTGCGCAGCGAGGCGGTGGCGGAGACCGGGCCGAGCTTGGGCTTGAGCACGCCCGAGCCGATGTCGCGGCGGTCCACCAGGGTGCCGATCGCGGCGACCAGCGCGGCGGCGGCGACGACGAACACCAGCAGCACCCACCAGCGTTCATCCGCCCAGGGGCGGGCCATCTCGGCCCAGCCGATGGGGGAGAGCCAGGTCAGGTTGGCCATCGGTCCGCCGTCGGTGCCGCTGGCGGCGTCGCCGGCCGCGCGCAGCAGATACGAGGCGCCGAGCACGGCGGACGCGATGCCGGTGGCGCTCCGGGACGAGTCGGTGAGCTGCGCGGTCAGTCCGCCGACAAACGCGAAGAAGACGCCGATGCCGGCGACGCCCACCGCGTAGGCGATCGAACCGCCCGCCGACAGCCCCGTGCCGATCAGGCCGAGCGCGGTCAGCACCGCGATGACGATGTTGACGCCGACGGTCAGCAGCAGTGCGCTGGCGAGCCACGCCTTGCGGCCCAGCACCGCCGAGCCGGCCAACTCGGCCCGGCCGCTCTCCTCTTCGAGGCGGGTGTGCCGCACCACCAGCAGGATGCTCATCAGGCCGATCAACGTGCCCATGAACGCGATGAGTTGGTAGGCGTTGATGCCGCCGGTGGTGGTCAGGTCGAACGCCCGGCCGCCGAGGGCCAGCAGCGCCGGGTTGCTCTCCACGCTCTCCGCGAACGTGGCGCGGTCGTCGGCGGTGGCATACAGGTCGTTGTTGGCGGACGCGGACGCCACGGTGAAGATCACCATGCCGACGATCCACACGCTCGCCCTGATGCGGTCGAGTCGTAGGGCGAGCCTCAGCAGTTCGCCCGTGCCGGCGTAGTCCTTCAACGGACTCCCTCCGCGTCCGCCTCGTCCCGGTCGCCGGCCGTGGTGTAGTGGCGCATGAACAGGTCCTCCAGGGTGGGAGGACGGCTGACCAGGCCGCGCAGCCCCAGCGAGGTGAGGTGGCTCATCGCCGCGTTGAGCTGGTCGGCGTCCACGTCGAACTCCACCTGGTTGCCGTCGATCCGCACATCGTGCAGGCCGGCGAGCCCCGACAGGTCGCCGGCCGGCGACCGGAGTTCGGCCTGGATCGAGGTACGGGTGAGATGCCGCAGGTCGGCGAGGGTGCCCGTCTCGACGGTGCGTCCGCTGCGGATGATGCTCACCCGGTCGCAGAGCTTCTCCACCTCGGACAGGATGTGGCTGGAGAGCAGCACGGTCCGCCCGCGATCCCGCTCCTCGGCCACGCAGTCCTGGAAGACCGACTCCATCAGCGGATCGAGCCCCGACGTCGGCTCGTCCAGGATCAGCAGGTCCACGTCGGAGGCGAACGCAGCGACCAGCGACACCTTCTGCCGGTTGCCCTTGGAGTAGGCGCGGCCCTTCTTCCGCGGGTCGAGTTCGAACCGTTCGATCAGCTCGTCGCGACGCGTGGTGTTCACCTTGCCTCTGAGCCGGCCGAGGAGGTCGATGACCTCGCCGCCGGAGAGGGAGGGCCAGAGCGTCACATCGCCGGGAACATAGGCCAGGCGCCGGTGCAGCTCGACGGCGTCCCGCCAGGGGTCGCCGCCCAGCAGTTTCACCGTGCCCGAGTCGGACCTGAGCAGACCCAGTAGGACTCTGATGGCGGTCGTCTTGCCGGCACCGTTGGGCCCCAGGAATCCATGCACCTCGCCCGCCTCGACCTTCAGGTCAAGGCCGTCGAGCGCCCGTGTCGCCCCAAATGTCTTGACGAGAGAGGAGATTGAGATCTGCGTCGTCATGTGCGCCACAATATGCCAGCGTTCAGAGTTTCGCGATAATTGGAAAAACAGTGAAGGCAGGGGCTCGGCTGGGCACCCACATCGCCCCGCCGGCCGGCGGCCTCGGCGTCCCGGCCGCCAACGCGCGCCACCAGGCCCGAAGTTCACCCTCCCCGCGCCGCCCAGGCTGGACCATATCGCTGCCGAACGGCGCCGCCACCGCGCCGAACGGGAACGCCGACGGGCCGCCGGCGACCCATAGGGGTACCCGACCGGTCGCCTCCCCAGGCCCACCAGGGACGAACCCCGCCCGACGGCCCCAACCCCGCAGCCCGCCGGCCGTCCCGACTCCCGTCCCAAGACAGGGGTGTAGGGGGAAAGTCAAGGGTTACCCAACCCCCCGGCGACCGGCCAGCATGTCGACAAGGAACGCGATCCACGACGGCATCGGCCCCCGGCCGGCCGCCACGCGCACCCGCGCGAGACGAGCGCGACATCCGCCCCACGACCAGCGGTTCCCGCGCCGCAAGCGCGCCAGAAACGGAGTGATGACCTTGTCGGTGACCCGGACCACCCACGGCCTGGTGCTCGGAGGGGGACTGGCCGGGATGCTGACCGCACGCGTGCTGCGGCGGCATCTCGACCAGGTCACCGTCATCGAACGTGACGAACTCCCCGAAGGGCCCCAGCACCGCAAGGGGCTGCCCCAGGCCCGCCACGCCCACCTGCTGTGGTCCGGCGGCGCCCGGCTCATCGAGTCGCTGCTGCCCGGCACCACCGAACGACTCCAGGCGGCCGGCGCCAGGCGCATCGGCGTCTACCGCGACATGGTCTCCCTCACCGCCTACGGCTGGCAACAGCGGTTCCCCGAGACCCAGTTCCTCTTCGCCGCCAGCCGACCCCTGCTGGACTGGACCGTCCGCGATCTCGCCCTCGCCGACCAGACCATCACCGTCCGCTCCAGGACCGAGGCCGTCGCCCTGCTCGGCGACGCCACCCATGTCACCGGCGTCACCATCCGCGACCTCGACCAGGACACCACCACCGACCTCACCGCCGACGTCGTCGTCGACACCACCGGCCGCGGCTCCCGGCTGGGGAAATGGCTCGACGCCCTCGACGTGCCCGCGCCCCAGGAAGACGTCGTCGACTCCGGCATCACCTACGCCACCCGCGTCTACCGCGCCCCCGGCCGCACCGCCGACGCGTTCCCCATGGTCAGCGTCCACAGCGACTACCGCACCAGGGAGCCCGGCAGGTTCGGGCTGATCCTCCCCGTCGAGAACGGCCAGTGGATCGTCACCCTCTCCGGCACCCGGGGCAGCGAACCCCCCACCGACGACGCCGGGTTCACCACCTTCGCCAAGGAACTCGCCCACCCCCTCATCAGCGAACTCATCGGCCTGGCCACCCCGCTCACCCCCGTCCAGGGCTCGCGCAGCACCGCCAACCGACGGCGCTACTTCGAACGCAACACCGTCTGGCCCGACAACCTCGTCGCGCTCGGCGACGCCGTCGCCGGCTTCAACCCCGTCTACGGCCACGGCATGTCGGCCGCCGCCCGCAGCGCCGCCGCCCTGGACCGCGCGCTGCGCCGCAATCTCGGCAAGCCCGAACTCGCCGCCACCGCCCTGCGCGGCATCTCCCGCGCCGTCGACGACCCCTGGAACCTGGCCACCGCCCAGGACATCTTCTACCCCAACTGCCGCATCCAGGCCGACGATCCGCGCCTTGAGGAAGAACTCAACAACCAGGAGCGGTTCACCGAACTGGTCTGCACCGCCGGGCTCAGCGCCGCGCCCGTCGCCGCCGCCGTCGCCGGCGTCAGCGCCCTCGCCGCCCCCGCCACCAGCCTCCAGTCGCCGGCCGTCCTCGGCGCGCTGCGCGGCGGCACCGCCCCGGCGCCCGACGCCCCCACCCTCACCGACGAGGAATGGGCCCGGGTGAACGCCTCGGCCGACCAGGACTGATACCGACCAGGACTGACAACGACGGCCGGTGGTGGCCCGACGAGGAGACCTCCCCGACGGGCCACCGCCGGCCGCCGTCCATGCCGCCGCAGCGGCTCAGCCCACGCGGCTCGACCCACGCGGCTCGACCGCACGCGGCTCAACCCACCGGCTGGCCGGCCGAGTCGACGATCCGGCAGTCCGTCCTGCCCACCAGCACCCGCACCTCGGTGACCAGACCGGCCGCGCCCACCCGGATCAGGCTCACCATCCGAAACCGCATCCGCGCGCCGGGCGGCGCGTTCAGCTCGGGCGGCGCGTCCATCTCCCCGGCTACCGGCAGCACCACCATCTGGCCCTCCATCGAGGTCCGAGGCTCGCTCGGCACCTCGGTGATACCGGCGCCGATCACCCCGGCCAGATACTCCCGCACCGCCTCCTTGCCCACCCTCGGCGGCGTGCCCACCGGATCCTCGAACGTCACCGCCGGATCGAACAGCGCCAGCACACCCTCCAGATCACCCGCGTTGAGCAGGCGGCAGTACTCCAGCGCGAGAGCCTTACGCGTCGCGTCGTCAGCCATGACGGCACCCCTCCGAACCACGGGTCGTCCCCGAACAGCAGGTCGTCACTGATCCGGCCCCTCCAACAGGACCACATCCGATGGCCCCCAGTAGGAACGCATATCGTCGATCAACCCGTCGACGCCGACACGAATCACCATGACGCACGAAATACGCATACGCGCCGTCTCCGGATCACTCGGCGGATCAAAAACACCCGTCCTGGCAACCAACGGACCATTCGGTAGATAATTCATCGTCGAGGTCACCTCGACCGCCGCGTACCTACCGCTCGGCGAACCCACGGGCTCCAACGGAACCTCGTTCACCTGACAGGCAATCGCATTCTTCACATGTGAACGCAAAGCGCCGTGCCCGATACGCTCCCCCGACCCCACGGGATCCTCGAAGCGCACCGCCGGCGCGTACAACTTCAGCAGCTCCTCCAACTTCCCGGCATTGACCCGGCGAGTGTGCTCCAGGGCCATTTCCTTGGTCGTCGCTTCGTCAGGCAAGAAGAACCCCCAGGAAAGACACGACGGCGGCGGAACGGGGCCGAAGGCGACACACCTCGGCCAGCCTTCCCCTCCAACCACCCCACAGCGGACGGCCGTCGAGGGGAACCCCTAAAGCAGGCGCACAGCCCCTACGCGCCAGGTCCCAGGCCGCCATCACTCCCACCGCACCCACCGGGAAGGTTTGAGCGGCACGACCCCTCGACATTCGCCGCCGACCGGGTTAGGGGTACTCCTCCCCTCACTCGCTCTCCTACGGTAATCAGCATCTTGTTCGTGTCGTGAGGAGACGGCCCAACGGCCAGTGCCGTGGCGGTCCTCTTTCCAGGACGCACTACTTCCTCAGGCCGCGTCCGGGCATTCCGAGATCTTATGGAGCTTCTGGTGGCAGATTCGGGCATTCCCGCCACGACCGCGATTCCCGGACGGAAGAACGAGAGGCACGACGGGCGCATCGCCATTGTTGGCCTCGCCTCCCGACTGCCGGGCGCGGCGAACCCCGACTCCTTCTGGGAGCTGCTGAAAACCGGCACCAGCGCCATCACCTCCATTCCAGCGGACCGGTGGGACGCCGACACCTACTTCGACGAGGACTTCTCCAGCCGCGGCAAGATGAACACCCGCTGGGGCGGCTTCCTCGACCATGTCGACCGCTTCGACGCCTCCTTCTTCGGCATCTCACCGCGTGAAGCCGCCGCCATGGACCCCCAGCAGCGCCTCATGCTCGAACTGAGCTGGGAGGGCCTGGAACACGCCGGCATCGTCCCCGCCTCCCTCGGCACCACCAGGACCGGCGTCTTCTTCGGCGCCATCTGGGACGACTACGCCACGCTCCTCTACCGGCACGGCGCCCAGGACATCAACGCCCACACCGTCACCGGCCTGCACCGCAGCATCATCGCCAACCGCGTCTCCTACGCCCTGCGGCTGCGCGGCCCCAGCATGACCGTCGACACCGGCCAGTCGTCCTCCCTCGTCGCCATCCACCTGGCCTGCGAGAACCTTCGCAGCGGCGCCTGCGACATCGCCGTCGCCGGCGGCGTGAACCTCAATCTGATCCCCGAAAGCACCGTCGGCACCGCCAAGTTCGGCGCCCTCTCCCCGGACGGCCGCTGCTACACCTTCGACTCCCGCGCCAACGGCTATGTGCGGGGCGAGGGCGCGGGGCTTGTCGTGCTCAAACCCCTTGAGCACGCCATCGCCGACGGCGACACCGTCTACGCCGTCGTCCTCGGCAGCGCCATGAACAACGACGGCGGCGGCGAGGGCCTTACCGTCCCCACCACCGAAGGCCAGGAGCAGGTGCTCCGCGACGCCTACGCCCAGGCCGGCGTCGACCCCCGCCAGGTCCAGTACGTCGAACTGCACGGCACCGGCACCCGGCGCGGCGACCCCGTCGAGGCCGCCGCCCTCGGCGCCGCCCTGGGCGCCGAACGCGACGCCGACAACCCCCTCACCGTCGGCTCCGTCAAGACCAACATCGGTCACCTGGAAGGCGCCGCCGGCATCGCCGGACTGCTCAAGGTCGCGCTCTCCCTGCACCACCGGGAGCTGCCCGCCAGCCTCAACTACCAGAGCCCCAACCCGGAGATTCCCCTCGACGAGCTGCGCCTGCGGGTGCAGACCGACCACACCGAGTGGCCCCGAGCCGACCAGCCGCTCATCGCCGGCGTCTCCGCCTTCGGCATGGGCGGCACCAACTGCCATCTCGTGCTCGCCGAGGCCCCACCCGAGGCCGCCGCCGCCCGCCCCCAGGTCGTCGCCGGCGAACCCGCCCTCACCGGCCTCCCGGCCCTCCCCTGGCTGGTCTCGGCACGCGGCTCCCAGGCCCTCGAACGGCAGGCCAGGCAGCTGGCCCCGGCGGTCACCGACCGCGATCCCGTGGATGTCGGCTGGTCGCTGCTGTCCTCGCGTTCGGAGCTGGAACACCGCGCGGTGGTGTGGGGTGAGACGGCCGACGAACTGCTCGCCGGCATGCGCGCGGTGGGCACCGGCGACGCCACGGCCCACGCGGTGCGGGGTGTGGTGGGTGCGGATGCTGGTTCGGGGTCGGTGTTTGTGTTCCCGGGTCAGGGTGCGCAGTGGGTTGGTATGGGGCGTGGGTTGTTGGTGTCGTCGCCGGTGTTTGCGGCGCGGTTGGGTGAGTGTGAGGTGGCGTTGGCGTCGTTTGTGGAGTGGTCGTTGGTCGGGGTGTTGGAGGGGGAGGATGAGGGTTGGTTGGAGCGGGTTGATGTGGTGCAGCCGGTGTTGTGGGCGGTGATGGTGTCGCTGGCGGCTGTGTGGGAGTCGATCGGGGTTGCTCCGTCTGCTGTGGTGGGGCATTCGCAGGGTGAGATCGCGGCTGCTGTGGTGGCGGGTGGGTTGTCGTTGGAGGATGGTGCGCGGGTGGTGGCGTTGCGGTCGGCGGCGATCCGTGATCTTGCGGGGTCGGGTGGGATGGTGTCGGTCGCGGCTGGGCCGGAGCGGGTTGCCGAGCTGCTGGGGTCCATCGAGGGTGTGTCGGTTGCGGCGTTCAATGGGCCTTCGGCGACGGTGGTGGCCGGTGAGGTGGCCGGGCTTGAGGTTCTGATGGTTGTGGCTGAGGCGGCGGGGGTGCGGGCGCGTCGGGTTCCGGTGGACTATGCGTCGCACTCTGCTCATGTGGCGGCGATCGAGGATCGGATTCTGGCGGATCTTGCTCCGATCAGCCCGCGTTCGTCGGATGTCCCGTTGATCTCGGCGGTGACCGGGGAGCCGTTGGACACGTCCGGGATGGACGCGGCGTACTGGTATCGCAACCTTCGCCAGCCGGTCCGCTTCGCCGATGCGATGAACCACGCGGTCGGTCAGGGCTTCCGCCGGATCGTCGAGGTCTCCCCGCATCCGGTGCTCACGGTGCCGGTGCAGGAGATCCTGGAAACAGCGGAAACCACTGGTGTGGTGGTCGGCACCCTGCGCCGCAACGAACACGAGACCACTCAACTCATCGCATCCGCAGCCGAGTTGTGGGCGCATGGCACCCCCGTCGACTGGACCACGCTCTACGCGGGCCGCGCCGTGCGGCGCGTCGACCTGCCGACCTACGCCTTCCAACGCAAGCGCTACTGGGTGCGGCCCGAGAACGCCGGCGCCATCGCCGCCGCCCAGGCCACGGCGGACGCGGCGGCGGCCACCGCCCCGGACAGCGACGAGGACACCCTCGACGCGCAACCGGAGCCCGTCACCGCCTGGGGCCAACGCCTCGCCGGACTGACCGCATCCGAACAGAGCCGCGCCGTCCTCAACCGAGTAACGGCCGAAATCGCCATCGTCCTCGGCCACGGCGCCGGCGACACCATCGACACCGGCCGGCTCTTCAAGGACATCGGCTTCGACTCCCTCACCGCCGTCGAACTGCGCAACCGCCTCGCCGCCGCCACCGAACTCACCCTCCCCTCCGGCCTGCTCTTCGACTACCCCACCCCCGAAGCGCTCGCCTCCCACCTCCGCGCCGCCCTCCTCGACCTGCACGAGGACACCGCGATCCAGGTCACCGGACCGGCCGTGTCCGACGAACCGATCGCCATCGTCGGCATGGCCTGCCGACTCCCCGGCGGCATCACCTCCCCCGACGACCTGTGGCGCGTGGTCACCGAGGGCCGCGACGTCCTCACCCCCTTCCCGACCGACCGAGGCTGGGACCTCGACAGCCTCTACGCCGCCGACCCTTCACAATCGGGAACGTCCTATGCCCGCGAGGGCGGTTTCCTGCATGACGCCCCGGACTTCGACGCCGAGTTCTTCGGCGTCAACCCGCGCGAAGCCCTCGCCATGGACCCCCAGCAGCGGTTGCTCCTGGAAACCTCCTGGGAGGCGTTGGAACGGGCGGGACTCGCCCCCACCTCGCTGCGCGGCAGCCGTACCGGGGTCTTCGCCGGCGCCATGTCCATGGACTACGGCACCCGACTCCACGAGGCGTCCGAACGCGTCGAGGGCTACGCCCTGACCGGCGGCGCCGCGAGCGTCGTCTCCGGCCGGGTCTCCTACTCCTTCGGCCTTGAGGGCCCGGCGGTGACGGTCGACACCGCCTGCTCGTCGTCGCTGGTCGCGCTGCATCTGGCGGCCCAGGCGCTGCGTAACGGCGAATGCGAGCTGGCCCTCGCCGGCGGCGTCACCGTGATGCCAACGCCCGGCATGTTTGTCGAGTTCAGCCGGCAGCGCGGCCTGGCGGCCGACGGCCGCTGCAAGCCGTTCGCCTCGGCGGCCGACGGCACCGGCTGGAGCGAGGGCGTCGGAGTCCTCGTCCTGGAACGGCTGTCGGACGCCCGGCGCAACGGGCACCAGGTACTGGCCGTGGTGAAGGGCTCGGCCATCAACCAGGACGGTGCCTCCAACGGACTGACCGCGCCCAACGGTCCTTCCCAACAGCGCGTGATCCGGGCCGCGTTGGCCAACGCCGGCCTCGCCACCGGGGATGTGGACGCCGTCGAGGCGCATGGCACCGGCACCCGGCTCGGGGACCCGATCGAGGCGCAGGCGCTGCTCGCCACCTATGGCCAGGGCCGTGCCGAGGACCGGCCGCTGTGGCTGGGCTCGCTGAAGTCGAATATCGGCCACACCCAGGCCGCCGCCGGTGTGGCGGGCGTGATCAAGATGGTCATGGCGATGCGGGCGGGCGTGCTGCCCCGCAGCCTGCACATCGACGCCCCCTCCGAGCATGTGGACTGGTCGGCGGGCGCGGTGTCGCTGCTCTCCGACCAGCAGGAGTGGACGGCGGAGGACGGCCGTCCGCGTCGGGCGGGGGTGTCCTCGTTCGGCATCAGCGGGACCAATGCACATGTGATCGTCGAGCAGGCGCCGGAGGACGCCGAACCGGGCGCCGTGGTGGTGGCGGGTGATGCGTTGCCGGTGGTGCCGTGGGTGCTTTCGGCGCGGGGTGTGGATGCGGTGGTGGCGCAGGGGGCGCGACTTGCGGGTGTGGTGGGTGAGTTGGATGCGGTGGATGTGGGTTGGTCGTTGGTTTCGGGGCGTGCTGAGTTGTCGTCGCGTGCGGTGGTGTGGGGTCGGGACGCCGATGAACTGGTCGCCGGGCTGCGGGCGTTGGCCGTCGAGGGCGCGGTGGACGGCCGGTTGGCGGTGTTGTTCACGGGCCAGGGTGCGCAGCGGGCGCGGATGGGTGCCGAACTGGCCGCCGCGTTCCCGGTGTTCGCGGATGCTTTGAGTGAAGTGTGTGCGGGGTTCGATGGGTTGTTGCCGCGTCCGTTGGGCGAGGTGCTTGCGGACGAGTCGAGCAGCGATCTGGATCGGACGGTGTTCACTCAGGCGGGGTTGTTCGCTGTTGAGGTGGCGTTGTGGCGGTTGGTGGAGTCGTTCGGGGTGCGGCCCGATTTTGTGGCCGGGCACTCCATTGGTGAGATCGCGGCCGCTCATGTCGCGGGGGTCTTTGATCTTGCTGATGCCTGCCGACTGGTCGCCGCGCGTGGGTCGTTGATGCAGGCGTTGCCGTCCGGTGGCGCGATGCTGTCCGTTCAGGCGTCGGAGGAGACGGTTCGCGATCTCACCGAGCTGGATATCGCGGCCGTCAATGGTCCGCTCTCCGTGGTGGTCGCCGGTGCTGACGCCGAGGTTGAGACGCTGCGCGCCGAGTTTGCCGAAGCGGGTGTCAAGACCCGGCGGTTGACCGTTTCGCATGCGTTCCACTCCCGGTTGATGGAGCCGATGCTGGGCGAGTTCCAGCGGGTCGCCGAATCGCTGACCTACCGCGCCCCCGCCGTCCCCGTGATCTCCAATGTCACCGGCGAGGAGGCCGGCATCGAGATCGCCACCGCCGACTACTGGGTGGCTCATGTCCGCGCCACCGTCCGGTTCGCCGATGGCATCACCACGCTGCGCGCCGCCGGAACAGCCACCTTCCTCGAACTGGGCCCGGACGCCACGCTCACCGCGATGGGCGCTGAGTGCCTGGCCGAGGACGACACGACGGCCGCGTTCGTTCCCACCACCCGCCGCGAGCATGACGAGGTGGCGACGTTCACCGCCGCCCTCTCCCGGGTCTGGGCGCGCGGAACATCCGTCGACTGGCGGGCCGCGTTCGCCGGGCGGGCCGTCCGGCAAGTGGAGCTGCCGACCTACGCCTTCCAGCGCCGCCGCTACTGGCTGGAGCACGAGACCGGCGGCGACCCGACCGGTCTCGGTCAACGCGCCGCCGGGCACCCGCTGTTGGGCGCCAGCGTCAACCTGGCCGTCGACGGCGGAGTGATGCTGACCGGCCGCCTCTCCCTCAGCACCCACCCCTGGCTCGCCGACCACACCATCGCGGGCACGGTCCTCTTCCCCGGCACCGGCTTTGTCGAACTGGCCGTCCGCGCCGGCGACGAGGTCGAGTGCGGACAGGTGCGGGAGCTGACCCTCCAGGCCCCCCTCGCGCTGCCCGAGCACGGCGGCGTTCAGGTGCAGGTGGTCGTCGGCGTCGCCGACGAGGTGGGGCACCGGGCGGTGCGGATCTACTCCCGCCCGGAGAACGCCGAGACCGAGGAGGCATGGACCTGCCACGCGGACGGCGTCCTCGGCCAGGCGACGTCCCCGGTGTCCGGGACCGACCTGGTGGCCTGGCCCCCACCGGGCGCCGAAACCGTTGACGTCTCCGCGTTCTACCCCGCCGCCGTGGCCGACGGCTATCAGTACGGCCCGGTGTTCCAGGGCCTGCGGGCTGCCTGGCGGCGCGGCGACGAGGTCCTTGTCGAGGTCGCCCTGCCGGAGTCGGTCCAGGCCGACGCGTCCGGGTTCGGCCTGCACCCCGCCCTGCTGGACGCCGCCCTCCACGGGCTGCTGCTCGACCAGGGACGCGGGCTCCGGCTCCCGTTCGCCTGGTCCGGCGTCTCCCTCGCCGCCTCCGGCGCGACGGAGCTACGCGTCCGCTTCACCCCCGGCGGTGGCGACAGCTATGCGATCACCGTCGCCGACGCCACCGGCCAGCCCGTCGCGGCGGTCGATTCCCTGGTGCTGCGCCCCGTCTCGGCCGCTCAGCTCTCGCTCTCGCGGCAGGCCGAACACGACTCCCTGTTCCGGCTCGACTGGACACCCGTGGCGGCCGACGCCGTCAACGAGCCGCTGTCGCCGCAGGGTTGGGCCGTCCTCGGTACCGACACCCTCGGCCTGGACGTCCTCAGGACCGGCACCGACCTCGACCAGCTCACCGGCGACGGAACCGTTCCCCCGACGGTGCTGCTCCCGGTCCTCGCGGTGGACGGGCCGGATGACGACATCGCCGGGGCCGCGACGGACACCGTCCTCGATGTGCTGGACACCGTGACCGCCTGGCTGGCGGACGAGCGCTATGCCGAGACACGGCTGGTCGTCGCGACGCGCGGTGCGGTCACCACCGGCGACGACGGCGAGCTGACCGACCTGCCGACCGCCCCCGTCTGGGGCCTGCTGCGCTCGGCGCAGACGGAGCACCCCGGCCGGATCGTCCTGATCGACCTCGAACCCGAGGCGCCCGGATCGTCCGTCGCCTCGGCGCTCGCCGCCGCGCTTTCCGGTTCGGAGTCGCAATTGGCGGTGCGGGGTGGGGTGTTGTTGGCGCCTCGGTTGGTGCGGGTGTCGGCTGTGGGTGGTGGGTTGGTGCCGCCGGTGGGTGAGTCCGGGTGGCGGTTGGATGTGACGGGTGGCGGCACGTTGGAGTCGTTGGCGCTGGTGCCCGCTCCCGAGGTGTCCCATGGCCTGGCCGCTGGTGAGGTGCGGGTGGCGGTTCGTGCCGCCGGGCTGAACTTCCGTGATGTGTTGATGGGCCTGGGGATGTATCCGGGTGAGGTGCTGCTCGGCAGCGAGGCCGCCGGCGTGGTCGTCGAGGTGGCCTCCGACGTCGAGCATGTGGCCGTCGGCGATGCGGTGTTCGGGCTGATCCCGCGCGGCTTCGGCACCTCGGCCGTGGTCGACGCGCGGCTGGTCGCGCGGATGCCGGAGGGCTGGTCGTTCGAGCAGGCCGCGTCCGTGCCCGTGGTCTTCCTGACCGCCTTCTACGGGCTGGTCGACCTGGCCGGTCTGCGGTCCGGGGAGTCGGTGCTGATCCATGCCGCCGCCGGCGGCGTGGGCATGGCCGCCGTCCAGGTGGCGCACCATCTGGGCGCGACGGTGTTCGCCACCGCCAGTGAGACCAAGCAGCCGGTGGTACGGGAGTTGGGGGTCGCGGGGGAGCGGATCGCGTCCTCGCGTGATCTGGACTTCCGGGACGCGTTCCTGGCGGCGACCGACGGTGCGGGCGTTGATGTCGTTCTTGACTCCCTGGCCCGGGAGTTCGTCGACGCGTCCCTCGAACTGTTGCCGCGCGGCGGCCGGTTCGTCGAGATGGGCAAGACCGATATCCGTGACCCCCAGCAGGTCGCCCAGGACCACCCCGGCGTCACCTACCAGGCGTTCGATGTGGCCGAGGCCGGGCCGGAACGCACGCAGGAACTCCTCGTCGAGATCGTCCGGCTCTTCGAAGCGGGCGTGCTCCGCCCACTGCCGGTGCGGTCCTGGGATGTGCGGCGGGCGCCCGAGGCGTTCCGCTTCATGAGTCAGGCCCGGCACATCGGGAAGATCGTGCTGACCGTCCCGGCCGGTCTGGAACCGAACGGCACGGTGCTGATCACCGGCGGCACCGGCACCCTCGGTTCGCTGCTGGCCCGCCATCTGGTCACCGAACACGGCGTGACCTCGCTGGTGCTGACCAGCCGCGCCGGGCTGAACGCGCCTGGAGTCACCGAACTCGCCGCAGAACTCGCCGAGTCGGGGGCTCGGGTCGAGGTCGTCGGCTGTGACGCGGCCGACCGCGACCAGCTGGCCGCCGTCCTCGCCGCCATCCCCGCCGAGCACCCCCTGACCGGTGTCGTCCACGCCGCCGGCGTGGTGGACGACGGAACGGTGACCTCGCTGACGGCCGAACAGGTGCGGCGCGTCATGCGGCCGAAGGTCCAGGCCGCGTGGAACCTGCACCAGCTGACCCGCGATGCCGGCCTGCGGCTCTTCCTCACCTACTCGTCCTGCGCCGGGCTCCTCGGCAACGCGGGACAGGCCAACTACGCGGCCGCCAACACCTTCCTCGACGCGCTCGCCGCCCACCGCCGCGCCCTCGGGCTCACCGCAGTCTCCGTGGCGTGGGGCCTGTGGGGTGGCGTCGGTGGCATGGGCGGCGAGCTGGACGAGGCCGACGTCGCACGCCTCGGGCGCTCCGGCCTGGTCGCCATGGAACCGGCCGAAGGACTGCGCCTGTTCGACGCCGCCCGCGGCGCGGACGAAGGCGTCCTCATGGCGGCCCGCCTCGACCTGCCGGGGCTGCGGAGCCGCGCCGAACGAGGCACCGCGGTGCCGTCCCTCCTCCGGGGCATGGTGCGGGTCGCTGGCCGGCGGACCACCGCCGACGCCGGCGCCGCCCCGGACGGACTGCTCGGCTCGGCACTCGCCGCGCTGCCCAGCGCCGAGGAACGCGAACGCTATGTCGTCGACGTCGTGCGCGGTCATGTGGCGTCCGTGCTGGGGCACGGCTCGGCGCAGGCCGTCGCCGTCGAACGTTCCTTCAAGGAACTGGGCTTTGACTCGTTGACCGGTGTGGAGTTGCGTAACCGGTTGATCTCGGCGACGGGTGTGCGGTTGCCGGCGGGTGTGGTGTTCGACTATCCGACGCCTGCCGCGTTGGGTGCGTTTGTGCTGGGCCAGGTGTGGCAGGGCGCGGACGACATCGACGCGGCATCGGGTAAGGCGTCGCGTGCGAAGGTCGCGGTCGATGAGCCGATCGCGATCGTGGGGATGGCGTGCCGGTTCCCGGGTGGGGTGTCCTCGCCGGAGGAGCTGTGGCGGCTGGTCGAGGAGGGCACGGATGCGATTGGGCCGTTCCCGACCGACCGGGGCTGGGACCTCGACGGCCTCTATGACCCGGACCCCGCGCGTTCCGGCACCACCTACGCTCGTGAGGGCGGATTCCTTTACGACGCGGGCGAGTTCGATCCGGAGCTGTTCGGGATCAGCCCCCGTGAGGCGTTGGCCATGGACCCGCAGCAGCGGCTGCTTCTCGAAGCTTCCTGGGAGGCCCTGGAGCGCGCCGGACTGCCGCCCACCTCACTGCGCGGCAGCGGAACCGGCGTCTTCGCCGGCGCCATCGCCCAGGAGTACGGCTCCCGGCTGCACGAGGCATCCCAGAACGTGGAGGGCTACGCCCTGACCGGCGGCACGGCCAGCGTCGTCTCGGGCCGCATCGCCTACACCCTTGGGCTTGAGGGCCCGGCGGTCACCGTGGACACCGCCTGCTCGTCGTCGCTGGTCGCCCTGCATTTGGCGGCGCAGTCGCTGCGCAATGGCGAGTGCGAGATGGCCCTCGCCGGCGGCGTCACCGTGATGCCCACGCCCGGCATGTTTGTCGAGTTCTCGCGGCAGCGTGGGTTGGCGCCGAACGGTCGGTGCAAGCCGTTTGCCTCGGCGGCCGACGGCACCGGTTGGGCGGAGGGCGTTGGTGTCCTGGTCGTCGAGCGGCTGTCGGATGCTCGGCGTAAGGGCCACCAGGTGTTGGCGGTGGTGCGGGGGTCGGCGATCAACCAGGATGGTGCGTCGAATGGTTTGACCGCGCCCAATGGTCCGTCTCAACAGCGGGTTATCCGCGCGGCGTTGGCGAATGCCGGGTTGACGACGGCGGATGTGGATGCGGTGGAGGCGCATGGCACGGGCACGGCGTTGGGTGACCCGATTGAGGCCGAGGCGCTGTTGGCGACATATGGGCAGGGTCGGGCGGATGAGCGGCCGTTGTGGTTGGGGTCGTTGAAGTCCAACATCGGTCATACGCAGGCGGCTTCGGGTGTGGCCGGTGTGATCAAGATGGTGATGGCGTTGCGGGCGGGGGTGTTGCCGCGCAGTCTGCATGTTGATGAGCCCTCGGAGCATGTGGACTGGTCGTCGGGTGCGGTGTCGGTGTTGTCGGAGCCTCAGGACTGGTCTGATCTGGGTCGTCCGCGTCGGGCGGGTGTGTCTTCGTTCGGGATCAGTGGGACGAACGCGCATGTGATTGTCGAGCAGGCGCCGGTGGATGAGGTGCCTGGTGCGGTGGTGGTGGCGGGGGATCGTGGGCCGGTGTGGGAGGGGTCGACGCTGCCGTGGGTTGTCTCTGCTGGTGGTGCGGAGGCGTTGACGGGGCAGTTGGAGCGGTTGGCGGGAGTGGTGAACGACGCTGATCCGGTGGATGTGGGTTGGGCGTTGCTGTCTTCGCGGGCGGTGTTGGAGCACCGTGCGGTGCGGTGGGGTGCCGAGTCCGGCGACCTGGTCCGTGGCGCGGTGAACGCGAGTGGTGGCCCCGGCGCGGTGTTTGTGTTCCCGGGTCAGGGTGCGCAGTGGGTTGGTATGGGGCGTGGGTTGTTGGTGTCGTCGCCGGTGTTTGCGGCGCGGTTGGGTGAGTGTGAGGTGGCGTTGGCGTCGTTTGTGGAGTGGTCGTTGGTCGGGGTGTTGGAGGGGGAGGACGAGGGGTGGTTGGAGCAGGTTGATGTGGTGCAGCCGGTGTTGTGGGCGGTGATGGTGTCGCTGGCGGCGGTGTGGGAGTCGATTGGTGTGCGGCCGTCTGCTGTGGTGGGGCATTCGCAGGGTGAGATTGCGGCTGCTGTGGTGGCGGGTGGGTTGTCGTTGGAGGATGGTGCGCGGGTGGTGGCGTTGCGGTCGGCGGCGATCCGTGATCTTGCCGGGTCGGGTGGGATGGTGTCGGTCGCGGCTGGGCCGGAGCGGGTCGCTGAACTTCTCGGTTCTGTTGAGGGTGTGTCGGTCGCCGCGTTCAATGGGCCTTCGGCGACGGTGGTGGCGGGTGAGGTGGCCGGGCTTGAGGCGTTGATGGTGGCTGCTGAGGCGGCGGGGGTGCGGGCGCGTCGGGTTCCGGTGGACTATGCGTCGCATTCCGCTCATGTGGCGGCGATCGAGGATCGGATTCTGACGGATCTTGCCCCGATCAGCCCGCGGACGGGCAGCATTCCGTTGATTTCGGCGGTGACCGGGGAGCCGTTGGACACGGCGGGGATGGATGCGGCGTATTGGTATCGCAACCTTCGCCAGCCCGTCCGCTTCGCGGATGCGATGAACCACGCGGTCGGTCAGGGCTTCCGCCGGATCGTCGAGATCTCCCCGCACCCCGTTCTCACGGTGCCGGTGCAGGAGATCCTGGAGACGGCCGACGCCGCCGGTGTGGTCGTGGGCACCCTACGCCGGAATGAGGATGAGGCGGCTCGACTGATCGCGTCGGCCGGCGAGTTGTGGGTCAACGGCACCTCGGTCGACTGGACCGCGTTCTTTGCCGGCCGCGCGGTGCAGCGCGTCGATCTGCCGACCTACGCCTTCCAACGCGATCACTACTGGCTGGTCGAGGAGGCCGGTCCGGCGGATATGACCGGCGCCGGACTGGCGGCCGCCGAGCACCCGCTGCTGGGTGCCGCAGTGCGACTGGCCGGCGATGGCGGCGTGATGTTGACGGGTCGCCTCTCGCTGCGCAGCCACCCGTGGCTGGCCGACCACGCCGTTGGCGGCACGGTGCTCTTCCCCGGCACCGGTTTTGTCGAACTGGCCATCCGCGCCGGCGACGAGGTCGGATCCGGCCAGGTACGGGAGCTGACGCTCCAGGCGCCGCTTTCCCTGCCGGAGCGTGCGGCCGTGCTGGTGCAGGTGGTCGTCGGCACGGCCGACGGGGCGGGCCAGCGCGAGGTACGCGTCTACTCCCAGCCGGAAGGTGCCGACGCCGAACTGCCCTGGACGTGCCATGCGGAGGGCGTGCTGGTTTCCGAGCAGGCTGACGCGGCTGCGGATTCGGTGGACTTGGCGATTTGGCCGCCGGCCGGTGCCGAGCCGGTCGATGTTTCCGACTTCTACGCGGAGACCGCCTCGGCGGGCTATGGGTATGGGCCGGTGTTCCAGGGGCTGCGGGCGGCCTGGCGGCGTGGTGAGGAGATCTTCGCCGAGGTCACGTTGCCGGAGGACGAGCACGCTTCGGCCGCCTCGTTCGGCATCCACCCCGCGCTCCTGGACGCGGCCCTGCACCCGATGCTGCTCGACTCGGGCGACGGCCTACGTCTGCCCTTCACCTGGTCCGGCGTCTCCCTGCTCGGCGCGGGCGCGGCCTCGGTGCGGGTACGCCTCGCCGTTCTCGGGGAGGACTCCGTCTCGGTTCGCATCGCTGACGGCACCGGCGCACCGGTCGCCGCTGTCGACGCGGTGACGCTGCGCCCCGTCGCGGAGGACCAGCTCGCCGGGGCCGGCCAGGCCGGGCTCGACACGCTGTTCCGGCTGGACTGGCCAGCCGTGCCCGCGCCGGCGACCGTTCCCGCCGCCGAATGGGTGGTCTGGGGCGAGGACACCCTCGGCGTCTCCGGGCCGACCATGACCGACCTTGAGGAGACGGACGGCGGATCCGTCCCGCCCGTGGTCGTGCTCTGCGCGGCCGGAGCCGAGGACGCCGATCTGGCCTCGGCCGCCCGTGCCTCGGTGCTGCGGGTATGGGAGCGGATCTGCGCCTGGTTGGCGGATGAGCGGTTTGTGGATGGTCGGTTGGTTGTGGTGACGCGGGGTGCGGTGGGGGTTGGTGTGGATGGGGCTGTGACGGATCTGGTGTCTGCTGGGGTGTGGGGTTTGGTGCGGTCGGCGCAGTCGGAGAACCCTGGTCGGTTGGTGTTGGTGGATCTTGATCCGGGTGTTGAGGCTGAGGGTGTGGGTTCGGTGTTGGGTTCGGTGTTGGCGTTGGATGAGCCGCAGGTGGCGGTGCGTGGTGGTGGGTTGGTGGTGCCGCGTCTGGTGCGGGCGGGGGTGTCCGGTGTGGATGAGGGTGATGGGTTGGTTGGTGTTGATGGGTTGGGGACGGTGTTGGTTACGGGTGGTACGGGGACGTTGGGTGGGTTGTTGGCGCGGCATTTGGTGTCGCGTTATGGGGTGCGTTCTTTGGTGTTGACGAGTCGTCGTGGGTTGGCGGCAGAGGGTGCGGTTGAGTTGGTTGAGGAGTTGCGGGGTGCGGGGGCGTTGGTTGAGGTGGTGGCGTGTGATGCGGCGGATCGGGAGGATCTGGCGCGGGCGTTGTCGTTGGTGCCGGCGGAGTTCCCGTTGCGCGGTGTGGTGCACGCGGCCGGCGTACTCGACGACGGGCTGGTACGGAATCTCGACGCCGACCGGATCGAGCGTGTTCTTCGCCCCAAGATCGATGCGGCGATCAACCTGCATGAACTGACGCTGGACATGGATATCCGGCTCTTCGCGGTGTACTCGTCATTCGCCGGGATTCTTGGTAATGCGGGTCAGGCGAGTTATGCGGCGGGGAATGCGTTTGTTGATGGGTTGGTTGCGTATCGGCGTGGGTTGGGGTTGTCGGGTGTTTCGTTGGCGTGGGGTTTGTGGGGTGTGGAGTCGGGGTTGACGGGTGGTGTGTTGGGTCGTGGTGTGGGTGTTGCTGGTGGTGTGGTGGTGGGGTTGTCGGTGGGTGAGGGGTTGGCTGCGTTTGATGTGGGTGTGGGGTTGGGTGGGTTGGTGGTTGGGGTGCGTTTTGATTGGGGTGTGGTGCGGGGTGTGGCGCGTGGTGGTGGGTTGTCTTCGGTGTTGCGTGGGTTGGTGTCGGTGGGGTCGCGGCGTGTGGTGGGTGGGGGTTCTGTGGGTGGTTCTGGGTTGGTTGGTCGGTTGGTTGGTGTGGGGGAGGGTGAGCGGTTGGGTGTGGTGTTGGAGGTGGTGCGTGGTGCGGTGGCTGGTGTGTTGGGGCATGTGTCGGGTGAGGTGATTGGTGGGGAGCGGGCGTTTAAGGATTTGGGGTTTGATTCGTTGTTGGCGTTGGAGTTGCGTAATCGGTTGGGTGAGTTGGTGGGGTTGCGGTTGCCGGCGACGTTGGTGTTTGACTATCCGACTCCGGTGGCGTTGGCGGGGTTCGTGTTGGGTGAGTTGATGGGGT
>NZ_BBOM01000016.1 GCF_000974485.1 Streptomyces sp. NBRC 109706 | reverse complement strand
AGGCAGCGGCCCGGGCCGCGCTCGCCGAACGCCGCACGGGAACACCGAAGTTCCGCGACGGGCGGGTCGAGGCCCTGCGGGCGTTGCGGGTCGCCCGCCGCAGCGCGGTCCAGCAGCGCTCGGACGTGCAGCGGCAGGTCAAGAACCTGATCGTCACCGCGCCGGAAGGCGTCCGCACCATGCTGCGGCACCTGAAGGACAAGGACCTGCTGACCACCTGCGCGGGCTTCCGCCCGAGCCTGGACCAGGCCGGCGGTCCGCTCACCGCGACGAAGATCGCCCTTCGCTCTCTCGCCCGCCGCCACCGCGACCTGGGCCAGGAGATCGACGAACTGGACGAGCTGATAGCCCCGCTCACCCAGGAGATCAACCCGGCCCTGACCGAGCTGAACGGCGTCGGCCCGGACGTCGCCGGCCAGCTGCTGGTCACCGCGGGCGACAACCCCGACCGGCTCCGCTCGGAAGCGGCGTTCGCCATGCTCTGCGGCGTCGCCCCGCTGCCCGCGTCATCCGGCCGCACCCACCGCCACCGGCTCAACCGGGGCGGTGACCGGGCCGCGAACGCGGCCCTCTACCGGATCGTGCTCTGCCGCCTGCGCTGGGACCAGCGCACCAAGCAGTACAGGGAGCGACGGACCAAGGAGGGCCTGTCCAAGAAGGAGATCATCCGCTGCCTCAAGCGGTTCGTCGCCCGCGAGGTCTACCACGTCCTGACCACCACGAACGCCACCGCACCGGCCCCGAATCACCTCGCAACCGCTGCTTGACATCCATAAGAGCATCCGACCGGCACCTCCGCCCCGTTGGGCCCCGCTGGCGCTGGCCGAACATGCGGCTCCCTCCCATCCGGGTTCGGTCGCCGGTCTGTTGACACCGTTCCGCACCATCACTACCGTCCTACCGGAATATCGACCATTGTTCGACATCACGAACATCGAAGTGTCGGACTCGGCCGGCCCTCGCCACGCGTCCACACGAAAGTACTGATCGCGATGCCCTCACGCCGCCTGCCGGATCGTCGGATGCGTCCGCCCATGGGGTGGAACAGCTGGGACTGTTATGGGACGACGGTCACCGAGGATGAAGTACTCGCCAATGCCACCTTTATGAGCGACCATATGCTCGCCCATGGGTGGGATACCACGGTCGTCGATATCCAGTGGTACGACCCCACGGCCCGGGCCCACGGCTACAACACCGACGCGCCGATCGTTCTCGACGGGTACGGCCGGCAGCTTCCGGCGCCCGGTCGGTTTCCCTCCGCCGTGGACGGGGCCGGCTTTCGGCCGCTGGCCGATCGGGTCCATGCTTTGGGGCTCAGATTCGGCCTGCACATCATGCGGGGCGTTCCCAGACGCGCCGTGGCGGCCCGGCTGCCCGTTCTCGGAACGCCGTTCACCGCCGCCGATATCGCCGACACCTCGTCCGTCTGCCCGTGGAACCCGGACAACTTCGGCCTGGACCACGACCACCCCGGCGCCCAGGCGTACTACAACGCGCAGGTGGCGCAGTTCGCCGACTGGGGGGTGGACTTCGTCAAGGCCGACGACATGCTCTTCCCGTACCACGAACGGGAGATCGGCGCCTATGCCCGAGCCGTCGAGCGCAGCGGACGCGCCATCGAACTCAGCCTCTCCCCCGGCACCGATGTCTCGCTCGCGCGGCTGGACCACCTGCGGACGCACTCCACCATGTGGCGGCTCAGCGACGACCTGTGGGACCGCTGGGAGGACGTCGAGCCGCAGTTCGCCCGGCTGGCACGCTGGGCCCCGTGGCAGGGTCCCCGCGGTTGGGCCGACGCCGACATGCTCCCGCTCGGCCGCATCGGCATCCGCGCGGAGCGCGGTGACGACCGGCTGTGTCGGCTGACCCACCCGGAGCAGATCAGCCTGCTCAGCCTGTGGATCATCGCCAGATCGCCGCTGATGATGGGGGGCGATCTGCCGACCAGCCCGCCGGCGACCATCGCACTGCTCACCAACGACGAGGCCCTGAGCGTCCTGTGGCACTCCACCGACAACCGCGAGGTGCTGCGGGAACGCGAGACGGTGTGGTGGACCGCGCGCGACACCGACGGACGGCGGCGCTACGCCGCCGTGTTCTCTCTCGCCCCCGAACCCCGACGCGTCGCCACGCCGTTGGGCTCCGTCGACGGCCGGCCCGACGACCTGGTCAGGGAAGTGTGGACGGGCTCCGACATCTCCCACGACGGCAGGACCCTCGTCACCGATCTGCCCGCCCACGGCGCCGCGCTCTACCGTTTCACTCCGGAGACGGCAACACCGGCCTGAACAGAATTCGTTTCCCATGGCGTGGAGAAGGTTTTCCGCATAACCACGGGGCGATTCGGCCGAACTTCCACAACAAGTAATCGGGCCGAACAGATTGACGCGCCCTCGGCGCCCTTCCTATTCTCTGTTCGCGCAGATGAACAGCGTTCGAAATCTCGTGCGCGTTGGCTCCCCACACCAACTCTGGAGTTCCCATGTTCCTTGCACGACGCCGCCCGTCGCGCGCCGCGCTGGGCGCCTTAGCCGGTCTGGCGATGGTCCTGACCGTGGCGCCCGCCAACTCCTCCGCGTCGCCTCCGGCGGAAACGCCGGCAGAGGCGCCGGCGGAGACGAATGCCGCCGCGCTGCCGAGCAGCTTCGAGTGGACCTCGCCCGGCCCCGTGGTCTCGGTCAAGCCCGACGCCGGCCATGACGTGGTCTCGGTCAAGGACCCGACCGTGGTCCGGTACAACGGCGAATGGCAGGTGTACTTCACCGTCGCCAACACGGCCGGCGCCTGGAGCCTGGCCCACACCAGCTTCACCGACTGGTCCCAGGCCGACAGCGCGCCCCACACCTTTCTCGACACCAACCCGGCCATCGGCAACCGCTATGCCGCCGCCCCGCACCTCTTCTACTTCGAGCCGCGCGACGAATGGCACCTCGTCTACCAGACCGGCCTGCCGTCCTACTCCGTCTCCAACGATCCGAGCGACCCCATGAGTTGGTCGGCGCCCCGCAACTACCAGGACGAGATGCCCGATATCGTCCGGGAGAACATCGGCAACGGTCACTGGCTGGACTACTGGGTGATCTGCGACGACGCCATGTGCTATCTGTTCTCCGCCGACGACAACGGGCACCTCTACCGCGCGGAGACCACCGTGGCCGCGTTCCCCGAGGGTTTCGACAACACCCGGATCGTCCTGGAGGACAGCCGCACCAACCTCTTCGAGGGCGAGGCGGTCTACTACGTCGAGGACGCCGACACCTATCTCCTGATCATGGAGGCGATCGGCGACAACGGCCGGCGCTGGTACCGCTCCTTCACCGCCGACAGCCTCGACAGCCCGTGGCAGCCCCTGGCCGACACCCCCGACAACCCCTTCGCGCGCGCCGACAACGTCGCCTTCCCCGAAGGCGCCTGGACCCAGGACATCAGCCACGGCGAACTCCTGCGCAGCGGCCACGACCAGCGCATGACCATCGACTCCTGCGAACTCCGGCTGCTCTACCAGGGAATCGACCCGGCGGCCGGCGGCGACTACTCCCAACTGCCCTGGCGTCTCGGCCTGGCCACCCAGACCAACTCCGGCTGCTGACCGCCGGCGGAGCCGCCGTCAGCCGTCGAACATCGCGCGGAGGGCGGCGCGGTCCACCTTGCCGTTGGCGGTGACCGGGAACTCCTCGACCTCCCAGAAGTGGACCGGCACCATATAGTCGGGCAGTTCGGCGCCGCAGACGGCGCGGAGGGCATCGGCGGTGACGTCGCCGCCCTGGTCGCGGGCGTAACAGACGGCGAGCCGAAGGCTGCTCAGCCGGTGCAGGCCGAACGCCACCGCCCGTCGCACGCCCGGCACCGCGGCGAGGACGGCCTCCACCTCGCCGGGCTCAACCCGGTAGCCGCGGATCTTCAGCTGGTCGTCGACACGGGACAGGAAGTGGAGTTGGCCCTCCCGCAGCCGGACGAGGTCACCGGAGAAGTAGCAGCGGCGGTCGACGCCGTCCCGGTGCGGGAGGGTACGGAACTTCGCGGCGGTCAGCTCGTCGTCGCCGAGGTAGCCCAGGGCGACGCAGTCCCCGGCGATCACCAGTTCCCCCTCCTCCCCCTCGTGGAAGGGGCGCAGCGCGCCGCCCGTCCAGCGCAGGAGTTCCGCGCTCGCCACTGCCGAGCCGATGGGCGGGTGCGTCGGCCAGTTCTCCGGGCCGCCCGGGAGGCGGTAGGCGGTCACCACATGGGTCTCGCTGGGGCCGTACTGGTTGATCACCGCGATGCCGTTGGCGGCGCAGAACGCCCGCACCTCGTCGTTGACCACCAGGCGTTCCCCGGCCACCGCCAGTTCCCTGAGGTCGGGCAGGTGCGCCTCGTCCACGACGGCGGCCAGCGCCAGCCCGTGGAGGGAGGCGACCGGCAGGAAGCAGCGGGCCACCCGGTGTGCGCGCAGGACGCGGATCAGCGCCGGATAGTCGCGGCGGGTGTCGTCGTCCACCACGATCAGCACGGCGCCGGCCAGCCAGGTGGCCACCATCTCCTCGTAGACGGGATCGAATCCGATGGACGCGGCGTGCAGGGTGTGCGGCGCGACGGCGTGCCGCCAGCGCTCCAGATGCCAGCTGCCCAGGTCGTCGAGGACGACGGGCGGCACCGCGACGGCCTTCGGGTCGCCGGTGGTACCGGAGGTGGGGATGACATAGGCGATCGGCCCGTCGGCCACCTCGTCCAGCGGCTTGGCCACGATCTCGTCGACGGTGTACTGGGGGATCCCGAAGGGGGCGGGCGGCGCGGTCGGGTCGCGCAGCACCATCCGCGCGCCGGCCCCGACGGCCACCTTGACGGCACGCGGCGCGGGCAGGTCAGGGGCGATGGAGACCACCCCGGCGCCCCGGCGCCAGGCGGCCAGCACGGCGGCGGCGCGCGGCCAGCCGCGCCCGGCGTGCAGGGCGACCACATCGCCGGGCGCCACGCCCTGTTCGGCGAGCCCACCGGCCAACTCGGCGGAGAACCGGTCCAGTTCGCCGTAGGTGTAGGCCCGGCCGCCGTCAACGACCGCCGTGGCGTCCGGGGTCCGCCGAGCGGCGGCGAGGAGTCGGTGAATCAGCGGCATGTCGATTCCCTCTCCGAGGTGGGAGCTGGCGGCGGGCTGCCCAGGTCGGTGATCACAGCTCGTCCAGGGCGGTCAGCGGGGTGTGGTCCGGCTCGGCCAGGAACGCGGGCCTGCTCCCGCCGGTCGGCACGTTGTGCACGCTGTTGTAGGTGAGGAGCAGCAGGGTGCGGTCGACCGGGGACATGTTGGTCCCCGAACCGTGGATCAGCCGGGGGTCGAAGAGCAGCATGCTGCCGGCGGGGCCGGTCGCCGACTCGATGCCCAGTCGCTCGGCGAGCGGCCTGAGCCGCTCGGGGGTCAGCGCGTACTTCAGGTCGGCGGAGAGATGCGACTTCCAGTCGCCCTCGCCGCCGCGTCCCTCGGTGTCGCCGGTGTCCAGCCGGTGGGATCCGGGCAGGAACAGCAGCGGGCCGTTGTGGGGCGTCACCTCGTCCAGGAAGAAGGCCACGTTGGTCGCCCGGGGCTCGCGCATGCCGTCCTCGCGCTGCCAGAAGACGTAGTCCTGGTGCCAGGGCCAGAGATCGCCCTGGAAGGCGCGTTTCGCGTTCACCTTGCTCTGGTGCACATAGACCTGGCCGTCCAGGATCCGTTCGGCCGCGGTCAGCACCGGCGACCGGCGGGCCAGCCGGGCCACCAGCGGGCTGACCTGGTGGCAGCCGTGGATGCCACGGACCGTGCGGCCGTCCTTCTCCAGGACCCGGCCCGGATGTTCCTGGTGGAAGAGGTGCTCGATCTCCCGGCGGACACGCTCGGTCTCGGCCGGGGAGAGCACCCCGGGCACCAGGGTGTAACCGGTGGTCTGGTAGCTCCTGAGCTGGGTCGTGCTGAGCACGCCGCCTCCCCTGTCTGTGGATGCCTGCGGTTGGTCACGTGCGGTTCGCGTTACGGTCCGGTCCGCCGCCGACACCGATCGGTCCCTCCCGCCGGTCGCGGAGCCCGCGCCCGGCCAGCACGGCGGGAACCACCAGTGAGACGGTCAGCGCCGCCGACAGGTACATCGCCCCCCGGGTGCCGAACAACGCCACCAGCGGGGCGCCGCAGAGCACGCCCAGCGGGCCGGCCAGGTTGTAGCCGGAACTCCAGAACGTGAGGACGGGCTGCTGGTCGCCCTCCGGTACCCGGCTCTGGATCAGGGTGTACATCACGGGCACGAACGGGGCCCAGAGCAGGCCGCCGACCGCGATGGCCACGAAGGCCACCGGGATATGGGGCGCGGAGGCCAGCAGCCCGAGGGAGAGCCCGAAGCCGACGATCAGCCAGGTCAGCACCCGCGCGGGCGGGTACCTGCGGAAGTAGGCCGCGCTGATCGAGCCCACCACGGCGCCGACGCCCAGCGAGGTCATCAGGAACCCGTAGGCGGCCTCGCTCCCGTCCAGGTCCTGGCGGACGAAGAGCGGGAGGATGACCTCGACCGGCCCCCACAACAGGTTGAAGGAGAAGGCCACGAAGAACAGCGGCCAGAGCCCGGCCGTGCGCCGCAGGATCTCCCAGCCCGACGAGACCGGCCCGTCGGCCGGCCTGGTCCGCTCCGGTGTCGGCAGGCCGATCAGCGCGCCGGCCAGCAGCAGGAAGGACAGTCCGGCCAGCAGCATCGGCAGCCAGGAGCCGGTCAGCACCACCAGGACGCCGGCAAGGCTGGGCCCGAGGATGTAGACGGCCGTGCTGTCGTTGGTGCCCAGCACGCTGTTGACGGCGAGCCGGTCCTCCTCCGCCATCATCGAGGTGGCCAGCAACCGCCGCGAGGCGCCCGCGATCGGCCGCAGCACCGAGCCGAAGAGCATGGCGAAGAACAGCGGCCACAGGGTGAGCACTTCGCGCAGCGCCAGCACCGCCAACGTCGTCAACACCGTGGAGCGCACCAGGCAGTCGAGGGCGATGACCTTCTTCGGATCGGGTCGGTAGCGGCTGAGCCCGACGCGCAGCCCGATGGGCAGGGAGAGCAGGGTCGGCGCGGCGAGTACCAGCGATACGGCCAGGGCCTCGCTCAGCGGCCCGTGGATGTCCAGCGCCAGCAGCGGGAGCGCCACCAACAGCATGCCGTCGCCCAGCTTGGCGGCGAAGTCCCCGGCGAGGAGGAGACTGAGCCTGCGGTGCCGAAGCACCGACCGGTAGGGGTTCAATGGAAAGCCTCTCCATCCCGGTTCTCGGGATCACCCCCGGACGGGCGGAACGCCATCGCGTGAGGGCTCATCACCTCGGGCGCCCGCCGGGCCAGCCGCGCGGCGGGGGCGGGGAGTTCGGGCGCGGCCTCCCGCCGCGGAGGGGCCATGGCTAGGCCGTCCCCGCGCGGTAGACGGAGATGTGCCGGCCGACGCCGGTGAACTCGCCGCCGGTCCAGCCGGACTGGCGGGTGACGGGGGTGAGCCCGGCGAGGGCGGCCATCAGGTCCAGTTCGGAGGGCCAGATATAGCGGAAGGAGATCGGGACCAGCCGGGTGCGTCGCTCGTCCACCACGATCTGCTGCCGGTCGACGCGCTGGGCCAGCGGGTCGTGCAGGGAGAGGAAGAACGCGGCCTCGTCCGCATCGACCTGGAAGGCGTCCACATACTGGCGTTCGTTCATCCGCCGGTAGGGCGGACTGCCCAGCTCCAGCACGACATACCCGCCGGGCCGCAGCCGCTCGGCGACGGCGCGGAAGCACCGCACCTGGTCCTCCTGGCCGCACAGGAAGTAGAGGGTGCTGCACAGGCTGTAGACCAGGTCGAAGGTCCGGTCGGCGCCGATGCCGGCGAGGTTGAGAAAGTCGCCATGAAGCGGCTCGACGGCGTCGCCGCCCGGCTTCTTCGCCAGCTCGGCGAGCATCGCCGTAGAGGAGTCGATGCCGGCGACCCGCAGCCCGGCGCGCGCGAGGGGGATGGCCACCCGCCCGGTGCCCACGCCGAGTTCGAGGGCGTCGCCCTCGGGGACGAGGGAGGTCAGGAACGTCACGGCGGGCTCGGGCGCCTCCCCACCGCCCATCAGCACGTCGTACTCGGCCGCGGCCCGGTCGCCGTAGGTGGAGATGTCGTAGTCACGCACGGTCGGTCCCCTCCTCGTCGGTTCCGGCGTCCTCGGGCGGTGGCAGCGCGGCGGCGACGCGGGCCGCGAAATCGGCGAAGTCCTCGCTGTCGAACAGTTCCCGCACGGGTATCCAGACTCCCAACTCTTGCTTGACCCGGGCCAGGATCCGGGCCGCCTCCAGCGACGCCCCGCCCAGCAGGATGAAGTTGTCCTCGTCGGCCGGCGGGCCGGTCTCCAGCACCGTCGACCACGCCTTCTCGACGACGGTCCGCAGCCGCTCCGGCACCGGTGCCCGCGCCGCCGGGGCCGCGTCCGGCGCCGTGCCCCGCGCGGCGGCGGGACACCGGGGCGGCGGGGGGAACGCGCTGTCCGGCGCCCGGACGAGCAGCAGGGCGTGCCGCTCGGCGTCCCGGACCAGCGCGGCGGCGGTCTCCGGCGTCAGACGCCGAGGGTCGTACTCCAGCCGTCCGGCCCAGCCGTCCGCCGTCTCGTTCCACATCATCGCCACCCGGAACTTGGCGGCGCGGCTCGGCAGCCATGCGGTGCGCCAGCGGACGTCGTCGGCGGTGACGCGGGGGTCGGGGAGCCGGTTCACCTCGAACAGGAACTGGCCATAGGGGGTTTCGCCGCCGGTGCGGTCCGGGCGCAGTTCCCTGATCACCTCGGCGAACGGCACGGCGGCGTGCGCGAGCCCGGCGTGCAGCGTGTCGGTGGTGGCGCCGAGCACGGCGCGCGCCGGGGTCGCGCCGCCGAGGCGCACCGGCAGCGGGACCATGCTCAGATACGGTCCGACGGTGGCCTCCTCCGCCGGGTGGCGCAGCGAGACGGGGATCAGCAGGACGGGGTCCGTCCCCGGGCCGTGCTCGTGCAGCGCGGCGGCGAAGGCGACGGCGCCCAGCGCGAACACGGTCGAGCCGGCCTCGGCGGCGGCCCGCGCCATGCCGGCGGTCAGCTCGTCCGAGAGCGTCCACGTCAGCACGCCCAGCGGGTCGCCTCCCGGGTCGCCTGCCACGGTGGCGGCGAACACCGGGCTGGACGCGGGGAGTTCGGCCAGCGTGGCGCGCCAGTGCGCGACGGCGGCGGCCCGTTGGGGTCCGGCGAGGGCACGGCGTTCCCTGGCCAGATAGGCGTGGTAGCCCGTCGGTTGCGCCGGTCGGTCCGCGGATTCGGCGCCGCGGGCGCGATCGTAACCGGCGGTCAGCTCGTCGAGCAGCGCGGGCACGGAGCCGCCGTCCCAGAGCAGATGGTGCACCACCAGGACCAGGGTGTGTGCGGTGGCGCCGTGCCGCCGCAGCAGCAGCCGGAAGAGGGGGGCCTCGAAGAGGTCGAACGGGCGGGCCGGTTCGACGTCCGGCGGATCAGCGGCGCCGTTCGCGTCCACGACGGGCAGCGCCACGGGGGCGGTGGGCCGCACCAGCAGCAGCGGCTCCGGCTCGCGGGGCGTCAGGGCGGCCCGGAGCAGTTCCTGCCGCTCGACCAGCCGGTTCAGCGCCAACCGCAGTGCGCCGACGTCGAGTTGCCCTTCGAGATGGATCTCCAGGGTCTCCAGGTAGGCGAGGCCGGTGGGGTCGTCCTGCTGTCGCAGCCAGATGCCCCGCTGGATGCCGGAGAGCGGCAGCGTGGCGGACCGCGCCGCCTCGGCGTCCCCGCCCCCGGGCTCCGGCGCGGCGGCGAGCAGCCCCGCGATCTCCCGGACGGTACGCGCGACATACAGCTCGGGCAGCGCCAGCTCCCGCCCGAACACCTCCGCGAGGCCGGCCCGCAGCCGCGCCAGGCCCAACGAGTCGCCGCCCAGGGCGAAGAAGTCGTCCAGCACGCCGACCTCGGCCCTGCCCAGCACGGCGCCGAAGAGCCCCCGCACCCGCTCCTCCGTGGCGTCGAGCGCCGGGGTGTGCGGATCGGTCAGTTCCGTCGCCTCGGCGGGGCTCGGCAGCTTGGCCCGGTCGAGTTTGCCGCTGATCAGGGTGGGCGGGGCGGTCAGCAGATAGAACCGGGTGGGCACCGCGTGCCGGGGCAGCCGGGCGGCGAGGGTGGCCCGAAGCTCGTGCGGCGCTGGCGTCCTGGCGCCCGAGCGACCGACATAGGCCAGGACCTCGGCGGTCCCGGCGGGCTCCCCCACGGTGGCGGCGGCCCAGTCGACCCCGGGATGCGCCAACAGCGCGGCCTCCACGGCGCCGAGGTCGACCCGGGCGCCGCCGACCTTGGGCTCCGCACCGGCGCGCGCCACATAGGCCAGCTCGCCGCTCGGTGTCCGACGGACCAGATCCCCGGTGCGGTACATCCGGCCGTCCCCGTCCCCGTCGTGGAACGGGTCGGGCGGGAAACGTTCGGCGGTGAGCGCCGGGTTTCCGAGATAGCCGTGCGCCAGGCCGACGCCGCCGATGTACAGTTCCCCGATCTCGCCGGGCGCCACCGGCCGACCGGCCGGGTCCAGCACATGGGCCGTGGTGCGGGCGATGGGGCGGCCGATCGGCGGCAGCCCCTCCCCGGAAGGGCTCAGCACGGAGGTGAGCCGGGCCCCCGAGGTCTCGGTGGCGCCATAGGAGTTGACCACGGTGAACGGCAACCGGCCGGGCCAGCGGCGCAGTTGCTCCCCGCCCAGCACCATCAGCCGCAGGGGGCAGCGCTCCGGCCAGGGCAGCGCCAGGGTGCGTTCGCCCAGCCCGGTGACCAGGATGGTGGTGCTGGCGCGGCGTTCCAGCAGCCAGGCCCGCACGGTCTCCGGGCGCCACTCCACGCCCTGTTCGGCAACTACGACGGAGGCGCCGCAGGTCAGCTGTGGCCACAACTCCCAGCGGGAGATGGCGAAGGCGGGCGAGGAGAGCCACGTTCCCCGGTCGTCGGGGGTGAGGGCGAACGCCCGCCGGGTCCAGTCCGCCTCGTTGAGCACGCCCCGGTGGGGCACGGCCACGCCCTTGGGCGCCCCGGTCGATCCGGAGGTGAAGAAGACATAGGCGGTGCGGTCCCGGCTGCCGTCGTTCCAGGCCAGCGAGGGGGCGCCGGCCCCGGGCAGTGGCTGGACGGCGTCCGGCGCCTCGACCAGGGTGGCCGCGCCGCCGGCCCGCAGCAGCCGTTCGGTGCTCTCCTCAGGGAGGGCGTGGTCGAGCGGCAGGCAGGCGCTGCCGGCCTTCCAGACGCCGAGGACGGCGGCGACATGCTCGGCGCCGCGCGGCATCCGCACGGCGACCGGCGCCCCGGGCGCGGTGCACTCCCGCACCCGTCGGGCCACCGCGTCGGACGCCTCGTCGAGCGCGCGGTAGGTCCACGTCGTGTCGCCGTCGCGCAGCGCCGTCCTGGTCGGAAGGCGCCGCGCGACGGCGGCGAACCTGGCCTCCGTCGTCTCGTCGGCAGCCGCGCTCATGCCGGGGTGCCCGACTCGGTGGTGGCCTCCGACAGCCGGGGCAGGACGTGTTCGTCGGGCGGTCGCACGGTGCGCGGCGCTTCCGGACGGCTGGTGTCGCCGTACCGGACGTGGGGGCCGACCTCGGCGGCGGGGTGGCGGCGGCCGGCGTCCGGGCTCCCGCCGGGGCCTCCGCGACACGTTTCTCGATTTCCCGCAGGCGGATGTGGTAGGCCGTCTTCCAGCATTCTTCACTCCTGGGGAAGGGCGTGGGTGCTGGCCGCAGCAGGTGAATACGGCCTGCGCGTCAGCCAGAGCAGTTAACCGGATTACCACTTGGTGGCGGCCTCGCCGGATTCACGAGAAGCGAGGAAGTCCTGGTTCGTCATCGTCTTCACCCCCCACTGAGATCGATTCACGATCAGGGGAAACCATGAAGCACGCCGGCCAATCGAGAAAAGGACACTCCTGCCCATTTGCTCGACATCCCGGATGCATAGCACGGGCCGCCAGGCCCTGTTACAGAGTCTGGCCCAGTCAACGGGGGACGGGCAAGTACACAAGCAAACCCAACTCACCCCAGGCAATGTGATACATGTCACAGCCCGGCAGGCGTGGTCGACATCCATATCGGGCATCGCGCGGTAATTCCCCAATTGCCTCTTCAACGGCACCCGCCAGTCATTCACACCTCCGCATCCGACGCCCCATGTCAAGGTAATTCGCGAAGAAAGAGAGAAACCGCGCAGCGCGGAATCGAGCACGATGACGCCGGCGACACGACATCCGGGGAACCGCCCGCAAAACGCGAGTCAACTGGTGCCCCGACGGCGAACACGGGATGGGTCGGCGTCGGTGCGGACCACAACGGGGCCGCCCTCGCCGGTCAACGCTCCTTGATCAGTGGATCCGCCGTTGACCAGGCCCTCCCCGGGCGGGCTACTTGATGGCCAGGATGCCCTCGAAGAACAGGTACTTCTGGATGGTGACGACCCCGGTGAAGCCCGTGCGGTGCAGTAACTCATGGGTGTCGTTGCTGGGTTGGGGGGCCATCACGGAGCGGAGGCTGCGTTCCTTGTTGTAGATCTCCTCCGGCTCGAACCCGTTGTCGATCTTGAACTCCAGATAGAGCTGCTGCAGCATGTCCTGGAGTCGCGCGTCGGGGCTGAGCACCTTCTCGAAGAGGAAGAGCCCGCCGCCCTCGACCAGCCCGTCGTAGATGCGTTCCAGCGCCAGCCGCCGTTGTTCGGGGGGCGCGAACTGCAGGGTGTAGTACATGATCACGGCATTGGAGTCGGTGTAGTCGGCGCTCAACACCTCTCCCTGGGAGATGGTCACGTTCTCCAGACGGGCGCAGGTCTCCCGGGCGGCGCGCACCATGTCGGCCTCGATGTCGATGCCGACGAGGCTGAGGTCCTTGCTGCTGGGTTTTCTGGCGATGGAGGCCAGCAGGGTTCCCGTCGAGCAGCCGACATCGATGATCGTCCCGCCGGGGCGGGAGAAGAACTCGACGCATTTGGCGATGAGTTCGTGTCCGTGGAGATAGAGCGGGACGCTCTTGTTGACATGGGCGTCGAAGTGGCGGGGTGTCGAACCGGCGAAGCTCCACCGGGTGTTGGTCGTGACGATGTCGTCGCCGACCGTGGCGTTTCCGGCCCTCTCGGCCGGTCCTGCGGGTTCGGCCTGCTCGTCACCTGTTTCCTCGGGTACCACCGTCGTCTCGTGTGCGCTCAACTTCTCGCCTCTCTCGGGGGCGGGTCACTGATGGGTGAACATCTGGCGGAGGGCGGCCCGGTCCACCTTGCCGTTGCGGGTGACCGGGAACTCCTCAAGCTCCCAGTAGTGGGCGGGGACCATGTAGTCCGGCAACGCGTCACGGCAGGCGGCACGCAGCTCGGTGGCGGTCACCGATCCGTCGTCCCGCAGGGCGTAGCAGACGCCGAGGTGCGCGTTCCCGTGGCCGACGCCGAAGGCGACGGCGTGGCGCACCCCCGGGACGGCCTGGACCACGGCCTCGACCTCGCCGGGCTCCACGCGGTAGCCACGGATCTTCAGCTGTTGGTCCACGCGGTGCAGGAAGTGGAAGTCCCGGCCGTCGAACCTGACCTGGTCGCCCGAGAAGTAGCACCGGCGGAGGGCCCCGTCGCGGTGCGGAAGTCGTCGGAACCTGCGGGCGGTCAGCTCGTCGTCGCCGAGGTAGCCGAGCGCGACGCAGTCGCCCGCGATGACCAGTTCGGCCTCCTCCCCCGGGGCGAACGGCCGTACCGCGCCGTCCGCGTGGGCGAGCAGTTCGACGCCGGCCACGGCGTTGCCGATGGGCGGGTGGTCGGGCCAGGCCGAGGGGTGGCCCGGCAACCGGTGGTGGGTGACGACATGGGTCTCGCTCGGCCCGTAGTGATTGACCAGGGCGAGGCCGTCGGCGGCGCAGAACTCCCTGACCTCGTCGTTGACGACCAGACGCTCGCCGGCGATCACGAGTTCCCTGAGGTCTGGCAGGCCCTCGCTCTCCAGCAGGGCGGCCATGGCCAGTCCGTGCAGGGCCTGGACCGGCAGGAAGGCGCGGGCGACGCGGTGGCGTCGGAGCGTGGCGTGGAGGGCAGGGAAGTCCCGCCGCGTCGGATCGTCGACGATGACGAGGCGGGCGCCGGAGAGCCAGGTGGCCACCAACTCCTCGTAGCCGACGTCGAATCCGACGGACGCGGCGTGCAGCGTGTCCGGCGGCGTGGGGTGCGGCCAGTGGTCGACGTGCCAGCGGCCCAGGTTCGCCAGTGTCGCGGGGGGCACCGCCACCGCCTTCGGTTCCCCGGTGGAGCCCGAGGTGGGGATGACGTAGCAGACCGGCCCGTCGTCCGCGTCGTCTCCCGGCTTGCCCCGCATCTCGTCGAAGGTGTGTGTCGGGGCGCCGAAGTCGGCGAGGGGCGGGGTCCCCCGGCCCCGGAGCACGAGGCGTGTCCCGCTGTTGACCGCGATCTTCCTGGCGCGCGCGGCGGGCTGTTCCCGATCGATGGAGACGACGCCGGCGCCGAGCCGCCAGGCGGCCAGGACGGCGACGCAGCGGTCCCATCCGCGTGCGGCCTGGATCGCGACGATGTCCCCGCCGGTCACGCCGTGTTCGGCGAGTCCACCCGCCATATCGGCGGAGAGCCGGTCGAGTTCGGCGTAGCTGTGGCTGTCGTCGCCTTCGACGACGGCGGTGGCGTGGGCGTGGTCGCGCAGGGCGGTGCGCAGTGCGTGGATCAGTGACACGTCGGTGGCCTCGCAGGTCTCCGTCGAAGGGGTGGGCGTCGGGGTGCGTTCACTGACTCCGTCGGTCCTCTCTCCCTCAGGTCTCGGCGAGTTCGGCCCCGACGAGGCCGGCGATCTCCGGCAGCGCCCCGGGCCGCATGAGGTCGTAGTGGCCGCAGGGGACGGTGCGGACCGTGATCCCGCCCTCGATATGCGCCTGCCAGCGGTCGGGGGTGGGGGACGCGGCGGTGCGGCCGTGTTCGGCGAGCAGGAACAGGGCGTCGCCGTGGAAGACCGGCGGTGTGTGGTCGTGTCCCAGGGCGAGGTTGTTGGCGGTCACCGTGGCGACCCGGGCGCGTCGCGCCTCGTCCAGGGCGCTCAGCGCGCCATGGCGCAGGTGGGCGTCGGCGGCCGTCGGGTCCGGGCGCCGGGCGGGGTCTTTGGACGACGGGTAGCTGTCGAGGAGGGCGAGCAGCGAGACGTGTTCTCCTCGTCGCTGGAGCATGGCGGCCATGGCCTGGGCCACCAGACCTCCGAAGGACCAGCCGAGCAGCCGGTAGGGGCCGGTCGGTTGGAGCCGGGTGATCCGCGTCAGGTAGTCGTGTGCCATCTCCGTGACGCTGGTGGGCAGCGTGCCCTCGTTCTCGATGCCGCGTGCCTGGAGCCCGATGAGGGGGACGTCGTGCGGGAGGTGTCGGGCGAGCCCCAGATAGGACCAGCTCAGGCCGATCACGGGGTGCACACAGAACAGCGGGGGGCGCGTTCCCCCGGCGCGCAGCGGCAGAACGGGCGCGAACGGGCTCTCGCCGCGCGCGCCGTTCAGGTGGGCGACCAGATCGGCGACCGTGGGGGCCGCCAGCAGGTCGGCGATGGTCAGGTCGGCTCCGAGCACCTCGCGGATTCTGCTGACGAGTCGGACGGAGAGCAGGGAGTGCCCGCCCAGCGCGAAGAAGTCGTCGCGGGTGCCGACGCGGGGCAGGTCAAGGGCCTCGGCGAACAGTTCGCACAGCAGTTCCTCGCGCGGGGTGCGGGGGGCGGCTCCGGGGGCGCGGTCGGCCAGGGGCGCCGGGGCCGGCAGGGCGCGGCGGTCGAGCTTTCCGTTGGGCAGCAGCGGCAGCCGGGGCAGCAGGGTGATATCGGCCGGTACCAGATGGTGGGGCAGTGCTCCGGTCAGTCGCCTCCGCAGGGCCTCCGCCGTCAGGGGGTTGCCCGGCGCCCCGTCGGCGGCGGGGGCCGGCACCACATAGGCGGCCAGCCGGGTGTCGCCGGCGCCGGCTTCGCGGGGGACGACGACGGCCTGGGCGACATCGTCGGCGGTGGCGATCTCGGCGGCGATCTCGCCCGGTTCCACCCGGAAGCCCCGTATCTTGACCTGGTCGTCCGCGCGGCCCAGGAACTCCAGCACCCCGTCGTCCCGCCAGCGCGCCAGATCGCCGGTGCGGTACATGCGGGTGCCCGGCGGGCCGTGGGGGTCGGCGAGGAAGCGTTCGGCGGTCAGCCCCGGCCGGTTCACATAGCCACGGGTGATCTGGGCGCCCGCGAGGTAGAGCTCGCCGGCCACCCCGACGGGGACGGGGCGCAGCGCCGCGTCCAGGACATGGGCGCGGGTGTTCGCCACGGGGCGGCCCAGCGGGACATGGCCGCCGTCGCGTTCCGGGACCGTGCCCTGCCACGTGGTGGCGAGAACGGTGGCCTCGGTGGGGCCGTAGAGGTTGACGATCCGGCGGTAGGCGCGGGCGAGCGGGGCGGGCAGTGCCTCGCCGCCGGAGAGGACGGTGAGTCGTTCCCGGTCTGCCGCGTCGAGGAGCGGCGTCATCGCGGCGAGCAGCGAGGGCACGAACAGGCCGTGGGTGACGCCCTGTTCGGTCAGGTGGGACACCAGCAGGTCGACGCGCCCGGACACCTCGTCGGGGGCGATCGCCAGGGTGGCGCCGGAGGTGAGGGCGGCCCAGATCTCCCAGACCGAGGCGTCGAAGCCGATGGAGCTGTGGGCCAGCATCACATCGCCGGGGCCCAGCAGCCGGCTGCGCCGCTGCCACAACAGCTGGTTGGTGAGGCCCCGTCGGGTGACGACCACGCCCTTGGGCCGTCCGGTGGAGCCGGAGGTGTAGATCGCGTAGGCGGGGTGGTCCTGATGGGCGGCGTGGGCGGGGTGGCGTGGCTTCCGTGGGGCGGCGGGCGGGCGCGCGGGGTCGTCGGGCGCGTCCTCCAGCACGAGGACGGGCCGCACCTCGTCGAGCATCCGGGCGGCCCGGGCGGCGGGGTAGCCGGGATCGATCGGCAGATAGGCGGCGCCGGCCTTGAGCACGGCGAGGACGGCGATCACCAGATCCGTTCCGCGGGGCAGCCGGATGGCGACGAACCGCTCGGGACCGGCGCCGGCGGCGGCCAGCCGGTCGGCCAACCGTTCGGCCCTGAGCCGCAGTTCGGCGTAGGTCAGTTCCTCGCCGGCCGTGCGCACGGCGACCGCCCGGGGGGTGCGCGTCGCCTGCTCGTCGAAGAGTTCGGCGGGTGTGGTGGTGGGCAGCGGGCGGTCGGTGGCGTTCCAGCGGCGCAGCAGGAGCGCTTCCCCGGGCGGGAGGAGGGTGATGCGTCGGATGGGCAGGTCGGGCCGCGCGGTGGCCTGCTCCAGGACGCGGATCAGCGAGGTGCCGAGGCGCCGCACCGCGTCCCGGTCGAAGAGCTGGGTGCGGTAGCCGAGCACGCAGTCGAGCCAACGGGACTCGTCCCGGGGCGAGCGGCGTTCGACAAAGGTGATGGTGAGGTCGAACTTGGTGCCGTCTGCGTGGGTCTCCAGGAACGCGCCGCGCAGGCCCGGGAGTTGGGGCGGGCCGGCCGGTTCGGAGGCCAGGGAGAGCATGACGCGGAAGATCGGGTTCGCCGCCGCCGAGCGGCCCGGGTTCACCTCCCTGACCACGCGTTCGAAGGGCACGTCCTGGTGGGCGAAGGCCGCGCGGTCGGTGTCCGCGACACGTTCGAGCAGGGCGCGGAACGTGGGGGCGCCTGAGGTGTCGACGCGCAGGACCAGGGTGTTGACGAGGAATCCGACGAGGTCGTCGAGCGCTTCGTGGCCGCGCCCGGCGACAACGGTGCCGACGGGGATGTCGGTGCCGGCGCCGAGCCGGTCGAGGAGGGTCGCCACCGCGGTGTGGAGGACCATGAACGTTGTCGCCCCGGACGATCTGGCCAGCCGGGTGAGTCGGTCGTACACCTCGGGGGCGCAGCGCGTCACCACATGGCCGCCCTCGTGGTCCGGCGGCCCCGACCGCGGGCGTTCCGCCGGAAGGGCGAGTCGGGCGGGCAGGCCGGCCAGTGTCTCGCGCCAGTACGCCAGTCCCCGGGCGGCGGCGCTGCCCGGGGTGTCCGCCGTCTCCAGCGTCTCCCGCTGCCAGAGCGTGTAGTCGGCGTACTGGACCGGCAGGGGGGACCAGGCGGGGGCGGTGCCGGTGCGGCGCGCGGCGTAGGCGGTGGCCAGATCGCGCCAGAGCACCGGTTCGGACCAGCCGTCCACCACGATGTGGTGGAACACCAGGGACAGCACATGGTCGTTCGGCCCGAGCCGGTAGAGGGCGGCGCGCAGCGGCGGCCGTGCGGCGAGGTCGAACCGGTGGGTGCGGTCGCCGTCCAGAAGGGCCCGCAGCCCGTGCTCGTCGGTGTCGGTGAGCGGCAACGCGGCGGGCGTCGCGGGCGGCGGCAGGACCCGCTGGGTGGGGGTGCCGTCGTGCTCGGGGAAGAGGGTGCGCAGCGGTTCGTGGCGGGCGGTGAGGTCGGCGAGGGCGAGCCGCAGCGCCGGCACATCGAGCGCCCCGGTGAGCCGCAGGGCGAAGGGAACGTTGTACGCCGTTGCCCCGGCCCCGAGTTGGTGCAGGTACCAGAGGCGTTGTTGGCCGGCGGAGAGCGGCAGCCGCTCGGGGCGTGGCCGGAGGGGGAGCGTCGCCGGCCCGGGCGTGGTGGCCGTGGGCCGGGCGGCGGCGGCGAGCCGCGACACCGTGGGGCGGGCGAAGACGTCCTGGGCGGTCAGGGAGAGACCGAGCTTTCCGCGGGCCTGGACGACCAGGCGCATGGCCAGCAGCGAACTGCCGCCGAGGCGGAAGAAGTCGTCGTGGACCCCGACCCGGGCCAGGCCGAGCACCTGGGCGAACAGCACGGCGAGTGCCGTCTCCGCGGGGGTGGGCGGCCGGTCGTCGCTCTCCCGCTCGACCGGGCGTGGCAGCGGCAGCATCCGGTGTCGGGGGCGGCCGTCGGGGGTGAGCGGGAGTTGCCCGAGCACCATCACGGTGACCAGGGCGTGGGTTCCGGGGAGCCGTTCCTCGACCCACTGGGCGAGTCGCGCCGGGTGGGGTGCGGAGCCGGTGGTGGGCACCGCGTAGCAGACCACGCGGCGTTCGCCGGGCCGCACGCGGCGCGGCAGGGCGATGGTCTCCGCGATCTCGGGGTGTTCGGCCAGGGCGGCCGCGACCTCGTCGGGGCTGACGGTCACGCCGCCCGAGGCCAGTCGCTCGGCGGCTCGTCCCAGGTGCTCCAGCGCGCCGGCGGCGGTGTACCGCGCCAGTTCGCCGGTGCGGACCATCCGTGTGCCGGGCGCGCCGAACGGGCAGGCGACCAGGCGTGCCGCCGTCCCCGGGGCGTCGGCCGTCGGGCCGCCGGTCAGGCCCTCGGCCGTGAGGTACAACTCCCCCGTCACACCGGGCGGAAGCGGGTTCAGCCAGGGGTCGAGCACCCACGCGGTGATCCCGTTCAGGGGGCGGCGGGCTCGGGGCGGGCCGGCCGCGAGGGGTGCGTCGGCGGCCAGGGTGTGGCTGGTGTCGAATCCACCGATCTCGGGCCGGAACGAGGCGAGGACCACCGTGATGGCCGGGCAGTGTTCCCACAGCCGGCGCAGCACGGCGGCCGGGACCCCGTCGGCCGTCGTCCACAACCGCCGTACTCCGGACAGGAGTTCCGGCCGGGTGGCGACGATCCGTTGGAGGGTTCCGGGGCCCAGCCAGACCCCGGTCGCCCCGCTGCCGGGGAGCCGGTGGGCCGGGGTGGGCGGGTCGGCCGTGCCGGGGGGCGCGACCACGATCCGGCCGCCCGTCAGCAGCGGGAACCACAGCTCGTACAGGGAGGTCTCGGCGTCCGGGCGGGAGTGCAGCAGCACTCGCTCCCGCGAGCCGGCGGCGGTCGCCCGGGCGGCCAGCGCCAGCCGGACCAGGGAGCGGTGGGAGACGGTGACCTCCCCGGCCTGCTCCGCTCCGCCGGGCGAGAGCAGACAGGCCGGTTGGTCGGGGTGGATCGGGGGCCCGACAGGGGCGTCGATCCAGCCGTCGGCCGCCGGGGCGTCCTGGATCGGCAGTGCCCCGGGGATGCCGGTGGTGGCCCGGTCGACGAGCACCAGGCGGGCCGAGGCGGCCACCTCGCGCACAGCGTCGCCGGGGTCGCCGGGGTCGCCGGGGTCGGCGGGATCGGCGGGATCGGCGAGGTCGGCGGGGTCTCGGGGGACGAGCGTCGCCGCGCACTTGAGCACCGCGAGGGCGGCCACCACGGCGGGTGCCCCTGGTGCGCAGAGCAGCGCCACGCGCTCCCCGCGCCGCACGCCGCCCCGTTCCCGCAGGACGGTGGCCAACGCGTCGCTGCGGGCGTCGAGTTCCGCGTAGGTGAGGAGCGCGTCGCCGTGTTCCACGGCCACCGCCCCCGGCGCGCGGGCCGCCTGGGCGCGGAACAACTCCGGTACGGAACGGCCGGTTTCGGGCGCGGGACGGTGGTCGGCGGTCGGCAGGGCCCGGCGTTCGCGGGCGCTGAGGAGGTTGGGGCGGGTGATACGGGCGTCGGGGTCGGCGACCACGGCGCGCAGCAGGCGCTCCAGTCGGCGGGTCAGCGAGACGACGGTGGCGGTGTCGAACAGGTCGGTGCTGAACTCCGCGTCGCCGGCCAGCCCCGCCGGCGCTCCGTTGTCGTCGAGGTGTTCCACGAACTGGACGCTCAGGTCGAACTTGGCGACGCGGTGCTCGAACGGGACGCGGGTGGCGTCCAGACCCGGGAGCCGCAGATCCTCGGGATCATTGTTCTGGAGGACCAGCAGGACCTGGAAGAGCGGGTTGTGCGCCATCGAGCGGGCGGGGTTGATCTCGTCGACCAGCCGTTCGAAGGGCAGTTCCTGGTGGTCGTAGGCGGCCAGGTCGCCTTCCCTGACGCGGGCGAGCAGTTCGGTGAACGTCGGTGCGCCCGAGGTGTCGGTGCGCAGCACCAGGGTGTTGGCGAAGAAGCCGACGAGGTCGTGCAGGGACTCGTCGGGGCGGCCGGCGACCGGGGTCCCGACGGGGATGTCGGTGCCGGCGCCCAGCCGGGTCAGCAGTGCCGCGAGCCCGGCCTGCAGGACCATGAAGAGGGTGACATGGTGTTTCCTCGCCAACTCGCCCAGACCTCGGTGCAGTTCGGCGTCGAAGCGGAACGCGACCGAGGCACCGGAGAAGCTCGCTGTGGGCCCGGGGGGCCGGTCCCAGGGCAGCGTGAGACGGTCCGGCAGTCCGGCCAACCGTGTTGTCCAGTAGGCGAGTTGCCGTCCCAGCGGGGCTTGGGGGTCGGTTGCGTCCGCCAGCAGCGCGTGCTCCCACAGCGCGTAGTCGGCATAGCGCAGCGGCAGTGGTTCCCAGGCCGGTGGCCGCCCCTCTCGGCGGGAGCGGTACGCCCGGGCCAGATCGCGCCGGATGATGCCCGCCGACCAGCCGTCCCCGGCGATATGGTGCATGGTCCAGACGAGGACATGGTCCTGCGGTCCGAGGCTGAGGAGATCGGTGCGCAGCGGAGTCCCCGTCGCCAGGTCGAACGCCGACCTGGCGCGGGTGGCGAGGCGTTCGGCCAGGTCGGCCTCGTCGACGGTGGCCACGGCGAGCGTCGGGGCGCCGGTGTCCCGGGGCAGCACCCGCTGGTACGGCTCGCCGTCGCGTTCCTGGAACACGGTGCGCAGGATGTCGTGGCGTTCGACGACATCGTGGATGGCCTGTTCGAGGGCGGGGATGTCGAGCGGTCCGGTGAGGCGCCAGGGATAGCACTGGTTGTAGCCGGTGTCGGCGCCGTCCATCTGGTGGAGGAACCACAGGGCCCGTTGTCCGCCGGAGAGCGGCACCAGCTCGGGGCGGCGCGCGGCGGGCCGGACCGGTGGGTGGCCGCTCGCCCCGGTGAGCGCCGGCGCCAACTCGGCCACCGTCGGGGCGTCGAAGAGGGCCCTGACCCCGATGCCGACGCCCAGCGCGGCGCGGATCCGCGCCGCGAGCCTGGCGGCGAGCAGCGAGTGGCCGCCGAGGGCGAAGAAGTCGTCGTCGATGCCCACCGTGGGGACGCCCAGCACCTCGGAGAACAGCCCGCACAGGATGTGTTCCCGTTCGGAGCGCGGGCCCCGTGCGCCGGGCCGCTCGGGCGGGGCCCCGGCCAGCAGCGCGCCCCGGTCCACCTTGCCGTTTCGGGTGAGGGGCAGCCGGTCGAGCACGGCGATCCGCGCGGGGACCAGATGGTGCGGCATCCGTCTGCGCAGTGCGACCCGCAGTCCCGCCCCGTCCGGGGAGGCTCCCGGCTCCGGGGTGACCCAGGCCCTCAGCTGCCGGGTGTGGCCCGCGCCGACCGGCAGGACATGGGCGGCGGCCACCCCCGGCATGCCGCGCAGGGCGGTGGCGACCTCGCCGGGTTCGACGCGGTGGCCGCGGATCTTCACCTGGTCGTCGAGGCGGCCCAGGAACTCCAGGACGCCGTCGGGCCGTTGGCGGACCCGGTCGCCGGTCCGGTAGCGGCGTCGGCCTTCGGGCCCGACGCGGAAACGCGCGGCGGTCCCCTCCTCGTCCCCGAGGTAGCCCCGGGCCACCGTGGGGCCGCCGATCCACAGCTCACCCGGGGTGCCGGGCGGCACCGGCCGGCCCGACGGGTCGGTCACCTGGCAGTCGACGTTGGCCAGGGGCCGCCCCAACGGGACGACGCCGTGCCGCAGTTCCTCGGCGATCTCGGCCACATCGCAGGTGAGCACGGAGACGGTGGTCTCCGTCGGCCCGTAGGACGTCTGCACCACCAGTTCCGGTGCGGCCCGGCGGATGCGGCGGACCAACTCCCAGGAGCATGCCTCGCCGCCCAGCACCAGCAGGCGGCGCGGGAGCAGGGGGCCGAGTTCCGCGTCGCCGGCGAGCATCTCCAGCTGGCTGGGCACGCATTTGACCGCGTCCACCGGATGCGTGCGGAGGTAGTGGCCCAGCCGTTCCGGGTCGTTGCCGGTCTCGGCGTCCACCAGATGCACGGTGCGGCCGGTGGTGAGGGCCCCGAGGAGGGAGGTGAGGCCGAGGTCGGCGGCGTGCGTCGAGAGCAGGGCGAAGGAGCGGATGCCGGGCGCCGAGGACTCCATCGCCGGGCGTACCGCGTGCAGGTAGTGGGTGATGTGCCGGTGTTCGACGCCGACCCCCTTGGGGGTGCCGGTGGAGCCCGAGGTGAAGATGGTGTAGGCGAGCGAGGCGGGCGTCACCGGGGGCAGGACCCCCTCGGCCTCGGGCCGGGCGCCGGCGTCTTCGAGGTCGTCGGCATCTTCGAAGCCGTCCGCGTCTTCGAGGTCGTCGAGGGGCAGCACCAGTCGTTCGCCGGCCGGCAGGCCGGGCGCCAGACGCCGGGTGGTGAGCACCACCCGGACGCCGGCGGTGTCCAGCAGGGTGGCGAGTCGGCCGGCGGGCAGCGTCTCGTCCACCGGCAGATAGCAACCGCCGGCCCGTAACACCCCGAGCATCGCGGTGACCAGGTCGGTGCGGCGGTCGCAGTGGACGGCGACCGGCTGGTCGGGGGCGACGCCGGCGGCGCGCAGCCGCCTGGCCAGGCGTGCGGCGCGGGAGCCGAGCCGGCCGTAGCTGAGCGGCCCGTCGGGGCCGACGGCGGCGATCGCCTCCGGTGTCCGCGTCACCCAGCGGTCGATGAGCGGGTGCAGCAGCCCGCTGGGGATCCGCGCGCGGGGCCCGGCCAGCGTCCGGCCCTCGGCGGGCCCGACCGGTATCCGGGTGACGGGCCGCTCGGGATGTTCCGTCATCCCGGTCAGCAGGGCGAGGTACCCGTCGCGCCAACGGGCCACCGTCGCGGCGTCGAACAGGCCGGCGTGGTAGGCGAATCGGCCGTGGATCGTGGTGCGCGCATCGCTCAGATAGAGCGCCAGGTCGAACTTGACCGCCCCGTTCCTGATCTCGCCGGTTTCGACGGTCAGCCCGTCGGCCCAGGTGGTGGGGCCCTCCGCCGTCGTGAGGTTCACCAACGCGTCGACCAACGGCATGGCGCCGGCGGCTCGTTCGAGCGCCAGTCGGCGCACCACCCGTTCGAAGGGGACCCCGGAGTGCTCCAGCGCCGCCAGCAGCCCGTCCCGCACCCGGTGCAGCGCGTCGGGCGTGGACGGCTCCCCGCCGAGGTCGGTGCGCACGACGACCGTGTTGACGAAGCTGCCCACCGTCTGTTCGAACCTCGGGTCGTCCCGGCCCCAGGCGGGGACGGCCACCGCGATGTCCTCGCGGCCCGAGGCCGTCGCCAGCAGGGTCTGGAAGGCCGTGACCAACACCGTGAAAGGCGTGCACCTGGACGCGCGGGCGAGGGCGCGGACCGCCCGGGTCAACGCGGTGGGGAGTTCGAACGACAGGGAGCCCTCGGTGGCGGGCCCGTCGGGCGAGCGGGGCCGGTCGTGCGGAAGGTGCGGGGGCGGCTCCAGACCGGCCAACCGTTCGGCCCACCACTCCAGTCCCGCCGAGATGTCCCGTTCCCGCTCCCATGCCACGAACTCGGCGTAGTCCACCGCCGGTTGCCCGGGCGCCCGGCCCTCGCCGAGGCGGGCCAGGTAGCGGACGGCGAGGTCCTGGCGCAGCAGCCGGTACGACCAGGCGTCCAACGCGATGTGGTGGAAGGTCAGCGCCAGCACATGGGAGGTGTCCCGCAGCCGGTACAGGGTCGCCCGCGTCGGCACCTCGGTCCGCAGATCGAACGGGCGCCTCGCCTCGGCCTCCGCCGCCGACTCGTCCCAGCCGTCGACGACCGCGATCGGGACCCGGTCCACCGGCTGGAACACCGCGTACGGCTCCCCGTCCCGTTCCTCGACGAGGCCGCGCAGCACCGGGTGGGCGGCGACCAGGTCGCGCAGGGCGTCGACCAGCGCGGTCGCGTCCAACGGACCGCTCAGCCGCAGCACATACGGCTGGTTGTAGGCGGCGCTGTCCGGCGCGTAGCTCGACGCGAACCACATGCGCCGCTGCGCGGTGGACAGCGGGTGCGCCGGCGGGGGGTCGACGCTCGGCTGGGCGGTCCGTTGGGTGGAGACGGTCATCGGGGTCCCCTCGTGGGTGTGGTCACGGCCGGGAGGGCGTCACTCCGGGCGTCCGGTCGGCGCCTTCTCCGGCGGCGGATCCTCCGCCTCCCGCCGCGCGCCGGCGGTCAGGCGGCGTCCGGCGACGAGCGCGGGCACGGCCAGGGCGGCCGTGAGGCCGGCGGAGACGACCATGCCCGCACGTGTTCCGGTGAGCGCGAGCAGGGGCGCGCCCAGGAGCACGCCAAGGGGGCCGGCGGTGTTGTATCCGGCGCTCCAGAAGGTGAGTACGGGTTGGTGGTCCTCGTCGTCGAGTCGGCCTTGGACGGCGGTGTACATGACGGGGACGAACGGGGCCCAGACCAGCCCGCCGACGGAGAGGGCGGCCGCGGCCAGATAGACGTTGGGGGCGAACGAGACGAGGCACAGGGCGCCGGCCCAACTGGCGATGAGGACGGTCAGCACCCGGTGGGCCGGCAGGGTCTTGAGGAAGCCGCTGGCGAGCGAGCCGGCCACGGCGCCGATGCCGAGCCCGGTCATGAGCAGTCCGTACGCGGCCTCGTCGGCGTGCAGGTCGTTCTGGACGAAGAGCGGCATCGAGACCGAGATCGGCCCCCACAGCAGGTTGAAGCCGAAGGCCACGCAGAACATGGGCCACAGCCCGCCGGTGTTCTTGAGGATCTGCCAGCCGGATCTGCGCCCGGCCCTGGCGGCCGGCTGACGGCCCGCCCGCAGGCCGACGAGTCCGGCGGCGAGCGCGACGAAGGACACCCCGTCGAAGAGGAGCGGCAGCCAGGGCCCGGCCCACAGGACGAGGAGTCCGCCGAGGCTCGGCCCCAGGATGTAGAGCGCGGTGCTGTCGTTGAGGGCCAGGACGCTGTTGACGGGGAGCCGGTCCTCCTTGCCGACCATTCCGGTGACCAGGACCCGGCGGGAGGCCCCGGCGACGGCACGCAGCGAGGACCCGAACAGCAGCATCACGAACAGCGGCCAGAGCGTCAGGGCGTCCAACACGGCGAGCACGGCGAGGGCGGTGGAGACGGAGCAACGCAGGGCGCAGTCGACCGCGATGACCGTGACCGGGTCCAGCCGGGTCCTGCCCAACCCCATGCGCAGCCCCAGGGGCAGCGAGATGAGGTGCGGCGCCGCCACCACCAGGGACACCGCCAGCGCCGCGCTGAGGGGTTCGTGGACGCGGATCGCCAGCAGCGGCAGGGCCACCAGCAGCATCCCGTCCCCGATCTTGGACACGAAGTCCCCGGCGAGCAGGTAGGCGAGCCGTCCGTGCCGGACGACGACACGGTACGGACGCAGCGGGTTCATGCCCGATCTCCCTCCCCCGGGGACCCGTCCGGCAGGGACGGGCGGAACGTCATGTCGTGCGCGCTCATGACGTCGGGGGCCAGCCGCGCCAGTCGCAGCTCACGTGCCTGGGGATCGCCGGCCAGTGAGAAACGCGGATCCCACCGTTCCTCGTGCCGCCCCAGGTAGCGGACGAGTTTGCGCCGCGCCCGGGGGACGTCGAACGGCTCGACGGTGCCCGTCCCGTGCGCCCGTACCTGGCGCACCAGCCCGCTGTGCACCTCGCAGACGTCCACGACCAGGTCGAAGACGGGGTCGTCGGGCAGTTGGCGCATCAGTCGGGACCAGGGCCCGACGAACACCCAGAAGGCGCTGTCCTCCCACAGGTACCAGACGGGCCGCACCACCGGTCCTCTGGTGGCGACGCGCGCCACCAGGGGCTGGGCCAGCAGTTCCTCGACGTCGAAGGGCGCGCCCTCGGGGAACCGGATGCGGTCGTCGACCCGTTCCACTCTCATCGGTGGTTCCCCGCCTCCCGTCCGCTCCCGGATGCCTCCCGCACGGCGGCGGCCAGCCGGGCGGCGGCCTCGCCGGCCCGTTCCGGCGGGAGGCAGGAGAAGGCCAGCCTGGCCGTGGTGCGATCGGGGTCGGCCGGGTAGAACTCGGCGCCCGGCACATAGGAGACGCCGTGCCGCAGCGCGACGGGCAGCAGCGCGGCGGTGTCCAGCCGGGGGCCCAGCCGCGCCCATACGAAGAACCCGCCCTGGGGGGTCTCGAAGCGTGCCTCCGGCAGTTGGTGGCGAAGTTCCCCGGTCAGGGCGGAGCGCCGCCGCCGGTAGAGGGCGCGCAGGCGGGTCAGCCGTCGGTCGAAGAACCCTTCCCGGTCGAGCAGGGCGTGGACGACCCGCTGGAGCAGTTCCGAGTTCCCCAGGTCGGCGGCCTGCCGCACCACCCGCAGCGCCGGGAGCAGCGCCGGTGGCGCCGTCAGATAGCCCACGCGGCAGCCGGGGAACAGCACCTTGGAGAAGCTGCCCAGATGCAGCGCCCGGTCGCTGAGGCCGGCCAGCGACGCGGCCTCGGGCGGCCGGTCGGACAGCCAGATGTCGCGGTAGGGGTCGTCCTCCACCAGATGGAATCCGTAACGGTCGGCGAGGTCCGCCAGACGGCGGCGCTGCCGCTCGTCGAGCGTCGCCCCCGTGGGGTTGGAGTAGTTGGGCACGACGTAGACCAGACGGGGGCGCAGGCCGGCGGCGAGCCGGTCGGCCAGCTCCGTCAACTCCGGGTCAGCCGCCAGCGGGACGGGCCGCACGTCGGCCTCGAAGAGCCGGAACACCTGGAGCGCCCCGATATAGCTGGGGCTGTCGGTCACCACGATGTCGCCCGGGTCGAGCAGGGCCTTGCAGACGAGGTCGATGCCCTGCTGCGAGCCCTGGGTGATGATCAGTTCCTCGCCGTCCACGGTCACCCCGAGATCCGCGCGCAGTCGTGCGGCGATCCACGCGCACAGCGCCGGTGACCCGTGGGTGACGCCGTACTGCAGGCCGGGGGACGCGCCCGCCAGCACCTCGCCCACGACGGCGGTGATCTCGGGGCTCGCCAGCCCCTCGTCGGCCGGCAACCCGCCGGCCAGGGACAGCACGCCCGTGCTGTCGCCGAGCCGCAGCACGGAACCGATGGCCGACGGTGCCATCGTCGCCATGCGCCTGGCCAGCACGGGACGCTCCGCCGCGTTGGTCGCCCCCACCATCGGCTACTCCATCTCCTTGCGGAAGACGGAGACATGACGCCCCGTGCCGGTGAACTCCCCACCCGCCCAGCCCGCTTGCCGCGACACCGTGGTCAGCCCGGCGAGCGCGGCCATCAGATCGAGCTCCGAGGGCCAGATATAGCGGAACCTGATGGGCTGCAGCCGGGTCCTGGACTCGCCCATCACGATCATCTGCCGGTCGATGCGCTGGGCGATCGGGTCGTGCAGGGTGAGGAAGAACGCGGCCTCCTCCACCTCCACCTGCAGGGCGTCCACGTACTGCCGTTCGTTCATCCGCCGGTACGGTGGGGCGCCCAGTTCGAGCACGAGGTGACCGCCGGGCCTGAGCAGGGCGCTGACGTTGCGCAGGCACGTCAGCTGCGCCTCCTGGGAGACCAGGAAGTAGAAGGTGCTGCGCAGGGCGTAGACCAGGTCGAAGGCGCGGCCCGGCGCCGGGTCGGTGAAGTCCCCCAGGATCGGCTCCACTTGGTCGCCACCGGGCTTGTCGCGCATCTCCTTGAGCATGGCCGGGGAGGAGTCGATGCCGACCACGTTCAGGCCACGCCCCGCGAGGGGGATGGCGACGCGGCCGTTGCCGACGCCCAGTTCCAGCGCGTCGCCCTCGGGGACCCGATCGGTGAGGAACCGCACGGCGGGCTCCGGATCGCCGCCGCCGCCGAGGAAGGTGTCGAAGTCGGCCGCCAGCTTGTCGCCGTAGGTCGCGGTGCCGTAGTCACGCATCGTTGGGAACGCCTTTCGTGGGCACGTCGCCGTCCGCCTCGTCGACCGAGCGGGCCGCGTACGTGACGAACTCGTGGAAGGTCGTGCTGTCGAACACCGCCTTGAGGGGACGCGCGCCCCGAACGAACCGCGCACGGCGACCGGCGCGAGGGGATCGAGGGGGCACTCGTCCGGCCGTCGGCTGATGTCCTGTGTCATGGCGTCGAGTTGGCCGTGGGTCACGGTGCGCTGGTCGCCGACGGGTGCGAGCCGGGCGAGGTGCCGGCGGGCCACGGCGGCGAACCGCGGCCCGGTGGCCTCGTCAGCCCGCACCCGGGTCCCCCGTCGTCGTGGGCGTCCCGGCCAGCCGGGGCAGGACGCGTTCGCCCAGCAGCGTCACGGAGCGCAGGGCCTCCTCGTGGGTGGTGCTCCCGTAGCGCAGGTGGACGCTGACCTCGGCGCCCGGGTAGAGGCGGGTGATCTCGGCGAGTTGGTCGGTGACCTCGTCGACATCGCCGGCGATCACCTTGCCGGCCGCGTGGAGATCGTCGAACGTCGCCGAGCGGACGGCGTCCAGCATCTTCTCGTAGCCCGGGTACTGGGCGGACTCCACTCCCTCCCAACTGGAGTACGCCTCGATCTGCAGCTCCCGGTACGCCTCGTAGTGTGCGGCGGCCCGTTCCCTCGCCTCGACCGGGTCCGGCGCGACATAGAGGTGGTAGCTGACATGCATCCGTGGTGCCGACCGGTGCCCGGCCTCCGCCCTGGCCCGGCGGTACTCCGCCAGCAGACCGGAGAGGCGTGCGTGGTTGGCCACCAGCGGAATGATCATCAGGTGGTAGCCGTTGCGTCCGGCCCAGGTGAACGATTCGGGGGAGCTGGTCGCGGCCACGAACACCGGCGGTCCCGGCCGCTGCACGGGCCGGGGCAGCAGGGGCGGCAGCGGGCCGAAGCGGTGGAAGGTGCCCTCGAAGCGGAACCGTTCGTCCCGCCAGAGCCGTTCCACCGCCGTGACGCCCTCCTCGAAGCGCGCCCGGCTCTCGGACAGTGGGACCTCGAACATCTCGAACTCGGCGGGCAGGAAGGCCCGTGCGAACCCGGCGTCCAGGCGGCCGCCCGACAGGTTGTCGAGCAGCGCGAGCGAGGCGGCCTGCCGCACGGGGTGCGAGAAGGCGGGCACGACGGCGCCGGTGACCAACCGCACCTGGCGGGTTCTCATCGCCACGGCGGAGAGAAACGCGACCGGGTCGGGGCTGTAGCCGCCCCACGCGTAGAAGTAGTGCTCCACGGCCTTCACATGGCTGAAGCCCCACTGGTCCGCCGCGGCGCACAGATCCAGGACCTCTTCGTAGTACCGGGCACCGTCGACCACTTCGGCGCCGACGGTCGGCAGGAAGTTCAGTCCCAGCTTCACGTGTCCACCACTTCCGCCACATCAACCGCGTCCAGCGGCGCCGCCGGAACATGGAACGACCGGTACAGATTGTCGAACTGGATCTCGGCGTATTCCCGCGAGGCGAGAATATCGCCCGTCGCCCGGGCCACCTCCTCCGCTATCAGAAGGGGAGCACCGATCGCCTCCGCCATCAGCTGGGATTGCGCGCACCGTTCCATGACGACAAACCACCAGACGGCCTCGGCGACACTTCCGCCACCCGCGAGGAATCCGTGGTTGACGAGAATGAGTCCGATGTTGTCGCCATAGGCGGCGGCGATCTCCTTGCCCTCCTCGACTTCGGAGATAAGACCCCGGAAATTGCGGTACACGCCATGCCGGCGATAGATCGCACACGCGTCCTGGGTAATGGGGTCGAGCGTCCTTCCCAAGGCCGACCAGGTCTTCCCGTACATCGAGTGGGAGTGGACGAACGACGCGCGATCGGGGCGAGCCCGATGCAGTTCCCCGTGCAAAGGGTGCACGGACGGATTGAGTCTTCCACCGCCCAGCGCAATATCGCCGTCCGGGCCCAGGAGTTGCAGGTGATCGATGGTGATCGCACCGAAGTCCATACCGAACGGATTGACCCAGTAGTGATCCGGAAGAATCGGGTCGCGGACCGTGATATGTCCGGCGATTCCCTCCGTGTATCCCAGCGCCGCCAACAGCCGCAGTCCGCGGAGCAGGCTCAGCTGCTGCTCCCGACGGGCGGCGACGCCCTCGTCCCGGTCGTTCATTCGGCCTCCTGCCGCACGTCGTAGACGCACCGGAACCCGACCTCGTTGTGTCGGTCGGTGAGCAGGTCACGCCCTCGGTAGAACGTCGTCATACAGACCGCGGGAGACGTCCAGGTGCCGCCCTTGAGCACATGGAACGCCTCCGGACGGTTCATGAACTCGGCGCTGCGCCGCCCCCGGAAGAACGGCGACATGTCCTCCCGGGTGAAGAAGTTGCTGCGGGTCAACTCCCAGACGTTGCCCGCCATGTGGAGAGCGCCGTAGGGGCTCGCCCCCGCCGGCAGGGAGTCGGCCGGCAGCACCGGGTCGGCGGGCCACTCCATCGAGGTCCTGACGAGCAGCGCCTCCAGCTCCGCCAGGTTCTCCGGGCTCGTGCCGTACGCGCGGTGGACCCCGTTGGCCCGGTCCGGGTCCCAGTCGTTGCCCCAGGGGTAGACCCGCCCGTCGGTGCCCCGCGCCGCCTTCTCCCACTGGTCCTCGCTCGGCAGCCGGCCGCCGGCCCAGCGGGCGAAGGCATAGGCGTCGTACCAGTCGACGCCCACCACCGGCTGGTCGGGATCGGAGAACCGCGCCTCGCGCCAGTGCGCCGGCGTGTAGTCCTTGTCCAGCGGTTCGTCCGGATGCGCGAACTCCCCGGAGGTGCCCACGTCCTGGAGGAACTCGGCGTAGCGCCGGTTGGTCACCGTGACGCGGTCGATACGGAACGCGGGGATGTCGACGGCGCGCAGCGGGTTGTCGGTGTCGTCCATCTGGAACGGGCCGATCGTCGACGAGGTGGCGCCCAGCACACAGGGGCCACCGGGGATCAGCACGGTGTCCCCCAGGTCCGGCTCCCTGCGGCTGGCGGCGACCTCGGCGTGCAGCGGGGCGAAGTGCTCGTCCTCCAACTGCCGCAGCCGCTCGGGGTCCTTGGTGCCGAAGAAGGCCCAGAGTGCCTGTTTGGTGAACGCGGCCCCGCAGCCGACGGGCTTGCGGGCGTAGCCGGGCCGGCTGAAGTTGCTGGGCCATCCGGAGATGCGGATCAGATGCTCGACGGCCTCGGGGATTCCGGTCTCCCGTACCGCCTCGATCGCCGTGAAGGCGACCCAGTCGACGTCGTCATGAGTGGCCTCGCAGATCGCCGAACGCGCCGCGGGCGAATCGACGAATCGCTTGGCAAGAGCCGATACCGCGATTCTCCGCACATTCCAGTCCCGATGCGATACGGCCATCGAAGCCATGGTTGCCGCGAGTTCCGGGGTGTCTTCGGCGGCGAACACCGCCTTTTCGATCTCATCGATACGGGTGCGGTATGCGGCCTTGTCGAGACTGGCCAAAGTTAACTCGTTTGTCAGCTCTTCCAGCATCTTCACACTCCCCGTTTGAAAATGGCGAGCAAACTGGCCGCCACCCCCAGGGGGAGGCGGCCAGCGTTACACATCGCGCTTATGCGGTCATCACCACTTGGTGGCGCTCTCACCGGCGTCACGGGACGCAAGGAAGTCCTGGCTCGTCATGGCTGTTCACCCCCTTACTCATTCCGGACAACACGGCACTCCCAGAGATGGAAGGGTGTGTTGTGCGGCGAACATGGGCCCCAAAACACGGGGCGCAACAAAGGACCGCCGACGGAACGCTTCAATCATTCAGGGCCATCCATAACTTGCGCAAGGGCTAGCACCAAAAAGATCTCGACCCACTGTGACCCATCTCACATCAGGTCATGCGTTGACAAGGATTTCCCAGGGAATGGGGGTTCGCCGCCGGGTTCGCTTTGATCATGAGAACCCATAACAGTCACGCTTCCTCCGTGAAATATTCACTTGGGATATGACGGTTCTCGGCCGCTGACGGAAGTGACGACGGAGACAGGAGTAAATACCCGCGTTCCATGGTGCGGTCCGGGCCCCCGGGGCCGGGGAGGGAGACCGCCGAGCGGTAAACTCCCGGGATGTGAACGAGGCGATGCGGGACAGGCTCAGGGCGATTCCGGTCTTCGAGAACGTGCGAGAAACCGAAGCCGAGGAGCGGGTACTTCCGGACAACCCCCTGCCGTTGATCGCCGATTGGCTGTTGGCCGCCCATGCGGCGGGACAACCGGAGCCGCACGCGATCAGCCTCTCCACCGTCGACCGGTCGGGCGTCCCGTCCAGTCGGGTGCTGATCGTCAAGGACATCGACGGCGAAGGACTGTTCTTCGCCACCGGCGCCGACAGCCGCAAGGGCCGTGAGATCGCGGCCAACCCCCGGGTGGCGGCGCACTTCCACTGGCCCGTCGTCGGCCGTCAGGTGCGGATCGTGGGGACGGCGGCGCCCGTGGGTCGCGGCGCGTCGGAGGCCGATTTCGCCGAACGGGGCCACGACGCGCAGCTGGCCGCACATCTGCACCAGCCAGGGCCGCTCCCCGACCGGGCCGCCGCCCTCGACGAGTTCGAGCGGCTGGCCGAGAAGTACCCGGACGAGGTGCCGGCTCCGCCGAGTTGGACACTCTTCGCCATCACGCCGACCGAGGTGGAGTTCTGGGAGGCGAGTGTCGACCGCGTCCACCACCGGATCTCCTACCGCAGGGAGAACTCCGCCTGGCACCGCGAACTGCTGTGGCCCTGAACCGCGCGTAGCCGCGGAACACCCCCGACAGGACGGCCGGTTGCCCCTCCGGGGCCGCCCCTTCCACGAGCAGCCGCAGAACCTGCCGGGTGCCTTTGAGGCGGTGGCCCGGCGGTGGGCTCGGCGGGATGTCACGGCGCTTTGCAAACTCGTGAACTCGTGGGCGGTTTCCTTGCCCCGGCCGGGTGCTGCTGGCAAAGTCGCTGGTCATGACGGCCACAGCCGTCTGCCGGTGGGGGCGACACGACGCTTGTCGAGCGGCGTCGTGTCGCCCTCTCCCTCAGTTGAGGCGGCCGCCGCCACCGATCCGCGGTCCTTGTCTCCCTGTCCCTGACGCAGCCCCACTCTCCTCAGGACCGATCACCCATGCCCGAGATATCCCGCCGTGTCTTCGGTGGCCTGGTCGGTGGCGGAGCGGTGACCACCGTCGCCGGTGCCTCCGCCGCCGCGGCCGCTCCCGCCGAGCGCCCCTTCCACGCGCGTCCCGCCTCCGACCGGCCGCGCCGGCGCCCCAACATCCTGTTCGTCCTCGCCGACGACCTGGGCTGGGCGGATCTGTCCGCCTATGGCGCGCCCCATATCAGGACCCCGAACCTGGATCGACTCGCGGCGCGCGGGGTGCGGTTCACCGACGCCTACTCGGGGTCGGCGACCTGCTCCCCGACCAGGTTCAGCCTCTACACGGGCCGCTATCCGGGGCGCACCCCGGGCGGGTTGGCCGAGCCCATCGGCAACCGCAGCCAGGGCCTGGACCCCGACCACCCGACGCTGGCCTCCCTGCTGAAGGGGGCCGGCTACGCCACCGCCCTGATCGGCAAGTGGCACTGCGGCTGGTTGCCGGACTACAGCCCGACCAGGTCGGGATGGGACGAGTTCTTCGGCAACTTCGGCGGCGCCCTCGAGTACTTCTCCAAGCTGGGCCAGCTCGGCGACTACGACCTCTACGAGGGCGACGCCACCTACCAGGACCTGCGCTACTACACGACGGTGCTCACCGAGCGTGCCGTCGACTATGTCCGTCGTGACCATGACCGGCCGTGGCTGCTCAACCTCAACTACACCACCCCGCACTGGCCGTGGCTGACGGAGGACGACGAGGAGACGGGCGCGGAGATCGCCGAGAAGATCCGTTCGGGGAACGTGCTGGGCGCGCTCCTGCACAACGACGGCGGCTCGGTGGAGAAGTACCGGGAGATGGTGGAGGATCTGGACGCCGCTGTCGGCGAGGTGTTGGACGCGCTGCGCCGGTCAGGCCAGGAGGAGAACACCGTCGTCGTCTTCGCCAGTGACAACGGCGGCGAGCGCTTCTCCTACCAGTGGCCGCTCAGCGGCGCGAAGTCCGAGCTGTTGGAGGGCGGGATCCGGATCCCGACGATTCTGCGCTGGCCGGCCGCCGTCGACGACCGCCAGGTCAGCCGGGTGCCGGTCTACTCCCCCGACTGGACGGCGACCCTGCTGGAGTTGGGCGGCGCCCGGCCCGATCCCGCCTACCCGTTGGACGGGCACAGCCTGGCCGGCTATCTGTTGCGCGGGGAGCGGCTGCCGGAGCGCGACCTGTTCTGGCGGGTGCGGGGCAACCGGGCGCTGCGGCGCGGTAGTTGGAAGTACCACCAGGACAGGAACGGCACGGAACACCTCTACGACCTGTCGGCCGACGCCAGGGAGCGGGCCGATCTCGCCGCGAGCCGCCCGGAGTTGCTGGCCGAGTTGCGGACCGCCTGGGAGCGGATCGACGCCGAGCTGCTGCCCTATCCGACGAGCTGATCCGACCACCCGATCCGCCGCCCTCCCCCGTGGGTCCAGCGGGATCCGCCGGGCGGGGCGTGGCGGGAACCTCCGGCCGAGCCCGACGCGTGGTGTACGGGTGACGGCACTGGGAATCGAGGTTGGATGGACAGGTTACGGCCGGAGGATCCGGCGCGGATAGGCGACTACCGGTTGGTGGGGCGGCTCGGCTCGGGCGGCATGGGGCAGGTCTTCCTGGGCCGGTCGGCGGGCGGCCGGCCGGTGGCGGTGAAGGTGATCCGTCCCGAGTACGGTGCGGATCCCGGGTTCCGCAGGAGCTTCGCCCGCGAGGTGGAGGCGGCGCGGCGGGTCGGCGGGTTCTTCACCGCGCAGGTCGTGGACGCCGATCCGGACGCTGAGCTGCCGTGGCTGGTCAGCGCCTATATCGCCGGCCCCTCGCTGGAGCGGGCGGTCGCCGAGCACGGTCCGCTGCCGCTGGCGACGGTGCGGGTGCTGGGCGCGGGCCTCGCCGAGGGGCTGGTGGCCATCCACCGCTGCGATCTGGTGCACCGGGATCTGAAGCCGGGCAATGTGGTGCTCGCCTCGGACGGTCCGCGCGTCATCGACTTCGGCATCGCCCGGGCGCTGGAGGCGACCACCCGGACGGTGAGCGGGGTGATCACGGGGACGCCCGCCTATATGTCGCCCGAGCAGGCGCGCGGCGCCGCCGATATCGGCCCGGCGTCGGACGTGTTCGCGCTGGGCTCGGTGCTGGCCTTCGCCGCCACGGGCGCAGCGCCCTTCGCCGGCGGGCATCCGGCGGCCGTGCTCTTCCAGGTGGTCCAGGAGGAGCCCGAACTGGCCACGCTGGACGCCTGGTTGAGGGGCGTGGTGCGGGCCTGCCTGGCGAAGGACCCCGCCGACCGCCCGACGCCGGCCGAGTTGATCGGCCTGCTCAGCGGCCCGGAGGACAGCGGGGACCGGCCGGAGCACTGGGCGAGCCCGAACTGGCTGCCGGCCACCGTCGTCGACCTGGTGGGGGCCGCCCAGGACGCGGCCTCGGAGCTGGAGACGGAACCGCTGCGGCAACGGTCCGTCGAGACCACCAGAAGCGTCGATCCCCCCGACGAGGACCCCGGCGACGACCCCGACGATCCCCCGGTGCCCCGGGCGACGGGCGGGGTGCCTGTGACGCCCTCGGCCGGCCGGCCCGAGCCGCGCTCCAGGGGCTGGTTCTCGCGGCTCAGGAACAGCCTGCGGACGCCCCCCGCGTCCGGGAACGGATTCCGGGACGGGAACGGGGGCGGGGACGGGGACGGGGACGGCGAATCGTCCATCGCCACGGGGTGGAACGGGCTGGAGTGGGGGGCGACCACGGCCGATTTCCTGGCTCTCTTCCCCGACGGCCGGCAGGAGAACGGCGACTGGTGGGTCACCGGCGAGGGCCCGGAGCGGTTCTGCGGGGTGACCATGGACGCCCAGTACGCGTTCGGTCCCGGCGGTGGCCTCGGTCTGGTCGCCTTCTACCCGGAGGTGGAGGACCGCGACCGGCTTCCCGTCGCGGTGTTGGAGACCCTGGGCGCCCCGGACGGCCACACCACCCGCTGGACGCGCGGCAAGGTGGTGGTGGAGGTCAAGGTGGCCGGGGTGGCGGCGACCGTCACCCACCGGCGGCACGCGGGTTGAGTCGCCTCTCCTGGTGCGGCCGTGCCGCGATCCCACGGCGCGCGGACGCTCGCGCGCCGTGGGGTGCGCGCGTCAGGAGAGGTCGGTGACGACGACGCGGGCCGTGGTGCCGTCCTTCAGCGCCTCGTATCCGGCGGATATGTCGGCCAGGCCGATCTCCTTGGACACCAGGTCGTCGAGGTTCATGCGGCCCTGGAGGTAGAGGGAGGCGTACAGGGGGATGTCCCGCTTGAGGTTCGATGAGCCCATGTAGACGCCCTGCACCCGCTGCGAACCGCTCAGCGTCGCGATCGAGTTGACCTCGACTCCGGCGTCGCCGCTGGAAACGCCGATCAGATACAGACCGCCGCCCTTGGCGACCATCTGGAGGCCCTGCGCGGTGACGGGGCGGGCGCCGACGAAGTCGAAGACGTGGTCGGCGCCGTGTCCGGTGATCTCCCGCACCGCTTCGACCGGGTCGACGGTGCGGGAGTTGACGACATGGGTGGCGCCGAAGGCCCGGGCTCGCTCCAGCTTGCCGTCCTCGATATCGGTGACGATGATCGTCTCCGCGCCGGCGATGCGGGCGCCGCTGACGGCGTTCATGCCGACGCCGCCGGCGCCGATGATGACGACGGTCTCGCCGTGCTGGACCCGGGCGCTGTTCAGCACGGCGCCGGCGCCGGTGAGGACGCCGCAGCCGATGAGCGCGGCGGGGGCCCAGGGCATCTCGTCGGGTACGACGGCGAGCTGGTTCTCGTGGATCAGCGCCTCCTGGGCGAAGCCGCCCAGGCCCATGCCCTGTGCGACGGGGGCCCCGTCCCAGCTGATCCTGGGCCCCTGGTCGGCGGTGCGAAGCGTCGCCTCGGGCCGCAGGCAGACATGGGTGCGGCCGCTGAGGCAGTTGGTGCAGGCGCCGCAGTACTGGATCAGGCTGCCGACGACATGGTCGCCGACCTTGGTCTGGGTGACGAGGGGCCCGACCTCGGTCACCACCCCTGCCACCTCGTGGCCGAGGACGACGGGGAACTCCTCGCCGATGAAGGTGGCGACGCTCAGGTCGGAGTGGCACAGCCCCGATGCCCTGACCTCGACGCGGACCTCGTGCCCGATGGGCTCGGCCAGGTCCACCTCCTCGACGACAAAGCCCTGACCCAGACCTTTGGTGAGGGATGCCTTCATGATGCGGCTCCTTTCCATGACTGGCCGTCGACGCCGCCGTGGTGCGCCCCGGCCGAAGGGAGGCCGCGCGGGGCCGGTGGGCTCGACTCGGTCGACTCGGGTCGGCATGGTGCGGCGGGCGCGGTCGCGGCAGAGGCCCCGGCGGGGGCCGTCGTTGTTCCTGCCGCATGTCCGATTCTGGCACCGAACACCCGAAAAGAAAAGCGACACATGTTGAACAGTGCTGTTCAGAGGCTGGTACCTCGGCGTCGCAGTAGGATCGCGCAATGCCAGGCAAGGAACATCCCACCGTCCCCCAGCACGGCCAGGACCCCACCCCCGACGCCACTGCTCCCCCGGCTGCCCCGGCTGCCCCGACTGCCGGGGTTTCGGAGGCCGCGGGGGACGGGGAACTCGATGTCCGCGCCCGCCGTACCCGGGCGCGGCTACGCGAGGCGGTGCTGCGCCTGGCGTCGGAGCGGCCGGTGGAGGACATCTCCGTGGCCGACCTGGTGCGTGCCGCCCGCGTCAATCGCACGACGTTCTACAAGCACGCCACGAGTCCGGCGGCCGTTCTGGAGCGGGTGCTCTACGCCGAACTGGACCAGGTCAGGGCCGGCTGGATCGCCGACGCCGCGGCGGCAACGCTGCCGATCGAGGCGACCTGGGAGCGCGCGTCCGGCGCCCTGATCGACCATCTGGAACGCCATGACGCGGTCTACACGGCCGGCCTCGTGGGCCGGCGCAGCGCGATCCTCCACCACCTTCTCGTGGACCACTTCGCCGTCTCGGTGCGCGCGTTCCTCGCTCGCGACCCCGAACTGCTCCCGGACGGCGAGGGGTCGAGGGAGTGGCGGATCGAGGCGCACAGCAGTTTCGTCGCGCACGGTGAGGCCGGCCTCGTCGAGGCGTGGCTGTCCCGGCCGGCCCCGCGCGACCGTCGTCTCTTCGTCTCGGCGGCGGCCACCGCGCTGCCCCCGTGGTTGAACGGCCGCTCCCCGGCGGGCTGAACGTCGGCTTCCCGCGGGTGTTCAGCCCGCCGCGAAGGCGAGGACGACGTTCTGCCCGCCGAATCCGAAGGAGTTGCTGAGCGCCAGGTCGACTCGGCCGCGTCTGGCCTCCTTGGCGACGATGTCGAGGTCGATCTCCGGGTCCTGGCTTTCGAGGTTCGCCGTCGGCGGGATCAGCCCGTTCTCGATCGTCAGCACCGTCAGCGCCGCCTCGATCGCCCCGGCCGCGCCGAGCGTGTGCCCGAGGACGCCCTTGGTGGAGGTGACCGCGGGGCCGGCGCCGAGGCAGCGGGTCAGGACCGTGGCCTCGGCCAGATCGTTCAACGGCGTCGATGTGCCATGGGCGTTGACATGGTCCACATCGGACGGCGCGGCGTCGGCGTCGGCGAGCGCGGTGCGGACGGCCCGCTCCACGCTGGTGCCGGCGGGGTCGGGGGCGGTCGCGTGGTAGGCGTCGGCCGAGGCTCCGTAGCCGACGAGCCGGGCCCGGACGCGGGCGCCGCGCGCCCGGGCGTGCTCCTCCCGTTCGAGGACCAGGATGCCGCTGCCCTCGCCGATGACGAATCCGTCGCGTCCCGCGTCGAACGGGCGCGACGCCGACGCCGGGGATTCCGTCCGGTTGGACAGGGCGCGCATCCGGCTGAAGCCGGTGACGATGAGCGGTACCACCGCGGCCTCGGTGCCGCCCGTCAGCACGATGTCGCAGACGCCCTGGCGCAGCATGTCGCGGGCCACGCCGATGGCGGTGGCCCCCGAAGCGCACGCCGTGGCGGTCACCAGGTTCGGTCCTGTCGCCTTGAAGCGGATGCCCATGTGGCCCGCGACCATGTTGGGGATCAGCATCGGCATCAGCAGCGACGACACCATCTCGGGCCCGTTGTCGCGGAACTGCTCGTGCTGGGTCTCCCAGGTGCCCGCGCCGCCGACGCCGTTGCCGACGACGACGCCGACCCGGGTGCCGTCCCAGGTGGCCGGGTCAAGACCGGCGTCAGCGACGGCCTCCTGCGCGGCGATGAGCCCCAGCTGCGTGAACCGGTCGTACTGCAGGGTCGCGCGTCGGCCGAGCAGTGCCCGGACGTCGAACTCGGGGACCCGGCACGAGAAGTCGACCGGCAGCCCGGCCAGCGCCGGGTCGGTGGCGGCGGTGGCCGCCCCGGCGCACACCCCGCGCCAGGTCGGTTCGGTGCCGACGCCAGCGGCGGTCACCAGCCCCAAGCCGGTGACGACGACACCGGCGGTCATGACGCCGGGTTGAGCTGGTCTTCGATCAGCTTCACGACATCGGCCACCGTGCTGCGCGGGGTCGCGTCGTCCTCGCCGATCTCCACATTGAGGTCCCGCCTGATGACCAGGCCGAGTTCCACCAGGAACAGCGAGTCCAGTTCGAGTTCCTCGAAGGTGATGTCCGGGCGGATCTCCTCGGGCCGCGCCTCGAACTGGTTGACCAGTATGTCGGTGAGCCGGTCATAGGTGCTCTTCATCGGATGGCTCCTCATCAGCAACGGGCATTCGGCATTCGGCAGGGGCAACGGGGGCTCGGCTAGTCGCGGAGCACGAGATCGGGCCAGGTCAGCAACGTCGAGCCCCAGGTGAGGCCGGCACCGAACGCGGTGAGCAGGGTCCGCTGGCCGGGCCGCAGCGTGCCGTCGGCGACGCCGTGCAGCAGCGCCAACGGGACGGAGGCGGCCGCGGTGTTGCCGACACGGTCGATATTGGTCACAACGCGATCACGTTCAATGCCCAACTCGTCGGCGAGCTGGCGGACGATGCGGATATTGGCCTGGTGGGCCACCAGCCGGTCGATATCGGCGACGCCCACGGCGGCGCGCTCCAACACGGTCTGGCAGGAGGCGGCCATCCGCACCACGGCGTGTTTGAACACCTCGCGGCCCGCCATCGTCAGATAGTGCTCGCCGTCCCGCTCCCGGCCCTCGGCCAGCCGTTGCCGGGAGCCGCCGCCGTCGGCCCTGATGAGTTCGGCGCCGGTGCCGTCGCTGCCCAGGTCGATGGGGCCGATCGCGCCCGGCTCGTCGGGGGCGCCGGCCCGCAGGACCACCGCGCCGGCCCCGTCGCCGAAGATGGGGGCCGTCCCGCGGTCGAGCGGATCGAGAATGCTGGAGTAGGTCTCGGCCCCGATGAGCAGCACCCGGTCGGCGACGCCGGTGGTGATCAGCCCGGTGGCGCAGGCGAGCCCGTAAAGGAACCCGGCGCAGGCGGCGTTGACGTCGAAGGCGGCGGCGTCTTCCAGGCCCAGTCGGGTCGCGACCTCGGGCGCGGTGCCCGGGCAGGTCCGGTCGGGCGTGGTCGTGGCCAGCACCACGGCGTCCACGTTCGGCTCCCCGAAGGAGGCCAGGGCCCGCCTGCCCGCCTCGACGGCGAGATCGGAGGTCGCGGAGCCGCGTGCGGCGAAGTGGCGACGCGCGATGCCGGTGCGGGTACGGATCCACCGGTCGGAGGTGTCGAGCTCGGCGGGCAGGTCGTCGTTCGTCACCACCCGGGGAGGCAACCAGCCCCCCAGGCCACTGATGACCGCCGCACGCGTCATGCGCCAAGGATGTCAGCGGGCGCTGAAAGTTGACTGACGAATCCCTGACAGCCGACGCCTTTCAGTGTTCTTTCAGCGGTTCTTCAACGGCTGGTCAGGGCTTGGTCGGTGAGGTGAGCGAGCATGACGGGGTGGGCGAGGAGACGACGATGGACGAATCCGGGCAGCGCCGGGCGCGGGCCGCCGGGGAACGGCACGTCCCCGACCGGCCGGTGACCGGGAGCCCGAAGGCCCCGCGCACCACCGCCGACAAGGTCGCCGACCTGCGCGCCAGGCGCGATGCGGCCCGGCAGGTCCCGGACCGCACGGTCCGCCGCCTCGCCAAGTTCGGCCGGATGACGGCCAGGGACCGTCTGGCGCATCTGCTCGACCCGGGCTCGTTCGTGGAGACCGACCTGCTCGCCCGCCACCGCTCCACCGGCTTCGCCGCCGACACGGCGCGGCCGAGCGGCGACGGCGTCATCACCGGCTACGGCACCGTCGACGGGCGCCAGGTGTGTGTCTACGCCCAGGACGCCCTGACGCTGGGCGGCAGCGTCGGCGAGGTCTTCGGCGAGAAGGTCGGCAAACTGCTCGACCTCGCTCTGCGCACCGGCTGCCCGGTCATCGCGATCAACGACTCCAGCGGCGCGCGCGTCGCCGAGGGCGTGCTGTCGCTCGCCGCGTACGGCCGCATCGCCACCAAGGTGGTCACCGCCTCCGGCGTCATCCCGCAGATCTCCCTGATCATGGGCCCCTGCGCGGGCGGCGCCGTCTATGTGCCGGCCTGCACCGACTTCGTCGTGATGGTCGACCGTACCTCGCACATGTTCGTCACAGGACCGGACGTCATCCGGGAGGTCACCGGCGAGCCGGTCCGGATGGAGGACCTCGGGGGCGGACAGGTGCACGCCACCGTCACCGGCAACGCGCACTACACGGCGGCCAGCGAGGCCGAGGCGCTCGACTACGCGCGGGACCTGCTGTCGTTCCTGCCGTCCAACAACCTGGACGAGGCACCGACATACCCGACCCCGGCCGCCCCGGACGTCACCGCGGACGATCTGGCACTCGACACGATCCTGCCCGACGCGCAGCGCGAGGCGTTCGACATGGCCGAGGTGATCGCGCGGCTGGTCGACGACGGCGATCTGCTGGAGGTGCACCCGGCGTTCGCGCCGAACATCATCTGCGGCTTCGGCCGGATCGAGGGACGCACCGTCGGCGTCGTGGCCAACCAGCCCCAGCAGTTGGCCGGCGCCCTGGACATCGCGGCGGCCGAGAAGGGCGCACGCTTCGTACGGTTCTGCGACACGTTCAACATCCCCATCGTGACGCTGGTGGACGTCCCCGGCTTCCTGCCCGGCACGGCCCAGGAACACCAGGGCATCATCCGGCGCGGCGCCAAGCTCGGCTTCGCCTATATGGAGGCGACGGTGCCGAAGGTGACCGTCATCGTCCGAAAGGCGTTCGGCGGCGGCTACGCGGTGATGGGCTCCAAGGAGCTCGGCGCCGACATGAGCTTCGCCTGGCCCACCGCGCGGATCGGCGTGATCGGCGCCGCCACCGCCGTCGACATGCTGTGCCACCGCGAACTGAGCGCCGCCGACGATCCCGACGAGCTGCGCGAGGAGCTGATCGAGGAGTACGAGGACACGGTGCTGACCCCCTATATGGCGGCCGAACGCGGCAGCCTCGACGATGTGATCCTGCCGTCGGAGACCCGGGTGGCCGTGCTGCGCGCGCTCAGGGCGCTGCGGAACAAGCGGGTGACGCTGCCGCCCCGCAAGCACAGCAATATCCCACTGTAGAGAGCGGGATAACACCGGGGAAACGTACGGAAGCCCGAAATCGGGCGCCACCGGCCGCCGTTACCGACGGATTGCCGCTGGATACGCGCGTCAATCGTTGCTTGACGGCGCCGTATGGTTCCGGCAAGCATGGGGGCCGCCCGATCATTCGTCGGCGTACCACCGGCAACAACGGCCAGGCGGAGAGTCCTCATGGAAATAGCAGTTCTCGGCCCGCTGACGGTGATCGGGAGACGTCGTCTCCCCGTGGGCGGCACCAAGGTGCGCGCCATTCTCGCCCTGCTGGCCCTCAATGTCGGCTCCGTCGTGTCCTGTCAGGATCTGGCGGACGAACTGTGGGACGACCGCCCGCCGCGCACCACCAAGAACACCCTGCAGGCCCATATCTCCCGACTGCGCCGCCTGTTGGACGACGCCGGCCGACCCGACGCGCTGCAAACGGTGAACCAGGGATACCTCCTGGATCTGAGCCCCGAGGCGATCGACGCGGAACGTTTCCACCGTCTCGCCTCCAGCGGCGCCCAACGCATCGCCGACGACCCGCGGACCGCCGTCGACCACCTGGAACAGGCGCTGGGGTTGTGGCGGGGTCCCGTCCTGCTCGACGCCGGCCCGGGCGCCCGCTGCCGGTCCGCGACGCTCTGGCTCAACGACAGCCGCGTCGCCGCGCACGAGAACCTGATGGCCGCCCGGCTGGCCCTCGGCGAGGAACGCGCCGTGGCCCCCGAGTTGGAGAGCCTGGCCGCCCAACACCCGCTGCGCGAGGGGCTGCACGATCTGCTGATGCTCGCCCTCTACCGGGCCGACCGGCAGGCCGACGCGATCGAGGTGTTCCACCGGCTGCGGCAACGCCTCCGCGACGACCTGGGACTGCAACCCGGCCCGCAGGTCCAGCGCCGCTACCGCGCCATCCTCGACCAGGACCCGGCGCTCACCACCCCGCTGCGCGCCCTCTAGCGGCGCGACGGGCCGGGCGGGCCCGGCGTCAGGGCCGCCGCTCGACGACCCTCGCATGCTTGAGCGTTCCGACCAGCTCGATACGGAGCCTGGGGTCGGCGTCGCGATCCGAGCGGAGCTTGGTCCTGGAGAACGTGAGGCTGAGCCCGACGGCGTCGATCGCGATATCGGGACCGCCGACGATGACCAGCTTGCCCTGCTCCATCTCCGTGTCGATACGCAATGTCCGCGAAGTGATCGCCGCTTCGCTGAAATCGAGCGTGACCTGACACATCTGCGTCCGCAGCTCGATACGGCCGGGCACCACCCAGTGCCCGGCCCGCGCCCACTTCCCGCCGCGCTGCTCGACCACCAGCACGTCCTGCGCCTCGGGCACGGCCGGCAGGTCGGCGACCAGGACGGTCAGTTCGTCCTGCGTCCTGGCCAACAGCGCGCGCTCCACCCGGCTTTCCAGCTCCTCCGGGGTGATCCGACCGTCACCGCCGGCGAGCCGCAGGGCGTCCACGACTCGGTCACGATCCTCGTGCGACGCCCGCAGCTCGGGCAGTTCACTGGGCATGCCGCCCACCGTAGCAAAGCCCGGGAGCCTTGGACCCGGCACGGCCGGAGCCCCTTCGGCCGCCCGGCCGGGACCTATTCGGCATCGTCGCCGAGCTCCTTCTGGATGAGAGCGATGAGTTCGTCGTCGCCGGCCGCGTCCAGCCGGTCGGCCAACGCATCGCCGCCGTCGGCCTCGTCCGCAGTCCACTTCGCCAGGAACGCCTGCAGCCGCACCGTCACCCGCGCCCGAACCAGCCCGTCGGACCGGCCGGCCGCGAATGCCGCCTCCAGTTCGTCCAGCGCGCTGAGCACGGGCTCGACCACGTCCCCGCCGCCCTCACCCAGCTCGTCGAGCAGATGACGGGCGAGCACGACCGGGGTCGGGTAGTCGAACACCATCGTCGAGGTGAGGGGCAGCCCGGTGTCCTTCGACAGCACCTTGCGGAACTCGACCGCCGTCAGCGAGTCGAACCCGAGATCGCGGAACGTCCGCCCGTCCACGTCCTCCGTCGACTTGTAGTCGAGCACGGTGCCGATGCCCCGGTGGATCAGCTCCAGCATGGCCCCCTCCTGCTCCTCCGGGCTCATCCGAGCCAGTCGGGCACGCAGTTCGGCGGCCCTGGCCCCGTCGTCCGCTTCCTGGGGCTCGTCGGGGGTGGCGGCCGTCTCGGTGAACTCGTGCAGCAGCGGGCTGGGCCGCAGCAACGTGAACGCCTCGGTGAAGCGGCTCCAGTCGACATCGGCCACCGTCAGGCCACTGTCTCCCTGGTCGATCGCCTGCGCCAGGGCCCGGACCGCCAGGTCCGGCTCCATCGGCGCCAGGCCGCGTCGCCGCAGGCTCCGGGCCGCCTCGGGATCCGCCGCCATCCCGGCCGCGCCCCACGGCCCCCAGGCCACCGAGGTGCCGGCCAGGCCACGCTCCCGACGGTGCGACACCCATGCGTCCAGGAACGCGTTGGCCGCCGCATACGCCGCCTGGCCGCCGCTGCCCCAGGTCGCCGCGATCGAGGAGAACACCACAAAGAGGTCGAGCGACAGGCCAGCCGTCAACTCGTCCAGATGCCTCGTCCCGTCGACCTTGGCCCGCAACACCGCGGCCACCGCATCCGGAGTGGCCACCGCCAACTGTTGCGGGACGTCCACCCCGGCCGCATGGACGACGCCGACCAGCGGCCACTGGGCGGGGATACCGGCGATGGCCGCGGCAAGGGCGTCGCGGTCGGCGACATCGCAGGCAACGACCGTTGCCTGGCAGCCGAGTTCGGCCAGTTCCTCGACCAGGCCGTGGGGCGCGACGCCGCTCCGGCTGGTCAGCACGAGATGCGGCGCACCGCGACCGGCCAGCCACCTCGCCACCTCCGCCCCGAGGGCGCCGGTGCCGCCGGTGATCAGCACGGTGCCCGTGGGCCGCCACTCCGTATCGGTCATGGCCGCCGGAATCGCCCGCGTCAGTCGCCGGCCGTACACCTCCGCCCCGCGAATCGCGATCTGGTCCTCCACCTCGCCGGCGAGCACCTGGACCAGTCGCTCACCGGCCGCCGCATCCACCACCTCGGGGATGTCGACCAACCCGCCCCAGCGCTGCGGGAGTTCCAGGGCCGCGACGCGTCCCAGACCCCACACCGTGGCCAGCTCCGGGTTTGTCAGTCGGTCGGAGCGGCCGATGGCTTGGGCGCCTCGGGTGAGGACCCAGAGGGGTGCCGGGATGTCGGTGAGGGTCTGGATGGTGGTGAGGGTGTCGGTCCAGCTTTCGGGGGTGAGGATGATGCCGGCTGTGTCGGGGAGTTGGGCGATTTCGTCGATGGGGAGGTTGACGACGGTGGCGCCTGCGGTGGCGAGGGCGGTGGAGATGTCCTCGTCCTCGGTTCCGGCGATCACCCAGGTGCCGGAGAGCGCCGGTGCGGGGAGGTCGGTCAGTGGTTGCCAGGTGATGCGGTAGCGCCAGGAGTCGAGTGTGGAGCGTTCCTGGTGCCGCTGGCGCCAGGCGGACAGCGCGGGCAACGCGGACTCAAGCCCGGCCAGTTCCTCCAGGTCACCGCGCTCCACCGCGCCCCAGAACGCGGAGTCCACCAGCCCCTCGCCCGCTTCAGACTCTGCGGAGGGCTCGGGCCAGTAGCGTTCGTGTTGGAAGGCGTAGGTCGGCAGGCTGACCTGGCGGCCGCCCCAGCCGGTGAACAGGGCTGGCCAGTCGATGGTGGCGCCGGTGGTCCACAGGCGGCTGAGGGCGGTGAGGGCGGTGTCGGTCTCGTCGCGGTCCTTGCGAAGGAGGGTGGCGAAGGTGGCGTCGGCGACGGTGGTCTCCTGGGCCATACCGGACAGGACACCGTCCGGGCCGAGTTCGAGGTAACGGGTCACGCCCAGCTCAGCCGTTGCGGCGACGGCGTCGGCGAAGCGGACCGTCCCACGGACCTGCTGGAGCCAGTACTCGGGCTGTTGCATCTGCCCGGGTTCGGCTATAGCTCCGGTGAGGTTGGAAACGATCGGGATCCGGGCGGGGTTGAACGTCAGGTTGTTCAGGACCGAAGCGAATTCGTCCAGCATCGGCTCCATCAGGGCCGAGTGGAACGCATGCGACACCGTCAGAATGTTGAACCGCCGGCCTTGCTTGGCGCATTCGGTCGCGTAGTGGTTGATCGCGTCGATGTCGCCGGAGAGGACTACGGAGTTCGGGCCGTTGACGGCGGCGACATCCAACCCTGAGTCGGTGACGTCCGTTTCGGTCGCTTCGACGGCGAGCATCCCGCCACCGGAGGGCAGGGCCTGCATCAGGCGTCCGCGCTCCGCGACCAGGGTGCACGCGTCGTCCAGGTCGAGAACGCCGGCGACATGGGCGGCCGTGATCTCACCCAACGAATGGCCGAGCAACACGTCAGGGACCACCCCCCAGGACTCCACCAGCCGGTAGAGCGCGACTTCGAGAGCGAACAAGCCGGTCTGCGCCCACCCCGTCTGATCCAAGTCCACGCCATCGGTCAGGACCGCACGCAACGGCCGGCTCTGCCGAACATCCAACCGCGCACAGACCGCGTCAAACGCCTCCGCAAACACCGGAAACATCTCATACAAGCCGAGGCCCATGCCGGAGCGTTGGGATCCCTGGCCGGTGAAGAGGAATGCGGTCCGCCCCTCGGTCGCCGTACCCGTGGCCAGCACATCCCCGTCACCGGCCAACACTGTGCGATGTTCCAAAGCAGCCCGTGTCGTGGCCAGGGACCACCCCACATCCACCGCGCCCAACCCGGGCCGCTCAGCAACGAACGACCGCAACCGTGCGACCTGAGCCCGCAACCCGGCCTCCGACCGCGCCGACACCACCCACGGCACCAAACCAGGCCGCTGACCAGTGGGTTCGCCAACCGGCTCGGGTTCGGGCTGCGGCGCCTGCTCCAAAATCACATGCGCATTGGTGCCGCTGATCCCGAACGAGGAGACCCCCGCCCGCCGCGGACGATCCACCTCAGGCCACGCCCGCGCCTCCGTCAACAACGCAACCGCACCCGCCGACCAATCCACCTGCGGCGACGGCTCATCCACATGCAACGTCGCCGGCAACACCCCCCGCCGCAACGCCAACACCATCTTGATCACACCCGCCACACCCGCAGCCGCCTGAGTGTGACCGATGTTCGACTTGATCGACCCCAACCACAACGGACTGTCCTGATCCCGGCCCTGCCCATAGGTCGCCAACAACGCCTGCGCCTCGATCGGATCACCAAGCCGCGTGCCCGTCCCATGCGCCTCCACCGCATCCACATCAGCAGTGGTGAGGCGGGCATTGGCCAGGGCCTGGCGAATCACCCGCTGTTGCGAGGGACCATTCGGCGCCGTCAAACCATTCGACGCACCATCCTGATTCACCGCCGAACCCCGCACCACCGCCAACACCTCATGACCGTTCCGCCGCGCATCCGACAACCGCTCCACCAACAACAAACCCACACCCTCACCCCACCCCGTCCCATCCGCCGACGCAGCAAACGCCTTACACCGACCATCCGACGCCAACCCATCCTGACGATCAAACTCCACAAACGCACCCGGCGTCGCCATCACCGTCACCCCACCAGCCAAAGCCAGTTCACACTCACCCGACCGCAACGCCTGACCCGCCCAATGCAACGCCACCAACGACGACGAACACGCCGTATCCACCGTCACCGCAGGCCCCTCCAACCCAAACACATAAGACACCCGACCGGACAACACCGCCGCCGCATTACCCGTAGCCGCATGCCCCTCACCCCGCTCCCCAGAAGCAGCCAACACATGCATATAGTCCTGACCATTAGTCCCCGCGAACACCCCCACACTCCGCCCCCGCAACGAACGCGGATCCAACCCCGCCGACTCAAACACCTCCCACGCCGCCTCCAACAACAACCGCTGCTGCGGATCCATCGCCACAGCCTCACGCGGCGAAATCCCAAACAACCCCGCATCAAACCCACCCGCATCGGCAATAAACGCCCCGACTCCTCCCAGCATCTCGGCCGGCCAGCCGCGATCCGTCGGGAACACCGACATACCATCCACCGCACCATCCACCAGATCCCACAACTCCTCCGGCGACCCAACCCCACCCGGGAACCGGCACGCCATCCCCACAATCGCCAACGGCTCATCCACAGCCACAGCCGCCGTGCCCGAAGCCCCCACCTCGGACGCCACCACAACACCAGCACCAGCGTCGCCCGCCAGCTCCGCCGACAAATAAGCGGCCAACACCATAGGCGTCGGATAATCAAAAACCAGCGACGTCGGCAACCCCAGCCCCGTCCGCGCCGACAGAAGATTACGCAACTCCACAGCCATCAACGAATCAAAACCCAGATCCCGAAACGCCCGCCCCGGCTCAACAACCTGCCCACTCCCATGCCCCAAAACCGAAGCAGCCTGCTCCCGCACCACATCAAACAAAACCTGCTGCCACTGCCCGACCGGAAGTGCGGCCAGTTGTGCGCGCAGCCCGGCCTCGGTGCCCTGACCCGGGGTCTCCGGTGTGAGGGCGGCTTCGGGGAGTTCGGCCAGCAGACGGCTGGGGCGCGCGGAGGCAAAGGCCGGGGCGAACCGTTCCCAGTCGATATCCGCCACCGTCATATCCACACCACCATGCCGAACAGCCTCGGCGAAGACCCGCAGCGCCAACTCGGCATCCAACGGCCGTACGCCACCGCGCTGTAGGCGTTGCACGACCGAAGCATCCCCGGCCATGCCCTCCGCCCACGGCCCCCAAGCGATCGACACCGCCGGCAGACCACGCTGACGCCGCTCCTGCACCCACGCATCGACCGCCGCATTCGCCGCCGCATAGTTCCCCTGGCCCGCACTCCCCACCGTGCCCGCCATCGAGGAGAACACCACCAACCACTCAACAGGAAGCCCGACCGTCAACACATCCAGATTCCGCAACCCACCGACCTTCGGCCCCCACACCGACGCCAACCGCTCCCCCGACAAACCATCCAACATCGCATCATCCAACACCCCGGCCGCATGCACGACACCACTCAACGGCCACTCCGCCGGAATACCGTCGATCGCTGCGGCAAGAGCGTCCCGGTCCGCGACATCACACGCAACGACCGTCGTCCGAGTACCAAGTTCAGCCAACTCCTCAACCAACCCCTCGGGCGCAACACCCCGGCGACCGGTCAACACCAGATGCGGCACACCCCGACCCGCCAACCACCGCGCCACCACCACACCCAACGCCCCCGTACCACCCGTAACCAGCACCGTGCCCAACGGCCGCCAACCCTCATCAACCGAACCCGCCGAAACCACACGCGTCAAACGCCGACCATAAACACCAGCCCCACGCACCGCCACCTGATCCTCACCAGCGACGCCCGCAGCCAAAACCCCCACAAACCGAGCACCAGCACGCGCGTCCAACTCAACCGGCAAGTCAACCAAACCACCCCAACGATCCGGCACCTCCAACGCCGCAACCCGGCCCAGACCCCACACCCCCGCCTGGTCGGGATTGACCAACCGATCCGAACCACCCACCGACACCGCACCCCGCGTCACCACCCACAACGGCGCCACCACCCCACCCAACACCTGCACCACGCCCAACACCTCAGCCACATCACCAGCCACCAACACCACGCCCACCACCTCGGGCAGCCCCAACACCTCCTCGGCCGGGACACTCACCACCGTCGCACCGGCATCCGCCAACGCCGAAGAGACATCAAGGTCTTCGGAACCAACCACCGCCCAGGTACCCGACAACCTCGCCGGCGGCGGCTCGGCCAACGGCTTCCAAGTGATCCGGTAACGCCACGAGTCCAACGCCGTCTGCTCCTGATGACGTTGACGCCAGGCGGACAACGCCGGCAACGCCGACTCCAAACCGGCCAACTCCCGCGTGTCCCCACGCTCCACCGCATCCCAGAACGCCGCATCAACCAAACCGCCACCAAGAGGCTCGGAAACCGACTCCGGCCAGAACCGCTCACGCTGGAACGCATACGTCGGCAGACCCACCCCACGACCACCAACCAACAACGCCGACCAATCCACCCCAACACCCACCGCCCACAACCGACTTACCGCAGTCAGAGCAGCATCCACCTCATCCCGATCCTTACGCAGCACGGGCACGAACACCGCATCCGCAACAGTCTCCTGGGCCATCCCCGACAGCACCCCATCGGGGCCCAATTCGATGTAACGGGTCACACCCAGCTCCGCCGTGGCGGCAACCCCATCGGCGAAACGAACCGTCTCACGCACCTGCCTCAGCCAGTACTCCGGCTGTTGCAGCTGCCCAGGCTCAGCAACCGCCCCCGTCAGATTCGAAACGATCGGAATCCGAGCCGGGTTAAACGTCACCCCAGCCAAAACAGCGGCGAACTCATCCAACATCGGCTCCATCAACGCCGAATGGAACGCATGCGAAACCGACAGAACACTGATCCGCCACCCCCGCTCCAAACACCTCGCCACATACACCCGAATCGCCTCAACAGCACCCGAAAGCACCACCGACTGCGACCCATTGACCGCAGCGATATCCAGACCGGAGTCGGCGACATCGGCCTCGGTGGCCTGGACGGCGAGCATTCCGCCGCCGGACGGCAGGGCCTGCATCAGCCGACCGCGCTGGGCGACCAGGGTGCACGCATCATCCAGCGACAGAACCCCGGCGACATGGGCGGCGACGATCTCGCCCAGGGAATGGCCCAGCAGCACGTCGGGGGTCACGCCCCAGGACTCCACCAGGCGGTAGAGCGCGACTTCGAGAGCGAACAGGCCGGCCTGGGCCCATACCGTCTGATCGAGGTCGGCCCCATCGGTCAGGACCTCGCGTAGGGGGCGTTCCAGGTGGGTGTCGAGGCGTTCGCAGACCGCGTCGAAGGCCTCGGCATAGACCGGGAATGCCTCATACAGGCCCTGGCCCATGGCGGCGCGTTGTGATCCCTGGCCGGTGAACAGGAACGCGGTGCGGCCTTCGCTTGCGGTGCCGGTCGCGAGCACGTCTCCATCGCCGGCCAGGACGACCCGATGCTCCAACGCGGCCCGCGTTGTCGCGAGCGACCAGCCGATGTCGATCGCGTCCAACTCCGGACGTTCGGCGACGAACGACCGCAACCGGGCCACCTGTGCCCGCAGCGCGGCCTCGGACTTCGCCGACACCACCCACGGCACCAACCCCGGCCAACGAACCGTGGATTCGGTAACCGGCTCAGGCTCAGGCGCCTGCTCCAAAATCACATGCGCATTGGTCCCGCTGATCCCGAACGACGACACCGCCGCCCGCCGAGGCCGGCCCACCTCGGGCCACGCACGCGCCTGCGTCAACAACGCAACCTCGCCCTCGGACCAGTCCACCTGGGGGGAGGGTTCGTCCACGTGCAGGGTCGCTGGCATCATCCCGTGGCGCATGGCCAGCACCATCTTGATCACACCCGCCACACCCGCAGCCGCCTGGGTGTGGCCGATGTTCGACTTGATCGACCCCAACCACAACGGCTCCCCACCCTCACCCCGATCCTGCCCATACGTCGCCAACAACGCCTGCGCCTCAATCGGATCCCCAAGACGCGTCCCCGTCCCATGCGCCTCCACCACGTCGATATCGGCGCCCGTCAGACGGGCGTTGGCGAGGGCCTGGCGAATCACCCGCTGTTGCGAGGGACCATTCGGCGCCGTCAAACCATTCGACGCACCATCCTGATTCACCGCCGAACCCCGCACCACCGCAAGAACCTCATGCCCGTTCCGCCGCGCATCCGACAACCGCTCCACCAACAACAAACCCACACCCTCAGCCCACCCCGTCCCATCCGCCGACGCAGCAAACGACTTACACCGACCATCCGACGCCAACCCATCCTGCTGATCAAACTCCGCAAACGCCGTCGGCGTCACCATCACCGTCACACCACCAGCCAACGCCATATCACACTCACCCGACCGCAACGCCTGCCCCGCCAAATGCAACGCCACCAACGACGACGAACACGCCGTATCCACCGTCACCGCAGGCCCCTCCAACCCAAACACATAAGACACCCGACCAGAAATCACACTATTCGCAGCACCCGACAACACATGCCCCTCAGAACCAACAGCCACATACCCCGACGACAACGCCCCCGCAAACACCCCCACACTCCCACCCCGCAACGAACGCGGATCCAACCCCGCCGACTCAAACACCTCCCACGCAGCCTCCAACAACAACCGCTGCTGCGGATCCATCGACAAAGCCTCACGCGGCGAAATCCCAAACAACCCCGCATCAAACCCATCCGCACCATCCACAAACCCACCCACACCACCAACCCGACCCGCCAAATCCACCGGCCAACCACGATCCACCGGAAAAACCGACATACCATCCACCCCACCATCCACCAAATCCCACAACTCCCCCGGCGACCCAACCCCACCCGGGAACCGACACGCCATCCCCACAATCGCCAACGGCTCATCCAGCGGAACCACCCTCGCGGCCGCCGGCGCAGACTCCAGCGCGCCGAACAACTCCCGCGCCAGGTACTCACCGAGCACCGTCGGGTTGGGATAGTCAAAGACCAGCGTGGCCGGCAACCGAAGCCCCGTCGCCGAATTCAACCGATTCCGCAGCTCGACGGCGGTGAGGGAGTCAAAGCCCAAATCCTTGAACGCCTGCCGCTCGCCCACCGCATCGGCCGAGCCATGCCCCAAAACCGCAGCCGCACCGCTCCGCACCAACTCCAACAGCATCTGCCGCTGCTGGGCCTCAGGTACCGAACGCAGCCGCTGCACCAACGCCAAACCCGCACCCGAAGCCTGCGCCACCCCACGCCGCACCCGACCAGAAACCAAGCCCCGCAGCAACGCCGGCACCTCACCCGCCGACCGCACCGCCGCCAGGTCAAGATTGACCGCCACCAGGTGCGCCACCGAACGCGACAGCGCCGCGTCGAACAGAGCGAGCCCCCGCTCCGTCGACAGCCCCTGCCCAAGCTGGCCCCGCAGATGCCCGGTCATATCACTGGCCTGCTCCCACAAGCCCCAGCCCAGCGACAGACCCGGTAGCCCCTCCGCCCGACGCCGGACGGCCAGACCGTCGAGGAACGCATTGGCCGCCGCGTAGTTCGCCTGCCCCGGCGTACCGAACGTCGCCGACGCCGAGGAGTACAGAACGAACAGACTCAGATCCGCATCACGCGTCAGCTCATCCAGGTTCACCGCAGCGGTCGCCTTCACCCGCAGCACCGTCTCCAGGCGCTCGGGGGTCAACGCGGTGAAGACACCGTCATCGAGCACACCCGCGGCATGAACGACGCCGGTGAGCGGTGCGTCGGCGGGGATACCGTCAAGGACCGCCGCCAGAGCATCGCGGTCGGCGGCATCACACGCCGCCACCCGCGCGTCCGCACCCAACGCGGCGAGTTCGGCCGTAAGTTCTGCCGCTCCCGGGGCCTCCATGCCTCGCCGCGACAACAGCAACAGGTGTCGCGTCCCATGTTCGACCACCAGATGCCGGGCCAGCAGACCACCCAGAGTTCCCGTGCCACCGGTGATCAACACGGTACCGCCCACAACCGACGGCACCGCGTGTTCCACACCCGCCACCGCTCGGGCCAACCTCGGCACCCACACCTGCCCATCACGGACAGCGACCTGCGGCTCATCCACACCGGCCAACAACGTCAGATCCGCGTCCTCGGTGTCGGCCGGGTCGGCGTCCACCAGGACGATCCGGTCCGGATGCTCCGACTGCGCCGACCGCACCAGACCCCACACCGCCGCACCCACCACATCCACAACCTCATCCGACCCCACCGCCACGGCGCCCCGCGTCACCACCGCCAACCGCGACCCGAACGACGCCTCGTCCGCCAACCACTCCTGCACCCCACGCAACACCTCGCCGAGCACCTGCTCCAGCGGGCCATCGCCGGCCACCAGCAAGGAGAACTCCGTCGGCTCGGCCGGAACGGCTGCGGGCAGCGCGCTCCAGTCGATCGCGAACAGCGCGTCATCGCCACCACGTCCGGCCGACGACAACTGGTCCGTCGACACCGCCCGCGAGATCAACGAACGCACCACCGCCACCGGCAGACCGGCACCGTCGGCCGCCCGCACGACGACTGCCTCGCCCTCGGAGCGAATCGCCACCCGCAATGTGGTCGCCTCGACCGCGAACAGCTCCACACCCGACCACGCGAACGGCAACCTCGGTCCGGAAGCCTGGTCAGGCCCACCGGACAGGAGGTGCGCCGGATGCAACGCCGCGTCCAACAGCGCCGGATGGATACCGAAACCGTCGACCGGCTCGGAGAGCGCGATGTCCGCGTACACACCCGACGCATCACGCCAGGCCGCCCGCACGCCTTGGAACTTCGGTCCGTACTCGAAGCCCGCGTCGACCAACGTCTCGTAGAACCCCTCGACATCCACCGCGGCCGCGCCCTGCGGCGGCCACACAGCCAGATCGAAAGCGGACGTTTCGGGCTCGGAGACGGCGAGGAAGCCCGTCCCGTGCAGGACCCATTCCTCGCTGCCCTCGGCGCGGGCATGGACGTGCGTCGGGCGGTCACCGGACTCGTCCGGGCCCTCGACGCGTACCTGAACCCGCACCCCGCCGGACGCCGGCAGCACCAGCGGCGACTGCAGCACCAGCTCGCGGACGAGACCGCAACCGACCTCCTGGCCGGCACGCAGCACCATCTCCACCAACGCCGCACCCGGCACCATCACATGCCCGGACACCACATGATCGGCCAGCCACGGCTGCGCGCCCACCGACAACAGGCCGCTCAGCACCACCCCGTCGCCCTCGGCCAACGAGACGACCGTCTCCAGCAACGCATGCCCGGCGCCGAACGCACCGCTGCCGCCCGGCAACGACCGTGGCCAGTACCGCTCCCGCTGGAACGCATAGGTCGGCAACTCGACACCTCGACCGCCCCAACCGGCGAACGCCGCCGGCCAGTTGACGTTGACGCCGATGGTCCAGAGGCGGCTGAGGGCGGTGAGGGCGGTGTCGGTCTCGTCGCGGTCCTTGCGGAGGACGGGGGCGAACGTGGCGTCGGCGGCCGTCTCCTGGGCCATGCCGGACAGCACCCCGTCGGGGCCGAGTTCGAGGTAGCGGGTCACGTTCATGCTGCCGAGGGCGGTAACTCCCTCGGCGAAGCGGACGGTTTGGCGGACCTGCTGGAGCCAGTACTCGGGCTGTTGCATCTGCCCGGGTTCGGCTATGGCACCGGTGAGGTTGGAAACGATCGGAATGCGAGCGGGGTTGAACGTCAGGTTGTTCAGGACCGAAGCGAATGCGTCCAGCATGGGTTCCATCAGGGCGGAGTGGAACGCGTGCGAGACGGTGAGGATGTTGAACCGCCGGCCTTGGCTGGCGCATTCGGCGGCGTAGCGTTCGATGGCTTCGGTTGGGCCGGAGAGGACCACGGAGTTCGGGCCGTTGACGGCGGCGAGGTCAAGCCCTGAATCGGCGACATCGGCCTCGGTGGCCTGGACGGCGAGCATTCCACCGCCGGCGGGCAGGGCCTGCATCAACCGACCGCGCTCGGCGACCAGGGTGCAGGCGTCATCAAGGCTGAGGATCCCGGCGACATGGGCGGCCGTGATCTCGCCCAGGGAATGACCCAACAGCACGTCGGGGACCACGCCCCAGGACTCCACCAGGCGGTAGAGCGCGACTTCGAGAGCGAAGAGGCCGGCCTGAGCCCAGCCCGTTTGATCGAGGTCGGCCCCGTCGGTGAGGACTTCGCGTAGGGGGCGTTCCAGCCGCGCGTCGAGGTGTTCGCAGACCGCGTCGAAGGCTTCGGCGTAGACCGGGAATGCCTCATACAGGCCCAGGCCCATCCCCGCGCGTTGTGATCCCTGGCCGGTGAACAGGAACGCGGTGCGGCCTTCGCTTGCGGTGCCGGTCGCGAGCACGTCTCCATCGCCGGCCAGGACGACCCGATGCTCCAACGCGGCCCGCGTTGTCGCGAGCGACCAGCCGACGTCGACCGCGTCCAACTCCGGACGCTCGGCGACGAACGACCGCAACCGGGCCACCTGCGCCCGCAACCCGGCCTCGGACTTCGCCGACACCACCCACGGCACCAACCCCGGCCAACCAACCGCGGATTCGGTAACCGGCTCAGGCTCAGGCGCCTGCTCCAAAATCACATGCGCATTCGTCCCACTGATCCCGAACGACGACACCGCCGCCCGCCGCGGCCGGCCCACCTCGGGCCACGCCCGCGCCTGCGTCAACAACGCAACCTCACCCGCCGACCAGTCCACCTGCGGGGAGGGCTCGTCCACGTGCAGGGTCGCCGGCATCAGACCGTGGCGCATGGCCAGCACCATCTTGATCACACCAGCCACACCCGCAGCCGCCTGCGTGTGCCCGATATTCGACTTGATCGACCCCAACCACAACGGCTCGCCACCCTCACCCCGATCCTGCCCATACGTCGCCAACAACGCCTGCGCCTCAATCGGATCCCCAAGACGCGTCCCCGTCCCATGCGCCTCCACCACATCCACATCCGCACCCGTCAACCGCGCATTCGCCAACGCCTGCCGAATCACCCGCTGCTGGGAGGGACCATTCGGCGCCGTCAAACCATTCGACGCACCATCCTGATTCACCGCCGAACCCCGCACCACGGCCAACACCTGGTGGCCGTTCCACCGCGCATCCGACAACCGCTCCACCAACAACAAACCCACACCCTCAGCCCACCCCGTCCCATCCGCCGACGCAGCAAACGACTTACACCGACCATCCGACGCCAAACCATCCTGCTGATCAAACTCCGCAAACGCCGTCGGCGTCACCATCACCGTCACACCACCAGCCAACGCCATATCACACTCACCCGACCGCAACGCCTGCCCCGCCAAATGCAACGCCACCAACGACGACGAACACGCCGTATCCACCGTCACCGCAGGCCCCTCCAACCCAAACACATAAGACACCCGACCCGAAATCACACTATTCGCAGCACCCGACAACACATGCCCCTCAGAACCAACAGCCACATACCCCGACGACAACGCCCCCGCAAACACCCCCACACTCCCACCCCGCAACGAACGCGGATCCAACCCAGCCGACTCAAACACCTCCCACGCAGCCTCCAACAACAACCGCTGCTGCGGATCCATCGACAAAGCCTCACGCGGCGAAATCCCAAACAACCCCGCATCAAACCCATCCGCACCATCCACAAACCCACCCACACCACCAACCCGACCCGCCAAATCCACCGGCCAACCACGATCCACCGGAAACACCGACATACCATCCACCCCACCATCCACCAAATCCCACAACTCCCCCGGCGACCCAACCCCACCCGGGAACCGACACGCCATCCCCACAATCGCCAACGGCTCGTCGGTCCCCGTAGTGAGCGCCGGCCGCCGCAGTACGTCCGGCTGCGCCTCGGGCGTGCCGAGGAACTGCGACAGGAGTTGATCGCTGAGAACGGTCGGGTTGGGATAGTCGAAGACCAGCGTGGCCGGCAACCGAAGCCCCGTCGCCGTATTCAACCGATTACGCAGCTCGATCGCGGTGAGGGAGTCAAAGCCCAGGTCCTTAAATGCCTGGCGTTCGCCGACCGCATCGGCCGAACCATGCCCCAGTACGGCCGCCGCACCGCTCCGCACCAACTCCAACAGCATCTGCCGCTGCTGAGCTTCGGGCATCGACCGCAGTCGCTGTGCCAGCGCCAAACCGGCACCCGATGCCTGCGCCACCCCACGCCGCACCCGGCCGGCGACCAGGCCCCGCAGCAACGCCGGCACCTCACCCGCCGCCCGCACCGCCGCCACGTCAAGATTGACCGCCACCAGGTGCGCCACCGAACGCGACAGCGCCGCGTCGAACAGAGCGAGCCCCCGCTCCGTCGACAGCCCATGCCCAAGCTGGCCCCGCAGATGCTCCGTCATGGCGCTGGCCTGCTCCCACAAGCCCCAGCCCAGCGACAGACCCGGCAGCCCCTCCACGCGGCGACGCGCGGCCAGACCGTCCAGGAACGCGTTCGCCGCCGCGTAGTTCGCCTGCCCCGGCGTACCGAACGTCGCCGACGCCGACGAATACAGAACGAAGAGCGCGAGATCAGCGGCGCGCGTCAGCTCGTCCAGGTTGACGGCCGCGGTCACCTTCGCCCGCAACACCCTGTTCAACCGTTCTGGAGTGAGGGCGGTGAACACTCCATCGTCAAGCACACCGGCCGCATGGACAACGCCGGTCAGGGGCGCGTCGGCGGGGATCCCGTCGAGGACGGCCGCCAGAGCATCGCGGTCGGCAGCGTCACAGGCCACCACCCGCACCCGCGCGCCCAGCTCCTCCAACTCGCCGACCAGATCCATGGCCCCCGGAGCGTCCGGGCCCTGACGCGACAACAACAACAGATGCCGCACCCCATGCTCGACGACCAGATGCCGGGCCAGCAGACCACCCAACGTCCCCGTCCCACCGGTGATCAACACCGTGCCGCCCACCACCGACGGCACCGCGTGTTCCACACCCACCGCTCGGGCCAGCCTCGGCACCCACACCTGCCCGTCACGAACGGCGACCTGAGGCTCATCAAGACCGGCCAACAACGCCAGGTCGAAGTCCTCGGTAGCCGCCGGATCAGCATCCACCAACACAATCCGATCCGGATGCTCCGACTGCGCCGACCGCACCAAACCCCACACCGCCGCACCCACCACATCCCCAACCTCATCCGGCCCCACAGCCACGGCACCCCGCGTCACCACCGCCAACCGCGAACCAAACGACCCCTCGTCCACCAACCACTCCTGCACCCCACGCAACACCCCACCAAGCACCTGCTCCACCGAACCATCACCCACCACCAACGTGGAGAACCCAGCCCCATCAGAAGAACCAACCCCCGAAGACAGAGCGATCCAATCGACAGCGAACAACGCATCATCGACCCGTCCACCCGACGACAACTGCTCCGCCGACACCGACCGCAACATCAACGAACGCACCACCGCCACCGGAACACCAGCACCATCCGCCGCCTCCACAACAACACCCTCACCCACCGAACGAATCGCCACCCGCAACACCCTCGCCCCCACCGCGAAGAGTTCCACACCCGACCAGGCAAACGGCAACCTCGGCCCGCCAGCAGTCTCAGCCTCCCCTAGAACAAACCCCGAAGAGTGAAGCGCGGCATCAAGCAACGCCGGATGAATACCAAACGCATCAACCCCAGCCACACCAGACTCCGGCAACACCACATCCGCATACACCCCCAACTCATCACGCCAAACCGCCCGCACCCCCCGAAACACCGGACCATAACCAAGACCCGCCCCCGCCAAAGCCCCATACAACCCCTCAACATCCACCGCCACCGCACCCTCCGGCGGCCACACACCCAAATCAAAGTCACCGGCCTCCCGTTCAGACACAGCGAGGAGACCCGACGCATGAACAACCCACTCATCGGCACCCTCAGCACGGGCATGGACATACACCGGCCGATCACCCGCATCGTCCACGCCCTCGACACGCACCTGAACCTGAACCCCACCCGACTCCGACAACACCAACGGAGCCTGCAACACCAACTCACGCACCAAAGCACAACCAACCTCCTGCCCCGCCCGCAACACCATCTCCACCAACGCCGCCCCCGGCACCACCACCTCACCCAACACCACATGATCACCCAGCCACGACTGCACACCCACCGACAACCGCCCCGTCAACACCACCGCATCACCATCAGCCAACGCCACCACAGAACCCAACAACGCATGCTCAGCACCCACCAAACCAACAGCACCCAAATCACCCACACCCACATTCGGACGCGGCCAATAACGCTCACGCTGAAAGGCATACGTCGGCAACTCGACAACCCGACCACCCCAACCGCCAAACACAGCCGACCAATCGACGTTGACGCCAGCGGCCCAGAGGCGGCTCGCGGCGGTCAGCGCAGTGTCGGTCTCGTCGCGGTCCTTCCGGAGGACGGGGGTGAACGTCGCTTCGGCGGCCGTCTCCTGGGCCATGCCGGACAACACACCGTCGGGGCCCAGTTCGAGGTAACGAGTCACGCCCATCGCCTCAAGCGCAGTGACACCATCGGCAAAGCGGACCGTCCCACGGACCTGCTTCAGCCAGTACTCCGGCTGTTGCATCTGCCCGGGTTCGGCCACGGCGCCGGTCAGATTGGACACGATCGGAATGCGAGCGGGGTTAAACGTCAGGTTGTTCAGGACAGAAGCGAATTCGTCAAGCATGGGTTCCATCAACGCCGAATGGAACGCATGCGACACCGACAGAACGGTGAACCGCCGGCCTTGGTCGGCGCATTCGGCCGCGTAGCGCTCGATAGCCGCAACGTCCCCAGAGAGCACCACGGACTGCGGACCATTGACGGCGGCGAGGTCAAGCTCGGAGTCGGCGACATCGGCCTCGGTGGCCTGGACGGCGAGCATCCCGCCGCCGCTCGGCAGCGCCTGCATCAGGCGTCCGCGCTCCGCCACCAGAATGCACGCATCATCCAACGACAGAACCCCGGACACATGCGCGGCGGTAATCTCGCCCAGGGAGTGGCCCAACAGCACGTCGGGGATCACGCCCCAGGACTCCACCACGCGATAGAGGGCGACTTCGAGAGCGAACAGGCCCGCCTGAGCCCAGCCCGTTTGATCGAGGTCGGCCCCATCGGTCAGGACTTCTCGTAGGGGGCGTTCCAGGTGGGTGTCGAGGTGTTCGCAGACCGCGTCGAAGGCCTCGGCATAGACCGGGAATGCCTCATACAGACCCTGGCCCATGGCGGCGCGTTGTGATCCCTGGCCGGTGAAGAGGAACGCGGTGCGGCCTTCGCTTGCGGTGCCGGTGGCGAGCACGTCTCCATCGCCCGCCAGGACGACTCGATGCTCCAACGCGGCCCGTGTCGTGGCCAACGACCAGCCGACATCGACCGCGTCCAACTCGGGACGCTCGGCGACGAACGACCGCAACCGGGCCACCTGAGCCCGCAACCCGGCCTCGGACTTCGCCGACACCACCCACGGCACCAACCCCGGCCAACCAACCGCGAGTTCGGTAACCGGCTCGGGTTCGGGCTGCGGCGCCTGCTCCAGAATGACGTGCGCGTTGGTGCCGCTGATCCCGAACGACGACACCGCCGCCCGCCGCGGGCGACCCACCTCGGGCCACGCACGCGCCTCCGTCAACAACGCAACCTCGCCCTCGGACCAGTCCACCTGCGGCGAGGGCTCATCCACGTGCAGGGTCGCCGGCATCAGACCGTGGCGCATGGCCAGCACCATCTTGATCACACCCGCCACACCCGCAGCCGCCTGCGTATGACCGATGTTCGATTTGATCGACCCCAACCACAACGGCTCGCCACCCTCACCCCGATCCTGCCCATACGTCGCCAACAACGCCTGCGCCTCAATCGGATCACCAAGACGCGTCCCCGTCCCATGGGCTTCCACCACATCCACATCCGCACCCGTCAACCGCGCATTCGCCAACGCCTGCCGAATCACCCGCTGTTGGGAGGGACCATTCGGCGCCGTCAAACCATTCGACGCACCATCCTGATTCACCGCCGAACCCCGCACCACCGCAAGAACCTCATGCCCCTTCCGCCGCGCATCCGACAACCGCTCCACCAACAACAACCCCACACCCTCAGCCCACCCCGTCCCATCCGCCGACGCAGCAAACGACTTACACCGACCATCCGACGCCAACCCATCCTGCTGATCAAACTCCGCAAACGCCGTCGGCGTCACCATCACCGTCACACCACCAGCCAACGCCATATCACACTCACCCGACCGCAACGCCTGCCCCGCCAAATGCAACGCCACCAACGACGACGAACACGCCGTATCCACCGTCACCGCAGGCCCCTCCAACCCAAACACATAAGACACCCGACCCGAAATCACACTATTCGCAGCACCCGACAACACATGCCCCTCAGAACCAACAGCCACATACCCCGACGACAACGCCCCCGCAAACACCCCCACACTCCCACCCCGCAACGAACGCGGATCCAACCCAGCCGACTCAAACACCTCCCACGCAGCCTCCAACAACAACCGCTGCTGCGGATCCATCGACAAAGCCTCACGCGGCGAAATCCCAAACAACCCCGCATCAAACCCATCCGCACCATCCACAAACCCACCCACACCACCAACCCGACCCGCCAAATCCACCGGCCAACCACGATCCACCGGAAAAACCGACATACCATCCACCCCACCATCCACCAAATCCCACAACTCCCCCGGCGACCCAACCCCACCCGGGAACCGACACGCCATCCCCACAATCGCCAACGGCTCATCCAGCGAAACAGCCTTCCCGGCCATCGCCGGCGCCAGCGGCGACGCCGACTCAAGCACACCGAAGAACTGCTCGGCCAGGTAATCAGCGAGCAGCGTCGGGCTGGGATAGTCAAAGACCAGCGTGGCCGGCAACCGAAGCCCCGTCGCCGAATTCAACCGATTACGCAGCTCGATCGCGGTGAGAGAGTCAAAGCCCAGGTCCTTAAATGCCTGGCGTTCGCCGACCGCATCGGCCGAACCATGCCCCAGTACGGCCGCCGCGCTGCCCCGCACCAACTCCAACAGCATCTGCCGCTGCTGGGCCTCAGGCACCGAACGCAACCGCTGCACCAACGCCAAACCGGCACCCGAAACCTGCGCCACCCCACGCCGCACCCGACCGGAAACCAGGCCCCGCAGCAACGCCGGCACCTCGTCGGCCGACCGCACCACCGTCAGGTCAAGGTTGATGGGCAACAACTGCGCCACCGAACGCGACAATGCCGCGTCGAACAGGGCAAGCCCCTGCTCGGTGGACAGGGCCATGCCGGCGCTGGTCGCCCGGGCCCGGTCGGTCTCGGCGAGCTTGCCCGTCATGGTGCTGGCCTGCTCCCACAGGCCCCAGCCCAGCGACAGACCCGGCAGCCCCTCCACGCGGCGACGCGCGGCCAGACCGTCGAGGAACGCGTTCGCCGCCGCGTAGTTCGCCTGCCCCGGCGTACCGAACGTCGCCGACGCCGACGAATACAGAACGAAGAGCGCGAGATCAGCGGCGCGCGTCAGCTCGTCCAGGTTGACGGCCGCGGTCACCTTCGCCCGCAACACCCTGTTCAACCGCTCCGGGGTGAGGGCGGTGAACACCCCGTCGTCAAGCACACCGGCCGCATGGACAACGCCGGTCAGCGGCGCGTCGGCGGGGATCCCGTCGAGGACCGCCGCCAGAGCGTCACGGTCGGCGGCATCACACGCCACCACCCGCGCCCGCGCGCCCAGCCCCTCCAACTCGCCGACCAGATCCATGGCCCCCGGAGCGTCCGGGCCCTGACGCGACAACAACAACAGATGCCGCACCCCATGCTCGACCACCAGATGCCGCGCCAGCACACCACCCAACGTCCCCGTCCCACCGGTAATCAACACCGTGCCACCCACAACCGACGGCACCGCGTGTTCCACACCCACCGCTCGGGCCAACCTCGGCACCCACACCTGCCCACCACGAACGGCGACCTGAGGCTCATCCAAACCGGCCAACAACGCCAGGTCGAAGTCCTCGGTAGCCGCCGGATCAGCGTCCACCAACACGATCCGATCCGGATGCTCCGACTGCGCCGACCGCACCAAACCCCACACCGCCGCACCCACCACATCCACCACACCACCGGAAGTCGCCGGAACCGCACCCCGCGTCACCACCGCCAGACGCGAACCAAACGACCCCTCATCCGCCAACCACTCCTGCACCCCACGCAACACCCCACCGAGCACCTGCTCCACCGAACCATCGCCCACCACCAGCAGGGAGAAGTCCGTCGGCTCGGCATGAACAACGACCGGGGGCAACGCACTCCACTCCACCGCGAACAGCGCATCATCGACCCGCCCGGCCGACGACAGCTGCTCCGCCGATACCGACCGCAACATCAACGAACGCACCACCGCCACCGGAACACCAGCACCATCCGCCGCCTCCACAACAACGCCCTCGCCCACCGAACGGATCGCCACCCGCAACACCCTCGCCCCCACCGCGAACAACTCCACACCCGACCACGCGAACGGCAACCTCGGCCCGCCAGCAGTCTCAGCATCCCCTAGAACAAACCCCGAAGAATGAAGCGCGGCATCAAGCAACGCCGGATGAATACCAAACGCATCAACCCCAGCCACACCAGACTCCGGCAACACCACATCCGCATACACCCCCAACTCATCACGCCAAACCGCCCGCACCCCCCGAAACACCGGACCATAACCAAGACCCGCCCCCGCCAAAGCCCCATACAACCCCTCAACATCCACCGCCACCGCACCCTCCGGCGGCCACACACCCAAATCAAAGTCACCGGCCTCCCGTTCAGACACAGCGAGGAGACCCGACGCATGAACAACCCACTCATCGGCACCCTCAGCACGGGCATGGACATACACCGGCCGATCACCCGCATCGTCCACGCCCTCGACACGCACCTGAACCTGAACCCCACCCGACTCCGACAACACCAACGGAGCCTGCAACACCAACTCACGCACCAAACCACAACCAACCTCCTGCCCCGCCCGCAACACCATCTCCACCAACGCCGCCCCCGGCACCACCACCTCACCCAACACCACATGATCACCCAGCCACGACTGCACACCCACCGACAACCGCCCCGTCAACACCACCGCATCACCATCAGCCAACGCCACCACAGAACCCAACAACGCATGCTCAGCACCCACCAAACCAACAACACCCAAATCACCCACACCCACATTCGGACGCGGCCAATAACGCTCACGCTGAAAGGCATACGTCGGCAACTCAACAACCCGACCACCCCAGTTGGTGAAGACGGCTGGCCAGTTGATCTCAGCCCCAACCGTCCACAGTCGGCTCGCGGCGGTCAGCGCAGTGTCGGTCTCGTCGCGGTCCTTCCGGAGCACTGGCACGAACGTCGCTTCGGCAATGGTCTCTTGGGCCATTCCGGTCAGGACGGCGTCGGGGCCGATTTCGAGGTAACGGGTCACGCCCATCGCTTCAAGCGCGGTGACTCCGTCGGCGAAGCGGACCGTCCCACGGACCTGCTTCAGCCAGTATTCGGGCTGCTGTATTTGGCCGGGTTCGGCTATGGCTCCGGTGAGGTTGGAGACGATGGGGATGCGGGTGGGGTTGAACGTCAGGTTGTTCAGGACAGAAGCGAACTCGTCCAGCATCGGCTCCATCAACGCCGAATGGAACGCATGCGACACCGACAGAACGGTGAACCGCCGGCCCTGGTCAGCGCATTCGGCCGCGTAGCGCTCGATAGCCGCAACGTCCCCGGAGAGCACCACGGACTGCGGACCATTGACGGCGGCGAGGTCAAGCCCGGAGTCGGCGACATCGGCCTCGGTGGCTTGGACGGCGAGCATTCCGCCGCCGCTCGGCAGCGCCTGCATCAGGCGTCCGCGCTCTGCCACCAGGGTGCACGCATCATCCAGCGACAGAACCCCGGACACATGCGCGGCGGTAATCTCGCCCAGGGAGTGGCCCAACAGCACGTCGGGGATCACGCCCCAGGACTCCACCACGCGATAGAGGGCGACTTCGAGGGCGAAGAGGCCGGCTTGGGCCCATGCCGTCTGGTCGAGGTCGGCCCCGTCGGTCAGGACCTCATGCAGGGGGCGTTCCAGGTGCGTGTCGAGGCGTGCGCAGATCGTGTCGAAGGCTTCGGCGTAGACCGGGAACGCTTCATACAGCTCCTGTCCCATACCGGGGCGTTGGGAGCCCTGGCCGGTGAAGAGGAATGCGGTGCGGCCTTCGGTTACCGTGCCTGTCGCGAGGATGTCTGTGGTGTCGGTGAGGACGATTCGGTGTTCCAGGGCGGCTCGTGTGGTGGCGAGTGAGAAGCCGATGTCGATCGCGTTCGACTGGGGTCGTTCGGCGAGGAAGGTTTGTAGTCGTGTGACCTGTGCTTGGAGTGCGGTTTGGGTTTTGGCGGATATGGGCCAGGGCACCAGGCCGGGGGCTTGCCGGGTCGTGCGTGGGGTGTGTGGTTTGGGTGTGGGGGCTTGTTCGAGGATGACGTGGGCGTTGGTGCCGCTGATGCCGAAGGAGGAGACGGCTGCGCGGCGGGGTCGGTCGGTTTGGGGCCATTCTCGTGGGTGGGTGAGGAGTTTTACCGCGCCGGCTGACCAGTCGATCTGGGGTGAGGGTTCGTCCACGTGCAGGGTTGCCGGGAGTATGCCGTGGCGCATGGACATGACCATTTTGATGATGCCGGCGGCTCCGGCGGCTGCTTGGGTGTGGCCGATGTTGGATTTGATCGAGCCCAGCCACAGGGGTTCGTCGTTTTGGGCGCGGTGTTGGCCGTAGGTGGCGATGAGTGCTTGGGCTTCGATGGGGTCGCCCAGGCGGGTGCCGGTGCCGTGGGCTTCGACGATGTCGATGTCGGCGGCGGTGAGGTGGGCGTTGGCGAGGGCTTGTTGGATGACGCGTTGTTGGGAGGGTCCGTTGGGGGCGGTCAGTCCGTTGGAGGCGCCGTCTTGGTTGACGGAGGTGCCGCGGACGATGGCGAGGATGGGGTGGTTGTTGCGTTGGGCGTCGGCCAGGCGTTCGACGACCAGGATGGCTGCGCCTTCGGACCAGCCGGTGCCGTCGGCTGCGGCGGCGAAGGATTTGCAGCGGCCATCCGCGGCCAACCCACCCTGGCGGGCGAAGTCGACGAAGACTCCTGGGGTGGACAGCACGGTCACGCCGCCGGCCACCGCCAGGTCGCATTCGCCCGACCGTAGTGCCTGTGAGGCCAGGTGGAGGGCGACCAGGGAGGAGGAGCAGGCGGTGTCGACGGTGACGGCGGGGCCTTCGAGGCCGAAGGTGTAGGCGGCGCGTCCGGACAGGACGCTGCCGGCGTTGCCGGTGCCCAGGAACGCTTCCACGCCTTCGGGGACGGTGCCGAGGCTTTGGGCGTAGTCGTGGTACATCACCCCGGCGTAGACGCCGGTCGCGGAGCCGCGCAGGGAGTGGGGGTCGAGGCCGGCGGATTCGAAGGCTTCCCAGACGCTTTCCAGGAGGAGGCGTTGTTGTGGGTCCATGGCCAGGGCCTCACGCGGGGAGATCCCGAACATCGCGGCGTCGAACTCACCCGCGCCGGTGACAAAGCCACCCACGCCGGAGACCTCGCTCCAGGCCACCTCCCACCCACGGTCATCGGGAAAGTCCGTGATCCCGTCCCGACCCGCCATGACCAGATCCCACAACCCAGCCGGCGAAACCACACCACCCGGCAGACGACACGACATCCCCACAATCGCAATCGGCTCATCCACCACAGCCGAACGCACAGGCCGCGCGGACCGCACGGGAGTCGGCGTGCCGGTGTCCGACAGCAGACCGGCCAGGTGGTCCACCAACACCTGGATACTCGGGTAGTCGAACACCAGCGTCGCGGGCAGCCGCAACCCGGCAACCGTGTTGAGACGGTTGCGGAACTCCACAGCGGTCAACGAATCAAAACCCAGGTCCTTGAACGCCTGCCGCTCGCTGATGGCGTCCGCCGACGCATGCCCCAACACCCGCGCCACCTCCGCCAACACCAGGTCCTGCAACAACCCGCGCCGCTCCGCTGGCGACAGGCCCGCCAACTGCCGCAACAACTGCGGCTCGCCCCCGGCCACACGCCCGGCCCGGCGCACCACAGCGGCAGGCACAAACCCACGCAACAACGCCGGCACCGGACCAGCCGAACCCCACGATCTCAGGGCGCCCACATCCAGCAGCATCGCCACTACGCCCGAACGGTCCACCCCCAGCGCGGCATCGAACAGGGCCAGCCCCTGCTCGTCCGACAACCCGGAGCCAAGACGAGACGCACGATCCTGCAGATGTCCCGTCATCCCACTGACCCGCTCCCACAACCCCCAACCCAACGACAACCCCGGCCGCCCCTGCGCACGACGCCGCGCCGCCAGACCGTCCAGGAACGCGTTAGCCGCCGCGTAGTTGCCCTGCCCCGGGGTGCCAAGGGTCGCGGCGACGGAGGAGTAGAGCACAAACATCGACAGATCGACGTCGCGGGTGAGTTCGTCCAGGTTGACGGCGGCGGTGGCCTTCGCCCGCAACACCGTCTCCAGACGCTCCTGCGTCAACGCCGTGAAAACGCCGTCGTCCAACACACCCGCAGCGTGAACGACACCGGTCAACGGAGCCTCCACCGGCACCTCCCGCGCCAACACCGCCGCCAGAGCGTCACGATCGGCCGCATCACACGCCACAACCCGCACATCCGCGCCCAACGCGCCGAGTTCGGCGGTAAGGTCCCCAACCCCCGCAGCATCCGAACCCCGACGGGACAACAACAACAGGTGACGGACGCCGTGTTCGGTCACCAGGTGCCGGGCCAACAGACCGCCCAGAGCCCCCGTCCCGCCGGTGATCAACACCGTGCCATCGCCAACCGATGGCACCGCCCGCTCCACATCGGTCGTCACCCGAGCCAACCGGGGGACCAACACCCGCTCGCCACGAACGGCGATCTGCGGTTCGTCCACACCGGCCAGCAGCGACAGATCGAAGTCCTCGGCGCCGGCCGGGTCGGCGTCCAGCAACACGATCCGGTCCGGATGTTCCGACTGCGCCGACCGCACCAGGCCCCACACCGCCGCGCCCACCGGATCGACGGCATCGTCGGGAGTGGCGGGGACCGCACCCCGCGTCACCACGGCCAGACGCGACCCCAACGCCCCCTCGTCCGCCAACCACCCCTGTATTCCACGCAGTACGTCGCCGAGCACCTGCTCCAGCGGGCCATCACCGGCCACCAGGGTCGTCCACTCCGAGGCGTCCGCCCTGTCCTCATGGGCAGCGGTGGCAGGGGACGAAGACGGGATCCAGTCGACCGCGAACAGCGAATCGTCTCGCGCTGCGGCGACGGTCAGCTGCTCGCGGGAGACGGTCCGCGATATCAACGAACCCACTCGCATGACCGGCAGCCCATGGCCGTCGGCCGCCCGCACCTGGACGCCTTCCCCCTCGGGAACGATCGCCACCCGCAACGCCGTCGCGCCGACCGCGAAGAGCTCCACGCCCGACCAGGCGAACGGCAACCGAGGCCCGGAGACCTCGCCATCACCGGCCAGCAGACCAGAGGGATGCAACGCGCTGTCCAGCAGCGCAGGGTGAATGCCCAGCCCCTCGACCCCGTCCGCGTTGGGCAACGCCACCTCGGCATAGACGCCGGACTCGTCACGCCAGGCCGCCCGCACACCCTGGAACATCGGCCCGTAGGCAAAGCCGGCGTCGGCCAACGCCTCGTAGAACCCCGCAACATCCACCGCGACCGCACCCTGCGGCGGCCACGCGGACAGATCGACCCCAGACGCTTCGGGCTCGGAGACGGCGAGGAAACCCGACGCGTGCAGGACCCACTCCTCGGAGCCCTCGGCGCGAGCATGGACATGAACCAGCCGATCGCCCGCCCCGTCCGGCCCCTCCACCCGCACCTGAACCTGTGTCCCACCCGACTCCGGCAACACCAACGGCGCCTGCAACACCAACTCACGAACCAGACCGCAACCAACCTCCTGGCCGGCCCGCAACACCATCTCCACCAACGCCGCACCCGGCACCACCACCCGGCCCAGTACGACATGGTCGGCCAGCCAGGACTGGGCACTTGTCGACAACACCCCCGTCAGCAGCAGCCCATCGCCCTCGGCAAGCGCCACCACAGCGCCCAACAGCCCATGCCCGGCGCCCGTCAAGCCGAGCGCACCCGCATCCCCAGTGATCACACCCGGCTGCGGCCAGAACCGCTGCCGCTGGAAGGCGTACGTCGGCAGCGGAATCGCCCGGCCGCCCCAACCAGCGAACACAGCCGACCAGTTGACGTTGACGCCGGCCGTCCACAGACGGCTGATGGCGGTGATGGCGGTGTCCGTCTCCTCGCGGTCCTTGCGGACGACGGGCACGAACGTCGCGTCGGCGACGGTGGTTTCCTGGGCCATGCCGGACAGGACTCCGTCGGGGCCCAGTTCGAGGTAACGGGTCACACCCATGGCTTCGAGCGCGGTGACTCCGTCGGCGAAGCGGACCGTCCCACGGACCTGCTTCAGCCAGTACTCCGGCTGTTGCATCTGCCCGGGTTCGGCTATGGCACCGGTCAGGTTGGAAACGATCGGAATGCGAGCGGGGTTGAACGTCAACCCGGCCAGAACCGAAGCGAATTCCTCCAGCATCGGCTCCATCAGGGCGGAGTGGAACGCATGTGAGACGGTCAGAATGGTGAACCGCCAACCGCGCTCGGCACATTCGGCGGCATAGCGCTCGATGGCGTCGCTGCTGCCGGAAAGCACCACGGAGTTCGGACCGTTCACCGCCGCAACGTCAAGCCCTGAATCGGCGACATCGGCCTCGGTGGCCTGGACGGCGAGCATTCCGCCGCCGGTCGGCAGCGCCTGCATCAGGCGTCCGCGCTCCGCCACCAGAATGCACGCATCGTCCAGCGACAACACCCCCGCGACATGCGCGGCCACGATCTCGCCCAACGAGTGGCCCAACAACACATCCGGCGTGACACCCCAGGACTCCACCAACCGGAACGCGGCGACTTCGAGGGCGAACAAGCCCGCCTGCGCCCACCCGGTCTCGTCAAGGTCAACGCCATCGGTCAGAACCTCGTGCAGCGGACGGTCCAACCGCGTATCCAACCGGGCGCAGACCGCGTCGAAAGCCTCCGCGTAGACGGGGAATGCCTCGTACAACCCCAGGCCCATGCCCGCACGTTGCGCACCCTGCCCCGTGAACAGAAAGGCGGTTCGGCCCTCGATGGCGACGCCAGCGGCCAGCTGCTCATCGCCGTGAAGGACAGCGCGATGCTCAAGCCCGGCCCTGGTCGTGGCCAACGACCACGCCACATCCACCAGGTCCAACTCCGAATGCGCGGCGACAAAAGATCGCAACCGCGAAACCTGCGCCCGCAACGCGGTCTCGGACTTCGCCGACACCACCCATGGCACCAGCCCCGGCACCTGCCGCGTCGCCACAACCGGCGCGGTCTCCGGCTCAGGAGCCTGTTCCAGAATCACATGCGCATTGGTGCCACTCAGGCCGAAGGAGGACACCGCCGCGCGCCGGGGGCGGTCGACGTCGGGCCATTCCCGTGCCTCGGTGAGCAACGCGACCGCGCCGGTCGACCAGTCGACCGCCGGCGATGGCTCGTCCACATGCAAGGTGGTCGGCAACACCCCATGCCTCATGGCCATGATCATCTTGATCACACCGGCGACGCCCGCGGCCGCCTGGGTGTGGCCGATGTTCGACTTGATCGAACCCAGCCACAACGGTTCGCCCGCCGCCCGGTCTTGACCGTAGGTGGCCAGCAATGCCTGGGCTTCGATCGGGTCGCCAAGACGGGTGCCCGTCCCGTGCGCTTCCACGGTGTCGATGTCCGCGCTGGTGAGGTGGGCATTGGCCAGAGCCTGGCGGATGACGCGTTGCTGGGAGGGACCGTTCGGGGCGGTGAGGCCGTTGGAAGCACCGTCCTGGTTCACCGCACTCCCGCGCACCACGGCCAGCACCTGGTGTCCGTTGCGCTGGGCATCGGACAGTCGTTCCACCAGCAGCATGCCGACGCCCTCGGCCCAGCCGGTCCCGTCCGCCGCAGCGGCGAAGGACTTGCAGCGACCATCGGAGGCCAGCCCATCCTGACGGTCGAACTCGGCAAACATCCCGGAGGTCACCATCACCGTCACACCACCGGCCAATGCCAGATCGCATTCACCCGCCCGCAGGGCCTGCGCGGCCAGATGCAGCGCGACCAGTGATGACGAGCAGGCGGTATCGACGGTGACCGCCGGCCCCTCAAGGCCGAAGACATAGGCGAGACGGCCGGAGAGCACGCTGTTCGCCGTGCCGGTCAACAGATGTCCCTCGGCGCCGGGCACGCCCTTGCTGCCGTACCCCGAGGACGACGCGCCGGCGAACACCCCGACGCCCCGGCCGCGCAGCGAACGCGGGTCCATTTCAGCCGCTTCGAAGGTCTCCCAGGCCGCCTCCAGCAGCAGCCGTTGCTGCGGATCCATGGCCAGGGCCTCGCGCGGCGAGATGCCGAACAGGTCGGCGTCGAACTCGTCCGCGTCATGGACGAATCCGCCCAGGCCGCCGCCGACCTCGGTCATGCCGGCCGGCCAGCCGCGATCCGTCGGGAAGGGGGTGATGCCGTCCGTTGCGCTCTCGACCAGCTCCCAGAGCTGCTCCGGTGTGGTGACACCGCCGGGGTAGCGGCAGGCCATGCCGACGATGGCGATCGGCTCATCCACCGCCATGCCGGTGGCCAACACCGGTAGCCCGGTGTTCTGTTGGGCGTCTCCGATCAGCTGCGGCAGGAGGTGGTCGGTCAGTGCGGTCGGGTTGGGGTGGTCGAAAACCAGGGTGGCCGGGAGGGAGAGCCCGGTGTGGGTGGTGAGCAGGTTGCGCAGTTCCACGGCCATCAGGGAGTCGAAGCCCAGGTCGCGGAACGCCCGTCCCGGTTCGATGGCGTCCGCGCCTGCGGTGTGCCCCAGCACCACGGCGGCCTGGGCGCGGACCAGGTCCAGCACCATCGGGTGCCGCTGCGCGACGGTGGCCGTGACAAGCCGTTGACGCAGCTCCGACTCGGCACCGCCGCCCCGTGCGGTGCTCTGGAGGGTGTCGGCGGCTTCCGGGAGTTCGGACAGCAGCGGGCTGGGACGGGCCGAGGTGAAGGCCGGCGCGAAGACGGACCAGTCGACGTCGGCGACCGTGACATGCGACTCCTGGCCGTCGACGGCCTGAGCCAAGGCCTGGATGGCGAGGGTGGGGTCGATCGGTGCCAACCCGCGCCGGCGCAACTCCTGTTCGGCTTCGCCTTGGGCGGCCATACCGCCGCCGGCCCAGGGGCCCCAGGCCACCGCCGTGCCCGGCAGGCCACGGTCGTGGCGGTGCTGTACCCAGGCGTCGAGGAAGGTGTTCCCGGCGGCGTAGGCGCCTTGGGTGCCGCTGCCCCAGGTCGCGGAAATCGACGAGAACACCACAAACAGATCGAGGGGGAGATCCCGGGTGAGTTCGTCCAGGTGCCTGGTCCCGTCGACCTTGGGCCGCAGCACGTCGGCCACGGCCTCGGTGGTGGTCCATGCCAGCGCTTCGGGGTTGTCGACCCCGGCAGCGTGCACCACACCCGTCAGATCCGGAACACCCGCGATCACCTCGGCCAGGGCGTCGCGGTCGGCTACATCGCAGGCCACGACCGTGGTGCGGGCGCCGAGTTCGGCCAGTTCCTCGACCAGCCCCTCCGGCGCGATGCCGCCACGGCTGGTGAGCACCAGATGTGGCACACCGCGTCCCGCGAGCCAGCGGGCGACTTCCGCGCCCAACGCGCCCGTGCCACCGGTGACCAACACCGATCCCGAAGGCCCCCAGCCCGCGCCCGCCACGGCCGCCGGCACCGCCCGCACCAACCGCCGCCCGTACACACCAGACCCCCGCACCGCGACCTGATCCTCACCACCATCACCCCTACCGGCCAGGACACTGACCAGCCGGGCACCCGCCCGCGCGTCCAACCCGACCGGAACATCAACCAACCCACCCCAACGCCCCGGGAACTCCAACGCCGCGACCCGACCCAGACCCCACACCACCGCCAACTCCGGATCCGTCAACCGATCCGACCGCCCGATCGACACCGCACCCCGCGTCACCACCCACAACGGCGCCGACACCGCACCCAACGCCTGCACCACCCCCAACGTCTCCACCCACCCCGACGCCACCAACACCACACCCGCCACCTCAGGCAGACCCGCCACCTCCTCCGCCGCAACCCCCACCACCGTCGCCCCGGCAGCCGACAACGCCGCCGACACCTCCACATCCTCCAAACCCACCACCGCCCACACACCCGACAACACCGCCGGAACCAACCCCGTCAACGGCCTCCAAGCGATCTCATAGCGCCAGGAGTCGAGTGTGGAACGTTCCTGGTGACGCCGCCGCCACGCCGACAACGCCGGCAACGCCGACTCAAGACCCGCCAACTCCTCCAGATCCCCACGCTCCACCGCATCCCAGAACACCGAATCAACCAAACCCTCACCCACACCCACCGGCACCGAAAACTCCGGCCAGAACCGTTCCCGCTGAAACGCATACGTCGGCAGATCAACAACCCGCCCACCCCAACCGGCAAACATAGCGGACCAGTTGACATTGACGCCGGCCGTCCACAAACGACCGATCGCGGTCAGCGCGGTATCGGCCTCCGCCCGCTCCTTACGCAGCAGCGGCGTGAACACCCCATCGACAACGGTCTCCTGGGCCATGCCGGACAGCACCCCGTCGGGGCCCAACTCCAGATAGCAGGTCACCCCAAGCTCCGCCGTTGCGGCGGCACCGTCGGCGAAGCGGACCGTTTCACGGACCTGCTTGAGCCAGTACTCCGGCTCCTGCAACAACCCCGGCTCGGCCACCGCACCGGTCAGGTTCGAAACGATCGGAATCCGCGCTGGATTGAACGTCAACCCGGCCAACACCGAAGCGAATTCGTCCAGCATCGGCTCCATCAACGCCGAGTGGAACGCATGCGACACCGACAGAACGTTGAACCGCCAACCCCGCTTGGCGCATTCGCCGGCATAGCGCTCGATGGCTTCGCTGCTGCCGGACAACACCACGGAGTTCGGACCGTTGACGGCGGCCAGGTCAAGCCCCGAGTCGGCGACGTCGGCCTCGCTCGCCTGGACCGCCAGCATCCCGCCACCCGACGGCAGCGCCTGCATCAACCGACCCCGCTCCGCCACCAACACACACGCGTCATCCAGATCAAGAACCCCCGCCACATGCGCCGCGACGATCTCACCCAACGAGTGCCCCAACAACACATCCGGAATCACACCCCAGGACTCCACCAGCCGGAACGCGGCGACATCGAGAGCGAACAATCCCGCCTGCGCCCACCCCGTCTGATCCAACCCCACGCCATCGGTCAGAACCTCGCGCAGCGGACGCTCCAACCGCACGTCGAGACGCGCGCAGACCGCATCAAAAGCATTGGCATAGACGGGGAACGCCCCATACAACCCCAACCCCATCCCCGCGCGCTGCGACCCCTGCCCCGTAAACAGAAACGCGACCCGACCCTCCCCGGCCGCACCCGACGCCAACTCCGTATCGCCGTGGAGCACCACCCGGTGCTCCAACGCCGCCCGCGTCGTGGCCAGGGACCACCCCACATCCACCGCATCCAACTCCGGCCGCCCGTCCACAAACGACCGCAACCGCCCAACCTGCCCCCGCACCGCCTCCGCCGACTTACCCGACACCACCCACGGCACCAACCCCGGCACCCGCCGCGACCCAACAACCGGCTCAGACTCAAGCCCAGGCGCCTCCTCCAAAATCACATGCGCGTTCGTCCCACTGATCCCAAACGACGACACCGCCGCCCGCCGCGGACGACCCACCTCAGGCCACTCCCGCGCCTCCCTCAACAACGCAACCGCACCCGCCGACCAGTCCACCGCCGGCGAGGGCTCATCCACATGCAACGTCTCCGGCAACACCCCCCGCCGCAACGCCAACACCATCTTGATCACACCCGCCACACCCGCAGCCGCCTGCGTATGACCGATATTCGACTTCACCGACCCCAACCACAACGGCTCCCCACCCGCACCCCGCCCCTGCCCATACGTCGCCAACAACGCCTCCGCCTCGATCGGGTCACCAAGCCGCGTCCCCGTGCCATGCGCCTCCACCACATCCACATCGGCACCGGTCAACCGCGCATTGGCCAACGCCTGCTCGATCACCCGCTGTTGCGCGGGACCGTTCGGCGCCGTCAAACCGTTCGACGCACCGTCCTGGTTGATGGCCGAACCCCGCACCACCGCAAGCACCCGGTGCCCGTTGCGCCGCGCGTCCGACAGCCGCTCCACCAACAGCACACCCACACCCTCGGACCACCCGGTCCCGTCCGCCGCAGCCGCGAACGACTTGCACCGGCCATCGCCCGCCAGGCCGCCCTGTTTGGCGAACGCGCTGAACGAGCCGGGCGTCGCCATCACGGTGACTCCGCCGACGAGCGCCATCCGGCACTCGCCCTGGCGGAGGGCCTGTGCGGCGAGGTGCAGCGCCACCAGCGAGGAGGAGCACGCCGTGTCCACCGTCACCGCGGGGCCTTCGAGGCCGAAGACATAGGACACCCGGCCGGACAGGACGCTGCTGGCGCCGCCGGTCAGGGCGAATGCCTCGACGTCCTCGGAGCCCTGGTCGATGAGGCCATAGCCGGAGGGGGATGCCCCGATGAAGACGCCGGTGGCGGTGCCGGCGAGCGAGCGCGGGTCCAGTCCGGCCGACTCGAATGTCTCCCACGCCGCTTCCAGCAGCAACCGCTGCTGCGGATCCATGGCCAACGCCTCACGGGGCGAGATGCCGAAGAGGTCCGCGTCGAAGAGGTCGGCGTCATGGACGAAGCCGCCCCTGGGGGCGTAGGTGTCGGGTCCCTGGTCGCGCTCGGGTTGTTCCCAGCCTCGGTTGGCGGGGAAGTCCGTGATGGCGTCGGTGCCGGTGCTCACCAGCTGCCAGAAGTCGTCGGGGTTCGCGACGTCTCCGGGGAGGCGGCAGCTCATGGCGACGATGGCGATGGGTTCGCTGTTCGCCGCCAGGATCTCCCGGTTCTTGGCGCGCAGCCGTTCGGCCTCCTTCAAGGAGGTCCGCAGCGCTTCGACGATTCGGGAGGCCGAGTCAGCGGTCATTACCTTCTCCAGGGCTGGCGTCGTGCCGGGCGGCGTCGAGCGCGATTTCGATGAGGGCTTCGGCGTCCAGGTCGTCCAGCGGGTCGTGCCTCTCGGGCGAGGCCGGCTCGATGGTGCTGCCGTTGGGTTCCGCCAGTTTCAGGAGTGTGTCCACGAGTCCGGCCTCCCGCAGCCGCTCGATCGGGATCGCGGCGAGGGCGCCGCGGATCTCGGCGTCGCGGGGGTCGGAGTCGTCTCGGGTGGTCTGTTCCGGTGCGAGTTCGCCGAGGAGCAGTTCGGCGACCGCCTGCGGCGAGCGGAAGTTGAAGACGAGGCTGACGGGGAACTTCAGGCCGGTCCGACGGTTGAGCTGGTCGCGGAACTCGACGGCCATCAGGGAGTCGAAGCCGAGGTCCTTGAAGGCTTCTCCGGCTCCGATCGCGTGCGGGTCGCGGCGTTGCAGGACGGTGGCGGCGGTGGCCCGGACCAGGTCCAGCAGGATCCGTAGCCGCTGCGCGTGGGGAGCGTCCGCGAGTTGTCGCCGTAGCTCGGCGCCGGCGTTTGCTTCCGGTTCGGCGGCCGCGTCCGGTCCTTCGGTGGGGGTTTCGGCGGGTTCGGTGAACGCGTGCAGCAGAGGGCTGGGGCGCAGCAGCGTGAATGCCTCGGTGAAGCGGGGCCAGTCGACGTCGGCCACCGTGAGATCGCTGTCGTTCTGGTCGATCGCCTGGGCCAGGGCGCGGATGGCCCGTTGCGGGTCCATCGGTGTCAGGCCGCGGCGGCGCAGGCCCTGGGATGCCTCGGCGTCCGCTGCCATGCCGGCGCCGTCCCATGGTCCCCAGGCCACCGAGGTGCCGGGCAGGCCCTGGTCGCGCCGATGCCGTATCCATGCGTCGAGGAACGCGTTGCCCGCCGCGTAGGCGGCCTGGCCGCCGCTGCCCCAGGTCGCGGCGATCGAGGAGAACACCACAAAGAGGTCGACCGGCAACTCCCGTGTCAGGGCGTCCAGATGGCGTGTCCCGTCGACCTTGGCGCGCAGCACCGAAGTCATGGCCTCCGGTGTGGTCGCGGTGAGCTGCTGGGGGTCGTCGACTCCGGCCGCATGCATCACGCCGGTCAGGGGCCACTGTTCCGGTATGTTCGCGATCATCTCGGCCAGGGCGTCCCGATCGGCCACGTCGCATGCGACGACGGTCGTTCGCGCGCCGAGCCGGGACAGTTCGTCGACCAGGCCGTCGGGCGCCACCCCGGACCGGCTGGTCAGCACCAGATGTGGCACCCCGCGGCCGGCCAGCCAGCGGGCCGCCTCGGCGCCCAGGGCGCCGGTGCCGCCGGTGACCAACACGGTTCCGGACCGGCTGGGATCCCATGCGGCGGTCGGGGCTGCGGTCGATATCGCCCGGGTCAGGCGTCGGGCGAACACCCCGGACCGCCGGATGGCGAGCTGGTCTTCGAGGCCGCCGGCGAGAACCTGGGCGAGTCGTTCGCCGGCCGCCGCGTCCACCGCCTCGGGGAGGTCGACGAGGCCGCCCCAGCGCTGGGGGAACTCCAGTGCCGCGACCCGGCCCAGGCCCCATACCGTGGCCAGGTCGGGGTTCGCCAACCGGTCCGAATCGCTGACCGAGACCGCGCCCCGGGTCAGTACCCACAGCGGCGCCGAGACCTCGTCCAGTGCCTGGACCGCCGTCAAGGTCTCGGCCCATCCGGAGGCGAGGAGCAGCACGCCCGCCACGCCGGGCAGGCCCGGCACCTCCTCGGCGGGGACGCTGACGATTGTGGCGCCGGCGGCGGACAGGGCCGTGGACACCTCCGCGTCCTCGTGCCCGACGACGGCCCAGATGCCGGCCAGGGTCGCCGGGGCGAGCTGGGTCAGTGGCTCCCACCCGATCCGGTAGCGCCAGGACTCCAGCGCCGAGCGCTCCTGATGGCGTTCCCGCCATGCGGACAGCGCCGGCAGTGCCGATTCCAGGCCGGGCAGTTCCCGGGTGTCGCCGCGCTCCACCGCGTCCCAGAAAACGGTGTCCAGCGCGTCACCGTCGATCGTTTCCGGTCGTGGCTCCGGCCAGAACCTTTCACGTTGGAACGCGTAGGTCGGCAGGTCGATCGGATGGCCGCCCCAGCCGGCGAAGACGCTGCGCCAGTCGACGTCGGTCCCGGCCGTCCAGAGTCGGCTGACGGCGGAGAGCGCGGTGTCGGTCTCGTCGCGGTCCTTGCGCAGCACCGGCGCGAACACCGCGTCGTCGACGGTCTCCCGGGCCATGCCGGACAGCACGCCGTCCGGGCCGAGTTCGAGGTAGCGGGTCACGCCGAGATCCGCCGTGGCCGCGACGCCGTCGGCGAAGCGGACCGCTCCCCTGACCTGCTTGAGCCAGTACTCCGGCTCCTGCAGCAGCCCCGGTTCGGCGACGGCGCCGGTCAGGTTCGAAACGATCGGAATGCGGGCGGGGTTAAATGTCAACCCGGCCAGGACCGAAGCGAATTCGTCCAGCATCGGTTCCATCAAGACCGAATGGAACGCGTGCGAGACGGTCAGAACGTTGAACCGCCAGCCGTGCTCGGCGCATTCGGCGGCGTAGCGGTGGATCGCGTCGAGGTCGCCGGAGAGCACCACGGAGTTCGGGCCGTTCACCGCCGCGAGGTCAAGACCCGAGTCGGTGACGTCGGCCTCGGTGGCCTGGACGGCGAGCATTCCGCCGCCGGCGGGCAGGGCCTGCATCAGGCGTCCCCGTTCGGCGACCAGCACACATGCGTCGTCCAGATCGAGGATTCCGGCGACATGGGCGGCCGTGATCTCGCCGAGGGAGTGGCCCAGCAGGACATCGGGGGTCACTCCCCAGGATTCGACGAGGCGGAACAGGGCGACTTCGAGGGCGAACAGGCCGGCCTGTGCCCATGCCGTCTGATTCAACCCCACGCCATCGGTCAGGACTTCGCGCAGGGGGCGCTTCGTTCGCGCGTCGAGTTGTTCGCAGACCGCGTCAAAGGCTTCGGCGAAGACGGGGAATGTCTCGTAGAGGCCCTGGCCCATGCCGGCGCGTTGGGAGCCCTGGCCGGTGAAGAGGAACGCGGTGCGGCCTTCGCTCGCGGTGCCGGTGGCGAGCACGTCCCCGTCGCCGGCCAGGACGACCCGATGTTCCAAGGCGGCCCGGGTCGTGGCCAGCGACCAGCCGATGTCCACCGCGTCGAGCCGCGGCCGCTCGGCGACGAAGGACCGCAGCCGGGCGACCTGCGCCCGCAGCGCGGCCTCGGACTTCGCCGACACCACCCAGGGCACCAACCCCGGCCGGCGCACCGTGGTTTCGGTGACCGGCTCGGGCTCGGGGGCCTGTTCCAGAATCACATGCGCGTTGGTGCCGCTGATGCCGAAGGCCGACACTCCCGCGCGGCGCGGTCGGTTCACCTGGGGCCACGCACGGGCCTCCGTCAGCAGTTCCACCGCGCCCGCCGACCAGTCGACCTGAGGCGAGGGCTCGTCCACATGCAGGGTGGCCGGCAGCGCTCCATGGCGCAGGGCCATGATCATTTTGATCACTCCCGTCACGCCTGCGGCCGCCTGGGTATGGCCGATGTTCGACTTCACCGACCCCAGCCACAACGGCTCGGCGTCGTCGCCCCGGTCCTGGCCATAGGTGGCCAGGAGCGCCTGCGCCTCGATCGGGTCACCCAGCCGGGTGCCCGTGCCATGAGCTTCCACCGCGTCCACATCGGCGGTGGTGAGACGGGCATTGGCCAACGCCTGCCGGATGACGCGCTGTTGGGAGGGACCGTTCGGCGCGGTCAGGCCGTTGGACGCGCCGTCCTGGTTGACGGCGCTGCCCCGCACCACGGCAAGGATCTGGTGGCCATTGCGCCGCGCGTCCGAAAGCCGCTCCACCAGCAGCATTCCGACGCCCTCACCCCACCCGGTGCCATCGGCGGACGCCGCGAACGCCTTGCACCGGCCATCGCCGGCCAGCCCGTCCTGGCGGTCGAACTCGACAAACGCGGTCGGCGTCGCCATCACCGTCACCCCGCCGGCCAGCGCCAGCTCACATTCCCCGGACCGCAACGCCTGCCCGGCCCAGTGCAACGCGACCAGCGACGAGGAGCAGGCCGTGTCCACCGTCACGGCGGGGCCTTCAAGGCCGAACACATAGGCAAGGCGGCCGGAGAGCACGCTCAGCGCGTTGCCGGTCAGCGTGTGCCCGTCGGCGGTCGGCGCGCCGGCGACGTTGTATCCGGACGGTGACGCTCCCGCGAAGACGCCCACGCTGCGGCCGCGCAGCGAACGCGGGTCGACCCCGGCCGATTCGAAGGTCTCCCAGGCCGTCTCCAGCAGCAACCGCTGCTGCGGATCCATGGCCACGGCCTCACGCGGCGAGATATTGAACAGGGCGGCGTCGAACCGGTCCGCGTCGTAGACGAATCCGCCGACGCCGGTGGCCCCACCGGGTATCTCGGCCGGCCAGCCGCGATCCGTCGGGAACGCCGACATGCCGTCGACCGCGCCGTCGACCAGATCCCACAACTGCTCCGGCGATGTGACCCCGCCCGGGAAGCGGCACGCCATCCCCACGATCGCCAGCGGCTCGTCGAGGGGAGCGAGCTGCGTCGGTGCCGCCGGCACCAGCTCGTGCGCGCCGAAGAACTGTGACAGCAGATAGTCGCTGAGCACGGTCGGGCTCGGATAGTCGAACACCATCGTGGCCGGCAACCTCAGGCCCGTGGCGGTGTTCAGCCGGTTGCGCAGTTCGACGGCGGTGAGGGAGTCAAAGCCGAGATCCTTGAACGCCTGGCGTTCGCCGACCGCTTCGGCCGAGCCATGCCCCAGTACGGCTGCCGCGCTGCCCCGGACCAGTTCCAGCAGCATCTGCCGCCGCTGGGCCTCGGGCATCGACCGCAGTCGCTGTGCCAGCGCCAAACCGGCACCCGATGCCTGGGCGACCCCACGCCGCACCCGGTCGGCGACCAGGCCCCGCAGCAACGCCGGCACCTCACCCGCCGCCCGCGCCGCCGCCACGTCAAGATTGATCGCCACCAGGTGCGCCGCCGAGCGCGACAATCCCGCATCGAACAGGGCGAGCCCCTGCTCCGTCGACAGCCCCCGGGCGAGCCGATCCCGCAGATGTCCGGTCATGGTGCTGGCCTGCTGCCACATGTCCCAGCCCAGGGACAGGCCCGGCAGCCCCTCCGCGCGGCGACGCGCGGCCAGACCGTCGAGGAACGCGTTCGCCGCCGCGTAGTTCGCCTGCCCCGGCGTGCCGAACGTCGCCGACGCCGACGAATACAGAACGAAGAGCGCGAGATCAGCGGCGCGCGTCAGCTCGTCCAGATTGACGGCCGCGGTCACCTTCGCCCGCAACACCCTGTTCAACCGCTCCCCGGTCAGCGCGGTGAAGACACCGTCGTCAAGCACACCCGCCGCATGGACCACACCGGTCAGGGGCGCGTCGACGGGGATCCCGTCGAGGACGGCCGCCAGAGCGTCACGGTCGGCGGCATCACACGCCACCACCCGCACCCGCGCGCCCAGCCCCTCCAACTCGCCGACCAGATCCATGGCCCCCGGAGCATCCGGGCCCTGACGCGACAACAACAACAGATGCCGCACCCCATGCTCGACCACCAGATGCCGCGCCAGCAGACCACCCAACGTCCCCGTCCCACCGGTAATCAACACCGTGCCACCCACAACCGACGGCACCGCGTGTTCCACACCCACCGCTCGGGCCAACCTCGGCACCCACACCTGCCCACCACGAACAGCGACCTGAGGCTCATCCAAACCGGCCAACAACGCCAGATCGAAGTCCTCGGTAGCCGCCGGATCAGCATCCACCAACACAATCCGATCCGGATGCTCCGACTGCGCCGACCGCACCAAACCCCACACCGCCGCACCCACCACATCCCCAACCTCATCCGACCCCACAGCCACGGCACCCCGCGTCACCACCGCCAACCGCGAACCAAACGACCCCTCGTCCACCAACCACTCCTGCACCCCACGCAACACCCCACCAAGCACCTGCTCCACCGAACCATCACCCACCACCAGCAGGGAGAAGTCCGTCGGCTCGGCATGAACAACGACCGAGGGCAACGCACTCCACTCCACCGCGAACAGCGCATCATCGACCCGCCCGGCCGACGACAGCTGCCCCGCCGACACCGACCGCAACATCAACGAACGCACCACCGCCACCGGAACACCAGCACCATCCGCCGCCTCCACAACAACACCCTCACCCACCGAACGAATCGCCACCCGCAACACCGTCGCCCCCACCGCAAACAACTCCACACCCGACCACGCGAACGGCAACCTCGGCCCGGAAACCTCAACGTCCCCAAGAACGAACCCCGCCGGATGAAGCGCGGCGTCGAGCAACGCCGGATGGATACCGAAGGCGTCCACCGCGCCCACGCCGGAATCCGGCAGCAGCACATCGGCATACACCCCCGACTCGTCACGCCAGGCCGCCCGCACCCCCTGGAACATCGGGCCGTAGCCGACGCCCGCGTCGTCCGCCAAGGCGTCATAGAACCCGTCGACGTCGATGGCGACCGCGCCCTGCGGCGGCCAGACGCTCAGGTCGAAGTCCGCCTCCGAGGTGATCTGCTCCGCCAGCGAACCCGTCGCGTGCAGCTGCCACTCGTCGGTGCCCTCGGCGCGGGCATGGACATACACCGGCCGATCACCCGCATCGTCCACGCCCTCGACACGCACCTGCACCCGCACCCCGCCGGGGTCCGACAGCACCATGGGCGTCTGCAGCACCAGCTCGCGCAGCAGACCGCAGCCGACCTCCTGGCCCGCCCGCAACGCCATCTCCACCAACGCCGTGCCCGGGACCACGACATGGTCCAGCACCACATGATCGGCCAGCCACGGCTGCGCGTCCGTCGACAGCCGTCCCGTCAACACCACCGCATCGCCCTCGGCCAGCGCCACCACCGAACCCAGCAGCGCATGCCCGGTGCCGAACTCACCGCCCCCGCCGGGCAGCGACTGCGGCCAGTAGCGCCGGTGTTGGAACGCATAGGTCGGCAACGGGACCCGGCGGCCGGTGAGTACCGTCGACCAGTCGACGTCGACGCCGGCCTTCCACGCCTCGCCGAAGGAGGCGAGTACCCGACGCAGCCCGCCCTCGTCACGCCGCAACGTGCCGAACGCGACGGCCTCGGCCTGAACGGCCTCGATGGTCTCCTCGACACCGACCGTCAGCACCGGATGCGCGCTCACCTCGATAAACGTGCGCATCCCCTGGTCCAGCAGGGAGCGGACGGCGTCCTCGAACCGCACCGTCGAGCGCAGGTTGTCGAACCAGTACGCGGCGTTCAGTCCGCCGTCGACGGGGACGCCGGTGAGTGTCGAGAGCATCGGGATCGTGCCGGTGGCCGGGGACAGCGGCGCGAGATCGGTGAGGATTCGCTCGCGCAACTCCTCCATCTGGGGGGAGTGCGAGGCATAGTCCACCGCGATCCTTCGGGCGCGGATCCCGCGCCGACGGCACTCGGCGATCAGCGCGTCCAGGGCATCGCCGTCCCCCGAAACCACCGTGGACGACGGGCCGTTGACCGCAGCGACGGAAAGCCCGGGACTGTCGGCCGTCAGCTCCTCGACCGTCTCCCGGCCGGCGGCCACCGACACCATCCCGCCGCCGCCCGCGACCGCCAGCAACGCCTTGGAGCGCAGGGCGACCACCCGGGCAGCGTCCTCAAGCGACAGCCAGCCGGCCACACAGGCCGCCGCGATCTCGCCCTGTGAATGGCCGACCACCGCCGACGGCACCACACCGGCGGAACGCCACACCTCGGCCAGCGCCACCATCACCGCCCACAGCACCGGCTGCACCACGTCAACCCGTGCCAGGTCCCCGTCGTTGAGCAGCACCTCGGTCAGCGACCAGTCCACATACAGGGACAACGCCGCCTCGCACTCGGCGAGCCGCGCCCGGAACGCCTCGGAGGAGTCCCACAACTCCCGTGCCATCCCCGCCCACTGGGAGCCCTGACCAGGGAACACCCACACCACACCGCCGGAACCCGCCGCCACCCCGGAAGCCCCGGACAGCCCGGCCAGCAGCTCGTCCCGATCCGCACCCACCACCACCGCACGGTGCTCCAACGCGGCCCGCCCCGTCGCCAGCGACCACCCCACATCCGCCGGGCTCAGCTCGGGGTTCTCAGCCGCGAACGACCGCAACCGCTCCAGCTGCTCCCGTAGGCCCTCAGCGGACTTCGCCGACACCACCCACGCCGTCGTATCCCCGACAGGCGGCGCCTCGGCATCCGGCGAGACCGCCGGCGGCTGCTCCAGAATCACATGCGCGTTCGTACCGGACATCCCGAACGACGACACCGCAGCGCGCCGTGGACGATCCACCTCAGGCCACTCCCGGGCCTCCGTCAACAACGCGACCGCCCCCGTCGACCAGTCCACCTGGGGGGAGGGCTCGTCCACATGCAGGGTCGCCGGCAGCACTCCGTGCCGCATCGCCATGATCATCTTGATCACCCCGGCCACACCCGCGGCCGCCTGCGTATGACCGATGTTCGACTTCACCGACCCCAACCACAGGGACTCGCCGTCCTCGCCGCGCTCCTGCCCATAGGTCGCCAACAGCGCCTGTGCCTCGATCGGATCCCCGAGACTGGTGCCCGTCCCATGCGCCTCCACCGCGTCGACATCGGCGCCCGTCAACCGGGCGTTGGCGAGCGCCTGCTGGATCACGCGTTGCTGCGAGGGGCCGTTCGGCGCGGTCAGTCCGTTGGACGCGCCGTCCTGGTTGATCGCGCTGCCCCGCATCACCGCCAGCACCTGGTGCCCGTTACGTCGCGCGTCCGACAGCCGCTCCAGGATCAGCACGCCGACGCCCTCGGCCCAGCCGGTGCCGTCGGCCGACGCCGCGAACGCCTTGCACCGGCCGTCGCCGGCCACGCCGCCCTGCCGGTCGAACTCAAGGAACGCCCCCGGCGTGGCCATCACGGTGACGCCACCGGCCAGCGCCATATCGCACTCGCCGGTGTGCAGGGCCTGTGCGGCCAGGTGCATCGCGACCAGCGACGAGGAGCAGGCGGTGTCGACCGTGACGGCGGGGCCCTCAAGGCCGAAGACATAGGCGAGGCGGCCCGAGATCACACTGCTGGCCATGCCGGTCAGCAGATGACCGTCGGAGCCCGGCACGCCGCCCAGCCCGTATCCGGACGAGGAGGCGCCGGCGAACACACCCACGTTCCGGCCGCGTAGCGACTGCGGATCCATGCCGGCCGATTCGAAGGTCTCCCACGCGGCCTCCAGCAGCAGCCGCTGCTGCGGATCCATGGCCAGCGCCTCACGCGGCGAGATCCCGAAGAGGGCCGCGTCGAACTCGTCCGCGTCATGGATGAATCCGCCCAGGCCACCGGCGATCGCGGCGACATCCGCCGGCCAGCCGCGATCCGTCGGGAACGCCGACATGCCGTCCACTCCGTCGGCGACCAGGTCCCACAGCTGCTCCGGCGATCCGGCCCCGCCCGGGTAGCGGCAGGCCATCCCGACGATCGCGATCGGCTCATCGGTGGCAGCGCCCACCCGGGCCGGCAGCAGGCTCGCCGGCCGCGCCGCACCGAGCAGCTGTGAGCGGAAGTACCCGGCCAGGGCTCGGGGCGTGGGGTAGTCGAAGACCAGCGTCGCGGGCAGCGTCAGACCGGTGCGGGCGGTGAGCATGTTGCGCAGTTCGACGGCCATCAGCGAGTCGAACCCCAGGTCCCGGAACGCCCGGCCGGCTTCGACTGACTCCGCACCGGAATGGCCGAGCACCGAGGCGGCCTGCTCGCGTACCAGATCCAGCAGGATCTCCTGTTGGCGCGTCTCGGACGCGGCCGCCAGTTCGGCGCGCCAGGGCTGGGCCTCGTCGGCGGAATCGCCGACGGGCTCGTCGGTCCGCTCGGTCTCGGGCAGCTCGGCGAAGAGCCGACTGGCGCGGGCCGAGGTGAACGCGGAGACAAAGGTGGGCCAGTCCACGTCCGCCACCGTCAGGGGGTCAAGCCCTCCGTCGACGGCTTCCGCCAGCGCCCGCATCGCAAGCGCCGGGTCCATCGGGTTCAGTCCGCGCCGGCGGAGATATGCCTCCGCGTCGCCCAGGGTCACCATCCCGGCCTCGGCCCACGGACCCCAGGCAACCGAGGTGCCGGCGAGACCACGGTCGCGGCGTTGCTGCACCCATGCGTCCAGGAACGCGTTGCCCGCGGCGTAGGCGCTCTGTCCCGCGCCGCCCCATACGGCGGCGATCGAGGAGAACACCACAAAGAGATCGAGCGACAGCCCCTCCGTCAACTCGTCCAGATACCTCGTCCCATCCACCTTGGCCCGCAACACCGAGGCGAACGCCTCAGGCGTCGCCTCCTCCAACGGCCCCGGAACATCAAGACCAGCCGCATGCACCACACCCGACAACGGCCACCGGGCAGGGATACCCGCGATCACCACGGCAAGAGCATCCCGGTCGGCAACATCGCAAGCAACGACCGTAGCCCGGCAGCCCAGTTCGGCCAGCTCCTCGACCAGACCATGCGGCGCCACACCACTCCGACTCGTCAACACCACATGAGAAACACCCCGCCCCGCCAACCACCGCGCCACCCGACCACCCAACGCCCCCGTACCACCCGTCACCAACACCGTCCCCGACGACCGCCACTCCCCACCCACCACAACAGGCAACGCCCCAACCAAACGCCGCCCATAGACCCCCGACCCACGCACCGCCACCTGATCCTCAACACCAGCGGCGAGCAGTCCGGCCAGGCGGGTCCCGGCCCTGGTGTCCAGTTCGGCCGGTAGGTCGATCATGCCTCCCCAGCGGCCCGGTACTTCGAGCGCCGCGGCCCGGCCCAGACCCCATACCGCCGCCTGGATCGGGCTCCGCAGCGGGTCCCACCGCCCGACCGACACACCGCCTCGGGTCGTCACCCAGAGCGGAACAGTGCGGTCGGCGAAACCGTTCAGGGCCCGCAGCAGCGACCACACGACCGCGAGGGGCGCCGGGATCCCGTGGGGTGTCGGCGGCAGGGCCTCGGCCTCGTCGGTCAGCAGCAGAACACCGGACAGGTCTTCGACGCCGCCGGCAAGGCGTTCCGCTACCGCCTGTCCCCCGGTCCAGTCGCCATCGAGGGGCACGCCGATCACGGAGGCGCCGGCGCCGGTCAGCGCCGCGACCACATCCGTCCCTTCCGCACCGACCACGGCCCAGGTCCCCGACAGGGACCTGGTGGGCGGAAGATCGGTGAGCGGCTTCCAAGTGACCTGGTAGCGCCAGGAGTCGACCTCGGAGCGCTCACGTCGCCGTCGTCGCCAGGTCGACAGCACCGGGAGCATATCGCCGAGCGCGGGCGGGGCTTCGCGTAGTTCCAGCTCGGTGGCCAGCTGTTCGAGGTCTTCGCGTTCGACCGCGTCCCAGAACCTGGTCTCGGTCATATCGCCACCGACGGTCTCGGCGGCCGGCTCCGGCCAGTACCGCGCACGTTGGAAGGCATACGTCGGCAACTCGACGGCCCGGCCACCCCAGTTGGCGAACACGGCCGGCCAGTCGATGTGGACGCCGGTGGCCCAGAGGCGACTGATAGCGGTCAGGGCGGTGTCGGTCTCGTCCCGGTCCTTGCGGAGGAGGGGGGCGAACGTGGCGTCGGCAACGGTCTCCTGGACCATGCCGGACAGCACGCCGTCGGGGCCGAGTTCGAGGTAGCGGGTCACGCTCAGTTCGGCGGTGGCGGCGGCCGCGTCGGCGAACCGGACCGTTTCACGGACCTGCCTGAGCCAGTACTCGGGCTGCTGCAGCTGGCCTGGCTCGGCGACGGTGCCGGTCAGGTTCGAAACGATCGGAATCCGGGCCGGGTTGAACGTCAGGCCGTTCAGGACCGAAGCGAATTCGTCCAGCATCGGTTCCATCAGGGCCGAATGGAACGCATGCGAGACGGTCAGAACGTTGAACCGCCGGCCCCGGCCGGCGCATTCGGCGGCGTAGCGCTCGATCGCCTCGCTGGCACCGGAGAGCACCACGGAGTTCGGGCCATTGACGGCGGCGAGGTCCAGCCCCGAGTCGACGACCTCGGCCTCCGTGGCCTGGACCGCCACCATCCCGCCACCCGACGGCAACGCCTGCATCAGCCGACCGCGCTCCGCGACCAGCACACACGCATCGTCCAGATCAAGGACCCCCGCGACATGGGCGGCGGTGATCTCACCCAACGAGTGCCCCAACAACACATCCGGCGTGACACCCCACGACTCCACCAACCGGAACGCGGCGACTTCGAGAGCGAACAGACCCGCCTGCGCCCACCCCGTCTCGTCAAGGCCAACACCATCGGTCAGAACCTCACGCAGCGGACGCTCCCACCGCATATCCAACCGCGCACACACCGCGTCAAACGCCTCGGCAAACACCGGGAACGCCGCATACAACCCCAGGCCCATGCCGGCGCGTTGCGCACCCTGACCCGTAAACAGGAACGCCGTCCGACCCTCGCCCGCCACACCCGTGGCCAGCACATCCCCATCACCCGCCAGCACAACCCGATGCTCCAACGCGGCCCGCGTCGTCGCCAACGACCACCCCACATCCACCGCGTCCAACGCCGGCCGCTCGGCGACAAACGACCGCAACCGCGCCACCTGCCCCCGCACCCCAGCCGCCGACTTCGCCGACACCACCCACGGCACCAACCCCGGCCAACCAACCGAGAGTTCACTGACAGGCTCAGGCTCAGGCGCCTGCTCCAGAATCACATGCGCGTTCGTCCCACTGATCCCGAACGACGACACCGCCGCCCGCCGAGGCCGACCCACCTCAGGCCACTCCCGCGCCTCCCTCAACAACGCAACCGCACCCGCCGACCAGTCCACCGCCGGCGAAGGCTCGTCCACATGCAGGGTGGGGGGCATCAGACCGTGCCGCATGGCCAGCACCATCTTGATGATGCCGGCCACGCCGGCGGCGGCCTGCGTGTGGCCGATGTTCGACTTGATGGAACCGAGCCACAACGGATCGTCCTGGTCCCGGGTTTGACCGTAGGTGGCCAACAGTGCCTGTGCCTCGATCGGATCGCCCAGCCGCGTTCCGGTCCCATGGGCCTCCACGACATCGACATCCGTGGTCGTCAGCTGGGCGTTGGCCAGGGCCTGGCGGATCACCCGCTGCTGGGAGGGCCCGTTCGGCGCGGTCAAACCGTTCGACGCACCGTCCTGGTTGACCGCGCTGCCGCGCACCACGGCCAGCACCCGGTGCCCGTTGCGCTGCGCTTCGGAGAGCCGTTCCACCAGCAGCAGGCCGACGCCCTCGGCCCAGCCGGTGCCGTCGGCCGCTGCCGCGAAGGACTTGCAGCGGCCGTCGGGGGCCAGCCCGTCCTGACGGTCGAACTCGGCGAACGCGCCCGGGGTGACCATCACGGTGACGCCACCGGCCAACGCCAGATCACATTCGCCCGAACGCAGGGCCTGCGCGGCCAGATGCAGCGCCACCAGCGAGGACGAGCAGGCGGTATCGACGGTGACCGCCGGGCCCTCAAGGCCGAAGACATAGGCGAGGCGCCCTGAGATCACGCTGCTGGCCATGCCGGTCAGCAGATGACCGTCGGAACCCGCCACACCACCGTGTCCATATCCGGACGAGGAGGCGCCGGCGAACACACCCATGCTGCTGCCGCGTAGCGACTGCGGATCCATGCCGGCCGATTCGAAGGTCTCCCAGGCCGCCTCCAGCAGCAGGCGCTGCTGCGGATCCATGGCCAGCGCCTCACGCGGCGAGATCCCGAAGAGGGCCGCGTCGAACTCGTCCGCGTCATGGATGAATCCGCCCAGGCCGCCCGCGATTCCGGCGACATCCGCCGGCCAGTCGCGATCCGTCGGGAACGCGGACACCCCGTCCATCCCGTGGGCGACCAGGTCCCACAGCTGTTCCGGCGAGGTCACTCCGCCGGGGTAGCGGCAGGCCATGCCGACGATGGCGATCGGCTCATCGGTGGCGCCGCCCGCCCGGGCCGGCAGCAGGCTCGCCGGCCGCACCGCACCGAGCAGTTGCGACAGCAGATAGTCGGTCAGGACTCGCGGCGTCGGGTAGTCGAAGACCAGCGTCGCCGGCAGCGTCAGACCGGTGTGCGCGGTGAGCAGGTTGCGCAGTTCGACGGCCATCAGCGAGTCGAACCCCAGGTCCCGGAACGCCCGGCCGGCTTCGACTGACTCCGCACCGGAATGGCCGAGCACCGAGGCGGCCTGCTCGCGTACCAGATCCAGCAGAACGCGGGCTCGTTCGGGGGCGGGAGAGTCCAGGAGCTGCTGGCCCAGCCCGGACCCGGCATCGCTGTTCGAGGTGGTCTTGAGGGTGTCCGGCGCCTCGGGGAGGTCGGACAGCAGAGGGCTGGGACGTACCGAGGTGAAGGCCGAGGTGAAGACCGACCAGTCCGTATCGGCGACGGTGACGCAGGTTTCCCGGCCGTCGACCGCCTGGGCCAGGGCGCGGATCGCCATGGCCGGGTCCATCGGGATCAGTCCGCGCCGGCGCAGATATGCCTCCGCGTCGCCCAGGGTCACCATCCCGGCCTCGGCCCACGGACCCCAGGCAACCGAGGTGCCGGCGAGACCACGGTCCCGACGGTGCTGCACCCAGGCATCAAGGAACGCGTTACCGGCGGCGTAGGCGCCCTGACCGCCACTCCCCCAGGTCGCGGCGATCGAGGAGAACACCACAAAGAGATCGAGCGACAGCCCCGCCGTCAACTCGTCCAGATACCTCGTCCCATCCACCTTGGCCCGCAACACCGAGGCGAACGCCTCAGGCGTCGCCTCCTCCAACGGCCCCGGAACATCAAGACCAGCCGCATGCACCACACCCGTCAACGGCCACCGGGCAGGGATACCCGCGATCACCACGGCAAGAGCATCCCGGTCGGCAACATCGCAAGCAACGACCGTAGCCCGGCAGCCCAGTTCGGCCAGCTCCTCGACCAGACCATGCGGCGCCACACCACTCCGACTCGTCAACACCACATGAGAAACACCCCGCCCCGCCAACCACCGCGCCACCCGACCACCCAACGCCCCCGTACCACCCGTCACCAACACCGTCCCCGACGACCGCCACTCCCCACCCACCACAACAGGCAACGCCCCAACCAAACGCCGCCCATAAACCCCCGACCCACGCACCGCCACCTGATCCTCAACACCAGCGGCGAGGACATTGGCGAGTCGGGCAGCCGCGCGAGCGTCCAACTCGGCCGGGACGTCGACGAGTCCGCCCCAGCGCCCCGGGAGCTCCAGCGCCGCGACCCGGCCCAGGCCCCAGACCAACGCCAGCTCCGGGTCCGCCAACCGGTCCGAACCGCCCACGGATACCGCGCCGCGTGTCAGCACCCACAGCGGCGCCGACACCTCGCCCAACGCCTGGACCACCGCCAAGGTCTCCACCCACCCGGAGGCGACCAACACCACGCCCGCCACCTCGGGCAGAGAAGAAACCTCCTCGGCCGGAACGTTCGCCACGGTGGCGCCCGCGGCGGACAACGCCGCCGACACCTCCGCGTCTCCCGAGCCCACCACCGCCCACACACCGGTCAACGACGACGAAGGCAGGCCGTCCAGCGGCTTCCACACGATCCGGTAGCGCCATGAATCCAGCGTCGACTGCTCCCGGTGACGCCGCCGCCACGCGGACAACGCCGGCAACGCCGACTCAAGCCCGGCCAGCTCTTCTGTGTCCCCGCGTTCCACCGCATCCCAGAACGCCGAGTCGACCGAGTCGCCACCTGTGGCGGCGGCGTTCAGGGACTCCGGCCAGTAACGCTCCCGCTGGAACGCATAGGTCGGCAGCTGGACGATCCGCCCGCCCCAACCCTCGAACAGCCCAAGCCAGTTGACATTGACGCCGGCCGTCCACAGGCGCCCGAGCGCGGTGACGGCGGTGTCGGTCTCGTCCCGGTCCCTGCGGAGGAGTGGAGCGAACGTCGCGTCGGCAACGGTCTCCTGGACCATGCCGGACAGCACACCGTCGGGGCCCAGTTCGAGGTAACGGGTCGCCCCAAGCTCCGCCGTGGCGGCGGCCGCGTCGGCGAAGCGGACCGTGTGACGGACCTGGCGCAGCCAGTACTCCGGCTGCTGCAACTGTCCAGGTTCGGCGACGGTGCCGGTCAGGTTCGAAACGATCGGAATGCGCGCGGGGTTGAACGTCAGGCCGTTGAGGACCGAAGCGAATTCGTCCAGCATCGGTTCCATCAGGGCCGAGTGGAACGCGTGCGAGACGGTCAGGATGGTGAACCGCCAGCCGCGCTCGGCGCATTCGGCGGCGTAGCGCTCGATCGCGTCGCTGTTGCCGGAGAGCACCACGGAGTTCGGGCCGTTGACGGCGGCGAGGTCAAGCCCTGAGTCGGCGACATCGGCCTCGGTGGCCTGGACGGCCAGCATCCCGCCACCCGACGGCAACGCCTGCATCAACCGACCGCGCTCCGCCACCAACACACACGCATCATCCAGATCAAGGACCCCCGCGGCATGGGCGGCCACGATCTCACCCAACGAGTGCCCCAGCAACACATCCGGGACCACCCCCCAGGACTCCACCAGCCGGAACGCGGCGACTTCGAGAGCGAACAGACCCGCCTGCGCCCACCCCGTCTCGTCAAGGCCAACACCATCGGTCAGAACCTCACGCAGCGGACGCTCCCACCGCATATCCAACCGCGCACACACCGCGTCAAACGCCTCGGCAAACACCGGGAACGCCGCATACAACCCCAGGCCCATGCCGGCGCGTTGCGAACCCTGCCCCGTGAAGAGGAACGCCGTCCGACCCTCGGTCACCGCACCTGTCGCGAGAACATCCCCGTCGCCCGACAGGACGACTCGATGCTCCAACGCGGCCCGCGTCGTGGCCAGCGACCACCCCACATCCACCGCGTCCAACTCCGGGCGGTCGGCGACAAACGACCGCAACCGCGCGACCTGCCCCCGCAGCCCGGCCTCGGACTTCGCCGACACCACCCACGGCACCAACCCCGACCAACCAACCGCGAGTTCAGTGACAGGCTCAGACTCGGGCGCCTGCTCCAGAATCACATGCGCATTCGTCCCACTGATCCCGAACGACGACACCGCCGCCCGCCGAGGCCGACCCACCTCAGGCCACTCCCGGGACCCCGTCAACAACGACACCGCACCCGCCGACCAGTCCACCTGCGGCGACGGCTCATCCACATGCAACGTCGCCGGCAACACCCCATGCCGCAACGCCAACACCATCTTGATCACACCCGCCACACCCGCAGCCGCCTGCGTATGACCAATGTTCGACTTAATGGACCCCAACCACAGCGGCTCGCCATCCTCGCCACGCCCCTGGCCATAGGTCGCCAACAGCGCCTGCGCCTCGATCGGATCACCGAGCCGCGTCCCGGTGCCATGGGCTTCCACCGCGTCGACATCCGCGGTCGTCAGCCGGGCGTTGGCCAGGGCCTGGCGGATCACCCGCTGCTGGGACGGGCTGCTGGGCGCCGTCAGTCCGTTCGACGCGCCGTCCTGGTTGACGGCGCTGCCGCGCACCACGGCCAGCACCTGGTGACCGTTGCGCTGCGCGTCCGAAAGCCGCTCGACCAGCAGCAGGCCGATGCCCTCGCCCCAGCCCATGCCGTCCGCCGCCGCCGCGAAGGACTTGCAGCGGCCGTCCGACGCCAGTCCGCCTTGCCGCTCGAACTCCGCGAACGCGCCCGGCGTCGCCATCACCGTCACTCCGCCGGCCAACGCCAGCTCGCACTCGCCGGACCGCAGGGCCTGGGCCGCCAGATGCAGCGCCACCAGCGACGACGAACATGCCGTGTCGACGGTGACCGCCGGTCCTTCGAGACCGAACGTATAGGCCACTCGGCCCGACATCACGCTTGTCGCGTTCCCGGTCAGCAGATGCCCGTCGCCATCGTCCGGGGCTTGCGTGCCGGTGCCGTATCCGGACACGCTGCCGCCCACGAACACGCCCGTGGTCGATCCACGCAGCGCGCGCGGATCAACGGCGGCGGACTCGAACGTCTCCCATGCGGCCTCCAGCAGCAGCCGCTGCTGCGGATCCATCGCCAACGCCTCACGCGGCGAGATCCCGAACAGATCGGCGTCGAACTCGTCCGCGTTCGGCAGGAACCCGCCCCAGCCGGCCATCGACCGGGGCCACCCGCGATCGTCCGGGAAAGGCCCGACGGCGTCCGCCGCCACGTCCACCAGTTCCCACAGGGTCTCCGGCGAGGTCACTCCGCCGGGGAAGCGGCAGGCCATGCCGACGATCGCGATCGGCTCGTCGACAGCGACGGGGGTCGACTCCGCCTCCGACGGTGCGTCGTCGAGTTCACCGTCCGACAGCTCGGCCAGGAGGAAGTCCACCATCGCGAGCGGCGTCGGGTGGTCGAACACCAGCGTGGTCGGGAGACGTAGGCCGGTAGCCGTTTGCAAACGGTTGCGTACCTCAACGGCCATCAACGAGTCAAAGCCCAGCTCCCGGAACGCCCGGCCCGGCTCGACGGCGTCAGCGCCCGCGTGCCCCAGCACCGCCGCCGCATGGGTGCGCACCACATCGAGCAGCAGATGCCGCCGCTCGGTCGCCGGCACCGTCGCGAGCTGCTGAGGCAGTCCCGCCGAGCCGGCGTCGTCGTCCCCGGCCGCCGCCAACGCGCTCTGTGCTTCCGGTAGTTCGGCGAGCAGTGGGCTCGACCGGACGGCGGTGAACGAGTTCGCGAACGTCGACCACTCGACGTCCGCGACCGCCAGGCCCGACTCTCCGGCGTCGATCGCGATCGCAAGCGTCTGGATGGCCAACGCCGGTTCCATGGGCGACAGTCCGCGCCGGCGCAGCACCTCCTGGGTGTCACCCTGGACAGCCAGGCCGGCGTCATCCCAGGGGCCCCAGGCGATGGAGGTGCCGGGCAGGCCCCTGTCGTGGCGGTGCTGGATCCAGGCGTCCAGGAACGCGTTGCCGGCGGCGTAGGCGCCCTGACCGGCGCCGCCCCATACGGCGGCGCCCGAGGAGAACACCAGGAAAAGCTCCAGCGGCAGCTCGGCGGTCAACTGATCAAGGTTCAGCGTGCCCTCGATCTTCGCACCCGCAATCGCAGTAACGCTCTCCCGGTCGGTGTGTTCCAGCAGTTGTGCGTCGCCGATGCCGGCGGCGTGGACGATGCCGTGTAGTGGCCATTGCTCGGGGATGTCGGCGATGACGGTGGCGAGGGTGGTGCGGTCGGTGACATCGCAGGCGGTCACGGTGACCTGGGTGCCCAGCGTTTCCAGCTCGGTGACGAGTCCGTCGGGTGCTGTCCCGGAGCGGCTGGTCAGGACCAGATGCGGTACCCCGCGGCCGGCCAGCCAGCGGGCTACTACCGTGCCCAAGGCGCCGGTGCCGCCGGTGATCAGGACCGTGCCGGACGGTTGCCATGGTTCGGGCTCGACGGTGGTCGGTAGGGCGCGGACCATCCGTCGGCCGTAGAGGCCGGAACCGCGTACCGCGATCTGGTCCTCCCCGCCACTGTCGTCTCGGGCGGTGAGGATTCCGGCCAGTCGTGCGGCCGTGCGGGCGTCCAACTCGGTGGGCAGGTCGATCATGCCGCCCCAGCGGCGTGGATACTCCAGAGCGGCCACCCGGCCCAGACCCCATAGCGCCGCCGCCGTCGGGTCGGTGAGGCGGTCGGAGGCACCCACCGATATCGCGCCCCGGGTGAGCAGCCACAACGGCGCGTCCACCTCGGCATCGCCCAGCGCCCGCACCAACCCCACCAGGGCCGCGAGTCGATCCACCACCCCCGTGCTGTCGGCGGGCATCGCCACCACACCGCGCACCTCGGGCAGGGCGGCGATCCGCTCCACAAGGCCGGCGCGATCCCAGGCCGTGTCGGTCGGGAGGGTCACCGTCCGGGCGCCCGCCTCGGCCAGGGCCGTGACCACATCCTCGTCGACGCCGCCGGCCATCAGCCAGGTGCCTTCAAGCGACGCTGGGGGCGGTGTCTGCAGTGGCTTCCACACCACCCGGTAGCGCCAGGCATCGATAACGGAACGTTGACGTCGTTCCCGCCGCCAGGACGCCAACGCCGGCACCACCGAACCCAACAGCTGTGGGGCGTCGGAGAGTTGCAGGGTGTCGGCGAGTTCGCCGAGGTCTTCACGCTCGACCGCGTCCCAGAACCGGGACTCGACCACATCCACCTCCTGCACGGTGCCGGGAGCCGGGGCCTCCAGCCAGTAGCGCTGATGCTGGAAGGCGTAGGTCGGCAACGGAACCCGGCGGCCGGTCAGGACGGTGGACCAGTCGACGTCGACCCCGGCCTGCCACGCCTCGCCGAAGGAGGCCAGCAGGCGGCGCATCCCACCCTCGTCACGGCGCAGCGTGCCCAGGACGACGGCACGGGTGTCGGACGCCTGGGCGGTCTCCTCGATACCGACGGTCAGCACGGGGTGGGCGGAGACCTCGATAAAGGTGCGCGCGCCCTGTCCCAGCAGAGTGCGGATGGCGTCCTCGAACCGAACGGTCGAGCGCAGATTGTCGAACCAGTACCCGGCGCCCAAACCACCATCGACCGGGGCGCCGGTCAACGTGGAGAGCATCGGAATCCGGCCGATGGACGGGGAAACAGGGGCGAGGTCGGTGAGGATCCGCTCCCGCAGCTGCTCCATCTGGGAGGAGTGCGAGGCATAGTCCACGGCGATGCGGCGGGCACGGATCCCGCGCCGCTCGCACTCGACCAGCAGTGCCTCCAGGGCATCGACCTCGCCCGAAACCACCGTGGACGACGGCCCGTTCACCGCAGCGACGGAAAGCCCAGGACTGCCCGAGGTCAGGTCGTCGACGGTCTCCCGGCCGGCGGCCACCGACACCATCCCACCACCACCCCCACCCGCAACCGCCACCAACGCCTTGGAGCGCAACGCCACCACCCGGGCAGCGTCCTCAAGCGACAGCCAACCGGCCACACACGCCGCGGCGATCTCGCCCTGCGAATGCCCCACCACCGCCGAAGGCACCACACCGGCGGAACGCCACACCTCGGCCAACGACACCATCACCGCCCACAACACCGGCTGCACCACATCAACCCGCACCACATCGTCGTCACCGTCGAGCAGCACCCCGGTCAACGACCAGTCCACATGTTCGGACAGCGCCGCCTCGCACTCGATCAGCCGCTCCCGAAACACCTCAGAGGACTCCCACAACCCCCGCGCCATCCCCACCCACTGCGAACCCTGACCAGGAAACACCCACACCACACCACCCGAACCAGCAACACCAACAGCAGCCCCCGACAACCCCGCCAACAACTCATCCCGCCCCGCACCCACCACCACCGCACGATGCTCCAACCCAGCCCGCCCCATCGCCAACGACCACCCCACATCCACCGGACTCAACTCGGGCTTTGCGCCCACAAACGACCGCAACCGCTCCAACTGCCCCCGCAACGCCCCCTCGGACTTCGCCGACACCACCCACGCCGTCACACCCCCAACAGGCCGCTCCTCATCCACCACCGCGACCTCAGGCGCCTGCTCCAAAATCACATGCGCGTTGGTCCCACTGATCCCAAACGACGACACCCCCGCCCGCCGAGGCCGGTCCACCTCGGGCCACGCCCGGGACCCCGTCAACAACGACACCGCACCCGCCGACCAGTCCACCTGCGGCGACGGCTCATCCACATGCAACGTCGCCGGCAACACCCCATGCCGCAACGCCAACACCATCTTGATCACACCCGCCACACCCGCAGCCGCCTGCGTATGACCGATGTTCGACTTCACCGACCCCAACCACAACGGTTCCCCCCCCTCACCCCGCCCCTGCCCATACGTCGCCAACAACGCCTGCGCCTCGATCGGATCACCGAGCCGCGTCCCCGTCCCATGCGCCTCCACCACGTCAACGTCCGCACCCGTCAACCGCGCATTCGCCAATGCCTGGCGAATCACCCGCTGCTGCGAGGGACCGTTCGGCGCCGTCAAACCATTGGACGCGCCATCCTGGTTGATGGCCGAACCCCGCACCACCGCCAACACCTGGTGCCCGTTGCGGCGCGCGTCCGAAAGCCGCTCCAGCAGCACCAGACCGACGCCCTCGCCCCAACCCGTACCGTCCGCCGAGGCGGCGAACGCCTTGCAGCGGCCGTCGGCGGCCAGCCCGTCCTGCCGGTCGAACTCCGCGATCATGCCCGGCGTAACCATCACCGTCACGGCGCCGGCCAACGCCAGCTCGCACTCCCCCGCGCGCAGCGCCTGCGCGGCAAGATGCATGGCCACCAGCGACGACGAGCACGCCGTGTCCACCGTCACCGCCGGGCCTTCGAGCCCGAAGGAGTAGGCGATGCGGCCGGAGATCACGCTTGTCGTGCTGCCGGTCACCTGGTGACCGTCGGCGCCCTCTGGCAGCCGCGCGTTCATGCCGTATCCCGACGAGGCCGCGCCGGCGAAGACGCCGATGCTCCGGCCCCGCAACGACCGGGGGTCCAGGCCCGCCGCCTCGAATGTCTCCCAGGCCGATTCCAGCGCCAGCCGCTGCTGCGGATCCATGGCCAGGGCCTCGCGCGGCGAGATCCCGAACAGATCGGCGTCGAACCCGTCCGCTTCGTGAACGAATCCGCCCACCCCGGCGACCTGGCTGGCGAGGTTGGTGGGCCAGCCCCGATCCGTGGGGAACGGCACCATGGTGTCGACTCCGTCGGCGACCAGCTCCCACAGCTGGTCGGGGTTGGCGACGCCGCCGGGGAATCGGCAGGCCATCGCGACGATCGCGATCGGCTCGTCGGTTCCGGCGGTGGTGACGGGGCGGGGCGATTCCGGCAGCGCCTCGGACTCGCCGAAGAACTGCGACAGCAGGTGGTCGGTGAGGGCGGTGGGGTTGGGGTAGTCGAAGACCAGCGTCGCGGGAAGCCGCAGCCCGGTCGCGGTATTGAGTCGGTTGCGCAGTTCGACGGCGGTGAGTGAGTCGAAGCCCAGCTCCTTGAACGCCTGCCGCTCACCGACCGCGTCGGCCGAGACATGTCCGAGCACCGTCGCCGCGCTGCTCCGCACCAGTTCGAGCAGCATCTGCGCACGTTGCGCCTCGGGGGCCGCCCGCAGCCGCTGCGCCAGGGCCAGGCCAGTCCCCGACGTCTGCGCGATGCCGCGCCGCACCCGGCCGGTGACCAGGCCGCGTAGCAGCGCCGGCACCTCGCCGGCCGTCCGCAACGAGGCCAGGTCGAGGTTGATCGGCACCAGATGTGCCGCCGGACGGGTGAGGGCCGCGTCGAACAGCGCGAGGCCCTGCTCCGTCGACAGCCCTCGCGCGAGCCGGTCATCCTGCAGATGACCGGTCATCGTGCTGGCCTGCTGCCACATGTCCCAGGCCAGGGAGAGACCAGGCAGGCCCGCCGCGCGGCGCCGGGCGGCCAGGGCGTCAAGGAACGCGTTCGCCGCCGCGTAGTTCGCCTGGCCCGGCGTGCCGAACGTCGCCGTGGCCGACGAGTAGAGCACAAACAGGGCGAGGTCCGCGTCGCGCGTCAACTCGTCCAGGTTGACCGCGGCGGTGGCCTTCGCCCGCAGCACCGTCTCCAGGCGCTGCGGGGTGAGGGCGGTGAACACGCCGTCGTCCAGCACGCCGGCGGCGTGGACCACGCCCGTCAACGGCGCGTCGTCGGGGATGTCCGTGAGTACCGCGGCCAGGGCGTCGCGATCGGCGGCGTCGCAGGCCACGACCTGCGCGGCCGCGCCCAGGGTGGCGAGTTCGGCGGTGAGATCCGTGGCGCCGGGGGCGTCCGGGCCCTGTCGGGAGAGCAACAGCAGGCGGCGGACGCCGTGTTCGGCGGCGAGGTGGCGGGCCAGGAGGCCACCGAGGGTTCCGGTGCCGCCGGTGATCAGCACCGTGCCGTCCCGGTTCGGGGGCGCCGGAACGGACAGAACGTTCTTGCCCACGTGTCTGGCCTGGGCCATGAACCGCCAGGCCGCGACGGCTTCGCGGACATCCCACGCCGTCAAGGGCAGCGGCTCCAGGACGCCGCGCTCGAACAGCGCCACGACCTCGGCCAGGATCCGGCCCATGCGCTCCGGGCCGGCGTCGGGCAGGGCGAAGGCGAAGTACGGCACCTCAAGATCTGTGCGCACATCGGTCTTGCCCATTTCGACGAAGCGCCCGCCCGGCCGCAGCAGTCGCAGTGACGCGTCGACGAACTCGCCGGCCAGGGAGTTGAGGACGACGTCCACGCCCCGGCCGCCGGTCGCCGCGCGGATCTGTTCCTCGAAGGCGAGGTCGCGGGAGGACGCGATCCGTGCCGGGTCGACGCCGTTGTCGATCACGGTGGGCCATTTGCCGGGGCTGGCCGTGGCGTAGATCTCCAGGCCCCAGTGCCGGGCCAGCTGCACCGCTGCCATGCCCACGCCACCGGCCGCCGCATGGATCAGCACCGACTCGCCCGTGGTAGTGCCGGCCAGGTCGCGCAGCCCGTACCAGGCCGTGGCGAACACCACCGGCAGCGACGCGGCCTGCGCCCAGGACCAGCCGGCCGGCACCCGCACCAGCAGACGTCGATCGGTCACCGCCTGGGCGGCGAACCCACCGTTGAAGAACCCGAAGACCCGGTCCCCGACGTTCAGATCGGCAACGTCCTGGCCGACCTCCACGACGACGCCGGCGGCTTCCGCACCCATCACGCCCGGCTCCGGATACATCCCCAGCCCGAGAAGCACATCGCGGAAGTTCACCCCGGCCGCCCGAACGGCGACCCGTACCTGTCCGGCCTCCAGCGGCGGCTCATCGGCGGTCTCGACATGCAGGGACTCCAGGGTGCCGTCCGCGCCCGGCAGCAGTTGCCAGTTCCGCGACGGCAGCGTCAACCCGCCGCTCACCGCCCGGGTCAGCCGGGGCACCAGCACCTCGCCGCCACGGATCGCGACCTGCGGTTCGTCCACGCCGGCCAGCAGGGCCAGGTCCGGGTCGTCGGTCGTGGGGTCGGCGTCCACCAGCACGATCCGGTCCGGATGTTCCGACTGCGCGGAGCGCACCAGACCCCATACCGCCGCGCCCACGACGTCGACTGCACCGCCGGGGCTCGCTGGGACCGCGCCCCGGGTCACCACGGCCAGCCGCGAACCGAACGAACTCTCGTCCGCCAACCACTCCTGCACCCCGCGCAGCACCTCGCCCAGCACCCGCTCCACCGGACCCTCGCCGGCCAGCAGGGTGGCGAACTCGGCCTCGTCGGCAGAGGCGGCGCGGGGCGGCAACGCGGTCCACTCGATCGAGAACAGCGCATCGTCGCCACGCCCGGCCGACGACAACTGCTCTGCGGACACCGGCCGGGAGACCAGCGAGCGGACGATCGCCACCGGCGCACCCGCACCGTCGGCCGCCCGCACGACGATGCCCTCGCCCTCCGTGCGGATCGCCACCCGCAACACCGTCGCCCCGACCGCGAACAGTTCCACGCCCGACCAGGCGAATGGCAACCGTGGCCCCTGCGCCGCCGGCTCATCGGACGCACCGGACCCGTCGGCCAGGAGGTTGGCCGGGTGCAACGCCGCGTCCAGCAAGGCCGGGTGAATGCCGAAGCCGTCGACCGATTCGGAGAAGTCGATTTCCGCGTACACACCGGACTCGTCGCGCCAGGCCGCGCGCACGCCCTGGAACATCGGGCCATAGCCGAATCCCGCGCCGGCCAGTTCGTCATAGAACCCGTCGACGTCCAGCGCGGCCGCGCCCTGTGGCGGCCATACGGTCAGGTCGAAGTCGGCCGACTCGGCCTCCGAGGCCGCCAGTTGCCCGGACGCGTGCAGCACCCACTCTTCCGTGCCGTCGATCCGCGCATGAACGTGGACCGGCCGGTCGCCGGCCCCGTCCGGGCCCTCGACACGCACCTGCACCTGCACCCCGCCGGCCTCCGGCAACACCAGTGGCGCCCGCAACACCAGCTCGCGGAGCAGACCGCAACCGACCTCCTGGCCCGCCCGCAACACCATCTCCACCAACGCCGTGCCCGGCACCACCAGCCGCCCGGACACCATATGATCGGCCAGCCACGGCTGCCCGTTCACCGACAACCGGCCGGTCAACACCGCCCCATCGCCCTCGGCCAACGAGACAGCCGTCCCCAGCAACGCATGCCCGATGCCGAACTCGCCGCCCCCGCCCGGCAACGATCGTGGCCAGAACCGCTCCCGCTGGAAGGCGTAGGTCGGCAGCGGTACCCGGCGGCCGGTGAGGACGGTGGACCAGTCGACGTCGACGCCTGCCTGCCATGCCTCGCCGAAGGATGCCAGCAGGCGACGCTTCCCTCCTTCGTCGCGGCGCAGGGTGCCGAGCGCGACGGCGGCGGCCTGAACATCGTCGATGGTCTCCTCGATGCCGACGGTCAGCACGGGGTGGGCGGAGACCTCGATAAAGGTGCGCGCGCCCTGGGTCAGCAGGGTGCGGATGGCGTCCTCGAACCGAACGGTCGAGCGGAGATTGTCGAACCAGTACCCGGCATCCAGGCCACCGTCGACGGGGGCGCCGGTCAACGTGGAGAGCATCGGGATCTGGCCGATGGACGGGGAAACGGGCGCGAGATCGGTGAGGATCCGCTCCCGCAGCTGCTCCATCTGCGCCGAGTGCGAGGCGTAGTCCACGGCGATGCGGCGGGCACGGATCCCGCGCACCTCGCACTCCGCCAGCAGTGCCTCCAGGGCCTCCACCTCGCCCGAAACCACCGTGGACGACGGCCCGTTCACCGCCGCAACGGAAAGCCCAGAACTGTCCGCAGTCAGGTCGTCGACGGTCTCCCGGCCGGCGGCCACCGACACCATCCCACCACCACCCGCAACCGCCACCAACGCCCGCGACCGCAACGCCACCACCCGCGCAGCGTCCTCAAGCGACAACCAACCCCCCACGCACGCCGCCGCGATCTCGCCCTGCGAATGCCCCACCACCGCCGAAGGCACCACACCGGCGGAACGCCACACCTCGGCCAACGACACCATCACCGCCCACAACACCGGCTGCACCACATCAACCCGCACCACATCGTCGTCACCGCTCAACAACACCTCGGACAACGACCAGTCCACATGCTCAGAAAGCGCCGCCTCACACTCCAGCAACCGCTCCCGGAACACCTCAGAGGACTCCCACAACCCCCGCGCCATCCCCACCCACTGCGAACCCTGACCAGGAAACACCCACACCACACCACCAGAACCCGCCGCCACCGAAGAAGCCCCCGACAACCCCGCCAACAACTCATCCCGCCCCGCACCCACCACCACCGCACGATGCTCCAACCCAGCCCGCCCCATCGCCAACGACCACCCCACATCCACAGGACTCAACTCGGGCCTCTCGGCCACAAACGACCGCAACCGCTCCAACTGCCCCCGCAACGCACCCTCCGACTTCGCCGACACCACCCACGCCGTCACACCCCCACCAGCACCGCCCCCACCAACCGCCGCAACCTCCGGGCCCTGCTCCAAAATCACATGCGCATTGGTCCCACTGATCCCAAAGGATGAGACGGCGGCCCTACGCGGCCGGTCCACCTCAGGCCAGTCCCGGGACCCCGTCAACAACGCGACCGCGCCCGCCGACCAGTCCACCTGCGGCGAAGGATCATCCACATGCAACGTCGCCGGCAACACCCCATGCCGCAACGCCAACACCATCTTGATCACACCCGCCACACCCGCAGCCGCCTGCGTATGACCAATGTTCGACTTCACCGACCCCAACCACAACGGCTCGCCACCCTCACCCCGCCCCTGCCCATACGTCGCCAACAACGCCTGCGCCTCGATCGGATCACCGAGCCGCGTCCCCGTCCCATGCGCCTCCACCGCGTCCACATCGGCGGTGGTGAGGCGAGCGTTGGTCAGCGCCTGCCGGATGACGCGCTGCTGCGAGGGACCGTTCGGCGCCGTCAAACCGTTGGACGCGCCATCCTGGTTCACCGCGCTGCCGCGCACCACGGCCAGCACCTGGTGACCATTGCGCTGCGCGTCCGAAAGCCGCTCGACCAGCAGCAGGCCGATGCCCTCGCCCCAGCCCGTGCCGTCGGCCGAGGCTGAGAACGCCTTGCAACGGCCGTCGCCGGCCAGCCCGTCCTGGCGGGCGAACTCCGTGAACGCCGCCGGGGTGGTCATCACCGTCACACCGCCGACCAGCGCCAGCTCGCACTCCCCGGCGCGCAGCGCCTGCGCGGCCAGATGCAGTGCCACCAGGGACGACGAGCACGCCGTGTCCACCGTCACCGCCGGGCCCTCAAGACCGAAGGCATACGCCACACGGCCGGAGATCACGCTGGCGCTGGCTCCGGTGGCGCCGTATCCGTCCATATCGTCGGCGTTCGCCAGGGTCGCGTAGTCCTGGCCGTTGGTGCCGACGTACACCCCGGTCCGGGTGCGCCGCAACGACTGTGGGTCGATCCCGGCGGACTCGATGACCTCCCAGGCCGACTCCATCAACAGACGCTGTTGCGGGTCCATGGCAAGCGCCTCGCGCGGCGAGATCCCGAACAGCGCCGCGTCGAACCGGTCGGCGTCGTGGAGGAATCCGCCCTGGCGGGCGAAGTCGCCGTCGAATTCGTCGCTCCAGCCTCGATTGGTCGGGAAGTCCCCGATGCCGTCGACACCGTCACGGACCAACTGCCACAGCTCGTCCGGGGTTTGGACACCGCCAGGGAAGCGGCAGCTGACGCCGACGATGGCGATCGGCTCGTGGTCGCGTTCCTCGGCCTGCCGCAACGAGCGCTGGGCCTGGCGCAGTTCGGTGGTCATCCACTTCAGCTGCTTGAGGAGCTGTGCCTCATCCACCATGGCCGTCACCCTTCACGGGAGGTGTCTGGACGCTGTTCACTGCGGGCCCCCGAATTCCTTCTGGATCAGCTGCAGCACTTCGTCGGCGCTGGCCGCCTGGTCCAGCGCGTCGTCGGCAACTGCTTCCTCGTCATCGGTGGCCGTGCCCTTCCGCCAGGTCGCCAGAAGGGTCTGCAACCGACCCGCGACATCAACCCGTTCGCCTTCGGCGCGGGACAACATCAGCAGGCTGGTTTCAAGGCGGTCGAGTTCCTCGGCTATCGAGGCCGTCGGCCGCGTTTCGTCGGGGGTCAGCTCCGCGCGGAGATGGTCGACGAGGGAATCGGGCGTGGGGTAGTCGAAGACGAGCGAGGCCGGCAAGGACAGCCCGGTCTGGGCGGCCAGCAGGTTGCGCAGTTCGACCGCCATCAACGAGTCAAAGCCCAACTCCCTGAACGCGCGGCCCGGTTCGACGGCCTGCACTCCGGTGTGGCCGAGCAACGAGGCGGCCTCCGTCCGGACCAGATCCAGCAGAAGCTGCTGCCACTGCCCGACCGGGAGTGCGGCCAGTTGTGCGCGCAGCCCGGCTTCGGTGCCCTGGCCCGGGGTCTCCGGTGTGAGGGTGGCTTCGGGGAGTTCGGCCAGTAGACGGCTGGGGCGTGCGGAGGCAAAGGCCGGGGCGAACCGTTCCCAGTCGATATCCGCCACCGTCATATCCACACCACCATGCCGAACCGCCTCGGCGAAGACCCGCAGCGCCAACTCGGCGTCCAACGGTCGTATGCCACCGCGCTGTAGGCGTTGCACGACCGAGGCATCCCCGGCCATGCCCTCCGCCCACGGGCCCCAAGCGATCGACACCGCCGGCAGACCACGCTGACGCCGCTCCTGCACCCACGCATCGACCGCCGCATTCGCCGCCGCATAGTTCCCCTGCCCGGGATTGCCCACCGTGCCCGCCATCGAGGAGAACACCACCAACCACTCAACAGGAAGCCCGACCGTCAACACATCCAAATTGCGCAACCCATCAACCTTCGGCCCCCACACCGACGCCAACCGCTCCCCCGACAAACCATCCAACATCGCATCATCCAACACCCCAGCCGCATGCACGACACCACTCAACGGCCACTCCGCCGGAATACCGTCGATCGCTGCGGCAAGAGCGTCCCGGTCCGCAACATCACAAGCAACAACCGTCGTCCGAGTACCAAGTTCAGCCAACTCCTCAACCAACCCCTCCGGCGCAACACCCCGGCGACCGGTCAACACCAAATGCGGCACACCCCGACCCGCCAACCACCGCGCCACCTCGGAGCCCAGGGCCCCGGTACCCCCGGTGATCAGAACCGTCCCGGAGGGAGCCGGGTTCCATGACTCGTCCACGGCCTCGGCCGGCATCGCCTGAACCAGACGGCGGCCATACACTCCAGCCCCACGCACCGCGACCTGGTCCTCACCGGCGACGCCCGCAGCCAGAACCCCAACAAACCGAGCACCCACCCGCCCATCCAACTCGGCCGGCAGATCGACCAAGCCGCCCCAACGATCCGGCACCTCCAACGCCGCAACCCGACCCAGACCCCACACCCCCGCCAGGTCAGGATTGACCAACCGATCCGAACCACCCACCGACACCGCACCCCGCGTCACCACCCACAACGGCGCCGACACCCCACCCAACACCTGGACCACGCCCAACACCTCAGCCACATCACCAGCCACCAACACCACGCCCACCACCTCGGGCAGCCCCAACACCTCCTCAACCGAAACACTCACCACCGTCGCACCGGCATCCGCCAACGCCGCAGTCACTTCGGCGTCCCCCGAACCGACCACTGCCCACGTACCCGACAACCTCGCCGACGGCAGCTCGGCCAACAGCTTCCAGGTAATCCGGTAACGCCACGCATCCTGGACTTCCCGCATCGGCAGCTGGGGCCAGTAGCGTTCGTGTTGGAAGGCGTAGGTCGGCAGGCTGACCCGGCGGCCGCCCCAGCCGGTGAACATGGCTGGCCAGTCGATGGCGGCGCCGGTGGTCCACAGGCGACTGAGGGCGGTGAGGGCGGTGTCGGTCTCGTCGCGGTCCTTGCGCAGGAGGGCGGCGAAGGTGGCGTCGGTGACGGTGTCCTGGGCCATACCGGACAGCACACCGTCCGGGCCGAGTTCGAGGTAACGGGTCACGCCCAACTCAGCCGTGGCGGCGACGCCGTCGGCGAAACGGACCGTCCCACGGACCTGCTGGAGCCAGTACTCGGGCTGCTGCATGGCGCCGGGCTCGGCTATGGCGCCGGGCTCGGCTATGGCGCCGGGCTCGGCTATGGCGCCGGTCAGGTTGGAAACGATCGGAATGCGGGCCGGGTTGAACGTCAACCCGGTCAGGACAGTGGCGAACTCCTCCAGCATCGGTTCCATCAGGGCGGAATGGAACGCGTGCGACACGGTCAGGATGTTGAACCGCCGCTCGTGCTGGGCGCATTCGACCGCGTAGTGGTTGATCGCGTCGATATCGCCGGAGAGGACCACGGAGTTCGGGCCGTTGACGGCGGCGATATCCAGGCCCGAGTCGGTGACATCGGCCTCGGTCGCCTCGACGGCGAGCATCCCACCACCAGCGGGCAGCGCCTGCATCAACCGTCCGCGCTCCGCGACCAACGTGCAGGCATCGTCCAGGGACAGGATCCCGGCGACGTGCGCGGCCGTGATCTCACCCAACGAGTGGCCCAGGAGGACGTCGGGGATGACGCCCCAGGATTCGACCAGGCGGTAGAGGGCGACTTCGAGGGCGAACAGGCCGGTCTGGGCCCATGCGGTCTGGTCCAGATCGGCGCCATCGGTCAGCACCGCACGCAGGGGACGGCTCTGCCGAACGTCGAACCGCGCGCAGACCGCGTCAAACGCCTCGGCGAACACCGGGAACGTCTCGTACAGGCCGAGGCCCATGCCGGGGCGTTGGGATCCCTGGCCGGTGAAGAGGAACGCGGTTCGGCCCTCGGTCGTGGCTCCGGAAGCCAGCACATCCCCGTCGCCGGACAGTACCGTGCGATGCTCCAAAGCGGCCCGGGTCGTCGCCAACGACCAGCCGATGTCGACCGCGTTCAGCTCGGGCCGCGCGTCGACGAACGACCGCAACCGTGCGACCTGCGCCCGCAACCCGGCCTCGGACTTCGCCGACACCACCCACGGCACCAACCCCGGCCGCTGACGCGTGAGTTCGGTAACCGGTTCCGGCTCGGGCGCCTGCTCCAGGATGACGTGCGCGTTCGTCCCACTGATCCCGAACGACGACACACCCGCCCGACGCGGCCGATCCACCTCCGGCCACGCACGCGCCCGCGTCAGCAGTTCCACGGCGCCCGCCGACCAATCCACCTGCGGGGACGGCTCATCCACATGCAACGTCGCCGGCAACACCCCATGCCGCAACGCCAACACCATCTTGATCACACCCGCCACACCCGCGGCCGCCTGCGTATGACCGATGTTCGACTTGATGGAACCGAGCCAGAGCGGACTGTCCTGGTCCCGATCCTGCCCATAGGTCGCCAACAACGCCTGCGCCTCGATCGGGTCACCAAGCCGGGTCCCCGTGCCATGGGCCTCGACCGCGTCCACATCGGCGCTGGTGAGGCGGGCGTTCGCCAACGCCTGGCGGATGACGCGCTGTTGGGAGGGGCCGTTCGGCGCGGTCAGACCATTCGACGCGCCGTCCTGGTTCACCGCACTCCCCCGCACCACCGCAAGCACCTGGTGCCCATTACGGCGCGCGTCCGACAGCCGTTCCACCAGCAGCATCCCGACACCCTCACCCCACCCCGTGCCATCCGCCGCCGCCGCGAACGCCTTGCACCGACCGTCCCCGGCCAACCCGTCCTGGCGATCGAACTCCACAAACGCACCAGGCGTCGCCATCACCGTCACCCCGCCGGCCAGAGCGAGTTCGCACTCACCCGACCGCAATGCCTGCCCCGCCCAATGCAACGCGACCAACGACGACGAACACGCCGTATCCACCGTCACCGCAGGACCTTCCAACCCGAACGCATAGGAGACCCGGCCGGACAACACCGCCGCCGCATTACCCGTGGCCGCATGCCCCTCACCCCGCTCCCCAGACGCAGCCAACAGGTGCGTATAGTCCTGACCATTTGTCCCCGCGAAAACCCCCACACTCCGACCCCGCAACGAACGCGGATCCATCCCCGCCGACTCAAACGCCTCCCACGCCGCCTCCAGCAGTAGCCGCTGCTGCGGATCCATCGACAGAGCCTCACGCGGCGAAATCCCAAACAACCCCGCATCGAAGCCATCCACGTCCGCAATAAACGCGCCCACACCACCGGGAACATCCGCCGGCCAGCCGCGATCCGTCGGGAACACCGACATACCATCCACCGCGCCATCCACCAGATCCCACAACTCCTCCGGCGACCCAACCCCACCCGGGAACCGGCACGCCATCCCCACAATCGCCAACGGCTCATCCACAGCCACGGCGGCCGAAACCCCCACCTCGGACGCCACCACAACACCAACACCAACATCGCCCGCCAGCTCCGCCGACAAATAAGCGGCCAACACCATAGGCGTCGGATAATCAAAAACCAGCGACGTCGGCAACCCCAGCCCCGTCCGCGCCGACAGAAGATTACGCAACTCCACAGCCATCAACGAATCAAAACCCAGATCCCGAAACGCCCGCCCCGGCTCAACAACCTGCCCACTCCCATGCCCCAAAACCGAAGCAGCCTGCTCCCGCACCACATCAAACAGAACCTGCTGCCACTGCCCGACCGGAATTGACGCAAGCCGCTGTCGCAGTCCCGACTCCTCGCCGTTTTCTGCGAGCAGCGCCGACGACACCATTGCGGCTGCCGGGAGTTCGGCCAGCAGACGGCTGGGGCGCGCGGAGGCAAAGGCCGGGGCGAACCGTTCCCAGTCGATATCCGCCACCGTCATATCCACACCACCATGCCGAACAGCCTCGGCAAAGACCCGCAGCGCCAACTCGACATCCAACGGCCGTACGCCACCGCGCCGGAGGCGACGCATCACCACATCGTCTGTTGCCATTCCTCCCTCGGCCCACGGGCCCCAAGCGATCGACACCGCCGGCAGACCACGCTGACGCCGCTCCTGCACCCACGCATCGACCGCCGCATTCGCCGCCGCATAGTTCCCCTGCCCCGCACTCCCCACCGTGCCCGCCATCGAGGAGAACACCACCAACCACTCAACAGGAAGCCCGACCGTCAACGCATCCAAATTGCGCAACCCACCGACCTTCGGCCCCCACACCGACGCCAACCGCTCCCCCGACAAACCATCCAACATCGCATCATCCAACACCCCGGCCGCATGCACGACACCACTCAACGGCCACTCCGCCGGAATACCGTCGATCGCTGCGGCAAGAGCGTCCCGGTCCGCAACATCACACGCAACGACCGTCGTCCGAGTACCAAGTTCAGCCAACTCCTCAACCAACCCCTCCGGCGCAACACCCCGGCGACCGGTCAACACCAGATGCGGCACACCCCGACCCGCCAACCACCGCGCCACTTCCGAGCCCAGGGCCCCGGTACCACCGGTGATCAGAACCGTCCCGGAGGGGGCCGGGTTCCATGCCTCGTCCACGGCCTCGGCCGGCATCGCCTGAACCAGACGGCGGCCATACACTCCGGCCGCACGCACCGCGACCTGGTCCTCACCGGCGACGCCCGCAGCCAGGACGCCGACAAGACGAGCACCGGCCCGCGCGTCCCGCTCGGCCGGCAGATCGACCAAACCGCCCCAACGGCCGGGCATTTCCAGGGCCGCGACCCGGCCCAGACCCCACACCCCCGCCTGGTCGGGATTGGCCAACCGATCCGAACCACCCACCGACACCGCACCCCGCGTCACCACCCACAACGGCGCCGACACCCCACCCAACACCTGCACCACGCCCAACACCTCAGCCACATCACCAGCCACCAACACCACGCCCACCACCTCGGGCAGCACCGACACCTCCTCGGCCGGGACACTCACCACCGTCGCGCCCGCACCGGTCAGCGCGGCCGACACCTCGGCATCGTCCGAACCCACCAGCGCCCATACGCCGGTCAACGTTGACGATGGGGGAAGACCGTCCAACGGTTTCCAGGTGATCCGGTAACGCCACGAGTCCAACGCCGTCTGTTCCTGATGACGTTGACGCCAGGCGGACAACGCCGGCAACGCCGACTCCAAACCGGCCAACTCCCGCGTGTCCCCACGCTCCACCGCATCCCAGAACGCCGCATCAACCAAACCGCCGCCAAGGGACCCGGAAGCCGACTCCGGCCAGAACCGCTCACGCTGGAACGCATACGTCGGCAGACCCACCCCACGACCACCAACCAACAACGCCGACCAATCCACCCCAACACCCACCGCCCACAACCGACTTACCGCAGTCAGAGCAGCATCCACCTCATCCCGATCCTTACGCAGCACGGGCACGAACACCGCATCCGCAACAGTCTCCTGGGCCATCCCCGACAGCACTCCGGCGGGCCCCAGCTCCACATACCGCGTCACCCCCATGGCGTCGAGCGTCGCGGCCCCATCGGCGAAACGAACCGTCTCACGCACCTGCCTCAGCCAGTACTCGGGCTGTTGCAGCTGCCCAGACTCAGCAACCGCCCCCGTCAGATTCGAAACGATCGGAATCCGAGCCGGGTTAAACGTCAACCCAGCCAAAACAGCGGCGAACTCATCCAACATCGGCTCCATCAACGCCGAATGGAACGCATGCGACACCGACAGAACACTGATCCGCCACCCCCGCTCCAAACACCTCGCCACACACACCCGAATCGCCTCAACAGCACCCGAAAGCACCACGGAGTTCGGGCCGTTGACGGCGGCGAGGTCAAGCCCGGAGTCGGCAACATCGGCCTCGGTGGCCTGGACGGCGAGCATTCCACCACCGGCGGGCAGGGCCTGCATCAACCGACCGCGCTCGGCAACCAACACACACGCATCGTCCAGCGACAGAACCCCGGACACATGCGCGGCCGTGATCTCACCCAACGAGTGGCCCAGCAACACATCCGGGGTCACGCCCCAGGACTCGACCAGGCGATAGAGCGCGACTTCGAGAGCGAACAGGCCCGCCTGCGCCCAGCCTGTCTGATCCAGCCCCACCCCATCGGTCAGGACCTCACGCAGCGAACGCTCCAACCGCGCGTCCAACCGGGCGCAGACCGCGTCGAACGCCTCGGCGTAGACCGGGAACGCCTCATAAAGGCCCAGGCCCATCCCCGCGCGTTGTGATCCCTGGCCGGTGAAGAGGAACGCGGTGCGGCCTTCGCTTGCGGTGCCGGTGGCGAGCACGTCTCCATCGCCGGCCAGGACGACCCGATGCTCCAGCCCAGCCCGCCTTGTCGCCAACGTCCAACCCACATCCACCGCGTCCAGCTCGGGACGCTCGGCGACGAACGACCGCAACCGGGCCACCTGAGCCCGCAACCCGGCCTCGGACTTCGCCGACACCACCCACGGCACCAACCCCGGCCAACCAACCGCGGATTCGGTAACCGGCTCGGGTTCGGGCTGCGGCGCCTGCTCCAGAATGACGTGCGCATTGGTCCCGCTGATCCCGAACGACGACACCGCCGCCCGCCGCGGGCGACCCACCTCGGGCCAGGAACGCGCCTCCGTCAACAACGCAACATCGCCCTCGGACCAGTCCACCTGCGGCGAGGGCTCGTCCACATGCAACGTCGCCGGCAACACCCCATGCCGCAACGCCAACACCATCTTGATCACACCCGCCACACCCGCAGCCGCCTGCGTATGACCGATGTTCGACTTCACCGACCCCAACCACAACGGTTCCCCACCCTCACCCCGATCCTGCCCATACGTCGCCAACAACGCCTGCGCCTCAATCGGATCCCCAAGACGCGTCCCCGTCCCATGCGCCTCCACCACATCCACATCCGCACCCGTCAACCGCGCATTCGCCAACGCCTGCCGAATCACCCGCTGTTGGGAGGGACCATTCGGCGCCGTCAAACCGTTCGACGCGCCGTCCTGATTCACCGCCGAACCCCGCACCACCGCCAGCACCTGGTGGCCGTTCCGCCGCGCGTCCGAAAGCCGCTCCACCAACAGCAGGCCGACGCCCTCGGACATGCCGGTGCCGTCCGCCGAGGCGGCGAAGGACTTGCAGCGGCCGTCCGAGGCGAGGTTGTCCTGTCGGTCGAACTCGGTGAAGATCTCGGGCGTCGCCAGGACGGTCACGCCGCCGGCGAGGGCCAGTGAGCATTCTCCGGCGCGCAGTGCCTGGATCGCCGAGTGGAGGGCCACGAGCGAGGAGGAGCATGCCGTGTCGACCGTGATCGCCGGTCCTTCGAGGCCGAAGGCGTAGGCGACGCGGCCGGAGAGCACGCTGCCCGCGTTGCCGGTGCCGAGGAAGGTTTCGACGCCGTCCGGGAATCGGCCCATGCCGGCGGCGGCGTAGTCGTGGTACATCACGCCGGCGTAGACGCCGGTCTGGCTGCCGCGCAGGGAGGTGGGATCGATGCCGGCCGATTCCAGCGTCTCCCAGGCGGTTTCCAGGAGCAGCCGCTGCTGGGGGTCCATGGCGAGGGCTTCGCGGGGGGAGATGCCGAAGAGTTCGGCGTCGAACCGGTCGGCGTCGGGGACGAATCCGCCGACGGGGGTGAACGGTGCGCGCCGCAGGGCTTCGTCCCAGCCTCGGTCGGTGGGGAACGGGGACATCGCGTCGGTGCCGCCGCTTACCAGTTGCCACAGGTCGTCGGCTGAGGTGACTCCGCCGGGGAGGCGGCAGGCCATGCCGACGATGGCGATCTGATCGTCGGTGGTGGCGGCGGCGGTGGTGGGGGCCGCCGCGGTGGGCCGGTTGCCGACGATCTGGCTGGTCAGGTGTTCGGCGAGGACCAGGGCGGTGGGGTGGTCGAACACGAGGGTGGCCGGCAGACGCAGGCCGGTCGCGGCTTGGAGGCGGTTCCGCAGGCGTACGGCGAGGAGTGAGTCGAAGCCGAGTTCCTTGAAGGGGCGTCCGGGTTCGACGTCCTGGGGCCCGGAGTGGCCGAGGACTCCGGCGATTTCGGTCCGGACGAGTTCGAGGACGGCTCGGGTGCGTTCGGCGTCGGGGAGTTCGGCCAACCGCCGGGTCCAGGTGTCGGCTGTGGCGGCGTCGGTGGCGCGGCGCAGTCGGCGGGGGGTGAGGGCGCGGAGCAGAGGCGGTGTGTCGACGTCGTCGGTGGCCGCCGTGTTCAGCCGGATGGGCAGCAGGTGTGGGCGGTTCGAGGCGCGGGCGACGTCGAAGAGTGCCATGCCGTCCTCGGTGGACAGCGCGCCGGTCAGTTCGGCCGCCTTGGCCGCTTCGCTGGCGGTCAGGTGTCCGGTCAGGCCGGTGGCCTGCTGCCACAGCCCCCAGGCGAGCGCTATGCCGGGGCGGCCTTCGGCGTGGCGTCGGTGGGCGAGGGCGTCCAGGAACGCGTTCGCGGCTGCGTAGCCGGCCTGGCCTGCGGCGCCGAAGGTGGCGGCGGCGGACGAGTAGAGGACGAACAGGCCGAGGTCGGCGTCGGCGGTGAGTTCGTGGAGGTTGAGCGCGCCGTCGGCCTTGGCGCGCAGTGCGGTCTCGACGCGCTGTGGGGTCAGCGATTCGATCGTGCCGTCGTCGAGTGTTCCGGCGGTGTGGATCACCCCGGTCAGTGGGGCGTCGTGCGGGATGGCGGCCAGCGCGTCGGCCAGGGCGGCCCGGTCGGCGACATCGCAGGCCACGATGGAGACGTCGGTGCCGGTTTCGCGGAGGGTGGCCGCGAGGTCGGCCGCGCCGGGGGCGTCGGGGCCCCGGCGGCTGAGCAGGAGGAGTCGCGGTGCCGCGGGGTCGCGTGCGAGTCGCTTTGCCACCAGGCTGCCGAGGACGCCGGTGCCGCCGGTGATCAGGACGGTTCCCCGGAGACCTTCGGGTCCTGGCGCGGCCTGGCGTTCGGCCGGTGTCGTGCGGACCACGCGCGGTACGAGGATCTCGCCGCCGCGCACGGCCAGTTGGGTTTCGCCATCCGCCAGGGCGTGGGCGATTCGTTCCCGGTCGGGCAGTGGCGCGGCCGGGTCGTCGGTGTCGAGCAGAACGAAGCGGCCGGGGTGTTCGGTCACCGCGCTCCGCGTCAGGCCCCATACGGCGGCGGCGGCCGGGTCGGTCGGTGCGTCGCCGCTGCCGGTGGCCACGGCGGAGTGGGTCAGCAGGATCAGTGGGGTGGACTGCGCGTTTTCGTCGCGGAGCCGCTGCTGGATGACGCCCAACGCGCGGACGGTCAGGGTGCGGGCGCGGTCGGCGGTCGAGGCGGGGGCGGCCGGGTCGGAGGCGGTGAGGTCTTCGAGCTGCCAGCGGGTGTCGCTGGCGGTGGCGTGGCTGGTCGGGAGGGGTTGCCAGGCGATGGCGAAGAGTGCGTCGCCGATGGTGGGCCCGGTGTCTGCGGTGGTCGAGGGGCGCACGGTCAGCGAGCGGATCCGCGCCAGGGGTGCGCCGGTGCCGTCGGCGATCCCGAGTGACACGGTGTCGGGGCCGGTGGCCGACAGCCTGACGCGCAGGACGGATGCGCCGGTTGCCTGGAGGGACACTCCTGACCAGGAGAACGGTACGGGTGTGGCATGCGGGTCCTGGAGGAGGCCGCCGATGCCGAGTACATGGAGTGCGGCGTCCAGCAGGGCGGGGTGCAGTCCGAAGCGGGCGGCGTCCGCGCTGGCGGTGGCGGGCAGTCGCACCTCGGCGAGGATGTCGTCTCCGGCGTGCCAGGCCCGGTGCAGGCCCTGGAAGGTCGGTCCATAGCCGTAGCCGGCTTCGGTCAGCGACGGGTAGAACCCGTCGAGATCGATCGGTGCGGCGTTGGGCGGCGGCCAGGTGGCGAGGTCGAGCACGTCACGGGTCGGGGCTTCGGGGGCGGCGACGTCAACAGGATGGGCGAGAACGCCGTCGGCGTGCAGGGTCCAGCTGTCGGCGGTGTCCTGCTGGGCGTGGATGGAGACGCCGCGATCCCCGTCGGGTCCGGGGGCTTCGACGCGTACCTGGATCCGGGTGCCGCCGGTCGGGGACGGCAACAGGGGCTGGTGCAGGGTCAGTTCACGGAGTTCGCGGTAGCCGACCTCGTGTCCGGCGCGGAGGGCGAGTTCGACGAAGGCGGTTCCGGGGACCACCACGCGGCCGTGGAGTGTGTGGTCGGCCAGCCAGGGCTGCGCGGCCAGGGAGAGCCTGCCGGTGAGCACCAGGTCTTCGGCGGTTGCCAGGGTGACGGACGCGCCCAGCAGGGGGTGGTCCGCTCCGATCAGGCCGGCCGCTGTGACGTCTCCGGGGCCGGTGCGGGGGCGGAGCCAGTAGTGCTGATGTTGGAAGGCGTAGGTCGGCAGCGGTACCCGGCGGCCGGTGAGGACGGTGGACCAGTCGACGTCGACCCCGGCCTGCCATGCCTCGCCGAGCGAGGCCAGCAGTTGGCGCATTCCGCCTTCGCCGCGGCGCAGGGTGCCGAGCGCGACGGCGGCGGCCTGAACGTCGTCGATGGTCTCCTCGATGCCGACGGTCAGCACGGGGTGGGCGGAGACCTCGATAAAGGTGCCGGCGCCCTGTCCCAGCAGAGTGCGGATGGCGTCCTCGAACCGAACCGTGGAACGCAGATTGTCGAACCAGTAGGCGGCATCCAGGCCGCCGTCGACGGGGGCGCCGGTGAGGGTGGAGAGCATCGGGATCTGGCCGATGGACGGGGAGACGGGGGCGAGGTCGGTGAGGATCCGCTCGCGCAGCTGCTCCATCTGCGCCGAGTGCGAGGCATAGTCCACGGCGATGCGGCGGGCACGGATCCCGCGCTCCTCGCACTCGGCCAGCAGTGCCTCCAGGGCCTCCACTTCGCCCGAAACCACCGTGGACGACGGCCCGTTCACCGCCGCAACGGAGAGGCCTGGACTGTTTGCGGTCAGGTCGTCGACGGTCTCCCTGCCGGCGGCCACCGACACCATCCCACCACCACCCGCAACCGCCACCAACGCCCGCGACCGCAACGCCACCACCCGCGCAGCGTCCCCAAGCGACAACCAACCGGCCACACACGCCGCGGCGATCTCCCCCTGCGAATGCCCCACCACCGCCGAAGGCACCACACCGGCGGAACGCCACACCTCGGCCAACGACACCATCACCGCCCACAACACCGGCTGCACCACATCAACCCGCACCACACCGTCATCACCGTCGAGCAGCACCCCGGTCAACGACCAGTCCACAAACGGCGCCAACGCCGCCTCGCACTCGATCAGCCGCTCCCGGAACACCTCCGAGGACTCCCACAACCCCCGCGCCATCCCCACCCACTGCGAACCCTGACCAGGAAACACCCACACCACACCACCCGAACCCGCCGCCACCGAAGAAGCCCCCGACAACCCCGCCAACAACTCATCCCGCCCCGCACCCACCACCACCGCACGATGCTCCAACCCAGCCCGCCCCATCGCCAACGACCACCCCACATCCACAGGACTCAACTCAGGCCTCTCGGCCACAAACGACCGCAACCGCTCCAACTGCCCCCGCAACGCCCCCTCCGACTTCGCCGACACCACCCACGCCGTCACACCCCCAACAGCACCACCGCCATCAACCGCCGCAACCTCCGGCCCCTGCTCCAAGATCACATGCGCATTGGTGCCGGACATCCCAAACGACGACACAGCCGCGCGCCGGGGCCGATCAACCTCGGGCCACTCCCGAGCCCCCGTCAACAACGACACCGCACCCGCCGACCAGTCCACCTGCGGCGACGGCTCATCCACATGCACCGTGGCGGGCAGCATCCCGTGCCGCAGCGCCATCACCATCTTGATCACACCCGCCACACCCGCAGCCGCCTGCGTATGACCGATGTTCGACTTGATCGACCCCAACCACAGCGGGCTGTCCTGGTCCCGCCCCTGCCCATACGTCGCCAGCAGCGCCTGCGCCTCGATCGGGTCACCGAGCCGCGTCCCCGTCCCATGCGCCTCCACCGCGTCGACATCCGCCGTCGTCAACTGAGCGTTGGCCAGGGCCTGTCGGATGACGCGCTGCTGCGAGGGGCCGCTCGGGGCCGTCAGGCCGTTGGACGCGCCATCCTGGTTGATCGCGCTGCCGCGCACCACGGCAAGCACCTGGTGACCGTTGCGGCGCGCGTCCGAGAGGCGTTCCAGGACCAGCATGCCGGCGCCCTCGGACCAGCCCGTTCCGTCGGCTGCCGCCGCGAAGGACTTGCAGCGCCCGTCGGCGGCGACGCCGCCCAGCACCTGGAACTCGGTGAAGATATCCGGGGTGGTCAGGACCGTGACGCCGCCGGCGACGGCCAGTTCGCACTCCCCGGCACGCAGCGCCTGCGCGGCCAGGTGCATGGCGACCAGGGACGACGAGCATGCCGTGTCCACGGTCACCGCCGGGCCCTCAAGGCCGAAGGTGTAGGCGACGCGGCCGGAGATGACGCTGGTGGCGGAGCCGGAGACGAGATGTCCGGCGGCCTCGGGCGGGAGGTCGGTGCCGACGCCGTAGTGGCTGGAGCCGGCGCCGAGGAACACGCCGGCCGGTGTGCCCCAGAGGGTGGTGGAGTCGATGCCCGCGTCCTCGAAGGCTTCCCAGACGGTTTCGAGGGCCAGGCGTTGTTGCGGGTCCATGGCCAGGGCCTCGTGGGGGCTGATGCCGAACAGGCCGGCGTCGAAGCGGGTCGCCGTGTCGAGGAAGCCGCCGCGCAGGGCGAAGCGGGCGTCGGCGATGGCCGCTTCCCAGCCTCGGTCGGTGGGGAACGCGGTCATCGCGTCGGTGCCGCCGGCGAGGAGTTGCCACAGTTGTTCGGCGCTGTCCGCGTGGCCGGGGTAGCGGCAGCTCATGCCGACGATGGCGATGGGGTCGTCGGCCACTCCGGGCTTCGCGGGTGTCGTCGTCGGGGTGGCTGGTGTCGCCGTGGTGGCGAGGCGGCCGACGAGTTCGCCGAGGAGGTGTTCGGCGAGGACGGCCGGGGCCGGATGGTCGAAGACGAGGGTGGCGGGGAGCCGCAGGCCCGTGGCGGCGGCGAGGCGGTTGCGGAGTTCGACGGAGGTGAGGGAGTCGAAGCCGAGGTCCTTGAAGGCGCGGCGGGGTTCGATCGCCTCGGCGGAGGCGTGGCCGAGGACGAACGCGACCTGGGCGCGGATGACGTCGACGATCAGCGGGATCTGTTCGTCGCGTGGGAGGCCGGCGAGGCGGTGGGTGAGGGACGGGGCGTCGGTGGCCGGGGTGTTGACGGCGCGTCGTGGGGTGGGGCCGGCCAGGTCGGTCAGGATCGGGGGGACGGGGGTGGCCGTGGAGTTGAGGGCTTTGACGTCGAGGTTGGCGGGGACGATATGGGGTCGGTGGGTGGTGCTGGCCTCGTCGAAGAGGGTGAGGCCGCGTTCGGCGGACAGGGGGGCGCCGAGGCGGGCGGCGCGGGTGAGGTCGACGTCGGTCATGCGGCTGGTGACGCCGCTGGCGTCGGCCCACAGGCCCCAGGCGAGTGCCACGGCGGGTAGTCCGTGGGCGCGTCGGTGTCGGGCGAGGGCGTCGAGGAAGCTGTTGGCGGCGGTGTAGCCGCCCTGGCCGGCGGGGCCGAGTTGGGCGGCTACGGAGGAGTAGAGCACGAACGCGGCGAGGTCGTGTCCTGCGGTGAGTTCGTGCAGGTTGATGGCGGCGTCGACCTTGGGGCGCAGGGCGCTGTGCAGCCGTTGGGCGTCGAGTGTTTCGAGGACGCCGTCCTCGGCGACGCCGGCGGCGTGGACCACGGCGGTGAGGGGGTGGGCGGTCGGGATGTCGGCGAGGGCGGCGGCGAGGGCGGTGCGGTCGGCGGTGTCGACGGCCTTGACGGTGGTGTGGGCGCCGAGTTGGGCGAGGTCGTCGACGAGTTGGGTCGCGCCGGGGGTGGCGGGGCCGCGTCGGCTGAGGAGCAGCAGGTGGCGGGCGCCGTGTCGGGTCGCGAGGTGGCGGGCGAGTTGGGCGCCGAGGGTGCCGGTGCCGCCGGTGATGAGGATGGTGCCGTCGGGGTCGGGGGTGGTGGGGATGGTGACGACGTTCTTGCCGATGTGGCGGGCCTGGCTGATGTGGCGGAACGCGGCGACGGCGTCGCGGATGTCCCAGGCCGTGGCCGGGGGCAGTCGTAGGGCGCCTCGGTCGAAGAGGGCGAGGATTTCGGTGAGGATCTGGCCGAGGCGTTGGGGGCCGGCCTCGGAGGGGTCGAAGGAACGGTAGCGGACGCCGGGGTGGTCGGCGGCTACCTGGTCGGGGTCGCGTGGGTCGGCCTTGCCGATTTCGGCGAATCGGCCGCCGGGGGCGAGCAGGCGGAGGGAGGCGTCGAGGAAGTCGCCGGTGAGCGAGTTGAGGACGATGTCGACGCCGCGTTGGGCGGTGGCGGTGCGGAACGTGGCTTCGAAGTCGGTGGTGCGGGAGGACGCGATGTGGTGGTCGTCGAGGCCGGCGGCGCGGAGTGCGTCCCATTTGGTGGGGCTGGCGGTGCCGAAGACCTCAAGCCCGAGGTGGTGGGCGAGTTGGACGGCGGCGGTGCCGACGCCGCCGGTCGCGGCGTGGACGAGGACCTTCTCGCCGGCCTGGGCGGCGGCGATGTCGACCAGCCCGTAGTAAGCGGTGACAAAGGCGACGGGCACGGTCGCGGCCTGGGTGAAGGTCCAGCCGTGGGGGATGCGGGCGAGTTGGGCCCGTGGGGTGGTGGCGAGGTTGCCGAGGCCGGCGGGGAAGAGGCCGAAGACGCGGTCGCCGGGGGCGAGGTCGGTGACGTCGGGGCCGACGTCGGTGACGATGCCGGCCGCTTCGGCGCCCATGGGGGCGGGTTCCGGGTACATGCCCAGGCCGATGAGGACGTCGCGGAAGTTGAGGCCGGCCGCGCGGACGGCGACGCGGACCTGGTCGGGTTCCAGCGGCAGGGTGTCGGCGGGCAGCAGGGCCAGGTTCTCCAGGGTGCCGGGCCCGGTGGTGTCCAGGCGCCAGGCCGGTGCGCCGGCGGGGAGCGGCAGTCCGTCGGGGGCGGGTGCGCGGTGCAGTCGAGGGGCGCGCAGTTCGCCGCCGCGCAGGGCGAGTTGGTGTTCGCCGTGGTCGACGGCGGCGCGGACGGCGGCCCAGTCGAGCTGGTCGTCGACGGGGTCTTCGGTGTCGAGGAGGACGAGGCGTTCGGGGTTCTCGGACTGTGCGGTGCGGGCCAGTCCCCAGATGGTGGCGCCGACGAGGTCGGTGCCGTGGTCGCCGGGTCCGGTGGCCATGGCGCCTCGGGTGGCGAGGACCAGCCGGGAGGTGGCCGGCGGTGCGGTGGCGAGCCAGCGCTGGATCAGTCCGAGGACGGCGGCGGTGGTCGTGTGCACGTCGGCGGCGGGGTCGCCGTCGATCGGGTCGATGCGGCAGACGACGAGGTCGGCGGTGGTCTCGTCGAGGTCCTTGGTGGCCGGTCCTTCGGGCAGGAGCGTCACGTCGGCCGGTGTGCCGTTGCCGGTGGGGAGGGTGGTCCATTCGACGGTGAACAGCGACGGGTTGGTGGCGTGGCCGGTGGCCGGCCGGTGGGTTTGTGCGGGGCGCAGGGTGAGGGACCGCACGTCGGCTACGGGGCGGCCGGTGCTGTCGGCGGCCTGGATGGACAGGGCGTCGGGTCCGGCGCCGGTCAGTCGTACGCGGAGTGCGGAGGCGCCGGTGGCGAGGAGGGTGATGCCGGACCACAGGAACGGCAGGGGGGTGGGCCCGGTTTCGTCGAGGAAGCCGCCGATGGTTGTGGCGTGCATGGCGGCGTCGAGAAGCGCGGGGTGCAGGTCGAATCCGGCGGCGTCGGGTGCGGCGCTCGCCGGCAGGGCGACCTCGGCGTAGACGGCGTCGGTGGCGCGCCAGGCGCGGCGCAGGCCGCGGAACACCGGTCCGTAGTGGTAGCCGGCGCCGGTGAGGGTGGTGTCGTAGTAGCCGTCGAGGTCGACGGGTTGGGCGTCGGGCGGTGGCCAGGCCGACAGGTCGAAGGGGGCCGCTTCGGTTTCGGTGGTGAGCTGGCCGGTGGCGTGGCGCAGCCAGTTGCCGTCGCCGTTGTCGGGTTGGGAGTGGATCGACACTTCGCGGTCGCCGGTGTCGGTGGGGCGGCTGACCCGGACCTGGATGCGGACGCGGCCGGTCGCGGGGATGGGCAGGGGTGCCTGCAGGGTCAGTTCGCTGATGGTGCCGCTGCCGGCCTCGCGAGCGGCGCGCAGGGCGAGTTCGACGAATCCGGTGCCGGGCAGGATCGCGGTGTCGAGGACCCGGTGGTCGTCGAGCCAGGGTTGGGCGGACAGGGACAGGTCGCCGGTGAGGACCAGGCCGTCGTCGTCGGCCAGGGGGACGGCTCCGGCGAGCAGGGCGTGGCCGGTGGCCAGCTGTCCCGGTGTGCCGGTGGTGGGGGCGGGCCGCAGCCAGTAGCGGTCGCGTTGGAACGCGTAGGAGGGGAGGTCGACGCGGGCGCCGCCCCGGTCGGCGAGGACCGTGGCCCAGTCGAGTTCGGTGCCGTGGGTCCAGCCGGTCGCGACGGCGTGCAGCAGGGCGGTGACCTCAGGCCGGTCGCCGCGCAGGGCGGGGGCGACGATCACGCCGTCGGTTTCGGTGTCGGTGTCGGCGCGTTCGGCGAGGGTGTGTTGGGCCATGGCGCTCAGCACGGCGCTGGGCCCGATCTCCAGGAACCGGGTGGTGCCGTGTCCGGCGAGCCAGGACACGCCGTCGGCGAACCGGACGGCGTGCCGTACGTGCCGCACCCAGTAGGCGGTGGAGCGGATCTCCTCGACGGAGACGGGGGCGCCGGTCAGGTTGGACACGATGGGGATGCTCGGTGGTCCGAAGGTCACGGTGGAGGCGACCTCGGCGAACCGTTCGAGCATCGGGTTCATCCGGGCGGAGTGGAAGGCGTGTGAGACCCGCAGCCGGGTCGCCTTGCGGCCGGAGAGGGTCCAGCGGGCGGCGAGTTCGGCGATGGCGTCCTCGTCGCCGGACATCACCAGGGCGGACGGGCCGTTGAGGGCGGCGATGTCGACGCGTCCCTCGTAGGCGGCGAGGGCTTCGGCCGCTTCGGCTTCGGAGGCGGCGACGGCGAGCATGGCGCCGCCGGGCGGCAGGTCGGCCATCAGTTGGCTGCGGGCGGTGACCAGGGTGCAGGCGTCGTCGAGTGAGAGGACGTCGGCGACATGGGCGGCGGCGAGTTCGCCGATGGAGTGGCCGAGGAGGTAGTCGGGGCGGATGCCCCAGGATTCCAGCAGCCGGAAGAGCGCGACTTCGAGGGCGAACAGCGCGGTCTGGGTGTAGGCGGTCTGGTCGAGCAGGGTCGCCGCCTCGTCGCCCGGTTCGGCGAACAGGACCTCGCGCAGCGGGTGGCCGAGGTGCGGGTCGATGCGGGCGCAGACGGCGTCGAGCGCGTCGGCGAAGACGGGGAACGCCCGGTACAGTTCGCGGCCCATGCCGGGGCGTTGGGAGCCCTGACCGGAGAACAGCAGGGCCAGTCGGCCGTGTCCGGTGGTACCGGTGACGACGGTGGGGTCGGGTCGGCCGGTGGCGATCGCGTCGAGGCCGGCGAGCAGGGTGTCCCGGTCGTCGGCGAGTACGACGGCGCGGTGGGCGAGTCCGGTGCGGGTGGCGGCCAGCGAGTAGGCGATGTCGTGGATGTCGCGGTCGCCGTGGGGTGGTTGGTCGTTGTCGGCGGCGAACGCGTGGAGCCTGGCGGCCTGGGCGCGGAGCGCGGCGGGGCCGGCCGCGGAGACCAGCCAGGGGGTCGTCTCGTGATCGGCGGCGGGCGCGGGGCCGGTGCCGGCGGGGGTGGGTGGGGCCTGTTCGAGGATGATGTGGGCGTTGGTGCCGCTGACGCCGAACGAGGACACGCCGGCGCGGCGCGGCCGGTCGTTCGGGGGCCAGGCCCGGTGCTCCGCCAGGGGCACGACGGTGCCGGCGGACCAGTCGACGTGGTCGGTGGGTTCCTGCAGGTGGAGGGTGCGGGGCAGCATGCCGTGGTGCATGGCCAGCACCATCTTGATGACGCCGGCGACGCCGGCGGCGGCCTGGGTGTGGCCGATGTTCGACTTGAGGGAGCCGAGCCACAGGGGTTCGGCGTCGCCCCGGTCCTGGCCGTAGGTGGCGAGCAGCGCCTGGGCCTCGATCGGGTCGCCGAGGGCGGTGCCCGTGCCGTGTGCCTCGACGGCGTCCACATCGCTCGGGGCGAGTCGGGCGTTCGCCAGGGCCTGCATGACGACGCGTTGCTGCGCCGGCCCGTTGGGGGCGGTGAGCCCGTTGGAGGCGCCGTCCTGGTTGATGGCGCTGCCGCGCAGCGTGGCCCAGATCCGGTGTCCCTGGCGGCGCGCGTCGGAGAGGCGTTCCAGCACCAGGACGCCGACGCCTTCGGCCCAGCTGGTGCCGTCCGCCGAGGCGGAGAACGGTTTGCAGCGTCCGTCGACGGCCAGTCCGCGCTGTCGGCTGAACTCGACGAACGCGTCGGGGGTGGCCATCACGGTGGCGCCGCCGGCCAGGGCGAGGGTGCATTCGCCGTTGCGCAGCGCCTGGCTGGCGAGGTGCATGGCGACCAGGGACGAGGAGCAGGCGGTGTCGACGGTGACGGCCGGGCCTTCGAGTCCGAAGGTGTAGGCGAGGCGGCCGGACGCGACGCTGGTGGCGGTGCCGGTGAGGACATGCCCTTCGATGCCGTCGGGCAGCCGGGTGGCGCGGCCGTAGCCGGAGGCGGTGACGCCCATGAAGACGCCGCCCGGGGCTCCCTTGATCGCGGCGGGGTCGATGCCGACGTCTTCGAACGCCTCCCAGGCGGCCTCCAGCAGCAGCCGCTGCTGCGGGTCCATGGCCAGGGCTTCGCGGGGGGAGATGCCGAAGAGTTCGGCGTCGAAGTCCCCGGCGTCGGTGAGGAATCCGCCCCGGCGGGTGTAGGTGGTGCCCTGCCGGTCCGGGTCGGGGTCGTAGAGGGCGTCGATGTCCCAGCCCCGGTCGGCGGGGAAGTCGGTGATGGCGTCGTCGCCGTCGCACAGCAGCTGCCACAGCCGCTTGGGGTCGTTGGCTCCGCCGGGGAAGCGGCAGCTCATGCCGACGATGACGATCGGGTCGTCGTCGAGCGGGGTGGCGACGGCCGTCGGGGCGGCGGTGCCGGTGAGGCCGCGCGCGAGATGGCGGGCCAGGATCCGCACGCTCGGGTAGTCGAAGACGGCAGTGGTGGGCACCGGGACGCCGGTCGCGGTGCGCAGTCGTTTGCCGAGTTCGACGGCGGTCAGCGAGTCGAAGCCGAGGTCCTTGAAGGCGCGGCCCGGTTCGATGCTTTCCGGGTCGGAGTGGCCCAGGACGGCGGCGACCTGGGCGCGGACCACGGTGAGCATCTCGTGTTCGCGTTCGGCGGCGGTCAGCGACGCGGCGCGGCGGGCCAGGTCGGGCTCGGCCTGCCGGGGCCGCGGCTCCGGTGTGGGGCGCAGATCGGGCAGGTCGGCGAGGAGGGGGCTGGGCCGGGTCGAGGTGAAGGTGGCGACGAAGGCGGGCCAGGCGATGTCGACGACCGCGATCTGGTCGTCTGCGTGGTCGATGGCCCGATCCAGGGCGGCGCGCGCCATGGCGGGTGGCATCGCGATCAGTCCCCGCCGGTGCAGATGGTCGAGGCCGTGTCCTTCGGGCACGGGGCCGCCGTCGTCCCAGGGGCCCCAGGCGACGCTGCTGGCCGGCAGATCGCGGGAGCGGCGGTACTCGGCGAGCGCGTCCAGGTAGGCGTTGGCGGCGGCGTAGGCGCCCTGGCCGGCTCCGCCCCAGGTGCCGGCGACGGAGGAGAAGAGGACAAAGGCGTCCAACGGGGTGTCGCCGAGTGCGTGGTGCAGGTTGGTGGCGCCCAGTACCCGGCCCGCCAGGGCCTGGTGGAACGCTTCGGGCTCTGTTTCGGCGACGGGGTCGGTGGCCGGCACATCGGCGGTGAACACCACGGCGGACAGCGGCTCTTGGGCCGTCGCCGTGGCGAGCAGCCGCTCGACGGCGTGCGGGTCCGTCAGGCGGCAGGCGACGGCCGACACGGGGACGCCGATGCCGGCCAGTTCGGCGGCGAGTCGGGCCGTGGCCGGGTCGTTCGGCCCGTGGTCGCTGGCCAGCAGCAGCCGTGCCGGGTGCCGGTCGGCGGCCCAGCGGGCGGCCTGCGCGCCGAGTTGGCCGTCGGCCCCGGTGACCAGCACGGTGCCGCCCGGCTGCCACCGTTCCGCTGTCCGCTCCCCCAGCGGCGCGCGCCGCAGCCGGCGGGCGTAGGCGCCGGAGGCGCGCAGCGCGATCTGGTCCTCGCGGGTGCCGCCGGCGAGGAGCGCGGCGAGCCGGCCGCCGGTCCGTGTGTCGACGGTGCCGGGCAGGTCGATCAGCCCGGCCCACAGGCGCGGATGCTCAAGCGCGACGACCCGGCCCAGGCCCCACAGCTGCGCCTGTACGGGGGCGTCCGGCCGGTCGGAGCGGCCGGTGGAGACGGCGGCGCGGGTGGCGGTCCACAGGGGGGCTTCGAGTCCCGCGCTGTCGAGGGCCCGCACCAGGGTCAGGGTGGCGGCGACTCCGGTCGGCAGCGCGGCCGTCGGCAGCCCCTCGTCGGCGAGCGCGGTGAGGTTGAGCACGCCCGCCGGGGTGTGCTCGGACGCTTCGCGGATGCGGGCGGCGAGCGCGACGGGGTCGGTGTCCCGGGGGTCGATGGGCAGTTCGACGACCTCGGCGCCGGCGTGCCGGAGCGCGGTGACAACGGAGCGCGCCGACTCGGCGTCGGCGGCGGGGACGGCGACGAGCCAGCTGCCGGAGAGCGACCCCGTCGTCGGCAGATCGGTCAACGGCGTCCAGGTGACCTGGTAGCGCCAGGTGTCGATGACGGAACGTTGACGACGTTCCCGACGCCAGGACGCCAGCGCCGGCACGACCGAGCCCAACAGCTGTGGTGCGTCGGAGAGTTGCAGGGTGTCGGCGAGTTCGCCGAGGTCTTCACGTTCGACGGCGTCCCAGAACCTGGACTCGGTCGGGTCGGCCGGCTGGGCGGCGCCGGGGGCCGAGGGGGCGGGCGCGTCGAGCCAGTAGCGCTGATGTTGGAAGGCGTAGGTCGGCAGCGGTACCCGGCGGCCGGTGAGGACGGTGGACCAGTCGACGTCGACGCCTGCCTGCCATGCCTCGCCGAGGGAGGCCAGCAGGCGGCGCTTCCCTCCTTCGTCGCGGCGCAGGGTGCCGAGCGCGACGGCGGCGGCCTGAACGTCGTCGATGGTCTCCTCGATGCCGACGGTCAGTACGGGGTGGGCGGAGACCTCGATAAAGGTGCCGGCGCCCTGTCCCAGCAGGGTGCGGATGGCGTCCTCGAACCGAACGGTGGAGCGGAGATTGTCGAACCAGTACCCGGCGCCCAGGCCGCCGTCGACCGGGGCGCCGGTCAACGTGGAGAGCATCGGGATCTGGCCGATGGACGGGGAGACGGGGGCGAGGTCGGTGAGGATCCGCTCGCGCAGCTGCTCCATCTGGGAGGAGTGCGAGGCGTAGTCCACGGCGATGCGTCGGGCACGGATCCCGCGCTCCTCGCATTCGACCAGCAGTGCCTCCAGGGCCTCGATCTCGCCCGAAACCACCGTGGACGACGGCCCGTTCACCGCAGCAACGGAGAGGCCTGGACTGTTTGCGGTCAGGTCGTCGACGGTCTCCCGGCCGGCGGCCACCGACACCATCCCACCCCCACCCGCAACCGCCACCAGCGCCTTGGAGCGCAATGCCACCACCCGGGCAGCGTCCTCAAGCGACAGCCAGCCGGCCACGCACGCCGCGGCGATCTCGCCCTGTGAGTGCCCCACCACTGCCGAAGGCACCACACCGGCGGAACGCCACACCTCGGCCAACGACACCATCACCGCCCACAACACCGGCTGCACCACATCAACCCGCACCACATCGTCATCACCGTCGAGCAGCACCTCGGACAACGACCAGTCCACATGCTCAGAAAGCGCCGCCTCACACTCCAGCAACCGCTCCCGAAACACCTCAGAGGACTCCCACAACCCCCGCGCCATCCCCACCCACTGCGAACCCTGACCAGGAAACACCCACACCACACCACCAGAACCAGCAACACCAACAGCAGCCCCCGACAACCCCGCCAACAACTCATCCCGCCCCGCACCCACCACCACCGCACGATGCTCCAACCCAGCCCGCCCCATCGCCAACGACCACCCCACATCCACCGGACTCAACTCGGGCCTCTCGGCCACAAACGACCGCAACCGCTCCAACTGCCCCCGCAACGCCCCCTCCGACTTCGCCGACACCACCCACGCCGTCACACCCCCAACAGCACCGCCCCCACCAACCGCCGCAACCTCCGGCCCCTGCTCCAAAATCACATGTGCGTTGGTCCCACTGATCCCAAAGGATGAGACGGCGGCCCTACGCGGCCGGTCCACCTCGGGCCACTCCCGGGACCCCGTCAGCACCTCCACCGCGCCTGTCGACCAGTCCACCTGTGGCGAGGGTTCGTCGGCGTGCAGGGTCGCCGGCAGGGCGCCGTGCCGCAGCGCCATCACCATCTTGATGACGCCGGCCACGCCGGAAGCGGCCTGGGCGTGCCCGATGTTGGACTTGATGGACCCGATCCACAGCGGCTCGCCGTCCTCGCCCCGCTCCTGGCCATAGGTCGCCAGCAGCGCCTGGGCCTCGATCGGGTCGCCCAGGCGGGTGCCCGTGCCATGGGCCTCCACCGCGTCGACATCCGCTGTCGTCAACCGGGCGTTGACCAGGGCCTGTTGGATGACGCGCTGCTGCGAGGGGCCGTTCGGCGCCGACAGGCCGTTGGACGCGCCGTCCTGGTTCACCGCGCTGCCGCGCACCACGGCCAGCACCTGGTGCCCGTTGCGTTGTGCGTCCGAAAGCCGCTCCAGCAGCACCAGGCCGACGCCCTCGCCGAGGCCGAAGCCGTCGGCGTCCGCGCCGAACGCCCGGCACCGGCCGTCCTGGGAGAGGGCACGCTGGCGGCTGAACTCGACAAACAGCCCGGGGCCCGCCATCACGGTCACGCCGCCGGCGAGCGCCAGATCGCAGTCGCCGTTGGTCAGGGCCTGGGTCGCCAGATGCGTCGCGACCAGCGACGAGGAGCAGGCGGTGTCGATGGTGACCGCGGGGCCCTCAAGGCCGAGGGCATAGGCGACGCGGCCGGACGCGACGCTGCCCAGGCCGCCGATCAGCCGGTGCCCCTCGTGGCCGGGCAGCGGCTGGTCCAGGCGCGGGCCGTACTCCTGGGTGGCGGCGCCGGCGAAGACGCCGGTGCGGCTGCCGCGCAGGGTCGTCGGGTCGATACCGGCCCGTTCCAACGTCTCCCAGGCGGTTTCCAGCAGCACCCGCTGCTGCGGGTCCATGGCCAGGGCCTCACGCGGCGAGATGCCGAAGAACGCCGGGTCGAACTGGTCGGCGTCGACGAGGAATCCGCCCTCCCGGGCGTAGGAGCTGCCGGGTTCGTCGGGGTCGGGATGGTAGAGGCCGTCGAGGTCCCAGCCGCGGTTGTCGGGCAGGGGCGAGATGACGTCGCCCTGCTCGGTGACGAGCCGCCAGAGGTCTTCGGGCGAGGCGACGCCGCCCGGGTAGCGGCAGGCCATGGCGATGATGGCGATGGGTTCGTCGGTGCGGGTCGTCGTGGGCGTGGCCGCCTCGGCGGTCTCCGCCGGCCGGTGCAGCAGCCGCGCGGCCAGTTGTTCGGCGAGGGCGTCCGGCGTGGGGTAGTCGAAGGCGATCGTGCTGGGCAGCCGCAGGCCGGTCGCGGCGTTGATCCGGTTGCGGAACTCGACGGCGATAAGGGAGTCGAAGCCGAGGTCCTTGAAGGCGCGGCCGGCGTCCAGGGCGCGGGAGTCGGCGCGGCTGAGCACGGCGGCGGCATGGGCGAGGACCAGCTCAAGCAGGGTGCGGTGTCGTTCCGCCGCCGGTAGCGCCGCCAGGTCGCGGCCGAGGTCGCTCAGCGCCTCCGGGGCGGCGGTCCTGCGTTGCGGCGCGGGGACGAGATCGCGCAGCGGCGCGGGGACGGCGTCCGGTTGGTTCTGTGCGGCGGCGCGTAGCTCCGGCAGGCTCAACCGGGCGGGCGCGAGGAGCGGTTCGCCGGCGGGCAGCGCCGCGTCGAAGAGGGCCAGCGCCTGGTCGGGGGTCATGGGCGCGAGTCCGGTGCGCACCAGTCTGGCCCGGTCGGCGTCACCGAGCCGGCCGCCCATGCCGGCGTCGTCCCAGAGCCCGGACAGCAGCGAGACCGTGGGCAGGCCGAGGGCGTGCCGGTGTTGGGCGAGCGCGTCGAGGAAGGTGTTGGCCGCGCCATAGCTGCCCTGCCCCGGGGTGCCGATGGTGCTGGCCAGCGAGGAGACGAGGACAAACGCCGCGAGGTCGAGATCGGCGGTGAGTCGGTGCAGCTGCCAGGCCGCGTCGGCCTTGGGGCGCAGCACGGTGGCGAGCTGGTCGGGGGTGAGCGCGTCGATCGGGGCGTCGTCGACGACGCCGGCGGCGTGGATCACCACGCGCAGCGGGTGCGCGGCGGGGATGGCGTCGAGCAGCGCCCGGAGGGCCGGCGGGTCGGCGACATCGCAGACGGCGACGGTGATATCGGCGCCCAGGGCGGCGAGTTCGGCGGTGAGGTCGGCGATGCCGTTGGCGTCCGCGCCGCTGCGGCTGGCGAGCACGAGGTGGCGGGCGCCATGTGTGACGACGAGGTGGCGGGCGATGAGCCGGCCGATGGCGCCGGTGCCGCCGGTGATCAGCACGGTGCCGTCGGCATCGACGGGGCTCGGCCGGGTGGCGGTGGTGGTGACGCGGGTGATGCGGGGGGCCAACACGCGGTCGCCGCGCAGCGCGAGCTGCGGCTCGTTCCGGGTGAGCGCGGCGGCCAGGGCCCGGTCGGTGGTGGTGGCGTCGTCGATGTCGACGAGCGTGAACCGCCCGGGGTGTTCGGCCTGGGCGGTGCGGATCAGTCCGCGGGCCGTGGCGGCGGGCAGATCGTGGATGTGCTCGTCGCCGTCGACGGCGACGGCGCCATGGGTGAGGAGGACGAGCCGGGTTTCGGTCAGGTGCTGGTCGGCGAGCCAGTCCTGGATCAGGGTCAGCGCCTCGCGGGCGGCGCGGTGCGCGCCGGCGACCGGGCCGCCGTCCCCTTGTCCGTCGTCTTCGGTGAGGTGCAGGGCGACCGCTTCGGGGGCTGGTTCGCCGGCGGTGAGGGCGGCCCGCAGGGTGGCGAGGTCGCGGTAGTGCCGTGCGGGGGCGGCGGGTTCGCCGATGAACGCCCTTTCGCCGCCGGGCGCGGCCGGCGCGGTGTCGGGGAGCGTCAGCCACTCCAGCCGCCATAGCGGGTCGGGGCTGGTCGCCGCGTCGGCGAGCTGCCGTGGATCGACGGGGCGCAGCACCAGCGATGCGATGGTCGCCACCGCCTCGCCCGACGGGTCGGTGAGCTCGACGGTGACCGCGCCGTCGCGATCGGGGGCGCCGATATGGGCGCGGACGACGGTCGCCCGGGTCGCATACAGCTGAACGCCGTTGAAGCTGAACGCCAGCCGGGTGTCGTCGGTCCGTCGGCCGTCGAGGGGCAGCAGGGCGTGCAACGCGGCGTCGAGCAGGGCCGGGTGGAGTTCGAATCCTGCGGTCCCCGCCGGGTCGGCGTCGGGCAGGGCGGCCTCGGCGTACAGCTCGTCGCCGTGCCGCCAGCAGGCACGCAGCCCCTGGAACGCGGGGCCGTAGGCGTAGCCGAGCTCCGCTAGCCGGGCGTAGGCGCCGTCGAGTGGGATCGCCGTCGCGCCCGGGGGCGGCCAGGTGGTGGCGGCCGGCTGGGGTGTGCGGGCGGGGCCGGTGATGCGGAGGGCACCCGTGGCATGCCAGGCCCACGGCAGTTGCTCGGCATCGGTGACGCGGCGGGAGTGCACGGTGAGGGGCCGCCGGCCGGCGTCGTCGGGCGGCAGTACCACGATCTGTAGCTGGAGCGGCTCGTGCTCGGGGACGACCAGCGGTGTCTGCAGCGTGAGTTCGTCGATATAGGGGTGTCCGCACTGGCGGCCGGCATAGAGCGCGAGGTCGATCAGCGCGGAGCCGGGCAGCACGACGCGGCCGAGAAGCACGTGGTCGGCCAGCCATGGCTGGGCCCCGGGCGCCAGCCGGCCGGTGAGGACGAGCGTCCCGTCCTCGGCGATGTCGACCATCGCGCCGAGCAGCGGATGCTCCGTGCCGTCCACGCCGAGGGCACCGGCGCCGGCGCCGGCCTGGGTCGGGGGGAGCCAGTAGCGCTCGCGTTGGAAGGGGTAGGTGGGAAGCGGGACGCGGCGGGTCCGTGCGGGGAAGAGGCTCGTCCAGTCGACGGAAACGCCATGCGTCCAGGCCGTCGCCATCGCGGTGACGAACTGACGGTGATCACCATGATCCCGACGCAGCGTTGCCAACGCGGCACCCGGCCGCCCCATCGACTCCAACGTATCCGTCACGGCCGTCGTCAACACCGGATGAGCACTGGCCTCCAAAAACACACCATGCCCCGCCTCACGCAACGCCCGCACCACCGGTTCAAACCGCACCGGCTCCCGCAAATTACGGAACCAATACCCCGCATCCAACTCCCCCGTATCCAACAACCCACCCGTCACCGTCGAATAAAACGCCACCCCACCAGAACGCCTCGGCGCAATCCCCCCAAGCTCATCAACCAACTCCCCCCGCAACACATCCACATGAGCCGAATGCGACGCATAACCAACCGGAAGCCGACGAGCCCGAACCCCATCAGACTCAAGAACAGCCAACAACTCATCCAACGCATCCACATCACCAGAAACAATCGTCGCCGACGGACCATTCACCGCCGCAACCCCAACCCGACCCGACCAACCCACCAAACGCAACTCAACATCCACCACCGGCAACGCCACCGACACCATCCCACCCGAACCCGCCAACCCCCGCACCAACCGACTCCGCAACGCCACAATCCGCGCCGCATCCACCAACGACAAACCACCCGCCACATAAGCCGCCGCAACCTCACCCTGCGAATGCCCCACCACCGCCACCGGCACCACACCCACCGAACGCCACAACGCCGCCAACGACACCATCACCGCAAACAAAACCGGCTGCACCACATCATCCCGATCCAACCCCGGCGCACCCTCCACCCCCCGCAACACATCCACCAACGACCAC
>NZ_BBOM01000017.1 GCF_000974485.1 Streptomyces sp. NBRC 109706 | reverse complement strand
GCCAGCTTGGGTGGAGTCATTGTTGAAATACCACTCTGATCGTGCTGGATGTCTAACCTGGGTCCGTGATCCGGATCGGGGACAGTGTCTGGTGGGTAGTTTAACTGGGGCGGTTGCCTCCTAAAGAGTAACGGAGGCGCCCAAAGGTTCCCTCAGCCTGGTTGGTTATCAGGTGGTGAGTGTAAGTGCACAAGGGAGCTTGACTGTGAGACTGGCGGGTCGAGCAGGTGCGAAAGCAGGGACTAGTGATCCGGCGGTGGCTTGTGGGAGCGCCGTCGCTCAACGGATAAAAGGTACCCCGGGGATAACAGGCTGATCTTCCCCAAGAGTCCGTATCGACGGGATGGTTTGGCACCTCGATGTCGGCTCGTCGCATCCTGGGGCTGGAGTTGGTCCCAAGGGTTGGGCTGTTCGCCCATTAAAGCGGTACGCGAGCTGGGTTTAGAACGTCGTGAGACAGTTCGGTCCCTATCCGCTGCGCGCGTTGGAGTCTTGAGAAGGGCTGTCCCTAGTACGAGAGGACCGGGACGGACGAACCTCTGGTGTGCCAGTTGTTCTGCCAAGGGCATGGCTGGTTGGCTACGTTCGGGAGGGATAACCGCTGAAAGCATCTAAGCGGGAAGCCTGCTTCGAGATGAGGACTCCCACCCACTTGATGGGGTAAGGCTCCCTGTAGACCACAGGGTTGATAGGCCGGAGATGGAAGCCTAGTGATAGGTGGAGTTGACCGGTACTAATAGGCCGAGGACTTGTCCATAGATGCTCGCGTCCACTGTGAAGTTCGTTGTACGGCCACGCCTTTTAGGGTTCCGGTGGTCATGGCGAAGAGGAAACGCCCGGTTACATTCCGAACCCGGAAGCTAAGCTCTTCAGCGCCGATGGTACTGCATGGGGGACCGTGTGGGAGAGTAGGTCGCCGCCGGACATATCGCCCCAATAGCTCAGTCGGCAGAGCGTCTCCATGGTAAGGAGAAGGTCAACGGTTCGATTCCGTTTTGGGGCTCATTTTTCAACCCTCGCCTATGGCGGGGGTTTTTTGTTGTTCCGGCATTGGGTGGCCCCGCAGAGCGGGGCCGCCGGCCGCTATTCCGGGATACGCAGCGTCAGAATGGCCATATCGTCCGACGGGGCGTCACTGGCGAAGCGCTCCACCGCACGCAGCACCCGGGCCGCGACCGCGCCGGCGGTCAGCCCCGTGCAGTTGCTCAGCACATCCGCCAGGCCGTCGTCGCCCAACATGCGGGTGCCTTCCCGGCGTTCGGTCACTCCGTCCGTGACACACAACAACACGTCGCCGGGATCGAGGGCGGCGGTCTGCTCGAACAGCTCCAGATCGTCCATCACACCCAGCAGCGGCTGCGGGCTGGCGGCCGATTCGACCGTGCCGTCCGGGGCCAGGCGCAACGGCAGCGGATGCCCGGCGCACACCATCTTGAGCAGGGCCCCGCCCGACGGCTGAGGCCACAACTCCCCGTAGAGCAGGGTGAGAAAGCGCGCCCGCGGGCCCTCCTCAAGGATGGCCGCGTTGAGCCGCTCAAGCACCGCGGGGCCGCCAAGGCCCTCCCGGGCCAGCAGCCGTAGCGCATGCCGGGCGAGGCCCGTCACCGCCGCCGCCTCGGGCCCCGTGCCGCAGACATCGCCGATGGCGAAGCCGTAGACCCCCTCGCGGATCGGGAAGACATCGTAGAAGTCGCCACCCACCTCGTTGCCCTCGCCGGCCGCGCGGTAGATGACCTCGACGTCCACTCCGTCGATATCGGGCAACTCCGGGGGCAGCAGACTCCGTTGCAGCGACTGGCTGATGGCCGTGCGCTCGCTGTAGAGCCGGGCGTTGTCCAGTGCGAGCGCCGCCCGGCGGGAAAGGTCCTCGGCCAGCTCCAGGATGTCCTGGCGAAAGCGCTCGTCCGTGGGCTTGCCCAGGGCCAGCAGGCCGATGACGCGGTTGCGGGCCATCAGCGGCAGCACTACCGTCTCGCCGCCCACGGCGGACGCGGTGGCCAGGCTGGTGCCCGGCGTCTGGGAACTGGGGCGTCCGCCGAGCGCGAGGCTGCGCAGGGAGGTGCGCAGCGCGGTGTTGCGCGCCGCGTCGGAGGGCGCATGCCAGGGGCGCACGCCCAGCGCGAGATCCGGCGCGGGCGGCTCGACGCGCTCCAACAGGGCCTTGATGCCGTCGATGCGGTCCTCGTCCTCGTGCAGCACATAGGACAGCACGGGCTCGGAGCCCGGCTCGGGGATGGTGTAGACGGCACACCAGGTCGCCAGCGTGGGCACCGTCATCTGGGCCATCAGCGCGAGGGTCTGGTTGCGGTCCAGCGTGCCGGCGAGCAGCTCGGACGCCTCGACGAGGAAGGCGAGGGAACCCCTGCGCAGCCGTTCCAACTCGGTGAGCCGGGCCGACTCCACGGCCAGCGCGATCCGGTCGGCGGCGAACTGGAGCCGCAGCGCCTCCTCGTTGCTGTAGCGGCCCGACGTCTCGGAGGCGACGCCGAGGGAGCCGGTGAGCCGGCCCTCGACCTTGAGCGGGACGGTGACGACCGCGTGCATCCCGGTGCCGGAGAGCAGCGGTACGGCGCCGGGGGAGGTGGCGATGTCCTCGTGGACGGACGGCATCCGCGCGGAGCCGTAGCGGCCGCTGCCGGTCTCCACCGGGACGCGGGCGAAGCGCTGTCGCGCCGACGGCAACCCCGTGGTGGCGCGGACCTCGAGCTCCGTCTCGTCGTCCGTGGCCAGCAGCAGGAAGGCCGCGTCGCCGTCGAGCATGTCGCGGGCGCGTTCCACGGTGCGTTGCAGGAGGCCGTCGAGGTCGTCCGGGGGCGGGGAGCCGATGAGGGCGTCCAGCGAGTCGGCACCGGCGCGATCCAGGCCCTCGGCCGACTTCCCGTGGGCGGGCAGCCGGGTGGGGCTCTGCAGGATGGCGCGTTCGTGGTCGCGGACGATCAGGCAGACGGTGGACGGCTCGCCCTGGGCGTCCCTGACCCGGAGGTGGCAGGCGTAGACCGGCACGGTGCGGCCCTCGACGTCCCGTACCCCGTAGCTGCCCTCCCAGCGGGACAGCACCAGGGCCTCGGCGATGCCGGTGCCGGTGCCGGGGGTCTGGGGCCAGGCGGCGAGATCGGCCAGGGCCTTTCCCTCGACCTGCTCGGCGGTGTAGCCGAAGAGCTGCCGGGCGTCGTCGTTCCAGCGGGTGATGGTGTCGGCGCGGTCGACCTCGACGACGGCGACCCGCACCCTGGCGTCGGTGACCGGCAGGGCCTCCAGGGGGAGGACGGGGCCGGCGGCGCGGGTGCCGACGGGGACGATCTGCTGGTCGAGGCGGAACCAGACGCACTTGTCGGCGGCCGTGTAGTCGACGCCCCAGCGGGTGGCGAGGGCGGCGCAGAGCATGAGGCCGCGTCCGCCCTCGCTGTTGAGGTCCAGGCGGCCCCGGGAGACCTCGGCGAGGGGCAGTTCGCGCTCCGGGTGCCTGTCGACGACCTCGATCCGGATGCCGCGGCTGTCGCGGAGGCAGCGGACCTCGGCGGAGGTGCCGGCGTGCACGACGGCGTTGGTGACGAGTTCGCTGGTGAGGACGACGGCGTCCTCGATCAGTTCGGCGAGCCCCCAGCCCTGCAGGGTGTCGCGGACAAAGCCCCGCGCGGTCGCGACCGAGCGTCCAACCGGCTCGAAGGTGGCCGCAGCTCGCGCGGTGATCACGTCACTCCCCCAAAGGTCGTACTCAGCACGGGCAGGTGCCCGGTGGGCTGCTCGGGTGCCCAGGTTACTGACGTCCGGCGGCGGTGCGGACGGCGCATCCGATGAATTCCCCCCGGCTGGGAATCAGTGGTATGCGATGCTGCCGAACTGTTATCACCCGGTCCTTCCGGAGTGAAACACTGGGAGGGCTCGATGTGATCGGCCGGGCGAAATGATCGACCCCCGTGGGAGGGACGCAGTGGTGTCTGACGGAGCAGTGTCGCGTGGTCAGCGACGTACCCGTGCGGCGCGGCCCGGTAGGGGTGCCACCGTCGAGGTGGATGCCGCAGCGCTGAACCGGCTGCTCTCGGCCCTGGAGTCGATGCGGGACGGCAACCTGCGGAAACGGTTGACGGTGACGGGCGAAGGGCCGATGGCCGAGATCGCCGCCGTGTACAACGATGTCGCCGAACGTAATCTGCAGCTCACCGGGCAGTTGGCGCGGGTGCGGCGGGTCGTCGGGCGGGAGGGGAAGCTCTCCGAGCGGATGGAGACCGGCCTCTGCGAGGGGGCCTGGGCCAAGGCGATCGACGACGCCAACGATCTGGTGGAGGACCTGGTGCGTCCGGTCTCCGAGGTGGGCCGGGTGCTCACGGCGGTGGCCGAGGGCGATCTGCGGCAGCGGATGGATCTGCGCGCGCAGTCGGACTCCGGGGTCGGGCGTCCGCTGCGGGGTGAGTTCCTGAAGGTGGGGCGAACGGTCAACGGGCTGGTGGACCAGCTCTCGGAGTTCACCGACGAGGTGACCCGGGTGGCCAGCGAGGTGGGCACCGAGGGCAAGCTGGGGGGCCAGGCCAGGGTGCCGGGGGTCTCGGGCACCTGGAAGGACCTCACGGACTCGGTCAACACGATGGCCTCCCGGTTGACCGCGCAGGTGCGGGACATCTCCGTGGTCACCAAGGCGGTGGCCAACGGTGATCTGGGGCGCAAGGTCACGGTGCATGTGGCCGGCGAGATGCTGGACCTGAAGAACACCGTGAACACGATGGTGGACCAGCTGTCGTCGTTCCAGTCCGAGGTGACCCGGGTGGCCAGGGAGGTGGGCACCGAGGGCGTGTTGGGCGGTCAGGCGCGGGTGGACGGTGTCTCCGGGGTGTGGAAGGACCTCACGGACTCGGTGAACCTGATGGCCGGCAACCTCACCGACCAGGTGCGGGAGATCGCGCGGGTCACCACGGCGGTGGCGGGCGGGGACCTCTCGCAGCGGATCATGGTGAGCGCCAGGGGCGAGGTGGCGCAGCTGGCGGACACGGTCAACGCGATGACGGGCACGCTGCGCGCGTTCGCGGACGAGGTGACGGCGGCGGCCGTCGAGATCGGCACCCAGGGCACGCTGGGCAGTCAGGCGCGGGTGCAGGGTGTTTCGGGGCGGTGGAAGGAGCTGACCGACTCCGTCAACACGGCGTTCCGCAATCTCACCGATCAGGTGCGTGATATCGCGCAGGTGACGACGGCGGTGGCGAACGGTGATCTGTCGCAGAAGGTGACGGTGGATGTCTCCGGCGAGATGCTGGAGTTGAAGAACACCGTGAACACCATGGTGGATCAGCTCTCGTCGTTCCAGTCCCAGGTCACGCGGGTGGCGCGGGAGATCGGTGACGAGGGGGCGTTGGGCGGTCAGGCGTCGGTGCTGGGGGTGGCCGGGGCCTGGAAGGACCTCACGGACTCCGTCAACACGGCGTTCCGCAACCTCACGGGCCAGGTGCGGAACATCGCGCAGGTGACGACGGCGGTGGCCAAGGGTGATCTGTCGCAGAAGGTGACGGTGGATGTCTCCGGCGAGATGCTGGAGTTGAAGAACACCGTGAACACCATGGTGGATCAGCTCTCGTCGTTCGCCGAGCAGGTGACCAGGGTCTCCACCGAGGTCGGCATCGAGGGCCGGCTCGGGGGCCAGGCGCGGGTGGACGGCGTCTCCGGCACCTGGAAGGACCTGACGAACTCCGTCAACCAGATGGCGGACAACCTGACGGATCAGGTGCGGAACATCGCGCAGGTGACGACGGCGGTGGCGCGTGGTGATCTGTCGCAGAAGATCGATGTGGACGCCCGGGGCGAGATCCTCGAACTGAAGAACACCGTCAACACGATGGTCGACCAGTTGTCCTCGTTCGCCGACCAGGTGACGCGGGTGGCGCGTGACGTGGGTACGGAGGGGCGGCTGGGGGGGCAGGCCCAGGTTCCGGGTGTGGCCGGGGTGTGGCGGGATCTGACGGATTCCGTCAATGGCATGGCGTCGAATCTGACCGATCAGGTGCGGAACATCGCCGGGGTGGCCACGGCGGTGGCGCGTGGTGATCTGTCGCAGAAGATCACCGTGGATGCCAAGGGCGAGATCCTGGAGTTGAAGGAGACGCTCAACACGATGGTGGACCAGCTGTCCTCCTTCGCCGAGCAGGTGACCAGGGTCGCCGTCGAGGTGGGCACCGACGGTCGGCTCGGCGGTCAGGCGCGGGTCGACGGGGTCTCCGGCACCTGGAAGGACCTGACGCAGTCCGTCAACAGCATGGCCAACAACCTGACCTCGCAGGTGCGGAACATCGCCGAGGTCACCACGGCGGTCGCGCGCGGTGATCTCACCAAGAAGATCACGGTGGACGCGCGGGGCGAGATCCTGGAGCTGGTGACCACGGTCAACACCATGGTGGATCAGCTGTCGCTCTTCGCGGACCAGGTGACGCGGGTGGCGCGCGAGGTGGGCACCGAGGGGCAGTTGGGCGGTCAGGCGCAGGTGCGGGGGGTCTCCGGCACCTGGAAGGACCTGACGGACAACGTGAACCTGATGGCCCGCAACCTCACCAGCCAGGTGCGGGACATCTCCGAGGTCGCGACCTCGGTCGCCAACGGCGATCTCACCAAGAAGGTCACCGTGCAGGCGAGCGGCGAGGTCGCGCGGCTGGCCGACACCGTCAACCGGATGGTGACCACGCTGTCGTCCTTCGCGGCCGAGGTGACGCGGGTGGCGCGCGAGGTGGGGACGGAGGGGCGGCTCGGCGGTCAGGCGAAGGTGCCGGGGGTCTCGGGCACCTGGAAGGACCTGACCGAATCGGTGAACTCGATGGCGTCCAACCTGACGGGTCAGGTGCGCAACATCACGATGGTCACCACGGCGATCGCCAAGGGCGATCTGACCAAGAAGATCGACATCGACGCGCGGGGCGAGATCCTGGAGCTGAAGGACACCCTCAACACGATGGTGGACCAGCTGTCGCTCTTCGCCGAGCAGGTCACCAAGGTGGCGCGCGAGGTGGGCACCGAGGGGCAGTTGGGCGGCCAGGCCCGGGTGCCCGGGGTGGCCGGCACCTGGAAGGACCTCACGGACTCGGTGAACGAGATGGCGGGCAATCTGACCCGTCAGGTGCGCGGTATCGCCCGGGTCGCCACCTTCGTGACCAGGGGCGATCACAGTGTGCGGATCGACACGGACGCGGCCGGCGAGATCCTGGTGGTGCAGGAGAACGTCAACACGATGATCAGCAACCTGCGGGAGGCCACGCTGGCCAACAAGGAGCAGGACTGGCTGAAGAGCAATCTGGCGCGGATCTCGGCGCTGATGCAGGGGCGGCGCGATCTCAAGGACGTCGCGCGGCTGATCATGAGCGAGCTGGCACCGGCGGTCACCGCGCAACACGGGGCGTTCTTCCTCGCGGTGCCGGCGGACCGGGATCTGGACGTGGTGGCGGGCCCGGGCGAGGGCGGCGACTACGAGCTGCGGATGATCGGATCCTACGGATACGCGGCGGGCAGCCAGGCGATGTCGTTCGGCCCGGGGGAGTCGCTGATCGGCACCTCGGCGGAGGAGCGCCGCACCATCGAGGTCGGGCCCACGCCGCCGGGTTATCTGAAGATCTCCTCGGGGTTGGGGGAGGCGCCACCGGTCAACGCGATCGTGTTGCCGGTGCTCTTCGAGAACCGGGTGCTGGGCGTGCTGGAGTTGGCGTCCTTCAAGCCGTTCACGCAGATCGAGCGGGACTTCCTCAGCCAGATGGCGGAGATGATCGCGACCAGCGTCAACACCATCAGCGTCAATACGCGGACGGAGATGCTGCTGGAGCAGTCGCAGGAGTTGGCCGAGCAGTTGCAGGACCGTTCGGAGGAGTTGGAGCGGCAGCGCAAGGCGCTTCAGGAGTCCAACGCCGAGCTGAAGGACAAGGCCGATCTGCTGGCCGAGACCAACCGCAATATCGAGGTGAAGAACTCCGAGATCGAGGAGGCCAGGCGGGGGCTCCAGGAGCGCGCCGAGCAGTTGGCCGTGTCGATGCGCTACAAGTCGGAGTTCCTGGCCAACATGTCGCATGAGCTGCGCACTCCGCTGAACTCGCTGTTGATCCTGGCGAAGCTTCTCGCGGACAACGCGGAGGGGAATCTTTCGCCGAAGCAGGTGGAGTTCGCCGAGACCATTCATGGCGCGGGCTCTGACCTGTTGCAGTTGATCAATGACATTCTCGACCTGTCGAAGGTCGAGGCGGGCAAGATGGATGTCAGCCCGACGCGGATCGCGTTGGTGCAGCTGGTGGACTATATCGAGGCGTCGTTCCGCCCGTTGACGGCGGAGAAGAGCCTGGAGTTCTCGGTGCGGGTGTCGCCCGAGCTGCCGGCCACGCTCAACACCGATGAGCAGCGGCTTTTGCAGGTGCTGCGGAACCTGCTTTCCAATGCGGTGAAGTTCACCGAGACCGGCTCCGTTGAACTGGTGATCAGGCCGGCCGGCAGTGAGGTGCCCGATGTCATCAGGGAGCAGATGCTGGAGAACGGTTCGGTGCTCTCGGCCGATGCGCCGTTGATCGCCTTCGCCGTTTCGGATACCGGGATCGGCATCGCGGCCAGCAAGATGCTGGTGATCTTCGAGGCGTTCAAGCAGGCCGACGGGACCACCAGCCGGAAGTACGGCGGTACGGGCCTCGGCCTGTCGATCAGCCGGGAGATCGCCCGGCTGCTCGGCGGTGAGATCCACGCGGCGAGCGAGCCGGGGCGGGGGTCCACGTTCACGCTGTTCCTGCCGCTGCAGCCGGCGGAGCTTCCGCCGCCCGGCTATGGGCAGTTGGCGACCGGCGCCGGCGCGGTGGCCGGCGTCAGGCGGGCGGCGCTGCCGGCCGCCCCGAAGGAGCCCGTCAGGGCGCTGCCGGCGGTGCCGAACGAGGAGACGAGGGACGAGCGGCCGATCGAGCAGGAGCGGCCGGCTCCGCCGCTCGTCGACGAGGACCAGGACGGGGCCAGGCGCCGGGCCTCGGTCGCGGCGGAGCGGGCGGCCGAATCGCTCACCAAGCGGCACCGGGACCGGGAGAGGTTCCAGGACGGGGGCGCCGGTTTCCCGTTGGACGGGCCCGCCGAGGCCGCGCCCGAGGCGCCTTCCGAGGGCTTCGAGCCGCCGCACTTCTACCGGGACTTCGAGGGCCGCAAGGTGCTGATCGTCGACGACGACGTGCGTAATGTGTTCGCCCTCACCAGTGTTCTGGAACACAACGGGGTGCGGGTGCTCTACGCGGAGAACGGGCGGGAGGGCATCGAGGTGCTGGAGTCCAACGAGGATGTGATGTTGGTGCTGATGGACATCATGATGCCCGAGATGGACGGCTATGCGACCACGGAGGCCATTCGTCGGATGCCGCAGTTCGCTGACCTGCCGATCATCGCACTGACGGCCAAGGCGATGAAGGGTGATCTGGACAAGACCATCGAGTCCGGTGCCTCGGCCTACGTGACGAAGCCGGTTGATGTCGCGGAGCTGTTTTCCGTGATGAGCCACTGGGTGAACGACGAGGAATGATCTGTTGCCCGCCCCCCCGGCTGTGGAACTATCCGGGGGGAGCAACCGTTTTCGCAGTGCGTCCAGTTCAGTTCGCGGGGTTTCCGGGTGCGTGCTATCGTGACGCAGCGCGATGCACTGGTCACACGGTGCCCGCGTTGCTGTTTGTCGGACGGGCGGACGAGCAATGCCGGTACGGTCGAAGTCACAGCCGAAGCGTTGTCAGCCTCTCGTGTGAGCAGCGGGAGTCTCCGGAAATGTCGCACGTTTGGGGCGACGTGGCGGGCTTGCTGGCACCAGCGCTCGTGGTGATGTCAACATGTCCGGCAAGGACCGGGCGGCGTGAGGGTGCCGTCCACGATGGCGGTGCCCACCGGCGCCGCAGGGGCGAGGAGGACGGGCCATGGTGCAGAAGGCCAAGATCCTCCTGGTCGATGACCGGCCCGAGAATCTGCTTGCGCTGGAGGCCATCCTCTCAGCGCTCGATCAGACACTGGTCCGGGCGTCGTCAGGGGAGGAAGCGCTCAAGGCGCTGCTCACAGAGGATTTCGCGGTCATCCTGCTGGATGTGCAGATGCCGGGGATGGACGGATTCGAGACCGCGGCCCATATCAAGCGTCGCGAGCGGACCAGGGATATTCCCATCATCTTTCTCACGGCGATCAACCACGGCCCGCATCACACCTTCCGCGGCTACGCGGCCGGCGCCGTGGACTACATCTCCAAGCCGTTCGACCCCTGGGTGCTGCGCGCCAAGGTCTCCGTCTTCGTCGATCTGCACATGAAGAACGTGCAGTTGCGGGAGCAGGCCATGCTGCTGCGGCGGGAGCTGGACGGCGGCCACGCGCACACGGATGTCGAGCACGGCGCCGGTGGGCTGCTGCCCGAGCTGTCCGCCAGGTTGGCGGCGGCCGAGGAGCAGGCGGAGGCGCTCTCCAAGGAGTTGGCCGAGTCCGGCGGCAGCGCCGCGGTCTCGACGGCGGCCCATCTGGAGCGGAAGCTGTCCGGCCTGCGTCGGGCGCTGGACGCGCTCCAGCCGGGCACCAACGAGGCCAAGTCCATGGAGTCCCGCCAGGGTTGACGAGCCGGGCGGGTGACGCCGCGTCATCCGTCGGCGGTGGTGGGCCGCCGGTGGCTCGTGTTCCGTGCTCAGCCACTCGGACCCCGGTAGCCTCACCCTCATGTCCCCATCCTCGTCCGGCAAGGGTTCCTCCGGTGCGCGTGCCGGCGGAGCCAGGAAGTCGGCGCCCGCCAGGAAGAGCGCGGCCAGGAAGCCATCGGCGAAGAAGGCCCCGCCCAAGCCCCCGCCGTCCAGGAACGCGGCGCTGCGCGTCCTCCGGGCGCTCTGGCTCGGGATCGCCCGGCCGATCGGGGCGGTGCTGCGGGGCATAGGGCGTGGCGCCAAGGGGCTCGACCCCGCGCACCGCAAGGACGGCCTGGCGCTGCTGCTGCTGGGCCTCTCGCTGGTCGTCTTCGCCGGGACGTGGTCCAACCCCGAGGGTCCCGTGGGTGAGTTGGTCACGGTGGTGGTCACGGGGGCGCTGGGTCGGCTGGATCTGGTCTTTCCCCTGCTGCTGGGTTTCATGGCGGTACGGCTCTTCGTGCACCCGGAGCGGCAGGAGGCCAACGGGCGGATCGTCATCGGCCTGACGGCGCTGCTGGTGGGCGTGCTGGGGCTGGTGCATGTGTTCACCGGGGCGCCGGGGCGCAGCGAGGGGGCGCAGGCGCTGCGGGACACCGGGGGGCATATCGGCTGGGCGGCGTCCCGGCCGCTGATCCTCGCCATGGGCGAGCCGTTGGCGATGGCCCTGCTGGTGCTGTTGACGCTCTTCGGGCTGCTGGTGGTCACCGCGACCCCGGTGAACGCCATCCACCGGCGGCTGCGTCAGGGGCTGATCCGGGTGGGGTTGTGGGCCGGGGAGGCGGAGGAGCCGGAAGGCGCGTTCGCCGACCGGCCGGTCGAGCGGCGGACCAGGGGCGGGCGTCGGGGGGCGGCGGGACCGCCGCCGGACGGGCGGCACGAGGACGAGGCCGGGGAGCCCGAGGAGGCCGGGGAGCCCGAGGATTCGGACTGGGCCGTGGGGCAGGGCGCCCCGGCGAGCGGTCTGAGCGGCGGCTCGGAGCGGCGCCGGGGGAAGCGGCGTACGTCCAGGACCTCCGGGGGCTCCAAGGGCTCGGAGAGCGATCCGATCGAGGTGGCGGCGGCCGCCGCGGCGGCTCTGGACCCGGCCGTGCTGCACGGGGTGCATCCCTCGCCGGTGGTGGCCGATATCAGCAGCCGGATCTCGGCGAGCGATCGGCGCCGGGCCACGGAGGCATCCGCACCGGCCTCGGGGGCCGCGGAGACGGCCAGGGAGAGCGGGCGCGAGGCCCGGGCCCGCTGGGAGGACGAGGCGTCCTCGGTGGGCGCGGTGCCGGATCTGACCAAGCCGGCGCCCGAGCCGAGCGCGGTGCTGCCGCCCCGGGCCGAGCAGTTGCAGCTCGCCGGCAACGTCGGCTACGCCCTGCCCTCCCTGGAGTTGCTGTCCCGGGGCGGCCCCGGCCGGTCCCGCAGCGCGGCCAACGATCTGGTGGTGGAGTCGCTGAAGACGGTGTTCCGCGAGTTCAAGGTGGACGCGCGGGTCACCGGCTTCACCCGGGGGCCGACGGTCACCCGCTACGAGGTGGCGCTGGGCCCCGCCGTCAAGGTGGAGAAGATCACCGCGCTCACCAAGAACATCGCCTACGCGGTGGCCAGTCCCGATGTGCGGATCATCAGCCCGATCCCGGGCAAGTCGGCGGTGGGGATCGAGATTCCCAACAGCGACCGGGAGATGGTCAATCTGGGCGATGTGCTGCGGACGGCCGACTCCGTGCAGGACGAACACCCGCTGCTGGTCGGTCTCGGCAAGGACGTCGAGGGCGGCTATGTGACGGCGGATCTGACGCGCATGCCGCATCTGCTGGTCGCCGGCGCGACCGGCTCCGGAAAGTCGTCCTGCATCAACTGCCTGATCACCTCGGTGATGATGCGCGCGACGCCGGAGGAGGTGCGGCTCGTGCTGGTGGACCCCAAGCGGGTCGAGTTGACGGCCTATGAGGGCATTCCCCATCTGATCACGCCGATCATCACCAATCCCAAACGGGCGGCGGAGGCGCTGCAGTGGGTCGTGCGGGAGATGGATCTGCGCTACGACGATCTGGCAGCGTTCGGATATCGCCATATCGACGACTTCAACGCCGCCGTGCGCGCCGGGAAGCTCACCGTTCCCGAGGGCAGCGAACGTGAACTGACGCCCTACCCGTACCTCTTGGTGATCGTGGACGAGCTGGCCGATCTGATGATGGTCGCGCCGCGCGACGTGGAGGACTCCATCGTCCGGATCACCCAGCTCGCCAGGGCCGCCGGCATCCATCTGGTGTTGGCGACCCAGCGGCCGAGCGTGGACGTGGTCACCGGTCTGATCAAGGCCAACGTTCCGTCCCGGCTGGCCTTCGCCACCTCGTCGCTGGCGGACAGCCGGGTCATCCTCGACCAGCAGGGCGCGGAGAAGCTGATCGGGAAGGGCGACGCGCTCTTCCTGCCGATGGGCGCCAACAAGCCGGCGCGGATGCAGGGCGCCTTTGTCACCGAGGACGAGGTGGCGGCGGCCGTCGAGCACTGCAAGGCGCAGATGGCGCCGGCGTTCCGGGAGGACGTGACCACCGGGACCAAGCAGCGCAAACAGATCGACGAGGAGATCGGCGACGATCTGGATCTGCTCTGCCAGGCCGCCGAGCTGGTGGTCTCCACCCAGTTCGGGTCCACGTCCATGCTGCAGCGCAAGCTGCGGGTGGGCTTCGCCAAGGCGGGCCGGCTGATGGACCTGATGGAGTCCAGGGGGGTCGTCGGGCCGAGCGAGGGGTCCAAGGCCAGGGACGTGTTGATCAAGCCCGACGAGTTGGATGGTGTGCTGGCGCTGATTCGGGGGGAGTAGCAGCCTGGGGCCGCCATCCTGTTGGCGGACAAAAGCTGCCCGCCCGGTTGCCCGTTCCTTTACCGGCCCCCCTAGACTTATAAGCACAGCAGGTGGCTTCACGCTCGAAAGGCGCACCCGTGTCCAACGGCAACGACAAAGCCAAGGACCGGCCTTCTGTCGGTCGTACCCTCCAGCAGGCGCGCATCGACGCAAAGCTGACCGTGGATGAGGTCAGTTCGGCCACACGTGTGCGCATTCCGATCGTTCAGGCCATCGAGAACGACGATTTCTCCCGTTGCGGTGGCGACGTCTACGCGCGCGGTCATATCCGCACGCTGGCCCGCGCCGTGGGTCTGGACGCGGCCGAGCTGATCGAGCTGTACAACGTCCAGCAGGACGCCCATCCGCCGTCGCTCTCCTCCGGGCCGCTGTTCGAGGCCGAGCGCATCCGTCCCGAGCCGCGCCGCCCCAACTGGACGGCGGCTATGGTCGCGGCCATCGCGGTGGTGATCGGCTTCGTCGGGTTCACGTTCTTCAGCCCGGGGGACGACGAGGACGGCGGTGGCTCGGTCGCCGAGCGCACCGAGACGCCGGGCGCGGACTCGCCCGGCGGTGAGGGGCCGGAGAAGAACGGGCCCGAGGTGCCCACGCCGACCGAGGCCCCCTCGGAGAGCGCGGTGGCCGGGGTGCCGGCCGACAAGGTCACCGTCCGGCTCTCGATAGAGGGCGGCAACAGCTGGATCTCGGCCAAGGACAGCAACGGCCGGCTCCTCTTCGAGGGCGTCCTGGAGGACGGCGATTCGGAGACCTTCACCGACGACGAGCGGATCGATCTGGTGCTCGGCAACGCCGGGGCCGTCAAGCTGCATGTCAACGGCAGCGAGATCGAGGACGTTTTCGAGCCGGGCCAGGTGCAGCGGCTCAGCTATACGCTGGGCGATCCCGAGGAGGGCTGAGCCAGGTGGCCCGCGCGGGTCGGCCCGCCGGGAACGAAGTAGGCTTGAGGGCATGTCCGAACGCCGCACCGTCGCCCTGGTCACCCTTGGATGCGCCCGTAATGAGGTGGATTCCGAAGAGCTAGCGGGCCGGCTGGCCGCGGACGGCTGGGACCTGGTCGAGGACGCCGCCGAGGCCGAGGTGGCCGTCGTCAACACCTGTGGCTTTGTCGACGCCGCCAAGAAGGACTCCGTCGACGCCCTGCTGGAGGCCAACGAGCTGAAGGGCACCGGGCAGCGCACCCAGGCCGTGGTCGCCGTCGGCTGCATGGCGGAGCGCTACGGCAAGGAGCTGGCCGAGGCGCTGCCCGAGGCGGACGCGGTGCTGGGCTTCGACGACTACGCCGACATCTCCGAGCGGCTGGGCACCATCCTGGCCGGCGGTTCGCACGCCCCGCACGCCCCCCGGGACCGCCGCAAGCTGCTGCCCATCAGCCCGGCCGAGCGCCAGGGTACCGAGGTCGCGCTGCCCGGGCACGGCGCCCCCAGCGACCTTCCCGAGGGCCTGGCGCCCGCCTCGGGGCCGCGCGCCCCGCTGCGCCGCCGGCTGGACAGCAGCCCGGTGGCCTCGGTCAAGCTGGCCTCCGGCTGCGACCGGCGCTGCACCTTCTGCGCCATCCCGTCCTTCCGGGGCTCGTTCATCTCCCGCCGCCCCTCCGATGTGCTGAACGAGGCCAGGTGGCTGGCCGAGCAGGGTGTCTCGGAGATCATGCTGGTCTCGGAGAACAACACCTCCTACGGCAAGGACCTGGGCGACATCCGGCTGCTGGAGACGCTGCTGCCGGAGCTGGCCGCGGTGGACGGTCTTGAGCGGATCCGGGTCAGCTACCTCCAGCCGGCCGAGATGCGCCCAGGGCTGATCGACGTGCTCACCGGCACCGACAAGGTCGCGCCCTACTTCGATCTCTCGTTCCAGCACTCGGCGCCGGCCGTGCTGCGGGCGATGCGCAGGTTCGGCGACACCGACCGGTTCCTCGAACTGCTGGCGACCATCAGGAGCAAGGCCCCGCAGGCCGGTGTGCGCTCCAACTTCATCGTGGGGTTCCCCGGCGAGTCGGCGGCCGATCTGGCCGAGCTGGAGCGGTTCCTCACGGAGGCCAGGCTGGACGCCATAGGCGTCTTCGGATACTCGGACGAGGACGGCACCGAGGCGGCCGGATTCGACAACAAGCTGCCGACCGAGGAGGTCGCCGAGCGGCTGGCCAGGATCTCCGAGCTGGCCGACGAGCTGATCGCGCAGCGCGCCGAGGAACGGCTGGGCGAGTCCGCCCTGGTGCTGGTCGAGTCGCTGGGCGTGGACGACGAGACGGATGTGTCGGCGGCCACGGGCGAGGTGTTCGCCGTCGGTCGGGGAGCGCACCAGGCGCCGGAGACGGACGGCCAGATCCTGCTGGTCGGGGCGCCCGAAGAGGCGCCCAAGATCGGTCAGTTGCTGTCCGCCGAGATCGTCGGGTCACAGGGTGTCGACCTGATCGCCGAGGTCGTGCCCGCGGCCGGCGGCGGTGCCCCGGGGGCGGGGAGGTGACATCCACGCCGGCCTCGGCCGCGGGGGGCGGCCGGACGGCGGACCCGGAGCATTCCCCCACGGGGCCGGGACTGTGGAACATCGCCAACATTCTGACCATGGTGCGGCTGCTGCTGGTGCCGGGATTCGTGCTGTTGATGTTCGCCGAGGGCGGCCACGATCCGGCCTGGCGCTCGCTGGCCTGGGCGGCCTTCACCATCGCCATGATCACCGATCTCTTCGACGGGGAGCTGGCCCGGCGGCACAACCTGGTCACGGACTTCGGGAAGATCGCCGACCCGATCGCCGACAAGGCGATCATGGGCTCCGCGCTGATCTGTCTCTCGCTGCTCTCCGAGCTCCCGTGGTGGGTCACCGCCACCATCCTGGCCCGGGAGTTGGGCATCACGCTGATGCGGTTCTGGGTGATCAGGCACGGCGTCATCCCGGCCAGCCGGGGCGGCAAGCTCAAGACGCTCGCCCAGGGCATCGCCGTCGGCATGTACATACTGGCGCTCACCGGGCCACTGGCCACGCTGCGCTGGTGGGTGATGGCGCTGGCCGTGGTGTTGACGGTGGCGACGGGGCTCGACTACGTGCGGCAGGCGGTCACCCTGCGCCGTCGGGGGCTGGCCAGGGAGCGGGCCGATGGGCGCTAGCGGAGTGCGCGCGGAGCCGTCGACGGCGGCGCAGGTGCTGGGGATACTGCTCGGGCGCGGGCAGACCCTCGCCGTCGCTGAGTCTCTCACCGGCGGTCTGGTGGCGGCGGCGATCACGGACGTTCCCGGGGCTTCGCGGGCCTTTCGCGGCTCGGTGACGGCCTATGCGACCGAGGTCAAACGGGAGGTGCTGGGGGTGGACGCCACCCTGCTCGCCGAGCGGGGTGCGGTGGACGCCGAGGTGGCCCGGCAGCTGGCCGTCGGCGTCCGGACCCGGCTGGGCGCGGACTGGGGGCTTGCGACCACCGGGGTCGCCGGTCCCGAGGAGCAGGACGGAATGCCGGTCGGCACGGTCCATGTGGCGGTTTCGGCGCCTCGTATGGGGGGAGTCGTGGCTCAGCGGCTGAATCTGCGGGGTGACCGGGCGGCGATCCGAGCCGGCAGCGTTCGGGCCGTGCTCGCCCTGCTTCGCAACGAACTGATTCATGCGGACTTCGAAGCGGGTCAGGATACGGAACAGAACGGAGAGGATGGATGTTTGCAGCCCTGAGTGAACAAGACATCGCTCCCCGCACGGGGGGAGTCCGAGGCGGTACGGTGGGGCATGAAGCAAGCGAGGCCAACGGTCCGAGGAGGGAGCCACCGATGATCCTGCTCCGTCGCCTGTTGGGTGACGTGCTGCGTCGGCAGCGCCAACGTCAGGGCCGCACCCTGCGCGAAGTGTCCTCTTCCGCTCGCGTGTCCCTCGGATATCTCTCCGAGGTGGAGCGCGGGCAGAAGGAAGCTTCCTCCGAGCTGCTGGCTGCCATCTGCGATGCTCTCGAACTGCGGATGTCGGAGCTCATGCGGGAGGTCAGCGATGAGCTGTCCCTCGCCGAGCTGGCCCAGTCCGCCGCGAGTGACACGGTGCCCCCGATGCGTCCCATGCTGAACCCGGTGCGTGTCACCAGCGTCACCCACCGTCCCGAAGAGCGCGTCACGATCAAGGCCCCTTCCGAGGCCGTGGACGTGGTCGCCGCCTGACAACCACACAACGCGCCTCGGCCGGAGCAGATGCACCGGCCGTTGTCGTGTGTTGTGCCGGGTAGTTGCGGCGGCGCCCGGGGCTCTCTCGCCCGCTCTTCGTGCTCTTCCCGCCCCTCGTGCCCGGCTTGCCCGATGTGCTCAGCGGCGCAGCCGCAGACCGCGCGGTGTCGCGTGGAATCCCGTGCTCTCCAGCAGGCCCACCCACCACGTATCGGTGAGTGCGGGCTGTCCGTTGACCCGTTCCACCGTGAGGGTGCCGACCATGCCGGCCCGTACCGCCTGGGCCAGGGCCTCGGCCGCCGCGCGCAGCGGGGCCTCCGCCGCCTCCGGCTGCTCCTCGCCACCCGGCCAGGCGAGCAGGGTGCGACCGCCGCGCTCCACATAGAGCGTGAGCGCCCCGTCGACCAGCACCACCAGGGAGCCCGCCTTGCGCCCCGGCTTGTGCCGTGCGCCCGCCGGCGGCTCCGGCCAGGGCAGCGCGGCGCCATAGGCGTTCGCCGGATCGGCGGCGGCCAGCAGCACCGCCCGGGGGGCGGCCTGGCCGGCCGAGCGGTCAGCGGCGGAGCCGATGGCCCGCAGCCGGTCCACCGCGCCGTCCATCGCGAACTGGGCCGCCCCCAGGCCCTCGACCACATAACCGCGTCTGGCCTGGCCGTTCTCCTCGAAGACCGACAGCACCCGGTAGGCCGCCGAGAAGCCGCCGGCGACACCCTCGGTGGCCACCGCGCCCCTGGTGACCACGCCGTGCCGGTCGAGCAGGGTGCGCGCCAGGGCGTGCGCGCGCAGCGTGGGATCGGCCTCCCGCTCCGGCAGCAGTGACCAGCGGCCGGCCACCGTGGGCGGGCCGCCGCGCGAGGCGGTGGGGCGCATCGCGCCGCCCGCGCCCACGGCCAGCGCGCCATAGCGGCCACGCGGCGTGGCGCGTCTGGCGCGATGCGCCGTGGCCCCGGCGGTGCGACCCGAGCCGAGGAGGGCACGCAACGGGCTGAGGGTGTCGTTGGTGAGCCGGCCCGACCAGGCCAGCTCCCACACCCGCTCGGCCAGCGCCGCCTCGGAGGCTTCCAGGCCCAACGCCCGGACCTGCTCGACGATCTGACGGAAGAAGAGGCCGTAGCCGCCGGCGAGCGCGCTCCGCACCGCGCGGTGCTCCTCCGTCAACTCCAGGGGATGCGGGGCGGGAAGCAGCAGTGGCGCGGTGTCGGCCAGGAACAGCGAGATCCAGCCGTCCTTGCCGGGGAGCGCGCCGGCTCCCGCCCACACCACCTCGCCCGAGGCGGTCAGCTCGTCCAGCATCTGCGGGGTGTAGCCGGAGACCCGGGCGGGCAGCACCAGCCGCTCCAGGGCCGAGGCCGGCACTGAGGCGCCCTGCAGCTGCTCCACGGCCCGGGACAGCCCCTCGGGGCCGCGCAGTTCCCCTCGGCCGGCGGGGGCTCCCGCATGCTGCCAGGCGGGGAGGAAGGCCGCCAGCACGCCGGGGGCGACCGGCTCCACCTCCTGGCGGAGCGCCGCCAGCGAGCGGCGTCGCAACCGGCGCAGCACCGTGGGATCGCACCACTCCTGACCGCTCGCCCCCGGGCGGAACTCGCCCTGCACCAGCCGGCCTTCGGCGGCCATCCGGTGCAGTGCCCCGTCGGCGACGGCGGTGCCGAGGCCGAGCCGGGCGGCGGCCTGGGCCGAGGTGAAGGGGCCGTGGGTGCGGGCGTGCCGGGCCAGCAGATCGCCCAGGGGGTCGGCGACCGGCTCGGTGAACGCCTCGGGCACCCCGACGGGCAGGGCGGTGCCCAGGGCGTCGCGCAGCCGCCCCGCGTCCTCGATGGCGGCCCAGCGGGGCTCGCCCGCGATCCGCACCGGCAGCACCCGACGGGCCGTCGCCAGCTCCTCGGCCCACGCACGGCTGGCGCCGCGTTCGACCAACTCCTCGTCGGTGAGCGGGCCGAGCACCCGCAGCAGATCGGCGACGCCCTCCGCGTCCGACACCCGGCGCTCTTCCGTGCGCCAGCCCAGCTCGCGCTCCAGCTCGGTGAGCACCTCGGGGTCGAGCAGTTCGCGCAGCTCGGCGCGGCCCAGCAGCTCGGCCAGCAGCCGGGAGTCCAACGACAGGGCCGCGGCCCGGCGTTCGGCCAGCGGGGAGTCGCCCTCGTAGAGGAACTGGGCGACATAGCCGAAGAGCAGGGAGCGGGCGAAGGGCGACGGATCGGGGGTGGTCACCTCGACCAGCCGGACCCGGCGGGCCTCGATGTCCCGCATCAGCTCGGCGAGCCCCGGCACGTCGAAGACGTCCTGCAGGCACTCCCTGACCGCTTCGAGGACGATGGGGAAGGAGCCGAACTCGCTGGCGACGGAGAGCAGTTGGGAGGCGCGTTGGCGCTGCTGCCAGAGCGGGGTGCGGCGCCCCGGGTCGCGTCTGGGCAGCAGCAGCGCCCGGGCGGCGCACTCCCGGAAGCGCGCGGCGAACAGCGCCGAGCCGCCGACCTGCTCGGTGACCAGCTGGTCGACCTCGGCCGCCTCGAAGAGCACGTCCTGCGCGCCGACCGGTGCCCGGCCGTCGTCGAACGCGGCGTCCAGCGGGCCGCCGGCGGGGGCGTCCTCGTCCCAGCCGGCGTCGGCGGAGAGCGGATCGGCGTCCGGCAGCCGCAGCACGATGCCGTCGTCGGCGTGCAGCACCTGGGCGTCCAGGCCGTGCCGTTCGCTCAGCCGGGCGCCGAGCGCCAGCGCCCAGGGGGCGTGCACCTGGGCACCGAACGGGGAGTGCACCACCACCCGCCAGTCGCCCAGCTCGTCGCGGAACCGCTCCACCACGATGGTGCGGTCGTCGGGGACATGACCGCAGGCCCGGCGCTGCTCGTCGAGATAGGACAGGACGTTGTCCACCGCCCACGCGTCGAGCCCGGCCTCCGCCAGGCGCGCGCGGGCGGCCTTCTCGTCGAGGGCGCCGATCTCCCGGAGGAAGGCGCCGAGGGCACGACCCAACTCCAGCGGCCTGCCCAGCTGGTCGCCCTTCCAGAAGGGCAGCCGGCCGGGGACGCCGGGGGCGGGGGTTACCAGCACCCGATCCCTGGTGATGTCCTCGATCCGCCAGGAGGTGGTGCCCAGCGTGAACACGTCGCCGACGCGGGACTCGTAGACCATCTCCTCGTCCAGCTCGCCGACCCGGCCGCCGCCCTTTCTGGGGTCGGAGCCGGCGAGGAAGACGCCGAAGAGGCCACGATCGGGGATGGTGCCGCCGGAGGTGACGGCGAGCCGCTGGGCGCCAGGGCGGCCCTGGAGGGTGCCCGCCACCCGGTCCCAGACCAGCCGCGGGCGCAACTCGGCGAAGGCGTCGGAGGGATAGCGCCCCGCGAGCATGTCCAGCACCGAGTGGTAGGCCGACTCGGGCAGCGCGGCGAACGGGGCGGCGCGGCGCACCAGCGCCAACAGCTCGTCCACGTCCCAGGAATCCATCGCGGTGCTGGCGACGATCTGCTGGGCCAGCACGTCCAGCGGGTTGGCCGGGACGTGCAGCGCCTCGATGGCGCCGGCCCGCATGCGCTCCGTGACCACGGCCGACTGCACCAGATCGCCCCGGTACTTGGGGAAGACCACGCCGGCCGAGACCGCGCCCACCTGGTGGCCCGCGCGGCCGACCCTCTGCAGCCCGGAGGCCACCGAGGGCGGGGACTCGACCTGCACCACCAGATCGACGGAGCCCATGTCGATGCCCAACTCCAGGCTGGAGGTGGCGACGACGGCGGGCAGCCGGCCGGCCTTGAGATCCTCCTCGATGCCGGCCCGCTGCTCCTTGGCCACCGAACCGTGGTGGGCCCGGGCCAGCACGGCGGAAGCGCCCTTTCCCGCGCCCGAACCGCCCATCAGCTCGGCCGGGGAGTGATCGGCGGGCAGCGCCTCTCCCGTGGACCGCTCATGGGCGATCTCGTTCATCCGGTTGCACAACCGCTCGGCCAGCCGCCGGGAGTTGACAAAGACGATCGTGGAGCGGTGCGCCAGCACCAGATCGACGATGCGCTCCTCGACCGAGGGCCAGATGGAGGGGCGATCCTCCGAGCCGGCGGCATCCGGCACCGGGGAGCCGCCCAGCTCCCCGAGATCGGGGACCGGCACCACGACCGACAGCTGGAACTCCTTGCCGGCGGGCGGCTGCACCACCGTGGCCTTGCGCTGCGGGGAGAGGAAGCGCGCCACCTCGTCGACCGGGCGGACCGTGGCGGAGAGCCCGATCCGGCGCGCCGGGCGGGGGAGCAGCGCGTCCAACCGTTCGAGGGAGAGCGCCAGATGGGCCCCGCGCTTGGTGCCGGCGACGGCGTGCACCTCGTCCAGGATGACCGTCTCCACGCCGGAGAGGGCTTCTCTGGCGGCCGAGGTGAGCATCAGGAAGAGCGATTCCGGCGTGGTGATCAGGATGTCGGGCGGCCGTCTGGCCAGCGTGCGGCGGTCCGCCGCCGGGGTGTCCCCGGTGCGGATGCCGACCCGGATATCCGGCTCGGGGAGCCCGAGCCTGGCCGACTCCTGCCGGATGCCCGTGAGCGGGCTGCGCAGGTTGCGCTCCACATCCACCGCGAGGGCCTTGAGCGGCGAGACATAGAGCACCCGGCAGCGCTTGTGCGGCTCGGCCGGCGGCGGCGTGGCCGCGAGCCGGTCGAGCGAGGCGAGGAAGGCGGCGAGCGTCTTGCCCGAGCCCGTGGGAGCGACCACCAGCGCATCGGAATCCTCCCGGATCGCCAGCCAGGCGCCCTCCTGCGCGGCGGTGGGCGCGTGGAAGGCATGGGTGAACCACGCCCTGGTGGCCGGGGAGAAGCCGTCGAGCACGGTGCTCGACCCCGGAGTGCTCCGTTTGTCCATGGGCCCATCGTGCACCCGACCACTGACAGCGACGCACAATGGCGGCCATGACCTCCTCCGAGCCCGGGCAGGAGACGGCCCGGCACTGGCTGGCGCCGGAACTCCCCGGCGTCGACCTGCTGCGGGCCCGCTATGTCCGGCGGACCTTCATCCGGCACACCCACCGCACCTTTGTGATCGCCGGGATCACCCAGGGCGTGGAGGCGTTCCACCATCGGGGAACGGTGGAGCGGGCCGGGGCGGGCGGGCTGGTGATGATCAATCCGGATGTTCCGCACACCGGGCACGCCGCCGTGCCCGAGGGCTGGGCCTACGGCGCCCTCTACCCCTCGCCCGAGGTGGTGGACGCGATCGCCGCCGAGGTGGTCGGGCTGCGCGGAGCCGCCTGGTTCACCGATCCCGTGGTGCACGATCCGAAGGCGGTGCGGCTGGTGGGGCGGGTGCTGCGGGCCACCGAGGAGGGGAACGCGCTGGCCGCCGACAGCCTCCTTCGACTGACCGTCGCACGGCTGCTGTTGACCGCCGGTGGCGCGCGCCCCCGGCGGGTGAGGCGCCAGGCCGGCGCGCGCCTGGCTCAACGCGCCCGGGAGTGTCTGCTGGAGCGGATGGCTCGACCGCCCACCCTGGAACGGTTGGCCGCGGGGCTGGACACCAGCCCCTTCGCCCTGCTGCGGGCGTTCCGCGAGCGGTACGGGATGCCGCCGCACGCCTGGCTGACCGATGCCAGGGTGCACCGGGCCAGGGAGCTGCTCGATAGCGGGGTGCGTCCCGCCGATGCCGCGCTCGCCGTCGGCTTCACCGACCAGTCCCATCTCCACCGGCACTTCCGGCGCACCGTCGGCGTGCCACCCGGGGCCTACCAGCGGGAACGCCGCGCGACGGCGCTTCCTCCCGATGTCGTTCAAGGTGCAAGAACGTACAAGAAACAGAACCATCCGGGCGCATAACGTTCAGCCGTGATGGAAAACCTGACAGATCAGCCGACCGTGGAGGAGCGCCGCGCCACGGTCAGGGACGCCCTCGGCGTGGGCTTCGCCGTGGGGATCTCCGGATTCGCCTTCGGTATCACCGCCGCGACCAACGGGCTGAGCGTGCCACAGGCCTGTGTGCTCAGCCTGCTCGTCTTCACCGGCGCCTCCCAGTTCGCGCTGGTCGGCGCGTTGGCCGCGGGGGGAAGCCCGGTCACGGCGGCTGCCGGCGCGTTCTTTCTCGGCGTCCGCAACTGCTTCTACGGACTGCGGCTCTCCGCCCTGCTGCGGCTGCCCCGACGGATACGCCCCCTGGCGGCGCACTGGGTGATCGACGAGACCTCGGTGGTGGCCCTCGCCCAGCGCGGACCCCGGCTGGCCAGGCTGGGCTTCGCCGTCAGCGGCAGCACGCTCTTCGTCTGCTGGAACGTGACCACGCTGCTGGGCGCCGTCGGGGCCGACTCGATCGGCGACCCCGACGCCTGGGGCCTCGACGCCGCCTCGCCCGCGGTCTTCCTGGCGCTGCTGGCGCCCATGCTGCGGACCACGAGCGAGCGGGCGACCGCCGCCGTCGCGGTGGTGCTGGCCCTGGTCTGCCTGCCGGTGCTGCCCTCCGGGGTGCCGGTGCTGGTGGCCGCGCTCGCCGCGCCGCTGGTGCTGGCCGTCTCGGCCCGGAGGGGCGGCGGCGCGGATGCCGCGCCGGAGGGGCCGGAGGTGGCGCCATGACCGCCTGGGTCGCCATCGGCCTCACCGCGGTCGGCTGCTATCTGGCCAAGCTGCTCGGCCTCTCGATCCCGCCGGCGTCCCTGGAACGCCCCGTGGTGCGCCGGCTCGCCGCCCTGTTGCCGGTGGCGCTGCTGGCCGCGCTCACCGCCCTGCAGACCGTCGACGACGGCAACGGCGCCCTGGCGCTGGACGCCAGGGTGGCCGGGCTGACGGCGGCCGGGGTGGCGCTGCTGTTGCGCGCTCCCTTCCTGCTGGTGATCGGGGTGGCGGTGCTGGTCACGGCCGGTTGTCGGACACTCGGTGGTTGAGTCAGCGGCTGAGTCGGCGGGCCGGCGGTGCCGGCCCGCCGCGCCGGCTGGGGATACTGGGGGCATGCGGTTGACGGAGTTCTGGGAGCGGATGACGGAGCAGTTCGGCGCGGGTTACGCGGACTCCTTCGCCAGGGATCATGTGATGTCCCAACTGGGCGGACGCACGGTGTACGAGGCGTTGGACGCCGGTTGGGATCCCAAGGACGTCTGGCGCGCGCTGTGTTCCACCATCGACGTGCCCCACCACCTGCGCTGACGGCTCTGACCTGCGGGTTTGTCGGGCTGTCAGGAGGGTGCTCCGGCCGGCCCGCTCGCTTGACACGTAAATCGAACGGAAGTTCTTATGGGGGTGCGGATACGGCGTCCAGCCCTCCGCGAGCCCCGGGCGCGTGCCGATTGTCAGTGGCGGGCGCTAGCGTCCGTGGTTGTGAAGCGATCAAATCAGACGGACCGGGTGGCACCCATGGCAGGTACGGACCGCGAGAAGGCGCTCGACGCCGCACTCGCGCAGATTGAACGGCAGTTCGGCAAGGGCGCGGTGATGCGGCTGGGCGAGCGGCCGGACGAGCCGATCGAGATCATCGAGACCGGATCCACGGCCCTCGATGTGGCTCTGGGCGTCGGTGGGTTGCCGCGTGGCCGGGTGGTGGAGGTCTTCGGCCCCGAGTCCTCGGGCAAGACGACCCTCACCCTGCACGCGGTGGCGAACGCGCAGAAGGCCGGCGGCACCGTCGCCTTCGTGGACGCGGAGCACGCCCTCGACCCCGAGTACGCCAAGCGGCTCGGCGTGGACGTGGACCAGCTGATCCTCTCCCAGCCGGACAACGGCGAACAGGCGCTGGAGATCACGGACATGCTGATCCGCTCCGGCGCGCTCGACCTGATCGTCATCGACTCGGTGGCGGCCCTGGTGCCCAGGGCGGAGATCGAGGGCGAGATGGGCGACTCCCATGTCGGCCTCCAGGCCCGGCTGATGAGCCAGGCGCTGCGGAAGATCACGGGTGCGCTCAGCCAGTCGAAGACCACGGCCATCTTCATCAACCAGCTCAGGGAGAAGGTCGGCGTGATGTTCGGCTCTCCCGAGACCACCACGGGTGGTCGGGCGCTGAAGTTCTACGCCTCGGTGCGGCTGGACATCCGGCGCATCGAAACCCTCAAGGACGGCACCGACGCGGTGGGCAACCGCACCCGCGTCAAGGTCGTCAAGAACAAGGTCGCCCCGCCGTTCAAGCAGGCCGAGTTCGACATCCTCTACGGCACGGGCATCAGCCGCGAGGGCGGGCTGATCGACATGGGCGTCGAGCACGGCTTCATCCGCAAGTCCGGCGCCTGGTACACCTACGGCGGTGACCAGCTGGGCCAGGGCAAGGAGAACGCGCGGAACTTCCTCAAGGACAACCCCGATCTGGCCGACGAGGTCGAGAAGAAGATCAAGGAGAAGCTGGGCATCGGCCCCAAGCCCCCGGAGGTCTCGCCCGAGGGCGAGCCGGCCGAGGACGCGGCCAAGGCCGCCGCCAAGGACATCCCCGCCCCGCCGGCCCAGGCCACCAAGGCGCAGGCAGCGGCCAAGGCGCCCCGGGCGGCCAAGGCCGTCGCGGCCAAGAGCTGACGCGTGACCCGGCGCAGCGACTGGCCCGAGCCAGGGCCTGGGCCGGCGCCGGCCCAGGCCCGGCCGGCCGGCCCGCCGGCGGAGCCGGCCGATCCGGTGCAGCGGGCCCGGAGCATCTGCCTGGGCCTGCTCGCCGGAACGCCGCGCACCAGACGGCAGTTGGCCGAGGCGCTTCGGCGCAGGGAGATCCCGGAGGAGGCGATCGCCGAGGTCCTCGACCGGTTCGAGGAGGTCGGCCTGATCGACGACGCGCTCTTCGCGGAGGCATGGGTGGAGTCCCGGCACCACGGCCGGGGGCTGGCCCGGCGGGCGCTGGCCCGTGAGCTGCGCACCAAGGGGGTGGCTCCGGCGGTGATCGACCAGGCGGTCGACCAGCTGGATCCGGAGCGGGAGGAGGAGACCGCCCGGGCGCTGGTCGCGCGCCGGCTCCCGGCCACCCGGGGGCTGCCGCCGGTCAAGCGGATGCGCCGGCTGGTGGGGATGCTCGCCCGCAAGGGATACGCGGAGGGGCTGGCGCTACGGCTGGTGCGCGAGGCGCTGGAAGCCGAGGGCCAGTCCCTGGAGAGCTGGGAGGACTATGCCCCCGATACCCCCTGAAACGCCGGCATCCCGGGCGCCGGGGCGGCCGGGGGCGTCAGCGCGGCGCCGCCGGGGCCGGTGCGCCGCGCAGCCAGTGCACGGTCTCGCGCAGGGCCCGCTGGTCGGCGCCGGGCAGGCTGGCCGTCAGCTGCCCGTCGGGCCGTACCACCAGCAGCGTGTGCGCCCCGGCGCCCGGGTACTCCTCGGTGACCAGCAGTTCGGCCGGTAGTTCCAAGGTCTCGGCGACGGCGGCCAACTCCGGCATCAGGCCGGCCGACAGCCAGTGTCTGGCGTCCCAGACCCGGGCGCCCGGCGCGGTCAGCACCAGGAGCAGCGGCCCGCCCAGCCGATCCCGCAGCCGGCTCCTGGTCCCGTCGAGCGCGGTCACCGGCACATCGGTCACCGGCGTGCCGGGGCGAGTGGCCGAGGCCGCGGTGACGGCCCCGTTGAGCGGGGAGTTCCCGTAGTCGGCCGGCCCGCCCAGCGCGCCCTGCCCCGCGTGCGCCTCGCCGAGCAGCGCCAGCCTGCCCCGCCCACGGCCGGCGAGCCTGGTGGCCAGCCCGCCCCGCCCCCGCACCAGCGGAAGCGCCTGGTCCACGGCGCGCAGCCGCCTGCCGACGGCGCCCCTGCGTTCCGTCTGGTAGCTGTCCAACAGCCGTTCCGCGTTCCCCTCGCGGCAGGCGACGGCCAGCTTCCAGGCGAGGTTCTCCGCGTCCCGCAGCCCCTCCGTCACCTGTTGCGTCCCCAGGGCCCCCAACAGGTGGGCCGCGTCCCCGGCGAGAAAGACCCGGTCCACCCGCCAGGCGCGGGCGAGCCGCTGATGGCAGGTGTGCACCCCGGTGTCCAGCAGTTCGTGGTCGGGCACCTCGCCGTCGTGCCAGGCGGCCAATGTGCCGTGCACCCGTTGAAGCAGGGCCTCGGGGGTGACAAGGCCCTCGTCCGCCGGCAGCGGCCAGTCCAGCCGCCAGCGGCCCTCGGTCAGCGGCCGCGCCGTGACCTCGCCGACCGGGAGCCCTCGATGGAGGCCCACCTCGCCCGGGTGCGGCAGTTCGGCGCGCAGGGCCGCCACCGCGTAGCGCTCGACCGCCGTACGCCCGGGGAACGGCGCGCCCAACAGCTTGCGCACCGTGGAGCGCGCGCCGTCGCACCCCACCAGATAGCGGCCGCGCCACTGCCTGCTCTCCTCGGGCCGCCCGTCGGAGCGTCGCGACACGCTGTGCGCCAGCACCTCTTCGCCGTGCTGCTCGAAGTCGGTCAGCCGGTGGCCCCGCGCCATCCGCACCAGCTCCTGCCGGACGACGGCGTCCCGCAGCGTCGCCTCCAGCACATGCTGCGGCAGATGGAGCGGCGCGTCGGCGGGCTCGAATGCCCGGTGTGCGACGGTCCGCCCCCGGTGGGTGCCACGCCAACCGGCCCAGCCGGCCGCCTCCCTGGCGGCCCCGGGGAGCGCGCCCCACCGGGCCACGTCGGGCGCCAGCACACAGCTGCGGGCCAGCCGCGAGGTCGGCGGGTCGGTCGATCCGTCGAGGACGACGGACGGGACGCCGTGCCCGGCCAGGGCAAGCGCCAGCGCGAGCCCCGTAGGGCCCGCGCCGACGATGATCACGGGCAGCACAGCACGTATGCAACCCAGCCCCGCCGCAACCGTCAAGTCGGCGTCGGAACGCGCCGGTTGCGCGGCGGCCTAGCCACCCCCGTCGCGTGCGCCGCCACGGTCCGGGTCGTCGTCACGCGCGTCGGGGTCGGCGCCGATGGCGCCCGTCGCTCCCGTGCCGAGCACGGGGGCCGCGATGCCGCCGCCGCCGGCCTGTGTCTCTTCGGCCATGTCGTGCGGCACGACCGCTCCGGTGCCGCGTCGACCGCGCCGGATGCGTCCCTCCAGCCAGCTGGCGAAGGCGGTCAGCAGGAAGTTGACCACGACAAAGAGGATCGCGGCGACGGTGTAGGCGGCGATGGTGTTGCTGTAGTTGCTCGACACCAGCCGCGTTGCGCTCAGCAGTTCGGCGAAGCCGAGCAGCGCGCCGCCCAGTGCGGTGTCCTTGACGATCACCACCAGCTGGCTGACGATCGCCGGCAGCATCGCCGTGACCGCCTGGGGCAGCAGCACGAAGAGCATGGTCTGGCTCTTGCGCATGCCGATCGCCTGTGCCGCGTCCGTCTGGCCCCGGGGCAGTGAGAGCACCCCGGCTCGGACGATCTCGGCGAGCACCGCGGCGTTGTAGAGCACCAGACCGGTGACCACCGCGTACATCGGGCGGCTGTCCCGAGCGATGTTGGACCACTCCGCGTACGCCTGGTTGGCGAACAGCATCAGCATCAGGACGGGGATGGAACGGAAGAACTCCACGACCGTGCCGGCCGGCCGGCTGATCCACCAGTGGTCGGACAGCCGGCCGATCCCCAGCAGCGCGCCCAACGGCAGCGCGATGACCAGCGCCAGCGCGGCGGCGGTCATGGTCTCCTGCAGTCCCGGCAGCAGATAGGTGGTCCAGATCCGGGAGTCGGTGACAAACGGGTCCCAGCGCGAGGCGTCGAGCTGGTTCTTGTCGTTGAGCACGGTCAGCAGCCACCACAGGGGCAGCAGCAGGGCGACGATGAACAGTACGGTCAGCAGCCAGTTGCGCACCTTGGCGCGCGGCCCGGGGACGTCATACAGAACAGAGGGCTTACTCATCGCTTCACCGCCACACGCTTGCTCACCCAGCCGAGGAAGATCCCGGTCGGAAGGGTGAGGACAATGAATCCAAAGGCGAACACGGCGGCGATCGGGAGCAGTTGGGCCTCCCGCTCGATCATGTCCTTCATCAGCAGCGCGGACTCGGCCACGCCGATCGTCGCGGCCACGGTGGTGTTCTTGGTGAGCGCGATCAGCACGTTGGCCAGCGGCGGCACCACCGAGCGGAACGCCTGCGGCAGCACCACCAGGGTCAGCACCTGGCTGAAGTTGAGCCCGAGCGCCCTGGCCGCCTCGGCCTGGCCGACGGGCACCGTGTTGATGCCGGAGCGCAGCGCCTCGCAGACGAAGGTGGCCGTGTAGGCGGAGAAGCCGAGCACCGCCAGACGGAACGCGGTGGTCCCCGAGTCGTCCGCCCACATGTTCAGGCCCAGGGTGAGAGCCAACCCCTGGGAGCAGGCCACGATGATCAGCGTGAGCGGGATGTTCCGCACGATGTTCACATAGGCCGTGCCGAAGGCGCGCATCACCGGGACCGGGCTGACCCGCATCGCGGCCAGGACGGTCCCCCAGATCAGGGAGCCGATCGCGGAGAAAACGGTGAGCTGCACCGTGGTCCAGAACGCCCCGAAGAGGTCGTACTGGTCGAGATCAAGGAAATCGAACACGGAATCTCTCAGTCTCGCCTAGAGGGTAGGGAAGAGTGTGGCGTGCCACCGCTGGGACGGCACGCCACCGAGTGAAACCGGAACGGGTCAGCTGGTCTCGGTGATTTCCGGGGCCGGCTCGGCGTTGTAGTTGGCCGGGCCGAAGTTGGCCTCGACCGCCTCGTCCCAGGCGCCCTCGTCGACCATCTTGGTGATGGCGGCGTTGATGTCGTCCCGCAGCTCGGTCTCGCCCTTGGGGACGCCCACGCCGTAGTGCTCCGGGCCGAGCGCCAGACCGGCCAGCTCGAACTTGCCGACGTTCTGCTCCTGCGCGGCGTAGCCGGCCAGGATGGAGTCGTCGGTGGTCAGCGCGTCCACGGTGCCGTTCTCCAGGCCGGTGAGGCACTCGGAGTAGGTGGCCAGCTCGATCAGGTCCGCGTCGGGGGCGATGTTCTCCTTGACCTTGGCCGCCGAGGTCGAGCCACCCACCGAACAGAGGTTCAGGTCGTTGATGGCCTCCTCGTCGGGGACCGACTCGCCCGCGCGGATCAGCAGGTCCTGGTTGGCGATGAAGTAGGGGCCGGCGAAGTCGACCTGCTCCTTGCGCTCGTCGGTGATCGAGTAGCTGGCCACGATGAAGTCGACATCGCCACGGCTCAGCATGGTCTCGCGGTCACCGCTGGGGGACTCGACCCAGTCGATCTGGGACGGCTCGTAGCCCAGCTCGCCGGCGATGAAGGTGGCCACGTCGACGTCGAAGCCGACGAACTCGCCGTCCGGGGTCTTCAGGCCCAGGCCCGGCTGGTCGTACTTGATGCCGATGCTGATGCTTTCGCCGGCGTTGCTGCCGGTGCCGCCGTCACCGCCGTCGCCGTCCCCGTCGTCGCTGCCACAGGCGGTGGCGGCGAGGGAGAGGGCGAGCACGCTGGCGGCGAGGGCGGTGGCCTTACGGAGTCTCATGGTGCATATGTCCTTATGTCGAGAAGGGGGCTTGGGGGCTGACAGAACAAGCGGCTCGTCTGGGGGTTCAGTGCTGGAGGATCTTCGACAGGAAGTCCTTGGCCCGGTCACTGCGCGGGTTGTCGAAGAACTGGTGCGGTTCGGCCTCCTCGACGATCCGGCCGTCGGCCATGAAGACCACGCGGTTCGCCGCCGACCGGGCGAAGCCCATCTCGTGGGTGACCACGACCATGGTCATCCCCTCCTGAGCCAGCTGCTGCATGACCTCAAGGACCTCGTTGATCATCTCGGGGTCCAGCGCCGAGGTGGGCTCGTCGAAGAGCATCACCTTGGGCTCCATGGCCAGGGCGCGGGCGATGGCGACGCGCTGCTGCTGGCCGCCGGAGAGCTGCGCCGGGTACTTGTCGGCCTGGTTGCCCACGCCCACCCGGTCCAGCAGCTGCCTGGCCTTGGCCTCCGCCTCGTCCTTGGCGACGCCCCGCACCTTGACCGGGCCGAGCGTCACGTTCTGCAGCACCGTCTTGTGCGCGAAGAGGTTGAACGCCTGGAAGACCATGCCGACGTCGGCCCGGAGCCTGGCCAACTCCCGGCCCTCAGCGGGCAGCGGCTTCTCATCGATGGTGATGGTGCCGTCGTCGATGGTTTCCAGGCGGTTGATGGCCCGGCAGAGCGTGGACTTGCCCGAGCCCGAGGGGCCGATCACGACGACGACCTCGCCGCGCTTGATGGTCAGATTGATGTCCTGGAGGACGTGCAGCGCACCGAAGTGCTTGTTCACGCTGTCCAGGACGACCAGGTCCTCCGCCAGGGGCGCGGCATCCGCGGGGTCCTTGGTCAGCGGCGCATCGCTCATCGTGGAGTAGCTCCATCCTCGTCGGTTGGCAGGGACCCTAGCCAGCTGTACAACGTAGCGTCTGCAGATCTGAGCGGAAATTGAGCATAACGATCCGGTCGCGTCTCTCTACGGGCAGTGACCGCCTGTGGCCTACGGTCGGCGTGGGGTTACGGAATTGTTCCGTGACGTCCGAGTGGTGTTCGCTCCTGCTTCAATCGTTCTCGTAGCGCTGCTTCAGGGTTCCGGGGGGATCCTGCCGGGCGGTGTGCGGAGCGGGCGGAAGGGAGGCAGGATGCGACTGCTGTTGGTCGAGGACGACGAGCATGTCGGTGCCGCGCTGGTGGCGGTGCTCAGCCGGCACGGCTTCGACGTGGTGCGGGTGCGCTGTGGCGAGGACGGGCTGGCCCAGGTGCGGGCCGGTGGCTTCGGCGTGGTCCTGCTCGATCTCGGCCTCCCCGACCTGGACGGGTTCGAGGTCTGCGGTCGGATCCGACGCCTCACCTCGACCCCGGTGATCATGGTCACCGCCCGGGCCGACGTCAGATCCCGCGTGCACGGCCTCAACCTCGGCGCCGACGACTATGTGGTCAAGCCCTATGACACCGCCGAGCTGTTGGCCCGCATCCACGCGGTGAGCCGTCGCACCGGCGCCGACGAGTCGACCCCGACGGAGGAGCCGGCGCCCGGGGTGCTCGCCCTGGGCCCGATGGAGGTGGAGCTGTCCACCCGCAGCGTGCGGGTCGACGGCGAGCGGGTCCAGCTCACCCGCAAGGAGTTCGACCTGTTGGCGCTCCTGGCCCAGCGTCCCGGGGTGGTGTTCCGCCGGGAGCAGATCATCAGCGATGTCTGGCGGACCAGCTGGGAGGGCACCGGGCGCACCCTGGAGGTGCATGTCGCCTCGCTCCGCGCCAAGCTGCGCCGCCCGGAGCTGGTGGAGACCGTCCGGGGCGTCGGCTACCGGCTGGCGTTGCCGGCCCGGGGAACGGGCTGACCCGGCCGCCACGAACCTCAGGACCGGACCACCAGGACTAGACGACAGGACCTCCCCCCGTGCGCGCGCGTCTGCTTCCGCTGCTGATCGTCCTGTTGACGGGCGTGCTGCTGGCCCTGGGCATCCCGCTGGCCACCAGCCAGGCGCACAGCGAGCAGCAGCGGGTGGTGGTGGACCGGATCGACGATACGGCGCGGTTCGCCTCGCTGGCCCAGTTCGCCGCCGAGTCGCCCAACGACGGCAGCCACCTCAGGCCGTTGGCCACGCTGCGGGAGGAACTGAACCGCTACCACGAGGTGTACGGGATCAGCGCCGGCGTCTTTCGGAGGGACGGGCGCCCCATGGCGGTGGCGCCGGACCGTTGGGAGGCTCCGGGGGGCGTGGCGGGGCGGGAGTTCACCGAGGCGCTGGCGGGGCGCCGCAGCCAGGGCCCGGCGCAGGTCTGGCCCTGGGACGACCAGCGCACGCTGGTGGTGGCCTCGCCGGTGATCAGGGACGGCGATGTGATCGCGGTGGTGGTCACCGAGTCGCCCACCGGTCCGCTGCGCTCCACCATCCTGCAGAGCTGGCTGCCGATCCTGGTCGGCGAGGCCGCGGCGCTGCTGCTGGCGCTGGTGGCCGCTTTCCAGCTCACCCGCTGGGTGCTGCGCCCGGTGCGGGTGCTGGACCGGGCCACCCACCACATCGCGACCGGCCGGCTGACGGCCCGGGTCGCGCCGGCCGGCGGGCCGCCGGAGCTGCGCCGGCTGGCGGTCTCCTTCAACGAGATGGCCGACCATGTGGAGGAGGTGCTGGAACAGCAGCGGGCCTTTGTCGCCGACGCCTCCCACCAGCTGCGCAACCCCCTGGCGGCGCTGCTGCTGCGGATCGACCTGCTCGGCCTCGAACTGCCCGAGGGCAACGAGGAGTTCGCCTCGGTGCGGGCCGAGGGCAAGCGGCTGGCCGAGGTGCTGGACGGGCTGCTCGGCCTGGCGCTCGCCGAGCACAGCGCGGCCGACACCCGGGTGGTGGACGTGGCCGCGCTGGTCGCCGAGCGGGTCGCCGCCTGGCGGCCGGTCGCGGACCGGAGCGGTGTCCGGCTGCGCCTGGAGGGCGCCTCGGCGGTGACCGGCTGGGCCGACCCGGTGGGGCTCTCCAGCGCGCTGGACGCGGTGGTCGACAACGCGCTGAAGTTCACCCCCGAGGGCGGCCTGGTGACGGTGACGGTGACCCCGCACCGGGAGCGGGTGGTCCTGGAGGTGGCGGACACCGGGCCCGGGGTCGACGAGGACGAGCTGGAACGGGTGGGCTCGCGCTTCTGGCGCAGCCAGCGGCACCAGAACGTGTCCGGGTCCGGGCTCGGCCTCTCCATCGTCGGCGCGCTGTTGGCCGCCGGCGGCGCCAGGATCGACTACGCCCACCACGAGCCGACCGGGCTGCGGGTGACCGTGACGGTGCCCCGGCACGCGCCGGAGCCCGCCACGTTCGTGCCGATCAGTCCCGAGCGGTCGGGCCCAGGCGGAGCGTGAGGATCTCGAAGGGGCGCAGGGCCACCTCCACGCGCCCGTCCGCCACCTCGTGCGCCGGCGCGTCCGCCAGCGGGCGCTCCAGCAGGTCGGTGACGGTCGCCGACTCCACCGGCACGGTGAGGCGCAGCGCGCCCGCCGCGCGCCGCCCGCCCGACTCGTAGAGGCGGACCACCAGGTCCCCGCTGCCGTCGTCGGCGAGCTTGACCGCCGACACCGTGAGGCTGGCGGCCCCCGGGGTGTTCTCGACCTCGACCAGCGGCGGCACCTCGTTCCCGCCGGGCACCGCACGCTCGGGCAGGTTGATCCGATGCCCCTCGCGCACCGCGTCGCCCAGGTCCGCGCCGGGCGCCAGGGCGTACCGCAGCCGGTGCTCGCCCTGGTCGGTCTCCGGGTCGGGGTAGCGCGGGGCGCGCAGCAGGGACAGCCGGACCGTGGTGGTCTGCCCGCCGTCGGGCCGTACATCCCTGGTGATGTCATGGCCGTAGGTGGAGTCGTTCACCAGGGCCACGCCGAAGCCCGGCTCGCCCACATGAACCCAGCGGTGCGCGCAGATCTCGAACTTGGCGGTCTCCCACGAGGTGTTGGTGTGGGTGGGCCGGAACACATGCCCGAACTGCGTCTCGGCGGCCGACTGGTCGGCCTTCACATCGAGCGGGAAGGCGGCCTTGAGCACCTTCTCCGTCTCCCGCCAGTCGATGGTGGTGTCGATGTCCAGCACGCGCGCGCCGGCGCGCAGCGTCAGCAGCTGCACCACCCGGGACGCGCCGAACGCGCGCTCCAGGCGGACCGTGGCCGCCTCCTCGTCGGCCTCGGCCAGCGTCAGTGCCTCGACGTCCACCAGGTCGGTGACCCGGTTGCGGTAGAAGGCGTCCAGGTCCCAGGCGTCCCAGGCGTTGGGGAAGTCGGGGTGCAGCTGGAGCAGGTTGCCGGCGCCGCCGGGGGCGATGGCCTCGCGCCCGCTGTCGGCGTCCACCGCCGAGACGACCAGGCCGCGCTCGTCGATCTCGATCCGCAGCAGCCCGTTCGCCAGCACGAAGCCGCCGCCGGCGCGCGCGCCGGCGGTCACCGGCGCGGACTCGCGCGCCGGGCGCGGACCCGCGCCGCCGGCCGGGATGCCGTCGCGCTCGTGCGGCGCCGCGTTGAAGACGACGGTGCCCGCGCCGTCGCCGGCCAGCGCCCGCTGCGCGGTGTCGACCAGGGTCAGCAGCTCCTCGCGGACTCGCGCGTAGGTCTCCCTGGCCTCCCGGTGCACCCAGGCGATGGAGGAGCCGGGCAGGATGTCGTGGAACTGGTGCAGCAGCACCGTCTTCCAGATCCGGTCGAGATCGGCGTACGGATAGGCGTAGCCGGGGACCCGCACGGCCGCGGTGGCCGCCCACAGCTCGGCCTCGCGCAGCAGCGACTCGCTGTGCCGGTTGCCCTGTTTGGTCTTGGCCTGCGAGGTGTAGGTGCCCCGGTGCAGCTCCAGGTACAGCTCGCCCACCCACACCGGCGCGTCCGGGTACTCCTCGTGCGCCTTGGCGAAGAAGTCGGCCGGCGGCTCGATCTCGACCCGGGGCGAGCCCTCCAGATCCCGCACCCGACGGGCGCGGCCCAGCATCTCCCTGGTGGGGCCGCCACCCCCGTCGCCGAAGCCGAACGGCACCAGCGAACGGGTGCCCCGTCCCTTCTCCCGGTAGTTGCGCGCGGCATGCGCCAGCTCGCCGCCGCCGAGGTCGGAGTTGTAGGTGTCGACGGGCGGGAAGTGGGTGAAGACCCGGGTGCCGTCGATGCCCTCCCACCAGAAGGTGTGGTGCGGGAAGGCGTTGGTCTGGCTCCAGGAGATCTTCTGGGTGAGGAACCACTTGGATCCGGAGAGCTTCACCAGCTGGGGCAGCGCCGCCGTGTAGCCGAAGGAGTCGGGCAGCCAGACCTCCTCGGTCTCGATCCCGAACTCCTCCAGGAAGAAGCGCTTCCCGTGGACGAACTGCCGGGCCATCGCCTCGCCGCCGACCATGTTGGTGTCCGACTCCACCCACATGCCGCCCACCGGGACGAACCCGCCCTCCGCGACCTTCTGCTTGACCCGCTCGTACAGCTCGGGGCGGTGCTCCTTGATCCAGGCCAGCTGCTGGGCCTGGGACATGGCGAACACCAGCTCGTCGGAGGTGTCCAGCAGCCCGACCACATTGGCGGTGGTGCGCGCGACCTTGCGCACGGTCTCGCGCAGCGGCCACAGCCAGGCGGAGTCGATATGCGCGTGACCGACGGCGCTCAGCCGGTGCGCCGAGGCGTGCGCCGGCGCGGACAGCACATCCGCGAGCCGGGCGCGTGACGCCGTGGCGGTGCCGGCGACATCGTCGAGCCGGAGTGCGTCCAACGCGTTCTCCACGGCGCGGGTCAGCGCGAAGCGCCGGGCGTCCTCGGTGGACAGCTCCGCGATCAGCGAGCCGACCACTTCGAGATCCCGTACCAGCTCCCAGACCTCGGCCTCGAAGATCGCCAACTCGGCCCTGAGCACCCGGTACAGCGGCTCGTCGCCGGCGGTCAGCCGGTCGCCGAGATCGCTGGGCACCGGATCGTTGAGGATCGGGTTGGCGGCGGCCTCGACCAGGAAGGAGACCTCCTCGCCGCCGACCGCCTCCCGGGCCACAGGCACCCAGTCGTTGTACGGATGCACGCCCTTGACGGCGGTGCCGTCCGGCCGGTGCACCAGCCCCTCGCACTGGAAGCCGGGGAGGCGCCGGTCGAAGCCCAGGTCGACGCGGGCCTGCACGGCCCGTCCCGCCCATCCGTCGGGCACCCGTCCGGTCAGCCGGAACCAGGTGGTGCCCCAGGCCGGTCCCCAGCGCTCGCCCACCCGGGCCGGGCGGTAGTCGGCGGCCAACGCCTCGGCCGCCGGCACCGGTTCGCCCGGCGCGTCCCAACGTTCCAGGGCGAGCGGCACCGCCTCGCCGTATACGGCCGGCCTGATCCGCTCGTCGAGGACTCTGCGGAGTCGCTTCTCGACAAGGTCACGGTCGTCGTGCATGACGCGTCACTCCCTGATCATCGTGTGCGGGACGTTCCCGGTTAGAGGTGGACCAGAAAGAACAGAAGCAAACGGAAAAGAACGCAGAAAATATCAGGAAGAATGAACAACCCACCGGCGCCCGGACTTGCCGTCGAGGACCGTCGCCTACGACTTGACCGAGCGGTAGTAGTCCCGGGCGCCCGGGTGCAGGGCGAGCGGCTGGGTGTAGATCGCGCTCCGCAGATCCACCCGCTGCGCGGCGTGCACCTGCTGGCCGATCCGGTCCCGCCCGTTGATCACCGACCGGGTGATCTGCTCCACCAGCCGGTCGTCCGTCCCGTCCGTGGTGATCAGCAGGTTCGCCACCGCCAGGGTGTCGATGCCCTGGGTGCCGGGAATTTCCGGATAGGCGTCCGGCGGCATCACGGCCGCCCGGTAGTGCGCCGTGTTCTCGCCCCACTCGGTCAGCACCGGCAGCAGATCGCCCAGCGGCACCAGCCGGATCGCGGTGAGATCCGCCAGCTGCTCGATCGCCGAGGTGGGCAGCCCGCCCGACCAGAAGAAGGCGTCCAGCCGGCCGGCCTCCAACATCCTGGGCATGCTGTTGATGCCGACCCGGACCGCCTCCAGATCCGACCCCTCGTCCAGCCCTGCCGCCCGCAGCAGCTCGCCCGTCACCAACTGCACCCCCGACCGGTCCTGGCCGACCCCGACCCGCAGCCCGGCCAGATCCGCGGTCCTTTCGACGGGGGAGTCGGCCGGCACCACCAGATGCATGTAGTCGTCGTAGAGCCGCGCGCAGGCCCGCAGCCGCTCCGCGCCCTCGCCGCCAGCCGCCTGGTAGGAGGCGAGCGAGTCGGCGGTGGCGATGGCGAAGTCGGCCTCCCCGGCCAGCAGCCGCTCGATGTTCTCCAACGAACCGGCGCTCTGCCGCAGCTCCATCGCCAACTGCGGCGCGTCTCGCGCCAGTTGCCCGCGCAGCAACTGCCCGTACCTGGCGTACACTCCGCTGCTCACCCCGGTGCTCAGCGTCACCTCGCCCGACGGCCGCCCGTCGTCCCTGACCACCGGCGGCAGGAACACGGCGACCAGCGCCGTGAGCGCCAGAACCACCCCGAGCAGCAGCCGACGGCGGCGCGGCGAACGAGGCCGGGCCCCTCGCTGATCCGGTGCTCCCAAGGCCACCCGAGCAAGCTATCAGCGGACCATAGACTTGGGCATGGCCAGCTGCTCCCAGACCGATGTGGATCGAGTCCTCCCCATGCCCCTTCCTTCCGCGCCCTCCGCCGCCTCGGGCCACCGCACCTACCAGGTCCGGACGTTCGGCTGTCAGATGAACGTGCACGACTCGGAACGCATGGCCGGGCTGCTGGAGGAGGCCGGCTATGTGCCGGCCGGCGAGCGCGACGAGGTCGCCGACATCGTGGTCTTCAACACCTGTGCGGTCAGGGAGAACGCCGACAACCGGCTCTACGGCAACCTCGGCCAGCTGGCGCCCAAGAAGGCCGCCCGCCCGGGCATGCAGATCGCCGTCGGCGGCTGCCTCGCCCAGAAGGACCGGGACACCATCACCCGCCGCGCCCCCTGGGTGGACGTGGTCTTCGGCACCCACAACGTCGGCAGCCTCCCGGTGCTGCTGGAGCGCGCCCGCATCGAGCGCGAGGCGCAGGTGGAGATCGCCGAATCCCTTGAGGCGTTCCCCTCCACCCTGCCCACCCGCCGGGACAGCGCCTACGCGGCCTGGGTCGCCATCTCCGTCGGCTGCAACAACACCTGCACCTTCTGCATCGTGCCCGCGCTCCGCGGCAAGGAGAAGGACCGCCGGCCCGGGGACATCCTCGCCGAGGTCGAGGCGCTGGTCGCCGAGGGCGTCATCGAGATCACCCTGCTCGGCCAGAACGTCAACGCCTACGGCTCCGACATCGGCGACCGCCGGGCGTTCTCCCAACTGCTGCGCGCCTGCGGCTCGATCGAGGGCCTGGAGCGGGTCCGCTTCACCTCCCCGCACCCCAGGGACTTCACGGACGACGTGATCGAGGCGATGGCCGGCACGCCCAACGTGATGCCGCAGCTGCACATGCCGCTCCAGTCCGGATCCTCCCGGCTGCTGCGCGCCATGCGCCGCTCCTACCGGCAGGACCGCTACCTCGGCATCATCGAGAACGTCCGCCGCGCCATCCCGGACGCCGCGATCACCACCGACATCATCGTGGGCTTCCCCGGCGAGACCGAGGAGGACTTCCAGGAGACGCTGCACGTGGTGCGCGAGGCCAGGTTCGCCCAGGCGTTCACCTTCCAGTACTCCAAGCGCCCCGGCACCCCGGCCGCCGAGATGCCGGGACAGATCCCCAAGGAGATCGTCCAGGAGCGCTACGAGCGGCTGGTCGCGCTCCAGGAGGAGATCTCCTGGGCGGAGAACAAGCGCCAGGTCGGCCGCACGGTCGAGGTGCTGGTGGCCGAGGGCGAGGGCCGCAAGGACGACGCCACCCGCCGGCTCTCAGGGCGCGCCCCCGACAACCGCCTGGTCCACTTCACCCGCCCCGAGGAGCCGGTCCGGCCCGGGGATCTGGTCACGGTCGGGATCAGCTACGCGGCGCCGCACCATCTGCTGGCCGAGGGCGTCCCGCTGGCCGTCCGCCGCAGCCGCGCCGGCGACGCCTGGGAGCGGCGGCAGGAGGCGCCGGCCGACTCCTCGGGCGGCGTGCTCCTCGGCCTGCCCAAGGTCGGCGTGCCGGCGCCGCTGCCCGAGCCCACCGGGGGCTGTGGCGTCGCGCACTCCTGAGAGCGCTGCCCTAGTACTCCAGTTGCAGTTCGCTATCGCTGCTGGTCAGGAGCCTGTTTCTGAGTGTAGCGGTGTAACGGGCCGTTATCTTCAGCGGGTTCGTGACTTCGGGTGTGGCGGGCCGTTGTGCTGGTCGTGCAGGATGATGTGCAGCCCGATGTCTGGTTGTCGGAGCTGGAAGAAGTGCTCGTGCGGGTCGGCCACCGGTTCAGCCGGGTCGATCTGCGGCGGCGGATGCGCGCCTACGTGCGGGGCCTGCTCGGCCAGGTGGGCCGGAAGAACGGCTGGCAGCTGGCCGAGTACGCAGGTCACAGCACGCCGGCTGGGTTGCAGCACTTACTCGGCCGGGCGTGCTGGGATCCTGACGAGTTACGGGATGACCTGCAGGAATACGTTGCTGAGAGGCTCGGGGATCGGGCTGGCGTGCTGATCGTCGATGACACGGGCTTCATCAAGAAGGGCACCACGTCGGCTGGGGTGCAGCGGCAGTACTCCGGCACGGCCGGCCGCACGGAGAACTGCCAGATCGGCGTGTTCGCCGCCTACGCAACCAGCAAGGGGCGGGCACTGGTCGACCGGGAGCTGTATCTGCCGAAGTCCTGGACACAGGATGCGGACCGCTGCACCGCGGCGAAGATCCCCCACGAGCGGGAGTTCGCCACCAAGGGCGATCTCGCCAAGGTGATAGTGGCCCGCGCCCTGGCCTCACCCCTGCCGATCGCCTGGGTGACCGCGGATTCCGCCTACGGCCAGGAGTGGCGCTTTCGCCGCATGCTGGAGGAAGCCGGCGTCGGCTACGTGCTGGCCG
>NZ_BBOM01000018.1 GCF_000974485.1 Streptomyces sp. NBRC 109706 | reverse complement strand
GGATTCCGCCTACGGCCAGGAGTGGCGCTTTCGCCGCATGCTGGAGGAAGCCGGCGTCGGCTACGTGCTGGCCGTGCCAAAGTCCCACCAGATCAAGTCCCTCGCCGGGATCTGGCGCATCGACCAGCTCATCGCCGACGCGCCCGAGGACGTCTGGCAGCGTCTGTCCTGCGGGGACGGCGCCAAGGGCCCCCGTGTCTACGACTGGGCCGCGGCGAAGCTGCCGGGCATCGACATCTTCGACGGCGACCAGCCCACGCACCGCCGGTGGGTGCTGGCCCGCCGCAGCCTCGCCCGGCCCGACGAGATCGCTTACTACCTCGCCTACGCGCCCGACGGCACCACCGTCGAAGAGCTGGTGCGCATTGCCGGCGCCCGGTGGGCGATCGAGGAAGTGTTCCAGGCCGCGAAGAACGAGTGCGGCCTGGACGAGTATGAGGTCCGCCGGTATCCAGGCTGGTATCGGCACATCACGCTGGCCATGCTCGCCCACGCATTCCTGGCTGTCATCGCCGCGCTGGAAGGGAAAAAGGGGGGTGCGGAAACGGTTCCCGCGCCCTCGTCCCCCTCACCATGGCAGAGATCCGGCGACTCCTGGCAGCTCACCGGTCCCACCCCGCACACCACCGTGGGCTCGATCACACATTGAGCTGGTCCCGCTGGCGAAGACGGCACCAAGCCATCGCCCGCCGCTGCCACTACCACCGCCGCACCCGAAGTCACGAACCCGCTGAAGATAACGGCCCGTTACACCGCTACACTCAGAAATAGGCTCCTGACCAGCAGCGATAGCGAACTGCAACTGGAGTACTAGGTCGTGTCCGCTAAGTCAGGGGAGCCGGAGTGGTAGGCAGGCGATGGTGACCATGGCTTGGTAGTGGGTGGCTCGTTTGTCGTAGCGGGTAGCCAGAGCCCTGTTCTGCTTGAGGTAGCCGAAGCGGCGTTCGACGATGTTGCGGCGGCGATAGTTGGTGCGGTCAAGGTGGCAGGGTTTCTCGCCGCGTGTGAGGTGGCCGTTGATCTGGTCGATGCGTTCGGGAATCGTGCATGCGATTCCGCGTCTGCGTAGGTAGGTGCGGATCTTCCGGGACGAGTAACCCTTGTCGGCGGTGACGCGGTCGGGCCGGGTGCGCGGTCTTCCCGGGCCTGGCCGGGCTACCCGGATGCGGTCCATGACGGATTCGAACTGGGTGCAGTCGTTCGTGTTGCCACCGGTCAGGGTGAACGCCAGAGGGCGGCCCTGCCCGTCACAGGCAAGGTGGATCTTCGTGGTCAGCCCGCCCCGGGACCGGCCCAGCGCCTCACCCGCCCAGAGCCCCCTTTTCGGGCCCCGGCCCCATGTTGATGGACCCGCACAGTCGTGGAATCAACACAAACCAGGGACCAGTCGACCCCACCGACAGCATCGGAATGCTGCTGCACGTGGGACAGGAGCCTGTCCCACGTCCCATCCGCGGACCAGCGACGAAACCGCTCGTACACCGTCTTCCACGGCCCATACCGCTCCGGAAGATCCCGCCACGCGGCACCAGTCGACAACTTCCACAGAATGCCGTTCACCACCTGGCGCCGGTCGCGCACAGGCCGACCCATCCGACCCGGAGCCAGCAACGGAGCGATCAACGCCCAGGACTCATCCGTAAGTTCATGTCGACGCACCACGAACGGAGCAACGAACCAACGACTTTCCGGACACGGCCTAGTGATCGTTTCAGGATTTGTCGCTGTGGTGTAGTGCGTTTCTGAGCTGGTATTTCCGTGGAGAGTGGGAAGCCGGAGGGGCTCCGAAGTGCAGATTTAGTGATCGTTTTGGAATGTAGTGATCGGCGTAGGATTTCTTTTTGCTATGTGGTTCAGGTGGATTGGTCTGTGCTGGTCAGGAGGCTGGCGGGCAGTGCCTGAGTGGTGGCGGCAGGGCCGGCGCCTGGCTTTCCGGGGCGCTGGCCAGGGCTGGCCGAGCTGCGTCGGCCCGCGATGAGGAAGCCCTGTCTTCGACGTACCGATGACGCGGGTCGATCCCGGTCAGGAGGCGAGACTGCGAAGCGCAGTTGGAGCCAACCCGCGTCCGTGGTCTCGTTCGTACCGTTTCCCGGTGGGATGTCAGTGCCCGCTCGTAGTCTTTCCGTCATGACATCAGCGATGCCCAAACGGCCGGTCAGTGAACTCCCGGGCGATCCCGCCCGTCTTCATCTCCACTACGGCCACCGACATCCCGCAGTGCCGTACGACTACGAGGACACCCTGGAACCCTGGCACGTCGCGGTCACTTACGGGACGGCGGGCGACGAGGAATGGGAAGACGAAGAAGAAGGGGGTGGGCACGCTCCGGTTGCGGGCTCCGAGGTCGGGCACCTCATTCTGTGGAGGTTGCGTGACTACACCGGCGACAACCGGTGGGAGGTAGCGGATGCCGAATCCGGCGATCTTGAGGTAGTTGTCTCCGCTGTCCTTGGCCGTTCAGGACGCACGGGCTACAGCGCGGCGTTCGAGAAAGCGGTCACACATCCCGTCGGCGATCTGCTGATTCTCGACCGCGTCAGCCTCGACAAGGCGTGGAGGGGTTTCGGACTGGGTCCGGTGCTGGCCGTCGAGGCGATCCGCCGTCTGTCCGGGGGCTGTTGCGCGGTAGCGGTGTTCCCCGGCATGGGCGAGTACCCCGAAGACCGCGAGCAGGTCACCGAGGCATATCGGCTCCAGGCGAAGAAGAAGATCGCCGCATTGTGGGAGAGCATCGGCTTCCAGCCATTCCGCCGCGAGGTATGGCTCCTGGACCCCGCCCTGCGCCGACCGGAGGAACTCATGCAGGCCCGCCGCGTTCAACTGCGTACGCTCGGCACGGCCTTCCAACAGTCCGGGTCCGTTTGAGCAGCGACCCCGGCGGTGCCGGCGAGGCCGTACGATCCGGCTTTGCCTGCGGGCACCGCATCGCACGGATGACACGAACGGCGACGAAAACAGGCAGAGGGGGAGCGGGGCATCGTGGGGGAGCAGCGGCCGGTGGACGAGGACATCCAGGACGCGTTGGACTGGGCAAGGCAGCGCCTCAAGGAGATGCGGGTCTTCGAGGCGGAGGACGGACTGCGCTGGGCGGCGGCCCACGGGCTCGTCCTGTCCGTGTGGCGCAATGGCCCGATTGAGGACGCGCACGCCTCCCGGCCGACCAGCCGGCGCAAGGCATTGCACGACGGGACGATGTTCGCCCGCAACACCTGGCTCACCCGGCAGGCGTTCGACGTCCTGGGCTCCGACGGTCAGTTCCGTCTCTATGCGCTGGAGGACCTGGTCCTGGACCGGGACACGGTCTGGCCGGGGTGCGAGGGGACCCTGACGGACTTCGGCTGGGGATTTCTCGGGGATCAAGAAGCATGTGAAACAGCGCATCGACATGTTCAGGCACTTCGAGAAGAGACTGCCGCCGGACGACTTCCTTGTCTTTGCCGGCGCTCCCCGGATCGGGACCCACGACGACCACTACGGTATGCCGAGATGGCCTGCCTGCGTGGAAGCGGCGATGGGCCGGCTGCGCGACGAGGACGAGGAGTTCCTGCACGCATGGGGTGACTTGATGACCCGGATCGGCCCCGCTCCGGTCTCCGTCACCGCGGACCTTGAGAGAACCCGGAAACTGCTGCTGGAGTCTCCGTGGGAGCTGGGCGCCAGGGACCTGGGCTGGTTCGCCTGGAATCCGGTTCTGGAACCCCCGAGCACGACAGGGTAGACGCGAGTGGGGTGGTGACGGCCTTGCATGAAGGAGCAGTGACCACTATGCCGCTCTGCTCACACGAGCACGTCGTGTGAGATCCGGTGGGCAGATCTGATACGGAAACGGGACGCGCGGTGGGGCAAGCGCGCGCCTTACGTCGCAGTGACCTGCGGGCGAGCAGTCCACGGGATGGCCGTGGCTTCCGGGCCCACGCGCCACTTCGGTGACCTCATCCGCCGGAGTGCGGGCCGGATGTCGTAGCCCTCGTGCAAGATGGAGACAGCCTCCATGCCATGGTGCGGAGGCAGTTGGGGTCTGCTGCATTCAGGGGGCGTTCGTGTTCCAGCGTCATCTTCACCGTCACGATGACGTCGATCTGGTGATGTCCGCGCTGGGGGACGATCCTCAGTGCCTGCCGGTTCTCATCACATGGGGTGCGGACCTGCGTCATGACGTGGCTTCGTCTCTGCGGGAGGTCATCGCGACCGGCGCCTGGCAGGACGACGCCCATGTACGGAGGGGTTCAGCCCACTGGCGTGAGGGACCCCGCTTCTCCTCCTTCCTCGACCGCGGACTCGAAAAGCGCCGCGACCGCGGCCCCAAGTACGAACACCTGCATGCCGCCCTGCTGACGTTCCCTGAGACCAGGGCCGCCCTCTACCGGGTGCACGCGGCCCAATGCCCGCAGCACTGCCGCACGCAGACCGGCACCTTCTCCGAGGACCGGCACGTCGATGACTACCGGGAGGCACTGTTCGGCTGGTATGCCGTCATCCAGCACGCGCACGCCTGCGTGGTGCGGGCAGCACGGTGGTTCGAGGACACGGATCTTCACGACCCCCGACGCCCACAGGCGTTCACTGACTGGCTGGCCCACACCGGATCACGGCGCGGCCGGCGGGCCGGCGACGGCACGCCGCCCGCCGCCCGCACGGAGGCATTGCGGGAAATCCTCCTGATGATGCAGGCATGGAGCCCCCACACGTTCGAGGCCATCGACGTGGCCTTCCAGAAAGCGGAGGGAGAACGCGCGTTCCATGCCTGGGGCGGCAGCTTTGAGCCCGCCGGCCGGCCCGAAGCCCAGGCCGCCGCCGAAGCCCTCGCGAGCGTTCTTTCCCCACAGGAGCGCCAGCACGTCCGTGACGCCATCGCCGGCATCGAGCCTGACGGCGTTTGGGACCGGGACATGGACCTGGCGAAGGACAGCACGCGGCCCTGTACCAGCGACCGGCACCGCACCTACGGTGCCGAATCCGGCGAGCGTGAGGACTGCGCCACGGCCCGAGGCCGCGTGTACGAAGAGGCATCTCAGCCCTGGAGCGAGGGCGTCGACCGTGAGGCCTCTGCTGCCCGGCTCGCCCGGTTCCTGCTCGGACCCCGTACCGACCGAGTCCAGGCCGCCCTTTCCACGGCCCGCGCAGCCGTTGCCCGGGACACCACCGAGACCGCGCCGCAGGTCTGGCACGACAACGCCCAGTGCCTCCGGGAAGCCCGCGAGGCCGCAGGACTCGACCTCCACGACGCCGCCGGCCACCTGGGCATCAAGCCCGCCACACTCCAGCGCTTCGAACAGGCAACGGGCAAGCCCCCCGGGCGACCGGTCTCCCTCGGCTACCTCCAACTCCTCGCCCTGATCTGTACCCAGGCGGGCCGCACCGCTCCCGCCTGCATCCCGCAGGCCATCTCCCAGTCGGTGAGCTCGCTGCCGACCACCCTGTAGTACGCCACCGCGCCCACATTCCTGCCGTACGCCACCACCGTGTGAGGAACCCGTGTTCGAAGAGGTGCATCACCGGCCCTGCGGACGTCCACCAAGTCCGGTAATCCCTGCCGTGCGCAGTTCTCCGGCCCAGGTTTCGCCTGCAACCTCCACACCACCGACCACGAAAAGGCCTTCGTGGGGGCCTACCAGCAGGGTCTTCAGACCGGCCGGGCGCAAGAAAGAGAGTGGAGACAACGCGCAGAGGCCGCACAGGTCGAACATCTTGAGCGGCAGATACGGACCCTGCGCGAAGAACTCGACGCCAAGAACCGCCGATTCGAGGTCGAGGGCAACCAGGCCGTCACCGTCGACGGCTACGGATACCGCTGGAGGGGCCCCGGCACGCTCGAAGTCGGCGACTGTGTACTCCTGCCCGAGAACTACGTCAGCGCCTTGCGTCATGGCCCGGGCCCCTTTCCCGGAACCGTGACCGAACTGGGCACCACCTACACCGGGACCCTCAGCACGATCATCTCCCGAGCGCCCGCCGCCCCACGGCAGACCGGCTGAAACCACAAGCCCAAGACACCGACAACCGAAGCGACCAGTGGAGGTCTTCCGTGAAACGTGAGCGCGCCACCACGCTCCTGAACGAGATGCTCGACCGCCTGGAGGAGGGAGGCTGGCCCCTGGACCTCGTTGACGAGATCCTCGTCTTCGGCTCCTACGCGCGCGGCGCACTCAACCCCTCAGACGTCGACGTCGTCGTCGAGCACCGCAACGACGACCGCCTCACCTCAGAGTTCCTCCAGGCTCTGTCCTACGGCCGCGATCCCTCCGCGTCGATGAAGCGCGCACTCAAGGGCAACAGCCGCGGCCTGCAGATCCACTTCCGCGAACGCAAGACCCTCGAAGGGGAGGGCTTCGAACTGACCATGCTGTGGACCCGAGGCGAACCCGTGGCCGCCGCCCGTACCCGCCTTGCTGCTATCACCCCGGACCCCGAAGCAGGTCGCGCACCACGCGACCACATGATCGAGGCCTTCGGCGGCATCGACCGCTGGGTCCCGCGCCCGGTCCGCATTGACCTCACTGACCTGGTCGACCGTAAGGCAGCCACCGTTCGGCAACTCCAGTTGCCCGACGCCCACCCCAGCCATCCCGCAGCCCTCGAGGCACTCACCCGCTGGAGCGACACCAGCCCGCTGCGCCGCGCCGCAGCAGCCGTCCTTGCTCACCTCGAGGCCAACGCTCGGCCCCTCGACTCCGTCTACCTCCACGGCGATCCGGTCACCGGTAGCCGCTACGGCGACACGGTGTGGCAGACCGGTGTCGGATTCGAGTGGCGCTACTACCGCAGCATCGCCCACCATCTGCAGCAGGGCACTGACTGGTTCGAGGTCGTCCGCCCGACCCGCACCCAGGCACTGCACACCCTCCACATCACCGTCCAGGACCGTTCTGCCCTGCCCCACTGGTGACGGCACGTCCACTTGCGCGCTGGCTCATCCGGGTCTGTAGAACGAGTGGTGTAACTGGGGTGGTTGGTTAGTGACGGGCTGCGGTGAGGCGGCCGTCGAAGGTGATATCGAAGGCGTTGAGAGCGGTCTTCCAGCGCTGGGTCCAGTGCTTGCGGCCGGTGCGGTGGGGTCGAGGGACATGATGGCCATGTAGACGCATTTCAACGCGGCTTGCTCGTTGGGGAAGTGGCCTCGGGCCTTGACCGCGCGGCGGATACGGGCGCTCACGCTCTCGATGGCGTTGGTGGTGCAGACGATGCGGCGGATCTCGGCGTCGAAGCGTAGGAATGGGGTGAACTCTTCCCAGGCGTTCTCCCACAGCCGCACCACCGCCGGATACTTGCCGCCCCAGGTGTCGGCGAATTCGGTGAACCGCTCCAGCGCGGCCTCTTCGGTCGGGGCGGTGTAAGCGGGGTTGAGGGCCTTGGCCATCTTGTCCCAGTCCTGCCGGGCCGCGCAGCGGAAGGAGGCCCGCAGCAGGTGGACAACGCAGTCTGCACGATGGTTGCCGGCCAGACCGTCCCGACCGCGTTGGGCAGGGCCTTCAGCCCGTCGCAGACCAGCATCAGCACATCGTTGATGCCGCGGTTCTTCAGCTCGGTCAGGATGGCCAGCCAGTGTTTGGCGCCCTCGCCGCCGTCGCCGGCCCACAGGCCCAGGATCTCGCGGGTGCCCTCGGCGGTGACCACCAGGGCCACGTAGATCGGGCGGTTGACGACCGCGCCGTCGCGGATCTTCACGTGGATGGCGTCGATGAAGGCCACCGGGTAGACCGGGTCCAGGGGCCGGTTCTGCCATTCGGCCATGCCGTCCAGGACCTTGTCGGTGATGGTGGAGATCGTCTGGCGGGACCCTTCGGCGCCATAGACCTCGACCAGGTGGGCCTGGACCTCCCCGGTCGTCAGACCCTTCGCGGCAAGGGAGATGACCATCTCGTCCACCCCGGTCAGCCGTTTCTGCCGCTTGCGGACGATCCTCTGCTCGAACGAGCCGTCCCGGTCACGGGGCACGGATATCTCCACCGGACCGACATCGGTCAGCAGGGTCTTGGAACGGGTGCTGTTGCGGCTGTTGCCGCTGTTCCTGCCCGCCGCATCGTGGCGGTCGTAGCCGAGGTGATCGGTCATCTCCCCTTCGAGCGCGGACTCCAGCAGCCGCTTGGTCAGCTGCTGCTGCAGCAGCCCGCCCTCGCCGGTCAGTTGCAGGCCCTCGGCCTGGGCACGGTCGACGAGCTGGTCGATCAACCGCTGTTACCGCCACCGACGGCTGTGGCTCAGCCGACTCGACAGGACTGGTCTTGGACGTGTTCTCGCTGGTCACAGGTGCATCTTCCATTATCGGGATACACCGCTCGTTTTACAGTCCCCGTGGCCCCTACCGTGCTCACCGGTGCGGTGCTTGCCCGCTGCGGTTGAATGTGCGGTGCGTGCCCTGGTGAGCGCTGTGCACGAACGCATCGGCCCGTCCGGCTGTCGGCATCCGCCGATCGCCCCGGGGCGGTAGCGGTTCAGCTGAGCTGGGCTGTTGCGGCGTTGATCTCTTTCTCGGTGATGTTCTCGCTGCCGGTGCGGATTGCGATGACGGCGGCGGTGGAGATGACGTAGGTGAGGGCTTTGAAGTAGCCGCCGGTGCGTTGGTGCAGTGTGGCGGCGTGTTTGCTCAGGGCGTGTTCTTCGAGCCGGTACAGGCTCAGGTCTGCCTCGAAGCTCGCGAGGACGCGCCGGAACATCTCCTGTTCCTCGATCTTGGTGCCCAGGGGCAGGGGGTGCAGCCAGGTCACCGGTAGCAGCGCGGTCGGTGAGGGGGAGACGGGTTGGGCCGGCTGTCCCGCCCGTTCGAGCCGTACCCGATTCTCCTCGCTGACCCGGATCAGGTCTTGGGCCAGGATGCGGGCCTGGTGCAGGCGGTGGCTGGCGCCGGTGCCGCAGAAGACGATGGAGATGCCCAGCTTCTCGCGCAGGTAGTCGAAGTAGGGCAGCACGTTGGCCAGGTGCTGCGGTGAGGCGCGGTTGATGTCGTCGATGAGCAGCAGACGGGTCTGGGCCGTCTCCAGGACGTAGTTGACCGGCAGGGTCACATCCTGGTGTCTGCGCATCTCCAGGACCTCCGTGAGGTTTTTCGGTTCGGGGTTGAGCCCCAGGAAAGAGCTGATCTCCCAGACCCAGTTCACCCTCGGCTCAGGGTCTGCGGGGTGGTGATGTGCACCACCGGGATCGTGTTCTGCTGCCTGCCGTTCGTGGCGGCTTCGATCTCCTTCTGGGCGGTGCGTCCCATCGCCCGCAGCAGGCAGGTCTTGCCGGTGCCCGGGGGCCCGTCGATGACATGGTCCATCAGCCCGTCCCGGCACCCGCTGTTGCGGTGGACCGCCTCGACGACCGTCTCCTGCATGTGGGTCGTCGCGTCGGTGGGCACCATCCGCAGATGCCGGTGGTAGGCGATGGCCTGTTCGTCTTTCTTCCTGCCGGTAGCGGGAGGGCTGCCCGCCGCCAGGACGGGCGGATCCACTTGCTCGTCGACGAAGTGGGTCCAGCCGGTGAGCTGGAACAGCGGCAGAGGCCGCATCGGGGTGTCCTTCAGCTGCTGACGCAGACGGGCTTCACGTTTGGCACGCAGTTCGACGGATGCCTTCATCACTGCTTCTCTCTGGTTACGGCCCTGGCTCTCACCGGCAGACCGGCTCCGGGCCGGGAAACCTGTCCGCCCCCGGGGCCGGCTTGCGGCTGCATGGTTCACGGCCCCGGTCGACGGTCGCCTACATCTCCCATACGTCGGCCTCGGCCTCGTCACCGTCATCACCGTCCGGATCGAGGTCGTCGAGGAGTTCCGCCTCGACGACCTTGTAGGCAGCCGCAGGTGCTCCGGCTGCGGAGGCGTCCGGCGGGCTGCCGTCGCCGTCGTCGGGGAAGAGCGCTGCCAGCGGATGCGGAGCCTGCCCGCTGTCCGAGGGCCGGTCCGCGCTGCCCGTGCCGGCGGGCAGCACCGGCGGCGCGGGCACGGGCGCAGGAGCCAGAGGAGAGATGGGCAGCGCCGGGTAGGGCCGCAGCGTCGACAGGTCGAACTCCTCCAGACCCGCGTAGGGATCTTGGGACGGCTGTTCGGTCTCCAACTCCAGTCCTTGGAAGGGCGGTTCGGCCCCGGTGCGCTTGGGCGGCGGCCTGCGACTGCGCCGACGCCGGTCGCGCTGCGCCAGGGCCAGAGCGATCGCCTCCTCGTCCTGTTCGCTGCCGCCGGCCGCACAGTGCCGCTCGGCGTACTCCTGTCACATGTCCGCGGTCCACGGGTCGGTGAGCAGGTGCCGCAGCCGGAAGTCGCACGTCACCCAGGCGCCCGCCGTATGGTCTAGAGCCACACCCGCTCGGGACGGTAGGGGTTGAAGCGGCATTCCCACTTGCCCCCTGCGCCGGGCAGCTTCGAGCCGCCCGGCGGTGGGGCCAGGCCAAAGAGGCTGGCTACGGAGCCGGAAGGCGCAGGCGGAGCGCCGCTGCCGAGCTCGCGACGACTGCCTCCCGAACTCGTCGGCATCGCTGTCCGGCCGCCGTGGGCGCATCCGAAAGTCGTCGACGGCTGCTGTCGCAAGTCATCGAGAAGGCCACGGGCCGCTGCGCGCCGCCTCAGACTGCGATCTCGCCTGTGGGCAGCGCACGGGGTTCTGTCACCAGGTCGTGTCGTGTCTGTCTGGCGTGGGCGGGTTGAGGGAGCGGGCGGCGTCGTGCAGGACGTCGATGGCGAGCGCTTCGGTGCGATCGTGGATGGCGGGTTGGGCGGCCATACCGATGAGCGGGGCGAGGTGTTCCATGAGGCCGTCGGTGATGCGGTAGATCTCTTCCTCGTGCTCCAGGAGGCTGCCGGGCCGGTGATGGTGCAGGTTCAGCCGTCCGTCGAGGGCGGCCGGGGCGCTGACCCATTCGTCTGGCCGGGTGACCTGAGCGGCCCGGCGCCGGTTTCAGCGGCGTGTCGCCTGCCATCGTCCCCCCATGCCTTTGCCTACGCCCTGCCTTCCATTGGCGATACCCCGCATGCCGCGCCCTGTATCGAACGAGGTTATGAATGCGACTTCAGCCTCGTGCCATCTGGGTGCCAGGACTGCTGAACCCCTCGTGCGTTTCCCTAGTCCACCCCTGCGATTACTCAAGGGCCCAAGAGTGTTGGAACCCACCGATGAGCAGGCTGCCGCCGCTGACTCCTTCAGCGCGGGGGAGCACCTGGTTCTCCAGGCCGGCGCGGGTACGGGCAAGACCACTACGCTGGCGATGCTGGCCGCCGCTACTCCCCGCCGCGGCCGCTACCTGGCCTTCAACAAGTCCATCGCGCAGGCCGCGGCCGCGGTCTTCCCCCGGACGGTGGCCTGCAAGACGGCCCACTCCTTGGCCTTCGCCGCTGTCGGTCACCGCTACGGTGATCGTCTGAACGCGCCGCGTGTCCCCAGTTGGAAGCAGGGCCAACTCCTCGACCTCGTCCAGCCGGTGACCGTCGGCGGCCGTTCCATTTCCCCAGCCGATCCTCGCCTCCGTCATGCTGCGTACGGTCACCGCCTTCTGCCACTCCGCCGACGCCGCCCTCCAGTCCCACCACGTCCCGCACCTGCGCGGTCTGGAGTCCCCCGAACGCCACAGCCATCTGGCTGAGGCTGTCTTGCCCTACGCGCAGAAGGCCTGGGCTGACCTGCAGCACCCTGACGCCGGAGTGGTGCGGTTCACCCATGACCACTACCTGAAGATCTGGGCCCTGTCGGAGCCCGTCATCGATGCGGACTACCTTCTCCTCGACGAGGCTCAGGACACCAACCCTGTCCTGGAGGAGGTCTTCACCCGGCAGCGTGACCACGCCCAGCTGGTCATGGTCGGCGACTCCGCCCAGGCCATCTACGGCTGGCGCGGCGCCAAGGATGTCATGACCGACTTCAAAGGCACTGCCCTGACCCTCTCCCGCTCCTTCCGTTTCGGCCCTGCCCTGGCCGAGGAAGCCAACCGCTGGCTCGCCCTGGTCGACGCCCTGATCCGCCTGACCGGTACCGACGCCATCCCCACCTGCATCGGCCCCCTGGAACAACCCGAAGCGATTCTGTGCCGCACCAACGTCGGCACCATGATCGAAATCATGAACCTGCTGCCCACCAGCCGCAGCGTCGCCCTGGCCGGCGGCGCCGAACCTCTGCGAGCCCTGGCCCGCGCCGCACACGACCTACAAAACGGCCGCCGCACCACCCACCCCGAGCTCCTGCTGTTCGAACGCTGGGGCGACCTGAAGGAGTACGCCGAACACGATCCGGCTGGCGGCGACCTCGCCCCGCTGGTTGAGGTTGTCGAGCGGCACGGCACCCAGGCCATCCTTGCCGCCGTCGACCAGCTCGTCCCCGAGCAGTACGCCGATGCCACCATCTCCACCGCCCACAAGGCCAAGGGGCGCGAGTGGGCCACTGTGCGGATCTCCGCCGACTTCATCCCCGAAGACACCGGCGAGATGGACGAAGACGGTCGCCCCACCATTGCTCCCATCGACCCCGACGAAGCCCGTCTGGCCTACGTCGCCGTCACCCGCGCCCGCCATCACCTCGACATCGGCGGCCTGGCATGGGCCGCCTCGAGAACCCGGCTTGGCACCGCCGAAGAACCAGCGGCGTAGGGCGCCCCACTACATGGGAAGAGCTGGTCGTCAGACCGGCGAGACCATCGTCGAGTTCCTGGCCCTTCACGAAGGCCGGCAATCCATCTGTGGCCATGGCCAGCCAGGAATCGGTCATAGACCCGTTGTCGCACTCCCTGGGTGCGCTTACAGCTCGAATTGGAGGTCGAGGATGTCGGTGAGTTCGACTTCGAGGCCGTGGGCGCGGCGGCCGTTGTCGCGGAAGTAGACCTCGCCCAGGGCTTCGGCGGCGATCTGGCGGAGTCGGTCTTCGTCGGCGCCGGTTTCCTGGGCTTGGAGGAGGCGTGCGGCGTGGTGGGGCGGCAGGGGGAGGGTGAGGTGGCGCACGCGGGCCTGGTCGGTGGTGCCGGGGGCGGCGGTGTAGCCGAAGCGGGCCTGGACATCGATCATGATGCCGCCGGTGGTGGCCGCGGCCTGTTTCGCCTTGGCCCTGATCTGCGGTTGCCAGCGTGCGCGGACTTCGCGCTCCAGGCGGTCGGCGAGCTGCGGCCGGGGGGTTTTGATCTGGTTGTTCACATAGCGTTCGACGGTGCGCTGGGTGATGCCGAGGAGTTCGGCCACGCGCCGGGTGCTGCGCCGGTGTTGTCGGACCAGGTAACGCATCTGCGCCCCGGCGGACTTGGGGACGGGGCGGGTGAACGCGCCGCGCACCGCCTTGTCGAGTTCTTCTCCGACGGTGACCATCGCCTGTGACGCTCCCTATTCTCCGGTGTCCCTGGTACTGACCTCGCCGGTCTTGATGTAGCGGGCGAGGTTGGCGACATGGCCGTCGGCGCCGAGTTGTTCGAGTACGTCCGCGCCCCACAGCACGCTCTGGGTGCCCTCGTGCTTGACCATCCCCGGCGAGACTCCGAGCCGGAAGCTGCCCGGTACGGTCTTGCCGGCGTCGTCGTGGGGCAGGACGTCCAGGGGGCTGGGGCCGTCGGCGGCGTAGACGGCGCAGTCCGAGAGGACCGCGACCGGGTAGCGGCCGGTGGCAGCGGCCAGGTTGAGCATCTTGCGGTGCATGTTGATCCGGGCCCGGGAGATGACGGTGGCGCGGATGTCGGGGCGCCACGTCGGGCGGGCCAGGGCGGGCCAGGCCTGCCCTGGCTTCCAGCCGCCGCCGCGGGCCTTCTCCTGCAGCTTGCCGATGCCGCCCTTGACGGTCATCTTGACGGCGTCCACCACGATCGCGAGCTCCGGATCACGCTGCTTGTGGCCGCCCATCGCCTCCAGGAACTCCTGCGGGGCCAGCTTCTCGCCCACACCGAGGTCCGCCATGGTGGCGACGTAGGCGTCGCGCAGCCGCTTGTACCAGCCGTCCAGGAACCGGCCGCCCTCCGGGCGCACCCAGGCCTCGACCGGGGCGACGTCGTAGCCGAGCTCGACGGCGTACGCCACCGTCGGGGTGGCGTACCAGGCCGGACCGGTGGGGCGCCGGCCGGTCGGCGTGAACGGGCTGGGCAGCAGGCCTCCTTCGAGCTGGCGCCACCGCTTGCCGACCTTCGCTCTGGAGAGGTCGACATGGGAGAGGTCGACCAGCCAGGAACCGGGCATCGCTGGGTCGAAGACCGGGCTGGTGACGTGCACGGGCGGCGAGGCCAGTCCGAGGACCGCGCCGTTGGCGGCCGCGCCGAACGCCAGGTTCACGTCGATGCCGACCAGGTAGCGCCGCATGCACTCGGCGTCGGTCAGATCCCGCGCCCAGTCGTACGCCTCCTCGAACAGCCGCTCGCCGGGGCCGCGCACGTGGAAACGGGGCAGGTCGGCCAGAACGGGGTGGCCGTCGGTCGCCTCGCACGGCGCCGGGTCCATCGGCCGCGCTCCCAGCGATCCGGGCCGGTGCTCGGAATGCCGATGACCCCCGGCGTCCGGCTCGCTCGCGCGCGTCGGCGGGCTGAGCGCGGTCATCAGCTCCAGCCCCGTCACGGCCGTCGAGCCGACCGGCGTCATCACCCGCTGCGCGTACACCCCCAGCACCCGGGCGAGTTCCGCCGGCTCCAGCCCGGCGGCACGGCCCCAGGCACGGTCGTCCAGAGCGCGCCAGGAGGGGACGCACAACTGCACGCACTGCCGGCGGCTGCCCTGAGCGGGGCGGTAGATCCGCGCCCACGGCCCCAACCCCCGCCGGGTGAGCTGCCAGTGCGCGCGGTCGAGCTGCTTGACGACCTTGTGCCCCTCGGCCAGTCGCCCGGCGAGCCGCTCGGCCTCCGACAGCGCGGCAGGCAGGCCGTAGCGCTCGCACGCCGCCTCGGTGAGCACCAGCAGCGGGTCGGCGTCCCGGCCCGAGCCGTGCAGCCTCTGGGCCCCGAGCTGAGCCTCTCGCAGGGCCCACTCGACCAGCGCGGGCAGCGACTTGGCGGGCACGTCCAGGATCAGCCCGCCGATGCCGTAGCCGGTCACCTCGCGCTCGGCGTCGGCGTCGAGGACGAGCAGCGGACCGTGCGCGTACGGATCGCCGGGGGCGGGCGCGCGGGCCGGGGCAGCCCTCTCCGTGCCCGGACGACGCGAGGCGGGCGAGGGCCGGACGGCACGCGCCGGACGCGCTGCGGCGGCCGGCACGGGAACCGGCCCAACGGATGAGGCGGTAGAGGACGCGGCCACGGCCACAGCACCCGAAGCCCCGCCCGCGGGTCCGGCCTGCACGGTGGGGTCCGGGCTGCCGGACGTCGTCGGCGCCGAGGCGTCCTTCCTCCGCGGCGCGGCGGCGGCGGCGCCGTCGGGGGCGGGGTAGAGCCGCGCGAGCTGCCCGAGCAGGCGGGCGTACGCCTCCCGCTCCGGCGGCCGCGGCTCGCTCTTGCCCGACTCCCAGCCGCTGACGGTGGCCCGCCGTACGTCCAGGGCGCGGGCCACCTCGTCCAGGGTGAGTGCGTGGGCCTGACGCAGCCGCCTGCGCTCCGCCGGCGGCGGCAACGCGGACCGGGATGCGACCAGCGCGTCGACCGCGTCGAACAGCTCGGACATGAGACACCTCCGCCCTCACCTTACCCCACAACCGTACATACCCCGTACGGCACACGTAAAAACAGCGCCCATATCGCGTACGAATCAGGTTTGGGTAGTAGAGTGCTCGACCGGTGAGCCCCCTCTTTCCAGCCCTCTCTTTCCCGCGGGTTCACCCTCCCCGGCCGGCTGCCGCCCGCAGGCCGTCCGCCCCCAAACCCAGGAAGCAGGAAGAAGGAACAAGCTGTATGACCATGGCCGCACCCCGCGCACCAGGCCAGCCGGAGAAACGGCCACTGTTCGCCGACCAGGCCGAGGCCGTCACACGACTGGCACGCCACCTTCGGCGCACGGGCACACGGGCGCTGTACGTAGCGGCGACCGGGACCGGGAAGACGCTGGTGTCGATCCGGGTGGCCGACGAACTCGACGCGCGACTGGTGCTGTTCGTCGTCCCTACCCTCGATCTGGCGGCGCAGACCGCACTGGCCTGGCGCCGGGACGGCCACGGCGAACACATGGTGATCGTCTCCTCGATGGACGCCGCCGGCCGCGACGACCTGGTCGCCGCACGCGTCATGTCGACCACCGACCACCACACGATGGCCGCACTGATGTCGGTGGTGGGACAGGAGCCGGACCAGATCCCGGCGCTGACGGTGATCTGCACCTACGACTCACTGAACAAGATCGAACAGACCCGGAACACGAAATACGCCGTGCCACCGTTCAACCTGGCGGTCATGGACGAGGCCCACCGGATCGCCGGCCGCGCCGACAAGAAATGGGCGACCGTCAACGACGCGAAGCGCATCCCGGCCGACCGCCGCCTCTACATGACCGCCACCCCCCGCGTCTTCGCCGCGCCGGAACTGGCCGAGTCCGCCGACACCACCCGCCCACGCCGCCGGCACCCCACCGGGCCGGACACGGACGTGTTCACCAACTCCATGGACAACGAACAGGTATACGGAAAGAAAGTCTTCGAATACCCACTCGCCCAGGCCGTTGAAGACGGCCGGGCGGCGGACTACCGCATCGTGGTCCCCACCCTCACCGACACCGACCTACGCCGCCGCCTCAACCTCCCCACCCCCACCCCCAGCGCCCGCTCCGGCGATACCGGCGACGAGCCCGACAACGCGCTGCGCACCACCGCCCTACACCTGGCCGTGCTGCGCGCGATCACCGAACACCGGCTGAAGAAAGTGCTGGTCTACTTCAACCTCGTTTCCGACGCCCGCCGCTTCGCCCGCGAACTGCCCCACACCCTGCGCCTACTGGCCAAAACCAACCCCGACCTGTGCCCCGACACCACCCCCGAACTGTTCTTCGCCCACGGCCAGCACACCCCCGCCCAACGCGCCCGCACCTTCGCCGACTTCGCCGCCGCAGACTGCGCGATCCTCGCCAACGCCAAACTGATCGCCGAAGGCGTCGACATCCCCAACATCCAAGCGATCGTCTTCGCCGACCCCACCCGCAGCGTCGTCCGCTGTGCCCAGGCCCTGGGCCGCGCCCTGCGCCTGGACGTCTCCGGCAAGACCGCCTCGCTGATCGTCCCGGTCTACATCCCGCCCGGCGCCAACGGCCAGAACATCCTCGGCACTCCTTACGAACCGGTGTGGGCGATCGCCACCGCCCTGGCCAGCCACGACCACCGCATCCTCGAGCGCCTCCCGGACAAGGCCAACCGCCTCCCGAAAGAGACCAGCGACGTCATCGAACGCCGCTGGCACTTCGACTTCACCGTCCACCCCGAGCGCATCGCCCAAGCGATGGACCTGGCCTCCTTCGACCCCCGCGACCCGGCCACATCCCGCTCCCGCCGCCTGGGACTTGCCGCCGCCCAGTCCTACCACGACCACTACGGCCACCTCGACGTCCCCGCCGAACACACCGACCCCACCGGCTACGCCCTGGGAACCTTCATCACCACCATGCGCGACGCCCGCAGGGCCGGCCGCCTCGAACCCGAATGGATCGCCGAACTCGACGCACTCGGCATGATCTGGGACAAACACGACGCCACCTGGCGCGCCCGCCTCACCACCGCCGCCCACTACCACGCCGCGCACGGCCACCTCGCCGCCCCCTCCACCACCCCCACCGGAGCCTGGCTCGCCGAACAACGCCACCTCGCCACCACAGACCAACTCGCCCCGGAGCGCGCCCGCGCGCTGACCGCCCTCGCCCCCGACTGGCGCCTGCCCCACGGCGCGGACTGGCACCGCAAATACCACCTCCTGCGCGCCCACCTCGCCGACGGAACCGACCCGGCCGCCCTCACCCGCGACACCCTCCTCGGCAGTGTGAAGATCGGCTCCTGGCTCCACCGTCAGCTCACCGTCTGGCCCGCCCTCCACCCCGGCCAGCAGCACCTGCTGGCCGCCCTCGGCCTGACCCCCGACAGCAACCCGCTCACCCCCGCCCGCCGCACCCGCCGCACCTTCCCCCAAACCGTCCAACTCCTGGAACTCTTCCTCCACCGCGAAGGCCGCGCCCCCACCGCCCGCGAGACCATCCGCGTCGACGGCGAGACGGTCAGGATCGGCGCCTGGCTCGCCAAGGCCCGCACCAAGCACCGCGCCGCCCAGCTCCCCGACAAGCACGCCCGCCTGGTCGCCGCACTGTTCGACGGCAACTGGACAGACGAGAACGCCGCCCCGGCCACCCCGATGTAGAAAACCCACCAGGCACACCACCAGCCCGGCTCCCCACACCCTCCCGCACCCACCCTCTGGACATGGGGATGAATGAACAGCTGTCAGCTCGCCGCGCGGGGCAGACCGCATCTGCGGCCGTTTCGGGGAGGGGCTGCGACCCGGGCCGGTGCGTGGTCGGCACGCTCGGAGCCTGCGACCGCAGAGTGACTGAAGTCCCCATGGTGCGCCGCGCAGTGCCGCTCGCGACTACCCCAGGCCGCACGAGTCCGCGCCCCGGGGCCTCTGGTTACAGTGTCGGCTTCTCATGTCGTCCGAGGAGTTCGGTGAAGAACTCCTCCAGGCGTCGCTTGCCGTCAGAGCCAGCGAGTTCCCAGCCGCCGAAGCGGTAGATCTCGTACCCGGCCAGCCTCAGCCTGCGGTCCTCGGCGACCATCTCCGCGTACAGCCGCGGCACGGCGGTGTGGGTGACCCGTCCCTGTTCGTCGGGCGGGTTCGGGCGCCCGTAGTGCTGGACGCCGTCGACCTCGATGACGATGCGGGAGCGGTCCGGGGCTAGGAGCAGGAAGTCCATCCGCTGCCGATGCAAAGCCCCGGATTGCTTGCCGCTGCGCCGGGTGTAGGGGGCGTAGTGGAGGTAGACCTGAGGGATCAGCGCGGGCAGGTCGAAGCCACCTTCCTCGGCGTAGCGGGCGCAGTAGGTGCGCATGAGCAGCTGCTCGGGCCATGAGTCCAGCGACCGGTACAGACGCCGGTACAAGCTGTTGGCCGCCGTCTTCTCGTCCGCCTGCGGCTGGTGGTTCTTCGTCCACCAGGCGACCATCTGCCGCCAGGTGAGCCCGTGGGGCGGCAGGGGGTCGGTGAACACCAGACAGCTGTCGGCGTGGCGGACGATCTCGACGTCGTTGTTCACCGCGTCCTTCAGTACGATCTCCGGCTTCGCCCCGTCGGCGGCGAAGATGAGGTTCTTGAAGCTGCCCGAGGGCCCCTTGGTGAACCGGCGCTCATACTCCAGCTCCTGCAGTTCCTCCAGCGCGTCGCGGGTCGGGCCGAGGATCTGCTCGATGCAGTCGCGTCGCGCCTGCCAGCTGCCGCGCATGTCGTTGTCGCGCCAGTAGGTGCCGAAGCCGCGCGGCCCGTCGAAGGTCCGAAACGGCCAGGTGGGCGGCTTGAGAGCGAGGCGCTCAAGGACGGCGCGGTGTGCCTTGATGACCAGGGGCACGTTCTCGTCGTTCAGGTACCTGCCCTTGCCGTCGGTCCCGTGGGAGACGAAGTCGTGGTACAGAAGCCGGGTCAGCGCGATCGCCACGTCTAGCTCGCCGCGACCGGCCGGCGGACCGAACCGCAGCGACTCGACCAGCTCGATGTTGAGCACCCACGGCTCGGCCCAGCTGTCGCCGCTGCTGAAGAACGCCTCGATGTCCATGCTCCACCCCTGTGATCCGTCCCGGCGGGCCAGTTCACCAGATGCCGCTGACACGCCGTCACCCGTTCCTCAGCCCCGCGTCCCGGCCGACGGCAACCTTGCGGCCGCAGGGTTCGAAAAGCACAGGCGGCCCGCACGGCTCCTGCTCCATTCCGGCGAACCGGTGGTGGCCTGCCAGAAGGTCTCGGCAGGTCACCACAAGTCCGCGACGCCCGCAGAGGTCAAGAGAAGCGCACGGGCTCGGAGTAGGTGGTGAAGAACCGGTCGCCGGTGAGCTTGTGGTGTGCGAGCTGTTCGCGGACGGCCTGTTCGGTCGTCCAGCGGTCCGGGCTGCTGGCGCGCGGCTGCGTAGCTCGTCACGGCCTCCTTCAGCTTGCCGAACAGGGCCTGAGTGACGACGCGCATGTCCGCCACCACGGTGGCCTTGGCGTCGCAGACCCGGCTGGGATGCAGCATGACCGGTAGGGCATCCACCTCCGGGTTGTGATCGTTGAGCCAGCGGACGCTGCCGCCGAGCTGGTCCATGTCCTTCTTCGCGATGGTGTCGGTGGCGCGCCCTGTCTTCAGCTCGACGACCGCCTGCCGCGCCGCTTGTCGTTCAACGCCCCGGCCAGGGCCTGCTGGGTGGCCACGCGGCCGGTCAGATGCAGGTAGGCGGCCTTCTGCTCCCGCAGCCAGCCCCGCAGCACAGTGTCGCGGTTGCCGAGGTCGTTCGCCGCCTTCTGCACCCGCTCCACCGCGGCCGGGGTACGGCCCATGGCCGCGAGATCGAACGCCTCGCGCAGCGCCACGGCCTCGCCTCGTACCGTCCCGTGCTCGGCGTAGCGCACATCCGCCAGCGCCCGCCGGCTGCGCTCCCGCCACTGTGGTACCCGCCCCAGGCAGGCTCGCAGCGCCTCCCGCACCGCATTCAGCCCCTCGCCCTTGATCTGGCCGGCGATGTCCCGGCTCAGCTTCAACTGGGCCTGCGTCGCGGGGGAGAGCAGGGCCAAGCGCCGGGCGTCGTTGATTGCCACGGCGAGGTTCGCCCCCAGCAGCAGGACCGCGCAGTAGTCCTCGCCGTCCCGCACCCCCCGGCCCATGCCCTGCTCGATCCGCTGGATCTCCCGGGCCAGGCGGACGGTGCTGTCGGCCAGCGCGACGGCCTCCCGCCGCTCCACCCCGTCCAGCGGCCGGGGGATCCCGTCGAGGATCAGCAGACGGCACGCGCCGGCCGGGAGGTTGACGCCGTCGTACTTGTTGACCAGCACCACCACGTTGACCGGATCCGTCTCGGCGAGACTGTCGCCGTCTTGGTCGCCGTCGGCGAACTGGCGGGCAAGCACACGCACGGCCTCGTCATCCAGCCCCGGATTGAGGGCGCGGGGAGCCAGGATCATCCGCTCCCCGAGGTCCGACGCACTGCCCGGCGTGACGGGCTTGGCGACGAGCTTCGGGTCGGCGCCGAAGTCGGTGACCAGGGCACTGTCGTCGGCGAGCATCGCGGTCAGATAGACCCTGCGGCGGGCCCGCACGAACGACGGGATGCGGTCGATCGGCGCGGGCACGAGGGCCTGATCTCGATCGCCTTCGACGTCGCGGTGCACAGATGCAGCACCTCGGCGAGCAACGGCCACACGAACATAAAAACCTGCTCCTCCCGATGCGGGCGCAGGATCTTCAACACCTCCTCGCGCTTGTCGACCCACGCCCAGAACGGGACCGGCGCCAAAGCGGTGGGGTCCTGCCGACTTGCCGTTGATCAGCTTCTGGTAATTCGTCACCAGCACGGCCTCGGCCGACAGGAACGCCGGCTCGTACGGATCGTCCGTGGTCGCCATATCGAGCCTGGCGGCTTCCTCGCGGACCTGCTTGACCAGGTAGTTGTCCGGAGTCAGGTACACGGCCTTGCCGATGCCCTCGTTCAGGGTGCTCTGCGCGCGCACGCGGCGCTGGCGCGGACCGAGGACCAGTTCCGACTGCGGGTGCCCGCCGGCCACGAGGCGTACGACAAGCTGCTGAAGCTGTTCGAGCAGGTCAGGTGGGGAGGATGGCGCGATGGCACTGGATTGGGATCGGCACAAGGGGCAGCGAGGCGCTGCTGCGGCCTCGGGACATCTACGCGGGGCTGGCCAGCCGGCCGTGGCCGTATCTGCGGCATGAGCAGGGCGAGGTGCTGGACACCTGGTTCGATCACCGGCGTGATGACCGTGATGTGGTGATCAAGCAGTACACCGACGGGGGCAAGACGGCACCTTGTCCTCGCCATCGCAGGCGTCCTTCACGGCGCCTGGAGAGCACTCCTGATAGCCCTTCGCACAGCCGTCCGCTCTTCTCTAAGCCCGGGAGGCACACCCCCAGAATCCGGATTCCCCGAAAGTTCTCCCCGAAGGAAACACCCCCGCCAACCCTCCTGCAGTGAGCTGCCCCGCGAAGCGGGCCGGCGCGCAGTGGACGGACCCAGGGCCCTCGGAACCCCAGGGCTTGCGGTTGAGCCTGCGTCAGCAGGCTCACAAGTCCCTGGAGCGCAGCGGAAGGGATTCGGCTCGAAGCGCAGCGAGAGCTGCGCTCTCTCCGCGCAGCGGAGAGAGCATCACTTCGTTTCCCCTGCGCGCAGCGCAGGGGAACTCTTGGACCCTGCGCAGCAGGGTTCTACCCGCTCCGCGGG
>NZ_BBOM01000019.1 GCF_000974485.1 Streptomyces sp. NBRC 109706 | reverse complement strand
GAGCCCGAACCCCATCAGACTCAAGAACAGCCAACAACTCATCCAACGCATCCACATCACCAGAAACAATCGTCGCCGACGGACCATTCACCGCCGCAACCCCAACCCGACCCGACCAACCCACCAAACGCAACTCAACATCCACCACCGGCAACGCCACCGACACCATCCCACCCGAACCCGCCAACCCCCGCACCAACCGACTCCGCAACGCCACAATCCGCGCCGCATCCACCAACGACAAACCACCCGCCACATAAGCCGCCGCAACCTCACCCTGCGAATGCCCCACCACCGCCACCGGCACCACACCCACCGAACGCCACAACGCCGCCAACGACACCATCACCGCAAACAAAACCGGCTGCACCACATCATCCCGATCCAACCCCGGCGCACCCTCCACCCCCCGCAACACATCCACCAACGACCACCCCACCAAACCCTCAAACGCCACCCCACACGCCACCACCTCATCCCGAAACACCCCACTCGACTCCAACAACCCCCGCGCCATCCCCACCCACTGCGAACCCTGACCCGGAAACACCAACACCACACCACCAGAACCCACCACCACACCCTCCACCACACCCGACACCGCCACCCCACCCGCCAACCCATCCAACCCCGCCAACACCCCACCCCGATCAACCCCCACCACACACGCCCGCCAATCAAACCCCGCCCGCCCCACCGCCAAACCACGACCAACCTCAACCAACCCCAACCCCAACCCCGACCCCTCACGCAACAAACCAGCCAACCGCCCCGCCAACACCCCCAACGCCACCCCACCCCGCGCCGAAAGCAACAACGGAACCGGCAACGACTCGTCGGGCCGCTCGGGGTCCGCCGGCCGGGGTTGCTCCCATCCGGTCAGCACCACATGGCAGTTGGTGCCGCCCATGCCGAAGGAGCTCACGCTGGCGGTGCGCGCCCCCTCGTCGGCGGGCCAGGGCGACAGCTCGGTCTGGACGCTCAGCCCGAGGTCGTCGAGGGGGATCGCGGGGTTCGGGCTGACGAAGTTGAGGCTGGGCGCGAGTTGGCCGTGACGCAGTGACAGCACGACCTTCAGCAGCCCGACGGCACCGGCGGCGCCCTCCAGATGGCCGATGTTGGTCTTGGCCGATCCGACTCGCAGGGGACGGTCCGCCGGCCGTCCCCTGCCCAGCACGGCCCCGAGGGCGCGCGCCTCGACGGGATCGCCGACCACCGTTCCGGTGCCGTGCAGTTCCACATACTGCGCCTGCTCGGGCCGGATGCCGGCGTTGCGGTACGCGGTGCGCAGCACCTCGGCCTGGGCGTCGACATCGGGCGCGGTCATGCTGGCCGCGCCGCCGCTGTTGACGGCGCTGCCCCGGATGACGCAGTAGATCTCGTCGCCGTCGGCGACGGCCCGGGAGAGGGTTTTGAGCGCGACGACGACACCGCCCTCGCCACGGACATAACCGTTGGCGCGGGCGTCGAAGGTGTAGCAGCGGCCGTCGGGCGAAAGCGCGCCGAGGGCGGCCGCGGCGACGGCGCTCTCGGCGGCGATATTGAGATGGACGCCGCCGGCGAGCGCGAGCGTCGACTCGCCGCGCCGCAGGCTCTCGCAGGCCATGTGCACGGACACCAGTGACGAGGCCTGCCCGGCGTCGACGGTCATGCTCGGGCCACGCAGCCCGACGGCATAGGAGATCCGGTTGGCGATGATGCCGCGCTGCACGCCGGTCAGCGAGTACGGTCCGACGGCGGTGAGGCCGGCGCGGTGGGCGAGGGTGGCGTAGTCGTTGTTCATCACGCCGACGAACACACCGGTCTGGCTGCCGGTCAGCCGCTGCGGGACGATGCCGGCGTCCTCCAGGGCCTCCCAGCTCAGTTCCAGCATCAGCCGCTGCTGCGGGTCCATCGCCGCCGCCTCGCGCGGCGAGATACCGAAGAACTCGGGGTCGAACTCGTCGACGCGGTCCAGAAAGCCACCGCGGCGCACGGCCAGGTCCCGCTCCGGATCGTCCTCGGAAAAGTCCCAACGGTGTGCCGGGATCTCCCCGACGGCGTCGACTCCGTCGCGCAGGAGCCGCCAGAACTCTTCCGGGGTGGGGGCGCCGGGGAGCCGGCAGGCCAACCCGACCACGGCTACCGCTTCATGCATTTCGGCAGAGATGTCAGGCATGGAAACTCGAACCACCTCGAATGCGCCATGAATACCGCTGCCATAAACCGGGTCGGTATCAGACCCTAGCCAGGGCCTCTCAGCGCACCAACCCCTATGCGATCCTTACCAGGCCCCTATACGCCTTCAATGAGGCTTTCGAACCGGTGACACCGCCTTGTGCTGCGATGCCGGTGCCGGCTTCCGCCGATGGCCGCCTGTCACAGCAGGATCCCGCGCGTTGACGGACCGCGTTCGGGGAGGCCCGATACGGGTGGTGGCCAGCATGGGTTAGGGGTTCACGGTAGGGGCGTCGCGCCGGGTAGAGTCCTTGAGCGGTGCCGCCGCTCCCCCGCTGCCGGGAGCGCCAGGGATCCAAACTGTCCGCCCCCGGCCGGGCGTTCGTCCTCCGTGGCGGACCAGCCACGCTGCCGCCGACCGACCGATGGGACCGCTTCGGGGCCGCCCCTCGGGCCTCGCCTCTCGGGCCGGAAGGCAGCGCCGCCGCATCGCCATGGCATCGCCGGAAACCGGCGAGGAAGCCACCGACCCGTCCGACGCCGTCACGGAGAATACCGGTCCTCTGACTCGATCCTGGTATTCCGTCATTCGCCGGGAATTCATTTTCCGATGCAATCAGGGGTCGGCTAGGGGTTGCCGAATCAACGCTTTCCCCTCCTAATATCATTCCGGTCTCCGTTCTCCGCAGCTCGGGCTGCAGGGTCACTGCGGGCTGTTGGGCTTTGGCTTGACATTTCTATCCACTGCCCCGGAAGTAAGGTGGATTCGGGTGGAGAATGAAGAGAAGTACGTCGAGTACCTGAAGCGCGTGACCGCGGACCTCCGCCGCACACGCAGCCGCCTGCAGGCGGCGCAGGACCGGGAGAGCGAACCGATCGCCATCGTCGCGATGGGCTGCCGCTTTCCCGGCGACGTGCGCTCTCCCTCCGACCTGTGGCGTCTGGTCAGCACCGGCGGCGACGGCATCACCCCCTTCCCTGGCGACCGCGGCTGGCCCACCGGGGCGCTCAACGGCGCTGCCGCCCTGGGTGGGTTCGTCCAGGACGCGGACGAGTTCGACGCCGATCTGTTCGGCATCTCGCCGCGCGAGGCCCTGGCCATGGATCCGCAGCAGCGGTTGCTGCTGGAGGCGGCCTGGGAGACCTTCGAATCGGCCGGGATGAACCCCCGTTCGCTCCGTGGCCGCAGCGTCGGTGTCTTCGCCGGCGCCTCGCCGTCCGGCTACGGCAGCAACGGTGTCGCCGGGGCCGAGGGGCACCTGCTGACCGGCACGGCGAGCAGCGTGATCTCCGGTCGTGTCGCCTATGTCTATGGCCTCGAAGGCCCGGCGGTCACCGTCGACACCGCCTGTTCGTCATCGCTGGTCGCCCTCCACCTGGCCGCCCAGGCGCTGCGTTCCGGCGAATGCGATCTGGCGCTCGCCGGCGGTGTCACGGTGATGGTCACGCCGGCCGCCTTCGCCGAGTTCGACCGCCAGGACGGCCTCGCCGGCGACGGCCGCTGCAAGTCCTTCGCCGCGGCGGCGGACGGCACCGGCTGGGCCGAGGGCGTCGGCCTGCTGCTCGTCGAACGGCTCTCGGACGCCCGGCGCAACGGGCACCAGGTGCTCGCCGTGATGCGCGGCAGCGCCGTCAACCAGGACGGCGCGTCCAACGGCCTGACCGCGCCCAGCGGCCCGTCGCAGCAGCGGGTGATCCGGCAGGCCCTCGCCAACGCCCGTCTGACGGGCGCCGATATCGACGCGGTGGAGGCGCATGGCACGGGCACCCGCCTGGGCGACCCCATCGAGGCCCAGGCGCTGCTGGCGACCTACGGCCAGGACCGTGGCACGCACGGCGAACCGCTGTGGCTCGGTTCCATCAAGTCGAACATCGGCCACACCCAGGCGGCCGCGGGCGTCGCCGGCGTCATCAAGATGGTCATGGCCCTGCGGCACGGGGTGCTTCCGTCGACCCTGCATGTGGACGAGCCCTCGCCGCAGGTGGACTGGTCCGAGGGCGCGGTGGAGCTGCTGACCGGGAACCGGGAGTGGCCCCGGACGGGTCGTCCACGGCGCGTGGGTGTGTCCTCGTTCGGCATCAGCGGCACCAACGCGCATGTGATTCTGGAGCAGGCCCCCGAGCCGGAGACGGAGTCCGAGCCGGAGCCCGGGCCGGTTGCTCCGCCGTGGCAGCTGCCGTGGCTGGTGTCGGCCAAGTCCGAGGCCGCGCTGCGGGGACAGGTCGCGCGGTTGCGGTCGTTCGTGGGCGAGCGGCCGGAGTTGGATCCGGTGGATGTGGCCTGGTCGCTGGCGACGGCCCGGGCTTCGCTTGAGCACCGAACCGTCCTTCGCGGTGCTGGGGACGCGCTGACCACGCGTGTCGCCGGCGAGGGGCGGACCGCTTTCCTCTTCACGGGGCAGGGTGCGCAACGCGCCGGTATGGGCCTGGGGTTGTACGAGGCGTTCCCGGTCTTCGCCGAGGCGTTTGACGCGGTCCGCGCGCGGCTCGATGCGCGGTTGGAGCGGCCGCTGCGTGCGGTCCTGACCGATGGCGTGGGTCTGGAGCAGACGGGGTGGGCGCAGGCGGGCCTGTTCGCTCTCGAAGTCGCCCTCTACCGGCTGGTGGAGTCCTGGGGCGTGGTCCCGGATGTGCTGCTCGGCCACTCGCTGGGCGAGATCACCGCCGCCCATGTCGCCGGGGTCCTCTCCCTGGACGACGCGTGCGTGCTGGTGGCCGAACGAGGCCGGTTGATGCAGGCGCTGCCCGCAGGTGGCGGGATGCTCGCCGTCCAAGCCGCCGAGGACGATGTCGCCGATTCGGGGCTTGATGTCGCGGCGGTGAACGGCCCCCGTTCGGTGGTGCTCTCCGGGGACGTCGCGGCGATCGAACGCTATGCGGCGGAGTGCACCGAGCACGGCTGGCGGTTCAACGTTCTATCGGTGTCGCATGCGTTCCACTCGGCCCTGATGGAGCCGATGCTGGATCAATTCGCGAGCGTTCTGGCCCGGTTGACGTTCAACCCCGCCCAGATCCCGATCGTTTCCAATCTGACCGGCGCGGTCGCGAAACCCGGGCTGATGCGGGAGCCGGAGTACTGGCTCAGGCAGGTCCGTGGAACGGTCCGCTTCGCCGACGGGGTCACCGCGCTCGAAGCCATGGGCGTGACCCGTTACCTCGAACTGGGCCCCGACGGAGTCCTGTCCGGCCTGGCCCAGGAGACCACCGTCGCCGACGCGACCTTCGCCCCGCTTCTGCGCGGGGACCGCGACGAGGCCGACACCGCCCTGACCGCGATCAGCCGCCTCTGGGCCGCCGGCGCCGATATCGACTGGACGAAGGTGTTCGCCGGCTGTGGCGGGCGGGTCGTCGAGCTGCCGACCTACGCCTTCCAGCGGGAACGGTACTGGCCGGAGGATTCGGTGCCGGCCGATGCGGGCGGCGGTCTGGTCGACGCCGCGTTCTGGGATGCGGTGGAGCGCGAGGATCTGGCAGAACTGGCCGGTCTCGAGTCGGCGTTGCCCGCGTTGTCCGCGTGGCGGCGGCGCCACCGGGAACGTTCCACGCTCGACTCCTGGCGCTACCAGATCACCTGGAGGCCGCTGGACGGCCCGTCGCCGTCGATGTTGACCGGCGTATGGGCGGTGGTGGGCCCCGAGGACGCGGAGGTGTCGGCGGCGCTCTCCGCAGCGGGCGCCACCGTGGTCAACGTTCCGGCCGAGGACGTGTCCGGGCTGCCCGAGGTTGCCGGTGTGGTGTTGGTGGCCGGTGGCGTGGCGGAGACCTTGGCGGTGGTGCAGGCCCTGGACGAGGTGTCGGCGCCGCTGTGGGTGCTGACGCGGGGCGCGGTGTCGGTGGGCGCCTCGGACCGGCTGGCGGACCCGGGGCTGGCGGCGGTGTGGGGTCTGGGCCGGGTCGCGGCGCTGGAGTTCCCGCAGCGCTGGGGTGGACTGGTCGATGTCCCGGCCGAGTTGGACGCGCGAGCGGGCACCCGGCTCGCCAGCGTTCTGGCCGGCGGCGCCGGCGAGGACCAGGTCGCGGTGCGTGGTTCCGGGGTCTATGGCCGGCGTCTGCTCCGCGCGGTACCGGCCGGGGTGGTGGATGACGCCTGGCATCCGGCGCCGTCGGGAACGGTGCTGGTGACGGGCGGTACCGGGGCGCTGGGCGTGGAGGTGGCCCGCTGGCTGGCGGGCCGTGGCGTGCCGCATCTGGTGCTGACCAGCCGGTCCGGGGTGGCGCCCGACGGCCTGGTCGAGGAACTGACCGGGCTCGGCGCACGGGTGACGGTTGTTGCCTGCGATGTGGCCGACCGGGACGCCCTCGCCGCCGTGGTCGGTGATGTGCCGGCCGAGTGGCCGTTGACGGGTGTCGTTCATGCGGCCGGGATGTTGGACGACGCGACCTTGGACGGCCTGTCGCCGGAGCGTCTGATGTCGGTGATGACGCCGAAGGTGGACGGTCTGCTGAACCTGGACGCGGTGACGGCGGGCCTGCCGTTGGAGTGGCTGGTGGTGTTCTCGTCGATGGCGGGGACGGTGGGCAGCGCCGGGCAGGGCAACTACGCGGCGGCAAACGCGTGGGTCGACGCCTGGGTGCGGCAGCGGCGTGAGCGTGGGCTGGTGGGGACGTCGATCGCGTGGGGTCCATGGGCTGAGGGAGGGATGGCGACCGACGGGGTCGTGCTGCGGCGGTTGCTGCGTGGCGGGGTACGACCGTTGGATGTGACGCTGGCGTTGCGGGTGTTCGCCGAGGCGGTCAGGTTCGGCGGTACGGATATGACGGTGGCGGACATCGACTGGGAACGGTTCGCACCAGCAATCGCCTCGGTCCGTCCCGGCGCACTGCTGTCGGACCTTCCGGAGGCGGCCGACGCCCTCAGGTCCACGCCGGACCAGGCTGAATCCGGACTGCGGGAGCAGCTTGCCGGTGTGCCGGAGGACAGGCGCCGCCAGGTTCTGCTGGATATGGTCCGGGCCCAGGCCGCCGCCGTGCTGGGGCACGCGGACGCGCAGGCGGTGGAGCCGGGTCGCGCGTTCAGGGACCTGGGCTTCGACTCACTGACGGCCGTCGAGCTGCGCAACGGGCTGGCCGCGGCCACGCGGCTCTCGTTGCCGACCACCCTGGTCTTCGACCACCCGACGCCCGACGCCCTCGCCGACCACCTGCACGCGGAACTGGCCGGCGCGGGTGTGGCGACGTTGCTGCCGGCGGGCGCGGTGGTGACGTCGGCGGCGGTGGACGATCCGCTGGCCATCGTGGGGATGGCCTGCCGTTTCCCCGGCGGGGTCACATCGCCCGAGCAGTTGTGGGATCTGGTGGCCGGTGGGGTGGACGGACTGTCGGTGTTCCCGAACGACCGGGGATGGCCGGCGGAGGCGTCCGGGATCAGCGGCGGAATGGGTGGTTTTGTCACCGACGCGGGCGAATTCGACGCGGGACTCTTCGGGATCTCTCCGCGTGAGGCGCTGGCCATGGATCCGCAGCAGCGGCTGCTGCTGGAAACCGCATGGGAGACATTCGAGTCGGCGGGGCTGGACCCGCGCTCCCTGCGGGGCCGAAACGTGGGCGTCTTCGCGGGCACCAACGGTCAGGACTACGCACATGTACTGGCCGTCTCCGACGAGCGAGGCGACGGCCACGCGGCCACGGGCAACTCGGCGGCGGTGCTGTCAGGGCGGGTCGCGTACACCTTCGGCCTTGAGGGCCCGGCCGTGACGGTGGACACGGCGTGTTCGTCGTCGCTGGTCGCGCTGCACTGGGCGGGGCAGGCGCTGCGGGCCGGGGAGTGCGAACTCGCCCTGGTCGGTGGGGTGACGGTGATGGCGACGCCGGGCGCGTTCGCCGAGTTCGACCGGCAGGACGGCCTGGCCTCCGACGGCCGCTGCAAGGCGTTCGCCGCGTCGGCCGACGGCACCGGCTGGGGCGAGGGCATCGGCCTACTGCTCGTCGAACGGCTCTCGGACGCCCGACGCAACGGTCACCGGGTCCTTGCCGTGGTGCGGAGTTCGGCCATCAACCAGGACGGTGCGTCGAACGGTTTGACGGCGCCGCACGGACCGTCCCAACAGCGGGTGATCCGGCAGGCGTTGGCCAATGCGCGGTTGACCGGTGCCGATGTCGATGCGGTGGAGGCGCATGGCACGGGCACCCGCCTTGGCGACCCGATCGAGGCCCAGGCGCTGTTGGCGACGTATGGGCAGGAGCGGGGTGCGGGTGGGGAGCCGTTGTGGTTGGGGTCGGTGAAGTCGAATATCGGTCATACGCAGGCGGCTGCGGGTGTGGCGGGTGTGATCAAGATGGTGTTGGCGTTGCGGCATGGGGTGTTGCCGGAGACGTTGCATGTGGATGAGCCCTCGCCGGCGGTGGACTGGTCGGCGGGCGCGGTGTCGTTGTTGAGGGAGGCGCGGGAGTGGCCCGAGGTGGGTCGTCCGCGTCGGGCGGCGGTGTCGTCGTTTGGGATCAGTGGGACGAACGCGCATGTGATTTTGGAGGAGGCGCCTGGGCTTGACTCTGAGCCGGTTACCGAATCCACGGTTGGTTGGTCGGGGTTGGTGCCGTGGGTGGTGTCGGCGAGGTCGGCGGTGGGGGTGCGGGGGCAGGTGGCGCGGTTGCGGTCGTTTGTGGACGGGCGGCCGGAGTTGGACGCGGTGGATGTGGGGTGGTCCCTGGCCACGACGCGGGCGGCGTTGGAGCACCGGGTGGTGCTTGATGGTGATGGGGAGTTGGCGTCGGGTGCGGCTGGGGAGGGTCGGGTCGCGTTTTTGTTCACGGGGCAGGGTTCGCAGCGGGCGGGGATGGGGTTGGGGTTGTATGAGGCGTTCCCGGTGTTCGCCGAGGCTTTTGACGCGGTGTGTGCGCGGTTGGATATGCGGGGGGAGCGTCCGCTGCGTCAGGTTCTGACCGATGGTGTTGACCTGGATCAGACGGGGTGGGCGCAGGCGGGCCTGTTCGCCCTCGAAGTCGCCGCGTTTCGGTTGGTCGAGTCCTGGGGGGTGACCCCGGATGTGTTGTTGGGGCACTCGTTGGGTGAGATCGTCGCGGCGCATGTTGCGGGGGTGCTTGATCTGGATGACGCGTGTGTGTTGGTGGCGGAGCGGGGGCGGTTGATGCAGGCGCTGCCGTCGGGTGGCGGGATGCTGGCGGTCCAGGCGAGCGAGGCGGATGTCGCCGGCTCCGGTTTGGATGTTGCGGCGGTGAATGGGCCTCGTTCGGTGGTGTTGTCGGGGGATGTGGCGGCGGTTGAGCGGTATGCGGCGGAGTGTGGGGAGCGGGGTTGGCGGTTCAATGTGTTGTCGGTGTCGCATGCGTTCCATTCGGCGTTGATGGAGCCGATGCTGGACGAATTCGCCACTGTTCTGGCCGGGTTGACGTTCAACCCCGCCCGCATTCCGATCGTTTCGAATCTGACGGGTGCGGTGGCCGAGCCGGGGTTGTTGCAGGAGCCGGAGTACTGGCTCAGGCAGGTCCGTGGGGCGGTGCGTTTCGCCGATGGTGCTGCGGCGCTGGAGGCGATGGGCGTCACGCGATACCTGGAGTTGGGTCCGGACGGGGTGCTCTCCGGTATGGCCCAGGAGACCGTTGCCGAGGGCACGTTCGTCCCGTTGTTGCGTAAGGACCGGGAGGAGACCGAGAGTGCGCTGACGGCTATCAGCCGCCTGTGGGTGGTGGGTGTCGAGGTCGACTGGTCGGGTGTGTTTGCTGGTTGGGGTGGGCGGGTTGTTGAGCTGCCGACGTATGCCTTCCAGCGGGAACGGTACTGGCCCCAGCCCGGGTTGATCAGCGGGGATGTCGGGGCGCTGGGCTTGGCGGGTGCCGAGCACGCGTTGCTGGGGTCGGTGGTCGTACTGGCCGACAGCGACGGAGTGCTACTGACCGGCCGGCTGTCGACAAGCGGGCAGCCGTGGCTGGCCGACCACGTTGTACTCGGTCAAATCGTCGTCCCTGGCACGGCGTTGGTGGAGATGGTGCTGCGGGCCGGTCAGGAGGTCGGCTGCGGACAGGTCCGCGAGCTGGTGCTGCACGCACCGCTTGGGCTGCCGGAGTCCGGCGGCACACAGGTGCAGGTCCGGGTCGAGGCCCCCGACGCCTCAGGCGACCGCCCCGTGCATATCCACGCCCGCACCGAAGGCACCGACACATGGATCCTGCACGCCTCGGGCTTCCTCGCCCCCTCCGAACCCCAAGCACCATCGTTCGACCTGTCCGAGTGGCCGCCGGAGGGCACGGTCGCGGTAGACGTCGAGGGGTTCTATGACGTCCTCGCCAGCGGCGCCGGCTTCGGCTACGGCCCGA
>NZ_BBOM01000020.1 GCF_000974485.1 Streptomyces sp. NBRC 109706 | reverse complement strand
TCGGATAGTCAAACACCAACGTCGCCGGCAACCGCAACCCCACCAACTCACCCAACCGATTACGCAACTCCAACGCCAACAACGAATCAAACCCCAAATCCTTAAACGCCCGCTCCCCACCAATCACCTCACCCGACACATGCCCCAACACACCAGCCACCGCACCACGCACCACCTCCAACACCACACCCAACCGCTCACCCTCCCCCACACCAACCAACCGACCAACCAACCCAGAACCACCCACAGAACCCCCACCCACCACACGCCGCGACCCCACCGACACCAACCCACGCAACACCGAAGACAACCCACCACCACGCGCCACACCCCGCACCACACCCCAATCAAAACGCACCCCAACCACCAACCCACCCAACCCCACACCCACATCAAACGCAGCCAACCCCTCACCCACCGACAACCCCACCACCACACCACCAGCAACACCCACACCACGACCCAACACACCACCCGTCAACCCCGACTCCACACCCCACAAACCCCACGCCAACGAAACACCCGACAACCCCAACCCACGCCGATACGCAACCAACCCATCAACAAACGCATTCCCCGCCGCATAGTTCGCCTGACCCGCATTACCAAGAATCCCGGCGGCAGAGGAATAGACGGCGAACAGCGTCAGATCGGCATCCCGGGTGAGTTCATGCAGATTCAACGCGGCATCGACCTTGGGCCGCATGACCGTACGGAGACGGTCCTCGTCGAGTGAGGTGACGAGCCCGTCGTCGAGTACGCCGGCCGCGTGCACCACACCGCGCAACGGGAACTCCGCCGGCACCAACGACAACGCCCGCGCCAGATCCTCCCGATCCGCCGCATCACACGCCACCACCTCAACCAACGCCCCCGCACCCCGCAACTCCTCAACCAACTCAACCGCACCCTCAGCCGCCAACCCACGACGACTCGTCAACACCAAAGAACGCACCCCATAACGCGACACCAAATGCCGCGCCAACAACCCACCCAACGTCCCCGTACCACCCGTAACCAACACCGTCCCCAACCCATCAACACCAACCAACCCATCACCCTCATCCACACCGGACACCCCCGCCCGCACCAGACGCGGCACCACCAACCCACCACCACGCACCGCCACCTGCGGCTCATCCAACGCCAACACCGAACCCAACACCGAACCCACACCCTCAGCCTCAACACCCGGATCAAGATCCACCAACACCAACCGACCAGGATTCTCCGACTGCGCCGACCGCACCAAACCCCACACCCCAGCAGACACCAGATCCGTCACAGCCCCATCCACACCAACCCCCACCGCACCCCGCGTCACCACAACCAACCGACCATCCGCAAACCGCTCATCGGCGAGCCACCGCTGCACGGTGTCGAGCACCCGCGCGGAGGTCGTGTGCACCAGGCCGGCCAGGTCGCCGTCCACCGGGTCGTTCGCACCGTCGCCGCCGACGGGCAGCAGCACCACCGGCGGCGCCTCACCATCCAACAGCTGGTCGAAGTCCGGGACGCGGCGCACCCCGAGACCGAACCGGTCCTCGCCCTCGTCCCCGCCGATGGCCACCCATGTCTCCGGCGCCGGAACCACCTGGTCGGTCTCGGCGGAGACCAGACCCGAGGCGGTCCAGTCCAGGCGGAAGACGACGTTCCCGACGTCGGTGCCACCGGCCGCAGCCGCCGTCAACTGCTCGGCGGAGACGGGACGTACGGACAGCGATGCCACATTGGCCACCGGCTGACCGGTGGTGTCCGCAAGCTGCAGGGACAGCGCGTCCTCACCCAACGGCAGCAGCCGGACCCGCACCGAGGCCGCGCCCGCACCGAGCAGGGACACCCCGGACCAGGCGAACGGCAGCCGCACCTCGTCACCGGTCCCGGCGGTAAGGCCGTTCGCGTGCAGGGCCGCGTCCAGGAGCGCGGGATGGATGCCGAACGAGGCGGCCGAAGCGTGCTCGTCCTCCGGCAACGTGACCTCGGCGAAGATCTCCTCACCACGCCGCCAGGCCGCCCGCAGCCCCTGGAACACCGGCCCATACCCATAGCCCGCCGAGGCGACCTCGGCATAGAAGTCCGAGACATCGACCGGCTCGGCACCAACCGGCGGCCAAACCGCCAAGTCCACCAAGTCCGCAGCCGCGTCAGCCTGCTCGGAAACCAGCACGCCCTCCGCATGGCACGTCCAGGCGTCGCGCGCGTCGGCGTCCTCGCCTCGGGAGTAGACGCGGACGTCCCGACGTCCCGCGCCATCCGGCGCGGCGACCGCGACCTGCACCTGGACCGCGCCGCGCGCCGGAAGCACCAGGGGCGCCTGCAGGGTGAGGTCGGCCAGCTGCGGGCATTCGACCTCGTCGCCCGCGCGGATGGCCAGTTCGACAAAGCCGGTGCCGGGGAAGAGCACCGTGCCACCGACCGCGTGGTCGGCCAGCCACGGGTGGGTGCTGAGGGAGATGCGGCCCGTCAGCATCACGCCGCCATCCGCCGCGAGCGTGACCGAGGCGCCCAGCAACGGGTGGCCGGCGGCGGTGAGACCCACACCGCTGACGTCCGCCCGTCCCATCTCCTCGACCAGCCAGAATCGCTCCCGTTGGAAGGCGTAGGTCGGCAGATCGAACCGCTGCACCGCGCGGCCGGCATAGAACGCGGTCCAGTCGACCGAGGTCCCGTTGACCCACAACTCGCCGGCCGAGGCGATCAGTCGAGCCGCCTCATCCTCATTGCGACGCAGCGTGCCCACGACCACACCGGCGGCATCGGCCGTCTCCAGGATCTCCTGCACCGGCACCGTGAGCACCGGATGCGGGGAGACCTCGACGATCCGACGGAAGCCCTGCCCGACCGCGTGGTTCATCGCATCCGCGAAGCGGACCGGCTGGCGAAGGTTGCGATACCAATACGCCGCATCCATCCCCGCCGTGTCCAACGGCTCCCCGGTCACCGCCGAAATCAACGGGACATCCGACGAACGCGGGCTGATCGGAGCAAGATCTGCCAGAATCCGATCCTCGATCGCCGCCACATGAGCGGAATGCGACGCATAGTCCACCGGAACCCGACGCGCCCGCACCCCCGCCGCCTCAGCAGCCACCATCAACCTCTCAAGCCCGGCCACCTCACCCGCCACCACCGTCGCCGAAGGCCCATTGAACGCCGCAACCGACACACCCTCGATGGACCCCAGCAGCTCGGCAACCCGCTCCGGCCCAGCCGCGACCGACACCATCCCACCCGACCCGGCAAGATCACGGATCGCCGCCGAACGCAACGCCACCACCCGCGCACCATCCTCCAACGACAACCCACCCGCCACCACAGCAGCCGCAATCTCACCCTGCGAATGCCCCACCACAACAGACGGAGCAACCCCGATCGACTCCCACACCGCCGCCAGCGACACCATCACCGCCCACAACACCGGCTGCACCACATCAACCCGCTCCAACCAACCCTCGTCCTCCCCCTCCAACACCCCGACCAACGACCACTCCACAAACGACCCCAACGCCACCTCACACTCACCCAACCGCGCCGCAAACACCGGCGACGACACCAACAACCCACGCCCCATACCAACCCACTGCGCACCCTGACCCGGGAACACAAACACCGACCCCGAACCAGCATCCGCACCCACCACACCCCGCACCGGCTCAACCCCAGCACCCCACCGCACCGCACGGTGCTCCAACACCGCCCGGGTGGAGAGCAACGCCCAACCCACATCCGCCGGATCAGCGTCGTCCGCCACTCCCGCCAACCGCTCCAACTGCCCCGTCAACGCCTCCGCACCACCAGCAGAGACAACCCACGGCAGCGTCGACCCCTCCCACACCGGCCCACGATCCCCCGCCACCACCACCGCACCAGGCACCTCATCCACCGGCGCCTGCTCGACAATCACATGCGCGTTCGTCCCACTGATCCCGAACGAAGACACACCCGCCCGACGCGGACGCCCCAGATCAGACCAGTCCTGAGGCTCCGACAACACCGACACCGCACCCGACGACCAGTCCACATGCTCCGAGGGCTCGTCGATGTGCAGGCTGCGCGGCAACACCCCCGCCCGCAACGCCATCACCATCTTGATCACACCGGCGACGCCCGAAGCCGCCTGGGTGTGGCCGATGTTGGACTTCAACGACCCCAACCACAACGGCCGTTCATCCGAGCGACCCTGCCCATATGTCGCCAACAGCGCCTCGGCCTCGATCGGGTCGCCGAGCGGGGTGCCGGTGCCATGCGCCTCCACCGCATCCACATCCGCCGTCGTCAACCCGGCATTCGCCAACGCCGCGCGGATGACCCGCTGTTGGGAAGGTCCATTGGGCGCGGTCAAACCATTCGACGCACCATCCTGGTTGATCGCCGACCCCCGCACCACCGCCAACACCTGGTGGCCCTTACGCCGAGCATCCGACAGCCGCTCGACGACCAGAACACCAACGCCCTCCGCCCAACCGGTGCCGTCGGCGGCCGAGGCAAACGGCTTGCACCGACCGTTCGGCGCCAACCCACGCTGCCGCGAAAACTCAACGAAGATGCCGGGCTTCGGCATGATCGTCACACCGCCGGCGAGGGCCATCTCGCACTCGCCATTGCGCAGCGACTGCACCGCGAGGTGCAGCGCGACCAGCGACGACGAGCAGGCCGTGTCGACCGTCAGGGCGGGGCCCTCAAGCCCCAGGGTGTAGGCGACGCGGCCGGAGATCACGCTGGTCGTGGTGCCCGTGAGGGAGAAGCCCTCCGCCACGTCCGGGGTGTGCTGAAGGTCCACGAGATAGCTCGGGTAGCCGGCCCCCACAAAGACACCGCTGGCCGTGCCCTTCAGTGAGGTGGGCGGCAGTCCGGCGCGCTCCAGGGCCTCCCACGAAGCCTCAAGGAGCAGCCGCTGCTGCGGGTCCATGGCCAACGCCTCACGGGGGCTGATCCCGAACAACTGGGGGTCGAACTCGCCCGCGTCGTAAAGGAATCCGCCCTCACGAGCGTAGGAGGTTCCGGAACGGGCGGGGTCCGGGTCATAGAGGCCGTCGAGGTCCCAGCCCCGGTCGGTCGGGAACGGCCCAATCGCATCCGTGCCCTCCTCGACCAGCCGCCACAGCTCCTCCGGCGAGGACACCCCACCCGGGAACCGGCACGCCATCCCGACAATCGCGATCGGCTCATCCGCCGCCACAACCGCGCGCGACACGGCGCCCGATGATGCGTCGATGTCGTCCGCGCCCTGCCACACCTGGCCCAGCACAAACGCACCCAACGCGGCAGGCGTCGGATAGTCGAACACCACACCCGCCGGCAACCGCACACCCGTCGCCGAGATCAACCGGTTACGCAACTCCACACCGGTCAACGAGTCAAAGCCCAGTTCCTTGAAGGAACGTTCGGCCGCGACGGCCTGCGCCGAGCCGTGCCCCAGCACGGACGCCACATGACCGCGCACCAGGTCCACCACATGACGTTCCCGTTCGGTGTCCGTGCCCAGTCCCGCGAGGGTGCTGGCGAGCGCACCGCCGGCGGCCGCGCCCGAAACTGCTCCCACGGACCGCCGGCCGGAGACCCGCACCAGGCCGCGCAGCAGCGGCGGGACGCCGGTGCCACGTTCCGCCCGGCCCCGCAGCCCGGCGACATCCAGCCGCGCCGCGACCAGCAAGCCCTCGTCCACCCCGGTGGCCACATCGAAGAGCTTCAGCCCCTCGGTGGCCGAGAGGGCGACGACTCCGGAACGTCCAAGACGGGCGACATCGGCCTCGTCCAGCTCGCCGCCCATGCCACCGACGCCACCCCACAGGCCCCAGGCGAGGGAGGTGGCGGGCAGGCCGTTGGCCCGGCGATGAGCGGCCAACGCATCCAAGTAGGTATTAGCCGCCGCATAGTTGGCCTGCCCCGGATTACCGAACACACCAGCCGCCGAGGAATACAACACAAACATCGCCAACCCGGCATCACGAGTCAGCTCATGCAAATTCCACGCAGCCTCCACCTTCGGCCGCATCACCCGCAGCACCTGATCAACCGACAACGACCCAATCAGACCGTCATCCACCACACCCGCCGCATGCACCACACCCGTCAACGGATGCCCCGCCGGAATCGCCGAAAGCACCGTCGACAACTGATCCCGATCAGCCGCATCACACGCGGCGATCTCCACCTGCGCACCCAACCCCGCCAGCTCAGCCGCCAACTCGACAGCACCCGGCGCCTCCAACCCGGCCCGACTCGTCAACACAAGAGACCTAACACCACGCACGACCACCAAATGCCGAGCCAACAACGAACCAAGCGTCCCGGTACCACCGGTGATCAACACCGTGCCATTCGGATCCAAGCCAGCCGGCACCGTCAACACAATCTTCCCAATGTGCCTGGCCTGACTCATAAACCGGAAAGCATCCCGCGCCCGCCGCACATCCCACGACCGCACCGGCAACGGACGCAACACACCCCGCTCAAACAAACCCAACAACTCAGCCAACATCTCACCAATACGATCAGGACCCGCATCCTGCATATCAAACGCCGCATACCACACCCCAGCATGCTCCCGAGCAACCCGCTCCGGATCACGAATATCCGTCTTCCCCATCTCCAAGAACCGCCCACCACGCGGCAACAACTCAAGAGACGCATCGACGAACTCCCGCGCCAGGGAGTCAAGAACAACATCCACGCCCGCACCATCGGTCGCCGCCAGGAACACATCCCGGAAGTCCAGATCACGCGACGAAGCAATCCGCTCCTGAGGCACACCCAATGCGCGAACGGCCGACTGCTTGGCATCGCTGGCCGTGGCATAAACCGTCGCCCCGAAATGCTCCGCCAACTGCACAGCAGCCATACCCACACCACCAGCGGCGGCATGAATCAGCACCGACTCACCAGAACGCAAGCCCGCCAAATCCACCAACCCGTAATACGCGGTCAAGAACACCACCGGAACCGAAGCCGCCTCCTCAAACGACCACCCCTCCGGCATCCGCGCCACCAACCGACCATCCACCCTCGCCAACGGCCCAAACCCACGCTGAATCAAACCAAACACCCGATCCCCCACCCCCACATGCTCAACCCCCGCACCCACCTCAACCACCACACCAGCAGCCTCGCCACCCAACACCGCCTCACCCGGATACATCCCCAACCCCATCAACACATCCCGGAAATTCAACCCACCAGCCCGCACCGCAACCCGCACCTCACCCACACCCAACACACCCAACGCACCCGGCTCCCCCACCAACGCCAACGACTCCAACGTCCCCCCACCAACCGACTGCACCGACCACGCCAACTCACCCACCGGCGGCACCAACCCACCACCCACACCCGACACCCGCACCAAACGAGGCACCAACACCACACCACCCCGCACCACCACCTGCCCCTCAACCCCAGCGAGGACCGAGGAAGCGGCCACCGCTATGGCCTCGTCCGAGACGGGAGCCGCCGGGTCGAGGTCGGCCAGGAGCAGACGGTCGGGCTGCTCGGCCTGGACCGAGCGCACCAGCCCCCACACCGGGGCATGGGCCAGATCGGTGACATCCTCACCGACCCCCGCAGCCACCGCGCCACGCGTCACCACAACCAGACGCGAAGCCGCCAACCGCTCATCGGCCAGGAACTCCTGCACCAGTTCCAGGAGCGCGCCCGCCACCTCCACCGCGTCAGCGCCCTCGTCCGTCAACAGGGGCAGCAGCAGAGTCGAAGGCGCCGTGTCGTCGCCCAGTTCGTTCAGCAGCTCCGCCACCCCGGCGAAGTCGCCCTGCGGCCCCAGCACGGTCCACTCCGGGCGCTGCGCCTCCGGCGCGTCAACCGACTGAGCGGCTGCCGGGGTCCACTCGACGCGGAAGAGGGCATCCAGCTCGGACGTGCCAGCGACGGCGGCCGTCAGCTGGTCGGCCGACACCGGCCGCAGCGCCAACGACTCCACCCGGGCCACCAACCGGCCCGAGCCATCCGCCACCACCAACGAGAACGCATCCGCACCGGCCGGCACCAACCGCACCCGCACCGACACCGCACCCGACGCCACCAACGAGACACCCGACCACGCGAACGGCAACCGAAGGCCCTGTTCGCCGTCCGTCAGCAGGGCGTGCAGGGATGCGTCGAGCAGTGCGGGGTGCAGACCGTAGCGAGCGGCGGCGGAATGCTCCTCGTCCGGCAACGACACCTCGGCGAAGATCTCCTCACCACGCCGCCACGCCGCCCGCAACCCCTGGAACACCGGCCCATACCCATAGCCGGCAGCCGCAGCCTCCGCATAGAAGTCCGAGACATCGACCCGCTCGGCACCGACGGGCGGCCAAGTCTCCAGCTCCGTGGCGACGTTGGTCTCCGAAACCTGCGGAGCCTCGGCGACGAGGAGACCGTCGGCGTGGCAGACCCATGCCTCGTCGGTCTGGACACTCTCGGGACGGGAGTAGATCCGCACCTCGCGCTGCCCGGCGTCGTCAGGACCGCCGACGACCACCTGCACCTGAACGCCACCACGCTCGGGCAGCACCAACGGCGCCTGGAGCGTCAACTCCCGCACCTGCCCGCAGCCCACCTCGTCGCCGGCACGCACGGCCAGCTCGACAAAGCCGGTGCCCGGGAAGAGCACCGTGCCGCCGACCGCGTGATCGCCAAGCCAGGACTGACCACGCAACGACAACCGACCGGTCAGCACCAGGCCGCTCTCACCGGCCAGATTGACGGCGGCACCGAGCAACGGGTGCTCCGCCGCACCCAGCCCGAGGCCGGTCGGGTCACCGCTGGTGTCGCCCTCCAGCCAGTACCGCTGGCGCTGGAAGGCGTAGGTCGGCAGGTCCACCTGCCGCACGGCCCGCCCGGCGAACGCCGCCCGCCAGTCGACGGAGGCGCCGCGCGCCCACACCCGGGAGAGCGCGGCGGTGAACATCGCCACCTCGTCATGCTCCCGACGGGTGGTGGCAACGAACGCGGCCATCGTGTCGTCCTCGGCCAGGCACTCCGCACCCATCGCGGTCAACGTGGCGTCCGGACCCAGTTCGAGGAACGTCGCCACCCCGGCCGCACGCAGCGTGGTGATCCCATCGGCGAACCGCACCGTGGCCCGCACATGCGCCACCCAATACTCGGCGGTGGCGATCTCCACCCCGGCCGCCGCACCCGTCACATTGGAGATGACCGGCAGAGCGGGGGCGCGGTAGGTGACGGACTGGGCAACCTCCTCGAACTCGCCCAGCATCGGCTCCATCAACCGCGAGTGGAACGCATGCGAGACCGTCAACCGCCGGGTCTTCACGCCCGCTTCGGCGAACTCGGCGCGCAACGCCTCAACCTCGGCCTCAGCACCGGCGACAACCACGGACTGGGGACCGTTGACGGCCGCGATATCCAGATCCGTGCGCTCGCGAACCGTCTCCTCCGACGCCTGAACCGAGAGCATCTCGCCACCCGACGGCAACGCCTGCATCAACGACCCACGCGCCGCCACCAAACGACAGGCATCAGCGAGATCAAAGACCCCCGCGACATGAGCCGCCGCGATCTCACCGATCGAATGCCCGGCCACAAAGTCGGGCCGCACCCCAAACGACTCCACCAACCGCCACAGCGCCACCTCAACAGCGAACAACCCCGCCTGAGTGAACACGGTCCGATCCAGATCGGCGCTGGTCTCGTCCGCAAGCACCTCGCCCAACGGACGCGGCAACAACCCATCGAACCCCGCGCACACCTCGGCCAACGCCTCCGCGAACACCGGGAAGGCAGCCGCCAGTTCGGCACCCATCCGCGCCCGCTGCGCACCCTGACCCGTGAACAACACCGCCAGTTGACCGCCGCCAACCCCGTCCTCGACGGTCAACGACCCCAGCCCGGCGATGAGTTCATCGACGGACCGACCCCACACCACGGACCGCGTCGACAGCTCGGCGCGCCCGCTGACCAGCGACCAACCCACATCCGCGGGGTCCAGTTCGTCGACGGCCTCCGCGAGCCGGGCCGCCTGGGCGGTCAGGGCTTCGGTGTTGCGGGCGGAGAGAGGCCAGGGAAGAAGGGGAAGACGGTCGCCGGAAAGAACGATCTCACTCGGCTCGGCGTCCTCCGGAGCCTGCTCGACGATCACATGCGCATTCGTTCCCGAGGCGCCAAAGGACGAGATACCCGCACGACGCGGACGCCCGGTCTCCGGCCACAACTGCTCATCCACCAACAACTCAACAGCCCCAGCATCCCAATCCACATGCTCCGAGGGCTCATCAATATGCAAACTCCGCGGCAACACCCCCTCCCGCAACGCCATCACCATCTTGATCACACCCGCCACACCAGCAGCCGCCTGCGCATGACCAATATTCGACTTCACCGACCCCAACCACAACGGCCGATCATCCGCCCGCCCCTGCCCATACGTCGCAAGAAGCGCCTGCGCCTCAATCGGATCACCCAACCTCGTACCCGTCCCATGCGCCTCCACCACATCCACATCACCCGTCGACAACCCACCACTCCGCAACGCCTGCCGAATAACCCGCTGCTGAGACGGACCATTAGGCGCCGTCAACCCATTCGACGCACCATCCTGATTCACCGCCGAACCCCGCACCACCGCCAACACCCGATGCCCATTACGCCGAGCATCAGACAACCGCTCCAACACCAACACACCCACACCCTCAGACCACCCCGTACCATCCGCCGCCGAAGCAAACGACTTACACCGACCATCCGCCGCCAACCCACGCTGCCGACTAAAATCAATAAACGTCACCGGCGTCGACATCACCGTTACACCACCAGCCAACGCCATCTCACACTCACCATTACGCAACGCCTGCGCCGCCAAATGCAAAGCCACCAAAGACGAAGAACACGCCGTATCCACCGTCACCGCAGGACCCTCAAAACCAAACGTATAAGCCAACCGCCCAGACACCACACTCCCCGAAGTCCCCGTCCCCACATACCCCTCAACATCCTCAGGCACCCGACTCAAACGACTCGCATAATCGTGATACATCGACCCCGTAAACACACCCGTCCGCGAACCACGCACCCCATCCACCGAAATACCCGCCCGCTCAAACGCCTCCCACGACGCCTCCAACAACAACCGCTGCTGCGGATCCATCGCCACCGCCTCACGCGGCGAAACCCCAAACAACTCCGCATCAAAATCCGCCACATCATACAAAAACCCACCCTCACGCGCATAACTCTTCCCCCGCGCACCCGGATCCGGATCATAAAGCGACTCATCCCAACCACGATCCACCGGAAAACCACCCACCGCATC
>NZ_BBOM01000021.1 GCF_000974485.1 Streptomyces sp. NBRC 109706 | reverse complement strand
ACCAACACCACCAAACCAACAACAACCCCCCAGGCCCCACAAACCCCCGAAACACCCACCATCTGGACCCTCACCGCCAAAAACCCCACCACCCTCCGCCACCAAGCCCAACAACTCCACACCCACCTCACCACCCACCACCCCCACACCCACCCCACCCACATCGCCACCGCCCTCACCCACACCCGCACCCACCACCCCCACCGCACCACCCTCACCGGCACCACCACCCACCAACTCCTCACCACCCTCCACACCTACGCCCAGGGGGCACCGGACAACGTCCCGGACCAGGTCGTCCAGGGCCAGGTGAGCACCGGCAGGACCGCGTTCCTCTTCCCCGGGCAGGGCACCCAGCATCCGGGGATGACCCACCGGCTCGCCGCCACCCATCCGGTCTATGCCGAGGCGCTGGCGGCCTGTGCCGAGGCGCTGGCGCCGCATACCGACTGGTCGTTGGACGAGGTGCTGGCCGGGGCGCCGGGCGCGCCCCCGCTGGACCGGGTCGATGTGGTGCAGCCCGCGCTCTGGGCCGTGATGGTGTCGCTGGCCGCGCTCTGGCGGCACCACGGGGTGCGTCCCGACGCCGTCGTCGGCCATTCGCAGGGGGAAATCGCGGCGGCCTGTGTGGCCGGCGGCCTCGGCCTGGCGGACGGCGCCCGGGTGGTGGCGCTGCGCAGCCGCGCGCTGCGCGCGTTGGAGGGCCGGGGCGGCATGGTCTCGGTGACGGCGCCGCACGAGCGGTTGGCGCCGCTGCTGGCGCCCTGGGGCGACCGGGTTTCGGTGGCGGCGGTGAACGGGCCCTCGTCGTCGATCGTCTCGGGTGAGCCGGCGGCCCTGGAGGGGCTGCTCGAAGCGTGTGCCGAGGCCGGCGTCTGGGCCCGCCGGGTGCGCGTCGACTACGCATCCCACTCGCCGCAGGTCGAGGAGTTGCGGGAGCGGCTGACCGAGGATCTGGCGCCGATCGCGCCGCGCGCCGGGGAGGTGCGGTTCCACTCCACCGTCAGCGCGGGGGAGTTGGCGACCACGGAGTTGGACGGCGGGTACTGGTTCCGCAATCTGCGGGGCACGGTGCGGTTCGAGGAGACGGTGCGAGATCTGCTGGCGCGTGGCTACACCCGGTTTGTCGAGGTGAGCCCGCATCCCGCGCTCGGGGTCGCGGTCGAGCAGATCGTCGAGGCCACCGAGGGCGCGGGCGAGCGGGCCCGGGTGATCAGCACCCTGCACCGGGACGCCGACGACGCGGAACGTTTCCTCGCCGCGCTCGGCGAGGCGTGGACGCATGGCGCGCCGGTGGACTGGGGGACGCTCTACGATCCGGCGCACGCCCATGAGGTGTCGCTGCCCACCTACGCGTTCCAGAAGGAGCGGTTCTGGCCGACCCCACGGGCGCCGCGCGCTCAGGGGGCCTCGGTGGCAGGGGCCTCGCATCCGTTGGTGGCGGTCGCGTTGCAGCGCGCCGAGGACGCCGGCTGGCTCTTCACGGGGCGGGTCTCGCGCGCCGACCAGCCCTGGCTGGTGGACCATTCGGTGCATGGCACGGTGCTGATGCCGGGCACCGCGTTTGTGGATCTGGCCGCCCGGGTGGGCGAGTTGGCCGGTTGCCCCGAGGTCGCCGAGCTGACGCTTGAGGAGCCGTTGGTGCTGGCGGACGACGGCGCCGTCGAGCTGCAGACGACGCTCGGCCCGCCGGACGAGCATGGGCGGCGGCCGCTGGCGGTGCACTCCCGACCGGTCGGCGCCGCCGATGGCGCGGAGGGTGGCTGGACCCGGCACGCCGGCGGTCTGCTGATCGAGCCCTCCCGGGAACCCGACGCGCCCTTGGCGGCCGAGGTCTGGCCGCCACCGGGGGCGCGGCAGCTGCCGGTGGCGGGCCACTATGCGGGGCTGGCCGAGCGGGGCTTCGGCTACGGGCCGACGTTCCAGGGCCTTCGGGCCGCCTGGCGGCATGCGGACTCGGTGCTGGCGGAGATCGAACTCGACGCGGAGGCCGGAGACTTCGGGATCCACCCGGCGCTTCTCGACGCCGCGTTCCACGCCTGGCTGACGGAGCTGGGGGGGAGCGACGACGAGGCGTCGTCCGGTGCCTGGCTGCCGTTCGCCTGGTCGGGGGTGCGGCTGGCGCGCACCGGCGCGACCCGGCTGCGGGTCACCCTGACCGTGGCGGACGGCGAGGGCCGGGGCGCGGTTCGGATGTCGGCGACCGACGAGACGGGGGCGCCGGTGGTCTCCGTCGCCTCCGTGGTGGCCCGGCCGGTGAGCCGGGCGCGGCTGGCGTCGCTGCGCGCGCCGGCGGACGCGCTCTTCCGGCTGGACTGGACGGCGCCCGAGGGCACCGCCGGTGCGGCGCCGGTGGCGCTCGCGGTGCTGGGCGACGGTGAATTCACCGACCTGGGCGCGGAGTTGGGCGCCGGGTTGGCCCGCCATGGGGATCCGGCGGCGCTGGCCAAGGCGCTGGACGAGGGCTCGGCGGCACCGGACGCGGTGTTGGTGCGGGTGGACGGGCCGGTCGGCGAGGCGCCGCACGAGGTGCTGCGCTGGGCCCTCGGGCTGTTGCAGGAGTGGTTGTCGCTGCCTCGACTGGCCGCCGTTCCGCTGGTGTTCGTCACCGAGGGCGCGGTGGGCACGGGGCCGTCCGAGGCTCCGGTGCCGGCGCTGGCGGCGGTGTGGGGGCTGGTCCGCTCCGCGCAGTCCGAGCATCCGGGCCGGTTCGCGCTGGTCGATCTGGACGGAACGCCCTCGTCCCGCGCCGCGCTACCCGGGGCGCTCTCCCTGGGGGAGCCGCAACTGGCGTTGCGGGACGGCGCGTTGGCGGTTCCCCGGTTGGTGCGGCAGGAGGCCGCTGGGGGCGGCGGGCCGTTGGCGTTCGATCCGGAGGGCACGGTGTTGATCACCGGCGGCACCGGTGGGCTCGGCGCGTTGGTGGCCCGGCATCTGGTCGTGGAACACGGCGCGCGGCGGCTGCTGTTGGCCAGTCGACGCGGCCCGAAGGCGCCGGGGGCCGAGGCCCTGGCGGAAGAACTGACGGCGCTCGGGGCCCAGTTGACCGTGACCGCCTGCGACCTGACGGACCGACAGGAGCTGGCGGCGCTGCTGTCGACGGTGCCCGCCGAGGCGCCGTTGACCTCGGTGATCCACTCCGCCGGCGTGCTGGACGACGGCCTGGTGGAGTCGTTGACGCCGGAGCGGCTGGACCGGGTGCTGCGGCCCAAGGTCGATATGGCGCTGCTGCTCGACGAGTTGACCGGCGATCTGCCGTCGGTTCGGTCCTTTGTGCTGTTCTCCTCGGTCGCGGGCACGGTCGGCGGTCCGGGGCAGGGCAACTACGCGGCGGCCAACGCGTTTCTGGACGCGTTCGCCGCCGCCAGGATCGCCTCGGGCCGGCCCGCCGTCTCGCTGGCCTGGGGCCTGTGGGAGGAGGCCAGCGATATGACACGGCATCTGGGCGGTGCCGGGGTCGCCCAGTTGGGCCGCTCGGGTCTCGCGCCGCTCTCCAACGCCGAGGGCCTGCGGCTCTTCGACGCGGTCCATGGCACCGACGCGCCGGTGCTGGTGCCGGCGCTGCTGGATGTGGCGGCGCTGCGCGGCCAGGCCGCCGACGACGCCCTGCCGGCGACGCTGCGCGCGCTGGTGCCGGCCACGGCGGCCGCGAGGGATCCCAGGGAACGGGCCGCCAGGGAACGTCTCGCCGCCGCCTCGGGTGAGGAACGTGGGGCGCTGGTACGGGAGTTGGTGACCGAGCAGGTCGCCGAGGTGTTGGGTCATCCGAACCCGGGCGCGGTGGATCAGGAACGGGCGTTCCAGGAGTTGGGCCTGGACTCGTTGGGCGCGGTGCGGCTGCGCAACCGGCTCCAGCGGACGCTCGGCCTCCCGCTGCCCTCGACCTTGGCGTTCCAGCACCCCACGGTGGCGTCGCTGGCCCGGCATATCGCCTCGCTGGTGAACGATCAGCTGGGCGAGGCCGGCGCTGCGGACGACGGAGGCGCGGCCGGTGGCGCGGCGGTGCGGGCGGAGCTGGACCGGCTGGCCGGGCTGCTGGACGCGGTGCCGGAGGACGAGGTGTCGGCGGTCAGCGCCCGGCTGCGGTCGCTGCTCGGCGGGCTTGAGCGTCGGGCGAGCGGCGCCGCGCCGCTGGACGGGGATCGGCTGGACGCGGCCACCGAGGACGAGATCTTCGATCTGATCGACAACGATCTGGGAGTGAGCTGACACCGATGTCCGTCGATCACGAGAAGACGCTGCGTTATCTGAAGCGCGTCACCAACGAGCTTCAGGTCACGCGCGAGCAAGTGCGCTCCCTGGAAGGGCAGTTGCACGAGCCGATCGCCGTCGTGGGGATGGCCTGCCACTTCCCCGGCGGGATCGACTCGCCCGAGGACCTGTGGGAGACCGTGGTCAACGGCCGTTCCGTGATCTCGGACTTCCCCACCAACCGGGGTTGGGATCTGGACGCGCTCTACCATCCGGACCCCGACCATCCCGGCACCACCTATGCCAGGGCCGGCGGATTCCTGGAGGACATCGCGGAGTTCGACGCCGACTTCTTCGGCATCGGCCGCACCGAGGCGCTGGCCATGGACCCCCAGCAGCGCCTCCTCCTCCAGACCACCTGGGAACTGCTGGAGAACGCCGGCATACCGCCGGACTCGCTGCGGGGCTCGTCGACCGGGGTGTACATGGGCACCACGGGACAGGACTACTCGTTCCTGTCCGCCTCGGGCCCCGAGGAGTTGGAGGGGTACTGGGGTATCGGTTCGGCCGGGAGTGTCCTGTCCGGACGTGTCGCCTACACCTTCGCCTTCGAAGGCCCCGCCCTCACCATCGACACCGCCTGCTCCTCCTCCCTCGTCGCCACCCACCTCGCCACCCAAGCACTCCAACGCGGCGACTGCACCCTCGCCATCGCCGGCGGCATCACCCTCATGACCACCCCCAAAACCTTCACCGAATTCAGCCGCCAACGCGCCCTCTCCCCCGACGGCCACTGCCGCTCCTACGACCAAAACGCCAACGGAACCGGCTGGTCAGAAGGCATCGCCCTCCTCCTCCTCGAAACACAAACCCACGCCCAACAAAACAACCACCCCATCCACGCCCTCATCCGCGCCACCCACACCAACCAAGACGGCCACAGCAACGGCCTCACCGCACCCAACGCCCCCGCCCAAACCCGCCTCATCACCCACACCCTCAACAAAGCCCACCTCACCCCCAACGACATCGACGCCATCGAAGGCCACGGCACCGCCACCACCCTCGGCGACCCCATCGAAATCGACGCCCTCACCCACGCCTACGCCCAACACCGCACCCCCACCAAACCACCCATCCACCTCTCCAGCCTCAAATCCAACATCGGCCACACCCAA
>NZ_BBOM01000022.1 GCF_000974485.1 Streptomyces sp. NBRC 109706 | reverse complement strand
GCCGGCGCCGCTGGCGAGGACGTCATAGAACCCCTCGACGTCTACCGCGACCGTGCCCTCCGGCGGCCACTCGGACAGGTCGAACGATGGTGCTTGGGGTTCGGAGGGGGCGAGGAAGCCCGAGGCGTGCAGGATCCATGTGTCGGTGCCTTCGGTGCGGGCGTGGATATGCACGGGGCGGTCGCCTGAGGCGTCGGGGGCCTCGACCCGGACCTGCACCTGTGTGCCGCCGGACTCCGGCAGCCCAAGCGGTGCGTGCAGCACCAGCTCGCGGACCTGTCCGCAGCCGACCTCCTGACCGGCCCGCAGCACCATCTCCACCAACGCCGTGCCAGGGACGACGATTTGACCGAGTACAACGTGGTCGGCCAGCCACGGCTGCCCGCTTGTCGACAGCCGGCCGGTCAGTAGCACTCCGTCGCTGTCGGCCAGTACGACCACCGACCCCAGCAACGCGTGCTCGGCACCCGCCAAGCCCAGCGCCCCGACATCCCCGCTGATCAACCCGGGCTGGGGCCAGTACCGTTCCCGCTGGAAGGCATACGTCGGCAGCTCAACAACCCGCCCACCCCAACCAGCAAACACACCCGACCAGTCGACCTCGACACCCACCGTCCACAGACGGCTGATAGCCGTCAGCGCACTCTCGGTCTCCTCCCGGTCCTTACGCAACAACGGGACGAACGTGCCCTCGGCAACGGTCTCCTGGGCCATACCGGAGAGCACCCCGTCCGGACCCAACTCCAGGTATCGCGTGACGCCCATCGCCTCCAGCGCCGCAGCACCATCGGCGAAACGCACCGCCCCACGGACCTGCCTGAGCCAGTACTCAGGATCCTGCAACAACCCCGGCTCGGCCACCACCCCGGTCAGGTTCGAAACGATCGGAATCCGCGCCGGGTTGAACGTCAACCCGGCCAGAACAGTGGCGAATTCGTCCAGCATCGGCTCCATCAACGCCGAATGGAACGCATGCGACACCGACAACACATTGAACCGCCAGCCGCGCTCCCCACACTCGGCCGCGTATCGCTCGATCGCCGCGACATCCCCGGACAACACCACGGACCGGGGACCGTTCACCGCCGCAATATCCAAACCGGAGTCGGCGACGTCGGCTTCGGTGGCTTGGACCGCGAGCATCCCGCCACCCGACGGCAGCGCCTGCATCAACCGCCCGCGCTCCGCCACCAACACACACGCGTCGTCCAGATCGAGAACCCCCGCAACATGGGCGGCGCTGATCTCACCCAACGAGTGCCCCAACAACACATCCGGGGTCACCCCCCAGGACTCGACCAACCGAAACAGCGCGACTTCGAGGGCGAACAACCCTGCCTGCGCCCACCCCGTCTGATCCAGGTCAATGCCGTCGGTCAGGATCTCGCGGAGGGGGTGTTCCAGTCGTGCGTCGAGGCGTTCGCAGATCGCGTCGAAGGCTTCGGCGTAGACGGGGAAGGTCTCGTACAACCCCAACCCCATCCCCGCACGCTGCGAGCCTTGCCCCGTGAAGAGGAACGCCGTCCGGCCCACGCCGGAGACGGAGGAGATGAACGTCGCATCCCCGGTCAGAACCGCGCGGTGTTCCAGCGTGGCCCGCGTGGTGGCCAGTGACCAGCCGATGTCCACCGGGTCCAACTCCGGCCGTTCACCAACGAAGGACCGCAGCCGTGTGACCTGCGCTTGCAGCGCGTTCTCGGTCTTTGCCGATACCACCCATGGCACCAGACCCGACCACCGCAGGGTGGGTTCAGCGACCGGATCCAGTTCCGGTGCTTGTTCGAGGATGACGTGGGCGTTGGTGCCGCTGATGCCGAAGGAGGAGACGGCTGCGCGGCGGGGTCGGTTGGTTTGGGGCCATTCTTGTGGTTCGGTGAGGAGTTTTACCGTGCCGGCTGACCAGTCGATCTGGGGTGAGGGTTCGTCCACATGCAAGGTCGCTGGCATGAGGCCGTGTTGGAGTGCCTTGACCATTTTGATGACGCCGGCGACGCCTGCTGCGGATTGGGTGTGGCCGATGTTGGATTTGATGGAGCCGAGCCATAGTGGGTGGTTTTGGTTTCGGTTTTGGCCGTAGGTGGCGATGAGTGCTTGGGCTTCGATGGGGTCGCCGAGGCGGGTGCCGGTGCCGTGGGCTTCGACGGTGTCGATGTCGGTGGGGGTGAGGTGGGCGTTGGTGAGGGCTTGTTGGATGACGCGTTGTTGGGAGGGTCCGTTGGGGGCGGTGAGGCCGTTGGAGGCGCCGTCTTGGTTGATGGCGCTGCCGCGTATTACCGCGAGTATGTGGTGTCCGTTGCGTTGGGCGTCGGTGAGTCGTTCTAGGAGGAGGAGTCCGGCGCCTTCGGACCAGCCGGTGCCGTCGGCTGCGGCGGCGAAGGGTTTGCAGTGGCCGTCGGTGGCGAGGCCGTCTTGGCGGTTGAATTCGGCGAATATGCCGGGGGTGGTCATGACGGTGACGCCGCCGGTGAGGGCTAGGTCGCATTCGCCGGTGTGGAGGGCTTGGGTGGCCCAGTGGAGTGCGACGAGGGAGGAGGAGCAGGCGGTGTCGATGGTGATGGCGGGGCCTTGGAGGCCGAAGGTGTAGGCGATGCGGCCGGAGATGATGCTGGGGGCGTTGCCGGTGAGGAGGTGGCCGTCGGAGGTTTCGGGGAGTTGGGTGCCGGTGCCGTAGGTGGAGGTGGAGGATCCGATGTAGACGCCGGTTTGGGTTCCTTGGATGTGTGTGGGGGTGATTCCGGCGGTTTCGAGGGTTTCCCATGCGGTTTCGAGCAGTAGTCGTTGCTGGGGGTCCATGGCGAGGGCTTCGCGGGGGCTGATGCCGAAGAGGGTGGCGTCGAATTGGTCTGCGTTGTGGACGAAGCCGCCGAGGTGGGTGTTGTCGGTTTGGGTGAGGGTGTTGGGCCAGCCTCGGTTGGTGGGGAAGGGGGTCATGCCGTCGGTTTGGTTGGCGACGAGGTTCCAGAGTTGTTCGGGTGTGGTGACGTTGCCGGGGAAGCGGCAGGCCATGCCGATGATGGCGATGGGTTCGTTGTGTTGTGTTGTGTTGGTGGGGGTGGGGCGGGATGTGTTTGGGGTGGTGTTGGGTGTTTGGAGGAGTTGTGAGAGGAGGTGGTTGGTGAGGGTGGTGGGGTTGGGGTAGTCGAAGGCGAGGGTGGCGGGGAGGCGTAGTCCGGTGGTGGTGTTGAGTCGGTTGCGTAGTTCGACGGTGGTGAGGGAGTCGAAGCCGAGGTCTTTGAAGGTTTGGTGTTCGCCGATGGCGTCGGTGGTGGTGTGGCCGAGGACGGTTGCGGCGTTGGTTCGGATGAGTTCGAGCAGGATGTGGCGTTGTTGGGGTTCGGGGAGTGTGTGGAGTTGTTGGGCGAGTGCTTGGCCGGCGCCGGTTTGTTGTGCTGCGGTGGTGCGGTGGATTCGGTTGGTGAGGAGGCCGCGGAGTAGGGCGGGGATCTGGGTGGGGTCGGCGGCCCGGATCGCGGTGAGGTCGAGGTTGACGGGGAC
>NZ_BBOM01000023.1:2391-3117 GCF_000974485.1 Streptomyces sp. NBRC 109706 | reverse complement strand
AACGCATGCAAGCACACGCTGCGACGCTCCCACGGCTTGTAGGCACACGGTTTCAGGTACTATTTCACTCCGCTCCCGCGGTACTTTTCACCATTCCCTCACGGTACTATCCACTATCGGTCACCAGGGAATATTTAGGCTTAACGGGTGGTCCCGCCAGATTCACACAAGATTTCTCGGGCCCTGTGCTACTTGGGAAACACACAAGAGAGCCACCATGATTTCGTCTACGGGGGTCTTACCCTCTACGCCAGGCCTTTCGCATGCCCTTCGACTACCACAATGGTTTCTTACTCTCCGACCGTCCGGCAGAACGATCAAGCACGCTCCCACAACCCCGCCTGCGCAACCCCTGCCGGGTATCACACACAAACGGTTTAGCCTCATCCGGTTTCGCTCACCACTACTCCCGGAATCACTGTTGTTTTCTCTTCCTGCGGGTACTGAGATGTTTCACTTCCCCGCGTTCCCTCCACACCGCCTATACATTCAGCGGTAGGTGACAGCCCATAACGACTGCCGGGTTTCCCCATTCGGACACCCCCGGATCACAGCTCGGTTGACAGCTCCCCGGGGCCTATCGTGGCCTCCCACGTCCTTCATCGGTTCCTGGTGCCAAGGCATCCACCGTGCGCCCTTAATAACTTGGCCACAGATGCTCGCGTCCACTGTGCAATTCTCAACCAACAACCAGTCCACCAGAACAAACCCCCCACAAGAGGGGCC
>NZ_BBOM01000024.1:2044-2823 GCF_000974485.1 Streptomyces sp. NBRC 109706 | reverse complement strand
TTCACAGTGGACGCGAGCATCTATGGACAAGCCCTCGGCCTATTAGTACCGGTCAACTCCACCTATCACTAGGCTTCCATCTCCGGCCTATCAACCCTGTGGTCTACAGGGAGCCTTACCCCATCAAGTGGGTGGGAGTCCTCATCTCGAAGCAGGCTTCCCGCTTAGATGCTTTCAGCGGTTATCCCTCCCGAACGTAGCCAACCAGCCATGCCCTTGGCAGAACAACTGGCACACCAGAGGTTCGTCCGTCCCGGTCCTCTCGTACTAGGGACAGCCCTTCTCAAGACTCCAACGCGCGCAGCGGATAGGGACCGAACTGTCTCACGACGTTCTAAACCCAGCTCGCGTACCGCTTTAATGGGCGAACAGCCCAACCCTTGGGACCAACTCCAGCCCCAGGATGCGACGAGCCGACATCGAGGTGCCAAACCATCCCGTCGATACGGACTCTTGGGGAAGATCAGCCTGTTATCCCCGGGGTACCTTTTATCCGTTGAGCGACGGCGCTCCCACAAGCCACCGCCGGATCACTAGTCCCTGCTTTCGCACCTGCTCGACCCGCCAGTCTCACAGTCAAGCTCCCTTGTGCACTTACACTCACCACCTGATAACCAACCAGGCTGAGGGAACCTTTGGGCGCCTCCGTTACTCTTTAGGAGGCAACCGCCCCAGTTAAACTACCCACCAGACACTGTCCCCGATCCGGATCACGGACCCAGGTTAGACATCCAGCACGATCAGAGTGGTATTTCAACAATGACTCCACCCAAGCTGGC
>NZ_BBOM01000024.1:0-1680 GCF_000974485.1 Streptomyces sp. NBRC 109706 | reverse complement strand
ATCCTACACAAACCGAACCGAACACCAATATCAAGCTATAGTAAAGGTCCCGGGGTCTTTCCGTCCTGCTGCGCGAAACGAGCATCTTTACTCGTAATGCAATTTCACCGGGCCTATGGTTGAGACAGCCGAGAAGTCGTTACGCCATTCGTGCAGGTCGGAACTTACCCGACAAGGAATTTCGCTACCTTAGGATGGTTATAGTTACCACCGCCGTTTACTGGCGCTTAAGTTCCCAGCTTCGCCACACCAAAGATGTGACTAACCAGTCCCCTTAACGTTCCAGCACCGGGCAGGCGTCAGTCCGTATACATCGCCTTACAGCTTCGCACGGACCTGTGTTTTTAGTAAACAGTCGCTTCTCGCTGGTCTCTGCGGCCACCCCCAGCTCAGACAGCAAAGTGTCATCACCAGAAGAGGCCCCCCTTCTCCCGAAGTTACGGGGGCAATTTGCCGAGTTCCTTAACCATAGTTCACCCGAACGCCTCGGTATACTCTACCTGACCACCTGAGTCGGTTTAGGGTACGGGCCACCATGAAACATCGCTAGAGGCTTTTCTCGACAGCATAGGATCATCCACTTCACCACAATCGGCTCGGCATCAGGTCTCACCCTTATGTCGCACGGATTTACCTGCACAACGGGCCACACCCTTACCCCGGGACAACCACCGCCCGGGATGGACTACCTTCCTGCGTCACCCCATCACTCACCTACTACCCCCTCGGGCCACCGGCTCCACCACTCTGGATCACCTCGAAAGGATCACCAGCGGCTTCACGGGCTTAGCATCAGAAGATTCAGCGTTGGCGCTCCATAGCGGGTACCGGAATATCAACCGGTTATCCATCGACTACGCCTGTCGGCCTCGCCTTAGGCCCCGACTTACCCTGGGCAGATCAACTTGACCCAGGAACCCTTAGTCAATCGGCGCACACGTTTCTCACGCATGTATCGCTACTCATGCCTGCATTCTCACTCGCGAACCGTCCACAACACGTTTACACGGCTGCTTCACCCGGCACACGACGCTCCCCTACCCACCACACTTACATGCGGTGACACGACTTCGGCGGTGTACTTGAGCCCCGCTACATTATCGGCGCAGAATCACTCGACCAGTGAGCTATTACGCACTCTTTCAAGGGTGGCTGCTTCTAAGCCAACCTCCTGGCTGTCTCTGCGACTCCACATCCTTTCCCACTTAGCACACGCTTAGGGGCCTTAGTCGATGCTCTGGGCTGTTTCCCTCTCGACCATGGAGCTTATCCCCCACAGTCTCACTGCCGCGCTTAAACTTACCGGCATTCGGAGTTTGGCTAAGGTCAGTAACCCGGTAAGGCCCATCACCTATCCAGTGCTCTACCTCCGGCAAGAAACACACGACGCTGCACCTAAATGCATTTCGGGGAGAACCAGCTATCACGGAGTTTGATTGGCCTTTCACCCCTAACCACAGGTCATCCCCCAGATTTTCAACTCTGGTGGGTTCGGGCCTCCACGCAGTCTTACCCACGCTTCACCCTGCCCATGGCTAGATCACTCCGCTTCGGGTCTAGGGCATGCTACTCAAACGCCCTCTTCGGACTCGCTTTCGCTACGGCTCCCCACCAACAGGTTAACCTCGCAACACACCGCAAACTCGCAGGCTCATTCTTCAAAAGGCACGCAGTCACGAC
>NZ_BBOM01000025.1 GCF_000974485.1 Streptomyces sp. NBRC 109706 | reverse complement strand
GCACGCCTCGGGCTTCCTCGCCCCCTCCGAACCCCAAGCACCATCGTTCGACCTGTCCGAGTGGCCGCCGGAGGGCACGGTCGCGGTAGACGTCGAGGGGTTCTATGACGTCCTCGCCAGCGGCGCCGGCTTCGGCTACGGCCCGATGTTCCAAGGGGTACGAGCAGTCTGGCGCGACACATCCGGCGTCTATGCCGAGGTCGCCCTGCCGGAGACGGACACCGGCCGAATCGACACCTTCGGAATCCACCCCGCCCTACTCGACGCCGCACTCCACCCATCCGGCTTTATCCTCGACGAAACCGAAACCGAAACCGCCACCGGGCCACGACTCCCCTTCGCCTGGACCGGCGTAGAACTCTTCGCCACCAACGCGACCATGCTGCGCGTAGCGATCCGCCCCCAAGGCGAAGGCGTCACCGTCGAAGCCGCCGACGCCACCGGCACACCCGTCGTAAGCGTCCGCTCCCTGATGCTGCGCACCATAGCGGCCGATCAGTTGTCGTCGACCAAACCGGCCAGCGACAACGCCCTGTTCACAGTGGAGTGGACCGCACTGCCACCCCGCACCGGCTCCGTCGGCGAGGCGGAGTTCACCGTCCTTCCGGTGGGGACCGGCCCGGTGGAGCAGGTACTGGGTGCGGTACTGCGTGATGTGCAGGAATGGCTGGCAAACGAGGAATCATTTGGGTCCCGTCTGGCGGTGGTGACCCGGGGCGCGGTCCCAGCCACCCCCGGTGCGGTGGTCGACGAGGTGGGCGCGGCGGTATGGGGCCTGGTGCGCTCCGCCCAGTCCGAGCACCCCGACCGGATCGTGCTGGTCGACGCCGACCCCACGACCCCCGATGACCTGGACCTGACGCTGCTGAGCGGAGTGGACGAACCCCAACTCGCCATCCGCGACGGCGCATTGCTGGCACCCCGACTCACCCGAGCGACCGCCGGCGGGCTGGTGCCGCTGGAGCGGAATTGGCATCTGCTGCCGGGAGAGGACGGCACGCTGGAGTCCCTGCGTATCGAGGCCGTGGACACCCCACCCCTGGAGGCCGGTCAGATACGCGTCGCCATCCGGGCGGCCGGCGTCAACTTCCGCGACGTCCTCATCGGCCTGGGCATGTACCCAGGGGCCGGTGTCATGGGTTCCGAAGCTGCGGGTGTTGTGCTGGAGGTCGGTCCGGAGATCACCGACCTTGTTCCCGGTGATCGGGTCTTCGGGTTCTTCACCGGTTCTTTTGCCGCTGAGGCTGTGACGGATCGTCGTTTGCTGGTGCGGGTACCCGCCGGTTGGTCGTGGGCGGAGGCGGCATCGTTGCCGTTGGTGTTCGCCACCGCCTGGTACGGCCTGCGGGATCTGGGCGGAGTCAGCGAGGGCGAATCGGTACTCATCCATGCCGCCGCCGGCGGCGTCGGCATGGCCGCCGTACAACTGGCCCGGCACTGGGGCCTGGAGGTCTACGCGACCGCCAGCCCCAGCAAATGGCCCACCGTGACCAACAACGGCGTCGACCCGACACACATCGCCTCCTCCCGCGACCTCGCCTTCGAAGACCACATCCGCGCGGCGACGGACGGCCGGGGTGTGGATGTGGTGCTGAACTCCCTGGCGGGTGAGTTCCTGGACGCCTCCCTGCGCCTCCTGGCGCCCGGCGGCCGGTTCATCGAGATGGGCAAGACCGACATCCGCACCGGCCTCGACATCCCCTACCACGCCTTCGACCTCTCCGACGCCGGCCCCACCCGCATGGGCCACATCCTCACCGACGTCGTAACACTCTTCGAACAAGGCATCCTCACCCCCCTGCCCCTCACCGTCTGGGACGTCCGCGAAGCAGTCGCGGCTTGGCGCTACATGGCCCAGGCCAAGCACATCGGCAAGAACGTCCTCACCCTCCCCACCCCCCTCAACCCCCACGGCACCATCCTCATCACCGGCGGCACGGGGACTCTGGGTGGTCTACTGGCCCGCCACCTCGCCACCCAACACGGCGCCCGCAACCTGTTGTTGCTCTCCCGCCAGGGCCCGGATGCCCCCGGCGCCGCCGACCTGGTCGCCGAACTGGAGCAACTAGGTGCACAAGCACAGGTCGTCGCCTGCGACGCCGCCGACCGCGATGCTCTCGCGACCGTTCTGGTCGACATCCCCACCGAGACGCCCCTCACCGGCGTCGTTCACGCGGCCGGCGTACTCGACGACGGCATCTTCACCGCGTTGACGCAGGAGCGTCTGGAGACGGTACTGCGGGCGAAGGCCACCGCCGCCGTCAACCTGGACGAACTCACCCGCGACGCCGACCTCTCGATGTTTGTGCTCTACTCCTCCGTCGCCGCAACTCTCGGCACCCCGGGGCAGGGCAACTACGCAGCAGCGAACGCGTTCCTGGACGGTCTGGCTAGCCGTCGTCGCGCGGAGGGTCTGCCGGGGCTGTCTCTGGGCTGGGGTTTGTGGGAGCAGGCCAGTGCTATGACCGGTGGGCTCGCCGGGGCCGACCGGTCGCGTGCCACCAGCGCCGGCGCCGCCCTCACCACCCAACAGGGCCTCGCCCTCTTCGACACCGCCCTCACCCACCCCACCCCCCACCTC
>NZ_BBOM01000026.1 GCF_000974485.1 Streptomyces sp. NBRC 109706 | reverse complement strand
CACATGGATCCTGCACGCCTCGGGCTTCCTCGCCCCCTCCGAACCCCAAGCACCATCGTTCGACCTGTCCGAGTGGCCGCCGGAGGGCACGGTCGCGGTAGACGTCGAGGGGTTCTATGACGTCCTCGCCAGCGGCGCCGGCTTCGGCTACGGCCCGATGTTCCAAGGGGTACGAGCAGTCTGGCGCGACACATCCGGCGTCTATGCCGAGGTCGCCCTGCCGGAGACGGACACCGGCCGAATCGACACCTTCGGAATCCACCCCGCCCTACTCGACGCCGCACTCCACCCATCCGGCTTTATCCTCGACGAAACCGAAACCGAAACCGCCACCGGGCCACGACTCCCCTTCGCCTGGACCGGCGTAGAACTCTTCGCCACCAACGCGACCATGCTGCGCGTAGCGATCCGCCCCCAAGGCGAAGGCGTCACCGTCGAAGCCGCCGACGCCACCGGCACACCCGTCGTAAGCGTCCGCTCCCTGATGCTGCGCACCATAGCGGCCGATCAGTTGTCGTCGACCAAACCGGCCAGCGACAACGCCCTGTTCACAGTGGAGTGGACCGCACTGCCACCCCGCACCGGCCCCACCGGTGAGGCGGAGTTCACCGTCCTTCCGGTGGGGACCGGCCCGGTGGAGCAGGTACTGGGTGCGGTACTGCGTGATGTGCAGGAATGGCTGGCAAACGAGGAATCATTTGGGTCCCGTCTGGCGGTGGTGACCCGGGGCGCGGTCCCAGCCACCCCCGGTGCGGTGGTCGACGAGGTGGGCGCGGCGGTATGGGGCCTGGTGCGCTCCGCCCAGTCCGAACACCCCGACCGAATCGTGCTGGTCGACGCCGACCCCACGACCCCCGATGACCTGGACCTGACGCTGCTGGACGGAGTGGACGAACCCCAACTCGCCATCCGCGACGGCGCATTGCTGGCACCCCGACTCACCCGAGCCACGGGGCGTGGACTGGAACTCCCCTCCGGGACCTGGCATTTGCTGCCGGGCACAGATGGGACTCTGGAATCCGTACACGCGGAGACCACCGATGTGCTGCCGCTGGAGGCGGGTCAGGTGCGGGTCGCCATCCGGGCGGCCGGGGTCAACTTCCGCGATGTCCTCATCGGCCTGGGCATGTACCCAGAACCCGGCGTCATGGGCTCCGAAGCCGCAGGCATCGTGCTCGAAGTCGGCCCCGACGTTGACGACCTCGCGCCAGGCGACCGGGTCTTCGGATTCGTCAATGGCGCCTTCGCCGCTGAGGCGGTGACGGATCGTCGTTTGCTGGTGCGGGTACCCGCCGGTTGGTCGTGGGCGGAGGCGGCGTCGCTGCCGTTGGTGTTCGCCACCGCCTGGTACGGCCTGCGGGATCTGGGCGGAGTCAGCCAGGGCGAATCGGTACTCATCCACGCCGCCGCCGGCGGCGTCGGCATGGCCGCCGTACAACTGGCCCGGCACTGGGGCCTGGAGGTCTACGCCACCGCCAGCCCCAGCAAATGGCCCACCGTAACCAACAACGGCGTCGACCCGACACACATCGCCTCCTCCCGCGACCTCGCCTTCGAAGACCACATCCGCACGGCGACGGACGGCCGGGGGGTGGATGTGGTGCTCAACTCCCTGGCCGGTGAGTTCCTCGACGCCTCCCTACGCCTCCTGGCACCCGGCGGCCGGTTCATCGAAATGGGCAAGACCGACATCCGCACCGGCCTCGACATCCCCTACCACGCCTTCGACCTCTCCGACGCCGGCCCCACCCGCATGGGCCACATCCTCACCCAAGTCGTCGTACTCTTCGAACAGGGCGTGCTCACCCCCCTGCCCCTCACCGTCTGGGATGTCCGCGAAGCAGTCGCGGCTTGGCGCTTTATGGCCCAGGCCAAACACATCGGCAAAAACGTCCTCACCCTCCCCACCCCCCTCAACCCCCACGGCACCATCCTCATCACCGGCGGCACCGGCACCCTCGGCACCCTCCTCGCCCGCCACCTGGTCACCCAACACAACGCCCGCAACCTCCTGCTCCTCTCCCGCCAAGGCCCCAACGCCCCCGGCGCACCCGAACTCACCGCCGAACTACAAGAACTAGGCGCACAAGCACAGGTCATCGCCTGCGACGCCGCCGACCGCGACACCCTCGCAGGGGTGCTTGCGCAAGTTCCTGAACATGCGCCATTGACCGGGGTCATCCACGCGGCCGGCGTACTGGACGACGGCATCTTCACCGCGTTGACGCAGGAGCGTCTGGAGACGGTACTGCGGGCGAAGGCCACCGCGGCCGCCAACCTGGACGAACTCACCCGCGACGCCGACCTGTCGATGTTTGTGCTGTATTCCTCGGTGTCGGCAACGTTCGGCGCTCCGGGGCAGGCCAACTACTCAGCCGCCAACGCCTACCTCGACGCCCTCGCCACCCGCCGCCGCGCCGAAGGACTCCCCGCACTCTCCCTCGGCTGGGGTTTGTGGGAGCAGGCCAGTGCGATGACCGGTGGGCTCGCCGGGGCCGACCGGTCGCGTGCCACCAGCGCCGGCGCCGCCCTCACCACCCAACAGGGCCTCGCCCTCTTCGACACCGCCCTCACCCACCCCGTCGCGCATCTGG